>NZ_JAEUAX010000009.1 GCF_019511645.1 Microbacterium ureisolvens | reverse complement strand
GGTACTGCAGGGGGGACCCTGTGGGAGAGTAGGACACCGCCGGACACCCCTTCACGAAATGGCCACCCAACGCAGGGTGGCCATTTCGCGTTAACACGCCCGATTGCCCACACCCCCCGCATCCAGGGTGTCCGGGGGAGCAGAATGGCTTGGACGACAGCGTTGGTCGTCCGGACGAAGGAGATGCCGGCGTGGCAGCTATAGACGGCAAGTGGGCGCTCGAGGTCGCGACACTAGCGGGTTCCCACCACTTCGACGTCACTCTGGCGACGGTCGGCACCTCGCTGAGCGGTACCGCGATCGGTCCTACTGGCCCGATCGCGATTCGCGGGGGAACGGTGTCCGGCGACACAGCCGAGTTCACGCTCGACCTGGTCGCACCGCTGCCGATGTCCCTGGCCGTCACCCTCCATGTGGTCGGGAACCGGCTGACGGGCACGGCCCAGGCCGGTCCCTTCCCTCCGTCTACCATCGTCGGCACGCGCACCGGCTGACCCGGCTCAGACGAGCATGACGACATCGCTGATGATCCACGCACCGTCGGGGGCGTCTCGAGCTGGGCGACGCGGTCGGCCAGCCAGGCGCTGCGGGGGCGCGAAGCCCAGCCCCGGTCGTCTTACCCGAGCGGGCGCGGCCGCGCCAGCGGCATGGTGGCCGCCATCAGCCAGCGGGGCAGGCGCAGCATCGGACGGTCCTTGCCGAGCGCGTCGATTCCCGCCATCTCGGCGGGACTCAGCTCGAAGTCGAAGACGTCGATGTTCGCCGCGATGTGCGTCGGATTCGTCGACTTCGGGATCGCCACGAAGCCGCGCTGCACGTGCCAGCGCAGGATCACCTGCACCGCCGATTTGCCGTGGGCCGCCGCCGCGCCCACAACGGCCGGCTCCGCCAGGAGCGTGCTCGAACCGTGGCCGAGCGGGTACCAGGCCTCGGGCACGATCGCGTGCTGGGCGAGGTAGGGGAGAAGCTCCGGCTGCTGCCAATACGGGTGCAGCTCGACCTGGTCCACGGCAGGCGGGATCCGCGCCGCCGACAGCAGGCGCTCCAAATCCGACACGGTGAAGTTGCTCACCCCGATCGCCCCGACGACGCCCTGATCGACCGCATCCTCCATGGCCCGCCACGCACCCTTCACGTCGCCGACCGGCTGATGCAGAAGCAGCAGGTCGAGAGGTCCGCAGTCGAGCCGTTCCAGGGCGCCCCCGATCGCGGCGCGCGCCTTGGCGTAGGCGTAGTCGGAGGGCCACAGCTTCGTCGTGAGGAAGATCTCCTCGCGGGGGACTCCCGACGAGCGGATGCCGCGTCCCACCGCCCGCTCGTTGCGGTAGATGGCCGCGGTGTCGATGAGCCGGTACCCCGAGCCCAGGGCGGACCGCACGCTCGACTCGCAGACCGCGACGTCGGTCACGAGGTAGACGCCCAGGCCGAGCTGCGGCATCCGTGTTCCACTTGACAGCGGAATGCTGGTCACCATTCCTGCCTCCTCCTCGGGTGCGGAAGGCGCCTCTTCGGGTCCCTCATCGACTGTAGGTTCTGCACGGGCCCGGCGGGAGCCCCGTCGCGTCGCCCCGCTCAGCCTCCGATAGCGTGGGAGGGTGCGGGAACTGTCGGAGGCGGGCCTCGAGTTCGTGCGTGAACGGCACATCGGCACGCTCTCGACGCTGGCCCCCTGGGGCGGCATCCACGCGGTCGCGGTCGGCTTCACGCTGCACGAGGGGGTGCTGCGGATCATCACGTCCCGCGACTCGCAGAAGGTCCGCAACGTGCGCCGCGATGGCACGGCCACGGTCAGTCAGGTGGACGGCGCCCGCTGGCTCTCCTTCCAGGGCACGGCGACGGTGCACGAAGACCCCGACGAGGTCGCGCTCGCGGTCAGCCTCTACGCCGAACGGTACCGTCAGCCGCGCGTGAACCCGCTCCGGGTCACCATTCTTCTGACTCCCACCCGGCTGATGGGCAGCGCCGGACTCCTCCGCGAGGCGTGACGGACCGGAGGCGGCGACGGGACGCATCCCCGTGATCAGGCCGCGTCGGCAAGCGCGGACTCACGTGATCCGCGTGACGCCGCACGACGTGTCGCGCTGTCATGATGAGCTTCACATGCTTCGGTTCAGGAGGGGCGCGACGTGGTGACGTATCGCACGAGGGTGTCGGCGCGGCTGGGCGCCATGGTCATCGCGGGCACGGTCGCTGCCGCGGTTCTCGCCGGCTGCGCCGGTGAGGCGGATCCGGTCGAGCGGGCCAATGCCCAGGTGTCGGCGAAGGAGAAGGCGGTCGCCGACGCGCAGACCGAGCTCACCGCCGCCTCGAGTGCCTTCTGCGGTGCCAGCAAGGACTACATCGAGGCGCTCGACCGCTACGGCGACGTGCTCAACGACACCGCCCCGACCGTCGGCGACGTCCGCGACGCGGGCGCCGACCTCGCCGAGCCCCGGAAGGACGCCGTCGACAGCGCCGAGGCGGCTGTCGCGGCGAACCAGGCGCTCCAGCAGGCACAGCAGGAGCTGGTCGACGCCCAGATCGCGCTCGCCGAGGCCGAGGCCGGCTCCACGGGCACACCCGCCGCGCCCGCTCCGGCCGAACCCTCGAGCACGCCGCTCGCGACCACGGCGTCCGTCGAGCGGGTGGAGCAGGCGGAGTCCGAGCTGGCGGCGGCCGAGGCATCCGTCACCGACGACACGCCCCTGAAGGACGCGGCCGAGCAGTTCAACAGCGCCGCGGTCGCGCTCGAGGTGGCGTGGCTCGCGCTGTTCGCCGACGCCGGCTGCCTGACTGACGAGCAGGCCGTCGAGGCCCAGGCCGCCGTGCGCGCGTACACGTCGGCGCTGCAGCAGGACTTGGTCGCCGCGGGGTACTACACGGGCGACGTCGACGGCGTATACGGGCCGCTGACCGTCCAGGCCGTCGAGGACCTGCAGGAGGCCGCCGGACTCCCGGTCACCGGCACCGTCGACAAGGCGACTGCCGAGGCGCTGCAGGCCACGCTGACCGAGCTGGGCGGGGCCGCCGCTCAGGAGTCGGTCGCGACGACCGCGGCGATCCAGCAGACGCTGAAGCTCGTCGGCTTCTGGGACGGCCCCGTCGACGGCGTGTGGACGCCCGAGCTGACCTCCGCGGTGCAGGCCTTCCAGACCGAGCTGGGCGTCGAGCCGACGGGAACGGTGGATGCGGCCACCATCGCCGCGTTCGAGCAGGCGATCTCCGGCCTGCAGGAGGCGGCGAGTGCCCCGACGCCCTCGCCGTCGAGTTCGGACGGCTGACCCGCCACGGCTGCGTGGCCGCGAGCCGGACCCCGGGGTGTGTAACCTCTTCTGCCGGCCACCGCTAGGGTCGTTCATCGTGGAAGCACCTGACCTGGGCCGGCTGGCGCGGTTTCCCGGCGCGGTCGCCGACGCCGTCGGCCGGTTCCTGGCGGCTGGCGCGTGAGCGCGATCGACCCCCGCGATCCCCGCGGCTACGCGGCGGGCGCCCCGCTGCTCGAGGCGTGGCTGCAGTTCCAGAGCGACGTGGATGCCGGCGGGATGGCGCCGTTCAGCATCCCGGGGCACAAACACCGGGTCGACCTGTTCGGCGAGGTGGTGCGCGGCGATGCCCCGCTGTTCGCCGGGCTCGACACGATGAAGCAGAGCCGCGGACTGCTCGCCGCCGCCGAGGCGCGGGCGGCCGATGCCTGGGGCGTCGACTGGTGCCGATTATCGGTCGGCGGCTCCACGCACGCGAACCAGGCCGCGGTGCTCGCGCTCGGGCGGCCAGGGCAGCCGGTGGTCGTGTCGCGGACGCTGCACCGCTCGGTGCTGCTCGGCATCGTGTTCGCGGGGCTCCGGCCGGTGTGGGTGCGCCCGGAGATCGACGTCGCGACGGGCCTGCCCGGCGCCGTCCCGGTGGATGCGGTGCGGGACGCGCTGGCGGCGAACCCGGACGCCTGCGGCGTGCTGATCGGCGACCCGTCGTACGTCGGCACGCTGTCCGACATCGCCGGTCTCGCCGACGCTGCCCACGCCGCCGGCGTCCCCCTCGTCGTGGATGCGGCATGGGCCGCGTACTTCGGGTTCTCGTCTCTCGTGCCGGCACATGCACTCGACCGCGGCGCCGACGCTCTCGTCACGAGCGCCCGCAAGACCCTCCCCGCCTGGAGCCAGGGTGCGCTGCTGCTCGCGCGCACGACACGCGACGGCGGGCTGCTCGACCCGGACCGGCTGCAGCGCGGGTTCGAGGCTTCCCACACCACCAGCTCCGCCGGCGCGATCCTGGCGAGCACGGATGCCTCGCGCGCGATGCTCCAGCGCCACGGAGAGGAATTCGTGGGCGGGCTGGTGGGGCTGGTGGCGCAGGCTCGCCGGCAGCTGTCGGCGGTCGAGGGCGTGACGGTGCTCGAGGGGCGTGGTGCCGGCCATCCCGATGGTGCACTCGTCGTCGACCCGGCGAAGCTCGTCGTGCTGATCGCGGGCACGGGCGCGCACGGTCACGCGATCGAGGACGACCTCCTCGCCCGGGGAATCACGCTCGAGATGGCCGATCGCGACGTGCTCGTGCCGCTGGTCACCGTGGCCGACGACGAGCGTTCCCTCACGGAGCTGGTCGAGGCGCTGACGGCCGCGATCGACCGACACCGCGGCATCCCTCGTCCGGTCACACCCTCTGCGGCATGGTCGGTGCAGTCGCAGCCTGCGCTCACCCCGCGCGAGGCCTTCTTCGCGGCACATGAGACGGTGGACGCGGATGCTGCGATCGGACGCGTGTGCGCGGAACTCATCGCGCCGTACCCACCCGGGGTGGCGGTTCTCGCGCCGGGGGAGATCGTCACCGCGGGTGCGCTGGACGCCCTGCGCGAGGCGCGGGCCGACGGCGGCCGCATCGCCTACGCGGCAGACCCCACGCTGGACACGGTCCAGGTGGTCGCGGGGCTACCGCCGGTGACGCCGCGCGCCTAAGGTCACGAGGGCGGGTGTCCGCGGATTCAGAAAGGGGCGATTCGTGCCGGCACATCAGGCTTCGGACTTCCTCGCGCTGCACTCCGGCGCCGGATTCGTCATTCCCAACGCGTGGGATGCCGGGACCGCGCGCGTCCTCGCGCAGGTGGGCTTCCCCGCGATCGCGACGACCAGCGCCGGCATCGCGTGGTCGTACGGAGTCGCCGACGGGGGAGCGCTGGACCCCGCGGTGATGTTCGAGCGCGTCGCGCAGATCTCGGCCGCCGTCGACCTGCCGGTGAGCGCCGACCTCGAGGCCGGCTACGGGGACACCCCGGAGGAGGTCGGCCGCACGGTCGCGCTCGCCGCCGAGCTCGGGGTCGTCGGGGGCAACATCGAAGACGCCGCCGGGGGCTCACTGTTCCCTGTCGACGCAGCGGCGGAGCGGCTCGTCGCTGCGCGTGCCGCCGCGCCGACCGGCACCTTCGTGCTGAACGCCCGCACCGACGCCTTCTTCATCGGCGGGATGGAGGATCCCTTCGCCGAGACCGTCGAACGCGCCCAGCGCTACGTCGAGGCCGGGGCGGACTGCGTCTTCGTGCCTGGCGTCACGGACGAGGACACCATCCGCCGGCTCGTCGCGGAGATCCCGGCGCCGGTCAACGTCGTCGCGGGGCTGAGTGCGCCGATCATCCCCGCGCCCACGCTCTTCTCCCTCGGGGTGAAGCGGGTCAGCGTCGGAGGCAGCATCGCGCGCGCCGCACTGACGGCTGTCGAGCGCGCCGGGCAGGAGCTGCGCTACGCCGGCACCCTCGACTTCCTCGACGGCGCACTCGGCTACGCCGACGTGCAGCGCCGGTTCGACGCCTGACTTGCCTAGCGGAAGCAGTTGTTCGTCGGCGTCTTGGTTCCAGGTCAGCCGCGGGGGACGGCGTTCCGCGAGTTCGTCGATCATCGTTGCGCAAGGCTCAGCCGACCGGTTGCGGAGGCCGGATGAGCGAGAAACGCGTCGTGGGGGAGGAGTCGAGCAGCGGGTGCCCGCCGAGCGCTTCGGGAATGCACAGGTCCTCACCCGGGCGATCTCGTTCAGCGGCCCGTCCCCCAGAGCCTGCTGGTCTGCGCATGCGCGGCGAGGAGGTCTTCACGGGCCGCCTCGAGCGCGCGCTGCGCGTCGATGAAGGCGTCCCGCGCCTCGACGAGGCGGATGGGGACCCCGTCGTCCAGGCTTCCGATGCTGAAGCTGTGCGTCCACGACATGTCGTCCTCCTCTCGCGCGAGCCGGATGTCGGCGCGCCCCCGAACCGGCGGGAGAGCGTCTCTCCGGCGCCGTGCCACGACGCTAGACAGGAGCATCGGTTCCCGTCCACGAGGCGATGAAACACCGGGACACGGGCGGTAACGCGGGGGCGGATGGCGTGCCGCCGCGGAGGCGGCTCAACGCTGCGTGCGAGCGAGCACATCGCCCAGGATGCGCGCCGCATCGTCGAACCGGCGCGGGTCTTCGCTGGAGTAGTTGAGGCGGATGAAGGGCCCCGACGGCTCGGTCGGGAACCACTCGTCGCCCGCCGCGATGATGAGCCCGCGGGCTTCCGCCTCCCGCACGACGAGCCCGGTGTCCGTCCCGTCGGGAAGGCGCGCCCAGAGGTTGATCCCGCCGCGAGGGGTCGACGCGATGTGGGCGGCGGGGGCGTGCTCGCGCACGCAGTCGAGCAGCAGGTCGCGGCGGCTGCGCAGCTGTCCGCGGAGTCCCTTGAGGTGTGTGCGCCACGACGGCTGAGTGACGACGTCGAGTGCCGCCGCCTGCAGCAATCCACTGACGTACATCGACTCGGCCGCGCGATCGGTGAGGATCCGCTCGCGCGCGGGGCCGCGGACGATGACGGCCGCGACCCGGAGCGCGGGAGAGACGCTCTTGGTGAGCGAGCGCAGATAGATGACGTGACCGTCGTCATCCTGCGCGGCGATCGGGCGCGGGTCGGCGTCGATCGCGAGATCGTGGGCCCAGTCGTCCTCTATGAGGAACGCGCCGCGCCGGCGCACGATCTCGAGTATCGCGTCGGAGGTCGCCTTCGGCCATTGCCCCCCGGTGGGGTTGGCGAAGGTCGGCTGGGCGTAGAAGGCACGGGCGCCGCTGTGTTCCAGTGCCCGCTGGACCTCCTCGGGGTCAGGGCCGTGGGGTCCGGACGGCACCGGTACGAGCGTCACGCCCGCCTGCTCCGCGGCGAGCATGGCACCCCAGTAGGTGGGCGACTCGATCACGAGCGGCCGGCCCGTCCCGACCGCGGCGCGGAAGATCGATGAGAGCCCGCTCTGACTCCCCGAGGTGATCAGCACATCCCGTGCCGTCGGAGGGGCGACTCCGGCGGGGACGGCTGCGGCGAGCTCGTGGGCGAACCAGTCCTGGAGCTCCGGCATCCCGGTCACGGGCGAGCGGGTGATCGCGGCACTCGAGCGCGCCGCGCGGGTGACGGCTGCGCGCACCGCGCGTTCGGGAAGCAGATCGGATGCCGGGTACCCGGAGTGCAGGCTGATGGCATCGGGTGCGACCGACCGCTGCGTCGACGACAGCCTGGAGACGCGGGGCTGCGCAGTGCCGAGCGCCGCGGTCTGCCACCCGTAGTCCGCAGGTCGCGCCGGGCGCTGTGCGCGTACGAACGTGCCGACGCCGGGGCGGCTCTCGACGAGCCCTGCCTCGGCGAGCCGGCGCAGCGCCTTCTGCACCGTGACGGGGCTCGCCGCGTACTCGGCGACGAGGGCGCGACTGGACGGCAGCTGAGACCCGGGTGGCGCGACCGAGATCCAGGCGCGGAGGCCGGTCACGATGCGAGCGGTGCTATCCTGTTTCATGTCAGGGAAGAGTAGCGCTACTCGCGCGTCCACGACCGTGCTACCGCACCTCGATGGCCTCGGCTGGGGACTCGTGGGAATCGTCGCCTTCTCGTTCACGCTGCCGTTCACCCGCGTCGCGGTGGGCGGGCTGTCGCCGCTGTTCGTCGGCTGCGGGCGGGCGGTCGCCGCCGCCGTGCTCGCCATGCTGGCGCTCTCGTTCACGCGGCACCGGCGGCCGGACACGGTCCCGGCGCCGAGCGCCGCGCAGTGGGCGCGATTGACGATCGTCGCCGCAGGCGTGGTGATCGGCTTCCCGCTGCTCACGTCGTTCGCGCTCGCCGCCGTGCCGGCGAGCCACGCGGTCGTCGTGATCGGACTGCTCCCGGCCGCGACGGCGGTGATGGCGGTGCTGCGCGGACGGGAGCGGCCGACCGCATCCTTCTGGGTCTTCGCGGTGCTCGGTGCGATCGCGGCGTTGGCATTCGCGTCGCTGCAGAACGGCGGACTGGGAGCCCTGCATGAAGCCGATCTGCTCCTGTTCCTCGCGGTGCTGCTGTGCGCGCTCGGCTACGCCGAGGGCGGCCTGCTCGCCCGCGAGCTCGGCGCCTGGCAGACGGTCTCGTGGGCGCTCGTGCTGGCATCGCCGCTGATGCTCGCCGGCGCCGCCGTGGGCTGGATCCAGCAGCCGCCCGCGGCGACGACGGTCGAGTGGGCGGCGTTCGCCTACCTCGCGATCGTGAGCATGTTCCTCGGCTTCTTCGCCTGGTACCGGGGCCTCGCGATCGGCCCCATCGCCCAGGTCAGTCAGGTGCAGCTCATCCAGCCCGTGCTCGGCATCCTGTGGTCCGCCCTGCTGCTGCACGAGCGGATCGGACTGCCGACCGTGCTCGGCGGCCTCGCCGTCGTCGCCTGCGCCGGACTTGCGGTGCGTACCCGCCTCACCCGGAAGGACACCTGATGCGCCACACGCCCCGCTACCTCATGACCGAGTCCGATCAGTCGGCTCAAGCTGCTGCCGGCGCCGGCCGGTACCGCAGGGCGGCGGCTCCCGATCGGAAGTCCTGGCGATCCACCAGCTCGAGCTGGATGCGCTCGCGAAGACCGGCGAGCAACGTCGGCCCGTGTCCGGCAATGATCGGCTGCACGAGGAACACGTACTCGTCGATCAGTCCCAGATCGGCCAGTGCGAGCGGGAGGGTCACGCCACCCACGAACAGACCCTCGCCCGGCTCCTGCTTCAGCTCCTGAACCGCTTGCCCGACGTCGCCTCGCAGCAACTCGGCGTTCCAATCGACGCCATCCAGAGTGCTCGACACGACGTACTTCTGGGCCCGGTCGATGGTCTCGGCGAACGGGATCTCCCACTCTCGCATCCAGTCCGGCCACGTGCCCGTGGCCGGCCGCCGCCACGCCGACTCCATCATCCGGTAGGTCACCCGGCCGAAGAGCAGGGCATCGGCTCGGGCCACCTCCGTGGCCCAGTAGTGCATCGACTCCTCGTCTGGGGCGAGCCCCGCCTCGTGGTGGCAGCAGCCGTCGAGTGTGACGTTGATCGCGTATCGAAGGGGTCTCATCTCGTTCCTCTTCCCCTCTGGGTCAGTGCTGCACGTTGTACCTCACGTGCGTGATCCCCCTGGACGGGATCACACGCGTCGGCTGCAGTCGGATGGGCGTGTGCGCAAGATGATCGAACAGCTTTATGCCCGAGCCGAGAAGGACTCCCGTGATCGCGAGCTCCACCGCGTCGACCGTGCCGGCTGAGAAGAGCTGCTGCGCCACATTGGGGCTGCCCATGATGTACACGTCGCGATCGCCCGCCGCCTGCACGGCCTGGGTGAGAGCGTCTTCCGCGGAATCCACGAACGTGAAGAGGGAGCCATTCCTGATCACCGGCTCGCGCGCCTCGTGCGTGGGAACGAACACCGGCATCGGGAAGACATCCTCGCCTGCCCACGCCGCATCGCCCGCTCGAAGAGTGCGGGCGCCGAAGATCACTGCGCCGGCGTTGAGGAACTCGTTGCCGACCTGCGGATGCATCTGCATCGTCGTGTCTCCGAACGCCCATCCGTGCAGCACCGACAGGTCGTCATCAGGACCCGTGGCGAACCCATCGAGAGACATCGACGCATAGAGCACGACTTGGGGCATGACGGCAATGTATACGGTGTACACATCCGTGTCCAGAGGGCCCGTTCGGTTTCGGCGAAGCGCGTGACTCCCGGTGCGACGCTCCCGGGTGCCTCTGACATCGCGCTGACCCGTAGCGAAGCACGGCAACTCATGCAACCCCCGTGCACCGATCCTTCGCAACTGCCTAGAGTCGCGGGATCCGGAAAGGAGCTGTTATGTCCCAGACCACGCTCGAGTCCCCCGTCGACCTGCTTCGGTTCCAGCTGCGGACGGCCATGACGATGGAGGAAGACTCCCTGGCCGCGCTGGGCGAGCTGGAGCAGGCCGCCCGCTCGGCTGACATCAAGAAGATGTTCCGGCACCACGCCGACGAGACGCGGGAGCAGATCGAGAACCTGCGCAAGGTGTTCGGCGTGCTCGAGCTGCCCGAGTCGACCGCGGCTTCGCCGAGCACGAAGGGCATCGCGAAGCAGGCGGAGTCGCTCATCTCGCGATCCGCGGCCGCCCTGCGTGATCAGGTGACGCTCTCGGCGGCGCTCGGCAACGAGCACTATGAGATCTCGGCGTACCAGTCGCTCATCATCGCCACCCGCGCTCAGGGCGCCGTCGATGCCGTCACGCTGCTGACGGCCAACCTCGACCAGGAGACCCACACGAGCGAGGAGCTTCAGAAGAAGCTCGAGGAGATCGCTCGCTGACCACAGGGGCTCGCCGACGAGCAGAGCAGCGCCTCGCCTTGGGCGTCCGCTCTGCTCGTCGGCGTCAGAGCCAGTGCCTCTTGCGGAACACCCAGTAGAGCGTGAGGCTCGTCGCCGCCATGAGGGCGAGTGCCATCGGGTAGCCGAGCGGCCATTCCAATTCCGGCATGTACTCGAAGTTCATGCCGTAGATCGTTCCCACGAGCGTGGGGCCGAAGAGGATCGCCGCCCAGCCCGAGATCTTCTTGACCTGCTCGTTCTGCACGAGAGCGGTGTCGGTCTGGCGCTGCGTGACGATCGTCGCGTTGACGGTGAGGGCGTTGTCGAGGATCGAGCGGAACGCCGCCGTCTTGTCGATGATGCGCAGGGCGTGGTCGTGCACGTCGCGCAGCGACCGCTGCAGTTCGAGGTCGACCTGATACTTCGGAGCGCCGCGTTGCAGCGAGTCGAGCATGTCGGCCAGCGGGGCGACCGCACGCTGCAGGGTGATCACCTCGCGCGACAGGTCGTAGATGCGCTTGGAGAGCGTGACGCCGCCGTTCTCGAACAGCGCGTCCTCGATCTCGTCGATGTCGTTCTCGACGCCCTCGATCACGGGGTAGTACTCGTCGACCACCTCGTCGAGGATCGCGTAGAGCACCGCCTCCGGGCCGAGCGCGAGCAGCTCGGGCTCGTGCTCCATCCGCCTGCGCACCCGGCTCAAGTCGGGAGACTCGGCATGCCGGATCGTGACGATGAAATCCGGCCCGACGAACACATGCAGCTCGCCGAACTCGACGGTCTCGCTCTCGTCGATGTACCGCGCGGGGCGCAGCACCACGAAGAGGATGTCGCCATACCGCTCCAGCTTCGAACGCTGGTGTCCCGTGAGGGCGTCTTCGACGGCCAGTGAATGCAGGGTGAACTCGTCCGCGACCTGCGCGATCTCCTCCGGGGTCGGGCGGAAGAGCCCGATCCACGCCATCCCATGCTGTGCGCGGGTGTACTCGAAGGTCTCTTGGAGGCTCGACGGATTCTCGATCCGCTTGCCGGCGACATACACGCCGTTGTCGACGATGGGCATCGGGCAATTCTCCCTGGGGCGCGCGTCGGCGGGCAACGATCCTCACGCTTCTCTGACGATGGATGCCGCGGCCCGCCGCCGCGCCGTGCATTCGGCAGGCGATCACCCGCCGTCGCCGGGGGTGACTACTCTGGCCCGCATGACCATCGATCGCGGTGTGCTCGACTGGCTTCTCGATTCCGACCCGGCCCTGCGCTGGCAGGTGGAGCGCGATATCGCGGGGGCTCCGCCCGAGGTCTGGGAGGCGACGCGTGCGCGGGTGGCGACCGAGGGCTTCGGTGCGCGGCTGCTCGCGGAACAGGACGCCGACGGGCAATGGGCGGGAGGTGCCTTCTTCCCCGCCGGGTTCTTCGGAAGCCCGGAGCAGGACGAGCCCGGCCAGCCCTGGGTCGCCACCACCTGGGCGCTCAAGGACCTCCGCGAGTGGGGCGTCGACGCGCCCGCGCTCGACGGTACCGCCGACAAGCTCGCGGCGCACAGCCGGTGGGAGTACGACGACCTGCCGTACTGGGGCGGCGAGATCGACGTCTGCATCAACTCGTACACGCTGGCCGCCGGTGCCTGGCTCGGGGCCGACGTGTCGCGGCTGGTCGCCTGGTTCCCCGAGCATCGCCTCGCCGACGGCGGCTGGAACTGCGAGGCCGAAGAGGGAGACTCGGTGCGCTCGTCGTTCCACTCGACGCTCAACGCGGCGCGTGGCATCCTCGCGTACGAGCGGCTCACGGGTGACACGCGCATGCGCGACGCGCGCCACGGCGGCGAGGAGTACCTCCTCTCACGCCACCTGATGAACCGGGCGACGACCGGCGAGCTCGTCGGCGACTTCGTCACGCGCTTCGTGTATCCGAACCGCCATCGGTACAGCGCGCTGGTCGCGCTCGACCACTTCCGCGACGTCGCGCTTCTCGAGGGCACACCGCCCGATCGTCGGCTCGCGGACGCTGTCGAGGTCGTGCGCGCGGCTCGGCAGCGCGACGGCACCTGGCTGCAGACCACGCCGCTGCCTGGTCGTACCTGGTTCGACGTCGACGTCGCGGAGGGGGAGCCCTCGCGGTGGCTCACCCTGATCGGCACGCGGGTGCTGGATTGGTGGGATGACGCGCCCTGACGTCCCTTCCGCCTTCGGCGAACTTCGGCCGCAGCATCCGTGACGGGTCGACACTGGTTTCGTGGACGACCAGGAGGCACTCGACGCCTACTCCTCGACGGTCATGCGCGTCGCGCAGACCGTGTTGCCGTCGGTCGCGGCGGTGAGCGTGCGCACGCGCCAGGGCGCGGGCGCGGGCAGCGCCTCGGTCATCACGTCGGAGGGGCACCTGCTCACGAGCGCGCATGTGGTCGAGGGTGCGATCGGGGTGGAGGTCGCGTTTCCCGACGGCACGTTGGCGGCAGCATCCGTCATCGGCGCCGACCCCTTGTCGGACCTCGCGGTTCTGCGCGCCGACGTCGACACCCCGCCACCGCTGACGATGGGGGACGCCGCGAAACTCGGGGTCGGGCAGCTCGTCGTGGCGCTCGGCAACCCGCGCGGGTTCTCGGGGAGCGTGACCGCGGGGATCGTGTCGGCACTCGGACGATCGCTGCCGACGCGCTCAGGAAGGGTCATCGACGAGGTGATCCAGACAGATGCGGCGCTCAATCCCGGCAACAGCGGCGGCGTGCTCGCCGACAGCGCCGGCCGTATGGTCGGGGTGAACACCGCGGTCGCCGGCATCGGCCTGGGGCTCGCGGTGCCGATCAACGCCACGACGCGGGAGATCATCGACGCTCTGCGCGTCTCGGGTCGCGTGCGACGTGCGTGGCTGGGAATCGCCGGCTCGACCGTGCCGCTCGGTCCCGAGGTCGCGGCGAAGGCGGGGTCGAAGGTCGGGATGCAGGTCGTCTCAGTGGTGCCCAACAGCCCGGCCGCCGTGGCTGGTGCTCGCGTCGGCGACATCGTGCTGTCGCTCGACGGCGCCACGATCGCCGACCCGACGGCGCTGCAGCGGCGCATGGTCGAGGGCGCGATCGGCCGCCGTATGGAGATGACGGTCTGGCGCAACGGCGCGCTGGTCGATGTCGTCGTGCTGCCGGAGGAACTGCGGGTGCGCTGACCCCGGCTGGATCTACGCTGTGACTGTCGCCTGAGGAAGGAGTCGCGGTGTCCACCTATGACGAGCACTTCTCTCACCCCCACGTTCCCCGGCCGGGTGAGTCGAGCATCCCCGAGCTCGAAGTCGACGAGACGATCCCACCGCGCCCCGAGGAGGAGGTCGCCGACGTCGCGCGGGCAGAGCCCGACGTCGAAGACCACAGCCATCATCGGAACATCGTCAGAGTGTGGCGTGGAGTGATCCGCACGGAGGACCGCGACGAATACGTCGCCTACGTCGAGCGAACGGGAATTGCGGAGTATCGCGCGCGTGCGGGAAACAAGGACGCGTGGACCCTGACGCGCGAGCTCGCCGACGGCCTGACGGAGATCCTGACCGTCTCGCGGTGGGACAGCCTCGACAGCATCCGGGGGTTCGCGGGCGACGACATCGACAGGGCGGTGTACTACCCGGAGGACGACCGGTTCCTCGTCGAGCGGGACGACACCGTGCGCCACTACCTGCAGCGCGGCTGAGCCCATCACGGCGATTCGCGCCGGTTCCGCCGGAAACGGTCTCGAACACGACGGCGGCGATGCTGTCCGCGCGCCAACACGCCTTCTCGTCCCTCCGGCTACCGGGTGCCCTCGCCTCAGGTGCGGAGCGGGGTGAGTGCGGGGGCGCGGTCTTCGCGGGTGCTGGTGGTGTATTCGTGCCCGGTGGGGCTGGTCCAGGTGAGGAGTTCCTCGTCGAGGCGGGCGGTCCAGCGGGTGTGGTGTTTGAGGCGGTGGTGTTTCTTGCAGAGGTGGGCGAGGTTGTCGTGGTCGGTGCAGCCGCCGTGTTCCCATGCCAGGTTGTGGTCGGTTTCGCAGCCGGTGGCGGGGGTGTCGCAGCCGGGGAACCGGCAGGTGCCGTCGCGGTCGGCGAGCCAGGCGCGCAGGGCGGCGGGGGTCTTGTAGGTGGTGCGGTCGTAGACGAGGCGGATGCCGGTGACGGGGTGGGTGAGCACCCGCCGCCAGGAGGTGGCGCCGGCGGCGAGGGTGCGCGCGACGTCGAGCGGGATGGGTCCGTACCCGTCGAGCACGGCGGGCTCGTCGCCCTGACCGAGCAGGGTGAGCGCGGGCACGGTGACGGTGACGTCAACGCGGACGGGGCGCAGCGACTTCGCCGGGTCGGCGCTGTCGGGTACGCCGAGGGGACGGTCGTTGCGCAGCAGCGCGTCGATGAGCGCGTCGAACCGCAACTGGCCCAACGTGCGCGGGTCCCCGGCTTCTTGTTCGTCTTTCGCGGTTCCGGTGAGCAGGGTGTGGGCGAGGTGGATCTGCATGATGGGGCCGTAGACCATTAGCCAGCCCATGCCGTCGCGGGCGGGGTGCACGGTCACGTCCCGCGACTGCATCGCGCCGTGGGCGCGTTCCTGGATGGTGTCGGGGTCGAGGTGTTCCCGGATCCGGCGGCAGCGGTGCGCGAACCGGCCCGCCGTGACATCGAGCCGGCCCGCGAGGACGGCGTCTTCGAACGCGGCCCGGTGCAGTGGCGTGAACATCTCGGCGTCCTCGACCAGAGCGGTGGCGTGCTTGTAGGAGATCTCGCCGGAGGCGAGGGCGGTCATGGTGGCGGGCAGGTCGGCGCACAGCACCCGGGCCTCCCGCAGCAGGTCGGCGGCCTGCCGTTCGGTGACCCGCAGCACGCAGGCGACCTCGGCCTGGGTGGAGCGGGCCACCCAGTCCGCCGCATCCGTCGCGACATCCTTGCCGCGCGCCGCCTTCTTCGCGGCCGGTGAGCCCGGGTCGTATGACACGATCTGCTCCTGGTGATTCTCGCTGACGCGCCGCAGCTCATCCAGCAGCCGGGTGCGTTCCGCCTCCAGTGCCGCCTGCGCACGCCGCACCCGAGCCAGCTCGCCGACGATCATCGCGGCGTCGTCGCAATGGAGGGCATCGGTCGAGCACATACCGTGAGATTAGAACAAACCTACGACACTCATGAGTCGACCCAGGGTCTCGTGCGCAGTGTCGCGAGGGATCGCCGTTCCCTCCGCGCGATCGGGACGAGAGCCATGACCAACGCCTCGCACCCCGCCGGGGATCACGGTCACGGCGAAGTGACCTGCGCGACGACTCCGTCGACCCCTATCGTGAGCCGCAGTATTGCGCCGTCCACCGTGCGCTCGACCTCTGCGGGCACGCCGGGGGAGTCGCACGCGATGTCGCGCCAGCCATTGTCGTCGTCCGCACGGATGAGGATGCAGTCGCCGCTGCCGTCGGCGAGGGGAGCCGTCCACGGCTCGACGCCGCCGACGCTCTGAAAGCCCTGGATGAGATCGGCGTCGATGCCCTGGTCCTCGAGCCAGGTGTATGAGCCGAGAAGGCTCTTCGCCGTCAAGCACGGGTCCTCATCCAGAGTCAGTCGCTCACCCTTCGCGGGGAGCGCTGCTTCATCCAGCGACGCACGGGGGAATTCCGCACCCTCGCACCACTGGGGAGTCATCGTCGGTTCGGAGCCGGGTGACATCGATGGCGTCGACTCTTCCCGACTCGGCCCGACGGGCGGCGTCGAGGAGGTTCCCGCACTCGGCGCCGAGCATCCGGCCAGGATCAAGACCAGGGCCACCGCGACCCCGGGAATCGATAAGGCCGCTCCGCTCAACCGGACGGACATGGATGCGCCTCCGCTCAGCCCAACGCCAAGAGGTCTACTCCTGGGTTCGGTGCCGGTCAAGCGCGAGCGCGGTGCTCGGCTAGGAGCCCTCCAGCACGACCAGCCGCTCGGTCGCGCGGGTCATCGCCACGTACCGGTCGACGGCGCCCTCGATGCCCTCGGCGAACGCCGACGGCTCGACGAGCACGACGAGGTCGAACTCGAGGCCCTTCGCCAGCTCGGGGGTGAGCGTGCGCACACGCTCCTGCGGTGCGAGCGAGGGGTCGCCGATCACGCAGGCCACGCCCTCGCCGTGCGCGTCGAGCCATTCGGCCAGGATCGCGTCGCGCTCCGCCACCGCGCCATGGCGCACCGGCACTCCGCTCGAGCGGATCGAGGTCGGCACGTTCGCGTCCGGGATCGCGGCGCGGATCACCGGCTCGGCCTCGGCCATCACCTCGCTGGGGGTGCGGTAGTTGATCGTGAGCGACGACACGGCGACCTCGGTCAGACCGGCGTGCTCCAGGCGTTCCTGCCACGACTCGTGGAAGCCATGACGCGCCTGCGCCCGATCGCCGACCACCGTGAAGCTGCGCGACGGACAGCGAGCCAGCAGCATCCGCCATTCCGCATCGGTCAGCTCCTGCGCCTCGTCGACGATCACGTGCGCGAACGGCCCCGCGAGGAGGTCGGGGTCGACCACGTCGAGCACCGATTCGTCGACGAGGCTGTTGCGCAGGTCGTCGCCGTCGAGCCACTGCAGCATCTCGTCGCCGGCCTCCTTGAGGCGGTCGACGACCTGCGCCATGTACTCCCGCTCCTGCGCGAGCTTCGCGTCGCGCTCCCGCCGGCGCCGTGACGCGCCCGGGTCGCCCAGCCGTCGCCGTGCCGCGTCGAGCAGCGGCAGGTCCGCGGTGGTCCAGGCCGCAGCATCCGTCCTCTGCAGCGCCTCGATCTCATCCGGTTCGAGCCACGGCGCCGAGCGCCGCAGATACGCGGGAACACTCCACAGATCGGACACGAGAACGGATGCCTCGACCAGCGGCCATGCGCGACCGAAGGTGCGGGTCAGCTCCTCATTGCGGGCCAGCGCCCGCCGCAGCTGGTGCAGTGGCACCTCTTCGCCGTCTACCTGGTCGGTGAGGATGTCGAGCACCGTCTCCCACACCTGGTCGCGCGCCTCGTTGTGCGGCAGGCCCGCCTCGGCCGACGCGAACGCCTCGGCCCAGTCCTGGGGTGCGAGCCACAGCTCGCCCCACGGTGTCTCGACGACGAGGCCCTCCTCCGGCGGCTCCTCGTAGAGCCGCACGGCGGGCTCTATCGCATCCACCATGCGCGCGTCGGCCTTCAGGCGCGCGACGACCGGGTCGGCCTCGGGCTCGGCCGTCGCACCCTCGGCGACGAGATCGCGCAGCGTGCAGGTCTGCACGCTCTCCTCGCCGAGGCTCGGGAGCACATCCTCGACATACGAGAGGTACGCGGGACTCGGGCCGACGAACAGCACGCCACCGCGCCCCTCCCCGAAGCGCGGGTCGGAGTAGACGAGGTACGCGGCACGGTGGAGCGCCACCACGGTCTTGCCCGTCCCGGGGCCTCCGTCGACGACGAGCGCACCACGTGAGCCGGCGCGGATGATCGCGTCCTGGTCGGACTGGATCGTGCCGAGCACGTCGCGCATGCGCGGAGAGCGGCTGGCTCCGAGGCTGGCGATGAACGCGGACTGGTCGTCCAGCGCGGCGTTGTGATCGAGCCCTTCGGCGGTGAACACCTCATCCCAGTAGTCGGTGACGTGGCCGCCCGTCCACCGGTATCGGCGGCGGCTGACGAGCCCCGACGGGTGCGCGTGCGTGGCGGAGAAGAACGGCCCGGCGGCCGGCGTGCGCCAATCGACGAGGAGGCGGCGGCCGGCGGCATCCGTCAATCCGAAGCGGCCGATGTAGACGAGGTCGGAGCCGTCGGCGGGAACCATGCGACCCAGGCACGCGTCGACGCCGAAGCGGCGCAACACCCGCAGCCGCGCCGACACGCGGTGGATCTCGATATCGCGCTCGACGCCCGCCTGGCCGTGCCCGGCGGGGCGGCGGCGCAGCTCGCCAAGGCGCTGTTCGAGTCCCGCGATCGAGCGCGCGAGTGTGTCGGCGATCGCGGCGAAGTGCTGCTCGTCGCCGCCGATCAGCACCGGGTCGGACTTGGCGGCGAGCCGAGCGGGGAGGTGGAACGCGGCGGCATCGAATGGACGGGAGGAAGGGGGCGAATCGCTGATCGGAAAGGAATTCACGGCATCGGCTCCTGGCGGCTTCGCGACGCGGTTCGAGCGGAGTGAGTGTGGAGGAACGGGGCAGGGGAGCGTCGCGACCGACCAGTATGCGCCCTCGAGGGGCCCTTGCCGCAAGGCCCCCACCCCCGGATATCCTGGTAGTGGCAGGAAGGTCGCGTCTCTGCGTGCGCAGACCCCGCCCCGTCCCGGCAGCTTCCGCCGCAGTCACGCAGTGTTCACCGCGGTGGAGGTGTTCACGCGATCCGCATGATGTCCGCTGAGCGCGCCGCTCGATACCGTGACCTCTGGGGGGCCCGTTGCGCCCGCCCACTGCTGGGGGACAGGAGACACTCATGACCGCTGACGACCGCCGCTCCGTCGTGGGCACGCCGCTCCCACCTGCACGGACGCTCCCTTTCCCGCCGAAGCCGTCCGGCAGCTACGCGGGGCGCACGCTCGCCGAGTCGACGTATTCGCCGCTGCCGCCGGAGCGCCACCTGAACGAGGACGCGCCGAACGTGCTCGTGATCCTCATCGACGACGCAGGTCCCGCGCTGCCCGCGCCGCTCGGCGGAAAGGTGGCGACCCCGACGCTCGACCGCATCCGTCAAGGCGGCATCGGCTACAACCGCTTCCACACCACGTCGATGTGCTCGCCGACTCGCGCGTCGCTGCTCACCGGCCGCAACCACCACCGGGTCGGCGCGGGCCAGATCGCCGAACTCGCCAACGACTGGGACGGCTACTCGGGCCACATTCCCAAGTCGAGCGCCACCATGGCCGAGGTGCTGCGCAACTACGGCTACTCGACTGCGGCGTGGGGCAAGTGGCACAACACGCCCGCCGAAGAGACCACCAAGGCCGGGCCCTACGAGAATTGGCCCACCGGCAACGGCTTCGAGTACTTCTACGGGTTCCTGGCCGGCGAAGCGTCGCAGTACGAGCCCAACCTGGTGCGCAACACGACGTCGGTGCTGCCGCCGAAGTCGCCCGAGGAGGGCTACCACCTCAGCGAGGACATCGCCGACGACGCGATCGCGTGGCTGCGCGACCACAAGGCGCTCTCGCCCGACAAGCCCTTCTTCATGTACTGGGCGACCGGCGCCATCCATGGCCCGCACCACGTGCACAAGGAGTGGGCTGACAAGTACAAGGGCGTCTTCGACGACGGGTGGGACGCCTATCGGGAGGACGCGCTCGCCGGAGCGAAAGCGGCGGGCTGGGTCCCCGAGGATGCCGTGCTCACGCCGCGGCCGGACTCGATGCAGGGCTGGGACGACATCCCCGACCACCAGAAGCCGTTCCAGGCGCGTCTCATGGAGGTGTGCGCCGGCTTCGGCGAGCACGCGGACGTGCAGGCCGGCCGCGTGGTCGACGAGCTCGAGCGGCTCGGGTACGCCGACGACACGATCGTCATCTACATCTGGGGCGACAACGGCTCGTCGGGCGAGGGCCAGAACGGCACGATCAGCGAGCTGCTCGCGCAGAACATGATCCCGACCACGATCGACCAGCACATCGCGGCGCTCGAAGAGCTCGGCGGCCTCGACGCCCTGGGCACCCCGGCGACCGACAACCAGTACCACGCGGCCTGGGCCTGGGCCGGCTCCTCGCCGTACCAGGGCATGAAGCTGATGGCCTCACACCTCGGCGGCACCCGCAACCCGATGTTCATCCAGTGGCCCGGGCGCATCGAGCACGACCCCGTGCCGCGCACCCAGTTCCACCACGTGATCGATCTGGCGCCGACCATCTACGAGATCCTGGGCATCTCGCATCCCGACACCGTGAACGGCATCCCGCAGGACCCGATCGACGGCACGAGCTTCGCGTACTCGATCGACGACAAGACAGCGGAGGGCCGCCACCGCGTGCAGTACTTCGAGGTCATGGCGAGCCGTTCGATCTATGAGGACGGCTGGATCGCGTCGACGACCGGCCCGCGGCTGCCCTGGGTGCCCGGCATGCCCGCCGGCATCCAGACCTGGACGCCCGACGACGACAAGTGGGAGCTCTACAACCTCGATGAGGACTGGAGCCAGTCGAAGGACCTCGCCGATCAGCATCCCGAGAAGCTCGCCGCGATGAAGGAGCTGTTCGCGATCGAGGCGGCCAAGAACAAGGTGCTGCCGATCGGCGGCGGGCTGTGGGTCGCACCTCTGCACCCCGAGCTGCGGATCTCTCCGCCCTACACGCAATGGGAGTTCACCGGCGATACGTTCCGCGTGCCCGAGTTCTGCGCACCCGCCCTCGGCAACAAGCCGAACGTCGTATCGATCGAAGTCAAGGTCGGCGATCAGGCGAACGGCGTGCTGTACAAGCTCGGCGGGGCAGGTGGCGGCCTCACGGCGTTCGTGGTCGACGGCGTCCTGACGTACGAGTACAACCTGTTCCTCGTGCAGCGGACGACGATCGCGGCGTCCGAGCCGCTCGCCGCAGGCGACCATACGATCGAGATCGAGACCTCGTACCTCGAGCCGCGACCCGGCGGCCCGCTCAGCGTCGTGCTGAGGGTCGACGGCGCGGAGATCGCCACGGGCACGGTGCCGGTGAGCGCGCCGCTGCTGTTCTCCGCGAACGACTGCCTGGACGTCGGCCGCGCATACGGCGGCGCCGTGTCGAGGGTGTACGCCGACAAGATGCCGTTCGCCTTCGACGGCGAGATCGGCCGGGTTCGCGTGGCGTACAAAGTGCCCGCTCAGGCGTAGCGGGATCCGAAGCGGCGGCCCTCGACTCTCGCCGGTCGAGGGCCGCTCCCGTTCACGCGCGGCGGATGCTGCGTTCCTCCGCCGGTCGCACGAGCCGGTCGATCCGTCCCGTTCGCCTGCCGGCGTCGTCCCGGGTATTTTTGAACCTGGTTCAGCCGTCCTGGACCGGATCCATGCGCCGTGACGGGAGACGACGACGATGCCGGACTCGCACTCCGCGCACGCGCTTGCCCGCGTCGCGATCGTCGGCGGTGGCCGCGTCGGCCGCGCGATGGCCTCTGCGCTCCGCGCAGCAGGCGTCGATGTGCACGGTCCCCTCGGTCGCGGCGCGACTGGCGAGGACGCCGACATCGTGCTGCTCGCGGTTCCGGATGCCGAGATCGGCGCCGCTGCCGCGCTCATCGCGGCAGGGCGCCTCGTCGGGCATTTCTCGGGCGCGACGACCCTCGAACCGCTCGCACCGCACGAGGCGCTCAGCATCCATCCCCTCACGACCGTGACCGGCGAGACGTCGTTCGCAGGCATGCCCGCGGCCCTCGCCGGCTCGAGCGAACGAGCCCGCGCGACCGCCCACTCGCTCGCCGAGGCGCTCGGCATGGTGCCCTTCGACGTCTCCGATGCAGACCGTCCCGCGTACCATGCGGCTGCGTCGATCGCCTCGAACTTCCTCGTGACGCTGGAGTCGTTCGCCGAGGACCTGGCGGCGACCGCGGGAGTCCCCCGCGAGGCGCTCGCGCCGCTCGTGCGCGCAACGGTCGCCAATTGGGAGACCCACGGCGCCGCCGCCCTCACCGGCCCGATCGCCCGCGGCGACGAGGCGACGGTCATCCGCCAGCGTGCCGCCGTGGCTGAGCGGCTCCCGGACCGCGCCCACGTGTTCGACGCCCTGGTCGCCGCGACCCGCGACCTCCGCGCACGCCAGGGGGTGGGCTCATGATCGTCGTCCGCACCGTCGCCGACCTGCGTGCCGCACTGCGCGAGCGCCGCGGCGGCAGCATCGCCCTCGTCCCGACCATGGGCGCCCTCCACGAAGGCCACGCGACCCTCCTCCGGGCCGCCCGCAGGACCGACGACACCGTCGTCATGACGATCTTCGTCAATCCCGCGCAGTTCAACGAGAAGTCCGACCTCGCCGCCTACCCCCGCACCGAGGAGGCCGACCTCGCACTCGCGGACTCCGAGGGCGTCGACGTCGTCTTCGCGCCCGACGTCTCCGAGGTCTATCCCGAGGGCTTCGCCACCACCGTGAGCGTGAGCGGCCCGATCGCCGAGACCCTCGAGGGCGCCGAGCGCGGCCGCGCCCACTTCGACGGTGTGGCCACCGTCGTGACGAAGCTGCTGCTCGCGGCGCTCCCCGACCACGCCTACTTCGGCGCGAAGGACGCCCAGCAGGTCGCGGTCATCCGGCGCTTCGTCGCGGACCTCGGCATCCCCGTCGACCTCGTCATCTGCCCGACGTCGCGCGACGCCGACGGCCTCGCCCGCTCCAGCCGCAACACGCGTCTCTCACCCGACGAGCGCGCCCGTGCCCTCGCGATCCCGCACGCCCTGCAGGAGGTGACGGATGCTGTGGCCGCCGGCACCGCCGACACCGACGCGCTGCGCTCCCGGGCGCTGAAGACGCTCGGGGCAGCCGGCATCCGTCCGGAGTATGTGGCCTTCGTCGACCCGATCACGTTCGCCCCCGCCGCCGTCGTCGACGAGCCCGTTCTCGTCGCGATCGCGGCCCGCGTCGGCAGCACGCGGCTCATCGACAACACCGTCCTAGGAGGTGCGTGATGCGCGCACAGGTCACTCTCCAGCGACTCGCCGAGATGAAGGCGCGCCGCGAGCCGATCGTCATGGTCACGGCGTACGACTACCCGACCGCTCGGGTCGCGGAGCAGGCCGAGGTCGACATGGTGCTCGTGGGCGACTCCGGCGCGCAGGTCGTGCTCGGTCACGACTCGACCGTCGCGGTCACCGTCGAGGAGATGCTCGTGCTGGCGGGTGCCGTGCGCCGCGGCGTGCAGTCGGCGTTCGTCGTGGCCGACCTGCCTTTCGGTTCGACCGAGGTGTCGGACGAGCAGGCCGTCACGACCGCGATCCGGTTCGTCAAGGAGGCCGGCGCCGACGCCGTCAAGCTCGAGGGCGGGGGAGAGGCGCGACTCAGCCGCATCCGTGCGATCGCCGAGGCCGGCATCCCCGTCGTGGCGCACGTCGGTCTCACGCCGCAGACCGCGGTCGCGCTCGGAGGCCTGCGCGCCCAGGGACGCACCGCGGAGTCGGCGGCACGAATCGTGCGCGAGTCTCTCGCCGTGCAGGACGCCGGCGCGAGCGTGCTCGTCATCGAGGCGGTGCCCGCCGACGTCGCCGCGGTGGTGCTGCCGGCGCTCGAGATCCCCGTGATCGGCATCGGCGCCGGTCCCGCCGACGGCCAGGTGCTCGTGATCCACGACCTGCTCGGCATCACCGAGGGCAGGACCGCCGCGTTCGTCAAGCGCTATGGCGCCATCGGTCCTGACATGGTGGCCGGCGTCGCAGCGTACGCCCGCGAGGTGCGCGGCGGCGTCTTCCCCGGTCCCGAGCACGGCTACTCCGCGACCGACGCCGCGATCGAGGCCGCCCGCGCCGAACTCGAGGCGCGCACGCGCGAGTAGAAGCTGCGGACGCGGCATCCGTCCCCTCACAGTCTTCGCAGAACCGCACGGAGTTCGCACTGATCCGAGGCGTTCCTGCGCGATCGCGCCGAGTCTGCGAACACTGTGAGCGCAGCGTGATCTGAACGGAGGAGCGGATGCTGCAGCCCGGTCGCAGAGGTCCTTCGAGGCCTCCTCCAGCGGACGTAGTCTGAGTCGCGAGGGAGAGGAGCCATCGTGACCACGCCCCCGCCGACCTTTCCCGGCGCCACTTCCGTGACCCTGCTCGACGTCTACGACGACGTCGCGCCCGACGGCCTGCGCGGCGGGAGTCCGCACATGCATCTCGCCTCGACCGAGTGCTACGTCGTCATCGGCGGCCGCGGCGAGCTGCACACGCTCGATCCCGGCGGACCGCGCACGACCGAGCTGAGCAAGGGCTCCGTGGTGTGGTTCACCCCGGGTACGATCCACCGTGCGGTGAACCACGGCGGCCTCGAGGTGCTCGTGGTGATGGGCAACGCCGGGCTCCCCGAGGCGGGCGACGCCGTGATGACCTTCCCGGTCGATGTCGTCGCCGACCCGGAGCGCTACGCCGCGGCCGCGACGCTCCCGACCGAATCGCTGCAGGCGCGGGCCGCGGCGGCTGCCCGCCGACGCGATCTCGCGGTCACGGGATTCTTCGTCCTGCGCGACTCCGCATCGGCGGGCGACTTCGGCCCACTGCAGGAGTTTCATGCCGCCGCTGCGCGGCTCGTGCGGGAGCGGGCAGAGGACTGGACCGCCGTCGTCGACCGCGGTCCCGCTGCGCAGGCCGCGCACAGTCTCGACGTCACGCGGGCGCTCGCCGCCGGCGACGCCGGGCACCTCTCGGTGGCAGCGGTGTCGCAGGCGCCGCCGCTCGTGGGCGAACGCGGGTTCGGCATGTGCGGCCGGCTTCGCGCCTACGACGTGACCGGTGCTCTCGTGCCCCGCTGAGCAGTGGGGGAACGGATGCTGCGGCCCGCAGCATCCGTTCCCCCACGCTCACTTCGCCACGAGCGTCGTCTGGAAGCTGTACATGTCGGGGCGGTAGCAATGGTGGCCGAACTCGACGGCGCGGCCGGACGCGTCGAAGGCGACGCGCTCCATCGTGAGCACGGGGCCGCCCTTGTCGATGTCCAGCAGCCCCGGCTCGTCACCGTGAGCGCGGCGCGCGCCGATCTTCTGGTTGGCGACGCGGATGGTGACGCCCCGCGCGCGCATGATCTCGTAGAGACCTTTCACCTGCAGCTGCTCGGTCGTGATGTCGGCGAACTCGATCGGGAGATAGTTCGTGAGCACCGCGACAGGTACGCCGTCGGTGGAACGCTGACGGCGCAGGTAGACGATGTCGGAGCCGACCGGAACCCGCAGCGCCTCGGCAGTAGCCGGATCGGCGGGGCGGGTGTCGTGCTCGAGGACGAGGGTGCTCGGCTCGTGCTGCGAGCTCTTCAGGTCTTCATACAGGCTCGTGAGCTCGACCTGGCGGGTGACCTGTCCCTGGACGACCTGCGTGCCGATCCCGCGGCGGCGCACCAGGAGCCCCTTGTCGACGAGCTCCTCCATCGCGCGGCGGATCGTCGGCCGTGACAGCCCCGCCCGCTGGCCGATCGCGATCTCGTTCTCGAGGCGCGCTCCGGCGGGGATCTCGCCGGAGCGGATCGCCTGTTCGATGGCTGTGGACACCTGGAAGTACAGCGGCACCGGTCCGGTGCGGTCCAGGCCCGCGAGCAGGTCGTCGATCTTGACCACGTCGTCTGCCATCACTCAACTCCAAGTCCCGACAGCATAATGTCCCGACAATGATACATCGGCTGCACTTTGTCACTCGACGACACGCGCAGGGTGTTGCGCAGGACCGTCCTTGTGCTATTGTCAGGACAAATGGTCCACCAATGCGCACCCCGCGGGACGCGCAGAGAGTTGTACAGCGGAGTATGACCGAGAACACTTCTCCCTTCGACGTCCTGGCCTTCGGACGGCTGGGCGTCGACATCTACCCGCTCCAGTCCGGAGTCGGGCTCGAAGAGGTGCAGACGTTCGGCAAGTTCCTCGGCGGCAGCGCCGCGAACGTCAGCGTCGCCGCCGCACGGCACGGGCGCCGCGTCGCGCTCATCGCCGGGGTCGGCGATGACCCGTTCGGCCGCTATCTGCTGTCCGAGCTCGAGCGCCTGGGTGTCGACAACCGCTATGTGGGTGTGAATCCGACGCTGAAGACTCCGGTCACCTTCTGCGAGATCTTCCCGCCGGACGACTTCCCGCTGTACTTCTACCGCGAGCCCAAGGCACCCGACCTCGATGTCGCCCCTGCCGACCTCGACTTCGAGGCGGTGCGCTCGGCGCGCATCTTCTGGTTCACCGCGACCGGTCTCAGCCAGGAGCCGAGTCGGGCGGCCCACCACGCCGCGCTGCAGGCGCGCACCACGGGGCACACGGTGTTCGACCTGGACTACCGCCCGATGTTCTGGGCAGACCCGGCCGAGGCCGGCGTCCAGGTGTCGCGAGCACTCGAGCACGCGACCGTCGCCGTCGGCAACCGCGAGGAGTGCGAGGTCGCCGTCGGCGAGACCGAGCCCGAGCGCGCCGCAGACGCGCTGCTCGAGCGCGGCGTCGAACTCGCGATCGTGAAGCAGGGCCCGAAGGGCGTGCTGGCCAAGACCCGCGACGAGTCGGTCGTCGTGCCACCGTACTGGGTCGAGGTGGTGAACGGACTCGGCGCGGGCGACGCCTTCGGCGGCGCCCTGTGCCACGGCCTTCTCGCCGGGTGGGACCTCGAGCGCATCCTCCGCTTCGCGAACGTCGCGGGCGCAGTCGTCGCGTCGCGCCTGGAGTGCTCCACCGCGATGCCCACCGAAGCCGAGATCGCCGCGATCCTCGAGACCGGAGTCTCCCGATGACGCAGTTCCTCACCGCGGACGACTTCGCGCGCCTCCGCGACATCCGTGCCACGCAACCTGCCATGATCGGCGCCGCCCTGGCCGACCGCCGCCGGCGTGAGGTGCTCCGCGGTGATGGACGCCTGTTCATCGTCGCTGCAGACCACCCCGCGCGCGGTGCGCTCGGTGTCGGGTCGAATCCGGTAGCGATGGCCGACCGGTACGAGCTCCTCGACCGTCTGGCGACGGCGCTCAGCCGTCCCGGCGTGGACGGCGTGCTCGGAACGCCCGACATCATCGACGACCTCGCGGCGCTGGGTCTGCTCGACGACAAGATCATCGTGGGGTCCATGAATCGCGGCGGCCTCCGAGGAGCGTCGTTCGAGATGGACGACCGCATGACCGCCTACGACGTTCCCACCATGGTGGCCTCCGGCATCGACTTCGCGAAGACGCTCGTGCGCGTCGACCTCGACGACCCCGGCACCGTCGCGACCCTGACCGCGATGAGGGATGCCGTCACTCAGGCATCGGCCGCGGGACTGCCGATCATGCTCGAGCCCTTCCTCAGCAACCGCGTCGACGGGCGCATCGTCAACGACCTGTCGACGGATGCCGTCATCCTGTCGATCGCCATCGCCTCCGGTCTCGGCGCCTCGAGCGCGTACACCTGGATGAAGCTGCCCGTCGTCGACGACATGGAACGGGTGATGGCCGCCACCACGATGCCGACGCTGCTGCTCGGCGGCGACGCCGGCGTCGATCCCGACGAGACCTTCGCCGCCTGGGAGGACGCACTGTCGCTCCCCGGTGTCCGCGGACTCACCGTGGGACGCACGCTTCTCTACCCGCCCGACGACGACGTCGCCGCCGCCGTGGACATCGCGGCCGGCCTCGTACACACCGACCTCTGACCCCTCCCCCAAGAAGGAAGATCCATGAGCATCACCGAGACCTCCGTCGCCACGACCCGCAGCGACGCCGATGTGCGTGTCATCTCGCATTGGATCGATGGCGCCGAGCGCGCGTCGACGTCCGGCCGTACCGCGCCGGTGTTCAACCCGGCGACCGGGGCGGTGTCGGCGCGGGTCGCGTTGGCGGATCAGGCGGAGATCGATGCGGCGATCGCGTCGGCCGAGGCCGGTTACCGGGTGTGGAGGACGTACTCGATCGCGAAGCGTCAGGCGGTGCTGTTCGGCTTCCGTGAGCTGCTGAACGCGCGGAAGCGGGAGCTGGCGGAGATCATCACCGCCGAGCACGGCAAGGTGCTCTCCGACGCGATGGGTGAGATCCTCCGCGGCCAGGAGGTGGTGGAGCTGGCCACCGGGTTCCCGCACCTGATCAAGGGCGCCTTCTCCGAGAACGCCTCCACCGGGGTGGATGTGTACTCGCTGAAGCAGCCGCTGGGCGTGGTGGGGATCATCTCCCCGTTCAATTTCCCCGCGATGGTGCCGATGTGGTTCTTCCCGATCGCGATCGCCGCCGGCAACAGTGTGATCCTCAAGCCCAGTGAGAAGGACCCGTCCGCGGCGCTGTGGCTCGCGCAGCTGTGGCAGGAAGCGGGCCTGCCGGACGGGGTGTTCACCGTGCTGCAGGGCGACAAGCTCGCCGTGGACGGGCTGCTCACCAGCCCGGTGGTGCAGTCGATCTCGTTCGTCGGGTCCACCCCGATCGCGCAGTACATCTACGAGACCGCCTCCCGCCACGGCAAGCGGGTGCAGGCGCTCGGCGGCGCGAAGAACCACATGCTCGTGCTCCCCGACGCCGACCTCGACCTGGTCGCCGACCAGGCCGTCAACGCCGGCTACGGCGCCGCCGGGGAACGCTGCATGGCCATCAGCGTCGTCCTCGCCGTCGAGCCGGTCGCGGACGACCTGATCGGCAAGATCACCGACCGGATCGCGGGGCTCCGCATCGGCAACGGGGCGGGTATCGACGGCGTCGAGCCCGACATGGGGCCGCTGATCACCGACATCCACCGCAACAAGGTGTCCGAGTACGTCGACATCGCCGAAGCCGACGGCGCGAGGATCGTCGTCGACGGCCGCGGCTACACCGTCGACGGTCATGAGGACGGGTTCTTCTTCGGCCCCACCCTGATCGACGACATCCCCACCACCAGCCGCGCGTACCAGGAGGAGATCTTCGGACCCGTCCTCTCCATCGTCCGCGTGAACAGCTACGACGAGGGCCTCGACCTCATCAACTCGGGCCAGTTCGGCAACGGCACCGCGATCTTCACCAACGACGGCGGCGCCGCCCGCCGGTTCCAGAACGAAGTCGAGGTCGGCATGATCGGCATCAACGTGCCCATCCCCGTCCCCGTCGCCTACCACTCCTTCGGCGGCTGGAAGCAGTCGCTGTTCGGCGACGCGAAAGCCTACGGCGTGCACGGCTTCGACTTCTTCACCCGCGAGAAAGCCATCACCAGCCGCTGGCTCGACCCCGCCAGCCACGGCGGCATCAACCTCGGCTTCCCCCAGAACAACTGAGCCGGCCCCAGAGCTGCCGCGGCCGCGATCCGGGGGGACTCGCGGCCGCGGCATCCGTCCCACACAATCGACACACGAGAGCACGACATGACCACAACGGACCAGCGCTGGTTCCACCGCCGAGGTGACCTCGCCCGTGACGGCTGGGAGAGCGTCGTCGACGCGACCACTCCCGGATGGCAGCACACGGGCATCCGCATCGCCGAACTCCGCGAGGGCGAGACGCTGACGCTCGACGATCGCGGTGTCGAGCGCATCGTGGTGCCGCTCGCGGGCGAGTTCCGCGTCGTGCACCACCACTTCCCGGGCGAGTGGGAGACACGCCTGCACGGGCGCGCCTCGGTGTTCGACGGCCCCACCGATGTGCTGTATCTGCCGTCAGGGACGACCGCCGAAGTACGTGGTCACGGGCGCGTCGCTGTCACCGAGGCTCCGACGACCGAGACGCGCCCGTGGCAGTACATCCCCGCGTCCGACACTCCGATCGAGCTGCGCGGCGCCGGTCGCTCGAGCCGTCAGGTGCACAACTTCGGCACGCCGCAGGCGCTGGACGCCGCACGCCTCATCGTGTGCGAGGTCATCACGCCGGCCGAGAACTGGTCGTCGTACCCGCCGCACAAGCACGACGAGCACGTGCCCGGCCACGAGTCGCGCCTCGAGGAGATCTACTACTTCGAGACGGCGCCGGTGGCGGGATCGGATGCTGCGGCCGAGAGCTCGTTCGGCATGTTCAGCACGTACTCGTCCCCGGCGGGCGAGATCGACATCAACGCGATGGTGCGCACTGGCGACATCGCGCTTGTGCCCTTCGGCTACCACGGTCCCGCCGTGGCGGCCCCGGGATACGACCTCTACTACCTCAACGTCATGGCCGGCCCCGACCCCGAGCGGCAGTGGCTGATCAGCGACGACCCCGCGCACGCGTGGGTGCGCGACACCTGGACCGGGCAGGCTTTCGACGAGCGCCTGCCCTACACGACCGGCACGAAGAAGGAAGGCGACCGCTGATGGGCACGACGAAGCGGATGACGGTGAGCCAGGCGCTCGTGGAGTTCCTGGCGCACCAGTGGACCGTGGACGGTGACATCCGCGAGCGGACGATCCCGGGCATGTTCGGCATCTTCGGGCACGGGAACGTGGCAGGGATCGGGCAGGCGCTGAAGCAGGTCAATGTCGAGGACCCCGACCTGATGCCGTACCACCAGGCCCGCAACGAGCAGGCGATGGTGCACCAGGCCGTCGGCTACGCCCGCGTGCACCGCCGCCGCGGCACGTACGCGTCAGCCGCGTCCGTCGGCCCGGGCGCTGCGAACATGCTCACCGCCGCGGCCCTCGCCACCACCAACCGCCTTCCGGCGCTGCTGCTGCCCAGCGACACCTTTGCGACGCGCGTCGCCGACCCGGTGCTGCAGCAGCTCGAGCAGCCGTGGGACATCGGCCTGCAGGTGACCGACGCCTTCCGCCCGCTGTCGCGCTTCTTCGACCGCGTGCAGCGCCCCGAGCAGCTCTACTCGATCGCCCTCGCCGCGATGCGCGTGCTCACCGACCCGGCCGAGACCGGCGCCGTGACGATCGCGCTTCCCGAGGACGTCCAGGCCGAGGCCCTCGACGTCCCCGTCGAATTCCTGCAGGACCGCGAGTGGCACATCCGCCGCCCGCTGCCCGAGCGCGGGCCGCTCGCCCGCGCCGTCGCTGCGATCCGGGGCGCGAAGAACCCGTTCATCGTCGCCGGCGGCGGCGTGATCTACTCCGGCGCCGAGGACCAGCTGCGCGCACTCGTCGAGGCCACCGGCATCCCCGTCGGCACGTCGCAGGCCGGTGGTGGGGTGCTGAACTGGGACCACGCCCAGAACCTCGGCGGCGTCGGCGCGACCGGCACCCTCGCGGCCAACCGCCTCGCGGCAGAGGCCGACGTCGTCATCGGCATCGGCACGCGGTACAGCGACTTCACGACCGCGTCGCGCACCGCGTTCCAGAACCCCGACGTCGTGTTCGTCAACATCAACGTCGCGTCCTTCGACGCCTACAAGCATGGGTCGCAGCTTCCCGTCGTCGCCGACGCGCGCGAGGCGCTGACTGAGCTCGCGATCGAGCTCGAGGGCTTCGAGGTCGGTCGCGAGTACTCCGAGCGCATCGCCCGCGCGAAGGCGGAATGGGATGCTGCGGTGGACGCGGCGTTCGAGCCTTCTGGTCTCGCGCTCCCGGGCCAGCCCGAGATCATCGGCGCCGTGCAGTCGACCAGCGCGCCGGAGGACGTCATCGTTCAGGCGGCGGGCTCTCTGCCCGGCGACCTGCACAAGCTGTGGCGCGTTCGCGATCCGCTCGGGTACCACGTCGAGTACGCCTTCTCCTGCATGGGATACGAGATCGCCGGCGGCCTGGGCGCCAAGCGGGGCCTCCTCGCCGACGGCGACGATCGCGACGTGATCGTGATGGTGGGCGACGGCTCGTACCTCATGCTCAACACCGAGCTCGTCACCGCGGTCGCTGAGGGCATCAAGATCATCGTCGTGCTCATCCAGAACCACGGGTACGCGTCGATCGGCCACCTGTCGGAGACGGTCGGGTCCGAGCGCTTCGGCACCTGGTACCGCGAGTACGACGGCGAGGCCCGCAACTTCCAGGGCGAGAAGGTCCTTCCGGTCGACCTCGCCATGAACGCGCGCAGCTACGGCCTCGATGTCATCGAGATCGAGCCCGGTACCTCGGCCATCGACGACCTGAAGGCGGCCGTCGCGCAGGCGAAGGCATCCGATCGCTCGACCTTCATCCACATCAACAGCGACCCGCTCATCTATGCGCCCGACGGCGACGGATGGTGGGACGTGCCGGTGTCGGAGGTCTCGACGCTCGAGAGCACGCAGCGGGCGCGCGAGGAGTATCTCGCGCAGCGAGGGCGGCAGCGTCCGCTGCTCGGGTGACCGGTTGGCGGCGCCGGCCGCCGTCATGCGGCTGCCCGTACACCCGGCGGATGGGTAGCCTGAGGCGACCCACCTCGCACCGAAGGGAGTCCGGGCATGGCAGGCTGGCGCATCCGCGACTATCACGCCGACGACGTCGACGGGATCCTGCGACTATGGGAGCAGGTGACAGCGGAGGGGTCCGAGCCGGTCTACAGCCTCTCCGAGGTGCTCGCGTCGTGTGCGAAGGACCACGCCGTGGTCGCGGTCGTTGGCGAGCAGGTGGTCGGCGCCGCGATCGGCCGCGTCGCGCACGCGCAGGGCTGGGTGGTGTTCCTGGCCACCGCCTCGCACGTGCGGGGTGTCGGCATCGGGTCGTCGCTGCTCGCGGCGCTCGAGGCGCGGATGGCACCCGAGGGCATCTCGAAGCTGTCGGCGCTCATGCCCGCGGCCGAGACCCGGATGGGCGCCTTCCTGCATCAGGGGTTCGCGCTGATCCAGGACCTCCACTACTTCGAGCGGCACATCCCGGTGCAGCGCGAGGAGCTCAAGCGCCTGGCTGAGCTCGGCGGACGGGTGCTGCCCCGCGGCCTCTGGGACGCCGTCGGCGGCATGAACACCGAGAAGGAGCTGCTCGAGCGGCGGGTCGTGCTGCCGCTGGCGCAGTCTGAGCTCGCCGAGAGGTTCGGCGTGGTGCCGCCGCGCGCGATCGTGCTTTTCGGCCCACCCGGAACCGGCAAGACCACGTTCGCGAAGGCGATCGCGTCGCGCCTGGAGTGGTCGTTCGTCGAGGTCTTCCCTTCGCGGCTCGCCGCGCATCCCGGCGGTCTCGCCGGCGCACTGCGCGAGACGTTCGCCACGATCGCCGAGCTCGAGCACGCCGTGGTCTTCATCGACGAGGTCGAGGAGATCGCCTCGCACCGCCAGGGCGAGCCTCCGTCGCCCACGCAGGGCGTCACGAACGAGCTGCTCAAGATCATCCCCGCCTTCCGCGAGCAGCCCGGACGCCTCCTGATCTGCGCGACGAACTTCATCAGATCGTTGGATGCCGCGTTCCTCCGTCACGGCCGGTTCGACTACGTCATCCCGATCGGCCTTCCTGATCAGCAGGCCCGCGATGCGATCTGGCGCCGGTACATCCCCGAGGCGGCGGTGGGGATCGACGTACCGGAGCTGGTTGCGATGACCGACGGGTTCTCGCCCGCCGACATCGAGTTCGCGGCGCGCAAGGCATCGCAGTCCGCGCTCGAGAACGCCGTCGACTCCGGTGCCGACGAGCCCGCCGGCCCGTTCATGGACGACTACACCGCCGCGATCGCGGGGACCCGCGCCACCGTCTCAGCCCAGGTCGCCGCCGACTTCCTTGAGGACATCGAGACCGTCGGCCGCCTGTAGCGGTGTCGAGAGCGCACGATGTCGACGCGGTGGGGTGACGGATGCCGCGGGCTGCAGCATCCGTAACCTGCATGAAGGCCCCCTGCCTGGCGGCAGAGGGCCTTCGCGCGGACCGCGGTCGGTCAGAGCGTGGCGGCCAGCGGGTCGAAGTCCGCGGGAAGCGACCCGACCTCGCCGAGGGTGCTCTCGACGTCGACGTACGTGCGCGATGCGGCGGCCTCTTCGATCGACAGCAGAGTGTCGAGCACGTGGTAGCCGAACTCGCCGGTCGCGATGTGCGGGCGGCCGTCGCGGATCGAGCGGGCCATGTCGAGCAGGCCCAGCCCGCGGCCGGCGAGCACACCCTCCTGCGGCACCTCGAGGATCTCCTGGTCGCTCACCGACGCGTCGGTGAGCGGCCGGACGATCGTGATGTCGCCGCCGAAGGTGTTCGGGTCGGGGATCACGAGAGTGCCCTCCGTGCCGTTGATCTCGACGATGCCGTGGCGCTTGAGCGGCGAGTCGGTGCTGTACAGGCTCTGCGCCTGACCGCCCTGCTCGAAGTCCATGAGCACAGACAGCGTCGACGGGATCTCCACCGGGAACTCCTGGCCGGCGAGCTCGCCGGACTTGACCGTGCGCGTCGGCACTCCCTGCAGGCCGAGCGCGGCCACCGAGGCGACCGGCCCGAACACGTGAAGGAGAGTCGACACGTAATACGGGCCCATGTCCAGCAGCGGGCCGGCGCCCTTGGCGTAGAGGAACGCGGGGTTCGGGTGCCAGAGCTCCGGACCCTGCCACTGGAACGTGGTGGTCGCGAACAGCGGGCGGCCGATGTCGCCGCGTGCGATCGCGCGCTTGGCCGTCTGCACGCCCGGGCCGAGCACGGTGTCGGGGGCGACGCCGACGCGCAGGCCCGCGGCATCCGCCGTCTTGAGCAGTCGCTGCGACTCCTCGCGGTCGATGCCGATGGGCTTCTCGGTCCACACGTGCTTGCCGGCGGCGATCGACGCCAGCGACACCTCGACGTGCACGGCCGGAATCGTGAGGTTCACGATGATGTCGACGTCGGGATCGTTCAGCACGCTGTCGACGCTGCCCCCGCGCGGCACGCCGTACTTGGCGGCCTGGGCCTTCGCGCGGTCCTCGAGCAGGTCGCCGACCGCGAGCACGCGTACGTCGGGGAAGCTCGTGAGATGCGTCAGGTACTGGTCGCTGATGTTGCCCGCGCCGATGATGCCGACGCCGACGGCTCCGGAGGAAGACGTGGCCATCAGGCGACTGCCTTCTCGCTGAGCGTCTCGTCGAGGAAGACGCGGCTCTGCTCGACCGCGTCGAACAGGTCGCCGTTGAAGTGGTCGAACTCCACGATCGCGACCTCGAGCGCGTTCGCCGCGGCGAGCGCCTCGGCCAGCGGGACGACGCCCCGGCCGGCGGGGACCTGGTCGGCCGGCGGGTAGGCGGCGATGGCCTCGGCCTCGAGAGTGCCGTCCTTGACGTGCACGGCGATCACCCGGTCGCCGAGCACGCGGAGGAGAGCCGGCGAGTCGACGCCGGCGCGGGCCGCCCAGTAAAGGTCGACCTCGAGCACGACGCGCTCGTCGAGCAGCTCTGCGAGCAGTTCGAGGCCCGTCTTGCCGTCGAACGTCGCCTCGAGCTCGTGCGCGTGGTTGTGGTAGCCGACACGGATGCCGCGGGCGGCGCCGAGCTCGGCCGCGGCGTTGAGCTGCCGGGCGATGTCGGCGATGTGCTCCCGGCTCTGCCAGAGAGCGGGGTCGGTGTACGGCTCGATGACCGTGGTCATGCCGAGGGTCTCGGCGGCGTCGAAGACGGCCTCCGGGGCGGGCACCGCGCGGGTCGTCGTCGTGCCGTCGGGGTTGACGAAAGACGTCGAGGCGAGGAAGGCGTGGCCGGTCGGCGCGGCGATGCCGTTGGCCTTCAGCGCAGCTGCGAGGGGCTCGGCCCGGTGCACGAAGTCGTAGGGCTCGGCGGCGGTGAAGCCGCGTGCGGCGAGCTCGGCCAGGGTGCCTTCGAGGTCGGCCTCGAGAGCCTCCCGGACGGTGAACAGCTGGATGGATGTCTGGACCGGCATCGGTCGCGCTCCTTCGGTGTCTGCTTCGACGGGTCTGTCTGAATGGCGGACGCGGGCGAATCGCCCCGTCCCTGGAAACGGTACCACGAAAACCTCCAGGTGGAGGTTTTTATTCGATAGCATTGTGCAATGGCCGACGAGGAACACCAGCCGACGCCGCGCGGGTCGTACGCCAAGGGCGTCGCCCGTCGGCAGGAGATCCTCGACCGGGCCATCGAAGTGTTCGCGAAGCGCGGCTCGGACCGCACCAGCCTGCGGGCTATCGCCGAGGAGGTCGGCGTCACGCACGCCGCCCTCAAGCACTACTTCGGGTCGCTCGAGGAGCTCCTGATCGCCGTATACCGCCAGTCCGAGGCGCGCGGCGACGACTGGGAGCCCGTTCCGCCCGATGTGACGCCCACCGAGCTCCTTCGCCGGTGGAGCGACGCCAACCACGAGGTGCAGGGCCTCGTCCAGCTCTACTCGTCGCTGGTCGCCTCGGCCCTGGAAGAGGGGCATCCTGCCGCGCGCGAGTTCGCGACGCAGCGCTTCGTGCGCGTTCGCGCCGAGATCGCCGAACGCGTGCGGCACAACCAGAGCACGGGCCGCATCCGGTCCGACGTCGACCCGATGGCCGCCGCCGCACTCGTGATCGCCGCATCCGACGGTCTGCAGACCCAGTGGCTGCTCGACCCGGACGCCCCGCAGGATGCCGCGCTCGCCCTCCTCGACCAGCTTCTCTCGGAGCCGGCGCCGGCTGAGCGCCCGGCGGTCTGACGGCCGAACGGATGCCGCAGCACAGCGCCGCCCGGAGGTTCGCAGCCGATCTGCGGCACGCCGCGACCAGCCTTTTCCGCCTCGCGCCCGCGCCGGCCCCGCGGTGGGCGATCGGCCTGCGCGCGGCGATCGCGATGACGGTGCCCATCGCGGCGATGACGCTGCTCGGGCGTCCTGACCTCGGCTTCCAGGCGGCGACCGGCGCCTTCGTCGCGCTGTACGGCACTCACCTCCCGGTGCTCGAGCGATCGCGCGTCGTGCCCTTCGTCGCAGGCGGCCTCGTCCTCGCGGCTGTGCTCGGCGCCCTGGCGGGTCCGTCGCCCGTGGCGACGCTGATCGGGCTCGTGGTGATCGCGATCGCCGCAGCCGTCGCGATGTTCGGCTTCGCGGTCGGTCCGCCCGGTCCGCTGTTCGCGGTGCTCGTCTACGGGCTGTCGGCGCACATCGTCGCGTCGGGGGCGGATGCCGCGACCTACGTCGCGGCGGTGGCTTGCGGCATCCTTTTCTCCTCGCTCGTCTCGCTGGCGCCGGTGGTGCTGCGAAGCCGGCGTCGCGTCGCCGCGCGGCCGCTCCGGCAGGTGCTGCCGGGCCCCGCGTGGCCGCCGGGGGAGCGGATGCTCGTGGTCCGCGTCGCGCTCGTCACGGTCGTCGGGATCGGGGTGGGGCTGTTCGTCGACCCGGGCCGCGCGTACTGGATCGTCGGTGCCGGGATCGCGGTCGTGGGCGTCGCCGCCGATCGGCGGGCCGCGTTCAGCCGGGGCCTGCACCGCATGATCGGCACGATCCTCGGCGCGGGCGTGTATCTGCTCCTCGCTCCTCTGCCGCTCCCGGCGCTGTGGCTCGCGCTGCTCCTGGGCGTGCTCCAGTTCACGATCGAGCTGTTCGTCGTGCGCAATTACGCGCTCGCGCTCGTCTTCATCACGCCGCTCGTGCTGTTGCTCACCGGCGCCGCCACCGGAGCGGTCGACACCCTCGCGGTCGCGAGCGAGCGCGTGATCGACACGCTGGCCGGCGCCGTGCTGGGCGCCGCGAGCGGCGTGCTGCACGCCCGCGACAAACGGGTGGGCTGACCGCGGTCGCGGCTCATGCGCTCGCGAGCGGGTAGATCCTGCGCAGCACCACCCGTTGCACCAGAGTCCACGCGACGGTGGTGGCGAGGTACAGCGCGGCGGCGAGCGGCACGAACAGGGCGAAGACCGCGGTCGTGAACTGCAGCGCGCCGGCGATCCTTGCGATGCCGGCGCCGGCGGGGGCCGCCGCATCCGTCGAATCCTCCATCTGCGGGCGGAACGCGCGGCGCGTGACCTCGGCCGCCACGACGATCACGACGGTCACTCCCGCGAACACCCCGAGGGTCGCCGCGGAGGCGGTCCCTGCGGCGATGGCTCCCACGAGGCTGGTTCCGAGCGGTACCGAGACGAGCTCGTGGGCGAGGAGCGCATTGGCGTGCCCGGCGATCGCGGGGTGCAGGAAGAGCGCGTAGACGATCGCGACAACGGGCGCCTGTGCGAGCATCGGCAGGCAGCCTGCGAAGGGCGACGCCTTCTCGTCGGCGTAGAGCTTCATTGTCTCGCGCTGCATGCGCTCCGGGTCCTTCTTGTGGCTGCGCTGCAGTTCACGCAGCCTCGGTGCGAGGCGGCTGCGGGTCTGCTCGGCCTTCGCCTGCGCGATCCCCGCGGGGATGAGCGCCGCGCGCACCAGCAGGGTCAGGACGATGACGGATGCCGCGGCCGCCGCGGATCCGGCGAGAGGTTCGAGCAGCGCTGCGAGCCCCATGAGCAGGGAGTAGGCCGCGTCGAGGATCGCGGCGACAGGCGGGAAGGCGTAGAAGTCCATGAAGGGGTGTCCGTTCGTCGGGTGCTGATTCGTGGCGTGCGGCCACGAAGGCACCGACGAGCGGTCCTCGGGGGAGCGTGCGTCGGGCTACGCGGCCAGGGCCGCGCTACCCGGGGCGCGCGGACGGGAGTGTCCCGGAGCGTCGGGGTGCGACGCGGTGAGCCGCGTAGAGTCGGCGATCGCGCGGCGCGGGTGGGCCGAGGCGGCGATCGTGCGAGCGGGGACGAGGAAGACGGCGATCGCGACGGCGAGGAGCGCGAGCGTCGCGGCGACGGCGACCGCGATCACGAGCGCGGCGGCCTCGGGGTGAGGCGCGGGTGCGATCTCGAACAGTGATCGCGCGGCCATGCCGAGGAGGTCCGCCGCCGGGCGCAGTGCGGAGGCGAGCACCTCGAGGACGAGGCGAAGCACCACGGCGATGGTCTCGGCCATGGGCGCCTCCCTCCTCGCCGCCACCGTAGCACGTGGGGTGGAGGCTGCCGGTCGGAGGCGCCGGGGCGAGTGGCCACCGCCGTTGCGTCGCAGTCGCCGGTGTCGGTCCTCTCAGGCAGGGTGGAGGGGTGACAGCGACCGCCACCACCCGCATCGAAGCCCTCGGCGTGCTCCGCACCCTCGTGGGGCGCGACGACGCCGACTTCCACGAGGGCCAGTTCGAGGCGGTCGAGGCGCTCGTCGACGATCGCCGCCGGGCGCTCGTGGTGCAGCGCACCGGGTGGGGCAAGTCGGCGGTGTACTTCGTGTCGACGCTGCTGCTGCGACGGCGCGGGGCGGGGCCCACCGTGCTGGTGTCGCCCCTCCTGGCGCTCATGCGGGATCAGATCGCCGCGGCGGCCCGCGCCGGGGTGCGGGCCGTGAAGATCGACTCGACCAACGCGCACGAGTGGGGCGACGTGCTCGCCCGGCTCGACCGCGACGAGGTCGATGTTCTGCTCGTTTCACCCGAGCGCCTCAACAACCCCTCGTTCCGCGACGAGCAGCTGCCGCAGCTCGTCGCCCGCATCGGCCTCCTCGTCGTCGACGAAGCGCACTGCATCAGCGACTGGGGCCATGACTTCCGCCCCGACTACCGGCGCCTGCGCGACCTCATCGCGCGCATGCCAGCGGGAGTGCCGGTGCTCGCGACCACCGCGACCGCCAACAGCCGCGTGGTCGCCGACGTCGCCGAGCAGCTCGACGCCGGCATGGCCGAGACGGATGCCTCGACTCCCGGCGTCCTCACGATCCGCGGTCCGCTCGCTCGGGCGTCGCTGAGGCTCGGCGTGCTACGTCTGCCGGACTCCCCGAGGCGGCTCGCGTGGCTCATCAGCCACCTCGGCGACCTGCCAGGATCGGGCATCATCTACACATTGACCGTGGCGGCCGCGAACGACACCGCACGGCTGCTGCACGAGCGCGGGTACGACGTGCGCGCCTACACCGGGCAGACCGACACCGACGAGCGCGAAGAGTCGGAGGCGCTCCTCAAAGAAAACCGCGTGAAGGCGCTCGTGGCGACCAGTGCACTCGGCATGGGGTTCGACAAGCCCGACCTCGGCTTCGTCGTGCATCTCGGAGCGCCGTCATCGCCCGTCTCGTACTACCAGCAGGTCGGCCGCGCCGGCCGCGCGACCGACTCCGCCGACGTGCTGCTGCTCCCCGGCGTCGAGGATCGCGACATCTGGCACTACTTCGCGACCGCATCGATGCCCGATCGCGACCGCGCCGAGCGGGTGCTCGCGGCGCTCGCAGCCGCGGGCGGACCGATGTCGACGCCGGCCCTCGAGGCGGTCGTCGACATCCGGCGCACGCCGCTCGAACTGCTGCTGAAGGTGCTCGACGTCGACGGCGCCGTCGGTCGTGTGCGCGGCGGGTGGATCGCCACCGGTGAGCCGTGGGCATACGACGAGGAGCGCTATCGCCGCATCGCGGCTGAGCGCATCGCCGAGCAGCAGCACATGATCGACTACGAAGAGACGCCGGGCTGCCGCATGGAGTTCCTGCAGCGCTCGCTCGACGACGACACCGCAGCGCCCTGCGGCCGCTGCGACAATTGCGCAGGAGCGTGGTTCCCCACGACGATCGGCTCTGCAGCGACGGATGCCGCGGCCGCCGCCCTCGACAGGGTCGGCGTGCCCATCGAGGTGAGGCGGCAGTGGCCGACCGGCGCCGACCGGCTCGGCGTGCCGGTGAAGGGTCGCATCGCCGCGGGCGAACAGGCCACGGAAGGGCGTGCGCTCGGGCGGCTCACCGACCTCGGCTGGGGCGGCGCGCTCCGCGACCTGTTCGCGGCCGGAGCCGCCGACGCGTCCGTACCGCAGAACGTGCTGGGCGCGTGCGTGCGGGTCCTCGCGGACTGGGGCTGGGAGAACCGCCCCGTCGCGGTCGTCGCGATGCCGTCTCGGGCGAAGCCGATGCTCGTCGACTCGCTCGCGCGCGGCATCGCCGAGATCGGCAGGCTGCCGTTCCTCGGGACGCTCGACCTCGTCGACGGCGGGCCGACCGGGCAGCCCGGTGGCAACAGCGCCTTCCGCGTCGCGGGGGTCTGGGGCCGGTTCTCCGCCGCGGGCCTGGACATCCCGGCCGGGCCGGTGCTCCTCGTCGACGACCGCGTCGACAGCGGCTGGACGCTCACCGTCGCCGCGCGCGAACTCCGCCGCGCGGGCGCCACCGAGGTGCTCCCGTTCGCCCTCGCGCTCCGCGGCTGACGCCTGCGCGCTCCCGCCGGCCCTCCCGCCCTTCGTGGCGAGGGACTCAGGACTGAGTGGGCGGCTTCGGTCGCGGCCGGCGCACGATGAGGTAGATCACCGCGGCAGCGACGAGCAGCACCACCAGCACGACCCACGGCACCCAGTTGATGGGTGCGGCGGCGCTGTCTCCTGCCTCGGCGGTGGGCGAAGGCGTCGCGGCGGCAGTGGGCGTCGGCGTGGGAGGAGCCGTCGGCGTGGGGGTGGGGGTCGTGGTCGCCGTCGGCTCCGGCGTAGAAGTCGCCGTCGGCTCCGGCACCGCCGTGGGCACCGGCACCGGCGTCGTCGGCTCGGCGGTGGGCTCCGGCACGACGGTCGGTTCCGGTGTGGGCTCGGGCGTCGGCTCCGGCGAAGGCGCGGGGGAGCGCGTCGGTACCAGCGGCGTCCGCGTGGGTTGCGGGGTCGGTTGCACGGTCGGCTCGGGGGATGCCGGCCGTGTCGGCAGGTCGGTGGGCAGAGCCGTCGGGAGAGCGGTGGGCAGGGGGATGCCGCCGTTGCCGCATCCGGCGAGAAGCGTGAGCCCCGCCACGAGAGCGACTCCAGCGAGCAGCCGAGCTGCACGGGCACCCCGTGAAGCCCGGGATTCACGTGTCGCGCGAGGGTGCGGCATCCGTTTCCTCCATCGGTTCTGGCGGAATCGTATGGCCCCGCGCCTGACCCGAGCCGGATTCGGATCGAGACACTCCGTACCGGCCGTACCGTCGCCCGGCCCGAGACGGCTTCGCGGTGACACTCCGTGTGACCACGTGTGACGCTCCGTGTCGCCGTGTCGCGGCGTGTGTCGTCACGACGACCCGCGTGTTCCGCAACCGGGCGAGCATGGCCGCATGCCTTCCCCGATCATCTCGCCGACCGAGCTCGCCGACCTCATCCGCAGCGGCACCCCGCCGCGAATCCTCGACGTGCGCTGGCGGCTCGACCAGCCCGAGGGTCGGCCGGCATACCTCGACGGGCACCTGCCGGGCGCGGTCTACGTCGACCTCGACCACGAACTGGCGCGCCGCGGCGACCCGCGGGAGGGGCGCCACCCGCTGCCGCCGCGGGAGCAGCTCCAGGCTGCGGCTCGGCGGTGGGGCATTCGCGACGGCGACACCGTCGTGGCATACGACGACGTGCACTCGGTCGCCGCCGCCCGCGCATGGTGGGTGCTGACGCGATCGGGGCTCGCCGATGTGCGCGTGCTCGACGGCGGTCTGCGGGGCTGGCTGGCCGAACGACTTCCGCTCGACACCGGTGACGTGCTGCCCCGCCCGCCCGGCGACGTCGTGCTCGACGAGATCACCGAGGGCGTCGCCGACATCGACGGCGTGGAGGAGTGGCCGGACCACGGCCTGCTGCTCGACGTGCGCGCGCCGGAGCGGTACCGCGGCGACGCGGAGCCGCTCGATCCGGTCGGTGGGCACATCCCCGGCGCGGTGAACCTCCCGACGACGGTGCACCTGACCGCCGGCAAGTTCCGCTCGCCCGAGGAGATCCGCGCCGAGTTCGCCGCCGCGGGGGTGGTCGACGGCGTCTCGGTGGCGGCCTACTGCGGGTCCGGCATCGCGGCGACGCACACGGCGCTCGCGGGCGCGCTCGCCGGCATCGAGGTCGTGGTCTATCCGGGGTCGTGGAGTCAGTGGTCGCGTACGCGCGGCCGCTTGGCCGCCGTCGGCCCTGCGCCGTCGCTGGACGTGGTGCCGGTATGACGGAGGCGCTGCGGGAGGCCCCCGCCATCCAGACCATCGCCGACCGACCACTGCGCGTCGTAGGGGTGTCGGGTTCGCTCCACGAGCCGAGCCGGACCACCGCGCTGGTGCGGACGATCCTCGCCGGTGTGGCCGAGCGCATCCCGGCGGAGACGCAGCTCATCGAGATCGCGACGCTCGGCGCCGGCTTCGCGGGCGCGCTCACCCGGGAAGAGGTCGCCCCCGAGGTCGAGAACGCCCTGCAGGGGATCGAGTCCGCGGACCTTCTCGTCGTCGCCAGCCCGGTGTACCGGGCGTCGTTCACCGGGCTGTTCAAGCACCTGTTCGACTTCGTCGGCCAGTACGACCTTGTCGGCACGCCCGTGCTCCTCGCTGCCACCGGGGGCGGGGAGCGGCACGCGCTCATCATCGAGCACCAGCTGCGGCCGCTGTTCGGCTTCTTCCAGGCGCTGACGCTGCCCATCGGCGTCTATGCGTCGAACAGCGACTTCGTGAACTATGAACTCACCTCGCCCGACGTCGCACGCCGCGTCGTGCAGGCCGTCGACCGTTCGCTGCCGCTCGTCGAGCAGGCCGCGCTGGTTCGCCGATCGGAGTACGTCGCGACCTGGTGATCCGCGGCGCCTCGACGCCGCGCCGCCCGTGCACATAGACTGACGGTCGTGTTGACCTGTCGGTGTTGTCGCCCCTGTTGTTGAAGCGTTCGCTTCTCACACACTCCCGCGACCCCGACAACCTCCCGCGCACCCGCGCGGCAACACACCAGGACACAACGTGCGTTACGCCCAGAGCGTGGCCGACCTCGTCGGCGACACCCCCCTCGTCCAGCTGACCCGTGTCACCGACGGCATCGCCGCGACGGTGCTCGCGAAGGTCGAGTACTTCAACCCCGGCGGGTCCGCCAAGGACCGTATCGCCCGCCGCATCATCGACGCCGCCGAGCGTGACGGGCAGCTGTTGCCGGGCGGCACGATCATCGAGCCGACGAGCGGGAACACCGGAGTCGGCCTTGCCCTCGTCGCCATCGAACGCGGCTACCGGATGATCTTCGTCGTGCCCGACAAGTTCGCCGGCGCCAAGGTCGCCGTGCTGAAGGCCTACGGGGCCGAGGTCGTCGTGACCGAGACGAGCGTGCCGCCCGAGGATCCCCGCTCGTACTACAGTGTGGCGGACCGGCTCGTGCGCGAGATCCCCGGAGCATTCAAGCCGAACCAGTTCGCGAACCCGAACGGACCCCTCAGCCACTACGAGACGACCGGGCCGGAGATCTGGCGCGACACCGACGGGCGGGTCACCCACTTCGTCGCGGGCATCGGCACCGGCGGCACCATCACCGGCACCGGCCGCTTTCTCCACGAGGTGTCGGGCGGCGCCGTGCGGGTCGTCGGGGCCGACCCGGAGGGGTCGATCTACTCCGGCGGGCCGCTGCACGGCTACCTCGTCGAAGGCGTCGGCGACGACTTCTGGCCCGAGAGCTACGACCCGTCGGTGCCCGACGAGATCCATCGCGTCTCCGACGCCGAGGCATTCGCGATGACGCGCCGACTCGCCCGCGAGGAGGGGCTCCTCGTCGGCGGATCGAGCGGGATGGCGGTGGTAGCGGCGCTGCGCACCGCGCGCGATCTCCCCGCCGATGCGGTCGTCGTCGTGCTGCTGCCCGACCACGGCCGCGGCTACCTCGACCGGTTCTACGACGACGGCTGGATGCGCGACCACGGCTTCGAGGTCGGAGAATCCGACCTCTCACCCGGCGCACATCGCGGGCCCGAGGCATCCGTCACCCCCACCCAAGGAGCACCCGAATGACCGAGTCCACGAACGACCGCGGGTTCGAGACCCGCGCGGTGCATGCCGGGCAGGCCTTCGACCCGACGACGGGGGCCGTGATCCCGCCGGTGCATTTCTCGACGACGTACGCGCAGGACGGCATCGGCGGGCTGCGCCAGGGATACGAGTACGGCCGCAGCGGAAATCCCACGCGCACCGCGCTCGAGACGCAGCTGGCCGCGCTCGAGGGTGGTGCCCACGCGCTGTCGTTCGCCTCCGGCCTCGCCGCCGAGGACGCACTGCTGCGCGCCGCGCTGAAGCCCGGCGACGAGGTTCTTCTCGGCAACGACGTCTACGGCGGCACGTACCGCCTCATCGCGCGGGTGCTCGGCGCGTGGGGCGTCGGCATCCGGGTCGTCGACATGAGCGACCTCGGCGCGGTGCGCGCAGCCCTCGAGGAACGCCCGGCGCGCATCGTGTGGGTCGAGACGCCGAGCAATCCGCTGCTGCGGATCACCGACATCGCGGGCCTCGCGAAGCTGGGGCACGACGCCGGTGCGCTCGTCGTCGTCGACAACACGTTCGCGTCGCCGGCGCTCCAGCAGCCGCTCGCGCTCGGCGCCGACGTCGTGGTGCACTCCACGACCAAGTACCTGGGCGGGCATTCCGACGTCGTCGGCGGCGCGCTCGTGCTCAACGACGACACCCTGTACGGCGAGGTGAAGTTCCTGCAGTTCGCGGTCGGCGCCGTGTCGGGCCCGCTCGATGCGTGGCTGACGACCCGCGGCATCAAGACGCTGGCCCTGCGCATGCAGCGGCACAGCGAGAACGCGCAGGAGATCGCGGAGTTCCTGTCGGGTCACGGCTCGGTGGCGCGGGTCTACTACCCCGGGCTCGCTGGGCACCCCGGGCACGAGCTCGCCGCGCGGCAGATGAGCCGCTTCGGCGGGATCGTGTCGGTGGCGCTGGCGGATGCTGCGTGCGCACGTCGCTTCGCGGAGTCGACGCGCCTGTTCCAGCTGGCGGAGTCCCTCGGCGGCGTCGAGTCGCTCATGAACTACCCCGACGAGATGACCCACGCCTCCGTGCGCGGCACCGAGCTCGCCGTTCCGCCGGAGGTCGTGCGCCTCTCGGTCGGCATCGAGTCGTCCGCCGACCTCCTCGCGGATCTCGACCAGGCTCTTTCCGGCCTCTGACGCCACCGGACGTAGGCTCGAGGGCATGACCGCGAGCCCCGGCATCCGATCGTCCGTCCTCGCGCAGCCGCTTCGGATCGGCGCCGTCACGGTGCCGAACCGGATCATGCAGACGGCGCACTCCAAGCAGTACTCCGACCGCGTCGAGTCCGACCGGGAGACGGCGTACTTCGTGCGCCGCGCCCTCGGCGGATGCGGGCTCTTCGTCGCCGGCAACCACTTCGTGCACCCGACCGGCTCGATCCGGGGTTTCGAGGACGCGTATCGCCCTGAGGGCGTGGCCGCCTCGAAACGGATGACCGATGCCGTGCACGAGGCGGGCGCGAAGATCTTCGTGCAGCTCAACCACCACGGCGCGCAGGCGCAGCCCGATGGGCCTGACGGGCCGCGGGCGGTGTACGCGCCGTCCCGGTCGATCTCGCCGTCGACCGGACACGCGACCCGCGAGATGGATCGTGCTGACATCGCGTCGTTCGTCGAGGGGTGGGCGCTGTCGGCCGAGCGCGCCCGCGACGGCGGCTTCGACGGCGTCGAGATCCACATGGCGCACGGCTACCTGCTGCATCAGTTCCTCTCGCCGCTCTACAACGCCCGCACCGATGAATACGGCGCCGGCGAGGACGCCGCCGGCCTCGAGGGCCGCACGCGGTTCCCTCGCGAGGTGCTGCGCGCGGTGCGCGAGCGGGTGGGCGACGACTTCACCGTGGGCATCCGCATCGTGGCGAACGAGTTCCACCCCGACGGGATCGACGGCGCAGGGATGCGCGAGGTCATCGCGCGCCTGCGGCAGGAGGCGCGCATCGACTTCCTCGACCTCGCCGCCGGCGGCTACCACAACGTGCACTACGTCTTCCCGTCGTCACCGATGCCCTACGCCTGGCTGCGCGACGACGTCGCCGCCATCAAGGCCGCGAACCCCGACGTGCCGGTGTTCGGCGTCGGCGCGGCCCGCGCGGTCGAGGAGGCCGAGGAGGTGGTCGGCTCCGGCGTCGCGGACATGGTCGCGCTCACCCGCGCGCAGATCGCCGACCCCGATCTCGGGCGCAAGCTGCTCGGGGTCGCACCCGTCGACACGGGGGAGCGCGGCATCCGTCATTGCATCCGGCTGAATCAGGGATGCCTCGGCCGCGGCAGCCGAGGACTCGCGATGTCGTGCACCGTGAACCCGCTCGCCGGCCGAGAGCTCGAACGCGGCGGGCGTCCGCGAGCGGCGTCGTCGCGGCGGTGGGTGGTCGTGGGGGGCGGCCCGGCGGGCATGCGTGCGGCCGTCGAGCTGGCCTCCGACGGGCACGCGGTCACGCTGCTGGAGCGGACCGGCGAGCTCGGTGGACAGCTGCGCCTCGCCCGCCGCGTGCCCGGCCGGGAGAGCGTGGGGCTGCTCGTCGACGACCTCGAACGCGACCTCGCGGCGGTCGGCGTCGATGTGCGGCTCGGCGTCGCGGCGACGGCGGAGGCGGTGCGCGGACTCGGGCCGGACGGCGTCGTCGTGGCGACCGGAGCCGCCGCGCCGGCCACGACCTCGCTCGCGCTCGGCGGGGCCTACGCCGGCGGGTTCCCGGCCGAGGGCACGGTCGACGCATTCGCAGCCGTCTCGGGGGCTCCGCTCGGCCGGAGGATCGCGGTGGTGGATGCCGACGGCACGGCGTACGCGGCCGGCATCGTGCTCACCCTGCTCGAGCAGGTCGACAAGCTCGAGCTGATCACCCCGTTCGAGACCGTCTTCCCGCACATCGGCGCCGGGTACGACCGCCCGCTCCTGCTCGATCGGCTCGGCGCGCACGGCGGCTTCCGGCGGAGCGTCGCCCGCCGCGTCGAGCGCATCGAGCCGGGCGCGGTCACGATCCGCGATGCGCTGACCGGGGCCGTTGACGCGATCCGCGGGGTGGACGCCGTCGTCGCGATCGAGCCGCGGGCGTCGATCGGTGTTCCCGGGCTGGACACGGATGCTGCGGCGGCAGCATCCGTGCCTGCCCGTGTCGTCGTGATCGGCGACGCCTTCGCCCCCCGCACGATCGACGCCGCGATCTTCGAGGCGGTGGAACTCGCCTACGATGTCGCGGGCCTCGCGACCCTCCGCGGCTGAGGTCCGAACCCGTCGGGAGGGCGGTGGCTACGCTGGGGCCGTGGACCCCGTCACCGCAACGCTCGTCATCCTGTTGCTCGCGGTGGTCGCGTTCGTGAGCAACCGCATGCCGATCGGCGTGGTGGCGATCGGTGTCGCGCTGGCCCTCTTCTTCACGGGCGTGCTGACGCTGCCGGAGGCGCTGGCCGGCTTCGGCGACCCGACGGTGCTGTTCATCGCCGCGCTGTTCGTGGTGAGCGAGGCGCTCGACGCCACGGGTGTCACCGCGTGGGCCGGTCAGAAGGTGATCGGCCGCGCCGGGACGAAGCGCACCACTCTCCTCGTCGTGATCTCGCTCCTCGTCGCCGTGCTGACGGCCCTCATCAGCATCAACGGCGCGGTCGCGGCGCTCCTGCCGCTCGTGGTGGTCGTCGCCGCCCGCGCGGGCATCGGCTCGTCGAAGCTCCTCATGCCCCTCGCGTTCGCGGCGTCCGCGGGCTCGCTCCTGCTGCTCACCGGCACCCCGGTCAACATCATCGTCTCCGAGTTCGCCGCCTCGGCAGGCGGGCGGGAGTTCGGGTTCTTCGAGTTCGCGCTGGTCGGCATCCCCGTCCTCCTCGGAACCGTCGCGATCCTCATCGCCGGCGGCGGTCTGGTCCCCGAGCGCAAGGGCGCCCTCATGCCGCTCGACCTCGTGCGGCACGCGCGCCTGCTGCGCCAGCAGTATTCGCTCACCCTCGATACCGGCGTGCTCCTCGGGCCTGAGACCGGCGTCACCGAGGTGGTCGTGGCGCCGCGGTCGCCCCTCATCGGCAAGCACGTGTGCGCCGGCATGACCACGCCCGACGGCGACCTCGTGGTGCTCGCCGCGCGGCGGGGCGACGAGCCGATGAGAGGCACGGAGTTCGTCGTCCAGGCCGGTGATGCGCTGCTGCTGCAGGGCGCGTGGGACGACCTCTCGCGCCGTACGAGCGACCCGGGGGTGCTCGTCGTCGACGATCCCGCGCGGCTGCGGCGGTCGGTCCCGCTCGGCAAGGGGGCGAAGCGTGCGATCGGCATCCTGCTCGCGATGATCCTGCTGCTCGCGACGGGACTGGTCCCGCCCGCGGTGGCCGCGCTGCTTGCTGCCTGCGCACTCGTGCTCACCCGCACGGTCACCGTGACGCAGGCGTACCACTCGATCTCATGGACGACCGTCGTGCTCATCGCCGGCATGATCCCGCTGTCGACGGCGTTCATCAGCACCGGCACGGCGGACCTCGTGGCGAACGGGATGCTGGCGGTCCTCGGCGACGCGGGGCCCCACGTCGCCCTGCTCGCCCTGTGCGGGCTGACGGTGGTGCTCGGACAGCTGATCAGCAACACGGCGACGGTGCTCATCGTCGCGCCCATCGCGATCTCGGTCGCGCAGTCGCTCGAGCTGTCGGTGCAGCCCTTCATGATGGCGCTCACCGTCGCGGGTGCGGCAGCCTTCCTCACGCCCATCGCGACACCCGCGAACCTCATGGTGATGGAGCCGGCCGGGTACCGCTTCGGTGACTACTGGAAGCTCGGCCTGCCGCTCGTGCTGTTCTTCCTCGTGATGGCGGTCTGGTACGTCCCGCTCGTCTGGCCGTTCTGACGCCGAAGATTCGGCGACTCGCCATGGCATCATGTCGTCGTCGACATCGGCGGTGAGCGCGACGACACGGCGGCCCTTCGGGGCGATCTTACCGGACACCTCTGTCCGGTACTAGGCTACAGCCGTGCCGAGCACCGCATCCCCCCGTGCGCTTCCTCGCCGGAACCGAGGCCCCGCCGCAGCCGCCGACAACCGCAAGGCGTTGATCGCCGCTGCCCGCGAGGTCTACGCCGAAGGCGGGCTCCAGGCCCCCTTCAGCGCCGTCGCCAAGCGCGCCGGCGTCGGGCAAGGAAGCCTGTACCGTCATTTCCCCGACCGCACCGCCCTCGCCGTCGCCGTCTTCGAAGACAACGTGCGCGATCTCGAGGAGTACATGGCGCCGCCCGACCGCACGATCGACAATCTGCTCGATCGTGTGGTGGATCAAGCGGTCGTGTCGACGGCGTTCATCGAGCTGATCACCGCAGATCTCTCCGACCGCCGGGTCGCGTCGCTCGGCGCGCGATTCCAGGCGCTCGTGGAGCGTCTGGTCGCGCGTGACCGGGCCGCCGGGCGCATCGGATCGCACATCGAGACCGAAGATGTGACCCTCGCGACCGGGATGCTGGCGACCGAGCTCGCCCGTGCCGATCGGTCCCAGCGGCCCGCACTCGCGCGCCGAGCCCGTGCGCTCTTCGCGGCGGCGTTCGCGCCGCGCTGACAGGGCATTCGCGCCCCGCTGATCAGGGCATTCGCGCCGCCCTGATCCGGCGTTAGGCTCCTGCCATGGGCCGGTTCATCTACGACACCAACGCCAACTCGGTAGACATCGACGACCGCACGCTGGCGCATCTGCGCATCGTCATGATGAACAAGCTGCGCCGCTCCGAGCCTTTCATGTTCGACGTCGAGATCGGCGACGGCAGCGGCCGGCGGAGCTTCTGGATCCACCCCTCGGTGCCGATCCAGTTCCACTTCTTCGGCAGCCGGCACCCGCGCATCAACCGCCGCTGGGTCGAGGAGCTGATGCTCTCGGCCAGCGGCCCCAACGGGCTGGCGATCCTTCCGGAGCCCGAGGACGACGACGCGCCGCGGCCGACGGAGGGATGAGCCCTAGCCGGTGACGTCGTCGGGCGTCACCTCGGTGCCGCCGACGGTGAGCCGATCGACATCCAGGTGCTCGACGTCGACATTGCCGAGTGCCACATCGGGGGCGTCGCCGCCCTCGACACCCTGCAGCACGGGCAGGGGGCCGGTGTCGAAGTGCTCGGCGACCAGCATGATGCCGCCTGTCGAGCTGGCCGAGTTGGCGAGCTCCTCGATCCACTCGCGGCTGAGCTCGGCGGGTTCGGGGTCGTCGAAGACGAACCGCAGCGGGATCGACGGGTGCAGCCAGATCGTGCTGCGGCCCCTGGGCTGGTCGTCGGGGTGCTGCCATGACACCGTGAAGCTTTCGTCGCGGCGCAGCTTCGTCGCGATGACGACCTTCAGATGCGCCAGCGCACGGTCCTCGATATGGATCGGCGTCGCGCCACCGCCGTAGTAGATCGTGCCCACGGGGCAACCATAACCCGCTTGCGCGGTCGGGCGCGCGGAAGCGTCAGAGTCGAGTCCATGCCTCCGTGAGGACGCTACGCAGGATCTGCTCGATCTCGTCGAACTCCGCGGGTCCGATCGTGAGGGGCGGGGCGAGCTGGATGACGGGGTCACCGCGGTCGTCGGCGCGGCAGTACAGACCCGCATCGAACAGCGCCTTCGACAGGAACCCGCGCAGCAGCCGCTCGGACTCGTCGTCGTCGAAGGTCTCCTTCGTCGCCTTGTCTTTCACGAGCTCGATGCCGAAGAAGTACCCGTCCCCGCGCACGTCGCCGACGATGGGCAGGTCGGTGAGCTTCTCGAGGGTCGAGCGGAACAGCGGAGAGTTCTCGCGGACGCGCTCGTTGAGGCCCTCCTCCTCGAAGATGTCCAGATTCGCCATCGCGACGGCCGCCGAGACCGGGTGCCCTCCGAAGGTGTAGCCGTGATAGAAGGCGCGGTCGCCGTGGGCGAACGGCTCGTAGACCTTGTCGCTCACGATGGTCGCGCCGATCGGCGAGTAGCCGCTGGTCATCGCCTTCGCGCATGTGATCATGTCGGGAACGTACCCGTAGGCGTCGCACGCGAACATGTGGCCGATGCGTCCGAACGCGCAGATGACCTCGTCCGAGACGAGCAGCACGTCGTACTTGTCGCAGATCTGGCGCACGCGCTGGAAGTAGCCGGGAGGCGGCGGGAAGCAGCCGCCCGAGTTCTGCACGGGCTCGAGGAAGACCGCCGCGACCGTGTCGGGGCCTTCGAAGAGGATCATCTCCTCGATGCGGTCGGCCGCCCACACCCCGAACTCCTCGAGGCTTCCCGACGGCGCCCCCATGTCGGCGGCGCGATAGAAGTTGGTGTTCGGCACGCGGAAGCCGCCCGGCGTGACCGGCTCGAACATCGACTTCATCGCTGGGATGCCGGTGATCGCCAGCGCACCCTGGGGAGTGCCGTGATAGGCCACCGAGCGCGAGATCACCTTGTGCTTGGTCGGCTGGCCCTGGATCTTCCAGTAGTACTTCGCGAGCTTGAACGCCGTCTCGACCGCCTCGCCGCCGCCGGTGGAGAAGAACACCTTGTTGAGGTCGCCCGGGGCGTAGTCGGCCAGCCGGTCGGCGAGCTCGATCGCGGCAGGGTGCGCGTACGACCAGATGGGGAAGAACGCGAGCTGCTCGGCCTGCTTCGCCGCGACCTCGGCGAGGCGCTTGCGGCCATGGCCCGCGGCGACGACGAACAATCCCGCCAGGCCGTCGATGTACTGCTTGCCCTGCGAGTCCCAGATGTGGTGACCCTCGCCCTTGACGATGATCGGCACACCCGGTCCGTCGGTCATCACGGACTGGCGGGCGAAGTGCATCCACAGGTGGTCTTTGGCCATCTGCTGCAGTTCGGCATCGGTGCGGGCGTGGCGTTCGGTCGTGATCGACATGGGGTGCCTTCCGTCAGACTGCTCCCACGCTACTCGGGTGCCCCGCGCGTCGACCTGCGACGTTTCGTCCGGTTCGGATGCTGCGGCCACCGGTCCGTCCGGATCCTCAGGTGGAGCCGCGCTCGACGAGCCGGGTCGGCAGCACGATCGGCGCCGGCGGCAGTGCGGCGCCGGCCGCGGCGTCGGCGAGGGCCGTCACGGCGGCCGCCGCCATCTCGCGGATCGGCTGCCGCACGGTCGTGAGGGGCGGGGTCAGCCACCGCGCGCCCCGCAGATCGTCGAACCCCACGACGAGCACCTCGTCGGGGATGCGGCGCCCGGTCGCCGCGGCGGCGGCGTACACGCCCGCAGCCATCTCATCGGTGCACGCGAAGACGCCGAGGCGTTCGCCGGGTGCGAGGCCACGCAGGAGGGGCAGTGCCGCCTCACGCGCCGCCGCTCCGCTCCAGTCCGCCTGCAGCGCGACGAGGTCGGCGCCGGGGGCCGCCACCCGCAGCGCTTCCCGGAAACCCGAGTTCCGCGCGCGGCCGTATCGGTACGGCGGGGATCCGAGCACGATCGCGAATCGCGTCGCGCCGCGCTCGACGAGGTGGGTCGCCGCCGCGAACGCGCCCTCGCGGTCCGTCGTCCGGACGCTCGCGAGGCCGCGGGAGGTCTCGGCCTGCGGGTCCATCAGCACGACCGGGATCTCCGCATCCGTGATCGCGGCCAATTGCGATGCCGTCGGCGAGATGAGCCCGAGGACCACGCCCGCCGAACCGCGCCGGCGGATGCGCATCGGCCAGTCGTCGTCCGGGGTGTCGCGCTCCTCGGTGAGGACGAGGTCGTAGCCCGCGGCCGCGGCCGCGCTGCGCGCACCGGCGGTCACCTCGTCGGAGTAGGCGTTGTGGAACCATCCGAGCACGAGGTCGACGAGGCGTGAGCTTCCGGAGGGTCGCCCGCCGGCCGCCGGATCGCGGGCGTACCCCAGTGCGCGCGCCGCGGCGAGCACCCGGCGCCGTGTCGCCGGGGCGAGGTCGCCGCGGCCCGAGAGGGCGCGCGAAGCGGTGCCCACGCTCACGCCGGCGTGGACCGCGACGGCGGCGAGGGTCACGCGGGCAGGCATGCGACCAGTTTTGCGCAAGTTCCTCGACCAGCGCGAGTCCCCGGTGGCATCGTCTGTTCCGGGAAGGGACGACCACGATGACGACGACGACATCCCCGCTGCGCATCGCGCTGATCGGCACCGGCTTCATGGGCCGCATGCACACACAGGCCTGGCGCACGGCGCCGCACTTCTTCGACCTGCCGCTCGCGCCGGAGAACGTGCTGCTCGTCGGCCGCCGCGCCGATGCGACGGCCGAGGCCGCCGCCCGCTGGGAGTGGCCCGAGCACGGGGTCGACTGGCGAGAAGCCGTCGAGCGCGACGACATCGACGTGATCGACATCTGCACGCCCGGCGACACCCACGCCGAGATCGCGCTCGCAGCGCTCGCCGCCGGAAAGCACGTGCTGTGCGAGAAGCCGCTGGCCAACTCCGTCGCCGAAGCGCAGGAGATGACGGATGCCGCGGCCGCAGCATCCGTCCGGTCCGGTGCGGTGGCGATGTGCGGCTTCAGCTACCGCCGCACGCCGGCACTCGCGCTCGCCCGCCGGCTCATCGAAGAGGGGCGCATCGGCGAGATCCGGCACGTGCGCGCGCAGTACCTGCAGGACTGGCTGAGCGACCCGGACTCCCCGCACACGTGGCGCCTCGACCGCGACCGGGCGGGCTCGGGCGCCCTCGGCGATATCGGCGCCCACAGCATCGACACCGCACAGTGGCTCGCTGGCCAGCGCATCGATGCGGTGTCGGCCACCATCCGAACTTTCGTGGCCTCCCGGCCCCGCCGCGCGGCCGTGGAGGGACTCGGCGGAGTCGCCGCCGACACCTCCGACCGGCTTTCGGTGACCGTCGACGACGCCGCCGCCTTCACTGCGCGCTTCGACGGCGGTGCACTCGGCGTCTTCGAGGCGACCCGCATGGCGACCGGCCGGCGCAACGCCAACCGCATCGAGATCAACGGCGACCGCGGCGCCATCGCGTTCGACTTCGAGCGCATGAACGAGCTCGAGGTGTACGACGCACAAGCCGATGCCGCGCAGGGCTTCCGGCGCGTGCAGGTCACCGAGGCGCAGCATCCGTATGCCGGAGCATGGTGGCCCGCAGGACACGGACTCGGCTACGAGCACCTGTTCGCCCACCAGGCCGTCGACTTCGTGCGCGCGGTCGCCGGTGAGATCGCGGTGTCTCCGAGTTTCGCCGACGCGACGCAGGTGCAGCGCGTGCTCGCCGCGGTGGAGCAGAGCGCCGCTCACGACAGCATCCTCACGCCGGTGGCAGCCGGCACCGAAGAAGGGACCCCCGAATGACACGCACCGCCCTCGTCGTCCGCGGCGGATGGGACGGCCATCACCCGGTCGAGGCGACCGAGCTCTTCCTGCCGTTCCTCCGCTCCAGCGGCTTCGACGTCACCGTCGAGGAAGACCCGCAGGTGTACGCCGACGCCGACCGCATGGCCGGGGTCGACCTCGTGGTGCAGTCGGTGACGATGTCCGAGGCGTCGCAGGAGGCGATCCGCGGCCTCCGCGACGCGGTGGCCGCGGGCACCGGGCTCGCCGGGTGGCACGGGGGCATCGCGGATTCGTTCCGCGCGAGCTCCGACTATCTCCAGCTCGTGGGAGGACAGTTCGCCACCCACCCGTCGAAGCATCCCGACGAGGTGCACGGCGACCAGAGCGACAACTACCTGCGTTACACGGTCGAGATCTCCGAACTCGGCCGCAGCCACGACATCATGGCGGGCATCGACGACTTCGAGCTCACGACCGAGCAGTACTGGGTGCTGCACGACGACCTCAACGACGTGCTCGCGACCACCACGCACCCCGTGCAGCCGTATCACCCGTGGCACCGGCCGATCACGTCGCCGGCGGTGTGGACGCGCGACTGGGGACAGGGGCGCGTGTTCGTGTCGACGCCCGGACACAGCCTCGACGTGCTGCAGGACGACAACGTCCGCACGATCATCGAGCGAGGCATGCTGTGGGCAGCACGATGAGCCGCGGCACGGTGACCGATGTCGGGATCGTGGGGCTCGGCGTGATCTCGCGCCAGTACCTCGACACCCTGCTCCCGGCCTCGAGCGTGCGCATCGCCGCCGTCGCCGACCTCGACCCGGCACGCGCGGCCGCCGCGGCGGAGGGCATCCCCGGGTGCCGCGCGCTCACCACCGCCGAGCTGCTCGAGGATCGCAGCATCCGTACGGTCCTGAACCTCACGATCCCCGCCGCCCACGCCGAGGTCGCGCTCGCCGCCATCGCACACGGCAAGGACGTCTATGGAGAGAAGCCCCTCGCGGCGACCTTCGCGGACGCTCTGCGGATCACGGATGCCGCGACCGCCGCGGGCGTGCATGTCGGGGGTGCTCCCGACACGGTGCTCGGGACAGGCGTGCAGACCGCCCGCGCCGCGATCGACGACGGGCGGATCGGTCGCCCGGTGTCGGCGTCGGCGATGTGGATCTCGGCGGGCCATGAGTCGTGGCATCCGCAGCCTGACTTCTACTACCGCGAGGGCGGCGGCCCGCTGCTCGACATGGGGCCGTACTACGTCACGTCGCTCGTGCAGCTGCTCGGACCGGTGTCCGCGGTGTCGGGAGCGTCTTCGCGGTCGCGCGACGAGCGCGTGATCGGCTCGGGACCTCGGGCGGGGGAGGGCGTCCCGGTCGAGGTCGACACGCATCTCACCGGCATCCTGCACCACGCGTCGGGGGCGATCTCGACCGTCACGATGAGCTTCGACGGCGTCCGCTCGACGGCGGCGCCCATCGAGGTGCACGGCGTCGACGGGTCTCTCCTCGTGCCGGACCCGAACCACTTCGACGGCGACGTGCAGCTGCACACCCGCGACGCATCGTGGGAGACGCTCGAGCCCTCCGCCGGGTACGTCGACTCGGGACGCGGCATCGGGCTGCTGGACCTCGTCGCGGGCGGGAGTCGCGCCAGCGGGGCCATGGCCCTGCACGTGCTCGAGATCATGACCGCGCTCGCCGCATCGGCCGCGTCGGGGGTGCGTGAGTCGCTGACGACGACCGTCGAGCGTCCGTCGCTGGTCCCGCTCACCCCCGCCGAGCACTGGCGCAGGCTCTGAGAGAACCCGGCCGGCCGAGGCATCCGCCCCGTCCTGCCGACACGAAGAAGGGCCCCGAGTGCGTTGCGCACTCGGGGCCCTTCGTCTTGCGGGGGTCGGTCTCACCGAGGGTCGGGAACCAGGGCCGACACGGTGGCCGTCGCCGTGCGGGGGGCGTCGGCCGTGATCGGGTGCACGGCTCCGACGAGCTCGATCCGGGTCTCGGTGTCGCGCTCGGCGCACGATCCGCCGACCCACAGCTCCACCGCACCGGGCTCGACGATGCGATGACCGTCGCGTCCGGTGAAGGCGAGCCGCGACGTGGGCACCGAGAACGCGACGGTCGCCGACTCTCCCGGTTCCAGTGTGACGCGGTGATAGGCGAGCAGCTGCGCGACGGGGCGGGTGACCGAGCCCACGATGTCCCTGGCGTAGAGCTGCACGACATCGGTGCCCGTGCGGTCGCCCACGTTCGACAGACGCACCTGCGCCGTGATGGCGCCGTCCGTCGCGGCATCCGACGCCGTGAGATCCTCTCGGGCGAACGCGGTGTACGTCAGCCCGAACCCGAAGGGCCGTGCCGGAGTGTTGTCGGCGCTCGTGATCTCGGTCGGCCCGCCGAGGACCGGATGCAGGTACGTGTACGGCTGCGAGCCCGCCGACCGGGGAAGCGAGACCGGCAGCCGGCCCGACGGCTCGGCCGCGCCCGACACGATGCGGGCGATCGCGGCTCCGCCCTCCTCGCCGGGGAAGAAGGCCTGCAGCACCGCGGAGGCCGGGGTGGCGCCGTCCAGCATCCAGCCGATCGCGTACGGGCGCCCCGAGACGACGACCACGACGGTCGGGGTGCCGGTGGCGACCACGGCCTCGACGAGCGTGCGCTGCACACCGGGCAGCTCCAGGTCGTCCACGTCGTTGCCCTCGCCGACGGTTCCGCGTCCGAACAGGCCGGCGCGGTCACCCACGACCACGATCGCGACCTCGGCATCGGCCGCCGCGCGGGCGGCGTCCGCGATGCCGTGCTCGTCGTCGCCTTCGACATCACAGCCCCGCTCGAGCACGATGTCGGCGCCGGGGAACTCCACGCGCAGAGCTTCGGCGACCGTGGGGATCTCGAAGCCCAGCGGCGTGCCGGGATGGTGCGCCAGCACATGGTTGGCGAACGAGTAGCAGCCCATCAGCGATTCCGCGGCGTCGGCGTTCGGGCCGATGAGCGCGATCGTGCGAGGCGCCGCGAGCGGGAGCACGCCGTCGTTGCGGAGGAGCACGACCGATTCCTCGGCCGTGCGCCGGGCGATACCGCGAAGCTCCGGGCTGTCGAGGTCGACCTGCGTCGGCGGGGAAGAGAAGTCCTCGTCGAGCAGACCGAGCTCCTCCTTCTGCGAGAGCACACGCAGCACGGCGCGGTCCACGTCGGCGCGCGCCTGGGCGTCCGAGTCCAGCAGTGCGCGCAGGGGCTCGACGAACGCGTCGCCCGTGGGCAGCTCCACGTCGATCCCCGCGCGCAGTGCGAGCAGCGCGGCCTCGCCGAGGTCTGCCGCGACCCCGTGCAGGGCGTGGAGGAAGGCGACGGAGAAGTAGTCGGCGACGACCGTGCCGTCGAATCCCCACTCGTCGCGCAGGAGGGCGGTGAGCAGCTCGGGGTTCGAGGCGACCGGAACGCCGTCGATCTCCGCGTAGGAGTTCATCACCGCGCGAACCCCACCGTCGCGCACGGCCATTTCGAACGGCGGGAGCACGGTGTCCTGCAGTCGCCGGCGGCCCATGTGCACGGGGGCGTGGTTGCGACCCGCCTGCGACGCGGAGTACCCCGCGAAGTGCTTCAGGGTGGCGTGGACGCCGGCCGACTGCAGTCCCTTGACGTACGCCGTGCCGATCGTGCCGACCACGTACGGGTCCTCCGAGATGCACTCGTCCACACGGCCCCATCGGGGGTCCATGATCACGTCGAGCACCGGAGCGAGCCCCTGATGGATCCCGAGCGCGGCCATGGAGCGGCCGATCGCCGCGCCGAGCTCCTCGGTGAGCTCCGGATCGAAGGCGGCGCCCCAGGCCAGCGGCGTGGGGAAGGTCGCGGCCTTCCACGCGGCGAGCCCGGTGAGGCATTCTTCGTGCACGATCGCGGGGATCCCCAGGCGCGTCTGCTCCCGGAGGCGACGCTGCTCCGCCCAGAGCCACTCGGCCCGGGCGACCGGGTCTACGGGGCGTGTGCCGTAGACCCGGGTGAGGTGTCCGATGCCGTTCACCGTGGCGTCCTCGTACCGCGTCGACGTCACCATCTCGCCGGCCATCGGCGCGACGACCTCGTTCCCCTGGTCGACCCAGTAGCCGACGAGCTGTGCGAGCTTCTCGTCGACGGTCATCCGTGCGTGCAGCGCGAGGACGCGCTCCGAGACGGCGCGCAGTTCGTTGTCCGTCATCCCTTGACCGCTCCCGTCAGCCCGCCGACGATCCGTCGCTCGAAGAGGCTGAAGAACGCCAGCGCGGGGATCATCGACAGCGACGTGAAGGCGAGCACCTTCGCCGTGTCGACGGAGTACTGCGAGGAGAACGCCTGCACGCCGAGGGGGAGCGTGAAGTTCGCGTTGTCGTTGAGCAGGAACAGCGGCAGCAGGTAGCTGTTCCAGCTTCCGATGAAGGCGAGGATGCCGACCGTGATGACTCCCGGCACGGCCAGGGGGAGCACCATGCGCCAGAAGAAGCCCAGGCGGCTGCAGCCGTCGATGAACGCCGCCTCCTCGATCTCGTCGGGGATGGCGCGGAGGAACGGCACGAGGATGATGATCGTCGTCGGCAGGGCGAAGGCGATCTGGGGCAGGATGACGCCCGCGAGCGAGTTGATGAGCCCGAGGTCGCGCACGACGATGTACAGCGGCGTGATGGCGACGGTGATCGGGAACATGAGCCCCGCCGCGAACAGCGCGTACAGCGCGCCCCTACCGCGGAAGCGGTAGCGCGCGAGCACGTAGCTCGCCATCAGGCCGAGCGCGATGACGCCGGCGGTCGTCGCGATCCCGACGATGGTGGAGTTGAGCACGAGCTGCCAGAAGACGCCCCCCGTGAGGACCTCGAGGTAGTTCGTGAAGACCCACGGGTCCGGGAGGCCTCCGGGGTCGGTCGTGATCTGGGCGTTCGAGCGGAACCCGCCGAGGATGATGTACAGGACCGGCGCGATCATCAGCCCGATCACGAGGAGCGCGACGAACCACACGGCCGGCGTGGCGCGCCGCATGCGCTGACGGCGGGGCGGCGGCAGCTCGATCGTCGCCAGTGTGGCGGTGGTCATTCTGCGTTCCTTTCGGTGAGCGCGCCCGCGGTGTCGCGGCGCAGCACGAAGCGCTGATAGATGAGGGCGACGACGAGGGAGATCAGGAAGATCACGACCGCGACCGCGCTGCCGTAGCCGAAGTTGCCGGCGTTGCGGCCGTTGGCCACCATGTACGTCGCCATCGTGGAGGTGCCCGCCACGGGAGCGACGTACTGGCCCCAGATGATGTACACGAGGTCGAAGAGTTGGAGCGATCCGATGATCGACAGGAAGGCCCAGATGCGCAGGGTCGGCCCGAGCAGCGGGATCGTGATGCGCCGCTGGATCTGCCAGTACGTGGCGCCGTCGATCGCAGCCGCCTCGTAGAGCTCGTCGGGGATGCTCTGAAGGCCCGCGAGGAAGAGGATGACGGCGAAGCCGACGTACTTCCAGGTGATGATCGCCACGAGCGTCCAGATGGCGATGCTCGGATCGGCGAGCCAGTCGTGGACGAGCGCGTCGAGGCCCCACTTCTCCAGCACGCCGTTGAGGCCGCCTTCGGTCGCCAGCAGCAGGCTGAACCCGGTGCCCACGACGACCTCGGCGATCACGTAGGGCACGAAGATGAGCACGCGGATGACGGACTGCCCGCGCATCTTGCGGTTGAGCAGGAGCGCCAGCAGCAGGGCGATCGGCCCCTGGATGAGGATCGACGTGACGACGATGAACGCGTTGTGGCCGAGGGCTTCCTGGAAGTCGGGGTCGGTCAGGATCGTGACGTAGTTCTTCAGGCCGATGAAGTCCGTGGCCGGCCCGTAGCCGTGCCAGTCGAAGAAGCCGTAGTACGCCGCCATGATCACGGGGAAGATGACGAAGCCGACGAAGAAGATGATCGCCGGCCCGGCCAGGATCGCTATCTCCAGACGGCCCGACCAGCCGATTCCTCGAGATCGGCGGCGCGGCGATGCCGAGGGCGGCGGTGTGACGCCGCCGCCCCCGGTACGCTGCGCGAGATCCGTCTCCGGGCGATCGTCCGTCTTCGGGGTCTCGCTTGTACGCATGGGAAGTCTTCCTAGCCCTTCGCCCCGGCCTTGTTGGCCTCGTCGATCATCTGCTGGGGCGTGCTCTGCCCGGCGAGCATCGAGACGACGGCCACATTGAGCGCGTTGCCGACGTTCTGGCCGAGCACCGTGTCGAGCCACTGCGAGACGAACGGAGCCGCGTTGAAGGCCTCGAGGATCTGCTTCAGGTAGGGCTCGGTGACCGCCTCCTGCGCGACCTGGTTCACCGGCGGCGAGTTGTACGCCTTGTAGTACGCCGTCTGCTGGGCGTCCGATGCCACGAAGTTGAGGAAGTCGACGCACTCCTTCGGCGCCTGCGCCGCGCACGAGTAGCCGTCGACGCCGCCCATGATCGAGCCGGGCTCGCCCTCGCCGCCCGGAACCTCGGGGAACGGGTACCACGCGAGGTCGGGGAGCGGCTTCTCATCGGGCGTCAGGGACGCGATGACACCCGGGTCCCACGCACCCATGAGCTCGCCGGCCGCCTTGTGGTTGGCCACGAGACCGGCCGAGCTTCCCGCGCCCTGCTGTGCAGGGGTCGTGAGGAAGCCTTCGTTGAACGGCTCCGTCGCAGCGAAGTCGTTGAGATCCTCAGCCGCCTTGAGCCAGCACGGGTCGCTGAAGTCCTTGGAGTCGCCCGTCTCCTCCATCGTCGCCGGAGAGCACTCGCGCAGGGCGAACCAGTAGAACCAGTGCGCCGCGGGCCACGCGTCCTTCGCGCCGAGCGCAAGCGGGGCGACGCCGGTCGCCTTGAGCTTGTCGTTGGCCTCGACGAGCTCGTCGATCGTGGTGGGCGTCTCGGTGATGCCGGCCGCGTTGTACAGATCCTGGCTGTAGAAGATGCCGCCGGGCAGGATCGACAGAGGCATGGCCCATACCTTGTCCTGGTAGCTCACGGACTTGAAGGCGCCCTCGGAGATGTTCTCCTCGGCCTCTCCCGTGACCTGTCCGGTGAGGTCCTTGAGCTGACCGGCCTGGACCATCGCCGCCATCTTGCCGCCGCCGCGCTGGAGGAAGATGTCCGGCGGGTCGCCCGCGTTGAGCGACGTCTGCAGCTTGCCGTCCAGGTCCTCGTTCTGGATCGACTGCATCTTGATCGTCACGTTCGGGTTCTCGTCCTCGAAGGCCGCGATCGCGTCCTTCCAGAACTGCTGGCCGGGGCCGGTCGTCGAGTTCTGCCACAGCGTCATCTCGACGTTGCCGTCTCCGCTCTCGGATCCGCCGGCACTGCAGCCGGCGAGCGCGAGCGCGCCGATGACCAGTGCTGCGGAACCCGCGAGGATTCTCTTGCCCATCATGTGATTCCCGTCTCTTCTTCGAGGGCACCTCTGCTGCGAGGTGCTGATGGTCGACGCGATCGGGTCGCGCGCCGCCCGGCGTGCAGACCGGGCGAGAAAAAGTCTGCGTTGACAACAAAAGGGTTGTCAAACGTTTTCAATAACGGTTTCGAAGCCGTTATGATTCCGAAACATGAACCGTCGTCCCACCATCACCGACGTCGCCGCAGCCGCAGGCGTGTCGGTCGCGACCGTCTCGAAGGCGGTGAACGGGCGCTATGGCGTGGCCAGCGAAACGGTGGATCGGGTCCTCGCTGTCGTGGCCGAGCTCGGTTACGAGTCGAGCCTCATCGCCAGCAGCATGCGATCGCGCAAGACCGGAGTCATCGGGGTCCTGGTCGCCGACTTCGAGCCTTTCAGCGCCGAGATCCTCAAGGGCGTCGGAGAAGCGCTGCGCGACTCCCGGTATGACCTGCTCGCGTACTCCGGATCGCATGGCGCAGCGGAGGGATGGGAGCGGCGTTCGCTTTCACGGCTCAGCGGCACGCTCATCGACGGCGCCATCATGGTCACCCCTACGGTGGTGAACGTCGGGGCCGAGGTGCCGGTCGTCGCCATCGATCCGCACACAGGTCCTGCGGATCGGCCGATCGTGGAGTGCGACAGCTTCGGAGGCGCGCTGCAGGCCACGCGATATCTCATCGAGCTCGGCCACTCGCGCATCGGCTTCATCGCCGGTCGCCGGGATCTGCGCTCGTCGATCGCGCGCGACGCGGGCTACCGACGAGCGTTGGCCGATGCGGGCATCCCGCTCGACCCGGCGCTCGTGGGCTCGGGAAGCTACCAGCAGGACGCCGTCCGCGTGGCCGCACTCGAGATGCTCCGCCGCCCCGACCGACCGACCGCGATCTTCGCCGCCAACGACACCTCCGGCCTCGAGATCGTCAAGGTCGCCTCCGAGCTCGGCATCGATGTTCCGCGCGAGCTGTCGGTCATCGGATTCGACGACGTGCCGGAGGCGTCCAAGGCGACGCCGGCGCTCTCGACGGTGCGCCAGCCGATGCAGGTGCTCGGGGCCGAGGCGGTCGGGATGCTCATGGGGCTCATGGAGGGGAAGGCGCCCGCCGTCACCCACGTGAAGCTGCCCACGCGCCTGGTGCCGCGGGACACCACCGCGCCGCCGCCGTGAGGTCGGCTCCGAGCGGCGCACCGGCCAGGTCGGCTCGGAGCGGCGCCGCGTGAGGTCAGCTCCGAGCGGCGCCGCCAGGGTCCCGGAGCAGCTCGGCGAAGGCGGCCTCGGCGGCCCCGATGAGCAGGCGGTCCTCAGCCAGCGAGGCGACACGGATGAGGAGCTCTTCGCTGGTGGCCGACATGGTCTGCTCCTGCACCATGGCCCCGAGTCCCGGCACATCGACGGCGGCGATGGTCGCGAGGAAACCGCCGAGCACGACGATGGAGGGGTTGAGCGCGTTGACGGCGTTGGCGAGCGCCGTGGAGAGGATGCGGCGCTGCCGTGCGACCTCCTCGGCGGCGGTGGGGCCGGCTGCGGCCACAGCCGCCGCCAGCGCGGGTTCGTCGGCGGAGTGCAGTCCCACCGCGGCGAGCAGGCGAGCCCTGCTGACTTCGTCCTCGAGCACGCCGTCATCGGCGCGACGGTCGGCCGCCGACGCGATGCCGGGCCGATTCTGCCCGAACTCGCCCGTGTAGCCGCCGGCGCCGAGCAGCGGCTGCCCGTGCACGATGAGACCGCCGCCGATGCCGCTCGCACCGCCGTTGAGGTAGACCACGTCATCGAACCCGGCGGCGGCGCCGAAGAGGTGCTCGGCGATGGCGCCCAGGGTCGCGTCGTTGCCGGCGACGGTCGGCAGGCCGGTGGCATCGGCGACGAGGTCGCGCACGGGGGCGTCGGCCCAGCGCAGGTGCGGGGCGTTGCGGACCAGTCCGTCGGCCGCCCTGACGAGTCCCGGCACGGCGAGTCCGACGCCGACGATCCGCGCGCCCGCGAGATCCCCCGTTCGCCAGGCCTCGATGCGCTCGGCGATGAGGCGGGCCGTCTCATCCGGTGACAGCAGGTGGTCGAGTTCGATGCGCTCGCGGACCGGGATGCCGCGGTCCAGCCCCACGGCGGCGATCGTGAGGGCGTCGACCTCCGGGTTGGCGGCGATCGCCATCACGCGCGCGTCGGCGACGACCACGGGGGAGGGGCGTCCGACGCGACGAGACGGATCGGGTGCGCGCTCCACGACAAGGCCTTCGCGCACCAGCTCGCCCACGAGATCGGCGATCGTCGACCGATTGAGTCCGGTGGCCTCGGTGAGTCGAGCTCGGGAGAGCGGGCCCTCGAGGTGTACGAGGCGCAGCAGTCGGGCCAGGTTGCGCTGACGCACACCCTCGGCTGCCGACGGATCGCTCACCGTCTCACTGTAGGGGGCGGCGGGGCGGCGACCGGGATTTGCTGCGCGAAGATCCAAACCGATGGCATCGCGCGATGCCGAGGATCAGGCGATCGGGCGCTCAGTGTCGGCGGGGGTGATCGCGTCGACGGCGACAGCGAAATCGAGCGTCTGCAGCGCTTCCACGGCCCGGTCGTAACGAGGACCGGCGAGGACGACGAACACAGCCCCGACCACGTCGATGAAGCCGACGGTCACCCCTGAGGCGCGGACCTCGTACCGATCGATGTCGATGCGCTCCCACCGGACGGTCGAGTCATCGGGCGCCGGTGGCTGCGGCCGTCTTGGCGGCAGTTCGTGCAGTCCCGGTACGGCGCGTGAGCGCAGGGCACCTCGCCTTGCCGGTGAGGACGGTCTCTCGAGCACCATTGGGGAGACTCCTCTCGTCGTGCCCCGATCCTCCGCCTGGCGGGCGGCTCCCGCACAGGGGTTGACGCAGGTGGGAAAGGCCGACTAAAGGCTGACGCCGACGTCGATGCGAAGCGGATCGCGTTCCCGAGATCATTGTCCGTCCTGCCTGCCACCCGTCGTGTTAATGCCCGGTGAACTTCCTGTCACAACCGGACACCGCCTGCCGCGTGAGCGCCGCCCGGTGGACCGCCCCGTCGGAGCCGCGCTGACTGCGGGTGGACGCCGCACCCGTTCTGGTATAGGTTGTCGTCAGCAACATTTACCGCGAAGGAGCGTCATGCCCACCCCCACCCGCGCCGACAAGTTCTCGTTCGGCCTCTGGACCATCGGCTACAACGGCACCGACCCCTTCGGCGGGCCGACCCGCAACCACCTCGATGTCGTGCACGCGGTCGAGAAGCTCGCCGAACTCGGCGCCTACGGCCTCACCTTCCACGACGACGACCTGTTCGCCTTCGGGTCGACGGATGCCGAGCGCCAGACGCAGATCGACCGCCTGAAGGGCGCACTCGACGACACCGGCCTCATCATCCCGATGGTGACCACCAACCTCTTCTCGGCGCCGGTCTTCAAGGACGGCGGCTTCACGTCGAACGACCGCCAGGTGCGCCGCTTCGCGCTGCGCAAGGTCTTCCGCCAGCTCGACCTCGGTGCCGAGCTCGGCGCGAAGACCTTCGTCATGTGGGGTGGTCGCGAGGGCGCCGAGTACGACTCGGCCAAGGACATCCGCGCCGCCCTCGAGCGCTACCGCGAGGCCGTCAACCTCCTCGGCGACTACGTCACAGACAAGGGCTACGACATCCGCTTCGCCATCGAGCCGAAGCCGAACGAGCCCCGCGGCGACATCCTGCTGCCCACCCTGGGCCACGCGATCGCGTTCATCGACTCGCTGGAGCGCCCCGAGCTCGTCGGCCTCAATCCCGAGGTCGGCCACGAGCAGATGGCGGGCCTGAACTTCGCCGCCGGCATCGCCCAGGCGCTGTACCACGGCAAGCTCTTCCATATCGACCTCAACGGCCAGCGCGGCATCAAGTACGACCAGGACCTCGTCTTCGGCCACGGCGACCTGCACAACGCGTTCGCGCTCGTCGACCTGCTCGAGAACGGCGGCCCCGGCGGCGTGCCCGCGTACGACGGCCCGCGTCACTTCGACTACAAGCCCTCGCGCACCGAGGACGAGACGGGCGTCTGGGACTCGGCCGCCGCGAACATGCGCACCTACCTGCTGCTCAAGGAGCGCGCCGCGGCCTTCCGCGCCGACCCCGAGGTGCAGGAGGCGCTCGCCGCCGCGAAGGTCGACGAGCTGTCGGTGCCGACGCTCAACGAGGGCGAGTCGTACGACGACTTCCTCGCCGACCGCTCGGCGTACGAGGACTTCGACGCCTCGGCCTACCTGGGTGGCAAGGGCTTCGGCTTCGTCCGCCTGCAGCAGCTCGCGACCGAGCACCTGCTCGGCGCCCGCGGCTGACCTGATCCGAGAGGGCGGCGGCCGACCGAAGAGGTCGGCCGCCGCATCCGTTTCCTCCCGTTCTCAGCGCGGCGTGTCCCACTTTGCGCTGTAGGGGGTCCTCCAGGGGCGGAAACCAGGACACCAAGAGCATTGATCGGGACATGAAGGAAGGTTGCAAGCAATGACGCTCGTCATGGGGGTCGACTCGTCGACGCAGTCGTGCAAGGTCGTGATCACGGATGCCGCCACCGGCGCGGTCGTGCGCCAGGGGCGCGCGTCGCACCCCGACGGCACCTCCGTCGACCCCGAAGCCTGGTGGACCGCGCTGCAGGCCGCGATCGCCGACGCCGGCGGGATCGACGACGTCGACGCCTGGGCGATCGGCGGGCAGCAGCACGGCATGGTCGCGCTCGACGCCGACGGCCGGGTCGTCCGCGACGCCCTCCTGTGGAACGACACCCGCTCGGCGCGGGCCGCGGCCGACCTCACCGCCGAGTTCGGCGCCGACGAGCTCGCGCGGCGGACGGGCCTGGTGCCCGTGGCATCCTTCACCATCACCAAGCTCCGCTGGCTGCGCGACGCCGAGCCCGACAACGCCGCGCGCGTCGCCGCCGTCGCCCTGCCGCACGACTGGCTGACGTGGCGGCTGCGGGGCTTCGGGCCGGCGGGCGAGTCGCCTCGGGGGCCCGTGCTCGACGAGCTCGTCACCGACCGCTCCGACGCCTCGGGCACGGGGTACTGGAACCCCGCCACCGGCGGCTACGACCGCGACCTCCTCGTCGCCGCCCTCGGCCACGACGCCGTACTGCCGCGCGTGCTCGGACCCGAGGAGTGGGTGACGGATGCCGACGGCCGACGCGTCGGCGGCGGCGCCGGCGACAACGCGGGCGCGGCCCTGGGACTGGGCGCCGGACCGGGCGACGTGGTCGTCTCGATCGGCACGAGCGGCACCGTCTTCGCCGTGAGCGAGGAGCGCACCATCGACCCCACCGGCACGGTCGCGGGCTTCGCCGACTGCACGGGACGCTTCCTGCCGCTCGTCGCGACGCTCAACGCCGCCCGCGTGCTCGACGCCATCGGGCGCGTGCTCGGGGTCGATCACGCCGAGCTTTCGCGACTGGCGCTCGCCGCCGCTCCCGGCGCCGCGGGTCTCACCCTCGTGCCGTACTTCGAGGGCGAGCGCACGCCGAACCTGCCCGACGCCACGGCATCCCTCACCGGCATGACCCTCGCCTCCACGACGCGCGAGAACCTCGCGCGCGCGGCGGTCGAGGGCATGCTCTCCGGCCTCGCGGCCGGGCTCGAGGCGCTGCGCGGGCTGGGCGTGCCGCTCGAGCGGGCGCTGCTCGTCGGCGGCGGCGCGCAGTCCGAGGCGGTGCGCCGGATCGCTCCGCTCGTGCTGGGCCTGCCGGTGGAGGTGCCCGAGCCGGGCGAGTACGTCGCACTCGGCGCCGCGCGGCAGGCAGCATCCGTTCTGTCCGCCTGAACGCGGCCCCGCACGGGGCGAATCATGCAGCCCCCGGCGGAAATGGGTATAACTGCGGATGTATCGCGGGTGGCAGCATCCGTATCTTCCCTGTATGGACGCTGCGACGCTCGCCGGTACGGTCTCGACCGTGCTATTCGCCGCGGCCAACCTGCCGATGGTGGTCAAGGCCGTCCGCTCCGGCGACCTGCGCTCCTACAGCCTCAGCGCCCTCGTGATGGGCAACGTCGGCAACGCCGTGTACACGCTCTACGTGCTGAGCCTGCCGTTCGGGCCGATCTGGATCCTGCACGGCTTCTACCTCACGACGATGGCGATCATGCTCGTGCTCTACGGGCTCTCGGCGCGGGCGCGGCGGGTCCGCGGGGCGACACCCGGACACGGGCCGGCGACGGCGGTACCATTCCCGCATGGCGGACACGGTCGCCGAACTCGAGCGCGCTCGGTCGGCTTTCCGGTCCGGTGACTGGGAGAAGGCGCGGGAGGCGTTCGAGGGGGCCCGCCGCGACGGTGCGGCCACCGGCGCGGACCTGCGCGCCCTCGCGTCGTGCGAGTGGTGGCTGGGCCGTCAGGAGGCATGTCTGGCACACCTGGACTCGGCCTTCCGGATGCTCTCCGAAGACGGGGACGACATGGGCGCCGCCGAGGCCGCGATGGTGCTCTCGCTGGTGCTGCTCACCCGCGGCCGGCTCACCGTCGGGCGCGCCTGGCACCGGCGCGCGCGCCGGATCCTCGCGGATCTGCCCGAGGGGAGGGGCCACGCCTACGACGTCTATGTCGCGGCGTCCATGGACCTCGACGACACCGGAGCGCTGTGGCCGGCCGAGAGCGTGTCACGGATGCAGGAGCTGGCGGCCGCGCTCCGCCAGCCGGCGGTCTCGGCACTGAGCGCCGTCGTGGCCGGGATGGCCGCGATCCGGGCGGGGCGCACCGCGGAAGGGTTCGCTCAGCTCGACGAGGCGATGCTGTGCGTCGTGTCGGACGAGCTCGAGGCGGAGTGGGCCGGCGACGTGCTGTGCACCACGATCGCCGTGTGCCACGAGCTTGCGGACTTCCGCCGGATGGCGGACTGGACCCGCGCCACCGAAGCATGGTGCGCGTCGCGCGGTGCGGACGTCGTCTACGCCGGCGTGTGCCGCGTGCACCGGCTCGAACTGCAGTCCGCCAGCGGGGACTGGGATGCTGCGGAGGCGGCGCTGCAGCGCGCGTGCGAGGATCTCGGCTCTGATCATCCCTGGATCGCGGGCGAGGGATGGAACCAGCTGGGCGAGATCCGGCGCCTGCGAGGCGACCCTGCCGGAGCGCGCGAGGCGTATCGCCGCGCGAGCGAGGCGGGGATCGACCCGGCGCCGGGCGAGGCGCTGCTGGTGCTCACGGAGGGCGACACCGGGCGCGCCGCGGCGATGATCGCCGCTGCGCTCGACCGCCGCGATCGCATGGGCCGCGCGCGACTGCTGCGTCCCGGGATCGAGATCGCCCTCGCGGACGGCCGCCCGCGCGAGGCCGAACACCTGCTCGACGAGCTGGAGGACGACGCGCGGGCCTACGGTAGCGACGGATTCCGTGCGTGGGCGGCGCACGCGCGCGGTATGCTCCTCATCCACGCCGGCGATGCCGCGGGTGCGATCGGTCGGCTGCACGCTGCCCTCGACCTGTTCCGCCGCCTCGGGCAGCCCTGGGAGCAGGCGAACGTGCTGAGCTGGCTCGCCACCGCGCAGGAGCTCCGCGCGGAGCCGGCCCTCGCCGCGCAGCTGCGGGAGCAGGCGGGCGTGATCTTCGAGCGGCTCGGTGCGCTGCCGGTCGTCGTCGGGTTCGCGGCGGCGGCCGGTGACGGCGGGCCGCTGACGGCCAGGGAACGCGAGATCGTCGAACTCGTCGCACACGGCAAGGCGAACAGGCAGATCGCCGACGAGCTCTTCATCAGCGAGAAGACCGTGAGCCGGCACCTCGCGAACGTCTACCTCAAGCTCGACGTCGCCTCGCGCACCGCGGCCGCCGCGTGGTGGCACGAGCATTCCGGGAAGCGCACGCGGTGACCGGCGCCGCGCGTGGCCCTGCATCGAATGGTGCAGACCTGCGCGCCGGATGTGCGCGGTTCTGCCGATGCGCGAGCCCGAGCCGGCTCCGTAGCGTCGTGGCCAGATGTTCGACGGAGCACCCATGAAGGAGAAGACGATGTCCACGACGATCAGCGACACCGGGATCGAGACCGCCGCCGAAGCAGAAGCCACCGCCACGTTCGCCGACCGGATCATGGCGGCCACCCTCGGCTGGTTCGACCTCATGTCCGTGCACCTGGGCTCGCAGCTCGGGTGGTACGCCGAGCTGTCTCGGGCGGACGGCCTCACCGCCGACGAGCTCGCCGTCCGCACGCAGACCGACACCCGTTACGCGCGGGAGTGGCTCGAACAGCAGGCCGCGAGCGGCATCCTGCGCGCTGACGCCGACGAGGATTCCGCGACCCGCCGCTTCCGCCTCGCGTCCGGCGTCGCCGAGGTGCTGCTCGACCGCGGCAGCCAGTCGTATCTCGAACCCCTCGCCCGCATGGCGGCCGCATCGGGAGCCCAGATCGACGCCCTCCTCGGCGCGTACCGCGCCGGCGGCGGCGTCAGCTGGGAGCAGCTGGGCCGGCACGCCCGCGAGGCGCAGGCCGACATGAACCGCCCCTGGTTCGACGAGCTGCCCGCGCTCTTCGCGGGGATCGAGCGGCTCGACGCCGTGCTCCGGGGGCCCGATGCGCGGATCGCCGACCTCGGCTTCGGCGGAGGCTGGTCCTCCATCGCACTGGCGAAGGCGTATCCCGAGCTTCGCGTGGTCGGTCTCGATATCGACGAGGCCTCGGTCGAGGCGGCACGGCTGAACGCCGCCGAGGCAGGGGTCGCCGATCGCGTCGAGTTCCTGCTGTGCGACGCGGCGCTCGTCGCCGAGTACGGCCACTTCGACGCCGTCTTCGCGTTCGAGTGCCTGCACGACATGCCGCATCCCGTCGAGGTGCTGGCCGCCGCCCGCGCCGCGGTGGCCGACGACGGGATGGTCGTCATCATGGACGAGGCGACCGAGGAGCGCTTCGCGGCGAACGCGAGCGAGCTCGAGCGACTGCTCTACGGCTTCAGCCTGTTCGTGTGCCTTCCTGACGGGAGGTCGCACACTCCGAGCGCCGGCACCGGCACCGTGATGCGCCCCTCGACCCTGCGCGCGTACGCGCGTTCGGCGGGGTGGAGCGACATCCGGGTGCTCGTCCCCGAGTTCGGCCTCTGGCGCTTCTACGAGATCGTGTGAGCGGCAGCACCCGTTCCACGTGGTTCGCGATTCAGGATGGATCGACGTCGGGCTCGACCGCAGGCAAGGAAATCCGCCGATCTGCAGGGTGCTCGGCGCAACCATCCTGAGTTACGAACCCGTCTGCGTGAGAATGGGCGCATGTCGCAGGCCGACGTTGACGACGAGCTGGACGCTCTCGCCGCCGAGCTGTACGCCCTCCCGCCGGCGCAGTTCACCGCCGCCCGCAACGCGCGCGCCGGGCTCGCGGCACCCGCGCTCGCGAAGCGGTTGAAAGCCCTGCGCAAGCCCACCGTCTCGGCCTGGGCGGTAAACCTTCTCGCGCGCGACGGCCAGCTGGCCGATGCGGTCGAGCTGTCGGCGGCCCTGCGCGAAGCGCAGGACGACTTCGACGCTGCCGAGCTGTCACGTCTCAGCCGGCAGCGTCGTCAGCTGGTCGCCGCCCTCGCGAAGCAGGCGGTCGGGCTCGCCGAAGAGGCGGGCGGCACCGTGAGCGCGGCGGCGCGCGACGACGTCGCGGCGACGATCAATGCGGCGGTGATGGATGCTGCGGCCGCGGCCGCCGTTCTCACCGCACGGCTCGTCAAGCCGCTGGAGGCCGGCGACATCGATCCGGCGGCGCTCGCCGACGCGGTCGGCGGGTCGCTTCCCGGGGCCGTCGCACCGCCGGCGCGCGACGACCTCGCCGAGCGCCGCGCCCGCAAGGCGGCCGAGAAGGCGGCGCGCGAGGCCGAGCGCCTCGCGAACGAGGCGGAGCGCGAGCTCGCCCGTGTCGACGCACGACGGGCGAAGGCGCAGGAGCGGGTCGACCACGTGCGCGAGCGCATCGACGACCTTCGTCGCGACCTCGCCGCCCTCGAAGCCGATGAGCGGGCGGCCGTGGAGAAGCTCGACACGATCGAGCGCGAGCGGTCCGAGGCGGCGGCGAAGTCCCGCGACGCGGCGCAGGCGGCGGAGCGCGCGCAACGTGCGGTCGACGAGGCTTGACTGCGCGTGAAGCCGGGGCCGCAGCATCCGTTCTCACAGGACTCTCGTAGGACTGCCGCCTAGCGTGAACGGCATGGCGACTCCCGCACCTGTGGTGCCCGCGACGGCGTCCGACGAGGGTGAGATCACGGTCTCGCCGAGCGAGCTGCGAGAGCTCCGCGACGAGCTGCAGCGCTTCATGATGGAGTACCGGTTCGGCCTGCAGGAGGTCGAGACCAAGATCGGGATCCTCCGCGACGAGTTCCTGCTGACGCACGACTACAACCCGATCGAGCATGTCTCGAGCCGCGTCAAGTCGCCCGACAGCCTCGTCGAGAAGGTGCAGCGCAAGGGCATCGACGGAGACTTCGCCTCGATCCGCCGGAACATCACCGACATCGCCGGCATCCGCATCACGTGCAGCTTCACTGCCGACGTGTACCGGCTCTTCGATCTGCTCACCGCCCAGGACGACGTGCGGGTGCTGAACGTCAAGGACTACATCGCGTCGCCCAAGGCCAACGGATACAAGAGCCTCCACGCGATCCTGGAGGTGCCGGTGTTCCTCTCGACGGGGCGCATCGAGGTGCCCGTCGAGGTGCAGTTCCGCACCATCGCCATGGACTTCTGGGCGAGCCTGGAGCACAAGATCTACTACAAGTACGCCACGCAGGTCCCCGACGAGCTGCTGGAGAGCCTCAAGGACGCGGCGGAGACCGCCGCCGAGCTCGACGCCCGCATGGAGCGCCTGCACCGGCAGATCCGCGGGGGGAGTGCCGGTCAGACCGCCCCGGTCGCCGTTCGCGAGATCACCGCGGTTCGCGCTCCGGCCGATTCGGCTCCGGATGCCGCGATCCCGCGCGGCGACGACGCCCAGGTCAGCTCGGTCTGACCGGCGGGCTCGGTCTGATCGGTCCGGGTCAGCTGGCGAGGACGGCGGCGGCGCCCTCGAGGTATTCGTCGACCGCGCGCGGGCCGAACACGGCGGTGTTCGCGATGTAGCCCTGGGCCAGGGCCGCGATCGACCGGGCCGTCTCCGCGGCGAGGGAGGCGGCATCCGTCTCGTCCGACGTGCGTGTGCGCGCCCACGGTCCGATCGCGAGGGCGAGGGAGGCGCGCAGGTGCGCGGCGGTGCGGAGCATCTCGTCGTGCAGGCCGGGCTCGACCATGGCCTCGCCCCAGAACTGGAGGACCAGCGCGGGGGACAGGCCCGCCTCGGCGAACACCGAGAGCATGCCCTGCAGCGCCTGTCGCGGCGTCACGAGCTGGCCGCTCCGGCCGGCGGACTCGAGTGCGTCGATCCGGGGCAGGAGGAACCGCCCCACGACGTACCGGGCGAGCTCGGCCTTGTTCGAGAAGTGCGAGTAGATCGCACCGGTCGACAGCCCCGACTCCGCGACGATGTCGGCGATCGACGTGTCTCGCACTCCGTTGCGTGCCAGGACCCGCAACGCCGCGCGAGCGATCTCGTCGCGGCGGGCTTCCCGGTACTGGTCCGACACCTTGGGCATGGAAAAAGAATAGTGGTTCTGTTATTGTCACAAACAGAATCAGTATTCTTTTTAAGGAGGACGCGATGAACGCTCGTCGTGAACCGGCTGCTCGTGACGACGCCCTGCCGCGCCCGACGCGCTGGAGTTTCGCCGCGTTGTTCGGCCTCGTCGGCGCGCTCCTCGTCGGCATCGTCGTGATGGCGTTCGTCTGGCCGGCGGCGGCGTCGCAGCCGCAGAACCTTCCCGTCGGCATCTCGGGGCCGGCCGAGGCGGTCACCGCCGTCGAGGAGAAGCTCGCCGAGCAGGATCCCGCTCCCTTCGCCCTCAGCGACGTCGAGTCGCGCGACGATGCGGTCGTGCGGATCCAGGAACGCGAGCTGTACGGCGCGATCCTGCTGGGCGACGAGCCCGAGGTGCTCATCGCGACCGCCGCGAGCCCCGCCGCGGCCGCGGCCCTGCGGAACGTGGCCACCCAGCTGCAGCTGCAGATCGACGACGCCGCCCAGGCCGCGCTCACGGAACAGCTCACTGCGATGGTCGGTGCCATGAAGACCGGACAATTGCCGCAGATCCCCGACGCGGCCGCCTCGGGTGGAGCGCCCGAGGTCCCGACCGTGCAGGTCACCGACCTCGTGCCGCTCGCCGAGGGCGACGCGACGGGCGCGGGGCTCGCAGCATCCGTCTTCCCGCTCGTGCTGGGCGGCATGATCGGCGGCATCCTGCTCTCGCTGCTGGTGCAGGGCGTCGTGCGCCGCCTGGTGGGGCTCGCGGTGTTCGGTGTCGCGGCGGGGACGGCCATCACGCTGGTGATGCAGACATGGTTCGGCATCATCCAGGGCGATTGGCTGCTCAACGCGGCGGTGATCGGGCTGGGCGTCACGGCGACCTCGGCACTCATCGTGGGGCTCGCGGCCGTGATGGGCCCGCCCGGAATCGCAGTCGGCGCCGTGATCACGATGCTCATCGCGAACCCGATGGCAGGCGCCGCGGCCCCGCCGCAGTTCCTGCCCGAGCCCTGGGGTACGGTCGGTCAGTGGTTCGTGCCGGGCGCGTCGGCGACGCTGCTGCGGTCGGCCGTGTACTTCCCGGATGCCGCCACCGCCGTCCAGTGGCTGACCCTCGCCGCGTGGCTGGTCGGCGGCGTGATCCTCGCCGTCATCGGGCATCGACGCAACCGCGCCGAGCTCACCCCGCCCGTGGAGCAGCTCGAGGAGGTCCCGGCGGGGTGACCCGGCTGGCTAGTCTGTTCGCGTGGACGGTCTCACACCCGCGACGCTCCTGCTCATCCCGCTGATGGCGGTGCTCGCGCCGCTGCTGGCGCGAGCACTCGGGCACTGGGTGCGGGTGCCGGTGGTGGTGTTCGAGCTGGTGCTCGGCATCCTGATCGGTCCGGCGGTGCTCGGGTGGACGGGCCCGAGCCCTCTCGTCGACACGCTGGCCAACTTCGGCCTCGCGATGCTGTTCTTCGTCGCCGGCACCGAGATCGAGTTCGGGTCCTTCCGAGGGCGGCTCGGCCGCCGCGCGTCGCTCGGCTGGCTGATCAGCCTCGCCGCCGGCATCGCCGCAGGCTGGCTGCTCGCCCCCGGCGAGGCGGCCATCGTGATCGGCGTCGCACTGTGCTCGACGGCTCTCGGCACCCTCCTGCCGATCCTGCGGGACGCCGGCGAGCTGCCGACGCCCTTCGGCAAGGCGGTCGCGGCGATCGGCGCCGTCGGCGAGTTCGGACCCCTCATCGCCATCTCGATCTTCCTCGGCGGGCGTGAACCGGGCCTGTCCACCGTCGTGCTCGTGCTCTTCGCCCTGTTCGCGGGCCTCGCCATCTGGCTCGCCTTCCGTGTGCCGCGCGGTGCGATGCATTCGTTCGTGAACTCGACCCTGCACACGTCCGGGCAGTTCGCGATCCGCGTGGTGTTCGTGATCCTCGCCGCCCTCGTCGCGCTCAGCGTCGTCCTCGACCTCGACATGCTGCTCGGCGCCTTCACCGCCGGCATCATCTGGCGCCTGCTGATGCGGGATGCGTCCGAGCACGACCGTCATGCCGTGGAGAGCAAGATCGAGGGGGTCGCCTTCGGCTTCCTCGTGCCGATCTTCTTCATCTACACCGGCATCACCTTCGACCTGCAGTCGCTGCTCGACGACCCCGTGCTGTTCTGGCTGGTGCCCGTCGTGCTCGTCGCGCTGTTCGTGGTCCGCGGGCTGCCGTCCACCCTCGCGGCGCCCGAGGGATCGTCCCGCCGCGAGCGCCTCTCGATCGCGCTCCTGGGGGCCACCGGGCTGCCCATCATCGTCGCCGTGACCCAGATCGGGGTGGATGAGAAGATCCTCGACACGACGCAGCAGACGGTGCTCGTGGCCGGCGGGATGCTCTCCGTGCTGCTGTTCCCGCTCCTCGGCATGGCGCTGCGCGGCGAACGCCTGAGGGCGAGTCCGTCGCTTCTGGACGACATGGCGTGAGCACCCTCGAGCTCCTCGACGCCGCGCGCGCGCGGCTCGCCGACGCGCCCCGCGAAGCCCTGGGCGAACTGGTCGTGCCCCGGCGCTTCCTGGGCGTCGCGCGCTCCCCGCGCATCGAGCGCCGGGGTGCGGCATGGCACCTGGGCGTGCTGCTGCTCACCGACGACGCCGTCTTCGCCACCGGCGACATCCTCCGCGCCCGCCAGGAGGCGCGCCGCGGCTACACGGCCGAGTCGCAGCGGCACCGCGCAGAACTCGCCGCCGCCGCACGTCGCGGCGGCTTCGCGGAGGGCGAGACCGTGCACATCGGATGGCGGATGCTGCAGCCCGGCGCGGTCGACAGGGGCAAGGCATCCGCCCCGCTCTTCTCGGCCGACGGCGTGCCCAGCGTGAGATGGAGTGCCGCCGGAGGACTCATGCCGCTCGAGGCGTACCTCTCGGAGCGGGTCGCCCTGCTGCTCGAGCCGCCCCGCGGCGCATGAGGCAGGCCGGTACCGGCCGCGGGACCCGATGTCAAGAGCCGGTGCCCAGGGGTGCCGCCCGCCCTAGCGTGTGAGCATGACCGGCAAGGACCTCGCCCGGCAGATCGTCGTCATCAGCGCGTTCTGCTTCATGATCGTGGCGGCGATGGTCGGCACGGGGCTGTTCGGCGGCACCCCCGTGCAGGACCTGCAGGACGGCGCGCTCGACCAGGACGGCTCGTACCTCGCGCCGGCGCGGCCGGCGTTCTCGATCTGGACGGTGATCTACGTCGGCCTGTTCGCCTACACGGTGTGGCAGGCGCTGCCGCGCCAGCGCAGCAGCGAGCGGCAGCGGGTGCTCGGCTACCTCATCGCGGGCACGATGGCGCTCAACGGGCTGTGGCTCGTGACGGCCCAGTTCGGGTCGCTCGCCCTCACCGTGCTCGCGATCATCGTGCTGCTGGCGCTCCTGGGTGTCACGTTCAGCCGGACGGTCCTCGACCCCGCCGAGGGCTGGGCCGACCGGCTGCTCGTCGACGGCGTCACCGGACTCCACCTCGGCTGGGTGACCCTCGCAACCGTGGCGAACATCGCGGCCTGGCTGACGTCGATCGGCCCACCCGAGTGGGAGGCGTCTGCGGACCTGTGGGGCGTCGTGGTTCTGATCGTCGTCGGTGTCATCGGACTCGCCATCGAGGCCCTGAGCCGCTGGCGCATCGCGCCCGCGCTCGCCCTCGCCTGGGGGCTCGTCTGGCTCGCGGTCGGCCGCCTCGCGGGCGAGCCCCACAGCACCGCGATCGGGGTGACGGCGATCGTGGTCGCCGCCGTGATCCTCGGTACCGCGGCGATCGGCACCGCGGCACGCGAGGTCATCGCCCTCCGCAACGCGGAAGCGTGATCAGGCGGCCGCGAAACGGTCCGCGAACGCGCGCAGCAGACGCATGGGTTCCGTGACGGATGCCGCGAGCACGCGTCCGGCGATCGCCTCGTAGTCCGCCGAATCGAAGTAGCCGTCGTCGCGATACACCGCCATGCGCTCGGTGAACGCCTTCGTGGTCGGCTCGGGGTGGAACTGGGTCGCATACAGCCGGTCGCCCACGCGGTACGCCTGGACGGGGCATCCGTCGTTGCGGGCGAGAAGGATCGCCCCGGGGGGGCAGGCTCTCGGTGCCCTCCTTGTGGGCGGTGAGGGCGGTGAAGCGGTGGGCGAGTCGGCCGAACAGCGGGTCTGCCGACGCCTGCTGCGTCAGCTGCACCGCCACGGGACCGGTGTCCTCGGGGAAGGCGCGACTCACCGTACCGCCGAGCGTGCGCGTGGCGATCCCGATGCCGTAGCAGGTGAAGATGGCGGCAGGCCCGTCCCCCGATGCGGTGTGCTCGGCGATGCGCGCGAGATCGGCTTCGAGGCGTCGCTGGGCGTCTGTCTTGGTCGACTCGGGGTCGGTCACGTTGAACGGACTGCCGCCCACGAGGAACCCGGCGTATCGCTCGAAGGCGTCGTCGGGGAGGGGCTCGCGCACGAGGTCGTGGTGATCGAGGCGGCTCTGGTCGAGGTGCATCGCGGTGCGGAACGACTCGTATTCGGCGGCGGCCGCACCCAGCTGCGGGCGCACGCAGACATAGAGCAGCGGCGCGGTCGTCATGCACGCAGTCTAGGTCTCCGCCCGGTCGAGCTGAGAAACGCCGGAATCCGCGGATATCGAGGAGATATCCGTGTATCAAACCCGCACTATCGCGCTCGGGCATGGTGTGGACAGAATGGGCGCTATGACGCAGGCGGGCGCCGAACCCTCCGTCGACTCCGTGGAGCCGGCGCGATGGGAGCGCGCCGCCGCACTCTTCGTGCGGTGGCGTGAAGGAGACAGCCGTGCGATGGACGAACTCGTCCGCCTGATGACGCCGCCGCTGTGGCACGTCGTGAGGGCGTACGGGCTCGATCATTCGCTGGCGCAGGACGTCGTGCAGACGACCTGGCTGACGCTCGTACGCCGTCACGAGACCATCAACGACCCCCTCGCGGTGTCGGGGTGGCTCACGATGTGCGCACGCCGCGAGGCGTGGCGGGTCGGCAAACAGCATCGGCGTGCCGATGCGACCGAGGCCGAGTCGCTCGAACCGCACCTTCCGGTCCACGAATCCGCCGAGCAGACCGCCGCGCAGGACGACGAGAACCGTCGCCTCTGGACAGCGGTCGCGACGCTCAACGACCGATGCCAGCGCCTGCTGCGGATCGTCGCGTTCGAGGACCGCCCCGACTATGCCCGCATCGCCGAAGATCTCGCGATGCCCATCGGGTCGATCGGACCGACCCGCCAGCGCTGCCTCGCCAAGCTTCGCGCCGCCCTCGAGGGCGGCGGATGGAGAGGTGACGACGATGGACACTGAGGACTTCGCGGCCGACGCCGTGCTCTTCGCACGAATGCGGCGCATGTGGGAGGACGTGGATCCGGTGCCGGCCGACCTGGTCGACCGGATGGTCGCCGCGGTCGCCGTCGAGGATCTGTCGCGCGAGTACGCCCTCCTGACGCTTGTCGAGGGGACGTTCGCCGCCGTGCGCGGCGAGACCGACACCGCGACACTGCAGTTCAGCGACGGCACGACCAGCGTGCTGCTGCACGTCACCGCCACGGAGGAAGGCGGGCGCCGTGTGGACGGATGGGTGGATGCCGCAGCCCTCGCCATCCGATTGATCCAGGGCGACCGCGAGTGGTCGGCCGAACCGGGCGAGCACGGACGCTTCGCCTTCGACGAGGTCACGCCCGGGGTGGCGCGGCTTCGCCTGGTGGTGCGCGACGCCGACGGCTCGTTGCGCGACTTCCAGACCCCGCAGTTCGAAGTCTGACAACCAGTTCGAGAAACGGATGCCGCGGCCTGGGGGCCGCGGCACCCATGTGTGTGAGGAGAAGAGGATATGGCAAGCGCAAGCGGATCGTGGCGGGATCGGGTCAAAGCCGGAGCGCCACGCGGAGTGGTCCTCGACCCGGAGCGCAACGTGGTACCGGGCTACGAGGCGTTCCCGACCGCGTACGCTCCGGGTCATCTGCTGATCTTCGGCGACAGGACCGACTCGGAGAGCGCACTGCTCGCAGCGGCGCAGGAACTCGGCTGGGACCTGGAGGTCGACAGCATCCGTCCCGAGGACTCGGGGCAGGAGGAGATGTGGAAGGCGACGATCATCCAGCTGCCGAGTCCGACGCGCGACGATGAGCCGGTGCCCCCCGTCGACGCCTGGCGCCTGCTGCAGCACGCTCGGCGGCTCGAGATCGAGCAGGCGGAGATCGCCGAGCGGTCAGCGGGAACGGCCAGCGCGCGGACGCTCGACGACGCGGACGAGGAAGGTCGCATCCGGGCGGAAGTGCGCCGGAAGGTGGCCATCGAAGCGGCGAACCAACGCGAGGAGTTCGCCTCTCGGCGCGCGCCGGTCCGATCTCGCGGCGCCGTGGGACGCGCCGTGGCCGCGACGCGCCTGCGCAACGTCAGCCTGGATCATGTTCTGACCGTCGATCCGATCGGACTGAATCCGCACAGCATCACGAACCCGCACAGCATCACGAACCCGCACTCGATCACCAACCCGCACTCGATCACCAACCCTTCCGGCACCGACGGCTACGCGTATCCCGGCAACGGCGGCCTCGAGATCGTGTCGTTCATCGGAGCCGAGCCGGTGCGCTCGAAGGATCCGGCCGAGGGCAGGAGGCCGGTGGTCGCCGTCGTAGACACCGGATGTGGCGTGCATCCCTGGCTTCCGCCGTACGGAAAGGTGGAAGTGGGGAACGTCGTAGTGATGAAGGAGAACACCACTCAGATCGTCTACCGCGGGGTCTTGCCAGGGGGACAGACCATCGGTCTCCAAGACCCCCTGACGGATCCCGAGGTGAACGGCGACCAATCCGGGCCGCTCGACGGATATCTTGACGCCGCCTCAGGACACGGGACGTTCGTCTGCGGCATCGTCCGCCAGGTGGCTCCCGAGGCCGACATCATCGCGATCCGGGTGGCCGACAGCAACGGAACGGCGCTCGAGAACGAGCTGATCATCGCGCTGGAGGAGTTGGCGGCATGGGTCGAGGCAGACTCGGAAGAGCACCCGCACAAGCTCGACGTCGTGAACCTCTCGCTGGGCTACTACCACGAGACCCCGGAGGACGGGCAGTACAGCGACCGGTTGTACAAGGCGCTCGTTCGACTGCGCGCGCGGGGCTGTGCGATCGTCTGCTCGGCGGGCAACGACGCGACTGAGAGGCCGGCCTTTCCCGCCGCCCTTCGGGAGGGCGGAGACGCTGACCTTGGACTCGACGATGCCGAGGGCCTCGCGCGGCACCTCGCCGTGGGCGCCTTGAATCCGCAGGGCACCTCCGCCGCGCTGTTCAGCAACGTCGGACCGTGGGTCACGCATTTCGCGCCCGGGACCTCGATCGTCAGCACCTTCCCGAGGTTCCAGGGCGGCGTGCAGGCAGGCTCGCGTGCCGACAGCGACGACCGTTTCCGAGAGAGCTTGGACCCCGACGATCACTCCGGCGGCTTCGCCATCTGGAGCGGAACCTCGTTCGCCGCGCCGTATGTCTCGGGCATCATCGCCCAGGCATTGACTGAGGGGCTGATGAATCCGGGCGCCGTGGCCCAATCAACGGACGCAGTGATCGAGCGGGCGCTGCGGAAGGTCGTCGACGCGGACCGCTCGAAGAAGAAGTAGCACGCGGGGCCCGCCTGCCGCTCGCCACCGAGTGTCGGGCGGGTCCATCATTGCTCTGTGGGGGAGACCGGAGACCAGCTGTACCAACGAGGGCGTCATCTGGCGACGCGCGGCAGCTACCTCGAGGCCAGGCGCGCGCTCGCGTCGGCAGCCGACGCGGCGGACGCCGACGGCGACACCGAGCTCAGCGCACGCATCGCCGGCACCGCCGCTTACGTCCTGGCGCGGCTGGGCGATGCCGACGCCGGCGAGCGCATCTGCCTCGAGGCCATCGAGCGGCCTGGACTCTCGGCCGGGGCCGTCGCTCAGCTGCAAGGGCAACTAGGCATGCTCGCTACCGAGCGCGGCCGGATCGAGGAAGCGATCGGGTGGTTCGGCAAGAGCATCCACGGTCTGTCGGACGAGCCCGTGCGCCAGGCCAACACGCGCGTGAACCGCAGTGTCGCTCTGATGCAGACGGGCAGGCTCGACGCTGCGATCCGGGATCTCGAGGCGGCGGAAGAGGTCTACCGGACCGCGGGCCTCGAGCAGGAGGCGAACCTCGCGGTGCACAACCGCGGTTACGCGCTCATGCTCGCCGGCGACCTTGTCGCCGCGCTGCGGACGATGCAGTCGGTGCGCGAACCCCTCGACAGCGAATCGCAGCTCTGGGCCGCGATCAACGAGCTGGATCGTGCCGAGGTGCTGCGCGACGCCGGGCTGGCCACGGAAGCCGAACGGAGCCTCGTCGCGGTAGCGGCCTTGCTCGGGCGTCATCACGCACCGAGTGAACGAGCGGCCGCGGAGTATCAGCTGGCACGTTCCCTCCTCAATCACGACCCCGGAGGCGCGGCCCGTGTCGCCGGGAACGCCGCCCGGCGATTCCGTCGTGTGGGGAGCCCGGGCGGGGCGGCGCGGGCGGAGGCGGTGCGCCTGCGCGCGCGGTTGTCGACCAGGAACCACCACCGCTCCGGCGATCCACTCGCTCCCCCGAAACGACTGCCTTCGAAGGAAGCCGTGGACGGCGTCGCGAGGCGACTCGCGGATCTGGGCTTCTCCGCAGACGCGGAGGTGCTCGTGCTCACCGATGCCCTGGCGCGGGTGCGACGCGGCGGAGCCGCGCCCGCACCGGGGTTCCGGATCTCCAAGAGCACCCGGCTCGAATCCGCGCTGCTGGTCCAGGAACTGCGTGCGGCAGACGCGGTGCGGCGGCGCCGCGATGGTGAGGCACGCCGTCATGCTCAGCGGGGACTCGATCTGCTCGACGCATCGTTCTCCGACGGCGCGAGCCTCGATCTGCACGGCTCCGTGATGATGCGAGGCCTCGGACTGCTCACCACGGGCCTCGGGGCCGCTCTGCGATCCGGCCGGCCCCAGACAGTGTTCGACTGGTCGGAGCGTGCCCGGCTCCAAAGCGAGCGCGTGGTACCCGTGCGCCCCTCGCCCGATGCCGTTCTCGCGGCCGATCTGGCGGAACTCCGGGTCCTGCGCATGAACAGCCCCGACGGAGAATGGCTGGCCGATCCCCGAGCACGCGCGCTGCAGGACCGCGCCCGGGAGCATCAGTGGTCGGGAACCGGAGTCGCCGGCGTGCAGCGACGAGCGACACTCGCAGAGGTCCATGGCGGCATCAAGCCGGGAGAGGTTCTCGCGAACTTCGTCTTCGACGGTGAGCGGCTCGCGGTCCTGGTCGTCGACGGCGACGACGCGCAGATCACCGAGCTCGATTGGACGGCGTGCCGCCGAGTGATGCGCGGCCTTCGCGCGGACCTTGACGTGCATGCCACCGTCTCCACGGGGCCGATGGCCGACATCGTGGGAGCATCGCTCGCAGATCGGTTGTCCGCTCTGTCCGCAGGCCTCCTTCAGCCGTGGTTCGCCGGCACCGGTGCCGCCCGCGTCGTCCTCACAATCCCTGGTGTGCTGGCGGGAGTGCCATGGGCAATGCTGCCGGCGTTTCGAGGCGTCGCCATCTCGGTGGCAGGCTCCGCGAGCGGTTGGCTCCGCCGGCGTGAGCAGCCGTATAGAAGCCCCGCACGCGCCGGGTTCGCCGTGGGACCGCGGGTGCCGCGCGGCGACGAAGAGGTACAGCTGGCGGCACGTTCGTGGCGCGATCCCGCGGTACTCAGAGGCGGTGCAGCCGATGTGCGCGCCGTCACGGGTCTCGCAGGCGACGTCGATGTGCTGCACGTGGCCGCGCACGGCAGGCACGCACTCGACAACCCCATGTTCTCGGGGTTCGAGCTGGCGGACGGGACGCTCTTCGGCTACGACATCGACCTGATCCCCGAGGTTCCCGACACCGTCGTCCTCTCGGCGTGCGAGGTCGGGCGATCCTCGGTGCGCTGGGGGGAGGAAGCCATCGGCATGACGCGCGTGTGGCTGCACGCCGGCACCCGTGCGGTCGTGGCCGCGCCGGTGATCGTCGCCGACGACGCGGCGTGCGAGCTTCTGGGGGCGATGCACGAGGGACTCGCCGCGGGGGTCGCGCCGTCGGAAGCGCTGGCTGAGGCAACCGTTCGCACCGGCATCGTGGCCCCGTTCCAGGTGCACGGCGCCGGGTTCTGAGATTTCTCGCATTCCCGTGTATCAGGACGGATGCCGCGTGCTCCTGGTCAGCGGAACGGCTTGCGCTTCGCCGACGGGGGTCGGGCAGCGCTGACAGAAGACCCGCTTGGGGAACGCAGAATCGATCGCAGGTCTTCGCCGCCGATCCTTGAGGGGTGCCGCACACGACTGGGGGGCGGCGCCCCTCGCCCTTGCGCTCTTCGCGGAGCGCAGTCCTCAGCCGCGCGACGAGTTCGCGGTGCGGCCGCGCACGATCCCGACGAACGTCTCCACCGCGGGGGTGGTGCGCGCAGCGTCCCACGCGAGCGCGACCGTCGAGAGCGGGCCGCCGCGGAGCGCGCGGTACTCGACGTCCTTGCGGTGATGCAGCCGCGCCACCGACATCGGCACGACCACGATTCCCACACCCGCCGCGACGGTGGCGATCGCCTGGCCTGTGTCGGCCGGTGCATCGAACTGCGGCGCCACCGTGCCGGGAAGACGGATGCCGAGCACGTCGTCCTGCGGCACGATCAGCACCTCGCCCACGAGGTCGGCGGCGTCCAGCTCGTCGTCGGCCGCGGTCAGGTGCGAGTCCCTCGCGCAGACCACCACCGGCACTTCGTCGTAGAGCGGGATGACGTGGAGGCCGTCCTTGTCGATCGGCAGCCGCACGATCGCCGCGTCGACCTCGTCGTCACGCAGGGCCCGGCGCTGATCGGCCGCAGCCAGCGGCACGAGTTCGAGGCTGGTCTGCGGCATCCGTTCGTTCCAGATGTCGATCCACTTGCCGGGGGTCGCGCCCGGGATCGCACCGAGCCTGAACGCCGCGGGCATGGCGGGCTCGACGGGAGGGGTCGGGGACGGCCCGGGCGAGGGCTGAGGCCGACGCTGCTTCGCCGGCTGGGCCTTGCCGGGCTTCGCCTTCGGGGACCCGGATGCTGCGCCCGGACGCCTGCCCGATGCGCCGCGTCCTCGTCCGCCCGTGCGCGACCCGCCTTTCGCCATGCTGTTCAGCGTAGCCGGGGCGATATGGTTCGCTCATGGTGACGATCCTCGCAACGGTCTTCGCAGCGCTGGCGGCGCTGCTGCACGTGTACATCTTCGTGATGGAGAGCGTGCAGTGGACGCAGCCGAAGATCTGGAAGCGCTTCGGCGTGGCCGACCAGGCCGCGGCTGACACGACGAAGCCGATGGCGTACAACCAGGGTTTCTACAACCTGTTCCTCGCCGTCGGCGTCGTGATCGGGCTCGTGCTGATCTACGCCGGCGCGGACGGCTCGCCGGTGGCTGCCGCGGGGCTCGCACTGGTGCTGTTCAGTCTCGGTTCGATGGTCGCCGCCGCACTCGTGCTGCTGACGACCGGGCTGCGGTACCTGCGGCCGGCGCTCATCCAGGGCACGCTGCCGCTCATCGGGTTCGTGCTCTTCCTGTTCGCCTGAGCCCGGCTTCCGCCGCCCGGGCCCGGCGTTGAGCCGACGGCTCAGCCGCACGCGCCCCACTGCCCGTCCGCCGCGGTGACCGCCGCGGCCTCGAGCGAGCGCAGCAGCGACTCCTGAGCTCGGTTCGGCGAATAGACCTCCACCCGCGCGTCGCCCTGCGAGACGAGCTCGCCGTTCACGAAGCGGCCGTCGGGCGTCCAGACGTAGAGCAGCGTTCTGCCGTACTGGTCGTGCACCTCGACGTCGGCGGCGGCCCAGATCGTCGATCCCACGGGAACGAGCGACGTCAGCTTCGCCGTCGCCTCCGCGCCCCAGCAGTCGAGCTCCGGGGAGATCTCCGGGGTGTCGATTCCCAGGAGGCGCACGCGCGTGGACTCGAGATCGCCGACGACGGCGTTCGGCACCGCGACGCGAGCGCGCAGCGTGTCGCCGTCGTGGACGCTCTCGACCGTCATCTCGAATGCGTCGGACGGGATCGCCGGCATCGTCGCCGAACCTACCGGCGCCGGCGGCCGTGCGACCTCCGAGCCCGCATCCCGCCCGATCAGCCACCAGTACGCGCCACCCGCGACGGCGAGCAGCAGGATGCCGAGGAGGACGCGTCTGACCACGACGCGAGCCTAGGCGGTGGCGGCGACGTTCCGCCGGCCGCCGGCCGCCGGCGTCAGGCGGCCAGGCGCAGCCCGCGCTTGTCGGTGGCGACGCGCTCGCCGTCTGCGATCGTCTCGTCGTCGCCGATGAGCGAGCCTCCGGCCACACGGGCGTCGTGCCCCACCTGGGTGCGCACGCCGATCTTGGCGCGCGGGCCGATCGCCGCGCGCGGCCCGATGTGGGCGTGCGGTGCGATCTCGGCATCGGGCCCGATGACGGCATCCGTCTCGACCCACACGCCACGGCCGACGTGCGCGCCTGCGGCGATCTGCACGCCCGGTTCGACATACGCGCCCGCTTCGACGATGGCGCTCGGGTGCACCTTCGCTCCATGCGCGATGAGGCCACGACCATTGACGTGCTTGCGGTAGCGCAGCGTCTCGCCCTGGTCGTTCTCGATGTCGATGTAGTTCTTGCCCACGTTCCCCTCCTGGAGCAGCACATAGTGCTGAGTACAGGAATAACGGCGGGCCGGGGTGATTCATTCCCGCGCATCGGAACGATTCGCCTGGTGCGCGACGCGGCCCCGCGTCCTCAGCGGACGCGGGGCCGGAAAGGGGCTCTGATCAGTGCGTGGCGTACTCGTCGGCGGCCGAGAGAGCCCGGTCGATGACGTCGAGGCCGCGCACAAGCTCGTCCTCGGTGATCACCAGCGGAGGCGCCACATGCACGCGGTTGAAGTGGGTGAACGGCCACACGCCTTCCCGCTTGCACGCCGCGGCGACCGCGGCGATGGGCGCAGCATCCGTTCCGCTCGCATTGAACGGCACGAGCTGCTCCCGGGTCTCGCGATCCTTGACGAGCTCGAGCGCCCAGAAGAGGCCCATTCCCCGCACATCTCCGACGGACGGATGCCGCGACGCGATGTCGCGCAGGCGCGGCTCCACGACGCGCGATCCGAGGTCGCGCACGCGCTCGAGGATCCCGTCGCGCTCGAACACCTCGAAGGTCGCGACCCCCGCCGCGCACGCGAGCGGGTGGCCGGAGTACGTGAGCCCGCCGGGGAACGACACGGTGTCGAAGTGGGATGCGATCCGGTCGGACATGACGACGCCGCCGAGCGGCACGTAGCCCGAGTTCACGCCCTTCGCGAAGGTGATGAGGTCGGGCTGCACGTCGAACGCCTGGAACGCGAACCACTCGCCCACGCGGCCGAACCCGACCATGACCTCGTCGGCGATGTACACGATGCCGTAGCGGTCGCAGAGCTCGCGCACTCCGGCGAGGTAGCCGGGCGGCGGCACGAGCACGCCGTTCGTGCCCACGATCGTCTCGATGATGATCGCCGCGATCGTCGTCGCACCCTCGAGCACGATGGTCTGCTCGAGGTGCTCGAGTGCGCGCTGCGTCTCCTCCTCGACGCTCGAGGAGTGGAACGCCGAACGGTACGGGTAGGGGCCGAAGAACTTCGCGGTCGAGCCGTCGGCCGGCTCGTTCGGCCAGCGGCGCGGGTCACCGGTGAGTGAGATCGCGGTCGTGGTGTTGCCGTGGTAGCTGCGGTACATCGAGAGCACCTTGCGCCGGCCGGTCACGAGGCGCGCCATGCGCACGGCGTTCTCGTTCGCATCGGCGCCGCCGTTCGTGAAGAACACCTTCTCGAACCCGTCTCCGGCGACCTCCGCGATGCGGCGGGCGAGCTCGCCGCGCACGTCGTTCGCCATGGCCGGCTGGATCGTCGCGAGTCGGCCGGCCTGGTTCTGGATGGCGCGGACGAGATCGGGATGCTGGTGCCCCAGGTTGAGGTTCACCAGCTGGGAGCTGAAGTCGAGGTAGGCGTTGCCGCTGTAGTCCCAGAACGTCGCGCCGTCGCCCGCCGCGATGGGGAGCGGGTCGATGAGCGCCTGCGCGCTCCACGAGTGGAACACGTGGCCGCGGTCGTCCGCGCGCACGCGGGCGTCGGCCTCGGGGTCGGGGAGCGCACGGGTGGCACCGGTCGGGTCGGTGTAGACGGCGGCGTCTGCGAGCGTGTCGGTCATGTGAGATTCCGGATGTTGGGGGTCAGTTGTTCTGGGGGAAGCCGAGGTTGATGCCGCCGTGGCTGGCGGGGTCGAGCCAGCGGCTGGTGATGGCTTTCTCGCGGGTGAAGAAGTCGAACCCGTGGACGCCGTAGGCTTTCGCGTCGCCGAACAGGGAGGCCTTCCAGCCGCCGAAGGAGTGGTAGGCGACGGGGACGGGGATGGGCACGTTGATGCCGATCATGCCGACCTCGACTTCGTTCTGGAACCGGCGGGCGGCGCCACCGTCGTTGGTGAAGATCGCGGTGCCGTTGCCGAACTGCCCGGAGTTGATGAGGTCGAGGCCCTCGTCGTAGCTGTTCACGCGGACGATGGAGAGGACGGGTCCGAAGATCTCCTCCTGGTACGCGCGGCTGGTGGTGGGGATGTCGTCGATCAGGGTGGGGCCGAAGAAGAACCCGTCCTCATGCCCGTCGACGGTGTAGCCGCGGCCGTCGACGACGATCCTCGCGCCGTCGGCTTCGGCGATGTCGACGTACTCGGACACCTTGTTGCGGTGGATGTCGGTGATCAGCGGCCCCATGTCGGGCTCGACGCCGTCGATGCCCGCCCCGTTGCCGATGCGGAGCCCCGCGATCCGGTCGGTGATCTTGCCGATCAGGTCGTCCGCGACCGGCTCGACGGCGAGGACCACGCTGATGGCCATGCAGCGTTCCCCGGCGGCGCCGTAGCCGGCGTTGACGGCCTGGTCGGCGACCAGGTCGAGGTCGGCGTCGGGGAGCACGAGCATGTGGTTCTTCGCGCCGCCGAGCGCCTGCACCCGCTTGCCGTGGCGGGAGGCGGTCTCGTAGATGTACTGCGCGATCGGGGTGGACCCGACGAACGAGATCGACTGCACCACCGGGCTGGTGAGCAGCCCGTCCACGGCGAGCTTGTCGCCCTGCAGCACGGTGAACACCCCGTCCGGCAGGCCCGCTTCCTGCCACAGCTGCGCGAGCCACAGCGCCGCGGACGGGTCCTTCTCACTGGGCTTGAGGATCACACTGTTGCCGGCGGCGATCGCGATCGGGAAGAACCACATCGGCACCATCGCGGGGAAATTGAACGGGGAGATGATCCCCACCACGCCCAGCGGCTGCTTCAGCGAGTACACATCCACCCCGGTGGAGGCGTTCTCGGAGAAGGCGCCCTTGATCAGGTGCGGGAACCCGGTGGCCAGCTCCACCACCTCCTGGCCGCGGAGGATCTCACCCATCGCGTCGGAGAGCACCTTGCCGTGCTCGGCGGTGATGATCTCCGCCAGCTCCCGCTTGCGCGCGTTCAGCAGCTCACGGAAGCCGAACAGCACCGCCTGACGCTTCGCGATCGAGTACGTCCTCCACACCCGGTAACCGGCCTCTGCCGACGCGATCGCCGCATCGATCTCCGCCTGATCGGCCAACGCGACCCGCGCCGACACCGCCCCGGTCGCCGGGTTGAACACCGGCGCGGTACGGCCGGACGTCGACGCGCGCTCGGCGCCATCGATCCAATGCGAGATGACACGCACATCAGCATCGCTGCGGGTCGTGGCGACGGAGGTCTCGGTGATGCTCATGGGTGCTTCTCCTCGGTGTCGGACAGATCGTGCGGCGATCGCCTAGGCTTGACGGGTCCCAGCCTGTCAGAGAAGAAGAGGCGGCCACGGTGCCCGACCGTCGCGAAGATCGGGCGATCCACACGGATCGTCCGGCAGATAGATCCTCCGATGAGATCCTCCCGACCGTGCGCGAAGTGATCGCGCTCGAGGCGGTCGCGCAGGGCGTGCCGGAGGTGCTCGTCGGCGACGAGGCGCTCGATGCGCGCGTGCGGTGGCTGCACGTCTCCGACAGCGCGGGGGTCGCACGCCTGCTGAACGGCGGTGAGATGCTGCTGTCGACCGGTTCGTCGTGGCCGGTCGAGCCGAACGATCTGCGCCGATTCATCGACGAGCTCGCCGACGCGGGGCTGTCCGGTCTCGTGCTCGAGCTGGGTACGCATTACCGCTATGTTCCCGCGGTCGTGGTCGAGGCCGCCCGCGCACGCGCACTCGCCCTCATCGTGCTTCACCGCGAGCTCAAGTTCGTCACCGTCACCGAGGCCGTCCACGGCCGCATCATCACCGGGCAGACCGACGCCCTGCGCGCGCGCGACGAGGTGCGAGAGCGCTTCACCTCCCTGGTGCTGCGCGGATCGCCCGCCGACTTCATCATTCACCAGCTCGCGCAGACCCTCGGCGCGCCCATCGTGCTCGAGAACCTGGGCTACGAGGTGGTGGCCGCTGAGGTGCCGCCGGCGATCGAGGAGGAGCTGTTCACCGAGTGGGAGCTGCGGTCGCGCTCCGCGCACCGGCGCTCCGAGCAGCGTCGCGAGCGCGGCATCCCCGCCGGCGCCGACGACTGGCTGATCGTCCCGGTCGAGGCACGAGGCATCCGTTGGGGCAATCTCATCGCATTGCCGGGGCCGGAGCACGCAGCCGGGCGCACCGCCGTGCTCGAGCAGGGCGCGATCGCCCTCGCGGTCGGCCGGCTCGCCGACGGCGAGGCCGACGAGTGGGCGCGAATCGGGCGACGGCGCCTCGTCGACGGACTGCTCGCCGGACGCTTCGCCGGGGTCGGCGGCGCCGCCGCCCGGCTCGAAGCCGCCGGCCTCCCGCTGCGCGGCGCCAAGCTCTACGGGTTGGTGGTCTCTGGCGCGTCAGTCGCCGTGGAGCGAGCGGATGCTGCGGCCCGCGCCCTCCGGGGGCGCGCGCTGGCGGGCTCGGGCCCGGCGGGTGTCGTCGCACCCGCGACCACGATGCTTGTGTCGCTGCCCCCGGATGCCGTGTTCGACGATGCCGCCGTGGTCGCGTTCGTGCGCGTGCTCGTCGACGCCGCCGATGTGGAGCGTGTCACGGTGTCGGTCGGGCGGGCCGCCGAAGGCATCGACGCGGCGCTCGCCTCGGTGCACGAGGCCGTCGACCTCGCGGGCGGCCGACGGCGACGTTCGGGACGCGGTCCGCATCTACGGCGAGCGGAGAACCGGCCGCTCGTGCAGCTCGTGACCGCCCTGCGCGACGACCACCGCGTGCTCGAACATGGCGAGCGGATGCTGGCGCCGCTGATCTCCTACGACCTGTCGCGTTCGGGCGACCTGCTCGACGTTCTCGAGGCGATGCTCGCTCACCCGGGCAATCGCACCGCGGCGGCCGGGGCATCGCATCTGTCGCGGTCGGTGTTCTATCAGCGCATCGCCCTCATCGAAGAACTGCTCGGATCCGATCTCGACGACGGTGAGACCCAGACCGCGCTGCACCTGGCGCTGCTGGTGCGGAGGTCGGCAGGACGCTGACGCGCGCGTTGAAACTGGGCGAGCGAACCTATGCGTCAGGAGTCGCCTGTCGTGTCGAACGTCGTGATTCCCAGGTCGGCCCACGCGCGTACGAGGTCGCGATCGCCCGACACGGCGAGAAGATCGTCGGACGCTGCCGCCCACGCCGTCGCACACTGCAGTGCGTCGTAGCCGCGAAGTCGGTGACTGGCCGTCAGAGTTGCGGCGTGCTGGAGCATGGCATCGTCCACGCCGACCCGCGTGACCGCCTCCCAGATCACCTCGAAGTGGGCGATCGCGTTCCGGTGCTGCATCGTGTGCAATCGACCCGAACGAACCGCTGTTGCGAGTGCCGCGTGCACCTCGACGAACGTCACGACGCTCGAGATGACCTCGATCGAGGAGGTCCACGCCATGGTGCATCGCCCGGTCGATGGCTCGTCGATGAGCAGCGGAACGAACGCAGAGCTGTCGAAGTATGCGCGCACTCAGTACCTTCCGCGACTCTCCTCGAGGAGGTCGCTGACCGTGCCGTTCGCCTTGATCGGCTCAGGCAACGGACGCCGCGGCGACGTCGGCCGGCGCGCAATGCCCTCGCGGACGAGCTTCTCCAGTCCTGATTCGCTGCCGAAGGGCACGATTCGTGCGATCGGCTTGCCGTGGTCGGTGACGATGATCTCGCCGCCCTCTCGCACGTCGGCCAGGTGCCTGCTGAGTCCGTCGCGGAGCTCCCGAATGCCGATTGTGTCCACACTCATGCGAAAAGTGTAGCCATAATGTCGGAGGTTGGCGGCAGGCTCTCGCCATGGAATCAGCCATCGACATCCAAGCCGAAACGTTCGTCCGCGACCTCGCCGCCGCCATCGTCGCTCCGAGGGAAGGCGAATGCCTCGCGTGCTATCTCGATCGCGTTCTGCGCGACGCGCCCTGTGACGGATCGCTGCGCCTCTCGCGCACGTATCGCGACGCGCGGGCGCCGCGTGCCGTCGCGCTCGAGGACCGCCTCCAGGACGGAGGCGGATTCTGCGACTGCGAGGTTCTGATGAACGTCTACTGGTCGAAGACCGACGAGGTGAAGCCGTGCCACGGCGCGAGGCGGGGGTCCACCAAGCCGTGCGACCTCTGGTACCGCCGCACCCGAGGCGACCGGTGGTGAGACGCGTGCTCAGCCGGCGATGTAGACCTTGCGCAGGGTCTCGGTCACCGTCCAGACCGTGCGCATCCCGGCTGTCAGGCGTGCCACCGACCCCGCGCGGAGCTCAAGAGGCTCGATCGCCGGATCGTCGAACGACACGATCGCCGATCCGGAGAGCACGACGAAGACCTCGTCGGCCTCGACGTCGGTCGACGTGCCGGGTGTGTGCTCCCACACTCCGATGGTCTCGGTCAGCTCGACGTAGCCGGTCGCCGGGGTGCCGTCCACCACCTGGTCGGCGGGCAGCGGCTGGAGGTCGAGCGGGAGGAGCAGGGCATCCGTCACGATCCCGGGGTTCATGAGTCGAACCCCAGGCCCAGGGCGTCGAGCATCTTCAGCAGGAGATTGCGCTTGCCCTCGTTGTGGTCGGCGCGATCGAGTGACCAGCGGGTCGCGTTGATGCCCATCGACGCCGCCGGTTCGGGCGGGAAGGGGAGCGGGCGCTTGCGCACCATTTCGAGCTGCGTGCGTTCGTTCTTCACACCGTCGAGCAGGTCGAGCATGACCTCGCCGGCGAACCGGGTGGAGCCGACGCCCAGCCCCGTGAAACCGGCGGCGTACGCGACGCGGCGGTCGCGGGCGGTGCCGAAGAACGCCGTGAACTGGGTCGAGGTGTCGATGGCGCCGGCCCACTGGTGCGTGAAGCGCAGCCCCTCGAGCTGCGGGAAGGTGGTGAAGAAATGACTCGCGAGCTTCGCCCAGGTCTCGGGCCGGTTCTCGTACTCGGGATTCATCTTGCGGCCGTACCGGTAGATCGCGTCGTAGCCGCCGAACAGGATCCGGTTGTCTTTGGTGATCCGGTAGTAGTGGAACTGGTTGGCCATGTCGCCGATGCCCTGGCGGTCCTGCCAGCCGATCGATCCGAGTTGGGCGTCGGTGAGCGGCTCGGTCATGAGCACGTAGTCGTACACGGGGACCGTCATGAGCCGATTGCGCTTGATGAGCGACGGGAAGACATTGGTGCCGAGCGCGGCACGGGATGCCTCGATCCGCCCATCGGCGGTGATCACGACCACGCCGGGTCCGCTCGTGTCGAGCCCGGTGACATGCGAGCGCTCGAAGATCACGACTCCGCGCTCCTCGCAGACGCGGGCGAGCTCGGCGGCCATGCGTGCGGGGTGGACCATGCCGCACGCATTCTTCTCCCACACCGCGGCGAGGTACGTGGGGGAGTGGACCGATGCCTGGGCCTCGGCCTGGTCGAGATAGACCACGCCCTCCTCGCCCTCGGCCGCCCACTCCTTCAGCCATTCCACCTGATGCGGCTCGACGGCGGGCGCGAGCTGTCCGGTTCGCTCGAACTGGAAGTCCATGCCGAAGCGGGCTTCGGAGGCCTCGATCGCATCGAGGTTCTCGCGGCCCAGGCGGTCGAGGGTCGGCATCTCCTTCGGCCAGCGGGCCATGCCGTTCTCGTGGCCGTGGGTGAGGCTGGCCTCGCAGAAGCCGCCGTTGCGACCCGACGCGGCCCACCCGACGCGTTGCGCCTCGACGACGACGACCTTCGCGCCGGGGTCGCGCTCGGTGGCGAGCAGGGCCGTCCAGAGCCCCGTGTAGCCGCCGCCTACGACCACCAGGTCGGCGCGATGGGTGCCGACGAGTGCGGGCCGATCGGGTAGGAGGTTCTCAGGAAGGTCGTCGCGCCAGAACACCGAGTGCTTCGTGTCGGCGAGGGAGTGCTGGACGACGGATGCTGCCGGCCGCTGTCGTTCGAAGACGGTCGTGCCCACGGTTATCAACTCCGATGCGGTGTGTGGTGCTCCCATCCTCACCCGCGGGCCGGGTCGCGGCGGGCGCTCCGTGTCGGAACTTGCGGCGCGGGCCGGACAGGTTGTCGCGGGGTCAGCCGGCGACGAGCTCGCCGACCAGCGCGTCGACGTCGGCGACGCGCGCGTACGTGCCGTCGAGCGCCGCCATGAAAGCGAGGTGCACCTGGGCGCCCGGTACCGTGCGGCCGTCGTAGGCGAGGTCGGGCGCGGCGCACGCATCCTGTGCGACGGAGATGCGGAAGCCGAGATCCGACGCCGCGCGCACCGTGGCGTCGACGCACATGCTCGACATCATCCCCGCGACGACGATCTCGTCGGCATCCGCTGCGCGCAGCAGCGACTCGAGCCCGGTGCCGAGGAACGCGTTCGGCTCGTGCTTGACGACGACGTGCTCCTCGCCGTCGGGCGCGACCCTCGAATCGAACTCGACCCCGGGGGTGCCCGGAGCGAAGAACGCGGCATCCGGCCCGTCCCACACGTGCTGCACGTGCACGACACGCTCACCCGACGCGCGGAACCCGGCGAGCAGTCGTGCGGCGGCATCGGCGGCGGCGTCCGGGTCGACGAGCGGATGCCGCCCTCCCGGGAAGTAGTCGCGCTGGATGTCGATGAGGAGCAGGAGTCGGGTCACCGCAACAGCATAGGGTCGCGAGGCGCGATCAGCCGCCCGTCATCGTTCGGGCGATCTGCGTCGCGGAGTCGCCCGCGCGCTTGAGTACGAGCGCGACCAGAGCGAGGGCGACGAGGGTCAGCACGAGCATGATCGTCGACACCGCGGCGATCTCGGGGCGCAGGCCTGTCCGCAGCGCACTCAGCACGTAGACGGGCCACGGCGTCGTACCCGACACCTGAACGAACGCGGCAACGATCGTGTTGTCGAGACTCAGTGTGAACGCCAGCAGGAAGCCCGCAAGCACCGCCGGCATCGCGAGGGCGAGCGTGACCCGGCGGAAGGTGGTGAAGGGCGTGGCGTAGAGGTCGGCGGATGCCTCCTCCAGCTGCGCGTCCTGACCGACAAGCCGGGCCCGCACGATGTACGACACCACGGCTGTCGCGAACAGCGACGATCCGACCGACAGGCGCACGATGCCGTCGTTGAACATCGTGATCCCGACGTCTTGCCCCAGGAACACCATGAAGGGCAGCAGCGCGACCGCGTCGACGATCTCGGGGGTCACCGACACCAGGAGCAGGAGCCCCAGGAACCACCACACCCACTTGCCGGGATGCCGCGCCATGGCGATGCCGGCCAGCGTGCCCAGCACGGTGGCGATGATCGCCGCGATCAGGGCGGTGATGAGCGACACGCGCACGGCGTTCTGGATCGCCGGCTTCACCAGGATCGAGCCGAAGGCGTCGAAGCCGAAGCCGTCCCACACCGCCAGCAGGCGGCCGGTGTTGAACGAGTGGACGACGATCACGATGATCGGCAGGAAGAGGAAGAGCATGACGAGCACGCCCCACACGCCGAAGGCGACGTCCGACCATGATCTGCGCGCACGCCGGCGCGGCGCAGCCCCAGGGCGGGCCTCTCGCGCCTCTGCCTGGAGGATCGTCTCCGTCTGGGTCTCGGTGGTCACCTCGTCACCTCCATCGCCGCTGCGGGCGCAGCATCCGTCTTCGCCATCTCGGGAGCCGACCCGAGGACCAGCCGGTTGCGGGAGCGGAAGGGCAGTGCGATCAGCCAGATGATCACCGCGCACACCCCGATCGTGACCATGATCAGGAGCATGAGCAGCACAGCCATGGCCGAGCCGAGAGCCCAGTTCTGCGCGGTCTGGAACTGTCCTGCGACGAGCTGGCCCACCATGTTGCCCTTCGCGCCGCCCAGCACCGTAGCGGTGATGTAGTCGCCCATCAGAGGGATGAACACCAGCAGCACGCCGGCGACGATGCCCGGCTGCGACAGCGGCAGCGTGACCCGGAAGAACGTCGTCATCTTGCCCGCGCCCAGGTCTTTGGATGCCTCGCGCAGCGCAGGCCCGACCCGGTCGAACGCCACGAACAGCGGCAGGATCATCAGCGGCAGGTAGTTGTAGACGACGCCGATGATCACGGCGGTGCGGGTGTACAGCAGCTCGAGCGGCCCGCCGAGCACGCCGATCCCCTGAAGCAGCGTCGAGAGCCACCCCTCGGGAGCGAGGATCACCTGCCAGCCGATCGTGCGGACGAGGAAGTTGGTCCAGAACGGCACGAGGACCAGGGCGATCAGGATGCCGCGCCGCTCCGGCTTGACCTTGAAGGCCATCCAGTACGCGACCGGGGCACCGATCGCGAAGCAGAGCACCGTGCCGATGATCCCCACCCACAGCGTGTTCTGGAAGGTCGCGAGGAACGTCGGCGAGACGGCCTCGACGTACCGGTCCAACGACAGGATGTCGTTCGCGTGCGTGCCGAACACGCCGGGCTTGTAGCCGAAGCTGAACCACACGACCATCGCGACCGGAGCGACGAAGAAGACGAGCAGCCACGCCCAGGCGGGGACCGCGAGCGCCGGCCCCACCGCACCGGTGGCGCGATTACGCACCGGCGGCAGCCTTCACCTCGTTGTAGATCTCCACGCGCGTGCTCAGCGAGTCGTTGAGTACCTGCTCGTGCATGCTCTCGAGCTGCTCGGGAGTGAAGAAGATCATGTCGAGACGCTCGACCTCGGCTTCCTCAGCGGCTGCCTGCATGTCCTTGCCGCCGACGTTGTAGCCGACCCACTCGAGGTTCGCCAGCTGGTTCTCGGGGACCATCGCGAAGTTGATGAACGCGTGGGCCGCCTCGGGGTGGGCTGCGCCGGTCGCGATCGCCCAGTTGTCCATCCACAGCTCGGTCTGCGGCCCGGGCAGCACCCACTGCCAGCGGTCGGGCTCGGACGACTCCTGGATGCCGAGCCGTGCGTCGCCGTTCCACGCCATCAGCAGGGCATGCGTGCCCTGCGGGATCGTGTTGGCTCCCGCGGCGGAGTCGAACGCCGCGATATGAGGGGCGATCTTCTCGACCAGGAACGCGCGTGCCGCCTCGAGCTCGTCGGGGTCCTCGGTGTTCCAGTCCAGGTCATTGGCCCAGAAGTACGAACCGACGACGCCGGCGGGGTCATCCGACATCGCGGTCTTGCCGCTCGCCTCGTTCTGGGCGGCGTCGAAGTAGTCGGCCCACGTGGTCAGCTCGCGGGTGATCACGGTCTTGTCATAGACGTATCCGGTCGTCCCCCATGCCTTGCAGATCGAGTAGTCGTTGCCCGGATCCCATGCCCGACCGAGGAAAGCCGGGTCCATGTTCGAGATGTTCGGCAGCAGCTCCTTGTTGAGCTTCTGCAGCAGCCCCTGCTCGATCATCTGCGGAATGAAGACGCCCGTCGGCACGACGATGTCGTAACCCGATGTGCCCTTCGCCGCGACGAGCTTGGCGATGAGCTCCTCGTTGGACCCGTACGAGTCCAGCGTGACCTTCGGCCCCAGCTCAGCGGTGAACGCCTCGACCACCTCGGGTGCGTCGTACTCGGCCCACGTGTACACCGACAGGCTGTCCTCGAGCTCGCCACCGGTCGCCTGCGGAGCGGGCGAGCCGCTGCCGCCGGGAGCGCAGGCGGCCAGCACGGTGGCGCCGCCGGCCAGTGCGGCGAGGCTCAGGAACCGCCGACGCGACAGCTCGCGCGCGATCAGGGGCGCGGCGCCCTCGGGAGCGAGGATGCGGAGCGGGGTGCGAGGCTGAGTCATCGGATACTCCTGGATTCGAGAAAGGGAGCCGGGCGAGCGGATGCTGCGGCTGCGGGCGTGCGTCGGGCGTAAGGGTTTTGCGGGTGGTGCGTCTGGCGTTCGGGGCTGGGGTCAGGCGGTCGGGGGTGCGATGTAGCCGCCCTGCTTCGCCGCGTCGTCGTCGGCGGCAGGGAACAGCAGCACATGGTGCGCCGCCCACGTGCACAAGACGGGATCCCCGACGGAGAGCGCGGGCGCGTCGGGGGTGGGCCGGCGAACGATGAGGCTCTGCTCGGGGCCCAGGCGGACCAGGTACTGCATGGTGTCGCCGAGGTGCGAGACCCCGATCAGCTCGCCGCGGGTCGCGTTGGCCTCGGGAATCGCCTCGGCCGCCGAGCCGGCCGGTGCGGCTTTCTCGATGCGGATGAACTCGGGGCGCACGGCCGCCTCGCCCAGGTTGGTGCTGGTGAGCACCGGTGAGGCGGCGCGCACGAGCGCGTACGGCGAGGTGATGGCGGCGCCCGCCTCGGCGGCGGGGCCGCGGAAGAAGTTCTGCTGCCCGACGAACGCCGCGACGTACGCCGAGGCCGGCCGCGCATAGACGGTGTCGGCGTCGGCGAGCTGCTCGATGCGACCCGCGCGCATGATCGCGATGCGGTCGCTCATCGACAGGGCCTCGCCCTGGTCGTGGGTCACGAAGACGAACGTGATGCCGAGGCGGGACTGCAGGAGCTTCAGCTCGAGCTGCATCTCCTCGCGCAGCTGGCGATCGAGCGCCCCCAGCGGCTCGTCGAGCAGGAGCACGGCGGGCCGATTCACCAGGGCGCGTGCCAGCGCGATGCGCTGCTGCTGCCCGCCCGACAGCTGCGTCGGCTTGCGGTCGCCGAAACGACGCATCTGCACCATGTCGAGCGCCTGTGTGACACGCTCGCGCACCTCGGCCTTCGGGGTGCGGCGCTGCTGCAGGCCGTACGCGACGTTCTCGGCGACCGACAGGTGCGGGAACAGGGCGTAGGCCTGGAAGACGGTGTTCACGTCGCGCTTGTACGGCGGCGCGGCAAGCACCGAGCGACCGGAGATGCGGATGTCGCCGGCATCCGGATGCTCGAATCCCGCGATCATCCGCAGCGTGGTCGTCTTGCCGCAACCCGACGGCCCGAGCAGCGAGATGAACTCGCCGGGCTGGATCTTCAGCGACAGGTCGTCGACGGCGAGCTGCTCGCCGTAGTACTTCGTTATGCCCGACAGGAGTACGGCCCCCCGCGCGCCATCGCCGTCGGGGGGAATTTGCTCCGCCGAAGCCTGCGCTGCGGTCGCCGTGCCTGTGGACATCGTCACCTCGTGAGGGTCCTTCTGGTGCGGGCCGCGCGACGATGCACGGCCGGTCGGGTGTGGAGGTATTCAATAACCCGCACTGGCCACCCGCAATGTGCGACAGATCGAACCAGACGATCCGGGGTGCTGATCCTCCTGGGCCGGACAGATCGTCCGAGCTTGTGTAACGGCCAGGAAACCGCGCGGTTTCGGCCGGGACACGACCGCGGCAGGCGGATCCTTCGATCATCTGCGACACTTCGTCCGTCTCGCATCGTGATGAAAGCGTGCTGGAACCCGGGTTCAGCGGTGCCGGCATCCAGGCTCAGCGCCAGGCTCAGCGCTGGCAGGCGGGGCACCAGAACACGATGCGCTCGCGCGTGGGATCGGCGCCGAGACTGCCGCCCCGGATAAGCGTGCCGCAGCGGCGGCACGGCCGTCCCTCGCGGCGATAGACCCAGGTCGACCGGCCGGGACGGGAGTCGCCCGTGAAGGTGCGGCCGATGCGGTCGCGGTTGGCGCGGATCATGCGGGCACCGAGATCCACGATGGCCGCAGCATCCGTCTCGCTGGCGGGTGTCGTCGGGAGCACTCCCCGCACGAACAGGATCTCGTTGACGTACTCGTTCCCGAAACCGGCGACGTTGCGCTGGTCCTGGAGGGCGACGTGCACGGCGCGGGTATCGGCGAGGAGGTTCGCCGTGGCCGTCGCCGGGTCCCACGCGTCGGAGAGAGGGTCGGGTCCGAGGTAGCCGACGAGCTCGTCTTCGGCGGTGGTGGCCACGACGGCGATGTCTGCCAGATCGAACCCGACGGTCTCCCACTCGGTGGCGTCGGGGGCCGTCGCGCCGATGACCGCCCGGGCGCGAAAACCCGGGGCTCGCCAGCGCTCGCCGCGGCGGTAGACGTGCCACTCTCCCTCCATCTTGAGGTGCGTGTGGAGCGTCCACGGGCCGATGCGGTGAAGGAGATGCTTGCCGCGGGAGACGACGCTGTGCACGATCTCGCCGGTGAGGTCGACTGTCGCGGCCTGGGGCACCCGCAGCTCGAACCGGGTCACGGTCGCCCCGGCGAGGGCGGTGTTCAGACGCCGGGCGGCCTGGAACACGGAATCGCCCTCAGGCACGGGCGCCCGCCCTGTCCTCCGGTCCCTGAGCGCCCGGTCCGTGAGCCTGTCGAAGGGCGTCGCCGGCCGTGAGGCGGCGCAGTGTCAGCCCACGCGGGGACTCGACGAAGCCGGCATCGCGCAGTGTCTTGCCCAGGTACGTGCCGTAGACGAACGCGCCGTTCACCTGCTCGATGGTGAGCGTGTCGAGGCGCCGCGCGCGAGCCGTCGCCGCGAGGTCGCGCGTCGCGGCGGCCAGCGCCGCCTCGTCGCCGGTGAAGGCGAGAGCCGACTTGCCGCCCCGCTCGAGGTACAGGGCGAGCGCGCCGTCGACGAGCACGACGAGTGCGCCGGCTTTTCGACCCGGGCGGTGTGACACACCCTCGAGCGCCGGCCAGGAGAGCGCGGCCCCGTACGGGTTGGCAGGATCGGTCGCCGCCAGCGTGACGGCTCGGAGCGGCGGTGGGTCGGCCAGCCCGGCGAACTCGCGCAGCCGGTCGACGGTGGCCGATGCCGCGAACTGCGCAGCACCCAGCTTCTCGATCACGTACCCCCGGCGGCAGTGGCCCGCCTCCTCGAAACCGGCGAGCACGCGGTACGTCTGGGCGAATCCGCCGGGCACACCCTCCGATTGCACGGCCCCGCGCGTCACCACGCCGTAGCGATCGAGCAGCAGGCTCGCCGTCGCGGTCGCCCGCAGCGCGGCATCGGGTTCGGCCGTCGGCAGCAGCGACCACCGCCCGCCGATCGTCGGCGGGCGAGGAGGGACGGATGCGGCGACCGCCCGCACCGCGGCACCCCGGTACAGCCGTGCCCGGGGTGTGCGACGGCTCACGCGGTGGGCCTGGGACCCTCCCGAGACGAGAGAGCGGACCGGCGCGAAGGTGTCGTTCGTCACCAGGCCCGCCCACGTCAGCCGCCACAGCGCGTCGACGACCGACTGCTCGTTCTCGGCGCCGGTGGTCTGCCGCAGCTGCGCGGCGAAGAACGCTCCGCCGCCCCCGAGGGCCGCGAGCAGCTGCGCATCGAGCGAGCCGGGGACGATCTCCTCGGCCTCGTCGGGGAGCGCGAGGGTGAGCGGCACGGCGTCGGCCGGATGCAGGGCGATCCAGCCGTCGCGGCCGGGGAGGCTGCCGTGCCCTGACCACACGACCTCGCCCGTGGCGGTGAGCTCGTCGAGCATGCCGGGCGTGTAGTCGGAGACGCGGGCCGGGAGCACGAGCGATTCCCACGCGCTTGCGGGGATCGGCACGCCCGCGAGCTGCTCGACGACCGCCGCGACGCCGTCGATGCCCTCGAGCGGTCGGGTCACGTGCTGCCACACCGGGAGGAACCGGGCGTACGCGTGCTGCGGCACGGGCTCGACGCTGCCGCGGATCGCCGCGAGCGAGCGCATGCGCAGCCGCCGCAGCACCTCCGTGTCGCACCACTCCACCTCGTCGGCGCGCGTCGCCCCTTCGGCGCCTGAGACTGTCGAGGGCTCGGGCAGGAAGAAGCCGCTCGTGACGCGTCCCTGCGACTCGAGTCGCTGCAGCGTGAGGCGTGCGACCGCGACGCCGATGCCGAGGCGGTCGGCCGCAGCATCTGCCGTGAAAGGTCCGTGGGTGCGCGCGTACCGGGCGACGAGGTCGCCGAGCGGGTCGGCAACGGGCTCGAGGAACGCGGTAGGGATGCCGACGGGCAGCGGCGCGCCGAGCGCATCGCGAAGGCGGCCGGCGTCTTCGATCGCGGCGACGCGGGTGATGCCGGCGATCGTGACGGGGATCGCGCGTCGCGCGGAGACGAGGGCGTCCAGGAGAGCGGATGCCTCGGCCTCGGCCAGGTGACCGGCCCCGGCGCCGTCGGGCTCGACGCCCGGCTCGAGCCGTGCGGCGACCTCGGCCGCATCGAGCGGGCCGAGCAGACGCAGGAGGTCGGCGACGCCCTCGAGCCCCCGTGCCCGGCGCTCGGGGTCGAGCCGCTGAGCCTCGCGCTCGAACTGGGCGATCACGTCGGGGTCGAGGAGCTCCCGCATCTCGACCTTGCCGAGGAGCTCCGACAGCAGCGCCGGATCGACCGAGAGGGCGGCTGCACGGCGCTCGGCCAGCGGCGAGTCGCCCTCGTACATGAACGCGCCGACGTAGCCGAACAGGAGGTCGCGGGCGAAGGGCGACGGCTGCGCGGGCTCCGTCTCGATGAGCCGGATGCGGCGCTCGCCGATCCCGCGCATGAGACGCAGGAGCGACGGCACGTCGTAGACGTCCTGCAGGACCTCGCGAAGGGTCTCGAGGATGATCGGGAACGTCGGGTACCGCCGGGCCACCTCGAGCAGCTGAGCGGACCGCTGGCGCTGCTGCCAGAGCGGCGTGCGCTTGCCGGGGTTGCGGCGGGGCATCAGCAGCGCGCGGGCCGCGCATTCGCGGAACCGGGAGGCGAACAGGGCAGAGCCTCCGACCTCCTCGGTGACGATCTGGTCGAGCTCCTCGGGATCGAAGACGAAGAGGTCCGCGCCAGGAGGCTCGGCCGTCGCATCCGGAATCCGGGCGATGATGCCGTCGTCGCTTGCGACCGCCGACCCGTCGACACCCAGACGCTCGCGGATGCGCGCGTTGACGGCGAGCGCCCACGGCGCGTGCACCTGCATGCCGTACGGCGAGTGCAGGATGACGCGCCAGTCGCCCACCTCGTCGCGGCCGCGCTCGACCGTGAGCTGACGGTCTGTGGGCAGGGTGCCGGTGGCCTCGCGCTGCTCGGCGAGGTAGGCCAGCAGATTGTCCTGCGCGAACTCGTCGAGGCCTGCCTCCCGCAGCCGCGCCTCCGCTTTGTCGGGTTTCGCCGCCGACACCTCGCGCGAGAACCTGCCCAGGGCTTCGCCGAGTTCCGCGGGTCGCCCGATGCCGTCGCCGTGCCAGAACGGCACCTTGCCCGGCTGCCCGAAGGCGGGCAGCACGTTGACGCGGTCGTGCGTGATCTCGACGATCCGCCAACTCGTGGTGCCGAGGGTGAAGACGTCGTTGACGCGGGACTCGTAGACCATCTCCTCGTCGAGCTCGCCGACGCGCGCGTTCTGGGATTCGCCGGCGATGAAGACGCCGAAGAGGCCGCGGTCGGGGATCGTGCCGCCGCTCGTCACTGCGATGTGCTGCGCGCCCGGGCGACCGGTGAGCACACCGAGGTCACGGTCCCAGACGACGCGGGGACGCAGCTCGGCGAACTCGTCCGACGGGAACCGCCCCGCGATGAGGTCGAGCGTCGCCTCGTAGGCGGATCGGGGCAGCGAGCGGAACGGCGCGCTGCGCTTGAGCGTCTCGTACCAGCCCTCGACATCGACGGGGCCGACGGCGGCGGCGGCCACCGTCTGCTGCGCCAGGATGTCGAGCGGGTTCTGCGGGATCGCGATCGCCTCGATCTGACCCGCGAGCATGCGCTCGGTGACGATCGCGGTGTGCAGCACGTCGCCGCGGTGCTTCGGGAACAGGGCGGCGCGGCTCACCTCGCCGACCTGGTGGCCGGCGCGGCCGATGCGCTGGAGACCCGAGGCGGCGCTCGGCGGCGCCTCCACCTGGATCACGAGGTCGACCGCCCCCATGTCGATGCCGAGCTCGAGGCTCGAGGTCGCCACGACGCAGCGCAGCACGCCGGACTTCAGCTCCTCCTCGACCTGCGCCCGCTGCTCCTTCGACACCGAGCCGTGGTGCGCCTTGGCGAGCACCGGGTCGGCGCCCGCCGTCGCGCCGGCCTGCGCCATCATCGCGGCCGGCACGGTCTGCTCGGGCAGCTCGAGGCCGAGGCGCTCGGAGTAGATCTCGTTGAGCCGGCCGGTCAGCCGCTCGGCGAGGCGTCGCGAGTTGCAGAACACGATGGTCGAACGGTGCAGCAGGATGCGGTCGACGATCGCCTCTTCGACGTGCGGCCAGACCGAGCCCGTCATCTCCGTCTCGCCGGCGCCGGTCGCACGCGATGCCGAGCCCGCCGACTGGCCGTCGGCGAACCAGTCCTCGTCGATCGGCTCGGCCGCCGCGCCGGGCTCCTCCCACGCCCCGTCGCCGTCGGGCGTGACGGGGCTCGGTGGCGGCGGTGGGTTGAGCATGTCGCCGATGGGCACGACGACCTTCATGTCGAACGCCTTGCTCGCCTTCGGCGCGACGATCTCGACCGGCTCGGCACCGCCGAGGAACCGCGCCACCTCATCGATCGGGCGCACCGTCGCCGACAGCCCGATGCGCTGAGCCGGGGGAGAATCCGGGGCGAACGACCGCCGCAGCGCGTCGAGCCTCTCCAGACTCACCGCAAGATGGGCGCCGCGCTTCGTGGCCGCGACGGCGTGCACCTCGTCGACGATCACCGTGTGCACGTCGCGCAGCGTCTCGCCCGCGCGACTCGTGAGCATGAGGTACAGCGACTCGGGGGTGGTGATGAGGATGTCGGGTGGCGTCTGGACGAGCTTGCGCCGGTCGCCCGCGGGCGTGTCGCCGGAGCGAACGCCGACCGTCACGCCGGGCACGGTGAGTCCGAGGCGCCGTGCCGACTGCCCGATCCCGACGAGCGGCGACCGGAGGTTGCGCTCGACGTCGACACCGAGCGCCTTGAGCGGCGAGATGTAGAGGATCCGGGTGGCGGGGGCCGCAGCATCCGTCCGCTTCCTACGACCCGATGGAGCCGGCGAAGCCGCGGCCTTGTCGTGGAACACGCGGTCGATCGCCCAGAGGAACGCCGACAGCGTCTTGCCGGAGCCGGTCGGCGCGACCACCAGCGCGTGCTTGCCGGCGGAGATCGCCTGCCACGCGCCCTTCTGGGCGTCGGTCGGCGCCCGGAACGCGCCGCGGAACCAGTCCTGCGTGGCAGGACCGAACCGCTCGAGGACGTCGCCCATCACTCCATCTTCGTCGCGATCACCGACATAGGGCCAGGTTCCGTCCAGGAGGGTCGCGTAAGCTCCCTGCGTGCGTGCACCCCCGGCACGCGCTCACCGCCGAGGACCCGTGATGGAACCGATCTCCTCGAGCGAGCCCACGGCACCGGCTCCGCTCACCCGCCGTACCAATCCGGCGCTCGCCGACCGTTCGTGGATGCGCTCCCGGCGCGTGCAGACGTTCGGGCTCGGCGCCCTCTGCGGTGCGCTGGGCCTCTCGCTCCTGGTCGTCGTCACGACGATCCTCGGAGCGTCGCAGAACCCGCCGCCGCTGGTGCCCGCCGACCCCGCCCCGGTCTCCGAGCCCCGCCCTTCGGCATCCGTGCCCACCACCGCGCCGTCGCGTCCCTCAACACCGACGGTCGAACCGGTGGAGCAGCCGGATGTGGCGACCGAACCCGAAGAAACCGTGGAGGAGCCGGTCGTGGCGGTTCCCGCACCCGCGCCCGCACCGACCGAGACCCAGCCTCCGGCGGAGGAGACCGCGGACACCCCGGGCAACAGCGCCAACGCCCCGGGTCAGCAGAAGAAGCCGTGAGCCGAGGTCAGCGCTCGTCCGGCATCAGGATCCACAGCACCAGGTAGAGCAGGATCGAGATGCCGAAGAACACGGTCGCGCCGACCGTGAGCACGCGCACCGGCACCACGCTGCAGCCGAAGCGGTCGGCGATGCCCTGGCAGACTCCCGCGATCATGCGCCCTTTCACCGGGCGGACCAGGCGATGCATGCGTTCATCATGGCGTGCGGGACCCCGCCGCGCCAGGGGTCAGCGCTCGGAGGGCACGATGATCCAGAGCAGGATGTAGATCCACAGCGACAGGCCGAAGAAGACGACGGCGATCACGGTGAGGGCGCGCACGAGGGTGACGTTCCACCCGAAGCGGTTGGCGATGGCGGCGCAGACGCCGGCGACCCATCGGCCCTGCTGAGGTCTCACGAGTGCGTTCATGCTCCCATCCTGCTCGCGTCGGCGAGTGACCGCACGGGTGCAGGCCCCCGATCCGCGAGGGGGCGGGCCGCAGCATCCGTCTCCCGATTCCCGAGAGACGGATGCCGCGCCCGGGCGTCAGCGCTCGGTGAGGGTGCCGTCGCGGCCGAGCTCGATGACGAGGTCCACGCCGATGCGCTCGAGGAACGCGTCGTCGTGGCTCACGACGAGCACCGCGCCGCGGTAGGCCGCGATCGCCTCGACGAACCTGTCGACCGTGTCGAGGTCGAGGTTGTTCGTCGGCTCGTCGAACACGAGCAGCTGCGGCGGCGGATCGGCGAGCATGAGCCGCGCGAGCGCGACCCGGAACCGCTCTCCGCCCGACAGCGTGCCGACCGGGCGCTCGACCGCCGCCCCTCGGATGAGGAAGCGTGCGAGCCGGTTGCGCAGCTCGACGATCGTCACGTTCGGCGCCGATGGGGCGACGTTCTCGAGCACCGATGCCGCGTCATCGAGCCCGTCCACGCGCTGCGGGAGGTAGCCGACCCGGTCGGTGTGCAGGACCGCGCTGTGTGCGTAATTCAGGATGGTTGCGTCCACACGGTGTTTCTCCTGCGGCATCGCGGCCGTTGATCCTGAATTGCCAACCGCTGGGCGGACCAGCTTCTCGAGCAGCGTCGTCTTGCCGGCGCCGTTCGGGCCGATGAGCGCCACCCGCTCGGGGCCCTGGATGATCCACGAGCGCTCGCCGTCGCCGAGGGTGGCGATGCGGCGCCCGGCGGGAACACCGGGGTCGGGCAGGTCGATCTTGACGATGTCGTCGTCGCGCACGCGGCGCTCCGCGGCATCGAGCGCTTCCCGGGCGGATGCCTCGCGGTCGGCCTTCTCGCCGCGCAGCTTGCCCGCCGACACCTGGGCCGCCATGCGACGCCCGTTCGCGACGATCTTGGGCACGCGCTTCTCCTCGAACGCCTTCTTCCCCATCGCGGCGCGGCGCGAGATCGTCGTCTCGGCCTCGATGCGCTGGCGCTTCTCGCGCTTGACGGCCTGGCGCGCGGCGCGCTCGGCGTCGCGGGCGGCGCCCTGCTCGGCATCCAGCCACGCCCTCCATTCGGAGTACGGGCCGCCGAAGGTCGAGAGTTCGTTGGCGTACAGCTCGGCCGTGTCGTCCATCAGCTCGAGCAGGGACGTGTCGTGGCTCACCACGACGAGCGCACCCCGCCACGAGAGCACCATGTCGTGCAGGCGCGCACGCGCCTCGCGGTCGAGGTTGTTGGTGGGCTCGTCGAGCAGCGCGATCGACGGACCGCGCAGCCGGATGCCGGCGATCGCGGTGAGCACCGCCTCGCCTCCGGACAGCTGCCCGACGCTCCGATCGAGCATGCCGGGGGCGAGTCCGGCGTCGGCGAGCGCCGCGTGCGCGCGGGCTTCGATGTCCCAGTCGGAGCCGACCGCGTCGAAGTGACGAGGATCGGCGTCTCCGGACTCGATGGCGCGCAGCGCCCGGAGCGTGTCGCCCACGCCGAGCAGGTCGGCGACGGGGCGGTCGACGTCGAGGGTCAGGCGCTGCGGAAGGTACGCAGCATCCGTCGCCCCCGAGATGTGACCGCCGGACGGCGTGAGCTCGCCGGCGATGAGCCGCATGAGCGTGGACTTGCCGGAGCCGTTGCGGCCGACGAGGCCCGTGCGGCCGGTGCCGAACGAGCCGGAGACATCCGAGAGGGCGGTCGTGCCGTCGGGCCAGGTGAAGGTGACCCGGTCGAGGACGATCGCCGGGGTAAGGGTGTGAGCGGGCATGAGGCCTCCTGTGTCAGACGTGCGCTGACACCGAGGGCCGCGGGACGTCGCCCGGGCATGCCGGAGCGAGTGAGGAAGCGGCGGATCGACGGCAGCGCGAAGTTGTTCAAGCGCTGGTGCGTCGAGAGTCGACGGAGCAGCGCGATTACAGCGCGGTCGCGTCGATCAGCTTCAAGGGAGTTCCTCACGGAGGGGACAAGGCCGTCAGCCACCATAGCCGACATCCCCGGGCATGGCCAGGGGAGGGGGAGCGTCAGGCGTCGGCGGTGGTGAGTTCTTCGAGCTGCTTGTCGAGGAAGACGCGCACGTCGGTGAGCTCCTGCTCCGAGACGCTGTGCGTGAGGCCCGGGTAGACGCGGCCGCTGAGGTCGACGCGCTCGGGAAGCCACTGCGTGGTGTGCTCGATCAGCAACCCCGGGATGACGTCGTCCCTCGTGCCGCGGCCCCAGAACACCGGCGGGCGCCGGTCGGCGAGCTCGGCGTCCTTGGGGAGGTCGCCGGGCGTCACGTAGCCCGACAGGTTCACGGCGAAGGCGAACCGCTGCGGGTCGAGCCGCATGGCCTGCAGCGACACCGCACCCCCTTGCGAGAAGCCGAGAAGACCCACGGATGCTGCGCCCTCGGCGTGCGCGTCGACCCAGCTGATCACGGCCTCGGCGGCGCGCGTCACATGCGAGGGGTCGCGGCCGTCGAGCCCGTCGATCGGGTACCAGGAACGGCCCGGTGCCGGCCACGGCGGAACCAGCGGAGCGGCGAGGCTGGCGACGGCCAACGCGTCGGGGAGGTAGCCGCGGAGCGGGTACAGATCGTGCTCGTCGGCGCCGTAGCCGTGCAGGAGCAGAAGGAGGTGGCGCCCTGCGAGGGCCGACGGGTCGGTCGACCAGAGCACGGCGTCGGCATCGAGGACGAGCGCTTCCGGCATGCCCTCATCCTGACACGCGGCGCCGACACGGCCGAGGCTCGGCGGGGGCGAATCCTCGTCGCGAGCGGTCCGCGCGGGGTATACAAGAGGCATGTCCGTGCGCACTCCCGACCCCGAACCAGCGGGCGACGAGCCGTTCGGCCCGCCGGCCGGCAACGTCTCGAACCCCGCGTGGCTGAGCGACATCGAGCTCGAAGAGGCCCGCCGCCGCCTGCCGATGCTGTACGTCGAGGGTGTGCCGGTGCGCACCGACGGGATGGGCCAGGTCACCCAGGTGGGCATCCTGCTGCGGGCGACCCCGATCGGCGAGATCTCGCGCACCATCGTCTCGGGCCGTGTGCGCTACGGCGAGACCATCCGGGACGCGCTGTTCCGCCACCTGGAGAACGACCTCGGGCCGATGGCCTTCCCGCTGCTGCCGCCCCAGCCGACGCCGTTCACCGTGGCGGAGTACTTCCCGCTCCCGGGTGTAAGCGCCTACCACGACGACCGTCAGCACGCCGTGTCGCTCGCGTTCGTCGTCCCGGTCACGGGCACGTGCGAGCCGCGACAGGACGCGCTCGAGGTGACATGGCTGACACCCGAGGAGGCGGCATCCGATGCCCTCTCCGCCGAGATGGAGGGCGGACGCGGCACGCTCGTGCGCATGGCGCTCGCGAGCGTCGGGGCGCTGCGCTGACGTCTTCCGCGGCGGCCGAGATCCCGCCCTCGCGCGGTGTCCCCGTCCCCGCCTAGGCTCGCAGAGTGACCCTCGCACCCCTGCCCTTCCCGTCCGATGCCGCCGGGTGGGCGGCCTTCGTGACCGAGCGCCCCGCTGAACGCATCGCCCGCGTGCACGAGATCGACGCGCGCCTGACCTCCGAGACCGGCCTGAGCACCGCCGAACGCCTGGAGCTCTGGAACGACGCCGACATCGCGCTCGCCGAAGCGCTGAGCGAGGCCTACGTCGTGAGCGAGGCGCACCCCGATGCCGAGGTGCGCGAGACCGCGGAGTCGCAGGTGCAGGCGGTCGAGTCGCTGTCGGCGGCGCGCCTGCTGAACCGCGACCTCTGGGGCGCTTTCGCGGATGCCTCGACCGAGGCGCTCGACGCCGATCAGACGCGTCTGCTCACCCATCTGCTGCGCGACTTCCGTCGCGGCGGCGTCGAGCTCGACGAGGCGGACCGCGAGCGGGCGCGCCGGCTGGCCGACCGCGACACCGAGCTGTCGCTGGCGTTCTCCCGCAACATCCGCGACGGGCGCCGCGAGATCACCGTCCCGGCCGACGGTCTCGCCGGAATGCCGCAGGACTTCATCGACGCCCATCCCGCCGACGAAGCCGGCCGGGTGACGCTGTCGACCGACTACCCCGATCTCATGCCGATCCGCGACTACGCGCACGACCGCCAGACCCGTGTCGCGCTGGTGAGCGCGTACAACGACCTCGCATGGCCCGAGAACGACGCGATCCTCGCCGAGCTGCTCGAGGTGCGCGCCGAGCGCGCCCGCCTTCTCGGCTATCCGGACTGGGCCGACTACGAGACCGAGACCCGCATGATCGGTGGCGGTGCCGAGATCCCGGCCTTCCTCTCGCGTCTCGACGACGCCTCTCGGGCTGCGACGGATGCCGAGTACCCGGTCCTGCTCGAGCGCCTCCGCCGCGACATCCCCGACGCCGACGTCGTCTCGATCGCCGACTTCTGGTACCTGCTCGGCGCGATCAAGCGGGAGCAGTACGACGTCGACGCGCAGCTCGTGCGCTCGTACTTCCCGTTCGACCGGGTCGTGGAGGGCGTGCTGGACGTGACCGGGCGCCTTCTCGACGTCGAGTACGTGCCCGTCGACGTTCCCGCATGGCACGACGACGTGCAGTCGTTCGATGTCGTGCGGGGCGGCGACCGCCTGGGCCGCATCCACCTCGATCTGCACCCGCGCGAGGGCAAGTTCAGCCACGCCGCGTGCTTCCCGCTGGCGCCCGGTGTCGCCGGACGCGTGCTCCCCGAAGCGGCGCTGCTGTGCAACTTCTCGCGCGGCCTCCTCGAGCACGACGAGGTCGTGACGTTCTTCCACGAGTTCGGTCACCTCGTGCACGACATACTCGGCGGCCGGCAGCGGTTCGCCCGGTTCAGCGGAGTCGCCACCGAGTGGGACTTCGTCGAGGCGCCGAGCCAGCTCCTCGAGGAATGGGCGTGGGATGCCGAAGTGCTCGCCTCGTTCAGCGCGAATGCCGACGGCGAGCCGATCCCCGCCGATCTCGTCGAGCGCATGCGCACCGCCGACGCCTTCGGCCGCGCGCTCGAGGTGCGCCGACAGCTGGGTCACGCGAACGTGTCGTACCACCTGCACGTCGACCGGCCGGCCGACCTGCAGGCGGAGACGGAGCGCTTGTACGCGGCATCCAGCCCGGTTCAGCCTCTCCGCGGGCTGCACCCGTATGCCGGGTTCGGCCACCTCACGGGGTACGGCGCCTGCTACTACACGTATCAGTGGAGCCTGGTGATCGCGCGCGACCTGCTGAGCGGTTTCGCTGCCGGGTTGATGGACCCCGAAGCCGCTCGCCGCTACCGCACGGAAGTGCTGGAACGGGGCGGATCGCGGGACGCGCGGGACCTCGTCGAAGCGTTCCTCGGACGGCCCTCTTCGTTCGACGCGTACCGTCGGTGGCTGGCGGGCGAATGACGTTTCGCGCACACAGCCGGGCGTTGTAGGGTTCACCTACCCCCGAAGCGCAGTCACCCGCGACACACCCCCCGGTGTCGTAGAGGACGGTGCGGTCACTGATGCTCGCGCGCGCGGCGACACTTCGCCGGTGCGGCGGGCGCGATACCGCACGCCTCCGCCGCGAGCACTCGCCGACGCAGCACCACCCTCGCCACAGAAAGCGGAGAAACCGATGTCCGACCATGCTCAGAGCGCCGGAAACACGGGTCAGGACGACCCGACCCCGTTCGACAACCTCATCGGTGACACCGCGACGACCGCGTTCGGGTCGGGGTTCACGACGACCTTCCGCGGGTACGACAAGGAAGAGGTCGACGCCGCCATCGCCGGGCTCGATGCGCGCATGCGCGCCGCCACCGACGAGGTCGCGCAGCTGAAGCAGCACCAGCGTCGCGCCGGTGCGGCGGTCGCGCAGAGCCGCGCGAAGGCCGAGCGTCTCGAGGCCGAGCTCCAGGCTGCCACCGAGCGTCGCCAGGCCGAGATCGAGGCGGCGATTGCAGAACGTCAGGCTGAGTTCGACGCCGCGCTGGCGGCCCGCCAGGAAGAGATCGAGCGGCTCGAAGCGGCCCTCGCCGACGCCGAGCAGGCCCGCGAGGCGGAGCTCGAGCGCGTCGCGGCCGAGGCATCCGCCGCCCGCGAGGAAGAGGGCGATGCCGTCCAGCGGCTCCGGGCGGAGCTGGAGCTCGCGCACGCGAAGATCGCCGACGCCGAGCAGCGTGTGCAGACCCTGAGCGACGAGCTCGTCGGCGCGACGACCGAGTCGCCCAACCGCCAGCAGTTCGAGGAGGTGCTGCGCGTCGCCGAAGACCAGGCGAGCCTGCTCATCCGCAATGCGACGATCCAGGGCGACCGCCTGCTCGAGGCCGCGCGGGAAGAGATCGCCAACCGGCGCGCGTCGGCGCAGGCAGAGGCCGATGCCATCGTCTCGCAAGCCCAGCACGACGCCCAGCAGATCAAGCTGAAGATCGATACCGAGCTCACTGCGCACGAGGCGCGCCTCGAGCGCGAGGCCGCCCACGCGGCGGAGAAGGTGTCGCAGGCCGAGCGTGAGGCCGCCGCCATCCGGTCCGAGGCTGAGAAGGGCGCGGCCGTGCTGCGTTCGACCGTCGCCCGCGAGACGGCCCGCGATCGCGCCGAGGCCGAGGAGACGGTGCGCGAGCTGCGGCTGCGCGCCCTCGAGTTCGAGGCATCCCTCACCCGTCGCCAGGACGACGCGCACCAGGAGTTCCTCGTGCTGCACAATCAGGCGGTCGCGCACGCCGAGCGCATCACGCAGGACGCCAACGAGCAGGTCGCCGCCTCGCTCGAGCACGCGCAGCGCGTCTCGGTGAAGGCCGAGGACTTCGAGCGCCTCATGCGCGCCCAGTCGCAGCAGATCGAGGCCGATGCGCAGCTGCGGGCCCGCGAGCACCTCGAGCGCGCCCACGTGAAGGCCGAGCGCATCATCGACCTGGTCACGACGCACTCGCAGTCCGTGCTGCGCGACGCCGAGGACCGCACCCGACAGCTGCGCTGGCAGCAGCATCAGCTCATGAGCTTCATGGCCGAGGTCAAGGAGCTCATCCGCCCCGAGGGAGTTCTCGCGACGGCCGAGCCCGAGCCCGAGGGCGAGGGAGCGGAGGCGACGGCTGCTGCGGGCCCGGTCGATGTCGAGGCCGAGGGCGAGGGAGCGGAGGCGACGGCTGCTGCGGGCCCGGTCGATGTCGAGGCCGAGGTTGTCGAGGCCGAGGTGACGAACGCCGAGGGCACCGAGTCCGAAGGCCAGGAGAGCGAGGGTGAGCACCACGAGGCCACCGAGCCCGAGGACGAACACCACGAGGCCACCGAGCCCGAGGGCGAACACGACGAGGCCACCGAGCCCGAGGGCGAGCAGCCCGAGTCCGAACGCCCCCACTCAGCCGAGGAGCACAACCAAGGCTGATCGGCGGCCCCTGCGGCGCCTGCGGGCGCTCTGGCGCCCGAAGACGAAACGCCTCGAACCTGCGGCCCGCGCCGGGGTTCGGGGCGTTTCGTCTCGCTCGTCCCTCGCTCGCTCAACTCGTTCCCGGCTCGTTCACCGAGCGGGGAATCCGAGTCTGGGGGCATCCGCCCCTTCTTCGACAGGCAACCGGGCCCATACAGGAGCGTCGAGCGACGACTCTCCTGTGGAAGCCCGGTTGACCCGTTGAGGCGGTCGCCGCGCCGGATCAGGCGGCCGAGGTCTCCCGCGCGATGGCGGCGAGGAAGGCGTCGATGTCGTTCTCGCTCGTGTCGAACGAGCACATCCAGCGGACCTCGTTCTTCGCGGCATCCCAGTCGTAGAACCGGAACGAGGTGCGCAGGCGCTCGGCGACGTCGTCGGGCAGCGTCGCGAACACCCCATTGGCCTGGGTCGGCTGGGTGAACCCGACGCCGCGGATCGTGCCGGCGGCGAGACCTGCCTCGATGCCGCTGCGCAGGCGCTGCGCCATCGCGTTGGAGTGCGAGGCGTTGCGCAGCCACAGGTCGCCTTCGAGCAGGGCGAGCAGCTGCGCCGAGACGAAGCGCATCTTCGAGGCGAGCTGCATGTCGAGCTTGCGCAGGAACTTCAGCCCCGTCGACGCGCCGGGGTTGAGCACGACGACCGCCTCGCCGAGCATCGCGCCGTTCTTCGTGCCACCGAAGCTGAGCACGTCGACGCCCACGTCGCGCGTGAATTCGCGCAACGGCAGGCCGAGTGCCGCAGCGGCGTTCGAGATGCGCGAGCCGTCCATGTGGAGGTTCATGCCGAGGCTGTGTGCGTGATCGGCGATCGCACGGATCTCGTCGACCGAGTACAGGGTGCCGAGCTCGGTCGACTGGGTGATCGAGACGACCAGGGGCTGCGCGCGGTGCTCGTCGCCCCAGCCCCATGCCTCGCGGTCGATGAGCTCGGGCGTGAGCTTGCCGTCGTCCGTCGGGACGGTCAGCAGCTTGATGCCGGCCACGCGCTCGGGCGCGCCGCCCTCGTCGACGTTGATGTGCGCGGTACCGGCCGAGACGACGGCGCCCCAGCGGGGGAGCATCGACTGCAGGCCGACGACGTTGGCGCCGGTGCCGTTGAACACCGGGTACGCCTCGACGCCCTCGCCGAAGTGCCGGGCCATGACTGCCTGCAGGCGCTCCGTGTAGACGTCGTCGCCGTATGCGACCTGGTGGCCGTCGTTGGCGGCAGCGATCGCCGCGAGGACCTCGGGGTGGATGCCGGAGTAGTTGTCGCTGGCGAAGCCGCGCAGGTTCGGGTCGTGGATCGTGGTCACGGGTGTCCAATCTTGTTCGCGTGCGGCCGGGCGGGAGTGCCGCCGGCCGTCAGAGCGAGGGGTCGGTGAGTTCGACGATGGTGTCGTTGACATCCGCCGCGTCGGTGAGCCAGAGGTCGCTGAACCGCTGCGCGAGGGCCTCCTCGAGTCCGTCGAGGCTCTTCACGCGGAAGATCACGGATGCTGCGGCCAGCGGCTTGTCCGCATCCCGCGCATCCTTCGCGAAGCCCTGCGCGACGGCGCGCGTCCACGCCTCGGTGGCCGCCTTCACCGCGGCGTAGTTCGCGCCCGCGGCGACGGGACGTGTGACGGCCGTCGACGACACCACTGCCAGGCGGCCGGCCTCCGACGCCCGGAGATCGGCGTCGAACGCGCGGCTGACGTGGCGGAGAGCGGTGAGCGAGCCCTCGAGGAAGCGGTAGTCGGCGTCCGTCTGACCCGCCAGGCCCCCTCCGCCGCGCCAGCCGCCCACGAGGTGCAGCACGCCGTCCACGGGTCCGTCGGCCTCGTGGACGCGCTCGGCGAGAGAGGCGACCGCGTCCTCGTCGCCGAGGTCGCATACCTCGGTGCGAACGCTTCCGGACGGGGCGGTGCCCAGGCGCTCAGCATCCGCGTCGAGGGAGTCCACCAGGTCCCGCAGCTTGCCGGCGTCGCGGCCGACGGCCACCACCCTTGCACCCGCGTCGCGCAGGACGCGGGCGGCGGTGAGGCCCGAAGCGCTGGTCGCGCCGGCGATGATCACGAGTCTGCCTGAGACGGTCATGTCTCCAGCCTCCCACGTCGCGAACGAGCGCTCCCGGCGAGAAGCGACGTCTCGCCGAGAACGCGCGCCCGCGTCAGGAATCGCGTCCCGTGATCCCGGCCGTCGATTCGATGACGGGCTTCATCTTCTTGTCGAGGGCTTCGAAGAACATCGACAGCGGGAACTCGTCGTCCAGCACCGCGTCGGTGTAGCCCTTCGGAGTGCCGGCGAGCACCTCGTCGGGCAGGCCCCGCGCCCACTGCGAGGCGGGGTTCGGCGTCAGCGTCGAACGCACCAGGTCGTAGGCCGCGAGCCAGTGCGCGGTCTTCGGCCGGTCGATCGAGCGCCAGTAGAGCTCGTCGATCGCCTCGCCGAGCGCGATGACGGCGGCCGGGACGTCGTCCCAGTCGAAGGCGAGCGCCGTGTCGGTCCAGTGCAGCACGTCGCGCTGGTGCAGCCAGGCGAACAGCAGCTGGCCGCCGAGCCCGTCGTAGTTGCGCACGCGCGAGCCGGTGATCGAGAACCGGAAGATGCGGTCGAAGATGACCGCGTACTGCACGAGCTTCGCGTGCTCGAGCATCTCGGCCTCGGCCGTCGTCAGCGACTCCTGCGCGGCCAGGCGCTTCTCGATGGCGACGCATTCGCGGAACGCCGTGAGGTCGCACCGCAGCTCCTCGAGCGAGTACAGGAAGTACGGCATCCGCTGCTTGATCATGAACGGGTCGAACGGCAGGTCGCCGCGCATGTGGGTGCGGTCGTGGATGATGTCCCACATCACGAACGTCTTCTCGGTGAGCTCCTGGTCGTCGAGCATGCGGAGGGCGTCGTCGGGCAGGTCGAGCTTCGTGATGTCGGCGGCGGCGCGCACGACGCGGCGGTAGCGCGCGGCCTCGCGGTCCTGGAAGATCGCGCCCCACGTGAAGGTGGGGATCTCGCGCATCGCGACGGTCTCAGGGAACAGCACCGCGCTGTTCGTGTCGTATCCGGGCGTGAAGTCGACGAATCGCAGCGACACGAACAGCTTGTTGCCGTAGTCGCCGGCCTCGAGCTGCGCGATGAACTCGGGCCAGATCACCTCGACGAGCACCGCCTCGACGTGGCGGTCGCGCGAGCCGTTCTGCGTGTACATCGGGAACACGACGAGATGACGAATGCCGTCGGCCCGCTGCTGTTGGGGCTGGAAGGCCTCGAGCGAGTCGAGGAAGTCGGGGACGGCGAACCCCTGGTCCTCCCAGCGCTCGAAGTCGCGCACGGCGGCGGACAGGTACTCGGCGTCGTGGGGAAAGGCGGGCGCCAGCGCGCGGATGCCGGCCGTGATCTCGGAGACGAGAGCGCGCGCCTCGTCGTGGGCGGCAGCATCCGGAATCGATCCGTCCTGCGCCTGGAGGCTCTGGATCGCCGTCGCGGCCGCCTTGAGGCGCAGCCAGGCGTCGCTCGTCTCAGCCATGCGGGCGTCGTCGACGACCTCGGGTTCGCCGACGATCGCCTTCGTCGTGTGAAGGGCGCTGCTGGACATGGTGAACCTCCGATCTTCGAGTGCGGTTTCGCTCTCGATTCTAGAGAACTTCCCTTGTCTGCACGATTCAGCAGGAAAATTTCCTGTCCGCGGTTAGAGTGGAGCCGTGCCCGCCCTGGACGATGCGATCGATGCCGCCATCGTGCGCGAGGTTTCCCAGGACGCCCGCGCCACGCTGGCCGACCTGTCGGCGGCGGTCGGGCTGTCGGTGTCCGCCGTGCAGGCGCGGCTGCGCCGACTCGAAAGCCGCGGCGTCATCACCGGCTACCGCGCCCTGGTCGACGCCGAGGCCGTCGGCAAGCCGCTCGCCGCCTTCGTCGAGATCACACCGCTCGACCCCGCGCAGCCCGACAATGCGCCCGAGCTTCTCGAGCATCTGTCCGAGATCGAGGCGTGCCACTCGATCGCGGGCGACGCCAGCTACATCCTTCTCGTGCGGGTCGCCTCGCCGCGTCACCTCGAGTCGCTGATCCGCGACATCCGCGCCGCCGCCTCGGTCAACACCCGCACGACCGTCGTGCTGCAGACGTTCTACGAGAACCGCCCGATCCTCCCGGCCTGACGACCCGCGCAGCTCCGCACGGTCGTCGAGCCAGGGCATCGCCGTCGAGACCGGGGACGTCGCCCGTGGTCTCGGTGCAGGTTTCCGGTTCGGCACCCGCGGGCGGTGAGCCCCTGTGCATCCCCGGGGCAGCGGCGCAAGTCCAGGCCTCGGCGACGGCGCGTGGGTAGTGTCGCGGGTATGGAGTCCGCCTCGGCGCCGGAACCGCGTGGTCGCGGGGTGCTCATCATCCGCAACACGGCCTCGGGCACGGCGGTGGTGCGGGCGGATCCCGCCGGCACCTTCGCCGCGCGGCTGCCCGCGGCGCAGATCCGCGAGATCGGCGAAGACGAGGATCTCGAGGACGTCGTCGCCGTGGCGATGGCCGGCGACGATCCACCCACGGTGCTCGGCGTCTACGGCGGTGACGGGTCGGTGTCGCGCATGGCGCATCTCGCCCGCCGGTACGACCGGCCTCTCCTCGCCATGCCCGGCGGCACTTTCAACCACTTCGTGCGGGCGCTCGGGATCGACAGTGTGGATGCCGCCGTCGACGCGTATGAGGCCGGCTCGACGGTCGAGGTCGGCGTCGCCGACGCGAGGGCGGACGACGATGCGCCGCTCACGGTGCTGAACGTGGTGTCGGTCGGTGCCTACCCGGAACTGATCGAGGAGCGGGAGCGCCGCAACAGCCTCGGCAAGTGGCTCGGAGGGGTGGCGGCGACCGCGGTGGCTCTGCGACGGGCCGAGCCCCTGACGATCGTGCGCAGCGGACACCGTGCCCGCGTGTGGTCGGTCTTCGTGAGCGTCGGGCGCAACGACCCGGACCGGGTGGCCACGATGCAGCGCCGGGAGGCCGATGCCGGCGTGCTGGACGTGCGCATCCACCACGCCCGCGGCTCGAAGGTGCGCGCTCTGGCGTCGCTCGCGTTCGGCAAGCGAACGGCCGCGGTGATGCGCGCGCTGCGGCTCTTCCCCCGCGACACCGACATCGAGCGGCTCGTGGTGCGCGAGCTCGACCTCGGCGTTCGCCCCGAGCCCGGGCACCCGTCCGTGTTCGTCCACGACGGCGAGCTCGAGCAGCGCGATGCCGCGGGGTTCCGCCTGCGCTGCATCGCCCGGCCGGCGGCGGTGAAGATCTTCGCCCCGCCGCCGGTCGACGATTGAGGGCCCTCCTGCGGGCGAGCGTCAGTCGTGCTGGGGGAAGCCCAGGTTGATGCCGCCGTGCGAGGGGTCGAGCCAGCGCGAGGTGATCGCCTTCTCGGCCGTGAAGAACTCGAAGCCGTGCGGGCCGTAGGCCTTCGCGTCGCCGAACAGCGACGCCTTCCACCCGCCGAACGAGTGGTACGCGACAGGAACCGGGATCGGCACGTTGATGCCGATCATGCCCACGGTCGCCTCTCGCTGGAAGCGTCGGGCGGCACCGCCGTCGTTCGTGAAGATCGCCGTGCCGTTGCCGTACCGGCTGGAATTGATGATCCCGAGGCCCTCCTCGTAGCCCTCGACGCGCACGACCGAGAGCACCGGCCCGAAGATCTCGTCGGTGTACACCGTCGACGACGTCGGCACGTTGTCGATGAGCGTGGGTCCGAGCCAGAAGCCGTTCTCGTCGCCGTCGATCTCGACGTCGCGTCCGTCGACCACCACCGAGGCGCCGTCGGCGTCGGCCACGTCGAGGTACGACGTCACCTTGTCGCGGTGCTGACCGGTGATGAGCGGACCCATGTCGCAGCCGCGCGTGCCGTCGCCCACCTTGAGCCCCGCCATGCGCTCGGCGACCTTCGCGACGAACGCGTCGGCGACCGTGTCGACCGCGAGCACGACGGAGATCGCCATGCAGCGCTCGCCCGCCGAGCCGAAGCCCGCGTTGACGGCGGCGTCGGCGGCGAGGTCGAGGTCGGCATCCGGCAGCACCAGCATGTGGTTCTTCGCACCGCCCAGCGCCTGGACGCGCTTGCCGTGCGACGTGGCGGTCTCGTAGACGTACTTGGCGATCGGCGTCGAGCCGACGAACGAGATCGCGCGCACATCGGGGTGCTCGAGCAGCGCGTCGACCGCCTCCTTGTCGCCGTGCACGACATTGAACACGCCGTCCGGGAGCCCCGCCTCCGTGAGCAGGCCCGCAAGCCAGTTCGCGGCGGTCGGGTCCTTCTCGGAGGGCTTCAGCACCACGGCGTTGCCGGCGGCCAGAGCGATCGAGAAGAACCACAGCGGCACCATCGCCGGGAAGTTGAACGGGCTGATGATGCCCACGACGCCGAGCGGCTGGCGCAGCGTGTAGACGTCGATGCCGGTCGACACGTTCTCGGAGTAGGCGCCCTTCGTCAGATGCCCGAGGCCGCACGCGAACTCGACGACCTCCATGCCGCGGGCGATCTCGCCGCGCGCGTCGGAGAGCACCTTGCCGTGCTCCGAGGTGAGGATCTCGGCCAGCTCCTCCTTGCGGGCGTTCAGCAGCTCGCGGAATGCGAAGAGCACCGACTGGCGCTTCGCGATCGACGCGTCGCGCCATTGCAGCCACGCCGCGGACGCAGCATCCACCGCCTGCCCGACGTCTTCGCGCGACGCGAACCGCACCTCCTTCTGGACCGTCCCGAGTGCGGGATTGAACACGTGGCCGGTGCGCTCGGATGTCCCGGCCCAGGGGGCGCCGTTGATCCAGTGGTCGAGAACCGCCGTCTCGGTGCGCGGCAGGGTGTCAGTCATCGTGTTCCTCCTTCGGAAGCCCTCCTCGTGAGAGGGCGTGCACGTGTCACGCGAGGTCGCCTTCGACCTTCGTCAGAGCTTCATCGTAAATCGACATCGCCTCCTGCACCTCCCCGTCGGTGACGACGCAGGGCGGCACGACGTGGATGCGGTTCTCCGCGGCGAAGGGCAGAAGCCCTCGCGACGTGAGCTCCTTCTTGAGACGGCCGATCACGTCGGCGCCGACCGGCTCACGCGTTTCGCGGTCGGTCACGAGGTCGAGCGCCCAGAAGACGCCCTCACCGCGCACCTCGCCGATGAGCGGGTGCTTCTCCGCCAGCTCCGCGAGCCCGGGCCCGATGGCGTCCTCGCCCACGCGGCGGGCGTTGTCGACGATGCCCTCCGATTCCATGGCATCGATCGCGGCGATGATGGATGCTGCGGCCAGCGGGTGACCCGAGTACGTGAGTCCGCCGGGGAAGACGCGGTCGTCGAACGTCGCCGAGATCTCCGGCGAGATGATCACGCCGCCCACCGGCACGTAGCCGGAGTTCACGCCTTTCGCGAAGGTGATGAGGTCGGGGACGACGTCGTAGCCCTGGAAGGCGAACCAGCGGCCGGTGCGCCCGAACCCCGCCATGACCTCGTCGAGGATCAGGACGATCCCGTACTTGTCGGCCAGCGCCCGGACGCCCGCGAGGTACCCGGGTGGCGGAAGCATGATGCCGGCGGTGCCGGGGATCGACTCGAGCAGCAGCGCCGCGATCGTCGACGGTCCCTCCGACTGGATGACGCGCTCGAGATGGTGCAGCGCCCGCTCGGACTCCTCCTCGGGGGTCGTCGCCCAGAACTCGGTGCGGTACAGGAAGGGGCCGAAGAAGTGCACGTGTCCGCGGGCGAACTGGTTCGGCATCCGTCGCCAGTCGCCCGTCGCGACGATCGCCGCACCGGTGTTGCCGTGGTACGAGCGGTAGGTCGAGAGCACCGTGTCGCGTCCGGTGTGAAGGCGCGCCATGCGGATGGCGTTCTCGATCGCGTCGGCGCCGCCGTTGGTGAAGAACACCTTGGCGAATCCGTCCGGCGCCTTGTCGAGGATCCTCTGCGCCGCCTGGCCGCGGTGGAGATTCGCCGTGGCGGGGCCGATCGTCGCGAGACGCTCGGCCTGCTCCCGGATGGCGGCGACGACGGCAGGATGCTGATGCCCGATGTTGACGTTGACCAGCTGGCTCGAGAAGTCGAGCATGCGGTTGCCGGCGTGGTCCCACACGACGGTGCCCGAGCCGCCGGCGATCACCGGGAGGTCGAGGCCGGCCTGCGCGGACCAGGAGTGGAACACGTGCTCGCGGTCGAGTTCTTTCGCGAGCGCGTCGAGGTCTTCGGTCATCGCTTCATCCTCCTCGTCGAGGCGCGGGGGCGCCACGCCTTCGCGTGGCGCCCCCGCTGGTGGTTGGGCCTACTGGCCGCCCTCGGTGAGGGTGACCTCGATCGGCGTGTACTCGCCGGCGACTTCGATGCCCTCGTCCTTCAACTCGTCGAGCGCCTTCTCGATGTACTCGTTCGAGTACGCCGAGTCGGCGGGCTCGGTCGTGATGAGCTCCAGGTCGTCCTGGTTCTTGGCCGAGAGCGCACCGGCGACCGTCTTGTCCCACGCCGCCGCGTCCACGAGGCCGAAATCGGCGCCCGTCCAGATGAGCTTGTTGACCTCGTTCATCATCCACTGCTGGTGCACGGGACCGACCGGGAATGCGGCCTCCGCGTTCGACGCGATGTCGTACACGATCGACGCGGCCTCCTCGGGATTGTCCCGCGCGAAGATCCAGCCCTTCGTGACCGCCTTGAGGAACCGCACCGCCGCGTCGGCGTAGGCCGGGTCGTCCTCGAGGCGCTGCGTGTCGGCCCAGATGGCGTCCTGCAGCATCGCGCCCTCGGTGTCTTCGTACGAGATGACGTCGAAGTCCTCGGGCTGGTAGAGCTCGCCGGTCGCCGGGTTCACGACCTCGAGGATCTGCGCCCACTCGTTGTACGTCATCGCCTGGGCCGCGTCGACGTCGCGGTCGAGGAGGGCGTTCATCGAGAAGTCCTGCGTCGTGATCGACACGGTGGTCGCGTCGAGGTCTTCCGCGGCCATCGCCGCGAAGATCTCCCACTCGTTGCCGAAGCCCCACGAGCCGATCCGCTTGCCCTCGAAGTCGGCGACCTCGGTGATGCCGTCGCCGGCCCACGAGACCTGGAGCGTCCCCGACTTCTGGAACACCTGCGCGATGTCGGTGAGTTCGACGCCCGTGGCCTCGAGCGTGCCGAGCACCTTGGGAACCCACGCGATCGCGAAGTCCACGTCGCCCGCGACGAGCGCGTCCTGCGGCACGATGTCGCCGCCCGACGGGATGATCTCGACGTCGTCGAACCCCTCTTCCTCGAAGTAGCCCTTCTCCTGCGCCACGTAATACCCCGCGAACTGCGCCTGCGGCAGCCACTGCAGCTGCAGCTTGATCGACGTGAGGGGCTCGAAGTCCTCGCTCCCGCCTCCGCCGTCGCCGGAGTCCTCGGACCCGGAACAGGCGGCGAGCGCGAGTGCCGCCACGGTGAGGAGGGATGCCGCGGCCAAGCCGCGTCTGATGCTGTGTCTCATTGCGTTCCTTTCGTGTGGTGCGTTGTCTTTCCCTCGGCGGTGGAGCCTGTGGCCGGTGGTCGATCTCGTCGACGCTCAGGCCGACGACCGCCTCGTCGCCAGCCGCTCCAGGAGTGAGGTGACGAGGAAGAACACGAGGCCGATGATGATGCCGCCGAGCACGTACGCCCACGCCAGTGCCGCGCGGCCGGACTTCGCGTAGGTGGCGATCGCGGTGCCGATGCCGTCGGCAGGACCGCCGAAGTACTCGGCGACCAGCGCGGCGATCACGGCGAGCGAGCTCGCGATGCGCAGGCCCGTCATGAGGTACGGCAGCGCGGTGGGCAGAGTGAGCACGCGGAAGGTCTGCCACCCGGACGCCGCGGACGCGCGCAGCAGGTCGCGGTGCACCGGACGGGTCTGTCTGAGGCCCCGCAGCACGTTCACGAACACCGGGATGAAGGCGGCGATCGTGGCCACGGCCTGCCGCCCGAACTGGCTGGAGGCGCCGAACATCGTGTTGAGGATCGGCGTGATGGCGACGATGGGGATGACCGCGAGCGCCGACACCAGAGGGGCGAGCATGCCGTCGATCGGCTTGGCGGCTGCGGCGAGCCCCGCGAACAGGAGCGCGAGGAGCGAGCCCACCACGAGGCCGATGAGCGCGTTCGTGGCCGTGATCGTCATGTCGTCGAGGATGATCGGGAACCGCCGCACGAACTCCTCGGCGATCGCGATGGGGCTCGGCAGCATGCGCGGCGCCGTGCCGAGCACGTCGACCCAGAAGGTCCACCCCGCGAGGATGAGGACCCCCACGACGATCGGCGCCACCCACTTCAGCCAGCCCGGAAGCTCCCGCTCCGCCGGCATCGGGCGCGGCGTCTTGCCCGACGGTGCGGGGGCCGCGGGCAGCATCGTGGTCGCGGCATCCGTCATGATTCCCTCGCCCTCGTGACGGGGGTGCCGTGGAGTGCCTCGCGGACCGCCGTGACGCGGTCGAAGAACTCGGGGGATTCGCGCAGGGCCTCGTCGCGCACGTCGCCGAGGTCCGTCTCGATGACGTCGGTGATGCGGCCAGGGCGCGGGCTCATCACGACGACGCGGTCGGAGAGGAAGACCGCCTCGGGGATCGAGTGGGTCACGAACACGACGGCCGCAGAGGTCTCTGCGGCGATGCGGGTCAGCTCGGACTGCAGGCGCTCGCGCGTCATCTCGTCGAGCGCGCCGAACGGCTCGTCCATGAGGAGGAGCTTCGGGCGCGCGGCGAGCGCGCGGGCGATCGCGACGCGCTGCTGCATGCCGCCGGAGAGCTGATCGGGATAGCGATCGACGAAGTCCGAGAGGCCCACGAGCTCCGCGAGCTCGGCGACGCGCGCGGCGCGGTCCGCCTTCCCGGTGCCGTGCAGTTCCAGCGGCAGGCCGATGTTGGCGCCGACGGTGCGCCAGGGAAGGAGCCCCGCCTGCTGGAAGGCGATGCCGTAGTCCTGGTCGATGCGGGCGCGCTTGGCCGGCTTGCCGAAGATCTCGAGGATCCCGCTCGTGGCCTGGTCGAGGTCCGCGATGAGGCGGAGCAGGGTCGACTTGCCGCAGCCCGAGGGGCCGATCAGCGAGACGAACTCCCCGGCCGCGACCTCGAGTTCGACATCGGTCAGTGCGACGACCTCCCCGGTCTTCGTCGGGAACACCTTGCCGACGCCGGCGGCGTGGACTGCGGGGTCCGTCATGCGGTCGCTTCTCCTCTGCGGTAGTTGGCGAGTCCGAGGCCGATGAGCGCCACGGAGCCCGCTGCGATGAGGCCCAGTGCGATGGAGCCGAAGGTCGGACCCCACGGCGCGGCGGGGTCCGAGGAGGCCTGGCCGGCGAGCTGGATGAGCATGCGCCCGATGCCGCCGCGCATGCCGATCGACACTTCCGCGACGACGGCGCCGAGCACCGCGTTCGCCGCGGCGAGCCGGAGCGCGGGAAGGAGGTGGGGCACCGCGGCCGGCAGGCGCAGGCGGAACAGCGTCGCCCAGTAGCCGGCGGCGTAGCTGTTCATGAGGTCGAGGTGGATGCGGTCCGGCGACGCGAGGCCCCGCAGCACGCCCACCGCGACCGGGAAGAACGCGAGGTACGAGGCGATGACGGCGACCGAGAGCCACTGCGGCCACGTGCCGCCTCCGCGGTCGATCTGGTTGCCGATGGCGTTGACGACGGGAGCGAACGCGATGAGCGGGACGATCTGGCTCACCACGATCCAGGGGAGCAGGCCCCACTCCAGCAGACGCCAGCGCTGCATCACGAGGCCGAGCACTGCGCCCACGGCGACGCCGATCAGCCAGCCGACCGCCGCGATGCCCAGTGTCACCAGCGCGGCGCCGGCCACCGAGACCCAGAGGGGCGGGGTGTCGCCGCCGCTGGTCGGCGCGAACAGGCGGGCGGCCATGTCCCAGATGTGCGGCATGGCGCGGTCGTGCGTACGCGGGAGGATCATGACGCCCGAACCGGATTCGCCCGCAACCCCGCCCACGACGAAGCCCTCGCTGGGGCCCGCGAACTTGTACAGTTCCCACAGCAGGAGCACGGCGAGCACTCCGAGCGCACCCCAGCCGGCTGCGATCCATCCACGCAGCTCGCCCTGTCGCCGGGCAGACCAGCCGATGGGCCTCATGCGGCCGCCGTCACTTCTTGGCCGTCACGTGGGCCGAAAGAGCCGGGATGACCGTCTCGCCGTAGACCCGGAGGGTCTCCTCCTTGTTGTCGTGCTGGAGGTACCCGGCGAACTGCGTGACCCCGAGTTCGCGCAGCTGCTCCAGCTTCGCGATGTGCTCGTCGGCCGTTCCGAGGATGCAGAAGCGGTCCACGATGTCGTCGGGCACGAAGTCGACGTGGTCGTTGTCGGCCTTGCCATGCGTGTTGTAGTCGTAGCCCCGGCGCCGCTCGATGTAGTCGGTGAGCGCCTCGGGCACGCCTCCGCCGTGGTGGCCGTACTTCGCCACGATGTCGGCGACGTGGTTGCCGACCATGCCGCCGAACCACCGGCACTGGTCCCGCATGTGCTCCCAGTCGTCGCCGATGTACATCGGCGCCGCCACGCAGAAGGCCAGCGACTCGGGGTCGCGCCCGGCGGCGGCCGCGGCATCCTTCACCGTCTTGATCATCCAGGCGGCGATGTCGACGTCCGCGAGCTGCAGGATGAAGCCGTCGCCGACCTCGCCGGTGAGCTTGAGTGCCATCGGTCCGTACGCGGCGACCCACACGTCGAGCTCGGAGCCGCGGCTCCACGGGAACTGCAGGGTCGCGCCCTTGTATTCGACCGGCCGCGAGTTGGCGAGCTCGCGGATCACGTGGATCGACTCGCGCAGCTCGGCCATCGTGGTCGGCCGGCCGTTGGTGACACGCACCGCCGAGTCGCCCCGGCCGATGCCGCAGATGGTGCGGTTGCCGTACATCTCGTTGAGCGTGGCGAAGACGGATGCCGTGACCGTCCAGTCCCGCGTCGCGGGGTTCGTCACGAACGGCCCCACGGTCACGCGCTTCGTCTCGGCGAGGATCGCGGAGTGGATGACGTACGGCTCCTGCCACAGCAGGTGCGAGTCGAAGGTCCACACGTGGCTGAAGCCGTGGGCCTCGGCGAGCTTGGCGAGCTGCACCGTCCGCGCGGCGGGCGGATTGGTCTGGAGGACGACACCGAAGTCCATGGGGTTCCTTAGATCAGGTACTGCGAGAGGCCGCGCTTGAGGAACCGGCCGTCGCCCTTGGCGCCGAGGTACTGGCCGCCGTCGACCACGACCTTGCCGCGCGAGATGACGGTGTCGACGTGCCCGTCGATCTCGAATCCCTCCCACGCGGAGTGGTCCATGTTCATGTGATGCGAGGCCGCCGAGATGGTGGTGTGGCCGTTCGGGTCGTAGACCACCACGTCACCGTCGGCGCCGGGCTGGATGACACCCTTGCGTCCGTACAGGCCGAACATGCGCGCCGGGGTGGTCGAGGTGAGCTCCACCCACCGCTCGAGCGTGATCTTGCCGGTCACGACGCCCTGGTACATCAGGTCCATGCGGTGCTCGACCGACCCGATGCCGTTCGGGATCGCGCGGAAGTCGTCGAGCCCCAGCTCCTTCTGGCCCTTCATGCAGAACGGGCAGTGGTCGGTCGACACCATCTGGATGTCGTTCGTGCGCAGCGCCTGCCACATGTGGTGCTGGTGGCCTTCCTTCTGGCTGCGCAGCGGCGTCGAGCACACCCACTTCGCGCCCTCGAACTGCCCCCACTCCTCGCTGAACGCGCCGAGCTGCTCCTCGAGCGACAGGTACAGGTACTGCGGACAGGTCTCGCCGAAGACGTTCCAGCCCTGGTCGCGCGCCCACGCGATCTGGTCGACCGCCTGCTTGGCGCTCACGTGCACCGTGTACAGCGGAGCACCGGTGAGGTTCGCGAGCATGATCGCGCGGTGGGTGGCCTCCTCCTCCATCTGCCACGCACGGGCGATGCCGTGGTAGTACGGCGCCTTCTTGCCGGCGTCGGCCAGCTGCGCGGCGAGCACGTCGATCGCGGGGCCGTTCTCGGCGTGCATCATCGTGAGCAGCCCGGTCTCGGCCGACACCTGCATGGCCTTGAGCACCTGCGCGTCGTCGGAGTAGAAGACGCCGGGGTAGGCCATGAAGAGCTTGAAGCTCGAGACGCCCTCGTCGAGGAGACCCCGCATCGCCGCGAGGGAGTCCTCGTCGACGCCGCCGACGATCTGGTGGAAGCCGTAGTCGATCGCGCAGTTGCCCGCCGCCTTCTCGTGCCAGGCGGCGAGGCCGTCCTGCACGCGCTCGCCGTAGCGCTGCACGGCGAAGTCGATGATCGACGTCGTGCCGCCCCACGCCGCGGCCCGCGTGCCGGTCTCGAACGTGTCGGAGGCGTTCGTGCCGCCGAAGGGGAGCTCCATGTGGGTGTGCGCATCGATGCCGCCCGGGATCACGTATCTGCCGGTCGCGTCGATGACGGTGTCGACGGATGCCGCGACATCCGTCCCGAGAAGCTGCGAGCCGGGCGCGAGCACCGCTGCGATGGTCTCGCCGTCGATGAGCACGTCGGCCTCGCCGCGGCCGGTCGCCGAGACGACGGTGCCGCCCTTGATGAGTGTGGTGGTCATGTCAGTCCGCCTTCCTCACGGCTTCGCGATCTTCGTGTAGGAGTCGGGCCGGCGGTCGCGGTAGAACTGCCAGTCGTCGCGCATGTCGCGCACCATGTCGAGGTCGAGGTCGCGCACCAGCAGCTCCTCGTGCTCGCCCGAGCCGCGCTCGCCCACGAAGTTGCCCCGCGGGTCGATGACCTGGCTCGTGCCGTAGAAGTCCACGGCGAGGTCGCCGTACTCGTTGTCTTCGCGGCCCACGCGATTGGGCTGCAGCACGAAGTAGCCGTTCGCCACGGCCGCGGCCGGACCCTCGACCTCCCAGAGCCGGTTCGACAGCCCCGGCTTCGTGGCGTTCGGGTTGAAGACGATGTGCGCGTCGTTGAGGCCGAGCTCGCGCCAGCCCTCGGGGAAATGGCGGTCGTAGCAGATGTACATGCCGATCCGGCCCACCGCGGTGTCGAACACCGGGTAGCCGAGGTTGCCCGGCCGGAAGTAGAACTTCTCCCAGAACCGGTCGAGATGGGGGAGGTGGTGCTTGCGGTACTTGCCGAGGATCGTGCCGTCGGCGCCGACCAGCACGGCGGTGTTGTAGTACACGCCGGTCTCGGCCTCTTCGTAGATCGGCAGCACCGTCACGATCCCGAGCTCCTTCGCGATCGCGGCGAACCGCTGCACGATCGGCCCCTCGGACGACTCCGCGAAGCGGTAGTACTTCTTGTCCTGCGTGATCCCGAAGTAAGGACCGTAGAACAGCTCCTGGAAGCACACCACCTGCGCACCCTGGGCCGCGGCGTCGCGCGCGAAACCTTCGTGCTTGTCGAGCATCGACTCCTTGTCGCCCGTCCAGGTGGTCTGCGAAATCGCCGCGCGTACCGTCGTCATCGTCTCTCCGTTCATGAACCGGCGGGTGCCGTGTTCGTCCGTCCCTCGGG
>NZ_JAEUAX010000008.1 GCF_019511645.1 Microbacterium ureisolvens | reverse complement strand
TAAGAGACAGGATCCGATCGATGGACCGGCCCCGCTTCCCGATCCTGGCCATCCGACATTTCCCGTCGGTTTCGGCCTGTGACGCGACAGTAAAGCCTCGCCCGGTGCGGCGCAATGGTCGGGTGGGCAGACCTTATGGATCCGGGACGAGGCGTGCCGCAGCATCCGTCGCCGTACATCGCTGGACGGACCTCGCCGCGGGCGGATACAGCGCGGGACGGATGCCGCGGCCCCAGGCCCTCGCGTAGCGTGAGACGGTGTTCCGCCGCCTGAAGACGTCCCAGCTCGTCGTCGACGTCATCGTGGCGGTCGCGTTCTTCCTCATCGCGTGGCCGGTGGAGACGGTGCTGGCCGCCGGCGCGTGGGGGCTGGAGTCCCGGCTCGGGTCGCTCGGGCAGGTCATCACCGGACTGCTCATCGCCGCCCTGTTCAGCGGCGCGCTGGCGCTGCGTCGCCTGTCGCCGATGCTCGCGCTCGGCATCGCGTGGGTCGGCGCGCTCGTGCAGATGGGGCTCGGGCGACCGCCCAGCTTCTCGGACGTCGCGATCTTCGGCGTGCTGTACACCACCGCGGCGTACGGGTCGCGGCTGGTCTACTGGGCGGGCTTCGCCTCGGCGCTCGTGGGCGCGCTGGTGATCACGGTCTACCTGTTCGCGGGGCCGGTCTTCGCGGGCGGCGGCCTGTCGTGGCAGACGCTGCCGTTGGCGCTCGTCATGCTCGTGGCCGCGGCCTTCGCCCTCGGGCTCTCGTGGACGATCGGCGCCCTCGTGCGCACCGCGGTGCGGGCGCGCGAGAACCGAGAGGCCCAGCAGCGCGCCGAGGCCGAGACCGCCGCCGAGCACGAGCGGGTGCGCATCGCGCGCGACATGCACGACGTGGTCGCCCACTCGCTCGCGGTCGTGATCGCCCAGGCCGACGGCGCGCGCTATGCGGCAGCATCCGATCCTGCGGTGGCGACCGAGGCGCTGTCCACGATCTCGACTACTGCCCGGGCGGCGCTCGCCGATGTGCGCCTGCTCCTCGGGCAGCTGCGCCACCGTCAGGGCGATGGGCCGCAACCCACCCTCGCCGACCTGGAGGAGCTGTACGCCCAGGTGCGTGCCGCCGGGGTGCAGCTGCGCGTCGACGTCGATCCCGCCCCGCCCGGAGAGCCTCCGGCCGCGGTGCAGCTCGCCGTCTACCGCATCCTGCAGGAGGCGTTCACGAACGCGCTGCGGCACGGCGCTCCCGGCGGTCCGGTCGATGTGCGGCTGGAGTGGCTCTCCGACCGCGTCGAGATCGGGGTCCGCAACCCCGTGGCTCCCGGTGCTGCGACCGGCCGACCGGGGCACGGACTCATCGGCATGCGCGAGCGCGCGCAGCTGTCCGGCGGCCGCCTCGAGGCCGCGGAGGAGTCCGGCTCTTTCGCGGTGCGGGCCCAGATCCCGGTCGGGGCGTCCTCATGAGGAGGCTCTTCGCGACGAGTCGTGGCGCCGCACCGAGCGTGTCCTGCTTTCGTTCGCCGGCGGGGCTTCCTGCGGCGGGAATCGGGACATGAAGGACGGAAACAGGGACAACGAAGGGGGCCGGGCATGATCCGCGTCGCACTCGTCGACGACCAGGCGCTCTTCCGCGCCGGCATCCGCATGCTCGTCGACTCGCAGCCCGACCTCGAGGTGGTGGCCGAGGCCTCCGACGGCCGCGAGGCGATCCATGCCGTGCGCCAGGCGCGACCGGACGTCGTGCTCATGGACATCCGCATGCCGGTCATGGACGGCCTCGCCGCCACCGCCGAGCTCCTCGGCGACCCCGAGCCGCCGCGCATCGTGATGCTCACGACGTTCGACCTCGACGAGGCGGCCGCGCGCGCGATCCGCCAGGGCGCGAGCGGCTTCCTCCTCAAGGACGCCGACCCGGAGTTCCTCCTCGCGGCGATCCGCACCGTGCATTCGGGGTCGGCCGTGATCGCGGCATCCGCCACCCGCGATCTGTTCGAGAGATTCACGGATGCTGCGCCCCGGCCGGTCCCGCCCGCATACGCCGAGCTCACCGAGCGCGAGCGCGAGATCTTCGCACTCGCCGCGCGCGGGCTCTCCAACGCCGAGATCGCTGCGCGCGAGTTCCTCTCCGAGGCCACGGTGAAGACCCACATCAGCCGGATTCTCACCAAGCTCGCGCTCCGCGACCGCGTGCAGCTCGTGGTCTTCGCCTTCGAGCACGGCCTCGCCTAGCTCGTCCCCGTCGTCTTCCTCCCCGCCAACTCAACGATGAAGGAGGTGCGTGCACCGGGAGGGCGAAGGTGGCGCGTCATCCTGGAGATGTACGAAGGATGCGTCGAACGGCCGACGCGCGCGACAGCGGCCCGTCCATAGCGTCGTAGGCATGGAACTCTCATCGACCGACCTCGGGCTCGCCGCCCGGGTGCAGCAGCTCACCAAGACCTACGGAACCGGCGAGAGCACGGTGCACGCGCTCGAGGGCGTGAGCGTCGGCATCCGCCGTGGCGAGTTCACCGCGATCATGGGCCCGTCGGGCTCGGGCAAGTCGACGCTCATGCACATCATGGCGGGACTGGACGCCCCGACCAGCGGCCGCGCGTGGATCGGCGACACCGACATCACGGGCCTCTCCGACCTCGAGCTCACGATCCTGCGCCGCCGTCGCGTCGGCTTCGTCTTCCAGGCGTTCAACCTCGTGCCGACCCTCGACGCTCTCGGGAACATCCTCTTGCCGTTCGATCTCGACGGTCGCCGTCCGACCGCACTCGAGCGGGCGCGCATCGACGGCCTCGTCGAGCGGCTGGGCCTCACATCGCGTCTGAACCACCGGCCTCACCAGCTGTCGGGCGGCCAGCAGCAGCGCGTTGCGATCGCCAGAGCCCTCGCCACCTCGCCCGACCTCGTGTTCGCAGACGAGCCCACCGGCAACCTCGACTCGCGCTCCGGGCGCGAGGTGCTCGCGCTCCTCGCCGCGGCCACCCGCGAGCACGGCCAGTCGATCGCCATGGTGACGCACGACCCGGTCGCCGCGTCGCACGCCGACCGCGTGCTGTTCCTCGGCGACGGGCGCATCGTCGCCGACAAGCCCCGCCAGAGCGCGGAGGAGATCTCGGCCTACATGCTCGCCTCCGAGCTCGGCGCCGTGGCGGTGACGTCGTGACCGCGATCGCCGAGACGGGACGACGGATGCCTCGGCCCACGGCGTCGGTCTCGCGAAGCGCCTCTTCGCCGCCGGCGTGGCTGCGCGAGCGGGGCATGGGGGCGAGCATCCTGGTGGCCGGGATCTCGAGCGCGTTCGGTGCGATCCTGCTAAGCGCCACCGGGTTCATCGCCGCGGTGCTTCGGGCAGACCCGTTCATCGGGGAGAGCGGCACGCTCGCCGCGGTGCTCGCGATCATGAGCTTCCTGCTGATCGGGGTCGCGGTGTACGTTGCGGCCATCGTCACGGCGAACACCTTCGCGACGGTCATCGCCGGCCGGACGCGCCGCATCGCCCTGCTGCGGCTCATCGGCGCGTCCGCGCGATCGCAGCGCACCGAGGTCGCGCGCCAGGGGCTCGTCGTCGGAGTCATCGGCGCCGTGCTCGGGCTCGTCGGCGGCACTCTCGTGTCATGGGCGGGCGTCGTCCTGGCCGGGGTCGCCTTCGGCATCGGTGACGTCGAGTACGCCGTCGTGCAGCCCGTGCTCGTGATCCCGGCGGTCGTGGTCGCGCTCACGACGTGGGCCGCGGCGTGGGCCGGCTCGCGGCGGGTGCTGGCCGTGACGCCGCTGCAGGCACTCGGCGGCTCGGTCGAGGCGTCCCACGATGCCTACACGCGCAAGACAGCGCGCAACGGCGCCGCGATCACGCTGTTCGCGATCGGTGGTGCGCTGCTCGCGGGAGGCATCGCGATCGGTCTCGTCGCGCCGCTCGGTGTGATCGTCGCGTTCTTCGGCGGCATCTTCTCGTTCACCGGTCTCGCACTCGGTGCCACGCTCGTGATGCCGCCGGTGCTGCGGCTGGTGGGCAGGCTCTTCGGCTCGTCGGCGACGGCGCGGCTCGCATCCGAGAACGCCCTCCGCTACCCCGAGCGCTCCAGCCGCATGGCCATCGGCGTCGTGATGGGCGTGACGCTCGTGACGATGTTCGCGGTGGCGCTCGAGACCGTGAAGGTCGTGCTCACGACTTCGGCGGGCGGCGAGGCGCCGCAGGAGATGACCACGCTGCTCGACACGTTCGCCGGGATCATGATGGGCCTCGTCGCCGTGTCGGCGGTGATCGCCGCGGTCGGGCTCGTGAACCTCCTCACGATCGGCGTGGTGCAGCGCCGCCGCGAGCTCGGGCTGCTGCGTGCGCTCGGCGTGTCGACCGGGCAGGTACGCCGGATGGTGCTGTTCGAGGCCGCGCACATCACGATCACCGCGACCGTCACCGGGCTCGTGCTGGGCATCGCCTACGGCTGGGCGGGCGCGCAGTCGCTCCTCGGCGCTGTGCCGATGCCGCCCTCGTTCTCGGCGCCGACGCTGGTCGCTCCCGCCGTGCCGTGGCTCCCGGTGGCGATCATCGTGGTCGCGACCGCCGTCCTCACCCTCGTCGCGGCGGTCGTGCCGACGCGCCTGGCGACGCGTGTCGCACCGGTCGAGGCGCTCGCCGACTGAGACCGGCCGGGTGACGGATGCTGCGGCGCAGGGCTTCGCGACGCAGCATCCGTCACCCGTCCTGGACGAACGGGACGGGGCGGAAGGGGCCGCCCGCGGCGTCGGCCTCGAGCTCGATCCACTCTTCGCCGCCGGTGAGGTCGTCGGTCGAGTAGAGGTCGGCGACCTCGCGGAGGGCGGTGACAAGCTGCGGCTGCGGCACCGCGCCGTCGCCCGTGCCATGGACGCCCTGGCGGGTGGACATGACCGCGGCGAGCCGTGGGCGGTCGGCCTTGCGGTCCTTCCACAGCGCGTGCAGCGAGCGGGGGGTGGCGTTGCGGCTGCCGTGATGCCCGACCTTGTACAGGTCGATGCCGGCGAGCCGGTCGCGCAGCTGCGGCTCGTCCTTCAGCCGCTCCAGGGTGAGCCGCCAGTTCTCGATCTGCGCATCGCCGGGGAACAGCATCGAAAGGCCCTCGATCTCGAGCAGCAGGATGACGCTGGTGTTGTTGAGGGCGTCGTCGAGGTCGCGCACCAGGCGTGCCGCCGAGTGCGACCGCTGGTCCGCGAGGCGGTCGATGAGCCAGCGGACGGGTCCCGGCCCGTGAGAGATCGGCGCGGGGGCGTCGGCGCCCGCATCGGCGGCCGAGCCGACGACGCGCAGCGAGGCGCCGAGCGCGGCCAGCCAGTACTCCGGATCGTCCTCTCGCTGCTTCGCGACGCGCGGGTCCTGGTCGACGGTGGGCGGGCCGAGCACGGTCGCGCGCATCCCCGGAACCAGGCCCTCGATCCCCGATTCCATCCCGGCGTGGAGGTAGCGGCCCCGTTCGCCGAGCGACAGCTCGTCCAGGAGGGCGACCGCTTCGGCGTTCTTGAGCTGGTCCTCGGCAGCGGCCTTCACCTCGTCGTCGAGGCCCACCAGCTGCGTCAGCTTCGCGACGTGGTCCTGCGCCTGCGCCAGCAGCGCCGCGTACCGCACGGCGGCGCGGCTGAGGCCGTTCGGCGGCTCGGCGGCGTCGAGTCCCGCGCCGTCCGGCCCATCGGCGGTCGCGGGCAGCCGCGGATCCTCGGTCCACGACCGCAGCACGAGCTTCGGGGCGAGCCTCCTCATGATCGCCGCCCCGGCGTCGACCTCGAACCCCCGCAGGTGGTCGCGATGCCGGTGCGTCACCACGAGCACGTCGAGCTCGCCGCCCGTGTGCTTCTCGATGAGGGCGGCCACATCGCCCATGCGGCCGCGGGCCATGCCCTCGCGGGGCGCGTGGCTCGTGCCGTAGTCGATGAGCAGATGCCGCTCGGCGCGGCCGTCGGGGAGGGGCTCGTCGTACTCGACCGACACGAGGAAGCAGTCGCCGAAGCCGACCTGGTACGTGCGGACGCGGACGCGCGTCGGAGTGCTCACCATGCCTCCCCGGAGCTTCGTTCGGTGCGGTGCAGCTCGGCGAACGTCTGCCCGCGGGCGGCGCCGTCCGAGAAGCCGAGGCGGCGTTTCGCGTCGATGCGGCCGGTGCGCGCGAGGTGGTCGAGTCGCAGCTGCTGACGACGCCAGTCGTCCAGGCGCTTCTGGATGTGCAGCTTGAGCCGCCCGAACTGGTCGAAGATCAGCGTCCCGCCGCCGAACAGCTGAACGGGCGTCTGCGGATCGATCGCGGGGGAGAGCTGGAGCCCCGACTCGTCGGTGAACTCGCGGGCGGTCATGTCGGCCATCTGCACGTACGTCGCGACCGACTCCGGCACGATGAGCCCGTCCGGACCGATGCGCTGCGTCGGCAGCACCGACTCGATGACGGTGTAGTAGTCGGTCGACACGTCGAGGCGTCGGGCGTTCTGCCAGAGGAAGCGCGACACCTCGTCGCGGTCGCTGCGGAGCCCTGCGAAGTTGATCCCGAGATAGCGCGGCGGCAGCTCCGACTCGAGCACGTCGGTCACGCGACCGGAGGGGAGCCTGATGCCGGCCCTGGCGAACCCGTCGACCAGGAGCCTGCGGTAGCCGAGGTCGTCGTCGGGCACGACCTCGTGGTCGGCCAGCAGCACCGCGTTGAGCAGGTCGCCGAAGTCGAACTCCACGGGCGGCAGGTAGTCGAGCCCGCGGATCAGCATCGTCAGCAGCTGCGACGCCGCCTTCGCGCCCTCCTCGGCGGCCCGCGCGCGGTCGACGGTGACCCCCTTGCCGGTCACCGCCTCCCCGTTCGGTCGCGAGAACAGCGCCTGAAGGCGCTTGTCCCAGATCTCGATGAGCAGATCGAAGGCGATCGCCACGAGCACCTCGCCGCGCCGGTGCGGCTCGAGGAAGTCGGCCCGCTTCGCCCAGTCGGCGGGCGGCGGGTTCAGCGCCGACTCCCGCAGTGCGCCGCGCCCCTGTGTCAGCACGCTGCCGATCTGCTCGGCCACGCGCGCGAGCATGTTCCTGCGCAGAGCCTCGGGAGTCACATGGCTGCGGGGGATGCGCCCGCTCTTGTCGGGCTTGCCGAGCGCCTGCTCGATGACGGGCCGCATCGAGAACACCGACAGCAGCGCCACGATGTCGGCGAAGCCCTCATGGAACGCGGCCTGATCGGGCAGGCTCGGCTCGAGGAACCGGCCGCGCAGCCCGTCGAGCACGGCGTGCGTCGTCTCGTGCACCACGACGTCGTGGCTCAGGCAGGTGTAGATCGCCTCGCCGGTCGGGTCGGCCGGAGGAACGTAGCCGAACAGCAGCGCGCGATCCTCGAACGAGTAGTAGGCGTTGGCCTCGGCGAAGGCGTGGGGCACCAGGAACAGCTGGTGGCTGCGGAAGCCCCACGGCAGCCGCCGCCCCAGCGCCGTCTCGAATGTGGCGAGCGTGCGCGCGGCGGTGGCGTACACGTGCTGCGCATGGAAGGCCCAGTCGGTGCGCAGGACCTCGTCGGCGGCGTCCGCGAAGAGGTCGTCCGTGCCCAGCGGCTCGTGCTTGACGTACCTGCCGGTCGCGGTGTCGTAGTCCACCACGTGGAGCCGCGCCCCGCGGGGTCCGTCCTCCATGCGCGACCACGGCACCTTCACGTGGGCGGTGAGGATCCGCGCGTCATCCCCGCTGACCGACGGATCCTGCGCGATGAGTCGCAGCGTGACGTGAGTGCGCGGTTCGTCGGCCGGTTCCGCGAAATCGACACCGTCGGCCATGTCACACCCCCAGGTCTACGGCTCCCACAATGCAGCGACTTCCCCCGCTCTGGAAGAGGGTTCCCGTGCGGGCGTGATACCCGAACCGCCCCCAGCGCAAGGGGGTGCGTGGCCGGCGGTCACGGGTGCAGGCTGGCGGCATGCAGATCGAGATCGTTGAGCACGAACCGCCCTACCGCGTCGGCGTGATCGTCGGCAGCCTCTCCCGCGAATCCGTCAACCGTCAACTCGCGGAGGCGCTTCAGCGTCTGGCGCCGAAGGAGCTCGAGTTCTTCGAGATCTCCTATGCCGACCTCCCGTTGTACAACCGCGACCTCGACGCGGACTATCCGCAGGTCGCACGCGAGTTCAAGGAGGCCGTGGGATCGGCGGACGCCGTGCTGTTCGTCACTCCCGAGTACAACCGGTCCATCCCCGGGCCGCTCAAGAACGCGATCGACTGGGGGAGCCGGCCCTACGGCGACAGCGCCTGGGAGGACAAGCCCACCGGGGTCATCGGCGGGTCGCCGGGAAAGATCGGCACTGCAGTCGGCCAGCAGACCCTCCGCAGCACCTTGAGCTACCTCAACGCCCGGCAGATGACGTCGCCCGAGGCGTACATCCAGATCACGCCGGGTCTGATCGACGACGACGGACGCGTGACCGACGCCGAGACCGAGAAGTTCCTGCGCACCTTCATGGCGAAGTTCCTCGAATACGTCGCGCGGGTCCTGACCGTCATTCCGCAGGGGTGATGGATCACGGATGCTGCGGCACGCAGCATCCGCTCACTCCTCGGGCAGCGATTCGGGGTCGTGAGCCCACGTGGGGGCGAGGGCGCGCACACGCGCGGCCCGCCACTGCCACACGCCCCACAGCACCGGCCAGAGAAGGGGTGCGGTGGGGCCGCCGATGACGAGCCGGTCGCGCCACAGCGTCTTGCCGGGCTGACCGGGCGCGGGGGACACCGCCATCTGGTGGTCCCACACGTCGAGGCTGGCGAGCGGACCCGTGAGCGGGATGCCGCTGTCGCGGAAGATCCGGACCCGGCCGCCCGGCTCGTCGACCGAGCGCTCGCTGACGTGGATGAGCTGCCGTCCCATCGGCACCGCGCCGAACGCGGAAAGCTGCACCGGCACGTCGTCGCCGGGGGTCCAGGAGGTCGGCAGGCCGCTCGGCACGAGCGGGGCGAGGTCCATCAGCGGCCCGTAGAGCTCGGCCACCGCCCGGGGCGAATGCACCGCCCGCCACGCGGCGTCGGCATCGCAGTCGATCACGAACTTCAGCAGGATCCGCATGCGCTCCAGTGTCGCACCCGCTCCCTCACCGAATCCGGGGTTGCGCCGAGCGCCGACATCGTGCGACCTCACCGAGCGCGCACGATATGCGCGGAGGTGACGTGTCGTCTCGGTGAGACGCGCGATCCGAACGCGGCTGTCGCCCAGACGGGGAGACGGATGCTGCCGCCTAGGCTGGACGGATGCCCGAGAGCCCCTTCGACCAGCACCGCTACCAGGTTCGTCACGACTGGGGGATCGACGGAGTCCGGCGCCTCGCCGCCGCCGACGTCGTCGTGGTCGTCGACGTGCTGCGGTTCTCCACGACGGTGACGGATGCCGTCGCCCGCGGCGAGAGCGTGGCGCTCGACGGAGCCGCGCACGCCGAATCGATCAACGGCGCGGCGGTAGCCCAGGCGGCGGCCGACTCCGGCGCCGTGGTGCTCCTCGGATCCCTCCGCAACGCCGCGGCGGTCGCCCGGGCCGTTCTCGACATCCAGCACGAGCGCGCCGCGCGCACGAGCATCGCGGTGATCGCTGCGGGCGAGCTCGCCGGCCGGGAGCGGGGGGCCCCGCTGCGATTCGCGGTCGAGGACCAGCTGGGGGCGGGCGCGATCGTCGACGCGCTCGGCGATCTCGGCGTCGACCACACCTCGCCGGAGGCCGCCGCCGCGTGCGAGGCGTTCCGCGGGCTGCGCGGCGCTCTGCGCCACCTGCTCACGGCCGGCGGCTCGGGGCAGGAGCTTCTCGCCCGTGACGCGCGCGACGAGGTGCTGAACGCGGCCGCCGTGGATGCGGCATCCGTCGTTCCCGTGCTGCGCGACGGGGTTTTCGCCGCGTACTGACGCGGGTCAGTCGCGCGGGGTCATCGCGGCCAGACGGGTCGCGCGGGTGATCTCGCGGCGGGTCCAGGTGAAGCCGTGGCGCTCGTCGAAGTGCGGGGCGCACTTGGCGCACGACGTGGGCCTCGTCGCCTTGCGATGGCGGTACGCGACGTGACCTGCGGGGCAGACGCCGATCCAGGGGGCGAGCTCGGTCGCCGTCTCGCCGTTGTGGGTCGTGCCGCCGACGTAGCCGAGTTCGCGCGCGACGGCCTTCCACCGGGCGCCGTGGCCGGCCCGCGGGCCGGCCAGCGCGTGCGCCACCTCGTGCAGCAGCGTCTGGTGGTTGGTGTCGTCGTCGTACCGCGCGGCGAGGTAGCGCGACACGCTGATGCGCTTGTGCGTGTAGTCGCACAGCCCCGCCCGGCGCTTCGCGTTGTCGAACGCGAAGCTCCACGAGCCGTCGAGGTGGAGGGCGATCAGGGCCTCGGCCCAGTGCCGCACGCGATGCAGATCCGACATGTGCGCGAGACTAGAACGTATCTCCGACACTCAGGGTTTCGGTGCCCACCTCAGCTGGCTACGGATGCTGCGGCCCGGCGCCGGTCGGCGGCGTCGATGGCGAGGAGGGTGGACTCGAGCTGGTCCTCGGTGGCGCCGGATTCCTGGCGCAGGAACAGTGCCCGCTTGAAGTCCTTGCGGGCGGCCTCGAAGTCGCCCGCGTCGTAGTTGACCTTGCCACGGTGCTGGTACGCGAAGGCCCCGATGCCGGCCCAGCCCTGGCCGTCCGCCTCCTCGGCGCACGTCGTGAGCTCCTGCTCGGCGGCGGCGTACGCGCCGCGGGCCTGCAGCACGGTGGCGTGCAGGATGCGGGCTCGCAGCAGGTCTTTGCGGGTGCCCGCCATGCGCGCGACGCGCACCGACTGCTCCGAGATGACGAGGGCCTCGTCCGCGCGATCGAGCACCTTGAGCAGCCACACCCGCTCGAGGAGAGCAGGAAGGCTCCGCTGGTCGCCGATCTCCTCCAGCCGCTCCCTGCACTGACTCGCGTTCACCTTCTCGCGGAGAGTGTCGGGGTCGTACCCGCTGATGTAGCTCACGTCTGACTCCCTTCGCCGCGCCGGTGGCCTATCCAGTGTGCCTTGCCCTCTCCCGGGTCGCGGTCGTGCCACGCCGGGCCGGCGGATCCGTGACGGTCAGCGGGTGAAGACGGATGCCGAGGGCTTGGGCGACGGCGTGGCGTCGGCGTCGGTGGCCACCCGCGCGCCCCGCGCGAACTCGTCGAGCTCCCGGCCTTCGGCGACCTTGGCGGGGTGCGGCCCGGCCGCCATGAGCCGCGGCAGCCACTCGGTCGGAAGCGGCGCGCGGGACGCGGCGATGACGAGGTTGCCGAAGCGGCGACCTTTGAGCGTCTGCACCTCCGCGAGCACGATGACGTGCTCGAGCACGGCCTGCACGGTGGCGACCTCGCGGCGGGCGAACGCGAGACCCGCGCCGTCGGCGACGTTGACCAGCAGCACGCCGGCGGGTGCGAGGAACCGCGCCGCCTCGGTGAAGAACTCGACCGTCGTGAGGTGCGCGGGCGTCTGGGCGCCGGAGTAGACGTCGGAGACGACGAGGTCGGCCGCGCCCACCAGGCCCGCGGGCAGGCGCCCCAGCGCCTCGCGCGCGTCGCCGATGCGCACCCGGATCGAGGCGCCGCGGGGAAGCGGCAGATTCTCGCGCACCAGGTCCCACAGCGCCGGCTCGAGCTCGACGACCTGCTGCCGCGAACCCGGACGCGTCCGTTCGATGTAGCGCGGGATCGTGAGCGCGCCGGCACCCAGATGGATCGCGGTGAGCGGCTGCCCCGGCATCCGGAGCCGGTCGATCACCGCGCCCATGCGCGCGACGTACTCGAAGTGCAGGTGCGTCGGATCGTCGAGGTCCACGTGCGACTGCGGCGTCCCGTCGACGTCGAGCTCCCACCCGCCCGCGAAGGGCGAGCGCACCACGCGGGCGAGCGTGCCGTCCGACAGCCGGACGGAGGGGACGGATGCTTCCTCCCGCGCGCGTGCCATGCGCTCCACGTTAGCCGTCCGGGCCTCACGAACACGCAGGGACTGACACATCTGCCCGCGAGTCTGCGCGGGCATGATGCAGTTCGCCCAGTGCGAGGCATCCATCCTTGTCGAAACACAATCGAGACACAGGTGTAATCCTCGATGCGCTCCTTCGCGGGTAGCGTCGGAGCATCACTCCCCGCTGAGGGCTGCGCGCACCTCTGCTCCACGACGATGTGCAGCGGAGCCCACACGACATGGAAGGTGCACAGCACATGCTCCACACTGCGAGAAGGCGCTGGCTCACCGGCGCCGCCGCGGTCGCCGTCGGCGCGATCGTCCTCACCGCCTGCGCGAGCCAGCGCGACGACGGGGGCGGGGACGACCAGGCGAGCGACGTCGACACGACCTTCGTCTTCGGGGCGTCGGGCGACCCCGCGAGCCTCGACCCCGCCTTCGCGAGCGACGGCGAGACGTTCCGCGTCGCACGCCAGATGTTCGAGGGCCTCGTCGGCACGGTGCCCGGCACCGCCGACCCGGCGCCGCTGCTCGCCAAGAGCTGGGACCAGCCCGACGACACGACCTACGTCTTCACCCTCGAAGAGGGCGTGAAGTTCCACGACGGCACCGACTTCAACGCCGAGGCGGTCTGCTACAACTTCGACCGCCAGAACGCCTTCACCGGCGTCGCCGCCTCGCAGAGCATGGCCTACTACTGGGGCGTCATCATGCGCGGCTTCGGCGACGAGTCGATCTACGGCGGCTGCACCGCCGACAGCGAGACGCAGGCGACCATCACGCTGAAGCAGCCGTTCGCCGGCTTCATCCCGGCGCTGTCGCTGCCGTCCTTCTCGATCCAGAGCCCGACGGCCCTCGAGGAGTACGGCGCCGATGAGGTCGGCGGCACCGAGGAGGCACCGGTGCAGAGCGAGTACGGCCAGAGCCACCCGACCGGAACCGGCCCGTTCGTCTTCGACTCGTCCTCGCCCGGCGAGCAGGTCGTGCTGAAGGCCAACCCCGACTACTGGGGCGAGCAGGGCGTCGTGGAAGAGGTCATCTTCCGCGTCATCGGCGACACGACGGCGCGCCGCCAGGCGCTCGAGGCCGGCAGCATCGACGGGTACGACCTCGTCGCGCCCGCCGACCTGCAGGCCCTGGAGGACGCCGGCTTCAACCTCGTCAACCGCGACCCGTTCAACGTGCTGTACCTCGGCATGAACCAGGCGGCGCCGGGCCTGGGCGACGTGAAGGTGCGCCAGGCGATCGCGCAGGCGATCGACAAGGACGCCCTCATCACGCAGGTGCTGCCCGAGGGCACGGTCGCGGCCACGCAGTTCATGCCCGACGCGGTCATCGGCTGGAACGAGGGCGTCACCGAGTATCCGTACGACCCCGAGGCCGCCAAGGCGCTCCTGGTCGAGGCGGGCTACACCGAGGCGAACCCGCTGACGATCACGTTCAACTACCCCGTGAACATCTCGCGGCCGTACATGCCCAACCCCGAGCAGATCTTCACGAACCTGCAGAGCCAGCTCGAGGCGGTCGGCATCGTCCTCAACCCGGTGACGAACGAGTGGGTCGAGTACCTCGACCTCATCCAGGGCGGCACCGACCACGGCATCCACCTGCTCGGCTGGACCGGCGACTACAACGACCCGGACAACTTCGTCGGGACCTTCTTCGGCCTGCCGACGAACGAGTGGGGCTTCGACAACCCGGAGCTCTTCCAGGCGCTGACCGACGCACGCGGTCTGGCGACCGAGGAGGAGCAGGAGTCGGCCTACCAGGCGATCAACGAGCAGATCATGGAGTTCCTGCCCGGTGTGCCGCTGGCCCACCCCGTGCCCACGCTCGCGTTCGACGCGCGCGTGACGTCGTACCCGGCGAGCCCGGTGCAGGACGAGGTGTACAACATGGTGGAACTCAGCGAGTGACGCTGTAGGACGGATGCCGCTGCCGGCGCTGGGCGCCGGCAGCGGCATCCGTCACCTCCGTCCGCTCGCCCGCGACCGACCGTCGCCCCACCCGGAGAACTCCCCGTGCTGCTACGCACCGTCGGCAGGCGCATCCTGCTGCTCATCCCCACCCTGTTCGGACTGACCCTGCTGCTCTTCTTCTGGGTGCGCGCGCTCCCGGGAGGACCCGCCGTCGCGCTCCTCGGCGAACGCGCGACTCCCGAGGCCGTCGCCGAGATCAACGAGCAGTACGGCTTCAACGAGCCCTTGATCGCCCAGTACTTCACGTGGCTGGGTCAACTGCTGCAAGGCAACTTCGGCGTCTCGATCCAGACGCAGCGGCCCGTGACCGAGGAGTTCATCCGGCGGTTCCCCGCCACGCTCGAGCTCACGATGTTCGCGATCGTCCTGGCGGTCGCCGTCGGCATCACCGTCGGCTACTGGGCCGCCCGGCGCCATGGAAAGGCCGCAGACCACCTGGCGGTCTTCGGCAGCCTCATCGGCATCACGATCCCGGTGTTCTTCCTCGGCGTCATCCTCAAGTGGGTCTTCGCGATCCAGCTCGGCTGGCTCCCGTCGGACGGCCGTCAGGATCCGCGGCTGGACGCCACGCACTACACGAACTTCTACGTGTTCGACGGCATCATCACGGGCGAGTGGGATGCCGCGTGGGACGCCTTCCTGCACCTCATCCTCCCCGGCATCGCGCTGGCGACGATCCCGCTCGCGATCATCACGCGCATCACCCGGGCATCGGTGCTCGAAGTGCAGAATTCGGACTTCGTGCGCACCGGCATGGCGAAGGGCATCTCCCGCAGCACCATCCGGGGCCGGTTCATCATGCGCAACTCCCTGCTGCCGGTCGTGACCACGATCGGCCTGCAGTTCGGACTGCTCCTGTCGGGTGCGATCCTCACCGAGTCGGTCTTCGCCTACCCGGGGATCGGGTCGTTCCTCGCCCGGGCGATCTTCACGCGCGACTACCCCGTGCTGCAGGGGTTCATCCTCTTCATCGCGGTGATCTACGCCATCATCAACCTGGCCGTCGACGTCTCGTACAGCTTCATCGACCCGAGAGTGAGGGTCTCATGACTTCCGCGATGCTTCCTCCCGCCCCCAGCGGCGGACCGGTCGACGACACCTCCGTCGACGACCGGGAGCTCCTGGCGGCCCGCACCCGCGGCGGCGGATTCTGGCGCGACGTGTTCCGGCGGCTGCGCCGCAACCCGAGCGCATGGGTCGGCGCCGTCATCATCACGATCTTCGTGCTCGTCGCGGTCTTCGCCCCGTGGCTGGCGCCCTACGGCCCCGAAGAGCTGCCGGGGCAGAAGTACATCACCCCCGGTCACATCCCCGGCCCCGGCGAGATCCCCGGGTTCCCGCTCGGCCTCGACCGCTTCGGCGGCGACATGCTGTCCAAGCTCATCTGGGGTGCCCGCGCCTCGCTGGTGATCGGCGTCGTGTCGACCCTGCTCGGCCTGGTCGGCGGCATGCTCCTGGGCCTCGTCGCCGCGACCTTCGGCGGGTGGGTCGACACGCTCGTGATGCGGTTCGTCGACATCCTGCTCTCGGTGCCGTCACTGCTGCTCGCCGTGTCGATCGCGGCGCTGATGGGACAGACGCCGCTGGCGATCATGATCGCGATCGGTGCGGCACAGGTGCCCATCTTCGCCCGCCTCCTGCGCGCGTCGATGCTCCAGCAGAGATCCAGCGACTACGTGCTGTCGGCGGCGACCCTGGGCCTCGGCCGTGGCCGCATCACGATGAGTCACGTCCTGCCGAACGCCATCGGGCCGGTGATCGTCCAGGCCACGCTGACGCTCGCGACCGCGGTCATCGAGGCGGCCGGCCTGTCGTACCTCGGCCTCGGCGGCGGGGTCCCGCAGACCGCCGAGTGGGGGCGCATGCTCACCTACGCGCAGCTCGAGCTCGCGGTGAACCCGTGGATCGCGATCCTCCCCGGCATCTGCATCACGGTGACGGCGCTGGGCTTCACCCTCCTCGGCGAATCGCTCCGCGAGGCCATGGATCCGCGCACGCGGGCACGCTGAGCCGCGACCTCGTCAACGTGGGTCTGCGCACGCCGAGCGTGCGCAGATCCACCCCTGCGGGATCCCGGAGGGGCGCCGGTCAGACGGCGATGTCGAGCTCGTTGCCGGGGATGGACGCGAGGAGGCGCCGCGTGTACGGGTCGCGCGGGTTGGTGAAGATCTCCTCGGACGAGGCGGCCTCGACGAGCTCGCCGTCCTTCATGACGCACACGTAGTCGCTGATGAGGCGCACCACCGCGAGGTCGTGGGAGATGAAGAGGTAGCTCAGGCCGTACTCGCGCTGCAGGTCGCCCAGGAGCGTCAGGATCTGGTCCTGCACGAGCACGTCGAGCGCCGACACCGGCTCGTCGCACACGATGAGGTCGGGGGAGAGCGCCAGTGAGCGGGCGATGGCCACGCGCTGGCGCTGGCCGCCCGACAGCTCCGACGGATAGCGGCGCAGCATCGTCTGCGGCAGCGCCACGTCGTCCAGCAGCTGCCGCACCCGCTTCGCGCGCTCCTTGGACGAGCCCCGCCGATAGAAGTCCAGCGGCTCGGTGATGATGCGCTCGATCGAGAACATCGGATTCAGCGACGAGTACGGGTCCTGGAAGATCGGCTGCACCCGCTGGCGGAAGTCGCGCAGCTGCCGCCCTTTGAGGGTCGCCACGTCGACGCCGTCGAACCGGATCGAACCGGAGGTCGGCTCGATCACCTTCAGCAGCATGCGCGCGGTGGTGGTCTTGCCCGACCCCGACTCGCCCACGATCGCCACGGTCTCGCCGCGCGGGATCGAGAAGGAGACATCCGTGACGGCGGCGAAGTCCTCCTTGCTGCCGCGCACCTGGTAGATCTTCGTGAGACCCTCCACCTCGACGATGTTGTCGGGGGCGGATGCCTCGGCGGAAGGTGTCGCGGGGGCGCCGGGAATGGGCGCGGCGGTGGGCCGGGTGTCACGGGCCTCGGCGGAGGCGGCGCTCGTCGCCGGGACCGCGGCGGTCTCGTCTGCCGTGGCGTTCTCGCCTGCCGGCGATGCGGCCGAAGCCTTCTCGTCCGCCGGAGCGATGTCGGGCCGCGGCGTGCCGGGCGCCGTCTTGCGGAACACCTCCGGCCGGAGCCTCACCGCCGCGACAGACGGTGCGGCCTTGACGAGAGCCTGGGTGTACGGGTGCTGCGGGTCTTCGAGGATCTGCCGCGCAGGCCCCTGCTCGACGATGCGCCCACGGTTCATGACGACGACGCGCGACGCGCGCTCGGCGGCGAGCCCGAGGTCGTGCGTGATGAGCATGACGGCCGTGCCGCGTTCGCCGGTCATGCGCTCGAGCTGGTCGAGGATCGTCTTCTGCACGGTGACATCGAGGGCGCTCGTGGGCTCATCGGCGATGAGCAGCTTCGGGTCGCACGCGAGCCCGATCGCGATGAGCGCGCGCTGACGCATTCCGCCCGAGAACTCGTGCGGATATTGCTTGGCGCGGGCCTGCGCGTTCGGCAGCCCGGCCGCGGCGAGGGTCTCGACGACCTTGCGGTCGACATCCTTGCGGGTCGCGAGCCCGTGGGCCAGCAGGGTCTCGGCGATCTGCGTGCCGATCCTGGTGACCGGGTTGAGGTTCGACATGGGATCCTGCGGCACGAGTCCGATGGAGCGGCCGCGGATGGTGCGCATGACGCTCTCGGGTGCGCCCACGAGGTCTTCCCCCTCGAACAGGATGCTGCCCTGGGTCACCTTGCCGTTCCCCGGCAGCAGCCCGATCGTGGCCATCGCGGTCGTGGACTTGCCCGAGCCCGACTCGCCGACGATCGCGAGCGTCTCGCCGGCGGCGATGTCGAGGTCGACGCCCTCGACGGCGTGCACCGGGCCGTCGATCGTCTGGAACTGGACGGCGACGTCTCGCACCTGGAGCAGCGGCGCTCCGGCCGCGAGACGGGAGGTGGTTCGGGCCATGCGCTCCATCCTGCCCCGCGGTGTCGCAATGCGCACCTGTCGGCCGCCAGCCTTTACGGATCCGTAACGAGGCGCGCTGCGCGGTGAGCAGGATGCCCCCGCCGGTGTCTGGCCCGCGCCGGCGCCCGCGCCGGCGCCGGCGCGCAGGGATAGCGTGGAACCATGGCGGCGATCGACCTCAACGCGGACCTCGGCGAGACCGTCGACGGAGTGCCGACTGGCGACGACGAGGCGATGTTCGCGGTGATCTCGAGCGCCAACGTGGCCTGCGGCGGGCACGCGGGCGATCCGGCCTCGATGCGCGAGGCCGTCATCCGTGCGGAGCGCTTCGGCGTGGCCGTCGGGGCGCACCCGTCGTATCCGGACCGGGCGAACTTCGGTCGCGTCGCCGTCGTGATCGACCCCGGCGCGCTCACCACCGCCGTCGCACGGCAGCTCGCCGCGCTCGCCGACGCAGGCGCCGACCTGCGCTACGTGAAGCCTCACGGAGCGCTGTACCACGCCGTCACCGCCGACCGGGAGCAGGCCGATGCCGTCGCCCGGGCGATCGCGGACCGCTCGGCGCTGCTCGGCCGGCCTCTGCCGGTGCTGGGCCTGCCCGGCGAGATCGAGCGGGCCGCAGCATCCGTCGGCCTGCCGTTCGTGCATGAGGCGTTCCTCGATCGCGGCTATCTGCCCGACGGCTCGCTCGTGCCGCGCACGCAGCCGGGCGCTCTTCTGGACGACCCCGAGCGGGTGGCCGAGCGTGCCGTGCGTCTCGCGCGCGAGGGCGTGGTCGAGGCCGTCGACGGCTCCCTGGTGCGAGCGGCCGCCGCCTCGCTGTGCGTGCACGGCGACTCGCCGTCGGCCGTCGAGCTGGCTCGCGCCGTGCGCGCGGCGCTCGACGTCGCCGGTGTTCAGGTGCGGTCGCCGTGGTGAACCCGCGGGTCCGGCCGATGGGGGAGCGGGCGTTCCTCCTCGAGGTCGGCGCGCTCGACGACGTGCTCCCCCTGCACACCGCCCTCGCCGCATCGCGTCCGGAAGGCGTGACCGACCTCGTGCCCGCAGCCCGCACCGTGCTGGTGCGGATCGATCCGCGCGTGCTGCCGCTGTCGGCAGCCCGTTCGTGGGCCCTCGCCGCCGCGACGACGGCGATCCGGGAATCGGATGCCGCGTCCCCGCTCGTCGAGCTCGACATCGCGTACGACGGGGCCGATCTGGCCGATACCGCGCGACTGCTGGCCGTCGACGTCGACGAGCTGGTGCGGCGCCACGCCGACGCCCGGTGGCGGGTGGCCTTCACCGGGTTCGCCCCCGGCTTCGGCTACCTCGTGAGCGAGGACTGGCCGTTCGACGTGCCCCGGCTCGAGTCACCCCGCACCCGCGTGCCGGCCGGCTCGGTCGGCCTCGCGGGCGTCTTCACCGGCGCCTACCCTCGCGACACGCCCGGCGGCTGGCGGCTCATCGGCACGACCGCGGCACGCCTGTTCGACCCGGATGCCGCGTCCCCCGCGCTGCTCGCACCGGGGGCGAGGGTGCGGTTCCGGCCGCGCGCGCAACGGGCGTCGGCGGAACCAGGAGATCTGGCGAGAACAGGGCGGTTCGCGCCGAGTCCTCCTGCGTCCGCCGGATCTCCTGATCTCGGACACCAGCGAGGAGGGTCTGCGACCGCCGGTCGCAGCATCCGTGTCGTCGAACCGGGACTGCTCACGACCGTGCAGGATCTCGGGCGGGAGGGCGCCGCGTCCGTCGGCGTCGCGGTGTCGGGGGCGCTCGACCGCGGGGCGCTGCGCACGGCGAATCGACTGGTCGGCAACGCCGAGGGCGCTGCGGCGCTCGAGGTGACGATGGGCGGGCTGCGTGCGACGGCCGACGCCGACCTCTGGGTCGCGGTCACCGGTGCCTGGGGCACGGTGCGCGTCGACGGGCGCGAGGTGGACCCGTACGAGGCCCACGCGTGGCCGGCCGGCACCGAGCTGCACCTCGACTGGTTCGCGCATGGCGCGCGGGGATACGTCGCCGTCCGGGGAGGGCTCGATGCGCGCGTCGCCCTGGGCTCGCGGTCCACCGACCTGCTGGCGGGACTCGGGCCCGCGGCGCTGCGCGCGGGCGACGTCGTCGGCGTGCGCGCCGAGGCGGCGGCACCGATCCCGGTGGCGCCCCCTGCGGGCTGGGGCGCACCGCACGACGACGAGCTCGAACTCGAGCTCGCGCCGGGGCCGCGCGCCGACTGGTTCGCCCCGGCGGCGCTCGCGACGCTCTACGAGACGGTGTGGAGCGTCTCGAACCACGCCGACCGCGTCGGCGCACGCCTCGACGGGCCGGAGCTCTCGCGCGTGCGCCCGGGCGAGCTCGCGAGCGAGGGCATGGTGCCGGGAGCGCTGCAGGTGCCGCCCAGCGGACGGCCCACGATCCTGCTCGCCGACGGCCCCGTGACCGGCGGCTACCCCGTCATCGCCGTCGTGACCGATGCGAGCCTCGATCTCGTCGCCCAGGCCCGACCGGGCACCCGCATCCGTTTCCGCCACGCACGCCCGGCCGCCTGACGCCCCCGACCGGATCGGCTACTCGGTGGCGGACTCCAGCAGATCCGCCGTGGCCCTGAGGATCGCGACGATCGCGGCGGTGCGCACGTCCGCCGGCGAACGCCCGCCGTCGGTGTCGGTGTCGGTGTCGGTGTCGGTGACGAGCTTCTGCTTCTCGACGACATCGTGCAGCGACGTCAGCAGCACTCGCGACGCGAGTGGTCCGGCCGCCGAGAGCAGGGGCCGCTGCTCGTAGTCGTCGTCGATGATGTCGAACACGGCGGCGACGAACTCGCTGTTGGTGAGGCCGGGGCTCTTCGCCAGCACGGCGAGAGCCGCGGTCGTGAAGACGCCGTGACCGTTCGTCTCGAGCGCCACCTGGTCGGGCTGGCACGCACTGACGAGCACTTCGCGCGGGTCTCCGCGCGGCGCGGGGGCCTCGGCCGCGCGGTCGGTCTCGACGGCGACGACCCGATCCCAGGCGGCGCGGCGGAACTCGTCGCCGAGGGCGGCCGCCCGCTTGCTGCGGAAGGCCTCCTCCTCCTCGCCGTCGAGCACCGTCATGCGGGGTGTCGCGCCGGCGGGGTACTGCTTCGTGCCGAACTCCGAGCGCGTCAGGCCGCGGTTGACGGTCCCGGAGTGGCAGGAGTCGAAGAAGAGCGTCGCCGCGACGCCGTCGGGGATCGCATCCCAGATCGCAGCGAGGTCGTCGTCGACGATGAGCTCGCCGCCGCGGAAGTCGACGGGGCAGAGCGCCTCGTCGCTCGCGCCGAACGCGTCGGTCTCATCGCCGTCGAGATCGGGGACGAACGTGCCGTGCCCGGCGAACTGGATGGCGATGATGTCGCCGTCCCGCGCGGTCGAGACCTTGTCGAGCATCGCCCGGAGGATCTCGTCGCGCGTCGCGTCGCCGTCCCGGAGGTACTCGACGTCGAACTTCGCGGCTTCGAGGGCCGCACCCCAGGCATTCGCGTCGGCGACGCAGCCGCCGAGCGGGTCCTTCGGGTACTTGTCGATCCCGATGCACAGCGCGAGCTTGCGGGGCACGGCGCCGCGCACCCCCGTCGGCTCCGGGCGCGGCGTGCGCGAGCCCGCTGCGTCGAGCACGACTTCGCGCGCCCGCGGGGGGAACTCCGCGACACCGTCGGGCTCGTCGCTGTCGGGCACGCCGACGACGCGGCGGGCGAGGCTCATCATCGTCTCCACGTCGTTGTCGAAGTCGCCGTGGGACGTCGCCTGCGTGCTGCTGAGACGCCCCTTCGAGATCGGACCCTTCACGAGGCGGCCCGGGTCGTCGCCGAGGTACGCCATGGTGCGCCCCGCGGTGCGAAGGTGCTCGTCGAGCCCGAGGATCTTGGCCCCCTTCTCGGCCTCGAATGCCCGCGAGACGAGGTACAGGAGGGACTTGCGGTAGACCCCGGCGGTGTTGTCCCGCTTCTCGTGGGTCTCGTCCATCGTGAAGATGGCGACGTCGTGGATCTTCCCGGTCTCGGCCAGCGGAAGGAGCGTCGCCTCGAAGGTGTCCAACCGCACCGCCGGTGCGAGGAAGGTCACGCTGGCGACGTGATCGACCGCATCGGCGCCGTCGAACAGCCGGGGAACGAAGTGCGAGTGGTAGATCGACCCCGCGCTGTGCCCGGCGACGTGGATCTCGATCGCCCCCTGGTTGGCCGCCATGTACTCGCGCAGCGCACCGGCGAGGACGTCCGCCCCGCCGCGGGCGCCGTCCTTCATGGCGGGCAGGCACGCGGCCGCCGAGTCCAGCTTCATGTCGTCCCAGAATCTGCGCCCGCCGAGCACGCGCGCGGCGGCCTCGACGGCGGCATCCGTGATGTCGGTGAAGCCCCGCTTGCCGGTGGCCCTGCCCGAGATGACGTCGGCGAGCGTGGTCAAGAGCCCGCTCTCCCACACCAGGTGGATGGGGTACACGCCGTTCTTCTTCCACCACGCCACCTGGTGGTGGGCGGTCTGGAGACCGGCGCCTTTGTCGGTGAGTCCGCCGTGCGCCCAGATCAGGACCGGGACCGGCGGCGGCACATCTCCCTTCGCCGCCTTCCCGGTCTGCCTCTCGACGAACGCCGCGAGGTCGGTCATGACGATCCGGCGCACGTCGTCGGCCGTGGTCGCGAACTCCTCGACGGTGCGGGGCTTGGTGGGCGCCGTCTGCGCGAGCTTTCCGTCGGCGGTGTGGACGACGTGCTTGCGCAGCGCGGCGAGATCCGCCGCGGTCAGGCTCGCCCCGCGCGGGGCTGTGGTGGTGGGCATGGTGTCACGTCCTGTCTGCTGGTGGATTGCGGTGGGCCGTCGTGCGTGCGGACCGCGTTCGCGGGCCGGTCATCGGGGTTCGAACCTGGCGCGAGGATCGGCGAACACGGTGAACGCGAGCGAGGTGAGATCCCCCGCCTCGCGCGCGGCGCGTCGCGCCGCGAGGACGGCCTCGCCGAGCGTGGTGCCGTCGCGCAGCGCGTTCTCGTAGAACGTGCGGACGAACACGGCGGTGACGTCGTCGCGCACAGCCCACGAGCACCCGATGAACACCCCGACGCCGCCCCGCAGGAACACCTCGGCGAAGCCGCCGAGACCGGTCGCTCCCGAGCGCAGGCGTCCCACATCGCAGGCGCTCAGGAACACGAACGGCGTGGATTCCCGCGCGTGATCCGTGCCTGCTTCGGGCAGGTCCCGGCGGGCATCGGAGTCCGTGTAGGAGGCGGACTCGTCGTTTCGCCGCAGGGAGAAGCGGGCGAACGCGATCTCCTGCCCGAGCGGCGCCACGTCCCGCCACCGGCCGTGCCCGGCGAAGTGGAGCAGGTCGAACTCGCCCTGCGAGATCGCGGCTCGCAGCTGCGCCGAGTCGGCCGCCGTTCGCGGCGTGCGCCCCAGGAGCTTCTTGAGCACCGTGACCTCTTCGCGTGCGCGGGGCAGGCGCAGACGCCGGTTGACGTAGCTCGGCGCGATTGCGACGACGCGCCGCGGGTCGACCGGGATGACGGTGGGCCTGGGCGTCCCGTACATCCATCGCATGAGCCCGAGATCGCCCAGGAAGAACCGATCCGGATCGGGTCGCTGGCTGCCCACGGGCACCAGGTGCACGATCTCCCACGGGATGTCGAGCTCGCCCGACGTCTGCAGCACGAGCTGCGGGATCCGCCGCCTCCTGTTCCACAGCAGAGAATTGACCTCGTCGCCGAGGAGCTCGCGCGCGATCCGTGCGCCCAGCGAGCGCATCTCGCGCCGGGCGGTGACGGCGGCCGCCTCGGCGTCGGCCTTCGCCTCCTTCTCGTAGGCGGCGCGGATGCCCGCGAGGTCCGCGTAGATCTGCTCGACGTAGCCCGCCTTGTCGGGCAGGTGCGCCGTGTGGCGCGCCACCGCGTCGCCGATCTTCGCGGTGATGACGAGCTCGCTGCGGCCACTCGCGATGGATTCGTCGATCGCGAGTGTCGGCAGGTCCGCGATGCTGCGGGGCGGGACGGCGACGGATGCCTCGACCACGTGCTCGTCGCCGGTGCCGGCGTCACCCGCATCGGCGGGGAGGATCGGGGCGCTCAGCGCCAGCGTGGCCAAAGTCGCCACCGCCGGCGGCTGAGTGAACTTCACGGTGATGTGACCGCGTCCCGGATCGCGCGGGACGAGCTGGAAGACGAGCCTTCGAGGTTCGTCGGCCGCGGCGGGCAGTGTGGTGGTGACGGACGACGGCTGCCCGCCTGCGAACGACAGACCGCGCAGCTGCAGGGCCACCTCGATCTCGCGCGTCGGGTCGAACCTCGCCGGAGCCTTGAGGTGCGCGGTGCCCGCGGCGGGCGCGAGATCGTGCAGCGACACCCGGACGACCGCCTCGAACCCCATCCCCTGCACCAGCCGCGACGGGATCGCCGCGTCGACGAACGCGGGCACGGGCGCGGCGCCCGCGACCCCTGTCGACGGCGGTGCCGGTCGCGCCGTGGGGCCGGGCGCCGGGACGGGTCCGGGTGGCGGCGCGGGCGGCGGCGGGGCTGCCGGAGCCGGAGCAGCCATGGGCGGCGGCGGGGGCGCCGGAGCGGCCATGGGTGGCGGCGCGAGCCCGGGGGATCGTCCCCCCACGGTGAACCCGCCGCCGAAGACGTCGCCGAGGTCGGGCGGTGGCCCTGCTGTCGTGGCCTCTTCGCCCCCGGCTCCCATGCCGCCCTGTGCGACCCTCTCCTCGAGCGCGGCCATCCCGGTCTCGAAGTCGCTCGCGACGACGCTGAGGTGCACCCTCTCGCCGCCGCGCACGGCGATGCGCGCGGAGTAGCCGTCGGCGTCGGGCTCGAGGCGGACGAGGCGCGTCCCTGCGTCGTCCGAGACGATCACGGCGTAGTGGAAGTCGTCCGACCCGCTCACGCGCACGGTGGCGGCGGTGTCGGCCCGCGCGTGCAGAACGGCGTCGGCGAGCAGCATGATGCCCGTCTGATCGGGGCCGGTCCCGGGCGGGGCGGGGTCCAGAAGCACCTCGAGGGCATCGTCGTCGGCGTCGACCTCGACGCGCGGCACATCCGGAACCAGAGTCATCCCGACCCCCTCGCTCCGCTGCCCGTTCCCCACGGGCACCGTCACCCACATGAATCCGAGGAGTGCAGTCCGGTGCACAGCATACGAGCGCACGCCTCACCGCACCAGAGCGCGCCGCGCCCCGTCGTGATACCTCGGAGAGACGGATGCCGCGGCCCGCAGCATCCGTCGTGCTACCAGGCGCGCAGCGCCTCGGCGACGCTCTCGAACTCCTCCTCGGAGAGGGCCAGCTGCACCGCCTCGGCGACGGTGAGCTCGGCCCCGGCGAGCTCACCGGCCTCGACGCTCTGCGGATCGCGGCCGCGCAGGATCTCGAGATACGGCGTGTGGACGGTGAAGGCCTCCACGTCGAAGATGCCGATGCGCCGGCGGATCTCTCCGGCCGCCACAGCCAGCGCCGCCGCCCGCCAGGCCTCCCCGTGCGCGGCGGCGACCGCGCACACCCCCTCGAGCCCATACGCGACGCCCTCGTCGTAGTGCAGTCCGACCGAGATGAGAAGGGTGTGCACGAACTCGCGTTCCGCCTCGTCGATGCGGCCCAGCTGGAAGTTGAGCCGCGAGCGGAGGTTGCCGGCGACGGAGGTCGTGAACAGATCGCCGCGGGACTCGGCGACCGAGGTGGCCCGATCGAAGTGCGCGAGCGCGTCGTCGGTGGAACCGCGCACCCAAGCGAGCCGGCCGAGCGAGACCTCGGTGATCGCCTCCGCCCACGTGTTGCCGAGACGGCGCAGCGTCACGACCGCCTCGCGCAGTTCCGCCTCGGCCTTGTCGGTGTCGAGATGGGAGAACTGCACGCGCGCCGTGGCCCGGGCGGCGAGGGCCATCGCCGCCGCGTCCTCGTCGCCGCTCTCGCGGAAGAGGCGCACGCATTCGCCGAGCCCGGCCACCACCTGCTCGCTGGGGCGCTGCCACATCTCCCCCCACAGCGCGAAGAACCAGGCGATCGCGCGGGTGTGCGGGGTGATCGGCTGCTCGTGCTGCTTCTCGAGGAGCTCGAGCATCCACACCCGCACCTCTGCGAAGAAGCCCGAGATCCACCAGTAGATCAGCAGGCACCACGCGAAGTCGCCGGCGTCGTCGAGCCGGTTCGTGTAGACGAGGTGGCGAACGGCCGCGCGGAGGTTCGGCAGATCGAGGCCGAGGCGCACCACGGCGTCGGCCTGGCCGCGTCCGCCGAGATCAGGGGCGATGCGCTCGACGAGCGCGCGGTAGTAATCGGCGTGGGCGCGGCGCACGCGCTCGGCGTCGCCGCGCTCCTTGAGGCGTCCGAGGGCGTATTCGCGCACGATCGCCAGGAGCGAGAACACCCGCCGCCCGCCGAGCTCGCTCTGCTTCACGAGCGAGCCGTCCGCGAGCGCGGCGAGGGCGTCGATCGCGTGGGTGCCCCACGCACTGCCCTCGCCCAGCGCCTCGACGGCGTCGAGCGTGAACCTCGTCGCGAACACTCCGAGGTCCTCGAGGAGGTCGCGCTGCTCGGGCGGCAGGAGGCTCACGCTCCAGTCGATCGTCGCCCTCATCGTGCGGTGCCGCTCGGGCAGGTCGCGCACCGCCGCCGTCAGCAGCGGCAGGCTCTTCTCGAGACGCGTCGCGATCTGCGCCGGGTTCAGGATCCTGACCTTCGCGGCGGCGAGCTCTATCGCCAGCGGCAGGCCTTCGAGCCTGCGGCAGATGTCCGCGAGATCCCGGGCATTGCCGGGCGTCACGTCGAAGTGGGGATCGATCGCCCGTGCGCGGTCGACGAACAGCGAGACCGCGGCCGAGCGCGTGGTGCGGTCCAGGCTCGCCGGGCCGTCACCGGCGGGCGTCGTGAGCGGCGGCACCTCGTACACGCGCTCGCCGCGGATGCGCAGCACGACCCGGCTCGTCACGAGGAACGTCGCCGTCGGCGCCACCGTGTACAGCCGCACCAGGACGGGTGCGGCATCCACGATCTGCTCGAAGTTGTCGAGCACGATCAGCACGCGGCGATCCGCGAGGGCGTGGGCGATGCGCTCCTCGAGCGCGGCTTCGCCGTTGTCACGGATGCCGAGATAGTAGGCGATCGTCGGCAGGAGAAGCCCCGGTTCGAGCACGCCCTCGAGGAGGACGAAGTACACGCCGTCCGGGAAGAGGTCGCCGCACGCCAGCGCCGACTCGATCGCGAGCCGGCTCTTGCCGATGCCGCCCGGCCCGATGAGGCTCACGACACGGTCGGTCCCCCGCGCCAGGAGCGTGCGTACCGCGTCGATGTCGGCCTCGCGGCCGATGGTGGTCGTATAGGGCACCGGGACGCGGCCGACCAGGCTCACCGGGGCCGCATCGGCGTCGGGCGCCTCCGCCGCACGGGATTCGTCGAAGCGTTCGGCGAGGAGCATGGCGAGGTCGCCGGCGACGTGGTCTTCGAGGTCTTGGGCGTTGTGGAAGTGGAGGTAGGCGGCGGTGTCGTCGGCTTGGATGCGGGCGATGAGGTGGGTGAGTCGTTCGTCGCGGGTGTCGGCGTCTTTGACGTAGATGAGTTTGGGCATGCCGGCGGGGGCGAGGTTGTATTCGTCTTCGAGGCCGGAGACGTTCTCGTCGGGGGCGACCCAGCCGTAGCTCTGGCCGTAGATGCCGATGAAGATGTCGGATTGGGCGAGGTAGGAGCGGTAGAGGTCTCGGGGCGGGTGGGGGCGGGCGCCGAGTTCGAACATCACGGGCGCGAGTCGGAGTCGCTCGATGGCCGACCGCACTGCTTCGCGTTCTTCCGCGAGCTCGCGCAGGGTCGAGCTCACGAACACCCGGATCCGCTGGTCGGGCGTACGGATCACGGGGTGTTCCACCCCAGTCATGTGCATATATTGGCGCGATCTGGGCGATTCCGCCACGGTTTCAGTGCATCGATGTATCGGAGGCTCTGGGCTTATACCGCAGCATCCAGAACTTTTCAAGAATCCGACTGGACACGGCGCGTCGTGCGACGTATAGTGGGTCTTTGCGCTCTTGGATTCCCCCTGCCCTCATATGGTGGTCGGCTGTGCCTGCGCCCCCTCACGTTCACGTGAGGAGTGCCGCGCGGGTTTCGGGGATGACGAGCACTCCACCTGACGACAAGGAAACGAGCCCCACGGGCCCACGGAGGTAATCCCCTTGGCTGCTGCGAGCAACGCATCCAACCCCACCACCACCCCCAAGAACGGACGCGGAGCTTCCCGCCTCTCGTTCGCCAAGATCTCCGACACGCTGACGGTCCCCGACCTTCTCGCGCTGCAGACCGAGTCGTTCGACTGGCTCGTCGGCAATGAGGCCTGGAAGGCCCGCGTCGCCGACGCGAAGGCCGCCGGCCGCACCGACGTGCCCGAGGTGTCGGGCCTCGAGGAGATCTTCGAGGAGATCTCGCCCATCGAGGACCTGAGCGAGACCATGCAGCTCTCGTTCACGAACCCGTACCTCGAGCCCGAGAAGTACTCCATCGAGGAGTGCAAGGAGCGCGGCAAGACGTACGCCGCCCCGCTCTACGTCGAGGCCGAGTTCATGAACCACCAGACCGGTGAGATCAAGACCCAGACGGTCTTCATGGGCGACTTCCCGCTCCAGACCGACAAGGGCACGTTCATCATCAACGGCACCGAGCGCGTCGTCGTGTCGCAGCTCGTCCGTTCGCCCGGCGTCTACTTCGACAAGACCCCCGACAAGACCTCCGACAAGGACATCGTGTCGGCGCGCGTCATCCCGTCGCGCGGCGCCTGGCTCGAGTTCGAGATCGACAAGCGCGACCAGGTGGGCGTGCGCATCGACCGCAAGCGCAAGCAGTCGGTCACCGTCTTCCTGAAGGCCCTCGGCCTCACCAGCGAGGACATCCTCGCCGAGTTCGCCGGCTTCGACTCGATCGAGGAGACGCTCTCGAAGGACACCATCCTCACCAAGGAGGACGCCCTTCGCGACATCTACCGCAAGCTCCGTCCGGGCGAGCAGGTCGCCGCCGAGGCCGCCCGTGCGCTCCTGGACAACTTCTACTTCAACCCGAAGCGCTACGACCTCGCCAAGGTCGGCCGGTACAAGATCAACCACAAGCTCGGTCTCGACAAGCCGCTCACCGACTCGGTGCTGACGGTCGACGACATCGTCGCGACGATCAAGTACCTGGTGCGCCTGCACCGCGGCGACGTCACGTTCGACGGCGTGCGCGGCGGCAAGCCGGCCGAGATCCGCCTCGACGTCGACGACATCGACAACTTCGGCAACCGTCGCATCCGCGCGGTCGGCGAGCTCATCCAGAACCAGGTCCGCACCGGTCTGTCCCGCATGGAGCGCGTCGTCCGCGAGCGCATGACCACGCAGGACATCGAGGCGATCACGCCGCAGACTCTGATCAACGTGCGCCCCGTCGTGGCTGCGATCAAGGAGTTCTTCGGAACGTCGCAGCTGTCGCAGTTCATGGACCAGAACAACCCGCTCGCGGGTCTGACGCACAAGCGCCGCCTCTCGGCCCTCGGCCCCGGCGGTCTGTCGCGTGAGCGCGCGGGCGTCGAGGTCCGTGACGTGCACCCGTCGCACTACGGCCGCATGTGCCCCATCGAGACGCCGGAAGGCCCGAACATCGGTCTGATCGGCTCGCTCGCGTCGTTCGCCCGCATCAACGCGTTCGGCTTCATCGAGACGCCGTACCGCCGTGTCGTCGAGGGCAAGGTCACCGACCAGATCGACTACCTGACCGCCTCCGAGGAGAGCGACTACATCGTCGCGCAGGCCGGTGTCGAGCTGAAGGCCGACGGCAGCTTCGCGCAGGACCGCGTCCTCGCCCGTCGCGGCAACGGCGGCGAGGTGGACCTCTTCCACTCCGAGGAGATCGGCTACATGGACGTCTCGCCGCGCCAGATGGTGTCGGTGGCGACCTCCCTCATCCCCTTCCTCGAGCACGACGACGCGAACCGCGCCCTCATGGGTGCGAACATGCAGCGTCAGGCCGTGCCGCTCCTGCGCTCGGAGTCGCCGGTGGTCGGCACGGGTATGGAGGGCTTCGCCGCGATCGACGCCGGTGACGTCGTCACCGCCGACAAGGCCGGTGTCGTCGTCGAGGTCTCGGCCGACGTCGTGACCGTGCAGCTCGACGAGGGCGGCACCCAGGACTACTTCCTGCGCAAGTTCGACCGCTCGAACCAGGGCACCTCGTACAACCAGCGCGTGGTCGTCTCGGCCGGTGAGCGCGTCGAGGCCGGCGAGGTCATCGCCGACGGTCCCGCGACCGAGAACGGCGAGCTCGCCCTCGGAAAGAACCTCCTCGTCGCGTTCATGACGTGGGAGGGTCACAACTTCGAGGACGCGATCATCCTCAGCCAGGACCTGGTGAAGGACGACACCCTCTCCTCGATCCACATCGAGGAGTACGAGGTCGACGCCCGCGACACCAAGCTCGGCAAGGAGGAGATCACGCGTGACCTCCCCAACGTGAGCCCGGACCTGCTCAAGGACCTCGACGAGCGGGGCATCATCCGCATCGGCGCCGAGGTGCGTCCCGGCGACATCCTCGTCGGCAAGGTCACGCCGAAGGGCGAGACCGAGCTGTCGGCCGAGGAGCGCCTGCTCCGCGCGATCTTCAACGAGAAGAGCCGCGAGGTCCGCGACACGTCGCTGAAGGTGCCCCACGGTGAGCAGGGCACGATCATCGCGGTCAAGGAGTTCAACGCCGAGGACGGCGACGACGAGCTCGGCTCGGGCGTCAACCGCCGCGTCGTGGTCTACATCGCCCAGAAGCGCAAGATCACCGAGGGCGACAAGCTCGCCGGCCGTCACGGCAACAAGGGCGTCATCGCGAAGATCCTCCCGGTCGAGGACATGCCGTTCCTCGCGGACGGCACGCCGGTCCAGGTCATCCTGAACCCGCTCGGCATCCCCGGTCGAATGAACTTCGGCCAGGTGCTCGAGCTCCACCTCGGCTGGATCGCCAAGCAGGGCTGGAAGGTCGAGGGCACCCCGGAGTGGGCCGCTCAGCTGCCCGAGCAGGCTCTCGAGGCTCCCGCAGGCACCAAGGTCGCCACGCCGGTGTTCGACGGTGCGTTCGAGGCCGAGATCGCGGGTCTGCTGGACTCGACTCTGCCCACGCGCGACGGCGAGCGCCTGATCGACTCGTCCGGCAAGACGCAGCTGTTCGACGGCCGCTCCGGCGAGCCGTTCCCGGCTCCGATCTCGGTCGGCTACATGTACATCCTGAAGCTGCACCACCTCGTGGACGACAAGATCCACGCGCGCTCGACGGGCCCGTACTCGATGATCACCCAGCAGCCGCTCGGTGGTAAGGCGCAGTTCGGTGGCCAGCGCTTCGGTGAGATGGAGGTGTGGGCCCTCGAGGCCTACGGCGCCGCGTACGCGCTGCAGGAGCTCCTCACGATCAAGTCCGACGACATCCTCGGCCGCGTGAAGGTCTACGAGGCGATCGTCAAGGGCGAGAACATCCAGGAGCCCGGCATCCCTGAGTCGTTCAAGGTGCTCATGAAGGAGATGCAGTCGCTCTGCCTGAACGTCGAGGTCCTCTCGGCCGACGGCACGGCGGTCAACCTCCGCGACACCGACGACGACGCCTTCCGCGCCGCTGAAGAGCTCGGCATCAACATCTCCAGCCGCTTCGAGTCCTCGTCGATCGACGAGATCTAAGCGCGCCAGGTAACGAACGAATTTCCGACACAGGAGAACCAGTGCTCGAATCAACCACTTTCGATCAGCTTCGCATCGGCCTGGCCACCGCTGACGACATCCGTCGTTGGTCCTACGGCGAGGTCAAGAAGCCCGAGACCATCAACTACCGCACCCTGAAGCCCGAGAAGGACGGTCTGTTCGGCGAGCAGATCTTCGGACCCTCGCGCGACTGGGAGTGCGCGTGCGGCAAGTACAAGCGCGTCCGCTTCAAGGGCATCGTGTGCGAGCGCTGCGGCGTCGAGGTCACCAAGTCCTCGGTCCGCCGTGAGCGCATGGGCCACATCGAGCTCGCCGCGCCCGTCACGCACATCTGGTACTTCAAGGGCGTGCCCTCGCGCCTCGGGTACCTGCTCGACATGGCGCCGAAGGACCTCGAGAAGGTCATCTACTTCGCCGCCTACATGGTGATCTCCGTCGACGAGGAGGCGCGTCACCGCGACCTCTCGACGCAGGAGAACAACATCCGCCTCGAGCTCAAGACGCTCGCCGACCGCCGCGACGCGCGTGTGGCCGCTCGCCTCCAGAAGCTGGAGGAGGAGCTCGCCGCGCTCGAGGAGGAGGGTGCCAAGGCCGACCAGAAGAAGAAGGTCAAGGACGCCGCCGAGAAGGAGATGGCCGCTATCCGCAAGGGTACGGACGACCAGATCACGCGTCTCGAGAAGGTGTGGGAGGACTTCCGCACGCTCGAGGTCGGCCAGCTCAAGGGCGAGGACGAGATCTTCCACGAGCTCCAGGACCGCTTCGGTCAGTACTTCGAGGCCCACATGGGCGCGGAGTCGATCAAGCGCCGTCTCGAGGCCTTCGACCTTGCGGCCGAGGCCGACAGCCTGCACCTGCAGATCTCGGAGGGCAAGGGCCAGCGCAAGATCCGTGCGATCAAGCGCCTCAAGGTCGTCAACTCGTTCCTGCAGACCGGCATGAGCCCGGCCTCGATGGTGCTCGACGTCGTTCCGGTGATCCCGCCGGAGCTGCGCCCGATGGTGCAGCTGGACGGCGGCCGCTTCGCGACCTCCGACCTCAACGACCTGTACCGCCGCGTGATCAACCGCAACAACCGCCTCCGTCGCCTGATCGACCTCGGTGCTCCCGAGATCATCGTCAACAACGAGAAGCGCATGCTGCAGGAGGCCGTCGACGCGCTGTTCGACAACGGCCGCCGCGGTCGCCCCGTCACCGGTACCGGCAACCGCGCCCTCAAGTCCCTGAGCGACATGCTCAAGGGAAAGCAGGGTCGCTTCCGCCAGAACCTGCTCGGCAAGCGCGTGGACTACTCGGGCCGTTCGGTCATCATCGTGGGTCCGCAGCTGAAGCTCCACCAGTGCGGTCTGCCCAAGCAGATGGCGCTCGAGCTGTTCAAGCCGTTCGTGATCAAGCGCCTGATCGACCTCGGTCACTCGCAGAACATCAAGGCGGCCAAGCGCGCCGTCGAGCGCACGCGTCCCGAGGTGTGGGACGTGCTCGAGGAGATCATCCGCGAGCGTCCCGTGCTGCTCAACCGCGCGCCCACGCTGCACCGCCTCGGCATCCAGGCCTTCGAGCCGCAGCTCGTCGAGGGCAAGGCCATCCAGCTGCACCCGCTCGTCTGCGCCGCCTTCAACGCGGACTTCGACGGTGACCAGATGGCCGTGCACCTGCCGCTGTCGGTCGAGGCCCAGGCCGAGGCCCGCATCCTGATGCTCGCCTCGAACAACATCCTGAAGCCGTCGGACGGCCGCCCGGTGACCCTGCCCTCGCAGGACATGATCATCGGCCTGCACCACCTGACCACGGTCATCGAGGGTGCGACCGGCGAGGGCCGCGTGTTCGGCTCCGTCGGCGAGGCGATCCTGGCGAAGGACGAGGGCACCCTCGACCTGCAGGCCAAGGTCCGCATCCGCATCCCGGGTCTCGCGTTCCTCGAGGGCGAAGCCCCCGAGGGCTACGAGCGCCACGGGCTCGTGGACGCGTCGCTCGGCCAGGCGATCTTCAACGACACGCTCCCCAAGGGCTACCCGTTCGTGCGCGAGCAGGCAGACAAGGGCAAGCTGTCGCAGATCGTCAACAAGCTCGCCGAGGAGTACCCGAAGGTGGAGGTCGCAGCTTCGCTCGACCGCATCAAGGACGCCGGCTTCTACTGGGCCACCCGTTCGGGTGTCACGGTGGCGCTGAGCGACATCCTCACGCCGCCGAACAAGGCCGAGATCGTCGCCGGCTACGAGAAGCAGGCCGCGAAGGTCCAGGGCCAGTTCGAGAAGGGTCTCACCACCGACGCCGAGCGTCGTCAGGAGCTCATCAAGATCTGGACCGAGGCGACCGACGAGGTCCAGAAGGCGATGCGCGACCACTTCCCGGCCGACAACACCATCAACCGCATGGTCTCATCGGGCGCCCGTGGTAACTGGCTGCAGATCCGCAACATCGCGGGTATGCGAGGCCTCGTGAACAACCCGAAGGGTGAGATCATCCCGCGCCCGATCATCTCCTCGTACCGCGAGGGTCTGTCGGTGGCGGAGTACTTCATCGCGACGCACGGTGCCCGTAAGGGTCTGGCCGACACGGCCCTCCGTACGGCCGACTCGGGCTACCTGACCCGTCGCCTGGTGGACGTCTCGCAGGACGTCATCATCCGCGAGGAGGACTGCGGCACGTCGAAGGGCCTCGAGTTCACCATCGCCGCCCCGGGCGCCGACGGCACGCTGGTGCGCGACGCGAACGTCGAGAACTCGGTGTTCGCCCGCACGCTCGCGGCCGACGCGGTCGACCCGAAGGGCGAGGTCGTCGCCTCGGCCGGTGAGGACGTCGGCGACGTGCTCATCGACAAGCTCGTCGAGGCGGGCGTCGAGTCCATCAAGGTGCGCTCGGTGCTCACCTGCGACTCGGCGGTCGGCGTCTGCGCGAAGTGCTACGGCCGTTCGCTCGCGACCGGGAAGATCGTCGACATCGGCGAGGCCGTCGGCATCATCGCGGCCCAGTCGATCGGTGAGCCCGGCACGCAGCTGACGATGCGTACGTTCCACACCGGTGGTTCGGCCTCGGCCGACGACATCACGCAGGGTCTTCCCCGCGTGCAGGAGCTGTTCGAGGCCCGCACCCCGAAGGGCGCGTCGCCGATCGCGGAGGCCGACGGCCGCATCACGATCGACGAGACCGAGAAGTCGAAGAAGGTCATCCTCACGCCCGACAACGGCGACGAGCCGCACGTCTACCCGGTCCTGAAGCGCGCGACGCTCCTGGTCGAGGACGGCCAGCACGTCACGGTCGGTCAGCCTCTGCAGGTCGGCACGCTCGACCCCAAGGAGGTCATGCGCGTGCAGGGTGCCCGCGAGGTGCAGAAGTACCTCGTCAACGGCGTCCAGGGCGTGTACCGCTCGCAGGGTGTGCCGATCCACGACAAGCACATCGAGGTCATCGTCCGTCAGATGCTGCGCAAGGTCACCGTGGTCGACCACGGCGACACCACGCTGCTGCCGGGCGAGCTGGTCGACTTCAAGCGCTACCAGCAGATCAACCGCGAGGCGGTCGGCGAGGGCAAGCGCCCCGCATCGGGTCGTCCCGAGCTGATGGGTATCACGAAGGCGTCGCTCGCGACGGAGTCGTGGCTGTCGGCCGCGTCGTTCCAGGAGACCACCCGCGTCCTCACGCAGGCGGCCATGGAGGGCAAGAGCGACCCGCTCGTCGGCCTCAAGGAGAACGTCATCATCGGAAAGCTCATCCCCGCCGGAACCGGTCTTGCGAAGTACCGCAACGTCACGGTCGAGGCGACGGAGGAGGCGAAGAGCGAGCGGTACCCCAACCGCATCTTCGCCTCGGACGGCGCGTACACCGACGCCGACCTGAGCTACGTCGACTTCGACAGCTTCTCCACCGACGGTTTCACCACCGACTACAACTGAGTTTCGGGTCTGAACGACCCCGATGCTCGAACGAAGGGCCCTGGCTTGCGCCAGGGCCCTTCGCCGTTGGCGGGCAATGGATGCTGCGACTCGGCCGCCGACTGCCGCACGATGATGGACCGGCCCTCAGGACCGGTCCATCTTCTTCGCTTACCGGGCGCCTACCTCAGGGTGATCTTCACGGTGTGCGTCTCGCCGTCGCCAAGGTCGATCCGCAACTGGTAGGTCCCGGCGCTCAGCGTCTTCGTACCGAGGTTGAAGATGTACTGGCCGGCTGTCGCGTCGTAGCGGAAGAGATTGCCCGTGGTGGCGGCGGCGGTCGAGATCGCCTCCACTTCGGTTCCCGCAGCCGCTCCCGTCATGCGCGCGACGTACAGTCGAGCGACGAGGTTGCTGATCCCGGCGCTGGCGCCCGTCAGCGTGAACTTCACGGGCACCGTGCTGCCCAGCTTGAAGATGGAGCTGCCGTTGGCGTTGATCGGCTGCAGCACATGCGACCACGCCGCGGTCACCGTGACGGTGAACGACTTCTCTCCCGTGTTGCCGGCGTTGTCGGTCGCCGTGCAGGTCACGGTGGTGGTACCGAGCGGGAACACGCTCCCCGACGGCTTGTCGCAGCTGGCCGCGACGCTCCCGTCGACGATGTCGCTCGCCGTCGGCGCCGCATATGCGACGGCCGCACCGTCGGCCGACGTCGCCGTTGCCGACCGGTCGTCGGGCACCGTCACGGTGGGGGTCGTGGTGTCGACGACCGTCACGGTGAACGTGTTGTCGCCCTTGTTGCCTGCCTTGTCGGTCGCGGAGCAGGTCACGGTCGTCGTGCCGAGCGGGAAGACCGTACCGCTGGCCGTGCTGCAGATCGGGGTGAGCGGACCGTCGACGTCGTCGGTCGCGCCCACCCCGAAGTAGCTCACCGTGGCGCCGTTCGCCCCGGTGGCCTCCTTGACGATGTCGGCCGGGACCGTGACGATGGGCTTGGTCTGATCCTGCACCTCGATCGTGAACTCGGCCGAACCGACGTTGCCCGCACCGTCCTCGGCGGAGCACGTGACCGTGTTCACTCCGAGACCGAAGAAGCTGCCCGACGGCGGCGTGCAGGTGACGGGAAGGTCACCGCTGACGAGGTCGTGGGCAGTGGCGCCGCCGTAGACGACACCCGCAGCTCCCAGGGGCGAGGTGTTGCCGACTACCAGGTTGGCGGGCGCGTTCACCTCGGGCTTCGTCGTGTCGCGGACCGTCACCGTGAACTCGGCTTCGCCGGTGTTGCCGGCCGCGTCGGTGGCGGTGCACGTCACGGTGGTGGCGCCGAGCTTGAACGTGCTGTTCGAAGCCGGCGCGCAGGTGGGGGTGATCGACCCGTCCACGATGTCGAGAGCCGAGGCGTCGCCGTACGTCACCTGAGCGCCGTCGGGGTCGGTGGCCTCCGCCGTCACGTCGGCGGGCACCTTCACGTCGGGCGCGGTCGTGTCGCTCACGGTGATCGAGAAGCTCTTGTCGGCGGGGTTGCCCGCAGCATCGATCGCCGAGCAGATGACCACGGTCTTCCCGAGCGCGAACTTCGAACCGGACGCGGGCGCGCACGTCGCCTGCATGTCGCCGTCGACGACGTCGCTCGCCGACGCGCTGAAGGTCACGACCGCACCGGTGCCGGAGGTTGCTTCGGCGGCGATGTCTGCCGGCACCTTCACGGTCGGAGCCGTGGTGTCTGCGACGGTCACGATGAAGGAGTTCTTGCCGGTGTTCCCGGCCTTGTCGGAGGCTGAGCAGGTCACCGTCGTGTCACCGAGGGCGAAGACCGTACCGGATGCCGCGGTGCACGTGACCTCGACGTCGCCGTCGACATCGTCGACAGCGCTCACGCCGCCGTAGGTCACTGTCGCGCCGTTCGCGGCCGACGCCTCGACCGAGAGATTCGCCGGCACGGTCACGATCGGCTTGGTCACATCCTGCACCTCGACGGTGAAGGTTGCGCTGCCCTCGTTGCCGGCCTTGTCGGTGGCCGAGCAGGTGACAGTGGTGGTGCCGAGTGCGAAAGCGGTGCCGGACTCCGGCGTGCAGGTGGCCGACACCGCGCCGTCGACGAGGTCCATCGCCGTCGCCGCGTCATATGTCACCGTGGCGACGTCGTTGCCGACAACGAGGTTGGAGGAGGTCTTGACTTCCGGTGCGGTCGTGTCGTTGACGACCACGTCGAACGAGTCGCTCACGCCCGTGTTGCCCGCCTTGTCCGTCGCCGAACAGATCAGCGTCGTCGTGCCTACGGGGAATGCGTCGCCCGACGCGTACGAGGTGCCCTCTTCGGTCTTGCATGCGACCGCCGTGTCTCCGTCGACGGCGTCGTGCGCACTCGCGGTGAAGGTGACCGGGGTGAGTGCGCCGGTCGCCTCCTTCGCCGAGGGGGCGGCGACGGTGACCAGCGGCGTGGTGGTGTCGACGATGCTGTAGCTGGCCGACGCCTTGGCGTTGAGCCCGCCGGCGTCGGTGTGGTCGCAGCTCGCCGTCTGGCTGCCTAGGCCTTCGGCGGCGCGCGGCCCGGCGAGCGTGCTCAGGCTCGCGTCGAAGCTCGAGCTGCCGTCTTCCTTGTCGGTCACGTCGCAGACTGCGGCCGGCACGTTGCCGAACTCGTACGAGGCGCCGTTCGTGACTCCGGTGACCGCCACAGTGGGAGCGGTGTTGACCACGACCGGTGCCTTCACCGTCAGCGTGAAGGCGGCGGGGGCCGTGTTGTACGTGCCGGTACCCGTGTCAGACACTGTCACAGTGATGGAGTAGGTTCCCACCGTGTTCGAACCGAACTCGAAGTATCGGGCGGTGCCGCAGGCGGAGTAGACCTGGCTGGCGGGTGTGACCGTCACCCCTGCCGGGACATTCACGGTCAGCGTGGCGCTGGAGCCGTCGCTGGCCGGATTGCAGCTGTTCTGCGTGTCGCCGCCGTTGATGTTCACGTTCGTGATCACGTAGCCGATGCTCGTCGTGTCGCCCGCGAACATCACATTCTCGCCCGCGGCGGTCACCGTATTCGTGACGATATCCGCGTGCGCGACGCCCGGTATGGCGAAGACGGCGAGTGCACTTGCCACCACCACCGCGAGCGCGCGCGGCGCCCTCCAGCGTCGTGGCGCGCGGGTGGCCTCCCCACTCGCGGACGAACGGATGAACGGCTTCTTCGACGGCATCGTCGAACCTCCCCCATGGTGCCCGGGTCGCTGGCTCGACGATGGGTCAGAGCACAACAGCGTGTTTCGCCCCCACAGCGAAAACCCCTCCGGTGGGGACTCTAAGTGAGGTGAAGTCCCAAGGGCAATGGAAGCGGCTCAGGATCTCCTCAGGTGGGGCGCCGGCCGCGCTCGGCGGCCGGCGACCGCGCTCCCACCGACGAGGGAAGGGCCCTGGCATCCGCCAGGGCCCTTCGTCTTCGTTTGGAACGGATGCCGCGTCGCTCAGTACTGCGTGGGCGTCGTTGTGTCCGTCGTACCCGTTGTGCCCGTACCGGACCCGCTGCCCGTCGAGCCGGTCATCCCGGTCGAGCCGCTGCTGGGCGCGACGTTCTCCTTGACGCGCTCGGCCGTGCTCTGCGCCTCTTCCTTCACGGTCTCCGCCGAGGAGACGGCCGACTCCTTGACCTGCTCGACGGCGTCCTTCGCCGGCTCCTTGAGGTTCTGCGCAACCTCCTGCGCAGCATCCTTCGCCTTGTCCACCGCCTTGTCGACGAGCGGCTGCGCCTGGTCGCGCAGCTGCGTGCTCCAGCGCTTCTCCGCGTCGGTGGTGGGGATGAGGCTCGCGACGAGGAAACCCGCTCCGGCCGCGAGGAGGCCGACCACGAGCGGCGTGCCCTGCGTCTGCCGTCGCGCCTTCTGCGGGAGGTCCTTCACCGCCTCGCCGGCGGTGCCGATCGCGTCTGAGACGGAGTGGCCCGCCGAGGAGGCCGAATCGCCGACGTCGTCCGCCACGCCCATCACGCGACCCTTGACGTCACCGAGCACCTGCCGGACCCGGGTCTTCTGCCGCTCCATGATCTTCGGCGGCGAGACCTTGTCGGCGAGCGCGTCCACGTCCCGGCCCAGTTCGTCGCGCGTCACCTCGATGTCCGCGCGGATCTGATCTGCGTTGCTCATTATCGGTTCTCCTGGTTTCTCTTGAGCGCGTCGGGGATCTCCTTCACGGTCTCCACCGTCTTCGGGGCCCCCTGCACGGTCTTCAGTCGGTTGCGCCCGACGGCGTAGAGGATGGCGGCGATGATGCCCCAGAGGACGGCGACGATGACGGCCGACCAGCCGAGGCTGTCGATGAGGTCGCCGAGACCCCACCAGAGAGCCACCGACAGGAAGAAGACAGCCATCATCCCCGCGTATCCGGCGCCGCCGAGAAGCCCTGCCCCCGCACCGGCACGCTTCGCCGATTCCGAGAGCTCGGCCTTGGCGAGCTCGAGCTCCTTGCGCATCAGGGTCGACAGGTCACGGGAGACCTCGCCGACCAGCTCGCCCAGCGAAGTCTCGGCCGCCTTCTGCTGAGACGGCGTGGGCATGTCCGTCATCGTCGTCCCTCTCCCGTCGCGGACCACTCGTCTCCTGCTGCGCCGGTGGTGACGGCGGGGTCCGTGCCGGTGGTCAGCGGGTCGCCCGCGAGCGCGTCGCCGATGGGCGTGTCGCCCGCGTACCCGGTCGTCCCCACGGTCGCCGCCCCGGCAGCCGTTCCTCCGTAGCCCGCCGCAGCGGTTCCGGCGGTCGTCGGCGAGCCCGTCACGAGGGCCGGCCGCGCGCCGCCCTGGCCGAGCGTGCCGCCTGCACGCCGCTCACCGTCGTGGGCGTCGGATACCAGCGCCTTGGTCACCCGGCCGGCGAGAAGCCCCACTCCCACGGCGATGGCCAGGAAGGCGCCGGTGTGCCGCCGCGCGAACGTGCGGACCTCGTAGATCACATCGGCCGGTTCGCGCTGCTCGAGCCAGTCCGCGACGCGGCGCGTCTGCTGGCCGAAAGCGCGGACGGCGTCGGTGGCCATTCCGCCCGAGCCCGTCGCCGTGCCATCGGCGAGGCCGGTGAGCTCATCGCTCGTGCTGCGCAGCGCGCTCGCGGCGCGGCGCTGCTGGCTCGACGCCTGGTCCGACAGTTCCGTGCGGGCCTCGTAGAGGAACCCGCGAGCGGCGTCCTTCGCGTCGTGCGCGACGCTCTTGGCCTCGTCACCGGCGACTCCGGCGACGTACATGGCACCGGCGTCCACCTCGGCGACGCCGTCGACGACGCGCTCCTTCATGTCGCCTGAGCCCGTGCTCTGGCCCGTACCCGTGCTCTGGGTCGCATACGGATCGGTGTCGTAAGTCGACATGCTCCTCCTCCATCTCACGTGCGGCGTCGGACCGGCGATGTGCCGGACCTCGGGGATCCGCCGTGACCAATACCGTCCGTCATGAGGCCCCGAAGTGAAGAGAGGGTGGCACTCTGCCGGGCGGCGGAGTATCCTGCACAGCCCCTTCCCATCGAGGCGGCAAGAGCGAACGACGGATGCTGCGCCTCACGGCATCCTCGAATGCCGCGCGCGCGCCGAGCCGGCGAAGCGCGGATCCCGGCTTACCGTGGAGACGGAGGTGGGGGCCCCATGGCGAGGATCGGCGGACGCAACCGGTGGATCGCCGTGCCCGCCGGGCTGCTGTGCGCCGCGGTGGTCGCCTCGCTCGTGTGGCTGGCCCTGCCGATGGTGCCCGTGGCCGTCGCCTGGGTCGGTGACACGCTGCGCGCCGCCACCGCGCCGCAACCGGAGGCGACGCCCGAGCGCACGCCCGCGCAGACCGCGGCAGAGGGCGGCGCGGTGGATTGCCGGACCCTGTACTCCGACGACCTGTGGAACGAGCTGACGTGGCGCGAGGGGTCGCTGCTCAACCAGTCGATGGCAGCTCCCGCCACGCAGGCGACGGCGTTCGCCGACGCCGCAGCGCCGGAGGTGCTGGTGACGTGCACATGGCGGTTCGACTCGGGCGGCGTCGTCACGACGCTGTCGAAGGTCGACGCGGACGCCGCCACGATCGCCGAGGCGGCGCTCGCAGGCGACGGGTTCATCTGCCGCACGTCGGACGACGCGACGGTCTGCGACCGCACGCGGGGGGCGGTGCGCGAGGAGCACACCCTGCGCGACGGCCTATGGCTCGTCAGCGTCGAGACGGACTGGCATCCGGAGGACTACGGTCCTCGACTCGACCGCGCCGTCTGGGGCTGATTCAGCGCCGTCCCGGGCTGACTCAGCCGAAGATGCTCGCGACGACCGCCGCCGTGTAGCCCGTGGGCGCGAGCTGCGAGTACTGCGTGTCGATGAGGATGTCGTCGCGCCAGAACAGGGTGCGTCCGTCGGTGACGGGGTACGTCTCGTTCTGCCACGTCTTCTCGCAGCGGGTGCCGCCGTCGGGGGTGTAGCAGGTGTAGCCCTCGTCGGTCACGAGCTTGTTGAGCATGTCGAGCGCGGGCCCGCGCGACATATAGGCGATCTTGGTGACCAGGCCCGTCGTGTCGGCGGCGGGGTCGCGCCACACGCACACCAGGCTGCCGTCCGGCTGCGGCCCGGACGCGCCGAAGGCGGGGTCGTTGAGCGGCACGCCCTCGAGCTCCACGAGCACGTCGGCGGTGAGGATCGCGCGGCAGTCGTCGGGGATCTCGGCGCCGGCGGTGGGCGTCGGTGTGGGGGTGGCGCTCGCGGAGGCCGACGACGAGGTCGACGGCGTGGGCGTGAAGGTGAGTCCGCCCCCCGAGGGTGCGTCGGGCGCGCACGCCGTGAGCAGGGCGAACGCGAGGAGGGTGGATGCCGCGGCCGCGGCGAGCCGGAACGCCCGTGGTGCCATGGGCTCAGGGTAGTGGGGCAGGCGCGGATTCCTCCGGCACGCCTCCGTCGTGTGCGCGGAACTGCGGGCTACTCTGCCTCTGCAGGGAGGAGCCCTGCGTGAGGAGTGCCTGCGATGAGTGACCCCAAGTCGTCCTACGGCGAACCCGTCGAAGAGCCGCACGGCGTCGACGACGTCGTCGGCCGTGCGAACGAAGGCCTCGCCGACGCCGAGGCCGCCCGCCGTGACGCCGGAGCAGCCGAGACTCCCGCCGCTGAGACTCCTGCCGCAGAGACCCCCGCCGCCTCCCACGCGGACGCGTCCGCCGAGGCCACCACCACCGCCGCCGAGTCGCCGGCGGCGGAGCCCGACCCGTGGGACTCACCCGAGGCGGCATCCCTGAGCTACACGTCGACCGCAGCACCCGCTCCCGCTCCCGACGATTCGCCCACCGTCGTGGTACCGCCCGCGGTGACCCCGAGCGAGCCCGTCGTCGCCGAGCCCGCGGTCGTCGCCGCGCCAGCCCCGCAGCCGATCTTCGTGCAGGCGCCCGAGGCCCCGCGTCCGCGGGGCAATCGCGCGGCCGCGGGAGCCATCGGCCTGCTGGCCGCGGTGGCCTTCGCGGTGCTCTACCTCGCCGTGTGGCTCGGGGTCGGCGCGATCAAGGGCGACGTGACCGGCACGAACGTCGGCACGACCGCCCTCGAGGCCCTCGCGACCTGGTCGCTGTGGGTGCCGGTCGTCGTGTTCTTCATCGCGTTCTGGCTGCTCGGCGCCATCATCAACCGCGGCAGGTGGGGTGCGTGGGTCGTCTTCGGCATCCTCGTCGGCGTCGCCGCCTACGGCGGTCACATCCTGGGCGCCCTGTTCCAGGCGCCGTTCTGGAATCTCACGGCCAGCGAGGGCGCCAAACTCGTCGAGGCCGAGCTGCTGACGCCGCTCGCGATCGCCGCGTTCGTCATCGGCCGCGAGCTCACGATCTGGTTCGGAGCCTGGGCCGCCGCGCGGGGCAGGCGCGTCACGGAGCTCAACATCGAGGCGCAGCGCGAGTACGAGCGCACGCTCGAGGCGGGCCCGCAGCTCGTTCAGCAGTGAGTCGCGTCCGCTCCGCGACGTAGGCTGACGGCATGGCCGGTGACGGTTCGGAGGGACCGTCGCAAGGACCCGTGCGACCGCCCGTCGCCCTGGCCTTCGCGACGATGGGCTTCGTCGCGCTCCTGATCTTCGGGCTCGGCATGACCAGCCTGGCGACGTCGCAGGACGTCATCGCGACCCCGGGGCTCGGACAGGTTCCCGGGGTCGCGGGTGTCGTGTGCGCGACCCTCGCGTTCGCCGGCGGGCTGTGGGCCGCGATCGCTCGTGCCGGATACCGGACGGATGCCGCGGCCCCCGCCCGCGACGCCGCCCCGGCCCCCGCGGGCACGGGGACGGGGACGGGCGCCGGGGCGCAGCATCCGTCGTACTGGGGTGCGGCGTGGACGACCGCCGCCACCTTCCTCGCGTACCTGGGGGGAGTGTGGTTCGGCGCCGTGTTCACCGGCGCCGACCTCGGCGTCGCGACGGCGGTGGTGGGAAGGCTCGCCACGACCTGGTTCGGGCTCGTCGTCGCCGCGGCCGCATTCGTGTCGGCGTGGTCGGGCATCGCCCTCGTGCGGACCCACGCGCGCCGCCCACGCTGGCCCTGGGAGGACGAGTTCGACGAGTGACGTGGGCGCAAAAGACGCCGGAAGCCGCGGAAATCCGCGCGAGAACGAATGCCGAGCACTAGCGTGGAACGCGTGGAGCGGTCGCTCGAGACCCAGGTCAGCCAGGCGGTGGACGCCTGGCTCGCGTGGGTGCCCCGCTGGGAGCCCGCGACCCACCACGGCCGGACCGCCCCCTGCCGCCGCTGCTTCGGGTCGCCGGTGCTCTCGGCCGCAGGCCTCGGCGCCGACGTGCCGCACGGTGTGCAGCACGGCCTGTCGACCCGCATCAAGACGATCGTGGATCGGTCGGTCGCCGAGTACACCGCGCTGAATCTGCCGATGCTGCAGGCCGAGCTCGACCAGCAGGCCGCGCGCAACCGGGCGCGCAGCTATCGCCCCGGTGAGGGACTCGACCCCGAGTTCGAGGGCCTGCCGATGGACCCCGATCCGGTGCCGGGCGCGCCGTTCCTGTTCACGATCGCGGGTCTCGCCGAGGAGGCCGACGCGCACGTGCCGGCGCTTCCCCCGCTCAGCGAGGAGGCCAAGGCGGCGCTGCGCCAGGAGGTCGGGCTGGCCGACGACTACGCGAACATGGTGGGCCGCGAGGTGTGCACGATCCTGCTGCACCATCGCCTGCGCATCCAGGCGGCGGTGACCGAGTACGTCGAGCCTCAGATCGAGGCGATGCTCGCCGATCTCACCCGGTCCCTCGACGCACCGTTCGACCCGCACGACCCCGGGGACGCTCCGCGGCTAGACTGACGCCGGCCCCGTCTCTGCGGCACGGTCCGGCGCCGGCCTGTCGCACGCGCTCCCACTCTCCACATCCCGCCCGCCACGCGGCTTCTCGGGAGGTGGGTTTTGTTAGCATGACCGGGTTTGCCGTCTCAGGCGGCATGGGTGTGACGGTAGCGGACTGCGGGAGGTGTGCTGGTGGCTGCACGGCTTCCCTCGGCGCCTCCGATCCTTCCGGGACTCGCCTACATCCGCCCACTGGGCTCGGGCGGATTCGCCGACGTGTTCCTCTACGAGCAGGACATGCCCCGCCGCAACGTCGCGGTGAAGGTCATGCCGAGCGACGTGCGCGACCCGGAGCTGCGGCGCATGTTCAATGCCGAGGCCGACGTCCTCGCGCACCTGTCGGCCCACCCCTCGATCGTCACGGTCTACCAGGCCAGCATCTCGGCCGACGGCCGCCCGTACATCGTCATGGAGTACTGCCCGGGCTCTCTCGCGCAGCGGTACCGGGTCGAGCGCATCCCCGTGGAGGAGGTGCTCGCGATCGGCGTGCGCATGGCGAGCGCGCTCGAGTCGGCGCACCGCGCCGGCCTCATCCACCGCGACGTCAAGCCGAGCAACATCCTCATCACCACGTTCGGCACGCCCGTGCTCGCGGACTTCGGCATCTCGGCCTCGCTGCAGCGCAAGAGCGGTGGGGAGGTGCTCGCGATGTCGATCCCGTGGAGCGCTCCCGAGGTCATCGCCGAGCAGACGAGCGGCACGGTGACGAGCGAGGTGTGGAGCCTCGGCGCCACGGTGTACTCGCTGCTGGCCGGACACAGCCCGTTCGAGCGCCGCGAGCGCGGCCAGAACACCAAGGAGCTGCTGCGCAAGCGCATCGCGCGCGCCACCTACGTCGAGATCCCCCGGGCCGACGTCCCCGCGTCGCTGCAGGCCGTGCTCGCGACCGCGATGAGCCGGGATCCCGGCCGCCGCTACGACTCCGCCCGTGCCTTCGGCGAGGCGCTGCGCGACGTGCAGTCGGGGCTCGGCCTCTCGCCGACGCCGCTCGAGATCCCGGATGCGGAGTGGTCTCCGGCATCCGCCCCCGTCGATTTCGCGGATTCGGCGCTGCGCGGGCCCGCACGTTCGCACGTGGAGCGCGATCTCACGCGCAAGGCGCGCGCCGGCACCGGCGTCGCGCAGCTCGCCCGTGACGAGGACACCGAGATCTCCGCGCCGGCCCGCCGGCGCGGGCGCGCCGTGCTGCCCTGGGCCATCGGCATCGGGGCGGGGGTCGTCGCCGGGGCCGGCGCTGTCGTCGTGGCGCTGATGGCCGTGGGGGTGCTCTGATGCGACGGGGCGCGATCACCGGCCTCGCCGCCGCCGGGGCGGTGGCGGCCACCGTGATCGGCATCAGCATCGTGTGGCCGGGGCTCGACGCCCAGGAGACGCCCGACGTCGACACCGCCGTGTGGGCGCTCCAGACCGGCGACGGCCGCCGCTACGCCCGCGTGAACACTGCGGTCGGAGAGCTCGACACCGTCCGCAGCATCAGCAACCCCGACCAGGTGGTTCAGACGGGGGACGCCGCATACCTCTTCAGCGACAGCTATTCGACGCTCACGCGCATCGATGCCGCGATGCCCGCAGATCTCGACGAGGAGGCGCTGCGGTCCTCGCAGAAGACCCCGTCCGGCACGACCGAGGTCGTCACCGCCGGGGACTGGGTGGCCTACCTCACCGACTCCGGCGCCGTGCACGCGGGGCGGCTCTCGAGCGGCACGTCGTCGCAGCTCGATCCCTTCGGCGCCGACGACGCGGACGCCCCGCAGTACACCGCCGAGGCGATCGCCGTCGACGAGCGCGGCACGCTGTTCGCGTACTCGGGCGCCGACGGCTCGGTGCTGCGCTACGACCTCCAGGCCGGCGAGGTGCGCGGCCGCGACGCGCTCGACGCCGACGGGCTCGAGGCGCCGGCCATCACCGCTGCCGGCGACACGTGGGCCGTGATCGACACCGAGGACGGCGACGTGTGGCTGCGCGGACAGGATGCCGCGGTCCAGGCGCCGACGACGGGTGCGGTGGTCGTCGGCGCACCGGATCCGAGCGGCACCGCCGTCTATCTCGCGGACGACACGGGCCTGGTGCGGGTGCCCGCCGACGGGTCACCGATGGAGACGCCGCTGGGAGGCGGTGGGACGGTGCTGGGCACGCCCGCGCAGCCGGTCGCTCATGACGGCGAGACCTACGCGGCGTGGCTCGGCCAGGGCGACGCGGGCGGTCTCCTGTGGCGCTCGAGCGGCACCACGGCGCCTCTCGACTACGGCGACCAGACGATCGGCGCCGAGCAGCGTCCCGTGTTCGTCGCGAGCGCCTCCGCGGTCATCCTCAACGACACCCGCTCCGGCTGGGCGTGGTCGGTGCCCGACGGCGCGCTGATCTCGTCGAGCCAGGACTGGAGCCTCGACGAGCGCCCCGACCCCGCCGCCGTGCCGAGCGAAGAGCAGCTGCAGGTCGTGCTCGACCCGAAGCCGCCGGTCGCCGAGCCCGACGCGTTCGGCGTGCGGGCCGGCGCGCTCGCATCGCTTCCCGTGCTGATGAACGACCACGACCCGAACGAGGACGTGCTCACCATCGACCCCGCATCGGTCAGCGGGCTCGACCCCGGGTTCGGCACCCTGTCGGTCACCGACGACGACCAGCGCCTCGCGATCCGCGTGCAGCCGGGCGCGACGGGTTCCGCGACATTCTCCTACGCGGTCACCGACGGCACCGCCGCGAACGGCCTGACCTCCGAGCCGACCACCGTCACCGTCACGGTGGCGGGTGCCGCGACCGACTCGGCGCCGGAATGGTGCGGCGTCGAGCGGTGCCTCGTCGAGTGGCCGGAGCCCGAGGTCGCGCGCGGCGGCACGGTGACCGTGCCGGTGCTGCCGGGCTGGGTCGACCCCGAAGGCGACCCCCTGCTCCTCCTGTCGGTCGAGAACGCGAGCGGCGTCGGCAGCGTCGCGGCGACCCCTGGCGGCGACGTGGTCTACCAGCACGACGACGCGGGCGACGGCGGGGAGCAGCTCGTCGAGCTCGAGGTCACGGTCGCCGACACCCAGGGTCTGACGACGGTGAAGCCGCTCGTGGTGAAGGTGTCTCCCCAGCCCCAGCTCGCGGCGCAGTCGTTCGCCGTGACCGACACCGTCGCGTCCGCCATCACCGTCGACGTCGCGGATCACGTCACGGGCACCGCCGGCACCCTGTCACTGGAATCCGTGCGCGTGCTCGACGACGCGGCGGCCACCGCGACCGCGGTCAGCGGCTCCACCGCCTTCGACTTCACAGCGAAGGATCCGGGCACGTTCCGCGTCGACTTCACCGTGACCGACGGGGTCGGCGAGGCGACCGGCACCGCCCGCATCACGCTGCTGCCCACCGACGCGCCTGCCCAGCTGGCGACCTCGCCGGTGGTGGCGTTCGTGCACCCGCAGCAGGACGCGACCCTCGAGATCTTCGACGCCGTCTCGAACCCGACGCGCCGCGTGCTGCTGCTCAGCGACGTCGTCGCGCGGGCCGATGACGGGGCCACGCTGTCGGTCGACGCGGTCGGGCAGAACCACCTACGGGTGTCGGGCACGACGGCGGACGGCGCCGCCGGCCGCCTCGGCATCGTCTCGTACGTGGTGAGCGACGGGACGGAGGACGCCGGCGCCAGCGTCGAGGGAGAGGCGACGGTGTACCTGCTGCCGCCCGCACCCGAGCTCGCCCCGATCGCCGTGGACGACTCCGTGATGGTGCGCTCCGGCTCCCAGATCGACATCCCGGTGCTCGATAACGACATCTCGCCCGCCGGCGGGAGGCCGACGCTGAACCCGGCATCCGTGCGCTCGTCGTCGGAAGGGGCGCTCGCCTTCGCGTCGGGCGACCTGCTGCGCTACCTCGCGCCGGACGAGCCGGGCCAGTACGCGATCGAGTACTCCGTGTTCACCACGGGCGCGCCGGCACTCGCCGACACCGCGACGGTGCGCGTGACCGTGATCGATGCCGAGGCCAACCGCGCACCCTCGGCCGACACCCTCGAGGGTCGCGTGCTCAGCGGCCAGTCGGCGCTCATCGAGTTCGACGACTTCGGCACCGACCCCGACGGCGACGTCGTGACCCTCGACCGCATCGTCGAGCAGCCCGAGCGGGGCGCGGCCACCGTCACCGCCGACGGCGGGTCGATCCTGTACACGAGCGTGCCCGGGGACAGCGGTCAGGTGTCCTTCCGCTACCGCGTGGTCGACGCGTTCGGTGCGACGGCCGACGGCACGGTGCGCATCGGAGTGCTCGACAGCCAGGCGAACCCGAGTCCGGTCACCTTCACCGACTACGTCCAGGTGCAGGCAGGCCGGGGCAACACGATCCGGGTCAGCCCGCTCTCCAACGACGTCGACCCGACGCTCGGCGAGCTGCGGATCACCGACATCCGCCCGGACGTCCCGGCGACCCTCGTCGACGGCAGCGAGAACCCCGAGTACGCGCGGCTGGGCGCGCAGATCGTCGGCGCGGACGACACCACGGTCCGGATCGCCGCCGGCGACGAGCCGGCGACGATGTCGTTCCTCTACGACGTCGAGTCTTCGTCGGGAAACACCGGTCGAGGCCTCATCGTCGTGCGGGTCGTGCGCGAGAGCGTGCCCGACTTCCCGATCGTCGCCGACACCAACCTCACCGTCGAGACCCGCGAGGACTTCCCGCGCGGCGTGGACGTGCTGACCGGCAAGGTCACCTGGTCGGGCGGCGACGTGGACGACCTCGAGCTGTCGCTGTGGGGCGACCCGGACGGCGTCTCGGTCCAGGGTTCGCGGCTGCGCGGGGCGCTGCCCGAGACCACGCAGCTCATCCCGTTCGCCGTCACCGGCGACAGCGCTGCGGGCGAGGTCACCTCTTACGGCTTCCTCCGCGTGCCGGGCGACGACGACCTGGCCCTGACGCTGCGGGCGAACGCGGCGTCCCCCGAGGTCACCGAGCTCGAGTCCACCACCTTCGACATGGCCGGCCTCGTCGCGCGCCCGCGGGGCGCCGTCGTGGAGCTCGGCGACGATGTGCGGGCGTCGGGTGCGCGCGCCGAGGCATCCTGCACGATCGAGTCGGGCACCGTCGTCCGCTACGACGCGGGCGCGGGCGCCCCGTGGGTCGACGCGTGCCAGGTGCCCGTGCGCCTCGGCGGCCAGGAGGACTGGACGTACCTGTCGGTGCCGATCGTGGTGCGCCCGCGAGACCCGCAGCCCGAGCTGCGCCCGGCATCGATCACGGTCGGGCCGGGCGAGACCGCGACCTTCGACCTCGCGAACATGACCACGTGGCAGCTGCGCCCGGACTGGGATGGCATCGTCTACGCGACCGAGCATTCCGGCACCGCGTTCGGGGTCGCTCAGGAGGGTTCCGTCGTGACCGTCACCGGCGCGGACCGCGCCGTCCCCGGCTCCGAGGAGGCCGTTCTCGTCTCCGTCACGAGCCACCCGTCGGTGACGCCGGCGCGGCTCATCCTCCGCGTCGGTGCGGCTCCTTCGACTCTCCCTCAGGGCGGCTCCGTGGTGCAGCAGTGCTCGCAGGCCGGAGGGTCGTCGTGCACGATCCCGGTGATCGGCGCCGGCGGCGAGGTCAACCCGCTGCCGCGCACGCCGCTCGAGGTCGTCGACGTGCGGCCCACGGGGGCATGCGCCGGGGTGGGCTTCCAGGTGGCGTCGGCGACGTCGATCAGGGCGACGTGGACGACGGATGCCCCGGGCGCGACGTGCACCGCCGCGTTCTCGGTGCGCGACGCCCAGGGCCGCGTCACGAACGCGGAACGCGACGGCCGCGTGCTGCTCGACCTGCTCGGGTACCCCAAGGCGCCCGCCAGTATTACTCAGACGGCATATGCCGACGGAACGGTCACGCTGCGGGTCGATCCGGGCGAGGCACGGTCGGCCTACCCGGCGCTCACCGGCTTCGTCGTCCGCTCCGGCGGACAGGAGGTCGCGCGCTGCGCGGTGGACGGCGTGTGCCCCCCGATTCCCGCGCCGAACGGGGAGCAGCGGACGTACGACGCATGGGCCGTCAATGCCGTGGGGGAGTCCAAGACCGGCGTGCGCACGGTCGCGTGGGCGTACGACGCACCGCTCGCGCCCACGAGCGTGACCGCGGCTCCCGTCGTCACGGGCGACGGCGCGGGCGGCATCGTCTCGCTGGTCATCGACGGGATCGAGGCCGGCGAGACCGGCAGCCTCGAGATCGCGAGCCCTGCCGGCGAGACCGTGCGGGTGGGGGTGAGCCGCAACCAGACCCGCGTCGAGGTGCCGCGGTTCCGCGTGGGCAGCAACACCGGCACGATCGTCACCGTCACCCCGTACTCGAGTTACGACCTGCCCCCCGGCCTCGGTGGCAGTGCGTCGGGGGCGGCAACGACCGTGCAGACCAACGGCATCGGCAGTCCGCTGTCGCCGCAGCTCACCCTGAGCTCGGTGTCGAACGGCGACGGCACCGCCACGGTCACGGCGCGAGCCACCGCGCAGCGCAACGGCGACGGCTCGGCGCTGCGGTACGGCATCGTGCAGGACGGCGATCGCTGCAGGGTCATCGACGGCGGCGAGACGGCCTCGTTCCCCGGGCTGGAGGACGGCGAGGAGTACGGGTTCCGGATGTGCGTCGAGTCGTGGTGGGATGAGGAGTCCTTCGGCCGCGCCGAGGCGACAGCGACCGTCCGCGCCCAGCAGTCGGGCAGGGCGCCGCAGGGCTGGACGTTCGTCGTCGACGGCAGGCCGAACGTGCAGGCGCAGCGCGCCGACTGGGTGATCCGCGAGAACCCGACGACGACGGAGCGGCTCCCCAACCGCAACCACGCCGAGTTCCAGGGTTGGGGCAGCAGCGGCAGCACGGTGTTCGGCCAGGACCCCGGCATCCAGGTGCGCTACGTGCACGACTTCTGGGGCACGGCCACCGCGTGGTCGACGGTGACTCCGCGCGCCGGCAGCGCCCCGTACCAGGTGCAGGCGAACTGGACGGTCACCTCGTGCGTCGGCGGCAGCCCGCTCGCGTATCGCGGCCAGTCGTCGAACGCTCCGAACGGCTCCTCCGCAGCCTTCACGTTCGGCAACGCGGGCCTGCGCTACTACGACAAGCAGAACCAGCTGCTCGCGCACACCGCAGGCACGTGGGAGGTGCCGGTCGGCGCCGTGCGTGTGGAGGGCATCGCGGTGACGGTCGACTGGAGCGCGCAGGGGTGGGGGCTGTCACCGGTGAACACCACCTTCTCGGCGACGTGCCAGCCCAACAACGGCAACCCCGATCCCGAGCCCGCACCCTGAGCGGCAGCATCCGTTCGCCCCGACCCCCGCAGACTACGAAGGACACCACATGACGATCACACAGGCGCAGGCCGACTGGTTCGCGCAGACGTTCGGGCAGATCGCCGACAACGTCGAGCGCGCCGTTCTCGGCAAGCGCCACGTCGTCGAGCTCGTGCTCACGGCGATGCTCAGCGACGGCCACGTGCTCCTGGAGGACGTGCCCGGAACCGGCAAGACGTCGCTGGCGCGGGCGATGGCGCAGTCGGTGCAGGGCACGAACACGCGCATCCAGTTCACGCCCGACCTGCTGCCGAGCGACATCACGGGGCTGAGCGTCTACGACCAGAAGGAGGGCGTGTTCGAGTTCCATGCGGGCCCGATCTTCGCCAACATCGTGCTCGCCGACGAGATCAACCGCGCGAGCCCGAAGACGCAGTCGGCGCTGCTCGAGGTGATGGAGGAGGGGCGCGTCACGATCGACGGCGTCTCGCGCGAGGCCGGCGTGCCGTTCCTCGTGCTCGCTACCCAGAACCCCGTCGAGCAGGCCGGCACCTACCGCCTCCCCGAGGCGCAGCTCGACCGCTTCATGATGCGCACGTCGCTCGGCTACCCCGACCACGCGGCGACCGTCCGCATCCTCGACGGCGCTGCCGTCGCGACCGCCGAGCTCTCGCCGATCATCACGCCGCAGGCGCTCGTCGGCATGGCCGACCTCGCCGCCGACGTGTACGTCGACGCGCTCGTGCTCGACTACATCGCCCGCCTCGTCGACAGCACGCGCACGGCCGACGAGGTGCGCCTGGGTGTCAGCATCCGCGGCGCCCTCGCCCTGACGCGGGCCGTCCGCACGCGCGCCGCGTCGCAGGGCCGCACGTACGCGACCCCCGACGACGTCAAGACGCTCGCGGTGCCGGTGCTGTCGCACCGCCTGATCCTGCACCCGGAAGCCGAGTTCGACGGCGTCACCCCCGAGACCGTGGTCGGGCAGGTGCTGCTCGACGTCGCACCGCCCTCGAGGCGCGAAGCGGTATGAGCAGTCCCGAGCGCCGCGGCGGCTCCACTGCGACGGTGGAGCCGCGCATCACGCGCACCGTCCAGGCGACCGGCACGACCGGCCGCACGCACGTGACCGCGACGGCCACGAGCGTCGGCGAGTCGCGCCGCGGGCGTGCGTTCGTGCGCGCCGCCGTGTGGTGGACGCGCGTGTGGCGGGCTGCGGGCTCGGGGATCACCACCGCGGCGCAGTGGGCAGCGCAGACGATCCGGCCGGCCGGAGCCCTCGTGGCCGTCGCCGCGACCGCGGGGCTCGTGCTCGGGGTCGTGTTCGGCTGGGTGGAGTTCATGGTCGCGGGCGCAGCATCCGTCGTCCTTCTCGTCGCTGCCGTGCCGTTCCTCTTCGGCGCCCGCGCGTACGACGTCGACCTCACCCTGACGCACGAGCGGATCGTCGCGGGCGAGGGGGTCACCGGCCGCATCCACGTGCGCAACGACGGCCACCGCACGGCGCTGCCCGGCCGGATCGACATTCCCGTCGGGGCCGGTCTGGTCGAGTTCGGCGTGCCGCTGCTGCGTCCCGGTCACGCCGTCGAGCAGCCGCTCGACATCCCGGCACTCGCGCGCGGCATCGTGACGGTCGGGCCCGCGACGACGGTGCGCAGCGACCCGATCGGCATGCTGCGACGCGAGCACTCGTTCCACGACGTGCACGAGCTCTACGTGCACCCGCGCACGGTCTCGCTGCCGTCGACGAGCGCCGGGCTCATCCGCGACCTGGAGGGCGCGCCGACGCGTCGTCTGGTCGACGCCGACATGTCGTTCCATGCCATCCGCGAGTACGCGCCGGGGGACTCCCGGCGTCAGATCCACTGGCGGTCGACGGCCAAGACCGGGCGGCTCATGGTGCGCCAGTACGAGGAGTCCCGGCGCTCGCGCATGGCCGTGGTGCTCGCGGCCTGGGAAGCCGAGTTCGCGGACCCCGACGAGTTCGAGCTCGCCGTGTCGTGCGCGGCGTCCTTGGGGCTGCGCGCCGTCCACGATGCCCGCGACGTGCAGATCGTGACCGGGTCCGAGATCCCGCGCGTCGTGCGCGGGCGGCTGCGCGCGATCCGCCACATCCCGTCGGCGGCGCCGCGCCCGATGCTGGACGGGTTCAGCGGCGTCGACCTGCTCGAGAGCACGATGCCCGTGGGAGAGGTGTGCCGGCTGGCGGCGGAGTCCGGCGAGCGGCTGTCGATCGCGTTCGTCGTGGTCGGCTCACGCGTGCCGCTCACGAGGCTGCAGCAGGCCGCCCTCGCGTTCCCCGCCGACACCGCCGTGGTGGGCGTCATCTGCGACGAGCGCGCCCATCCGCGCATGCAGCCGGTGTCGGGCATGACCGTGCTCACCGTCGGAACCCTCGAAGACCTCTCGGGTCTCCTGCTGCGGGGAGCAGCGTCGTGAGCGGGCCGATCCCCGCGATGGCGCGGATGGATGCTGCGCCCCGGGGCGCGGCCGAGAGCCGGGGGCCCGGCGCACCGAAGTTCGGCGCCCGTGTGTGGATCGGCGCGGGGTTCGCCGCGGCGATCGCCGTCATCGCGGCCGTCGCGGCGTGGCCGATCTACCGCTCGGGCACCTTCGCGCTCCTGTTCGTCGCGGGCACCGTCGTCGCCGGCGGGATCGCCGCCGTGGCATGGTGGCGCCGCTGGAGCGGATGGGCGGTCGCGGGCGCACTGGCCCTCGCGATCCTCGTGCTGGGAGTGCCGCTCGCCGTGCCCTCGCGTCTGGGTTCCCCGGACGACGTCGTGCGCGGTCTCGGCGAGCTGGCCGCCGGGCTGGTGCTCGGCTGGAAGGATCTCGTCACCGTCGAGCTGCCGGTCGGCTCGTACCGCAACCTGCTGGTGCCCGCGCTCGTCGTGTTCCTCGTCGGCACCTGCACGGTGCTGCTCCTCGCGTGGCGCGAGGATCGCGCCGCCTACGCCGCGGTGCCGGTCGCGCTCGGAATGGTGACGTTCGGGCTATTCTTCGGCCGGGCCACCGTGAGCGCTCCGCTCGCGGTCGGCCCGGTCCTGCTCTACGCGCCGCTCGAGACCGGGATCGGCGTCGCCGGCCTCGTGGCATGCCTGCTGTGGCTGGCCTGGCGCACGCACGACGAGCGTGTGCGGGCGCTGCAGCGCGCCGCGGCATCCAGCGGCGTCCGCATCTCGCGCCGCCCCTCAGCCGCCGACCGCCGGCGCACCGCCCTCGGCGCCGGCATGGTGGCGGTGGCTCTCGTGCTCGCCGTCGCGATCGTGCCCTTCGCCGCCCGCGGTGCGGAGCGCGAGGTGCTGCGCTCGGCCGTCGGCCCCGACATCGATCTGTCCGCCGAGGTGAGCCCGCTGTCGCAGTACCGCGCGCTCTTCGCCGACGCCCGCGCCGACGACGTGCTGTTCACGGTCGAGCCCGTCGTGACCGACGGCGTGGTGGGCGGGCTCCCCGAGCGGATCCGGCTCGCGACCCTCGACGCGTACGACGGCGAGGTGTTCCGCTCGGGCGGCGAGGGCGCCGTCGACGCCGGCCGGTTCGTCCGCGTGCCCTCGGCCCTCGACGCCGGTGAAGGCACGCCGGTCGCGGCGCGGATCGAGATCGACGACTGGGACGGGATCTGGATGCCGACCGCCGGCCGCCTGGAGGCGGTCGCATTCGACGGCGACCGTGCCGCGTCGCTGGCCGACAAGTTCTACTACAACGCCTCGGCGTCCGCGGCGGTGCAGACGGCGGGGGGAGGGTTCGAGGCGGGGGACGCCTTCGTCGTCCGCGGCGTCGAGCCTGCCGGCACGGAGCTCGCGCAGCTCGACGCGCCGGGAAGCCCGGGCGGCGTCGCCGCGCCGGACAGCCTCCGCACGTGGATGGACGAGCACGCCGTCGGATCGGGCGGGCCCGCCCTCGAGTCGGTTGTGGCGCTTCTTCGCGAGCGCGGCTATCTCAGCCACGGTCTCGCCGAGGGGGAACAGGAGCCCGCGTGGGTGGCGGCCATCCCCGACTACACGTTCCAGCCCAGCGCCTCGGGCCACTCGCTCGCCCGCGTCGACACGATGTTCGCGCGGCTGCTCGAACGCGAGACGGACCCCCGGGCCGTCGCATCCGGCAACTACGTCGCGGCGGTCGGCGACGACGAGCAGTTCGCGGTCGCCGTGGCGCTCATGGCCCGCGAGCTCGGCTTCCCGTCCCGGGTCGTGATGGGCGCGCGGCTGTCCGCCGCGGAGCCGGGGCTCGCTACGTGCGACGAGGGCGTCTGCCGCGCACAGGATCTCAGCGCGTGGACCGAGGTGCAGTCGGCAGCCGGCGACTGGGTCGCCATCGACGTGACGCCCCAGCACGCGCAGTCGCCGAGCCTCGATACGACCGAGCAGCGCGACCCGGAGAACGTCACCGAGGTGCGCCCGGAGTCGGTCGAGGAGGTCGTGCCACCGGATCCCGCGCAGGAGGACTCGGCCACCGACAGCCCCGACGACGAAGAGGCGGGAGCGGACCTCGCGTGGCTCTGGCCGGTGCTGCGCGTCGGCGGCATCGTGCTCGTGGTGCTCGTGCTCGCGCTCGGTCCCTTCCTCATCGTGATCGGGACGAAGGCTGCGCGCCGCCGGTCCCGTCGCCGCACCGGCACGCCCGCTGCCCGCATCGCCGGTGGATGGGACGAGTACGTCGACGCCGCGCTCGACACCGGCCGCGCGGCATCCCGCACCGCCACCCGCTCAGAGCTCGCCGCCGCGTTCGCGACGCCCGCCGGGGCCGCGCTCGCGCGGGACGCGGACCGCGCCGTCTTCTCGCCCGCGGACCTGTCCGTCGACGACGTGAAGGGCTACTGGGCGGCCGTCGACGCCGAGCGACGCGCCCTGCGACGCGAGCGCGGGTTCTGGCGCGGTGCGCTCGCGACCGTATCGTTGAGATCGTTGTTCCGTCCGATGGCGCCCGAACCGGGCGGCCGCACGAGAATCGCCGAGAGGGGGAGACGACGGGCCGAGCCCGTGCGTCCCATGCCATGAACGCCCCAGATGCCACCGCAGCCGTCGTAGGCACCCTGATCAGCCTCCTCCTGTTCGCCGGACTCTACGTCTGGACCGCGCTCGCGCTGTCGGCGGTGTTCCGCAAGTCCGGCGTCGAGGCCTGGCAGGCCTGGGTGCCGGTCCTCAACACGATCGTCCTGCTCCGTCTCGCCGGTCTCTCGCCGTGGCTCGTGATCCTGGCGTTCATCCCTTTCGTCAACATCGCGTTCCTCGTGGTGTGGGCGATCGCGCTGTTCCGCGTGAACGTCGCGTTCGGCTACGGCGCGGGCATGACCGTCCTCGGCTTCCTGGCGTTCCCGGTCTGGGCGTCGATCGTCGGCTGGGGGAGTGCGCGCTGGGTCGGACGGGAGACGGATGCCGCCACTCGCGCCTCCTTCGGCGCCGGTGCGCGCCGCACCCCGGGCGAGGCCGGTCTTGCGTCGCTGCCGCCTTTTCCCGCGTCCGCGCGGACAGATGCGCCGACGGCCTATCCACCCGCGCCGCCGGCGTTCCCGCCCGCACCGACCAGCGCGGGCGACGGGTTCGCGCCCCCGTCGGGGTACGCTCAGCCCGCGCCCGGTGCCGCGCCGGCGGCCCCCGCGCCCGCCATGCCGCCTGCTCCCCCCGCGCCGCCTGTCGCCCACGCGCCGGTGACCTCCGCCGTGCCCGTGAATCCCGCCGTGCCCGGTATTTCCGCCCCGCCCGCTGCCGCGGCATCCGTATCCGGTGAGGCCGACGTCGCCCCGCCCGCCGCGGGATGGACGCCGCCGCCGCTGCCCGGTCGCCCGGTCTCCGCGCCGCCGGCCGAGATGAGCGGGAACGGGAACGGGAACGGCTCCGGCGACGCTGACCGCTGGCAGGGCTTCGCGCTCGACGGCATCGACTTGAGCGACGAGGTCACGGGTGCCGTGCCCGGCGCTCCCGCGCCGATCTCCGCGGTGCCGGCCACGCCGCTCGCGGCCGTCCCGCCCGCCGCCGCGGCCGCGGCGACCGCCGGTCCCGCTCGCACCGCCGCGGAGCCGTTCACGGCGCCCGAGGCCGCCACGACGGGCGAGGAGGGGATCACCCGGCCGCCCGTCACGCGCGTGCCGGCCCCGTCGGCGTCGAACGAAGACCACGAGCCATGGGCGCCCGCGCGCTCCCCGATGAGCGAGGCGGACGCCTTCCCCGAGGCCTCCGGCCCGGTGTCGGCGATCTCCGGCGCGCCCGATGCCGGCTCCCCGCGCTCGGCGCGGTCGTCGGTGTCGGCGTTCCACACCAAGCCCGAGATCCCCGACGACCAGGACACCCTCGAGGAGACGATCATCGCCCGCCGCAAGCGCACCGACTGGGCGCTCGTGCCGCCGACCGGCGAGCCGGTGGCGCTCTCGTCGGAGGTCGTCATCCTGGGCCGCCGTCCCGCCGCCGACCCGGAGCACCCGGGCGCGCAGCTGGTGTCGATCCAGGACGGCACGGTGTCGAAGACGCATGCGCGCCTCCAGCTGCGCGACGACAAGTGGTACGTGACCGACCTCGACTCCACCAACGGCGTGCTGTTCGCCACCGTGATGGGCACTGAGGTCGAGGCCCCCGCCGGCGTCGAGGTCGAAGCCGGCGACCGCTTCCTGCTGGGCGACGCCGAGGTCCGGCTGCGGCGGAGCGACGGGTGATCGATCCCGACGACGAGCGCACGGCCCTCTCCCGACGGAACGACCCGGCGCCGGCGCCGGAGCACGACGACGCGCCCGACGACCGGACCCTGCCGTCACGGCGCGCCCAGGTCCAGGCCGATGCGGCGGACGCCACCGTGATCTCGGCCAGATGGGTCGTCCCCTCGGAATCCGAGGTGCCCACGCAGGCCGCGACCGAGTCGGCGCCGGCCGGACCGCGGCGCACCGCGCATCCGCCGGCACCTGAGCCTGTGGACGCCTCCGCGGCGCCGAGGCGGGCTCCGTCGCCGTCGCTCGCCGCGGAACCTGCCGCCCAAGCATCCCCCGCGCGCGGCCGTGTCGCCGCTCGGCCCACCTCGGCATCCGCGTCGTACCGGGCGCGCGCCGTCCCTCCGGTCACCGCGGTGCGCGCCGAGCCGGCCCGCCGTGCGCCTCAGCACCACGTCGACACCGCGGCCGCCGATGCGGTCCGCAGGCGTCGCCGCCGCCGGCGGACGATCGCCGTCGTGGCCGCAGCATCCATCCTCGTCATCGCCGCCGCGCTGGCACTCATCGCCCTGCTGACGACGGGCTGATGGGCGCGGCCGAGGGTGATCTCGGTCGTGCCGCGGCGTGTCGTCACGGGGTTGCGCCTGCGGCGTGCTTCTGCGTTTGCCCGGCCCCCGAAACCCACGTATCATGGATCGGGTGTGCGCTCACGCGCGCCGTCGACCGTGCCTCGGTGCGGGAACCGGCGCGAGCGCCGCATCTCAGGGAACGGCCTGCGAACAGGCCACCCCCACGGCATACCCACCAACGAAAAGCGCGACAGTCATTCTGGCGCGTCGGTGGGTCAGCGTGAGCCCGCAGCGTCACGAATCGAAAGATCCATGAGCCGCGGGGGAGACCACGACGCTGTCACCGTGCAGCACCTGTGCGGAGCCGATAGGCACCGCACAGCTCAACAAGGAGAGAACGTGCCAACCATTCAGCAGTTGGTTCGCAAGGGTCGCTCGCCCAAGGTCTCGAAGACCAAGGCGCCGGCGCTCAAGGCGAACCCGCAGCAGGCGGGTGTCTGCACCCGCGTGTACACCACCACCCCGAAGAAGCCGAACTCGGCGATGCGCAAGGTCGCCCGTGTCAAGCTCCGCAACGGCACCGAGGTCACCGCGTACATCCCCGGCGAGGGCCACAACCTGCAGGAGCACTCGCTCGTGCTGGTGCGCGGCGGTCGTGTGAAGGACCTCCCCGGTGTCCGCTACAAGATCGTCCGCGGTGCGCTCGACACCCAGGCAGTCAAGAACCGTAAGCAGGCTCGCAGCCGCTACGGCGCGAAGAAGGGCTGAGAAAGATGCCTCGTAAGGGACCCGCCCCGAAGCGCCCCGTCGTCAACGACCCGGTCTACGGCGCACCGATCGTCAGCCAGCTCGTGAACAAGATCCTCGTCGACGGCAAGAAGTCGCTCGCCGAGTCGATCGTGTACAACGCCCTCAAGGGTGTCGAGGCGAAGAACGGCCAGGACGCCGTCGCCACGCTCAAGAAGGCGCTCGACAACGTGCGCCCGACCCTCGAGGTCAAGTCGCGCCGCGTCGGTGGCTCGACCTACCAGGTGCCGGTCGAGGTCAAGCCTCACCGCGCCAACACCCTCGCCCTCCGCTGGCTCGTGAGCTACGCCAAGGGCCGTCGTGAGAAGACGATGACCGAGCGCCTCCAGAACGAGATCCTGGACGCCTCGAACGGCCTCGGTGCCGCGGTCAAGCGCCGCGAAGACACCCACAAGATGGCCGAGTCGAACCGCGCCTTCGCGCACTACCGCTGGTAACCAGCATCCCCGCCGCTCCCGCGACCAGCGGGAGCGGCGGGCCCGCTACCATCTTCAACAGCTAAGGACACCCCGTGGCACAAGAAGTGCTCACCGACCTCAACAAGGTCCGCAACATCGGCATTATGGCGCACATCGATGCCGGCAAGACGACGACGACCGAGCGCATCCTGTTCTACACGGGCGTCAACCACAAGATCGGCGAGACGCACGACGGCGCTGCCACCACCGACTGGATGGAGCAGGAGCAGGAGCGCGGCATCACGATCACGTCGGCCGCCGTCACGTGCTTCTGGAACAAGAACCAGATCAACATCATCGACACGCCCGGCCACGTCGACTTCACGGTCGAGGTCGAGCGTTCGCTGCGCGTCCTCGACGGCGCGGTCGCCGTCTTCGACGGCAAGGAGGGCGTCGAGCCCCAGTCCGAGACCGTCTGGCGCCAGGCCGACAAGTACGACGTGCCCCGCATCTGCTTCGTCAACAAGATGGACAAGCTGGGCGCCGACTTCTACTTCACGGTCGACACCATCGTCAACCGCCTGAAGGCCAAGCCGCTCGTGCTCCAGCTGCCCATCGGCGCGGAGAACGACTTCGTGGGTGTCATCGACCTCGTCGAGATGCGCGCCCTGGTGTGGCCCGGCGACGCCAAGGGCGACGTGACCATGGGCGCCAAGTACGAGATCCAGGAGATCCCGGCCGACCTCGCCGACAAGGCCGCCGAGTACCGCGAGAAGCTGCTCGAGACGGTCGCGGAGTCCGACGAGCACCTCCTCGAGAAGTACTTCGGCGGTGAGGAGCTCACGGTCGCCGAGATCAAGGGCGCCATCCGCAAGCTGACCATCGCCTCGGAGCTCTACCCCGTGCTCTGCGGCTCGGCGTTCAAGAACCGCGGCGTGCAGCCGATGCTCGACGCCGTCGTGGACTACCTCCCGTCGCCCCTCGACGTCCCCGCCATCGAGGCGAAGGACCCGAAGGACGAAGAGATCATCATCGAGCGCCACGCCGACCGCGACGAGCCGTTCGCGGCGCTCGCGTTCAAGATCGTGACGCACCCGTTCTTCGGTCGCCTCACCTACATCCGCGTCTACTCGGGTCACCTCGACTCGGGCGCCCAGGTCGTCAACGCGACCAAGGGCAAGAAGGAGCGCATCGGGAAGATCTTCCAGATGCACGCCAACAAGGAGATGCCGGTCGACTCGGTCACCGCGGGCCACATCTACGCGGTCATCGGCCTCAAGGACACCACCACCGGTGACACCCTGGCCGACAGCGCGAACCAGGTCGTCCTCGAGTCGATGACGTTCCCGGAGCCGGTCATCGAGGTCGCCATCGAGCCGAAGACCAAGGCCGACCAGGAGAAGCTGGGTCTCGCGATCCAGAAGCTCGCCGAAGAGGACCCGACGTTCCGCGTCGAGCAGAACGCCGAGACCGGCCAGACGGTCATCAAGGGCATGGGCGAGCTGCACCTCGACATCCTCGTGGACCGCATGAAGCGCGAGTTCAAGGTCGAGGCCAACGTCGGAAAGCCCCAGGTGGCGTACCGCGAGACGATCCGCAAGACCGTCGAGCGTCACGACTACACGCACAAGAAGCAGACCGGTGGTTCGGGTCAGTTCGCCAAGATCCAGTTCGCGCTGGAGCCCCTCGAGGTCACGGCCGACAAGACGTACGAGTTCGAGAACAAGGTCACCGGTGGCCGCATCCCGCGCGAGTACATCGAGCCGACCAACCAGGGCTTCCAGGACGCCATGAACGTCGGCGTGCTCGCCGGCTACCCCATGGTGGGCGTGAAGGCGATCCTCATCGACGGTGCCTCGCACGACGTCGACTCGTCCGAGATGGCGTTCAAGATCGCGGGCTCCATGGGCTTCAAGGAGGCCGTCCGCAAGGCGAACCCCGTCATCCTCGAGCCGCTCATGGCCGTCGAGGTGCGTACTCCCGAGGAGTACATGGGCGACGTCATCGGCGACCTGAACTCGCGTCGTGGCCAGATCCAGTCCATGGAAGACGCCCAGGGCGTCAAGGTCGTCCGCGCGCTGGTCCCGCTGTCCGAGATGTTCGGCTACATCGGCGACCTGCGTTCGAAGACCTCGGGCCGCGCCGTCTACTCGATGGAGTTCGACAGCTACGCCGAGGTTCCTCGCAACGTGGCCGACGAGATCATCCAGAAGGTCAAGGGCGAGTAACCCTTTTCCGCCGGGATGCCTCGGTGACGCGGCATCCCGGCGGCACAACTTCACACAGAATCACCAGAACCGTCTCTACTAAGGTGGAGATATCCCCGTAGACGACCGGCGCACACCAGCGCCCGGAACCTCTACACGAACGTCCTGAGGAGGACCCAGTGGCTAAGGCCAAGTTCGAGCGCACCAAGCCGCACGTGAACATCGGAACGATCGGTCACGTCGACCACGGCAAGACCACGCTCACCGCCGCAATCTCGAAGGTGCTCGCCGACACGTACCCGTCGGCCACCAACGTGCAGCGCGACTTCGCGTCGATCGACTCGGCTCCCGAGGAGCGTCAGCGCGGTATCACGATCAACATCTCGCACGTCGAGTACGAGACCCCGAAGCGTCACTACGCTCACGTCGACGCCCCGGGTCACGCCGACTACATCAAGAACATGATCACCGGTGCCGCTCAGATGGACGGCGCGATCCTCGTGGTCGCCGCCACCGACGGCCCGATGGCTCAGACGCGTGAGCACGTGCTGCTCGCCAAGCAGGTCGGCGTGCCCTACCTGCTCGTCGCGCTGAACAAGTCGGACATGGTCGACGACGAGGAGATCCTGGAGCTCGTCGAGCTCGAGGTTCGCGAGCTCCTCTCGTCGCAGGACTTCGACGGCGACAACGCTCCGGTCGTCCGCGTCTCGGGCCTCAAGGCTCTCGAGGGCGACGCCGAGTGGACCGCGAAGATCCTCGAGCTCATGGAGGCGGTCGACGAGTCGATCCCCGACCCGGTGCGTGACAAGGACAAGCCGTTCCTCATGCCCATCGAGGACGTCTTCACCATCACCGGCCGCGGCACGGTCGTCACGGGCCGCGCCGAGCGTGGCACGCTGGCCATCAACTCCGAGGTCGAGATCGTGGGTCTGCGCCCGACGCAGAAGACGATCGTCACCGGTATCGAGATGTTCCACAAGCAGCTCGACGAGGCCTGGGCCGGCGAGAACTGTGGTCTGCTCCTGCGCGGCACCAAGCGTGACGACGTCGAGCGCGGCCAGGTCGTCGTGAAGCCCGGTTCGGTCACCCCGCACACCAACTTCGAGGGCACGGCGTACATCCTGTCCAAGGAGGAGGGCGGCCGTCACAACCCGTTCTTCACGAACTACCGTCCGCAGTTCTACTTCCGCACCACCGACGTCACCGGCGTCATCACGCTGCCCGAGGGCACCGAGATGGTCATGCCCGGCGACACCACCGACATGACGGTCGAGCTGATCCAGCCGATCGCCATGGAGGAGGGCCTCGGCTACGCCATCCGTGAGGGTGGCCGCACCGTCGGCGCCGGCACGGTCACGAAGATCCTCAAGTAAGGTTCTTCGGCGCAACTGCTGCGAGAAGCCCCCGGGAGTGATCCCGGGGGCTTCTCCGCGTTCTGCGGGCGCCGCCGCGCCGGGAGAACCCGCGCGGCGCGCAGGGGTTCCGCCGCGGCATCCGTCCCGACAGGATAGGGCTGGGCGCGTCGCCGGAGGCGCGCGAAGGAGTGAGCATGGGCGGTTTCGACGACCTCGTCAATCAGGGCAAGGGCCTGTATGAGCAGAACAAGGACAAGATCGGCGAGTTCCTGAAGTCCGAGCAGGCCGAGGACATCAGCGACAAGGTGCTGGACGGCGCCTCGGGGCTCGCGAAGAAGGTCGTGCCCGAGGAGCACCACGACACGGTCGACGACATCCGCGGGAATGTCGACGGAGCGGTCGGCAACCAGTAGCGCGATCTTGGAGGAGCGGCCCGGGGCGACCCGGGCCGCTCCTTCGTCTGCTCAGGACAACCGCGGAAGACACCGCGACTTTCGCGCGGCGCCTTGACGCGCCGCGGTCTCCCGAATACGTTTGGCGGCGGGAACACGCTTCGGCTCGTGTTTGGGGAGAACGCCGAACCATTTGGGGATCAACTGGGGACGCCTACTTCGCTGGCCGTTGCGTGCTGGGAGGGGCTCCATCTTGGGGCACCCTGTGTCGTTTCGACCAAGGGTGAAGGAAATGTTCAGTCGTACTTTCGTGCGCGCCTCGAAGTCTGAGGGTCTGCGCAGCCGCATGCGTCAGGAGCGGAATCAGGAGCGCAGGATCGCGCTGCAGAACCGCTGGTATGTGGGAGGACTCGCGGCGATCGTCGCGAGTTCGCTCGTTTTCTCGGGCATGTCCCCGGCTTCGGCGGAGGAGGTGACGACAGACCCCGCCGCAACGACAGAGGCCACGACGACCGCCACGACATCGACGGATGCTGCGACCCCGCCGCCTGCGGAGGAGCCGGCCGCGGAAGAGCCCGCGGCGGAGGAACCGGCCGCCGAGGAGCCCGCAGCCGAAGAGCCTGCGGCCCCGGTGGAGGAGCAGAAGGCTGAGGAGCCGGCCGCCGAGGAGCCGGCCGCTCCGGTCGCCGCGCTCGCCGCGCCCGAGGAGGAGGACGTCGTGGCACTCGCGTGTCCGCCGCTCTTCTACGGTTTCGAGATCGACGGCGACCGCCCGGTCAACTGCGGTGGCCAGGACTGGGACAGCGTGCCCGACGCGAGCACGAACAGCCACGGCCCGTACAAGACCACCAACGACAACAGCGACCCGTCGACGTGGTATGCCGCGGGAAGCCCGTCCCAGCACGCCACGATCCTCAACGCGCAGGCGTGGTCGACGACGGTGGACGGCGACCCGATCCTGTTCGCCGCGTGGGACCGAGCCAGCGGCACCGGTTCGTCGGGCTTCATCATCGAGATCACCAAGGCTCCGACGCGCTCCGGCGGTGAGGGCAACGTGCCCCAGCCCGACCGCTCGCTCGGCGGGACGGTCTTCTTCATGGACCAGAGCGGCAACGACGGCACCATCCTCCGGGGCGTGTGCACGTACACCAGCACCGCGAACTACCCTGGCACCTGCATCACCAGCAACTTCCCGGCGAACAGCTTCATGGGAGTCACCAACGCCGACGGCACGTTCGTCGAGGTGGGCCTCAACCTCGCTCTGCTCGCCAACGTCAAGCCCGGCTGCCCGCCGACGCTGGGCTCCTCGGTCTACATCCGCTCGTTCACCGGCAACAACAACGAGCTCGGCGGCAACATCCAGGCCTGGGCAGGTCCGCTGAGCATCACCCCGCCGTCGACCTGTGTGCCGCTGACGGCGACCAAGACCGCGGTCCCCTCGTTCGTCCGCGACTACAACTGGCAGATCGAGAAGACGGTCGACCCGGCGAGCGCCACCGTGCGCCCCGGTGAGAACGCGACGTTCGACTACACCGTCACGGTCACGCCCTCGGCGCCGATCGACTCGGGCTACACGGTCACCGGCGTGATCACGGTCACCAACACCAACCCGATCGACGTGCCGATCACGGGCGTCACGGACTCGATCCCCGGCGCACAGTGTGTGATCACGACCCAGCAACTGCCCGTCGTGCCGAAGAACGGCGGCACCGCGCAGGTCGCGTACAGCTGCACGCTCCCCTCGGGGACGGCCGGCAAGAACACCGCGACCGTGACCTGGGACTCGTCGGCGATCCCCGCCGGCTCGACGAACGCGACCGCGGACTTCACGTTCGCGGGCGTGGCGCCGAGCACGACGACGGATGCCTCGGTGACCGTGTCCGACACGGCCGCCGAGTTCGGCGGCCCCAAGACCGTCACCGACGTCACCAAGCCCACGGTCTTCGAGTACTCGCGTGACCTCGGCGACGATGTCGCGGCCGGCGCGTGCAAGGAGTACGACAACACCGCGTCGATCGCGGCGACGTCCAACCAGCCGGTGCTGTCCGACAGCGCCACCGTCGAGGTCTGCACCGGTGAGAACCTGACCATCGAGAAGAACGTCGTGGTGAGCCTGACGCGGACGTACGCGTGGGACATCGAGAAGAGCGTCGACGAGACGGTCCGGACGGTCGACGAGAACGGTCAGGCGACGTTCAACTACGTCGTCGAGGTGACTCCGGGTGCCGCGACCGACTCCGACTGGGCGATGGAGGGCGAGATCGACGTCTTCAACCCGAACAACGAGGATGTGACGGCGACCGTGACCGACGTGCCCTCGTTCGAGGGCGCCTCCTGCACGGTGACGGACGGCGTCGACGCGACGATCCCCGCGAACTCGACCAGGACGTTCGAGTACACCTGCAGCTTCTCGGAGGACGGCCCGTTCATCACGGGGTCCAACAAGGCGACGGTGACGTGGGACGCCGACGAGGCGTCGAGCCCCGACTCGAGCGCGGACTACACCGCGCAGATCACGGAGGCCGACTGGGACATGACCCTCGTCAACGACACCATCACGGTGATCGACGACATGACCGACCCCGAGAACCCGGTCGTGCTCGGCACGGCGAACTGGGCGGACGGCCCGCAGGAGTTCCCGTACGAGCTGACCCTCGACGGCGTTCCGGGCACCTGCGTCGACTACACGAACACCGCATGGATCGAGGAGACGGGGGAGCAGGCGGACGAGACCGTCACGGTCTGCGACTACCAGGACATCATGGTCAGCAAGACGGCTGAGGGTTCGTTCGACCGCGACTACGACTGGACGATCACCAAGACGGTGGACCACACCTCCGCCACGGTGGGCGCCGGTGCGTCGGCGAAGTTCGCGTACACCGTGACCGTCACGCCGACGGCCGCCATGGACTCGAACTTCGCGGTGTGGGGGACCATCTCGGTCACCAACCCGAACGACGTGGACGTGGCCATCACGCTCGAAGACGCCCTGCCCGGCGGGGAGTGCCAGGTCGGCGGGACCGATGACCTCGTGATCCCGGCCGGCACCACCGTCGAGTTCCCGTACGAGTGCACCCTGGCCGACGCGACCGCCGAGACGGCCGTGACGAACACGGTGGACATCACGTGGGACGCTGAGGAGCTGCTCGGCACCTCGGGTGCCGCGGAGGCGACCGCCGACGTGGACTTCGCCGAGGTGACGCCCGCCACGACGGACGCCACCGCCACCGTGTCGGACACGGCGGCCGAGTTCGGCGGCGAGGTCGTTCTGAACGCGGTCGACGGCGAGAAGGTCTTCACGTACTCGCGTGACCTGTCGACGGTCAACGGCGCATGCGCGAAGCACCCGAACACCGCCACGGTCACCCCGTCCGACGACGAGCCCGTCTCGGCGTCGCAGTCGGTCGAGGTGTGCCCCGCGGCGCAGCCGCCGCTGCCGGCGACCGGTGGCGGACAGGTGCCGCCGCTGCTGGTCCTGCTCAGCGTGCTCGCCCTGCTCGGAGGCACGACGATGCTGATCGTCGCCCGCCGCCGCCGCGGAGAGGCCAAGGCAACCCTCTGAACGTGAGGGAGAGCGGGACCGCCCCAAGGCCCGCTCTCTCCCACACGAGTCCCGCCGCGTGAGCGAACGGACGACCGAGCCCCTCGCACCCCAAAGGCGAGGGGCTCGGTCGCGTGTCGCAGACATGCGAGGGGACGGATGCCGCGGCCCGCGGCATCCGTCCCGCGCGTCGATTCGCGCATCCGGGCGTGTCGCGGTAGCCTGCACGGAAGGCGGTTCTCCGCCTGTTCCGCGACCCTCGGGAAGGATGCGGAACCCGGATCCCATTCGGCCCGAACCGCGTGTGGTCTGACGCCCGGTCCCCCCGACGGGTGGGTGGTGCGCCCCCGCGCACTGAAGGAACGCGGTACCCCCGTGCCGCAGCAGTACCGACGTGCCCCCGCACGTCGCTGGGATGTACGGCGCGCCTCGGTGCGCCGCTGGGAGATACGGCGTGCCTCGCTGGTGCGCCGCTGGGATGACGGTGCGCTTCGGCGCACCGCTGGGACGGCGCCGTGCGCCGAAAAAAGGGGAGGACCACTGTGTCTGCAGTGCGCAATCGAACATTCAAGGCATTGGCTGCGGCGCTGGGCGCCGCTGCCCTCGTGGCGGCACCGCTGGTGACCGCGGGGGCGTCCGCGGACGACGCACCTGACGCCTGGCCCGCTGACACCGTCGGCGTGAAGGGGGAGCTGGTCGAGTGGACGTCGGAGACGAACCACACCGACTACTGGGAAGAGGAGTATCCGAACGCGGTCGCTTGCTACTCGAGCGAGGGGAACACCGACCACGGTCGGATCACCGACGACGGTAAGACCGTGACGCTCAACGAGTACGACTCGTCGTGGCCGGGCGACCACTGGGAGGTGCTCGTCATCAAGGCAGGCAGCCTGTGGAACAGCGTGATCGAGAACCCCGAGCCCGGTGTCGCGTACGCGTCGCCGCCCAACGACGGCGGCAAGCAGGCCAACGTGTCCCACTGGATCGTCTGCAAGGGCGAGTACCCGACGGAGAAGCCGAAGGACAAGGTCACCGAGACCGAGGAGTCGACTACCGATTGCGGCGACGAGGTCGTGGTCACTGTCACCACCATCACGACCACGCCGTACAAGTGGGACGCCGAGGCGGAGGAGTGGGTCCTCGACGAGGCCAACGCCAAGACGGAGGAGAAGCGCGAGACCCGCGAGCTGACCGAGGAGGAGTGGGCGGACTGCAACCCGACCACCACCAAGACCACCTACGGCGAGTGGGTCGACGGTGAGTGGGAGTGCGGCGACACCACGGTGACGCAGACCCGCGAGGTGTACACGACCGTCTACCACGGCGAGGACGCGGAGCCGACCGTCACGACCACCGAGACGCAGACCCGCGAGCTCACGGCCGAGGAGTCCGAGCAGGATTGCACGCCGACCCCGACCCCGACCCCGACCGTGACGCCGGCCGACCCGGGCGGCACGCCGACGTCGACCGATTCCGAGGCCCTCGCGGCCACGGGCGGCGGCATCAGCCCGATGTTCGCGGTCGCCGGTGGTGCCGTGCTGTTCGCCGGCGTCTCGGCCGTCGCGTTCGCGGCCTACCGTCGCCGTCAGGGCGCCGCGGAGTAACGCCGCAGAGCCAGGTGAAGGGGCGGTCGCGCGCAGCGCGGCCGCCCTTTCGCATGGGCATGCCGCATCCGTTTCCGTCCGCTGCTGAGAAACGCCCGAGCATACCCGCGTCGCGACACGCCCGAGTTTGCGACACGCCCGGGGTGCACGTAGACTAGTGAGGTTCCACATTCCGACGCCCCTCTTGGCGTGCGTCGGATCACTGCCAGGGCAGTGCATAGGCAGCGCAACGCGCAGGGTCCTAGGCCGCGGGCAGCAGAACCACCACATCACGAATCCACCTCGGGCGGAGCTCTGCTTCGCGCGCGGGGAGGGCGGATGCCGGGAGCAGCGTTTCGGCGCGGCATCCGGATTGACAGCAGAACAGCGGTGCAGCACGCACTGCGTAAGCGGTGCAGAAGTGCCATGGCGCTTTGCGCCACGTGCGTCCAATGCCACAGGGGTATGACGCGAGAAAGAGAGTGAGCAGACAATGGCGGGACAGAAGATCCGCATTCGCCTGAAGTCGTACGACCACGAGGTCATCGACTCGTCGGCGCGCAAGATCGTCGACACCGTGACCCGTGCGGGCGCGACGGTCGTGGGCCCCGTGCCCCTTCCGACGGAGAAGAACGTGATCGCCGTGATCCGTTCTCCCCACAAGTACAAGGACAGCCGCGAGCACTTCGAGATGCGCACCCACAAGCGTCTGATCGACATCATCGATCCGACGCCCAAGGCTGTCGACTCGCTCATGCGCCTCGACCTTCCAGCCGATGTCAACATCGAGATCAAGCTCTGAGGTTCGACATGGCTGACATCAACAACAAGATTTCCAAGGGCCTGCTCGGCACCAAGCTCGGCATGACCCAGGTCTGGGATGAGAACGGCAAGCTCGTTCCCGTCACCGTCATCGAGATCGCCCCGAACGTGGTCACCCAGGTGCGCACGCCGGAGCGCGACGGCTACAAGGCCGTTCAGATCGCCTACGGCCAGATCGACCCCCGCAAGGTGAACCAGCCCCTCACGGCCCACTTCGAGGCCGCAGGTGTCACCCCGCGCCGTCACCTCACCGAGATCCGCACCGCGGACGCCGCTGACTACTCACTCGGTCAGGAGCTCACGGTGGACGGCACGTTCGAGGCCGGCCAGCTGGTCGACGTCGTCGGCACCAGCAAGGGCAAGGGCACCGCGGGTGTCATGAAGCGCCACAACTTCAAGGGCGTCTCCGCCTCGCACGGTGCGCACCGCAACCACCGCAAGCCCGGCTCGATCGGCGCCTCGTCGACCCCGAGCCGTGTCTTCAAGGGCATGCGCATGGCCGGCCGTATGGGTGGCGAGCGCGTGACCGTCCTCAACCTCAAGGTGCACGCCATCGACGCCGAGAAGGGTCTGCTGCTCGTCAAGGGCGCCGTCCCCGGCGCTCGCGGCCGCATCGTCTACGTCCGCAACGCAGTGAAGGGTGCCTGATCTCATGGCTGACTCGACTCTCGCGCTCGACGTCGTGAAGGCAGACGGCAAGAAGGCTGGCTCGGTCCAGCTGCCTGCCGAGCTCTTCGACGTCAAGACGAACATCCCGCTCATCCACCAGGTCGTCGTCGCGCAGCTCGCGGCGGCTCGCCAGGGCACCCACTCGACCAAGCGTCGCGGTGAGGTCTCGGGCGCCGGCCGCAAGCCCTTCAAGCAGAAGGGCACGGGTAACGCCCGCCAGGGCTCGATCCGCGCGCCGCACATGACCGGTGGTGGCATCGTCCACGGTCCGAAGCCGCGCGACTACGCGCAGCGCACCCCCAAGAAGATGATCGCGGCCGCTCTGCTGGGCGCGCTCAGCGACCGCGCTCGCGGCGAGCGTCTCCACGTCGTGGAGTCGTTCGGCATCGAGGGTGCCCCGTCGACCAAGGCCGCCGCTGCGGTCCTGACCGGTCTCGGCGCCACCAAGAACGTGCTCGTGGTCGTGGACCGCTCGGACGACATCAGCGTCCTCAGCGTCCGCAACATCGCGTTCGCCCACGTGCTGCCGGCCGACCAGCTCAACGCCTACGACGTGCTCGTCTCGGACGACATCGTCTTCACCAAGGCCGCCTACGACGCGTTCGTCGCGTCCAAGAGCGCCGCCACCGAGGAGGTCTCGGCATGACCGGCATCAACAAGGACCCGCGCGACATCATCCTGAAGCCGGTCGTTTCGGAGAAGAGCTACGGGCTCATCGACGAGGGCAAGTACACCTTCCTCGTCGACCCCCGCGCCTCGAAGACCGAGATCAAGCTCGCCATCGAGAAGATCTTCGGCGTCAAGGTCGCAGCGGTCAACACGCTCAACCGCACGGGCAAGGCCCGTCGCACCCGCTTCGGCACGGGCAAGCGCAAGGACACCAAGCGCGCCATCGTGACCCTGAAGTCGGGCACCATCGACATCTTCACGGCAGTCGGCTGACGGTCGGGATAGAGGACTAGAGATATGGCTATTCGCAAGTACAAGCCCACGACCCCGGGTCGCCGCGGCTCGTCGGTGGCCGACTTCGCCGAGATCACCCGATCGACGCCCGAGAAGTCGCTCCTCCGCCCGCTCGCCAAGACCGGTGGCCGCAACAACCAGGGCCGCATCACCACGCGTCACATCGGTGGTGGCCACAAGCGTCAGTACCGCGTCATCGACTTCCGTCGTAACGACAAGGACGGCATCAACGCCAAGGTCGCGCACATCGAGTACGACCCCAACCGCACCGCGCGCATCGCGCTCCTGCACTACTTCGACGGCGAGAAGCGCTACATCCTCGCGCCGAACAAGCTGTCGCAGGGCGACATCGTCGAGTCGGGCGCCTCGGCTGACATCAAGCCGGGCAACAACCTGCCGCTGAAGAACATCCCCACCGGTACCGTGATCCACGCGATCGAGCTCCGCCCCGGCGGCGGCGCGAAGCTGGCCCGCTCGGCCGGTGCGTCGGTTCGCCTCGTGGCGAAGGACGGCCCTTACGCGCAGCTGCGTCTGCCCTCGGGCGAGATCCGCAACGTCGACGCGCGCTGCCGCGCGACCGTCGGCGAGGTCGGCAACGCCGAGCAGTCGAACATCAACTGGGGCAAGGCCGGCCGCAAGCGCTGGAAGGGCGTCCGCCCGACCGTCCGCGGTGTCGCCATGAACCCGGTCGACCACCCGCACGGTGGTGGTGAGGGCAAGACGTCCGGTGGTCGTCACCCCGTTTCGCCGTGGGGTCAGCCTGAGGGCCGCACCCGTCACGCGAACAAGGAAAGCGACAAGTACATCGTCCGTCGTCGCAACGCCGGCAAGAAGCGGAAGTAGGAGTAGAGGAAGATGCCTCGCAGCCTTAAGAAGGGCCCCTTCGTCGACGAGCACCTGCTTCGCAAGGTCGTCGTCCAGAACGAAGCCGGCACCAAGAACGTCATCAAGACCTGGTCGCGCCGTTCGATGATCATCCCGGCCATGCTGGGTCACACCATCGCCGTGCACGACGGACGCAAGCACATCCCCGTGTTCGTGTCCGAGACCATGGTCGGCCACAAGCTGGGCGAGTTCGCGCCCACCCGCACCTTCCGCGGCCACGTGAAGGACGACAAGAAGGGCCGCCGCCGCTGACGCGGGGGCAGAGGAGAGAGAAATGGTGGAGTCCATCGCACGCGTGCGACACATCCGCGTGACCCCTCAGAAGGCTCGTCGTGTCGTTGCGCTCATCAAGGGCAAGCAGGCTGAGGAGGCCCTGGCCATCCTCAAGTTCGCACCGCAGGGTGCGAGCGAGCCGATCTACAAGCTCGTCGCCGCCGCGATCGCGAACGCTCGCGTCAAGGCGGACAAGGACGGCGAGTACCTGGACGAGCAGGACCTGTACGTGAAGAACGCGTACGTCGACGAGGGCACGACGCTCAAGCGTTTCCAGCCCCGCGCGCAGGGTCGTGCCTTCCAGATCAAGAAGCGCACCAGCCACATCACCGTCGTGCTCTCGACCCCCGAGGTCGCGGAGACGGCGCCGGCTGCCAAGAGCAAGAAGGCGAGCAAGTAATGGGACAGAAGGTCCACCCGTACGGCTTCCGCCTCGGCATCACGACCGACCACGTGTCGCGTTGGTTCTCGGACTCGACGAAGCCCGGCCAGCGTTACGCCGACTACGTCGCCGAGGACATCCGCATCCGCAAGCTCCTGCAGACCCAGCTCGACCGGGCCGGCGTGAGCAACATCGAGATCGAGCGCACCCGTGACCGCGTTCGCGTCGACATCCACACCGCCCGTCCGGGCATCGTGATCGGTCGCCGCGGCGCCGAGGCCGAGCGCATCCGCGCCGACCTCGAGAAGCTCACCGGCAAGCAGATCCAGCTGAACATCCTCGAGGTCAAGAACCCCGAGGCCGACGCCCAGCTCGTCGCGCAGGGCATCGCCGAGCAGCTCACCGCTCGTGTGGCGTTCCGCCGCGCGATGCGCAAGGGCCTGCAGGGCGCGCAGCGCGCCGGCGCCAAGGGTGTCCGCATCCAGGTCTCCGGCCGCCTCGGCGGCGCCGAGATGAGCCGCTCGGAGTTCTACCGCGAGGGTCGTGTGCCGCTGCACACGCTGCGCGCGAACATCGATTACGGCTTCTACGAGGCCAAGACCACCTTCGGCCGCATCGGCGTGAAGGTCTGGATCTACAAGGGCGACCTGACCAACAAGGAGCTCGCTCGCGAGCAGGCCAACGCGCCGAAGTCGGACCGTCGTCGCGACGACCGCCGTGGCGGCCCGCGTGGCGACCGCGGCGAGCGTGGCGGCGAGCGCCGCAACGAGGCCCCCGTGGCAGAAGGAGCGTCGGCGTAATGCTCATCCCCCGCAAGGTCAAGTACCGCAAGCAGCACCACCCCAAGCGCGATGGCCAGGCCACCGGCGGCACGAAGGTCTCCTTCGGCGAGTTCGGCATCCAGGCCCTCACGCCCGCTTACGTGACCAACCGTCAGATCGAGTCCGCTCGTATCGCGATGACCCGTCACATCAAGCGTGGCGGCAAGGTGTGGATCAACATCTACCCCGACCGTCCGCTCACCAAGAAGCCGGCCGAGACCCGCATGGGCTCCGGTAAGGGTTCGCCGGAGTGGTGGGTCGCAAACGTCAAGCCGGGTCGCGTCCTCTTCGAGGTCGCGGGCGTCAACGAGCAGCTCGCTCGTGAGGCCCTGACCCGAGCCATCCACAAGCTGCCGCTGAAGGCACGCATCATCAAGCGCGAGGAGGGCGACGCGTAATGGCGATCGGCACCAAGACGCTCGCCCCGAGCGAGCTCGACACGTTCGAAGACCAGCGCCTCGTCGAGGAGCTGCGCAAGGCCAAGGAAGAGCTGTTCAACCTGCGCTTCCAGTCGGCCACCGGCCAGCTCGAGAGCCACGGCCGCATCCGTGCGGTCAAGCGCGACATCGCGCGGCTCTACACCGTGATCCGTGAGCGCGAGCTCGGCATCCGTGCCACGCCCGCGCCGCTGGAGACCGCGACGAAGGCGAAGAAGACGAAGGCCAAGAAGTCGGATGAGACTTCCGCGGCCGCGAAGGAAGAGGCCGAGTGATGGCTGACAAGAAGCAGGCCGCTGAGGTCGAGCACGGCGAGCACGACGTTCGCGACGCCGACGCCCGTGGCTACCGCAAGGCCCGCCGTGGCTACGTCGTCAGCGACAAGATGGACAAGACCATCGTCGTCGAGGTCGAGGACCGCGTGAAGCACCCGCTCTACGGCAAGGTCATCCGCCGCACCTCCAAGGTGAAGGCGCACGACGAGACGAACTCCGCCGGCATCGGCGACCTCGTCCTCATCAACGAGACCCGCCCGCTCAGCGCCACCAAGCGCTGGCGTCTGGTCGAGATCCTGGAGAAGGCCAAGTGATTCAGAACGAGTCCCGCCTCAAGGTCGCCGACAACACGGGCGCCAAGGAGCTGCTCACCATCCGCGTTCTCGGTGGCTCGAACCGCCGTTACGCGGGCCTCGGTGACATCATCGTGGCCACCGTCAAGGACGCGATCCCGGGCGGCAACGTCAAGAAGGGCGACGTGGTCAAGGCCGTCGTCGTCCGCACCGTCAAGCAGACCCGTCGTGCCGACGGTTCGTACATCAAGTTCGACGAGAACGCCGCCGTCATCCTGAAGAACGACGGGGAGCCCCGCGGCACCCGCATCTTCGGACCGGTCGGTCGTGAGCTTCGCGACAAGAAGTTCATGAAGATCGTCTCGCTCGCACCGGAGGTGATCTGACCTCATGGCCAAGATCAAGAAGGGTGACCTGGTTCAGGTCATCACGGGCAAGAAGCAGGACAAGGGCGGCGACCGCGGCAAGCAGGGCAAGGTCCTCGAAGTCCTCGCCGAGCAGAACCGCGTCATCGTCGAGGGCGTGAACTACGTCACGAAGCACAACCGTGTCGGTCAGTCGCAGCGCGGCACCAAGACGGGCGGCATCGAGACGATGGAAGCCCCCATCCACATCTCCAACGTCCAGGTCGTCGACCCCTCGACCAAGAAGCCGACCCGCGTCGGCCACCGTGTCGAGGAGCAGACCAAGGACGGCGTGAAGCGCACCGTCCGCGTGCGCTACGCGAAGAAGTCAGGCAAGGACCTCTGAACATGAGCACCACCACTGCCGTGGAGGCTGGCAAGATCCAGCCCCGCCTGAAGCAGAAGTACAACGCCGAGATCAAGAAGGCGCTGCAGGACGAGTTCGGCTACGACAACGTCATGCAGATCCCCGGCCTGGTCAAGGTCGTCGTGAACACCGGTGTCGGCGAGGCTGCTCGCGACAGCAAGGTGATCGATGGTGCGGTCGACGACCTCACCAAGATCACCGGCCAGAAGCCGGTCGTGACCAAGGCCCGCAAGTCCATCGCGCAGTTCAAGCTGCGTGAGGGCCAGGCCATCGGCGCGCACGTCACCCTCCGCGGCGACCGCGCGTGGGAGTTCATCGACCGTCTCGTCAACCTCGCCCTGCCCCGCATCCGCGACTTCCGCGGCCTCTCGGGCAAGCAGTTCGACGGTCACGGCAACTACACCTTCGGTCTCCAGGAGCAGTCCGTGTTCCACGAGATCAACCAGGACAAGATCGACCGCGTCCGCGGCTTCGACATCACCATCGTGACGTCGGCCAAGACGGATGCCGAGGGCCGCGCGCTCCTGCGCGCCCTGGGCTTCCCGTTCAAGGCTGACGACGCGCAGGCGTAATTCCTGAAACGGATGCTGCGACCCGGCGCACACGGCCGGGTCGCAGCATCCGAACCCACAACTGAATACGGCAATCATGGAAGGTCGTCTGGCGTGTAACGGCAGCCGATACCTCGTGAACAAAGGAATCAAGAAATGACAATGACAGACCCGGTCGCAGACATGCTGACCCGTCTGCGCAACGCGAACTCGGCGCACCACGACTCCGTGTCGCTGCCGAGCTCCAAGCTCAAGACCCACATCGCCGAGATCCTCAAGCAGGAGGGCTACATCTCCGCGTGGGAGGTCTCGGACGCCCGTGTCGGCCAGACCCTCACGCTGACGCTCAAGTACGGCCCGAACCGCGAGCGGTCGATCGCCGGCATCAAGCGCGTCTCGAAGCCCGGCCTCCGCGTGTACGCGAAGTCGACCGAGATCCCGCGCGTCCTCGGCGGCCTCGGCGTCGCGATCCTGTCCACCTCCTCCGGTCTGCTCACGGACCGTCAGGCAGAGCAGAAGGGCGTGGGTGGGGAAGTCCTCGCCTACGTGTGGTGATCTGACATGTCGCGAATCGGTCGTCTTCCGATCGACATCCCCGCCGGCGTGACCGTTTCGGTCGATGGCCAGGATGTCGCCGTCAAGGGCCCCAAGGGCGAGCTCACGCTCACCGTGGCCCGTCCCATCGAAGTCAAGGTCGAGGACAGCCAGGTCGTCGTGACCCGTCCCGACGACGAGCGCGCTTCGCGTTCGCTCCACGGCCTGACCCGCACGCTCATCAACAACAACATCATCGGTGTCACCCAGGGCTACACCAAGGGTCTCGAGGTCGTCGGCACGGGTTACCGCGTCGCGCAGAAGGGCACGGCGGTCGAGTTCGCTCTCGGCTTCTCGCACCCCGTCCTCGTCGAGGCGCCCGCGGGCATCACCCTGACCGTCGAGGGCAACAACAAGCTCACGGTCTCGGGCATCGACAAGCAGGCCGTCGGCGAGGCCGCGGCCAACATCCGCAAGATCCGCAAGCCCGAGCCGTACAAGGGCAAGGGTGTGCGCTACGCCGGCGAGGTCGTTCGGCGCAAGGCCGGAAAGGCTGGTAAGTAACCATGGCTGTGAAGTCGAAGTCCGACGCGCGCGCGCGTCGTCACGCCCGCCTTCGCAAGAAGGTCGTCGGCACCACCGAGCGTCCCCGCCTGGTCGTCACGCGTTCGTCGCGTCACGTGTTCGTGCAGCTCGTCGACGACAGCAAGGGCCACACCGTGGCCTCTGCCTCGACCCTCGAGACCGACCTGCGTGCGTCCGACGCTGACAAGACCGCCAAGGCCCGCAAGGTCGGCGAGCTTCTCGCCGAGCGCGCGAAGGCCGCCGGCGTCTCGGACGTCGTGTTCGACCGTGGCGGCAACCGCTACGCCGGCCGTGTCGCGGCGATCGCCGACGGCGCCCGCGAGGGAGGTCTGAACCTGTGAGTGACAACAAGGAGAACATCGTGACCGAGCAGGCTGCTGCCGAGGCGCAGGCCCCGGCTGCTGACGCGCCCGCCGAGCGCGAGCGCGAGCCGCGCCGCGGTGGTCGCGAGCGCAACCAGACCCGCGGTGACCGCGGTGGTCGCGACCGCAACGAGAGCCAGTTCCTCGAGCGCGTCGTCACCATCAACCGTGTCTCGAAGGTCGTCAAGGGTGGTCGTCGCTTCAGCTTCACCGCGCTCGTCGTCGTCGGCGACGGCAACGGTGTGGTGGGCGTCGGCTACGGCAAGGCCCGCGAGGTGCCCCTGGCGATCTCGAAGGGCGTCGAAGAGGCCAAGCGCAACTTCTTCCGCGTGCCCCGCGTCGGCTCGACCATCCCGCACCCCGTGCAGGGTGAGGCCGCTGCCGGTGTGGTGCTGCTGCGCCCCGCCGCAGCCGGTACCGGTGTTATCGCCGGTGGCCCGGTGCGTGCCGTCCTCGAGTGCGCCGGCATCCACGACGTGCTGTCGAAGTCGCTCGGCTCGTCGAACACGATCAACATCGTCCACGCGACGGTGGAGGCCCTGAAGCAGCTCGAGGAGCCCCGTGCGGTCGCCGCGCGTCGCGGTCTCGACTTCGACCAGGTCGCCCCCGCCCGTCTCGTCCGTGCCGAGGCTGACGCCGCGGCCGCTGCGAAGGCAGGTGTCTGATGGCTGCGCGCCTGAAGGTTACGCAGGTCAAGTCCAAGGTGAGCGAGAAGCAGAACCAGCGTGACACGCTGCGTTCGCTCGGTCTGAAGCGGATCGGCGACTCGGTCGTCCGTCCCGACGACGCGCAGACGCGCGGTTACGTCCGGACCGTCGCGCACCTCGTGAAGGTTGAGGAGATCGACTGATGGCTGAGAAGAACGAAGCCGTCGAGGCCGAGAAGGCCCCGAAGAAGGCTGCTGCTCCCAAGGCCGCCGCCGAGAAGAAGGCCCCCGCGAAGGCTGCCGCCGCCAAGGCCGACAAGGCTGAGAAGGCGCCCGCCAAGAAGGCCGCCGCCAAGAAGGACGTCCCGGCTTCGCGCCCGGGCGTGCTGAAGGTGCACCACCTGCGTCCGGTCCCGGGCTCCAACCAGGCCAAGACCCGCGTGGGTCGCGGTGAGGGCTCGAAGGGCAAGACCGCCGGCCGTGGCACCAAGGGCACCAAGGCCCGCTACCAGGTCAAGGTGGGCTTCGAGGGCGGCCAGATGCCGCTGCACATGCGCACCCCGAAGCTGCGCGGCTTCAAGAACCCGTTCCGCGTGGAGTACCAGGTCGTGAACCTGGAGAAGCTCGCGGAGCTGTACCCGGCCGGTGGCGACGTCACCGTCGGCGACCTGGTCGCCAAGGGTGCAGTGCGCAAGAACGAGAAGGTCAAGGTGCTCGGCACCGGCGACATCTCGGTGAAGCTCAACGTGTCGGTCGACAAGGTCTCGGCTTCCGCCGAGCAGAAGATCGTCGCCGCGGGCGGCGCCGTCAAGTAATACGCGCACAGTGGGGGTCGGAGCTTGCTCCGGCCCCCACTGGGTTACCCTGGACGTCGGCACGTCTGCGTGCCGACGCCCCCTCTGGAGGAATCCTCTTGTTCAGCGCCATCGCGCGGATCTTCCGCACACCCGACCTGCGTCGGAAGATCGCATTCACCCTGGCGATCATCGCCCTGTACCGCTTCGGTGCGCATGTTCCCGCACCGTTCGTCGACTTCCCGAACGTGCAGTCGTGTCTGCGGCAGTCCGCCGGCACCGAGGGCCTCCTCTCGCTGGTGAATCTGTTCTCCGGCGGCGCCCTCCTGCAGCTGTCGATCTTCGCTCTCGGCGTCATGCCGTACATCACGGCGACGATCATCGTGCAGCTGCTGCGCGTGGTCATCCCGCACTTCGAGACCCTCTACAAGGAGGGCCAGGCGGGCCAGGCGAAGCTCACGCAGTACACGCGCTACCTCACGATCGCGCTGGCGCTCCTGCAGTCGACGACCCTCGTCACCGTTGCGCGCAGCGGCCAGCTCTTCGGGACCACCGGTGTTCCCGAGTGCGAGAACCTCCTCACGAACGACGTGTGGTGGGCGCAGCTGCTCATGATCATCACGATGACCGCCGGCACCGGCCTCATCATGTGGTTCGCCGAGCTCGTCACCGAGCGCGGCATCGGCAACGGCATGTCGCTGCTGATCTTCACCTCGATCGCCGCCGCGTTCCCCGCCTCGATGTGGGCGATCTGGCAGTCCAAGGGCTTCGAGGTCTTCCTGCTCGTGCTGGCCGTCGGCATCGTCGTCGTCGGGCTCGTCGTCTTCGTCGAGCAGTCGCAGCGCCGCATCCCGGTGCAGTACGCCAAGCGCATGGTCGGTCGCCGCACCTACGGCGGCACGAACACGTACATCCCGATCAAGGTCAACATGGCAGGCGTCGTGCCCGTCATCTTCGCCTCGTCGCTGCTGTACATCCCGGCGCTCATCGCGCAGTTCAACCAGCCGCAGGCGGGCGAAGAGGTTCCCGCCTGGGTCGCGTGGATCCAGCTGTACCTGGTGCGCGGCGACCACCCGCTGTACATGGCGCTGTACTTCCTCCTCATCGTCGGCTTCACCTACTTCTACGTCGCGATCACGTTCAACCCCGTCGAGGTCGCCGACAACATGAAGAAGTACGGCGGCTTCATCCCCGGCATCCGTGCTGGTCGTCCGACGGCGGAGTACCTGGACTACGTCCTCACCCGCATCACCCTCCCGGGCTCGATCTACCTCGGTCTGATCGCGCTCCTGCCGCTCATCGCCCTGGCGACGGTCGGCGCGAACCAGAACTTCCCGTTCGGCGGCGCCTCCATCCTCATCATCGTCGGCGTGGGTCTCGAGACGGTGAAGCAGATCGACGCGCAGCTCCAGCAGCGCCACTACGAAGGGCTCCTCCGATGACGCGACTTCTGATCGTCGGCCCGCAGGGTTCGGGCAAGGGAACGCAGGGCATCCGCATCGCCGAGGCGTTCGGCGTCCCGGCCATCTCGACGGGCGACGTGTTCCGTGCCGCCGTCGCGGACGGCTCGGAGCTCGGCAGCCAGGTCAAGGCCATCATCGAGGCGGGCGACCTCGTCCCCGACGAGCTGACCAGCGCCGTCGTGCGCGAGCGCCTCTCGCAGGAGGACGCAGAGGGCGGGTTCCTCCTCGACGGCTACCCCCGCAACGTCGCCCAGGTGATGCACCTGGACGAGTTCCTCGAGGGCCGCGACGAAGAGCTCGACGCCGTGATCCTCCTGGACGTGCCGCGTGAGGAGAGCATCTCCCGCATCGCGCAGCGTGCGCAGGAGCAGGGTCGCACCGACGACACCGAAGAGGTCATCGCGAACCGCCTCGCGATCTACGAGCGCGAGACGGCCCCGATCGTCGGCGTCTACGAGGCGCGCGACCTCGTGCTGCACATCGACGGCGTGGGCTCTCTCGACGAGATCACCGACCGCATCATCGCGGCGCTCAAGGGGCGCGGCCTCCGCCGCGCCGCCTGATCCCGTGTCGCTCCGCCGTTCGATCTACAAGTCGCCCGCCCAGCTGCGGGCGATGGTGGAGCCCGGGCTCATCACGGCCGCGGCGCTCGACGCGGCCCGCAGCCTGATCGCTCCAGGCGTGACCACGGCGGAGCTGGATGCCGCGGCATCCGCTCTCATCACCGGCCGGGGTGCGAAGTCCAACTTCCAGATGGTGCGCGGGTACCGTCACACCATCTGCGCCTCGGTCAACGAGGAGGTCGTGCACGGCATCCCCGGCGACCGAGTGCTCGCGCCCGGCGACATCGTGTCGGTCGACGCCGGCGCCGAGTACAAGGGATGGAACGGGGACTCCGCGTTCACGTTCGTCCTTCCGGACGACAGCCGCCCCGAGGTCGTCGCCGCGCGGCAGCACCTGTCGGATGTGACCGAGGGGTCGCTGTGGGCAGGCATCGCCGCGCTCGCGACCGCGAAGCACATCGGCGAGGTCGGCACCGCTATCGAGGAGTACATCGAAGCCAACTCGCCGCGCTCTTCGGACGGGACTGCCCGCACCTACGGCATCCTGCGCGAGTACGTCGGGCACGGCATCGGCCGCAAGATGCATGAGTCGCCGTCCGTCTTCAACTACCGCGTCGCCGATCCCGGACCCGAGGTGCGTCCCGGACTCGTGCTCGCCATCGAGCCCATGGTCGTGATCGGCGACCAGGCCACGTTCGTCGAGGACGACGGATGGACGGTCTCCACGATCGACGGCACGGCGGGCTCCCATTGGGAGCACAGCGTCGCGGTTCACGAAGACGGAATCTGGGTGCTCACGGCACCCGACGGCGGCGCCGCGGGCCTTGCGCCCTTCGGCGTCACGCCGCGCGAGATCGCCTAGGAGGCTCGACATGGCACAGACGGCCCGCAAGACCAACTGGTTCGCGATCTGGGTGACCCTGGGCGTCGTGGTGGCGCTCGTGCTCGTCACCGTCCTCGTGGTGTCGCTCAACAACGCTGCGACGCCCAAGCCGCTGCCGACCGAGGTGAACACCCCGTCCTCCGCGGGCATCGATGCCGAGACGGGAGCCATCCTCGTCGGCGACGGTCCCGACCGCCTCGACACGTACATCGACTTCATGTGCCCCGTGTGCAATCAGTTCGAGCAGATCTACGGCGCCGAGATCGAGGGCATGGTGAACGACGGCAGCATCACGCTCGGCATCCATCCGATCTCGATCCTCGACAGCCAGTCCAACGGGACCCAGTTCTCGACGCGTGCGGCGAACGCTGCCTACTGCGTCGCGGCAGCCGACCCCGACGCCTCCCTGCCGTTCCTGCAGGCGATGTTCGAGAATCAGCCCGCCGAGGGGTCGAACGGTCTCACGAACAGCGAGATCCTCGAGATCGCGTCCGGCGTGGGTGTGACGGGCATCGACTCGTGCGTCAACGACGGCACGTACGCCGGCTTCGTCACGACGATGACCGAACAGACCCCGATCCAGCCCGGGTCCCAGGGGATCGGCACGCCGACCATTGCCGTCAACGGCGAGGTCATCGCGAACTCGCAGCTGCCCCCGGCGGGCTCCCTCGCGACGCTCTTCGAGTAGACCTTCCGAGAACGGATGCCGCGCCCCCCCGGCATCCGTTCTGTCCGTGCTGGGAAGGACCTGGACCAGGTTGCCGAGGCATCCACTATCACGTATGCTTGATCTTTGGTGCGTTGCGCCTGTATTGGCGTGTCGCCGCACCGAATCCCATCCACCGCAGATCGACCGGTCTGCACAAGTGTTAGCGAGCGTATGGCGAAGAAAGACGGTGTCATCGAGATCGAGGGCGTCGTGTCCGAAGCGCTGCCCAACGCGATGTTCCGCGTTGAGCTCAGCAACGGCCACAAGGTCCTCGCGACGATCTCCGGCAAGATGCGGCAGAACTACATCCGCATCATCCCCGAGGACCGTGTCGTCGTGGAGCTGTCGCCCTACGACCTCACCCGCGGGCGCATCGTCTACCGCTACCGCTAGGCCGGTCGAGAAGTAACACCCCACGCTCCGGCGTGCCCGGTGAAGACAGCGAAGAGAAGAAATCATGAAGGTCAACCCCTCCGTCAAGCCCATCTGCGACCACTGCAAGGTCATCCGTCGCCACGGTCGCGTCATGGTGATCTGCAAGAGCAACCCGCGCCACAAGCAGCGCCAGGGCTGATCAGGTCTGCCGGATGCCTCGACTCGAGGCATCCGGATCCCACAACTGAATACGCCACTCGGCAGCGTCAGAACCCGCCCTCGACGAGAGGAACAGCGGGGGACACCTCGGGCTGGGGGCCCGGGCACCGACACTGCTCCACACCTCCACCAACTCTCAGGAGAACCGCATGGCACGTCTTGCCGGCGTTGACATCCCGCGCGACAAGCGCGTGGTGATCGCCCTCACGTACATCTACGGCGTCGGCCGTACCCGCTCGAACGAGATCCTCGCTGCGACGGAGATCGACGAGAACATCCGCGTCAAGGACCTCAGCGACGACCAGCTCATCGCGCTCCGCGACTACATCGAAGGCAACTACAAGGTCGAGGGTGATCTCCGCCGCGAGGTTGCCGCCGACATCCGCCGCAAGGTCGAGATCGGTTCCTACGAGGGCCTGCGCCACCGCCGCGGCCTCCCCGTGCGCGGGCAGCGCACCAAGACGAACGCCCGTACCCGCAAGGGCCCGAAGCGCACCGTCGCCGGCAAGAAGAAGGCGCGCTAAGGCGCGGCCCCCAGGGTTTAGGAGAGCAAAGCAATGGCACAGGCCAAGTCCGCCGCGCGCAAGCCGCGCCGCAAGGAGAAGAAGAACATCGCGCTGGGCCAGGCCCACATCAAGTCGACGTTCAACAACACAATCGTCTCGATCACCGACCCGTCGGGCGCCGTCATCAGCTGGGCGTCGTCGGGTGGCGTGGGCTTCAAGGGCTCGCGCAAGTCGACGCCGTACGCCGCCGGCATGGCCGCGGAGTCCGCTGCCCGCCAGGCGCAGGAGCACGGCGTCAAGAAGGTCGACGTCTTCGTGAAGGGTCCGGGCTCGGGCCGCGAGACCGCGATCCGCTCCCTCACGGCCGCCGGCCTCGAGGTCGGCTCGATCCAGGACGTGACGCCGCAGGCCCACAACGGCTGCCGTCCGCCCAAGCGCCGCCGCGTCTGACATCCCGGAGCCGGGGCACCCCTCGTGGGTGCCCCGGCTACCGCACGCTTCACGGATGCCCTGACCCCGCAGACCAGCAGGGCCCGAGGCATCCCCCGAGTAAAACTCAACACCTCACCCACCGCACGTGTCATATAGCGGGCACGTGATCGAAAGGAACACATAGTGCTCATCGCACAGCGTCCCACTCTGACCGAGGAGAAGATCGGGGAGTTCCGCAGCCGTTTCGTCATCGAGCCGCTGGAGCCCGGCTTCGGTTACACGATCGGCAACGCGCTGCGTCGCAGCCTCCTGTCGTCCATCCCCGGCGCAGCCGTGACGTCGATCCGCATCGACGGCGTCCTCCACGAGTTCAGCACCATTCCCGGTGTCAAGGAGGATGTCACCGAGATCATCCTCAACATCAAGCAGCTGGTCGTCTCCAGCGAGCGCGATGAGCCCATCACCGCGTACCTGCGCAAGACGGGCGCCGGTGAGGTCACCGCCGCCGACATCTCGGCGCCGGCCGGTGTCGAGGTGCACAACCCCGAGCTCGTCATCGCGACGCTCAACGACACCGCGAAGTTCGAGCTCGAGCTCACCATCGAGCGCGGCCGCGGCTACGTCTCGGCGACGCAGAACCGCAACGAGTACGCCGAGGCCGGCCAGATCCCGGTCGACTCGATCTACTCGCCGGTGCTCAAGGTCTCGTACCGCGTCGACGCGACGCGTGCCGGTGAGCGCACCGACTTCGACAAGCTCGTGCTGGACGTCGAGACCAAGTCCTCGATCGCCCCGCGCGACGCCGTCGCCTCGGCCGGTCGCACCCTGACCGAGCTCTTCGGCCTGGCCCGCGAGCTCAACGTCGAGGCCGAGGGCATCGAGATCGGCCCGGCGCCGGTCGAGACCGTCCTCTCGAACGAGCTGTCGATGCCCATCGAGGACCTCGACCTGTCGGTGCGTTCGTACAACTGCCTCAAGCGCGAGGGCATCAACACCGTGTCGGAGCTCGTCGCCCTCTCGGAGACGCAGCTCATGAACATCCGCAACTTCGGTCAGAAGTCGGTCGACGAGGTGCGCGACAAGCTCGTCTCGCTCGGCCTGTCGCTGAAGGACTCGGTCCCCGGGTTCGACGGCGCGCACTTCTACGGCGGCTACGACGACGAGACCGTCTGAGCCGATTGGTTCCGGATGCCGCGGATAGCGGCATCCGTCCCCCCGACCGACTTTTCACACTGGAGTAACTGAGAATGCCCAAGCCCACCAAGGGTCCCCGCCTCGGAGGCGGCCCCGCCCACGAGCGCCTGCTGCTTGCGAACCTCGCCGCCGCGCTGTTCACCCACAAGTCGATCAAGACGACCGAGACCAAGGCCAAGCGCCTGCGTCCGCTCGCCGAGCGCCTCATCACGTTCGCGAAGCGCGGCGACCTGCACGCGCGTCGTCGCGTGCTGTCGGTCATCGGTGACAAGGAAGTCGTGCACGTCCTGTTCACCGAGATCGCTCCGCTGGTCGCGGACCGTGACGGCGGCTACACCCGCATCACCAAGGTCGGCAACCGCAAGGGCGACAACGCGCCCATGGCCGTCATCGAGCTCGTCCTCGAGCCCGTGACGAAGAAGCCGTCGGCCAAGAAGGCCGCCGCGGCGAAGGCTGCTCCTGCCGAGGAGGCTCCGGCCGAGGAGACCCCCGCCACCGACGAGGCCGCCGAAGCCGGCGCCGAGTCGCAGGAGGAGGGCGCCGCCGCCGAGGCTGCGGCCGAGGAGGCCGTCGAGGCTCCCGCCGAGGAGAAGTCCGCGTAAAGCGGATCCCGCCGGGCGCAGCAGCCCGGCACCCTTGCACCGCGAGGCCCGCCACCCACTGGGTGGCGGGCCTCGCTGCGTCTGGGCAGGCTGCTCGCGGGCGACCGAGCGTGCGACGGCCGGCGAGCAGGCGAGCGTGCGACGGCCGGCGAGCAGGCGAGCGGGCGACCGAGCGTGCGACGGGCCAGGCGAGCAGGCGAGCGTGCGACGGGCAGGCGAGCGTGCGACGGGCAGGCGAGCAGGCGAGCGGGCAAGCCGGCGAGCGGGCAAGCCGGACGGATGCTGCGACTCGCGACCCGACCGGAGGTTCAGGGCAGGAGGTCGGCGCTGAGGATCTCGGCGAGGCGGTCGGCCCGTTCGGCGGCGTCCTCGCGGCGCTCTTCGGCCAGCTCGTCGACGGCGGCCGCGACGGTGTCGGCGAAGATCCGCCCGCCCGCGGCGCCCGGGTGGATCCGGTCGCCGGCGAGCAGGTCCTCGTGGGGCGCGATGGCGCCCGACCAGTCGGCGACGATGACGTTGCGGTGGTCGTCCGCGAACGCCGTGAGCTCGGCGTTGACGCCGGGGATCCAGTCGCGCGGGGCATACGCGTTCACCAGCACGAGGCCCCGCTTCGGGCCGACGGTGTCGGCGAGGTGCTCGAGCGACGAGGGATCGACCGCGCCGTTCGTGCCGAGGGCGACCACGACGTAGGGGCGCAGGCGCCCGGCGGCGTCGAGCTCGTCGACGATCTCGGGTCCGGCCCACATCGAGCGCGAGACCTCGGCGTCGACCTCGATGCCCGGCAGTCGCTCCACGAGTCCCGCGGCCGACGCGAGCATGACCGAGTCGCCCACGGCGCTGATCTGGTCGCCGGTGACCTCGGTGGTCGTGGGGGGCGCAGCATCCGTCGCGGAAGGGCTGGGGGCGATCGGCGCGGGGGTCTCGCGCAGGGCCTTCTCGAGCGCCTCACGCCCTGCCTCGACCGCCGCCTCGGCGCTGGTCTCGTCGGGTGAGACGGCGATGGCAGCGCCCGCGCCCGCGAGCACGAGCGCCCCGCTGAGGGCGACGCCGAGCGCCCGCAGGCGGGCACCGGGTCCGCCCTGCACGCGCGCGGCGAGCAGGCGCATCGAGGCGCGGAATCCGTGACGGCGCACGGGTGTCTCGACATAGCGGAGCGACAGAGCGGATGCTGCGGCCGTCGCCGCGAGCACGCCGAGGCCGATCCACATCGGCGCCGCGGCGACGGTCGTATCGGGCGCGAACGCCGCGACGGCGAGCACGAGCAGCGGCCAGTGCCACAGGTAGATGCCGTAGGAGCGGTCGCCGATCCAGCGCATCGGCCGCACGTCGATCGCCGGGCCGAACCAGGACCCCGGCCACACCCCGGCGACGATGGCGACGGCGCTCAGCACGCTCGCGGCGAGGAGGGCGCCGGGGAACATCGCGGCCGTGGAGCTCTGCGGCACCATCGCGAGCGCGACCAGGCCCGCCAGGGCGAACACACCTGCGGCGCCGGAGATGTGACGCGCAGCGCGCGCGTCGACCCAGCGGGGTCGTGCCGCCACGAGCGCCGCGTCAGGCACCGGGCGCCACTGCGGCCCCCGCTCGCCGTCGCTGGTGGTCGCCACGAGCGCCGCGGGCGCAGCATCCGTGACCCGGAACACCCGCGCCAGCAGGAAAGCCAGGCCGACGCCCAGCAGCAGCCCGAACGCGTGCGTGTCGGTGCCGAAGTAGGCCCGCGTGACGTCGCTGCCGCCCGCGATCGCCACACCCATCCACACGGCAGACGCAGCCGCCAGGGCGAAGGCGGCCGCCGTGCGCATCCACGCGCGCGGCAGCAGCAGGAACAGCGGGAAGATCAGGGGCCAGAGCACGTAGAACTGCTCCTCGACCGCGAGCGACCAGAAGTTGCGGAACAGCTCGGGCGTCGCCGCCGCGAAGTACCCGCCGCCGCCCGCGACCGAGACCCAGTTGTAGCTGAACGTCGCGGCACCCAGCACCTGCGCGTCGAGGTCGACGAGGACGTCGCCGCCGACCACCCAGGCGAGCGCCGAGCACACCCCGACCACCACCGCGAGCGCGGGCAGGAGCCGTCTCGCGCGCCGCTGCCAGAAGCGGCCGAGGGCCACGCGTCCGGTGGAGACCTGCTCGCGCAGCAGCAGGCTCGTGATGAGGAAGCCGCTGATGACGAAGAACACGTCGACGCCGATGAAGCCGCCCGGGAGCGCCGCGGGCGGGAACAGGTGGTAGACGACCACGAGCAGCACGGCGATCGCGCGCATGCCGTCCAGCCCGGCGAAGCGGGCGGGCGGGGCGGTGGCGGGCGCAGTCGACGTCATGGGTTCTCGCGAACGAAGGTTTGGGGGGAAACGGCAATTGTACGCGGCATGCCTGGGCGTATCAGGGCGCGCGGTCGCGGCTCTATGCCAGAAGCAGGCCGAGCGCTACTCTTGCCCCAACCTCGGCGGGCCGAGGTGTGGGGGAGGCTTCCAGCGCCGCTGCACGTGATCCAACGGCGGCGTACGAGGGGAGAGAGCGTGTCCGGATCGGAGACGCCCGTGGCGACACCCGCGCATTGGGTGGGCACGCCGCGCGTACGCACGCGTGCGGGTCTGTCGATCTACTCGATCCTGCTCATCATGCTGCTGTCGGTGAGCGTGCTCTCGAGCATCGTCGTCGGCATCATCGGCTACGTCAACGGCACCGAGGCGCTGCGCGCCATCGCGTACGAGAAGCTCGTCGAGATCCGTGAGAACCGCGCCCGCGAGGTGTCGCAGCTGTTCCGCTCCATCGAGAACTCGGTACGGCTGTCGGCGCTCAACGACACGAGCAAGGCCGCCGTCCGCGCCTTCACCGAGGGCTTCGACGAGCTGGACGCGCAGGATCCCGACCCCGCAGCATCCGCCGCCGTCGACGCCTACTACCGCGACGCGTTCGCCGCCGATCTCGAGGCCGCGACAGGGGAGGACGTCGACGGCTCGGCGTTCGCCCCGCGCGGCGCCGCCCAGACCTACCTGCAGAACCACTACGTGATCCCGTACGACTCGTGGGAGGACGCGATCGTCACAGACGACGCGGGCGACGGCAGCGCGTGGTCGGCGGCGCACGCCAAGTACCACGACTACTACCGGACGATGACCGAGCTGCAGGAGTACGAGGACGTGCTCATGCTCGATACCGAGGGCAACGTCGTCTACACCGCCTACAAGGGGGTCGACCTCGGCACGAACCTCTTCGACGGGCCGTACCGGCTGTCGAACCTCGCCGTCGCCTATCGCGAGGCGATGGACCGCAACATCGTCGGCGATGTCGTCCTCGCCGACTTCGCGTCGTACGGGCCGAGCCTCGGCGCCCCTGCCGGCTGGGCAGTGGTGCCGATCGCCGACGACGGCGAGGTGCTCGGGGCGCTGGCGATCGAGCTGCCGATCGAGCGCATCGACGACGTCATGACGGTCGCGGGCGAGTGGGAGCTCAACGGCCTCGGTGCGACCGGCGAGACGTACCTCGTGGGCTCCGACGGCACGATGCGGTCGGTCTCGCGCGCGCTGCTGGACGACGCTGAGGCATACGAGACGGATGCTGTGGCCGCGGGTCTTCCGCCGGCAGCAGCGGCGCTCGCCGTGAACAACGGCAACACGCTGCTCAATCAGGCGATCGCCGGCACCGCCGTGACCCGCGCTCTCGCCGGAGACTCGGGCACGCTGCTGGAGAGCGACTACCTCGGCCGGCCGAGCCTCACCGCGTACGCGCCGCTGGCCGTCGACGGACTGGACTGGGTGATCGTCGCGCAGGAGACCGAGCGGGAGGCGATGGTCCCGGTAGAGGACTTCACGCGCAACCTCATCCTGTCGACGGCCGCCATGATCATCTTCGTCTGCGTGCTGTCGCTCGTGCTCGCGCAGGTGTTCGTGCGGCCGCTGCGCCGCCTCAAGACCGCCGCCCAGCGCATCGCGGCCGGCGACGAGGGCGTGCAGGTCGACGCGGGCTCGAGCGACGAGCTCGCCGACGTCGCGAACGCGTTCAACGACATGAGCCACAGCCTGCAGGTGAAGTCGCACCTCATCGCCCAGCAGGAGAAGGCCAACGAGGACCTCATCCTCTCGTTCATGCCCGAGGGCATGGCGAGCCGCTACAAACTCGGCGACGAGGCCATCACGCAGGACAGCGATGACGTCACCGTCGTGTTCGCCGACATCGTGGGCTTCGAGGCGCTCGCGCTGTCGATGTCGTCCGACGACGCCGTCGCGCGGCTCAACGACCTCATCCGGGCGTTCGACGAGGCCGCGGAGCGGCACGGCGTCGAACGCGTGCGCACCACCCGGCAGAGCTACCTCGCGAGCTGCGGCCTCGCGACACCCCGGGTCGACAACGCCCGCCGCGCCGTCGAGTTCGCCCTCGAGCTCGACACGATCCTCGAGCGCTACTCGACACAGCAGGGGGTGTCGCTCACACTGCGGGCTGGGCTCGACTCCGGCAAGGTCACCAGCGGACTCATCGGTCGTGCCCGGGTCGTGTACGACATGTGGGGGGATGCCGTGAACCTGGCGTTCCGCGTGCAGGGCGACTCCGACGAACCCGGCATCTACATCACCCAGCGGGTGGCCGAGCGGCTTCCGGATTCGATCACCGTGCTGCCGGCGGGGGAGATCGAGACGCAGTCGGGCGGTCAGCGCGTCTGGAAGGTCGAGGCCCCGAGCGTCGTCGTGGCGGAGGGGTGAGGCATCCGTGGCCGATATCGTCTCGCAGCCGTGGTTCTGGCCCGCCGTCGTCGTGTCGGTGGGGCTGCCGCTCGCGCTGATCGGGCTGACGGAGTTCCACAACGCACTCTCGCGCCGCGGCAGCCGCGCGGCGCCGATCGTGCTCATGGTGCGCAACTACCTCGTGCCGGTCGCGGGCATCCTCGTGCTGCTCAGCCAGCCCGGCGCGTGGGAGGGGTCGGGAACGTGGCCGAAGGTCGTGTGGACGATCTTCGGACTGCTCGTGATCGTCGTCACGATCAACGCCGTCAACCACCTCGTGTTCCACCGCGCCGAGAAGGGGTCGTGGCGCGACCGGTTCCCGACGATCTTCAGCGACCTGATCCGGTTCGTCTTCATCATCCTCGGGATCGCGGCCGTCTTCTGGTGGGTGTGGGATGCCGACGTGGCCGGCGTCTTCGCAGCGCTCGGCATCACCTCGATCGTCGTCGGCCTGGCGCTGCAGAACGCGGTCGGGTCCATCGTGTCAGGCCTGTTCCTCGTGTTCGAGGCGCCGTTCGAGCTCGGCGACTGGATCGAGACAGGGGGCGCGCGCGGGCAGATCGTCGAGGTGAACTGGCGTGCGGTGCACCTGGAGACCGGCAACGGGACGGTGATCATTCCGACGGCCGAGCTCGCCGACGGCTCGTTCGTGAACCTGTCGCGCAATCCCGAGCCCTACGCGGCGACGCTCGAGGTCGCGTTCGGCACCGACGACCCGCCCGGGCGCGTGCGGGAGCTCCTCGTCGCCGTGGCGCGGGACATCCCGCTGCTGTCGCCGGGCCTCGAGCCGTCGGCCGCGACCCTGGGCGGCTCGCGGTACGAGGTCTCGATCCCCCTGCGCACCCCCGGTGATCGCGCCGACGCGCTCGACGCCTTCGCGACGCGCCTCTGGTACGCGGCGCGCCGCGCCGACCTGCACCTGGACGGCGACCTCACCGACGAGTGGCGCACCCCCGCGCGTCTCCAGGACGCACTGCGGCAGATCGCGCCGTCGCTCAGCCTGGCACCGGGGGAGGCGGAGGCTCTCGCCGCCCACGCGCGCCTCGAGCGGTACTGCGCGGGGGAGTCGCTGCTGCGTCCCGGAATCGTGCCCCTCGAGACGCGCTTCATCCTCACCGGGACGGTCGTGCTGGGCATCCCGACCGAGGACGAGGGCTTCGTGCAGGTGGGAGTCCTCACCGCTGGTGACGCCGTCGGCCTCACCGCTCTCGCTCGCACGCCGACGATCTCGCGGGCATCGGCGACGAGCGAGGTCGATGTCGTGGTCGTGCCGGTCGCCGCGCTCGACGACATCGTTCGCGCGCACCCGGTGGTCGCGCGCGAGATCGTGCGCGAGAGCGAGAACCGGCTCCGCCAGGCGGGGGCGGCGCTCGCCGCCGCCGGCGAGACGCTTCCGCGCGGCCGCTTCGTCGTCGGCTGATCGCGAGTTCAGCGGCTGTTCGGCAGACTGGCGGCGCCGAATAGGCTGGAGCCCGTGCGGATCCGCCTCGACATCGCCTACGACGGCACGCATTTCCGGGGGTGGGCACGCCAGCCGGGGCTGCGCACCGTCCAGGAGACGCTCGAAGCCTCCCTCGCCCGCGTGGTCGGCGGCGACCCTCGCCTCGTGGTCGCCGGACGCACCGACGCGGGCGTGCACGCCACCGGCCAGGTCGCGCACGTCGACCTCGACGAAGCCCAGCAGCAGCGCATGCTCGCACGGCACGCGCGTCCGGCCGCCGGCATCCCCACGCCCGAAGACCGCGCCGCGGCGCTCGCCGCGCGCATGACCGGCGTGGTCGGCGCCTACTCCGACGTCGCCGTCACCGGGTCCCGCATCGCGCCCGCGGGCTTCGACGCCCGCTTCTCGGCGGTGTGGCGCCGCTACGAGTACCGCATCGGCGACACCGTCACCGGGTACGACCCGCTCGAGCGCCATCGCACGACCACGGTGCGCGCGGCCCTCGACACGGAGGCGATGGATGCTGCGGCCCGCGCCCTCATCGGACTCCACGACTTCGCCGCCTACTGCAAGCCGCGTGAAGAGGCCACGACGATCCGCACGCTCCTCGAGTTCGACTGGCGGCGCGACGCCGCCGGCGTGCTCGTCGCGAACGTCAAGGCGGACGCGTTCTGCCACAGCATGGTGCGCGCCCTCGTCGGGGCGTGCGTCGCCGTCGGCGAGGGGCGGCTCGACGTGGACGACGTGGTCGACATCCGCGATGCGCAGGAGCGGGTGCCCGAGGTGAAGGTGCTCGCCGCGCGCGGTCTCACGCTCACCGAGGTCGGCTACCCCGCCGACGACCTGCTCGCGGGGCGCGCCGAGCAGACCCGCGCGCGGCGCGATCGCGAGTGACATCGCCCCGCTAGACTGACCGGACGTTTTCCGGCGCGACTCGGGGGTTCTATGCGCAGGTGGAACCGGTTCGCCGGTGTCGTGACGGTCTCGCTCGTGGGCATGGCAGCGCTCGCCGGATGCGGGCCCGCACCGTGGGAGGACGCAGCGGGCGGGACCACTCCGACCCCGACGTCGACCACGATCCCGACCCCGGTGCCCAACGACCTGTCCGGCGGGGCGACGGAGCGCGAGCTCAGCGCGGGCGCGGTCACGGCGACGATCGACTACTGGTCGACGCTCTCGATGGACCAGTGGACCGCCGAGGCGATCAAGCCCGTCAGCATCTCGCTCGTGACGACCGTCACACCGGACGACGGGCAGAAGGTCTACCTGCAGCGCGCCACGATGACCGCCGTGCCGGCGACGCCCACCGGTGCGCTGGACGCGCTCGCCACGCAGGTGGACGCCGCGACCGTGAGCCCGGGCTACCTCGTCCTGGATCCGTACAGCTACTCGCAGACCTTCAACGTCGGACCGGTCCCGGCCGAGGCGACGTACGTGACGCTGCAGTTCAGCTACGACTTCCTCGTGCAGACGACCCCGTCGTCGAGCGAGTACGCCAAGCAGACCGCCACCGACACGCTCACGGTAGCTCTGACTCGCTGATCAGGCGGTTGACGATGGTGGCGCCGACGCGCTCCCATCGGTCGCCGCCCTTGGCGCTCGCGACCCGGGCGGCCTCGCGGCCGGTGTACACGAGGGTGTCGAGGTCGTAGCCCAGCACGGAGACCGGCGCCCAGCCGGCGCTCGCCGTCGGCCGGATGGGCAGCGCCCCGTGCACATCGAGCAGTGTGACCCGCTCGAGCGTGGCGCGCAGCAGGTCGCGCACCACCGCATCGGGCCGGGGCACCAGCACCACGACGGCGCCCGCCGAGGGCGAACCGACGTCGGACTCGGCAGGGAACACGGCGCGCACCTCGTCCTCGAGCAGCTCCGAAAGGGTCGCGAACGCCGCGGCCCCCGCGGTCTGACGGATGTCGGCGGCGTCGTCGAGCCCGAGATAGACGACCGACCACGGCTCGGAGGTCTTCTGGGCGCGAGCAAGGCGGTCGCCGGCGGTCCGCTCGAACTGCTGCCACGCCGTCGAGACCGTCGCGCTGCGGCCGAGCCCGCTGTCGCGTGCCGTGGTGCCGACCACGGCGATCAGCGCGCAGGCCACGTACACCAGCATCCCGATGGATGAGATCAGCCGCACGAGCTCGAAGTCGTCGCCGCCCGAAGGGGGGAACACGAGCCCGGCGACCAGCGTGCCGACGCCGGTGACGAAGAAGGCGACCGACACGATCGCGAGCGGCAGCAGCAGGCGATCGTTGCGCCGCGACGCGGCGCGGGCCCAGTCGAGCACGAACAGCCCGGCGAAGACGGATGCCGCGAAGAAGACCGTGCGGTACGCCACCGTGAACCATGCGAGGTCGTCGACGATCGCCAGCGAGAACGCCGAGACCGCGGCCATGGCGGCCCCCGCCCAGACATGCGGACGCAGCCCCCACGTCGCGCGGAAGCCCGACCACAGGAACGCCGGGGCTCCCATCAGCGCGCCGAGCGAGGCGCGACGGAGCGCTTCGATGCCGGCGACGTCTCCGGCGACGACGCCGTAGGTCGCGAGCATCGCGAGGGTGAAGGCGATGCTCCAGTACAGAGTCGGCAGCCCGGGGCGCACGAGGAACGCGATGCCGATGGTGAGCATCGTCGCGAGGGTGGTGATCACCGCCTGCGCGATGCCGAGGTCCACGCCGGCTCCGGCGATGAGGTCGGTCATGCTCGTCCTTCTTCGTCACGCCGGGCCTCGGGCACAGCGGCCGATTCCCCGGCCAGCTCGCCTGCCAGCGGGAGGCGGATCGTGACGGTCGTGCCCCGGTCCGCCTCGCTGTCGATCGAGAGCGTGCCGCCGTGGGCGAGCACGATGTCGTTGCTGATGCCGAGCCCGAGGCCGGTGCCGCCGGATTTCTTCTTGGCTTCGGCGGTGCGGAAGTACGGCGTGAGGATGTTGGGCAGGTCCTCCGCCGCGATGCCGATGCCGGTGTCGGCGACCGACAGCACGACGTGGTGGCCCTCGACGGTGCCCATGATGCTCACGCGGCCGTCGCGCGGGGTGTACTTGATCGCGTTGCTCACGACGTTGTCGACGACCTGCCGCAGCCGGAACCCGTCGGCGGTGATCGGCAGGGCGTCGTCCGCCTGCACGTCGATCGTGATGTCGCCCGAGACCGCGGTCGGGCGGAACGAGGCGACGGACTCGAGCAGGATCTCGCGCAGGTCGATGTCGTCGACCTCGTCGCGGCCCGAGAAGCCGCGCTTCGAGGTGGTGCCCAGACTCTGGATCATCGTCAGCATGCGGTCGCTCGCCGCGACGATCGACTCGAACCGCTCGCGCGTGCGCGGGGTGAGGTCGTCGAGCTCGAGGGCCAGCTCCGCGTTGCCGATCATGACGGTGAGCGGGTGCTTCAGCTCGTGCGAGGCCATCGCGGTGAAGCGCTCCCGCTCGCGCTGCGCGTAGGTGAGGGCGGTCACGTCATGGACGAGGAGAAGGATGCTGGTTCCCTCATCTCGGCCGGCGGCGAGGCGCTTGGCGGTCACCGAGAGCGCGCGCCACTCGCCTTCGGCGGTGAACAGCCAGACCGAGGCATCCGTGAAGGTCTCACCGCGCGCGGCACGCGCGAACGGCCGCTCGGAGAACGGCACCGGCATGCCGCGGAGCCCGGTGTACTCGACCGAGCGCGCGGGCAGGGTCGGGTCGAGCGGGTCGAGACCGTACAACCGCGAGTACGCGTCGTTGACGGCGAGCACGGAGCCGTCATGGGAGATGCGCGCGATGCCGGTGTCGACGCCGTTGAGGATCTCGCTGGTGCGGCGCTCCTGGTCGGCACGGCGCGTGTAGGTGGCGGTGAGGCGGTCGGCCTGCCGCTTCAGCAGCCGGCGCAGCGACCGGGTGCGGCGCAGCGCCAGGTGCGCGGTGATGCCGATGAACGTCAGCGACAGCAGCACGACGAAGGCGCGCAGCGCCGCGACGGTGCCGGTCGAGACGGCGGACTCGACCAGGAGGATGAGCCCGATGGTGGCGAGCATGGCCGCGAGCGCCGCCGCCCGGAAGTGCATCGCGACCCACATCACGGGGAAGCCCCACAGGTAGCCCAGGCGCAGCTCCATGCCGCTGGACATCAGCCCGATCGCGAGCGCGTCGGCGAACGGGATCGCGAGCACGGCGGCGGCGGGCAGTCGCGACCATGGCAGGGCGAGCGTGACGATCGTGAGGACGACGACCGCGAACGTGCCCACGAGGAAGTTCCAGCGGCCGAACAGAGCCGGTTGCAGCGCCATCACGAGGATCGCGGTGATGAGCACGCTGGCGGCGAGCACGAGCTGTGTCAGCCAGATCGACCGGGTGCGGCCGTCGGGCGCGCCCACGACGAGCGTCGGTCGTGCAGCCCCGGTAGCCATAGGCCGATTCTATTGGCCTGCGATCGGGCATTTCGGCGCCGAGCCGAAAGGTGGCAAGCGCTCTCTTGCGGATGCCTTGCGCAAACCTTGCGGTTCTGTTCGCTGTCTCTCGGAGGGGCCTTGCGGTCGGTGGGAGAAGCTCTTCATGTGCCGGAGACACCGGCCGGGAATCCGAAAGGCGAGGAACGTGACCGACATCGTCCCCCTCACCCGCAGCAAGCGGACGCACCACAGTGACGCGACCGCTTCGCTCGAGGACATGACGACCGTTCATGCCGCCCACGGATTCGCCGACGACTTCGAGGCCGTCCTCGACGACACCTCGGTGCACCGCTCGACCATCGGCTGCGTCATCCCCGCGTACAACGAGGAGGAGTCGATCGCCCAGGTGATCGAGTCGCTGCTGGGCCAGACCCGCGTGCCCGACGTGATCCACGTGGTCGTCAACAACACGTCCGACGCCACCGTCATGCTGGCGTCGCAGTACGCCGGCCCGCACGAGGTCGTGACCGAGCTCGGCGAGCAGTTCACCGAGGTCTTCGTCCACGACATCGGCAAGAACCCCGACAAGAAGGTCGGCGCCCTCAACTACGGCTACACGCTGGTCGAGGGCTACGACTACCTGCTCGGCGTCGACGGCGACACCGTCGCCGACGCCAAGGCGGTGGAGTACCTCGAGGCCGAGGCCACGAGCGACACCCGCATCGGCGGCATCTCGGCGATCTACTCGATCGACGACAAGCCCATCAAGGGCGCTCTCGCGAAGTTCCTCACGACCGGTCAGCGCTCGCAGTTCGCGGCCTTCAACCTGCACAACCTGCTCCGCGGCCGCAACATGGCGGTGCTCGGCGGTCAGTTCTCCATCTTCTCGACACACGCCCTGCGCGACGTCATGAAGGAGAACCACCAGTCGACGCCCTGGGTCAAAGACTCCGAGGTCGAGGACTCGCTGCTGTCGCTGCAGATCAAGAGCGCCGGCTACCTCACCAAGATCAGCCCGTTCGCCCGCGCCGACGTCGGCGGCATGACGACCCTCCGCGCGCTCGACGCGCAGCAGGTCAAGTGGACCTACGGCGCGATCGAGCTCATGTGGCCCGGTCAGCGCGGCGACACCAAGGGCCAGCCGTTCCACCCGAATCTGCGCGTCCGGTGGCTCGAGCACTTCGACATGCTCATGAACATGTTCGTGCGCATCGCATTCATCACGCTGCTCGCGGCCTCGCTGTCGATCGGAGCGTTCGTCTTCTCGTACTGGTGGCTCATCCCGCCCGTGGTCGCGATCGCGCTCAACACCCGCATGGCGCTCACGATGCACAACCGGAACGCGCGCGACATCGTCTTCGGTCTGACGCTGGTTCCGGCCGAGATCTACATGTGGATCCGGTGCAGCCACTTCGTGCGTTCGTGGACGCGGTTCCTGTCGCGCAAGAAGGTCGACAACTGGGCGATGCAGGCCAAGGCCGAGCGCGGCGGCGGCTTCGGCCACTGGACGCCGCTCATCCTCGCGGTCGCCGTCATCGCCGCGATGGTCGCCATCTGGATGATGCTGCCCGTGATGGTGCAGTCCACGGTCCTCTGGATCGGCTGGCCGATCGTCGGCGTCGTCACGGTGCTGCAGACGCTGTCGATGTTCTTCAAGCTCATCCGTCGTCATCACGGATACAAGGTCTGACCCGAACCCGAACCGGGTCAGAACTGGGGAGCGCCGCGGCTGGGGAGCACGGCGCAGGGGGAGAAGGTGAGGGGCCCGCCTGAGGGGGAGGGGGCGGGCACCCTCACCGCACAAGCCGGGGCGGAGGCATCCGCTCGTCCGACACGCACCCGAAGCGTGTCACCACTGGGGAAGCGCCAAGCTGGGGAGCACGGCGCGGGGGAGGAAAGGCGACGGGACCGTCAGGGGAGAGGCGGAACCGTCGCCAGGCAGGAAGAGGAGGCATCGGCTCGTCTGGGGCGAGCGGATGCCTCCTCTGCTGTTCAGAGGGGTCAGCCCTCCGAGGTCAGCCGGTAGCCGACTCCGCGCACCGTCTCGATGTACCGCGGGTTGGCGGCGCTCTCGCCGAGCTTGCGTCGCAGATTCGTCATGTGCGCCTCGACCGCGCGCTTGTCGGCGTCGCCCACGAAGTAGCTCGTCACGTAGGACTCGCCGCGCAGCACGAGCGTCAGGTCGGCCTTGCTGCGCACGCGCCGCTTCGACTCGAGCAGGGTCGCCAGCAGATCGAACTCGGTGCGCGTGAGGTCGAGCTCGTCATCGCCGATGAGCACGATGCGGTTCTCGGGGTGCAGCCGCAGGTCGCGGTGCGCCAGCCACTCGCCGTCGGCGTCGCCGTTCAGGACGACGGATGCCGCGCCCGCCGGCACGATCACGGTCGCAGGTGCTTCGAGGTCGCTGTCGTCGACGGCGGGCGCCGTCGGCACGGCCGTTGTCGTCGGCCGCGAACCGGGGAACGACGGACCGACGCTCCCTTGGGACGGCGGTGCCGCCACGGCCGGGGCTCCGTCCGACCCGGGACGCGCCCGCCGCATGAGCGCCTCGACGCGGGCGCGCAGCTCGCGCGGGCGGAAGGGCTTGAGCAGGTAGTCGTCGGCGCCGGCGCCGAGACCGGCGATCACGTCGGCCTCGTCGTTCATGCCGGTGAGCATGATGATGAACGTGTCGGACTGCGCGCGGATCCGCTTGGCCGCCTCGATCCCGTCGATGCCGGGCATGTTGACGTCGATGGTCGTGAGCACCGGCTTGTAGGTGAGCACCGCACGCACGCCGTCGATCCCGTTGCCGACCGAGACGGTGGAGAACCCCGATGACTCGAGGACTTCAGCCAGAACGTGCCGGATCTCGGTGTCGTCCTCGATGATGACGGCTGTCTTCAGCTCGTCGGAAGGGGTGCTCATGCGTGCGTGCTTTCTCGGACGGTGGAACCGGATATGCGCCGATTACCGACCCCAGCCGCGGCCCCCGACGCATGCGCAAAGTACTCCCGATGCTACACACAACGGGGAATGCCTGGTCGGGGATCAATCCGCGACGACGTTCCGCGTGAGCTCGACCGCGGCCTCGGGGAACCATCGTCCGGCGGCAGGGCCCCCGTTGCAGTCGCCGTCGCTCTCGCCGGGCGGCTTGATCCACAGGTTCGTGTCGACGAAGTCGTCGCCTATCGTGCCGCCGGATTCGCCCACGAGACGGCCGGGCGGGTTGCACCATTCGCCGTCAGCGCCGGCGCCGTTGCGCCCGGTGTCGATGATCGCGTGCAGCCCGTCGAGCCGGGCGGCGACGTCGTGCGCGTACGCGACCTCGTCGTCGGTGGCCTGGAAGTTCGACACGTTGGTGGCGAACCCACGGATGCTTCGGCCGCCGTCACCGCGCGACGCGCCGTCGACCCGGTCGATGAGCGCGGCCATCTCGGCGGCCGGCAGCCAGTTCGAGTGCCCGCCGTCGACGTAGATCCAGGTGCTGTCGCCGGCGATCGCCTCGACCGCCGCGCTCAGCTGCGCGACGCGCTCGTCGATGTTGCCGCACTCGGGCGCGAGCGCGAGACTGTCGGGTTCGAGGATCACGATCGGCGCGGTGTCGGCCGCGGTTCGCAGTGCGTCGCCGATCGCGCGCGTCCACTCGATGTACGCCTCGCCGTCGAGGCCGCCGGCGGAGTGGCCGCCGCAGTCGCGCTCGGGCAGGCCGTAGACGACGACCGCGGTGCGGGCGGACTGGTCGCGTGCCTCGTCCGCGAGGGCCGCGATGCGCTCGCCGACGACGTCGAGGGGGTCGGCCTCCGGCGTGAGCCACACCGCGGTGGGCTGCTCGCTCAGATACCTCGCTGCGGCCTGCTCGGGGCTGCCGTCGGCGGCCCGGGTCGCAGCATCCGTCGCCTTCGAGAGCTCGGAGGCGACGATCTTCGTGCCGCGGCCCGGAGGCTGGGGAGCCTGCCCCCGCAGGAGGGCGATGGCCGCCACGACGGCCACTACGGCCACCACGGCGACGGCGCCCGTGATCGCCGCGATCGTGCGGGTCCGTCGTGAGGTGGGCACGAAGGCGAGCCTACGAGACCTGCGCCGGGGCGCGGGCCCCGGCGTGTCGCGTCAGGCCGTGCGCGGGCGCGGGCTGCGCACGCGCGCGGCGGGTGCGGTGCGTCCCGACACGAGCGCGCCTCGGCGGGCGGTGGCGCCGCGCTTCGAGCCGACGAGCTGCAGCAGGGCCGCCGCGAGCGGGCTCGCCGAGGTCGCCTCGTCCTCGAACGCGTGGGCGACGACGGATGCTGCGCGCTCGAACTCCTGCGCCTTGGCCATGGCCGCGAGGCGCTCGGCCACGACACGGTCGGCGTCGGCGTACTCGGCCCGCAGGCGGGCGCGCTCGGACTCGTCGAGTCCGGGGCGCCCCGCAGTGCGCTCGAGGGCCTCGGCGGCGCGGGAGCGCAGGGCGAAGCTGCGGTGGAGCTCGCGCTCGGCCTCCTCGCGGGCGGTGCGGCTGGCGTCGAGTGCGTCGGCGAGATCGGCGCGGACGGTCTTCGGGGATGCAGCGGTCATGGGGTCCTCCAGGATCGGGGTGCGGGTGTCACGCTGGGATGCCGTGGACCGGCACACCACTCCAGAGGCGCGGTGTCCGAATTTCGTACATAGGGACTTCCTGTCAAGGTCATCCGCTCGCCAGGTCGGCGGCATAGGCTGTGGTCGTCATGAAGGTCATCTCGTACAACCTGCGCAAGCACCGGGCGGCGGGGGAGCTCGCGCACCTGGTCGAGCGCCATGGCGCCGACGTGCTGTGCCTCCAGGAAGCCGACACGTCCGACATCCCCGAAGAGATCTCGGGGCTGCGGCTCGCCGACTCCACGCAGCGCAACCGTCTCGGTCTCGCGGTGTACTACCGCGAGAACACGTACCGCCCGGTCGAGGTGCGCGCCCTAGCGCTGAAGAAGTCGCTGCACGACCGCGTGCTCAAGCCCGCGGAGGAACGGCTGCTCGGCGTGCGGCTGCACGACATCGACGAGAACACCGACCTCATCGTGGCGTCGTTCCACGCCGCTCCGCTCACGGCGCTGAACTCGCTGCGCCGCCACCAGATCCGCACGGCGCTCGGTGAGCTCCAGCAGCTGGGCGAGGGACTGCCGGCGCTCATGGTCGGGGATTACAACTACCCCGTGTTCAAGGAGCGACTGGGGCAGCACATCCGCGAGCAGGGGTACGAGCTGAACCTCTCGGACTCCCGCACGTACACGCGTTACCGGTTCTTCCGCGGGCACTACGACTTCGCGACGTCGATCGGTTTCGAGATCGACCGCGTGCGCACGCTGCCGCAGGGGCTGAGCGACCACCTGCCGATCCTCGTGACCGCTCACCCCGCTCCGGGGGTGCGCCGCGTGGTCGAGATCGCCGACCCTGAGGCCTCCGCAGAGGCGGCAGGAAAGTCGGGCGCCGCCTGAGCACGCGACTCTCGCGTGACCCCTGACATCCGGGGGCGCGGAGAGTACCATAGCCCTCGTGACGAGGGGGATCGTCACGCGCTCCGAACCCGAGGGTGCGCAAACTGGGGCCGTTCTCGATGCTGAGGCGACGCCTGTACCGACGCGCCACCGGCGCGCGTGGCCGTGGATCGTGGTCGCGTTGCTCACCGTGCTGCTGGTGGGCGGCGTCGTCGCCGGCGCCTTCGCGATGCAGTTCTGGTCGGAGGCGCAACGGGCCCGTGCCGCCGTCGAGAGGGCGGCCGCCGGGATCGAGTCGCTCCGCGCCGATCTCGATGCTGCCGACACGGCGCAGCTTCGCGCCGTCACCGATGAGGTCCAGGCCAACGTCACGCTCGCCGTCCGCACGGTCGACGGACCGCTGTGGGACATCGCCATGAACGTGCCGTTCGTCGGGCAGAACGTCGACGCCGTGCGGCGCGTGACGCATGCCGTCGACGTGCTCGTCGACCGCGCGCTGCCGGCGGGGCTGCAGTTCATGGCCGCCACCGACTTCGACCGGCTCGCCGTGGCCGGCGGCGGGATCGACCTCGAGCCCTTCCGCCAGGTGCAGAGCTCGATCCCGGAGATCGCGGCGGCCTTCACCGAGGCCCAGGAGATCGTCGCGCCGATCGACACCTCGACACTGCTTCCCGAGGTGAGCGAGTCGATCTCCGACATCCTCGGCTTCATCGACCTTGCGACCCCGGCCCTGGGCGTGGCCGAGAAGTACCTGCCGACGCTGCTCGACATGGCCGGCTCCGCGGGCACCAAGACGTACCTGCTGATGTTCCAGAACAACGCCGAGATCCGCGCCACCGGCGGCAATCCCGCCGCGAGCATGATCGTGACGCTCACCGACGGCAAGCTCGGGTACGTCGATCAGGGCAGCTCCCAGACGTTCTACGACGCGGGCACGCAGGGCAACGAGTACGTGCCGCTGCCGGGCGAGACGATGGGCATCTACCTTCCCACGCTGACGAGGCACTCGCAGGACTTCACCTTCACCCCCGACTTCCCGACGACGGCGCAGCTGTTCCAGGCGCTGTGGACCCACACGACGGGCGCCACCTTCGACGGCGTCGTCTCGATCGACCCGGTGGTGCTGTCCCACATGCTGGCGGTGTCGGGGCCGGTCACGCTCGGCGACGGGGAGCTCTTGACCGCCGACAACGCGGTCAAGGTGCTGCTGAGCGACGCGTACGAGCGGTACCCGGCCGGCGCCGATTCGGACGCCTTCTTCGCGGATGCTGCGCGGCAGGTGTTCGCTCACCTCACCTCGTCGTCGTGGGATCCGCTGCAGATGCTCGCCGCGCTCGAGCAGTCGGCGAAGGAGCAGCGCATCAACCTGGCGTTCACCGATCCGGCGGCGCAGGCGCTCGCCGTGGAGTTCGGTCTCGACGGCGCCCTCGCCGGTGACACGGCCACGCAGACGCAGGTGGGGATCTACCTGAACGACTCGGCCGTCAGCAAGCTCGACTACCACCTCGCCACGGCGGTCACCGCGACCTGCGATGCCGCGGCGCGCACCATCACGACCACGATGACGATGCACAACGGGATCACCGACGACATCCGCAGCAACTACACCCTGGGGTACCGCAACCGGCAGCTGGGGGTGCCGCGTACGACGATGATCCTCGACGTCCTGTTCTTCGCGCCCCCGGGCGCGCAGATCACGCAGACGGTTCCGGCGCGCGGCGACGTCGCGCGGTGGGAGCGCAGTGGGGTGGAGAAGGGCAACACGGCGGTGAGCAAGACCGTGTTCATCGGCAGGGGGGAGACCGAGACCGTCTCGTTCACCACCGTGTTGCCCGCCGGCGACCTCGGTCCGCTGCGCCTGCGCCACACCCCCACCGCCACCGAGACGCCCGTCACGATCGACGCGAGCTGCAACGCCCTCTTCCCTGCGGCCTCGGGTGGGTGAGGAGCGAGGAACAAGCCGGACGAAGCGCCCCCGCACCCTCCCGAACCCTCGGGGGCGTTTCGTCTCTCACCCGCTCATGATCGACGGATCGGGGTCGCTCCACTTCTCGATCCCCTGCACCACCCAGAACGCGAAGAACAGCGCGAGCGCGATCGCCTCGACGATGAGGACGATGGGGATGCCGGAGCCGTTCGCCTGCGGCAGCAGCACCACGTAGGCCACGAGCACGAGCACGAGCCCAGCCGCGATCGCGGTGTACAGCGCCCGGAACAACGGAGTCGGAGGAGGACCCTGGCGGGGGAAGGCGTTGCGTACGGCGACCGCGGCGAACAGCGCGAAGAACGCCGTGGTCGCGAAGAAGTGCGCGTTCTGCACAAACGCATCGCGGGCGAACGCCCACGTCAGCCCCGTCACCGCGAGCACCGCGGCCGCGATCACCAGCGACGGCCACACCGCGGCGAGCGACACCTGGCCGAGCGCGCCGAGCAGCAGGGCCACCAGCAGCATCAGCACGCCGAGCACGAGATACACGACGACGCCGTTCGCGGCGTCGGGCTCGTACTCGGGCGGGAAGCAGCGTCCGCTGCACGTCACGCCGACTCCCGGCACGGTGCCCGCGACCACGGTCGTCGGCACCAGCGCGATGAGCGGCGCGAACAGCGCGGCGGCGTCGAGGAGCGCCCGCTCGGCGCCACGCCCCGACAGGGCGAACAGCGCGAGCGAGACCGCGATCAGGGCCCCCACGAACACGTCGCGGGCCGGCGTGTAGAAGTAGTCGCTGATCGACGTCAGCCAGCCGTAGGTCGCCGCGGCCTGGAGGATCGCGACGAAGATCGCGACGACGGTGCCGGCGAGCCCGATCCGCAGATAGCGGTAGGTGCGCTCGAGCGACGTCGACGCGGCGGATGCCATGGCGATCACGATAGCGGTCGGCCCCGACGGCGGCGCCGACGGGAGCAGCTCGTCAGCGCGAGTCGCGCGAGCGGCGCACCGCGGCGACGACCGCGAGCGCGGCGCCGGCGAGCAGGAGTGCGCCGCCGCCGATCCAGAGGCCGATGGTCTGGCCCTGGTCGAGGCCCGTCGCGGGCAGCCCGTCGGCGCCGGTGATGGTGACGGCGGCCGTGCCGCCGGCGGAGGTCGACGACACCGCGGCGATGTTGTAGGTGCCGGTGGCGTTCGAAGGGAGTGCGATGTCGACCGCCGCGAGCGAGCCGTCGGCCTCGGACGAGGCGGTGCTGCTCGCCGTCGTGATCGCGAACTTCACCATGCCGATGCGCGCGGCGGCGCCGTTCTCACCGGTCACGGTGATCGTGATGGCCTCGTCGGGCGAGAAGGTCTCGGCGTCGCACTGGAAGGAGATGGTGCCGCCGGCCTGCGCCGTCGGGGTCGCGGTGCACGAGCCCGAAGGAGGGTAGATCGTGGACGCGTTCGCCGCAGCGGGCGCGGCTATGACCGCTCCGAGGGCGAGCATGACGGCGACAGCGGCTCGGGGGAGGAGTCTGGGCGTGGGGGATCCGGTGATGTGGGGCATCGGGAGCAGTCTACGAACCGCCGCACACCGCGGCAACTGCGGCCGGCGGCGCGAGCGTCGGCGTGCCGGCGGCCTCGAGCGTCGGGGCGACCGGTTCGCTCGCCCGCGCGGTGACCGTCGCCGTCACCGACCCGCCCGGCGGCAGGTCGATCGCGAAGCTGACGACGCGGCGCCCGTCGTGCGTCCCGCCGCCGAATCCGGTGCCGTCCGACATCGTCGCGTCGACCAGTTCGAACCCCTCCGGCAGGTACAGGTAGCCGATGGTGCGGGTGATGCCCGCGGGCACGCCGAAGGCGCTGTCACCGGTGATGTAGGCGGGAAGGGATGCCGCGTCCGCGGGCGCCGTGTTGCCCACGGTGACGGTCAGCACGGCGTCGCCGGTCGCGGTCCCTGCCGCGTCGACGGTGCAGTTCGACCACTCGAGCTTCGTCGTCGCGTTCTGGTAGAAGTCCATCTTCGAGCCGGTGCCGTCGTTGACGTAGACGCCGAAGCGTGAGGCCTCCTCGTCCGACACGGGCAGCCCGCCGGCGAGCGTGGTGTCGGCGAGCAGGGTCTGCTCGTTCTCGTGCGTGCTCCACAGCAGCAGGCGGTCCTCATCGCCGGCGCGGGTGAGGGCGGCCACGAGCGCGGCCGGGTCGACGTCGCCGCCCGAGAGCCTCTCGAACACGGCGGCCGCGGCCATCGCGAAGAAGGCGTCCTGGTCGGCCGGGCGGGTATAGCGGGCGTAGACGTCGTTGAGCAGAAGCTGCACGGCGTTGTCGGGCGCGAGCACGTCTCCCGTCGGCAGGGAGATGGGTCCGGTCGCCTCGAGCAGGTACGACAGGGCGACCGGGTCGAGCGAGATCACCCCGTCGACCTGCTGCCCGCCGTGCTCGCGCGCCCACATCTCGCGGGCGAGCGCGCCGCTGATCGCGAAGTCCGGCACCTGGGTCACGTTCTGGATCCACCGGCCCGGCCGGTCGCCGTAGATCGCCGCGACCTCGTCGCCGAGCGGCAATACGGGCGCGTCGTAGCGGGGGTAGTCGCTGGAGGACTCCTGCGCGGCGAGGCTGAGCGCGCCCCCTTCGGTGTGGATGAGGGCCATCGCGCCGGGGATCCCGCCCAGTGAGCGCCACTCCGCGTTGTTCTGGAACAGCACGAGGTAGTCGCGCGGCGCGTCGGCGCCGAGCATCGACGGCAGCAGCTGTGTCGCACGGGCGAGTGCGTCGGTGGCGACGCCGGCCTCGGTGAGCAGCCCGTCGACCTCTTCCACGGCCTCTCGCACGGGCGCGACGAGTGCGGTGCGGTCGATCGACGAGACGGATGCTGCGGCAGCACCGACCCCGTCACTCGCGGTCTGCGCGGCGCCGCTGATCTGCTGCAGCGGTGCGAGGTCGAGGCGTCCGTCCTGGGGGCGGAGTGCGTCGACCTGGAACGAGGCGGCGACCTCGGAGAGCGGACGCAGCGCCGTGCTCGTGACGCCGTCCAGGGACTCGGCGACGGTGGCCACGGCGGCCAGCTGCGGGCCGACCCAGGGGAGGCCTTCGGCCAGCTCCCACACCGGGTCGGAGGTCATCGCGTGCGCGGCGCCGGTGTCGGCGGCGAGGGCGCTGATCGCGTCGCTCGCGGCGGCGGGATCGGAGAGGTTGTCCCGCACCGCGGCCGCGGTCTGCTGCGCATCCCGGAGGTGGCCGTAGGCGAGGGCTCCGCGCACGCCGACCCACACGGTGGCGACCACGGCGAGGATGAGCAGGCCGCCGAGGACCGCGGCGAAGACGACGCCCCCGCGGCGCACGGAGCGGGGCAGGGGAGAGTCGGTCACCGCTCCACCCTACGGGGCGGTTCCGAACATCGGCTCCGAGGTCAGCGGGTGTCTGCTCCGGCGTAGTCGCCCTGGTACTGGTAGCCGTAGTACCCGCCGTTCTTGCGCGGCACCCGGTTCAGCACCACCCCGAGCACGCGGGCATTGGCCTTGGCGAGGTTCGCGATCGCCTTGTGCAGCATGTCGTAGGTCGTCTTGCCGGCGCCGACCACGATGAGCGCCCCGTCGGCGGCGGTGGTGAGGACCGCGGCATCCGTCACCGGAAGGAGGGGCGGAGAGTCGATGATGACGAGGGCGTGCTCGGTGAGGCTCTGCACGAGCGCCTGCATGCGGTTCGAGCCGAGCACCTCGCTGGGGTTCGGCGGCACGCGGCCGGCGGTGATGACGGCGAGGTTGCGGCTCGCGCCGACATTGTGCACGACCTCGTTGAGCTCGGCGCGTCCGGCGAGCACGTCCGTGAGGCCGGCGCCGTCGGGCAGTCCGAACACCGTCGAGACCATGGGACGGCGCAGGTCCGCGTCGAGGAGGACGACGTGACGGCCCGCCGCGGCGAGGCTCACGGCGAGGTTGGCGGCCATCGTGGACTTGCCGTCGCCGGGGAGCGGGCTTGTGACCACGATCGCGCGGGGCGGGTTGTCGACGTCCATGAACTGGAGGTTCGTGCGCAGTTCGCGCATCGCCTCGGCGAGCGGGGCCGACGCGGAGTGCTGGCTCTCGAAGTCGGCGAGGCCGCGCTCGACGCTCAGGCCCTTGTCGATCGGCAGGGTCCCGACGACGGGCACGCCGGTCTCGCGTTCGATGTCGCGCGGGTCGCGCAGGCGCCGGTCGAGCACGTGGCGCACCACCGCGTAGCCGATGCCGAGGGCGAGTCCGACGAGTGCGCCGAGCGCGAGCGCGAGGCGCACGTTCGGTGACGACGGCGCGGTGGGCAGACGTGCCGAGTCGCCGGTGACGAGCGTGACGGCGGCGGTGCCGGTCTCGTCGGTGCCCTCCACGGTGTTGATCTGCTGCACCATGCACCCGAGCCACGACTCGGCGAGATCACGCGCCTCTTCGGGGCTCGATGCGGTCGCGGTCACCCGCACGATGACGGTGTCGAGCGGGTTCGAGACGTCGACGCGGGTGACGAGCGCCTCGGGCGTGGTGCTCAGCCCGAGCTCCTCGATCGCGCACTCGGCGACGGCGCGCCACGAGCCGAGCTCGACATACGACGTCACCTTGCTACGGGCGAGCTGGTCGCCGACGAGCGACGAGCCGGTGTCGGATCCCGCGTTCGTCGCCGTGACGATGCCGCTGGCGTTCGCCGTGTAGACCTTGGGCTGCAGGGCGGTCCATCCCCAGGCCACGGCGACACCCAGGAGGGTGAGGATCACGATGGCGAGCCAATGCGCTCGCACGATGCGCAGGTAATCCCGCAGCTCCATGGGCCCCCTCCCAGTTCCCCCGTACACTACCGCGTGTGACCGGCAACCTCGTGATCGCTGCCCTGGGGGTGCGGGTGGGCATCGTGTGCGACGGCCTCGACGGTGATTCGCGGGCTGCGGTCGAGACGGCCTGGCAGGATGCGCGGACGGATGCTGCGCACGTGGGCGGTCCTGACGTCGAGGTGGTCGCGGGGGCGGGTGGCAGCATCCGTGCCCTGCTGTCGTCGCTGTCCCAGCGCGTGACGCTCGCGGCGATCGAGGCCCAGCGCGGGCGGCTCTGGATGCTGCACGCCGCCGGCATCGCTCTGCCCGACGGCCGGGTGGTGGCGCTCGTGGGCCCGAGCGGTCGCGGCAAGACGACGGCGTCGCGGGTTCTGGGCGAAGCGTACGGGTACGTGTCGGATGAGACGGTGGCGATCGACGCCGAGGGCCGCGTGCACCCGTACCGGAAGCCGCTGTCGATCATCGAGCCCGGCGAGTCCGACAAGGCGCAGCGCGCGCCGTCGGCACTGGGTCTTGGTTCGTTGCCGGATGGCGAGCTGCGCCTCGCGGGGATCCTGCTGCTCGACCGGCGAGAGGGCGTCGACGGCGCGGTCGTTTCGGACGTCGACCTCGGCGACGCGCTCGAGGAGCTGGTCGCCCAGTCGAGCTATCTCACGAATCTCCCGGCGCCGCTTCGCACCATCGCCGCGCACGTGGCGTCGGTCGGCGGCGTGCGCCGGGTGTCGTACGCGGATGCCGCGGCCCTCGTCGCGGTGATCCCCGAGGTCGCTGCGGTGTCGCCGCCGTCGCCGCAGGTGTCGAAGTCGGTGTCGTCGGGGCACGGGCCGGTGGCTGCGGGCACGAGCGGGCGGCGCTTGTGTCGCGTGCCTCCGCTCGATGAGCTGCCGCTGGCTGATCCCGATCGACTGGCGCTCCTCCACATCGACGCCGATCACGCCGGCACCGTGCGCGTGCTCGCGGGCATCGCTCCCGCCCTGTGGCGTGCGGCCGACGGCGTCGAACTCGACGCGCTCGTGGACGCTGCGGTCTCTGCGCACGGGGTTCCGGAGGGGACGGATGCTGCCACCGCCGTCGCGTCGGCCGCCGATGAGCTCGTCGCGGCCGGCGTGCTGAAGGAATCGGCGCCGGTGCGCGCTCCCGACAGCCCGCTCTGGCGCATCCATGATGACGTCGCGTGGACGGGGGAGTCGCCGCGCGTGGTCGTGCTGGCACTGGCGAATCCCGCGGCGTCGCCCTTGGCGCTCGAGGGCTCGGCTGCGCTGATCTGGACCGCGCTCGCCGCCGGTCCCGGTTGCTCCGACGACATCGTGTCGCGCGTCGCCGCGTCGGCCGAGGTCGACGGCGACGTGATCCGGGATGACGTCGAGTCGTTCCTCGGAGCTCTCCGCGATCAGGAGCTGGTCTTCGCCGGCTGACGCGTGGATCAGCGCGTGGTGAACGTCAGTTGACGACCAGCGACTGCGTCCTGCTCGGCACCTGCACACCGTTGACGCTGAACGACACGGTGAAGGTCAGTTGGTGACCCTGGTTGCCCCGCTGGAACTCCGGGAAGGTGATCGTCGTCGAACCGCCGGCGGGAATCGTGACGGGCTGCGTCGTGAACGACGACTGGCCGTTGGCCGGAGCTGCCACACCGTTCCACGTGCCCTGCCCGGATGGCGAGACCGTGATCGTCGCGATGATCACAGTGGAAGCGGTCCCGTTGACTGCGACCTTGACAGCCACCACCTTCTTATCGGTCGATGCATTGGTCGGGGCGCTCGGTGCGATGAGGGCGGCCGCCTGCTGCTCGGTGAGCGGGCCGGAGGCGGCTGCCGCGGGAGCTGCCGTGGCGAGCACGACGACGGGCGCCGCCCACACGCCCATCTTGAGCAGCTTCCGGCGGTCGATGCCGGTGTCGGACGGTGCGAGAGCGCGCGCGAGCGTATCGGTCACTGTGTTCCCCCAGAGAACAGTCGTGGCTGACGGGCGTTCGGGCTCCCACAGCCGTGAACAGAACGGGCGACCCCTCGCCCGCCGTGCGGTCGCCCCAAGCAACCGACGTGATGCTCACCCTAGCGGAGCCGCCGGGGGCTCCCGTTCACCCTGGGGGACAGGATCCGGTTCTTTACATGATCCTGAGCCTCCCGCGGCGAGCCCGAAACATGGGCGTCGCCGATCCGCAACCCGGCGCGCGTAGCGTGAACTCGTGACGACGGCGTCGCGGACCTGGGGGAAGGGGTGCGGGATGGCGAGGTCACGACGTCGGCGGCGGCGTTACGAGATCGGGCAGGAGCCGTGGCTGCTCCGCGAGTACGGTGGGGCGCCGATGTGGCTCATCTGTGTGGCGGTGGCGTTCCTCGCGGCGGTCTGCGTGCTCTGGCTCGTCATGGGCTGACACGGCGGCGGTGGGTCCAGACGGCCCGCGCGCCGGCAGGGCCGGAACGGATGCCGCGCCCCCAACGCGCCAGTCGCGCCCGCGTGCGTCCGCGGAACGTGTCGACGGTCTCGGGCCGGGCGACGAGCAGGTCGCGCCGCGTGGGCCACACCGCGCGCCACAGGATGCGCGGCCGCGCGCGCCACGGTGACTTGCGCAGCGCGAGCAGCCAGAAGTAGGTGCCATGGGATCCCGCGCTAACGCGCTCGCGCCAGTCCCGCAGGTCTGGTGACGCCAGCTCCACGGCCGAAGGCTCGACGAAGACCCCGAGCCGAGGGAGCACCGTCTCGAGTGTGGCGACGCAGCCGGTCTCGCGGGCGAGCGAACCCAGGTCGGCCCGCTCGGCGTCGGTGAACGGCGTGCGCAGCAGCTGCTCGAGTTCGTCGAGGTGGCGCGGCTGGATCGTCGCGCCGCGCAGGGAGTGCAGCCCGAGCACGAGGGCTCCGGCGATCCTGTCCAGCGCGAGGCAGTCGTGGTGCGCCAGCGGCAGCGCCCACCGGTGTCGCCAGAGCGCTTCGAACACGTCGGCGGGGTCGGCGAGGAATCCCGGAAAGAAGCTGTGCACATCGAGGTCGCACGGCCACCCGTCGCGCAGGTACGTGTCCGAGTGCAGGGTGGTGAGCTCGCCGACGAATCCCGACGGCCGCTTCGTCCATCCGGATTCCGCGATCGCCTCGCACAGCTCGTCGAACCGCGCCGGCTCGACGAGCACATCGACGTCCGCCGACACCCGCTCTTCACGCAGCCCGTGGAGGTGCAGCGCGGGCCCCTTGATGAGAAGTGCACGGATGCCGCGCCGCTCGGCCAGCGCAGTCACCCAGGCGGCGGCGAGCTCGTCGGCTTCGTCCAGGCGCAGCAGCACCGTTGCGTCGGTCGAGGCATCGGTGGGCACGGGCCCACGATAACGGGGGTTCATGCGGCGAAGTCGTATCGGGCGCGTCCGCCGAGGCGCGGCGTGCGCTCCGGATCAACGAAGGCCGGTGGGATGAGCCACACCCTGGCTTGTCGGCCGGTGCCTTCCACCCGGATGTCCCACCCGTTGTCATGTATCCGGTGGTGACAGGATTCGCAGAGCAGCACCCCGTTGTCGAGGTCGGTGGGGCCGGCATCTCGCATCCACCAGCGGATGTGATGCACTTTCGTGAACTGGGGCGGAAGCCCGCACCCGACGCACCCGCCGTCGCGCTCGCCGAGCGCGAGCTTCTGGGACCTCGAGTACAGCCGCCGCTCGCGGCCCCAGTCGAGGATCTCGCTGTCGCCGCCGAGCACGCAGGGGATCACCGATGCGCTCCAGGCGAGCTTGCGCGCGGCCGACGCAGAGATCGGAGCGTCGATCCCGTCGATCTGGGCGGTGCCGGTGCCCTCGCGAAGGGTGTCGAGCGTCATGCGCACAACGACTGTCACGCCGTTGAGAGGGAGGTCGTTCTCGGCGCATCCGAGGGCGTGTTCGCAGATGCTCACGAACGCATCGGCCTGCATCTGCGGGATCGTGCGACGCTCGGCCTCGGTCGTCTCATCGAGCAGGGGCGTTGCGGGCTCGTCGGTCCTCGCGGACGTGGCGCGGAGTGACTCGCGGGCGCCGCCGGGCCCGGTGTCGCGCTGGGCGCGGAGTTTCGCGGTGACCATGCCTTCGATCGCGGTCACGACCGGCGCGCCGCTCACGGGGTCGAACTTGCCGTTGATGACGATCATGCCGGAGCGATCGCGGCGGATGGTGAGCGACGTCTCGGCGGCCAGGTCTGCTTCGCGCGGCTCGACGCCGTCGGGATCGAGCCAGGCCTGCGCGCGGAGGATGAGCTTCGAGAGCGCGTCGAGAGGGAGCCCTGCAGCCTGTTCGACGAGGAGCTGCTCGGCCTGCTCGATCTTTTCAGCGCCGGCGCGGATGGCGACGCGGTCGAGCATCGCGATGATCGCCGACGCGGCTTGTGCGCCGATGCGACCGTCGCTGAGCCCTTGCCCGACGTGAGGGTGCCGGGCGGGCGCCTTGTCGCCCGACAGCAGCGTGCGTGGCGTCGTGGCATCGCCGACCTTCACGAGCCGCGCGGCGTCGCCGGTGGTCGTGCCCATCGTCGCGGCGATGAACTGCGTGGGATTGCGGAAGCCCTGGATCTTCGCGAGGCTGTCGGGCCCGAGTCCGGGCCGTGACTGCCGCTGGATCTCGGACGCCACCATCGCCTGCACACTCTCGGCGAGACGCTTGCCGCGCCCGATCTGGTCGTTGAGCGCGATCAGTTCGGCCGGTGTGAGCGACGCGATGTCGCGCCCGTCGGGCAGGATTCCCCGCGCAACGTCGATCGCCTCCGCGAGGGATGACAGTGCGCTGGTCATGAAGCCAGCGTATCGAAGATTGACGCGAGTTTCAAATATTTGTTCGAAACGATCTGTGTATCCATGGGTGATGAGAGCTCATGTGGGCGCACACTTCCCGTTGCTGAGACTCCGCAGGGCCGCCATTGTCGAGCCGCGCTCCGAACCTGAGGGCGCCGCTTCGATGCAATCACGCAGTGGGCCGCTCCGCAATGTAGATTAGCAACTATCTTCGATTATCTGCTCTCGGCTCCCAGTTCTCTGCACGCACACCACCTCGCGAGTAGAATCGCCGCACTGCGCGGCAGCGTCGCGGCGCCCGATCGAGGGGAGCGCGCCATCGCCGATGCATCCCCTCTCGCGCCCGCGCAGACGACGTCCACAGCGGCGGTCGCCACCCTGCACCTGCGTCGCACGCAAGGGCGCGGCATCCGTCTGCTCGTCATCTACGGCGTGCTGCTCGCGCTCATCGCGTTCTGGCCGACACCCGTGGATCGCGGCGCGTCGGACTTTATCGACCGGATCACGCGGGCGGTTCCGTGGCTCACGTACGACCTCATCGAGACGGTCGCGAACGTCGCGCTGTTCGTGCCGTTCGGGGTGCTGCTGGCGCTCGTGCTTCCGCTGCACCGCGGGCTCGTCGTGCCGATCGCCCTCGCCACCACGCTCATCATCGAGTCGGGGCAGGCGCTGATCCTCTCCGAGCGCACGCCGAGCCTGCGCGACATCGTCGCCAACGTGCTGGGCGCCACCATCGGCCTCGCCATCGTGCACCTGAGGGAGCGTCGCAAGATCCGGGATTGACGTATGCCGCGGCCCACCATTTGCCGCTCCGAGCGCGTCCTGCGGCCCGACAGTCGAAAGGGATTGCCCTCACTCTGTGCGGTTCGGTGCCCGCTCACGCTCTTGTGGCAGCTTCGATGCGTCGCTACGATGCGGCCATCGGTCGCTGGGGCACTGAGCGGCTGAGGGGGTATGGCGCCGTGACGACGGATCACCGGTATTCGGCGCGCCTTCGTCAACGACGACCGGGGGCGAGAAATGACGGACGACGAGACCCGAGCACCGCAGGACCATCCCGCGGAGGGCGTGCCACCAGAGCAGCCGCCGCCAGAGGAACGACTGGCGCAGCCGCCGCAGGCGCCCGGCCAACCGATGTCCGGACAACCGGCAGCGGGTCGGCCTGAACAGGCCACGCCGGCGATTCAGCACACCCAGGGTCAACCCGCGTCAGCCCAGGCTGTATCAGGCGGTGGGCAGCCGACACCGCTCGTGCTGTCGGCCACGCCGGAAGGCGGCACGGCGACGGTGGCGCCCAAGCCGCTCACCGACCTTCCGCCTGGCAAGAAGGTGACGTTCGTCGTCGCGCATCCGTCGCCGATTCCCGTTCCGGCGCTGTTCGCCGGCACGCAGAAGCTTGATTCGGTGAACTTCACGAACGACGCCAACGCCGCGACCTCGACGACATGGCAAGCGACGACGTCATTCACCGAAGCGCCCGAGCACGACCTCTACGCAAGCGTCATCGTCGGCGGCGTCGTCCACCGATCGCCGCCGATCCGTGTCGCGCTCGCGAGCACTGCACCCGCCCCTCCTGCGGAGAACCCACCGGGCGCGCCGGCCGAGATCCAGATCGGCGAGTACGATCCTGAGTTCGCCAAGTGGACCGGCGGCGTATTCCGCGCACTGGCGTTCGTCGTGTTGGCGTTGGGCGGTTGGATCATCCTGTGGACCCTGCCGATGGGCGGATCGGGGTGCTGCACCGAGGTCGACTTCCAGGAACGGATCATCGCGGCCGGCAGCGTGCTCGCTCTGGTCGCGGGTGCCGTCGCCGTGTTGATGGGCGTCTGGCTGTCGGTCTTGGAGGTGAGGGGGAGGCAACGTGCGCGCGCCTTGCTCGCCGCCGAGACGACGCGAGGCGGCATCGGGCTGCCCATCCAAGACATCGAGAAGCTCGCCGCCGCGCTGAGCAAGGTGCGGGGGACGATCGCCGCCTACGTCGTGGGGGTCATTCTCATCGTTCTGGGGCTCGGAGGACTATTGGGCGGGGACGCGCTGGTGTCGTCGGGGGCGACTACGCCTGACCCGGCGGTCTCCACCCCTGCCCCACGGGATTGAGCAGGCCATGACCACGCACGCGGTGCTCATCGGTGTCGAGGCGCCACAGGCACTCCGCTGGTCGTCCGGTCAGAGCCGTTTCGAGCCCGCGGCCGGCGCTCTGCGAGAGGGCGACATCGCGTTCGCGAGGCTCGACGGCGTGGCGAACGACCTCGATGCGTACGCGCGGATTCTGGAGAACTCCGAGGTCGACAGTGGTGAGCTTCAGGTCGAACGGCTCGACGAACCGGCCCGGGCAACCTTGGAATCCGTCACGACCGAGCTCTCGCGGCACGTCGATACGCAGCATCCATGCACGTGTTCGACGCTGGTGATCGTGATGGTTGGTCACGGCTTCCGGTGGATGTCGTACGACGACAGCGAGCCGGATCGCATGGACGAGCTGTTCGCGCTCGCGGATCTGCCGCTCATCGACGACTGGTGGGTGCCGTTCTGGAAAGGTGCACGGGCCGACATGAAGGCGGTCGTCATCGTGGACTCCTGCCATTCCGACTCGATCGCCTACCGCGCGGCGCCCATCGAGCCTGTCATCCACTACGACACCACGAGCGCGGGGCCGCGTCGTGTGCTGATCTCGGCGTCGATGCAGGAGCAACAGGCGCGCGAGCGTTCGTTCGGTAACAAGGTGCAGGGAGTGCTCACACGGGAGTTGCTGCGATCGTGGGACACGCCGGCGAATCGCGGAAGTTACAGCACGTGGTACGACTATGCGTCGCGATTCGTCAACAACCCGTATCAGACTGCCGTCATGCGCGTCGTGGATCCCTTCGCGAGCATGGAGCGCGAGCTCCCCTTCGTGTGATCGCCGGATCGCCGCCGGCAGGATGTCACGACCCGAAGTACGCCCGCGCCGACCGCGTGTAGAGCAGGATCAGGCCGATGATCGACAGGATGCTGCCGCCGATCGCCGACCAGGCGCTCTCGCCGTTGAACATCCCGAGCACCTCGAACACGATGTTCGCGATGAACACGATCGTCGCGATCGTGCGGGCGGTGTGGTTGCCGCGCCACAGGCCGACGCCGACGGCGAGGGTCACGATGCCGATGATGAGACTGATCCACCCGAGGATCGCCGGCCACGTGATGAAGGCGCCCGCGATGATCACGAAGATCGAGCCGATGATCTGCAGGAAGCCCGAGATCCAGGCGATGATGGCGACGAGGGTGACGCCGAGCGGGCGCTGAGTCATGTGTGTCCTCCGTGGCGAGAAGGGAGTCGGCTGCGTGGCTCCCAACGTAGCGGTCTCACACGGCCGCGGCGCGCACATCGGCGCACGATCCCCGCCGCCGGCGCCGCGAGCCGGCCTTTCGGCGAGACCGCTTGAACCGCACCTGGACCAGGACTACTGTCAGCGCCACTGGGGCTGAACCGTCGAGACCGCTGGGGGTGGTCGCGTGTTCCGCATGTTCCTTGCCGTGCTCACGAGCGTCGCGCTGGTCGTCGGGGGTACGGCTCCCGCACAGGCGTCCTCCGTGGACGCCGGCTGCTACGACGACGCGCCTTATCGCGTCGACCACCCCTACGACGGCGACGACGTCGTGGTCTGCGGCGTGACGCCTTACGGTGACTGGTTCGTCCGCAACGACAGCGACACGATCTGGGCCCTCACCTCGCCCGAGGTGAGGATCTTCGAGCTCGCCATCGGCACCGTCAGATCGCACCTCTTCCACGAGTCGGCGAAGTCGTTCTACCGGTACATCTTCCTCGCGCCGGGCGATGAGGTGCTCATCCCCTCTGATGCCGGCGGCGTGGAGTACGCCGTGCAGCCCGATCTCGCGTTCATGTGGATCTTCTACGACCAGCTCGTCGACAAGCTCGAGGACAAGACCCACGAGACCGTCGGAGACGTCGTCGCGGGCAAGAGCAGCCGTCGCGCCGCCCTGTGGACATGCAGCCTCGCCTTGTGGAATGCGGCTCGCGAGTACGACCCGACAGCCACGTGGACCGACGACCCCGAGGCGATCTGGGACTATGCGGTGGATCGACTGGAAGAGGGAACCGCCTGCGCCGACGCCTGGGCCAAGGCGAGGAAGACGACAGCCGAGGTGCGCTTCCCGGCGTACAAGAGCATCGTGCTCAAAGTGACCCAGAACGGCGGTGCTCTCACCGACGAAGCGATCGTGAAGCTCTCTGCGACGAAGTCGATCCTCGCGAATCTCGGCGATCTCGTCTGCTTCCTGCCCAAGATCAGGGGAATCGGATGCTGAGCCCCAGCCTCCCCGGCTGACCAGGCGTGGTGGTCACACACGCACCGCGCCGACGTGCTCCCGATACCAGGCCACGGTTCGCTCGAGCCCCTCCTCCAGCGGGATCTTCGAGGTCCAGCCGGACTCGGCGAGCTTCGACACGTCGAGCAGCTTCTGCGGCGTCCCGTCGGGCTGGGAAGTGTCCCACTCGGTCTCTCCCTCGAAACCCACCACGCCGGCGATCGTGTCGGCGACCTCCCGGATCGTGACATCCGACCCGGTCCCGACGTTGACCTGCTCCGGTCCGTCGTAGTGCTCAAGCAGGTGCAGGACGGCGTCTGCCATGTCGTCGGAGTGCAGGAACTCGCGCCGCGGCGTCCCGGTGCCCCAGTTCGTCACCGAGGAGGCGCCGGCCCTCGCCGCTTCGTCGTACCGGCGGATCAGCGCCGGGAGCACGTGCGAACCCTGGGGCGAGAAGTTGTCGTTCGGCCCGTACAGGTTCGTGGGCATCGCCGAGATCCAGGGCAGCCCGTACTGGCGACGCACCGCCTGCACGTTGAGAATGCCGGCGATCTTGGCGATCGCGTAGGCATCGTTCGTCGGCTCCAGGTGGCCGGTGAGCAGTGCGTCCTCACGGATGGGCTGCTTCGCGAACTTCGGGTAGATGCACGACGAGCCGAGGAAGGCGACCCGCTCGACCTCGTTCGCGACCGCGGCGTCCAGCACGTTCGACTGGATGCGGAGGTTGTCGCTGAGGAAGTCGACGGGGTAGGTGCTGTTCGCCAGGATCCCGCCGACCTTGGCCGCGGCGAGGACGAGGTATCGCGGCCGGATCTCGGCCATATAGGCGAAGACGTCGTCGCGGTTCTTGAGGTCGAGTTCGGCGGAGGTCTTGCCGACGATGTTCGTGAAGCCCGCGGCCTCGAACCGGCGCACGATGGCGGAGCCGACGAGTCCGCGGTGGCCCGCGACGTAGAACGTCGCGTCGCGGTCGAGCTCGCCGGGAGAGAACCCGACACCGTCGGTCACGGTGGTCATGGGCCCACCAGCGACGGCTCGGGCGTCCACGAGGCGAGGTTGACCGAGTCGATCCACTCCGGGCGCTTGTCGAGCGCCTCGATGTCGGCATCGACCATGAGCTTCGCGAGGTCCTTGCCGTCGAGTGTCGCCGCCCACCCGAGCTTCTCGGCCGCCTTGGCCGGGTCGCCGATGAGCGCGTCGACCTCGGTCGGGCGAAGATAGCGCTCATCGAACTTGACGAACTCCTGCCAGTCCAGGCCCACATGCCCGAACGACGCCTCCAGGAAGTCCCGGATCGTGTAACCCCGCCCCGTCGCCAGCACGAAGTCTTCGGGTTCATCGACCTGCAGCATCCGCCACATGCCTTCCACGTACTCGGCCGCGTAGCCCCAGTCTCTGATCGAGTCCAGGTTGCCGAGGTAGAGGTCCTTCTGGTCGCCCGCCTGGATGCGGGCGACCGCGCGGGAGATCTTGCGCGTGACGAAGGTCTCTCCCCGGCGCGGGGACTCATGGTTGAAGAGGACGCCGTTCACGGCGAACATGTCGTACGCCTCGCGGTAGTTCTTCGTGATCCAGAAGCTGTACAGCTTCGCGGCCGCGTACGGTGAGCGCGGGTAGAACGGCGACAGCTCGTTCTGCGGCGGGGGTGTGGCGCCGTACAGCTCCGACGTGGACGCCTGATAGAACTTCGTGTCGATCCCCGACGACCGCACGGCCTCGAGCAGGCGGACCGTGCCGATCCCCGTCGTGTCGGCGGTGTGCACGGGCTCGTCGAACGACACCCGCACGTGCGATTGCGCGGCGAGGTTGTACACCTCGTTCGGATGGATCTTCACGAGCAGGCTCACGAGTCCTGCGCCGTCGCTGAGGTCGCCGTAGTGGAGGAACAGCCTGGCGCTCGGATCGTGCGGATCGACGTAGAGATGGTCGATCCGCTGCGTGTTGAAGGTCGAGGCGCGGCGTATCAGGCCGTGGACCTCGTAGCCCTTCCCGAGCAGGAGCTCGGCGAGGTAAGAGCCGTCCTGACCGGTGATCCCGGTGATGAGTGCACGCTTCACGTCGTACTCCGTCCCCCAGCGACGTGCGGGGGCGTTCGGGCGTCTCCGCACGCGTCACGGATTCCGTGACGGCGGCAGCCAGGCTCTCGGTGAACCTGTCGGGAGCTGTCTCACCGTCGAGAATAGGGCGACGATACCGCAGGCTGCCCGCGGAAAACAGGCTCCCTTCGATCGCCGGCGCAACGCGCTCCTAGGATCGACTCATGCTCATCGGCCGCATCCGCCCTGTCGAAACCCGCACCGTCGATGTGGAAGGCGTCTCGCTCGAGGCACTGAATGCCGCCGTCACCGCGCAGCTGCCGGCGGGCTGGGTCGTGACCGACGTCCCGGCGGCGATGCCGAAGGGCTCGCAGCTGCTCACCTCGACCGCCACGATCGCGCGCCGCGGCGACGTCGAAGAGATCGAGGCGGACGACATGGCGGCCCTCGAGGCCAAGGTGCCGGAGGGCTGGCAGCTGCTCAGCGTCCACGCGCTCTGACGCCCCGGCCCCTCGGTCCGGGGATGCAGGCCCCGTGAGTCAGGGGCGTCCCATGCCGTGGTAGGCCCATCCGGCGCCCCGCCAGGCGGTGGCGTCCCAGCCGTTGCGGCCGTCGATGACGACTTTGCCGCGGGTGAGGGTGGCGGCGTGTTCGGGGGTGAGTTCGCGGCGGTATTCGTCCCACTCGGTGACGAGGATGATGGCGTCGGCTTCGCGGAGGGCTTCGTCGCGGTCTTCGACGTAGTTCAGCTGGGGGTGCAGGCGCTGGGCGTTGTGGATCGCGGCGGGGTCGGTGATGGTGACCCAGGCGCCGAGGCCGTGCAGGCGGACGGCGACGTCGAGTGCGGGGGAGTCGCGGATGTCGTCGCTGTGGGGTTTGAACGCGGCGCCGAGCACGGTGATGTTCTTCTTGAACACGGATCCGTCGAGGGCTTCGAGGACGAGCTGCACGGCGCGTTCGCGGCGGCGCAGGTTGATCGCGTCGACTTCGCGGAGGAACGCGACGGATTCGCCGCGGCCGAGTTCTTCGGCGCGGGCGGAGAACGCGCGGATGTCTTTGGGCAGGCACCCGCCGCCGAAGCCGATGCCGGCGCCGAGGAAGCGGCGGCCGATGCGGACGTCGTGGCCGATGGCGTCGGCGAGCTGGGTGACGTCGGCGCCGGTGACCTCGGCGATCTCGGCCATCGCGTTGATGAAGGAGATCTTGGTGGCCAGGAACGCGTTGGCGGCGACCTTGACCAGTTCGGCGGTGGCGAGGTCGGTGACGATGAACGGCGTGTCCTTCGCGACGGCCGTGTGGTACACCTCGCGCAGCACGTCGGCTGCTGTCTCGCCGGGGTCGCCAGCGGGCACGCCCACGACGAGCCGGTCGGGGTCGATGGTGTCTTTGACGGCGAATCCTTCGCGCAGGAACTCCGGGTTCCACACCAGCGTCGCGCCGGTCGCCTCGACCCGGGGGGTGAGCTCGGCGGCGGTGCCGACCGGGACGGTCGACTTGCCGGCGACGATGTCGCCGGCCGACAGGTAGGGCAGCAGTCCATCGACGGCCGCGTTGACGTAGGTGAGGTCGGCGGCGTATCCGTCTTTCTGCTGCGGGGTGCCGACGCCCACGAAGTGCACCTTCGCGCCCTGCGCCTGGGACATGTCGGTGGTGAAGCGGAGCCGGCCGGAGGCGATGCCCTCGGTGAGGATCTCCTGCAGCCCGGGCTCGAAGAACGGCGCTTCACCCTTCGACAGCGACGCGACCTTGCGCTGGTCGACGTCGATACCGACCACCTCGTGACCGATCGACGCCATCGCCGCAGCGTGGACGGCTCCGAGATACCCGCAGCCGATGACAGACAGACGCATGAGTGTGCCCTTCCGGGATGGGACTAGATCGCCCGAACGGGCGATGGAGAACAGGAAGGGGCAGCATCGACCCAGCTCACAGCGATCTTTGCATGACTCGCACCCGACGCGGGAGTCAGCACACCGCGAACGGCGTCTCTGTGACGCAGACCGGCGCCGTCGAGCTGCCGGAAGTCCAGCGACAGCCCCGCACCCAGCGCCTTGGCGTAGGACTCCTTCACCGTCCACAGCTGGGTGAGCCACGCCCGCCGTTCGGCAGGGGCCAGCCCCCCGGCACGGCGGCGTTCGGACGGGGTGCACAGGCGACGCACGAGCGAGGGCTGATCGAAGACGGAGGCGACGAGCTCGACGTCGACGCCGATCCGCCCGTGCTCGACCACCCCGACGACGAGCCGGTCGCCGGCGTGGGCGATGCTCACATCCAGTGTCGAGTCGGCCAGACGCGGCTTCACCCCGCGGGGCGTCGCCTCGAACCCGCTCCAGGGACGCCTCAGGCGCACCGTGACGATGTCGCGCACCCAGCGGCGCGCCGTCAGGTACGACGCGACGCGTGTCTCGTCGAGCGAGCCGAGGGTGGCGGCATCCGTTCCGAGAAGATCGTCGGCGTCGATGTCGGATGCGACGGCGGGGACCCGGCCCGTCACGACGTGCACGCCCCGCGCGGACACGAGCGTGCGCCGGGCGCCGTCTCGGCGCTCACTCATCGGCACGCTGCCGGATGCCCTCGGCGAGCTCGCGGATCGTGGGGTGGTCCCACACGATCGTCGGGTCGACCTCGAGCTGGAACTCGTCCTCGATGTCGCCGCAGAGCGTCAGGGCGTAGACGGAGTCCAGCCCGAGCTCGGCGAGCGGAGTGTCGACGGTGAACGCGTCGGCCTGGATCTTGCCGTAGGCGACGACGCGTCCGACGAGCCATTGCTCGATCTCGGTGGTGGTCAGCTGTGCGGGCATTGTCGTCCTTTCGATTCACATCGGCGAGGCGGTCGCGCGGGCGGGACCGATCGCCATCTCCTCGCCGCTCGCGGCGCGGGCTTCGGCGTGCGCGACGAGCCGCGCCACGAGGTCGGCGGGAAGCGGCGGCTGCCGCCGCACCACCCGCCCACGGATGCGCCTGAGCGACGCCTCCATCACGAGCGGGTCGCCCGCGATCGCCTCCGAGCCGCGCGCGTGCATCCACCCGGCGACCACGGCGGCGGCCGCGGTGAGCAGCGACACGCGATGGGCGAGCGCGAGCACCGCGTGCCGGTCGCCCGCTTCCGGCTCTCCCGCATCCAACGCGGTCTCGGCCGCGGCGGCGGCGAGAGCCACGTGCACCTCGACCGCGCCGGGGGCGTCTGCGGCGATCGCCGCCATGACCTCGGGTCGCAAGAGCGACGCCGGGGCGGCAGCATCCGTATCCGCGCACCAGGCCGCGAGCCCGTCGAGTGCGGCCGGGAGCGGGTCGGCGAGCTCGGGCACGAGGGCGACGAGTGCCGAGAGGTCGCGCACGTGCTGCTCGATGAGCTCGAACGGCGCGATGCGCGCGTAGAACGTGGAGCCGGCGAGCACCGACACCTGCTGGGCCGCGTCGGCGAGCAGCAGGCACGAGAGGTGAGCGGCCAGGGGAACGGCGACGGATGCTGCGGGGGCATGCGCGTCCGCAAGGCACACGGCCGCGCTGCTCAGGGCGTCGGCGGTCAGCGCATCCGCGAGGGCCGCGGCCAGCAGGCTCCGGGCGTGCGGGATGTCGAGCACCGTCCCGCCGTACAGCTCGCGGGCGCGGGCGTACCGCACGGATTCGCGCAGCGCGGCGTCGAGCGCACCCAGAGCTGCGGCGGGCACCGCGGCCCGCACGACGGCGGCGTCGGGCCGCCCCGAGGTCTTGAGCCCCGGCCCGGCCTCGAGCCCCGGCGCGGCCGGCGCATCGAAGCGGTACGTCCGCAGCGCGCTCGTCACCACCTCGCCGCCCTCGGGCGCGACCGCCGCGACCCCGATCCGCCCGATGAGCGGTTCGAGGGCGTCGAGTCCGGCCGAGACGTCGCGCCCGAATGCGGGACGCGCGCGCTCCACGCTCTCCGCGATGCTCACGAGCGCTCCGTCCAGGAACCCAGCAGCGTCACGGTCTCGCCCGCCTCGTGCACTCTCACAGCGGCGTCGAGCACCGCGTCGGCGACCGGGGCCTGAACCGGATCTGCGCCGAGGCGGTTCGCCACCCGCTGCAGCACCGCCGCGAGCCACGCGTCGCTCTCGCCCAGCGGCCCCGGGATCGCCCGCGATCGCGCCAGATGGACGGCGAGAGCGCACGCGCCGCCGAAGACGAGCGCGAACCGCTCGGCGAGGTGGAAGGCGAGGGGGTCGGGCTGCGACTGCCGGGGCAGGTCTTCCGCCTCGGCGAGGAGCGCGGCGTACTCGTCGCCGATGCGCCGCGCGGCGTCGACCGCGGCGCGAGACGTGCGCCCGTCGTCGACGGCGTCGACCAGCGCGGGCACCGACCGCAGCAGACGCGAGCCGTGCCGGGTGACGAGGCGCAGCGCCGTCGTGTCGATCGCATCGTGCCGCGCGTCTGCGCGCAGCGGTGCCAGCACCTCTGCCATGCCCGGCGGCTCCGCCGGGCGGAGCTGGTTCGGCAGCTCGTTGACGATCATGTTGAGGTTGACGACGGAGTTGCCGTCGAAGATGCCGACGACGCGGCTGTCGCGTGCGGCCTTCTGGAAGGCGCCGAAGGCGGACGGATGCAGCGCCCCTGCGTGGTCCGTGCCCACGACGAGGGCTCGCGCGCCGAGCAGTCGCGTCAGGTCGCGGAACAGCAGGTCGGCGGTGTCGGGACCGAGGAACTTCACCAGCGCGCTGACGAGCGCCATCTCGCCGGGGAAGGCGTGGGCCGACCGTACGCCGACCAGCATCAGGCACTCCACGAGAAGCGCATCGGCCACGGCGATGCCCAGCGACCTCCGGGCCGTCGGCGAGTCGAGAAGGCGGCCGCCTGGGCCGTCCGGCACGGCGGCGGCATCCAGGGCGGTCTGCAGCGCCCGGTCGACGGCGCCCATCGACAGGCCGGTCGTGAAGGGCCGCGTGAGCTGCAGGCTTTTCAGCACGATCTCGAGGCCGTGGCCTTCGGGGCCGACGACGGCGTCCGCGCCCACGACGGACCCCTCGAACCGGATGCCGGCGAGGTTGGCGCCGCGCAGGCCATGGGAGGACACCTTCGGCTCGTACCCGATTGTGGCCGGGTCGGCCTCCTCCTTGTCGACCAGCACGAGCGACAGCGAGCGCGGCCCGCCCCGTTCGTCGGAGCGGGCGAGCACCGTCATCGCGCGGCAGCGGACGGCGTTGTTGATCGGCCACTTCCCGCCGTCGACCCTCACCGAGCCGGGGCCGATCTTCGCGGTGGTCGCGGACCGCGACAGATCGGAGCCGCCACCGCGCTCGGTCAGCCCCCACGAGACGGGGCGGCCGGTGTCGACGAGACCCGCCATACGGGTCGCGATCGGGCCGTCGGCGACCCACGCGCAGATCGCCCCGAGGAAGGTCTTGCCGTGCGCCGCGGCGACGGTGAAGTCGCGCCGCGCGAGGTGGCGGATCATGAGCAGCGGCACGAGCGCGTCGTCGAGCATGCCGCCATGGGCCGCGGGGATGTACCACCGCTGCAGGCCGAACGCGGTGACGGCGGCGATCTCGTCGTCGGGGAAGGCCGACGCCTCGTCGAGGAGCACCGATCGCCGCGTCGAGACCACGGCGTCGTCGTCGGCAGGGTCGCCGAGGAACGCGTCGAACGCGCGGACGGGTGCGAGCGCGCCGGCGTACGTGCCGGTGGCGACCGAGGTCATGACCGGACCGCCTCGAACCCGTCGAGGTGCACCAGCTGCAGGCGCTGCTCGTGGAGGAGCCGCCGAGTGAGGGCGCGCTGCACCTTCCCGCTGGTGGTGCGTGGCAGCGTGCCCTTGCGGATGAGCGCCACGCCCAGCGCGGGGAGCGTGAACTCCTCGCCCACGCGCGCACGCAGCGCCCTGGTGAGCGCATCGAGCTCCTCCGGGGTCGTCGAGGGCTCCACCTCTGCGACGATGCCGACCTCCGGCGCCGCGCCCGGGCGCTCGAACGCCGCGCTGAGGCATCCGGTTCCCAGGAGTTCCGCCGCGCTGTGCTCGAGGTCCTGCGGATAGATGTTGCGTCCGCGCACGATGATCAGGTCCTTGAGGCGCCCGGTGATGACGAGCTCGCCGTCGATCATCGCCCCGAGGTCGCCGGTGCGGAGGTACACCTCATCGGGGACGCCGGCGAGGGTCGCGCCGAAGTCCGTCGCGGTCTGCTCGGGCCGGCGCCAGTATCCCTGCGTCACGCTCGTGCCGCGCACCCAGATCTCGCCGATGCGCCCGTCGCGGAGCTCGGTCGCCGTAGCCGGGTCGACGATGGCGATCTCCATGCCCGCGCCCGGCGCGCCGCACGGCACGAGTTGGGCGCTGCGCTCGCCGTCGGTCGCCGGCGCGATCTCGTCGCGCTCCAGCGCGTCGGCGCTCACGACGATCGCCCGTGGCGGCACGCTGTCGCGGTGCGCAGTGATGAGGAGTGTCGTCTCGGCCATGCCGAATGCGGGCACGAAGGCCTCGCCTCGGAACCCGGCCGGCGCGAACCGCGCCGTGAACGCCTCCAGCGTGTCGATGCGCACGGGCTCCGCGCCGGTGATGACGGTCTTCAGCGACGACAGGTCGAGTTCGGCGAGCTGGTCGTCCGTCACCAGGCGGCTGCACAGCGCGAAGGCGAAGTCGGGCCCGACGGTGTGCGTCGCGCGGTGCTCGGTGATGAGCCGCAGCCACAGCACCGGGCGCCGGAGGAACTGCGACGGCGAGGTCATGTGGAGGCTCGCGCCGGCGAAGATCGGCTGCAGGATCTGCCCGATCAAGCCCATGTCGTGGTAGTGCGGCAGCCAGCCGACGGCCACCGAGTCCGGTGTCAGGCCGACGATCCCGCCGATCGCCTGCTGGTTCGCGTAGAGGTTGCCGTGCGACACCATGACGCCCTTGGGCAGCCCGGTCGAGCCCGACGTGTACTGCAGGATCGCGAGCGCCGATTCGTCGATGTCGGGCATGCGCCACTCGTCGGCCGACCCCGAGGCGGGTCCGTCGACCGGGATCACGACGGCGTCCGCGATCGACGTCTCGCCCGCGAGCCCGAGCCCGTCGAGCGCACCGGTCTCGGTGAGCACGGCCTTGGCACCGGCGTCCTGGAGGATCGCGAAGAGACGCTGGCGCACAGCATCCGCGTTCCGCATCGCAGTGATGGGCACCGGAGCGGCCGCGACGCCCGCGTACAGGCAGGCGAGCAGCGCCCGCACGAACGGCAGGCCGGGCTCGAAGGCGAGGATCGCGACGTCGCCGGGCACGAGTCCGGCCCCGGCGAGTTCGACGGCCCGGGCCCGCGCGTCGGCGTCGAGCTCCGCGTACGTCGCCTCCGAGAAGTCGGTGGGCGAACGATAGAAACGGATGCCGCGTCCCTCGGCGGTCGCCGCCGTCAGGCGCAGTCGGCGCACGAACTCGCTGCCGCGCTCCGGGGCGCCGCCCTCCCTCGTGGGCACCTCGGCCCCCGGCACGTGCACTTCGCTGTCGGTCATCGCGGACTCCCCTCGGTCCTGACGCCGTGTGCGTCCCGCGAGTCCGTCCCCGAAAATTCCCCATGGCCGTGCCGGCCGACGGATCCAGCGGCGACACTGCGGCACCCTCGTGGTCCAGAGTGGCCGACGCAAGCGACGCCGCTGTTACACGCGCGTTAACTCTCAGGCACCCTCCTCGCGTCGCGGATCGCGGAGGCTACTCTGAGCCGCGTGGGGCGGATCAATGGGTATGGGGTTCTGCTGGGGGCCCAACGTCTGCGGGATTCGGCATACAGCCGACTCGTGGCCGGCGGCTTCCGGTCGTTCGGCGACGGCTCGCGCATCCTGCTGCCCACGCGCATCGCGAACCCCGACAAGATCTCGGTCGGCGCGGGCGTCCTCATCGGCGCCGGCTCCTGGCTCATGGTCCCCTCGCGCGACGAGCCCGGTCCCGTGATCGAGCTGCACGACCGGGTGCGCATGCGCGGTGCGTCGATCTCGGCGGTGCGCAGCGTGATCATCGAAGAGGCGGTCGGCATCGCCGCCGGGGTGTACATCTCCGACCACAGCCACGGATTCGACCGCTCTGACATGCCGATCCGCGACCAGCCGCTCACCGAGCCGCGTCCCGTGCGCATCGGGCGAGGGGCGTGGCTCGGCCAGAACGTCGTCGTGATGCCCGGCGTGACGATCGGGGAGCAGGCCGTCATCGGCGCGAACGCGGTGGTGACGCGCGACATCCCGCCGCGTACGGTCGCGGTCGGCGCCCCGGCGCGCGTGGTGAGAGAGCTGGTGTCGGGGTGACGGAGGCGGACTCGCGCATCGGCCGCGGCGCGGTGGGCAGCACAGCCGAAGGCACCGACGACTTCGTGTTCACCTTCTCGTTCGAGACCTATGCGGATGCCGTCCGCCGCGGCATGATGCGCCCGCCCGATCGCATCGTCTCCAGCCTCATGCGCAGCCCGAACGTCGGCCGCATGGTGGTCGCCAACCCGTTCCGCTGGCTGCCTCGCGTGGCGATGTCGCCGATGCTCGACCGCGACGCGAGGTTTCCGGCATCCGATCGGATCTGGCTCCACTCGCCGGCACGCCGCCGGCGCTCCGACCGTCTCGACCCGGCGGAGGTCGCGGCGGAGTACGCCGAGTACGACGCGTCGCTGCGGCGCGAAGCGCAGCGGCGAGGGCTCGGCGACCCGGTGGCGCTCACCTGCAACCCGCTCGTGGCCGGCTTCTCGCCCTTCGACTGGACGCGTCAGGTGACGTTCTTCGCGCGCGACGACTGGCTGAGCTCGCCCGGGCGCAGCGAGTACTGGCCGGCGTTCCGCGAGGCGTACCGCCGCATCTCGGCCTCCGGTCGCGGCGTCGCTGCGGTCTCGGCGCAGATCCTCGAGCGCATCGAACCCACGGGCCCGCATGAGGTCGTCCCGAACGGTGTGGAGCCCGCCGAATGGCTGCAGCCGCCGCCGGGCGAACCGGCCTGGCTCGCCCGCGTGCCCCGATCGCGCGCGGTGTATGTCGGCACGCTCGACAGCCGGCTCGACGTCGAGGGGATCGCGGAGTTCGCGCGCGCCCGGCCCGACGTGCACACGGTGCTGCTGGGTCCTCTGCCCGACGCGTCCTACATCGCCCCGCTCCGGGAGCTCGCCAACGTGCACGTGCACGGCAGCGTCGGACGCGCCGAGCTCATCGCGACCCTGCGCAACTGCGACCTCGCGCTGGTCGCGCACCGGCGCACGCCGCTCACCGAGGCGATGAGCCCGCTGAAGCTCTACGAGTACCTCGCGGCTGGGCTTCCTGTGCTGTCGATCGACCTGCCGCCGGTGCGCGGCATCAGCGACCGCGTGTGGCTCACGGCCGCGGTGTCGGACTTCGTCGACGTGGTGGATGAGGCGCTGCAGGCGGGGCCTGCCGACGAGGCAGCGCGCGTGGCCTTCGTCGAGGCGAACTCCTGGACGGCCCGCCACGAGCGCATCATCGCGCTCGCCCGCGGCCTCTGACGCGGGCGGTGTTTCGGGCGTGTCACGCGCGCCCGAAGCCTGTGTAAACAGCTGGTGACGACCCTGGCTTCCGCGTGGGGGCGCGGCTAGCGTGGCCTTCGCGAGCGGGGATCGCATCGACGGGCACTGGGGCCGATGGCCTCGATCTGCATGTCGGTTGCGTTCTTGGGGGTGCGCCCGTGTCATCAGCTTTCCTGGATCTCCGATCCACCGCTCGGCCGGCGTCTCCGGTCGAACTCTTCTCGCCGGTCGCTGAGATCGCACCGCAGCCGCGCCGGCTGGGCTGGCGGCGCCGCCTGGTGTGGGGCATGGTCGCGACGGATGCTGCGGCCATCGCGGTCGCCGTGTTCACCGCCCAGCTCCTGAGGTTCGGCGATCCCGTGCGCACGGCGGGCGGGTGGACGGCCGATGTGGCCTACGCGCTCACCAGCCTGGCCCTCATCGTGGTGTGGCTGGTCGCGCTCGCCGCGACCCGCAGCAGGCTGCTGCGCAACATCGGCACCGGCATGGTCGAGTACCAGCGCGTGCTGCAGTCGACGCTCTTCACGTTCGGCGCCTTCGCGATCGTCGCCTACCTGCTCCAGCTGCAGACCGCCCGTGGCTATCTCGCGATCGCGCTGCCGCTCGGCTTGGTGCTGCTGATCGTCGCGCGCGGAGCGTGGCGCACGTACCTGCACGCGCTGCGCCGCGCGGGACGCTGCATGACGGGCGCGATCGTCGTCGGCGGGCGGGAAGATGTGCTGCGCGTGCTGTCGCAGCTGCGCAGCCACTACCGCATCGGGTATCGCGCCATCGCGGTGAGCATGCCCGGTGAGCCCGGCGCCACCCCGCGGGCGGACGAGTCCACGGCGGCGGTGCTGCCGTTCATCCCGCTCGACGACGTCGCGCGGGTCTCGAAGCACCGCCGGGCGCGCGCCGTCATCGTGGCCGGGAGCCTCCCCGGCGGGAACGATGCGATCCGCCGGCTCGGATGGGATCTCGAGAACTCGCAGGTCGAGCTCATCCTGATGTCGCGGCTCACCGATGTGGCGGGCCCGCGCATCCACATGCGGCCCATCAACGGCCTCCCGATGGTGCACGTCGACCTGCCGCGGTACTCGGGCTACAGCCACGTGGTGAAGCGCCTCTTCGACGTGTCGATCGTCACGGTCGCCCTGGTGCTGCTGGCGCCCGTGTTCGCCGTGATCGCGGTGGCCGTCCGCCTCGACAGCCCGGGTCCCGTGGTCTTCCGGCAGGAGCGGGTCGGCGCGCACGGCACGCGGTTCACGATGCTCAAGTTCCGCTCCATGGTCGTCGACGCCGAAGCCCGGCTGGCGCAGCTCAAAGCGCTCGACGAGGGCAACGGCGTGCTGTTCAAGATGAAGGACGACCCGCGGGTCACCCGCGTCGGCCGGTTCCTCCGGGCCTACTCACTCGACGAGCTGCCCCAGCTGTGGAACGTGCTGCGCGGCGACATGAGCCTCGTCGGCCCGCGTCCGCCGCTGCCGAGCGAGGTCGAGCAGTACGAGGGGCCGGTCAGCCGCCGGCTGCTCACGCGCCCCGGCATCACCGGGCTCTGGCAGGTCAACGGCCGCTCCAACCTCTCGTGGGAAGACAGCGTGCGGCTGGATCTGTACTACGTCGAGAACTGGTCGATCACGGGAGACATCGTCGTGCTGGCCAAGACCGTCAAGGCCGTCCTCCATAGCGACGGCGCGTACTGACACTCACCCGAGAGGTCGTATGACTCATGTCTGGTCTCATCGTTCAGGAATGGATCGAACGCTCTGGCGGCGCCGAACAGGTGCTCGACGCGTTCCGCACGGCTCTGCCCGACTCGCGCATGTTCGCCCTGTGGAGCGACGACGGCGAGCGGTTCCCCCGCAGCACGGTGCACGAATCGTGGATGGCGCGCACGCCGCTGCGCCACCACAAGGCGATGGGGCTGCCCCTCATGCCGGCGACGTGGCGCGCGGCGAAGGTCGGCGCACGGCCGGACTGGGTGCTCACCAGCAGCTACGTCTTCGCGCACCACTGCGACTTCGGCACGCGCCGCTCCGGGGTGCCGAAGTTCTCGTACGTGCACTCTCCGGCGCGTTACCTGTGGGAGCCCGAGCTCGACGGGCGCGGGAGCTCCCCGGCGCTGGCCGCCGCCCGCAGCGTGCTCAAGCGCGTCGACCGCGACGCGGCTCGGTACGCCGGCGATCTGGCTGCGAACAGCGAGTTCGTGCGCCGGCGCATCCAGCGTTCGTGGGGCCGCGACGCGCGGGTGATCCACCCGCCGGTGAAGGCGCGCGAGATCATCGACGGCGGCGACTGGGCCGAGGCGCTCACCGCTGAGGAGACGGCGGTGCTCGAAGCCCTGCCCGAGCGCGGTTATCTCATGGCGGCGTCGCGCCTTGTTCCGTACAAGCGCCATGACGCGGTGATCCGCATGGGCGACCGCCTGGGGGTGCCGGTGGTGGTGGCGGGCACCGGACCCGAGCGCGACAACCTGCAGGCGCTCGCCGAGTCGGCGTCGGTGCCCGTGCACATGCTCGGCTTCGTGTCGGACGCCCTCATGCGGGCGCTGTTCCAGCGCGCCCTCGCGTTCGTGTTCCCGCCGGTGGAGGACTTCGGCATCATCCCCGTCGAGGCGATGGCCGCCGGATGCCCCGTCATCGTGAACCGCGTGGGCGGAGCCGCCGAGTCCGTGGTCGACGGCGTGACCGGCTTCACGGTCGACCCCGACGACCCCGTCGAGCTCGCCGCGGCCGTGGCGGGCCTCGATCGCATCGATCCCGCCGCCGCGCGGGCGCGCGCCGCCGAGTTCGACATCTCCCGCTTCATCGGGTCGGTGCGCACGTGGGTGCTGGGGGAGACGGATGCTGCGCCCTCCGCCGCAGCTGACGACGGCACGTTCACCCGTGGCGACGCGGCGGGGGTTCCCGCCCCGCGGTAGCCCATGCCGGCACCGCCCGGGCGCGCGCGCCGTGCCGGCGCGGGAGCGCCGTCCCCTAACGAGCGGGAGTGGGACTCTCGGCGGCGGGCTGCGGCAGCGGACGGCCGAACAGCGCCGCCTCCGCGTGGGGGTAGCCCGAGCCCCAATCCGCGCGGCGGCGCCAGACCGTCGACCACGGCCGATTCGGGCGCCGGGTCGCCGCCTCGAGTGCGGCGCGCACGGCGACGCCGGTCTTCAGCAGCAGCACGCCGACGGCGGCCCGCCGTGGCGGCCAGGTCTTCTCGAGGTAGGTGACCTTTCCGGCCAGCACCATCGAGCCCTTCGATGATCCCGCCGACGACCCGCCCACGGTGTGGATGATCGCGGCGGGGGGATACACGACCCGCGCCATGCCGCGCGCGGCGGCCCGCATGCTGAACTCGGCGTCCTCCCCGTAGAGGAAGAAGTCCTCGTCCATGCCGCCGAGCTTCGCGAAGTCCTCGCGGCGGATGAGCAGCAGACACCCGGTGATGATGGGGACCTCGCGGATCGTGTCGCGCGGCCACGGGCCCAGCGACTCCGGGTCGAACACGCGCGAGCGCTTGAACACGGTCGACAGCATCGTGGCGTACATGGTGAGCGACCACAGCGTCGGGGCGCCCCAGCACGACGACGGCTCGAGCGTGAGGTCTTCGCGCAGCGTGCGCCCGCCCACGATGCGGTACTGCGGGTTCTCGCGGGCGAAGGCGATCATGCGGGGGAGCGAGTCCTCGAGCATGACGGCGTCGGGGTTGAGCAACAGCACGAACTCGCCGCGTGCCACCGCCGCACCGCGATTCACGGCGCGGGCGAACCCGAGGTTCTCGCCGGCTTCCACCACGTCGATGCCCGGGTGCGCGGCGCGCAGCGCCGCGGCGCTGCCGTCGCGGGAGCCGTTGTCGACCACGACCACCTGCTCGTTCAGGCTCCCGGCGTGCTCGAGCACCGACGCGACGCACGCGATGGTGTCATCGCGGGTCTCGTAGTTGACGATGACGACGGTGACGTCAGTGCTCGGCACGTGCGGACCTCCAGGTTGCTGTCGCGATGGGATGCCGCGGCTCAGAGCGGAACGGGCGCCAAGTGTTCTGACTGCACCGCGCGCCAGTGCCGTGCGGTGTCGAGGATCGACGGACGGATCGCGTCCGCTTCGCACACCACCGCGAGCCCCCGGTCGCCGAGGAACCGCGCCAGATCCTGCTGGTGGGCGTCGACGTGCTCGCCGTGCTCCACAGAGCGAGGTGCGAGCACCGGCACCTTCCCGGCGGCGAGGGCGGCCAGCGCGGTGCCCGTGCCGGCGTGTCCGATCACGACGTCGGCCTGCCGCAGCGCCGCGCTGAGCTCGCTCGAGGGCAGCGACGCGACCGCGTCGAGGGGGAGGTCCGACACGTCCGTCGCGCCGACCTGCCACAGCGTCTCGACGTCCCCGTCGAGGTCGTCGAGTGCGGCGCGGGCGCCGTCGACGAGCCGGCGGTACCCGAAGTCGCCGTTGCCGCCCACGGTGACCACGGCCCGGCGGATCGGCGCGGGGTCGTCGACGGGCTCGACGCGGAAGCCGTCGAACACCGACAGCGCGTACCGCCAGCGGGCGTTCACGGCGTGCGGGTACTGCACGTACCGGTCGACCCACGGCACCCGCTCCATCACCTTGCCCGTGGCCGAGATGCCGGTGACGCGCGTCGCGCTCTCGATGTACGTGAACGGCAGGCGCCGCGCCGACGCGGGCACGAGCGCCGACAGGGCGATCTGGGCGCCGGTGCTGATCACGCGGTCGACCTTGTGGGCCTTCATCGCCTTGAGGGCGATGCCCGTGTCGCGCATGACGCCGGCGTAGTCGCGGGGCGGCCGGGTGGGCACGTGGTACACCGTCTGCCCCGCGAGCAGCGACCGGCTCTGGGCGGTGTCGTCGGTGAGCCACACCACGTCGTCGCCGTCGGCGACGCGCGGGGCGAGCATCGTGAGTTGCGTGAGGTGGCCGCCCGAGATCGCGACGAGGAGCGTGGTCATGATGCGGCCTCCACGAGGGTGTTCCAGGCGATCTCGGCGATCACCTGCTGACCCGCCACAGACGGGTGGAAGTGGTCGATCGCCGAGATCTCGTCCGGTGAGAACTCGTAGTCGAAGACGGCGCCGCCGTCCGAGGTGCAGGCGGCGTCGGCTGCGCAGACCTCGGCGATGACCGCGTTGAGCTCGACGGTGCGGGCCGCGACGGCCTCGCGACGCTCGGTGGAGGCCGCGTCGGTCGCGGCCGCGTCGCCCAGCAGGTTGCTGCACGACGGACTGCTGTCCCAGACCTGCCGGGTGCCCGCGTCATCGCGGCCGACCTCCCACAGGTGGTACAGGTCGGGGATCGACAGGGCGAGCACACGCGCCTCGGGCAGGCCCTCGCTCAGCGCGGCGAGCAGGGCGGTATACGAGGCGCGGAAGTCGTCGACGCTCGTCATGCCCTCGACGTCGGCGTCGCACACGTCGTTGCCGCCGAGCAGCACGAGCACGAGCTCAGGCTGGGCGGCGATCACCTCGTCGACGCGGGCGACCGCGTCGGCGACGGTGCCGCCGTCCTTCGCGGAGTTGACCGTCTCGGGAACCGTGCCCGACGCCGCACCGACCCGCATCGCGATCGAGCCGACGGCGGGGTCGTCCCCGGTCGCCCAGCTCGCCGCCATGCAGCGGCCGGGCTCGGCGCACGCGTTCACCCCGAGGGTCATCGAATCGCCGAGGGCGCCGATCGTCGCGACGTCGCCGATCCCGGGGCTCGTCTCGAGCTCCGCGAGGTCGACCGGCTCCGGCACGGGTGCCGCCGCACACGCGGTGAGCAGTCCGAGGAGCAGCCCGATCGTCGTGATCGTCGCTGTGCGTCTTCTTGTCATGCCATCACCCGGCTCGTGTCGTCGCGGTTCCAGGTCGAGGTGCGCGCGCGGGCGATGTCGCGGCGGGCGAGCACGTTGGGAAGCGTCCAGCTGACGCAGTAGACGGCGAATGGCACCCACAGGCGCGGGCGTGCGGCGACCCGTCGAACCAGGCCCCCGCGGCTGCCCGCCGTCGGTCGTTCGGCATCCTCGTGCTGCACGCGGTCGGGCAGCTCGCGGTTGCCGCGCGCGATGCGCACTGAGCGGCGCAGGTGCGCGCGCATGTCGGCTGCCGAGCGCACCGTGAAGGTGTGGCCGGCGAGCGTCGCGCGCTCGCCGGGTGCGAACAGCTGCTGCACGAACCGGTCGTCGGCGATCACGTCGGGCCAGTCCCCGAACCGGTCGCGGCCGTCGCTGGTCATCGCGTAGACGCCCGAGCCGATGTGCCCGCGGCGGCGGTAGTCGCTGAGCTCCCAGATCCGGTAGTGCTGGCGCACCAGCCACGACGCCGCGGAGGTGTCCACGTGCAGCCGCGGCGAGGCCACCTCGACGCCGGGCGCCTCGAGCGCATCGGCCAGCGCGATGAGCGCATCGGGGTCGATCTGCACGTCGGCGTCGAGATAGACGCGCGGAAAGACGGATGCTGCGTCATCGCCCGCCTGCAGAGCCGCGATCTTCGACGCGCGAGGCGTCTCGACCACGACGACACCGGCGTACGAACGCGCCCGCGGGACGGTGTCGTCGGTGCAGCCGTTGGCGGCGACGACGATCTCGAACTCGTCCCGCCGCGGAGACACGCACAGCGCCGCGAGCACGCGATCGATGACCGCGGCCTCATTGTGGGCCGGGATCACGACGCTCAACCGCGCACTCACCGCACCGCCTCCGCGCTCGACGCCGGCTCCGGGCTCGAGGCGGGCGTCGGGCTCGACACCCTCTCCGGGGTCCACGCGGGCTTCGGCGCGGACGCCTTGCGCGAGCCCTCCGTGTACACCCACGCGGCGACGGCGAGCAGCATCATGTGCACGAGGAACGACTGGAAGAAGCCGAACGCGTCGAAGAAGAACAGCGCCGCGCTGTACCCGGCGATCGACACCGCGAGGGCGAACGCGAGGAGCGCGTGCCGGGGCTCCACCGCCCACCGCAGGGCGTAGACGATGAGCATGACGACCGGCGCGAGCATGAACACGGCGTAGCCGATGACGCCGAGCGCGCCGGCCTCCATGAGGATGCCGAGCACCTGGTTGTCGAGGATGAACGAGTTGGCGTCATCGCCCACGACGATGCGGCTGCCGTACCCCTGCCCGAAGAACGGGAACTGGCGCACTTCGACGAACGCCGGCTCCAGGTCGGCGAGGCGCCCGGCGCCCGTCATGCCCGCCGACGTGTACTGCGACGCGATGAGCGTGTCGACGTCGAGGAACGACAGCAGCATGGACTCGACCTGCGCGGGCACGACGAACATCGCCAGCAGCAGTCCCGGCACCGCGAAGGCGAGGAGCAGCAGGGCGACCTTGGGCCGCAGCACCAGTGCGATCAGGAACATGACACCCATCACGACCACGGCCGTGCGCGAGATCGCGGCGATGATGCCGCCGAACACGATGAAGGTGCCGATGCCGTAGGCGATGCGCCGGTTCCAGATGTTGCGCGGCCAGATCGCGTACTTGGCCAGGTAGATGAGGATCGGCAGGAACATGCAGAGCATGACGGCGAGGGCGATCGGATGCTGCGCCGATCCGTACGCGCGATTCACACCCGCTCGCGTGGCGTCGCCGCCGTCGTCACGGAGCACGACCAGCGGCAGGAAGTTCGCGAGCATGAGGAACACGTTGGTGCGCGCCACCCGCTCGAAGACGGCGAAGAACGCGACGATCACGGCCATCCACGACAGCACGATGAGAAAGCCCTGCACCATGCGCTCGCTCGTGAGCATCTGGCGCACCGAGTAGAACACCGACAGCAGGACGCCGAGCTGGAAGAAGCCCGACATCGACGTGTTCGCCAGTCCCAGGTTCGCGAGGCGCATGCCGTTCACGATGAACGAGATCAGCAGGGTCGCCAGGAAGATGCCGATGGGCCAGCCGAACGCGACGGGCCGCCACCGTCGGGACCGGTCGAACAGGAACGCGAGCCCGAGCGCGAAGATCGCGACGAAGATCATGAGGCGGTACGCCTCGAGCGCGAACGGCAGCGGGATCGGCAGCGCGTAGCGCCGGGCCGGAATGAACATGACGGTCGCCGCGAGGAGGAACAGCAGCGCCGGCCACGTGAACAGGATGCGGCGCAGCAGCACGATGAGCGCGATCCCGAGGAGTGCCGCGCCCATGGCGATCGGCGGGAGGAAGATCACCCCGGCGATCACGATGGCGGCGAAGAGGATCGCGATCCCGGCGACGGTGGCCCAGTGGGGCCGTGCTCCGTCGCCGGGCGCGATCTCGGCGGGTGGCGCGTCGGTCTCGTCCGCGGGTGCGTTCGCGGTGCGGGTCGACATGTCGGTGCTCCGAGGAGGGGCCGTCGTCGCCTACGCGGTCTCGTCCTCGCGGGCGGCTCGGCCGGATCGCCGCGACGGCGGCCCTGCGCCGACCAGCTCGCCGGCTTCGACCTCGGGTGCCACGTCGTCGGCGCTCTCCGCAGGCGTCACGGGCGCAGCATCCGTCTCGTCCGCCGGCTCTTCAGCCGCGGCCGCAGCCTTCTTCTCGGCGCGGGCGGCCTTGCGCTTCGCGGACCGCGAGCGGAGGCCCGCGATGATGAACACCAGCACGACGAACCCGAGGAAGACGCCCACGAACGTGACGACGACCGGGATCGCGGGGTTGGACGAGTCGCCCTCGACCGCGGGGCTGGCGCCGATCGGCTCGAGCTGCACGCGCAGCTCGGGTGCGAGCTGCTGCTCGTCCTGCTGGGCGACAACGTAGGTCGTGAAGGCGGCGGCCGCGGCGCGTGAGATCTCTTCGGCGCGTTCCGCGGTCTCGGCGGTGCCGACCGCCTCGAGCACCGGCAGGCTGAGGCGGCCTGGGAAGCGCTCGTCGCCCGTGGGCTGCGTCGTGCGGCGCAGCGCGGTGATCGACTCGGTCTCGTCGTCGAGCGGGCCGATCTCGGCCTCGACGGCGTCCTGGATCATGTCGCCCGACAGGATGTACGCGTACACGAGAGCGGTCGAGGCCAGGTCGATGACCTGCGGCTCTGAGGTGCCCTGCTGGATCGGCACGCCCGGCACCTCGGCCTGGTACAGCCGGTCGGCCGGACTCGTGACCAGCATCGTGGTCGCGGCCGACCAGGTCTGCTGAGCTCTCGACACGACCTGACCGTTGACGATCGCGAAGCCGGCGAAGAACGCGGCCACCGCGGCGACGAGGGCGCCGAAGATCAGCAACCACTTGTAGTTCCAGAGGACTTGCAGGTACTTCGGAGTCTCCATCAGACACCTCTCTCCGTGTGCTTCCGGACGCAGACCGCCCAGAACCCCCAGCACTTCATCGGGCCGTCCGCGTCGCGCACCGGATCCCAGACAACGAGGTGTCGCGACAAGACTTGCTCTGCAATGGTCCCGCCGGATTGTTAACGGCGCCCTGTGCCTTTGTTGCACGGTTGTAAAGACTGGGCGACATTCGACGGCCCGGGTTGTGTCCGTCCGGAGGGCTCCCACAGAGTGTTGAGCGAGAGCCTGGAGCGGCTCCTATGGAGGCGGGCTCGTCCTGGGGGAGGTGGCGTTCTGGCAGTCCTGTACAGCTTCCCGCACGCACTCGGTGCCCCCGGCATCGGCTGGACGGCATGGAACCAGGCGAACGAGCTGGTCCGCGCCGGCGTCGATGTGCACATCGTCGCGGCCTCGGTGGCCAAGCCGGTCGAGGGGGCGGCGTCCGTGCGGACGACCCTCGCCTTCCGCGGCCGGCGCGTCCCGCATCGGCTCCTCGGGCGCGACCGCGCCCTGCGCTATCACGATGCCGTCGCTGCGGGTCTCGTCGACCGGCTGCTGAGCGCCGGGTCCGACGAGGATGTCGTGCACGCCTGGCCGCTCGCGTCGGTCCGGACGCTGCAGGCGGCGCGCCGGCTCGGCATCCCGGGCGTGCGCGAGGTGCCCAACACCCACACCGCGCACGCGTACGACGTCGTGGCGCGCGAGTATGCGGCGCTCGGGCTCGAGCCCCGTCGCGGCGAGAGCCACACCGCCGACCCTCGCCGGCTCGCCACCGAAGAGAGCGAGTACGCGGCCGCGGCCGGGCTGCTCGTGCCGAGCGAGGCGGTCGCCGAGACGTTCCTGGCGCGCGGGTTCGACGACGACCGGCTGCTCCGGCACCGCTACGGCTGCACCGTGACCATGCCGCCCGCGCGCGACAGCGACGGGCCTTTCACGGCCGTGTTCCTCGGCCGGGGGTCACCCCGCAAGGGACTGCACACCGCGCTCGAGGCGTGGACGGCGTCGAAGGCTTCGGCGGAGGGTCGGTTCCTGGTCTACGGCCTGCTCGACGAGGACTACGCCGCGCACCTCGCGCCTTTGCTCGCGCATCCGAGCGTCGAAGTGCGGGGCGTCACGTCCGAGCCGATGCGCGTGCTGGCCTCGGCCGATGTGATGCTGCTGCCGACCGTCGAGGAGGGCAGCGCCCTCGTGACGTACGAGGCGCAGGTGGCCGGGTGCGTCCCGCTCGTGTCGGTCGCCGCGGGTGCGGTGATCGACGAGGGCGTGACCGGCATGACGCACGAGGTGGGCGATGTCGACGTGCTGGCGGCGCAGCTCGACCTGCTCGTGGAGCGCCCTGAGGTGCTCGCCGGCATGTCGACCGCCGCGATGGCCCGGGCCGACCAGTTGAGCTGGGCGGCCGCGACGCAGGCGACTCTTGCGGCTTACGGCGAGGCCGCGCGGCTGGTGAGGAGATCGACGGATGCCGCGGCCTGAGGACGTGACCCTCGCGATCTGCACGCGCGAGAGGCCGGAGATGCTGGCCGCGGCGCTCGCCTCGTTCACCGCGGTGACCCCGCCGGGGGTGCAGATCCTCGTCGTCGACTCGGCATCGACGACGCCCGCCACGTGGCAGGTCGCTGAGGCCGCGGGCGTCGACTACGTGCGCAGTGACATCAAGGGCCTCTCGATCGCCCGCAACCTCGCCCTCGAGACGAGTCGGCGGCCGATCGTGGTGTTCACCGACGACGACTGCGCCGCGGTCGAGGGCTGGATGGCGCCGATCCTCGAGGGTTTCGACGATCCGGCGGTCGGGGCGGTCACCGGACGTATGCTGGACCACACGCTCGTCGGAACGCAGGCGTCGCCGCCTGCTCGGCGATTCACGCGCACCATCGAGGGCATCGACGCCGGTCACGGCGCGATCATGGCCTTCCGGCGCGAGCAGCTCGTCGCGCTCGGCGGCTTCGACCCGGTGCTGGGTGCGGGACGGAAGCTCGCGGGCGCCGAAGATCTCGACATGTTCTGCCGCGTGCTCGACGACGGTGCGCACATCGTCTACGACCCGACGTGCGTCGTGCATCACGTGCACACGCGCGCAGATGACGCCTACACGCAGCTGCACCACGGCTATGGGCTCGGGCTCGGCGCGCTCGCCGCGAAGTGGGTGCGGCTGCGTGCCCGTGTCGGGGTGCGCCTGTTCGCCGTGGTCGCGAAGCGCACCATCTCTCGCGCGGTGCGCAACCGGCGCGAGCCTCGGCGGAGGGATGCCGACCTCGCGCTCTTCCGCGGATTCCTCGGCGGGTTCTTCACCGCCGTGCGCTTCGCGCTCGACGGGCGAGTGTTCGTCGACGACGACCCTCCGGCGCCGATCACGCTCGGCGTCGCGACGCACGGAGGAGAGCAATGAGCGCGCACCCCGAACTCGCCCGCCGGGCGCAGCTGATCAGCTCGCTCGACGAGAAATACGTGTCGAACGCGGTGACGTTCGCCGCGATGCACGCCGCGGGCACCATGATCGTCGACGGTGCGGCGCTCCGCGGAGCCGACGGCGCACTCGACCGCGCCGCGATCCGGCGGCGCGTCGAGCGGCTGAGCTGGTTCGCCCCGGCGATGCGGCAGCGACTGGTGCCGACGCCGCTGCGCCTCACGACGCCCGCCTGGGTGCCCGTTACGAGCCTCGACCTCGACTATCACGTGCGCTTCCACGACGGCGTCGAGCCCGATGACCCGACCCGCGTCGAGCGGTTCACCGGGCGGCTGAGCCCGACGATGGACCCGTCGCGACCGCTCTGGGACTTCGAGTTCGTCGAGCTCGACTCCGGGCGCGTGGCGATCGTCATGCGGTACCACCACGTGGTGGGTGACGCGATGTACGGCCTGCGGATCGGCGACGTGATCGCCGGCACGACGCCGACGCCCGAGCCGCCTGAGCCGGGCGATGCGCAGTTCGCCGAGTTGGGCGTGCCTCCTCGGAACAGCCTCGAGGTGCTCGCCCTCGCATTCGCGCAGTGGCGCGAGCGCAATCCGGGCCTGCGCCAGGCATGGCGGGCGTACTGGCGCAAGTCGTTCCGCATGCGCCTCCGCCGGTGGGGCGGGCGGCTGCTGCGTCCGGTCAAGAACGCCCGCATCGCGCGGACGGGCCTCCTCGCCGACGTGCGCGAGGGTCGCAGTTCTGCATACGAGGTGGCGGATCTCGCCGCCGCCACGCGCCGCGCGTACAAGCTCGGCGGCACCGTGAACGACCTCGTCACGGCCGCGACCCTGATCGCGATGGCGCGTCAGCGCCCCGACGCCGAGACGCTGTCGATCCTGGTGCCGATCTCGCGACGCGGGGCCGGTGACGGCGGGGTGCGCAACGACATCAGCGTCGTGAAGGTGTCTGTCGCAGCATCCGCTCCCCTCGAAGAGATCGTGCCGAGCGTGCGGGCCCAGGTGCAGGCGGCGGTCGAGTCGGGCGGCTCGGTGGTCGAGGGCGCCGAGGATTGGGTGGGCTACGCCACCTCGGTCACGTGGGGTCGCGACGAGCGGTTCTTCGGCACGGCTCCCGTCGAGACGGTCACGGGCTGGCCGGCGGGCGATCCGCGCGACGAGGTCGCGTGCCTGGCGTGTTCGTACCGTCGCGAGCTCGTGATCAGCGTCACCGCGCGGGAGTCGGTCGACCTTCCCGCGCTGATGGCGGTCTACCGCGAGCTGCTCGCGCCGGTTCCGGTGGCGACGGCGACGGCGGTGGCGACGGCGACGGATGCTGCGGGAGCGGCGCGATGAGCCGCCTGCGCGGTGCACTGGGGTCGGTGCTCGACCCCCGCACCCTGCTGCACGGGCTGCGGCTCGCGCACTTCCACGGATACTCGTTCGTGCGGCAGGTGCCGCTGATCCGCATGGGTCCGGGGGTGTCGATGGCGCCGAATGTGTCGTTCCGCAACGGCGAGCGCATCTCGATCGGGGCGGGCACTCACATCGGCGAGTTCAGTCTCATCTGGGCGGGCAACGAGACCGGTCGTATCGAGATCGGCGAGAAGTGCCTGTTCGCGCCGCATGTGATGGTGACGGCGTCGAACTACGGCGTCGAGATGGGCCCGGTCGCGATCATGGACCAGCCCAAGATCGAGCGTGATGTGGTGATCGGCGCGGGCTCCTGGCTGGGCGCGAATGTGGTGGTTCTGGCGGGCGTGACGATCGGCGAGGGCGCCGTCGTCGCGGCCGGGGCAGTGGTGACGAAGGACGTTCCGGCGTTCTCGATCGTCGGAGGGGTTCCGGCGCGCGTCATCGGCGAGAGGCCTGCGGGCCAGGAAGAGGGACAGAGCCGTGGGGAAGCTCAGAAGGAGAGAGTCGAATAGGGGGATGCGGGTCACCGCGCTCGCGGTGGCCACCGCGGTCGTGGCGTCGCTGCTGGGTGGCGGAGTCGCCACCGCCTCTTTCGCCGTCGGCGACGAGGCGGGCGTGTACACCGTCAGCTTCCGGTCGTCGGAGGGGTTGGATGCTGCGCTGCAGGGCATCGCGGCAGAGCCCGACGCCGTCTACGACAGTGTCGTGAAGGGCTTCACCGGGTATCTGACGGCCGATGAGGTCGCCCTGCTGCGAGTGTCGTCGACGGTGCGGGGGATCTCGTCGAACAAGGTCGTGAAGGGTGCCGCGCAGACGGTGCCGCCGGCCGTGGGAACGGTGGAGGCCGATCTGCCGCCGACGAGCGCCACCTCGGCGGGCACGTGGGACGGTCCGGGACTCGCGATCATCGACTCGGGCGTGAGTGTGCACACCGATCTCAATGTCGCCCGGCAGATCAACTGCTTCGGCAGCGGCGACGGCACCGACGCGAACGGTCACGGCACGGGCGTCGCCGGTGCGGCCGCGGCCATCAACAACACCGTGGGGCTCGTCGGCATCGCTCCGGGCGCGCCGATCACGTCGGTGCGTGTGCTGGACGACAAGCTGCAGGGCACGTCGGCGACGCTGATGTGCGGCCTCGAGTGGGTCATGGAGAACCATGAGCGCTACGACATCGCCGTGATGAACATGAGCATGCAGTTCGGCCAGGCGGACGACGGCAACTGCGGGTACACCAATGGCGATGTCATCCACCAGGCGATCTGTGCGCTCGTCGAGGACGGCGTGGTCGTGGTCGCGGCCGCGGGCAACTCCACGCGAGACCTGGCCCAGTACTCGCCGGGCAACTTCGATGAAGTGATCGCGGTCACGAACGTCGCCGACTACGACGGCAAGCCGGGTTCGCGGGGCACGAAGCCCTGCGCCGAGACCTCGGCCCCGGCCGACGACACGATCAACCCGAAGAGCAACTGGGCGGTGAGCGCGGCCGACCGTGCGCACACCATCGCGGCTCCGGGTACGTGTCCGTACACGACCAAGAAGGGCAACCGGTACGGCTACATCGCGTCGGGTACGAGCATGGCGGCTGCGGTGATGTCGGGGGTCGTGCTCGCCTGCTTCGCTGAGGGCACGTGCGAGGGTCGGACTCCGCGCGAGGTGTTCCAGATCCTCGAGGGTCAGGGGCAGGCGGCGGCCACGACGCGCGGCAAGCGCTTCGCGGGCGACCCGCTCAGCCCGATCTCGGGCCGGTACTCGGGTTGGCTCGCGTCGACGGTCCCGACCGGCACCACCCCGACCCCGACGCCGACGCCGACTTCCTCGCCGACGCCGACTCCGACTCCGACTCCGACGCCGACGCCGACGCCGACTCCGACGCCTACGCCGACTCCGACTCCGACGCCGACGCCGACTCCGACTCCGACGCCCGATACGCAGGCGCCGACGGCGACGATCACCGCGCCGGCATCGGGATCGACGGTCTCGGGCAGCGTCACGGTGCGGGTCACTGCCACCGACAACGTGGCCGTCACCGGGGTGACGCTGTGGTCGGGCACGACGAAGCTCGGCACGCTGACGAAGCAGTCCGACGGCACGTGGGCCGGCACGCTGCCGTCGAGCAGCTACCCCAACGCCACGTACCCCGTGCGCGCGCGGGCGGTCGACGCTGCCGGCAACACCGGCTACAGCCCGACGATCTCGCTGACGCTCCGTAACTGACGCCTTCGGGTCTGGTACTTGCGCCCAAGACTCCTGGCGATGAGGATGCCTCCACAGGTCCTTATCGCCAGGAGCAGCGCGCCCGGAGTCGCGCGAGGTCGCCCAGTGGGCGGCATCCCCCCGCGCATGGTGACACGGGCGAGTTCGTCCCCGGTGGACGGCGTCCGCCCGCGCATGGTGACATGGGCGAGTTGGTTTCCGGTGCTGGCATCCACCCGCTCCCGGTGACATGGGCGAGCGTTCAGAACGGGGCCGCGGGCTCATCGCTGGGGAGGAAGACGACGCGTGGAGTCGGGGTGTCGATGTACGACCGGCCGGAGGGGCTCGTGAACTCGAGCACTCCACCGGGCAACTGGCGGACCTTCCACTCGGTCGCGTGTCTCAGCATGTGGTGCCGTTTGCATAGGCAGGCGAGATTGCACAGTGCGGTCTCCCCGCCGAGCGCGTGATCTCGCGTGTGGTCGTGGTCGCACAGGCGTGCTGGTCTGCGGCATCCAGGTGTTCGGCAATGTCGGTCGCGGGCGCTGAGGAATCTCTTCTGCGCCGGGCTGACTTCGTAGCGATCCACGGCCAGCACGATGCCGGTGACCGGGTCAGTCATGACGCGATCCCATCCGGGCGCGCCACCCGCCAGCCGTTTCGCGGTCGCGGGATCGATCGGGGCGATGCCATCGAGCTCGGCGCCGCCCGACGTGACTCCGGTCATCGTTGTGACCGGGATGGTGATCTGCACGCGGGCCCGGATCGCACCGAGTCCGCCGGGTGCTCTGTCGAGAGCCGGATCGATGAGCGGCGATCCCGTGAGCAGCATGTCGGCGACGAGGTCGGCCCGGATCTGATCGATCGTCCGCTCGTCGAACCAGACCTCCGCCTCGCCCCCGGAACCCTCGCTCCCAGCCTCGCCCTCGGAACCGTTGGCCCCGACCCCGACC
>NZ_JAEUAX010000007.1 GCF_019511645.1 Microbacterium ureisolvens | reverse complement strand
CGAGGACGTCGGCCGGCACAACGCCGTCGACAAGGTGATCGGCTGGGCGGTCCTCGAAGACCGGCTGCCGCTGACCGGCACCGTGCTGCAGGTCTCGGGTCGCGCCAGCTTCGAGCTCGTGCAGAAGGCGATCATGGCCGGCATCCCCGCACTGTCCGCCGTCTCCGCGCCCTCCTCACTGGCCGTCGAGCTCGCCACGGCCTCCGGACTCACCCTCGTCGGGTTCTCGCGGGGCAGCTCGTTGAACGTCTACTCGAGACCCGACCGCATCGCCGTGTCGTAGTCCGGCCGGAGCGGAGGCCCCGAGTCAGTCGCCCCGCCGCGAGGTCGACGCGCGGACCACCAGCGTCGTCGACAGCTCGGTGCGCGCCGCAGGGTGAGGGTGGCGGCCGGCGCGCACGCGGACGATCACGTCGACCGCGGCGCTGCCCATCTGGGCGAGCGGCTGCCGAATCGTGGTGAGCGGCGGGTCGATCCAGGACGAGTGGGGAAGGTCGTCGAAGCCGATCACCGACATGTCGTCGGGGATGCGCAGGTCGGCCTCGCGGAGGGCGCGGATGGCGCCGAGGGCGCTGTCGTCGCTTGCGGCGAAAATGGCCGTCGGCCGGGAGCTGCGCGTGAGGAGGATACGCGTGGCGTCGTAGCCCTGATCGATGCCGTAGTGGGTGCGGATGATCAGGTCGTCGTCCACGGGAACGCCCGCCTGCTGCAGCGCCGCCTGGAATCCGGCGAGCCGGGCGATGCCGTTGTCCTGATCCAGAGGACCGGTGATCGTCGCGATGCGGCGGTGGCCCAGTTCGAGGAGATGCTGGGCGGCGTCGAACGCGCCCTGGAAGTTCGTCGCGGCGATCGAGAACGTCCCCTCGGGCATCCGGTGCAGCGGGTCGACGACGACCAGGGGGATGCCGGCTTCCGCCAGCTGCTGCCGCGCCTCGGGACTGGGTACCGCGACGACGCTCAACAGTCCGTCGGAGCCGCGTTCCAGCGCGTGCATCACCCACTCGTCGCAATCCTCGGGGTCGGGTTCGACGGCGAGGACGAGGTCCTTGCCGTGCGCCTTCGCCGCCTCGGCGGCGCCTCGGACGACGGCCTCCGACCACGCCTGGTCGAGGTTGACGACCCGCATGTCGAGGAATCCGGTCGCCATCCTCGGCCGCATCCGGATCTCGTAGCCGTGGCGCTCGAGGACCGCGGCGACGCGGTCTCGCGTGGCCCGCGACACGTCGGGCCGGGAATTGAGCACCTTCGACACCGTCGGGATGGACACTTTCGCCTCGGCCGCGATCTGCGCGAGTGGGACTGCCATTGTTCCTCCGGATCAACTTTCCGAAAATGCTAGCGCCAAACGCGAGCGATCGCCGACCTATCTTCGCGGCTCCCGCTGGACTTGCGCCGTCCTGTCGCCCTATAGTCTCACTCCGAGGCACGAAATTTCGAGCTATCGTATCGAAAACACACGAAGGAGTGAGCATGCAAGGGATGCGAGTCACGGCGATCACGGCGATGGCGCTGGGAGCGGCCCTGGTCCTGTCCGGATGCGGCCGCAGCGCGGACGGCGCCGCCGAGGGTTCGTCGGTCGCCCCTGCGGAAGAGGGCAAGGCCTCGGGCGCCGTGGAGATCTGGACGGCCGGCGGGCACGCCGACAATCTGGAGGAGCTCACCGCGGACTGGGTGGAGGCCAACCCGGACGTCAGCATCAAGATCACGGACGTGCCCTGGGACCAGGTGATCACGAAGGCGCAGACCGCGACGGCCGCCGGCAAGGGCCCGGACATCATCATGACCGGCTCCGACCAGACCGCGACCGTGATCGGAATGGGCGCGTTCGACGCCGTGCCGGACGGCGTCTACGACACCGACGACTTCTACCCGGCGGCCGTGGACTCGGTGACCGGCGAGACGGACCTGTACGCGATGCCGTGGTACGTCGAGACCCGCTTCCTCTTCTACCGCGCGGACATCGCGGCCGAGCTCGGCCTGTCGGCGCCCACGACGTGGGAGGAGACGCAGGCGATGTCGGCGGCCTTCGCATCGCGTCCTGGAGGAACCTTCGGCTTCAGCCTGCCCAAGCCCACCGAGCAGCCGGCGCAGGTCATCGTGCCATTCGAGGCGCAGGCCGGTGGTTCGATGACCGACGGCGACGCGTGGACGATCGACACCCCCGAGTTCGTCGAGGCCCTCGACTACTACGGCGGCTACTTCCAGCGCGGCGAGGCGCCGATGGGCGACACCGACGCGACATTCGAGAACGGCGGGACGCCGATGTTCATCTCAGGCCCCTGGATGCTCGACATCTACGAGGAGGAGATCGAGAAGGGCACCGCGCCCGAGGGCTTCACGATGGACTCCGTCGGCTACACCGTCTCGCCGACCGGCCCCGGCGGCAACAACGACCAGTACATCGGCGGCGGCAACCTCGGCGTGTTCTCGGCGTCCGACAACAAGTCGGCGGCGTGGTCCCTGCTGTCGTGGATGAGCGAGCAGGAGCAGCAGGAGGCCTGGTACGACCTGCAGGGCGAGCTTCCGGCCAACATCGCGGCCGGGGACTACGCGCCGATCCAGGACAACCCGGTGACCAAGACGCTGACGGAGCAGCTGCAGAACACGGTCGCCACGCCGAACTACCCGGCGTGGTCGCAGATCTCGGACCTCATCAGCAAGTACTCCGAGCAGGTCGCCCGCGGTGAGATCACGAGTGCCGATGCGGCGAAGGAGATCCAGACGCAGGCCGATGAGATCGGCTTCGGGTGGTGACAACCGTTCCGGCGCGGCCGGGGAAGGTCGCTTCCCTGGCCGCGCAGCGGCGGCGCTCCGCCGCGATCGCCTGGGTCTTCGTCGCGCCCTTCGTCCTGACGTTCGGGGTGTTCGGGCTCATCCCGCTCGTCAGCTCGCTGGCGATGGCGTTCACCGACCTGCGGGCGCGGGACATCCGCAACCCGTTCAACGTCAACTTCGTCGGGTTCGAGAACTTCGTCGCGGTGCTGACCGACCCGTCGTTCCAGCGCGCGCTGTTCAACACGCTGATGTTCGTCGTGATCGGCGTGCCGGCCACGCTGTTCATCGCCCTCGTGCTGGCGGTGATGCTCAACTCGGTGAGCCGCAAGGTCGCCACGTTCTTCCGCGTGGGCTATTACACGCCGGTGATCACGACGATCGTCGCCGTGGCCGTCGTGTGGCGCATCATGTACCAGGACACGGGCGCCATCAACGCGATCCTCGGCTGGTTCGGGATCACGGGGCCCAACTGGCTGAGCGATCCGAACACCGCGCTGCTGGCGATCACCATCATGGCGATCTGGCGCAACATCGGCGCTTCGATGGTGATCTTCCTCGCGGGTCTGCAGGGGATCCCCGCCGACGTCAACGAGGCCGCGTCGATCGATGGCGCGAACGCCGCGCAGAAGTTCTTCCGCATCACCATCCCGATGATGATGCCGACGATCCTGCTGAACACGATCCTGGTGACCACCGGCTACATGCAGTTCTTCGACGAGCCGTTCGTCATGACGGGCGGCGGCCCGCTGGAGTCGACCACCTCGATCGCGCTCCAGGTCTACAACCAGTTCAAATACGGCAACTACTCCGTCGGCGCCGCCGGGGCGTACGTGCTGTTCGCGCTCGTCGGCATCCTCGCGCTCATCCAGTTCCGCTTCTTCCGTCAGAGGACCTGACATGACGACAACCCCTCAGAGACCCGCCGAGGCCGAGGTCGAGACCGCGTCGACGCGGACACCGCGCAAGCCGATCCGGTGGGGCAACCTCGCTGTGCTGGTCGCTCTGTCGATCGGCCTCGCCGCCACAGTCCTGCCGTTCGTCTGGATGGTGCTCGGCGCCTTCAAGACGAGAGCCGAGATCATGGCGCGTCCGGTCACGTGGTGGCCGCAGCATCCGACTCTCGACAACTTCCGGGCGTGGCTGTTCGAGTTCGACATCCTCCGGCCGTTCTTCAACTCGGTGTTCCTCGCGGCCGTGACCGTCGCCACGACGCTGCTGTTCTCGTCGATGGTGGGGTGGGCCCTGGCGAAAATGAACTTCCGCGGCAAGAACGCGATCATCGTCGTCGTGCTGGCGACCCTGTTCGTTCCCGGCATCGTCACGCTGATCCCGCAGTTCGTCCTGGTGGCGAACCTCGGCATGGTCAACACTTACTGGGGGCTGATCCTGCCGGGGATGGTGGGCGCTTTCGGCGTGTTCCTGATGCGGCAGTTCATGCTCGAGATCCCGGACTCGCTCCTGGATGCGGCACGGATCGACGGCGCGGGGGAGTTCCGCACGTTCTTCCAGATCGTGCTGCCGCTGTGCAAGGCGCCACTGGCGACCCTCGCGATCTTCACGTTCATGGGGTCGTGGAACAGCTTCCTGTGGCCGCTGATCATCTCGCAGGACGACTCGATGTACACCCTCCCGGTGTCGCTCGCGCTCTTCTCGGCGGAGGCCGGCGGGCACGGCTCCGACTACGGACTGCAGATGGCGGGGTCGTTCCTCATCATCATCCCGGTGCTGATCCTGTTCATCGCGATGCAGCGCCACTTCATCCAGGGGATCGCCCTGACGGGGATCAAGTGACCCCGATCCCGACATCTCCACAAGAAAGGAATCAGCATTCATGAGCAGTGTCATCGCCGCACCCGAGGGGTTCATCTGGGGAGCGGCTACCGCCGGTCACCAGATCGAGGGCGGCAACGTCAACACCGGGCACTGGGAGAACGAGTACGCCCCGGGCAGTCAGATCCCGGAGCCCTCGGGTGACGCCTGCGATTCCTACCACCGCTACCCCGAGGACATCGCGCTGCTGGCGGACGCCGGGCTCACCGCTTACAGGTTCTCGCTGGAGTGGTCGCGCATCGAGCCCGAGCAGGGCGTGGTCTCGCGCGCGCAGCTCGCTCACTACCGCCGCATGATCGACACGTGCCGCGACCACGGCGTGCAGCCGATCGTGACGCTCCACCACTTCACCTTCCCGCGGTGGTGGGACCACTCGGGCGGCTGGTATGCCGACGAGAGCACGGACCGGTTCCGTCGCTTCACCGAGATCGCGGCGACGATCCTCGACGACGTGGACCTCGTCGTCACGATCAACGAGCCGAACATGATGGTCAACCAGACCGAGGCGCGCATCGACACCGAGAACGGCGTCAACTTCCCCGGTCCGTCGCCGTTCCTCGCCCAGGCCATCGCCGACGCGCACCACGCCTCGACCGAGGTGCTGCGCGGGGTCGGCGGCATCCGCTCGGGCTGGACGGTGGCGAACCAGGTGTTCCAGGCGGTGCCCGGATGGGAGAAGCAGCGCGACGAGTGGCAGTACTGGCGCGAGGACTTCTTCCTCGAGCAGTCGCGGAACGACGACTTCATCGGCGTGCAGTCGTACCTGCGGACGATCATCGGCCCGACGGACGACGAGCTCGGCTACGGTCCGCAGCCGTGGCCCGAGGGCACCGAGCGCACGCTCACCGGCTGGGAGTACTACCCCGAGGCGCTCGGGCACGCTCTGCGCCACACCCGCGAGGTCACCGGCGGCGTCCCGATGATCGTGACCGAGAACGGCATGGCGACGTCCGACGACGCCCGACGCATCGACTACACGACGGGCGCGCTGGCAGGCATGGCCGCGGCGATGGCCGACGGCTGCGACGTGCGCGGGTACCTGCACTGGTCGCTGCTCGACAACTACGAGTGGGGGTCGTTCCGGCCGACGTTCGGGCTGATCGCCGTGGACCGCGAGACGTTCGCCCGCACTCCGAAGCCGAGCCTCGCCTGGCTGGGGGGCTTGGCGCAGCGCAACGTGATCCCCGCCCCGGCTGGTGCGAAGCCGCGGTCTGCCTGAGCGGATCCGAGTGGGCTGAGGAGGACGGATGCTGCGGGCCGCAGCATCCGTCCTCCGTTCTTCGTCGAAATTCCCCCGGATCAGCCCTTCACCCGACCAGCGCTGCGGCGCGCCCGTGAACCCGGTCCAGAAACCCGCCGAAACTCGCGTAATAGATGCCCGAGGCCGGTGTCTCTTCACTGGGGGATACCGCCGGAGCCCCGGTCCGGCGACCCCGGCCGCGGGTCCCGAGCTTGCGGCTACCGGGGGCGCCGGCATTCTCGCGTCGGCCCCCCGGTCAATCCCCGCCTCAGGTGGGATCACGGAGGAGCTTGGGCACCGCGCTCGAGGGCGGCGTGCGGGGGCGAATCGGCGTCGAACAGGTGACACGGAGCGCCCGCGTTCCTACAGTTGAGTCACGAAGCCGAGGCTGTGGGAGCCCGGCGTCGAAGACGCACGCGGTGGAAGGGGATGTGCCGTGGTCCAGGACGCGCAATCGACCGAGGATCCTGCGCCTGCGCGGGCACACGCCGCTTCACCGGTGACCCGCGGCACGCTCGTGTGGTTCGGCCTCGGCTTCGTGCTGCTGTCGTTCTTCGCCGCTTTCCTCGGATCGTGGCTGGCGCGATCGGTCGACACCGCCCCGCCTGCTCCGACGCCGGAGCCATCGGCATCGACCACGGCGTCGCCGGACTACGAGGACGTGCTCGCCGAGATCCTGCCCGCCGGGTCGGCGGTGCGCGCGGGCTCCGGGGCGCCCGAAGAGGGCAAAGGCTACGAGGGCGACGTCTACATCGACATCCTCACCACCGACGTGTACCTCTTCCAGGACGGCGCGTGGACGGTCGTGGGCAACATCCGCGAGGCGGCGGCCACGAACCTCACCGGTGAGCAGGGGCCGGCGGGCGCGCAGGGCCCCCAAGGTGAGCAGGGCGAGCAGGGCGCTCAGGGCCCGAGCGGTGCGCCGGGTGCGCCGGGAACGCAGGTGCTGCTCGGCACGTCCGCGCCCGACGACGACACGTGCAGCGCCGACGGCGACGTGTTCATCGACACGGCGGCGGTCCAGTTCTACGAGTGCAGCGACGGCGCGTGGGTGCTGTTCGGGCCCACAGGCGGGCCGGAGCCGACGCCCGACGCCTCCGAGTAGTCGCGGGGGTGCGTCAGCGGCGCGTGGACGCCGTCACGGTGAACTTGGCGTTGCGCGCGATCTGCCGGGTGGGGCCGACCGTGCGCTCGAGCGCAGGGCGATAGCGCAGTCCCGAGTTCCATACCGTCCAGAGCTCCCCGCCCGGCCGCAGCACGCGGGCTGCCTCCGCGAACATCCGAGGCGCCAGGCCCTCGTGAACCGCCGAGCCCGAGTGGAACGGCGGGTTCAGTGCGATGAAGCTCGCACCCGCATCCGGCTGAGCGCCCAGCATGTCGTCGCGGACCACCTGGACCCGGTCGGCGACGCCGTTCGCGTCGGCGGTCGCGCGTGCGGAAGCGACGGCGGCTGCGGACTGGTCGCACGCGAGGAGGCGCAGAGACGGATGCCGCAGCGCGAGCGCCGTCGCGATGACACCCGTCCCGCACGCGAAGTCGATCGCCGTGTCATCGGCGAGCGGGGGCAGATGGTCGAGCAGGAGCCTCGTCCCGATGTCGATCGACGCCCCCGCGAACGCCCCGCCGTAGGCGCAGACGACGATCCCGTCGCGGGTCGCCCGCGTCGGCACCGGGTCCCGACCGTCGTGCGGCTCGCGCGCGACGAGCGCCCGGGATTTCTGGCGAGCGTGCGTGACGTCGAGCCGGGCGAAGTGCGCGTGGAGCACTTCGTTCATGGCGAGCGTCATGTGCTTCACGCGACCGCCGGCGAACACGACGACATCGGCTGCCGCGTGCGCGGCGATGAGGCCCGCGATGTCGCGCAGCGCGTCGAGCGATCGCGGCAGCCGCAGCAGCACGATGCGTGCGCCGCGCACCAGCTCGGGCGACAGCGGCAACGACACGAACGTGTCGCCGAGTCCGAAACGCTCGGCGTTGGCGGCGAGTGCCCGTTCGCCGGTGAGCGGGTCCTGGTGGACACGGATGCCGCGACCGCCGTCCGCGGCAGCGCCCAGCGTCAGCGCCCCGTAGCCGTCGCCGATCACCACGAGCCCGCGATCTCCCGCCGTCGACCGTGCGGCGGCGGATTCGTCGAGGAGCAGCCGGTCCGCAGCATCCGTCGCCACGAGATCGGGAGCCTCGACGTCGGGCCACCGGCGCAGGCCGTCGAGCGAGAATGTCACCGTCCCACGGTAGCCGGGCGAGCGGCATCCGGTTCGGGACCCTGGACGAATGCGTGCCGTCCCGCGACAGCGGGACTAGCATTCAACGGTGCCAGACCGTGCGTTCAGTCCCGTCATCTCGCTGCTGACCGTGGCAGCCGTCTGGGATGCGCACCTCGGCGCGCAGCTGCGCGACCTCGGCCTCACGACCCGCAAGTACGGCTTGCTCGCGCACATCGAGGCGACGCCCGGCATATCGTTCAGCGAGCTTGCGCGGCGCTCGCAGATCACCGTGCAGTCGGCGCACACCGCGGTGCAGACCCTCGTCGCCGACGGGCTCGTCGCGGATGCCACGAAGCATGCGGGCGCCGCCTCCGATCTGCGCGTCACGGCGCGGGGCAGCGAGGTGCTGCAGGCGGCCGAGCAGCGGCTTGCGGCCCTCGACGCGGGACTCGCTGCGGGGGCGCCGGCGCTGGCCACCGCCCTCGAGGGCCTCCACGAGCAGCCCTTCGGGCTCGCTCCGGAGTAGCGGGGTCTGCGCGACCAGCAAGCCTTCAGAAAGCCTGAAGCTCTTTCAGTTAGGCTGAAGGTGTGTTCCGTAATCCCCACACCCTGTTCCGCGCACTCGCGATCCTCGAGGCGATCTCGTGGACGCTCCTCATCGCAGGCCTGGTCCTCCGCGCCAGCGCCGACTGGGCGCTCGGCGTCACGATCGGCGGCGGCATCCACGGCTTCATCTTCCTGTCGTACGGCGCGACCGTGATCCTGGTCGCCCTGAACAACCGCTGGCGCGTCGGCCCCACGGCGCTCGCGCTCGTGAGCGCCGTCATCCCGTACGCCACGATCCCCGCCGAGCTGTGGCTCCAGCGCAGCGGTCGCCTCGCCGGCGCGTGGCGGCTCGAGGCCACCGATGATCCGCGCGACGGCACCTGGTACGACCGGCTGATGCGCTGGTTCCTGCGCCGGCCGTGGGTGCTCGGCGGGCTGATCGCTCTCGCCGTCGTGCTCCTTTTCGTCGTGCTGCTCATCCTCGGTCCCCCTGGCGGGCGGGACTGACGGCGTCCGCTCTCGGCCGCCCCGCTCTCGGGAGCGGGGCGGCCGATCGGTGTCGGCGTCGTCGGGCGGGGGGTGCCGCGATCAGCGCCGGGCGGGCAGCTGCTGCAGCGTCCAGGTGTTGCCGTCGGGGTCGTCGAACTGCACGAACCGGCCCCAGTCCTGCTCGTCGACGCCGCGCCCCTCGACGCCGTGGGCGCGCAGGTGCGCGAGGGCCTCGTCGGCGTCGGGCACCACGACCTGGATGGTGTTCTGCTGCCCGGGTGCGAGGGTGTTGCCCAGCCCCGTGCCGAAGGCGATGGAGCAGGCGGAGCCGGGCGGCGTCATCTGCACGAAACGGAGTCCCTCGACAGGCGTCTGGTCGTGGTCGGCGTGGAAGCCGATCCGTTCATAGAACTCCTTCGCGCGGTCGACGTCGGAGACGGGTACGTGGATGAGCTCGATCTTCCAGTCCATGGTTCTCCCTCTTCTTCGATGTGGATCCCCCGGCGCTCACGCTACGCCGGGGGTGGGACAGCCATCGAGACGGATCCGACGCGCCGGGGAATACCTGTGGCCCGAAGAGGTTGAACTTGACAATGCCCGTGTCAAGTTCAAAACTTGACGCCGGTTCACTCAAGTTTCAGGAGAGACGGAATGCCCGAAGACTTCACCCCTCAGGCCGGCGACGACGCGAGCTCGTTCGACGAGTTCCTGGCGCGCTACCTCGCGGGCGAGCGCGCGCGTGCCGAGCGCTCGATCGACCTGAGCCGCTACCTCGGCGCCCGCACCCAGGAGCTGCTGCAGCGCGCCGGCAAGTACGCGCTCGAGCGCGGTCAGCACGAGCTCGACGCCCTGCACGTCCTGCGCATCCTCGTCGCCGAGGCCCCGGCGCGTGACGCCGTCCAGCGCATCGGCGCGGACGCCGACGCGATCGCGCGCGCCACGGAGGAGCGCCTCCCGGCCGCCACGGCTGCCGCCGATGTCGACGGGGCGGTCGTGACCTCGTCCGTGCAGCGGGCGCTGTTCCACGCGTTCCAGGTGGCGCGTTCGTCGGGATCGACCTACGTCGATCCCGAGCACCTCTTCTTCGCGCTCGTCCTCGCGCAGGACACGCCGGCCGGCCAGGTGCTGGCGCGCGCCGGTGTGACCGCCGAGGCGCTGATGCAGGGTGCCCGCGAGACCGTGACGCCGGGGGAGAGCACACAGCCCGACGCCCGGCCGGAGGGCGCGGCATCCGACACGCCCATGCTCGACACGTATGGCACCGACCTGACCGCGCGCGCGGTGGCCGGCGGCCTCGACCCGGTGATCGGGCGCACCGACGAGATCGAGCAGACGATCGAGATCCTCAGCCGCCGCACCAAGAACAACCCGGTGCTGGTCGGTGAGGCCGGCGTCGGCAAGACCGCGATCGTCGAAGGCCTCGCCCAGGCGATCGTCGACGGTTCCGTGCCCGAGCAGCTGCTCGGCAAGCGCGTGATCGCGCTCGACCTGCCGGCGATGCTCGCGGGCACCCGCTACCGCGGCGACTTCGAGGAGCGCCTCACCAAGACGATGGACGAGATCGCCGCGCACAAGGGCGAGCTGATCGTCTTCATCGACGAGGTGCACACCGTGGTCGGCGCCGGCGGCGCCGGTGACGGCGGCATGGACGCCGGCAACATCCTGAAGCCCCGCCTCGCCCGCGGCGAGCTGCACCTCGTGGGGGCGACCACCCTCAAGGAGTACCGCGTCATCGAGAAGGACCCGGCGCTCGAGCGCCGCTTCCAGCCGGTGCGCGTCGGCGAGCCTTCCATCGAGGACGCCGTGCTCATCCTGCGCGGCCTCAAGCCCGCGTACGAGGAGCACCACGGCATCGTCTACACCGACGAAGCCCTGCGCGCCGCCGTCGAGCTCAGCGACCGCTACCTCAGCGATCGTGTGCTGCCGGACAAGGCGATCGACCTCATCGACCAGGCCGGCGCACGTCTGCGTCTGCGGCTGGGCTCCAAGGTCGACGTGAGCGGACTCATCGAGCGTCTCGCGACCCTCGAGGCCGACAAGAACGCCGCCGTGTCGGCGGAGCACTACGAGGAGGCCTCGCAGATCCGCGACCAGATCGCCGAGGTGCAGCACCGCCTCGAGCGGGCCACCGCCGCCGGCGCCGCCGCGCGGACCGAGGCCATCGTGGATGAGCCGGAGATCGCAGCGGTGATCAGCCGCGCCACCGGCATCCCGGCGAACCGCCTGACCGAGACCGAGCGCGAGCGCCTCGCCTCCCTCGAGGACGAGCTGCACGACCGCGTCATCGGACAGGACGACGCCGTGACCGCGGTCGCCAAGGCCGTGCGGCGCAACCGCACCGGCATGGGCGACGCTCGTCGTCCGGTGGGGTCGTTCCTCTTCCTCGGCCCGACCGGCGTCGGAAAGACCGAGCTGGCGAAGGCCCTTGCTGCGTCGCTGTTCGACGACGAGGGCGCGGTCATCCGCTTCGACATGAGCGAGTTCGGCGAGCGGCACACCGTGTCGCGCCTGGTCGGCGCCCCTCCGGGATACGTCGGCTACGACGAGGCCGGGCAGCTCACCGAGCGCGTGCGGCGCAACCCGTACTCGATCGTCTTGTTCGACGAGATCGAGAAGGCGCACCCCGACGTGTTCAACCTGCTGCTGCAGGTGCTCGACGACGGTCGCCTCACCGACGGTCAGGGCCGGACGGTCGACTTCCGCAACACCGTCGTCGTGATGACCTCGAACCTCGGCTCGGAGTTCCTCGCGTCGCGCGGCGGGGCGATCGGATTCCTCGCCGATGGGGGAGGCGCCACCGGCTTCGGCTCGGAGAAAGACCTGCGCGACCGTGTGTTCGCCAAGCTCCGCGAGGCGATGCGCCCCGAGTTCCTCAACCGCATCGACGAGATCGTGCTGTTCCGCAAGCTCGAGAAGCCGCAGCTGGAGAGCATCGTGCGACTCCTGCTGGGTGCGTCCGACGCACGGCTCGGCAAGCGAGAGGTGTCGCTGGTCGTGACGGACGCCGCGGTGCAATGGCTCGCCGACAACGGGTACGAGCCCGAGTACGGCGCCCGGCCGCTGCGCCGCCTGATCCAGCGCGAGGTGGATGACCGCATCGCCGACCTGTTCGTCACGGGTGCGCTCGTCGACGGCGGGACGGTGACGGTGGATGCTGCAGCCGACGCGCTGTCGGTGGTGGCGGGTTCGCCCCTCGCGGTGGCCGCCTGACGCATGACCCTCGAGAGCGCCGGGCCCGCGGGGCCCGGCGCTCTCGTGCGCGTCAGGGGTGCAGCATCCGTTTCAGGGTCCGCGCGTTGTGCACCGCGTGGGCCTCGCCGTCGTTGTTGAAATAGGCGTACACCTCATGGCCCGCGCCCTCCCACTCGCGGATGCGGTCCGCCCACCACGCCAGGTCGTCGTCGGAGTACGAGCCGCCGTAGAGGTGCTCGGGGTCCGGACCGTGCAGGCGCACGTACACGAGCTGGGCCGTCGCGCGCAGAATGCAGGGCAGGCGGGCGCCGCTCATGACGCAGTACGCGGCGCCGTGGCGCTCGAGCATCGAGAAGACGGCGTCGTCGGTCCAGGACGGATGCCGGAACTCGACGACCGGCCGGGTCCAGGAGGGCAGTGCGGCGAGGAAGTACTCGAGGCGGGCGTCGTCGCGCTCCATCCTCGGGTGGAGCTGAATGAGCAGCGGCCCGCGCCGCCCGCGCAGCTCATGGAGGCCACGGGTGACCCGGGAGATCCAGGCCTCCGGCTCGAGGAGCCGCCGTGCATGCGTCAGCCCTCGCGGCGCCTTGACCGTCATCTCGAAACCGTCGGGCAGGCGCTGTCGCCACCCGGCGAAACGCGCATCGGGGGGCCACCGATAGAAGCTGCCGTTGAGCTCGACGGTGTCGAACTCCGCAACATACTGATCGAGCCACGTGCGCTGCTCGCCGACGTACACCGCGCCGCGCCAGTGCGGATACACCCAGCCCGACGTCCCGATCCGTGCCATGGACCCAGCCTCGGCGCGCGGCCCTCTCATGGCCACGGGGTTGCGCCGAGGCGATGCCCTCATTAGCCCGTGGCGGCGTGCGTGTGTCGGCCGGCGCTGACAGAGTGGGTGCATGACCCGCATCGGCGCGATCTTCAACCCGTACACCCACAGCCCCGACGAGTTCCGCGACGCGGTGCTCGCCGCCGAATCGGAGGGACTGCCCGAGCTGTGGATCTGGGAGGACTGCTTCCGGCAGTCCGCCTTCGCGACCGTGGGTGCGGCGCTCGCGTGGACCGAGGCGCTGCGCATCGGCATCGGCATCGCGCCCATGCCGCTGCGCAATGTGGCCGTGACCGCGATGGAGATCGCCACGGTCGAAAGACAGTTCCCCGGCCGGCTGCTGCCGGGAGTCGGCCACGGTGTGCTCGACTGGATGGGGCAGGTCGGCGCGCGGGTCGCCTCGCCGCTGACCCTGATGCGAGAGTACGTCCCGGCCCTGCGCGGCCTGCTCGCCGGCGAGCACGTCACCGCCGAGGGGCGCTACGTCACCCTCCGCGGGGTGCGCCTGGACTACCCGCCGGCGACACCGCCGCTCGTCTACGCGGCGGCCGAGGGACCGAAGACCCTCCGCCTCACCGGAGAGGTCGCCGACGGCACGGTGCTCGACAGCGGCCACACGGCGGGCGAGTACGCCGTCGCGACGACCGCCATTCGTGAGGCCCGGGGCGCCGCCGGCCGCGGCGACGGCCACGACGTCGTCGCGTATGTCGTCACGGCGTTCGGCGCGGATGCCGAGGCCCGCGCGGTCGCGGATGTCGGCGACAAGCCCGCACCGGAGGAGCGCGCGCTGTGGGGCGACCCCGCGGAGGTCGCCGCCGGCGCGCGGCGCTTCTTCGACGCGGGCGTCGACGACGTGGTGCTGCTGCCTTCGTCACGCGGCGACATCGCCGAGTTCTACCGGGCCGCGGCCGAGGTCTCGCGGCTCGTCGGGACGAGCGTCGCATGACGGCGGCGCTCTCCATCGGGATCGCCGCGGCTGCGGGGGCAGAGCTCGCCGCGCGCGTGGCGGCCGCCGCAGAGGCTGCGGGATTGCGCGCCCTGTGGGTCAACGACACCCCGGGTCACGACGCGCTGGCGGTGCTCAGCGGCGCCGCCGGCGAAACGGACCAGCTTGTGCTCGCCACCGGGGTGCTGCCGATCGACCGGCGCACGCCCGACGACATCATCGGCGGTGCCGCAGGGCTCCCCGCCGATCGACTCGTGCTCGGAATCGGTTCGGGACAGATTCGCTCCGGGGCGGTCGACAGGGTGACGGATGCCGCCACCGCCCTCCGCTTGCGCACGGAAGCTCGCGTGATCGTCGGCGCGCTGGGCCCGAAGATGAGGCGTGCGGGGGCCACGGCCTCGGACGGACTCCTGCTCAGCTGGCTCACGCCCGAGATCGCCGCCGACCAGGCTCAGCACGCCCACGAACTCGCGAGCACGGCGCATGTCGCGCTGTACGTACGGACGGCGGCCGACCCGGCCGCGGTCGCGCTGCTCGACGAGGAGGCGCGGCGTTACGCCGGGTACCCCGCCTACGCGGCGAATTTCGCGCGTCTGGGCATCGAGGCAGCCGACACGGTCATCCGGCCCGCAGCGCTGCGTGACCGCATCGCCGCCTACCGCGCCGCCGCCGACGAGGTGGTCCTGCGGGCCATCACCGCCTCGGGGAGCGTCGATGAACACCTCCGCTTCATCGACGCCGTCGCCGAGGCCGTCGCGTGACGGCTGCGCGACCGGTCGCGGTCGTCGCCGGTGCCTCGGGCTTCGTCGGCGAGGCGCTGGTGCGTGCGTTCACCGAAGACGGGTATGAGGTGCGCACCATCGGCCGGTCGGACGCCGATGCGACGTGGGACCACGGCGGCGGCATCCGTGCCCTCGTCGAGGGCGCCGCGGTGCTCGTGAACCTCGCCGGCAAGTCGGTGAACTGCCGTTACACCGACGCGAATCGCGACGAGATCCTGCGATCGCGGGTCGAGACCACGAGGAGCCTGCGTGAGGCGGTGACGGAAGCCGCGACTCCGCCCCCGGTGTGGCTCAATGCGAGCACAGCCACGATCTACCGTTACGCGATGGAACGGCCGCAGACGGAGACCGACGGCGAACTCGGCGAAGGCTTCTCCGTCGATGTGGCGCGCAACTGGGAGGACGAGTTCTTCGCGGGCGACCTGCCGGCGACGCGTCGGGTCGCGCTCAGGATGGCCATCGTCATCGGCGACGGCCCCGCAACGCGCACGCTGCTGCGGCTCGCGCGACTCGGTCTCGGCGGCCCCCAGTACGACGGGTGGTGGTGGGCGCACCGCCGGTACCGCGGGATCGGTGCGCACCCCACGGGGAATGGGCGGCCGTCGTGGCATCGCTCGCGCGGGCGTCAGCGATTCAGCTGGATCCACCTCGACGATGTCGTCGGCGCGGTGCGTTTCGTCCGTGACCGCCACGAGATCTCCGGGCCCGTGAATCTTGCCGCACCCCACGCGAGCGACAACCGCACACTGATGGCGACGCTGCGACGCGTCGTCGGGCAGCCGATCGGACTTCCCGCCTACCGCTTCATGCTCGAGCCGGCGATGGCGGTGCTGCGCACCGAACCGGAGCTCGTGCTCAAGAGCCGGTGGGTCTCGCCACACGTGCTGCTGTCGTCGGGCTACGACTTCGCCCACACCGATCTCGAATCCGCGCTGCGCACCGTCGCGCACTGACGTCGGACCCGGCGCATCCCGCGTCGCCGGGTCGTCGCGGACCCCTGGTCAACCCCGCGACGTGTGTCCGGGGCCGGTGCCAGAATGCCGGTGTGCTGCTGAACGAGCTGGTGACCGCGACGGGCGAGGTGGCGGCGACGTCGTCGAGATTGGCAAAGGTATCGGTCCTGGCAGCATTGCTGCGCGACCTCGAGCCCGACGAGATCGCTCCCGCCATCGGATTCCTCACCGCCACCCCGCGACAGGGTCGACTCGGCGTGGGCTGGCGGAGTCTGATGGGACTGGAGGTCACCCACGCGGACGAACCGACGCTGACCGTGCTCGACGTCGACGCATCGCTCAGCCGCCTGGCCGCGGCCGACGGCGCGGGCTCCGTGCTCGCGCGACGTGCCGAGCTCGACGCGCTGGCAGCGGCCGCCACCGCAGAGGAGTGGGATTTCCTCGCGCGGGTCATGATCGGCGAACTGCGCACGGGCGCCCTCGAGGGCGTGCTCCTCGATGCGATCGCGAAGGGCTCCGAGCGCGAGGCGCCGGTCGTGCGGCGAGCCGCGATGCTCTCGGGCGACCTCGGTGCGACGGCACGCATCGCGCTCACCGGCAGTGCCGAGGCGCTCTCCGAGGTCGGGCTCGAAGTGGGGCGCGGCGTGCTGCCGATGCTCGCCGCGACGGCGGGTTCGACGAGGGAGGCGCTCGAGACGCTCGGGGCCGCGGCATCCGTCGAGTACAAGCTCGATGGTGCGCGCATTCAGGTGCATCGCGACGGCGACGACGTGCGCGTGTTCACACGCAGCCTCGCCGACATCACGCATCGCGTGCCGGAGCTGGTCGAGGCGGTGCGCGCGCTTCCGGCTGAGCGGGTGATCCTCGACGGCGAGACGCTGTCGCTCGATGAGGACGGCGGCCCCCGGCCGTTCCAGGACACCATGTCCCGGTTCGGGTCGATGGGCGACGATGCCGCGGCGACAGTGCTGCGGCCGTGGTTCTTCGACATCCTCCATCTCGACGGACGCGACCTGATCGACGAACCTCTCTCCACGCGCCTCGAGCTACTCGACCGGGCTGTGGGCGATGCCCGTATGCCCGGAGTCATCACCGACGACCCCGCGCGGGCCGAGGAGTTCTCGCGCCGGGCGCTCGCCGCGGGCCATGAGGGCGTGATGGTCAAGGCGCTCGACGCGCCGTACGCGGCGGGCAGACGCGGCAAGAGCTGGCTCAAGGTCAAGCCCGTGCTGACCTACGACCTCGTCGTGCTCGCCGTGGAATGGGGATCGGGCCGCCGTACGGGTCAGCTGTCGAACCTGCACCTGGGCGCGCGCGATCCCGAGGGCGCGTTCGGCGAGCCAGGAGGCTTCGTGATGGTGGGCAAGACGTTCAAGGGCCTCACCGACGCGACGCTCCGGTGGCAGACCGAACACTTCCCGACCATCGAGACGCACCGATCGGCGTACGCCGTGCACGTGCGCCCTGAGACGGTGGTCGAGATCGCGATCGACGGCGTGCAGCGTTCATCCCGGTACCCCGGCGGCGTCGCCCTGCGCTTTGCCCGTGTGAAGGGGTATCGCCCCGACAAGCGCGCCGGCGAGGCCGACACGATCGAATCGCTGCGGGCTCTGCTCAGGAGTTGATCCTCGGGCCTCTCACCGTCATCTCGTGGCCGCGTAGCGGTGCTCCGGGCGTCCGGTCGACCCGTATCGCAGGCGCACCTCGACCTGTCCTCGCGACGCCAGCGCGGCGAGATGGCGTTGCGCCGTAGCGCGCGAGATCCCGACCCGCTCGGCGACTTCCGCGGCCGAGGCCTCGCCATCGCCGAGGCCCTCGAGGATCACCTGCTCCGTCGCTGTGCGCGACACCGAGGTCGCGTCCGCCGAACCGTGCAGGATCGTCAGTGCGCGGTCGATCTGCTCCTGCTCGAGGGGGCGGTCGGTCCCGAGGAGGTTGCGCATGCGCGCGTACCGGTCGAGGCGCTCGGCGAGCACGCGCGCTTCGAAGGGCTTCGTCAGATACGCCAGCGCGCCGGCACGCAGCGCACGGCGCACGGTCGCAGCATCCGTCGCCGCCGACAGCACGAACGCATCCACGTCGACCGCGGCGACGAACTCGACGCCGTCGCCATCGGGAAGGAACGCGTCGACGAGCAGCAGATCGGGGGAGTGCGCGCGCAGGGCAAGCCGCGCCGCGCCGAGCGAATGCACCGGATCCAGCGCGGTGAACCCCGCGCGGGACGCGACGACGTCGCGGTGCAGGCCTGCTACGCGGAAGTCGTCGTCCACGACCAGCACGCGAAGGGGCTGGGTCATGCCTTCTCCTTTCGAGGGTGGGCGGTGTCGCGCCGCAGCGCTCCGGGCAGCCGAGCACCGAACACCGCGCCGGCGCCGTCGCCACCGGCGTCGATCAGCCAGACGTCGCCGCCATGCCGGCGCGCGAGGTCTCGTGAGAGCGGCAGACCGAAGCCGTGCCCGTGCACCCGATCGCTGCGGTCCGGGTCGTCTTCCCGAGAGCCGGCGCGCGCGAACGGGTCGCTCCCCATGGGACGGATACCGCCGCCAGAGTCGGCGACGGTGACCACGAGCTCGTCGCCGTCGCCGAGCAGCGCGAGCTCGACCCAGCGGGGCTCGGCTCCGGCGACCGCGGCGGTGACCGCGTTGCCGACGAGGTTGCCGAGGATCGCGGCGACATCCTCCGCAAGCGCGACCTCGCTCAGCAGCAAGGTGTCGTCGGAGATGCGCAGCGTCACGCCCCGCTCCCGCGCGGCCGCCCCCGTCGCGCCGAGCAGCGACTGGAGGAACGCGTCGGGCACGCGCTCGAGCCCCGCGACGGCGAAGTCGACCGCACCGCGCTCGGCGAGATCGCCGAGGAAGGCTCGTGCCTCGTCGACGCGCTCCGCGTCGATCAGCCCGGAGGCGACGTGGAGGCGGTTCGCGAACTCATGCCGCTGCACGCGCAGGGCCTCGGTCATGGCGCGCACCGTCTCGAGCCGCCCGGCGAGTGCTTCGACGTCGGTGCGATCTCGCACCACCAGGATCTCCCCGAGCGCCCGGGCGTTGCGGCGCACCGGACGGGTGTCTAGGTACAGCACCCGGTCGCCGACGACCGCCTCCACCGCGGTGGCCCCTTCTCGTACGGCTCGCACGACGTCCTGCGGCAACGGCAGTTCGTCGAACCGGCGCCCGACCGGATCGTCGAGCCGCAGCATCCGTGCGGCCGCCCCGTTGCAGACGCGCACGACACCGTCGGGATCCAGAGCGACCACCCCGTCACCCACGCCCTCGAGCACCGCGGCCTGATTCTGCACGAGCGCCACGAGCTCCTCGGGCTGGAGGCCGAGCGTCAGTCGCTCGAACCGCCGTCGCAGGAGCAGGGTCGCGAACGTCGCCAGCGCCACCCCGCCGAGCGCGGCGACGGCGATCGTCGTGAGGAGCGCGGGGAGGTCGTCGAACACGCTCGCGCGCTCGAATCCGACGCTGACCTCGCCGACCGGCTGGCCGGCGTCCTCGGGATAGATCGGCACCTTCGCGCGGGCGGACTCGCCCAGCGTGCCGACCTCCCAGTCGACCACCTCGTTGCCCTCGAGCACCTCGGCGAAGGGCGTCGAGACCACCTGCCCGAGAAGATCCTCGTTCGGGTGAGCGAGGCGGATGCCGTGATCATCGGTGATGACGACGAACAGCGCGTCCGTACGGCTGGCGACGTCACTGGCGATCTGCTGCAGGACCCCGTCGCGCAGGTGCGCGGCATCCGGAGTTCCCGGGTCCGCTGAGAACTCGGCGACTTCGGACTTCACGTCGTGGTCCTCGGCGACGGTGCGGGCGATGTTGAGAGCGGCGGCCTCCGACTCGGCGCGCAGCTGACGCACGCTGAGCCAGCCGAAGACGAGCGCGCACACGGCGACCACGGCGGTGACGGTCGCCAGCTGCACCAGCAGGAGACGTGTCGCGAATCGCATGCCACCTCCTGGGACCGACGCGCATGAGCAGAATGCGCAGAACACACGGTACGCGCACAACGTGAGGGAATGCGACTTACCGCGCGATCGGAGAGCGCTCGCGCCTAACCTCTCTCGAACGCACCGAGACCGGTGCGCGAAACCTGACGCACCCCACGACGAAGGAGTCGACATGAACGCGGCAGCACCGTTCCTCCTCCCGGCCGCCCAGGCCGACGAAGGCTACGCGACGGCCTTCGTCCCGCCCGAGTGGGTGCTCGTCGCCCTCGGATTCACGATGGTCCTCGTCTTCATGGCGCTCATCATGACGCGGCGGCTCACGCCGATGGTGGCGCTGATCATCGTGCCCACGGTGTTCGGTCTGTTCGCCGGCGCGGGACTCGGCCTCGGCGACATGATCATCGACGCGATCGCCAGCATGGCCCCGACGGCCGCGCTGCTCATGTTCGCGATCATGTACTTCGGCATCATGATCGACGTCGGCCTGTTCGACCCGCTCATCCGCGCGATCACGCGCCTGCTGGGCGACGACCCGGCGAAGGTCGTGCTCGGAACGGCGATCCTCGCCGGCGCGGTGTCGCTCGACGGCGACGGGTCGACGACCTTCATCATCACGACTTCTGCGATGCTGCCGATCTACCTTCGCCTGGGCATGAGCCCTGTCGTGCTCACCTGCGTCGCCGGTCTCATGAACGGCACGCTCAACATCGTGCCGTGGGGTGGTCCGACCGTTCGTGCGGCGACGGCGCTCGGGCTGCAGCCTACGGACATCTTCGTTCCCATGCTGCCGTCCCTCGCGGCGGGCCTTGTGATCGCGTTGACGTTCGCCTGGTTCCTCGGCCTTTCGGAGCGCAAGCGCATCGGGAGCGTCGACACCTCGCGCCTGGGCGACGGGGCCTCCTTCGCCGGACCTCGGATCTTCCGCGGGTCCGACACCAAGCCGGGCGCCCGTGCCACGCTGCGCACCGGCAACATCGTGACGCTCGCCGGCGGCCATCGGGGAGTCCCCGCCGCCACCGCGGTCGTCGACCGCGAAGACACGGCGATGGCCGACACCATGCTCGACCCGAACCGTGAGACCCTGCGGCCGAAGCTGATCTGGTTCAACCTGGCTCTCACGCTGGCGGTGATGGTGCTGCTGGTGCTCGACGTCTTCCCGCTCGCCTACGTGTTCATGGTCGGCGCCGCGATCGCGCTGGTCGTCAACTTCCCGAAGCTCAAGGGCCAGGCCGACGAGATCGTCGCACACGCCCCGAGCATCGTCGGCGTCGTGTCGATGGTCCTCGCGGCCGGGGTCCTCGTCGGCGTGCTGAACGGCACCGGCATGGTCGACGCCATGGCGACGTGGATCACCACTGTGATCCCCGCCTCGCTGGGGCCGTTCCTCGCCGTGATCACCGGCATCCTGTCGATCCCGTTCACGTTCTTCATGTCGAACGATGCCTTCTACTACGGCATCCTCCCGGTGCTCGCACAGAGCGCCGAGCATTTCGGCATCGCCCCCGTCGAGATGGCCCGCGCCTCGATCACCGGCCAGCCGGTGCACCTGCAGAGCCCGCTGGTTCCGGCGATCCTGCTGCTGGTCTCGCTCGCGAGCGTGAACCTCGGGGACCACCACAAGAAGGTGCTGTGGCGCGCCACGATCGTGTCGCTCGCGATGCTGGCGGTCGGTGTGATGGTCGGCGCCATCCCGCTCATGGCGTGACCCTGAACCCGACGCTCACCGCGAGACTCCACCCGAGCGCCGAGACTGCAGCAGATCCCCGCAGTCTCGGCGCTCCCCTGAAGTCTCGCGGTCTGGTCGGGGGAGGCGGAACGTAGGCTTTCGTCATGACCAAGGGACCCGCGCCAGACGCTTCGTACGAGAACCGCAGCTTCGGGGCGCCGGGCGCGGAGCGCACCGTCGTGCTGCTGCGCGCGGGGGTTTCGGCGCTCTCTGATCCGCGACCGGACGTCACCGCGCGGCGCGACGCGAGGATCGTCGCGGTGGGGCTCACGGTCGACGACATCGACGATCCCGCTGCGTACCGCGGCGCGACCCCGGCGGAGGCGACCGCCAACGTCATCGCGCGGTTCATCGCGGAGGAGGCGCACGGTCGGCCGGTCGGCCTCGTCGGGGTCGGCGAGGCCGGCGAGCTCGCCATCATGATCGCGGCGCATCTCGGAGGCGGTGTCGATCGGCTCGCGCTCGTCGCCGTTCCGCGACCGGAGTCCGAGCTCGGGGCGAGCGAGGTCGCCGGGCTCCTCGACCGCATCGCCGCCAAGACTCTCCTCATGAACGGTCAGGCCGATCCGACGGCGGCGTCCGGCGCGGCGCGGTGGTTCAAGGATCACCTCTCGTCGGCCCGCGTGGAGATGGTCCCGAAGGGCGACGACCCCGAGTCCCGGCTCATCCTGGCGGACGTCTGGGAGCGGGTGCTGTCCCACGTCGCCCCTGGCACGAAGCGATGAACCGCATCGTCGTGCTCACCGGAGCGGGCATCTCGGCGGAGAGCGGGGTGCCCACCTTCCGCGGCGCCGACGGTCTCTGGGAGGGACACGACATCGAAGATGTCGCGACGCCGGAGGGATTCGAGCGCGACCCCGACCTGGTACAGGCGTTCTACGACGCCCGGCGCCGGGCGGTGGCATCCGTGCTTCCCAATGCCGCGCACCGCGCGCTCGCCCGGCTCGAAGGCGCGATCGGCGACGACCTGCTGGTCGTCACGCAGAACGTCGACGACCTGCACGAGCGCGCCGGCAGCCGCAACCTGGTGCACATGCACGGCGAGCTGCGGCGCGCCCTCTGCCTCGCGTGCGGTTCCCGGCCCGACTGGGACGCCGACCTGATCGACCGTCCCGCCTGCCGGGAGTGCGGAGAGCGGATGCTGCGCCCCGACGTCGTCTGGTTCGGCGAGATGCCGTACGAGCTCGACCGCATCGAGCAGGCGGTCGTCGCGTGCGACGTGTTCGTCTCGATCGGCACGTCGGGGGAGGTGTACCCCGCCGCGGGGTACGTCGCGCTGGCGGCGGCGTTCGGCGCACGCACCGTCGAGCTGAACCTCGAGGCGAGCGATCCGGCCGTCCCGTTCGACGACGCGCGCGTTGGCCCTGCGACCGTGCTCGTGCCGGAATGGGTGGAGGAGACGATAACGCTCCGTTCGCGGCGGAGGTGACGGACGAAGGCGCCGGGCGGATGCTTCCGCCCGGCGCCTTCGCACTGCTCGAGGTCGCTAGACCCTGGCTCCGCCGGACCGCAGACGCGAGAGCGCGTCCACCGTCGCGGCGAGGATCAGCACGCCGCCGGTCACCAGGAGGTTGATGCCGGCCGGCAGGTTCAGCAAGCCGAGGCCGTTGGTGATGGTGGCGATCACGATCGCACCGATCGCGGCGTGCATCAGACGTCCCTTGCCGCCGAACAGGCTGACGCCGCCGACGACGGCCGCTGCGACGCCCGACAGCACGATGTCGCGACCCACCGTCGCATCGACGGAGCCGACACGAGCCACGCTCAGCAGCGCCGAGAAGACGGCGAGGCTGGAGCAGATCACGAACGCCCACCACTTGATCCAGCGAACCTTGACGCCCGAACGCCGGGCGGCTTCGGCATTGCCGCCGATCGCGTAGATGTAACGGCCGAACTTGGTGCGGTCGAGCAGGAACGTGCCCAGCCAGAGGATGACGAGCACCACGGGCACGACGACCGGCACGCCCGCGACCTCGATCACGGATTGCCCGCGGTTCTGGTTGAGGACGTACACCACGACGCCGCCGATGACGGCGATGGCGGCGAGCTTGAACCACACCAGCGACAGGGCGCGGTTGGGAACGCCGGCGCGGGCGCGACGGGCGCGGTCCCAGAACGACGTGCCGGCCGAGATGGCGATCATGATCGCGAGCATGACCCAGCCGCCCCACACGGGGAGGTTCCCATTCTGCAGGAAGAGCAGCTCGGGCACCTCGAGGCGGAACAGGCCACCGGGTCCGATGATGACGAGGGCGAGTCCCTGGAAGCCGAGGAACAGGCCGAGTGTCACGACGAACGACGGAATGCCGACCCTGGCGACGAAGAAACCTATCAGCGCGCCGGTGAGGAACCCGAACCCGAAGCCGATCAGGAGGGCGAGGGGCCAGGGGACCCCCTGCGCTGCGAGCACGACGAAGAGCGCCATCCCCACACCGCCGGTGACACCGGCCGACAGGTCGATCTCGCCGAGCAGCAGCACGAACACGAGGGCCATGCCCAGCACGACCAGGGTGGCCGCCTGATTGAGCAGGTTCGCGAAGTTGCGCTCCGTGAGGAAGAACGGGCTCAGGATCGAGAACAGCACGAAGAGCACCACGAGCCCGCCGATGGCGGGCAGCGCCCCCATGTCGCCGCCTCGCACGCGCTGCCACCATGCCCTCAGCTGGTCGCCGACGCCGCCTTCGACGCCGCTGCCGATGAGGTCGCTGGCGAGCGGGTCGGGTGCGGCTTCGGTCCGCGTGACGTTGCTGCTCATCACAGGTCCCCTTCCGTGAGGATCGTGGAGGTGTCGACGATCGTCACGCCCTTCGGCGTCTTGGTGCCGGTGATGTAGCCGACGACGTCGTCGCGGGTGGTCTCGGTGGTCGGGATCTGGGCGACCATCTGGCCGAGGTAGAGCACGGCGATGTCGTCGGCCACCTCGAACACGTCGGCGAGGTTGTGGCTGATGAGGATGACTGCGACGCCCTGCTCCGACAGGCGCTTGACGAGGTTCAGCACCTGCTCGGTCTGCGCGACGCCGAGGGCGGCGGTGGGCTCGTCGAGGATCACGACGCGTGCTTTCTTCAGCACGGCGCGGGCGATCGCGACGGTCTGACGCTGGCCGCCGGAGAGGCTCGACACCTTCTGGCGAACGGACTTGACCGTCCGCACCGAGAGCGAGCGCAGGGTGTCGGATGCCTCCTTCTCCATGCGACCCTCGTCGAACGTGCCGTGCGACAGTTCCTCGCGACCGAGGAACATGTTCTGCACGATGTCGAGGTTGTCGCACAGGGCGAGGTCCTGGTAGACGACCTCGATGCCGAGGCTTGAGGCGTCGCGGGGAGCGTGCAGGTCACGGTGCGTTCCGTCGATGAGCACCTCGCCCTCGTCGTACGGCTGAACGCCGGCGAGGCCCTTGATGAGCGTGGACTTGCCGGCGCCGTTGTCGCCCACCAGGGCGGTGACCTTGCCGGGGTGGACCTCGAGGTCGACGCCCTTCAGGACGCTGACCGGGCCGAAGGACTTCTTGACGCCGACCAGTTTGATGATCGGCTCGGTGGCGGTGAGTGTGTCTGACATGCTCGCTTCCTTGCGATGTCGGTGTGGTGCGCGCGAGGGCGCCGCGCCTCGATGACGCGACGCCCTCGCGGCTTGAACCGAACGTTACTCCGTGACTCCGAACTCGGTGCACTTCGCCTCGACGTCCGGCGTGCAGACGTCGTCGTAGCTCGCGTAGCCGCCGGCGGCGACCACGTCCTTGACCTCGTTCGGGCCGACCACCGTCGGCGTGACCTGGATGTACGGCGTGCCGTCCTCGAGCTCGGCGTCCGCCTCCGGCGTCTCACCGTTCAGCAGGGCGACGGCCGTCTCGATCGCGGCGTCCGCCTCGAGGTTGACCTGCTTCCACACCGTGCCGGTCTGCCACCCGAGGAGGATGTTCTGCAGGCCCGCGACGTTCGCGTCCTGGCCCGACACGGCCACGCCGGTCAGGTTGTTGTCCTGCAGGACCTTGATCACGCCCGCGGCGTTGGTGTCGTTGGCCGCCCAGACGCCGTCGACCTGGCCGTTCAGGCTGGTGAGCGCCTGCTCGAAGTTGGTCTGCGACTTCGCCTGGTCCCAGACCCCCGGAGGCTCGGCGGCCGGAGTGATGCCCGCGGCCTCCATGACCTCGACGGCGCCGTCGTGGAACATCTTCGCGTTGCCGTCGGTCGGGTCTCCGCCCATGTAGACGACGACCGCGTCAGCCGGAGCGACGCCCTTCGCCTCGAGGCCGTCCAGGACGAGCTGCCCCTGAAGCCGGCCGACCTCTTCGTTGTCGAACGAGACGTAGTAGTCCGAGCCCTCGAAGGGACGGTCATAGGCGATCACCGGGATCCCCTCGGCCTTTGCCTTCTCGGCGACCGAGACGGCGGCTCCGTTGAGGTCCACGAGCAGCATGACGCCGCAGCCCTTGGTGAGCTGCTGATCCGCGAGGGTCGCGTACTTGTCCTTGTCGCCCTGCGCGTTCTGGATGTCCGCCTCGAATCCGGCGGCCTCCAGTCCCTCCTGCAGGAACTGGCGGTCGAGGTTCTCCCAGCGCGGCGAGGACGCCGCGTCCGGAAGGATCACGCACGCGCGGCCGGCCGCGTCGCCGCCGCCCTCCGTGGCGCCGCCGTCGCCGGTGCCGCCGCCGGCACAGCCGGCCAGCATCACCGCGGCCGCGCCCGTGAGGGCAGCCACGGCGAGGATCGAAGACTTCTTCATCATTCGCCTTTCGTCGTTGAAGCGAGCGAGTCCCAGGATCATCCCTGGTTTTCATCGCGCTGATGAGATCATCGACGACGCTGATTCTTATCGTCAAGTCTTGAACGTAACGCTTTGGCAACGCCGAGGGCGGCGCGTGACGGATGCTCTCATCCGGCGAAGGCAGAGAGCGCTTACCGTGCACAGTGCCCGTGTGCGGGGGTGAAAGGCGACAATTCGCCAAGCGAAGACCGGGTGCCGTCCTGGACGCCGGCTGGGAGCGTTCGCCAAGTGAAGCCAGGCGACGCCGGGACCGGTTTAGGCGCGACCGGTGGCCGCGCGGGTGCGGCGCGAGAGGGAGTCGACGATCACCGCGAGCACGAGCACGACGCCGGTGACCATGAACTGCACCGAGGAGTCGAGGTTCAGAAGCGTCAGGCCCGAGGAGATCGACTGGATCACCACGATGCCGACGAGTGCCGAGAACGCGGATCCTCGCCCGCCGAACAGGCTCGTGCCGCCGATGACGGCGGCCGCGATCGCGTTGAGGTTCACATCGCCGGTGCCGGAACTCTGATTGGCCGAGGCCAGCCGGGCTGCGGCGAGGATGCCCCCCACGGCGGCGAGGGTGGAGCACATCGCGAAGACCGACAGGTATATCCGGTCGACACGGATCCCCGCCCGTCTCGCCGCCTCGACCGATCCGCCGACCGCGTAGACCGCGCGGCCCCAGCGGGTGCGGGTGAGCGCGAAGTTCATCGCGACGACGAGCGCGAGGAAGAACAGGAACATCACGCCGACGCCCCGGTAGAGATTCAGGTACCACGTCGCGACGAGGAGGAACACCAGCAGCGCTGCGCTGCGCAGAGCGATCTCGCCGTAGCTCTGACTCACCAGGTTGGCCGCCGCGCGCCGTCGCGCACGTCGCACGAGTGAGAGGGCGAAGGCGGCCACGGCGAGCACGGCTACCACGTAGGACGCCCACGCCGGCAGGAACATCTGCTGGGCGAACTGCACGAGCCACGAATCGAAGGGGATGGCGATCGATCCGGTCTCGCCGAGCACCCACAGCTGCAGGCCGAGGAAGCCGAGCAGGCCGGCGAGCGTGATGACGAAGCTCGGAAGACCGAACCGTGTGAACAGGTAGCCGTAGAGCAGCCCGACGAGGCAGCCGATCGCGATCGCCGCGATCAGCGCGAGCACGAGGCTCCACTGCAGCTGCACGAACGTCACGGCGAGCACCGCTGCGGCCAGGCCCGACACCGAACCGACCGAGAGGTCGATCTCGCCCACGAGCAGCACCAGGACCACGCCGAGGGCGATCGTGCCGATCGCCGCACACTGCATCGTGAGGTTGACCAGGTTCTCGCTCGAGAGGAACACGGGGTTCAGCAACTGGAAGACCGTCCAGATCACCACGATCCCGAGCACGACCGGAAGCGCCCCCAGATCGCCGCCGCGCACGCGCGCCACGAACGCCTCGAGGGCGTGACGGATGCCGCTTCCGCTCAGGAGCCGCTCCTGGGCGGCGGTCTCTGCCAGGCGCTCTTCGCCGTGGAGACTCATCGGGTCCCGTCTCCGCGGGGACGAGAGGTGCCGCGGGAGCCGGCGCGCGGCATGCGGATGACCGTGCCCCCGCCCGTGTGCTCGTCGAGCGGGGGTTCGTCGGGTGGGAGCCCGACCTGCGACGGCGGGGGCGCAGCATCCGTCCGCTCCGGTGCCCGTCGCAGAGCCGAGTGGTCGACCGCACCGGTGATGGCCGCGATGAGGGTCTCGCTCGTGACGTCGGCCACATTGTACACCCCGTTGTTGCGGCCGAGGCGCAGCACCACGACGCGGTCGGCTACGGCCATCACGTCCGCCATGTTGTGGCTGATCAGGATGACGCCGTGCCCGCGCTCGCGCAGCCGCTCGATGAGGTTCAGCACCTCGGCGGTCTGCGCGACGCCCAAGGCGGCAGTCGGCTCGTCGAGGATCACGACGCGGGGCTCGCCGATGAGCGATCGCGCGATCGCGACGGTCTGGCGCTGCCCGCCCGAGAGCGAGGCGACCGGGACGCGCACCGAGGGGATCTTGGCCGACAGCTCTCGCAGCAGGGTCCACGTGCGCTGCTCCATGTCGACCTCGTCGAGCGTCGCGCCATCGCGAAGCTCGCGGCCGAGCCACAGGTTCGCGACGACGTCGAGGTTGTCGCACAGTGCGAGGTCCTGGAAGATCGTCTCGATCCCGAGCTCCTGCGCGTCGGCCGGGGTGCCGATGCCGACGGGCTCGCCGTCGAACTCGATCGATCCGCTGTCGGGAGGGTGCACGCCGGCGAGCACCTTCACGAGAGTCGACTTGCCCGCGCCGTTGTCGCCGACGAGGGCGACCACCTCGCCCTCGTTCACCCAGAAGTCGACGTCGGTGAGGGCCTTGACCGCGCCGAAGCGCTTGCCGATCCCGCGCATCGTCAGCACGCGTTCACGCGGGCGCCCCGCCCGCGGGTGCGTCATCGACATCCTCGCCTCGTCCTCATCGATCCCTGCCAGAGTCAGGACCCTACCCGATGCCCGCCGCTTCGCACGCATCCGCGTACGCCGGTGTGCAGATGTCCTCGACGGTCCAGAACCCGTCGGCGACGACCGTCTGCATGATGTCGTCGATCGTCACGGCAACCGGGTCGAGAAGAGTGGCCGGCGTCCCCTGGATCTCGAGGGGGGCCGTGACCTCTTCGCCGTGCAGGAGCTTGACCGCGACCTCGGCCGCGAGTTCGGCCTGCGGCTTGATCGCCTTGTACACGGTCATGTACTGGTCGCCCGTCAGGATCCGCTGGATCGCCGAGAGTTCGGCATCCTGCCCCGTCACGATCGGCAGCGGATCGACGTTCGCGACCCGCAGCGCCGCGATCGCGCCGCCGGCCGTCGCGTCGTTCGCGGCGTACACGCCCACGATGGCGCCGCCGTGCTGCGCGATCTGGCCCGACACCCACTCCTGTGCCTTCTCGGGGTTCCACCCGGGGGTGTCGTACTCGGCGAGCACGCGCAGGCCGCTGTCGTCGATGATGCTGTGCGCGCCCTGCTTGAACAGCGCGGCGTTGCTGTCGGTGGGCGAGCCGTTGACCATCAGGATGCCGCCACCCTCGTCCTCCGCCCGGATGCCCTCCACGAACGCGGCGGCCTGCAGCACTCCGACCTTCTCGTTGTCGAACGAGATGTAGTACGCGAGGTCGCCGCCGGCGACGAGCCGGTCGTACGAGATGACGGGCACGCCTTTCGCGTTCGCCGAGCTCACGATGCTGACGGCGGCGTTCGCGTCGACGGGGTCGAGCACGAGCACGCCGGCGCCGGCGGCGAGCGCCGACTCCGCCTGCTGCTGCTGCTTCGCGGCGTCCTGGTCGGCGTTGGCGTAGAGCACTTCATAGTCGCCGAGCTGGGCGACACGCGCCTCGAACATCGGGCGGTCGAACGTCTCGTAGCGCGCGGTCTTGGCGTCGGGCAGCAGCAGCGCGATCGTGTCGTCGACGGGCGATCCGCCCGTGCCGGGGGTGCCTGAGCACGCCGACAGCATGGCCGCGACCAGGAGGAGACCGGATGCCGCAGCCGGCGCGTGACGCCCGTCCGGGCGCCGACGCGGCCGATCGGTGCGCGTGCGTGGCATCGGACGAGCCTATGCGGTGATGGGCAGCGAGGGTGCGGTCGGAAGCTGGGCGTCGACCGTGACATGGTCGAGGGCGATCGCGATCGCCCCGCGCGTCTCGGCCCACTCGCCGAACGAGGCGCCCACGATCTCGGGCAGGCCGTTCGCGGACGCGAGCGCCGTGCGCTCGAGCGAGTGTCGCATGGGTGCCATGAGGATCTCGCCGGCCTGGCCCAGCTCGCCGCCGACGACGATGAGCTCCGGATCGAAGAGGTTGCACAGGCTCGCGGCCGCGATGCCGATGTGGCGTCCGGCGTCGGCGATCACGCGCCGCGCCGCGCCGTCGCCGGCTTCGGCGGCGTGCAGAAGGTCGCCGAGGCGGTGCATGCCCTCGCTCGGCGGGAAGAGCGACAGCAGGGCGGGTCCGCCGGCGTAGGTCTCGAGACAGCCGCGATTGCTGCAGCGGCAGATCGGGCCGTTCTCGTCGAGGGTCACGTGGCCGATCTGCCCCGCCTTGCCGTTGACGCCGCGGAACAGGTCGCCGTTCACGATGAGCCCGGCGCTGATGGTGTGACCGACGCGGATGAAGACCGACGATGCGGCGGAGCGCCCGTTGCCCTCGCGGGCTTCCGCCAGTCCGCCGAGATTCGCTTCGCTGTCGACGTGCACGGGGCGCCCGATCCGGATCGCCAGGCTGTCCGCGACGTCGACGTTCTCCCAGCCGCGCAGGAGTCCCGGCGTCGAGACCATGCCCGTGCGCGGATCGATGGGCGCCGGAAGAGCCAGGCCCACCCCCAGCAGGTCGGTGATGGAGCCGCCCAGGGACTCCATCATGTCGCCGAGCAGCAGTGCGAGGCGGTCGAGCTCCGAGTCGTGCCGGTGGTCGAGGGGGAGCGGCAGTGACGACTGCGTCACGATGGTGCGCGCCGTGTCGGCGATCGCGAGGTGCAGGTGGCGCGAGCTGTAGTGGACTCCGGCGACCAGGCCGAGCCGGCGGGCGAGCGACACGAGGGTGGCGCGGCGGCCGCTGCTCGTCGTGAACGACGTGTGGAGGAGGCCCGACGCCGTCAGCTCCTTGACGATGTTCGAGACCGTGGCCGGCGACAGACCGGTGCTGCCGGCGAGCTCGATCTGCGTCAGGCGACCGTGGCGCTTCAGCGACTCGATGACGCGCGCACGATTGGCCTCGCGGAGCGAGGTCTGCGAGCCCGGCGGGGCTTGACGGCGTGCCACAGTTGACACTGTATCCCACGGCCGATTTCCCAGGTCGGCTCTGGGTTCACCCGGCGTCAGCGCCGGTCGGCGGCGAGGCGGATGAGCACGATGTTGCCCGATTCGTCGACTTCGGCGACGCCGGGATGGGCTTTCACGAACTCCGAGAAGCTCTTGTGTCCGAGGGCCTTCTCGCTGAACGACGGGTCGAGTCGCTTGATCAGGCTCTTGACCGCCGAGGCGTGCTGCCACTCCACGCCTTCCTTGTCGCTCTCCAGACGCAGCGCGCGCTCGAGGAGGGACTCGGTCGGGTCGACGGCGGCCTTCCTCGCGCGCCGGCTGGCGGACGCGCGCTGCGGCGCGGCATCCTTCTTCCCCGACGGCGGAGCCGCCACGCCCGGCAGCGCGTCGTACGAATCGAACTGGTCGCACGCCGCGGCCAGCGACTTCGCGGTGGAGCCCGCGACGCCCACGCCCACGACGAAGCGGCCCAGGCGGCGGCATCGCTGGGCGAGCGGAACATAGTCGGAGTCGCCGGCGACGATCACCACGTGCGTCAGGTCGGGCAGGCGGAACATGTCTTCCACGGCGTCCACGGCGAGGCGGATGTCGGCGCCGTTCTTCGCGTATGCCGCCGCCGGGAACAGCTGCACCAGGTCGACGGCGCGCGCAACGAGCTGCGACCGGTATTCCGCGTTGACGGGTGCCGACCAGTCCGCGTAGGCCCGCGTGAGCACCAGCGTGCCGAACGACGTCGCGTAGTCGATGATGGCGCCGACGTCGATCGTCGCGGCGGCGAGGCGCTCGGCGATCTCGGGGTCCGCAGCATCCGTCGCGATCTTCTGGCGGTCGCGGGAGTACGAGTTCTTGCCGTGGACGCGGTCGTACCAGGACATCACGATGTTGTCGAAGTCCAGATACACCGCCACCCGAGGGCTCAGCAGGTCGGGCATGTCACTCCTCACCGGGGTAGCGGACGCCGACGAGGTCGCGGATCTCGTCCAGGGTCGCCATGATCGCCACGGTCTCGTCGATGGGCAGCACGTCGGAGTCGGTGCGGCCCTCGGCGAGGTACCGCTCGGCCGCGAGCGCCTGATACTGCATGCCGCGCCCCTCGATGTCGGGGCGGAACTCCTCGCGCACCGTGCCGTCGGGACCCACGAGGCGGAACGAGGTGGCCGAGTACCAGACGCGGTCGATGTCGATGCGGGCCTCGGTGCCGATGATGGTCGCCGTGTTGGGTCCTGCGCCGCGGGATGCCGAGATGGAGGTCGACAGCGCACCCGACGCGTGCGTCATGATCGTCGCGACCTCGGTGTCGGATCCGGCGTCGCCGATGCGCGCGGCCGCGGCGATCGAGAGAGGCTCGCCGAGGATGTCCCACGCGAACGACACGGGGTAGACGCCCAGGTCGAGGAGGGCACCGCCGCCGAGCTCCAGCGCGTTGATGCGGTGCGCCGGATCAGAGGGCAGCAGCTGCGTGTGATCGGCGGTGACGGCGCGGACCTCGCCGAGCGCGCCGGACTCGACCAGCTCCCGGATGCGGACCATGTGCGGCAGGTACCGGGTCCACATCGCCTCCATCGCGAGCAGTCCTCGGTCGGCCGCCGCGTCGCGCACGGCCGCCGCCTCGGCGGCGTTGAGGGTGAACGCCTTCTCGACCAGCACGTGCTTGCCCGCCTCGAGGGCGAGCAGCGCATTCGCCGCGTGCATCGGGTGCGGCGTGGCGATGTAGACGATGTCGACGTCGGGATCGGTGACGAGGTCCTCATAGGAGCCATGGGCGTGCGCGATGCCGAAGTCGGCGGCGAACGCCTCTGCGGTCGCGCGCCGGCGTGAACCCACGGCGGCGATATCGAGTCCGGCCGTGCGCAGGTCGCCGGCGAAGGCGCGGGCGATGCCGCCCGGACCGAGGATCCCCCAGCGGGGGGAGGAGGGCGAGATCATGAACACGAGGCTAGCGGCGCGATGCCGCGCCTGCCCGGACGACTAGCGGGCGACGCTCTGCGCGAGCTCGGTGTGGCCCTCGGCCACGGTGATCTGGTCGAGCGCGCGGGCGAGGTCGTCGACGATGTCGCGGGCGTCCTCGAGACCGATCGACAGGCGCACGGTGGTCGGGCCGATGTGCGCCTCGGCGAGCTGTGTGGGCGACATGTGGCTGTGCGTCATGGATGCCGGGTGCGCGACGAGGCTGCGTGCGTCGCCGATGTTGGCGACCAGGCGGATCACCTGAAGGCGCGAGACGAACGCCTCGACGAGGCGGAAGTCCGCCTCGGCGTCGCCGGTCGTCGGGAGGTCGAACGCGAAGACCGAGCTCACGCCGTCGGGGAGATACGCCTGGGCCTGTGTGTACCACGGGCTCGACTCCAGTCCCGGGTGGTGCACGCGCGAGACGGCGGGGTGGGTCTCGAGGAATCGGGCGACGGAGAGCGCGCTCGCGGTGTGGCGCTGCATGCGCAGGTCGAGCGTCTCGAGCCCCTGCAGCAGCTGGAAGGCGTTGAAGGCCGACAGCGAGGGCCCGAGGTCGTGGACGTACTTGGTCTTCACCAGCGCGATGTACGGCGAACCGGTCTCGCCGAAGCGCTCCACCAGGCTGCCGTCCGGGACACGCGGGTAGGTCTGGGTCAGTTGCGGCCAGCGCGCGGGCTCGGCGGTGAAGTCGAACGTGCCCAGATCCACCACGACGCCGCCGAGCGACGTGCCGTGGCCGCCGAGGAACTTCGTGGCGGAGTGCACCACGATGTCGGCGCCGAAGTCCTTGGCGCGCTGAAGGTACGGCGTCGCGACGGTGTTGTCGATCACGAGGGGCACGCCGGCCTCTTTGGCGACGGCGGCGACGGCACCGAGGTCGAGCACCTGCGCGATGGGGTTCGAGATCGACTCGGCGAACAGCGCGCGCGTGGTCGGACGCACGGCGGCGCGCCACGCGTCGAGGTCGTCCTGGTCGACGAACGTCACCTCGATGCCCCAGTCGGCGAAGGTGTCCTGCAGCAGATCGACCGTGCCGCCGTAGAGCTGACGGGCCGCGACGATGTGCTCGCCCTGCTTGGCGAGGGCCAGCAGCGCCACCGCGACGGCCGCCTGGCCGGACGCCACGGCCGCCGCGGCGATGCCGCCCTCGAGTTCGGCCACGCGGCGCTCGAACACGAGCACCGTGGGGTTCGCCGCGCGGCTGTAGATGTTGCCGTCCTTGCGCAGCGCGAAGAGGTCGCGCGCCTCGGCGAGCGAGCGGAACTCGAACCCGTTCGACTGGTGGATGGAGGGGATGGCGGTGTTCTCCGCGATGCCGGAGTCGAACCCGGCCTGCACCTGCGCCGTCGCGAACGAGCGAGGGGCGGCAGGACGAGTCTGTTCAGGCATGCCCACCATTGTCGAGCCGAGGCGCCCGCGGCGGGGTGTCGTGTGTCGAACTGTTGCGCCGGCGGCGCGGCCCGATCGCGGCAGCGGTAGTGCGTGCGCGGGCGAGAATGGTGGGGTGGCGCAGCTGATCACCCCCGCAGAACTCGATCATCTCCTCCGGTCCGCCGCCGTGCGCGTGCTCGACGTGAGGTATCGGCTGGACCGCCCCGACGGGAGCGCCGAGCATCGGGAGGGTCATGTGCCGGGCGCCGTCTACGTCGACATGGAGACCGAGCTCTCGCACCACGGCCGACCCGACGAGGGGCGGCACCCGCTGCCTTCGCAGGAGGCGCTGCAGGCGGCCGCGCGCCGCTGGGGCATCGACGACGGCGACACCGTCGTCGTCTACGACGACGACCGTGCGCTGGGCGCCTCCCGCGCGTGGTGGCTGCTGACCCGCTCCGGCATCGCCGACGTGCGCATCCTCGACGGGGGCCTCGGCGCCTGGACCGCAGCCGGCCGGCCCCTCGAGTCCGGACCCGTCACCCCGGCACCCGGCGCCGTGACGCTCGCCCCCATCGCCGAGCCGGTGCTCTCGATCGAGGAGGCCGCCGCGCTCGCCGCGTCGGGTGTGCTCATCGACGTGCGCGCCGCCGAGCGCTACCGCGGCGAGGTCGAGCCGATCGACCCGATCGCGGGCCACATCCCCGGCGCCGTGAACCTCCCGACCGGCGCGTACATGGACGGAGACCGATTCCGGGATGCGGCGACCTTGCGCGCGCTCTTCGCCAGCGTCGGCGTCGGCGAAGGCGTGTCGGCCGCAGCGTACTGCGGGTCTGGCGTGACCGCCGCGCAGGCCGTGTTCGCTGCAGAGCTGGCCGGGCTGGAACTGGGGATCTACCCGGGCTCGTGGAGTCAGTGGTCGAACACGCCGGGGAGGCCGATCGCGACGGGCCCCTCGTCCGCGGAGGTCACCGGGCGGGCGCAGTGACGGGGCTTGCCCGGGTCACGGGACCAGCGTGATCTTCCCGGCCACGCCTGACTCGATCGCGCGATGCGCCTCGGCGGCGTCGGCGAGGGCGAACGACGGGCCGAGCTCGACCGAGAAGCGCCCCGCGGCGATCAGGGCGAGCGCCACCGGAACCGCCTCGGTGCGCCAGGCCTGCTGCTGCGCGGTGAGGGGCTCGGGCGAACCGCCCGAGAATGCGCGGATGCCGCGGCCCGCAGCATCCCGGCCCCGAACCAGCGTCGCGATCCGCTGACGGTCGGCGACCAGCTCGAGCGAGGTGTCGAGGGCCTCGTCGGTGCCGGCGGCGTCGACGGCGACCGTCACGCCCTGGGGAGCTGCTTCGCGCACGCGGTCGATGAGCCCCTCACCGTACGCGACGGGGAGCGCCCCGAGCTCGCGGACGCGGTCGAAGCGCCCCTCGGACGACGTGGCGACCACGGTGGCGCCCCACAGCACGGCGAACTGGATGAGGGCCTGGCCGACGGCACCTGACCCGGCGTGCACGAGCACGGTGTCGTCGCTGCTGACCGCCAGCGAGCGCAGCGCCTGATATGCGGTGCCGACCGGGATGCCGAGCGCGGCGCCGTGGGCGGCGCTCACCTGCGGCGGCCGGGGGAACACGCGCGATGCGGGCACCGCGATGTCGGTCGCGTACGCGCCGGCGGCGCTCGCGAAGACGACGGGATCGCCGACGCGGAATCCGTCGACGCCTTCCCCGACGCCGGTCACGACGCCCGCGCCGTCCGAGCCGATGCGTCGGGGCTCGGTGATCTCAGCCGACGCCCGACGGCCGGAGCGGAGCTTCACATCGATCGGATTGACACCCGCCGCCGTGACGCGGATCACGAGCTGCCCGGCGCCTGCCACGGGCTCGGGAACGGGGATCTCGTGAAGGACCTCGGGGCCCCCGAACTCGGCGTACGCGATCGCAGTGGTCATGACGGGGGCAACTCCTGTCGTCGAGACGGCTATTCCCTGAGGGCTTTCTGGATCCGCTGCAGCGATACCGGCTCGGCGGTGCCGAGGGACTGCGCGAACAGGCTCACACGGTACTCCTCGAGCAGCCACCGGGCGTGCACGAGCGGACCCGGGGCGTCATCCGCCGGCGGGATCGCGCCGCCGGCCTCGGCGAACACCGCGGCCGCCCGCTCGAACTCGGTCATGCGCTGGCGGTCGCGGCCGGGGTTGTCGGTGAGGGTGCGGACGCGCTCGAGCGCTCCGCGCAGGTAGCGGGGCAGCTGGCCCAGCCGGGCGGTGCCGGTACGGGACACGAAACCCGGGAACACCAGACCCGCCAGCTGTCCCTTGACGTCGTTCAGGGCGCCGAGCAGCGTGAGCGAGTTCGCTTCGCGCATCGCGCGCTCCACGTCGCGGGCCGCCGTCAGGATGCGGGCGGTCAGTGACACCGTCTGGAAGAGCTCGTCGACCACCGCGCCGGAGAACGCGTCCCGCACCGCTTCGAAGCCCGCGCGGGTGCGCACCACCGCGTCGGGAGCGGTGCGTGCGATCACCGCATCCGCCACCGCCACGCGGGCGTCCTCGATGAGCCCCTTCGCGGACGGATACGGGGATGCGGCGAGCGCGAGCTTCTCGGCAGAGGTCAGGTGTTCGAGCACGTAGGCGGACGGCGACGCGACCGCCAGCAGCACCAGTCTCCGTACCCCCGCCTTCGTGGCACGGGCCGCGGCCTCGGGCGTCGTCTCGATCCGCAGCGCGACCGACGCACCCTCGTCGACGATCGCGGGGTAGCCGCGCACGACGCCGCCCGCGACCTTCGTGTCGACGACGTCGGGCAGGTCGCCGAACGTCCAGTCCGTGAGGCCCGTGCGCTCCGCGAAGGTCGCGGCATCCCGGTCGCCGGCCGGGCGAGGAACGAGCGACTCGGGGCGCCCGGCGCCGCCGGATGCTGCGGGCCGTGTCGCCTGCCCGTCTCGGGTCGCCGGCTCGCCCGACGAGCGGGGACCGGAGCCCTTCGCCGTCAGCGAGCGGGAGACGGACGCCCGGGCCCTCTCGGCGAGGCGCGCCTGCAGTGCGGCCAGATCGCGGCCGGATCCGACGGCGCGTCCGCGTTCGTCGACCGCCCGGAACGACACCTGCAGGTGCCCCGGCACCCGCTCCATGTCGAAGTCGGCGGCACTCACGGGCCGGCTCGCCACGCGCTGGATCCGCGTCGCGAGGGCGTCACGCAGCGCGGTGGGCGGCAGGCCGTCATGGGCCTCCGGGCCCTGCCCCGCGAGGTCGGCGGAGAAGGTGGCCGCCCAGTCCGCGGCGGGCACGACGTGGCGCCGGATGGCCTTGGGAAGCGAGCGCAGCAGGGCCGTGATGAGCTCGTCGCGCATCCCGGGCACCTGCCAGTCGAACCCATCGGGCCGCAGCTGCGCCAGGAGGGCCAGCGGAACCACCGCCGTCACGCCGTCGTCGGCGGCGCCGGGCTCGAAGCGGTACGCGAGCGAGAGCACCTGGTCGCCCTGGGTCCAGAGAGCCGGGAAGTCGCGCTCGTCGCCGCGCGACGCCTCATCGACGAGGTCGGCCTCCGTCATGTCGAGCAGTCGCGGCGTTCGTGCCGAGGCATCCTTCCACCAGGCTTCGAAGGAGCGCGCGTCGAACACGTCGCGGGGGATCCGGGCGTCGTAGAACCGGAACACGGCCTCGTCACCCACGAGGATGTCGCGGCGGCGCTCGCGCTCCTCGATCTTCTCGAGCCGTCGGCGCAGTTCGAGGTTTCGGCGCTCGAACGCCGTGAGCTTCTTGTCGAGGTGGGACGAGTCCCACTCGCCCTCGACCAGCGCGTGGCGCACGAACAGCTCACGCGCGAAGGGCCGGTCGAACCGTGCGAGCTGCACCCGGCGCTTGGGCACGATCTCGAGGCCGAACAGCGTGACCTTCTCGTAGGCGGAGGCCGCTCCCGACGCCTTCGACCAGTGCGGCTCGCTGAGCGAGCGCTTGGCCAGATCGCCCGCGAGCGGCTCAGCCCACGCGGGGTCGATCGCGGCGACGGTGCGCGCGAACAGGCGACTGGTCTCGACGACCTCCGCGGCCATGACGGCGGTCGGCCGCTTCTTCTTGAGCCCTGAGCCCGGGAAGATCGCGAAGCGGGTGCCGCGAGAGCCGAGATACTCGGCGCCGCGCCGCTGGTCGGCGCGGTCAGGGCCGGTGCGGCCACGGGCGGCGGTCGTCGTGGTGCGCTCGTCGAGGATCCCGAGGTGGGAGAGCAGGCCGGAAAGGATGGCCTTGTGCAGCTCGTCGGGATCGGCAGTTCCCGGCGGCGCCTTGCGCGGCGCGCCTGCGAGTGCGCTCAGCTGGCGATGCACGTCGGCCCACTCGCGCACCCGCACGTAGTTGAGGTGCTCGGCGCGGCACAGGCGCCGGAAGGCGCTCGAACCGAGCTCTGCCTGCTTCTGCTGCAGGTGGTTCCAGAGGTTGAGCAGGCTGAGGAAGTCGCTCGACGGGTCGGTGAACCGGGCGTGCAGACGGTCGGCCTCTTCGCGACGGTCTTCAGGGCGCTCGCGCACATCCTGGATCGACATCCCCGCGACGATCGCGAGAATGTCCCGCAGCACACCGGTGCGTCGCGCCTCGACGAGCATGCGGGCGAACCGCGGGTCGATCGGCAGTCGCGAGATCTCGCGGCCGAGGTCGGTGAGCGTGGGGTGATCGCGGCCCGTCCGGACCGCACCCAGCTCGACGAGGAGGTCGAGCGCGGCCTTGACGCCGCGCGAGTCCGGAGGCGTGAGGAACGGGAAGGACGAGATGTCGCCGAAGCCGAGCGAGAGCATCTGCAGGATGACCGAGGCCAGGCTCGTGCGCAGGATCTCGGGCTCGGTGAACTCCGGCCGGGTGCCGAAGTCCTCCTCGGAGTACAGCCGGATCGCGATGCCGTCGCTGGTGCGGCCCGCACGCCCCGACCGCTGCTGGGCGGATGCCTGCGACACCGCCTCGATCGGCAGGCGCTGCACCTTGCTGCGGTTGCTGTAGCGCGAGATGCGCGCCGTGCCCGTGTCGACGACGTACCGGATCCCCGGCACGGTGAGGCTCGTCTCGGCGACGTTCGTCGCGAGGATCACGCGGCGACGGATGCCGGGCACCTGCGACCGCTCGAAGACCCGGTGCTGCTCGGCAGCGGACAGGCGCCCGTAGAGCGGGAGCACCTCGGTGGGCGCGGCATCCTTCGCGTACATGCCCCGCACGGCGTCGGCCGCGTCGCGGATCTCCGCCTCGCCGGGGAGGAACACCAGCACGTCTCCGGGGGATTCGCGGTCGAGCTCCCGCAGTGCGGCGGTGATGCCGTCCACGTCGTCGGACTCGTCCTCGCCCTTCGCCGGACGCGCGGGCGGGCGGTAACGGATCTCGACCGGATAGGTGCGTCCCGATACCTCGATGATCGGGGCGGGCGTGCCGTCGGGCTTCGCGAAGTGCTTCGCGAAGCTCTCAGGGTCGATGGTCGCACTCGTGATGACGACCTTGAGGTCGGGGCGCTTCGGCAGGATCCGTCGCAGGTATCCGAGGAGGAAGTCGACGTTGAGTGAGCGTTCGTGGGCCTCGTCGACGATGACCGTGTCGTAGCGGCGCAGCAGGCGATCGCGGTGGATCTCGTTGAGGAGGATGCCGTCCGTCATCAGCGCGATGCGCGTGTCTTCCGAGACCTTGTCGGTGAAGCGGACCTTGTAGCCGACGGTCGATCCGAGCGGCACCTGCAGCTCCTCGGCGATGCGCTCGGCGATCGTCCGTGCCGCGATGCGACGCGGTTGGGTGTGCGCGATGCGCGTGCGTCCGAGCTCCAGCGCGATCTTGGGCAGCTGCGTCGTCTTGCCCGAACCGGTCGCGCCCGCGACGATCACCACCTGGTGGTCCCGCATGGCGCGCGCGATCTCGTCGCGCGCGGCGCTGACGGGGAGCTCCGGCGGATACGAGATGACGGGTTCGGGCGCAGACATAGCCTTCGATCGTATCCCGTCACGTCGCCCGCTGGATCGACCCGTCCGACGCCGCGCCCGCGCGCCTAGGCTGGGGACCATGACAGTCCCCAGCGTGACCCTCAACGACGGCAACTCGATCCCTCAGCTCGGCTACGGCGTCTTCAAGGTGCCGCCGGCGGACACCGAGCGGGCCGTCGCCGAGGCCCTCGAGGTCGGCTACCGCCACATCGACACCGCCGCGATCTACGGCAACGAGGAGGGGGTGGGCGCCGCGATCGCCGCCAGCGGCATCGCCCGCGAGGAGCTGTTCGTCACCACCAAGCTCTGGAACGACCGCCACGACGGCGACGAGCCGAACGCCGCCATCGAGGAGAGCCTCGCCAAGCTCGGGCTCGATCAGGTCGACCTGTATCTGGTGCACTGGCCGACGCCCGCGCACGACAACTATCTGCACGCGTGGGAGAAGCTCATCGAGCTGCGCGGCGCGGGCCTCACGCGCAGCATCGGCGTCTCGAACCACCTGGTCCCGCACCTCGAGAAGATCGTGTCGGCGACGGGGGTCGCGCCGGCCGTGAACCAGATCGAGCTGCACCCCGCGCACCAGCAACGCGACATCACGGACTGGGCCGCCGCCCACGACGTGAAGATCGAGTCCTGGGGCCCCCTCGGACAGGGCAAGTACGACCTGTTCGGTGCGGCGCCGGTTGCCGCGGCCGCCGAGGCGCACGGCAAGACGCCGGCTCAGGCCGTGCTTCGCTGGCACCTGCAGAAGGGCTTCATCGTCTTCCCGAAGTCGGTGCGCCGTGAGCGCCTCGAGGAGAACCTCGACGTCTTCGACTTCGAGCTCACCGCCGACGAGATCGCCGCCATCGACGCGATGGAGCCGGGCGACGGAACGGGTCGCGTCAGCGCGCACCCCGACGAGGTCAACTGACCGCTCCCGGGCGGCAGGAGCGGATGCCGTGAATCCTCGCCTCGCAGAAGCGACGAGCCCGTACCTGAGAGCTCATGCGGGCAATCCGGTCGCGTGGTTTCCGTGGGGCGAGGAGGCGTTCGCCGAGGCGCGGCGCCGGGACGTGCCCGTGATGGTGTCGATCGGCTACTCGACGTGCCACTGGTGCCACGTGATGGCGAGGGAATCGTTCGAGGACGAGACGACGGCCGCCGAGCTCGACGCCGGGTTCGTCTCGATCAAGGTCGACCGCGAGGAGCATCCCGAGGTCGACGCCGCGTACATGGCCGCCGCGTCGGCGTTCTCGCCGAGCCTCGGCTGGCCCCTCACCGTGTTCGCGACGCCCGAAGGACGACCGTTCTACGCAGGAACCTACTTCCCGCCGCGACCGCGGGCGGGGATCCCCGCGTTCCGGCAGGTGCTCGCCGCCGTGCGCGAGGCCTGGACCGAGCGGCGCGACCAGATCGACGAGACGGCGGATGCCGTCGCCGGTGCTCTCGCGGAGGTCCGCGAGTCGGCGGCCGCCGGCGACGCGCGGATACCGTCCGCCGACGACCTGGCGGACGCGGCACGCGCCCTCGCCGCCCGGGAGGATCCGCGCCACGGCGGCTTCGGCGATCCCGGCGCCGCAGCCCCGAAGTTCCCGGTCGCCACGGCGCTGCGCTTCCTGCAGACGCGGATCGTCCGGGAGCGGGCGGCTGAGGCATCCGCCGTCGCCGACCGCGCGCTCGCGGCGATGGCCGCCTCGCCCTTGCGCGACGCCGTGGAGGGCGGGTTCTTCCGCTACGCGACCCGGCCCGACTGGACGGTGCCGCACTACGAGCGCATGCTGACCGACAACGCGCAGCTGCTCGACGTCGCGATGGACACGATCTCCCCCCGTGACGACGTGGCTCGCGGCATCGCCGGGTTCCTGCGCGACGTGCTCCAGCAGCCCGGGGGAGGCTTCGGCGCCGCACAGGATTCGGAATCGTGGATCGACGGTGCCCGCAGCGAGGGCGGCTACTACGCTCGGGATGCCGCGGACAGGGCGATCCTCGAGCCACCGGCGGTCGACGGCAAGGTCGTCAGCGGCTGGAACGGCCTCGCCATCGGCGCGCTCGCGCGTGCGGGCGCGCGGTTGGACGAGGCATCCTGGATCGAGGCGGCGCGCTGGGCGGCCGATGCGGTGCTCGAGGTGAACATCGCCTCCGACGGGCGCCTGCTGCGGGCGTCGCTGGACGAGGTGCCGTCGCGGGCCCACGCGACGCTCGCTGACCACGGGCAGCTGGGTGCAGGCCTGCTCGCGCTCGCCGTCGCCACGGGCGAGGTCGCCTATGCCCTCCGGGCGCGCGGACTCGTCGATGCCTGCATGGGTGCAGACGGCCGCATCTCGGTACCCGGCGGGGGAGACCCGGTGCTGTCGCGGCAGGGGATCGGTGCCCCCGACGCCGCCTCCGACGCCGACGAGCCGTCCGGCGCGGCGTCGGTCGCGGAGGCCGCGGCCGCGCTCTGGGTGCTGGGCGCCGGGGACCGCTACCGGTCGATCGCCGAACGACTCGTCGCCGCCCACACACGGTCGGCCCTCGCGCAGCCGCTCGCGTACGGCGCGCTGCTGCGGGTCGCGGCAGGCCTCGCCGAGCCGCCGCGGCAGGTGGTCGTCGTCACGGACGACCCCCGGGCGACGCTCGCGACGGCGGCGCGCGGCATCCGTGCCGATGCCGTGGCCATCGTGTCGCCGGAACAGGCGCTCGCGTGGGCCGCGGCGGGATTCGAGCTGTTCGCCGAGAAGGCTGAGCGCGACGGGCGCCCGACCGCCTACGACTGCCGCGACTTCGCGTGCCGGCTGCCCGTCACCGACGCCGCCGACCTCCGGGCGTGAGGCGGTTCAGACCCAGCTGTCCGACCACATGTGCAGGTGCCAGAAGTCATAGGGCACGGTCATCGCCGAGATGATCGGGTACCAGAATGCCGACAGCGCGAGGGCGACCGCCAGGAACACCAGCACGAGGCGCTGGCCCGTGAGCCGGCGGTAGCGGTCCGCCGAGGGGCTGCCGGCGATGTCCTTCAAGGCGAACGTCAGCGCGAGCAGCATGAACGGCAGGATCAGCACCGTGTAGAACTGGAAGATCGTGCGCTCGGGAAGGAACAGCCACGGGACGTAGGTGACAGCGATCCCGGTGAGCACGAGCGCGTGGCGCCAGTCGCGCACGACGACGAAGCGGTAGGCGAGGTAGAGCACGGCCGCCACGCCGGCGTACCAGGCGAGCGGGTTCGGCATCGTCGAGATCACGTCGACGCATCCGCTCGGGGCGGTGCAGCCGTTCACGCCCTGGGCGTCGTTGTGGTAGTAGACGCCGGTGGGACGCCACAGCAGCGGCCATTGCCACGCCGGACTCGCGTACGAGTGGCCGGAGATGATCCCGGCCGTCGACTTGTACATCGCCACGTGATAGAGCCACAGACTCTCGAGAGCGTTGCCGCCGGAGTGGCGGTCGTACCCGCGGTCGGTGACGAGCCAGCCGGTCCACGACGCGAGGTACACCGCGATCGCGACCGGGACGAGCAGCGTGAACGTCGCCAGCCCTTGACGCACGGCGTCCGTCGGCCAGAAGAGGACCCCCGCCCGACGACGCGCGAGCGCGTCCGTCACCACGAGGTAGAGACCGAGACCGGCGAGCACCCACGCGCCCGACCACTTCACGGCGCTCGCGGCGCCGAGCGCGGCGCCCGCGGCGATGATCCACGGCCGATTCCACAGCACGGGACCCCAGGAGGGCGGCGCGTCGCCGCCGTAGCGGGCGGCGACGGTCTCGGCGATGCGGGCCATCGTGCGCTCGCGGTCGCGCAGCACGAACAGGAAGGCGAGCAGCACGAAGAAGGTCAGCGACGTGTCGAGCAGCGCGATGCGGCTCATCGAGATGGCCAGGCCGTCGACAGCCATGAGCAGGCCCGCGACGACCGCGAACGTCGTCGATCGGGTGAGGCGCTTGGCGATGAGCATGAGCACCAGCACGGACGCGATGCCGAGCAGTGCGGTCGTGATACGCCAGCCCCAGCCGGAGCCCGGGCCGAGCACCGCCATGCCGAGTGCGATGATCCACTTGCCGAGGGGAGGATGCACGACGAACGCGGGGTCGGTCGTGAACACGTTCACGTCGCCTGCGAGGAAGCTGTCGTTGGCCCCGGGGGGCCAGGACGCCTCATACCCGAGGTTGAGCAGCGTCCAGGCGTCCTTGACGTAGTACGTCTCGTCGAACTGGTTCATCAGGTCGTGCGCCGCGGCGAGGTTCCACAGCCGCAGGACCGCGGCGATGACCAGGACGATCGCGGGACCGAGCCACCGATACAGTCGCCGAGCGCGCGCGTCCTCGCTCAGCCGGCGGGCGAAGCGGTCGTACAGGCTCGGTCGGGCCGGGGGCGCGAGCGGCGCGGCGGGCTGATCGGCCTCGAGCCGCGGGGCATCCGTCACCCGGTCAAGTTTAGGCTGAGGCCGTGATCATCCTCGCGGCGACCCCGATCGGCAACCTGGGAGATGCCTCGAAGCGTCTCGTCGAGGCCCTCGAGGAGGCGACGATCGTCGCCGCCGAAGACACCCGCACGACCCAGCGTCTCCTGGCCGCTCTCGGCATCGCGAACCGGCCGCGTCTGATTGCGCTGCACGACCACAATGAGAAGGAGCGCGCGCCCGAGCTCGTGGAGCTCGCGCGCGAGCGGGACGTGCTCGTCTTGAGCGATGCCGGCATGCCGACCGTGAGCGACCCCGGCTACGGCCTTGTCGCGGCGGCGGCCGCGGCCGGAATCGACGTGACGGCGATCCCCGGTCCGAGCGCGGTCGTGACGGCGCTCGCGGTGTCGGGCCTGCCGACCGACCGCTTCACCTTCGAGGGTTTCGTGCCGCGCAAGGCGGGGGAGCGGGCCTCGGCCTTCCGCGGGTTGAGCACGGAGCCGCGCACCATGGTCTTCTTCGAGGCGCCGTCGCGCGTCGCCGCGACGCTCGCCGACATGGCGGCCGCGTTCGGCGCCGACCGTCGCGCTGCGGTGTGCCGCGAGCTGACGAAGCTCCACGAGGAGGTGGCGCGGGGCACGCTTGCCGACCTCGCCGCGTGGGCCGAGTCCGGCGTCCGCGGTGAGCTCGTGATCGTCGTCGAAGGGGCCCCCGCGCGCGGCGTCGCCTTCCCCGACGCGGTGAGCCAGGTGCTCGAGCTGGTGCGAGGCGGGACGCGCCTGAAGGAGGCAGCAGCCGAAGTGTCCGGCCTCACCGGACACTCCAGCCGCGAGCTCTATCAGGCCGCGCTCGCTGTCCGCGGGTAGCGCCGGCAGGTCGCCGTCCCTTGTGCGGCGAGCAGAAGCGGCGGCTCGTGAAACACAGAGCCCGCCTGTTACGTTCGGGCGCCTGAGCGAGTCCGGACGGCGGCGTCCGGTCACAGCGGCGGGTGGGGCATCCGCGCTGGCTAGACTCGTCGGGTGACTTCCGGCCCCTCGTCCTTCTACATCACGACGCCGATCTACTATCCGAGCGACGTGCCCCACATCGGCCACGGCTACACGACCGTGGCGGTCGACACCCTGGCGCGCTGGCACCGCCAGGCGGGCGACGACACCTGGATGCTCACGGGCACCGACGAGCACGGCCAGAAGATGATGCGCGCGGCGTCGGCGAACGGCGTCACGCCCCAGGAGTGGGTCGACAAGCTGGTCACCGAGGCGTGGTTCCCGCTGCTCGAGACGCTCGACGTCGCCAACGACGACTTCATCCGCACGACCCAGGAGCGCCACGAGCAGCGCGTGCAGCAGTTCGTGCAGGCGATCTACGACCGCGGATACATCTACGCCGGCGAGTACGAGGCGCTGTACTGCGTGGGCTGCGAGGAGTTCAAGCCCGAGTCCGAGATCGTCGACGGCACGGGCGCCTTCGAGGGCCTCAAGGTCTGCGCGATCCACTCGAAGCCGCTCGAGCTGCTGCAGGAGAAGAACTACTTCTTCAAGCTCAGCGAGTTCCAGGACAAGCTCCTCGAGCTGTACTCGACGGTGCCGGACTTCGTGCGACCCGAGTCGGCGCGCAACGAGGTCGTGTCGTTCGTCAAGAACGGCCTCAAGGACCTCTCGATCTCGCGCTCGGCGTTCGACTGGGGCATCCCGCTCCCGTGGGACCCGTCGCACGTCATCTACGTGTGGGTGGACGCCCTCCTCAACTACGCCACGGCGATCGGCTACGGGGAGGACCCCGCCGAGTTCGCCCGCCGCTGGCCGGCCTACCACATCGTCGGAAAAGACATCCTCCGCTTCCACGCCGTCATCTGGCCGGCGATGCTCATGGCGGCGGGGCTCGAGGTGCCGCGCGGCGTCTTCGCGCACGGCTGGCTGCTCGTCGGCGGCGAGAAGATGTCGAAGTCGAAGCTCACCGGCATCGCGCCCACCGAGATCACCGACGTGTTCGGCTCGGACGCCTACCGCTTCTACTTCCTGTCGGCGATCGCGTTCGGCCAGGACGGCTCGTTCTCGTGGGAGGACCTCTCCGCCCGCTACCAGGCGGAGCTCGCCAACGGCTTCGGCAACCTCGCCTCGCGCACGACCGCGATGATCGAGCGGTACTTCGAGGGGATCGTGCCTCCGGCCGGGACCTACACCGACGCCGACCTGCACATCCAGAAGACGGTGGCGGATGCTGCCGCCCACGCCGACGCCGCGATCGAGCGGTTCCGCATCGACGAGGCGATCCACGGGATCTGGATGATCGTCGACGCCCTGAACCTCTACATCACCGAGAACGAGCCGTGGGCTCTCGCCAAGGACGATGCGCAGCGCGAGCGCCTGAGCACGGTGCTCTACACCGCCGCCGAGGGCCTGCGCGCCCTCGCGGTGCTGCTCTCGCCGGTGATGCCCGAGTCGACCGAGAAGCTCTGGGTCGCGCTGGGCGCGGCAGAGTCGCTCGGACGCCTGCAGGACCAGCCGATCCGCGACGCGGGCGCCTGGGGCGTGCTGAAGCCCGGCACCAGCGTCAACGGCCTCGCGCCGCTGTTCCCGCGCGTCGAGCAGTCGGTCTGATGGCGACACCTCCGGTGCCGTACCCTGCGGCGGGCTCCGACCCGTCGCAGTACGTCCGCACCCGCGAGAAGGGCTCGCGCGACGTCACGTACCCGGCGGCGCCCGAACCGCTCACGGTGCCCGTGTACGACAATCACGCCCACCTCGAGATCGAGGACGGCGTCGGCCTGTCGCTCGACGAGCAGCTCGAGCGTGCCGGCGAGGTCGGCGTGGTCGGCGTCGTGCAGGCCGGTGGCGACATCGACTCGAGCCGCTGGTCGGCGTGGGCGGCGGCATCCCATCCCCGCGTGCTCGCGGCGGTCGCGATCCACCCGAACGAGGCACCCGCGTATCACGCGGCCGGGCGGCTCGAGGAGGCGATCGCGGTCATCGATGAGCTGGCCGCGCAGCCGCGCGTGCGAGCGATCGGCGAGACGGGCCTGGACTTCTTCCGCACCGACGAGGACGGCCGGCCCGCACAGTTCGAGAGCTTCGAGGCGCACATCGCGCTTGCGAAGAAGCACGGCATCGCGATGCAGATCCATGATCGCGACGCCCACGACGCCGTGCTCGAGACGCTCGAGCGGGTCGGCGCGCCGGAGCGCACCGTCTTCCACTGCTTCTCGGGCGACGCCGACATGGCGCGCATCGCGGGCGAGCGGGGCTACTGGCTGTCGTTCGCGGGCAACGTGACGTTCAACAACGCGCAGAACCTGCGCGACGCGCTCGCGGTGATCCCGCGCGAGCGGATCCTGGTCGAGACGGATGCCCCCTTCCTCACGCCGACCCCGCACCGGGGCCGCCCGAACGCGCCCTACCTCATCCCGGTGACGGTCCGGTACATGGCCGCCGAGCTCGGCGTCGGCGTCGATGAGCTGTGCGCGCAGATCGCGGCGAACACGCTCGAGGTGTACGGCGCGTTCGAGGATTGACCGGCGCGGGGGGACCTCGATGGACGACGAGCTGTGGGACCTGATCGATGCTGCCGGCGCCCCCGTCGGCCGGACCCACCGCCGCGGCGACCCCCGCTTCCCCGCCGGGCTGTTCCACGTCGTGGCGTCGGTGTGCGTCGTGCGCGGCGACGGGCTCGTGCTGCTCACGCGGCGGGCGGCGGGCAAGGACTGGGGGCTCACCTGGGAGTTTCCAGCGGGAAGCGCACTGACGGGTGAGTCGAGCGAGCAGGCGGCGGTGCGCGAGCTGCAGGAGGAGACCGGCGTGCGGGTCAGCACATCGGACCTGCGCCTCGTCGGCCGCCTCACCGAGCGGACCGCGCTTTTCGATGTCTATGTGACGCACGTGGCCGGCGACCCGGTGCTCGCGCTCGACCCGGAGGAGGTGTGCGACAGCGCGTGGGTGCCGTTCGCCGAGGCGATGCGTCGCGGCGCGGCCGGCGAGATGGCGGGTCCGTGGACCCCGCGCCTGGAGCAGCTGGGCGAGAGGCTCGCGGTCCTCGTCGAAGCAGGGGATTCGCGCCGAAACCGACGGTGACGTCCCCCGTCTCAGCGGGAATCCCGTGGCTCGGCGAGGCGACGACGGCGTCAGTCGATCAGCGGAAGGCCGCCCGCGCCCGGCTCGTCCTCATCGGCGACCTGCTCCGCTTCCTCCGCGTCGAGAGCGGGCTTCGCGGCCGCGATGTGCGAGATCGAGCGCCACACCAGCAGCAGCGTGATGAGCGAGCCGCCGAATGCGAACCACCACGGAGCGGTGAGGCCCCACACCTGCGCGAGGATCCCGCCGATGAACTGCCCGATCACGAGGCCGCCGAAGACGCCGACCATGTTCACGGAGGCGATGCGGCCCTGCAGTTCCATGGGCACGAGGCGCTGGCGGACGGTGGTCGAGATGGTGCCCCAGACGAAGGCGTACAGGCCGAAGCCGAACATGATCACGAAGGCCACCGCGGGCGACGTGGTGAGGGCGAAGGAGAGGTGCATGAGCACTTCGAGCGACAGGCACACCCGCATGAGCGTCGAGAACGACACGTGCTTCTCGAGCCAGCCGAAACTGAAGACCGCGATGATGCCGCCGACCGCTGCGGCGGTCGTGAGGGCGCCGTAGCCGACGGGACCCATGCCCAGGTGCTCCGTGGCGTAGAGCACGAGCACGCCCCAGGGGGCTGCCCACGTGACGTTGAAGACCAGGATGATGATGACCAGCGTGCGCACCGGCGCGTTGTGGCGCAGCCACTGCAGTCCCTCGCGGATGGCGTGCGCCTTGGTGCCGCGGCCCGAATCGGAGTGCCCTGCTACCGGCGTACGCGCGATCCGGGAGACGAGCAGCACGGCCAGCGCCACGCACAGCACCTGCAGCACGAACGGCCAGAACGAGCCCACCGCGAAGAGGAAGGCGCCCAGCGGCGGCCCGGCGAGCTGGTTGGCGACGAGGTAACCGGCCTGCATGCGCGCGTTGCCGATACCGAGGTCTGCGGGCTTCGCCAGCATCGGCAGCAGCGTGCTGCCGGCCGAATCCGCGAACACCTCGGCCGTGCCGTAGAGGAACGCCACGGCCAGCACGAGCCACACGGTCGCCTGCCCGGTGACGAGGAACGCCACGAGCACGGCGACGATCACCGCCCGCAGGCCGTTGGCGAGCATCACCAGGCGCCGCCTGTCGTGGTGGTCGGCGACGGCGCCGGCGAGGAGGCCGAACAGGAGCCACGGCAGGAACTGCATCATGGCGCCGGCAGCGACGAGCACCGGCGACGAGGTGAGCGAGGCGATCAGCAGCGGCGCGGCGGCGAGTGCGATGCCGTCGCCGAGATTGCTCGTCCACGACGAGGCGAGCAGCCACCGGAAGTCCGTTCCGAGGCGCCGCGGTGCGATCAGTTCCCCGAGCGAAGGCATCCCGCCATCCTAGAACGCCACGGTCCGGCGACACGGGGGATGAGAACCGGGCTCACCCGCGGTCGCGTGCGTGCGCGGTCGTGTCAGCGCGCGGAAGGCACGTCCTTCGGGTGGACGAACAGCGTCTCGGTCTGCTCGATGTCCATGCCCTTGGTCTCGGGCACGCGCCACGCCACGTAGATGAACGACAGGGCAGCGAACACGGCGTACATGCCGTACGTGAGCGGGAGCGACCACGAGGACATCGCCGGGAACGAGATGGTGATGAGGAAGTTCGCGATCCATTGGGCGCCGGCGGCGACGCCGAGCGCCTTGCCGCGGATGCGGCTCGGGAAGATCTCGCCGAGGAGCACCCACACGAGCGGACCCCACGACGCGCCGAACCCGACCACGAAGACATTCGCTGCGATGAGTGCGATGGGCCCCCACGGTGCGGGTAGCACGACCGCGCCCTGCGCGTCCGTCGTGGAGAACAGGAACGAGATGGCCATGAGCCCGAGCGACAGCGTCATCAGGACGGAGCCGGTGAGCAGGATGGGCTTGCGGCCGACGCGGTCCACCAGGAAGATCGCGATCAGGGTGACGAGCACGTTCGTGATCGAGGTCACGACGCTGATCGTGAACGAGTCGCTCTCGTCGAACCCGACCGACTGCCAGAGACTCGTCGAGTAGTAGAAGATCACGTTGATGCCGACGAACTGCTGGAACACCGACAGGATGATGCCGACCCACACGATGCGCTGGAGCCCGAGCACCGGTCCACGGATCGAGACGCCGGCGTTCTTGCGGTCGGTCTCGATCGCGTTCTGCAGCTCGCGGATCGTCTGGTCGAGGTCGGCGGGCGGCATGAGGCGCGCGAAGATCGCGCGGGCCTCGTCGACGCGGCCCTTCGACAGGAGGTAGCGCGGCGACTCGGGCACGGTGAACGACAGGATGCCGTACACCGCCGACGGGATCACTCCCACGAGGAACATCCACCGCCACGCCTCGAGCCCGAACCACAGCACGCTGTCGGCTCCGCCCGCGGCGTTCGCCAGCAGCGCGTCCGAGAGGAGCGCCGCGAAGATGCCGATCGTGATCGCGAGCTGCTGCAGCGACGCGAGTCCGCCGCGGATCTGGCGCGGCGCGATCTCGGCGATGTAGGCCGGGGCCACCACCGACGCGATGCCGATGCCGAGGCCGCCGACGACGCGCCACAGGGCGAGGTCCCACGCCGAGAAGGCGAGGCCGGCGCCGATCGAGCTGACGAAGAACATGATGGCGCCGAGGAACATCACCCGCAGGCGCCCCCACCGGTCCGACAGGTTGCCCGCGATGATCGCACCTACTGCGCAGCCGAGCAGGGCGATCGCGACGACGAACCCCGTGATGACATCGTTGAGCGCGAAGTCCTTCGAGATCGAGTCGACCGCGCCGTTGATCACCGACGAATCGAAGCCGAAGAGGAAGCCGCCGACCGCCGCCGCGACCGAGAGACCGATCGCCCGCCGCCCGTAGGGACTGCGGAGGGTGAACGCATCTGCGGGGATCGATCCGGTCGAGTTCATGCTGGTCACGCTAGCGTCCGGCACTTGCGAGGGCGAGGGCATCCGCGGCTCGTCGCCGATGCCGCCGGGCGGCGCTCGGTACAGTGGGGCGCATGCCCGTGACACTCCTCGGTGCGGCCGAGATCCGCGCGCTCGCCGCCGAACTCGACGTGACGCCGACCAAGAAGCTCGGGCAGAACTTCGTCGTCGACGCCAATACCGTTCGCAAGATCGTGCACGTCGCCGAGGTCGAGCCGGGCGACCGTGTCGTCGAGGTGGGGCCGGGACTGGGGTCGCTGACCCTCGCGATCCTGGAGGCCGGGGCATCCGTCACCGCCGTCGAGATCGACCACCGCCTGGCCGAGCGGCTGCCCGTCACCGCAGCCGCCCATGGCGTCGCCGACGGCGCGCTCACGGTGGTCGACGCCGACGCGCTGCGCGTCACCGAGCTGCCGGGCGATCCGACCGTGCTGGTCGCGAACCTGCCGTACAACGTGAGCGTGCCGGTGCTCCTGCACTTCCTCGAGAACTTCGCCGCGCTCGACCGCGGCGTCGTGATGGTGCAGGCCGAGGTGGGGGAGCGGCTCGCCGCCCCTCCCGGATCGAAGGTGTACGGGGCGCCCAGCGTCAAGGCCGCGTGGTACGGCCCGTGGCGCCTCGCGGGGACGGTCTCCCGACAGGTCTTCTGGCCGGTCCCGAACGTCGACAGCGTGCTCGTCGGGTTCCACCGCGCCGCCGAGCCGCGCGGCGACGAGGAGCTGCGCAGGCGGACGTTCGCGATCGTGGATGCCGCGTTCCAGCAGCGGCGCAAGATGCTCCGGCAGGCGACGGCCGGCGTGCTCGGCGGGTCGGCGGCCGCGGCATCCATGATCCTGGAAGCCGCCGCCGTCGCGCCGACCGCGCGCGGCGAGGACCTCTCGATCGACGACTACGTGCGCATCGCGCAGGCCGCGGAGGGCGCGACGGTCAGCTGAAATTCAGCGGATCTTCACCGCGCCGTCGGGCTTCGTGCGAAACAAGCCGGTAACATTCCAGGGTCCGTCGTCCGGATCCACAGGCACCTCGCCTTCCGGCGGACCGGAGTGACCCGACATGCGCACCGCCGAATACCCGGCTCCCGAACGCATCCTGCTGCACCTCAGCGACACCCACCTGCGCGCGCCATCGACCCCGCGCCTCTTCGACGTCGTCGACGGCGCGAACCGGCTCGCCGACACCGTCGGCGTGATCGAGGCGAGCGGCATCCGCCCTGACGCGATCATCGTCACCGGCGACCTCGCCGACCTCGGCGAACCGGGCGCGTACGCCGCGCTGCGCGGGCTCGTCGAGCCGCTCGCGGAGCGAATCGGCGCGCGCGTGCTGTGGGTGATGGGCAACCACGACGAGCGAGGGGCTTTCCGCGCGGGCCTGTACGACGAGGCGTCCGACGATCGACCCGTCGACCGGGTCGACGAGCTCGACGGCCTCCGCGTGATCACGCTCGACACCAGCGTGCCCGGCCACCACCACGGCGAGGTGAGCGACGATCAGCTCATGTGGCTCGCCGGCGTGCTGGCGACGCCCGCACCCCTGGGCACGATCCTCGCGATGCACCACCCGCCGGTGCCGAGCGTGCTGCCGCTCGCGGCGAGCGTCGAGCTGCACGACCAGCGGCGGCTCGCGGCGGTGCTGCGGGGCACCGACGTGCGGGCCATCATCGCCGGCCACCTCCACTATTCGACGTTCGCGACGTTCGCCGGCATCCCGGTGTCGGTGGCGTCGTCGACCTGCTACGCCCAGGACCTCACGGTTCCCACCGGGGGCACGCGTCCTCAGGACGGCGCGCAGGCGTTCAACATCGTGCACGTGTACGACGACACCGTCGTGCACTCGGTGGTTCCGGTCGACGCTCCCCGTGCGCTCGAGCACATCGATGCCGAGGAGGCGCAGCGCCGGCTCGGCCTGGCCGGTGTCGCGCCGTTCATCGCCGCGCGGAAGGATGCGCCGACCGCGCCGATTCCCGTGATGCACTGAGCTCGTCCCGCTCCCAGGGAGCCCGCACCGGGAACATGCGCTCCAGAGCGCCGCGGATGGCCCGTACCCGCACGTCTTCGGGCACCTCGACCTCCCCGCCGTCGTTGAGGCAGAACATGTCGACGTCGCAGCGCTCGGCGAGCCGCTCCATGCGGCGAAGCCCGGCGGCGATCGTGGTCTGCGCATAGCGGACCCGCGGCGCCCGCGTGGCGATCGCCCGCCCGGTGAGCAGGGCGTAGTAGTGGTACAGGCTGTTGGTCACCGACACGTCGGTCGCCGAGCGGAAACGGGATGCCGCGGTCCGCGCGAAATCGTCGGGGAAAGTCGCTTCGAGCTCGGCCATGACGCTTCGACGCAACGGCGCCGCGCAATGCTCCAGGTCGCGCACGATCGTGCGGCCGAACCGCTCCTTCAACAGCGCGCGGTTGACCCGAAGGCCGTTGTCGTGGCCGCTGCGGTGGAGGGCGGGCTCGCCGGCGCCGATGCGCACCCCGCACTCGACGAATTTGGTGACCCCGGCGGGGGTGAAGAACAGCTCGGGCTCGACGGCACGCCCGAAGAACATGTCGTCGTTCGAGTAGAGGAAGTGCTCCGCAAGGCCGGGGATCCTGTGAAGCTGCGCCTCGACCGCGTGCGAGTTGTGCGTGGGCAGCACCGACGGGTCGGCGAAGAACTCCTCGCTGCGCACGATCGTCACCTTCGGGTGGTCGAGCAGCCACGACGGTGCCGGCGAGTCGGTGGCGATGAAGATGCGCCGGATCCACGGCGCGTACATGTGCACGCTTCGCAGCGCATAGCGCAGCTCGTCGACGTGGCGGTACCGCGCCGGGCCGTCGTCGCCCTCGCCCACGACGTACTCGGAGAGCTGGGCAGCGCGCTGGCGGCGGAACTCGCTCGACGACCCGTCGACCCAGGAGAAGACGAGGTCGACATCCTCGGTGACCTCCAGCGGCTGCGGATCGAACATGCCGGAGATCGTCCGCCAGGTGCGGCCGTGGCGTTCGACCGTCTCGTACGCGATGTCCTCGGCCGCGGTGCGACGGCGCAGCAGCGCGTTGTCGCGGGGCGCTTCGATCACGTCGTCGCCGAAGCGCCAGAACTCCAGATGCACTGCCAGCGAGGGGCCGTAGCGGAGCGACCCAGAGCGGCTGAGGCGCGGACGGTAGACGCGCAGCGCCGTGGGCGAGTCCGGCACGTCCGCGGCGTCGCAGGCGAGCTGCGGGGCGCGCCCCTTGGCTTTGACGTACAGCGGCTCGCGCGTGCAGACCGCGGCCAGCGCCGCGTGCACCGCCTCACGATGGCGGACGTCCACGACCAGCGCCGGAACAGTGCGATCGTGCCGGATGAGGAGGACCTCGACGCCGGCGTCGGCGAGCGCGTCGGCGACGAGGAGCAGGTCGCGCTCGCGGGCGTCGTGAGGCGAGACGTCGTCGTGGACGACATGGAGGATGCCACGATCGACCACCACGTCGGCGCGCGCGGCGAGCACGCTCCACGGGTCGGTGGCCGGGGGCAGTGCAGACAGCAGGGTCATGCCGTCCTCCTTCTCGCTCGATGGGCGGTGCGCTCGGGCCGCGTGGTGTCGTGGGCTCTTGCGCGGTGTCGCGGTGACGCCACGATAGGGAGCGTCCGTTACGACGACGTTTCGTGCGTAGACCCTTGACACGGGGCACTCCGATGTGCCGCGCCACTCCTCCTGCGCGCCGGGGCCGACCTCGCTAGCCTGGACCGGTGACCGAAGACGCGCGCTACCTGTCCCATGGAGGAGACCTCCACCGCCCCTACACCGCCGCGGCCGACCGCTACAACGGCGCGGGCTACCGCCGGGTCGGCGCTTCCGGGCTCACGCTGCCGCCCGTGTCGCTCGGCCTCTGGTGGAACTTCGGCGACAACATCCCGTTCGACAACCAGCGGGCGCTGCTGCGTCACGCGTTCGACCGCGGCATCACCCACTTCGACCTGGCGAACAACTACGGCCCTCCCTACGGCACCGCGGAGACGAACTTCGGGCGCATGATGCGCGAGGACTTCGCGCCGTACCGCGACGAGCTCATCATCTCGTCCAAGGCCGGCTACGACATGTGGCACGGTCCCTACGGCAACGGCGGCTCGCGCAAGTACCTCATCTCGAGCGCCGAGCAGTCGCTGAAGCGCATGAGCGTCGACTACGTCGACATCTTCTACTCGCACCGCGTCGACCCCGACGTGCCGATCGAAGAGACCGTCGGCGCGCTCGACACGCTGGTGCGGCAGGGCAAGGCGCTCTACGTCGGCATCTCGTCCTACAGCGCGGAGCGCACGGCGGTGGCAGCATCCGTCGCCCGTTCGCTGGGAACCCCGCTCGTGATCCACCAGCCGGCGTACTCGATCCTGAACCGCTGGGTCGAGGACGGCCTCACGGGAGTGCTGAAGCAGGAGGGCATGGGCGCGATCGCGTTCACGCCGCTGGCGCAGGGGCTGCTCACCGGCAAGTACCTGGGCGACGGCTCGGCCGAGCGTGCGCAGCAGCGCAGGTCGCTTCCGAACGGCTCGCTCAGCGAGAAGGGGCTGTCGACCCTGCGATCGCTCGACGTCATCGCGAAGGAGCGCGGGCAGACCCTCGCCCAGATGTCGATCCAGTGGGTGCTGCGCAACCCGGTGGTCGCGTCGGCGCTGATCGGCGCCTCGCGCGCGGAGCAGCTCGATGAGAACCTCAAGGCGCTCGAGGGTCCGGCCTTCACCGTCGAGGAGGAGGAGCGGATCGACGCCCTGTCGGACGGGATCGACGTGGACCTCTGGGCGGAATCGGCGAACCGGTGAGTCAGGCTCTCGAAGCCTCCGGTGTCCGGGTCCGGGCGCCCGGCAAGCTCAACCTCTTCTTCGAGGTCGGCGGCGTGCACGAGGACGGGTACCACGACGTCGCGTCGGCGTACCAGGCGGTGTCGCTGTACGAGGACATGTGGGCGTCGCCCTCCGACGAGTTCACGGTGTCGATCTCGGGAACCGTCGACGTGTCGGGGGTCCCCGCCGACGACCGCAACCTCGCGGTGCGCGCGGCACGGCTCGTGGCTCAGCGGATCGGGCACGCCGGCGGCGTGCACCTCGACATCGTGAAGCACGTGCCGGTCGCGGGCGGCATGGGCGGCGGGTCGGCGGATGCTGCGGCCGCCCTCGTCGCGTGCGATGCGCTGTGGGGGGCAGAGCTCGGCACCGCCGAGCTGCACAAGCTCGCGGCCCGGCTCGGCGCCGACGTGCCGTTCGCTCTGATGGGCGGAACGGCGATCGGCACCGGGCGCGGCGACCAGCTGAGCCCGGCGCTCGCGAAGGGCCGTTTCGACTGGGTCGTGGTGCCGTCGAACGCGGGCCTGTCGACGCCGGAGGTCTACAGGCACCTCGACGAGCTGCGCGCGCGGCCCGACATCGTCTCTGGCGCGCACGCGCCCGCCGTCGCGCCCGGCGTTCTGCAGGCGCTGCGGGCGGCGGACCCCATCGCGCTCGCCGAGCACACGCGCAACGATCTGCAGGTGGCGGCGCTCTCGCTGCGCCCGGAGCTGCGCGAGGTGCTCGAGCTCGGCGAGGAGTCCGGTGCCCTGGCGGGGATGGTGTCGGGGTCGGGGCCTACGCTGGCGTTCCTCACCGTCGACCCGGAGTCGGCGCTGGAACTGCAGATCACGCTGTCGGCGGCGGGCTACGAGGCGCTCCACGTGCACGGCCCCGTCGCCGGCGCGCGAGTGGTCACCTGAAGCGGCTCAGCGTCGGCCGCACATCAAGCTGTGCCCTCACGGGCGTGGAGAGGAGATCCATGAGCATGCGCGAAACGACCTACGGCCGTGTCGGCGAGACCGAGCGCGCCGCCTTCCGTGCCGGACCCGTCGACGGCGAGTCCGCCGAGCGCCTGGCCGCGAACGGACTGGACTACCGGCGCCTGGCCGTCGACAGCGACGAGTACGTCGGCTGGCTGCAGTCCGTCGCGCGGGGCTTCCAGGACGGAGAACGCACCGCCGAGCAGATCGCGGCGTCGCGCGAGCGCAGCGGCTACCGGCGGCTCACCGGGGTCTTCGACCCGGAATCGCCGATGGACGCACCCGTGGCGACCATCGCGTCGTGGCTGGGCGAGCTCACGGTTCCCGGCGAGGCGATGATCCCGTCCTGCGCGATCTCGGCGGTCACCGTCGCGCCGACGCATCGGCGTAAGGGCGTCGCACGGGCGATGCTCGAGGGCGAGCTGCGGGCCGCCCACGCGGCCGGCGTCCCGATGGCCATGCTCACGGTGAGCGAGTCGCCGCTCTACGGGCGCTACGGATTCGCACCGGCCGCCGCCGGCGCGTCCTGGCGGATCGAGACGAAGCGTGCGGGATGGATCGGGCCTCAGCCGGCTGGGCGGATCGACTTCATCAGCCGCGAGCGCGTGCGCGAGCTGATGCCCGCCCTCCACGAGCGGGTGCGGCACCGCCGGGCCGGTGAGATCGACGTGCCCCACAGCCACTGGGACGGATTCGCCGGGACGAACCCGGCGGCGGAGAAGACCGCCGAGAAGCGGGCGGTGCAGTACACCGACGCCGACGGCGATGTGCGCGGCGCCGCCGTATACGCGGTTCGCGAGAACCACGACGACTTCACGAAGGCGACCGTCTCGGTCCACTACCTGCTGGCAGAGACGGACGACGCCTACGCGGCACTGTGGCGGTTCCTCCTCGAGCTCGATCTCGTCGCCGAGGTGCACGCCGGCGAGCTGTCGGTCGACGAGCCGCTGCTGTGGATGATCGCCGACCAGCGCGCCGCGAAGGTCAGCGTGCGCGACCACCAGTACGTGCGGATCCTCGACGTCGTCGCCGCTCTCGAGACCCGCCGCTACGGAGGCCCCGGTGCGCTCGTGCTCGATGTGTCCGATCCGCTGGGCATCGCCGCCGGGCGCTATCTCCTGGAGGTCGACGAGTCCGGTGCCGGCCGTGTGCGAGCGCTCGGCGGCGAGGTGGCCGAGGGCGTGACGGTGATGCTCGGCGTGGCGGAGCTGTCGGCGACCTACCTGGGCGGCGTGTCGCTCGCGACCCTGGCCGCCGCGGGGCGCGTGACGGTCGCAGGCGCCGGGGACGGGGCATCCGATCCGCTGACGATCGCGACGCGCGTGCTCGGCTGGCACACGGCGCCGCGCCTAAGCATCTGGTACTGACCGGTCCGTCGCGCACGGCGACGAGATCCGGACGAAACACCAGGAGCCGGTGCTTTAGGCTAGCCTTACCTGCCTGTTCCTGAGGGGTCCCCCATGCCTTCACGCCTTCCGTCTTCGGCGCGCCTGCGTCACATCCTCGTCGTGCCTGTCGTGCTCGCCGGACTCGCCCTCGCCGGCTGCGCCGGCGGTACGGCCGGCGACGACGCCGCGAACCCGGACGCGCTCGTCGTGTACAACGCCCAGCACGAGCAGCTCACCGAGGAGTGGGCGGACGCCTTCACGAAAGAGACGGGCATCGAGGTCGTGCTCCGCAACGGCGACGACAGCGAGCTCGCCAACCAGCTCGTCCAGGAGGGCACGGCGTCCCAGGCCGACGTGTTCCTCACCGAGAACTCGCCGGCGATGTCGCTCGTCGAAGAGGCCGGCCTGTTCGCTCCCGTGGACGAATCGACGCTGGCGCTGGTGCCGGAGCAGTTCCGTCCGGCCTCGGGGCTGTGGACGGGCATCGCCGCCCGCTCCACCGTGCTGGTCTACAACCCGGAGCTGATCTCGGAGAGCGAGCTGCCGGCATCCCTCCTCGACCTCGCCGACCCCGAGTGGAAGGGCAAGTGGGGCGCCGCGCCCGCGAAGGCCGACTTCCAGGCGATCGTGTCGGCCGTGCTCGCGACCCAGGGCGAGGACGGCGCGCGCGAATGGCTGGCGGGCATGGCCGAGAACGCGGTCGAGTACCGCAACAACATCGTGACCATGAAGGCGGTCAACGCGGGCGAAGTGCCCGTGGGCATCATCTACCACTACTACTGGTTCCGCGATCAGGACGCCGCGGCCGAAGACAGCGCGAACACGAAGCTGCACTACTTCGGCAACCAGGATCCCGGCGCCTTCGTGAGCATCTCGGGCGGCGGGGTCCTCGAGAACGCGCCCCACCCCGACGAGGCGCAGCAGTTCCTCGCGTTCATCGCGGGGGAGCAGGGCCAGCAGATCCTCGGTGAGGGCTACAGCTTCGAGTACCCCGTCGCGTCCGATGTCGCGGCCAAGGCCGAGCTTCCTCCGCTCGCGGAGCTCGACGCGCCCACGATCGATCCGTCCACCCTCAACGGCCCGGCGGTCATCGAACTCATGACGGAAGCCGGACTCCTCTGACCCAGCTCCAGACGCGAACACCCGCGCGCGGCACGGCCGAAAGGCGTCCGCCCGCCGGGCTCGTCGTCGTCGTCGCGGTGCTGGCACTCGGCGCTCTGATCCCGATCGGCTATGTCGTGCAGGCGGCGTTCGCGATGGGATGGGAGGAGCTGTCGGCTCTCGTCTTCCGCCCGAAGGTCGCCGAGCTTCTCGTCAACACCGTGCTGCTGGTGGTGATCGGCGTCCCTTCGACCGTGCTGCTCGGAGTGGGCGGCGCATGGCTGGTCGAGCGCACGACGCTTCCTGGCCGTGGGCTCTTCAAGGTCGCCCTCGCCGCCCCGTTGGCGATACCGGCGTTCGTCGCGAGCTACGGATGGGCGAGCGCCATCCCGTCGATGAACGGACTGTGGGCGGCGGTGCTCGTCGCGACACTGGCGTACTTCCCGCTCGTGTACCTGCCCGCCCTCGCCGCGATCAGGGGTCTCGACCCGGCGCTCGAGGAGTCCGCCCGCTCGCTCGGCATGGGGTCGTGGGCGGTGTTCTTCCGGGTCGTCGCGCCGCAGCTGCGGGTGGCGGTGCTCGGCGGGGCGCTCGTGGTCGCCCTCCATCTGCTCGCGGAGTACGGCGCGTTCGCGTTCCTGCGGTTCGACACGTTCACCACGGCCATCGTCGTCGCCTACGAGAGCATGTTCGCCGGTCCCAACGCGGCGGCCCTCGGGGTCGTGCTCGCGCTCCTGTGCCTGATCCTCCTCGGCGCCGAGTCGGCCGCTCGCGGCCGCGCACACTACGCGCGCGTGGGCGGCGGTTCCCCGCACCCGCCGGAGACGCTCGGACTCGGTCGGCTCACCGTGCCCGCGCTCGCGGCGCTGGCTGCGGTGCTGGGGGGTGCGCTCGTGGTTCCCCTGACGAGCGTGGTCCGGTGGCTTCTGAGAGCGGATGCTGCGGCTTTCGGCGACGTCGGCATCGCGGCGCTCCAGACGCTCGGCCTCGCGGTCGCGGGCGCACTCTGCACGATCGCCGTCGCCCTGCCGTTTGCCTGGCTGGCGGTGCGCTACCCGGGGCGGCTGTCGCGGCTGCTCGAAGGCGCCGCCTACCTGGCCAGCAGCCTCCCGGCGATCATCGTCGCGCTCTCGTTCGTGGCGGTCACGCTCGCCTTCGCGCCGTCGCTCTATCAGACGGCGTTCACCGTGGTCGCCGCCTATGTCGTGATCTTCCTCCCGCGGGCCCTGGTGCCGCTGCGCGCCGGACTGTCGCAGGTGCCGGAATCGCTCGAGGAGGCTGCGCGCGCTCTCGCGGTGCCGCCCACCGCCGCCCGGCTGCGGGTCACGGTACCGCTGCTGCTTCCCGCGATCGGCGCCGGCGCCGCCCTGGTCGCCCTCGGCGCGGCGAACGAGCTGACCGCGACGCTGCTGCTCGCCCCGACCGGCACCTCGACGGTCGCCACGAGCTTCTGGTCGTCGGCTTCCGCCCTCGACTACCCGACCGCCGCACCGTACGCGGTGCTGCTGGTGCTCCTGTCGGTGCCCGCGGTTGCCCTCATGTTCACGCACGCGACGGGGAGGACCCTCAGATGACTCTTCGGCTGGAGGGCGTCTCGAAGGCGTACGGCGGCACCGAGGTGCTGCGCGACGTCTCGCTCGAGGTTCCCCAGGGCACCCGCCTCGCACTGGTCGGAGCCTCGGGAAGCGGCAAGACCACGCTGCTGCGCCTCGTCGCGGGATTCATCGACCCCGACGCCGGAGTGATCAGTCTGGGGGGCCGTGAGCTGTCGGGGCACGGCCGAACAGTGCCGACTCACCGACGCGGCATCGGGTACGTCGCGCAGGACGGCGCGCTGTTCCCGCATCTGTCGGTCGCCCGCAACATCGCGTTCGGTCTCCCGCGCGGACCCGGCCGCGCCGGCCGCGTGCGTGAACTCCTCGAGCTCGCCTCCCTGCATCCGGACCTCGCCGCGCGGATGCCGCACGAGCTGTCCGGCGGCCAGCAGCAACGGGTCGCCCTCGCGCGGGCACTCGCTCAGAATCCCGCGATGATCCTGCTCGACGAGCCGTTCAGCGCGCTCGACACCGGCCTGCGATCCGCCACCCGTGATGCGGTCGTCGACGTCCTCGAGCAGAGCGGCGTCACCGCCGTGCTGGTGACCCACGATCAGCACGAGGCCCTGTCGTTCGGCCACCAGGTCGGCGTCCTCGTGGGCGGTCGTCTCGTGCAGTCCGGCGACCCGATGGCGGTGTACGACGCGCCGATCGACGCGAGCGTGGCACTGTTCCTCGGCGACGCGCTCGTGGTTCCCGCTCGCGCCGACGCGGACGGCGTGGAGTGCGGGTTCGGCCGCCTGGACGTGCGGCACGACCTGTCGGGCGGGGCCTCGCGCGTGCGGGCGATGGTGCGCCCTGCGCAGTTGCGGGTGGCAGCCGCGGCGCACGGGGCGGCCGCCGGCCTTGCCCCGGTGGCCAACGGCACGGTCGTCGCCGTGCGCCCCGCCGGGTCGACCGCCGACCTGCGGCTGCGCGTCGGCAGCGGCGAGCTCCAGGCCGAGCTCATGTACCGGGTGCCGCAGCATCGCGCGGCCGCGTTCGCTCCCGGAACGGCGGTGCGCGTGATCGTCGATGGCGGGGTCGTCCTCTACGCCGCCTCGGGCGAGACCGCCGCGACCGGAAGTGTCGTCACGCGCGGCGCAGCCGCAGGCTGACCGGCGCCGTCGCGCGGCGCAGCCGCGCCCACCCCGCCACCGCGCCGGCGGCCGCCTGGGAGTAGAGACGGTAGGCGATCACGCCCACGACGAACGACAGCAGCGTCCCGAGCCACGGCGCGCTCTCTTCGAACGGCGGGTACACCTGCCAGTGCGTGAGGTACACGAACAGGGATGCTCCCGCCACGGTGACCACGAGCGGCACCGCGAAACGGGGGAGAGGGATGGCCCGGATCCACACGAGCGCCAGGATCCCGCCCGCGACGACGGCCTCGCGCCAGGGCTCCCCGAAGAAGCCGAATGTCGCCGTGACCGCGACCACCGAGACGAGGATGCGCCTGGCGGCGGTGTCCGCGCGCGACACGAGCCACCCGAGGGCGACGAGCCACAGGACGACCGGGGCCGAGTACCGCTCCACGTACTCCGCGGTGGGTCCGGCGATCGCGAAGCGGGCCGCGAGTGCGACCACGAACGCCACGAGGGCGAACCCGAACGGCGCCCGCCGTTCCAGCCGCTCGATGCGGCGCACGGCGAAGAGCGCCGCTGCGCCGGCGAACGACCAGAGCATCGCCTCGAGGAACCAGAACTGCCACTGCTCGTTCCACCGCCCGTCGCCCGGGACGAGGTTGTTCACGAGCCCGACGGTCGTCGGCGCGTACTGGCCGGTGATGAGGGCAACGGCGCCGATCCACAGCACCGCGGGCACCGCCAGCTGCGCGGCGCTGGAGCCCAGCCGCCGCAGGCGCGCGGTGCCCTCGACGGGTGCCAGCTGGAATCGCGCCAGGTTGTAGCCGGCGACGGCGAGCAGCAGGTGCGCCCCGCCCTTCAGTGCGAGCAGGTCGGCGTGGGTGGCGACGATGAGGAAGATCGCCGCCGCCCGCAGCACGACCGGCGTCTCGAGACGCGTCCAGGCGCGCCGGCGAGGCCGCGGCCGCACGGCCGCTGCCGCCGGCTCACCCGCGGGCGCGGCATCCGTTTCCGCTGTGGCGACAGCCGGCTGCGCGGGCGCCGCGCGGGCCGCCAGCTCGCGGGGGGTGCGCGTCGGCCAGTCCCGGGGGAGGGTGCCGACGATGTCCTCCAGGCGCAGCGACACCTCGACGTAGCTCAGGGAGTCGCCGCCGAGCCCGGCGAACGTGTCGTCGAGGCCCGCGTCGGGCTTGCCGAGGAGCGAGGCGTACAGATCGCGTACGGTCTCGGGCGTGACCGCGGCCGGTACGGGCGGCGCCGCGGTGGCCGCCGCGGCAGTGCGGTCGTGGACGGCGGCGAAGCGCACCAGCGCCGCGTAGTCGCGCTTGCCGTTGGACGTGCGGGGGAACTCGGTCACCGCGTACGCGCCGATCACCCGCGCCGGCACGCCCGTGAGGGCCGCCGCGCGCTCGCGCGCACCGGCCGCCGCGCGGTCGGAGGTCACGAACAGCAGCAGCCGCTCGTCGGCGCTCGCCGCGCGCACCTCGATCCCCTCGTCGGCGAGGAGGCGCTCGACGCGGTCGAGGTCGAGGCGCAGACCGAACACTTTCACGAAGCGGTTCATGCGGCCGACGATCTCGTAGAGCCCGTCGGTGCGCAGCCGCGCGACGTCTCCGGTGCGCAGCTCGGTCACGGTGCGTCCGAGGGCGAAGTCCTCGGGGCCGTGGGCGTAGCCCATCATGACGTTCGGGCCCTCGTACACCAGCTCGCCGGACTCGGCGCCGTCTACGGCGTCGATGCGGAACGCGCCGCCGGGGATAGGGCGCCCGATGGCGCCGGCGTGCGTCATCGCGAGATCGGGCGGGAGGTACGCCATGCGCGCGGTGGCCTCGGTCTGCCCGTACATCACGAACAGCTCGAACCCGCGCTGCTGTCCGAGATGCGCGATCCGGCGCACGGCATCGGGAGCCATGCGCCCGCCCGCCTGCGTCAGGTAGCGCAGGGACGGAAGATCGCCGCCGTCGAAGCCTCGCGCCTCGAGCAGCTCGAACGTGTAGGGGACGCCGGCGAACGACGTGACGGCGTGGGCGCGTGCCCGCACCCAGAACTCCTCGTCGGCGACGGAGCGCTCCGTGAGCACCAGGCTCGCGCCGGTCAGCAGATGGCTGTTGACCACCGACAGGCCGTAGCAGTACTGCAGCGGAAGCGTCGTGGCCGCGCGGTCGGCGGCGGTCAGCCCCAGGTACTCGGCGATCGACGCCGCGTTGCTGCGGACGTTCTCGGCCGAAAGCCGCACCAGCTTCGGCGAGCCGGTGGAGCCCGACGTGCTCGAGAGGACGGCGAGGTCGGGGTGGAACGCGTGACGGCTTCCCGGGCGGCGCTCGTCGAGCGTCCAGCCCGAGGCTCCGTCGTACGCGACGACGTCGGGGTCGAACCTCGCGATCAGGGATGCGCGGTGGGCGCGGGCGGCCTCGTCCGCGTCGCCCGAGACCAGAAGCACGGGGTGTCCGCCCTCGAGCGCGGCGAGGTAGGTCACGATCGGCTCGACGGCGTTGCCCGCCGCGATCATCACGAGTCGGCGCACGTCGCCGAGCTCGCGCCTGCGCCGCCTCACCCGCTCGCCCAGCTCCGCGTAGTCGATCCGCGTGCCGTCGGCGATCAGCGCCGTGTGTTCGGGATCTCCTCCGAGGAGGGACAGGCCGAGGGCGGGCGCAGTCGCTGTCATGAAGGCGGGGACTTTCTCCTGGCGCGCAGATGCGGCATGAGCTGCATGCGCGGGTGCTAGGTATGCCTAGCCTAACCTGTCCGGTTTCTCCCGCTCGAAGTGTGACGGCGATCGGACCTCGTTCAGCGACGGAACAGCACCGGGGAGAGCGCTTGTGCGCAACGGCGGCTGCTCGCGGCACGGCCACGGTCCGTCGCCTAGCCTTGAGGGGACATGGCACATCTTCTGGGGGCCGAGGCCCTGCACCTGGAGTTTCCGACCAAGGTCGTCTTCGACCGCGTGTCGCTGGGCATCGACGAGGGCGACCGGATCGGCGTGGTCGGCCGCAACGGCGACGGCAAGTCGAGTCTGCTGGCGATGCTCGCCGGACGCCTGGAGCCCGACGGCGGCCGCGTCACGGTGCGCGGCGGTGTCCGGGTGGGAGTGCTCGACCAGGCCGACACGCTCGACGACTCCCTCACGATCCGTGAGGCCGTGGTCGGCGACCGCCCGGATCACGAGTGGGCCGGCGACGCGCGCACGCGCGACGTCATCGCGGGCCTCCTCGGCGACCTCGCGTGGGACGGCCCCGTCGCGGGGCTGTCGGGTGGTCAGCGCCGCCGGGTGTCGCTCGCGGCCCTGCTGGTGGGCGACCACGACGTGCTGTTCCTCGACGAGCCGACCAACCACCTCGACGTCGAGGCGATCGCGTGGCTGGCCGAGCACGTCAAGCGGCGGTGGCCGGCGAACCAGGGCGGCCTCCTGGTCGTGACGCACGACCGCTGGTTCCTCGACGAGGTGTGCAACACGACGTGGGAGGTGCACGACCGCATCGTCGAGCCTTTCGAGGGCGGGTACGCGGCGTACATCCTGCAGCGAGTCGAGCGCGATCGCCAGGCAGCGGTCATCGAGCAGCGCCGTCAGAACCTCGCCCGCAAGGAGCTCGCATGGCTGCGCCGCGGCGCGCCGGCGCGCACGTCGAAGCCGAAGTTCCGCATCGACGCCGCGAACGTCCTGATCGCCGACGTACCCGAGATCCGCAATGCCACCGAGCTGCGTTCGCTCGCTGTGTCGCGCCTCGGCAAGGACGTCGTCGACCTCCTCGACGCGGCCGTCTCGTATGACGGGCGCGAGGTGCTGCATCCGGTGGAGTGGCGCATCGCGCCCGGCGAGCGCACCGGCATCCTCGGCGTCAACGGTGCCGGAAAGTCCACGCTCCTGGGGCTGGTGTCGGGTGATGTGGAGCCGACCGCCGGCCGCGTGAAGCGGGGCAAGACCGTCAAGGTCGCGACGCTCACGCAGCGCCTCGACGAGCTCGAGGAGCACCTCGACGATCCGGTCCGCGTCGTCATCTCACGTCTGCGCACCACGTACACGTTCGGCAGCGGCTCGAAGGCGCAGGAGCTCACGCCCGGTCAGCTGCTCGAGAGCATGGGCTTCCAGAGCGCGCAGCTCTCCACCCCGGTCAAGGACCTCTCGGGCGGTCAGAAGCGCCGTCTGCAGCTGCTGCTCATACTCCTCGAGCAGCCCAATGTGCTGATCCTCGACGAGCCGACGAACGACCTGGACACCGACATGCTCGCCGCCATCGAGGACCTCCTCGATTCGTGGCCGGGCACGCTCCTGGTGGTGTCGCACGACCGGTACTTCATCGAGCGCGTCACCGACCAGCAGTACGCGATCCTGGGCGGCCACGTCCGGCACCTCCCCGGCGGCGTCGACGAGTACCTGCGCCTGCGCGAGCGCGAGAAGACCGCGGGGCCCGCGACGTCGAAGGCGGCGGATGCTGCGGCCGCGGCATCCGTCTCCACCACGTCATCGCTGTCAGGGCCGCAGCTGCGCGCCGCGCAGAAGGAGGTCGCGTCGCTGGAGCGCCGCCTCGAGAAGCTCGAGACGCAGATCGGCGCCGCGCGCACGGCGCTCGCCGACCACGACCAGTCCGACTACGTCGGCCTCGGCGCTGAGATGGCGCGCATCGGCGAGCTCGAGAAGGAGCGCGACGGCGTCGAGGAGCGCTGGTTCGAGCTCACCGAGCAGATCGGCTGAGCCCGCGGTCAGTCGGCGGCGTCGAAGCCGAGGCTGAGCTTGCGCAGCAGCGCGGCGAGCCTGTCGCGGTCGCCGCGGGACAGCGCTTCGAGCAGGAGCGCCTCGGCGTCGACGAGACGCGTGATCGCAGCATCCACCCGGATCCTGCCCTCATCGGTCAGGGTGACCAAGATGCTGCGGCCGTCGTCGGGGTCGGATTCGCGACGCACCAGCCGGCGCCCGACGAGACGGTCGATGCGGTTCGTCATCGTGCCGCTCGAGACCAGGGTCTGCTGCAGCAGCTGCTTCGGGCTCAGCTGGAACGGCTCGCCCGCCCGGCGCAATGCCGACAGCACGTCCCACTCCCAGGGCTCGAGCTCGCTGCGCCTGAACGCGTCGCGGCGAGCCCGGTCGAGGTGCCGCGACAGCCGGTCGACGCGCGACAGCACGCCGAGCGGCGAGAAGTCCAGGTCGGGGCGCTGCGTGGTCCATGCCTCGACGATGCGGTCCACCTCGTCGCTCTGCCCCGTCATGCCCCCATTATCCCGGGACGGATGCTGCGTCCCCGCGCTCACGCCGACATCGTGTGCTCTCGCCGGGACGACACGATCCGAACGCGGATGACGTGTCGCCTCGGCGAGAGCACGCGATCGGCACGCGAGGCGGCCTCCGGGACGGGTGCGCGCGGGGCATCTGGCAGACTTGACGGGCGGCGCCCGGCACCCGGGAGCGCCGTGGTCCGCCGTGGTGTAATGGCAGCACGACAGCCTTTGGAGCTGTGAGGTCTAGGTTCGAGTCCTGGCGGCGGAGCATGACCGACACGACCCGCGACAACGCACTGGCCGTCATCGTCCTGGCCGCAGGACAAGGCACGCGCATGAAGTCCTCGGTGCCCAAGGTGCTGCACCGCATCGGCGGGCGTCCGCTCGTCGGGCACGTGCTCGACACCGCGATCGCCCTCGAGCCCGAGCGCGTCGTCGTCGTCGTGCGCCACGAGCGCGACCTCGTCGCCGACGCCGTGGTGAAGGCGGTGCCCGCAGCGGTGGTCGTCGACCAGGACGACATCCCGGGCACCGGCCGCGCGGTGGAGGTGGCGCTCGACGCCCTCGGCGACTTCGCCGGCGACGTGCTCGTCCTCAGCGGGGACGTGCCGCTCCTGGAAGCCGACACGCTCGCCGCGCTCGTGCGCACGCACCGCGACCGTGCCGTCGCCGCGACCGTGCTCAGCGCCTCGCTCGACGACGCCACCGGCTACGGCCGTGTGATCCGCGACGCCGACGGTGCCGTGTCGCGCATCGTCGAGCAGAAGGATGCCACCGCGGACGAGGCGTCCGTCACCGAGATCAACGCGGGGGTGTACGTCTTCCAGATCCAGGCGCTGCGCACCGAGCTGGCGCTCGTCGGCACCGCGAACGCGCAGGGCGAGAAGTATCTGACGGATGTCGTCGCGCTCTTGCGCGGCGACGGCCTGCTCGTGGCGGCGCAGACGGCCCCCGATGCCGCGGCCGCCCTCGGCGTGAACGACCGCGTGCAGCTGGCCGAGGCGGCCCGCGTGCTGAACGCGCGCATCGTCCGTCACTGGCAGCTCGAGGGGGCGACGATCATCGACCCCGCGACGACGTGGATCGACGTCGACGCGAAGTTGGCCCCCGACGTCACGGTGCTGCCCAACACGCACATCCTGCGCACCACCGTCATCGCGAGCGGTGCGACCGTCGGGCCCGACACCAGCCTCGTCGACTGCGAGGTCGGGGAGGACGCCACCGTCACCCGCACCGACGCGACGCTGGCCGTCATCGGCGCCAAGGCCACCGTGGGACCGTTCGCCTACCTGCGCCCGGGCACGTACCTCGGCGACAAGGGCAAGATCGGCACCTTCGTGGAGACCAAGAACTCGACGATCGGCGAGGGCAGCAAGGTGCCGCACCTGTCGTACATCGGCGACACCACGATCGGCAAGCACGTCAACCTGGGCGCCGGCGCGATCACCGCGAACTACGACGACCTGACGAAGCACCGCACCGAGATCGGCGACGAGGTCCACTCCGGCTCGCACAACGTCTTCGTGGCGCCCGTTAGGATCGGAGACGGCGCGAAGACCGGGGCGGGGGCGGTCATCCGCAAGGATGTGCCCGCCGGTGCCCTCGCTCTCAGCGTCGCCCCTCAGCGCAACGTCGAGGGGTGGGTCGAGAAGAACAGACCGGGTACCGGAGCGGCGGACGTCGCCGCCAAGGCCCGCAGCGCACAGAAGGCGGACGATGGCGCGCAAGAAGAAGACCGTTGAGCTCGACCGGGCGAACGACATCGCCCCGGGACTCGTCGCGAAGACGAAGAAGCGCCTCGTGGTCGCACGGGGAAGCTCGCATCCCGAGCTCGCGGCCGAGGTCGCTGCGCAGCTGAGCACGGAGCTCGTGCCGACCGAGTACCGCACGTTCGCGTCGGGGGAGATCCTGACCCGTTTCGAGGTCTCGATCCGCGGCTGCGACCTGTTCCTCATCCAGAGCTTCGGACCACCGGTCAACGAGTGGATGATGGAGACGCTCATCATGCTCGACGCCGCCAAGCGCGCGTCGGCCAAGCGGATCACCGTCGTCGCACCGTACTTCCCGTATTCCCGGCAGGACAAGAAGGGCCGTGGCCGCGAGCCGATCAGCGCCCGCCTCGTCGCCGACCTCTTCAAGACCGCGGGCGCCGACCGCGTCATGAGCGTCGACCTGCACGCCGCGCAGATCCAGGGCTTCTTCGACGGCCCCGTCGATCACCTGTTCGCCAAGCCCGTGCTGCTCGAGTACTTCGAGAGCACGCTGAGCGCGCAAGACCGCGAGCGGCTGACCGTCGTCTCGCCCGACACCGGGCGCGTGCGCGTCGCCGACCAGTGGTCCGACAGCCTGGGCGCGCCGCTCGCGATCATCCACAAGCGCCGTGACCCGAACGTCGCCAACCAGGTCACGGTCAACGAGATCGTCGGCGCCGTCGACGGGCGGGTCTGCCTCCTGGTCGACGACATGATCGACACCGGCGGCACGATCGTGAAGGCCGCCGAGGCGCTCAAGGCGAACGGCGCGGTGAAGGTGATCGTGGCGGCGACGCACGCGATCTTCAGCGATCCGGCGGCGCAGCGTCTGCAGAGCCCGGCGATCGACGAGGTCGTCGTGACCGACACGGTGCCGCTCCCCGCCGAGAAGCGCTTCCCAAGCCTTACGATTCTGCCTATCGCACCCCTGCTCGCACGTGCGATCCACGAAGTGTTCGAGGACGGCTCCGTCACCAGCATGTTCGACGGAGCCGCCTGACGCCGGCAGCGAGTCGAGCCTCCCGGCGGCGACGGAAGGACGAATCAGCATGTCGCAGCCGCTGACGGAAGCACGTCTGACCGTGGCGCGTCCCTGGGCGATGCCCTCGGACGACGTGCTCGCGCATCTCGAGGCGGACGCCGGCGGGCTGCGCACCGCCGAGGCGGCGGAACGGCTCGAGATCGCCGGGCCCAACCGGCTGCCCGAGCCGGAGCGCAAGCCGGGCTGGCTGCGCTTCCTCGCGCACTTCAACGACACGTTGATCTACATCCTGCTGGGCGCCGCCGTCATCAAGGCGCTCATGGGCGACTGGCTCGACTTCTGGGTGATCATGGTGGTCGCGATAATCAACGCCGTGATCGGCTACGTCCAGGAGGGGCGCGCCGAGAAGGCGCTCGCGGGGATCCGCGGGATGCTGTCGGCCGACGCCGGCGCGCGGCGGGACGGCGGCTGGGTCACGGTCCCGGCGGCTGATCTCGTGCCCGGCGACGTGGTCCGGCTGATGCCGGGCGACAAGGTGCCCGCGGACCTGCGGCTGCTGCAGGCCCACCAGCTTCGCATCGACGAGGCCGCGCTCACGGGGGAGTCGGTGCCGTCGTCCAAGACGACCGACCCCGTCGACGCCGACGCGGGCGTGGGCGACCGCGGTTCGATGGCGTTCTCGGGCACGATCGTGAGTGCGGGGCAGGGCCGCGGCGTCGTCACCGCGACGGGGCCGACGACCGAGCTCGGCCGCATCCAGAGCCTGGCCGACGAGGCCGACGCACTGGACACGCCGCTCACGCGTCAACTCGACAGCTTCGGCCGCGTGCTGACCGTCGTGATCCTGGGCATGGCCGCGGTCATGCTGATGATCGGCCGCTTCCTGCACGGCATGCCCTTCGACGAGCTGATCTCGGCGGCCATCGGCTTCGCCGTCGCGGCGATCCCCGAGGGGCTCCCGGCGCTCGTGACGATCACGCTCGCCATCGGCGTGCAGCAGATGGCGCGCCACAACGCCATCACGCGCAAGCTCCCCGCGGTCGAGGCGCTCGGCTCGGTCACCACGGTGTGCTCCGACAAGACGGGCACGCTCACCCGCAACGAGATGACCGTGCGTCACATCGTCACCCCGCTCGCGGAGTACGACGTCACCGGCCTCGGCTACGCACCGGAGGGCGAGATCGTGCGGGCGGGCACCCAGGGGACGGATGCTGCGCCCCGAGGCGATCTGGCCGCCATCCTCGCGATCGCCACCCTGTGCAACGATGCGCACATCGTGCAGGGCGATGATGGGACGTGGAGCCTCGTCGGCGAGCCGACCGAGGGAGCGCTCAAAGCCGTCGCGATCAAGGGCGGCGTCGGCAGTGCCGGCGGACGCCGGGTCGCGGTCATCCCGTTCGACTCGGCGAACAAGCTCATGGCGACGCTCAACGAGGGCGCGCGCTCCGGCGGCGAGGCCGGCGAGGTGTCGCGGGCGATCCTCGTGAAGGGCGCGCCCGACCGCCTGCTCGAGCGCTCGCTGACGCAGCGCGGCGCCGACGGGTCGGAACCGCTCGACCTCGCGCGATGGGACGCGGCGGTCGCCGCGCTGAGCGGCCAGGGCCTGCGCGTGCTGGCGGCGGCGCGCAAGCCCGTGCGTGCGACGACCGAGGAGTTCGCACTCGACGACCTGGTCGACCTCGAGTTCATCGGCCTCTGGGGGATCGTCGATCCACCCCGGCCCGAAGCCGTCGAGGCGATCGCGGACTGCCACGCCGCCGGAATCCGCGTGAAGATGATCACCGGCGACCACGCGGGCACCGCCCTGGCGATCGCCCACGAGATGGGCCTCGCGGGCGCCGACGCCGAGGTGCTCACCGGCGCCGAGCTCGAGGCGCTCACCCAGGAGCAGCTGCGTGAGGTGGTGCGCGACGTCGACGTCTATGCGCGCACGAGTCCTGAGCACAAGATCCGCATCGTGCGAGCGCTGCAGTCGCACGGCGAGGTCGTGGCGATGACCGGAGACGGCGTCAACGACGCCCCGGCGCTCACCCGCGCGGATGTCGGCATCGCGATGGGCATCAAGGGCACCGAGGCGACGAAGGAAGCGGCGGAGTTCGTCCTCGCCGACGACAACTTCGCGACCATCCGCAGCGCCATCGCCGAGGGCCGGCGCATCTACGACAACCTGCGCAAGTCGATCGTCTTCCTGCTGCCGACGAACGGCGCCCAGTCCCTGGTGATCCTGGTCGCGGTGGTGTTCGGCCTCGCGCTGCCGCTCACCAGCGTCCAGGTCCTGTGGGTGAACATGGTCACCGCCGTCACGCTCTCCCTCGCCCTCGCGTACGAGCCGGCCGAGCGCGGCATCATGCGCCGTCCGCCTCGCGCGACCGGAGGCCCGATCATCGACCGCGGCGAGCTGGGCTTCATCCTCGTCGTGTCGCTGCTCATCGGCGGCGCGGCGATGGGCGTGTTCTACGGCGTCGCGGCGACCGGAGCCGACATCGAGGTGGCGCGCACCGAGGCGGTGCTCATGCTCGCGTTCGGGCAGCTCGCATTCCTCTTCAACTGCCGGTTCCTGTCCCGCTCGAGCCTGACGATCGACGTGCTGCGCGGCAATCGCACGGTGTGGTGGTCGGCCATCGCGCTCGTGGTGCTGCAGCTGATCTACACCTACGTGCCGTTCATGAACGTGCTGTTCGAGTCGCGACCGGTGCCCGCCGCATCCTGGATCCTCCCGGTCCTCGTGTCGATCGGCATCTTCCTGGCGGTGGAGGTGCTGAAGGCGGTGATCCGTGCGCGGCAGCGCTCATCACGTGCCGCTGCGGCGCTCAAAGCCGGCTCATAGGCGGGCTTGACAGGATTCGATCCGACGCGACATCCCGCCGCACGAGCCCGACCCGAGCCAGGAGGACCGCCATGACCGGCAGCCGACTTCCTTCCCGCCCCGTCCGCGCCGGAGCGGCTCTGACCGCCGTCGCGGGTATCGCCCTCCTCTCGGGGTGCGCCGCCACCGCCTCGGAGGCCGAGGAACAGGCTACGCCCGACACCGGATCGTCGTCCTCGACGGACACGGGCTCGACCGGTTCCGGCGCGTACGCCGACGGCACCTACACGGCGGACGGCTCCTACGCGACGCCCGAGTCCGTGGAGACCATCACCGTCACGGTGACCCTCGAGGACGACACCATCACGGCGGTCGAGGTCACCGGCGACCCGCAGAAGCGCGAGTCCGAGCAGTACCAGAGCCAGTTCATCGGTGGCATCGCCGACGCGGTGGTCGGGGAGGACATCGACGACCTCCAGGTGAGCCGCGTCGCCGGGTCGTCGCTCACCAGCGGTGGGTTCAACGAGGCCATCGAGGCGATCAAGTCCGAAGCGGCGAATTAGCCCATGGACCCTGTGCCGGCGTCCTGGCGCTTCGACGCCATCGGCACGACGTGGGAGATCGTCACCGAGCGCCCGCTTCCCGCGGCCGTGCGCGAGGAGGTGACCGCGCGGATCGAGGCGTTCGACCGCGCATGGTCGCGGTTCCGGCCCGACTCCGACGTGAGCGCACTGGCTCGCACCGGGGGATCGATCCCCGCGCCCGAGGACGCGGCGCCTATGCTCGACGCCCTCGCCGCGGTGTCGGACGCGACCGACGGCGCGGTCAATCCGCTCGTCGGCGCGTCCCTCGACGCGCTCGGCTACGACGCCCGCTACTCGTTCCACGACGCCGGGCCGGTCGCCGCGCCCGTCGACTGGCGCGAGCGGCTCGACTGGCACAGCGGTCGCCTCGCGCTCGCCGAACCCGCTGCACTCGACGTCGGTGCGCTCGGCAAGGGCCGTCTGGTCGATCTCGTGCTCGGCCTCCTGTCGCTCACCGAGTCCGCGGACATCACCGTCGACGCCGGTGGGGACCTCGCCGTGCGGGGGCGTCCGCAGCGCATCGGGCTGGAGCATCCGTTCGATCCGCGACGCGCGATCGGGGTGTGGGAGCTGGTGGATGCTGCGCTCTGCGCGTCCGCGATCAACCGGCGCGCGTGGCCGTCGGCGACAGGGACGACGTTGCACCACGTGCTCGACGCGCGCACCGGACAGCCGGTCAGGACCATCGCGGCGACGTGGGCGGTGGCGCCCGACGCGATGACCGCCGACGCGGTCGCGACGGCGCTGTTCTTCGACGGCGGCCCGCGCCTCGCGCACGAGTGGGGCGTCGAGTGGGTGCGCATGACCACCGACGGCCGCGTCGAGTGGTCGCCCGGCTGCCGCGCCGACCTCTTCGTGCGCCCCGGCAGCGGGGCGCGGACCGCGCCCGGTGCGCGAGCGAATAGCCTGGAACGGTGACCGAGCCCCTCCCCGGACACGTCGTCGCCGTCGCGCGCGACGACGCGCATCGCTTCAGCAAGCCGGCGCGCGAGAGCATCACCCTGATCGCCGGGGTCGGCGTCGAGGGTGACGCCCACGCCGGCGCCACCGTGCAGCACCTCTCCCGCATCAAGCGGGACCCGTCGACGCCGAACCTCCGGCAGGTGCACCTCATCCACGCCGAGCTGTTCGACGACATGGCCGACCGCGGACACGCGGTGACCCCCGGAGCTCTCGGCGAGAACATCACGACCGCCGGCATCGATCTGCTCGGGCTTTCGCGCGGCACGCGGCTCGAGCTGGGGGAGGACGCCGTGATCGAGATCACCGGGCTCCGCAACCCCTGTGCGCAGATCAACGGACTCTCGGAAGGGCTCATGAAGGAACTGGTCCACGTCGACGACACGGGCGCCACGGTGCGGCTGGCCGGTGTCATGTCGGTCGTCCTCACGGGTGGCATCGTCCGCCCGGGCGACCGCATCCGTGCCCTCCCGCCTGCGGGTCGTTTCGAGCCCCTCCAGCCGGTGTGACGCGCATGGGATCGCTCACCGCCCTCTGGAACCGCGTCTTCGCGGTGCTCGGCCGCATGTCGATGTACCGCCTCGCCTATTTCGCGCTCGCCGCGCTCGCCGTCGTGGCGGTGCTGCTGTCTCTCTTCGGCCTCGTCGGGCCCGACCCCCTCGAGCTGATCGCGACGCTGGTCGTGCTCTCGGCCGTGTGCGTGGGGGTGGATGCCGCCGCCCAGCGCGTGCTGAAGCTCCCGTGGCGGCTCGAATCGTCGCTCATCACGGCGCACATCCTCCTGTTCGTGCTGCGTCCGACGTACGAGCTGGTCGGGCTCATCGGGATCGCGATCGCTGCGGCCGTCGCCTCGCTGTCGAAGTACGTGCTCGCATGGCGCGGCCGCCACATCTTCAACCCCGCGGCGGTCGGCGCGACCGTCCTGACCCTCCTGAGCCTCGCGTGGCCCGCGCTGGGCGCCTCGGCGTGGTGGGTGGGCACGCCCGCGCTCGCCGCGCCGGTGATCCTGCTGGGCCTGGCCGTCCTCGTGCGCACCGAGAAGGTGCGCGTCATCGCGGTGTTCCTCGTGGTCGCGGTCGCGGTCGCCGTCATCCGCACCTCGGTGCAGTACCAGCAGGCGGGCCTCCAGACCGAGGTGCTGGATCTCCTCTGGCCGGTCCTGTGGTCGTCGCCGTTCCTCTTCCTCGGCGCGTTCATGCTCTCCGAGCCGCTGACGCTCCCACCGCGCCGCTGGCAGCAGTTCGTCGTCGCCGGTGTCGTGGGGGTGCTCGCGGGCTGGCCGATCCCGGTCGGCGACATCACCCTCGGCCAGGAGCGCGCGCTCCTGGTCGGCAACCTCGTGGCCTTCGCGTTCGCCGTGCGCACCGCGGTGCGGCTCACGCTCGTCGCGCGTTCGGAGCCGACCCCGACCGTCCAGGAGCTCACGTTCCGCGTGCACGACCGGCTCGCGTTCCTGCCCGGCCAGTACCTCGAGCTCGAGGTGCCGCACCGCCACCCCGACGCGCGCGGCACGCGCCGCGAGTTCAGCATCGCGTCGGCGCCGGCCGACCTGCCGTTCGTCAAGGTCGCCTTCAAGGAGGGGAAGACCTCACAGGCGCTCAGCTCGTACAAGAAGGCGCTCGCGCTGGTCGAGCCCGGGGACGAGCTCGCCATCACCGGCGTGTGGGGCGACTTCCTGCTCCCCAAGCGCGACGCCGCGCCGATCCTCATGGTCGCAGCCGGCATCGGCGTGACGCCGTTCGTGTCACAGCTCGGCCAGGCGAGGGCGATGGGCCTCGACCGCGACGTGGTCCTGGTCTACGTCGCGTCGGACTCCTCGGAGCTGGCGTACCGCGATGAGATCGAGGCATCCGGAGCCCGCGTCGTGGTGTTCACGCGCGACCGGCCTGCCGACCTCCCCGCCCACTGGACGTGGGCGCAGGGCGTGCGCCTCGACGCCGACGGCCTCGTGAGGGTCGTGCCCGACATCGCCGCGCGCCACGCGTACATCTCCGGCCCGGCGGGCCTGATCGCCGAGCTCGCCCCCGCGCTCGAGAAGGCCCGCTCGATCACGACCGACGCCTTCAGCGGCTACTGACCACGGGGTCGGCGGGGCGAGCGGGCAGACGCACCTCGAAGGTGGTGTCGCCGGGCGCGCTTTCGACACGGATGCTGCCGCCGTGGGCGTCGACGATGGCACGGGCGATCGAGAGCCCGAGGCCGGTGCCGCCGGTCTGACGGGCACGTGAGCGATCGGCGCGGGAGAAGCGCTCGAAGAGCTCGTCCTTGATCGAGGGGTCGATCCCCGGGCCGTCATCGTGCACGCGGAGGATCGCGTCGTGACCGTTGCGCGACACGCTCACGGTGACCGTGGTGCCGGCCGGCGTGTGCGTGCGGGCGTTGGCGAGCAGGTTCGCGGCGACCTGGTGCAGGCGTCCGGTGTCTCCGGCGATGAGAACCGGCTCGTCGCCCACCTCGAGCACCCACTCGTGGTCGGGCCCTGTGGGCGTGACGTCGGCGACCGCGTCGATCGCGAGCCGGGTCAGGTCCACGGTGCCGTAGACGAGCTCCTGGCCCTCGTCGAGCCGGGCGAGCAGCAGCAGGTCCTCGACGAGCGAGGTCATGCGCAGCGACTGCGCCTGGATGCGCTCCAGCGACGCCTCGGTCGTCTCGAGCGCCGTGCTCTGCCCGCGGCCCAGCGCCGTGAGCGACAGCTCGGAGTACCCGCGGATCGACGCGAGGGGCGTGCGCAGTTCGTGGCTGGCGTCGGCGACGAAGCTGCGCATGCGCTCTTCGTTGCGCTGGCGGGCGGTGAGCGACTCGTCGACGTGATCGAGCAGCGTGTTGAGGGCCGCCCCGACGCGTCCCACCTCGGTGCGCGGGTCGGCCTGCCGCACCGGCACCCGTTCCGCGATCGAGACCTCGCCCTGGTCCAGCTGCAGCGACGACACCCGCGCGGCGGTGTCGGCGACGGCGCGCAGCGGAGCCAGCCCTCGGCGGATCGTCCAGGCGGTCGCGACGGCGAGGAGGAGCAGGCCGCCCGCCGTGAGGAGGCCGATCGTGATCAGCATCCGGGAGAGGGTCTCGGTGATCCCGGCGCGAGACAGGCCGACGATCGCGAAGGCGTTTCCCAGTGGGACCCCTTCGATGCGGTAGGTGCCGAGTCCGTCGATCGTCACGACGAACTGCCCGCGCTGGTTCTTCAGGCTGTCGGCGATGGACTGAATCTGGTCGTCCGTGAGGGCGACGACGTCGCCCTCGGAGTCGACGACCGCGGCCGAAGGCTCGCCGCGCGTCGACTCGACGGCGAGGAAGAACCCTGGACGCGGCGCCGGCTGCTGCTCGAGGATCTGCTGCGCGGTGAATCCGGAGGCGATGGGCACGCGCATGAACTCGACACTCTGCTGGGCGGACTTCACCTCCGCCTCCAGCTGCTGTTCCAGCACCTGGCCGAGGATCGCGCTGGTCGCGACGGCGACGAGCACCATGATGAACGACGTGATGCCGACGACGGTGACGATGAGCCGGCGCTGCAGCGTCCACGGCGCGCGGCGGGGGAGCGCCTCGGCCGGGGCTTCCACGAAGTCACCGGATGCCTCTGCCCGCGCGTCTGCGCCGGCCGAGGCATCCGCCACTGTCCCCGTCGTGGGGTTCCCGTCGGACGTCACTGCGGCGCCTTGATCATGTATCCGACGCCGCGCACGGTGTGGATGAGGGGCTCGTGGCCCGCGTCGATCTTCCTGCGAAGGTACGAGATGTAGAGCTCAACGACGCTGGAGCGGCCGCCGAAGTCGTAGTTCCACACGCGGTCCAGGATCTGCGCCTTCGACACCACGCGACGCTGGTTGCGCATGAGGTAGCGCAGCAGCTCGAACTCGGTCGCGGTGAGCTCGATCTCGGAGCCCGCGCGCTCGACCTCGTGGCTGTCCTCGTTCAGGGTGAGGTCCCCGACGCGGAGGATCGGCTCGGCGCCCGCGGCATGGGCGGTGCCGGCGCGACGCATCAGCCCGCGCAGGCGTGCGACCACCTCTTCGAGGCTGAAGGGCTTCGTGACGTAGTCGTCGCCTCCGGCGGTGAGCCCCGCGACCCGGTCCGTCACGGCGTCCTTGGCGGTCAGGAACAGCACCGGCACGTCGTCGCCGGCCTGACGCAGCCGCTGCAGCACGGCCATGCCGTCGAGATCGGGCATCATGATGTCGAGCACCATCGCATCGGGCTCGAACTCGCGCGCCGATTGCAGCGCCTCGAAGCCGGAGCCCGCGGTGCGGACCTCCCAACCCTCCATGCGCAGCGCCATCGACAGCAGGTCGGTGAGCATCTGCTCGTCGTCGACCACGAGGACGCGGAGGTTCGAGCCGTCGGGACGCAGGAGTGCCGGTGCGGGGTTGGTCATGCGTCCATTGTGGACGCCTTCCTATGCGGTTCCTATGGAGCCGGCTATGCAGCGGCTGTGAGATCGGCCGCTCCCGAAAGGAAGGCTGCGAGTCGGGAACCCGGCGCTCCTCAGCTCTCGCCTCGCGACTGCGCTGTCGCCTTCATAGGTCGCACCTAGCTCCCGCTGGAGAGGCGCATCACATCCCTTCGTAGCGTCACGACGACGGCCGGCATTCCGCCCGCCCAGGAGGAGACCCATGTACATGACCTATCTGCGGCGGGAGCTGGCCGGCCGCAAGAAGCAGACGATCATCGTGGCCGCCGGCCTCGCGATCGCCATCGCGCTCGTGATGATCGTGAACTCGCTCGCCGCGGGGGTGAGCTCCGCACAGGCGAAGGCGCTCGAGTCCGTCTACGGCGTCGGCACCGACCTCACGGTCACCGGAGCCCAGGCGGAGCCCGGTGAGGGCGGCGGCGCGCGCTTCGATTTCGGCGAGGACGCCGGCTCGACGACCGACGACGGTACGACCGAGCTGAGTCAGTCCCGCCTCATGACGGACTTCATGCGCGGCACGCTCGACGCCTCCACCGTCGAAACGGTCGCGGAGGTGGAGGGCGTCGCCGCGGCGTCCGGGGCACTGAGCCTCACGAACTCGACCTTCTCGGGAGAGCTGCCGCAGCGCCCGGCCGACGGCGCCGAGGGCGACGTGACGCAGGCGCAGCCGCCGCAGCAGGGGGAGGGCGGCAGCTTCGGCGGCGGCTCGTTCGACGTCGACTCGTTCACGGTTCTGGGCATCGATCCGTCGGCGGACGCGGTCGGCCCGCTGTCGGCCGTGGAGGTGTCCGACGGTCGCGGCCTCGAGTCCTCCGACGAGGGCGCGTATGTGGCCGTGCTCGATGCGACCTACGCCACCACGGCGGAGCTCGCCGTCGGCGACACCATCGACGTCGGCGGCCAGGACTTCGAGGTCGTCGGCATCGTCACGTCCACCTCGGACGAGGCCGACACCGCGTCGAACGTGTACATCCCCCTCGACGTGGCGCAGGAGCTCTCCGGCGCGGGCGATGTCGTGTCGACGGTCTACGTACAGGCCGACTCGTCGGACTCGATCGCCTCGGTGCAGGCGGCGATCCAGGAGGAGCTGCCGGAGGCGACCGTCAGCTCGCAGTCGGACCTGGCCTCCACCGTGTCGGGATCGCTCTCGAGCGCCTCGTCACTGATCACCAACCTCGGCACGTGGCTCTCGATCATCGTCCTCGCGGTGGCGCTCGTCCTCGCGGTGCTGTTCACGATCTCCGGCGTCTCGCGTCGCACCCGCGAGTTCGGCACGCTCAAGGCCATCGGCTGGTCGAACGGCCGCGTGGTCGGCCAGGTCGCGGGGGAGTCGGTCGTGCAGGGCGCGATCGGCGGCGTCGGTGGACTCGTCATCGGCCTCGCCGGCATTCTCGCGATCAACCTCATCTCGCCGACGATCTCGACAGCCCCGACGGCGCAGACGTTCGGCCCCGGTGGCGAGGGCGGCGCCCCGATGGGCGGCGGGCCCGGTGCGTTCGGCAGCGCCATGCAGTCGGCCGGCACCGACATCGTGCTCTCCGCACCGATCACCCTGTGGGTCGTCGTCGCCGCGGTCGGCATCGCGGTCCTAGGCGGTCTCGTCGCCGGCGCGTTCGGCGGCTGGCGCGCGGCCCGGCTGAGCCCCGCCGAAGCGCTCCGATCGGTCGGTTGAGGCATCCCATGGCCGACCACATCCCCACCGCACCCGAACTCACCTCACCGACGGGAGAGCACGTCATGACCATCATCGACACCGAGCCGCAATCAGTTCCGGATGCTGCGCCCCCGGCGCGGTACCGTCTCGAAGGCGTGACCCGCACCTACTCGCAGAAGGGCCGCATCGTGAAGGCGCTCGCGGGCGTCGACCTCACCATCGAGGCAGGCGATTTCGTCACGATCCAGGGCCCGACCGGCGGCGGAAAGTCGACGCTCCTGCAGCTGCTGGGCGCGCTGGACCGGCCCACCACCGGCTCGGTGCACCTCGGCGAGATCGACATCGCGACCGCGAACAACCGCGAGCTCGGCCGCATCCGCGCGCACGAGATCGGCTTCGTGTTCCAGGGATTCAACCTCATCCCGACGCTCACGGCTCACGAGAACGTGGACATGGCGCTCGAGCCGCTGGGATTGTCGAGGGACGAGCGCCGCGCACGCGTCGCCGAGGCCCTCACGCACGTCGGTCTCGCCGAGCGCGCGGACCACCGGCCCGGCGAGCTGTCGGGCGGTCAGCAGCAGCGCGTCGCGATCGCGCGTGCCATCGTCAAGCGTCCACGCGTGCTCCTCGCCGACGAGCCCACCGGCAACCTCGACGAGAGCATGCGCGACGAGATCCTCGCCGTGCTCCAGTCGCTCAACGAGGAAGGGCTCACGCTCGTCGTCGTGACGCACGACTCGGCCGTCGCGCGACGCGCCCGGCGCCGACTGCGCCTCGACAAGGGCACGGTGCGCGACATCACCCGCTGAGCCTGCTCGTCCGATCAGCCCGCCGAGCGGGCATGGGCCGCGATGCGATCGAAGACCGCATCGCGGCCCTCGTCGATCTCCTGGGCCTCGGGGTGGGCGTCGTAGTACGCCAGGATTCGGCGCGCGCCCTCGTCGAACGTCACCGTGGTGCGGAACTCGGGCACGAGCTGCGTCACCTTCGACACGTCGAACACCATCGAATGCGCCTTGTCGCCGATCAGGCCCGGACCGAGCTCGGGATCGAACGCGGCGATGGTGTCGGACGCAACGTGCACCAGGTCGGGGGAGGCGACGCCCGCGGCGTCGGCCAGCCAGCCGTAGATCTGGTTCCACGTGGGTGCGTGCGTACCGGTGATGGTGAAGGCCTCGCCGATCGCGGCCGGGTTGCCCAGCAGGCCTGTGAAGGCGACTGCGAAGTCGTCGGCGTGCGTGATCGTCCACAGGCTCGTGCCGTCGCCGTGGACGATCACCGGGCGCCCCGCGCGCATGCGGGCGATGTCGTTCCAGTGGCCCATGGTCGGCAGCAGCCGTTCGTCGTAGGTGTGCGAGGGGCGGATGATCGTGACCGGCAGACCGCGCTCGCGGTGGGCCGCGACCAGCACGTCTTCGCAGGCGATCTTGTCGCGCGAGTACTGCCAGAACGGGTTGCGCAGGGGGGTGGACTCCGTTACCGGAAGGCGGCGCGGCGGCTTCTCGTACGCCGATGCCGAGCTGATGAAGACGTACTGGCCGGTGCGGCCCTCGAAGAGATCGAGGTCGCTCGCGATGTGCTCGGGAGTGAACGCGAGGAACTCCGCGACCACATCGAACCGACGGTCGCCGATGGCGGCGCCGACGGCAGCAGGATTGCGGATGTCGGCCTCGATGAGCTCCACCTCCGGCGGGAGCGGCCGCCGGGCGCTGCCGCGGTTCAGGACCGCGACGTCGTGCCCGAGGGCGACCGAGCGGCGCACGCACGCCGCGCTGATGGTTCCGGTACCGCCGATGTAGAGGATGCTCGTCACCCTCGCGAGCCTACGCCCGTCCGGCGACGTACCGCGGCGAGGCTGCCCCGCTGAGGGCGAACACCCTGGTCGATGTCGGCGATGCCCCCTAGCGTGGCCGTCATGAGCAACGACGACTTCAGCGCCGGCTCCGTCGGCACCGTCATCCGTCCGGGCGATTCCGAATGGGAATCGGCCCGCCGCTTCCACTCCGGCATCGGCTCGCCTGCCGCCGTCATCCGTGCCGCCACCGTCGACGACGTGCGCGGCGCACTCCGCTACGCCTCGGCCGAGAGGCTCGACATCATGATCCGCTGCGGTGGCCACAGCGCCTGGGGCGGGGTGCCCGGCGGCCTCACGCTCGACATCTCCGCTCTCGACGACATCGAGATCGACGGCACCCGAGTGCGCGTCGGCGGCGGAGGGCAGTGGGGCTCCGTCGCACGCGTCCTGGCCGAACGCGGCCTGGGCATCAGCTCGGGCGACACCGCGTCGGTCGGCGTCGGCGGGCTCACCCTCGGCGGCGGCATCGGCTGGATGGTGCGAGCCTGGGGCCTCGCCTGCGACCAGCTCGTGGGCGCGCAGTTGGTCACCGCCCGCGGCGACGTTGTGGAGGCGACGGATGCCTCGCACCCCGAGCTGCTGTGGGCGCTCCGCGGCGGCGGGGGCAACTTCGGCGTCGTCACCCGGTTCGACTTCGAGGCGCACCCGCTCGACGGGGTCGTGCACGCGGTGTTCGGGATCGACGGCGACGCGCGCCCGATCATCCGCATGCTGCGAGACGTGATGGCCGATGCTCCCCGCGAACTCACGGTCACCTACATGGACGTTCCCGCGATGGACCCGAACGCGCCGGCGGGCGCCTCCATCACAGCGGTGTGGATCGGCACCGACGAGGAGGCCGCGCGTCGCGCGCTGGCGCCGCTCGCGGATGCGCCCGGGGTCACGGAACGCGAGTTCGGGGTGCAGGACTACCCCGACGTCCTCCTCGAAGCTCCTGAGTTCGACCCCGAGCAGCCGATGCCGGGGTTCGTCGGCGGCAACACGCTGCTGCCGGTCCTCGACGACGACACCATCGAGCGCCTCGTGTCGTTCCGCGAGCAGCATCCGGCATCCGTCGCCTTCCTGCGCTCGCTGGGCGGCGCGTATGGCGATGTCGCGCAGGACGACTCGGCATTCCCGGCGCGTGATGCGACGTGGTTCGCCATGGCCGGCGCGTTCGACGTGCCCGGCATGCTCGACGACCGGACCCGGGCTCAGGTCGTCGCCGAATGGGACGCCATCGAAGCGGAAGGCTCCGGCGTGTACGGCAACTTCAGCGTGTCGACCGAGGCGTCGTTCGCCGATCGGATGTACCCGCCCGCGACCATGGCCCGTCTCGCGGCGGTCAAGCGCGAGTGGGACCCCGGAAACGTGTTCTGCCGAAACCACAACGTCAAGCCGGGCCCGAACGGCCAGGCCGGCTGACGCCGGGGCCGCGGCCGGGCCAGACGCCGAGGGCGGATCCCCACCAGGGGGATCCGCCCTCGGAGCGTGGGCTCGATGCGTCAGTGCGTGTCTTCGGCTTCGATCTCGGTGCGGTCGCCCGACCACAGCGTGTGGAAGGTGCCTTCCTTGTCGATGCGCTTGTAGGTGTGGGCGCCGAAGAAGTCGCGCTGGCCCTGGATGAGGGCGGCGGGCAGGCGTTCGGCGCGCAGGCCGTCGTAGTACGACAGCGACGACGAGAACGCCGGAGCGGGGATCCCCGCGCCTGCGGCGGCCGACACGATGCGGCGCCACGCACCCTGGGCGCGGCCGAGCGCCTCGACGAAGTACGGCGCGGTGAGCAGCACGGGCAGCTCGGGCTGCGCGTCATAGGCGTCGGCGATGCGGTTGAGGAACTGCGCGCGGATGATGCAGCCGGCGCGCCAGATCTTCGACACGGCGCCGAGGTCGATGGTCCAGTCGTACTCGGCCGCGCCGGCGCGGATCTCGTCGAAGCCCTGCGAGTAGGCGACGATCTTCGACGCGTACAGTGCGAGGCGCACGTCCTCGATGAACGCGTCGGCGTCGTCGACCTTGAGGCCCTCGTCGGGGCCGGGCAGGTCGCGGGAGACCGCGCGCTGCTCGGGGTGGCTGGACAGCGAGCGGGCGAAGGTGGCCTCGGCGATGCCGGAGACGGGCACGCCGAGCGACAGCGCGGTCTGCACGGTCCAGGCGCCGGTGCCCTTGGCGCCCGCCTGGTCGAGGATGACGTCGACGAGCGGCTTGCCCGTCTCGGCGTCGACCTGGCGCAGCACCTCGGCGGTGATCTCGATCAGGTACGACTCGAGCTCGCCGCGGTTCCACTCGGCGAAGACCTCGGCGATCTCGGCGGGGGTCTTGCCGGTGCCGCGGCGGATCAGGTCGTAGGCCTCGGCGATGAGCTGCATGTCGGCGTACTCGATGCCGTTGTGCACCATCTTCACGAAGTGACCGGCGCCGTCGTGGCCGACGTGCGTGACGCACGGCTCGCCCTCGGCGATCGCAGCGATCGACTTGAGGATCGGGCCGAGGGTCACCCACGACTCGTCCGAGCCGCCCGGCATGATCGACGGGCCGTTGAGCGCACCCTCCTCGCCGCCGGAGATGCCGGCGCCGACGAAGTTGATGCCCGTCTCACGCACCGCCTTCTCGCGGCGGATGGTGTCGGTGAACAGCGCGTTGCCGCCGTCGACGATGATGTCGCCGGGCTCGAAGACCTCGACCAGCGAGTCGATGACCGCGTCGGTGGGGCGTCCGGCCTTGACCATGATGATCGCGGCGCGCGGCTTCTGCAGTGACGCCGCGAACTCCTCGTACGAGAACGCCGGCACGAACTCGGCCTCGGGGTGCGCCTCGGTCAGCTCGTCGGTCTTGGACCGGCTGCGGTTGTACACCGCGACGGTGTTGCCCTCGCGGCTGGCCAGGTTGCGTGCGAGGTTGGACCCCATCACCGCGAGGCCGACCACGCCGATGTTCGCGGTGGCGACCGCCGTCGCCCGCGGTCCCTCGGGCTCCGGGGTGGGCCGGGCGACATCCTCGGGCGCCGGCGCGGCCTCGTGCGCCTGCGTCGCCTCGTCGGGCGCCTGGTCCTGATCCGTCGAGATGTCGGTCCGGCTCGAGTTGACGGAAAGGTCGTTGGAAGACACACGCACTCCTGGGGTTAAGTCGTCTTTTCAGCCTAAAGTCTGGCGCGTCCGTGTTACACGGCATGGCCGAGTTCTCACGCGGCGGCAGGGCCGGTTGTGAGCGGGTCGGGGTGTCGCGGCTCGTGGCTGACGTGACGAGCCTAGCCCGGGAGGGTTGTCGGTCTCCGCGAGAGCGTCACGAACCTTCGAGTCGGAGCGCCGATGCGACGAGCGCCGCCTGCTCCTCGGGGGCGAGCGCGATGTCGACGTCGATCGCCTGCTCGTCGGAGCCGGGCGGCTCGAGCGTCGCGAACTGCGAGTCGAGCAGGGCCGGGGGCATGAAATGCCCCTGCCGTCGCATCATGCGATCGCGCACGACCGCGGCGTCTCCTGTGAAGTTCACGAAAGTGACGTTGTCGCGGCGGAGGATGTCGCGGTAGCTGCGCTTGAGGGCCGAGCACGTGATGATCCCGGGTTCGCCCGCCGCGCGCCGCTCGTCGATCCATGCGGCCACGAGCTCGAGCCACGGGATCCGGTCCTCGTCGGTCAGCGCATGGCCGCGCCGCATCTTGTCGACGTTCTCGGCGGGGTGCAGGTCGTCGCCCTCCTGGAACGGCCATCCCAGCCTGCCGGAGAGCATGGCCCCCACGGTCGACTTGCCGGTTCCGGACGGGCCCATCAGCACCAGGACCGGCGGGGTCGACAGCATCCGTGCTCCTTTCTGCTCGCTCATACGAACACCCCGATGACGAGCACGCCCAACAGGCCGACGACCGAGATGAGGCACTCGAGAACCGTCCAGCTCTTGAGAGTCTGCGGGATGCTGAGACCGAAGTACTCCTTGATGAGCCAGAAGCCCGCGTCGTTGACGTGTGAGAGGAAGACCGATCCCGAGCCGATGGCGAGCACCAGCAGTGCCGACATGGCCGGGTCGAGGCCCTCGGTGAGCGGCTGGAGGATGCCGGCCGCGGTGATCGTGGCGACGGTGGCTGATCCGGTGGCGACGCGGATCACGGCGGCCACGAGCCACGCGAGGAACAGGATCGACAACCCCGACTCGGCGATGAGGTTCGCGATCACGTCGCCGATCCCGGTGTCGACGAGCACCTGCTTGAACCCGCCGCCGGCGCCGACGATGAGCAGGATGCCGGCGATCGGGCCGAGCGAGGAGCCCACCGACTTCGCGATCTCGGCGCGGCCGAACCCGGCTCCGCCGCCGAGCACGAAGAAGCCCACGATCACGGCGATCAGCAGGGCGACCGCGGGGGTTCCGAGGAAATCGATGACCGCCTTCGCGGGAGCGGTCGAGCCCGGCGCGACGATGTCGGCGATCGCGCGGGCGAGCATGAGGACGACGGGCAGCAGGATGCTCGCGAGCGTCGCGGCGAACGACGGGCGCCGGGTCTGCTGCTCGCCCTCGTCCTCGGCGGTGACGAACAGGTCGGGCACGGGAACGCGCACCCACCGCGCGGCGAGACCCGAGAACAGGGGGCCGGCGACGATCACGGCAGGGATGGCGACCAGAACGCCGAGGGCGAGGGTGAGGCCGAGGTTGGCGCCCAGGATGTCGATCGCAGCGAGCGGCCCGGGGTGAGGCGGCACGAGACCGTGCATCGCGGACAGGCCGGCGAGCGTCGGGATCGCGATCTTCATCAGCGGCAGGCCCGAGCGACGTGCGACGAGGATGATGACCGGCACGAGCAGGACGAGGCCGACCTCGAAGAACATCGGCAGGCCGATGATCGCGCCGATGAACCCCATGATCCAGGGGAGGCTCCGGGGTGTGGCGCGTGCCACGAGGGTGTCGACGATGCGGTCGGCGCCGCCGGAATCGGCCAGCAGCTTGCCGTAGATGGCGCCGAGGGCGATGAGGATGCCGACGCCGCCCATCGTCGTGCCGAAGCCCGTCGTGAAGCTCACGATCGTCTTGCCGGGCTCGAACCCGGCGATGATCCCCGTGGCGATGGCGCCCAGCATCAGGGCGAGGAACGGGTGCACCTTCAGCCAGGTGATCAGCACCACGATGATCGCGATGCCGATGACGGCGGCGGTGAGCAGCTGCCACGGCGGGCCGACGGGAGTCACCTCGACGGCGGTGGGCAAGGAGAGAAGTCCGGAGAGATCCATGAGCGTCCTTGATCGAAAAGGGTCGGTCTTTGACCCGGGGTTGCGGTTTAGTCTGACGTGATTGCCGATTTCTGTCAATATGTATGACATAAAAATCCCATACCGGCCGAATGCCCGACAAGACGACCGCCGTGCGGCACAATCGGCACCATGGCCGAAACACCTCACGGCAGCCCGGTACACGACGCGCTCGTCGAGCGGCTCGGCGCCGCGATCGTCCACGGCGAACATCCCGCCGGCTCGCGGCTGCTGACCACGGAGCTGGCCGAGTCGTCGGGCGCCTCCCGCTCCGCGGCGCGGGAGGCGGTCAGGGTCCTCGAGTCGCTGGGGCTCGTCCAGGTGCGCCGGAAGGCGGGTATCGAGGTGCTGCCGGTGGAGCAGTGGAACGTCTACGCCCCCGAGATCATCGCCTGGCGGCTCGACGGGCCCGGACGCGCTCGGCAGCTGCACGAGCTGAGCGAGCTGCGCGGCGCGGTCGAGCCGCTCGCGGCCCGTCTGGCGGCCGCCCACGCGACCGACGCCCAGCGTCAGGAGCTCGTCGCCGCGGCCCTGAGCATGGCGCGTCACGACCAGCAGGCGGCGGAGGCCGGCTACCTCGAGGCCGATGTGCGGTTCCACCGCACGCTGCTCAGCGCCTCCGGGAACCCGATGCTCGGGGTGCTGGGCTCGGTGGTGCAGGCGGTGCTCGAGGGCCGCACGCGTCACGCGCTCATGCCGCGCGAGGCGAACCCCGATGCGGTGCGCTGGCACCGCGACGTTGCGTTCGCGGTCGCGAGCGGGGAAGCGGATGCCGCGTTCGAGGCGATGACGCGGATCGTCAGCGAATCCGACGCCGCGATGGACGAGGCCGTGGGGGACGACCTCGCCGGGGTGCCCGGGGAGCGGTAGCGCTCAAGACCCGGGCGGTGGCTCTCAGTCCTTGCGGTAGCCCTGTCGGCCGAGGCTCCAGAACGCGAGCACCGTGCCCAGGGCGCCGACGGCGGCCATGGCGCCGATGAGCCAGAGAAGAGCGTGGCTTGCGAAGCCGTAGTCCATGGGGTCCTCCGTGTGCGCGGGAAGCAGTGCGTTCCTCATCGTAGCGGGGGCGCTGGTAGACTCTTGTCCGAACTTCGGCGAGGGATGCCTCGCGCCCGTCGATCGCGGCGGGCTGCGGCATCCGTGATCGACGCGGTGATGCCGGCCCCCGGGCTTTCCTCACGCGTGCGCGTTCGAGTCGAAGACATCCCCAATACCCGGGCCCGCCACCGCGCAGGCCGATCCGGAACGGCCTCGCGCCGCCGCAGACAAGGGCCCCGTGCCCGCAAGGAGAACACCATGTCGACCGAGCCCGACACCAAGGTCCAGGCCGAGGTCCGCGAGAACTTCGGCAAGGGCTTCGCCCGCCGCCTCCGCGCCGCCGGCAAGATCCCCGCCGTCATCTACGGCCACGGCACCGACCCGGTGCACGTCGCGCTCCCGGGCCACCAGGTCTCGCTGCTCATCCGTCGCGCCAACGCGGTGCTCGAGCTCGACCTCGACGGCACGTCGCAGCTGACGCTGGTGAAGGACGTCCAGAAGGACCCGGTGCACCAGATCGTCGAGCACATCGACCTCCTCGTCGTGAAGAAGGGCGAGAAGATCCAGGTCGAGGTCCCCGTCGTCGTCCTGGGCGAGCCCGTCGCTGGCACGATCGTCAACCTCGACGCGCAGACCGTGTCGCTCGAGGTCGAGGCCACCCACATCCCCGAGCACATCGAGGTCGATGTCGAGGGCCTCGAAGAGGGCACCCACATCACCGCCGGTGACCTGAAGCTCCCGAGGGGCGCGGCGCTGGTCGCCGAGCCCGACCTGCTCGTCGTGGCCGTCGCCGTCCCCGCCGCGGCCCTCGCCGCCGAGGAGGAGATCGCCGAGGCCGACGCCGAGACCGCCGCCGAGCAGTCGGAGGCCTCGGAGGCCGCCGCGGAGGCTGCCGCCGAGTAATCGGACGCCGAGCGATCGGATCGCTTTCCGGCGAGGGGGTGCGGATTCCGCGCCCCCTCGCCGCGTCTCATGAGGGGCCTGCGCCGCCGCCGCGGCGCGGGCTCGGGCAGGATGGATGACATGGCAGACACGTGGCTGATCGTGGGACTCGGCAACCCCGGCCCGCGCTACGAGCTCACGCGGCACAACGTGGGTCAGCTCGTCGTCGACGAGCTCGCCGGCCGCCGCGGCGAGTCCTTCAAGGCGCACAAGGCGAACGCGCGGGTCGCGGAGACGTGGCTGCGCCCCGGCGGGCCGAAGCTCATCCTCGCCAAGCCCAACACCTTCATGAACGTCTCGGGAGGTCCGGTGGTGGGGCTCGCGAAGTTCTACGGCATCGACGCCGGCCACGTCGTGGTCGTGCACGACGAGCTCGACATCCCGTTCGACACGATCAAGCTCAAGGTCGGCGGGGGGCACGGCGGACACAACGGCGTCCGCGACGTCGCGAAGGCCCTCGACACCCCCGAGTTCCCGCGCGTGCGCGTCGGCATCGGGCGTCCTCCCGGGCGCCAGGACGCCGCCGACTGGGTGCTCGACCCGTTCGGCGCCACCGAGCGCAAGAACCTGCCGATCCTCCTCGGCGACGCCGCCGACGCGGTCGAGCAGCTGGTCGCCGAAGGCCTGCTTGCCACGCAGCAGAAGCACCACGCCCCCCGCGTCTGAGCTCCCTGCGGCTCGGCCATACGGGTCCTCTCGCATCCTCATCCGAGGCCCCTGTGGCGCGGTCCTTCGGGTCGTCTCGCATCCTCATCTGAGGTCGAGAGCCGAGATGCGGACCGATGACGCGATCTTGCTCCGCACCCCGGCTCACGTCCTGGAATGAGGAGTAGGCGGGGCGGATGCTGCGACCCGGCCGCCGCGCCGGTTCAGCCGCCGATGCCGGTCCCGGCGGCGAGGCCGGCGGTGAGGAAACCCTGGACGACCGCGCCGAAGGCGATCGGGCCGAGCGCGGCGATGACGACGGCCGCGATCCCCGCGCCGCGGCCGCGCGACGTGACGATCGCGACGATGCCCTGAATGAGCGCCCACACTCCGAGCGCCGTCCCCACCCAGAAAGAGACCTCGCCCAGCAGCACCCAGTCGCGCACGGGCGTCAGCACGCCCCAGTCGAAGTCGCCGGTGAAAGGTCGTGACACCACCTCGCGGCCGGCGCCCAGCCCGATGTTGAAGCTCGCGATCGCGGCGACGAGGCTCGCACCGACGGTCGCCACGAGCGCCAGGGCGAGGGCGGTGAACCCGAGCACGCCGCCGCGCTTCGCGGGTGCGGGCGGGCCGTAGAGGGCACCGGGTCCGGCGGACGCGACCGGGTAACCCGCCGCAGGCGCGTACCCCGGCGGGGGCGCGTACACGCCGGCCGGGGGAGCGGACCAGCCCTGCGGGGCGCCCGGCGGCTGCGCCGGCGCGCCTGCTGCGCTCGTCGGCGTCCCGAACGGCGCCGCCGAGGGCGGTGCCCACACCGCGGGCACAGCGGGCGGATCCTGGGGCGCGGGGGACGCATCGGGCTGGCTCACAGCCTCATCCTAGGAGCCGCCCGAGCCCGCGGCGGGTCTCGATGTCGGCCCTGCGTCGTAGACTCGTGCGGTGACAGTTCCCGGGATCGTGCGCGCCCTCGAACAGGCTGAGCCTTTCCGGGACGCGTTGGCCGCGGCATCCGTCGATGCCGACTTCTCGCTCGTCGAAGGACTCGACGCTCCGCTCGTCGCGGCCCTGCTCGAGCGGCGCCGCGCCGCCGGCAAGCCGCCGGTCGTGCTGCTCGTCGCGCCGACCGGTCGCCGGGCGGAGTCCCTGGGCCCCGCTCTGGGCGCGCTGCTGCCGGGGGCCCAAGTGCTGCACTTCCCGGCGTGGGAGACGCTTCCGCACGAACGCCTGAGCCCGAGCGCCGAGACCGTCGGCGCGCGACTGGACGTCCTCACGCGGATCGCTCGCTGGGACGCGGCGACACCGCTCGTCATCACCGCGTCAGTGCGCGGAGCCATCCAGCCGCTGGCTGCCGGCCTCACCGAGGTCGACCCGATCGAGCTCGTCGTGGGCGGCCGCGGTCACGACCTCGGCGACGTGTCGGCGCGTCTTGTCGAGCTCGCGTACCACCGCGTCGACATGGTGTCGCGGCGTGGCGAGTTCGCCCTGCGCGGCGGCATCCTCGACGTCTTCCCGCCCACCGCACCGCACCCGTACCGGGTCGAGTTCTTCGGCGACGAGGTCGACGAGATGAGGGCGTTCTCGGTCGCCGATCAGCGGTCGCTGCCCGGAGAGGTGCGCGAGGTCACCCTCCTTCCGAGCCGCGAGCTGCTGCTGACGGATGCCGTGCGCGGGCGCGCCCGCCAGCTCAAGGACGAGTTCCCCGGTCTCGCGGGCATGCTCGAGAAGATGTCCGAGGGCATCCCGGTCGAGGGCATGGAGTCGCTGCTGCCCGCTGTCGTGGACCGCCTCGTCACGCTCGTCGATTACCTCCCCGAGAGCGCAGCGGTCGCCCTGGTCGACCCCGAGCGCGCGGTCACCCGCGCGATCACCCTGGGCGAGACCAACCGCGAGTTCCTCGATGCGGCGTGGAGCGCCGCGACCGCCGGGGCGAGCACGCCGATCGACCTGGGTGCGGGCGACTTCCTGACCCTGCCCGAGCTTCGCGAGGCCGCTCGCGATCGCAGCGGCGTCTGGTGGACGCTGAGCGCCTTCGACTCCGGACACGCGGATGCCGCGGCCGAGGGCCTGATCGACGACGACATCGACGTCGCGCTCGAGCAAGCCGCGGCGATCCGCGTGCCGGGCACGGCCGTGCCCTCGTTCCAGGGCAACGTCGAGGGCGCCACCGACCACGTCGGCGCCCTGCTCGCAGGCGGCTGGCGGGTCGTGGTGGCGGCCTCCGGGGCCGGACTCGTCGAGCGCGCACGCGATGTGCTGGCCGAGCGCGGCATCGCGGCGCGCAAGGTCGACGAGGTGCTGCACGCACCCGAGCCGGGCGTCGCACATGTCGTCGTGAGCGTGCTCGAACGCGGCTTCGAGGCCCCCGACGCCAAGCTGGCCGTGCTCACCGAGTCGGAGTTCTACGGCCGCACGATCGGCGGCGACAACCGCGTCGTCAAGAAGCTCGCCTCTCGCCGCAAGGCGGTCGTCGACCCGCTCAAGCTCACCGCAGGCGACTACGTCGTGCATGCCACGCACGGCATCGGCAAGTTCGTGGAGCTCACGCAGCGCGAGGTGTCCAGCGGCGGCCGCAACGCCGTCAAGAGCATGCGCGAGTACCTCGTGCTCGAGTACGCCCCCTCCAAGCGCGGGTACCCCGGCGACAAGCTCTTCGTGCCGACCGACCAGCTCGACCTGCTCTCGCGATACGTCGGCGGCGAGGCGCCCTCGCTGTCGAAGATGGGCGGCAGTGACTGGGCGCAGGCCAAGAGCAAGGCGCGCCGGGCGGTGCGCGACATCGCGGTCGAGCTCGTCAAGCTGTATTCCGCGCGCATGGCGGCCAAGGGTCACGCGTTCGGCACCGACACGCCGTGGCAGCGTGAGCTGGAGGAGGCGTTCCCGTTCGCCGAGACGCCCGACCAACTGCAGACGATCGACGAGATCAAGGCCGACATGGAGAAGCCGATCCCGATGGACCGGCTGCTGTCGGGCGACGTGGGCTTCGGCAAGACCGAGGTCGCCGTGCGTGCCGCCTTCAAGGCGATCCAGGACGGCAAGCAGGTCGCGATGCTCGTGCCGACGACGCTCCTCGTCAAGCAGCACCTCGAGACGTTCACCGAGCGCTTCGCCGGATTCCCGGTGAAGGTGCGCCCGCTGTCGCGCTTCCAGACCGACAAGCAGGCGCGCGACACGATCGCCGGGCTCGCCGACGGCACCGTCGACATGGTCATCGGCACGCACCGCATCCTCACCGAGAAGGTGCTGTTCAAAGACCTGGGCCTCATGATCATCGACGAGGAGCAGCGTTTCGGCGTCGAACACAAGGACCAGCTGAAGAAACTGAAGACCAACGTCGACATCCTCGCGATGAGCGCGACGCCCATCCCGCGCACGCTCGAGATGGCTGTCACCGGCATCCGCGAGATGTCGACGTTGCAGACGCCCCCGGAAGACCGGCATCCGATCCTGTCGTATGTCGGCGCCCGCAACGACAAGCAGATCGCCGCGGCCATCCGCCGGGAACTCCTGCGCGAGGGCCAGGTCTTCTATGTCCACAACCGCGTGCAGTCGATCCAGCGCGTCGCGTCCGAGCTCGCCGAGCTCGTCCCCGAGGCGCGGATCGCCGTCGCGCACGGTCAGATGGGTGAGCATCAGCTCGAGCAGGTCGTCGACGACTTCTGGGAGCGCAAGGCCGACGTGCTCGTGTCGACGACGATCATCGAGACCGGCCTCGACATCTCCAACGCGAACACGATCATCATCGACCGCGCCGACAAGTACGGCCTCAGCCAGCTGCACCAGCTGCGCGGTCGCGTGGGCCGCGCGCGTGAGCGTGCCTACGCCTACTTCCTCTACGACGACATGAAGCCGCTGAGTGAGACGGCAGCCGACCGGCTCGAGACGATCGCGGTCAACAACGATCTGGGATCGGGCATGCAGGTCGCCCTCAAGGACCTCGAGATCCGCGGCGCCGGCAACCTGCTCGGCGCCGAGCAGGCCGGCCACATCGCCGGCGTCGGGTTCGACCTGTACCTCCGCATGATCGGCGAGGCGGTGGCCACGTTCCGCGGTGAGGAGACCGAGGGCCCGACTGAGCTGCGGCTCGAGCTGCCCGTGCAGGCCCGCATCCCCGATTCGTACATCGACAGCGAGCGGCTTCGCCTGGAGGCGTATCAGAAGCTCTCTGCCGCGGCATCCGTCACCGCGCAGCCCGATGCGATCGACCTGGTCATCGAGGAGCTGACCGACCGGTACGGGGAGCCGCCCTCGGAGGTCGAGGGGCTGCTCGCCGTCGCCCGGCTGCGGCGCCGGGCCGGGCAGGCCGGACTCGCCGACGTCGTCGCGATGGGGCCGAATCTGCGGCTCGCGCCCGCGAACCTGCCCGACTCGATGCGCGTGCGCCTGCAGCGCCTCTACCCCAAGGCGAAGCTCGTCGCCGGGGGAGAGGCGATGGTGGTGCCCCTGCCGTCGGCGGGCGGCGGGCCGCTCGGCGACGACGAGCTCATCGCGTGGGTCGCTCAGCTCATCGAGCAGCTGTGGCCCGAGAAGAAGGCGGATGCTGCGACCCAGGCAGCTGCAGGCGCCTGAGACGCCGACGGGGCCGAGGCCACGCCCGAGACGGCGCTACGCTGGCCGCATCCACGAAGGCGGGAGGCACGAAAGATGCGATTCGAGCACCTCGGGGCACAGCCCCGGATCCACCCCGACGCGGTCGTGGCGGCGACGGCGGTGATCAGCGGCGACGTCGAGATCGGCGCGGACTGCCAGGTCCTGCACGGCGCCGTGATCACCGCCGAGGGCGGCGCCATCACCCTCGGGGCGAACGTGATCGTCATGGAGAACGCGCTCATCCGCGCCACCGCGACGAACCCCGTGCACATCGCCGACCACGTGCTCGTCGGGCCGATGGCGAGCGTCTCTGGCGCGGTGATCGAGGAGGAGGTGTTCCTCGCCACCGGCACACGCGTCTTCAACGGCGCGCGGATCGGCGCGCGCAGCGAGGTGCGCATCAACGCGGTCGTGCACCTGCGCACGACGCTCCCCGCCGAGACCACCGTGCCCATCGGCTGGGTCGCGGTGGGCGATCCCGTGCAGATCCTCCCGCCCGACCGCCACGAAGAGATCTGGGCCGCGCAGCGCGAACTCGACTTCCCGGGTTACGTGTTCGGCCTCGACCGGGAGACGCCCGACCTCATGGTGCAGCTCACCGAACGGTACGGCCGCAGCCTCGCGCGCCACGCGGACGACCGTCGGGTGGAGTGACGCGCATCGACCCGCGCGGGCAGCGACAGCGGAACGGATGCTGCGGGCCGCAGCATCCGTGAATCTCCGGCGTCAGTCCCAGGCGAGGCCGCAATCGCGGCAGCAGAACTCGAGGTGGTCGACCCAGCCGTCGTCGAGGTGACCCCGACGCTCCCACTCGATCCGGAACCACCGCGGTTCGGCCGCCCTCACATCGAGCGACCCGCACCAGGGGCAGACTTCGGCGACGACGATCCGTGCCATGGGCGCCACGGTACGCCGGGGTCGTGGTGATCCCGGTTGCGACGCGCGGCGCCGCCGGGGTCAGCCCGTGTTCTGCAGACCGGCGGCCACGCCCGACACCGACAGCAGCAGCAGGCGCTGCAGGTCGGGGTCGACCGGTGCGCCCTCCGGGGCCTCGCGCAGCGCTCGCAGCGCCCGCAGCTGGAGCAGCGAGAGCGCGTCGACGTAGGGGCTGCGCATCTTGACGGCCCGCTGCAGCACCGGCTTGTTGCCGAGCAGCTCCGTGCCGCCGGTGATGCGGATCACCCAGTCGCGCGTGAGGCGCATCTCGTCGCGGACGAGGCTCGCGAGGTCGTCCCGGTCGCCGAGTTCGAGGTAGTGCAGGGCGATGCGGTCGTCGGTCTTCGCCAGGCTCATGGCGACGTTGTCGATGAGCGTGCGGAAGAGCGGCCATTCGTGGTACGCCCGCTGCAGCAGCGGCTCGTCGCCGACCGCCTCGAGCGCCGTGCCGAGACCGAACCACCCGGCCAGGTTGATGCGCGCCTGCGTCCACGCGAACACCCACGGGATCGCCCGGAGGTCTTCGAGGGATTCGACCGACAGGCCGCGGCGGGCGGGGCGCGAGCCGAGGGCGAGGAGGCCGATCTCCTCCATGGGCGTGACGCGGGCGAACCAGGGCGCGAAGCCGGGAGCCTTGACGAGGGAGAAGAAGCGCTCACGGGATGCCGCGTCCATCGTGGCCGCGACGCCCGCGTACCGCTCCGCGGCGGCGCGGTTGCGCTCCTCGTTCGAGGGCGACGAGGCGAGCAGGATCGCGGCGGCGACCTGGTCGATGTGCCGCATCGCGATGGCGGGGTCGCCGTAGCGGGCGAAGATGACCTCGCCCTGCTCGGTGAGCTTGAAGCGGCCGTCGACCGAGTGCGGAGGCTGCGCCATGATCGCCGAGTTGGCAGGACCGCCGCCGCGGCCGAGGGCGCCGCCGCGGCCGTGGAACAGCGTGAGCTCGATGCCGTTCTCGTCGGCCCAGGCGGCGATCTTCGCCTGCGCCTCGTACAGCGCCAGGTTGGCGGCGACGGGGCCGACGTCCTTCGAGGAGTCCGAGTAGCCGAGCATGACCTCGAGGCGCCGGCCGGTGGCCTCCAGGCGCGCGGCGAAGGCGGGGTGCTCGACGATCTCGGCGAGGATGCCGGGTGCGGCCTGCAGGTCGGCGAACGTCTCGAACAGCGGGATCACGTCGAGAACCGGCGGGGTGCCGTCGGGCCCGACAGCGTACGAGGCGAGCTTGTGGACGTTCGCGAGGTCCTCGGCGGACTGCGTGAACGACACGATGTAGCGGCCGGCGGCGCGAGGGCCGTACCGCTCCTGCAGGAACCCGACCGTGCGCACCACGTCGAGCACCTCTTCGGCGAGCTCGCTGCGCGGGGCGCCCGACTCGAGCTCGGCGAGCACCTTGGCGTGGACGGCCGAGTGCTGGCGGACCTCGAGCTCGGTGAGGTGGAACCCGTAGGTCTCGACCTGCCACAGCAGCTGCTGCAGGTGCCCGTAGGCCTGACGCGGCGCGCCTGCCTGGACGAGCGAGTCCTGCACCACGCGCAGGTCGGCGAGCAGATGCTCGGGGTCGCGGTAGGCGAGGTCGGCGTTGCGCGCGCGGGTGGCCTCGATCTTGCGGGCGATCAGCAGCAGGATGCGCCGGTGCGGCTCGTCGGGGGAGCGCTTGGCGATGTCCTTCGCGGCGTCCTCGTCGGCGGCCTTGAGACGGCGCCACAGGGCCAGCAGCGCGTCGCTCGGCGGCGTGGTGGACGCGTCCAGCGTCATCGTGCGGCCGATGCGACTGGTGGTGCGCTCCAGCCCGATGAGCACATGCTCGCTGGCGATCGCGGACGCCTTGCGGGTGACGGACGCCGTCACGAACGGGTTGCCGTCGCGGTCGCCGCCGACCCACGACCCGACGCGCACGAACGGCCGCACGACAGGGGCACGGCCGCCCGCGGCCGGACCCTGCAGGGCGTCGTCGACCCGCCGGTACACGTGGGGGACGGCGGTGTAGAGCGTCTCGTCGAATACGGCCATCACGGCGCGCACCTCGTCGGTCGGCGCGGGCTTCTCCGGCCGCAGCGGCGCGGTGCGCCAGAGCGTGTCGATCTCCTCGAGCATGCGGCGCTCGGCGCGGCGCTCGTCGGCACCGCCGCGGAGCGAGGCGTCGTGCTCCTCCAGGAGCGTCGCCAGGCGACGGATGCTGGTGGATACGGCGCGACGACGCGCCTCGGTCGGGTGGGCGGTGAACACGGGGTGGAACCGCATGCTCTGCAGGCGCTGCAGCGCCGTGTCGTCGCCGACCTCCGCGGCCAGGCGCACGAAGGCGGCGGCGACGGAGTCGGTCGCCTGCTCGCGGTCGGGACGCCCGTCGCGCTCGCGGAGCACGCGCACCCGCTGGTGCTCCTCGGCGAGGTTCACGAGGTGGAAGTACGCGGTGAACGCCCGGGCCACCTCGTCGGCACGGGCGATGGTGAACGAGTCGGCGATCGCGGCGGCGCGGGCGAAGGCCTCCGGCGTCTCGTCGGTGTACGCCTGGATCGTGGCGGTGCGCAGTCGCTCGACGTCCTCGTACAGTCCCGGGGATCCGCTCTCCCGCAGCACCTGACCGAGGAGCGTCCCCAGCATGCGGACGTCGCCGCGCATCTGCTCCGGAATCGCCTGCTCCGCCTCGTACCGCCCGACGAGGTCGATCGCTTCGGTGTGGGTGAGTTCACGCATCTGTCCAGGCTAACGGCGCGGCGTTTCCGCGAAGTGACGGTGGACGCTGTGTGACGATCGGCCGACGCAGTCGCGCGGCGATGCCGGGAACCTGATCGCTACACTGGCCTGTGGAGCGCCGGGAAGTCTGGTCGGCACGTCCTCGTCGACCCGCGATCCCCCACGGAGGCCAGATGTCGCTTCTCCGCTCTGCCCGCTTCCCCGCGATCATCCTGCTCATCGCGGCGGCACTGGGACTGCTCGTCGCCAACTCGGCCTGGGGCCCTGCCGTCGACCACGCTATGCACACATACCTCGGCATCCCCGGGGTGTTCGAGCTCAGCCTGTCGCACTGGATCAAGGACGGCCTGCTCGCCGTCTTCTTCTTCGTGGTCGCCGTCGAACTGCAGTACGAGCTCACCTCCGGTCAGCTCAACACGGGGCGCAAAGCACTGCAGCCCGCCATCGCGGCAGCCGGTGGCGTGCTGGTGCCGATCGCCGTCTACGCCGTGATGGCGTGGGGATCGGACGCCACCGCGGGCTGGCCGATCCCGACCGCGACCGACATCGCGTTCGCACTCGGCGTGCTCGCGGTGTTCGGCCGCGGGCTCCCTCCGGCGCTCCGGGTGTTCCTGCTCGCCCTCGCGATCCTCGACGACATCGTGGGCATCGTCTTCATCGCGGTGCTCTTCACGACCGGGGTGAACTTCGCGGCGCTCGGCGGCGCGGCGGTCGCGATCGTCGCCTTCGGGGTCCTGAGCCGGCAGCTCGACACGCGCGCCCGGGTTCCGATCGCCGTCGTGCTGGTGCTGCTTGCGATCGCGACGTGGGTGCTCGTCTACCTCTCGGGCGTGCACGCCACCATCGCCGGTGTCGCACTCGGGCTCGCGATGGCGCAGCGCCCGGCGCTGCGGGCGCGCCACGAGCTCGAGCCGTGGGTGAACGGGATCGTGCTCCCGGTGTTCGCCTTCTCGGCGGCGCTCGTCCCGGTCCCGTCGGTGCCGTTGTCGCAGCTGTCGCCGGCGTTCTGGGGCGTGCTCGTGGCACTCCCGGTCGGCAAGGTCGTCGGCATCTCCCTGTTCGGGTGGGTGTCGCTCCGCGTCGGGCGCCGGGGGAGTGCGCCGCCGCTCGCGTTCGCCGACCTGCTGGCCGCCGGCGCGCTCGGCGGCATCGGGTTCACCGTGTCGCTGCTGCTGTCCGAGCTCGCGTTCTCCGATGCGGCGGCGCTGCGCGACCAGGCGACGCTCGGCGTGCTCGCCGGTTCCGTCATTTCGCTCCTCCTGGCCGCAGGGCTCGTATCGTGGCGGGCATGGCACTATCGACGCCAGGCGGCGACAGCATCCGTGACGGCGTGACCGAACCCCGCGCGCCGGGTGGGCCCGACCCGCTCCGCGAGGCGGCCGACGTCATGCACGCGGTGCGCGACCGGTGCGTCTGGACGCAGCAGATCGACCACCGCGCCCTCGTCCCGTACCTCGTCGAGGAGAGCGCCGAGCTGATCGACGCCGTCGAGGACGGCTCCCGCGCGGAGCTGCGCGAAGAGCTCGGGGACCTGCTGTGGCAGGTGCTCTTCCACTCCGAGATCGCATCACGCGACGAGGACGACCCCTTCGACATCGACGACGTCGCCCGCGGGCTGATCGACAAGATGGTGCGCCGGCATCCGCACGTCTTCGGCGACGCGGTCGCCACCACGCCCGAGGAGGTGCTCGTTCACTGGAACGCCGCCAAGGCCGCCGAGAAGCACCAGCGCCGCTCGGTCCTCGACGGGGTGAGCGAGCGGATGCCGAGCCTCGCCCTCGCCCAGAAGCTCCTGTCGAAGGCATCCCAGGCGGGCGCATCGCGCGCGCCCGTGGCGACCGCTTCGTCGAGACAGAGCATCTCCGCCGAGACCGATGGTGAGGTCCTGGGGCTCGACGCGGACCCCCTGTCTCGGCGAGCTTCCAGGAGGGAGCCCGCCTCGGAGGCCGAGCTCGGCGACATGCTGCTCGGCCTCGTCGCCGCGGCCCGGGCGAACGGGTGGGACGCCGAACGGGCGCTCCGCGAGCGGCTGCGCCGGCTCGAGGGCGACATCCGTGCGGCCGAGGGACCCCGGAGGACCTGGAAAGATAGGTGCGTGGCATCCGTCAATCCGCCGCGCGGCATGCGCGACTTCCTCCCCGCTGAAAAGGCCCGTCGCGAGAGCGTGCTCGCCGTCATCCGCGAGCGCTACCGCGCGCACGGGTTCGACGAGATCGAGACGCCGGTCATGGAGGAGTACTCGCGGCTGCACGCGGGCATCGGCGGCGACAACGAGAAGCTCGCCTACAACGTGCTCAAGCGGGGCCTGGACGCCGACGCCGTCCGCGCGGCCGCCGACGACCCGGCCGGTCTCACCGACCTCGGCCTGCGCTACGACCTCACCGTGCCCCTTGCACGGTTCTACGCGACCAATCGCGGGCAGCTGCCGTCGGTCTTCCGCTCGATCCAGATCGCGCCGGTATGGCGTGCCGAGCGCCCCCAGAAGGGCCGGTACCGGCAGTTCGTCCAGTGCGACATCGACATCATCGGCGACGCATCCGCGCGCGCGGAGGCCGAGCTCGCCGTCGCGACGCTCGACACCCTCGATGCGCTCGGGCTCGAGGGCGGCAGCATCCGCATCAACGACCGGCGCGTCCTCGACTGGATGCTCGACAGCTTCGGCTTCGCCGCCGACGAGCGCCCGGGCGTCCTCATCACGATCGACAAGCTCGACAAACTCGGCCCCGACGGCATCGTCGCCGAGCTGCGCGAGCGCGGCGCGACCCCCGGCGCGGTGGACGCGTTCGCGGCGTTCCTGCGCCGCCCCACGACTCTCGAGTACAACCCGTACGGCGAGCGTCAGATCCGCAAGGCACTTCCCGACGGCGCGCCGGACGACATCGTCGCGCACCTGGCGGGTATCGGCTCGGCCGTCGCGGCCGCGCGCGCGTCGGGCATCGAGGGCGATATCCCGCTCGTGTTCGACCCCTTCCTGGTGCGCGGCATGGGCTACTACACCGGCACGATCTTCGAGCTGGCACACCCGTCGGTCGACTACTCGCTCGGCGGCGGCGGTCGTTACGACGGCATGATCGGCCGCTTCCTCGGGCAGGAGGTGCCCGCCGTCGGATTCTCGATCGGCTTCGAGCGCATCGTCGACCTGGTCCAGGAGCGGAAGGATGCTGCGGCCCCGGCCGTCGTCCTCGTCCACGACCGCGACGTGGCCGAGGGCGAGCTGCTCGCTCTCAAGGCCTCCCTCGTGGGCCGGGGCTCCCGCGTGCGCCTGGAGCAGCGGACCAAGAACCTCAAGGCGCTCCTCGAGCGCGCAGCGTCCGACGGCTACACGGCCTTCGCGACGGTCGGCGCGGGCACGACCGCGGACGCTCTCGAGGTCAAACCCCTGTCCTGACCCCGGCACCCTCTTTCGCGCGTGGCACGTGGGGATCACGGGGCGAACGGAGCGGGGGATCAGCGCGGGGCGGCGCGGCGCAGACGCACCGCGCGGTACGCGACGCCGATCGCGACGACCACGACGCCTGCCGCGACGGACTGCCACGGCAGGGTGACGGCGAGGACGAGGCATCCGATCCCGCCGATGATCTGCAGCGCGACCGGGTACCTGCGCGCATCGCCGCGCTGGCGGAACGCGGCGACGTTCGCGACGAAGTAGTACAGCAGTACGCCGAACGACGAGAAGCCGATCGCCCCGCGCAGGTCGACGAGGGCCACGAGCAGCACGACGATCACGGCCGCGGAGAGCTCGGCCCGGTGGGGCACGTGCCAGCGCGGGTGAACGGCGTCGAGGAAGCGGGGAAGGTCGTCCTCGCGTGACATCGCGAAGGCGGTGCGGCTCACCCCCGCGATCAGCGCGAGCAGCGCGCCGAGCGAGGCCGCAGCGGCGCCGATCCGGACGACCACGTCGATCCACGCCCAGCCCGACTTCGCGGCCGCGTCGGCGACGGGCTCGGTCGAGGAGGCGACGGCGTCGGGGCCGAGCGCGCTCAGCACGGCGACCGCGACGACGGCGTAGACGGCGAGCGCGACGGCGAACGCGATGACGATCGCCCGCGGGATCACGCGGCGCGGGTCACGCACCTCCTCACCCATGGTGGCGATGCGCGCGTACCCGGCGAACGCGAAGAACAGGAGGCCGGCGGACTGGAGGATTCCGTAGCCGCCGCCCGCCCACAGCGTGTCGGCGGTGAGCCACCGGGGGTCCGCACCCGCTGAGAAGGCGGCGGTGACGGCAGCGGCGAGGGCGCCGACCGAGATCACGACGATCACCCGTGCGGCACCGGCCGTCCGGGTGACGCCGAACCAGTTGACCGCGGTCAGCACGACGACGCCCGCAATCGCGACCGGACGCTCCCACCCCGCGGGGGCGGCGTATGCGGCGAAGGTGAGCGCCATGGCCGCGCAGCTCGCGGTCTTGCCGATGACGAAGCCCCAGCCTGCGACGAAGCCCCACCACGGGCCGAGCTCCGCGCGTCCATAGGCGTACGTTCCGCCCGATGTCGGATACGCGGCGGCCAGCTGCGCCGACGAGGTCGCGTTGCCGAACGCCACGACGGCCGCGATCGCGAGACCGATGAGCAGGCCCGTGCCCGCGGCATCCGCTGCCGGCGCCCACACCGCGAAGACGCCCGCGCCGATCATCGAGCCGAGTCCGATGAACACGGCGTCGCCGAGCCCGAGGCGACGCTGGAGCGCGGAGGATGTCACGGGCGAACTCTAGCCTGCGCACCGGAACGGGGGATTCCGGGGCTTCACGGATGGGCCGCGCTCCCGAGAGGATGGGGCGATGACCCTGCAGATCCACACCGTGCTCGCGCCGATGGGCCCGGCCACCGCCATCGAACTCACCGACGAGCAGGTCGCCGAGCTCGGCGGAGGCAAGCGCGCCGCCGTCGTCGTCGGCATCGGCGGCCGCACCGCGCGCGTGCGCCTCGGCGTGATGGGCGGCCGCAACCTCATCGGGTTCTCGAAGGCCGTGCGTGCCGAGCTCGGCGTCGAGATCGGCGACGAGGTCGACGCCACGATCGACCTCGACACCGCCGAACGCGAGGTCGAGGTGCCCGACGACCTCGCCGCAGCCCTCGACGCGGCGGGGGTCCGCGCCGCGTTCGAAGCCCTGACCTTCACCCGCCGCAAGGAGCTCGCCCGCGGTGTGTCGGAGGCGAAGCGCCCCGATACGCGCGAGCGCCGCGTCGCCGCGGCCGTGGATGAGCTCTCCACGTCTTAGACGTCCCCGCCGCGGTCCGGATTTCGCACCACCGGGTCGTCACCCGGGTGACGGCATCCGTTCACCCGGCTGCTGTCGCATGGGGGCATGGCTCGTCCGCGTGAGATCGCGCCCTGGTCCGTCGTGATCGGTGCGGCGGGCATCGCGCTGTGCGCGGGACTCGTGCTGCTCGGCGGACGCGCAGTGCTCCGGCGTCAGGCGGCGGTCGCACGGCGGCGCATCGGCAAGCCGCACGGCGAGGAGGCGCTCGACGCCGACCGCGTGTGGGCGCGGCGCTTCGACGGCCCGCCGCTCGAGCTCGTCGTACTCGGCGACTCGATCGCGGCCGGGCTCGGTGCCGAGCGCCGCAAGGACACCCTCGGCGCGCGCCTCGCGAAGGGCCTCGCGCGCGCCGAGCGCCGGCCTGTGCGCCTGCGCACGGCCGCGATCGTGGGCTCGGAGTCGTCGGTGCTCGCCGCCCAGGTGGACGCTCTGCCGGCCGATTATCGCCCCGATGCCGCCGTGATCGTCGTGGGGGGCAACGACATCACCCACCGGGTGCCGGTGGCGATGTCGATCGGCCACCTCGAGGAGGCGATCGTGCGGCTGCGCGCGCGGGATGCCGTCGTCGTGGTCGGCACATGCCCCGACCTCGGGGCGCTGCGCCCGGTCCCGCAGCCCCTGCGCGCCCTCGGTTCGCGCCTGTCGCGCCAGCTCGCCGACGCTCAAACCGTCGTCGCCGCCCGCAGCGGCGCTCGCGCGGTGTCGCTCGGCAGGGCCGTCGGGCCGTTCTTCGTGACCCAGCCCGACGAGATGTTCAGCCTCGACCGGTTCCACCCCAGCGCGCTGGGCTACCGTCGCACCGCGGAGGCGCTGCTTCCCGCCCTCATCGCCGGGCTCGCCTCCGCGCGCGAGGACGCGGTCACCCCGCGCTGACCGAGGCGGCCCATCCCGCGACGCGCGCGGCGCTCTCGTCCTCGGACAGGTCCTCGACCCGCGTCATGATCGACCACCGCACGCGGAAGGGGGTCGCGCGCTCGCGTAGCGGTCGCCCGACACGAAGGCGGAGGGAGGTCCACCTCGTGAACGACATCCGCGCGGTACTCGGGTTCACCGCGACGGGCTATCACCGACCGGTGACGCCGACACCTGCGCGCCGTTCGCCGACGCAGCCGTCACCCGCTTCTTCTCACGCACGTACACCTCGCGGCGCACGCGCGCCACGACGTCTCCGGAGGCATCCGTGATGTCGGTCTCGAACCATTCGAGCACCTTCGCGCCGCCGCGTGCGCGCTCGCGAAGCTCCGCGGCCTTCTCGCGCGGAACCGCGAAGTGCGCGGTCAGCACGCCGCGACCCGGCTTCACGAACTCGATCTCGCCGCGCGTGTCCCAGACCACGTAGTCGCGGCCGAGCTGGTGCATCACGAGCATGAAGTAGTACGGGTCGGTCATGGCCGACATGGAGCCGCCGAAGGCCGTCTTCACGTAGTTGCGGGTGAAGACGTTGACGTGCAGCTCGACCGTGGCGCTGGTCCAGTCGTCGGCGAACCGCCGCACCCGGATGCCGCTGAAGAGGTTCGGGATCCACAGGCTCATGCCGACCGCGAGGCGTCGAGGGGTCATGCGCATGGGCCTCAGCATGGCCGACAGCCGGGGCGGCGACGTACTCGCTTGGCGGATTCCGACAATTGTTTACCTCAGTTGTTCTAGTGGTACTAGAATTAGATCGTGCTGGTGAGAATCAATCCCGAAAGCGATGCGCCGCTGTTCGCCCAGATCTCCGCATCCGTGAGAGCGGATGCTGCGGCCGGGCGTGTGAAGCCGGGCGACCGGCTTCCCGCGGCACGCGACATCGCCGCGGCGCTCCGGGTCAACGTGCACACCGTGCTGCACGCGTACCAGGACCTCCGCGACGAAGGGCTCGTCGAACTCCGTCGGGGCCGCGGCGCGGTCGTCACCGAGCAGGCCTCGACGCTCGCGAGCCTTCACCACGACATCCACCACCTCGTCGCGCGGGCGCGCGCGGCAGGTCTCGCACCCGACGCACTCGCCGCCCTCGTGAAGGAGATCGCCACCCATGACGAACGCAACGCCCGCTGACCACCCCGGCCCGGTCGTCCGCCGCTTCGTGCTCGTCGCGGTGTGGCTGCCCATCGCCCTCGTGGCCCTGGCTGTCGCCGTGCAACTCCTGCTGCTGCCGCAGGTTCCGCCGACGGTCGCGGTGCACTGGAACGCGGCGGGGGAGGCCGACGGATTCGCCCCGGCGTGGACGCAGCCGCTGATGACCGTCGCGTTCGGTCTCGGCATCCCGTTCCTCATCGCGATGACCACCCTGCCGGGACTGCGCCGCGGAGAGCGCGGAGCGACGTACCGGCTGCTCGGTGCGGCGGCGGCGGCGACATCGGCGCTGACGACGGTCGCTTTCACCGTGACGTTCGCACTGCAGGCGGGCCTGGACAGCGCCGCCGACGCGCCCACCGTCTGGGTCGCGCTCGCGGCCGCGCTCGCGGCGGCCGCGTCGGTCGGCGTGGGCGCGTGGTACCTGCAGCCCCACCAGCGGTCCGCACACGACATCCCGGCGCCGGCGACGCCGCTCCTGCTCGCCGCCGGCGAGCGTGCCGTGTGGGTGCGGGCCACCGCGATGAACACCGGCGGTGCGATCGCCATCGTCGCCGCGGTCATCCTCGTCGCCGCCTCCGCCGTCGTCGCCTGGGCGACCGGCGTCGAGCCGCTCCTGGCGTGGCTCCTCACCGCGATCGCGCTGCTGCTCCTGGCGTTCGCCGCGACGACGCTCGCCTTCCACGTGCGGGTGGACGACACCGGCCTGCACGTCGACTCCGTGCTCGGCGTCCCGAGGTTCCACGTTCCGCTCGTCGATGTCGTCTCGGCGGCTCGTGTGGAGGCGAACCCGATGGGGGAGTTCGGCGGCTGGGGCATTCGCCTGGGCGCGGGGCGCCGGTTCGGGGTCGTGCTGCGCACCGGTGAGGCGATCGAGGTGGTTCGTCACAGCGGCAAGCGGTTCGTCGTGACCGTCGACGACGCCGGCACGGGGGCCGCGCTCCTCGAGGCGCTCGTGGAGCGTGCCGCCGCCAGGTCTTGACGCCCGGCGGTCGTCGAGGATTGGCTGAGGGCATGGCCGATCCCACTGGCGACACCTGGCCCACTCCCGAGAAGTGGCAGCGCGTCGACGCGTACCTCACCGAACTGCTCGTCGGGCATGATCCGGGACTCGATCAGGCGGTCGCCGAGCAGAACGACGCAGGGCTCCCGGCCATCGAGGTCGCGCCGGTCAACGGCAAGCTGCTGCATCTGATCGCCCGCATGTCCGGCGCGAGGCGCGTGCTCGAGATCGGCACCCTGGGCGCGTACTCGACGATCTGGCTGGCGCGCGGAATTCCCGACGGCGGCCGGGTGGTGACGATCGAGGCGGAGCCCCGCAACGCCGAGCTCGCCCGGGCGAACCTCGACCGTGCCGGAGTCGGCGAGAAGGTCGAGATCCGGCTCGGTCGCGGAGCCGACGTGCTGCCGACCCTCGAGGGCGGCGAGCCCTTCGACCTGGTCTTCATCGATGCCGACAAGGAGTCGAACACGATCTACCTCGACTGGGCGGCCAGGCTCGGCCGCCCCGGCACCGTGGTCATGGTCGACAACACCGTCCGCGGCGGTGAGGTCGCGAACCCCGCGACCGAGAATCCCCAGATCATCGGCGTCCAGCGCGGCCTCGAGATGCTCGGCCGTGACCCGCGGTTCGACGCGACCGCCATCCAGACGCTCGACGCGAAGGGCTACGACGGGATCGCGATCGCGATCGTCGTATGACGGCTGCCGCTGGCCTCGGCATCCGTCATCACTAGACTCTTGGGCGGACCGACGACGCTCCGACGAACCACCCTCCACCAAGCAAGGAGACCCCCTGTGGCACAGATCGAGGCTGTAGGCGCCCGTGAGATCCTCGACTCGCGCGGAAACCCGACCGTCGAGGTGGAGGTGCTGCTCGACGACGGGATCGTCCAGCGCGCGGCCGTCCCCTCGGGCGCGTCGACCGGCGCTTTCGAGGCGTACGAGCTGCGCGACGGCGACAAGGGCCGCTACGGCGGCAAGGGCGTGCTGAAGGCGGTCGCGGCCGTCATCGACGAGCTCGGACCCGCGATCGAGGGCGTCGAGGCGAGCGAGCAGCGTCTCGTCGACGAGATCCTCATCGCCACGGACGGCACCGAGAACAAGTCCCGCACCGGCGCGAACGCCATCCTGGGCGTCTCGCTCGCGGTCGCCAAGGCCGCCGCGGACTCGGCCGACCTGCCGCTGTTCCGCTACCTGGGCGGCCCGAACGCGCACGTCCTGCCCGTGCCGCTGTTCAACGTCATCAACGGCGGCGAGCACGCCGACAACGGCATCGACTTCCAGGAGTTCTTCCTCGCCCCCATCGGCGCCGACACGTACGCCGAGTCGCTGCGCTGGGGCACGGAGGTCTACCACGTCCTCAAGGGCGAGCTGAAGGCCGCCGGCTTCGCGACCGGTCTCGGCGACGAGGGCGGCTTCGCCCCCGACCTCCCCAGCAACCGCGAGGGCCTCGACTTCCTGATCCGGGCGATCGAGAAGGCCGGCTTCACCCCGGGCAAGGACATCGCCGTCGGCCTTGACGTCGCCGCGACCGAGTTCTTCAAGGACGGCGTGTACACCGTCGAGGGGAAGCCGTGGTCGGCCGAGCAGCTCACCGACTACTTCGCCGACCTCGTCGAGAACTACCCGATCGTCACGATCGAGGACGCGCTCGCCGAGGACGACTGGGACGCCTGGAAGGCGCTCACCGACAAGATCGGCAAGAAGGTGCAGCTGGTGGGCGACGACCTGTTCGTCACCAACCCGGAGCGCCTGCAGCGCGGCATCGACCTCGGCGTCGGCAACGCCCTGCTGGTCAAGGTGAACCAGATCGGCACGCTGTCGGAGACGCTCGACGCGATCGCGCTGGCGACCCAGAACGGCTACCGCTCCATGCTGTCGCACCGGTCGGGCGAGACCGAGGACACCACGATCGCCGACCTCGCGGTCGCCGTGAACGCGGGTCAGATCAAGACCGGCGCGCCCGCCCGCAGCGAGCGCGTGGCGAAATACAATCAGCTTCTGCGCATCGAAGAGGAGCTCGGCGAGGCCGCGGTGTTCGCGGGCCGCGGAGCCTTCCCCCGCTTCAAGGGCTGATGCGCTGACAGCGTGATCTCGACCAGAGGGGGAGCCGTGGCCAAGACGACGGCTCCCCCTTCTCGTACCCCCGGAGCCGCCGGAGCCCGTCGCCGCCCCGTGAGCGCACGGCGCCCGGTCGACGTGCGGGCATGGCTCGGCGGCATCCGCCTGTCCGGCTTCATGGTGATCATGATGGGCCTGGTCGTGCTGGCGGCCTTCGTGCTCGTGCCCACCATCGGCACCTATGTCGACCAGCGTCAGCAGGTCGCCGCGCTCGAGGCGGCGGTGCAGCTCAGCCGCGACGAGGTCGCCGAGCTCGAGTCGCAGCGGGACCGCTGGCAAGACCCCGCCTACATCACGACGCAGGCGCGCGAGCGTCTGTACTACGTGAAGCCCGGCGAGGTCGTGTACCTCGTCGACGACGATCTTCCCCCCGAGCTCGCGCCGCAGGAGCAGGACCCGGTGAGCGACGAGCTCCAGGCTGCCGACGCGGACTGGATGTCGAAGCTCGTGCGATCGGTCACCGAGGCCGGACTCGCGCAGACTGTCGCTCCGCTGACCGTGGGCGTACCCGACCCCGAACCCTCGACCACGCCCACGCCATGAGGATGCCGGCTGCGAAGCCGGCGGCGCGTCCGCCTTGCGCGGTCCAGGACCATCCCAGGTGGCGCCGGTAATCTGGGCCCGACCAAGGAGCACCTCTGTGACGACCCCGCCGTATCCCCCTGTCAGCGACGCCGATCTGGCCGTGCTCCGCGAGCAGCTCGGTCGTCCTGCGCGCGGCGTCGTCGGCATCGCAGCCCGCTGCGTCTGCGGCAACCCCACCGTCGTCGCGACGTCGCCGAGGCTCCCCGACGGCACGCCGTTCCCGACGTTCTACTACCTCACGCACCCTGCCGCGACCGCCGCGATGTCGATGCTCGAAGCCGACCACGTGATGCGGGAGCTCTCGGAGGAGCTGGCCGCCGACGAGGACGTCGCCGCCGCGTACCAGCGCGCGCACGAGTCCTATCTGCGCGACCGCGCCCAGTTCGGCGACGTCGACGAGATCGCCGGCATCTCCGCGGGCGGCATGCCGACGCGGGTGAAGTGCCTGCACGCGCTGGCCGGTCACGCGCTCGCCGCGGGTCCGGGGGTCAACCCGATCGGCGACCGGGCACTGGCCATGTCATCGTGGTCGCCGGCGCGCTGCGTGTGCGCGCAGCCGGGATCCGGCGGATGATCCGGCGCCTCGTGGCGGGCATCGCCGCGGCCGCCGTCGCGATGACCCTCGTCGCGGCCGCGCCTGCGGCGGCACAGGCCGCGCCCGCCGGCGACCCGGTGCGCGAGGCCGAGTACTGGCTGAGCGATTACGGCATCGACAAGGCGTGGGGGACCACGCGCGGGGCCGGGGTGAAGATCGCGGTCATCGACACCGGGATCGGTCGGGGACCCGTCGAGTTCGACGGCGCGGTCGCCGCAGGCACGGATGTCTCGGGCGGCGGGTCGTCCGACGGGCGCACGCCCGTCGGCGCCGTCGACAGAGACCACGGCAGCTGGGTCGCCTCCCTCGCCGCGGGCCGGGGCACCGGCCCCGACACCGGGATGATCGGCGTGGCACCCGAGGCACAGCTGCTGTCGGTGTCGGTCGCGTTCGGCTCATCCGCCCGGCGCCCGTTCTCGGACCAGATCGCCGACGCGATCCGATGGTCGGTCGACAACGGCGCCGACGTCATCAACATGTCGCTGACGACGAACGTGCCGGACTGGCCCGAGAGCTGGGACGAGGCCTTCCTCTACGCCTTCGAGCACGACGTCGTCGTCGTCGTGGCGGCGGGCAACCGGGGAAGCGGGACGACGCGGGTGGGCGCTCCCGCGACGATCCCGGGAGTACTGACGGTCGGTGGCGTCGATCGCTCCGGCAAGGCCAGTGTCGAGGCGTCGACGCAGGGGATCACGATCGGCGTCTCGGCGCCGAGCGAGGAGCTCATCGGCGTCTCGGCCGACTCGACGCTGGTCTCGTGGGACGGCACGAGCGGCGCCGCACCCATCGTCGCCGGCATCGCGGCCCTCGTGCGCGCCGCGCACCCCGAGCTCGACGCGAACAACGTCATCAACCGCATCATCAAGACCGCCCGGCCGGCGGCGGGTGCGACGGACGTGCCGGACGTGCTCTACGGCTACGGATTGGTGGATGCCGCAGCCGCCGTCTCGGCGAGCATCCCGAGCGTCACCGCGAACCCGATGGGCAGCCTCGAGGACTGGGTCCGCCTGTACCGCCGGGCGCCGGTCGACCCGCTTCCCGAAGACTCGGCCGCGCCGGTGAAGGTTCCGCCGCTGCCGGAGGCCGAACCGATGACGCGCGCCGTATCGCCCCTCCTGCCCGATCGCGACACCGTCATCTACGGCACGCTCCCGCTCCTGCTGGTCACGGCGACGGCTATACTGGTGGCGCTCGGCGTCACCGCTGCTGTCCGACGCATCCGATTGGCGTCCCGCGCGCCGAGCCGCTGACACAGGAGGAGTACTCCAAACCGTGACCAACACCGTGCCCAAGATCCTCATCGTCGGTGGCGGATACGCAGGCTTCTACACGGCCTGGAAGCTCGAGAAGCATCTGCGCAAGGGCGAGGCGGACGTGACGATCGTCGACCCGCTGCCCTACATGACGTACCAGCCGTTCCTCCCGGAGGTCGCCGCCGGCTCGATCGAGGCCCGCCATTCGGTCGTCGCGCTGCGTCGCCACCTCAAGAAGACGAACGTCGTGGCCGCCAAGGTCACCGGCATCAATCACGCGAACAAGGTCGCCACGATCACTCCGATCGCCGGCGAGCCGTATGAGCTCGCCTACGACCAGATCGTCGTCACCGCGGGCGCGGTCTCGCGCACCTTCCCGATCCCCGGCATCGCCGACAACGCCATCGGCCTGAAGACGATCGAAGAGGCGGTCGCGATCCGCGACAAGCTGATGTCGAACTTCGACAAGGCGTCGACGCTGCCCGCGGGTCCCGAGCGCGACCGCCTGCTCACCGTCGTCGTGGTCGGCGGCGGCTTCGCCGGCATCGAGGTGTTCGCCGAGCTGCGCTCGCTCGCCTCGTCGCTGGTCAAGAGCTACCCGCAGCTCACCTTCGACGACACGCACTTCCACCTCATCGAGGCGATGGGCCGCATCATGCCCGAGGTGTCGCTGAAGACCAGCGAGTGGGTGCTGAAGAACCTCGCCAAGCGCGGCGCCTCGGTGCACCTCGACACGCAGGTCACCGGCGCCGTCGGCGGCAACATCGAGCTGTCGACCGGCGAGACGATCCCGAGCGACCTCATCATCTGGACCGCCGGCGTCATGGCGAACCCCACGGTCGTGCGCGGTGGCGATCTTCCCGTCGAGGAGCGCGGCCGCATCCGCACCCGCGCAGACCTGCGGGTGGGCACCGAGGACGAGGTCGTCGAAGGCGCCTGGGCCGCCGGCGACGTGTCGGCCGTGCCCGACCTCACCGGTGGCGGCGTAGGCGGCTACTGCGTTCCCAACGCGCAGCACGCCGTGCGTCAGGCGAAGCTCCTCGCGAAGAACCTCGTCGCCGTGCTGCGCGGCGAGGTGCCCCGTGAGTACTACCACAAGAACCTCGGCGCAGTCGCGGGTCTGGGGCTCTGGGTCGGCGTGTTCCAGTCGGGCAACATCGCCCTCAAGGGCTGGATCGCGTGGCTCGCCCATCGCGGCTACCACGGCCTGGCTATGCCGTCGTGGGAGCGCAAGTGGCGTGTGCTGTGGGGCTGGTGGAACAACTTCTGGCTCGGCCGCGACATGGTGAACCTGTCGACCGTGCAGAACCCGCGCTACGTCTTCGAAGAATTCGCCGCCCGCCCGCGCCCGCCGCAGCCGGTCGAGGCGCCCGCCGAGAAGGCTGCTCCGGCAGCCGCGCCGGCCAAGAAGGCTCCGGCCCGCAAGGCGCCGGCGAAGGCCGCGGCCGACGCCGACAAGGTCGCCGCGAACTGACGTCGAACGAATGCCGCAGGCTCTTCTGAGAAGATGAGCCTGCGGCATTCGCGTTCCCGGCGGCATGCGATCCGCCCCCGTAGCCCAACGGCAGAGGCAGGCGACTTAAACTCGCTCAAGTGTGGGTTCGAATCCCACCGGGGGTACTCGGCCGCACCCTGTGCTCCGTCGACGTGCCGACGAAGAAGTCGAGCAGGAACGCGCCGCCAGGGCGAGGGACCGAGCGCAGGATCGTCTCGGCGCAGCAGGGTGCGAATCGCCGTCCACAGCCGGTCATCGGTACCGCTCCCAGCGCTCTAGGCTGGGGCGATGCGCACGCACCCGGAGCGAGCCGTATGAGTCTCGATCTGCTGTCCACGTCCGCGGCGACGAAGCCGTGGGACCACCCCGCGTCCTACTGGGACGCCATGAGTCACGCCCTGGCCGACGCGAGCGGCCCGATCGCCGCGATAAACGCGGAAGCGCTGCGGTACAACGCCCTCGACCTCGTCGTGCGGGCCGGCGGTGTGCCGATCCGCGTCGCCAGCAAGTCGGTCCGCGTGCGTGAGGTTCTCGACGCCGTCCTGGCACTGCCCGGCTACCAGGGCGTCCTGGCGTTCACGCTTCCTGAGGCGCTGTGGCTGGCCGAGACGATGGACGACATCGTCCTCGGCTACCCGACGGCCGACCGTGCCGCGATCGCGGCGCTCGCGGCCGACGAGGCCGCCGCATCGCGCATCACGCTGATGGTCGACGACCTGGCGCAGCTCGACCTCGTGGACGCCGTCGCCGCACCCGGTGCGCGCCCCGAGATCCGCGTGGCCATCGACGCCGATGCCTCGTGGCGGGCACCCGCGCTCGGCCACATCGGCGTGCTCCGCTCGCCGGTGCACGAGGCCGCCGAGGTGGCCGCGCTCGCGCGCTCGATCGCCGCCCGCCCGGGCTTCCGCCTCGTAGGCCTCATGATGTACGAGGCGCAGATCGCGGGGCAGGGAGACGCGACCGGCTCCGGCGACGCCGTGATCCGCTGGATGCAGCGTCGCTCCGCGGCCGAGCTTCTCGATCGCCGCAGCGCCATCGTGGCATCGCTGCGCGACATCGCGCCGCTCGAGTTCGTCAACGGCGGCGGAACCGGGTCCCTCGAGCTCACGGCATCCGATCAATCCGTCACCGAGGTCACCGCCGGCAGCGGGCTGCTCGCCGGCCACCTGTTCGATGGCTACCGCGCCTTCCATCCGGCGCCGGCCGCCGCTTTCGCGCTGGAGGTCGTGCGCAAGCCGGCTCCCGAGGTCGCGACGGTGCTCGGCGGCGGGTGGATCGCCTCCGGCCCCGCGCTCGAGTCCCGCCAGCCCCGTGCGGTGTGGCCCGCCGGCCTGCGCATGGCGCCCCGGGAGGGAGCCGGCGAGGTGCAGACGCCCCTCCGAGGCGACGCGGCGCGCGACCTGCATGTGGGAGACCGTGTGTGGTTCCGCCACTCCAAGAGCGGCGAGCTCGCCGAGCGCGTGGACCGCTATCACCTCGTCGACGGCGCCACCCGCGTGGGGGAGGTGGCGACCTACCGCGGCGAAGGCAAGGCGTTCCTGTGACCCGCCCCGGGGCGGTGTGGCGCAACTGGGGCCGCACGGAGTCGGTGAGGCCGCTGCGCTTCGAGGTCCCCCGGACGGTTGCGGCCGTGCAGCGAGCCGTCGTCGCCGCGGCGGCGCAGCACATGCCGATCAAGGCGGTCGGTGCCGGTCACAGCTTCAGCGGCGTCGCGGTGGCGCCCGGCGCGCTGCTGGAGCTGCGCGATCTGAGCGGGCTCGTCTCGGTCGATGTCGACCGCGCACGGGTGACACTCCTCGCGGGCACGCGCTTGCACGAGATCCCGGCGCTTCTCGCACCGTTCGGCCTCGCGATGGAGAACCTCGGCGACATCGACCGTCAGTCGATCGCCGGCGCGATCTCCACCGGTACGCATGGCACAGGGGAGCGGTTCACGGGTATCGCGGGCCAGGTCGTCGGCGCGACGCTGGTGACGGCAACGGGTGACCTGTTCACCGTGAGCGAGAACGAGAACCCCGAGCTGGTGCCGGCGGTCGCTCTCGGGCTCGGCGCTCTCGGCATCCTCGTCGAGGTCACGCTGCAGTGCGTGCCGGCGTTCGTGCTGCACGCCGTCGAGCAGTCGGAAGATCTCGAGGAGGTCCTCGGCGCACTCGACGAACGCGCGGCGGCGGCCGATCACTTCGAGTTCTACTGGTTCCCGCACACCGACCGAGCGATGACGAAGACCAACACGCGGCTGCCCGAGAGCGCGCCGCGGCACCCGCTCCCCGCCGTCGGCAAGTGGATCGACGATACGCTCGTCGGCACCGGGGCCCATCAGCTCGCGTGTGCAGCCGGCGCGACCATCCCGGCGCTCGTGCCGCCGATCAACCGGCTGTCGGCGCGGATCTGGGGCAATCGGGAGTTCACGGATGCCTCGGCCCGCGTCTTCGCGACCAGCCGATCGGTGCGGTTCCGCGAGATGGAGTACGCGGTGCCGGTCGAGAACCTGCGCCCCGCCTTCGAGGCGATGCGCACCCTCATCGGGCAGCGCGGCTGGCGGATCGGCTTCCCGATCGAAGTGCGGGTCGCGGCCGCTGACGATAGATGGCTGTCGACGGCTTACGGCCGCGACTCGGGTTACATCGCGGTGCACCGGTACTGGCGCGAGGACCCGACGGAGTACTTCGAGGCCGTCGAGGAGATCATGCTCGGTTTCGACGGGCGTCCGCACTGGGGCAAGATGCACACCCTCGGCGCCGAGGAGCTGAGGGTGCGCTACCCCCGGTTCGACGACTTCCTCGCGTTGCGCGACCGCCTCGACCCGGAGCGGCTGTTCCGCAATCCGTACCTCGATCGCGTACTCGGTGGGTAACGGCTGAGAGTCGGGGAATACCCCACATGCCAGGGGGTTTCGCGTCGGTAGGATGAGGTGTCTATCGAACGGAGCCTCGGCAATGGAATGGCTGATCCCGGTCCTCATCGTGGTGGCGCTCGTCGTCATCGTCGGCATCTATCTCTGGGCGACCTACAACTCGCTCGTGCAGCTGAATGTCCGGGTGGATGAGGCGTGGAGCGACATCACGGTGCAGCTCAAACGCCGCGCTGATCTGCTCCCGAACCTGATCGAAGCCGTGAAGGGCTACGCCGCGCACGAGAAGGCCGTGTTCGAGAACGTGACGAGGGCGCGGGCCGAGACGCTGTCGGCGTCGGGGCCGGCCGAGGCCGGGGTCGCCGAGGGGCACCTGCAGCAGGCGCTGAAGTCGCTGTTCGCGGTCGCGGAGGCGTATCCGCAGCTCCAGGCGAGCCAGAACTTCCTGCAGCTGCAGCAGTCAATCGTCGACACCGAAGACAAGATCCAGGCCTCGCGCCGGTTCTACAACGGTGGGGTCCGCGAGCTCAACACGAAGATCAAGGTGTTCCCGAACAACATGTTCGCGCGCAACCTCGGCTTCCACGAACGGGAGTTCTTCGAGGTGATCGACGGCGCCGCGATCTCGGAGCCGCCGCGCGTCCAGTTCTGAGTCGGGCCGGGTAGATGCGACGAACCAGCGGTGCACGGTTCGCCTCTCCAGGTCGAGCGAGCGGAGTGCGTCGAGATGCCGTGACGCACGTCGGACGCCGGCGATAGCGTCCAGGCATGGTGCATCGTCTGACTCGTGAGCAGGCGCGGCGCGTCGCGCTGCATGGCCAGCTGCTGACGGCTGACAGGCCCGCAGGCATCGTCGAGACGATCGACGCACTCACTGTGGTCAACATCGAGCCGACCGCGGCGGTCGCCCCGAGCGCCGACCTGATCCTGTGGAGCCGGCTCGGGTGGCCGTATCAGCCTGCCGACCTCGTACGACTCTTCGAGGAGGATCGTGCGGTGTTCGAGTGGGGCGGCTTCTATCGGGCGATGACCGACCTCGCCCTGCTCATCCCCGAGATGCGGCGACGCCCCGAGTCGGCGCAGGCGCGGGAGTGGCTGGCCGCCAACGAGGTGTTCCGCCGCGAGGTGCTCGCTCGGCTGAGGGCCGAGGGTCCGCTTCGGGCCGCAGAGGTCCCCGACGCCGCGCAGGTGTCGTGGCGTTCGTCGGGATGGACGAACAACCGCAACTCGATGCAGCTCCTCGAGATGCTCGTGCTCTGCGGCGATGTGGCGGTGTCCTCACGGGATGCCGGGGGCCGCCGGTTCGACCTCGCCGAACGCGTCTACCCCGCGGACGTCGCCCACCCGAGCGCCGAGGAGGCCGGGCGCGAGCGTGCGGAGCGCCGGCTCGCATCGCTCGGAATCGCTCGCGCGAAGGGCGTCGCCCAGCCCTTCGAGCCGATCGATGTCGGTGAGATCGGCGAGGAGGCATTGGTCGACGGAGTCGACGGTGTGTGGCGCGTCGATCCCGGCGCGCTCGTCGCCGCCGATGAATTCGTCGCGCGCACCGCGCTGCTGTCGCCCTTCGATCGCGTCGTGTTCGATCGGCGTCGGCTGGAGGAGATCTTCGGCTACGAATACGTGCTCGAGATGTACAAGCCCGCGGCGAAGCGCCGGTGGGGATACTTCGCGTTGCCGATCCTCCACGGGGACCGATTCGTCGGCAAGCTCGACGCGAAAGCCGATCGCAGGGCCGGCGTGCTCCGCGTGCATGCCGTGCATGAGGACGAACCTTTCACCGACGAGGTACGGGAGTCGGTGGACGCCCAGGTCGAGGATCTCGCCCGCTGGCTCGGGCTCGAGGTGGTCGGCCCGGGCGCCTGACCACGGGGCGCCCCGTGCGCGGGATCATCCCGCCAGCGCGTCGACGTCGATATCGCGCGGGTCCGCTCCGGGCTCCTGCGCGGCAAGAGCCACCGGCTCCGCCGGGCCGGCGTCGTGACGCGACGCCTCGGGCATCGCGCGCGCGAGGTCATCGGTGGCGTCGCCCCAGCGGGAGATCGAGATCGACTCGAGACCCTGCCAGGCGGCGGCGAGCCGAAGCTCATCGGCGAGGCGGGGCGCAGCGTCGGTGGGCCGGCCGTGCTCCCACCACGCGGACTGGACCAGCAGTGTCGAGGCCGCGCGGTCGGCCTTGAGGTCGACACGACCGACGATGTCGTCGCCGATGAGGACGGGCAGCGAGTAGTAGCCGAACCGCCGCCGCGGCGCCGGCGTGTAGATCTCGATGCGGTATTCGAAGTCGAAGAGCCGTTCGGCGCGGTCGCGGAACCACACGACCGGGTCGAACGGCGTCAGGATCGCGGCGGCGTCGACCTTGCGCGGGACGGCAGCATCGGCGTGCAGCCACGCCTTGGCGGGGCGCCCCGCCGTGGTCCACCCCTCGACCGTCACCGGGTGCAGCTCGCCGGCGTCGACGAGGTCGCCGACCGCGGTCGTCACCGCCTTGCGGTCGGCGATGCGCCAGTAGTCGGCGATGTCGGCGGCGGTCGCGACGCCGTAAGCCCGGGCCGCGCGCCGAACGAGCTCGTGCACGGCTTTGTCTCGGGGAACCGGCGCGTCCAGGACGTGGCGCGGGATCACCTGCTCGGCGAGTCCGTACCGCCGCTCGAAGCCGCGGCGACCCGCGATCGCCACTTCGCCGAACATCCACAGATACTCGAGGGCCCGCTTGACGACGTCCCAGTCCCACCACGGCCCGCGAGCGCTCTCTTTCGCGTCGTGCTCGATCTGCGCCGGGCGCAGCGGACCGCGGTCGGCGAGCTCGGCGCGCACCCAGTCGACGATGTCGCGGTTGGCGTCGAACCAGCCGCCGGGCTCGCTGCCGTATTTGGCACGCAGCGCCTGCATGCGGAAGTCGAAGAGCCCCCAGTCGTCGGCGGGGATGAAGGCGGCCACGTGCGCCCAGTATTCGACGTACGGGGGGCGGCGGGCGAACAGCAGGCGGTCGAGCGCAGCAGTGTCGTAGGCGCCGACGCGCGAGAACAACGGCATGTAGTGGGACCGGGCGAAGACGTTGACCGAATCGATCTGCAGCGTCGCCATGCGCGCCAGGGCACCGTTCAGCTGCCGGGTGCCGGCGGCGGAGGGGCGGGACCGCCCGAAACCCTGCGCGGCGAGGGCCACGCGACGCGCCTCTGCGGCGCTCAGAGAGGACTTCACGCGCGCCAGCGTAGCCCGAGCCCCCGACATCCCACCGGGGCGCCCGTCCATGACCGGCGCGGAATGCGACGCGCCTAGACTGGCCCAATGAGCGGCTCCGACGAAAAGCCCCGCGGCTCCCTCCTCGACGCCGTCCGCGACCGCAGCAGGGTCGTCTCCACCGAGACGTCGGCGGCGGTGCCGCGCGGCCTCCGCGTCGCGACCGCCTACTCATGGCGCCTGATCGTCGTCGCGGCCGCGATCGGCGTCGGCGTGTGGCTGGTGATCCAGCTGAAGCTGCTCGTCATCCCGCTCCTGATCGCGATCCTGCTGACCGCACTGCTGTGGCCCGCATTCGCATGGATGCTGCGCCGTCGCGTGCCCCGCTGGCTGGCGATCGTCATCTCTGTCGTGGGAACCATCGCGATCGTCACAGGGCTGCTGTGGCTCGTGGTGTGGCAGATCATGCGGCAGTGGGACTCCGTCCAGGCGAGCACGGTCGCCGCGATCGAGCAGTTCCGGCAGTACCTCATCGACGGTCCGCTGCACCTCAGCGAGGACCAGATCGACGACCTCCTCGCGCAGGGGTTCACGTTCCTGCAGGAGCAGGCCGAGCTGCTCTGGTCGGGGGCGCTCGCCATCGGCTCCACCATCGGGCACGTCATCACCGGCGCCGTGCTCGCGTTCTTCATCCTGCTGTGCCTGCTCGCCGACGGCGCGGGCATCTGGCGCTGGACCCTGCGGCTGTTCCCCAAGAAGGGGCGTCCCGCCGCGGACGGCGCCGGCCGCGCCGGGTGGGTCACCGTCGTCAACTACGCGCGCACCCAGCTGCTGGTCGCGACGATCGACGCCGTCGGCATCGGTCTCGGCGCTGCGCTGCTCGGGGTGCCCCTTGCGATCCCCGTCGCCGTGCTCGTCTTCCTCGGCGCGTTCGTGCCGATCGTCGGCGCCGTCGTCACCGGAGCCGTCGCCGTGTTCCTCGCGCTCGTCTACAACGGTCCGTGGATCGCGCTGTGGATGCTCGTGGTGGTCCTCGGGGTGCAGCAGCTGGAAGGGCACGTGCTCCAGCCGCTCCTCATGGGCTCAGCCGTCAAGGTCCACCCGCTCGCCGTCGTGCTCGTCGTCGCCGGCGGCGCCATGATCGCCGGCATCCCGGGCGCCCTCTTCGCCGTGCCGCTCGCCGCGTTCGTCAACGTCGTCGCGGTCTACCTTGCCGAACGCGCGTGGGAGACCGGCGCCAGACCCACCGGGGACCTCATCTGGAGCACCGTTCCCCGGCCGAGGAGAGTCCGTTCGTGACCACCGCCATGTCATCCGCCGACCAGATCTCCGAGACCGCTCCCGCCCGGGCGCCGCACGCGTCCGCCGTGCCGACGCTCGCCGACTTCGAGGATGCGGCCGCCACCCTCGAGGGCGTCATCTCCCACACGCCGCTCGACGCCTCGCAGCACCTGTCGGACGTCCTCGGCGTGCCGGTGCACCTCAAGCTCGAGAACCTGCAGCGCACCGGCTCGTTCAAGATCCGCGGCGCGACCTACCGCCTCTCACGGCTCACCGCCGACGAACGCGCGCGCGGTGTCGTGGCGGCCTCTGCCGGCAACCACGCCCAGGGGGTGGCGCTCGCGGCCAAGGCTCTCGGCATCCACGCGACGATCTTCATGCCGCTCGGCGTGCCGGTGCCCAAGCTCCTCGCGACCCGCGGGTACGGCGCCGACGTCGTCCTGGAGGGCGCCACGGTCGAGACGCCGCTGCGCCTGGCGGCGGAGTTCGCCGAGCGCACGGGCGCCGTGTTCATCCACCCGTTCGACCACCACGACGTCATCGCGGGTCAGGGCACCCTGGGCCTGGAGCTCATGGACGAGCTCCCCGACCTCGACACGGTGGTCCTCGGCATCGGCGGGGGCGGGCTCGTCGCCGGCGTCGCCGCGGCGGTCAAGGCGCGTGCTGCTGCAGAGGGCCGCACGGTGCGGGTGATCGGCGTGCAGGCGGAGAACTCCGCCGCGTATCCGGCGTCGCTGGCGGCGGGGCATCCGCTCGAGGTCCCGACGTCGCCGACGATCGCCGACGGCATCGCGGTGGCGCGGCCGGGGGACCTGCCCTTCGAGATGATCCGCGAGCTCGTCGACGAGGTCGTGACCGTGAGTGAAGACGACATCGCCCGGGCCCTGCTCGTGCTGCTCGAGCGTGCCAAGCAGGTCGTGGAGCCGGCGGGCGCCGTCGGCGTGGCGGCGATCCTGGCGGGCAAGGTCGTTGCGACCGGTCCGACGGTGACGGTGCTCTCGGGCGGCAACATCGATCCGCTGCTGCTGCAGCGCGTCGTCGCACACGGGCTCGCGGCGTCCGGTCGCTACATGACGCTGCGCATCCCGCTGCCGGATCGTCCCGGCCAGCTCGCGCGTGTGTCGGAGCTGCTGGCGATCGCCGGCGCGAACGTCATCGAGGTGCTGCACACCCGCCACGGGCAGGGGATCCAGATCAGCGAGGTGATCCTGCAGCTCAGCGTCGAGACGCGCGGCGAGGAGCACCGCGCGCACGTCATCTCGGTGCTCGAGGATGCGGGCTACGAGCCCACGGTCGTTCCGGACTAGCGGGCCGCAAGGGGCCTCAGGGGATCCCCTGAGGCCGAGCGGGCTCACTGACCGTTGTAGGTCTCTACCTTGACGATCTCCACGGCGATCTCGCGGCCGTTGGGCGCCGTGTAGGAGGTCTTCTCGCCTTCCTTGCGGCCGAGGATCGCGACACCCAGGGGCGACGCCTCGCTGTACACGTCGAGCTCGGAGCCGACGGCGATCTCGCGGTTGCCGAGGAGGAACACCTCTTCGCCGCCCGCCACGATCGCGGTGATGACGGTGCCGGGCTCGACGACCCCGTTGCTCTCGGGCGCCTCGCTGACCGTGGCGGTCTTGAGCAGGTGCTGAAGCGTGCGGATGCGCGCCTCCTGCTTGCCCTGCTCGTCCTTGGCGGCGTGGTAGCCGCCGTTCTCCTTGAGATCGCCTTCCTCGCGCGCGGCCTCGATGCGCTTGGCGATCTCCTCGCGGCCGGTGGTCGAGAGGTGCTCGAGCTCGGCGGCCAGGCGATCGTAGGCGTCCTGGGTGAGGAAGGTCACGGGGGCGTCGGTGGACACGGCTGACTCCTTCGTTGGGCCCGCTGCCGGCCGGAGCCGTGCGGGCATAAACCGAACGCCCTGGCTCACGGCCAGGGCGCGATTCTGCTGATGTCCCGCCAGACTACGTCACCGCGTCTGTTCGGACAAACTCACTCAGGCAGCACCCAGCACGAGTTCACGAAGCCGGTGGTGGCGAGAGCTGTCGTCGGGATCGGCTCGCGGAACGCGCGTGCATGCAGGTCGGATGCGGGCAGCTCGACGACGCGCCAGCCGACCACGCCGTGCTCCTCGTCCTGCGCCTCGATCGCGCAGGCGACCGCGGCGCCGGGCGGACTGCTGATCTGGAATCCGAGCATCACGGAGTGCTCGTCGACGACCTCGAACGAGGTCGTGTCGGAGTCGACGGCGTTGAGCGACCCCCGCACGGTGAACCAGCCGAACAATCCCAGGAGACCGACCGCGACGACGATGCCGGCACCGATGATCCACCCGCGCAGGGGCGAACGGCGACGCCCGTAGCGCTCGTCGAGCATCTCCTGCGTGGTCACGCCGCTCCTTCGGGCTCGTCGGGTCGGATCGGAATATTAGGCTGGAACTCCAGGCTATGCGCTCGCGCGCACCCCCGACGACATCGCCCGCCTCGCGGGCAGAGCGAGGAACCCATGCAGCACGCGATCGCCGGGATCCTTCCCACCGCGACGACTCCGACGCCGACTCCCACGCCCGCGGTCGACCCCAACCTCGTGAGCCCCGGAGTCGTGGGATTCCTCTTCACCGCGCTCATCGCGATCGCGGTGATCTTCCTGGTGTGGGACATGATGCGCCGCATCCGCCGGGGCCGCGTGCGCGCCGACATCCAGGAGCAGCTGGACGCCGAGGAGCAGGCCGCGCGGGCCGTGGAGGCTACCGAGGTCGACGACCAGGGCATCGATCCGGCGGCCGACGACGATCGCGGCGAGGCGCCCAGGCCCTGAAGACCCGAGAGCCTCGAGGTGAGACGGATGCCGCGGGCCGCAGCATCCGTCATCGTCCTCAGCCCGGCAGCCCCAGCGACGGGGAGTACGGATCCAGGGCGATGAGCAGGCACGCCGTCCAGTGGCAGAGGAACGCGAGCACCGTGCAGACGTGGAAGATCTCGTGGAAGCCGAAGTGGCCGGGCCACGGGTTCGGGCGCTTCAGCGCGTAGACGACCGCGCCGATCGTATAGAGGATGCCGCCCACGGCGACCAGGACCATCATGGCCGCGCTGGCCTGGAACAGCGGCACGATGTACATGACGGCCGCCCATCCCAGCAGGAGATAGAGCGCGACGTAGAGCCAGCGCGGGGCGTTGATCCAGAAGACGCGGAACAGGATGCCGAGAAGCGCGCCGCTCCAGACGAGGATCAAGAGGAGCGTCCCCTGCTGCGGCGGCAGCGCGAGCACGGCGATCGGCGTGTAGGTGCCGGCGATCAGCAGCAGGATGTTGGCGTGGTCTATGCGCTTGAGGATCGCCTTGGTCTTCGGCTGCCAGTTGAACCGGTGGTACAGCGCGGAGTTGCCGAACAGCAGGAGCGACGTGGCCATGAACACCGCTGAGGCCCACTTCGCCGGCGCTCCCTGCGCGAGCGCGATGAGCACGACGCCCGCGGCGATCGCGATGGGGAAGGTCGCCGCGTGGATCCAGCCGCGCCAGCTCGGCTTGAGGTCGGGCGTCGCGGCGTCGACCGCCGCGGCGTCCATCAGTGGCAGCACGGGGACCTCGGGCGCCCGGGGGAGACTGCGACGGCGGCTCATGTCCTAAGCGTAGAGGGAGGCTCATGCCGGGACGGGAACATGCTCGTGTCACCGATCGGGGGACTGAGTCCCACGCTACGGTCGGCGTCGTGCGCGAGGTAGCGTAGGCGTGTGGCGCGCGGCGAGACGAACGAGGGCAGGGGGCCCCTCTATCGGCTCTACATCAACCGCCTCCGCCGTCGCCTGGATCCCGCATCCGTTCCGCGACACCTCGCCATGATGATCGACGGCAACCGTCGCTGGGCGAAGCAGCTGGGTTACGACTCCGCCGCGCACGGCCACCGCGCCGGCGCGGCGAAGATGAAGGAGTTCCTCCGCTGGTGCGACGACGTGGGCATCCGGGTCGTGTCGCTGTACCTGCTGTCGAACGACAACCTGCGCAAGCGCGATTCCCGCGAGCTGTCTGATCTCATCGAGATCATCGCGGAGCTCGCCGAGGAGCTCTCGCACGAGCGCGACTGGCGCGTGAAGCACGTCGGCCGGGCCGACGCGCTGCCGGAGGACCTCCGGCGCGTGCTCGCCGACGTCGAGGCCCGTACGAAGGACAACGCGGGGATGCACGTCAATCTCGCCGTGGGATACGGTGGCCGCGGCGAGATCGTGGACGCGGTCCGCAGCATCATCGCTCAGCATGACGAGCGCGGCGGCTCGCTCGAGGAGCTCGCAGCGAGCCTCACACCCGAGCAGATCGGCGAGCACCTGTATACGGGAGGGCAGCCCGACCCGGACCTCGTCATCCGCACATCGGGGGAGCAGCGGCTGAGCGATTTCCTCCTGTGGCAGTCGGCGCACTCGGAGTTCTACTTCGTCGAGGCGCTCGGTCCGGATCTGCGTGAGGTGGACTTCCTCCGCGCGATCCGCGACTTCGCCTCGCGGGACCGCCGATACGGCGGGTAGTCGGCGCTTCCACACCGCTGTTCGCACCTCTGCCAGAATGATCCGCGTGACGGATCTGGACTCATATCTGGCGTCGTTCGATGGGGAACCGGGGTATCTGGATTGGGCGGCATTCGGGCCGCTCTCGCCTGCGGTCCGCAGCGAGGCGCAGGGCGACACCGAGCTGCTCGGTTCGGGCCGGCGCACGAGCATCGATCTCGTCGCAGACCACGTGCGCGAGGCCCGCGAGCTCGTGGCCGAGCTGATCGGCACGGATGCCTCGCACGTGGCGCTGCAGCCGTCCACCACGTACGGACTGATGCACGCCATCTACGGTCTCGCCGGCGGGCTGATGCTCGGCCGCGGCGAGTTCCCGAGCCTCACCGTCGCGGCCACCCGCGCGTCGGAGGCGTTCGGCTCGGTGCAGCTGCAGTGGGTGGAGCCGGCCGACGGCTTCATGACCCCCGACGCGATCCGCTCGGCGCTCTCCGACGACACCCGCGCCGTCGCGGTGAGCCTCGTCGACTTCCGCACCGGGTACCGAGCCGATCTGTCGGCGATCCGCGAGGTGATCGGCGATCGCCTGCTCATCGTCGACGCCATCCAGGGCTTCGGCATGGTCGAGGCCGACTACCTCGCCGCCGATGTCGTGTGCGGGCACGGCTACAAGTGGCTGCGCGCCGGCCGGGGTACCGGATTCTCGTGGTTCGGCGAGCGTGCGCTCGAGCGTATCGCCCCCGTGCTGTCGGGCTTCACCGGCGTCGACGGCGACCTTCCGGTCGACGCGGTTCCGCCGCCGGCCGCCTCGGCCCAGGCGTTCTCGGTATCGGGGATCGACACCCTCGCCGCCGCGCGTCTCGCGACGGCGCTGCGGGAAGTGGTGGATGTGGGCGTCGCCGACATCGAGTCGGTGCTGTCCGAGCGCGCGGCCGACGTCATGTTCTTCGCGGACCGCTACGAGGTGCCGGTGGTCACGCCGCGTCAGCCCGAGCGCCGCGCCGGGATCGTGACTCTCGAGCCCGCCGCGCAGGACGCCGCACCGCTCGCCGCGTCGCTCGCGAATCACGGCCTCACCGTGACCGCGAGAGCCGGACGCATCCGGGTCTCACCCCACGTCGGCACCGGGGCCGACACGCTGCGTCTGTTCGGAGACGCGCTCGCCGCCTTCTCGTCGTCGCGGGTCTGGTGAGAGCGGATGCTGCGCGTGCAGCATCCGTTAATCAACATGTCACACGTTCTTGCGTGTCGAGCGCCTCGGATGTCTGCGGGCGGCCGTAGCGTGAGCGCATCGGGCAAGGAGCCCGGTCGAGTCGGCCTCAGGATCGCGACTCGTGACTCCGGTCGACTCGTGACTGCCGGGTGAACACCCGGGGCGGGAGTGGGTTGTGACCACACGAGCACCACACGAGCAGCGCAGTCAGGACCTCGAGCAGGTCGCAGCATCCGATCAGGATCTGCGCACCTATGTTCTCGACACTTCAGTGCTGCTCAGCGATCCGCGGGCGTTCTTCCGCTTCGCCGAGCACAGCGTCGTGATCCCCGTCGTGGTGATCACGGAGCTCGAAGGCAAGCGGCACGATCCTGAGATCGGCTACTTCGCCCGGCAGGCGCTGCGCCACCTCGACGAACTGCGCGTCGAGCACGGACGCCTCGATTTCCCCGTTCCGGTCGGCGAGGGCGGCACGCTCCGCGTCGAGCTCAACAACACCGATGCGACGGTGCTGCCGTCGGGCATGCGACTCGGCGACAACGACAGCCGCATCCTCGCCATCGCGATGAACCTCGCGCGGGACGGGCAGGAGGTCACCGTCGTCTCGAAGGATCTGCCGATGCGGGTCAAGGCGGCGTCGCTCGGCATCACGGCGGAGGAGTACCTCGCCGAGCAGGCGGTCGACTCCGGGTGGACGGGCATCTCGGAGATCGACGTCTCGGGAGACGACATCAGCGACCTGTACGAGAGCGAGGTCGCTTCGAGCGAAGACGTGCAGGGACTCCCGGTGAACACCGGGCTGATCATCCACTCCGAGCGCGGGTCGGCCCTCGGGCGGGTCGTCGGCGACGGCGAGTACCGCCTGGTCCGCGGCGACCGCGAGGTGTTCGGCCTCCACGGGCGTTCGGCCGAGCAGCGCATCGCCATCGACCTGCTGCTCGACCCCGAGGTAGGCATCATCTCGCTCGGCGGCCGCGCCGGCACCGGAAAGTCGGCGCTGGCTCTGTGCGCCGCGCTGGAGGCGGTTCTCGAACGGCAGCAGCAGCGCAAGATCATCGTGTTCCGACCCCTGTTCGCCGTGGGCGGGCAGGAACTGGGGTACCTGCCGGGGGACCAGCAGGAGAAGATGAACCCCTGGGGTCAGGCGGTATTCGACACCCTCGGCTCGGTGGTCTCGGCCAACGTCCTCGACGAGGTGGTCGAACGGGGGCTGCTCGAGGTGCTGCCGCTCACGCACATCCGCGGCCGGTCGCTGCACGACGCGTTCGTGATCGTCGACGAGGCGCAGTCGCTCGAGCGTAACGTGCTGCTGACGGTGCTCAGCCGCATCGGGCAGAACTCGCGGGTCGTGCTCACCCACGACGTCGGCCAGCGCGACAACCTGCGGGTCGGTCGCCACGACGGCGTCGCGTCGGTCATCGAGACGCTCAAGGGTCACTCGCTGTTCGGCCACGTGACACTCGTGCGGTCCGAGCGGTCGGCCATCGCCGCCCTCGTGACCGACCTCTTGGAGGCCGGAGAGCTCGCCTGAGCCGCGCCGCGATCAACCGGTGACGCAGCGGGTCGGGATGCCGGATCCCGGCCCGCTGCGCCGCGTCACGATGAGGAAAGTCTCATCGCCGGTGGCGAATACCAGGCGATCGTTCTGTCACCATGGATGACGGGAAACGATTCCGCGCACGGAGGGCAGGCGAGAGGTGGAAGCACGCACGGGGCTCGTGATCGGTGGCTTGACCGCCGTCGCCGCGAGCATCGCTGTCGTGACCGCCGTCGCCCTCGCGAACACCGCCGCCCTGGCGGAATCGAAGGGCACGAGCGTCGCCTCCGGGCGCGTCGTCGTCCCCGCCCCGGCATCCGCGTCGACGACCCCGCGGCCCGCGCCGGCGCCGACATCCGACGCCCTCATTCCGTCCGCCGAGCCTGAGGTGGTCGAAGCGCCCGCACCCGTCGACGTGGCGCCGTCCGCCTCGACAGGCGCACGTGCTCAGGCGGCACCCGCTGCGCCCGGGATCGCCGCGCCCCCTGCTCCGGCCGCGCCCGCCGACGTCGACGCCGCGATCGCCGCGGCCCGGGCGGCGGGAAGCTGGGGCCCGCTGCGTGACTGGGCGGCCTCCGAAGGCTGGTCGAGCGGCCGGCTGGACGCCCTGATCGCCCGTCTCGAGCGCGAGAACGCCGCCCAGGACGCGCAGCGCGAATCGAGCGGCTCCGACGACGTGTCGAGCGAGCCCAGCGGCTCCATCGCCCAGCGGCAGAGCCTGCTCCAGGCTCCGGCCCCGGAGCAGCAGCTCTCGGAGCAGGAACCCTCCGCCCAGCATCACAAGCAGTCCGGTCAGCAGTCGACCGGTTCACAACCTCCCGCTCACGCGGGATCGAACGTCGGAAACGGCAACGGCGCCGGCAACGGCGAGAAGAAAGACCAGTCGCGCAATTCCCCAGACAAGCGCGACTGACAACGGTCGGATCCCCCAGTCCGGCCTTTCACAGCCCCCGGTGTCCCCCAGCACCGGGGGCTTCTTCCTCTCCGCGGGCACCCCGGACGGGTGCCCGGTCGACTCACTCCCAGCGATACCCGGCGCCGCGCACCGTGACGATGTGGTCGGCGCCGAGTTTTCCGCGCAGATACCGCACGTACACATCGACCACGTTCGAACCGGGATCGAAGTCGAGCCCCCACACGCGGCTCAGGAGCTGCTCGCGGCTGAGCACGCGGCCGGGGTTGCGCAGGAACTGCTCGGCGAGGGAGAACTCGCGCGCCGAGAGGTCGATCTCGCGCCCACCGACCGTCGCCCGGCGCGCGAGGATGTCGAGCACGACGTCGCCGTGCGAGATCGAGACGCCCGCCTGTGGCACGCTCTCGCGCAGGCGGGAGCGCACGCGCGCCAGAAGCTCCTCGAAGGTGAACGGCTTGGGCACGTAGTCGTTGGCTCCGGCGTCCAGCCCGGTCACCGTGTCTCGCGTGCTGGACCGCGCGGTGAGCATGATCACGGGCATCGCGGAGCCGCGGGCTCGGAGTTCCCGCAGCACCTCGAAGCCGTCCATCGTGGGAAGACCGACGTCGAGCAGCACGAGGTCGGCGTCGCCGCGCAGAGCGGATTCGAGCCCCTCGGGCCCGTCCTCGACGACAAGTGTCTCGTAACCCGCCGCCTCGAGGCCTCGGCTCACGAACGCGGCGATCCGCGGTTCGTCCTCGACGATGAGGATCCTGGTCATCCGGCAGCCTCCCGTTGCAGCACGTCTCCGGCGCGAACCGGTGCCGGCAGTTCAGCCTCCGTCGGAGGCAGGTGGATCGTGAATGTGGCCCCGCCGCCCGGCGTGTCGGTGACGACGCAGTGCCCGCCGTGACCCTTGGCGATCGCGTCGACGATGGCCAGGCCCAGCCCGGAGCCGCCGACCGAGCGCTTCACATGGGCCCGGTCGAATCGGCGGAAGATCCGGGCGCGCGCACCGGGCGGGATACCGGGACCGTGGTCGCGCACCCAGAGCAGGGAGCCGTCGTCGGAGTGGGCGCTGCCGATCTCGATGGGGCTGCCCTCGGGCGTGTACTTGGCGGCGTTGTCGGCGAGCTGGAGCCATGCCTGCAGCAGGCGATCCTGATCGCCCACGGTGGCGCCCTCGGCACGGGCCTCGATGGTCCACCGGTGACCCGGGATGACGGCGACGAGCTCCGCGACCCGCTCGGTGAGCGCGGCGAGGTCGACGGTGTCGAGGCTGTACGACTCCGCCTCCGCCGTGGCGAGCAGGTCGATGTCTTCGACGAGCCGGGCGAGCCGGTCGAGCTCGGCGATGCCGATGTCGCGCGCGGACGCCACATCCGCGGCATCCTGCGGGTTCATGAGCTCGAGATGACCCCGCACGATCGTGATCGGCGTCTTCAGCTCGTGACGTACATCGTCGAGAAGCTGCCGCTGCCCGTCGACGGAGTCTTCCAGGCGATCCAGCATGGAGTTGAGGGTGCGCGACAGGTCGGCGATGTCGTCGTTGCCCTGGGGCTCGAGGCGGTGGGAGAGGTCGGTGATCGAGATGGCGTCGGCCGTCTCGCGGAGCCGACGGATCGGCGACAGCAGCCGGCCGGTGACGAACCATCCGACGATGCCGATCGCGAACAGCACGGCGACCGCCGCGATGACATAGGTCGTCATCGCGAAGGTCACCGGCTTCAGCTCCTCGCCGAGGTCGACCGCGCGGACGTACAGACCCTGCCGGGGGTCGCCGTCCATCTGCACCGGGATCGCGATGTAGCGCAGCGATCCCTGAGGGGTGACAGCGGTGCCCCGCTTCGTCTCGCCCCCGGCGGTCTCCTGTACGACGCGGTCGATGAGCTGCTGGTTCTTCGAGATGTCGATCCCCGAGAACGTCGACGGCATCCAGCGCGGCACGCCGTCGATGAGCGCGAGGGAGCCCTCGTTGCTCGCGGGGACCAGACGCGCCACCACCGCGTTCAGGTAGTCGTCGACGTCCTGGAACTCGTTCTTGTCGAGTTCCTCGGTGGCCGCCGAGGCGCCGTCGGTCGGGTCGAACGTCTCACCCGTGGCCACCTCTTCGAGCACACTCACCTGATCCCGGAGACGCTGATTGACGCCGGTGAGGGCCTGCTCGCGCTGCACGAGGAACGTCACGCTGCCCACGATCGCGAGGCCGACGCACGCGACAGCGAGGATCGCGGCGAGGATCCTGACGCGCGCGGGAACCGGGCGAGGCGTGCGTGCCATGACCCGATTATCCCGCCGACGCACGGCTTGCGGCATGGGCGACTGCGGATCAGCCCGGATGCGTCATCGAGAGCAGGTCGAGCTTCTCGTCGAGCTGCTCGAGCGTGAGCTCGCCACGATCCACGTAGCCGAGGTCGATCACGGCCTCGCGCACCGTGATGCCCTTCGCCACGGAGTGCTTGGCGATCTTGGCGGCCGCCTCGTAGCCGATGAGCTTGTTGAGGGGCGTGACGATCGACGGCGACATGCCGGCGTACGCGGCGGCGCGCTCGACGTTCGCCTCGAGGCCGTCGATGGTCTTGTCGGCGAGCACCCGCGACGTGTTCGCCAGCAGCTCGATCGACTCGAGCACGGCGCTGCCCATGATCGGGATGGCGACGTTGAGCTCGAAGGCGCCGGAGGCGCCCGCCCACGCGACCGTCGCATCGTTGCCGATGACGCGGGCGCACACCATGAGCGTGGCCTCGGGGATCACCGGGTTGACCTTGCCGGGCATGATCGACGATCCCGGCTGCAGGTCGGGGATGTGCAGCTCGCCGAGACCGGTGTTGGGTCCGGAGCCCATCCAGCGGAGGTCGTTGTTGATCTTGGTCAGCGAGACCGCGATGGTGCGCAGGGCTCCGGATGCCTCGACCAGACCGTCACGGTTGGCCTGGGCTTCGAAGTGATCCTTGGCCTCGGTGATCGGCAGTTCGGTGTCGGCCACGATGAGCTCGATGACACGCTGCGGGAAGCCGAGCGGAGTGTTGATACCGGTGCCCACGGCGGTTCCGCCGAGGGGGACCTCCGCGACGCGGGGGAGGACGGCCTGCACGCGCTCGATGCCGAGCCGGATCTGGCGCGCGTAGCCGCCGAATTCCTGGCCGAGGGTCACGGGCGTCGCGTCCATGAGGTGCGTGCGTCCCGACTTCACGACGCTCTTCCAGAGGTCCGCCTTCGCCTCGAGCGCGACGGCGAGGTGGTCCAGCGCCGGGATCAGGTCGTCGATGAGCTCCTGCGTCACCGCGATGTGCACGGAGGTCGGAAACACGTCGTTCGACGACTGCGAGGCGTTGACGTGGTCGTTCGGGTGCACGGTGGCGCCGAGCGCCTGCGTGGCGAGCGTCGCGAGCACCTCGTTCATGTTCATGTTCGACGACGTGCCGCTGCCGGTCTGGTACACGTCGATCGGGAACTGGTCGGCGAACTCGCCCGCGATGATGCGGTCCGCCGCGCCCGCGATGGCGTCGGCGATCGCCCCGTCGAGCGTGCCGAGCTCCTTGTTCGCCAGGGCCGCGGCCTTCTTGATGCGGGCGAGCGCGACGATCTGGGCGGGCTCCAGCCGGTCGCCCGAGATGGGGAAGTTCTCCACCGCACGCTGCGTCTGTGCGGCGTACAGCGCGTTCTTGGGCACGCGCACCTCTCCCATGGTGTCGTGCTCGATGCGGTACTCGATGTCGGTCACGTCGTTGTTCCTCACGTGTCGGTACAGGGGTGTCTGGGAAAGTGGTGATGCTCAGGCGTCGTCGGTGATCCCGACCACGACGTCGGGCACGGCGGTGCCTTCGCCGAGGCGGTAGTTGGCGCCGACGATCGCGAGGCGCCCTTCCGCGACGGCGGTGCTGATCAGCTCTGACGAGTGCAGCAGCTCGCCGACGGTGTCGCGAAGGTGTTCGCGGCCGACCTCTTCGGCGTCGATCTCGGCGGGGTAGACGCCGTCCACGGCCGACGCGCGCTGAACGCGGCGAACCGCGGGAACGATGGGCGAGATCAGGCGCCAGATGTGCGGAGGCAGTGGATCTGCGTCGGGGCTGGTGCTGTCGATCGCCGCACGCACGGCGCCGCACGCGTCGTGGCCCAGCACGACGATGAGGGGTACCTCGAGCACCGCGACGGCGTACTCGAGGCTGCCGACCACCGAGTCCGAGACGACCTGTCCGGCGTTGCGCACGACGAAGAGGTCGCCGAGGCCCTTGTCGAAGATGATCTCCGCCGCCAGGCGCGAGTCCGCGCAGCCGAACAGGGCCGCACGGGGTCGCTGCCCTCCCGCGAGCTCATGCCGGGTGTCGACGTCCTGCCGGGGATGGCGGGGTTCGCCGGCGACGAAGCGCGCGTTGCCACGCTGCATCTCCCGCCAGGCCTTTGCGGGCGTGGGCTGTTCGGTCACTCGGCCTCCTCGCGTAGAGCGGTGATCTGATCGGTGACGGAGCGGGCTGTCTCTTCCAGGGCGTCCTCGCCCGCCGCGCCGTAGATGAGCACCGTGTCGGTGCCCGCATCGGTGGCCAGCGCGACCGAGATGTTGCCGGTGCTGTCGGGATCGAGCTCGTAGCGCTCCCACGTGAGGCCGTCGATCGTGACGGTGTCCTGGGGAGCGGAGCCCGACAGGACGCGGGCCTCCCACGCCTCGTCGGCGTCGAACCCCTGGGCGACGCGCAGGAATCCGCGCGTGTTCTCGTCGGTGGGGGCGTAGACGACGGTGAACGCGCGGACCCCGCCGTCGCCCTCCACTCCGGCGCTGTTGACGACCCACGCCTCCGACATCTCGGGGGTGATGACGGTGCGTCCCTCGGACGCCGCGACGGCCTCGGCGACCGAGGCGACGTCGATCGCCTCGCGCGGCGGCGGCGTGCCGCGGGGCACGGCGGCGATGATCACGATGACGACCGCGAGAGTCGCGAGCAGCGCCGCGATGAGGTTGCGGACGTTCTGGCTCGAGCGGTAGATCCGCGACGACTCGGCTTTGCGGTCGGCGGTCTCCTGAGGCGTCTCGGGACGACCGAGCTCGGCGACGATGCGGGGGCCGCGTGCCATCAGAGCACCTCGCCCTGTGTGCGATCGGCGGACGCCCGAGCGGCCTCGAGCCGGCGCTTGGCGCCCAGCAGCCACTCCTCGCAGCGGGCGGCTAGGGCTTCGCCACGCTCCCACAGGGCGAGGGAGTGCTCGAGGGTCGGGGCGCCCTGTTCGAGTTCGGCGACGACACGGACGAGCTCGTCGCGCGCCTGCTCGAACGAGAGGGTGGCGACGTCCGAGAGGGCGCCGCTCGTCTCAGTCATGGAACACAGTCTATTCGGGTGCGAGGGTCGCCCCGCGCCGTGCCGGGTTCTGCTGGGCGACGCCGCCGGCCGCGGTGGCGCCTCGGTCAGGACCCTCGGCGAGCTCCCCGTCGGAGTGGGCGGCGAACGATCCGCGCCCCACGGTGACGACGACGGGGGTGGACGCCGGAGCCTGGGATGCGTCGCGCACGATCACCCCGTCGGCGAGGTGCGCGATGGCGTAGCCGCGGGCGAGCGTCGACGCGGGGGAGAGTGCGCGGAGCGTGGCGCGCAGCTCGGCCGTGCGCTGCTCCTGGACGCGCAGCGCCCGGTCTACCCGGTCCCGGCCGCGGGCGGCGAGCAGCTCGACCTCGTGCGAGCGGGTCGTGAGCAGCGTCTCGGGGGCGCGCAGCACCGGGCGCGAGCGCAGCTGCTCGAGCTGGGCGATGTCGTGCGAGATGCGCTGCGTGAGCCGCGTGTTCATGCGGGCGCGCAACTGTCCGACGAGCGCGCGCTGCTCGGCGACATCCGGCACGACGCGTTTCGCCGCGTCGGTCGGGGTCGATGCCCGCAGGTCGGCGACGTCGTCGAGGAGCGGGTGGTCGTTCTCGTGGCCGATGGCACTGACGACGGGAGTGGATGCCGCGGCCACGGCGCGGATCAGACGCTCGTCGCTGAATCCCAGCAGCGTCTGGGGGTCGCCGCCGCCGCGGGCGATGATGATGACGTCGACCTCGGGCGCGGCATCCAGCGCCTTCAGCGCCGCGATCGTCTCGGGGACGCACCGGTCGCCCTGCACCGCGGCGTACTTCGTCTGGAAGCGCACCTGCGGCCAGCGAAGCTCCGCGTTGCGGTGGACGTCCTTCTCGGCGTCCGAGTTCTCACCCGTGATGAGGCCGATGAGGTGCGGAAGGAAGGGGAGCGGCTTCTTGCGGGACGGATCGAAGAGCCCCTCGGAACGCAGCTGCACGCGCAGTCGCTCGAGCTTCTCCAGCTGGTCCCCGAGTCCCACGTGGCGCATCGCGGAGACGCCGAAGCTGAAGTCGCCGTTCTTCACGAAGTAGTCGGCCTTGACGCATGCGACGACGTGGTCGCCGACCTTGAGATCGCCGGGCAGGCGGTCGCGCGTGGACGACCAGATGCGGAAGGAGATCGTGGCATCGGTCACCAGGTCCTTGAGGCGGCCGAACACGTTGCCGCCCCGCTGGTTCCACCCGGTGATCTCGCCCTCGACCCACACCGATCCCCACGTCTGCACGAACCCGCGGATGGTGTCGTTCAGACGCGCCACAGACGTCGGGGCCTGAGCCGTCGAGTCGCGCGGTGGCACCGAGTCGGGCGGGGGTGGCTCGCCGGGGACGACGGCAGGCTGGAAACTCGTCATGAGGTCCTTTCGTGCTCGCGCGCCGGCTTCCGGTCGGAGGCCTCGCTCAGGAGCCCGCCCGTAGAATCGAGGGGTGAGCATCAGCACCCCGGGACAGACCCGACCGAGTCAGGCCCCCGTGAGCATGCCCCTCCCGCGGATCCCGCGGCGGCGCGAACCGCTCAAGGATACCGCCGGGGTCGGACAGAAGCGGGTGCTCCTGGCATCGCCGCGCGGCTACTGCGCGGGCGTGGACCGCGCCGTCATCGCCGTCGAGAAGGCGCTCGAGCGCTTCGGTGCGCCCGTGTACGTGCGCAAGCAGATCGTGCACAACATCCACGTCGTGACGGAGCTCGAGAAGCAGGGCGCCATCTTCGTCGAGGAGGTCGACGAGGTGCCCGCCGGCGCCCACGTCGTGTTCAGCGCGCACGGGGTGTCGCCCGCGGTCGTGAACGCGGCATCCGATCGGGGCCTCCGCGCCATCGACGCGACGTGCCCCCTCGTGACGAAGGTCCACCGCGAGGCCGTGCGCTTCGCGCGCGACGACTACGAGATCCTCTTGATCGGCCACGTCGGCCACGAAGAGGTCGAGGGCACGGCGGGCGAGGCGCCCGACCACGTCACGATCGTCAACTCGCCCGACGAGGCCGACACGATCGAGGTGCGCGACCCGTCGAAGGTCGTGTGGCTGTCGCAGACCACGCTCTCGGTCGACGAGACGATGGAGACCGTCCGCCGGCTCAGGGCGCGCTTCCCCGAGCTGCAGGATCCGCCCTCGGACGACATCTGCTACGCGACGCAGAACCGCCAGGTTGCGATCAAGAAGGTCGCCAAGGACGCCGACCTCGTGATCGTCGTCGGCTCGGCGAACTCGTCCAACAGCGTGCGGCTCGTCGAGGTCGCGCTCGAGCACGGCGCCAAGGCCGCCTACCGCGTCGACTACGCCGACGAGGTCGAGCAGGCCTGGCTCGAGGGGGTCGAGACCGTGGGTGTCACCAGCGGCGCCTCCGTGCCGGAGGTGCTCGTCCAGCAGGTGCTCGATGACCTCGCCGCCGCCGGCTACCGCGACGTCGAAGAGGTGCGCACCGCGGAGGAGGACCTGATGTTCTCGCTCCCGAAGGAGCTGCGACAGGATGCCGCCGGCAAGCGCGACGACCGCGCCCTGGGCGGGCGGAGCCGTCCGTGAGCGGGGCCGCGGACGCCGGGCCCGATCCGCGCTCGCGTCCACGTCCCCAGTACGGCGAGTACGCGACACCCGAGGAGCAGCGCGCGCGCATCCAGGAGCCGGCACCCTGGCATGTGCCGCCGGCCGCGCCGGTCATGACGGACGCGCCGGCAGGCAGCATCCCATCCGCCCCTGTCGTCGCCGAGAAGCGTCACCGCCCGGTCGACCGCATCATCACGTTCGCACTGCTCGCGTACGGCCTGGTCAATGTCATCACATCGATTCCCGCCTTCCTCGACTACGGCACCTACGCCGAGACGATGCTGGGGCTGATGGGCGTCGACGCCGAGCTCTCGGATCCTGCCGCCGGCAGACCGTGGGCGGTCGCCGCGGTCCTCGTCCTCGCGATCGGCTGGTGCCTCACCGCGGCGCTGTCGGTCTGGAGCATGCGCCGCTCCCGGATCTCCTGGTGGATCCCGCTGGTGGGCGGCATCGTCTTCTCGCTGACCGCCGGCCTGCTGATGGTCGCGCCGCTGATGAACGATCCCGCCGTCTGGCAGGGACTCCTCGACAGCGCTCGGCTCTGAGCTTTCGGGGCACGCGGCTCCCGTACCGTGCAGTCCCGGTGCGGCGGGTCCATACTCGCAGGTGACGGCGCGGACGCACGCGCATTTACGTGAACCCCCGGGGTGTGCGTCTCGTGTCTCCTGCGGGAGGTGATGGATGCCGCACGACAGCGTGGAGCGCCGAGACAGCGCCGCCGGACGCGATGCCGCGCGTCTGGGCGCCTTGTACGACGCACATGCGGCGCCGGTGTGGCGCTACGTCGTGCATCTCACCGGCGATCGCGCCGGTGCCGACGACATCGTGCAGGAGACGCTGCTGCGGGCGTGGCGAACGCCCAGGATCCTCGAGCAGGATCCCTCGACCACGCGCTCGTGGATGTTCACCGTGGCGCGCCACCTCGTCATCGACGAGGCGCGCAGCGCGCGACGCCGGCGCGAGATCGACGTCGCGGAGGTCCCCGAGCGCACGGCTCCGGATGGCACCGAAGCGCTGTTCGAGGCGATCCTCGTGGAGGAGGCGCTGGCGACGCTCACCACCGACCACCGCGCCGTTGTCGTGCGTGCGTACTACCGCGGCCTCTCCGTGGCGGAGATGGCCGACGAACTCGACATCCCCGAAGGCACCGTCAAGTCTCGGCTCCATTACGGGCTGCGCGCCCTCCGGCTCACCCTGCAGGAGAAGGGGGTGACGCGATGACCACGGATCACCCCCGCTTCGCCGACTGGGACGCCGCGTACGTCGTGCGCGCGCTGAGCGTCGACGACCGCCGCCGCTACGAGGCTCACCTCGAGAGCTGTCCCGTGTGCCGCGACGCGATCGCCGACCTGGCCCCGACGATGGGCCTGCTCGCGCGTGTCCGGCCCGAGCGCGCCGAGGCGCTGCTCGAGCCGTCGGATCAGGGCAGCCCCGATCCGGCTGCCCGCAGACGCATGATCGTCCGCGGCACGCGCGACGCACGTAGGCGACGTGTGATCGCCTGGGGCAGCGGCGTCGCCGCTGCGGCGGCAGTCGCCCTCGTGGTCGCGTTCGCGGTGACGACTGCGGTCCCGCCGGCGGGAGGCCCCGAAGAGGTGGTTGCGCTGGACGCCGTGACGGATGTGCCGCTGACCGCGAAGGTCGAGCTGACCGACGTGGCCTGGGGCACCCGCATCGCGATGACCTGCCGCTATCCGCCCAGCCGCGACCCGTACACGACGGACCAGGAGTGGCCGTACGTACTCGTCGTCACCTCGACCGACGGCACGAGCAGCGAGCTGTCGTCGTGGCGCGCGGGTCCGGGGACGACGGCGCACCTCGACGCCGGCACCGCCCTCGACCGGGGCGACATCGCATCGATCGAGGTGCGTGCCGTCTCGGACGGCCGCGTACTGCTGCGCGGCGAGCCGGGAGCGTCGCCGGGGGAGTGAGCGCAGCAGCGGAGCCCGTGGCTAGGATGAGCGGATGCCCCGCCTGGTCGCCGTCTGCGCCGTCCGACAACTGCGTCCCGATGCCGGCTCGGTCGGTGTGACAGCAATCGACAAGGGCCCGCTCGACGGGCCGGTGCGCATCGGTCCGTACGGTGTGCGCGCCGATGTGCAGGCGGACCGCAAGCATCACGGCGGACTCGACAAGGCGCTCTACGCGTACTCGGAGGAGGACGCCGCATTCTGGGAGGCGGAGCTAAGCCGCGAGTTGCCGCCCGGCTGGTTCGGTGAGAACCTGCGCGTGGAAGGCCTCGACGTGAACTCTGCGCGCATCGGCGAGCGGTGGCGGATCGGAGACCGCGTCGAGGTCGAGGTGACGATGCCCCGCACGCCCTGCCAGACGTTCGCGCGCTGGGTCGGCGGATCCGACGCGCGCGGCTGGGTGAAGCGATTCTCGAACGAGCGGCGCCTCGGTCCCTACCTGCGCGTCGTGCGGGGCGGCCACGTGCAAGCCGGCGATGAGATCGTCGTCGTGCATCGTCCGGAGGGCGCGCCGGGGCTGCTCGACCGCTATACCGACCCCGAGTAGCGCCCCGCTCGTGGGTTCCATCCGCGCGGTGCCGGCCACGGGCCCGGCGGACCCTGACCGTCATCAGAAGGGGCGTCGCCGTCGTAAGCCACGGTCGATGGTTGGTCGATGTCGGACCGTTGGGGGCGGTGCGGGCAGCCTGACATCGCCGCGGCCGGCCGGCCCGGTGGGGCACAGGATCGGGCGAGCTCCGTACGCGCCGATGCCCCGGCGCCAACCGCGAGGCCGGCGTCGGGGCATCCGTCGAATGCGCTGCTTACGCGGCGAGGCTCTTGCCGGCGGAGCCGAGCTGTTGCGTGGCCTCGACCACACGGGCGGCCATCGCCGACTCGGCGATCTTGCCCCATGCGCGCGGGTCGTAGGCCTTCTTGTTGCCGACCTCGCCGTCGACCTTCAGCACGCCGTCGTAGTTCTGGAACATGAAACCGGCGACCGAGCGGGTGAAGGCGTACTGCGTGTCGGTGTCGATGTTCATCTTCACGACGCCGTTCGCGACGGCGAGGGCGATCTCCTCGTCGGTCGAGCCGCTCCCGCCGTGGAAGACCAGGTCGAGAGGCTTGGGACCCGTGCCGAACTTCGCCGCGATCCCCTCCTGGATCTCGCCGAGCAGCTCGGGGCGGAGCTTGACGTTGCCGGGCTTGTAGACGCCGTGCACGTTGCCGAAGGTGAGGGCCGAGATGTAGCGACCGTTCTCGCCCAGGCCGAGCGCCTCGACGGCCTTCGTCACGTCGGCGACCGTCGTGTAGAGCGCCTCGTTGGAGCCCTCGTGCTGGACGCCGTCCTCTTCGCCGCCGACGACGCCGATCTCGACCTCGAGGATCGCGTTGATGTTCTTGAGCCGGGGCAGGAGATCCTTCGCGATCTCGATGTTCTCGTCGAGGGGCACCGCCGAGCCGTCCCACATGTGGGACTGGAAGATCGGGTTGCGGCCGGCCTTGACCTCTTCCTCCGACGCCTCGATGAGCGGCAGCACGAAGTCGGCGAGTGCGGGCTTGGGGCAGTGGTCCGTGTGGAGGGCGACGGTGATCGGGTAGCTCTTGGCGACCTCGGTGGCGAACTTCGCGAACGCGAGGGCACCGGCCGCGCGAGCCTTGACGGTGTGACCGGCGAAGTAGTCGGCGCCACCCGTCGTCACCTGGATGATGCCGTCGGAACCGGCCTCGGTGAGTCCCTGCAGCACGGCGTTGATCGACTGCGAGCTGGCGACGTTGATGGCGGGATACGCGAAGCCACCGGCCTTCGCGCGGTCCAGCATGTCGGCGTACTGCTCCGGGGTGGCGACGGGCATGAGTGCTCCCTTTGATCGAGTGGGCTTCACCGCAAACTCTACCCAAGCGCCGGATGGGGGAACGGATGCCGCGGCCAGGCGCCGTTCGGGAAACCCACGTCCCTGCACCATCGGAAAGAAACGCGATTCCTTCGGTTCCCACAGCGTGAAATTCCCGTGAATCGGGCGCCATGCTGGCATAGGCTGACCGCATGGTGAGCCTGACCGCGGACATGAGTCCCCTCCATCCCGACCGCAACCTCGCACTCGAACTCGTGCGGGCCACCGAAGCCGCGGCGATCCGCGCGGTGCCGTTCATCGGCCGCGGCGCCAAGGAAGCGGCGGACGGGGCCGCGGTCGACGCGATGCGCGCATTCTTCACCACGGTCAACTTCGACGGGACCATCGTCATCGGCGAGGGCGAGAAGGACGAAGCCCCCATGCTCTACAACGGCGAGCGTGTCGGCAACGGACGCGGACCGCAGGCCGACGTCGCGGTCGACCCGATCGACGGGACGTCGCTGACCGCAGCCGGCCGCAACAACGCCCTGTCGGTGATCGCCGTCTCCGACCACGGCACGATGCTCGACGCCTCCAGCGTCTTCTACATGGACAAGCTCGTCACCGGTCCTGCCGGCGTCGGCGTGGTCGACATCCGCCTGCCGATCGGCGAGAACATCCGCCGCCTCGCTAAGGCGCTGGACAAGCCCGTCGACGAACTCGTCGTCTCGGTGCTGCACCGCCCGCGCCACGAGCGTCTCATCGAGGAGATCCGCGAGGCGGGCGCCGGGACGCGTCTGATGAGCGACGGCGATGTCGCCGGCGGCATCAACGCCGCGCGCCACAACGCCCGCACCGACATGTGCGTCGGGGTCGGCGGCAGCCCCGAGGGGATCGTGACCGCGTGCGCGATCAAGGCTCTCGGCGGCCACATCCAGGGTCGCCTGTGGCCGCGCGACGACGACGAGAAGCAGCGCGGCATCGACGCGGGCCTTAAGCTCGACGGCTTCGTGTACGAGGCCGACGACCTCGTGAAGGGAAACAACACGATCTTCGTCGCCACGGGAGTCACCGACGGCGCGCTCGTCGCGGGCGTCCGCCGCGAGGGCGGGTATGTGTACACGGAGAGCGTCGTGCTGCGGGGTGCATCGGGCACGCTGCGCCGGATCTCGTCGGAGCACCTCGTGTCGAAGTGGCTCTGACCGGCACGCGTGCGGGCGCGGGGCAGGTGCGACACGTGACGCGGCCGTGACCGTTTCGTGACCGGCCCCGGAGGGAACTCTGGCAGAATCTTCTGTGGTGTCGATGGAGACACGTTCGTGTTTCCTACTCGAGGAGTTGACGATGTCTGCGCACTCAGCCGATCCGTCGTCGCCCCAGACGGGCGCGCATGCGGTGGTCGCCAACGCGATCGATCCGGCCCGCCGGCCCGACGTGCTGCTGCGCGTGCGCCGTGACGAGGGTCACGAGGTCAGCGCGTGGTGGATGATCGGCGCATTCGTCGGTGTCTCCGCCGCGGTCATCGTGCTGCTGAGCTTCGTCCCCGGCGGCGCCTGAGCCTTACTCGTCTCGCGACGCGACACGCGCGCGCACTTCGCCGAGCTCCGCGGCCGCGGTGAGGGTCCCCGCGTCGCTCAGGGCACCGGGAGCGGGCGACTCTTCCAGGCCGGGCAGCGTCTCCTCGAGCAGCTCCGGCGCTGTGAGGCGGCGCGGGCTCTTCTCGATCGCGGCCGGCTGGTTCACCGCGTCGAGCTTGGTCGCGTCGATGCCGGGGAACTTGCGGGCGCTCACCAGCACGCGTGTCTCGAGCGAGCCCGCGAACCGGTTGTAGCTGTCGACCGTGCGCTCGATCGCCCGGCGGAGGTCGTCGGCGTGAGACGCCAGCGAGCCGAGCCGCTCGTAGAGCTGGTTGCCGAGGTCGAAGAGGGCGCGGGCCTCTTGCGAGACGTCCTGCTGGGTCCATGTGTACGCGACGGTCTTGAGCACCGCCCAGAGGTTCACCGGCGAGGCGAGCGCCACGCGCTTGCCGAAGGCGTAGTCGAGCAAGGAGGGGTCCTCTTCGAGCGCAGCCGCGAGCAGAGACTCACTCGGCACGAAGCAGACCACGAACTCGGGACTCGCTGACAGCCCGGCCCAGTACGTCTTGCGTGCGAGTGCGTCCACATGCGCCCGCACCGCCCTGACGTGCTTGTCGAGCAGGCCCCGCCGCCGCGCCGCCTCGGCGCCCTGGGCGGTCACCGGGATCGCGCTCGCCTCGAGGAACGCGTCGAGGGGCACTTTGGCGTCGACCGCGATCGCCTTGTCGCCGGGAAGGCGGATGACCATGTCGGGGCGCCCGGCGCCGGCGTCCGACGTGATCGAGGCCTGCAGGTCGAAGTCGACGTGGCGCGTGAGTCCCGCGGCCTCGACGACGCGTCGCAGCTGGGTCTCGCCCCACACGCCCCGCGTGCTGCCCGAGCGCAGGGCGCTCGCCAGCGACTCGGTGGTCGCGCGGAGCGCCTCGTCGGACTCGTGTGCGCGTCGCAGCTGCTCGGCGAGCGTGCCGAACTGCAGATGGCGGTCGCGCTCGAGGTCGTCCACCTTCGTATGCATCGCCGCCAGGGTCTCCTGCACGGGGGCGAGTGCGCGCAGCACCGATTGCTCCCGGCGCTCGCGCTCCTCTCGCGCCGCCTGGTCGTGGCGTGCCTGATTCGCGAGCTCACGGTAGAGCAGCTGCTGGTGTTCGAGCTGCGCCTGCACGCCCTGCCGCGCGGCCTCCGAACCGGCGAGTCGCGCGGTGAGGTCGGCGTGCGCGCGCGCGGAGCGCGCCGCACCGCGCGCCAGACCCGCCGCCCAGCCCGCCACCGCGCCCACGAGCACGCAGGCGATCACCACCACACTGATCACGACTGCGTCCATGGCTCCAGGGTGCCGGATGCCTCGGACATCCCCGCGGCGGCGGGCCGCGGCATCCGGTTCCGCGCTATGCGACGGCGAACGACACCGCGGGAGTCTCGGTCACCGCGATCTGCGACACCCGGACGCCCACCGCGTCGGTGAGCGCCTCGATGTCGTCCGCGCCGACGCGCCGCGCGGCATCGATCATGACGTGCGCGCACGCCATCGCATCGGCGGTGGCGTTGTGGTGCGGGAAATCGGCGAAGCCGGCCTCCGCGGCGACGAACGGAAGCCGGTACGACTCGAGCTTGTACACCCTGCGCGCGACCTGCAGGCTGCAGGCGTAGCGGTAGGGCGGGCACTCGTCGCCGGTCGCGTCGCACGCGCGCTTGAGCACGGCCATGTCGAATCCGGCGTTGTGGGCGACGAGGACGTCGGAGCCCGCGAAGGCGACGATGTCGGCGAGCTGGCGACTCCACGGGGCCGCATCGACCACGTCTTCCGGCCGGATTCCGTGGATGCGCACGTTGATCTCGAAGAACACGTCGTGCCCGGCGGGCGGCCGGATCAGCCAGCCCGTCCTGTCGACGATCCGGCCGTCCCGCACCCGCACGAGTCCGACCGCGCAGGCCGAGGCGTTGCTGGAGTTCGCCGTTTCGAAGTCGATCGCGGTGAAGTCCAGAGGCACAGTCCCAGACTCACCCCCGGCCGCCGGTGCGGACGGAAGGCGCGCCGAGGGCGCAGGGTCGTCGTAGGGTCGGAGCATGGCCAGTCGCGAAGAGATGTCGCTGTCGTTCGGGGCCGCCGCGGCCGCGTACGAGTCGGGCCGGCCCGACTATCCGCGCGAGGCCGTGGACTGGATGCTCGCTCCGGTGCGCGAGCCCGGGCGCGCGGTCCGCGTCGCCGACGTGGGAGCGGGAACGGGCAAGCTCACCCGCACCATCGTCGAGGCGGGAGCCGAGGTCGTCGCGATCGACCCCGACGCCGACATGCTCGCCGCACTCCGCGAGCACGTCCACGGCGTTCCCACCTTCGTGGGGACGGCGGAACGGATGCCTCTTCCCGACGCTTCCGTCGACGCGGTGCTGCTCGGTCAGGCGTGGCACTGGGTCGACCCGGTCGCCGCCTCCGCCGAGGTCGGGCGAGCGCTCCGTCGGGGCGGCGTCCTCGGGCTCGTCTGGAACATCCGCGACGAATCCGATCCATGGGTGGCGCGCCTCACCGCGGCGATGCACGGCAGCCACGCGGAGGAGATGCTGGTCGGCGACGGGCCGCGGGTGGCGGATCCCTTCGACGTGCTCGAACAGCGGTCGTGGACGTGGACCCGCTCCCTCACGCGGGGGGCCCTGCTCGACATGGTGGCCTCTCGCAGCTATGTCATCACCGCACCCGAGGCCGACCGCGCGGGAATCCTGACTGCCGTCGGCGCCCTGTTCGACGAGCGCCGCATCACCGAGCTCAACGGGACCGAGGTCGTCGACCTCCCGTACGTGACGCACGCGTATCGCGTCATCCGCCCCTGAAGAGTCCCGAACCGGCCGTCGGTCAGGTGCGGACGGCGCCCACGACGCGCCAGGGGCCGCTGGCCTCGCGGTACCGAGGCTCGAGACCGCGCCCACTGAGCACCGCGATCATCGCTTCCGGCGTGTGCGCGTACGCGCGATACGGGTTGCCCGTCAGCGCGTACACCGTGTTGATCGCGCGCGCCGAGAACCGGGCGAAGAGCGTGCGCGGCGGGTGGCTGAACACGACGGCGCGCTTCGCGCGGCCGGCTGCGGCGCCCAGCAGGCGCTCGTAGTCGGGGTAACAGCAGACCACCCGGTGCAGCACGACGATGTCGGCACGCTCGACCGCCTCGGGCGTTCCTGCGAGGTCGACCCCCAGCATCCGCGTCACGCGATCACGCAGGCCCGCCTCGTCGAGAAGCCGGGCGGCCTCGGGCTCATACGCGGCGGAGAGCTCGACATTGGTGGTGTGAGCGGCGCCCCGCTTGAGCGCCTCGAGCTGGATGTCGCCGATCCCGCCGCCGATCTCGAGCACGGAGGCGCCCGCCAGGCCGATCGAGCTCGCGAAGTCGAGCACCAGCGCCGCGCTCGGCGTGAGGCCGTCGCGTCGATACTGCCGCGCGAGTCTGCGGGCGAACCGGGCGTTGAACTCCCGGTCGTAGCCCTGCGGCGCGTGCGGTGCACAGCACTCGTCCACGCGCTCAGTATCGCGCCGGGCGACGGTGCGGGCAACGCCGCCATCTAGACTGGATGCCCGTGGCTCTCACCATCGGAATCGTCGGTCTCCCGAACGTCGGCAAGTCGACCCTCTTCAACGCCCTGACCAAGAACCAGGTGCTCGCCGCGAACTACCCGTTCGCGACGATCGAGCCCAACATCGGCGTGGTCAACCTGCCCGACCCGCGACTGGACAAGCTCGCTGAGATCTTCCACTCCGAGCGGATCCTGCCGGCCGCCGTGTCGTTCGTCGACATCGCCGGCATCGTCCGCGGCGCGAGCGAGGGGGAGGGACTCGGCAACAAGTTCCTCGCCAACATCCGCGAGGCCGATGCGATCGCCCAGGTCGTGCGTGGCTTCGCCGACGACGACGTCGTGCACGTCGACGGCGCTGTGGACCCGCAGAGCGACATGGAGACCATCAACGCCGAGCTGCAGCTCGCCGACCTCGAGACCCTCGAGAAGGCGATCACGCGGTATGAGAAGGAGGTCAAGGGCAAGAAGCTCGACCCCTCCGTGCTCGCCGCGGCGCTCGAGGCGAAGGACGCCCTCGAGCGGGGCGTGCTGCTGTCGGCCTCGGGCATCGACCTCACGCCGATCAAGGAGCTGGGCCTTCTGACCGCCAAGCCCTTCATCTTCGTCTTCAACGTCGATGAGGCGGTCTTGACGGATGCTGCGAAGAAGGCCTCGCTCGAAGCTCTGGTCGCTCCGGCAAAGGCGGTGTTCCTCGACGCCAAGATCGAGTCCGAGCTCATCGACCTCGACCCGGAGGACGCGGCGGAGCTGCTCGCGTCGACGGGCCAGGACGAGTCGGGGCTCGACCAGCTGGCACGCATCGGATTCGACACCCTGGGCCTGCAGACCTACCTCACGGCGGGTCCCAAGGAGGCCCGCGCCTGGACGATCGGCAAGGGCTGGAAGGCTCCGCAGGCGGCGGGAGTCATCCACACCGACTTCGAGAAGGGCTTCATCAAGGCGGAGGTCATCTCCTTCGAGGACCTCGTCGAGACCGGCTCGGTGGTGGAGGCCCGTTCGAAGGGCAAGGCCCGCCTCGAGGGCAAGGACTACGTCATGCAGGACGGCGACGTCGTCGAGTTCCGCTTCAACGTCTGACGATCGCTTCCCTGAAAGGCTTCCCATGACCGACACCACGCAGATCTTCGAGCCCGACGGACGAGCGATCCCCTACATCGTGGAAGGTGACGGGCCGATCGGCCTCGTGCTCATCGCGGAACCCGGGCAGGACGCCCTGGGTGTCGTCGGGCACTACCTGGCCGAGGAGGCGGGATTCCACATCATCCGCGTCGGCTACCGTGCGAGCGTCGACGCGGCTTCGACCGGCGATCAGGCCGACGACGTCGTCGCGGTCATCGACGAGCTGGGCCTCGAGCGCACGTGGGTGGGCGGACACGGCCGCGGTGGCACGGTCGCGCGCGCGCTCGTCGCCCGCCACCCGGAGCGCGTGAACGGACTGCTGCTGCTGGGGGTGGAGGACGAAGACATCGCGCTCGCGCCGGTGATCCCGGTGCTGATCGTGCAGGGCGCCGACGACGAGGTGACCCCGCCCGCAGCCGGCGAGCGCCTACGGGCGACAGCGCCCGAGCGCGCGAGCGTAAAGACCCTCGACGGAGCCGGTCATCTCTTCCCGCTCACGCACCCGGTCGAGACGGCGGTGATCGTCGAGGAGTACCTCGACTGGGACTGATCCGGGGCCGGATCGGTCCCACCGGCTATGCGATCCCTGCGAATTCCGCCAGCCGCGCGCGTCCCGCGCCGATGTTCTCCTTGAAACGGGCCGCGGCGGCGAGGACGGCGGGGTCGTCCGTCCGATCCGGCGGGACGCGCGCGGGGTTCAGCGATGTGGTGTTCGACCAGGCACGCAGGTCGGCTTCTCTCGACATCGCGAGCGACGCATCACCGCCGATCGTCTGCATCGTCGCCCAGTCGGCGGGGGTGTCCGAGTACGGTGACGGGCGGCACACACGGTTCTTCTCGGCGTCGTCGTCGCGCGTCGCCTCGACGTAGCCCGTGAGCGCCGCGCCGTAGCAGGGGAAGCCCACCCGCACGGGCTGCGGCGTGATCGCCTCCGGGGTCCAGATCGGCCTCAGGCCCGGGTACTTCAGTCCTTCGGCGGCGCAGTGCACCACGAGGGAATCGGCGGGCACGTGCACGTCGCCGTCGGCGAACGTCACGCGTCCACGACCCACGGACTGCACGTGGCCGCGGCGGATCACGTCGTCGATCGTGCGCACGAGATCGAGCTCCCACGTGGCGAGGGTGGGGGTCTTGGCCATCGTCGGCGTGACCGACCGATCGAAACGCAGCATGATCCCGGCCTCCTCCATGCGGAGGAAGACGTCGTCGGCATCGGACGCGGCGGCCGCGGCAGCCATCGTATCGGCGGCCATGCCGAGGAAGATCGCGGGGTCGGGCTGCACGACTGCGCGGTTCAGCAGCCACGGGTCGCGAGGCCGTACCCAGGTGATCGCGTCCGGGGCGACGCCGTTCTGCAGCAGCCATACGCACGTGTCGGTCGCCGTCTTGCCGGCTCCCACGATGACGTAGTGTCCGGGGGCCTCCGCGATGCGGACGAGGTCGTTGACGGCCACGACGTGGGCTCCGTCCTCGACGGCGAACGGCGGGGGAGTGAGCAGCGGGATGTCGGGCGACAGGTAGCGCGCGTCGACGACGCGCGCTCGCGGAGCGTGGAAGCGGGCGCCGCTCAGCAGCGACACGAACCGGCGCTCACCCAGATACTCGGTGCGGCCGTGGAAGACAACACGACCCGAACGCACGAGCCGAGCAAGCACGCGGGCATAGTATTCCGACACCTCGGCAGCGCTCGCGCGCTCGTGAAGCCCTCGCTCGGGGCCCTCGGCCTGCAGACGGCCGCCGCCCAGCAGCGTCGAGGCGACGCCGTAGAACGCCGAGGCCTGGTGCAGCCGCACGAACCCGTACGCGTCGAGCCAGTGGCCCCCGGCGCCATGGCGGCGCTCGACGATCGCGACGGACACGTCGTCGGCGGCAGCGGTGAGGGCGTCCACGAACGCCATCCCCATCGCCCCCGCCCCGACGACCACGTAGTCGACGTCGACGATCGCCTCCATGCGCTCATCAGAGCAGTGCCGGTGCCGCCCGTCAATGCCCCCTACGACACCGAGACCCTCGACGGCAAGAGGAGTCGCGCGGGCCCCGTCCGCCGCCACAATGGTGACGTGGGCGACAACGAAGAACCTCAGGGGAGTCGCTCGCCGCTTGCTGCGGCGCCTGACGAGCCCCTTCCGCATCCCGACCCGCACCGCGCGACCGTACTGGTGATCGGCGTGATCGCAACGGTGCTGTTCGTGGTGCTTCGCTTCGCCGTGGCGCTGGGCGGACACGAACCTCTTCCCGCCGACGTCTGGTGGGACGATGCCATGCTCGCGGGGATGAGCGACGCGGGTCTGGTGATCGCCTGGGTGCCTTCGATCGTCGGCGGCGTGATCGGGGCCCCGGTGGTCGGGATCCTCATCATCGTCCTCTTCCTCTGGCGGCGACGACGATGGGATGCCGCGACCCTCGCGGTAGCCATCGTCACGGTGACGGCGATCGGGGCTCCGATGGCCGCGGTCATCGCGCGGGTACGGCCGTCGGAGTCGCTCGCCGAGAGCGTCCCCACCTCGTTCCCGTCGGGCCACACCGCCGTCGCGACGACCATCGCCGTCACCCTGGGACTGCTGCTGCGCCGCTGGTACGTCTGGACACTCGGTGTGGTCTGGGTCGTGTACATGATGTGGAGCCGCACCTATCTCCACGCCCACTGGGCGAGCGACGTGCTCGCGGGGCTGCTGGAGGGCATCGCCGTGGCCTGCCTGGTCTGGAGCGGCATGCAGGCCTACCGCATCCGGAGGGCGATGGCCTCGCAGTCGTCCCCGCAGCCGGACGCCTGAGCACGGTTCTCATGCGGATTTCAAGCCCCAATCCTGCGACGATCCCCGGCGATACGCTTCGCGAATGACCACTGCGAAGAACGCGGCGCGGGCAGCGACGGAGTCGCCCGCATTCCGGACCATCGCCCGCATCGGCTACGTCGTGCTGGGCATCGTGCACATCGTCATCGGGTTCATCGCGATCTCGGTCGCGATGGGCGGAGGCGGCGAAGCCGACCAGGGCGGTGCCATGCAGACCATCCGCGACACCCCCATCGGGATCTTCCTGCTCTGGGCCATCGCCATCGGGCTCGCGGCGCTCGCCGTCTGGCAGGTCGCGCAGGCATTCCTGGAGCGAAACCCCGACACGAAGAAGAAGTGGGGCTACCGCGTCAAGTACGTCGGCACGGCCGTGGTCTACCTCGCGATCGCCGGCACCGCCCTCGTCTACGCCCTCGGCGGCAGTTCCGACTCCTCCCAGTCGTCGCAGACCTTCAGCGCGCAGCTCATGAGCACCCCCGGCGGGGTCTTCCTGCTCGTGCTCGTCGGCCTGATCATCTTCGCCATCGGCGCGGCCTTCGTCGTCCGGGGAATCACGCGGGGGTTCGAGAAGCATCTCGACCTGCCGGCGGGGGTCGCCCGCAAGGGGATCGTGACGTTCGGCGTGGTGGGCTACGTCGCGAAGGGCGTCGCCGTGGCGGTGGCGGGCGCACTGTTCGTGATCGCGGCCGTCACTCACGATCCGCAGACGGCCGGAGGACTGGATGCTGCGCTCCACACGCTCGCGGGCCTGCCGTTCGGACCCGTGATCCTGTGGGTGGTGGCGGCGGGACTGATCATCTACGGGGTCTTCTGCTTCGCGCGCGCCCGCTACGCGCGCATGTGAGGGTCGCGGACGCTCGACCGTGTCACGCCTTCGTCAGTTCGTGTTGACGGCTCCCGTGGCGAGGTCGCGCATGGCCGCAGCATCCAACGCCGCCGTCGCCGCGCGGCGCCCCTCCTCGATCAGACGCGGCACGTCCGTCATCCGCCACTGCGCCATCCCCTCCATCTCGGGCTGGATCAGCACGACCGACGGGTCGGCCGCGAGCTCGGCGGTTCGGGTGACTGTGCGCATCATCCGCACGTTCTCCCACCTCGCGTGCAGCCGCACGACGATCACGCGCGAGGCGCCGAGGGCGCGCGCTGCGACGACCGGTACGTTGTCGATCATGCCGCCGTCCGCGAGGAGCGCGTCGCCCCGACGGATCGGGGGCAGAAGCCCCGGCACCGCGACCGTCGCCCGCAGCGCCGCGCTCAGCGGACCGTGGTCGAGGATCACGCCGCGCCGCGTGCGCAGGTCTGTGGCGTATGCCGCGAAGCGGCGGGGGAGGTGCTCGATGTGCGGGTCCTCGCCGAGAGCTCGAGGGACGGCGTCGACGATGGCGGTGGTGTCGAGCAGACCCCACCTCGGGGTCAGCGACCATCGGGCGATCGCGCTCCAGCGGAAGGTGCGGGCGGCGCGGTCGATGGCATGCGGCTCCAGACCCGCCGCGTAGGCGGCTGCGACGAGAGCTCCCGAGCTCGTGCCGGTCGCGATGCCGGGACGGATGCCTCGCTCGGCCAGCACCTGCAGCACGCCGACATGGGCGGCGCCGAATGCGCCACCGCCGCCGAGTACGAGCCCCAGCTCCCGGTCGTCGATCATGGGTCCTCCGCTCGTGACGCTCGGGCGAAGGTAGCATCCGGCGGGTGGGGAACAACTGTGCGCGAGCTCGATGCGAGCAGAGATTGACGCGTCCCGCGCCAGTTGGGATCCTGGGCGGATCACGGATCGGCACTGGGGGCGAGAGGTGACTGCGATGGCGATGTCGACGCGGGCGACGGCGGCGAAGGCGGCGGTGGACGTGGTCGCGACCTACTTCTCGCGCATGCAGGTCGTCGCCTCCGACCCCGACGCCCTGGTCTTCGCGTTCGGAAACCCCCACGAGATGGCTCTGCCGGGGCTCCCGGCCGCCATCCGCGCTCACGCCGAGCCGCGCTCCGTCGACTGGTATGCGTACAAGAGCAGCGAGCGGTCCGCGCAGGAGGTCGTGGCGGGGGCGCTCTCCGGCGAGCTGGGACTCGATTTCGAGCCGGACGACATCGCCATGACGCAGGGCGCCTTCGGTGCGATGTCGCTCGCGTTCGCGCTGCTGGCCGACGCGGGCGACGAGGTCGTGATCCCGGTGCCCGGGTGGTTCTGCTACCCGCCGATGCTGCGCGCCGCTGACCTGGTCCCGGTCGGCGTGGAACTGGCCCCCGTGACGTTCGACCTGGACGTCGACGCCATCGCGCGCGCCATCACGCCGCGCACGAGGATCGTGGTCGTCAACTCACCGGCCAACCCGACCGGCCGCGTGTATCCGCCGTCGACGTGGGAGGCGCTCGCCGCAGCGCTCGAAGAGGCGTCGCGCGCCCACGGACGCCGCATCTGGCTCATGTCGGACGAGCCGTATCGCCGCATCCGCTTCGACGGCGTCGAGTTCACGAGCCCGGCCGCGTTCTACCCGTGGACGGTCATCGATTACAGCTACGGAAAGGTGCTGCTCGCGCCGGGCGCGCGGCTCGGCTACCTCGCGCTGTCGCCGCTCATCCCCATCTCCGACCGGCAGGAGCTGCGCGCCGCGCTCTTCCCGCTCGGGCTGGCGATCGGCTGGGGATTCCCCGACGCGGTGATGCAGTACTCGCTGCCGGAGCTCGAGACCCTCTCGATCGACATGGCCGAGCTGACGCGCAAGCGGGATCGCATGTACGGCGCGCTCACGGACGCGGGTTACGAGCTCACCCGGCCGGAAGGCACGTTCTACCTGTGGGGCAAGGCGCCGGGGGGTGACGCGGAGGCGTTCTGCGCGGCTCTCGAGGATCGCGGCGTCTACGTCATGCCGGGCTCGCTGTTCGACCAGCCGCACCAGTTCCGGATCTCCCTCACGGCGACCATGACGATGATCGACCGCGCGATCCCGCATCTCGTCGAGGTCGCCGCGCACCGCGACCCGCCGCGATGAGACGGCGGCGGCGCAATCTCTCAGGTCACGCCCGCGCCTGCGGGGCCGGTGGGACCGGCTCGAGCAGCGAGCGCGCGAGCAGCGTGGCTCCGGCCACGGCCGCCGGCATCGTGGCGACCGCGCCGAGCGGCACCAGGAAGCACAGCTGAGTCGCGACGCCGAAACCCAGCACTCGCCCGTGCCCGCGGCGCAGCAGCTCTTTTCGCGCCCGCCTGTCGAGCCCCCGAGCGGTGAAGGCGCGCGAGCTGAGCTCGTCGGCGATCAGCCACCCGGTGAACAGCACCGCGAAGAGGGTGCTCGCCACCCCGCCGACGACCGGGATGAGTCCCATCAGCGCCGCAGCGAGCGCGATGCCGACGCCGCGCACGATCAGCGAGAGCGCATCCGCGACGGAGCGCCAGAACCCGTATGCGGCGTCGAACTGCGAAGTGCCCGCATCCTTTTCGACCGCTCGCCAGATCCGCTCGTAGAACGGGTCGCCCACCAGCAGTGTGAGCGCCGTGAACGAGACCGCCACCAGCACGAGGGCGGCGCCGAGCAGCGCGGTACCGACCGCAACGCGGAAGACGGTCGCCCACACGCCCGGCCAGCCGTCGGCGAACGGTGTCATCGCCTCCGTGAGCGTGGGCAGCGAGGCGCTGAGCGCGACGAGCCCGCCCAGGAACAGCAGGCCGACGATCGCGGCGGGGACGAGGCCGAGCGCCATGAGAGCCGGCCGGCGTCGCCACTGCGCGAAGCCGCGGCCCAGCAGACCGACTCCTCCGATGAACTCCCGCATCCGAGTCAGCCTAAGGCGCCCCCGCCGCCGGATCGCACACGCAGATGGCCGGGCGGCCGTCAAGCCCCTCTGCACGGCACCCTTCGCCGAGGATCTTTGATGCTGACGCGCGATGCCGCGAACAGCAGCTACTTCGGAGGTCGCCATGCTCGAGACATCGATGCCCGCCGTCCAGCCCCGTCGCCCCGAGCTGCTGTGGGTGGGATCGGGAGGCTGGGTCGCCTGCGACCCGTCGCTCGATGCCACGGATCCGCGACGCGTGGTGGCGTACCTCGAATGCAAGGACGATCGCGTCTACGTCCTGTGGGTCACCGGATCCGCCGGCGTGTGCGAGTTCGGATCGATCCGCGACGCCCTCGACCGGATCGCGCAACGACTCGCGCCCGTCGCGCTCTGACCAGCGTCAGCCTACGGGGACAGCGGTCTTCGACACCATCGCGAGGACATCCTCGAGGAAGCTGGCGACCACGCGGGCGTCGCTCGCGGGCAGTTCCGACGCGAGGCCACGCAGCTGCATGGTGAGCGGGTCGAGATGATCCGGGTCGATGTTCCGGTCGAAGGGACGGATGATCTTCTTGCGCCGGTCGTGCGGATGCCCCCCGACGACCACGAGTCCTCGTGCCACGAGGCGGTCGATGAGGGCGGTGCCGGAGGCGGGCGACAGGTGCAGCGCCCTGACGATCATGGAAGGCGTGATCTCCTCCGAATCGACACGCTCGAGCAGGTAGCGCATCGCTGCGCGGTCCGTCTCGTTCATACCGGTCTGCTGCTCGCGACGACGGGCGAGCTTCGCCTCGGCGAGCCGCAGGCGCTCGAGAAGGCCTGCCACGTCGGGCCGATGCCCATCGGCCGGCGCCGTGGGCGGCATCGTGCTCTTGGCCACGAGTACCCTCCCTCGTCTGCCCCTCTCCGTCGATGGGAGGGGATCCGTTTCATTCGACCACAAATCTCTCGGACATGAAACCTTCAGTAAGAGAAAGTTCATGTCCAGAACATTAGATGATGTGATTCTCACTATCGAAAAGTGCGAACTCGAACTACCATGAGCACATGCCTCCGGAAGGAGCAGTTCCCATGGGCGAACTCGTCTACGGTGCCGAGGGCACCCCCATCCGCATACCGGAGCACCTCCTCGCGCACGTGAAGCTGGTCGTCACGACGAAGCTGCGCCGCCACGAGAGCTTCATGTTGTCGTGGCACCACGCCGACGGCTCAGGATGCTCGTCGGTGTGGCTGGAACCGTCCATCCCGCTCCGCTTCGTCTTCGAGAACGTCGACGAACCGCGCATGGACCGTGCGCTCCTGGCTCGACTGGCCGCCGGGGCGAACTCCAACGCCGGTCTCATCCTCGACCTCGATGAGATCCACCTCCTGGCGCCGGCGGTGACTCCGTCCCGTGCACCCCAGAAGTCCGTGAAGCAAGGGGCTCAACCCGCCGCGTGAGGACGCCGGCGAATCGAACCGGCCCAGGAGCAGCATCCGTTACCACGTCGATCCTGCACCCGCAACGACGTGGGCGGTTCGCCGGCCGCCGCCCAGGCTGGAGTGCATGGTCTTCCTCGGTTATCACGCCTCACACGAACAGCTCCCGCCGTCGCGCCTGCTGGCCGCGGTGCAGGAGGCCGAACGCTCCGGCTTCGACGGTGCGATGTGCTCCGACCACTTCGCGCCGTGGGGCCTGGCCCAAGGCGAGTCGGCTCACGCCTGGACGTGGCTCGGCGCCGCGATGGCGACCACAGCGCTTCCGATGGGCGTGGTGACGGCGCCCGGCCAGCGGTATCACCCGGCGATCTCGGCGCAGGCCATGGCGAGCCTCGCCGAGATGTTTCCGGGCCGGTTCTGGTGCGCGCTCGGCAGCGGGGAGGCACTGAATGAGCACGTGACGGGCGACGCATGGCCGCCGAAGCGGGAACGCGAGGAACGCCTCGAGGAGGTCGTCGGCGTCATCCGCCGTCTGCACGCGGGTGAGCGGGTCGACCATGACGGGCTCGTGAGGGTGCACGACGCCCGGGTGTGGTCGCGTCCCGCCGATCCGCCGCGCCTGCGCGCCGCGGCGGCGTCCGAGCGTACGGCCGCGTGGGCCGCTGCATGGGCCGACGGGCTCATCACCGTGGGGCACGACCCTGACGAGATCCGAACGATCATCGCCGCGTATCGGGATGCCGGCGGGCGCGGCCCGTGCGCCGTGCAGGTGCATGTCAGCCTGGCCGACTCGGACGCAGAGGCCCGGCGCATCGCTGCCGACCAGTGGCGCCAGGCGACCGTGCCTGCTGAGCTCATGTGGGATCTCATGCAGCCGGAGGACTTCGACCGCCTCGCCGATCCCGGCGATGTCGACGCGCTCGAACGCGGCGTGCTCATCTCGTCCGACCAGGAGAAGACCGCGGAGCACCTCGCGGCACTGGCCGCTGCCGGTGCCGACGAGCTGTTCCTCCACGGGGTCGGTAAGGATCAGGGCGAGTTCCTCGCCCGCGCGCGGGACGGACTGCTCGCCGCGGTGAGGAGGCGAGCATGACCCGCCCGCACGAGGGCGAACTCGGCGGCGCGGGCGAGACTCAGGACGAGATCTCGGCGACCGTCTCGCCGGCTTCCTCGGGGGCGAGAGAGAGCGCGACGTCGGCCTGGCTGATGATCCCCACCAGCTCGTGATCCTCGATGACGGGTACGCGGCGGATCTGATGACGCTTCATCACCTCGAGCACGTCCTCGATGTCATCGTCGACACTCACGGTCACGGGCTTGCCCTGACCGAGGCTGCCCGCGGTGGCCGATGCGGGATCTCCTCCCTCGGCGAGGCACTTCACCACGATGTCGCGATCGGTGAGCATGCCCTTGAGCTTCTTGTCGTCGCCGCAGATCGGCAGGGCTCCGACGTCGAGCGACGCCATGAGACGAGCGGCGTCGACGAGGGTCTCGTTCTCGCCGACGCACCGCGGGGCGGTGGTCATGATGTCTCTGGCAGTGGTCATCGTTCCTCTCCTTCCGGTGTGCCGGTCGCCGGTGATTTCGTCCGGCGTTCCGGTCGCGGGCGACGGTACGCGGGGGAGCGGGCGCGACCGAGGGGGTTGACACTCCTGGCGAAGGAACCCCAGCCAGGTCGGCTTCGTTGTGGCCGGGCGCCTGCGGGAGCGTTCGGCGTGGCGGTGTCAAGCCCCTTCGCGGGTCCGGCCGCATGCCTCACCCTCGCAGGCATGGAACACGATGACATCCGCCAACTGGTCCTGACGCCCCTCGCGGACCGCGCGTGGCGCCTGTGTGACCGTGACGTCGCACGCAACGAGGTGGCGAGCGTCATCGCCTACGTCGAACTGCTCGACTCGGGTGCGTACGAGGCGGTCTGGGTGGCCGTCGGGCTGGGCTCCGCACGGTTCCCGACGCTGGAGGGACTGTTCCGTGCCGCGGTCGAGAAGCTCGATCAGTCGCGCAGCCTTGGCGCGCTCAAGCCGGCGCCGATCCCTCACCGCCCGCCGGCCCACGCCTGAGCCCGACCGCGTGTCGGGGCCCGGTGGCAGGATGGGGCCATGCCTGAGTCGCCGGAGGTCGAGGCTCTCGCGCGGTTCCTCGCTGACGAGGCATCCGGCCGAGAGATCCGCGGAGTCGATGTGCTCGAATTCCGCACCGTCAAGACGCGTTCCACACCGCCGGCGAGCATCACCGGCCGCACGATCGCGGGCGCGCGACGCCACGGCAAGCACGTGGAGCTCGTGCTCGACGAGGCGAGCCTCGTGGTGTCGCTCGGTCGCCACGGATGGATGCGATGGCTCGCCGCCGAGCCTGACTCCGGGCCTGCCGCGCCCGCCGAGGACGCCGCGCCGGCGCTGGCGACCTTCGAGTTGTCGGGGAACCGCGACCTCGAGGTGACGGACGCCGGCGGTTGGGTCTCACTGGGGCTGTTCGTGGTCGGCGACGCGGGTGAGGTGCCTGCGATCGCGAAGCTCGGACCGGATCCCGCCGACCCGGCTTTCACACGCGACCAGTTCGATGCCGCGCTGGGCAGGCGACGCAAACAGATCAAGGCGATCCTGCAGGAGCAGGAATCGCTCGCCGGCATCGGCAACGCCTACTCCGACGAGATCCTGCACCTCGCCCGGGTCTCTCCCGTGACCCACGCGTCCGCGCTGGACGAGGGGGAGGCGGACCGAGTGTTCCACGCCATGCTGACGACGGTGCGCGGGGCGATCGATGCCCAGCTCGGGGTGCCCATCGACCAGCTGAAGGCCCGCAAGGTGGCTTCGATGCGCGTGCACGGACGCGCGGGCGAAGCCTGCCCGGTGTGCGGTGACACGATCCGCGACTTGACGTTCTCGGGAACGTCGGCGCAGTACTGCCCGACCTGTCAGAACGGCGGAGTCCCGCTCTGAGCGACGGTCCGTCCCCGTGCCCAGGCGACCGAGGTCGGCGTTCCCGTGGGTAGCATGGTCGTTATGACGACTTCGCCGCAGTCTGCCCCGATCACCCTCGCCCCGGTCTCGGACGAGAAGAACCTCCTCACCGTGGTCGAGTCCGCCGGTTCGTGCTGCGGCGGCGGCAGCTGCAGCATCGACTGACGCCTCCTCTCGTCAACACCACGATCCGCCGGCGATGACCGACGAGCAGCTTCACATCACCCCGCGAGTCGCGCGCATCCTCATGTCGGAGGAGGCGATCTACGGCCTCATCCTCGTTTCGGGCATGATCGTCGTCTCGGCGCACGGCACGTCGTTGGAGGCGCTCGTCACCGTCGCCGTCACCGTGATCGTGTTCTTCGCCGCCCACGTGTTCGCCGGCACACTGGGTCGCTTGGCTGCCACGGACGGCCACGCTGGGCTGCGGGCGAGCCTGCGGGCCTCGGCGCACCAATCCGGGGGCATGCTCCTCGCGTCGGTGCCGCCCATGATCATCCTGCTGCTCGGTGCGACGCGGGTCATCGAAGACACCACCGCCCTCTGGGTGGCGCTCATCGCCAACACGGTCATGCTCGGCGCACTCGGCTGGATCGCGGTCGCACGCTGGAGCACGCACTGGCTTCCACGCATTCTGAGCGCGCTCATCACCGCCGCTTTCGGTGGCGTGCTCATCCTGCTGAAAGCCGTCATCCACCACTGACGTCGCGGCGCGCGGCCTGCGCCGGCGCGAGCAGCGCCGCGACCACCGCCGGGCTGAGCCCCGGCACATCGTCGACCGGCACCGCCAGGGCCAGAAGCGCGCGGCTGAAGTAGTTGCGCACGGCCGCGGCGAGGGTGAGGTCGACGATCTGCCGGTCCGTGAAGCCGAGGTCGCGCAGGCGCCGGGTGTCGGCGTCGGTCATGGTGGCGGCATCCGTCGAGAGCCTCTCGGAGTACGCGATCACCGCCATGTCCTTCTCGTCGAGATCGGCTGCCGCGCCCTCGCGGGCGAGGCGGACGAGCTGGTCCTCATCGAGGATGCCTGCCCGCAGGCTCTTGCGGCCGTGGGCGAGGAGGCAGTGATCCGACCCGATGGCGCGTGCGGCGCCGAGCGTCGCGAGCTCGTAGTTGCGCAGGCCGATCGACGGCACGATGGCCCGGATGAGCGCCTCGAAGGCCTGGTGAGCCTCGGGGTTGACCGCCATCGCGCGCGTGTGACCGAAGACGAAGCCGTCTCCGCTGAGGTCGCCGTCGTACATCTCGGCGACGTGGCCGGTGGCCCCGTCGAGGTCCGGAGTGGTCACGATCATGGTGCTGCCTTCCCCTCGGGCTTCGGGCGCATCCAGAATCGCGGATGCCCCACCCCTTGTCGAGGGGTAGGGCATCCGCGTGATAGCCGGGTCAGTGAGCGGCCGGCGCTCCCATCGGCGCGTCAGCAGGCTTGCGGATGAGGAACGCCCCGACCAGCAGCGGCAGCGAGAGGAAAGCGGCGGTGAGGAACGCGGCGTGCGTCCCGGCGGCGCCCGCCGCGACGTCGTCGGCGCCCGCCGCCGTGGCGCCGGCCGACGCCGAAGCCATCACGCCGAACATGAGCGCGATGCCGGCGGCGCCCGCGACTTGCTGCGCGGTGCCCACGACCGCCGAGCCGTACGAGTAGAACTTCGGCTGGAGAGACGCGAGAGAAGCGGTGAACAGGGGCGTGAAGGACAGCGCGAGACCGAGGGACAGGACCGTCTGCGTGACAGCGACGAGCCACACCGGCGTCTCGATGCCGAACGTCGTGTAGAACCACAGCATCGCGCTGGTGATCACGGCGCCGGGGACGAGCAGCACGGTCGTGCCCCAGCGGTCGTAGATGCGGCCGATGATCGGACCGGCGAGACCCATCGCGAGGGCGCCGGGCAGCACGACGAGACCGGTCGTGAGCGGGTCGACGCCGAGGACGTCCTGCAGGTAGAGCGGGACGACCGTGATCGCGCCGAAGAACGCCATCGACATGATCACCATCTGTCCCATCGACAGCGAGAAGTTGGCGCTGCGGAACACGCGCAGGTCGAGCAGCGCGTCGTCCTTGCGCTGCAGAACGACCTGACGCCAGCCGAACAGGCCGAGCGCCACGACACCGACGGCGAGCGACACGATGAGCGTCGTGGTCGACGCGGCGGCCGCAGCCGCGGCATCGGCCCCGCCGCCGTGCCCGCCGGCGCCCAGCTGGCTGAGGCCGAAGACCAGACCGCCGAAGCCGAGCGCGGACAGGATCACCGAGAGCACATCGATCGGGGCGTGGGTCGTCTCGCCGAGATTGTGGATCCAGCGGGCGCCGACGACGAGCGCGACGATCGCGATCGGCAGCACGATGCCGAAGATCCAGCGCCACTCGAAGTTGTTGAGGATCGCTCCCGCGAGGGTCGGACCGATGGCGGGGGCGAGCGAGATCACGATGCTGACGCGGCCCATCATGCGCCCGCGGATTGCGGCCGGGACCACGGTCATGAGAGTCGTCATGAGCAGCGGCATCATGATGGCGGTGCCGGACGCCTGCACCACACGCGCGATCAGGAGCACGGGGAAGCCGGGCGCCAGGAAGGCGATGAGCGTTCCTGTCGAGAACAGGCTCATCGCGGCGACGAACATGGTGCGCGTCGTGAAGCGGCGCAGCAGGAAGCCCGTGATCGGGATGATCACGGCCATCGTGAGCATGAACGCGGTCGTCAGCCACTGCGCGGAGAGCGCCGTGATCCCGAGGTCGGTGATGAGGTGCGGGATCGCGACGCCCATCGTCGTCTCGTTGAGGATGGCGACGAACGCCGCGGCGAGCAGCAGCCAGATGACGCGGCTCTCTTCGGGGCGTAGCTTCGGCGCCCCGCCGGCGGCGCTGCTCGGAGCAGCGGGGATGCTGCCGGTTCCGGGTGTCGTTTCGATGGCGGCCATGGGTCTCCTCGAGGCTCGGATGGACAGCGATATGCCACCCGAGGATGGCAAGCCCTCAGGATAACCACAGGTTCCGACATCCCATTCCCGCTCCGGGGGATGGGATGTCGGCGATCAGGCGACGCGCCGGGTCAGCTGTCCGAGCGGCCGGGCTCCGCGTCGTCCCACTTCTCGGAGCCGATCGCGTCGGTCGGCTCGGCCTCGGGCTCGCGGTCCTCGAGGTTCTTCGGCAGGGGGTTCACGATCTCCTCGTGCGGGATGGCCTTGAGGGCGTCGATCTCTTCGCGCAGTTCCGCGAGATCGCTGCCGTCGTGTTCGGGGAGGTCGGGCGTCGAGGTCATGGCACGAGCCTAGCGTCGGCGGGGCTCATTAGGCTGGCCACGTGAGCATGCGCGGCGGTGGCGGCGGGGGAGGGCACCCCGGCTTCCGTCCGGTCGACACCGAGGCGCAGCGGCGCGCCAACGCCGAGGCGCCCGAGATCCCGAACCTCGGGCGACGCGTGGTCGCTCTCTTCCGGCCCTACAAGTGGTCGATCCTCATCACGGGCGTGCTCGTCGTCGCCGGCGCGGGCATCGCCGTCATCCCCCCGCTGCTGGTGCAGCGCGTGTTCGACGACGCGCTGTTCCCCGTCGACGGCTCGGCGCCCGACCTCTCTCTGCTGTGGAAGCTCGTGCTCGCGATGATCGCGCTCTTCCTGCTGTCGGCGGCCGTCGGCGTCGTGCAGACGTGGCTCACGTCGACCGTCGGGAACCGGGTCACCGGCGACCTGCGGGTGAAGCTGTTCGACCACCTGCAGTCGATGGAGCTCGGCTTCTTCACGCGCACCAAGACCGGCGTCATCCAATCGCGTCTCCAGAACGACGTGGGCGGCGTCTCGGGCGTGCTGACGAACACGGTGACGAGCATCCTCGGCAACACGGTCACCGTCGTGGCCTCGCTCGTGGCGATGATCCTCATCGACTGGCGGCTCACGATCATCGCGGTCGTGCTCATGCCGTTCCTGATCCTGGTGCAGCGCCGGGTCGGCCAGGTGCGCGCGCGCATCGCGGGCGAGACGCAGGAATCGCTCTCGGAGCTAACCGCCATCACGCAGGAGACCCTGAGCGTCTCGGGCATCCTGCTGTCGAAGTCGTTCAACCGTCAGCGCACCGAGTCGGCGCGCTACGCCGACGAGAACATCAACCAGGTGCGCCTGCAGGTGCGGCGCGCGATGAGCGGTCAGGGCTTCTTCGCCGTGGTCCAGGTGATCATGGCGAGCGTCCCCGCGATCATCTACCTCGTGTCGGGCTACCTCATCGGCGGCGGCACCGACGCCATCACGGCGGGCACGATCGTCGCCTTCACGACGGTGCAGGCGCGCCTCTTGATGCCGCTCATGGGCCTCATGCGCGTCTCGCTCGACCTGCAGACGTCGTCGGCGCTGTTCGCCCGCATCTTCGAGTACCTCGATCTTGTGCCGGCCATCCGCGACGCCCCCGACGCCATCGACGTCGCCGACGCCCCGGGCCCGCTCGGGCGCATCGAGTTCCGCGATGTCCGGTTCCGGTACCCGGATGCCGCCGCCGACGCGCGCGCGACGCTTCAGGGCGTCTCGTTCACGGCCGAGCCCGGCCAGCACGTCGCGTTCGTCGGGCCCTCCGGCGCCGGCAAGACGACCGTCCTCTACCTGACGCCGCGTCTGTACGAGGCATCCGGCGGCTCGGTCCTCTTCGCCGGCGAGGACGTGCGCCGCCTGACCCAGGAGTCGATCGTCGACAACGTGGGCATCGTCTCGCAGGAGACCTATCTCTTCCACGCCACGATCCGCGAGAACCTGCGCTACGCGAAGCCGGACGCGACCGACGCCGAGGTCGAGGCAGCCTGCCGCGCCGCGAACATCCATCACGTGATCGAGCGGTTCGAGAAGGGCTACGACACGGTCGTCGGCGAACGCGGGTACCGGCTGTCCGGCGGCGAGAAGCAGCGCATCGCGATCGCCCGGGTGCTCCTCAAGGACCCTCCCGTGCTGCTGCTCGACGAGGCGACGTCGGCTCTCGACACCGTGTCGGAGCGCGTCGTGCAGGAGGCGCTCGACGCCGCGGCGCGGGGCCGCACGACGCTGTCGATCGCGCACCGCCTGTCCACGGTGATCGCGGCGGATGTCATCCACGTCGTCGAGGCGGGGCGCATCGTCGAATCCGGCACGCACGCCTCTCTCCTGGCGGCGGGCGGGCTCTACTCCGAACTCGCCGCGCAGCAGCTCGCGACCACCAGGATCCTGGAGGCGGAGGACGCAGAGCCGCCCGCCGATCACCCCGATCGCCGCGCCGACACACCCCCCGACACCCCCGTCGTCACCCCTGAAGAGGTGCTCGCCGCGGGCCGCGGCAGTGTCGGCGATCCGAAGTGGCGCGCGGACTGAGGCCTGCACCGCCTCGTGCTGTCGTCACCAGAGGCGTGCGGCGGCGAGAGCCGTGGCGGCAGGGTCCGACAGACGGAGCCCGTCGCTGCGCGACCACAGCGTGCGCGCGAATGCGCCGAGCTCCCGCCGGTAGGCGTCGTCGACGTGGTCGCGGGCGAGGTCGACGAGCGGCGGCAGGTCCATCGCGAGGATGAGACGGACGCGGGATGCCGCGGCCCGCGGCTGGCCCGCGGCATCCAGCACCTCGATGCCTCCGGCGAGAGCCTCGAGGTAGTCGCGGAGCACAGGGAGCTCCCCCTTGTGCTGTGTGATGGAGGAGCCGTCGGCGCGCTCGCGCCACTGGACGACGACGTCGGGGATGACGTCGAAAGCCCGGGCGCGGGTGTACATCTGCTGCGCGACGATCTGGTCCTCGTACGCCTTGCCGACCGGGAACCGAAGTCCGGTGCGCCGCCACAGGTCGGCGCGACTCACCTTCGACCACGCGACGATGTTGCCTGATGCATCCGGGTGCTGCTCGAGGGTGGTGCCGACCCGCGCGGGATCGGTCGCGGCGGCGACCCAGGGCTGAACGCTGCCGGCCTCGTACCCGCCGGCGCTGTCGGGGCGCAGCCGCACGTACGCGCCGACGGCGAAGTCGCTGCCGCTGGCGGCCACGGTGCCGACGAGTCGCTCGAGCGCCGTCGGGGTCAGCCGGTCGTCGGCGTCGAGGAACCCGACGAACGGGGTGCGGACCAGCTCGAGGGCCGTGTTGCGCGCCGCGCCGAGCCCGCTCTGCTCCCGGTGATGCACGACCTGGAACCGCTCGTCGGCGGAGGCGGCGGCATCGAACAGCGCGCCGGTCTCATCCGTCGAGGCGTCGTCGACCAGGATCGCGACCCAGTCGCCGCGGGTCTGCGCGCGCAGCGAGTCGAGCGCCTCAGCCGCGTAGAGGGCCACGTCGTAGCCAGGGACGATGACGGTGACGGCGGGGGGCACGTCCTGATCCTACGGTCGCCCGCTGGCGCACGGCTTCCCAGATGGCTCGCGTGACGCACGGTCACGCCGCGAGGTTCAGCGGCCCGGCTCGCATACGGCCGCGACGGATGCCTCGACCGCGTCGGCGACCGCGTCCAGCGGTGCGTCCAGCCGGCGCGGGAAGGTGAAGCGCACCGCGGTCTGCGCGACCTCCGGCGTGATGCCCATGGCGACCAGCACGTGCGAAGGCTCGTCGCTGCCTGCGGCGCACGCCGAACCGCTCGACGACACGATGCCGCGGCGCTCGAGCTCGAGGAGCACGGCCTCGCCGCTGGTGCCGGCGAACGTGAAGCTGGCCGTGCCCGCGAGTCGGTGCACAGGGTCGCCGGTGAGGCGCGCCGAGGGCACGCGCTCGAGCACGCGGGCGATGAAGCGATCGCGGATGACCGACACGCGAGCGGATGCCTCGTCCCGCTCCGCCTCGGCCAACTCCAGTGCGGTGGCGAAGCCGACGGCGCCCGCGACGTCCTCGGTGCCGCTTCGTCGGCCGCGCTCCTGACCGCCGCCGTGCAGCAGGGGCTCGAGGGGGATCCGGCCCCGGACGCCGAGCACGCCCGTGCCCTTCGGCGCGCCCAGCTTGTGTCCCGCGAGCGAGATCGCGTCATATCCGAGCTCGTCGGCCGACAGCGTGAGCCAGCCGGCGGCCTGCACCGCGTCGAGGTGGAACGGGATGCGCCGATCACGGACGACGGCGGCAAGTGCCGCAGCATCCTGAACCGTTCCGACCTCGTTGTTCGCGTAGCCGATGCTCACGAGCGCCGTGTCGTCGCGGAGGCTCAGGGCGACAGCATCCGTCGTCACCCGGGCGTGCTCGTCGACGGGCACCCGCGTCGCGGCGAACCCGTGAACGCGCTCGAGGTAATCGACGGACTCGAGCACCGACTCGTGCTCGATCGGCGTGGTCACGACATGCGCACGACGGTCTTCGCGGCGCATCGCCGCGGCGATCGCGATGCCTTTGATGGCGAGGTTGTCGGCCTCGGTGCCCCCCGACGTGAAGACGATGTCGCCGGCGCGCAGGGCGAGCACGCGGGCCACGCGCCGGCGCGCGTCGGCGAGCGCGTCGGCCGCCGCCTCGCCCACGGTGTGGTGGCTCGACGGGTTGCCGTACCAGCGGGTCAGGTACGGCATCATCGCATCGAGGACCTCCGGCCGGACCCGGGTGGTCGCCGCGTTGTCGAGGTACAGCATGCTCATCGGGGCCTCCGGGCGGCTCAGGCCGCGTCGATCCGCACGTCGAGGCCGAGGTCGAGAGCGCGTGCGGAGTGGGTGAGGGCGCCTACCGAGATGACGTCGACGCCCGTCTCGGCGATCGCCCGCACGGTCTCGAGCGAGACGCCGCCGGACGCCTCGACCGTCGCCCGCCCCGCGACCTGGGCGACACCGGCGCGAAGGTCGTCGAGCGAGAAGTTGTCGAGCATGATCGTTCCGATGCCGGCCGCGAGCACCGGCTCGATCTGGTCGAGCCGGTCGACCTCGACCTCGATGTGGGTCGTGTGGGGGAGAAGGTCCTTGGCGGCCACGAGCGCGGCCGTGGGCGAGACGCCCTTCTGCGCGAGCACCGCGAGGTGGTTGTCCTTGGCCATCACGGCGTCCGACAGCGAGTGGCGGTGATTGCGGCCGCCGCCGTCGCGCACGGCCTTGCGCTCGAAGGCCCGGAGTCCGGGGGTCGTCTTGCGGGTGTCGGCGATGCGGGCGCCAGTATGCGCGACCTCCGCCACGTAGGTCCCGGTGAGCGTCGCGATCCCCGACATCCGCTGCACGAAGTTGAGGCCGATGCGCTCGGCCGTGAGCACGCCGCGCGCCGGGCCGGTGACGACCGCGAGCACCGCACCGGGCTCGAACCACTCGGCGTCCTCCACGACGAGCTCGACGTCGATGCGCGGGTCGGTGAGCCGGAACGCTGCCTCGAACACCTCGCCGCCCGAGAAGACTCCCCGCTCGCGCGCGACGAGATCGGCCCGGGCGATGGCGTTCTCGGGGATCAGCGCCTCGCTCGTGAGGTCGCCCCACGGCGCGTCCTCCTCGAGGGCGGCGGCGACGGCGCGGTCGATCACGGCGCGGGTCAGCATGCGACGGGCTCCTTGGAGGGGTCGGCGGCCGCACTCCAGGGATCCGGAGCCGACGCCGCAGCGGGCGCGGCGTGAAGCGCGATCGCATCGCGACTCCGCGGAGTCTCGGCGCTCTCGGCGGTGTCATCGGAGCGGAAGTGTGCGCCCACCGACTCCCGTCGAGCGAGCGCCGCGGCGACGAGGTGCTCGGCGACGAGAAGGAGGTTCTCGTCCTCGAAGTCGTGCTCGGAGTCCCGCGTGCGCTCCTGGGCGCGCCAGCCGGCGATGACGGATGCCGCGTGCCCGAGGCCCGCGTCGTCCCGCACGAGTGCGGCGTCATCCCAGAGCAGGTCCTGCAGCGCGGCGCGCGAGAACGCCGGCACCTCGCCCGGGTTCGCCCGCTCGCCCGTCGCGATCTGGCGGGCGGAACCGCGCTTCGTGACGGGTGAGCGCTGCTCGGGCGCAGGCGACGCGGGGGAGGCGGAGGTCGGCCAGGAACCGGATGCCGCGTCCTCGGCGATGACGTCGCCGGCACGTGCGCCGAACACGGCGCCCTCGAGCAGCGAGTTCGACGCGAGGCGGTTGGCGCCGTGCACTCCGGTGCGCGCGACCTCGCCGACGGCGTACAGCCCGGGCAGGGTCGTGCGGCCGAAGAGGTCGGTGCTCACGCCGCCCATCAGGTAATGCGCGGCCGGCGTCACCGGGATGGGCTCGCGCGCCCAGTCCAGGCCGCGCTCGCGCACGGCACGGTCGATGGTGGGGAAGCGGCGCGCGAGGAATGCCGCGCGTTCCTCGGCGTCCTCGGAGTGGATGCGCGTCGCGTCCAGCTGGACCGGACGGCCGCCCTGCGCCTCCATCTGCCGTGCGATCGCACGGGCGACCACATCGCGGGGGGCGAGCTCGCCGTCGGGGTGCGCATCGAACGCGAACCGGCGGCCGTGCTCGTCGATCAGGGCGGCGCCCTCGCCGCGCACGGCCTCAGAGACGAGGAACGAGTCGCCCACCGCGAGCACGGTCGGATGGAACTGGAAGAACTCGAGGTCGGCGACCGCGGCGCCCGCGCGGATCGCCGCGGCGATCCCGTCGCCGGTGGCCACCTCGGGGTTGGTCGAGTGCGCATACAGTTCACCCGCGCCCCCGGTCGCGAGCACCACCGCGTCGGCCTCGAGGCTCTCGCGGCGGCCGGCGGCAGCATCCGTCTCCCCGACGATCAGCTCGACGCCCGTGACGCGACCGTCCGTGAGGAGCAGGTCGACGAGGAACGCGTGCTCGACGACCGCGACATCGCTCGCGCGAAGACGCGCGACGAGGGCCTTCTCGATCGCCGTGCCGGTGGCGTCGCCGCCGGCGTGCAGGATGCGCGGGTACGAGTGCGCGGCCTCGAGGCCCTTCACGAAGCCGCCGGCGTCGTCGCGGTCGAACGCGACACCGAGTGCGATGAGCTCGCGGATGCGTTCTGGCCCCTCGTGGACCAGAACGCGCACCGCGTCCGGGTCATTGAGGCCGGAGCCGGCGACCAGCGTGTCGCGCACGTGGTCGTCGGCGCGGTCGTCGTCGAACATCACGCCGGCGATGCCGCCCTGCGCGAAACGGGTGTTGGCGTGCTCCAGCACGTCCTTCGTCACCAGGGTGACACGGCAGCCGTGCTCGACGGCGTGCAGCGCCGTGAGCAGGCCCGCGATGCCGGAGCCGACCACGATGGCGCTGGTCATGAGGCGTTCTCCCACGCGGCCGCGGGCGCTGCCGGGGGCTTGGCCGCGAGCATGCGTTCCAGCGCCGCGCGTGCCGGCTCCGCGACCGCGTCCGGCACCGTGATGCGGTTTCGCACCTCGCCCGCGACGAGCCCCTCGAGCACCCACGCGAGATAGCCCGGGTGGATGCGGTACATCGTCGAGCACGGGCAGACGACCGGGTCCAGGCAGAAGATCGTGTGCTGCGGGTGGTCGGCCGCGAGCCGCTGCACGAGGTTCACCTCGGTGCCGATCGCGAATGTCGTCGGCTCGGACGCGGCCTCGATCGCCTTGCGGATGTAGTCGGTCGAGCCCGCCTCGTCCGCGGCGTCGACGACCTCCATCGGGCATTCGGGGTGCACGATCACCCGCACGCCCGGGTGCTCGGCGCGGGCCTTTTCGATCTGATCGACCGTGAAGCGGCGGTGCACCGAGCAGAAGCCGTGCCACAGGATGACGCGCGCATCGGCGAGCTGGCCGACGGATGCTCCGCCCAGGGGCTTGCGCGGATTCCACATCGGCATCTGCTCGAGCGGCACCCCCATCGCCTTCGCGGTGTTGCGACCGAGGTGCTGGTCGGGGAAGAACAGCACGCGGCGTCCGCGCTGGAACGCCCATTCGAGCACCGTCCGCGCGTTGGAGGAGGTGCACACGATGCCGCCGTGGCGTCCGACGAATCCCTTGATCGCGGCGGAGGAGTTCATGTAGGTCACGGGGATCACAGGCACGAGGCCGTCGGCATCCGTCTCGTCCATGTCTCCGTAGACCTCGGCCAGCTGCTCCCAGCACTCCTCGACCTGGTCGATGTCGGCCATGTCGGCCATCGAGCATCCGGCCGCCAGATTGGGGAGGATCACGGCCTGCTCGGGGCGCGACAGCAGGTCGGCGGTCTCGGCCATGAAGTGGACGCCGCAGAACACGATGGCCTCGGCGTCGGGGTGCTCGAGCGCCGCGTTCGCCAACTGGAACGAGTCGCCCACGTAATCCGCGTGGACCACCACCTCTTCGCGCTGGTAGAAGTGCCCGAGGACGACCACCCGGTCGCCCAGGGTCGCCTTCGCGGCCCGGATGCGCTGGTCGAGCTCGGCTTCGGAGGCCTCTCGGTACTCGCGGGGGAGCTCGCCCTGGCGCGGCGACCCGGTGGGGATCACGTCACCCATCGATGAGCCCGGCCCGTAGCCCGGGCGCGAGTCGAAATCCCACGGTCCTGCGGCAAGGTCGGTGTTGCACGTCTCGCCGACCGTGGCGCCGGCGACGATGGCCTGGATGGCGTGGTCGACCGAGGCATCGAGTTGGGGGCGGGGCTGGAGGGTGAGGTTCACGGCAGGCATGTCGGGTGCTCCGTTCGGGGGTCAGTGGCCGGCGTCGAGCGGGCCGCGATCGGCCAGCTCGACGTCCTGGTTGTAGCGGTAGAGCCGCGCGGGGCGGTGGCTTCCGGTGCGGAAGCGGTCGGTGGGGATGAGGGTGCCGGAGTTCTCGACCTGACGGCGGAAGTTCGCCGGGTCCAGGCGTCGCGCGAGGATCGCCTCGTACACCTCGCGCAGATCGGCGAGGGTGAATTCGTCGGCGAGCAGCCCGTGGGCGATGCGGCTGTAGCCGACCTTGTTGCGCAGGCGCCACAGCGCATAGCCGACGATCTCATTGTGGTCGAAGGCGAGCGCGGGGAGGGCGGCCGCATCGAACCACTGGACGTTCTCCACCGTGGCGTCGGTGATCTCGTCGGCGCGCAGGAGCGCCCAGTACACGATCGAGACGACACGGGTGGGGGAGCGGTCGACGGCCCCGAACGCGTACAGCTGCTCGAGATAGCTCGGTGCCAGCCCGGTCGTCTCGGCGAGGGTGCGGGATGCCGCGGTATCCAGTCCCTCCGTCACGTCCAGCCATCCGCCGGGAAGGGCCCACTGGCCTTCGTGCGGATCCCGCGTGCGGCGCACGAGCGGGAGCACGACCTGGAGGGCATCGCTTCCGGGAAGGCGCCGAAGCGTGAAGATCACCGTCGACACCGCCACGCGGATCGCGTCGGTGTCGGCGGGAGCGCCGGGGGAGCGGGTTTCAGGAGCTGTTCTGGTCATGGTGACTCTAACTGTCGAGACGATCATAGTGTCACTTTGACCAGAAGCCAAACGGATGCTGTAACAGAGGGAGCCGGCCGCCGAGCGCACGTGACCGATCCCCGCCCGGGCCTCGGCCCGACACGCCCGGGCGCCCGATGGAGGTCGTCTCCCAGCCTCGATGCGTAGCCTGACGAGACGGGGTCCGACGGGCGGGGAGGGGCGAGATGATCGTCGTCGATGTGATCGTCGTCCTCCTGCTCGTCGCCGCCTGTGTCGCGGGCGTCCAGCGCGGCTTCTTCGCGAGCATCGGCACGCTCGCGGGGCTCGCGGCAGGTGCCTTCGCGGCCTTCTGGCTGACTCCGCTGGTGAGCGCGTGGGTGCCGTCGCCGGTCTGGCGCGGGCCCGCGGTGCTGCTCACCGCGCTCGGGCTCGTGTTCGCCGGTGCGGCGGTCGGCTCCGCGATCGGCTCGGCCCTGCGCTCCGGCGCAGACCGGCTGAGGCTCCGGGCGATCGAGCGCTTCCTCGGCGGCATCGCCTCGGTCGTCGCGGCCATCCTCGCACTGGCGCTCGTCGCGCCGGCCATCGCCGTCGCCGGCATCCCGGTCATCTCATCGGCCGTCGCTTCCTCGGCCATCCTGCGAGGCATCGAGGCTGCGACGCCCGACCCCGTCGCCACCGCGCTCGCGCAGCTGCGCGGCGCTGTGCTCGACGACGGGCTGCCCGGGCTCGGGATCCTGCTCGGACCGGGGACAGCCGACCCCGAGCCCCCGGTCGCACTGGACGATCCCGAACTGCAGCAGGCCGCAGCATCCGTCGCCCGTGTCTCCGGCAATGCATACGCCTGCGGGCGCGGATCGTCGGGCACCGGGTTCGTCGTGGCGGAGGACCGGGTCGTCACGAACGCGCACGTCGTCGCCGGCGTCGACACGCCCATCGTCGAGCTGCCCGGCGTGGCGGCGCGCGAGGGCCGCATCGTCTACTTCGATCCGATCGACGACCTCGCGGTGATCGCCGTCGACGACCTGGGTGCGAGCGCACTGCCGTTCTCGCCGACGCTCGAGGCCGGCGCCGCAGCGGCCGTGCAGGGCTACCCCTATGGGGGCCCGTTCACGATGGTGCCGGCGAGCGTGCAGTCGGTGGGCACGGCCAACGTGCCCGACGTGTACGACGGCTCGTGGAGTCCGCGCGAGATCTACTCGCTGCAAGCCGTCGTGCGCCCGGGCAACTCGGGCGGACCGCTCCTGACCGGCGACGGCGAGGTCGCGGGCGTGGTGTTCGCGCGCGCCGAGAACGACGAGAACGTCGGCTACGCGATGACGATGGCAGAGCTCACCCCGGTGGCCGATCGCGCGCCTTCCCTCACCGACCCCGTGTCGACAGGCTCCTGCGTCGGCTGACGGCACCGACCGGTATGCTTGCTGCGCAAGTCAATAACGGCCCATCACCCGGGCGGGAGAGCCTCGGCAGCGTTATCGCCGAGCACCGAAGGAGCAAGCCTCCCCGCCAATCTCTCAGGTACGCGTACCGTCCGGGCAGGCCGACTCTGGAAAGCGATTCGAGCGCAGCTCGCAATCCGCCGACGGTGAAAACCCGCTCCTCGCGGGCGAAACTCTCAGGCCCATGACAGAGGGGGAGTTCACAGGCGCCTTCCGGCGTCTGCCCGTCCGCGACCGGGAGAACTCATGACAGAACTCCGTACGACTGCCCTGCACGACCGCCACGAGGCGCTCGGCGCCTCCTTCACCGACTTCGGCGGCTGGCTCATGCCGGTGCGCTACAGCTCCGACCTCGCCGAGCACCACGCCGTACGCTCCGGCGCCGGTCTGTTCGACATCTCGCACATGGCCGAGTTCCTCGTTACAGGGGTAGGCGCGGCGGCGTTCCTCGACTACGCGCTCGCCGGCGCGATCTCGCCGATGCGCGTCGGCAAGGCGAAGTACTCGCTGGTGCTCGCCGAGTCCGGCGGCATCATCGACGACGTCATCGTCTATCGCCTCGCGGACGACCGCTTCCTCGTGATCGCGAATGCCGGGAATCGGGATGCTGTCGCCGCGGCGTTCGCCCAGCGCATCGGCGGCTTCGAGACCGAGCTCGAGGACCAGACCGACGCCATGTCGCTGATCGCCGTGCAGGGCCCTGCCGCCCGCGAGATCGTCGAGGCGGCCACGGGAATCACCGACGTCGCGCCTGAGCTCGCCGAACTCGGCTACTACGCGTGGTCGGCCGGAACGTTCAACGGGGAGCCTCTGTTCATCGCCCGCACGGGCTATACCGGCGAGGACGGCTTCGAGCTGCTCGTGCCGAACCGCGCCGCGACAGCCCTGTGGGACGCCCTGCTGGCGGCGGGCGCGCCGCTCGGGCTGGTGCCCGCGGGTCTCGCCGCGCGCGACACGCTGCGCCTGGAGGCCGGCATGCCCCTCTACGGCCACGAGCTGTCGCTCGACATCGTCCCCGCGCAGGCCGGCCTCGGCCGTGTCGTCGCGGGCGACAAGGACGACTTCGTCGGCAAGGCGGGGCTCGGCGCGGTGGTCGCGTCCGACGCCCCGGTGCTGGTGGGCCTCTCGGGCGAGGGCCGCCGCGCCGGCCGTGCCGGCTACGCCGTGTTCGACGCCGCCGACGCCGCGTTGCCGGTCGGCGAGGTCACGAGCGGTGCGCTCAGCCCGACCCTGGGGCATCCCATCGCCATGGCGTTCGTCTCGCCGGCCGCGAGCGCGCCCGGAACCGAGCTCTTCATCGACGTGCGGGGCACCCGCATCCCCGCGACCGTGACCGACCTGCCCTTCTACCGGAGGAACAAATGACCGACCTCACCGCCCTCAAGTACACCGCCGAGCACGAGTGGGTCGCCCTCGACGGCGACCTCGCGACCGTCGGCATCACCTCCTACGCCGCCGACAAGCTCGGTGACGTCGTGTTCGTCGAGCTGCCCGCCGTCGGAAGCCAGGTGGCCGCGGCGACTGTCGTCGGCGAGATCGAGTCCACGAAGTCGGTCGGCGAACTCTACGCCCCGCTCAGTGGCGAGGTCGTCGAGGTCAACGAGGCCGTGGTCGACGACCCGTCGCTCGTCAACGCCGATCCGTTCGGCGCCGGCTGGCTCGTCAAGATCACGGTCGACCCCGCAGCGGTCGCGGATCTCCTCGACCGCGACGCGTACGTCTCGCTCACGGGCGGCGCCGAATGACGGGCCTCTTCGCCGACCGTCACATCGGAACGGATGCCGCGGCCCAGCGCACCATGCTCGACGCGCTGGGATACGACAGCGTCGACGCGATCGTCGAGGCGGCGGTCCCGGCATCCATCCATGTCAAGCCCCGGGCCACGAGCGACATCCCGCCCGCGGCGACCGAGGCTGAGGCACTGGCGGAGCTGCGCGTGCTGGCATCGCAGAACCGCACCGCGCGGCCGATGATCGGGCTGGGGTACTACGACACGCTGACGCCGTCGGTGATCGCCCGTAACGTGCTCGAGAACCCCTCCTGGTACACGGCGTACACGCCGTACCAGCCGGAGATCTCGCAGGGGCGCCTCGAGGCGCTGATCAACTTCCAGACCATGGTGACCGACCTCACCGGGCTCGCGACGGCGAACGCCTCGATGCTCGACGAGTCCACCGCCGTCGTGGAGGGCATGCTGGTGGCCCGCCGCGCTTCGAAGGCGGGGTCGAACGTGTTCGTGGTCGACGCCGACGCGCTCCCGCAGACGAAGGCGCTGCTGGCTCACCGCGCGGCGGCCGTGGGGATCGAGCTCGTGGAGCTGGACCTCGGCCGGGGCGCGACTCTGCCGGACGAGCTGTTCGGCGTGCTCGTGCAATACCCCGGCGCGTCGGGCAACGTGTGGGATCCGTCAGGCGTCGTCGACGCGGCGCACGTGGCGGGGGCCCTGGTCGTCGTCGCGGCCGACCTGCTCGCGCTGACGCTGCTGCGCTCGCCCGGCTCGCTCGGCGCCGATGTGGCGGTGGGCACGACGCAGCGCTTCGGCGTGCCGCTCGGCTTCGGCGGCCCGCACGCCGGCTACATGGCGGTGCGTCAGGGTCTCGAACGGCAGCTGCCGGGACGCCTCGTCGGCGTCTCGCAGGACGCCGCCGGCCACCCCGCCTACCGCCTTGCGCTGCAGACCCGTGAGCAGCACATCCGGCGTGAGAAGGCGACATCCAACATCTGCACCTCGCAGGTGCTGCTCGCCGTCATGGCGTCGATGTACGCGGTCTACCACGGTCCCGACGGGTTGCGCGCGATCGCGACGGACGTCGCGAAGAAGGCCGAGGCGCTCGCGGCCCGCCTGCGCTCGTACGGCCTGTCGCTGCGCTCGGACTCGTTCTTCGACACCATCCGCGTGGCGACGCCGGGCGCGTCGCGGCGTGTGATCGAGCGTGCGCGGGAGCGCGGCTACCAGCTGTTCTGGGCCGACGACGCCACGGTCGGCGTCTCGGTCGACGAGACGACGACCCAGGACGACCTCGCCGCCGTCGCATGGGCGTTCGGGCTGCCCGAGAACGAGTTCCTCGGCGCGGGGGAGCAGGGCGAGCGGGTGCTCAGCTTCACGGATGCCGCACCCCTGTCCGGCGTGCCGTCTGCGCTGCAGCGGGTCGAGGAGTTCCTCACGCACCCGGTGTTCAACACGCACCGGTCCGAGACGGCGATGATGCGCTACCTCAAGCAGCTGTCCGACCGGGACTACGCGCTGGACCGCGGCATGATCCCGCTGGGCTCGTGCACGATGAAGCTGAACGCGGCGACCGAGATGGCCGCCGTATCGTGGCCCGAGTTCTCGCGCGTGCACCCGTTCGCTCCCGAGGACGACGTGCACGGCTACCTCGCCATGATCGAGCAGCTCGAGGTGTGGCTCGCCGAGGTGACCGGGTACGACGCGGTGTCGCTGCAGCCCAACGCGGGCTCCCAGGGCGAGCTCGCGGGCCTCATGGCGATCCGCGGCTACCACCGGGCCAACGACGACCACGGCCGCACCGTATGCCTCATCCCGTCGTCCGCGCACGGCACGAACGCCGCCTCGGCGGTGCTGGCCGGCATGCGGGTCGTGGTGGTGGCGTGTGACGAGGCCGGCAACGTCGACCTCGACGACCTGCGCGCGAAGATCGCGGCGCACGCCGACGAGCTCGCCGCGCTCATGATCACCTACCCGTCGACGCACGGCGTCTACGAGCACGACGTGCTCGACATCACACAGGCCGTGCACGACGCGGGCGGCCAGGTCTACGTCGACGGCGCGAACCTCAACGCGCTCCTCGGCTACGCGCGCTTCGGCGACCTGGGCGGCGACGTCTCGCACCTGAACCTCCACAAGACGTTCGCGATCCCGCACGGCGGCGGAGGCCCGGGCGTCGGACCGGTGGCGGCGAAGGCGCACCTGGCGCCGTACCTGCCTTCGCATCCGCTGTCGCAGCGCAGGGACCACGCCGGCGGAGTCTTCGACGGCGGACCCGTCTCTGCCGCACCGCACGGATCGGCCGGCATCCTGCCGATCTCGTGGGCGTACGTGCGCATGATGGGGGCCGAGGGCCTGCGCAGCGCGACTGCTGCCGCCGTGCTCGCGGCCAACTACATCGCAGTGCGCCTGCGCGACCACTACCCGGTGCTGTACACCGGCGAGGACGGACTGGTCGCCCACGAGTGCATCCTCGACCTGCGTCCGCTGAAAGAGGCGACGGGCGTCTCGGTCGACGACGTCGCCAAGCGCCTCATCGACTACGGCTTCCACGCCCCGACGATGTCGTTCCCGGTCGCGGGAACGCTCATGGTCGAGCCGACGGAGTCAGAAGACCTCGCCGAGATCGAGCGCTTCATCGAGGCGATGATCGCGATCAAGGCTGAGGCCGATCGCGTCGCCGCGGGGGAGTGGCCGGCCGCCGACAACCCGCTCGTGAACGCCCCGCACACCGCCGAGTCCGTGGTGTCGGGTTCGTGGGAGCACCCCTACTCGCGCGAGACGGCGGTGTATCCGGTGCACACGCTGGTCCGCACCAAGTACTGGCCCCCGGTCCGCCGCATCGACCAGGCCTACGGCGACCGCAACCTCGTATGCGCCTGCCCGCCCATCGAGGCCTTCGCCTGACGAACCCTGAGCGACGGGATGCTGCGCCCCCGCAGCATCCCGTCGCTGTCTCGTCCGCCCGGCGCAGTCTCGCGGAATCGGGCACGGGGGAACGACGGACGAGGGCGACGGATGCTGCGGCGCGAGTCAGGCGGACGGCGTCGGTGTGGGGGAGGGCGTCGGGGTGGGGATGGGGGCGAAGACGCCGGGCCACAGCGCGGCGGCGAGGGGATATCCGACGAACGCGACGACGTCGAGGAGCGTGTGGGCGATGACCAGCGGCATGACGCGACCCCAGCGCCGGTAGCACCAGCCGAACACCACACCCATGACGACGTTGCCGACGATCGCGCCGATGCCCTGATACGCGTGGTAGGCGCCGCGCAGACCGGCAGAGGTCAGGATGATGGCCCATTCGTTCCAGCCGAACCGGCGCAGCCGGTCGAACAGGTAGCCGATGAAGATGACCTCCTCGGTCAACCCCGCCCGCAGCGCAGACAGCACCAGCAGCGGCACGGTCCACCACGCCGCATCGAGCGGAGACGCGACCACCACGACGGTGACCCCGAGAGCGCGGCCGGCGGCATAGAGCGCCAGGCCCGGCACTCCGATGACGGCGGCGAGAAGGATGCCGCGGCCGAGGTCTCCGCCGAACCTCGAGAAGTCGAGTCCGATGCGTCGCAGCGCGCTGCTCCCCGGCTTCCAGAGCAGGTAGACCACGAGCGCGACGAGGGCGAGGGCGAAGAAGATGGCGAGGAGCTGGTACACGACGTCCCATAGCGCCTGCGCATCCCGCGGTGGATTCACCTGGGTCTGCTGCTGGCCGAGCGGAACGGGTGCGAGGAGCTTGCGGACGAGCGACAGAACCGAGTAGACAGCCGACTGCCCGACGGTGATCGCGAGCACGATCCAGATCTCCCACGTGAGGCGTCCGCGATCATACGGCGTGAGGGGTGAAAGACTAGTGGAATCCCTCTGCCCCGTGGGCCGGTTCGGCGGCGTCATCTTGTCAGATTGTCACACTCCGCGTCGATTGAGTTAAGGCTCTGTAACGTTTTCGCCGATCGTTTTGACCATCTCACAACCGGTGCTTATCGTTTTCCCATCCGCGCGCAGGTCCGGCTTCCGGCCGGATTCGCGCGCATTACCCTGCACAGAGGAGACACAAGTGTCTGACAAGACGACGTGGCGCATGCGCGCACTCGGAGTCGCGGCGGGCGTCGGCGTGACCGCATTGGTCCTCGCCGGCTGCTCGACGACCCCGCCGGAGGCGGAGGAGCCGACGGCCACCGACACCGCGGTGACGGTTGCCGAAACGAACGAGTTCACGGGCACGAACTCGAACAGCGACAACGGCAACCTCGACATCAACGGCAAGATCGACTACCTCACCAAGTCGACGTTCTACTACGTCAGCGACAGCTACGAGGTCGTTCCCGACGAGTCGTTCGGCACGATGGAGGTCGTCAGCGAAGACCCCCTCCAGGTCAAGTACACGCTCAACGACGGGCTGGTGTGGTCTGACGGCGAGCCCATCACGACCGACGACCTGGTGTTCGGCTGGGCCGCCACCTCCGGCGTCTTCGACGACGCGACCCTCGACCCCGAGACGGGCGAGCCCACCAGCGGCACCAAGTACTTCGCGTACGCGGGCAGCACCGAGGGCCTCAAGACCTCGACGATCACCGAGGTCGCCGAAGACAAGCTCTCTCTCGTCCTCGAGTACGACGAGCCCTTCGTCGACTGGAACATCCAGGACCTCATGGACCAGCCGGTCCACGTCGTCGCTGAGAAGGCCGGCGTCGACCAGGCCGAGCTCATCGACACCATCCTGACCAGCCCCCGCGGCGACGTTGCGGCCCCGGCTCCGGTCAACGAGACGCTCAAGGCTGCCGCCGACTTCTGGAACTCGGGCTTCGACATGACGTCGCTGCCGGACGACCCGTCGCTGTACCTCTCGAGCGGCCCGTGGATCATCGACTCGTACGAGCCGACCCAGTCGATGACGCTGAAGCTCAACGACAAGTACACCGGTGACCTCAAGCCGCAGTTCTCCGAGCTGGTCATCCGCTTCATCGGTGACGCTCAGGCGCAGGTGACGGCCCTCCAGAACGGCGAAGTGGACATCATCGCCCCGCAGGCGAGCGGCGACACGCTCACCGCGCTGCAGGCGATCGACGGCGTCGAGGTCCTCCAGGGCGACGCGCTGAACTACGACCACCTCGACCTGACGTTCGCCGGCCCGTTCGCCGAGCAGAACGTCCGTGAGGCGTTCCTCAAGACGATCCCGCGTCAGCAGCTCGTCGACACGCTGATCAAGCCGGTCAACCCCGAGGCCGAGGTCCTCAACTCGCAGCTATTCATCCCGGCTCAGGCTCCGTACGAGGACGCCGTCGCCAGCAACGGCTCCGACGCATACGCCGAGGTCGACATCGAGGGCGCCAAGGAGCTCCTGGCCGGTGCGACGCCGACCATCCGCCTGATGTACAACATCAACAACCCGAACCGCGTCGCCGCGTTCGAGGCCATCCAGGCCTCGGCTGCTGAGGCCGGCTTCGTGATCGAGGATGTGGGCCGCGAGGACTGGAGCGCCCAGCTCGGTTCCGACATCTACGACGCAGTCATCTTCGGGTGGATCTCGCCCGGTGTCGGCAACGGCACCATCCCGCAGATCTTCGCGAGCTTCGGTGGCAGCAACTTCAACAAGTACGCCAACGAGCGTGTCGACGAGATCGCTCGGGAGATCCCGACGACGCTCGACCTCGACACGATCGACGAGCTGACGATCGAGGCGGACGGCGAGCTGTTCGCGGACGCCTACGGTCTGCCGCTCTTCCAGGGCCCCGGCCTCGAGGCGCACGCCGACAACATCGAGGGCATCACCTTCATGGGCAACCAGACCGGTGTGTTCTGGAACTTCTGGGAGTGGACGGTCGCCGAGTAATTCGGTGACTCACTGAAACACCACGCCATGGGGCGTCGGGTGCTTGCAGCCCGGCGCCCCGTGCGTGTGTCTTCCCGTCCACAGCCGGCGAACCCGACGCCCGGCCTCTGCTGCCGCCGTCGCCCGCCTGCTACCTTTTCTGCATGAAGGGCCAGCCCAGTGCTTAGCTTCGTTCTGCGGCGCATCGGGGTCTCGATCCTGATCCTCATCGCCGCATCCTTCCTGATGTACACCCTCGTCGCTCTGGCAAGAGACCCGCTCGAGGACCTGTACGCCTCCAACAGCCCGAACCGCGACGCGCTGATCGCACAGCGCATCGCGTGGCTCAACCTCGACCAGCCCATTCCCGTCCGCTGGTTCAACTGGCTCCTCGGTGCCGCGCGCTGCGTCATCCCGTTCGGCGGCTGCGACCTCGGTGTCACCATCCAGAACCAGCCGGTGACGATCGTCCTGGCTCGTGCCATGGGGGCGACGCTCCAGCTCGTCACGGCATCGACGATCCTCGCCATCGTCCTCGGCGTCCTGGTCGGCATCGTCTCGGCCCTGCGTCAGTACAGCGCGATCGACTACTCCTTCACGTTCGCCAGCTTCCTCTTCTACTCGCTGCCGTCGTTCGTGATGGGTGTTCTGCTCAAGGTCTTCTTCGCCCTCGGCTTCAACGACTGGCTCGACAGCCCGGTGTTCACATGGCCGTGGATCATCGTGCTGAGTCTGGTCTCCGGCATCTTCTGGCAGGCGATCATCGGCGGGCCCAGGCAGCGTCGCCTGATCGTCTTCGCCGCCTCCGTGGTGACCACCGGAGCGATGCTGTACGGCATGAGCGTGACGGCGTGGTTCCTCAACCCGTCGCTCGGCCCGATCCTGACCCCGCTGCTCATCGCCGCGTTCGGCGCGGGCATGGTGCTCATCATCGCCGGCGCGCGCGCACGCTATGCGTGGCGCACCGCCGGAGTGACGGTGATCGTCCTCGTCGCCGCCTACTTCGTACTGCAGCCGTTCCTCAAGTCGTTCAACGGCTGGGGTGTGTTCGCCCTCTTCGTCGCAGCCGGGCTGGTCGGCGCCGTGGCGGGATGGTTCCTCGGCGAGTACGACAAGGGGCAGGCGATCCGCATCGGCGTGCTCACGGGTGTGCTGGGCATGGGCGTGATCGTCCTCGATCAGTTCATGCAGAACTGGAACTCCTATGTCAACAACCCGAAGGTGAACGGACGCCCGATCGCGACCATCGGCTCGGAGACGCCCAACCTGCAGGGCGACTGGTGGATCCAGAGCATCGACACCTTCACCCACCTGCTGCTGCCGACCATCAGCCTCATGCTGATCTCGTTCGCGGCGTACACGCGCTACGCGCGCGGCGGCATGCTCGAGACGCTGAACCAGGACTACATCCGCACCGCCCGCGCGAAGGGTCTTCCCGAGCGCACGGTCGTGGTGCGTCACGCGTTCCGCAACTCGCTCATCCCGATCACGACGATCGTGGCGGCGGACGTGGGCGCCCTCATCGGTGGCGCCATCATCACCGAGCGCATCTTCGCGTTCAGCGGTATGGGCGCCCTCTTCAACCAGGGTCTGCAGCACGCCGACCCGAACCCGGTCATGGCCTACTTCGTGGTCATCGCGGTGTTCGCCATCACGTTCAACTTCCTCGCCGACCTCGCGTACTCGGCGATCGACCCGAGAGTGAGGGTCAAGTAATGTCGATCCCCATCGATCCGGCCCTCGAGCCCCCCACCGCACCTTCCGACGGCGGGGCGCACGTCCAGACCGCCGATGAGCGCGGCATCAGCCAGGGGCGTCTCACGCTCCGACGCTTCCTCGCCCACAAGCCCGCGGTGGTCAGCGCGGTCCTGTTCATCCTGATCGTGGGCTTCGCGGTCTCGGCGACGGGCATCGGTCCGATCCCCGGATGGTGGATCTGGAACTACGAGCAGCTCCTCCCCATCACGAACGGGGGCAAGCCGACCCTGACGCTCTGGCCCTTCTCGCTCGGCGAGCACCCGTTCGGCCAGAACACGGTGGGCAAGGACTACTTCGCGATGGTCATGCGCGGCCTTGTGAATTCGTCCTACATGATGTTCATCATCGGCCTCATCGGTGCCTTCCTCGGAGTCATCGTCGGCGCTCTCGCGGGGTACTACCGCGGGTGGGTGGACTCGGTGCTGATGCGCCTGACCGACATCGTGATCGTCATCCCGGTCATCGTGATCGGCGCGGTCGTCGGATCGGCGGTCGGAAACCTCGGTCCGCTGCTGCTGGCACTCTTCCTCGGCTTCTTCGTCTGGACCGGCATCGCGCGCCTGGTGCGTGCCGAGTTCCTCTCGCTTCGCGAGCGCGAGTTCGTCGAGGCGGCGCGAGTGGCCGGTGCGTCGGATGCCCGCATCATCTTCAAGCACATCCTGCCGAACGCGATCGGCGTGGTGATCGTGGCCACGACCCTGCTCATCGCCGCAGCGATCATCCTGGAGACCTCGCTGTCGTTCCTGGGCTACGGCGTGCGTGCGCCTGACGTGTCGCTGGGTCTCTTGATCTCGGCGAACGAGTCGGCGTTCCAGACCCGTCCGTGGCTGTTCTGGTGGCCCGCAGCCTTCATCGTCATCCTGTCGTTGCTCGTCAACTTCGTCGGCGACGGTCTGCGCGATGCCTTCGACCCGCGTCAGAAGCGCATCGTCTTCCGCAAGGTCAAGGAGCTGCCCGAGGACGCGGTCGTCGTGGCCGGCACCACGGCGGACGTGCCCGAGGGTGCGCTCGTCACGGCGGGCGGTGCAGCGGTCGTGGAGGGCGTCACGAGCGATCGTCCGGACGACGTCCTGGACGACGAGATCGCGCCCGACCCGGATCGTCGCGGATGATGCGCCCGAGGGTCTCAGCCGGTGGCGATGATCAGCGCGATCGACGCCGCAGCGAGCACGACGGACGCGATGAGGAACGTCACGTGCCAGTGGCGCGTGACGGGCGTCTCGTCCGCCACGCCGAGCTCGACCTGACCGGCATCGAGACGGCGGCGCCACGTCTCTCGCACCACAAGGGCCGCGTTGCCCGAATCGGTGCCCATACGGTCGCTCGGGCGGGCGTCGCCACCGGCGGCGCTCGCCTCGCGGCGGGCCTTCGCGTTGCCCATCATCGTCGTGAAGAAGCCCGGCGCCGGCGCCGACCAGGCCGTGAAGCTGCCGGACGGCGTGTGCAGCGTCAGCGCGCGGGCCGTGTCGACGTGCACGAGGGCCTCCCAGGGCACCTCGACGTCGTGGCTCACGTTCTCGATGCGCACACCGCGATCCGACACGACGACGCTGGCGCGCCACAGCGCCATCCAGCCCAGGAGGGCGGCCAGCGGGGCTGCGGCGTAGACCCACGCCAGCCTCGGATCCGCGCTCCATACGGCGGTGATCACTGCGAGCGCCGCAAGACTCCAGACGATGACGGCAGCAATGCGGTTGAAGCGGGAGTCGATGCGGATCGCACGGTCGGTCACCCCCTCATTCTCTCAATCGATCCCACAAGGACCATGAAATGAACGCGTCCCCCACCCCCGTCTCCACCGGCAGTCCGCTGCTGGAAGTGAGCGGTCTGTCCGTGGACTTCGCTGTCGACAACTTCTGGGTGCCGGCAGCGAAGAAGCTGAACTACTCCGTCGAGTCGGGCAAGGCCCTCGCGATCGTCGGCGAGTCCGGCTCGGGCAAGAGTGCGAGCTCCATGGCGATGCTCGGACTCCTTCCGTCCAACGCCCGCGTCACCGGCAGCGTCAAGCTCGGTGGCCGCGAGATCCTCGGCCTCCGCAAGGACGATCTGCGGCGCGTGCGGGGCCGCGAGATCGCGGTGATCTTCCAGGAGCCGATGACCGCCCTGAACCCGGTGTTCACGGTCGGCTTCCAGATCATCGAGACGCTGCGCATCCACCAGGGCATGACGCCGAGCGCGGCGCGCACGCGCGCCCTCGAGCTGCTCGAGATGGTGGAGCTTCCCGATCCGCTCAAGGCGTTCAACTCGTACCCGCACCAGCTGTCGGGCGGCCAGCGCCAGCGCGCCATGATCGCGCAGTCCATCTCGTGCGACCCGCAGCTGCTCATCGCCGACGAGCCGACCACCGCGCTCGACGTGACGGTGCAGGCCGAGATCCTCGACCTCATGCGCGACCTCCGCCACCGCCTCGACTCGGCGATCCTCATCATCACGCACGACATGGGCGTGGTGGCCGACATCGCCGACGACATCGTGGTGATGCGAAAGGGCGAGATCGTCGAGCGCGGCAGTGTCGACGCGGTGTTCAACCGGCCGACGCACCCGTACACGCAGCAGCTCCTCGCCGCGGTCCCGCGCATCGGCGACGCGCAGGGCGAGTCGATCGACACCACGGCGGCCCTCGCCGGTGACACCTCCGTGATCCGCCTGGCCGACGTCGCCGCTCGTGAGGACGAGGAGCGCCGGAAGGGTTTGGGCGCACCGGTGCTCGATTTCACGGACGTCGCGATCGACTACCCGAAGAAGGGGCGCGTGCCCGCGTTCCGTGCGGTCGAGCACGCCAACTTCACCATCTACCCGGGCGAGGTCACCGGGCTCGTGGGCGAGTCCGGCTCGGGCAAGACCACGGTGGGTCGCGCCGCCATCGGTCTCCTTCCGATCGCGGACGGCAAGGCCGAGGTGGTGGGCCACGACATCTCGAAGGCGGACCGACGCCTTCTGCACAAGGTGCACAAGGACGTCGGCATCGTCTTCCAGGACCCGTCGTCGTCGCTGAACCCCCGTCTGCCGATCGGTCAGTCGATCGGCGAGCCGATGCTCCTGGCGAACATCGCGAAGGGCCGCGAGCTGGACGTGAAGGTGCAGGAGCTGCTGGATGCCGTGGAGCTGCCCCGCTCGTACCGCAACCGCTACCCGCACGAGCTCTCGGGCGGTCAGAAGCAGCGCGTCGGCATCGCCCGGGCCCTGTCGCTGCAGCCCAAGCTGCTCATCGCGGACGAGCCGACGTCCGCGCTCGACGTGTCGGTGCAGGCTACCGTCCTTCAGCTGCTGCGTCAGCTGCAGGCGGACATGGGCTTCGCGTGCCTCTTCATCAGCCACGACCTCGCCGTCGTCGACTCGCTCGCCGACCGCATCATCGTGATGCACCACGGGAAGATCGTGGAGCAGGGGGCGACGGGCCAGATCCTGCGCGCGCCGCAGGAGGACTACACGCGGCGCCTGATCGCCGCCATCCCGGTGCCCGACCCCGAGGAGCAGCGCGTGCGGCGTGAAGCGCGTGCGGCCCTGCTCGAAGCAGGCCTGGAGGGCTGATCCACCGCCGAAAGGCGACACACAGCAGTGCCCAATAGAATGGGGATGCCGGCATTCCGGCATCCCCATTCTCTTTCAAGGATTCCCTCATGGCGCGCGCCCTCCGTCCGGACCTCCGCAACGTGGCTATCGTCGCTCACGTCGACCACGGCAAGACCACCCTCGTCGACGCGATGCTCCGCCAGACCGGCTCGTTCGGTGAGCACGCTCACGTCGAAGAGCGCGCGATGGACTCGAACGACCTCGAGCGCGAAAAGGGCATCACGATCCTCGCGAAGAACACCGCGATCACCTACAACGGCGCCCACACCGACGTCCCGGTCACGATCAACGTCATCGACACCCCGGGTCACGCCGACTTCGGCGGCGAGGTCGAACGCGGCCTCTCGATGGTCGACGGCGTGGTGCTGCTCGTCGACGCGAGCGAAGGTCCGCTCCCGCAGACCCGCTTCGTCCTGCGCAAGGCGCTCGAGGCGAAGCTGCCCGTCATCCTCCTCGTCAACAAGACCGACCGCCCGGACGCGCGCATCGCCGAGGTCGAGGAAGAGGCGCACGACCTGCTCCTGGGCCTCGCGTCCGACCTCCACGAGGACGTGCCCGACCTCGATGTCGACGCCCTCCTCGACGTGCCGGTGGTCTACGCGTCAGGACGCGCGGGCGCAGCATCCCGCAACCGTCCCGCCAACGGCGAGCTGCCCGACAACGCCGACCTCGAGCCGCTGTTCGAGGCGATCCTCGAGCACGTGCCCGCCCCGGCATACGACGACGAGGCGCCGCTGCAGGCCTGGGTCACGAACCTCGACTCCAGCCCGTTCCTCGGTCGCCTGGCCCTGCTGCGCGTCTTCAACGGCACGCTCAAGAAGGGCCAGACCGTCGCCTGGGTGCGCCACGACGGCTCGCATTCCAACGCCCGCATCACCGAGCTGCTGAAGACCCGCGCCCTCGAGCGTTACCCGGCCGAGGAGGCCGGTCCCGGCGACATCGTCGCCATCGCCGGCATCGAGGAGATCACGATCGGCGAGACGATCGCCGACCCGGAGGACGTCCGGCCGCTGCCCGCGATCACCGTCGACGACCCCGCGATCTCGATGACCATCGGCACGAACACCTCGCCGCTCGTCGGCAAGGTGAAGGGGCACAAGGTCACCGCCCGCATGGTGAAGGACCGCCTCGACCGCGAGCTCATCGGCAACGTCTCGCTCAAGGTCGTCGACATCGGCCGCCCCGACGCGTGGGAGGTGCAGGGCCGCGGCGAGCTCGCGCTCGCGATCCTCGTCGAGAACATGCGCCGCGAGGGCTTCGAGCTCACGGTCGGCAAGCCCCAGGTGGTCACGCGCAAGGGCGAGGACGGCAAGGTCAAGGAGCCGTTCGAGCACCTCACCATCGACGCGCCGGAGGAGTACCTCGGCGCGATCACGCAGCTTATGGCGGCGCGCAAGGGCCGCATGGAGACGATGGTCAACCACGGCACCGGGTGGGTGCGCATGGAGTTCGTCGTGCCCTCGCGCGGCCTCATCGGGTTCCGCACCGAGTTCCTCTCGATCACCCGCGGCACCGGCATCGCCAACGCGATCTCGCACGGCTACGACGACTGGGCCGGCCACATCCAGGCCCGTCAGAACGGCTCCATCGTGGCCGACCGTGCCGGCGTCGTCACCCCGTTCGCCATGATGGCGCTGCAGGAGCGCATGAGCTTCTTCGTGCAGCCGACCGAAGAGGTGTACGAGGGCATGGTCGTCGGCGAGAACACGCGCGCCGACGACATGGACGTCAACATCACCAAGGAGAAGAAGCTCACCAACATGCGCTCGTCGACCGCCGACGAGCTCGAGCGTCTCACTCCGCCCCGGCAGCTCTCCCTCGAAGAGAGCCTCGAGTTCGCCCGCGACGACGAATGCGTCGAGGTGACGCCCGAGAAGGTGCGCATCCGCAAGGTGATCCTCGACGCCACCGAGCGCGGTCGCGCGGCGTCGCGCCTCAAGCGCCAGGACGCCAACGCGTAATCCTCGAACGGATGCCGCGACCCTGCGCCCTGCGAACGGGCACGGAGTCGCGGCATCCGTCGTCTCAGAAGAGGCCACCGGTCGACGCGCGGCCCGGCGCCCGGTGTCGGGCCCGTCGGTAGCATGACGAGGTGACCCTCGACCCGCACTTCGACGATGCGCACAGCGCCGGCGAAGGCGGCAGGGCCGTGCGCGAGGGCCTCGGCGTCGCCCTGGCGACCAGCGCGTACGGCATCTCGTTCGGCGCTCTCGCGGTCGCAGCGGGGCTCGACGTCTGGCAGACCTGCGTGCTGAGCCTCGTGATGTTCACCGGCGGCTCGCAGTTCGCCTTCGTCGGAATCGTCGGCGCCGGGGGACTGGCCGCGGTGCCGGCCGCGATCGCGTCGGCGGCGCTCTTGGGGGTGCGCAACGTGGCCTACGGCATCCGCATGTCTCCCGTCGTCGGCGCCGGCTTCTGGCGTCGCGCGGCTGCGGCGCAGTTCACGATCGACGAGTCCACCGCTGTGGCGCTCGCTCAGCGCTCACCGCACGCGCGGGCGCTGGGCTTCTGGGTGACCGGCATCGGGATCTACGTCGGCTGGAACCTGTCGACGCTCGCGGGTGCGCTGCTCGGCGACGTCCTCGGCGATGTCCGAGCATACGGGCTCGACGCCGCGGCCGCTGCCGCATTCCTCGCGCTGCTGTGGCCGCGCCTGCGTGCGCGGCAGCCCATCGTGGTCGGCGTGGCCGCGGCCGTCGTCGCGACCGCCCTGACGCCGGTCCTCATGCCCGGTCTTCCCGTCATCATCGCCGCGCTCGTCGCGATCGTGGTCGGCTGGGTGAACTGGCTCGGCGAGGACGAGCGGATACACCCCGAGCCCGATGACATCGCCGAGAGGGAGGGGCTGCCGTGACCATGTGGACGGCCATCCTCGTGGCCTCGATCGTGTGCGTCGCGCTGAAGACGGTCGGATATCTCATCCCCGGCAAGTGGGTCGAGGCGCCCACGCCGATGCGCATCGCGGACCTCCTCACCGTGGCGCTGCTGGCCGCCCTCGTCGCCGTGCAGACCCTCGGCGCCGGCCAGGCCGTGGTGGTAGACGCACGGGTACCCGCCGTGCTCGTCGCGGCGGGTCTGCTGATGCTGCGCGCCCCGTTCCTCGTCGTGGTCGTCGCGGCGGCGCTCGTGGCCGCGCTCCTTCGGCTGTGGGGGTGGGCGGCGTAACCCGCCCGCGCATCCGCACAGAGGGGCGCGGAACGAGCGCAGAGCTCCCCTCGGTACGATCGAGGCATGCGCCCATCCGTCCCCGCCCGCATCGGCAGCTGGATCATCGCCCTGCTGGTGGGACTCGTGTACGGCGTCGCCGGAACGGTGGCCCACGCCTACGCGATCGGCTGGTTCCCGCTGGGCTTGATCCTCGCCGTGATGGGCTCCGCCGCCCTGCTCCTGGCCGTGCGACTGCTCACCTCCGATCGCTGGGCGACCCTCGCGACAGGCGTCGGGATGATGGTGTCGACCCTCGTGTTCTCGGGCAGCGGCCCGGGAGGCTCGGTCGTCGTGCCCCAGTCCGAGCTCGGGGTGGTGTGGACCATCGCCGTGCCGATCCTCGTGGCACTGGCAGTCGCCTGGCCGGATCGCCTCCCGCGGATGGACTGAGCGCGTCGGACTGCGGATCGCCATCGGAGGTCGCGGCTAGACTGGCCGGGTGACGTACGTGATCGCCCTTCCCTGCGTGGACGTCAAGGACCGCGCCTGCATCGACGAGTGTCCCGTGGACTGCATCTACGAGGGCGATCGGTCGCTGTACATCCACCCCGACGAGTGCGTCGACTGCGGCGCCTGCGAGCCGGTCTGCCCGGTCGAGGCGATCTACTACGAAGACGACCTGCCCGACGAGTGGCAGGACTACTACAAGGCCAACGTCGAGTTCTTCGACGACATCGGCTCTCCCGGCGGTGCCGCCAAGGTCGGCGTCATCCACAAGGATCACCCGATCATCGAGGCGCTCCCGCCGCAGGAACACTGACGTGGGGGTCGCCGACCTCGCCGACTACCCCTGGGACGCCGTCGCGCCGTACGCCGCACGCGCACGCTCCCACCCCGACGGCCTCGTCGATCTGTCGATCGGCTCGCCCGTGGACGCCACGCCGGCCGTCGTCGCCGATGCGCTCCGCGCCGCGACCGACGCGCACGCGTACCCGCAGACCGTCGGCACCGCCAGCCTGCGCGCGGCCATCGCGCGCTGGTACGACCGGCGCCGTGGCGTTCCGGGGCTGAATGCCGAGAACGTGCTCCCGACCGTCGGGTCGAAGGAGCTGGTCGCACTCCTCCCGCTGCTGCTGGGCCTCGGCCCCGGCGATGTCGTGGTCCATCCCCGTGCCGCGTATCCGACGTACGAGGTCGGGGCTCGCCTGGTCGGCGCGACACCCATCGCCGCCGACGATCCCGCCGAGTGGCCTGACAGGACGCGCCTCGTCTGGGTGAACTCGCCGGGCAACCCCGACGGCCGCGTGCTCGACGTCCGAGCCCTGCGCGGCGCCGTCGGACGCGCCCGTGAGCTCGGCGCCGTGCTGGCGTCCGACGAGTGCTACGCCGAACTGGGATGGGATGCCCCGTGGGACACCGAGCCGGTGCCCTCGGCGCTCGATCCCCGCGTGACCGGAGGCGACCTGCGCGGCGTCCTCTCGGTCTACTCGCTGAGCAAGCAGTCCAACCTGGCCGGCTACCGCGCCGCGTTCCTCGCCGGCGATCCTGCCGTGATCGCCCGCCTGCTGACTGCGCGAAAGCACCTCGGACTCATGCTCCCGCTTCCGGTCCAGGCGGCGATGACCGCAGCACTCGAGGACGACGCGCACGTCGCCGCCCAGAAGGAGCTCTACCGCCGCCGGCGCGACGTGCTGCGCCCGGCCGTCGAGGCCGCGGGATTCCGCATCGATGCCAGCGAGGCGGGCCTCTACCTGTGGGCGACCGAGGGGCGAGACGCCTGGGAGAGCCTCGGCCGTCTCGCTGATCTCGGCATCCTCGCCGGCCCCGGCCACTTCTACGGCACCCACTTCCCGCAGCACGTCCGGCTGTCGCTCACCGCGACGGACGAGCGCATCGCTGCGGCCGCCGCTCGCCTGCGCGAGGAATCAGACATCGCGATCTGAGGATTCCTCTATCGGATGCTGCGGGCCTTTGGCCGTGTCAACAGTAGGCGTGGCGGCGCACTAGGCTGTAAAAAGCGCGGCGACGCGGCATCCCTCGTCCCGCCCCTCCATCCTGATGCAGCCCGTTCCCGGTGCCGTACAGGACTGGACGACACCCCCGGTACGACCAGAAATCGCGAGGAGGCGCCGTGAGCGACGCGGGCACCCAGCACGAGAAGGCCACCCTCACGATCGGTGACAGCACCGCCGAGTTCCCGCTTCTGCGGGGCACCGATGGCACACCGAGCGTGGACCTCTCCACCCTCACCCGCCAGACCGGCTACACGGCTCTCGACTACGGCTTCGTGAACACCGCGGCGACCAAGTCCGCGATCACCTACATCGACGGCGACCAGGGCGTGCTGCGCTACCGCGGCTACCCGATCGAGCAGCTCGCGAAGAACAGCACGTACCTCGAGGTCGCGTGGCTGCTCATCTACGGCGAGCTGCCGAGCGCAGACGAGCTGGCGGAGTTCGATGAGAAGATCCGTCGGCACACGCTGCTGCACGAGGACCTCAAGCGCTTCTTCTCCGCCCTGCCGCACACCGCGCACCCGATGTCGGTGCTGTCGTCGGCCGTGTCGGCGCTCTCGACGTATTACGAGCACCAGTCCGATCCCAACAATCCCGAGCACGTCGAGCTCAACACCATCCGCATGCTCGCGAAGCTCCCGGTGATCGCGGCCTACGCGCACAAGAAGAGCATCGGCCAGGCATTCCTGTACCCCGACAACTCGCTCGGGTTCGTCGACAACTTCCTCAAGCTCAACTTCGGCGTGCTGTCGGAGGTCTATCAGGTGGATCCCGTCATGTCGCGGGCCCTCGAGCGGCTGCTCATCCTCCACGAGGATCACGAGCAGAACGCGTCCACCTCGACCGTCCGCCTCGTGGGCTCGACCGGCGCGAACCAGTTCTCGTCGATCTCGGCCGGCATCAATGCGCTCTACGGCCCGCTGCACGGCGGCGCGAACGAGGCCGTGCTCGACATGCTGGCGCGCATCCGCGACTCCGGCGAGAGCGTGCAGCGTTTCGTCGAGCGGGTCAAGAACAAGGAAGACGGCGTGAAGCTCATGGGCTTCGGGCACCGTGTCTACAAGAACTACGACCCGCGCGCGAAGCTGGTGAAGGAGTCGGCCGACGAGGTGCTGTCGGCCCTCGGAGTGAGCGACCCGCTGCTCGATCTCGCCAAGGAGCTCGAAGAGATCGCGCTCAACGACGCGTACTTCCAGGACCGCCGCCTCTACCCGAACGTCGACTTCTACACGGGCGTGATCTACAAGGCGATGGGCTTCCCGACCCGCATGTTCACGGTGCTGTTCGCCATCGGGCGGCTTCCCGGCTGGCTCGCGCAGTGGCGCGAGGCTGCGAGCGACCCGCAGACCAAGATCGGCCGCCCGCAGCAGCTGTACATCGGCGCTGAGGAGCGCAGCTACCCCGGTCTGTCCTGATCCGGAACGGATGACGGATGCCGCGCCCCCGAGTGGGAGCGCGGCATCGTCGTCGAACGGGTCGCTGTCGCGGTGTCAGCCCACCTCGGCCAGCGTCGCTTCGTCGGCGTTCTCGAGTGCGGCCGGGGATGCAGCATCCGTCCGTCCGCGTGGCCGCACGGTGAGCACGAGGATCGCGGCGATGACCGCCCCCGCCGCGAGCGTCAGCCACGCGACGGCGTAGCCGTCGAGCGCGGGGGTGCCGCCGGGCTCGACGACGCCGAAGACGACGGCCGTCGTGAACGCCGAGCCGACCGCCGACCCGATCGTGCGCAGGTTGGCGTTGACTCCGGTGGCGATGCCGGTGCGGTCGGCCGGCACGCTCTCCACGATGATGCTCGCCGTCGACGCGTACGCGAGGCCGATGCCGAGTCCGAACACGCCGCCCGCGATCGCCAGGGTGACGATCGTCTCGTGGTCGAGCACCGCGAACACGACACCGCCCGCCATGAGCAGCGCGCCCAGTGCCATCATGAGCCGCAGCGGGATGACCCGGGCGATCGCGCCGGTCGCGAAGCCGACACTCGACATCCCGATGAGGAGGGGGAGCAGCGCCAGCCCGGCCGCCTGGACGCCGAGGCCGAGACCCCACCCCGACGTTACCGGTGTCTCGAGGAACTGCGGGAGGTATCCCCAGAACCCGAACGCGGCGGCTCCGATGAGCAGCGCAGCCGCATTCACCGGCCAGATCGCCCGGGATGCCATCAGGCGGAGGTCCACGAGCGGCTCGGGCGAGCGGAGTTCGGAGACGACCCACGCGATCATGAGGAGCACCGCGGCGGCGAACAGCGTGAGGGTGAGGGGCGATGCCCAGCCCCAGCGCGCACCGGAGCTGAGCGGAACGAGCAGCGCGATGAGCCAGCCGGACAGGAGCACGGCCGAGAGCACGTTCACGTGCCCGATTGCCCGCAGGCCGGCCGGCGGCACGAGCATCATCGTGAGCACGATGCCCGCGACGGCGGCAACGAACGGCACGGCGAAGATCCCGTGCCAGCCGAGGAGCTCAGCGAGGGGACCTGCGAGCACGCTGCCCGCGGCGCCGCCGATGCCGATGATGGCGCTGGTGGCGCCGATCGCCCCGGTGAGCTGGTGGCGGGGCATGACGTCGCGGAGCAGACCGAACGCCAGCGGGAAGAGCGCGCCGCCGACGCCCTGCAGTACGCGGGCGAGGATGAGCACCTCGAGGTTCGGCGCGAACGATGCGACGACGTCGCCGATCGCAACGACGGCGAGCACGGCGAGGAACGTGTTGCGGCGGCCGCGGAGGTCGCCGATCCGACCGAGCAGGGGGGTCGCGACGGCCGCGGCGATCAGCCACGACGTGTTGGTCCAGGATGCCGCGTCCGCCGTGACCCCGAAGTCCGCGGCGATGAGGGGGATGACGGGGATGACGAGGTTCTGAAGCAGTGCGAGCGAGGCGACGCTGAGAGCGATCGCCACGAACGCAGCGCGGGGTGTGAACGGGACAGTGGGCATCGACGGGCCTTCCGATGGGTGCGGATCCGGTGAATGCGGGATAAAGTGGAGGGGATACTCCGAACGGAGGATGCCTCCGCTTTGAGATTAGCGGAGGGTGCCTCCGTTTCGCAAGCACAGGTTTCGCCGATGCCGGAGGGCTCGGCTCGGGTCATATGGGAGGGGCGGTCATGGCGGTCGTCGAGCGGACATCCGCACTGGACGCGCGTCGCCCGCAGCGGGCTGATGCCGCGCGGAACTTCGACGCGCTCGTCGCCGCAGGCCGCGCAGCGTTCGCGGAGGACGGATCGAGCGCTTCTCTCGAGGACATCGCCCGCCGTGCCGGCGTCGGGATCGGGACGCTCTACCGCAACTTCCCCACGCGCGACGACCTCATCGAGACGCTGTACCTGGGGGAGGTCGACGCGCTCGCGCGCGCGGCAGACGAGGTCGCCGACCTCGAGCCCTGGGAGGCGCTGCGCGCATGGCTGGACCGGTTCGTCGCGTACGTGGGGACGAAGCACGCGCTGCTCGACGGGCTGAACCGTCGCTCCCCGGTGCTGGCGGAGTGCCGGACGATCATGCTCTCCGCGGGTGAGCCGCTGCTCGAACGAGCCCAGGCTGCAGGCGACGTGGACCCCGACATCTCGATCGGCGACGTGGTGAAGCTGGTGTCGGGAGTGGCCGCCGTCGCCTCGTTCGACGACGAAGCGCAGCGACAGCGTGTGCTCAACCTGGCGATCAACGCCATCCGCCGCTGAGCAGGCGGCATCGGACGATCGAGAGTCTGCGGGCGAAAAGACGAGACCGCCCCGTCACGGTTGACGGAGCGGTCTCAGTGCGAGCCGGGCTCAGGCGTGGAGCGCGTCGTTGAGCGTGACGCCCACTCCGGCACGGCGCACGGCCTCGACCGCACCGGTGAGAGAGTTCCGGCGGAAGAGCAGGCCGGCACTGCCGGAGAGGTCTGCGCCCTTGGCTGTCGGAAGTGATCCGTCGGCTCGACGAGGCTGGTCCGCGAGGACGACCTTGGTGCCGGCGGTGACGTAGAGTCCGGCTTCGACGACGCAGTCGTCGCCGAGCGAGATGCCGATGCCGGCGTTCGCCCCGAGCAAGGTGCGGGCGCCGACGGACACCTTGTGGGTACCGCCGCCGGAAAGCGTGCCCATGATCGAGGCGCCGCCGCCGATGTCGCTGCCGTCGCCCACGACCACGCCTTGCGAGATGCGGCCTTCGACCATGCTCTGGCCCAGGGTGCCGGCGTTGAAGTTCACGAAGCCCTCATGCATGACCGTCGTACCGGGCGACAGGTATGCGCCGAGCCGCACGCGGGACGCGTCGGCGATGCGCACGCCTGCGGGGGTGACGTAGTCGAGCAGGCGCGGGAACTTGTCGAGCCCCTGCACCTGGATGCCTTCGCGGGCGAGGAACGGGCGCAGGCGCGTGAGTGCGTCGGGGTGGATGGGGCCGGCGTTGGTCCAGGCCACGTTCGGCAGATGCGCGAAGATCCCGTCGAGGTTCACCTCGTTGGGGCGCACGAGCAGGTGCGACAGGGCGTGCAGGCGCAGATAGGCGTCCGGCGTCGAGGTGGGGGCGCCATCGAGGTCGGCCTCGATCGCGACGACATCGACGGTCACTGCTCGGCGCGCATCGGCGACTGCGAGGCGGTCGAGCTCGTCGGGCGGCATCTGAGGGTCGTAGCCGAGCGGGATGCGTCCGGCAGCGGGGGAGGGGAACCACGTGTCGAGCACGGTTCCGTCTTCGGCGGTCGTCGCGAGGCCGACGCCCCACACCCATCGTTCTTCGGTCATGCGAACAACGCTAGCGCGGACGGCCCGGGCCGGTTCCCGCGTGTTTCCGCGCGGAACGCACAGCGACACGCCCGGGGTGCGTGCTGGATTCGACGGTGGGGTGGATGCGGCGTAATGTTCTTGTTGTTCGCCCCAAAGGGTAGAGCGGAAGGCCTCTGGGTCTGGCTCCCCTCAAGTAGCGGACCGTCCCATCTGATCTGCTCCTGGCGAGTGGGCCGGGTTCCGGTTTAGGATGGGTTTCTTCCACTTCTGTGATTGCTGATTCCTCGGCTGTGGTCTGGCGTCGTGCCTGACTGTGCTGGGTTGACAGCGTGAGACGGATGTGTAAGATAGTGAAGTTGCCCCACGGTGATGGTTGAGATGCCGGAGCGTGGGTGCGTCCGATCTTTGAGAACTCAACAGCGTGCACTTGTCAAATGCCAATTTTTTCTCTGTCGACCAGTTTTCTGGTTGGTGGGGGTCTTTTTGGATCAATTCATGGATGTCAGTTTGATATTCGT
>NZ_JAEUAX010000006.1 GCF_019511645.1 Microbacterium ureisolvens | reverse complement strand
GGGTGGGGCGGGCGTAGGCTGACTCGGTGAGCCACATGCAGTCCTCCTCGTCGGAACCCACCGCGGCGGACGGACTCGACGACGCGACGGCGCTCGACCTCGGCGTCACGACCGCCACGCGCCGGGTCGTGTCAGACGCCGCCGCGATCCGGGAGCGCCGCGTCGGCGGGATCTTCACGTTCTCGGCGTACCTGCTGTGGGGCTTCCTGCCGCTGTACTTCCTGCTCCTCGCGCCCACCGGGCCGTGGGAGATCGTGGCGTGGCGCATCCTGCTGTCGCTCGTGTTCTGCGCGCTGCTGCTCACGGTGACCCGCACGTGGCCGCGGCTGACGGCCATCTTCCGGCAGCCGAAGGTGCTCGGCCTCACCGTGATCGCAGGCCTCTTGATCTACGTCAACTGGCAGGTGTTCATCTACGGCGCCTTGAGCGGTCACGTCATCGAGACCAGCCTCGGCTACTTCATCAACCCGATCGCGACGGTGCTGCTCGCCGTGCTCGTGCTGCGCGAGCGGTTGCGGCCGACGCAGTGGGTCGCCATCGGCATCGCGGCGGCGGCGGTGCTCGTGATCGTGGTCGGCTACGGCGCCTTCCCGTGGATCGCCCTCACCCTCGCAGCATCCTTCGGCCTGTACGGCCTCGTGAAGAAGAAGGTCGGCCCGTCGGTCGACGCCGTGAGCGGCCTCACCCTCGAGACGCTGTGGCTCAGCCCGATCGCGGTGGTCGTGCTCGTGATCGTCGGCGCGACCGAGGGCCTGACGATCGGCGCCGACGGATGGCAGCACACGGTGCTCCTCAGCCTCACCGGCGTCATCACCGCGGTGCCGCTGCTGCTGTTCGCCGCCGGCGCGCGCCGCGTGTCGCTCACCACGATCGGGCTGCTGCAGTTCGTGGCTCCGATCCTGCAGTTCCTCGTCGGCTGGCTCGTGCTCCAGGAGCCCATGCCACTCGAGCGCTGGATCGGCTTCGGCCTGGTGTGGGTCGCGCTCGTCGTCCTCACGGTCGACTCGCTCGTCCACGCACGCCGCATCCGGGTCGCCGCGTAGGCGTCGTCGCCTCGGGGCACGCGAAACCGGGGCTCCTCGCCGAACCTGACGACGATGCCGGTCTCGGCGAGGATTCCCGGTCTCACGCACGGGCGACGGATGCTGCCGCCCGGTGCGGCCTCAGCGGACGAGGCGGGCGATGGCCTGACTGGCCTCGGTGATCTTGGCGTCGGCCTCGGCGCCGCCCAGGCGCGCGGCATCCACGACACAGTGACGCAGGTGGTCGTCCAACAGACCCACGGCGACGGCCTCCAAGGCGGAGGTCAGGGCGCTGATCTGCGTGAGGATGTCGATGCAGTACTTCTCGTCCTCGACCATCTTGTGGATGCCGCGGGCCTGCCCCTCGATGCGCTTGAGGCGGTTGAGGTACTTGTCCTTGTCGGTGATGTAGCCGTGGTGGGAGTGGTCGCCGGCGTGCGAGGGGGAGTGCTCGAGGGCGGTGTCGGTCATGTCGGACTCCTTCAACGGTGAGTGGTCGAGAGGCTGCGGAACCGCCGCAGGCGCAGGCTGTTGCCCACCACGAAGACGCTCGAGAACGCCATAGCCGCTCCGGCGATCATAGGGTTCAACAGCCCCAGCGCTGCGAGCGGGATCGCGGCGACGTTGTAGGCGAACGCCCAGAAGAGGTTCACCTTGATCGTGCCCAGGGTCGCCCGCGAGAGTCGGATCGCGTCGGAAGCGCTTCGCAGGTCGCCGCGGACCAGGGTGATGTCGGAGGCCTCGATCGCAGCATCCGTCCCCGTACCCATCGCGAGACCCAGATCGGCCTGCGCGAGGGCGGCGGCGTCGTTCACGCCGTCGCCCACCATGGCGACCACGCGCCCTTCACCCTGGAGTTCGGTGACGACGGCGACCTTGTCGTGGGGGAGCACCTCGGCGATGACACGCTCGATGCCGACCTCGTCGGCGATCGCACGCGCCGCCGCCGCGTTGTCGCCGGTGAGCAGCACCGGCGTGAGACCGAGGGCCTTCAGCTGGTCGACGGCCTCGCGGCTCGTGGGCTTGACCTGGTCGGCAACGACGAGGAGCCCGTGCACCGCACCGTCCCAGGCGGCGAGCACCGGGGTACGGCCGAGGGCCTCGGCGGCGGCCTTCGCCGCGGCGAGGTCGTCGGGGAGGGTCAGCGCCCAGTCCGCGAGCAGCGCCTCGCGCCCGACGAGGACGGCGTGCCCCTCGACGATGCCCGAGACGCCCTTGCCGGGCACGTTCTGGAACGATTCGACGTGGGGAAGGGCGCCCGTCTCGGCCGTGGCGGCGCGGGCGATCGCCTGCGCGATCGGGTGCTCGGAGGCGTGCTCCAGGGCTCCCGCGAGCCGTACCAGTTCGGCGCGCGCGGCCGAAGCCTCATTCGTGTGCGGATCGAGGGATCCGGCAACGACGACGTCGACCAGCGACATGCGGCCGCTGGTGACGGTGCCGGTCTTGTCGAGCACGACCGTGTCGACCGTGCGCGTGGACTCGAGCACCTCGGGGCCCTTGATGAGGATGCCCAGCTGCGCGCCGCGGCCGGTTCCGACCAGCAGCGCGGTCGGGGTGGCGAGCCCGAGCGCGCACGGGCACGCGATGATGAGCACGGCGACCGCGGCGGTGAACGCCATGGCGGGTGCGGCGCCCACGAGCAGCCAGGCCAGCAGCGTGCCGAGCGAGATCAGCAGCACGATCGGAACGAAGACGCCCGAGATGCGATCGGCCAGCCGCTGAACCTTGGCCTTGCCCGATTGGGCGTCTTCGACGAGCCGCGCCATCTGCGCGAGCTGCGTGTCGTCGCCGACACGCGTCGCGCGCACGACGAGGCGGCCGCCCGCGTTGACGGTGGCGCCGACGACCGGGTCACCGGGCGCGACCTCGACGGGCACCGATTCGCCGGTCACCATCGAGGCGTCGATGGCCGACGTGCCGGAGGTGACGACGCCGTCGGTCGCGATCTTCTCGCCCGGCCGCACCACGAACTCCTCGCCGACGCGGAGGTCGGCGATCGGCACGCGCACCTCGACGAGAGCGGGAGCGGCGGGGGAGCCGATCCCCGGCATGCCGAGTGAGACCTGACCCACAGGGGCGCCCGAGGGACGCAGCACCGCGACGTCCTTCGCCCCGATCTCGAGCAGGGCGCGCAGCGCCGCCCCGGCGCGGCGCTTCGACCGCTGCTCGAAGTACCGGCCCGCGAGAACGAAGGTCGTGACCCCCGCGGCGACCTCGAGATAGATGTCGCCGGCGCCGTCGGTCGGGGTGATCGACCACTCGAACGCGTGCGTCATGCCCGGCATGCCCGCGTGCCCGAAGAACAGTGCGTACAGCGACCACAGGAACGCCGCCGAGACGCCGAGCGAGATCAGCGTGTCCATCGTGGCCGCGCCGTGGCGCAGGTTGATCCATGCGGCGCGGTGGAACGGCCACGCGCCCCACACCACCACGGGGGCCGCGAGCGCCAGCGACGCCCACTGCCAGTACGTGAACTGCAGCGCCGGGATCATCGCCACGAGGATCACCGGAACCGACAGCACGATCGACCCGATGAGCCGCTGCCGGAGGCTCGTGAGCTCCCGGTCGGCGGGTTCCTCAGCGGCGGCGGCCTCGGTGGCCGGCGGGGCCGGGAGGGCGGCCGTGTAGCCGGTCTTCTCGACCTCCTCGATGAGCGCCTGCGGGTCGAGTCCCGCGGGAACGGTGACGAAGGCCTTCTCCGTGGCGTAGTTGACGGATGCCTCGACCCCGTCCATCCGGTTCAGCCGCTTCTCGATCCGCGCGGCGCATGACGCGCAGGTCATCCCGCCGATCTCGAGTTCGAACCGGGCGGCGGGAGCCGAGGCCCCGCTCATGCGCGGACCGCGCTGTAGCCGGCCTCGTCGACGGCCGCGATCACGGCGTCGTCGGCGATCTCGGCGGCCGAGACGACCTTGAGCGTGCCCGAGGCGGCGCTCACCTGGACGTCCTGGACGCCCGCGAGCTTCGACACCTCGCCGCGCACCGACGCCTCGCAGTGCCCGCAGCTCATTCCTGTCACCGTGTACTGCGCCTCAGCCATGACTTCTCCTTCACAAGGTCGGGGTGGATACCCCTCAGGGGTACCGGGTCGCTTCAGTCTATACCCTCGAGGGGTATGGGGGCCGCGGTGCGGGTGTGGCTCGTACTGCGGCGCGGCAGGCGTGCGAGCGGGCGGGTTATCCACAGGAACGGGTATCGATGTGCCCTGAGAAATCACGGTCCGATCACGGTTTTCAAGCTGTTACAGATCGTTAACGAAAGGCAACATTGACGACGCTTGACGACGATTAGGTTTAGTGCACTGGGTCGGCGCCCGAGCCGTTCCCGTTGTAATCGCACAGCAAGGAGCAACATGAGCGTCTTCACCCGCTCGCGCAAGTCCACCGTCCTCGGTGGCCTCGCGCTCATCGGCGCCAGCGCCCTCGTTCTCGCCGGCTGCTCCGGCGGGGGCACCGGCGGAGGTGACGAGACCACCCCGGCCACGGAGGAGCGCGACCTCACCCTCAAGATCGGCACGATTCTGCCGCAGACGGGTACCCTCGCCTTCCTCGGCCCGCCCGAGGAGGCAGGCGTCGGACTCGCCGCAGCCGACATCAACGAGGCCGCCAAGGGGATCACCATCGACGACATCGTGTGGGGTGACTCGGGCGACACCGACAACAAGGCCTACGCGACGACCATCCAGAAGCTGATCTCCGAGGACGTGACCGCCGCCATCGGCGCCGCGTCGTCGGGTGTGACGAAGCTCTTCCTCGACGACGCCGTCGCTGCGGGCATCATCACGTTCTCGCCGGCCAACACGTCGCTCGACTTCACCAACTGGGACGACAACGGCCTCTACTGGCGCACGGCTCCGGCCGACACGCTCCAGGGCGAGGTGCTCGGCAACGTCGTCGCCGAGGACGGCCACAAGAACGTCGCGGTGCTCTACCAGAACGACTCCTACGGCACCGGCCTCAACGAGGTCTTCCAGGAGGTCTTCACGGGCACCGGCGGCGAGATCGTCGCGGAGCAGTCGTACAACACCGGTGACACCAACTTCGACGCGCAGATCTCCGCGATCCTCGCCTCGAACCCGGACGCCATCGCGCTGATCACGTTCGACGAGATCTACACGATCGGCCCGGCGCTCATCGCCGCGGGCTACCCCGCCGAGGACCTCTACCTCGTCGACGGCAACCTGAAGAACTTCGGTTCCGACGAGAAGTGGCCGGCCGGCGTGAGCATGGAGGGTGCGAAGGGCACGACCCCCGCGGGTCCGGCTCCCGACACCGAGTTCCAGGCTCGCCTCAACGACTGGTGGGTCGCCGACGGCAACTCCGAGCTGACCGACTACTCCTACGCCAACGAGGCGTACGACGCGGTCATCCTTCTCGCCCTCGCCTCGCTTGCGGCCAACTCGACCGACGCCGCCGACGTCGCGGGGAAGCTGCAGGAGGTCTCGGGCGGTTCGGGCGACGGTGAGAAGTGCGACAACTTCGCCGACTGCGCCGACATCATCCTCGGGGGCGGCACGGCCGACTACGACGGCTACTCCGGCCCGATCACCTTCGACGAGCACGGCGACCCGACCGAGGCCACCATCGGTGTCTTCCAGTACGGTGCCGACAACCTGTACACCCGCATCGACCTGTAAACCAGGCTGACGCCGCCGAGGGCCCCGGAGCGATCCGGGGCCCTCTCGCGTTGCCGGGCTCGGCCCTCGGTGCACGGCGCCGGCCCGGCGCCCCGCGGGCCGGCACGCACAGGCGGGTTCGCACGCACAGGGGGGCTCGCACGCACAGCGAAGAGGAGGGGACCGGATGCCGCAGCATCCGGTCCCCTCCTCTTTATATGTTCGCCGTGTCAGACGCCGTCGGCGCCGAGCGAGCCGAGGTACAGGCCGATGACCTTCGGGTCGCTGAGCAGCTCGCGTCCGGTGCCCTCGTAGGCGTCGCGGCCCTGGTCGAGCACGTAGCCGCGGTCGCAGATCTGCAGGCAGCGGCGGGCGTTCTGCTCGACCATGATCGTCGTTACGCCGGCCTTGTTGATGTCGGAGACCCGGATGAAGGCGTCGTCCTGGCGCACCGGAGACAGACCGGCCGAGGGCTCGTCGAGGAGGAGCACCGAGGGGTCCATCATCAGCGCACGGGACATCGCGACCATCTGCCGCTCGCCGCCCGAGAGCGACCCGGCACGCTGCTTGAGGCGCTTGCCCAGCTCGGCGAAGATGCCCGTCACGAACTCCAGGCGCTCGGCGTAGACCTTCGGGCGCTGGTACAGGCCCATCTGCAGGTTCTCCTCGATGCTGAGCGAGGGGAACACGTTGTTGGTCTGCGGCACGAATCCGACGCCGCGCTGGACGAGCTTGTCGGACTTCAGGCCGACGACGCTCTCGCCGTCGACCGTGATGTCGCCGCCGCGCACCTTGACCATGCCGAAGATCGACTTCAGCAGCGTCGACTTGCCGGCGCCGTTCGGGCCGATGATGCCGATCAGCTCGCCCTTGCGGGCGATGAGGTTCGCGCTGTTGATGATGTTGATGCCCGGCAGGTAGCCCGCGGTGAGGTCCTTGACCTCGACGACGACCTCGTCGCTCTTGACCGCGGCGCCCGCGCCGGGCGCAGTCGAAGGATCGGTCACTTGTTCTCCTCCTCGGCTTCGGCGATCGAGGCCTCTTCGGCCTCCTTGATCTCTTCGAGCAGCTCTTCGGCGGACGCGTCGAGCTCACCGGCCACGCGCCCGGTCACGACGCCGAGGTCGACGTCCTGGTGGCTGCCGAGATAGGCGTCGACCACCGCCGGGTCCTGCATGACGGTGTCGGGCGGCCCTTCGGCCACGACCTTGCCTTCGGCCATGACGACGACCCAGTCGGCGATGTGCCGCACCATGTGCATGTCGTGCTCGACGAAGAGCACCGTCATGCCGAGGTCCTTGAGGTCGAGGATGTGGTCGAGCAGCGACTCGGTGAGCGCCGGGTTGACACCGGCCATGGGCTCGTCGAGCATCACAAGCGTCGGGTCGCTCATGAGGGCGCGCGCCATCTCGAGGAGCTTGCGCTGACCGCCCGAGAGCGAGGCCGCGTAGTCGTCGGACTTCGCGTCGAGCTTGAACCGCGTGAGCAGCTCCATCGCCTTCGCCTCGATGTCGTTGTCCTGCTTGCGCCAGATCGCCGGGACGATGCTGGCCCAGAGGCTCTCACCCTTCTGGGCGGTGGCGCCGAGCTTCATGTTCTCGAGCACCGTCAGCAGGGACAGAGCCTTGGTGAGCTGGAAGGTGCGCACCTGGCCCATGCGGGCCACCTTGAACGACGGAATGCCCGAGAGGTTCTTGCCGTCGAAGCTCCACGTCCCCGAGTTGGGCTTGTCGAAGCCGCACAGGAGGTTGAAGAGCGTCGTCTTGCCGGCGCCGTTGGGGCCGATGAGCGCGGTGATCGCGTGACGCGGGATCTCGAGGTGCTCGACGTCCACGGCGGTGAGGCCGCCGAAGCGCCGGGTGACGTTGTCGATGACGAGGATCGGGTCGTTCTTGGCGACGCCGGGGACGGCGTCGCCCTTCGCGAGACCGCCGGTCTTGGGGCGACGGATGCTGCCGGTCGGGGTCGTGACCGTGCCCGTGCTGGGCGGCACCGCCTGTGCCGCCGAGTTCGCGGGGACCACCGGCTCGTCGGCCGGCGGGGTGCTGGGCGGGTTACTTGACAAAGGTCAGCTCCCTCTTGTTTCCGAAGATGCCCTGCGGGCGGAAGATCACGATCAGCATGAGCGCGACACCGACGAGGATGAAGCGCAGCGTCGCCGCCTGCTGGCTCGACAGCAGGGAGATGATCGGGATGTCGGACTGGGCGAGGACGGGCAGCACGTTGTCGAGGAAGCCCATGATCACCCAGAAGATCACCGAGCCTACGACCGGGCCGAACACGGTGGCCGCACCACCCAGCAGCAGGATCGTCCAGATGAAGAACGTGAGGCTGGTCGTGTAGGTCGCTGGGATGACGGCCGACGGAAGTGCGAACACCACGCCGCCCAGGGCACCGAAGACACCACCGATCATGAGCGCCTGCATCTTGTAGGAGAAGACGTTCTTGCCGAGCGAGCGCACGGCGTCCTCGTCCTCACGGATGCCCTTGAGCACGCGGCCCCAGGGGCTGCGCATGATCGCCCACACGAGGTAGACAGCGATGGCCAGCAGGATGATGCCGAAGACGCGCACCCACAGCTGGTCGGCCGTCCACTGCCAGGGTCCGAAGCCGTAGATGATCGGCTCGCCGTCGGCTCCGGTCTTCGGGAACGGATTCGCCCCGCGGAACCCCGCGTGGTAGCCGCCGAGGCCGTCGGCGGAGTTCGTCCACTCGTCGAAGAGCTGTGTGGTCAGCAGCAGCCGGACGATCTCGGCTGCGGCGATGGTCACGATGGCGAGGTAGTCGGCTCGCAGCCGCAGCGTCGGGATACCGAGGATGAGCGCGAAGATGACCGCCGCGACGCATCCGACGAGGATGCCGACCCACCAGGGCCACCCGAAGCTCAGGATCGAGATCGCGTACCCGTAGGCGCCGAGGGCCATGAAGCCGGCCATACCGAAGTTCAGCAGGCCGCCGAATCCGAACTGCACGGCCAGGCCGGTCGCCGCGAGGGCGTACGCGATGGTCTCCGGGCTGAAGAACCAGTAGGCGGTGTTGTTGAAGATCTGTCCCCAGTCCATGACTAACCGAGCCTCTCTTTCCGGCCCAAGATGCCCTGGGGTCTCACCAGCAGAATCAGGATCAGCACGGCCAGCGCGCCGACGTACTTCATGTCCGGCGGGATCCACAGCGTCGAGATCTCGACGAGGATGCCGACGATGAGCGCGCCGATGAGGGCGCCGAAGGCGGTGCCGAGGCCGCCGAGGGTCACCGCGGCGAAGATCAGCAGCAGCACCTGCACGCCCATGTCCCATTTCACGCCCGGGCGGAAGTACGCCCACAGCACACCCGCGATGGCGGCCAAAGCGGCCGCGAGGATCCAGACGATGCGGATCACACGGTCGACGTTGATGCCGGATGCGGCGGCCAGGCCCGGGTTGTCGCTGATGGCGCGCGTCGCCTTGCCGATGCGGGTGCGCAGCAGCCAGTAGGCGACCGCGACCAGGAGCACGATGCTGATCGCCATCGACGCGACGTCGATCCACGACAGCTTGATCGGGCCGAAGACGATGTCGCGCGGGGCGCCGGCTCCGGGGAGCTGATACGTGCCGCCGCCGATGAAGAACTGGAAGACGTAGCGGCCGGCGAGCGAGAGGCCGATGCTCACGATCATGAGCTGGACGAGGCCCAGGCCGCGTCGGCGCAGCGGCTTCCAGAGACCGGCGTCGAGCGCCCAGCCGAGGGCCGCGCCGAGCAGGATCACGATCGGGATCGTGATGTACATCGGCACCTTGAGCCACACACCGAAGATGAGCGCCATGACCGCGCCGTAGGTCAGCATCTCGCCGTGGGCGAAGTTGCTGAGACCAGTGGTGCCGAAGATCAGCGAGACGCCGACGGCCGCGAGCGCGAGCAGCAGGCCGAAGTTGATGCCGTTCATGAGCCGCTCGATGAGCTGGTCCCAGAACGACGTCGTGATCCTCTCGCCCTCACCGAGGAAGAGGTTGACGATCTTCGACCCGGTGAGCCCGAACGCCACGTCGAACGACGCCGTCGTGCCCTGCTTCGGCTGGATGCCCTCCGGCAGCTGCTCCGGGTCGACGATCACGCCGTCGGGGAGGGTGTCCTCATCCACCGTGAGGACGTACTCCTCCTTCTCGGGCACGTACAGACGCCACTTGCCCTCGGCGTCCGTCACCGTCTCGGCCTCGAAGCCGTTGCCCTCGATCGACATCGTGACGCCCTCGACGGGCTGGTCGTCGTACGTGATGACGCCGCCGAAGTAGAAGTCGGTCTGCTCCTGGTCTCCACCGGGGGTGTCTGGGGCATCCGCTCGCGCACCCGTGGGTGCGGACAGGAACACCATTCCCGCGGCCAAGAGCACTCCGAAGATCACGAGGATCCAGCGGCGGCTGTTGATCGCGGTCGCAGTCGTAGGACCCACAGAACCTCCAGTTCGGCACACCACGCGGACACCGAAGCTCGGGTCGCATCGGCCGTGATGACGACGCTACGACTGTAATGTGTCGCCGGTGTTTCGCCCAAGGTCCCCTGTGGATAAGTGATCCGATCGCAACCGGACACCGGCTCACCGGCTCGCGCGCGCCCGCGCGTGCCTTATTCCCGGGAACAAACGACCCCCGCCGACGCTTAGAATCGAGTACGGAGCGTCACGAGCGCACCGGCCGCCGCCGTCCAACCCCGAGAGCACGCGCGCGCCCGCGCGAGGAGACCCCATGGAGCACAACGACCCCTTCGGCTTCGTCGGACTGACCTACGACGATGTGCTGCTGCTGCCCGGCCACACCGACGTGATCCCCAGCGAAGCCGACACCTCGTCCCGAGTGACGCGACGCATCACGGTCGCGACCCCGCTCATCTCGAGCGCGATGGACACGGTGACGGAGTCGCGCATGGCGATCGCGATCGCCCGGGAAGGCGGTCTCGGGATCATCCACCGCAACCTCTCGATCCAGGATCAGGCGGCGATGGTCGACCGCGTCAAGCGGAGCGAGTCCGGAATGATCACCGACCCGATCACGACCACCCCCGACGCCACGATCGAAGAGGTCGACTCGCTCTGCGCGCAGTACCGCATCTCCGGCCTTCCGGTCGTCGACGACGAGAACCACCTCGTCGGCATCGTCACCAACCGCGATATGCGGTTCGTCTCGGGCTTCGAGCGCCAGACCACCAAGGTGCGCGACGTCATGACCACCGACGGCCTCGTCACCGGCCGCGTCGGCATCAGCGCGGGCGAGGTCATCGCCCTCTTCGCACAGCACCGCGTGGAGAAGCTCCCGCTCATCGATGAGCACGGCAAGCTCGCCGGTCTCATCACCATCAAGGACTTCGACAAGAGCGAGAAGTACCCGCTCGCCACCAAGGACGAGCACGGCCGTCTCCGCGTCGGCGCCGCGATCGGCTTCTTCGGCGACGCGTGGCAGCGCGCCGAGGCGCTGCGCGACGCGGGCGTGGACGTCCTTGTCGTCGACACCGCCAACGGCCAGTCCGCAGGCGTCATCGACATCGTGCGCCGCCTCAAGGCCGACGCGAGCTTCGAGCACATCGACATCATCGGCGGCAACGTCGCGACCCGCGAGGGCGCCCAGGCGCTCATCGACGCCGGCGTCGACGCCGTCAAGGTCGGCGTCGGACCGGGCTCGATCTGCACCACCCGCGTCGTCGCCGGCGTCGGCGTGCCGCAGGTCACCGCCGTGTACGAGGCCTACCTCGCCGCCCGCGAGTCCGGCATCCCCGTGATCGCCGACGGCGGCCTGCAGTACTCGGGCGACATCGCGAAGGCGCTCGTCGCCGGCGCCGACACCGTCATGCTCGGCTCGCTCCTCGCCGGCACCGACGAGTCGCCGGGCGAGATCGTCTTCCAGGGCGGCAAGCAGTTCAAGCAGTACCGCGGCATGGGGTCGCTGGGCGCACTGCAGACGCGCGGCAAGAAGACGTCGTACTCGAAGGACCGCTACTTCCAGGCCGACGTCCCCACCGACGACAAGCTCATCCCCGAGGGCATCGAGGGCCAGGTCGCCTACCGCGGTCCCGTATCGGCCGTCGCGTACCAGCTGGTCGGCGGCCTCCGCCAGTCGATGTTCTACGTCGGCGCCCGCACGATCGACGAGCTCAAGGCCAAGGGCAAGTTCGTCCGCATCACCGCCGCCGGCCTCAAGGAATCGCACCCCCACGACGTGCAGATCGTCGTCGAGGCGCCCAACTACAAGAAGTAACCCTTCACGAGACGGATGCTGCGGCCCGGCGCACTCCGCCGGGCCGCAGCATCCGTCTACAGTCCTGCGGGGCGTGCGCGCGCAGACTTCGCAGATTCGCGCGATCATCGCAGGGTTGGCGGGATCGCCTGCAAGATCCGCGTGATTCTGCGAAGTCTGTTAACGAAGGGCGCGTCCTCCACAGGGCAGGGGAGGAGCAGGCTTTCCCCATCGAGCTTGAAACGGGCGCGTGCGTCTCAGGGTTTGGCCAGACTCGCGGCGTGGGAGTGATCCGGAAGACGACAGAGCAGTTGGGGACGTGGGTCTCGGCGCAGGGAGGCATCGCACACCGCGACGATGCGCTCCGGGCGGGATTCGTCATCGCGGTCATCCGTGCATTCGTCCGCGAGGGCCACGCCGAACTCATTCGTCGTGTGTGGTTGTGCACACCGCAGGCGCCAGACGAGCTTCGCACCGCCGCTCGTGCGGGGGGCCGAGTGTCCTGCATCTCGCTCGCGCGGCGGCGGAAATGGTGGATGCCGGAGGGTATCGGGTCGGAGCTGCACCTCCACATGCTCCCCGGCTCGGGGCCGACGCGGCTCGATGAAACGTGGTCCGGCGTCACGCACTGGACCAAACCGGTGGTTCCCGCTGCACGCTCACTCTTGGGGACGGTGGAGGATGCGCTCCTCCACATCGCGCTCTGCGTCGACCGCGACGCCGCGCTCGTGCTCTGGGAATCCGCCGCCCGCATCGAGAAGCTCGCACCCGAGAGTCTGCGCGCGATCGAGTGGCGGTCGGGCGCGGCGCGGGACCTCGCGGACGCGGTCACGGGGCTTTCCGATTCGGGACTGGAGACCCTCGTGGTGATCCCGCTCCGGCGTCTGGGCCTTCGTGTCCGGCAGCAGGTGGTCCTCGCGGGGCGCCCCGTCGACCTGCTCGTCGGCGATCGCTTGGTCGTGCAGATCGACGGGTACGAGTTCCACTCCTCGAGCGCGCAGCGCACCAGCGACATCGCGCACGACGCCGAGCTCAGGCTGCGTGGCTATACCGTCCTTCGAGTCAGCTACTCGCAGGTCGTCCATGACTGGGCGAGCGTGGAGCGCACCATCCGGCGCGCCGTCGCCGCCGGCCTTCACCGCGCCGCGTGAGAAGGCTCCGCCTCTCAGAGTTCGCAGAATCGCGGCTACTTCGCAGGATCCGTCGACAATCCTGCGAGGTTCGTGCGACTCCGCGAAGCCCGCAGCGAATGGTGGGAGGACGCTTCCTGCGGGGCGTGCGCGACCTTGCGGAGTCTGTGGGCCGGTCAGAGAAGGCGGAAGGGTGCCGCCGCCCGCGCGGTGTCGTCGGTCGCCAGGTCGGCGAGGACCGCACCGACGGCGGGGGTGAACTTGAAGCCGTGGCCGGAGAAGCCGGCTCCGACGACGATGCGCCCGCGGCGGTCGAGGATGAAGTCCTGCGAGTCCGTCGAGGTGTAGGTGCAGCTGATCGGCTCGGCCGAGTCGGGGTCGAGGCCGGGGAACCACTCGGCCACGTAGCCGCGCAGCTGCGCGGCTTGGGCCGGCACCGGCCGGAACGAGCGCGCGTCGGGGTCGACGACAGGCCCGACGAGGTGGAATCCGACCTTGACACCCTCGCCGGGCGTCGGCATGCCGTAGACGTTCGCGGGGTACCGCTCGGGCGGCAGGAGGTGGTTGAACGACGGCCACACCGGGTCGGCGGCGATCGGGGTGAAGTGCGCGGGGCTCTCCTCGGTCACCGTCAGCCGGGGGAGGGGGAACGACGGCGGAAGGATGCCGCGGCTCCAGGCTCCCGCGGTCACCACGACGGTCTCGGCGACGAGGTCGTGGCGCTCGTCGCCGGCCTCGACCGTGAGCGTGACACCGTCGCCTCCCTCGTCGAGGGCGACCACGCGGTGGCCGAAGCGGACGTCGGCCGCGTGCCGGCGGGCGCCGCGCTCGAGCGCCTCGAGGGCGGCGGCGGCGCGCACCACACCCGCCTCGGGTGTGAACAGCGCGTCGCCGGTGAACCGCATGCCGCTCCAGCGCCGCGCCGCGTCCGGCGCGGCGAGCACCTCGGCACGCTCGCCGCGGGCGACGAGTGCGTCGTGCACGCCGGCGACGACGGCGTCGTCGCCATGCGTGACGAGGCCGTGGAGCCGCAGCAGCGGTTCCCCGGTCACACGCGAGAGCTCGTCCCACTCGGTGCGGGCGAGCGTGAGCAGGTCGAGATAGTGCGCTGCCGCGTAGGCGTTGTTGAAGTTGCGGGTCGCGCCGTGTGACGCACCGCGGGTGTGCCCTCGTTCGAATCGCTCCAGGGCGACCACCCGGTGACCACGGCGCGCGAGCTGCCACGTCGTCGCGAGGCCCATCGCCCCTGCGCCGACGACGACATAGGGAATGCGCTCGGTCACCGGGGGCCTCCAAGGTCTCGGATGCCGAGGGGCGCAGCATCCGTCTCGTCTCCATCCAATCGCACCGCGCGTCGCGTCCGACGGGGCGGTGACGGAGTGTGACGGGCGCCGGGGTGCACGGTGTCGCTACCCTGGCGCCATGATCAGGCAGCGGCGGCATCCTCTGGCGACGCAGCGCACCACACGTCTCGAGGCGTTCACCGACGGCGTCTTCGCGATCGCGGCGACGCTGCTCGTGCTCGATCTCACGCAGCACTCGCTCGGCAAGGTCGACTCCGACGCCGAGATGTGGGCGGCGATCGGCGGCATGTACGAGCTGTTCCTCAACTTCGTGCTGAGCTTCGTGCTGCTGTGCCTGATGTGGATGGTGCACGTCCAGCAGTTCGAGCACCTCGCCCGCGTCGATGCGACGACGGTGTGGCTGAACAACGCGCGGCTGCTGTTCATCGTGCTCGTGCCGTTCGCGACGAACCTCACGACCGAGTACTCCGAGTGGCTCGCGGGCCGGCTCGCCATGCCCGTGACGTTCTTCCTCGCCATCCTGTTCAGCTGGCTGCAGTGGGCGTGGGCGGTGCGGCGGCGCGAGGCCCTCATGCCCGACATGAGCAGGGCGGATGCCGTGGCCTACGGCCGCAGCTCGCTCAGCGCGCTGATCATCTCGGCCGCGGTGGTGGTGCTGGCGCCGTGGGTCGGGTCGGCGGCGTTCCTCCTCTTCTTCCTCGACGGCCTGCTGACCCGCGCCCTGCGCGGCAAGGGCGACTGAGCCCGCTCGCGGCACCACAGAGCTGTCGACGGATGCCTCGGGCCGAGTCATCCGTCGACAGCCCTGTGCTCTCGCCGACCAGACCCGTCGTCAGCGCACGCGTCGTGTCATCTCGGCGAGAGCGCACGCTCCCGACGCTCGGGCTACGGAGCGGCTGCCAGCTCGGGCTCGGCGGCGTGGGCCTCGGACGGCGCCGGGGCGGCAGCATCCGTCCCCTTCCCGGAAGGAAGCCACAGCGCCACGATCGTCGCGGCGAACAGCACGGCCGCGCCCGTGAACACGGCGGGGCGTGCGGCGTCGACGTACATGTCGGGGAGCAGCTCGCCGCCCGCGCTCACGAAGATCGCGGTCATCACCGCGGTGCCGAGAGCGACGCCCAGCTCGCGGACGGTGGAGTTCACGCCCGACGCCTTGGCGTGGTCGATGAGACCGAGGGTGGCCAGCAGCGCCGTCGCCGACGGGGCGAACACGAGCGCCATGCCGACGCCCGCCATGATGAACGGCGCGATCAGGGCCGGGTAGTCGAGGTCGGTCGACATGATGGCGGCGATCCAGGTGAGCGCGGCGCCCTGCAGGGCGAGGCCGAGGACGAGCAGCACCCGCGTGCCGACCCGCGGGGCGAGGATGCCGGCGATCGGGGCGACGATCATGGGTGCGAGCGTCCACGGGGTGGTCTGCACGGCGGCCTCGAGCGGCGTGGATCCCTGCACGACCTGCAGGTATTGGATGAGGATGAACACGGCGCCGAACGTGCCGAAGCTGAAGGCGAATCCGACGATGTTCGTGATCGAGAACGAGCGGTCGCGGAACAGTCGCAGCGGCATCAGGGGCGCGGTCGCCCGCGTCTGCCACCACAGGAACGCCCCCACGAGGAGGGCGCCGAGCACGATCTCGGCGATGACTCCGACCGAGTCCCACCCGTCGTCGTTGCCGCGCACGATCGCGTGCACGAGGGCGAGCACGCCGGCGGCGGCCAGCAGCGCACCCGGCACATCGATGCGCGCGCGGGCGCCGAAGTCGTTGTTCAGCACGACCAGGGTGAGCGGGATCGCGACGATGGCGACGGGCACGTTGATCCAGAAGATCGCCTGCCAGTCCCAGCCCTCCATGATGGCGCCGCCGACGAGCGGCCCGACGGCGACACCGAGGCCCGAGACGCCGCCCCAGATGCCGATCGCGAGGGCGCGTCTGGCCGGGGCGACGGCGCCGCTCAGCAGCGCCAGCGACAGGGGCATCACGCCGGCCGCGCCGAGACCCTGCACGGCGCGGGCGGCGATGAGCTGAGCCGGATCCGTGCTGAGCGCCGCGAGCACCGACCCCACGCCGAACACCGCGATGCCGATCGCGAAGAGGGTGCGGCGCCCGTACCGGTCGCCGAGCGCCGAGGCGATGAGGATCGCGCCGGCGAACGCCAGCGTGTACGCGTTGACGAACCACTGCAGTTCCTCGACGCTCGCGCCCATCTCCTGGTGCAGCACCGGAAGCGCGTTCGTCATGACGAGGTTGTCGAGCGTGGCCATGAACATCGGGAGGGATGCCGCGGCCACCACGAGCGCGAAAGGCCGGGCGCGACGCGGGGCCGCGGTGAGGGGTGATTCGGTCATGGGAGGCTCCGGTTGTAATGGGATGATTACTTGATCGAGGCCAATGTAGTAATCGACTGATTACAAAGTCAAGTCATTCGCTGATAACCTGTCGGCATGACACCTCCCGCAGCGAGTGGCTCTGTCGCGGTCGACGACGCGCCCGACACGGGCAAGCGCCTGTCGTCGGAGGAGCGGCGTCGCCAGATCCTGGTGGCCGCGCTCGCCGTCTTCGGGGCCCGCGGCTACGAGGGCGCGACCACCGATGAGGTGGCACGGGCCGCCGGCGTCAGCCAGCCCTACGTCGTGCGGCTGTTCGGCTCGAAGGAGAACCTGTTCCTCGCAGCGCTCGACGACGCCCTGGCGCGCATGCTCGCAGGCTTCCGCGCGGCGCTCGCCGACCAGACCCCGCACGACCCCGAGGTGACGCCCGAGAAGGCGACCGCCCAGCGCATCGGGCAGGCCTACGTCGATCTCATTGAGGTGCGGGGCCTGCACCAGACGCTCGCGCACGCCTACCTGCTGGGCAGCCACCCCGCCATCGGCGCCGCCGCGCGCCAGGGATTCGCGAAGGTCTGGCGCTTCTTCCGCGACGAGATGGGGCTCGACGCCGACGAGTCGCGGGCGTTCATGGCAGAGGGCATGCTCATCTCGACGATGATCGGCCTGCGCATCGTCGACGACTACGGCTCCGACCCGCAGATCACCGAGCTCTTCCGCTCCTGCTTCCCGACCGAGCTTCCCCACGTGCTCGAGGTGCTCCCGCGCGGCACCGACCGGTGGTAGCAGCGGAGCGGGACGGATGCTGCGCCCTGGCCCGCGTCCGGGGCGCGGCGTAGGGTCGGGGGCATGTGCCGGAACATCCACACGCTCCACAACTTCGAGCCCGCTGCCTCGTCCGAAGAGGTCCACGCCGCCGCGCTCCAGTACGTGCGCAAGATCGCGGGCACCACGAAGCCGTCGAAGGCGAATCAGGAGGTCTTCGACCGCGCCGTCCACGAGATCGCGCACATCACACAGCATCTGCTCGACGATCTCGTCGCGGTGACGCCGCCGAAGAACCGCGAGGTCGAGGCCGCCAAGGCGCGCGAGCGCGCGATCAGGTCCGGCCGCTACGCAGCGCCCGCCGCCTGAGCCTGCTGCGCGGCCCCGGTCAGGTGCTGCTGCTCGATGAGCCACGACGGCGGGCTGGCCAAGTCCTTCGACAGCTTCCTCGTCTTCGGCTCCGACGGCCGGGTGTTCGAGTCCACCGAGCCCGTCTGGGACGAGTCGCGCGTCACGCGCACGCGCTCACGCTTTCGAGTCGTGAGAACCCCGCCCGGTAGGGTGGACGCGTGAGCATGGACATCGAACTCGGCCGGGCCAAGCGCGCGCGCCGCGCCTACTCGTTCGACGACATCGCCGTGGTGCCCTCGCGGCGCACGCGCAACCCCGAGGACGTCTCGACCACCTGGACGATCGACGCCTTCAGCTTCGACATCCCGGTCATGGGCGCCCCGATGGACTCGGTCGTGAGCCCGCGCACCGCGATCATGCTCGGTCAGCTCGGCGGTCTGGGCGTGCTGGACCTCGAGGGCCTGTGGACCCGCTATGACGACCCCGAGCCGCTGCTCGCCGAGATCGCCGGCCTCGAGAAGGCCGCGGCGACCCGCCGCATGCAAGAGCTGTACGCGGAGCCCATCCAGCCCGCACTCGTGCGCGACCGGCTCGCCGAGATCCGCGCCGCCGGCGTGACCGTGGCAGGTGCCCTCACCCCGCAGCGCACGCAGGAGCTGTACGAGACCGTCGTCGCGGCCGGCGTCGACCTGTTCGTCATCCGCGGCACCACCGTGTCGGCGGAGCACGTCTCGTCGGTGGACCAGCCGCTCAACCTCAAGAAGTTCATCTACGACCTCGACGTTCCCGTCATCGTCGGCGGCGCGTCCACCTACACCGCAGCCCTTCACCTGATGCGCACGGGCGCGGCCGGCGTGCTCGTCGGCTTCGGCGGGGGAGCGGCGTCGACGACCCGCGCGACCCTGGGACTGCACGCTCCGATGGCGACGGCCGTGGCCGACGTCGCCGGCGCGCGCCGCGACTACCTCGACGAGTCCGGCGGGCGCTACGTGCACGTCATCGCCGACGGCGGTGTGGGCACCTCGGGTGACATCGTCAAGGCGATCGCGATGGGCGCCGACGCCGTCATGCTGGGCGTGGCGCTGGCGCGTGCCACGGATGCTCCGGGCAGGGGCTTCCACTGGGGCCCCGAGGCGCACCACGCCAAGCTGCCGCGCGGCCGCCGGGTGCGGGTCGACCAGGTCGCCTCGCTCGAGGAGGTGCTGTACGGGCCGGCGCCCGTCGCGGACGGCACCGCGAACCTCATCGGGGCCCTGCGCAAGTCGATGGCGACGACCGGGTACTCCGACCTCAAGGAGTTCCAGCGGGTCGAGGTCGTCGTCTCGCCGTACGCCGCAGGATGACGGATGCCATGACCGACGCCGAGCCGACGGGAGCGGCCGACCTCGTCCCCGAGGCCTTCCCGCCGACGCTGCGTGAGGTGATGCTGCGCCCGCGATGGATCGGGATGCTGCTGCTCTGCCTCGTCGTCGCGGGTGTGTTCGCCTGGCTCGGGCAGTGGCAGCTGGGTCGTGCGGTGCAGACGAATCCGGTGCCGCCGGGGGCGACCGAAGAAGTGCAGCCGCTTGCGGATGTCGCCCTGCCGGGCGAGTATCTGCCGGAGCCGCTCGTCGGTCAGCGCGTGCACACACGCGGCACCTGGGTCCCCGAAGACTTCATCGTGGTGGAGTCGCGCTACAACGACGGCGCCCTGGGCTACTGGGTGACCGGGCAGCTGCGCATCGACCCCGACGTGAGCGCGACGGTCGGACCCACTTCGGTCGCGGTGGCGCTCGGGTGGGCCGCCACCGAGGAGGACGCGCGCGCGGCCATCGCGCAGCTCGAGGAGGCGGCATCCGTCTCCGAGACCGTCGAGGTGACCGGCCGCCTGATCTCGGACGAAGGGCCGGTGCTCCCGCCCCGTGGCGAGGACCCGCAGACGCTGACCCGCATGTCGCCGGCCGCGCTGCTCGGCCAGTGGCACGACGTCGACGCCCTGTTCGTGTACCGCCCGTACATCGCGTCTGCGGAGGCTTCCGCAGGGCTCGACGCGATCTCGTCTCCGGCGCCGGTCGAGGGCTCGGGGCTCAACTGGCTCAACATCTTCTACGCCGTCGAGTGGGCCGTCTTCGCCGGCTTCGCCTTCTACCTCTGGTACCGCCTCGCGAAGGACGCGTGGGAGAAGGAGGTCGAGGACTTCGAGGATGACCGCCGGGAGTCCGACGCCGGCCCTGAGCCGGCGGCATCCTGAGCCCGCAGCATCCTGAGCGGGAAACGGCCGGGAGGGCCGCAGGTAGACTGGGGTCATGCCCCGCGCCCCGAAGCTCGCTTCCTTTCCGGCGATCCGCGGAGCCCTGAAGTTCTACCAGATCTGCTCGATCATCACGGGTACCATGCTGCTGCTGCTCGTCGCCGAGATGATCGTCAAGTACGCGGTCGGCTACGAGCTGTTCCTCGGTGGTTCCGGCGGGTTCCTGTGGTTCGCCCCCGTCGTCGAGACGGCCTCGGGCCTCGAGTCGACCGGCGACGGTTTCAACCTGTCGCTCGGCATCCTCGTCGCCCACGGCTGGTTCTACGTCGTGTACCTCATCTCGTGCTTCCGTGTGTGGAGCCTCATGCGCTGGAACCTCGGGCGCCTCGCGATGCTCGCCGCGGGCGGCATCGTGCCTCTCCTGTCGTTCTTCATGGAGGCGCGCGTGGGCCGCGAGGTCAAGACCTACCTGGCCGAGCGTGAGGCAGCCGAGCTGCACTCCCAGGCGCCGCACTCCACCCTCACCCACGCCATCCCGACGGAGAACAAGCGTTGACCCAGCAGACCGAGACCTCCCAGCGTCCCGTCCTCGTCGTCGACTTCGGCGCCCAGTATGCACAGCTGATCGCCCGCCGCGTGCGCGAAGCCGGGGTCTACAGCGAGATCGTGCCGCACACCGCGACCGCGGCCGACATCGCGGCGAAGAACCCGGTCGGCATCATCCTCTCGGGCGGCCCCTCGTCGGTCTACGAGGACGGCGCCCCAGCGCTCGACACCGGCGTCTTCGACCTCGGCGTGCCGACGCTCGGGATCTGCTACGGCTTCCAGGTGATGGCGCAGGCGCTGGGCGGCGAGGTCGCGAACACGGGACTGCGTGAATACGGAGCGACCGATGCCGTCGTCGCGAACGACGGCGGCGTGCTGCTGGGCGGCCAGCCCGTCGAGCAGAACGTGTGGATGAGTCACGGCGACCAGGTGTCGCGCGCTCCGGAGGGCTTCGAGGTGCTCGCGGCCACGGCTGCCACCCCGGTCGCCGCCTTCGGCAGCGACGAGCGCCGCTTCTACGGCGTGCAGTGGCACCCCGAGGTCAAGCACTCCGACCACGGCCAGCGGGTCATCGAGAACTTCCTGCACAAGGCGGCGGGGCTTGCGGCCGACTGGAACAGCGGCAACGTCATCGCCGAGCAGGTCGCCAAGATCCAGGCCCAGGTCGGCACCGGCCGCGTCATCTGCGGTCTGTCGGGCGGCGTCGACTCCGCCGTGGCCGCGGCCCTGGTGCACAAGGCCGTCGGCGACCAGCTGGTGTGCATCTTCGTCGACCACGGGCTGCTCCGTAAGGGCGAGCGCGAGCAGGTCGAGCAGGACTACGTCGCCTCGACCGGCGTGCGCCTGGTCACGGTAGATGCGCGCGAGCAGTTCCTGAATGCGCTCGCCGGCGTCAGCGACCCGGAGCAGAAGCGCAAGATCATCGGCCGCGAGTTCATCCGCACCTTCGAGCAGGCCGAGGCGGCGCTCGTCGCCGAGGCCGAGGCCGACGGCGAGCCGATCCGCTTCCTGGTGCAGGGCACGCTCTACCCCGACGTCGTCGAGTCGGGCGGCGGCACCGGCACCGCGAACATCAAGTCGCACCACAACGTCGGCGGCCTCCCCGAAGACCTCCAGTTCGAGCTCGTCGAGCCGCTGCGCACCCTGTTCAAGGACGAGGTGCGGGCGATCGGACGCGAGCTCGGACTCCCCGAGGTCATCGTCGGCCGCCAGCCGTTTCCGGGCCCCGGCCTCGGCATCCGGATCGTGGGTGAGGTCACCGCTGACCGTCTCGAGATTCTGCGTGATGCCGACGCGATCGCCCGCGAAGAGCTGACACGCGCGGGCCTCGACGACGAGATCTGGCAGTGCCCGGTCGTGCTCCTCGCCGACGTGCGCTCGGTGGGCGTGCAGGGCGACGGCCGCACCTACGGCCACCCGATCGTGCTGCGTCCCGTCTCGTCGGAGGACGCGATGACCGCCGACTGGACGCGCCTGCCCTACGACGTGCTCTCGAAGATCTCCAACCGCATCACCAACGAGGTGCGCGAGGTCAACCGGGTCGTGCTCGACGTCACGTCGAAGCCCCCGGGGACCATCGAGTGGGAGTGATCGTGTGACGGATGCCTCGGACCTCGCCGGTTCGGGGCATCCGGCGTTCCGGGGGTCGTGCGCAAGGATGGACGGGTGACTGACCCCGCGGACACGCTGCCCGACGCCGACTACGTGGTTCTCGCCAGCCGCGTCGCTCTCGGGCTCGACGGCGGGTTCGCTGTCGCGGTGCCGGCGCGGCTGCGTCTGCTCGAGGCGGCCGGCGCTTCCCGGCCGCTCCTCTTGAGCGTCGACGGTCAGACGCCTGAGGCGCACGCGGCGCAACGGCGGGCGTTCGTCGATGCCGGCCACCTTCCCGACGCCGCGCGCATGCGCAATCTCTTCGACGACCTCCTGGACCGAGGGGAGTGGCTCGAGCGCGTCGGCGAACCCGGGGGCCGCACGCCCGGCATCTCTTACCGGACGATCACAAATGCCGCGTCCCGGCCGATCGTCTCGCTTCCCGTGTTCGAGAACGACCCCGAGTGGCACCTGCGGGATGCGGCCGTCGTCGTGCACGCGGAGAACGGCGATCGGGTGCTCCGGGGCTTCCGCGGGCTCTACATCGCGTGGCTGGAGGCGATCGCCGGCGAGCGCCGGGCGGCCGTGGGCGACCCCGAGCGGCTGTTCGTGGTGGTGTGCGAGTCGCGGCAGATCGGCGAGGCGCTGGTGGGATGGAGCGCTCCAGGGGTGCGGCTCGTGCACACGGTTCACAACTCGCACCTGCCCGCGCCGCACGACGATCCGGGCGCCCCCGTCGCCGGGATGTGGGAGCGCTGGCTCCGGACCCTCGGCGCATATGACGCGGTGCTCTGGCCGACCGCGGCGCAGCGCGACGAGGTGGCGGCCCGGTTCGGCGACCCCGGCACGTTCCACGTCGTGCCGAACACGATCGAGCTCGGCGCAGAACCCCCGAATGCGGCATCCCGTGATCCGCACCTGGTGGTGATGCTCAACCGGCTCGCGCCGCAGAAGCGTGTCGACCTCGCGATCCGCGCGTGGCCGCGCGTGATCCAGGCGGTGCCCGACGCCCGGCTCGACGTGTACGGCGACGGCCCGCTGCGCGACGAGCTGCAGGAGCTGATCGACGAGCTCGGGGTGGCGGCATCCGTCACGCTCCACGGAGCCACCGCCGACCGCGACGACATCTTCGATCGTGCCGCGCTGTTCGTCACCTCAACAGCCTTCGAGGGCCAGGGGCTGTCGATCGCCGAGGCGCTCGCCCGTGGGCTGCCCGTGGTCTCGACCGACGCCCGTTACGGACCGCGGGAAGCCGTCGGCGATGCCGGTGTGCTCGTGCCGCCGGGCGATGTCGACGCCCTCTCGGGCGCCGTGGTCGAACTGCTGCGCGACGACCGGCGTCGCGCCGAGCTCGCCTCGCATGCCCGCCGGGTCGCGGCGGCGTTCACGCCCGAGGCGCTGCGGCCTGCGTTCGTGGCGGCTCTCGCGTCGGCGATCGAGAAGCCGTCGCGTCGCGCCGGCTGACCCGCCGGATCGCGCAGACCCTCGCCGGAACGCGGCGGCCCCCGCCGGATCGCGGCGAGGCCCGCTGGATCGCGGGCGATCCCGCCGGCCTCTCGTTAAGGCGCGTTTCATCGCGCTGGTCACCGCGACTTGTGCGGAGAACGCACGTTCCCCTATGCTCGAGCTATCGGAGAACGCGCGTTCTCCCCGAATAGAGAGTGGGACATCATGGGCTCCATCACCGTCGGCGCCGAGAACTCGACCACCGTCGAGCTGCACTACAGCGACCAGGGGGCCGGGCAGCCGGTCGTGCTCATCCACGGCTACCCGCTCGACGGCGACAGCTGGGAGAAGCAGACCCGCGTGCTGCTCGCCGCCGGCTACCGCGTCATCACCTACGATCGCCGCGGGTTCGGCGGGTCGACGAAGGTCGGCACCGGCTACGACTACGACACCTTCGCCGCCGACCTCAACACGCTCCTCGAAACCCTCGATCTGCGTGACGTCATCCTCGTCGGGTTCTCGATGGGCACCGGCGAACTCGCCCGCTACACGCGCACCTTCGGCACCGAGCGGGTCGCGAAGCTCGCGTTCCTGGCGTCCCTCGAGCCGTTCCTCGTCGAGCGTGACGACAACGAGGGTGCGGTGCCGCAGGCGGTCTTCGACGGCATCATCGACGCCGCCCGCAGCGACCGATACGCGTGGTTCACGCAGTTCTACAAGGACTTCTACAACCTCGACGAGAACCTCGGATCGCGGATCACGGAGGAGGTCGTGCGCGCCAACTGGATCACCGCGGTGGGCAGCGCGCCGGTCGCGGCATACGCGGTCGTCGACGCCTGGATCGAAGACTTCCGCCCCGACGTCGCCGCCGTCCGTGAGGCGGGCCTGCCCACGCTGATCCTCCACGGGACGGCCGACAACATCCTGCCGATCGACGTGACGGGCCGTCGCTTCCACGAGGCGGTTCCTGCCGCCGAGTACGTCGAGATCGAGGGTGCGCCGCACGGCCTGCTGTGGACGCACGCCGACGAGGTGAACGCCGCGCTCCTCGCGTTCGTCCAGGCTTGAGCTGAGCGGTCGCGCGAAACGGGGCGGAGAACTCTGGTTCTCCGCCCCGTAGCATGAGGATGGAAACGAGGTGCCCACATGACGGATGAACAGGTGCGTGCGCAGATCGTCGAGGCAGCGGACCGGCTGTTCTACGGTCAGGGCATCGGCAGCGTCGGAATGGACGTGGTACGAGACGCGGCCGGGGTGTCCCTCAAAACGATCTACCGCCAGTTCCCCTCGAAGGAACAACTGGTACTGGGTGTTCTGGAGCATCGTCACGACATGTGGACGCGCGGCATCGACAGCGCGGTGGCGCGTGCCGACACGCCCCGCGATCGCCTCCTCGCGGTGTACGACCACCTGGCCGCGTGGTTCGAGGAAGACGACTTCCGCGGCTGTGGCTTCATCAACGCGTTCGGCGAACTCGGCGCGACGAGCCCTGCGGTCGCCGAGGCCGTGCGTGCGCACAAGCTCTCCTTCGAGGTCTACGTCGATCGCCTCGTCGCCGACGCCGGTGCGCCCGCCGCTCTCGGCCCGCAGCTGGCGATCCTCGCCGAAGGAGCGCAGACGACTGCGGCGATCCTCGGCTCACCAGATTCTGCGACTGTCGCGCGCGCCGCCGCGGAGACCCTGATCGACGCGGCGTTCGCGAAGCCCACGGGGTCCGCCGCATAGCCGGCGCCAGGAGAGATCAGCGAACCCGGAGGAGCCGATGCAGGAGTCGCTGCTGGAACCCGTCGAGGAGAACGCGTACCGCATGCTCGTCGGCCTCGCCGGTGCGCGGGTCGAGCAGCTGGCCGAAGTCGCCGGGCTCGCGCCGGGCGTCGCCGGCGACGTGCTGCTGCGGCTCGAGGCCAAGGGCCTCGTCGTGCGCCAGGGCAACGACCCGGTCTTCCGGCCGCAGCCGCCCGACGTCGCGCTCGGCACGGCGCTGCTGCGGCGCCAGGAGTCGCTCGAGGGTGACCGCCAGCTGGTGGCAGCGCTCAGCGAGGAGTTCCGCGCCGTCGCCCGGCGTCGCGACGCCGACCACGTCGTGGAGGTCGTGATCGGCGCCGGCGCGCTCCGCGAGCGGCTGCGAGACCTGCAGCAGGGCGCTCGCGAGGAGATCCTCTGGTTCTGCCGCGCGAACCCGCTCGCCATGCAGGGCGCCGACAACACCGAGGAGCGCGACGCGCTCGCCCGCGGCGTTCGCTACCGCGCGATCTACGAGCGGGCGCTGCTGGAAGGACCGGGCGAGCTCGACAGCGTGCGCGAAGGCATCTCGTGGGGCGAGGAGGCCCGCGTCGCCCCGGTGCTCCCGGTGCGGCTCGCGATCGTCGACCGGCGCACCGCCATCTGCCCGCTCACCCACGACCGGGAGCGCGAGCTCGGACAGCCGAGCGCCGCGATCATCGGCGGCGGCCAGTTGCTCGACGCCCTCATCGACCTCTTCGAGGGGCATTGGGACCGCGCCAGTCCGCTGCCGGTCTCGGGGCTGCTCGACGAGCCGGAGGGCGGGGACGACCCGGGGCGACGGAGCGCCCCGGGCGATGGCATCGGCGACGCTGAGCGCCTGCTGCTGTCTCTCGTGGTCGCCGGCCTTCCCGACAAGTCGATCGCGAGCCAGCTGGGCATCAGCCGGCGCACCGTCCAGCGGCGCCTGGACCGGCTGATGTCCCTCGCCGGGGTCGACACCCGCACCGCGCTCGCCTATCAGGCGGCGCGGCGCGGGTGGCTCTGACCGCCCCGCTTCGACCCCGGCTCAGCGCCGCGCGTAGGCGCGCACCACCTCCTGCGTCAGCGAGGCCGAGCCGTCGGTAGCCGTCACCCGCAGCGTGACGGGCGCGGTGCCCGCCGGGACCTGAGCCGAGAACCCCTTCTTGCCGTCCTCGACCTGCAGCGCCCTCCACGTCGCCCCGTCGTCGAACGACACCTCGGCGGTCAGAGTCGCGCCCGAGAGCACCTTCCCGCCCTGGTCGGTGACCTGCAGGCCGATCCGGTGGGCGCGCTTCGTGGCGTGCCCCTCGTCGTCGGTCGGTACGTCGTAGGCGACTTGCAGCAGCGGCAGCTCGGTGGTCGTGCCCTCAGCCGGACGCGCGGACGGGAACGTCCACGCCGTCGACGAGCGGACGGCCCGCTCCCACTCGGGGTCTTCACGCGAGACGTCGAGCTCGACCCGGTACGTGCCCGCCCCGGCGGGGACGTCGACGCCCTGCCGGGCGTGCGGGAGCTCGGCGAGCAGCTCGCCGTCGCGGTACACCCGGGCGGCCGAGACGACATCGCCGACCGTGACGTGGCCTTCGGCGTCGAGGAGGTCGGCCACCCGCAGGGCGAGACGATCCCCGGTCCGCGTCGAAGGCGCACCCGCGACCGCTCCCGGACGCACCACCGGATCGAACCAGCGCTCGGCCGAGCGTCCGGCGTCGTAGCTGCGCACCGGGCCCGTCATACCGCCCGAGACGCGGCCGAACCAGTTCTGCCACGTGTGCAGCACCTGGTGCTGCCAAAGCGAGTCGCCGGCCGAGACCCACTCCTCACGCACGTGACCGGTGGCCACGGTGCGCTGCTGGTCGTTCCAGGCGTACTCCATCCAGGGGCGCCATCCGAAGCGCTGTTCCCGCGCGAACGGCAGGCCGCCGCTTTCGACGTAAGTCGTCGTCACGCGGTGGCTGTTCCTCTCCGTCACCGTGTGGTGGACGACATCCGGGATCTCGCCGGGCGACACCTGGATCACGTCGTAGAGGTACGGGCTGATCCGGCTCGCCTCGACGGTCACCTGCTGCGGGCCGGGCTGCTGAGCGTGGCGGATGAGCGCGGCGCCGTCTTCAGCCGTGACGACGATCGCGGGGATCGGTGTCGTCTCCGCGCCCGGTTCGAACACCGTGAAGATGCTGTTCGCCGTCGGCCGAACGAGGATCACCGCCTTCGCGCCGGCCTCGGCGGCCGCCCGCACCTGGTCGCCTTCGAGCCCCTGGTCCGGGGCGTCCACGATCGCCACCCTGCCGCCCACGCCCTCGAGGTCCGCCGCGCCCGGGGCGACGAGCTCCGCGCGCAATGGCTTCGGCAGCACAGCGGAGTCGCCGAGGAGCGCCGTCTGCGGCTGCAGCTGGGTGCCGGGCACCGTCACGATCGCCGAGGGCCGCACCAGCTGCCAGCGCGACGCGAACTCGAACCCGCCCTCGCGCACCGGGTCGGTGGGCGTGACCCACGGCATCGTGCGCGAGAACGACATGACGCCGTGCTGGATGTCGCGGCCGTTGGGGAAGGTGCGGTGCGTGTACCAGCTGATCACGGACTCCTGCTCCGACGGCTCGGGCGTCGTGATCGTGACGGGCACGACCTTGCGGGCGTCCAGCACGACCTCCATGTCGGAGGTGACCTCGATGTCGGGCAGGATGATCGTGCCCGTGCGCTCGGCCTGCGCGTTCGTGTAGTCCTCGATGATCGCCTGCGCGATGTACGTGCCCTCCTCCACCTCTACGGTGCCGTCCTCCGCGATCTCGAGATAGCCGAGATACTCGGTGCCCGGCTGGTCGCCGATGAGCGAGAGTGACGGCACGAATGTGGCGCCGCCGTCGAAGCCGATCGCGCGAATCGTGACGGTGTGGCTGGGAGCTCGGCGCACGGCGCCGATGGCGGTGCGGACCAGGATGCCGTCGGCTCCGGTCGCGGTGAGCGCACCGCTCCACCGCCCACGGTCGAGGCCCGACGGATCCAGGGTCACCACGACATCTGCCGTGCCCTGCGCGGGCACGGTGACCTGGGCCGGCGCCAAGAACGCGGTGGTGCCGGCGCCGTTGTCGTCGAGGTTCTCCGCCTCGATCGCGAGGTCGAGCGTCACCTCTTCGGCGCCCTCGTTGCGGAACGTCACGGTGCGCTCCTGCGCCTGGCTCTCGTCATCGGTCACGACCGTGAAGTCCGCGATTCCGGTGGCGGTGACCTGCTGGGCGACAGCGCGGGCGACGTCGACGCGACCGCCGCCCTGCGCGTACACACCGAGGCCGGGGTTCGGGTTCGCCGTGCTGATCAGCGCATCCTTGAGCCGCTGACCGGTCCAGTCCGGGTTCTGCTGCGCGAGGAGTGCGGCGGCACCGGCGACATGCGGCGTCGCCATCGAGGTGCCGCTGGCCGCCGTGTACAGCGCGTCGACGGGCGAGCCCATCGACGTGCCGGCGGCGCGTGCGGCGATGATTCCGACCCCGGGGGCGCTGATCTCGGGCTTGAGGGCGCCGTCGATCGTGCGCGGCCCGCGGCTGGAGAACTCCGCCAGCGCGTCGTCGCGGTCGACCGCGGCGACCGACAGCGCGGAGTCCGCCGTGCTGGGCGTCGAGACGGCGCCGTCCATGCCGTCGTTGCCCGCCGCCACGACGAAGAGCGCGTCGGTCTGTGCCGAGAGCGCGTCCAGCGCCAGGCTCAGCGGGTCGGTGCCGTCGGTAGGACCGCCGCCGAGGCTCATATTGACGATGTCGGCGTTCTCTGCCGCCCACTCCATGCCCGCGATGATCCACGAGTCGTACCCTGAGCCGGTGTCGTCGAGCACCTTGCCGATGATGAGGTCGGCTTCGGGCGCGACGCCCGGCCGGGTGCCCTCCGCACCCGCACCCGTGCCCGCGATCGTGGCCGCGACGTGGGTGCCGTGGCCGACGCGGTCGGCCGCGCCCGACTCGCTGCCGGTGAAGTCGACGACCTCGTCGAGCTGACCGGTCAGGTCGGGGTGCTCGGCGTCCACGCCGGTGTCGAGCACCGCGACCGTGACGCCGGCGCCGCGGTAGCCGGCATCCCACGCCTCCGGGGCGCCGATCTGCGGCACGCTCCGGTCGAGCGAAGCGCTCGCGCGACCGTCGAGCCAGACCCGCTGGATGCCGCCCGCCATGCGCTGCTCGGCGCTCTTGCTCGGCGCCTCGGCGATCGTGGTGCCCGGGGTGAGGGAATCCCAGACGGCGCCGAGCTCGTCGGCGTCGGCGGACAGGGCCGCGCCGTCGATGCTGGGGAGCGCGCGGACCTGCTCGGCACCGGCCACCTCCATCGACGCGGCGCGCGTGCCCGGCGACCACGAGACGATGAGCGGGAGCGCGTCGAGGTCGGCGTAGCCGTCGTCGAGCAGGGTGCTCACCTCGAACAGCCGCTCGTCGACGAGGCCGGAGGCGATGAACGGCACCGCGTCGCTCGGCAGCACCTTCAGCACGCCGTCGACCTGGAGGGTCTGGAAGGTGACCCGCTCGCGGCCGGGGCCGGGCGTCACGGTGGCGGCGTAGCGCCCGTCGCCGGTGTCGGTGATCTCGACGCGGTCACCGGTGATCAGCGTGAGGGCTCGCGTCTCACCGACCGGCGAGGTCAGGATGGGGGCAGGGGGCTCCGCGCCGGAGGCGGCGGGAGCGACGAGTCCGGCGACCAGTGCGGTCGCGGAGGCGATGGCCATGACGGCCGCGATCCGAGTGCGATGTGGGGGACGCATGGGTCCGAGTCTGATGCGCCGGCGCCACGAGCGACCCCGCGCGACCTGCCCAGAGTGCGACATGGCGCATCCGCGCCATGGCCTGACAGCGCGGTCTATCCGCCCTCGGCAGAGCCGCCAGGAGCGGAACCCGATGCCTCGACCCGCGGGCCGGCGCAGGCTGAGGGCATGGCAGAAGAAGGCAAGATCCCCCAGTTCGGGGCCGAAGCGCGGCGCGAGCTGTTCCACCAGCGCGTGCTCGTGCTCGACGGCCCGCTCGACGACGACAACGGCACCCTGATCGCGACGCAGCTGCTGGCACTGGCGGCGGAGGACGAGGCGTCCGACATCGCGCTCTGGATCCACTCGCCCGGTGGCTCTGTTCCCTCGATGCTCGCGATCCGCGACGTCATGACCCTCATCCCCAACGATGTCGCGACCCTCGCCCTCGGCCTCGCGTGCAGCGCCGGGCAGTTCCTGCTCTCGGCGGGCGCCCGGGGCAAGCGCCGCGCGCTGCCGCACGCGCGGATCCTGATGCACCAAGGCTCAGCGGGCATCGGCGGCTCGGCCGTGGACGTCGAAGTGCAGGCCGACGACCTGCGCCACATGCGCGACACGGTGCTCGGCCTCATCGCCCGCGACACCGGGCAGAGCGTCGAGCGCATCTTCGAGGACTCGCTGCACGACCGCTGGTACACCGCCGCGGAAGCCCGCGACTACGGGTTCATCGACGGGATCGTCGATTCGTTCGCGCAGGTGGTTCCCCGGCGGCGACGCCCGGCGGGGCTCGGACTCGGACCGGCGGAGGTGGCGGCATGAGCTCGTACACGATCCCCAACGTCGTGGCGCAGCATCCGCGCGGCGACCGCATCATGGACGTCTACTCGCACCTGCTCGCCGAGCGGGTCGTGTACCTCGGCACGGGCATCGACGCCGGCGTCGCGAACGCCCTCATCGCGCAGCTGCTGCACCTCGACGCCGACAGTCCGGAGCGCGACATCCAGCTCTACATCAACTGCGAGGGCGGCGACCCGTCGGCGATGCTCGCGGTGTACGACACGATGCAGCACGTGCGGCCTGACGTCGCCACGACCGTCGTCGGGCAGGCGATCGGCGTCGGTGCGGTGATGCTCGCCGCGGGCGCGGCCGGAAAGCGGTCCGTGCTGCCGCACGCGCGCATCGTGCTGCACCAGCCGGCGGGCCAGGGGAGGGGCGCCATCCCCGACCTGATCCTCCAGGCTGACGAACTGGTGCGGGTGCGCGGCGAAGTGGAGGAGATCCTCGCGAGGCATACGGGACAGGATGCTGCGAAGCTGCGGGCCGACACGGACCGCGACCGCGTATTCACCGCTGCCGACGCCGTCGCCTATGGCCTCGCGGATGCCGTGCTCTACCGCCCTGGCGGTGCCCCGGGCCAGGTCTTCCCCTCCCACGGGTCGTAGTCGACGAGGAGCTCTTGCTGCGGCGGACGCTCGGACTCGGGGACGTGCTGCAGGTTGACGCGCACGCGATACCAGAGCGAGCTGGATCCGCGCATCCCGTCGATGAGCACGTCGGCGGGATGCAGCTGCGCCACGACGGACGCGTGACTGCTCTTCCACTCCTCGAGGGCGTCGAGCGCTTCGGGCTTGGTCTTGGTGCGGGCGATCTCGATGAGGGGCATCGTCGACTGGCGGCGCCCCGACCCGTCGCCGCCCCGCGGCGGCTTCTCGGCCGGCCCGAGTTCCTCGGCGAGACGGAGCAGCCCGTCGAGCGTGCCGACCGCGTCATCGATACCGGCGTGCGGGTCGCCGACCTCGGCGTACCTCGCGGGTACGGTGAGTACGGTGAACTCCGCGGGTCGCCGATCGCGCACCTCGGCCCAGTCGAGCGGGGCGGACACGCGCGCGTCGGGAAGCGGTCGGATGGAGTAGGCGGACGCCACGGTGCGGTCCTTGGCGTTCTGGTTGAAGTCGACGAACACGCTCTCGCCGCGCTCCTCCTTCCACCAGCGTGCGGTCGCGAGCCCGGGTGCGCGGTTCTCGACCTCGCGGGCGAGGGTCTCGGCGGCGAGGCGCACCTGCTTGTAGTCCCACTCGGGCGCGATGCGCACCAGGATGTGCATCCCGCGCGAGCCGCTCGTCTTCGGCCAGCCCACGAGTCCGACCTCGTCGAGCACATCGCGGGCGACGAAGGCGACGTCGACGATCTGCGACCAGTCCACGCCCGGCATCGGGTCGAGGTCGATGCGGAGCTCGTCGGGGTGGTCGAGGTCTTCGGCGCGGACAGGATGAGGGTTCAGGTCGAGGCAGCCGAGGTTGACGACCCAGGCCAGGCCCGCAGCATCCCGGATCACCGCCTCTTCGGCAGACGTTCCGCGTGCGTACTGCAGCGTCGCGGTGTCGATGAAGTCGGGGTGGTTCTCGGGAACGCGCTTCTGGAAGAACGGCTCCTGGTCGATGCCCTTCGGGAAGCGCTTGAGCACCATCGGGCGGCCGCCTGCGCCCCGGAGCGCGCCGTCGGCCACGGCGAGGTAGTACCGCACGACGTCGAGCTTCGTGATCCCCGCTTCGGGGAACACGATCTTGGCCGGGCTCGAGATTCGCACCTCGTTCCCGCCGATGTCGAGGATCTCGGCTTCGGACTTCGCGGGAGTCACTCGGCCAGGCTAGCGACGGCCCGAGACATCGACCAGGGGCACGACCGGCCGGTCACGCGGCGAGGGCGTAGGAGGCGCGGCATCCGACGACCGCCCGCTCGGTCGCGCGCGAACGGAGGTCGTCGACCACACCCGCCGTCAGTTCGATCAGCGTCACCTCGAGCGCACCGGCGACCGCGGCGATCATCTCGCTGGACGGCTCCTTGAGTCCCCGTTCGATCTCGGAGAGATACTGGGGCGAGACACCGGCACGGTCGGCGGTGTCGGCGAGGCGCTCGCCGCGTTCATGGCGCAGGTTGCGCAGGCGCTCGCCCAGCGCATCGCGCCAGAGCGGCTCGGGCTCACGAGCGGGGCGCGCGGCCTTCGCCGGCAGCGGGATGATCTCGGCCATGCGCTCACGATAAGACGCCAGGGCGTGCGAAGCCGAGGCCGTTCCGCTCTGAGCAGAACCGCGACGGACAACGCTCGCCGGCTGCGCACGGTGGGCGGAGCGCCTCGACGGAAGTGCGTGATGCGCAGAACGCCGTGGCTCCGGGGTGCCTTGTTGAGCGGTCTGCTCAACCTGGGAGATCTCTGTTGATGTTTTGAGAGTTCGCGCATAGCGTGCGGCGTACCCCTCGCGGTTTTCGTGAACGAGAAAGCAGGCTCCCCCTTTGTTCCGACGTTCCCTGGCCGTCGTCAGCGCGCTCGCGCTCGCGATCGGCACTCCCACCGCGGCGATGGCCGCCACCCCTGACGACGAGCCGTCGTCGCGATTCGAGAAATCGGACACCAAGGGCCCGGTCGGCACGACCGTGCGGCCCCTGAGCGTCGGCGCCGACGGTCGGGTGACCGTCATCGTCGAAATGGCCGGCGATCCGGTCGCCGTGGCTCAAGCCAAGAAGGGCAGCGACCTGACGGCGGCCGAGCGCAGCGCCATCAAGAGTTCGCTGAAGAAGAATCAGGACGCCATCGCCGGCACGATCAAGGCGAAGGACGGCCGGATCGAAGCGACGATGCAGTCCGCCTACAACGGCATCCAGCTGAACATCCCCGCAGACCAGGTCGACGCCGTCGCGGCCCTCCCCAACGTCGTCGCGGTCCACGCGGTGAAGACCTACACGCTCGACAATGCGGTGTCGGTCCCCTTCCTCGGTGTGCCGCAGGTGTGGCAGAACACGGGGTACACCGGTGAGAACATCAAGGTGGCGGTGATCGACACCGGCATCGACTACACCCACGCGAACTTCGGCGGCATCGGCACGCCCGAGGCCTACGCGGCGGCCAACGCGGCCGAGACGCAGCCGGCCGACCCGGCGCAGTTCGGCCCGAACGCCCCGCGCATCAAGGGCGGCTGGGACTTCGTCGGCGACTCGTACAACGCCGACCCCGGCGCAGGGGACGACTACCAGCCGGTCCCGATGCCCGACGCCAACCCCCTCGACTGCAACGGGCACGGCAGCCACGTCGCCGGCACTGCGGCGGGCAGCGGCGTCACCGCCGACGGCGAGACCTACGCGGGCCCGTACGACGAGTCCACGGCGTCCGCCGAGTGGACCATCGGACCCGGTGTCGCGCCGCAGGCAGACCTCTATGCACTCCGCGTCTTCGGCTGCGGCGGTTCGACCGACGTGGTCGTGCCGGCCATCGACTGGGCGGTCGACAACGGCATGGACGTCATCAACATGTCGCTCGGCTCGCCCTTCGGCCGCGGCGACGACCCCGACGAGGTGGCCGCGGCGAACGCCATCGGCGCCGGTGTCGTCGTCGTGAAGTCCGCGGGCAACGAGGGCCCGAGCCCGTACCTCGCCGGCAACGGTGACGGGGTGGTCTCGGTGGCGGCCGTCGACAGCACGGAGACGTTCCCCGGTGCCCTCATCACCGTCGACGGTGTCGCGGTGCCCGCCATCAACGCGAACGGGGCGGTCCTCACGGGGCTTCCCGCGATGACCGTGGTGCGTCTCACCGACAACCCCGCCACCCCGGAGGAGAACGAGGCGCTCGGCTGCTCGGTCGCGGCCTACAACTACGCCGGGGTCACGGTAGGCGGCAACCAGCTCGCCGTTTCGACCCGCGGCGTCTGCGCGCGCGTCGCGAAGGCGATCTTCGCGCAGCAGGCGGGCGCGGCGGCGGCCGTCATGATCAACACGACGAACGACTACCCGCCGTTCGAGGGCGAGATCACCGAGAACCCTGACACCGGCGACGATTACACGGTCACCATCCCGTTCCTCGGCGTTCGCATGTCGGACGGGCCGAAGCTCGTCGACGACGCGGAGGCGACTGTGGCGCCGGCGCCGCTCGAGAACCCGGGCTTCCGGGGGTACGCCTCGTTCAGCTCGAGCGGTCCCCGCAGCGGCGACAGCGCGCTCGGAGTGGACGTCGCGGCACCGGGCGTCTCGATCGTCTCGACCGGCGTCGGCACCGGCAACGGTCCGGCGACCATCTCGGGAACGTCCATGGCCGCGCCGCATGTGGCGGGTGTCGCGGCTCTCGCCGTCGAAGCACACCCCGCCTGGTCGGCCGCGGAGGTCTCGTCGGTGCTGGTCTCGACCGCCGACCCCGAGAAGGTCGTGGGCCAGAACCTCGTCCGCGGCGGCGTGGGTCTGGTCGACGCGGCGCAGGCCGTCGCCGAGCAGGTGACGGCGACGGGCGACTCGTTCCGCACCGAGGACGGCAAGCTCCGTGAGACGGCGCTCAGCTTCGGGTTCCAGGAGACCGCCAAGACCTTCCAGGGCAAGAAGACCGTGACGGTGACGAACTACGGCAGTGAACCGGTGACCTACAGCGTGGGCGTCGAGGCGTCAGCCCAGTCGGAGTCCGCGACCGTCACGGCGAGCCCTGGCCAGGTCACTGTGCAACCGGGCGGTTCCGAAAAGGTCGCCGTCAACCTCAGCGCCCCGGCCACTGCCGTGGGAAGCTCGGGCGTCGGCGGGTTCGCCTTCTACGAGTTCTCCGGCGACGTGGTGCTCACGTCGGCGGCCGGAACTCTGCGGGTGCCGTACCTGCTGGTGCCGCGCTCCACGACCGCCGTCTCGGCAGTGGGCGACCTCAAGGTCACGAAGAAGAACACGCCGGTCGACGGTGACGTCGCGGTCACGCTGAAGAACAACCAGGGCGCCTTCGCGGGCCAGGCGGACTTCTACACGTGGGGCCTGGAAGACGCGAAGGACGCGCCGAAGTCGTTCACCGACACCGGTTACGACCTGCGGGCCGCGGGCGTGCAGTCGTTCGACATCGGCGACGGCGAGCAGCTCCTCGTCTTCGCGGTCAACACCCACAGCCGGTGGTCGAACGCGGCAGCCAACGAGTTCGATGTGGTCATCGACACGAACGGCGACGGCGAGCCCGACTGGATCGTGTTCTCCGCCGACGGCGGCCTGGTGACCGCGGGTGATGCGAACGGCATCTCGCAGGTGTTCGAGTACGAGGTGGCCACGGGCGAGGTGTTCGCCGCGGGCTTCAACGCGGTGGCGCCCACCGACAGCAGCACCATCCTGCTTCCGGTGGTCGCGAGCGACCTCGGCATCAGCGAGGGCGGGTTCGAATACACCGTCCAGAGCTTCTCGTCGGTCAACGACGGCTCGGACGCGATCGATGCCCTGGCGAGCTACGACCCGTGGGCCCCCGCGCTCGGAAACGGCCAGTTCGAGTCGGTTCCGGTCGGCGGCACGATCGACGTTCCCGTCACCGTGAACGGGGCGGCGTTCTCGGCGCAGAAGCCGCTCGGTGTGATGGTCGTCGTGCAGGACAACGCGGCGGGCGCCGACGAGGCGCTCCTGGTCAAGGCCAAGTAAGCCGCACGACGCGAGGTGGCGTCCCGTCGCAGGGCGGGGCGCCACCTCGTTGCGTGAAATGAGAAACGGATGCTGCCGCCCAGGGCGGCAGCATCCGTTTCCGTATCAGCGGGTGCAGAGTTTCGGGGTGTTCGTGGTGCCGAACCGGTAGTCGTAGATGGTGCCGTCGACCTCGACGACGATGCGCATGCCGTCGACGAGCGCCTGTGTGTAGGAGACGCCGGGCGACGGGCAGCCGAGTGCGCCGTTGTTCCACGTGACGGCGTGCGCCGAGACGAGCTCGGGCGTGCCGGTGACCCCGCGCTCGGCAAGGTCGGCGACGATGGCGTCCCAGCGCGCGGGCGGCACGGCGACCGGCTCGCCCGTCGGTGCGATCGGGCTGCGCGGGGTCGTCTCGAAGGGTGTGCGCGTCGGCGTCGGCTGCGCGGGCGTCGGGGAAAACGGCGTGGGCTCGGTCACGGGGCCTCCTGAGCAGGCGGTCAGGGCGACGAGCAGCACCGCGACCGCACCGAAGGCCATACGACGTGGAGACATGCCGCTCCTCGAATCGCCTTCAGCCTAAGCGCGGTGCGCACAGAACAGAACGGCCGCCCGGAGAACCGGGCGGCCGTTCGAAGCGGAGCGCGGGGCGTCAGTTGTTGCCGCGCGCGATCGCGAGGATGCGGAGGATCTCGAGGTACAGCCAGACGACCGTCACCATGATGCCGAACGCGCCGAGCCAGCCGAACTGGCGGGGAGCGCCGTTGCGCACGCCCTGCTGGATCTGGTCGAAGTCGAGCACCAGCGAGTACGCCGCCATGATGACGACGAAGACGCCGATGAGCACACCCCACGGGATGCCGAAGAGCGGGCTCTGCTCGCTCAGCAGGCCGAACGCGCCGCCCGCGATCGGGACGTTGAAGATCATCAGGAAGATGTTCACCAGCGAGAACACCAGGTAGCCGATCATCGCGATCATGAAGACCTTGGTGGCGCGCTTCGAGGCGCGGATCTTGCCGCTGGCGAACAGGGCGAGCGTCACGCCCACGACGGCGAGCGTGGCGAGCGTGGCCTGCACGACGATGCCGGGCCAGAGGAACTCGAAGAACGCCGAGATGGCGCCGACGAAGAGGCCCTCGAAAGCGGCGTAGGCGAAGATGAGCGCCGGGCGGATCTTCTTGCGCGACGTGAAGATGACGACCATCGCCAGCACGAAACCGCCGAGCGCGCCGATCATCCAGGGGAGGATCGAGGGCTGGGGGTTCACGGCGCTGACGCCGGCCATCGTCCACACCCAGCCGACGGCCGCGGTGATGAGGAGCACCGCGAACAGGCCGACGGTCTTCCAGATGGTGTCTTCGTACGACATGCGGCCGGTCTCGACGGCACCCGCGGACGGTGCCGCGTACATGCCCTCGAGCTGCGCCTGGGCCGCAGCATCCGTCCCGGCGTGCTGCGCCGCCTGGAACTGCGACTGTCCGCCCAGGTTCGCCGCCTGGGGACCTCCGGGGTAGGTCTGCACGGCCTTCGGGTCCTGGAAGGCCGGGTTGTTGAACGCGGGGTTGTTGAGGGCCACTGCTCTCACACTCCAATGTCAAGGGAATCCCAGCACGATGCTGTTGATCAACACTAGCCGACGGGGGATTCGACGGCACCGACGAGTGCTGTGAGTGGACTATGAACGGATGCTGCGTCCCCCGCTTTCGCGGACGCCCGTCGTTACGCTGAAACGGTGCCCCACCGACATCCCCTCGTGATCGGACACCGCGGTGCCCCCGGGTACCGCCCCGAGCACTCGCGCTCGTCGTATGCCCTCGCGTTCGAGATGGGCGTGGACGCCGTCGAACCCGACGTCGTCGTGTCGAAGGACGGCGTGCTCGTCGTGCGGCACGAGAACGAGATCTCGGGGACCACGGACGTCGCCGACCGTCCGGAGTTCGCCGACCGGCGCACGACGAAGTACGTCGACGGGGCCGAGCTGACCGGGTGGTTCACGGAGGACTTCACGTGGGACGAGCTGGCGACGCTGCGGTGTCGCGAGCGGATCTCGGACGTGCGGCCCACGAGCGCGAGCTTCGACGACGAGCAGCCCGTGCTGCGCCTGCGCGACGTGCTCGACGCGGCGCGGGACGCCTCGCTCGAGTTCGGCCGCGAGATCGGCGTCGTGCTGGAGATCAAGCACGCGACCTACTTCGCATCGATCGGGTGGGACGTCGCCGCGCTCGTCGACGCCGAGCTGCGCGAGGCGGGCTGGGCGGCGGGCGCGCTGCCGCTCACCATCGAGTCGTTCGAGTCGACCGTGCTGTACGCGCTTCAGGAACGCGGCATCCGAGGGTCTTATGTGTATCTGCTCGAGGACGCCGGGCGCCCGTTCGACCTCTTCAGCGCGCACGGCAAGGCCTCGCTGACGTACCGGCAGACCGCCGCGCCTGCGGGGCTCGACGCGCTCGTCGGGCGCGTCGACGGGATCAGCGTCGACAAGCGCACCATCCTCCGCCCCGACCGCCTCGGGCGCACCGCCGGCCCCTCGCGGGTCGTCGCCGACGCGCACGACCGCGGCCTGCGCGTGTTCACGTGGACGTGCCGCCCCGAGAACCGGTTCCTCATCGGCCAGTTCCGTACGCGCGGCGGCCCCGGGGCGTTCGGCGACTGGGAAGCCGAGTGGGCGGTGATCCGGGACGCCGGCGTCGACGGCGTCTTCGTCGACCACCCCGACCTCGGCGTCGCATTCTTCCATTCCTGAGCCCGGGGCGGGCTTCGGTTGGCGCAGCACGCGGCATCGCCCGAGGTATCCCGCGCGTGTTGACACTCGAAGTCTCTTCAAGGCCGGGCAAGTCGACGTCGGGTCGCTAGGGTGGGCCCGTGAGCATGCCGAGTACGGCCCCTCCGGCCACCGGAATCCCCGCCGAGCCCGGCATCGTCGTCCAGGGCGTGCGGCGCTCGTTCGGCGAGGTGCACGCGGTCCGCAACGTGACGCTTCGGGCGCACGCCGGCCGGGTCACCGGTCTCGTCGGGCCGAACGGCTCGGGCAAGACGACCCTGCTCCTGATGCTCGCATCGCTCCTGGCTCCCGACGCCGGCGCGATCCGCATCGACGGCGTCGACCCCGTGTCCGACCCGCAGGCCGCCCGTGCGCTGCTCGGCTGGATGCCCGACGCCCTCGGCGCCTGGAACGCGCTCAGCTCACGCGAGACGCTGGCGGTGACGGCGAGGCTGTACGGGATGCCGCGGGACGAGGCATCCGTCCGCGCCGACGCCCTCCTCGCCGAAGTCGGGCTGGTCGATCTCGCCGATGCGCCCGCCCGCGTGCTGTCGCGGGGGCAGAAGCAGCGTCTCGGACTCGCGCGCGCCCTCGTGCACGACCCGCGGGTGCTGCTGCTCGACGAGCCGGCGTCGGGTCTCGACCCTCAGGCGCGCATCGACCTGCGCGTGCTGCTGCGGCGGTTCGCCGCCGAGGGGCGCACCGTGCTCGTGTCGAGCCACATCCTCTCGGAGCTCGAGGAGGTCGTCGACGACGCGGTCTTCCTCATGGCCGGCGTGACCGTCGACCCGGCCCGGGTCGAGGCGGCGTCGCGCCGCGCGCGGCCGTGGCGGGTGCGGATCGCCGGGGCCGAGGCATCCGTCGCCCTCGAAGGGGTGGCGGGCGCCCTTAGGGTCCCCGTGGAGAGCCTGGGCGTCGACCGTCGTGACGTGGTGGTGTCGTTCGAATCGGAGGATGCCGCGGCCGCGGCGCTCCGCGACCTCGTCGGTGCCGGGCTCGAGGTGGTGGAGTTCGCGGCGGCGCAGGGCGCGCTCGAGCGCACGTTCCTCGACCTCGGCGACGGGCGGCCGCCGCAGACGTCACCGCCCGGCGAACCGCCGGCGCCGGGCGAGGATGAGAGCGGGGCGACGGCGTGAACGGTCAGCGACTGGGAACCATCGTCGGCCTCGAACTGACCCAGCGCACCAGAAGCATCGCCTGGTATGTGCTGATCGGCGTCTTCGCGGTGCTGCTCGCGATCGTCACCGGCCTGTCGTTCCTCGCGTGGGGCTCGGCGTTCCAGCCGGGCGGGGCGATCTACTCCACGATCGTGTACATCACGCTCCTGCTCGTGGTGCTCGTGTCGCCCACGTTGAGCGGCAACGCGATCAACGGCGACCGGGATGCCGCGACCCTCGCGCCCGTGCAGGTCACACTGGCGACGACGCTCGAGATCCTGATCGGCAAGTTCCTCGCCGCCTGGATCACCGGCCTCGCCTTCGTCGCGGTGGCCCTCCCGTTCCTCGTGCTCGCGACACTCGGGGGCGGGGGAGCGCCGGCGACCATCACGGTGTCGCTGCTCGTGCTCGTGTTCGAGGTCGGCATCATCTCGGCGATCGGCGTCGCGCTGAGCGGCATCCTGTCGCGACCGCTGTTCTCGGTCGCCACGACCTACCTGGTGGTCGCGGCACTCGTCGTCGGCACCCTGATCGCGTTCGCGCTCGTGGGCATGACCATGCGTTCCGAGGTGACGAACCACTACCGCTCGATCGAGTACGACCAGTACTCCGGTGACAGCTTCCCGTGCATGCCCGGCGAGACCCCCAGCGACGAGTATCCGTGCGACGACGACATCGAGGTGCGGTGCGGACAGTGGCAGACGTCGACCTACGACCAGCCGCGGTTCGACCGAGTGTGGTGGCTGCTCGCGGCGAACCCGTTCGTGATCCTCGCCGACGCGACGCCGACGCAGTACGACGAGTACGGAAACCCGAACGACCTCTTCGGCCAGATCAAGTTCGGCGTTCGCTCGGCTCAGCAGCCGCCCGAGCTCGAGCAGCGGTGGGACGACTGCGCCCCTCGGCTGGAGGAGGAGCGAGCCACCCCCGCGGAGATCATCGACCGCTCGACGCCGAGCTGGTTCGTCGGCATGACGCTGCAGCTGCTGCTCGCCGTGGGCCTGATGTGGTGGGCGTGGGCACGCACGCGCACCCCCGCGGGGCGCTTGCCGTCGGGGACGCGCATCGCCTGACGCCCGGATCCTCAGCATCGGCTCAGACCTTGGCCGCGCGGCCTTCTGATGAAGCCCTCGTCTTGGCCCGCGAGTACCCTCGTCCACACGCGGCCCGGGGGATCGTCCCCGTGAATCTGGGGGGGATGCACCGCGAGGAGGGGACTCCGATGTCTCGTATCCGTAGGGCCGGAGCGGCAGTGGCCGTGGCCTTCGGTCTCCTGATGGGGGTGATCGCCGTGCCCACGCCCGCGAGTGCGGCGACCGGTACGCTCGCGCTCTCGCCCAGCGCGGGACCTGTCGGCACCAGCGTGACCGTGACCGGGGCCGGATTCGGCAGAAAGCGCCCCGGAACGGTGATGGCGGGTACCGCGACCGCCGCCTTCACCACCACCGCGTCCGGGACGTTCAGGGCCACCGTGATCATCCCGGCGACCACCGCGCCGGCGCTCGCGGTGACAGCGACCACGGTCGACGCGGCGGCGACGGCGTGGTTCGCGGTGAGCCAGCAGGCACCCGCCGCCCCGACGATCAGCAGCGCGCGGCTGCGGTTCGGCGTCACGACACCGGGTGGGGCGACCGCCGACGCCGAGCTGGACGCCGTCGCCCGGTTGGCGGGCGAGAACCCCGGTCTCGTGCTCTCGTACCACGACTTCGCTCAGTCGCCGCCGATCGCAGGACTCGACAGCGTCGCGGCGCGGGGCGCGACCAGCATCCTGACCTGGGAGCCGTGGCGGTGGGGAGGTGGCGCGACGCAGGCGTCGTACTCCAACGCGCAGGTGATCGCGGGTGCGTACGACACGTACCTGCAGCAGTGGGGTGCGTCGCTCGCCGCCTGGGGCAAGCCCGTCTACGTGCGCTACGCCCACGAGATGAACGGGAACTGGTATCCCTGGAGCGACGGCGTCAACGGGAACGCCTCCGGCTCATACGCGGCGGCTTGGCGCCACGTGCACGAGGTCGTGACCGCTGCAGGAGCCACGAACGTGCAGTGGGTGTGGAGCCCGAACGTGCCGTATGCCGGCTCGACGCCGCTCGCGTCGGTCTACCCGGGGTCGGCATACGTCGACGCGGTCGCCCTCGACGGCTACAACTGGGGCACCTCGCAGCCGTGGAGCAGCTGGGTGACACCGCAAGCGCTGTTCGCAGACGGACTCGCCCAGCTGCGAGCGATGGCACCGGGAAAGCCGATCATCGTCGCCGAGACCGCGTCGGCGGAGGCGGGTGGATCGAAAGCGACCTGGAACGCCGACCTCGTCGCCCACCTGGCGGCCCAGCCCGATGTGACGGGACTGGTCTGGTTCCACCACGACAAGGAGGTGGACTGGAGGATCGACAGCACGCCGGGCTCGGCATCCGCTCTCGCCTCCGCCCTCGCCGCCCGGCGCGCCTGAGCCGTCAGCGGGGGATGATGCGGAACAGGAAGCGCTTCTTCACCATCACCCACATCAGGCCGAGCATCACGACGTAGGCGATGGTGTTCACGAGCAGGTTGCCTTCGTGGAGGAACGGGATGTTCGCCACGATGAGCACGAACACCAGCTGCATGATGAAGACATAGAGCGTGGTCTGCCCGAGCGGGATGAAGAACCAGCCCACCGCTCGGTTGATCGGCTTCCAGAGCACGCTGAACAAGGCGTAGATCGTGATGGTGACAAGCAGCGCGTTGAGCACGCGGCCGGGGTCGAGGTACGTCCGCTCGAACCACGCCGAGTACACGCCGGAGAAGGTGTTCTGCGGGACGACCCCGAGCCGCACGTCCAGCGGGCTGGACAGATACGGGTTGTTCCACGAGAACAGGGCCAGCCCCACCGTCGCCAGCACGCAGACCGCGAGGGCGGCGCGGCCCCACCGCGTGGTGAACCAGCCGACGATCGCGCTCCGGTGGTAGCCGGCCACCATCCCGGTCACGAAGAGCGCCTGCCACGACAGCAGCGGGAACGAGTCCTCGAACTGCGACGGCAGCAGCCGCAGCTGAAGGAACGATTGGATGCTGTACACCGCCCAGCTCGCGACCAGCACGACGATCCACCAGCCTCGCGACAGCCCCCACAGGATGAGCGGCGAGACGACCAGCATCACGACGTAGAAGCCGAGCACGTTGACCTGCCACGGGCCCATCCGCAGCAGAAGGATGTCGGCGAAGACGCTCGCGTCCACGGGGTACTCGAAGAGCCGGCCGAATCCGGCGTACAGGTCGTAGACGCGGCCCGTCGCCTCACCGCCCGCGGCACCGGTGCCCTCGTCCACGAAGGTCGTGGCCGGCGTCGCGTTCAGGAAGGGCAGAAGGCTCAGAAGTCCCACGACGATCACGACGCCCAGGGCCGCCACGTAGACCTTCCCCGCGCGGCGCTCGATCAGCGATGTCGTCTCGGCCATGCCGTCCCGCTCGATCTTCGGGCGGTAGACCATGCCGAGGACCACGCCGGACAGCAGCACGAACAACTCGGCGCCCGACACGATGCCGATCGTCTCCTGTGAGAGGTTCTGGAACAGTGACACCATGCCGAGGTGATTGACGAGGACGAACACGATCGCGATGCCGCGCAGCAGGTCGATGCGCAGGTCCCGGCGAGCAGGTCCGTCGTACGCGAGCCCACTGCGGGGACCCTTGGTGAAGCCCCACACCAGCAACGCGATCGTTCCCGCGAAGATCGCCGCGACGACGATCCACCCGGCGACGCCTCCGATGGTGGCGCCGGTCGCGGCGCTCGCGGATCGCTGCCCCGAGGGCGCATACAGCGGGCCGAACACGAGACCGCCGGCCTCAGCATCCGTCACGAATTCCTCGACCAGCTCGGGCGACGAGCTGATGCTCCACTCGATCGGGGCCCGACCCACCACGCCCCGCGTCGAGGACGCATCACGCCACACGACCGCGTCGAGAGCGGGAACGTCCTCGACGGCGGCGATGACCTGCCGCCACCACGCCTGCTTGAGCTCGAGCTCCCCAGCACCGCCGGCGCCGGGGCTGAAGAAGGCGGCGGTCTCGAGCATGAGGGGGCGATCCGGCGAAGCGAAGCGGTCGACGAACGCCAGGTCGCCGTCTCCCTCGAGCTGAGCGGTGAGCGCATCGGGCTGCGGTACGGCGTTGACCGCCGACTCGCCCCCGGTCGGGTCGTGGTAGGCCTGAAGCCCGACCCAATCGACGTACCGATCGCCGGGGTAGTAGGGGCCGTAGGGATCGTCCCCGGCGGAGACGCCGCCGTCGGCGTCGGTGTCGAGCTCGTCGGCCGCGGGCTCCGCGCCGAAGGGGTATCCGGCGCCTGAGGTCGGCGACCACACCATCGCCGCACCGGGGAGCCCCGTGTGCACGGCGTCGGCGAGCACGCAGAAGGCGGCGATGTACGCGCTCGGCTGCTGGCCCCACGAGACCCAGGGGGCGTTCATGCCCGGTCCGAACCGCACGTACAGCGGCACGTCGGCGTCGACGCGGGCGTGCGCGATGGCCTCGACGATCTCGTCGGCGTCAGTCTCGTCGAAGTCGGCGAGCCCCTCCTCGGGCGCGATCGTGACGGCGGGGAGCGCGCCGACCTCCTCCGCCTGTGCGACGAACTGATCGAGGTAGCCGCGCTCGGTCGCCGAGAGGGGGAGAGGTGTCACGTGCTCGAGGACGGCGGGCGTGCGCCCCAGGCGCTCGGCCTCCAGTGCGGCGGTGTCGACGCTCCAGTCGATCGTCGTGCCGAAGTAGGCACCGGACGCCGGGCTGAGGGGGACGCCCGCCGAGGCCGAAGGTGAGGGGCCTGCCACGGCGGCGGAGGCGGGAGCGGCGAGCAGACCGGCCACGACTGCGGCGGCCGTGGCCGTCCGGAGGGCGACCGCGCGGAGACCGTCGAGCATCGGGCGGTGGTCCTTTCGAGGAGGGCGTTTCCGGACGATGACGATGGCTTCGGGCTGCCTGGTCCCGATCGTAACGAAGGAAACGCCCGCCCCGATGCAGCGACGGGCGCGGAGGACTCAGCGCACGAGTGCGAGGCCGCCGGTCCAGCCGATCTGCTCGCCGACCGCCAGGGTCAGCTGCAGGAAGCCGATCGACTCGAGCTCGTGAGCGCGGGCGAGGGAGCCCGCGTCGACGGCCTCGAGTCCGCCGGCGGTGATCGCAGCGATGAGGCCGGCCTTCGCGTCGGCGTCGTCGCCCGCGACGAGCACGGTGGTCGTGGCGTCGCCCTCGCGGCCGCTCACGAGCGTCGCGGCGAAGTTGGTGTTGAAGGCCTTGAGCACCTTCGACTCAGGAAGGGCCGACTGCAGCTCCGCGGCCGCCGAGCTGCCGGCGGGCACGACGAGCGCGTCGAACGTCGAGAAGTCCAGCGGGTTCGTGATGTCGACGACCGTCTTGCCGGCGAGCTGCGCACCGTATGCGGCGGCGATCTGGGCGAGCGCCGGGTACGGCACGGCCAGCACGACGATGTCGCCGGTCACGGTGGTGTCGGTGTCGGCGCTGCCGATGTGCTGGATGTCGGCACCGCCGCGGGCGAGCACGCCGCCGATGGCCTGGCCCATGCTGCCGTTTCCGAAGATCGTGATCGTGGTCATGGCTGTTCTCCAATCAGGCGAGTTGCTTGTAGCTTCAAGCATTCGTCTGGGATCAACTCGCTTGTCGCCACAACTATTCCTAGAATCGGAGAATGAGCAGGCCGAGGTTCTACACGGCGGACGAGCAGGACACCTGGGTGCCGTTCGCCGCACTCCTCGAGCTGCTGCCACGGGAGCTCGATGCCCAGCTGCTGCGCGATGAGGACCTCACGCACTTCGACTACTTCGCGCTCTCGATGCTGTCGAACGCCGACCAGCACCGCCTGCAGATGAAGGAGCTCGCCTCGATGACGAACGCGACGCTGCCGCGCCTGTCGCACGTGATCTCGCGGCTCGAGGCGCGCGGCCTCGTGCGTCGAGAGCGCAACGCCGCCGACGCGCGAGCCACCGACGCGGTCATCACCGCGGACGGCCGGCGCAAGGTGCTGCAGGCGACCCCCGGGCACGTCCAGACCGTGCGCAGCGTTCTGCTCGACGTGATCACGCCCGAGCAGGCGGAGCAGTTGCGGGAGATCACCGCCGCCGTGCTCGCTCGCCTCGACCCCGACGGGCGGATGGCGGCGAGCCGCCCTCGCTGAGATCCTGCGGGGGTGCCGCGCGACGGCGTCGCCGCTCGACGAGCGTTCACCGGATGCACCCCGTCCGTTCATCGACATCGGGGCGCGCGGCCCCCGACGATGGATCGACCGGCACCGGCGCCGACAGTCACCGGCCGGAACGACGTTCCGGCATCCGATTCGTCCGTCGTCCCTCCACCCGAGAGGTGCCACATGACCCTTCGCGTGCTGTCGCTCTACGAAGGCTTCTTCGCCGGTGGGGCGCGGATCCTCCACTCCGACGTCGTCGCCGGCCTCCACGCCGCCGGCGAGCAGTCCCACGGTGTCCTGTCGCTGTCGGCACAGGCGCGCCGCGATGCGACCGTCCAGTTCGCCCACGACGATCCGCGCTACCGGCGGCTCGCCGGCGCGGGCGTCGAGATCACCGCGCTCGGCGGTACAGCAGGGGCGAAGCCGATGGACCCGTCATCGTTCGGCGAGCTCGACCTGTACCGCGCCGCCGAGGCGATCGCCCAGGCGGACGTCGTGCTGTCGCTCAAAGAGCAGCCGCTCGGCCTGCTCCTGGCTCTGCGGGCGCACGGACTCATGCCCTCGGTGCCCGTCGCCGCGTGCCTGCACCGCTCGGATCCGGGCCACTCCGGTCCGGCGCTCGGTTGGCTGCGCGAGGCCGCCGAGACGGGGCTGCTCACCGCCACCATCTCGTGCGCCGAATCGACCGACGCGGCGTACGCGCAGCACCTGCCGTTCGGCCTCGATCGCCGCGTCGTGCGCAACGGCATCGACATCGACGTGTTCACCCCGGAGGCCGACCCCGCCGACGGCGCCGCGCTGCGCGTACGCCTGGGCATTCCGCTCGACGCGCCCGTGGTGCTGCTCGCCGCCCGGTTCGACGCCATGAAAGACCCGGGGCTGTTCCTTCGCGCGACCGCGCGTCTGTCCGCACGCCGACCCGATGCGCACTTCGTGCTGTGCGGCGCGGGCATGAGGCCTGACAACGCCGCGTTCGCTTCGCTGATGACGGATGCTGCGGTCCCCGCCGACCGCGTGCACGCTCTGGGCATCCGCGGCGACATGCCGGACCTCTACCGGATCGCCGACATCGTCGCGCTGACCAGCGCGTTCGGGGAGGCCTCGCCGCTGTGCCTGCTCGAGGGCGCGGCGTCGGGCGCGACGCCCGTCACCACCGACGTCGGCGACGCGGCGAGCAGCGTGGCGGGGTTCGGTCTCGTGACCCCGCGCGAGCCGCACGCCATCGCCGCCGTCTGGGAGAGCGTGCTGAGCGAGCGCGGCCGGTTGCGGGAGGCCGCGCTCGCCGCCCGCGCCGGCCTGTCGCGCGGCCGGATGATCGACGAGTATCGCGCCGCGATCGAGGGTCTGGCCGAGCGCCGCCGCCTCGCCGCCTGATCGGGGTGGTCGCGGCTCAGGGCAGGGCGGGAAGCGGGGTCTACCCGAGGCGCTCCTTCACGACCCGCGCCGTCGCGTCGGGGTCAGGGCGGTGCATCACCGACTCGGGGACGACGACCAGCTCGGCGCCGTCGATCTCGTCGGCCAGGCGGTCGGCGGCGGTGACCAGCATCGGGAAGGTCTGCGCGCCGCGGAGCACGGTGACCGGGGCGGCGACCGAGAGCATCTCGGGGCTCGGCGTCGACGCGAACCGAACCAGGTTCGTGTCGTACACGGTCGACTGCGCGAGTGGGACGAGCGCGGCGAACTGGTCGCTCGCGCGCATGCCGTCGACCATCTCGCGCGGCAGGCCGACGCCTTCGAGCTGGAACGTCACGATCGCCTCGTCGGGCTGACCGCCGTCCACGAGCGCCTGCAGCCGCTCGGCGAGGTCATCGGCCGGCTCGTCGACGCCGAAGCGCAGCGGCGGTTCCGACAGGAACAGCGCCCTCACGGGCACTGCGCGCGACGCCGCGAACAGCGCCAGCACCGCGCCCGACGAGTGGCCGAGCACCGCGGCCTCCCCTCCCGACGCGGAGATCACCGCTGCGAGGTCCTCCACCTCCCGTTCGGGCGTCGAATCGCGGGCGTCTCCGCTCGCACCGCGCGCTCGGCGGTCCCACGTGATGGCCCGGAATCCTGCGTCCGCCAATGCCCCGGCCAGTCCCGCTGCATCGGCGGCCGTGGACATGGCGCCGTTCACGATCACGATGACAGGCCCCTCGCCGGTCTTGTCATAGGCGATGGCGGTGCCGTCGGCAGAAGTCACGGTGTTCATGGGCGCCAGCCAACCACGGGCGTCCGACATGCGACAGGGTGCAGCATCCCGTCGATGCATCCATCGGTATCCGTGTCAACCACGTGTACCGGAGCGGCCGAGGGCGCGAACGCTTTCGGCATGAAGCACGTGACGTACGCAGACAAGGCGCTCTTCCTCGACGACGAGTCGGCCGACTGGCTGATGGAGTATGCGCGCGCCTTGGGTGTGGCCGGGATGACCGATTCGATCTCGCTGCACGCGATCGGGCTCGACGGCAACGAGGTGGACGTGACGTTCCTGCTCAACTCCAACACCGAGCTGGTCACGCAGACGACGCAGAATTCCCTCAGCGCCCCGAGGAACGACGAGGTCGTCGGCTACATGCAGGAGCAGACGCGCCTGATCATGTCGCCTCCGCCCGCCCGGATGGCGGACGACCCGTTCGACCTCCACTGAGCGCCGCGCTCAGCGCGACCGGATCGCGAGGAACCGGATCGGAACCTCGATGAGCTCGACGGGTCCGTGCGCGGCCTCGCCGTCGAGCAGCAGCGCGTCGCCCGGGGCCATCTCGTACTCGTAGCCGCCGTGTCCGTACTTCATGCGCCCCTCGAGCATGTAAAGGAACTCGGTGCCGGGGTGCTGGAAGAGGGGGAACACGTTCGACGCGTCGGTCAGGGTGACGAGCGTCGGCTCGAGAGCGTTCGGGGTGTCTTTCAGCACGCCGAGCATCTGGTACAGATGCCCGTGCTGGGTGCCGCTGCGGACGCTGACGCTCCCCGCCCCCGCCTTGGTGAACGAAGCCTCGCGGTCGCTCGCCGACCCGCGGAACAGCGCTGTGACCGGGATGCCGAAGCCGTCGGCCAAGCGCTGCAGCGTCGTCAGCGAGCACGAGGTCGTCGCCGACTCGATCTTCGAGATCATCGCCTTCGACAGGCCAGTGCGAGCCGCGAGGTCGGCCGCCGAGATGCCCTGCTCGGCCCGGTAGCGCCGCACCTGCTGCGCGATGATCGGCTCCAGCACGCCGCCTGCGGCGTCGGCTCCCGGGATCGCGGCACTCACCTCGCCATCATATGGTCGGTCCCGACCGCCGCCCCGGGGGCCGGCGCGGCCAGCTCCTGCAGCACGTCGGCCAGTGCGACGGCGCCGAGCTCGGCATCCGCGTCCTCCACGAGCTCTTCGGGCGAGTGCGAGATGCCGGTCGGGTTGCGCACGAAGAGCATCGCGGTGGGGACGGATGCTGCGAGCACGCCCGCGTCGTGGCCGGCACCCGTTCCGAGCTCGGGGGCATCGGGGAGGGTCGTGCGCAGCGCCTCGCGCAGGCCGAGGTCGAAGTCGACGGTGGTGCTCAGGGACTCCTCCCGCACCTCGGCGCGGCAGCCCTCGTCGAGGGCGGCAGCGACGACCCGGTCGCGGGCCTCCGAGACGAGAGCGGCCGTCACGAGGTCATCGGGGTGGCGGATGTCGATCCAGAAGCGAACCTGTGACGCGATGACGTTCGTTCCGCCGGGCACCGGCTCGAGGCGACCGACGGTCGCGCGTGCGTCGGGCGTGCGTCGGGCGAGGTCGCGGATCTCGACGATCATGCGCGCGGCGGCGACCATGGGGTCGCGGCGGTCTTCCATGAGCGTCGTGCCGGCGTGGTTGCCCTGTCCGTCGACGGTCACCCGCCACCGGCCGTGGCCGAGGATCGACGAGGCGATCGCGACGGGCTTGCCCAGGTCGATCAGTCCGCGCCCCTGCTCGACGTGGAGTTCGACGAAAGACGAGATGCGGGCGAGCCGCTCGGGGTCGGGGCCCAGGTGCGCCGGGTCCAGGCCGTCGCGCCGCAGCGCCTCGGCGAACGTGTCGCCTTCGCGGTCGGCGAGCGCCAGCGCGCGGTCGGGGCTGAGCGCGCCGCTCATCAGGCGCGAGCCCAGGCACGCGACGCCGAAGCGCGAGCCCTCCTCCTCGGGGAAGACGGCGATTCCGATGGGGCGCTCCGGCACGACAGCCCGCTCGCGCAGCAGATCGACGGCGACGAGACCGGATGCGACGCCCAGCGGCCCGTCATAACCGCCCCCGCCGGGGACGGAGTCGAGGTGGCTGCCGGTGATCACGGCGTCCGCGGTGCTGCCGCTCGGGTTCCACCACGCCCACAGCGTGCCGTTGCGGTCGCGCTCCACGTCGAGGCCCCGGGCCTCGGCGTGCCCCGCGAACCACTCGCGGAGCTCGCGATCGGCATCGGAGTATCCCGCGCGGCTGAAGCCCCCGCGCGCGGCGTCTGCTCCCACCGCCGCGATCTCGCGCAGCATCCCCGCGACGCTCATGCGCCGGCCATCGCGGCGAGGGGACGGAACCGTGAGACGCCGGAGTCCGCGCCGGTGACGAGACGTGCGGTGAGCTCGCCCAGCAACGGCGCGAACTTGGCGCCGTGACCGGAGCACGGCGACAGGATCGTCACACCGCCCACGCGGTCGATGATGAAGTCATCGGCCGGAGCGTTCGTGAACAGGCACGTGGTCTCGGCGTAGGGCTCGGGCACGAGCCCTGGCAGCGCCTCCGCGACGTACGAGACGAGTCGCTCGCGCCGCGCCGGGTCGACGATGCGGTCGTGCTCCAGCGCGGAGCCGATGACGCGGCCTCCGTTGTACTCGGCGACCTTCTGCCCGCGGAAGGCCGCGTCGCGCCCGCCGGGCAGCCCGTACACCTGGATGTCGGCGCGCTTGTTGATGAAGGTCGGCCACGCCGCCCCGGGGTCGCGGTACGGGAAATGCAGCGCCTGCTCCTGCCGCACCTCCATCCGCGGAAACGCGTCGAGCGCCTCCCGGGGCAGCCCGAGGCCGGCGAGCAGCGCGGGCAGCCAGCCGCCCGCGGCGACGACGACCTGCGACGCCACGACCGTGTCACCCGCCTCCGACTCGACGAGGTAGTCGCCGGCCTGGGCGAGCACGCGAGCCGCGGCCCAGTCCTGCCGCAGCTCGGCGCCCGCGGCCACGGCGAGCCCGACCATGGCCTTCACCGACTCCTCCGCGTCGATGACGCCGGCATCCGCGTGCCACAGCACCGGACCGTCGAAGGCGATGCCCGCCCAGCGGGCCGAGGCCTCGGCGGCGGTGAGCAGCTCGTGCGGAACGCTCGCGCCGGCGAGCACCGCTGCGAGGGCCGCGGGGTCGCGAGTCGCGCCGTAGTCCAGCGAGCCGGTAGGCGTGATGAGGCGCTCGCCGCGGAGATCTTCGAGCTCGTCCCACCCGCGTCGCGCCTCGACCATGAGGTCCGTGTAGAAGGGGTCGGGGTAGGTGTACCGCAGGATGCGGGCCGAGCCGTGCGAGCTTCCGAGATCATTGGCGGGCGTGCTGCGCTCGAGGACGACGACGTCGTGCCCCCGGCGGGCGAGCTGCCATGCGGTCGCTGCGCCTGCGAGGCCGGCGCCGATGATCGCGATGGGGTGTGTGGACATTCCGGGCCTTTCAGTTGTTCGGCGCGTCGCCGGACGGGGAGAGGTCGAATCGCGCGATGAGTGCGCGATCGCAGCTGATGCGGCGCTCGCGCGGGCCCTGCAGCAGCGCACTGCCGGGCGGAAGGGGCAGGTCGTCGACTGTCGCCGTCCCCGCCAGCAGCACCGTGAGAGTCGCCGCCGGATCGACCCGCACCGTGCCGTGGTGCAGCTCCACGCGGTACGTCGGCTCGGCGAGCCCGCGTTTGACCATGAGGTTCACGACCGACACGCCCCCGCGATCAGCTGTCGCGACGACGCGGGCTTCACCGCGGAAACGGATGCCGCGTTCCCGCGTCACGCGCCGCTCGACGCCGTCGACCGTCAGCGCGAGAGTGGCAGCGCTCAGCGGGATGAGCACGCGGTCGATGCCGGGGAACGCCGAGAACGGCATCCGCCCCCGCAGTTCCGCGATGCTCAGCCGCCACGCGAGCCGCTTCGCGAGCACGCGCGTCACGCCGAGGCCGTTCGCCCACGACTCCGGAGAGGCGTCGGTGGGCGTGACCACGTCGAGGTCGGCGAGCTCGCTCACAGGCGTCGTGGCCCGCCACGAGGACGGAGATCGGCGTTCGTCCGGACGGGTGTCGCTGCGCGGCTCCGACCTCTCGCCGATCTCCGGCGGCGTGGTCGACGCCCGCGACGGTGCGCGCAGGTCGAGGGGCATGGCGTCAGCTGCGTCCGGGAATCCACGACGTGCCGGCCAGCGGCACGCCGGCCATCGCGGCAGACTCGACCGTCAGTGCGACGAGGTCCTCGGGCTCGAGATTGCGCACGTGCGACTTGCCGCAGGCGCGGGCGATCGTCTGGGCCTCGAGCGTGAGCACGCGGAGGTAGTTCGCGAGCCGCCGTCCAGCGGCGACCGGGTCGAGGCGGGCCGACAGCTCCGGGTCCTGCGTGGAGATGCCGGCGGGGTCGCGGCCGTCCTGGAAATCGTCATAGAAGCCCGCCGCAGAGCCGAGCGCGGCGTACTCGTCGGCATAGCGCGGGTCGTTGTCCCCCAGAGCGATCAGGGCCGCAGTGCCGATGGCCACCGCATCCGCCCCCAGCGCCAGAGCCTTCGCCACGTCGGCGCCGTTTCGGATGCCGCCCGACACGATCAGCTGCACGCCGGTGCGGTGCACGCCGAGCTCCTGCAGAGCCTGGACGGCGGGGCCGATGGCCGCGAGCGTCGGGATGCCGACGTGCTCGATGAACACCTGCTGCGTGGCGGCGGTGCCGCCCTGCATGCCGTCGAGCACGACGACGTCGGCGCCCGCCTTCACCGCCAGCGCGGTGTCGTAGTACGGACGAGAGGCGCCGATCTTGACGTAGATGGGCTTGCGCCAGTCGGTGATCTCGCGGAGCTCGGCGATCTTGATGGTGAGGTCGTCGGGTCCGGTCCAGTCGGGGTGACGGCTCGCCGAGCGCTGGTCGATCCCGACGGGGAGGGTGCGCATGCCCGCCACGCGCTCGGTGATCTTCTGGCCGAGCAGCATGCCGCCGCCGCCGGGTTTGGCGCCCTGGCCGAGCACGATCTCGATGGCGTCGGCCTTGCGCAGGTCGTCGGGGTTCATGCCGTAGCGCGATGGGAGGTACTGGTAGACGAGGGTCTTGGACTGGCCGCGCTCTTCCGGCGTCATGCCGCCGTCGCCGGTCGTGGTCGAGGTGCCCGCCTCGCTTGCGCCGCGGCCAAGGGCCTCCTTGGCATTGGCGGACAGCGCCCCGAAGCTCATGCCCGCGATCGTCACCGGGATGTCGAGGTGGATGGGCTCGAGCGCGTTGCGGGCGCCGAGCGTCACATCGGTCGCGCACTTCTCGCGGTACCCCTCGAGCGGGTAGCGCGACATGCTCGCCCCGAGGAAGAGGAGGTCGTCGAAGTGAGGCAGCGATCGCTTGGCACCCCAGCCGCGGATGTCGTAGATGCCGGTGGATGCTGCGCGCTGGATGTCAGCGATGGTGGCGCGGTCGAAGGTCGCGGACTCGCGGAGGCCGAGGGCGGCGAGATCGGTGGTCATGTGTTGCTCCCTGTGGTGCGTGTCGTGGTGCGGTCAGTACGCGCCGGCGTTGTCGACCTTGAAGTGGTAGAGGCCCCGCGCCGAGCCGTAGCGGCGGAACTCCTCGGCCCGCTCCGTGCGGCCCGCGCGCTCGAGCAGCTCTTGGAGTTCGGCGAGGTGCTCCGGGCGCATCTCCTTCTCGACGCAGTCGGCGCCGAGCGAGGCGACCTGGCCGCGCACGTAGATGCGCGCCTCGTAGATCGAATCGCCGAGGGCCTCGCCCGCGTCGCCGCAGACGACGAGGCGGCCGGCCTGCGCCATGAAGGCCGACGCGTGGCCGATGCTGCCGCCCACGACGATGTCGACGCCCTTCATCGAGATGCCGCAGCGGGCGCCGGTGTTTCCGTCGACGATGACCAGACCGCCGTGGCCGGTCGCCCCGGTCGACTGCGAGGCGTCGCCGGTCACGTGCACGACGCCCGACATGATGTTCTCGGCCAGTCCCACGCCGGCGCTGCCGTGCACGGTCGCGGTGCCGGTCTGGTGCATGCCGGCGAAGTAGTAGCCGACATTGCCCTCGACGGTCACGTCGAGGTCGGCGGTGATGCCGACGGCGATGTTGTGGCCGCCGACCGGCGACTCGACGACGAACGAGGCGCCGTCGACGGCGTCGTGCAGCAGCTGGTTGAGCTCACGGACGCTCGAGTCAGCGAGGTCGACGGTGGTCACGGCTGCGGGGGCCATGAGGGTCATCAAGAGGCTCCTTCCAGGACGGGCGCGAGCGCCCAGGTGTAGACGACGCCGGGCGACGGCTCGAAGACGCGGGCGTCCTCGACACCCGGCAGGCCCGCGAGGGCGCGGTATTCGGATGCCATCGCGATCCAGTCGTCGGTCTCGGCGATGATCGCCGGCTTGCACGCGATGGGGTCGCGGACGACCGCCATGCTGTCGGCGGTGGTGACGACGAGCGTGTAGAACCCGTCGAACACGCCCTGCAGCGCCTCGAGCGCGGTCTTGAGGTCGTCGCCGTGGCCCATGCGCCACGCGATGTAACGGGCCGCGACCTCGGAGTCGTTCTCGCTGTCGAACTCCACGCCCTCGGCGCGCAGCCAGCGGCGGATCGACGCGTGGTTGCTGAACGAGCCGTTGTGAACGAGGCAGAGATCCTCGGCGACGGTGAACGGGTGTGCGCCGACGGCGGTGACCGCCGACTCCGTGGCCATCCGGGTGTGCGACAGCGCCTGCGTGCCGCTGATCCCGGTGAGCCCGTACACCTCGGCGAGCTCGACGGGGTGGCCGACGCCCTTCAGCACGGCCACGTTCGATCCGCGGCCGATGATGCTCTCGCCGGGAAGCGCCGCGCGCACCGCCTCTTCCAGGACGGACGCCTCGACCTCCGCATTCACGAGCACGGACTCGGCGTACGCGACCACCGTCGGTTCAGCTCCCTCCGGCAGCGACGCACGCAGGGTCTCCGCCAGCGCGGCGGGGTCGGCATCCGTGATCACGGTTATCGCCGACGATCCTTCGGGCGTGAGCCGGTCCGAGCCGTAGAGGGCCAGCCCTGCAGAGTCGGGGCCGCGCTCGACGATCTCGCACAGCATGCCGTGCATGAGGCCGCCGAGCTCGCCGCGCAGCGCCGGGTTGCGAATCTGCAGTGCAGCGATTCCGCACATGGGGTTTCCTTTCGTTCGAGAAGCGGATGCCGCGGCGTTCAGTACGCCGTCAGATAGCGGTCCAGCTCCCACTCGGTGACGGTGTTGTGCCAGCTGAGGAACTCGTCTTCCTTGGCGTCGGCGAAGTACTCGCCGACGCCGCGGCCGCCGTCGTCGAGCGCTTCGCGCAGCACGGCGTCGTCACGGAGCGACTGCACGGCATGCAGGAGCGTGCGGGGGAGTACGGCCGACGTCTCGCGGAATTCGCCGGGGCCGCACGGGGCGCCCGGGTCGGCCGCCCGCTCGATGCCGTCGAGGCCCGCGTGCACCACGGCGGCCAGGGCGAGGTAGGGATTCGCCGAGCCGTCCGCTGCGCGCAGCTCGATGCGGTTGGCGTCGGGCACGCGGATGAAGTGGGTGCGGTCGTTGCCGCCGTACGTGGCGTGCTTGGGCGACCAGGTGGCGCCCGAGGCGCTCGTCGTCGCGCCGCGGCGCTTGTAGGAGTTGACGCTCGGCGCAAGGAACAGCTGCAGCCCGGGAGCGTGGTCGAGCAAGCCGGCGACGAACGAGTACGCGACGTCCGAGAGTCCGAGGCCGCGCTCGTCGGTCGCGTCAGGGAACACCGGCGCGTCGTCGTGCCACAGCGACAGGTGGAAGTGCAGGCCGTTGCCGGCACGGTCGCTGAAGGGCTTCGGCATGAACGTCGCGGTCATGTCGCGCTGCTCGGCGAGCATGCCGATGAGGTAGCGCAGCGTGATCACGCGGTCCGCCGTGACGAGCGCCTCCTCGTACGCGAAGTTCTGCTCGAACTGGCCGGGGGCGTCCTCGTGGTCGTTGGCGTAGTTGCCCCAGCCGAGCGCGTTCATCGCGTCGCTGACCGCCGCGAGGTGGTCGTACATGCGTGTCACGCCGCGGGCGTCGTAACAGGAGCGCAGCCCCTCGTCCTTGGCGTCGGCCGCCGTCAGCGTGCCGTCTTCGGAGCGGTCGACGAGGAAGTACTCGACTTCGGCGCCGACCTTGGCGGACAGGCCGCGCTCGGCGAGGCGCGCGAGCGCGCGCTTCAGGATGACGCGCGGGGCGTAGGGCCACGGCTCGCCGTCGACGTGGGGGTCGCAGTGGACGATCGCGAGGCCTTCGCGCACGAAGGGGATGGGCGCGTACGAGTCGAGGTCGGGCACGGCGATGAGGTCGGCGTCGTGCGGGCGTTGGCCGATCAGCCCGGCGGCGAAGCCTGCGAAGCCGAGCTCGCCGGCCTCCAGTTCGTCTGCGGCCGAGACGGGCACGAGCTTGGCGCAGGGCTTGCCGTTGAGGTCGACGAACACCGCGAGGATGAAGCGGACGTCGTCCGCCAGTGCGCGTGCGCGCAGCGACTGCGGTGCGGTGGGAAGCGTGACGAGGTCACCCCCGGCGAAGGCGGGAACGGTCATAGCGGATCTCCTCGGTCAAGTTGACTGTTGGTGAAGTGTGTTGATTGACAGTAACAAGATGGCCACGTCAGAGAGGTATCGTCCATGTTTCGAGCGCGTAAAACCGGTCTCACTCGATGTCACGCAAGGTTCACGCGGCAGAAATAGCCACAGAGTTGCTCGCTAAGAAAATGGGTTGCACGGCAGTGATCTGCCTGCAGGCGCAGATCACAGGTGCACCGCAACCCGGCGGTCCCTCCCGCGGCGGCCTGCAGAAAGGCTCGCGTCATGGATCAGGGAAACACCACATTCATCCTGCTGTCGGCGGCACTGGTGCTGCTGATGGCACCCGGTCTGGCCTTCTTCTACGGAGGTCTCGTCAAAGCGAAGAGCGTCATCAGCATGATGATGATGACGTTCGGCGCAGCCGGGCTCATCGGCGTGCTGTGGGTGATCTACGGCTACGCGATCGCGTTCCCGGGCTCCGACGGACTCGTCGCGCCGTGGGCGATCGACTGGTCGGCGATCGGGCTCGAGAGCCTCATCGAGGTGCCGGAGGGCGCGGCATACCCGCCCATGGCCTTCGTCGCCTTCCAGGCGACGTTCGCGATCATCACGGTCGCCCTGATCTCGGGCGCGATCGCAGACCGTGCGAAGTTCGGATCATGGATGCTGTTCGCCGGCGTGTGGGCGACGGTCGTGTACTTCCCGGTCGCCAGCTGGGTCTTCAACTTCGGCCTCGCCGATGATGGCAGCTTCGCCTACGGCGGCTGGATCACCTACGGTCTGCAGGAGGTCTTCGGCGTCGGGGTCATCGACTTCGCCGGCGGCACGGCGGTGCACATCAACGCGGGTGCGGCGGCGCTCGCTCTCGCCCTCGTGCTCGGCAAGCGCGTCGGGTTCAAGAAGGGCGTGCACGTGCCCCACAACCCGCCGTTCGTGCTCCTCGGCGCGGGCCTGCTGTGGTTCGGATGGTTCGGGTTCAACGGCGGCTCCGAGCTGGCCGCCGACGGCACCGCGGCCCTCGTCTACGTCAACACCCTCGCCGCGACTGCGGCCGCACTGCTCGCGTGGCTCGTCGTCGAGAAGCTCAAGGACGGCAAGCCCACGTCGGTGGGCGCCGCCTCGGGCGCGATCGCCGGTCTCGTCGCCATCACTCCCGCGTGTGCGGCGCTGAACCCGGTCTGGGCGATCGTGCTCGGTGTCGTCGCCGGTGCGGTCTGCGCCCTGGCGATCGAGCTGAAGTTCAAGTGGGGCTTCGACGACTCGCTCGACGTGGTGGGCATCCACCTCGTGGGCGGTCTCATCGGCACGCTGTACCTCGGCTTCTTCGCCAACGGCACCGGCCTGTTCATGGGCGGCAACGGCACGCAGCTGCTCGTGCAGGCGATCGCCGCGTTCGCGGTGCTGGGTTACTCGCTGATCCTCACGCTCGTGATCGGCTTCGCGATCGAGAAGACCCTCGGCTTCCGCGTCAAGAGCGAGGACGAGGTCGCCGGCGTCGACCTCGCCGAGCACGGCGAGACGGGCTACGTCCTGGAGGAGCAGCCCGCCTGACGGCTGCGCCGCAGCGTCGTGCGGGAGGCCGGATCCGCGGCCTCCCGCACACCCGTTACCGGGGCGTCGCCCGGATTGCAAGACCTTCGCGGGGTTCGTCCCGCCGCCCGCACAATGGCGGCATGCCTGAGATCTCGCCCTTCGACGTCTCACCCTGGGGAATCGGCTGGAGCGGCTGGGAGCCGTCGCGCCAGGCTCGCCGCGAATCCGTCTTCTCGCTGTCGAACGGGCACATCGGCTGGCGGGGGACCCTCGATGAGGGCGACCCGTGTGAGACGCCGGGCTCGTACCTCAACGGCCTCTTCGAGCACCACCCGATGCCGTACGCCGAGGACGGCTACGGCTACCCTGAGCGCGGCGAGACCATGGTCAACGCCCCCGACGGCAAGGTCATCCGGCTCCTCGTCGACGACGAGCCGTTCGACATCCGGGAGGGGCGGCTCGAGTCCCACGAGCAGCACCTCGACTTCCGCGCCGGAACCCTCCGGCGCGAGGTCCGCTGGACCTCGCCGTCCGGCGCCACGGTGCGGGTCGAGTCGACCCGGCTGGTCTCGCTGACGCATCGCGCGATCGCCGCGATCGACTACCGCGTCACGGCGCTCAGCGGGCCGCTGGAGGTCACGGTGCTCTCCGAGATCGTCGCGAACGAGCCGCTTCCCGAGGTGCATCCCGACGAGCGGGTGATGGATCCGCTCCGCCACCCCTACGAGCCGGTCGACCGCGCCGTCACCGCGAGCGGAGCGACGCTGCTTCATCGCACCAAGCGCAGCCGCATCGGCGTCGCCGTGGCGATGGACCACGTGGTCTCGGAGGCCCCGTCGTCCATCGACACCGAGGCCTCGGACGACGTGGCGCGCACCACGGTGACCGCTCGGCTGACGGAGGGCGGCAGCATCCGTGTCGTGAAGATGGTCGGTCACGAATGGTCTGGTGATCTGACGGATGCCGCGCTGCGCGACCGCGTCGACGCCGCCGTCGCGACCGCAGCGCGTCTCGGCTGGGACGCACTGGCGCGCGAGCAGCGGGACTGCCTCGACGACTTCTGGGAGGCCGCGGACGTCGAGCTCGACGGTGACACGCGGCTGCAGCAGGCCGTGCGCTTCGCGCTCTTCCAGGTGCTGCAGTCCGCCGCGCGGGCCGACGTGCGCTCGATTCCGGGGAAAGGCCTCACCGGCCCCGGCTACGAGGGGCACACATTCTGGGATGCCGAGACGTTCGTGCTGCCGGTGCTGACGTACACCGCGCCCGGCGCGGCGGCGCACGCCCTGCGATGGCGGCACTCGACGCTCGACACCGCCCGCGAGCGGGCGGGGCAGCTTCACCTCGCGGGGGCCGCGTTCCCGTGGCGCACGATCAGCGGACGCGAGTGCTCGGGGTACTGGCCCGCGGGCACGGTCGCCTTCCACATCAACGCCGACATCGCCGGGGCGGTGATGCGTCACGTGCGCACGACCGGTGATGAGGAGTTCGAGCGGGAGGTGGGGCTCGAGGTCCTCGTCGAGACGGCGCGGCTGTGGGTGTCGCTCGGCTACCGCGACGCGCACGGCGTCTTCCACCTCGACGGGATCACCGGCCCGGACGAGTACTCCGCGCTCGTCGACGACAACACGTTCACGAACCTGGCGGCGCAGCGCAATCTCCGCGGCGCCGCCCAGGCCGCGAGGCGCCACAGCGCCCGGGCGCGTGAGCTCGGCGTGCGCGACGACGAGGTCGGGGAGTGGGAGGTCATCGCCGACGCGATGGCGGTGCCCTACGACGAGGTGCGTCGCGTGCACCAGCAGGCCGCCGGCTACACCGATCTCGAGCGCTGGGACTTCGAGGCCACATCGCCCGATCAGTACCCCCTGCAGAACCACTTCCCGTACTTCGACCTCTACCGCAAGCAGGTGCTGAAGCAGGCCGACCTCGTGCTCGCGCTGCAGCTGTTCCACGAGGCCTTCACCGCCGAAGAGACGGCGCGCGCCTTCGCCTACTACGAGGGGCTCACCGTCCGGGACTCGTCGCTCTCGGCGTCGACCCAGGCGGTGGTGGCGGCCTGGGTGGGCCAGAGCGAGCTCGCCATCGAATACCTCACCGAGGCCTCGACGATCGACCTCAACGACCTGCGGGACGATGTCGACGACGGACTTCACATCGCCGCGCTGGGCGGTGTGTGGACGGCGGTGGTGTCGGGCCTGGGCGGCATGAAGAACGGGCCGGACGGCCTCGAGTTCTGCCCGCGCCTGGCTGCGCCGATCACGCGGCTCTCGTTCGGCATCCGGACGGGCGGACGGATGCTGCGCGTCGAGGTCTCCGGCCACACGGCGTCGTACACGCTCAGCGGGGGCCCGCCGCTGCCGATCCGCCACTTCGGGGCGGCCGTCGAGCTCCACGCGGGAAAGCCGACGCCGCTGCCGATCCCGCCTGCGCCCGACCCCGGACCCCGTCCGTCGCAGCCGAAGGGGCGCTCGCCGGAGGAGGTCCGTGCCGTGAAGGGCGACTGAAGGTCAGTCCTCGGAGCCGTCGGCTGCGGTCTCCGCGGGAGCCGACCCGGCGATCGCCGTGCGCAGCGCGCCGGGCTCGAGTCCCAGCGCCCAGTCGCTCACGTCGGCGACGACCTGACGCTGTGCGCGGTGCATGGGCGGGTTCGCGGTGTTCACGTACGAGCCGCCGCCGTCGACGGCGATGAGGATCCGGATGCAGGCGGTCTCGGCATCCGTGATCTTGAAGTCGCCCGAGGCGATGCCGTCCTCGATGATCGCGGTCAGGCGCTCGCGGTCGAGCTCGTCCTGCCGCTGCAGCGCGGTGTCGAGCGCGGGGCTGAAGCGGGCGAGGTGGCGTGCGTTGAGCCACATGCGCGCGAGCGGCAGTGAGGCGCCGCGTTCGATGTGCGCGACGAAGTGCGCCACGCGCTCGACGGGCGTGCCCGACGCCGTGAAGAACCGCTCGCGCTCTTGCACGGCGGCGCGCGTGAACGCCTCGATCACGAGAGCCTCTGCGGCGGGGAAGTAGTGCGTGATCAGGCCCGGGCGCACCCCGAGGCGGTCGGCGACGGCGCGCAGCGTGATGCGCTCGAGCCCTTCGTCGAGCGCGATCGCCGTTGCGTGCTCGAGGATCTCTTCCCGGCGTTCCTCGGGGCGCTTGCGCGTACGAACCGAAATCTCGCTTGACGTCACGGTGATCATGCTATTGAATGTGTGACCAATAGTCCATTGGGCATGTGACCAATAGCAACGATGCTTCTCCCGGAAGGAACACCGTGACCCATTCACAGACCGAGCTCGATGACGAGTTCGTCGACACCGCGTCCCGTCCCGAGACGCGCGGGATCGAGCTGATCGGCGATGCCGAGCGCCACGGCCGCGCGCGCGACCTCTTCTTCATCTGGGCGGCGCCGAGCGTCAGCATCCTGAACCTGACCATCGGCGCGACGCTCATCCTGCTGGGGCTGGAGCTCTGGCAGGCGATCGCGGTCATCCTCGCGGCTTCGCTGCTGTGGGTCCTCCCCGGAATCATCGCGGGCAGCGGACCCGCGTCGGGAACGTCGGGCTCCGTCGTGACGCGGGCCATGTACGGCGTGCTCGGCAACCGGCTCTTCGTCGCCTTCGTCGGGTGGTTCATCGGCGCCGTGTTCCTGTCGCTGACGTGGCTCGCCTCGTCGTTCATGGGCGCCGACCTGCTGCGGCGCATGGGACTCGAGGACCCGGTCTGGGTGCCCATCGGCGTGACGCTGGTGGTGGCGGCGATCACGATCCTCGTCGCGATCTTCGGCCACGGCCTGATCCTGCGGACGTACTCCTACATGGCGGCGGCGCTGTTCGTCATCTTCCTGCTGGTGACGGCCTTCATCCTGCCGACCGTCGACTGGCAGTACACCGCGCCCGTGGCGCTCGAGGGTCCCGCGCTGTGGTCGGCGATGGCCATCGGGTTCACGATCCTCGCGTCGACCCCGCTGTCGTTCATCAACAGCCCCGACATCGCGCGCTACCTGCCCCGCTCCACGAAGCACTCGCACATCGCCCTCGCGACGGCGCTCGGTGGAGCCGTCCCGTTCGTCGTCTTCACGATCGTCGGAGTGCTCCTGGCCACCGGGCTCGACGAAGCCGCCTTCGCTGCCGGCCTCGACGTCGCCCTGCTCGATCTGCTTCCGGCGTGGCTCGCTCCGATCCTCGTGATCGGCGTGGTCATCAACACGATCGCCCTGAACGCGATGACCACGTACACCTCGAGCATGGCGCTGCAGGCGATCGGCTTCCGGCTGCGCCGCATCCCCGCCGCCATCATCGTGGGCGTGGTGGGCACGGCGCTGACGATCTACCTGGTGCTGTCGTCCAGCCTCCTCGAGGCCGCGAACCTCATGCTGCAGTTCCTCGTCATCGTGTCGGGGCCGGCGATGGCCATCTTCGTCGTCGACGTGCTGCTGCGCCGGTACGCCTACGACGGCTTGGAGCTGTTCGACGTTCACCCCGGCGGCCGCTTCTGGTACTCGGCCGGGTGGAGCATCCCCGGTGTGACGGCGCTGCTGGTCGGCGGCCTCGCGACCGCGCTGTGCCTGTCGACGACCGTCTGGTCGGGACCGTTCGCCGTGGCCACGGGGTACATCGACCTCTCGGTGCCGGCCGGCATGCTCGTCGCCGCCGCTCTCTACGCCGGCCTGCAGCGCACACCGCTGGGTAAGAAGGGACGCCCATGATCACCAACTACGTCAACGGTCGCGTCTTCACCGCGGACCCCGACCCCGAGAATGCATGGGCCGAGGCGTTCGCCGTCCAGGGTGACGTCATCGCCTTCGTGGGCGACAGCGCCCAGGCGCCCGAGGCCGACGAGACCGTCGACCTCGAGGGCCGGCTCGTGCTCCCCGGCTTCACCGACGCCCACACCCACCTCCTCATGATGGGAGCGGCGCTCGGGCAGGTGCACCTGACAGACGCCCGGTCGCTGGACGAGATCCAGTCGCGGCTGCGCGCCGCACGGGAGCAGGATCCGGATGCTGCGGTCCTGCGAGGGCGCGGCTGGCTCTTCGACTCGATTCCCGGCGGGGCGCCGACGGCGGCGATGATCGACGCGGTGGTCTCCGACATCCCCGTCTATCTCGATGCCAACGACTACCACTCGTGCTGGGTCAACCGTGCCGCGTTGACCGAACTGGGCATCACGCGCGACACCCCGGACCCGATCGGCGGCGAGATCGCCCGCGACGCCGACGGCGAGCCGACCGGCATGCTGCTTGAGACTGCGGCCGTGCAGTTCGCATGGGCCCACCGTGACGCGAGCACGACCGATGCCGACCGCGACGCGGCCGTCGAGCGGGCGATCGACGCCTACTTGGCGACGGGGGTGACCGGGGTGGTCGACATGGCCTTCGACGAGTTCGGACTGGCCGCCTTCGAGCGCGCCCGCGAGCGCCGCGGCGGCGAGCTGCCGATTCGCGTGGCCGCGCACTGGCTCATCGAGAACACCGGCGACGACGCGAGGAACCTCGCACAGGTGGCGCGCGCGGCCGAGCTCGCCGCGCGTCCGTCGTCCCCGTGGCTGCGCGTCGTCGGCATCAAGCTCATCCTCGACGGCGTCATCGACGCATGCACGGCCGCGATGCGGCATCCGTATGCCGACGGGTCCCACGCGGGGCCCATCTGGCCGCTCGCGCAGCTCGCGCCTGTCGTCGCGGCCGCCGACGCGGCGGGCCTGCAGGTCGCCCAGCACGCGATCGGCGACCTGGCGAGCGACATCGCCCTCGACGCGATCGAGCACGCGATCGCGCTCAACGGCCCGCGCGACCGGCGGCACCGCATCGAGCACCTGGAGTACGCCGCCCCCGAGACCGCGGCGCGGATGGCCGCTCTCGGCGTCACCGCCTCGATGCAGCCGGTGCACTCCGACCCGGCGATCTTCGCGAACTGGGCCGCGATGCTCGGCGATGAGCGCGTCGAACGCGCCTTCGCGTGGCCGGAGTACGAAGAGGCGGGGGCGCTGCTGGCCTTCTCCACCGATGCGCCGACTGCGCCGCACAGCTCTCTCGCCAACATGTACATCGCCGCGACGCGCGCTTCTGCGCTCGACCCCGGCCTACCCGCCACGCACCCGCAGTACGCGCTGCCGCTCAGCCGCGCGATCGGCCATGCGACGCGTGACGCCGCCGCCTCGGTCGGCGACGGCGAGTGGCGCGGACGCATCGCCCCCGGCTTCGCCGCCGACTTCGCGGTGCTCGACAGCGACCCGTTCACGGCCGGGGCGGATGCGCTGCTGGAGGCGCAGGTGATGGAGACGATCGTGGCGGGCCGGACCCGGTTCGCGGCGGCCGTCGAGCCCGCCCCTTCCTCCGGTCGCTGAGCGACGCTGGGGAGCCGGAAAACAGAATCGAAACGGCGGGGCGTGCTCGATGGATTCGCCAGAACCGCAAACGGTCCCGGCTGGATCAGCGGGCGCGTGGGATCTCGACATCCGTCCGAACGCCTTGCGTCGATTGACGCTCGACCCGGGCGGCCCGCCTCGCCATGCTGGCGTGACGCCCGCCGTCCTCGGAAGGAGCCGACATGGAATCGACGAGCAACGCCGCCCCCCAGCACGAGGTCCCCGCCTTCGGCAACCCGGACCTGCCGCCCGAAGGCGAGGTGAACACCGCGGACCGTCCTTCCAGCACCCGGATGACCGGTCCGCAGAACGAGGTGATCGAGTCCCAGTTCCCGAATCAGATCGACGCGCCCGCGACCGACATCTCCACGCAGCCGTTCTTCTGGTCGTCCTTCAACATCTCGCCCCGGCGCGTGCAGCGCGGTGGGTGGGCCCGTGAGCTGACCCGCGAGGACTTTCACATCTCGGACGAGATCGCCGGCGTCAACATGTACCTCGAGCCCGGCGGCATCCGCGAGCTCCATTGGCATCGGACCGCCGAGTGGGCCGTGATGACGCGCGGCAGGTGTCGCATCACGACGCTCGGCCGCAGCGGGCTGCCCGCCGTCGAGGACGTGGAGGAGGGCGACCTGTGGTTCTTCCCTGCGGGAACGCCGCACTCGCTGCAGGGCCTCGGCCCCGACGGGGCCGAGTTCGTGCTCGCGTTCGACGACGGCGACCAGTCCGAGTCGAACACCCTGCTGCTCACCGACTGGTTCGCGCACACGCCGCCGGAGGTGCTGGCCAAGAACTTCGGCGTCGCACAGGAGGTCTTCTCCGAAATTCCGCTGCACAACCTCTGGATCTTCCCGGGGAAGGAGCCCGGACCGCTGGCCGACGACCAGGCCGCCGCGGGTGTGGAGTGGGGAGCCGAACCGGTGATCTTCCGGCTCTCGCGCACTCAGCCCCGCTTCGAGAACTCCGGCGGCAGCATCCGGATCGCCGATTCCACGATCTTCACCTACTCGAACACGGTCGCCGCAGCACTGGTCACGGTGAACCCGGGGTCGATGCGCGAGCTGCACTGGCACCCGAATGCCGACGAGTGGCAGTACTACCTGCGCGGATCGGCGCGCATGACGGTATTCAACACCGGCCCGCACGCGAACACGACCGACTTCCGGGCCGGCGACGTGGGGGTCGTGCGCGCGAACTACGGGCACTACATCGAGAACACCGGCGACGACGTCCTCCAGTTCCTCGAGGTGTTCCGCACCGACAAGTACGAGGAGGTCTCGCTCGCGAACTGGCTGGCGCACGTGCCGCCGCAGCTCGTGGCCGCGCACCTCGACATCGATCCCTCGGTGCTGGCGACCTTCCCGCGCACGGCGCAGGGCGTCACTCCGCTGCGCGCTGCCGCTCGATCAGCTGACGCCGCGAGTTGACGCCGAGCTTGGCGTAGATCCGCCGGGTGTGCGAGATCACCGTGTGCGGCGAGATGAACAGCGCATCGGCGATCTGCTGCGTGGTCGCGCCCGTCACGAGCCTGTCGAGCACCTGCCGCTCGCGGGTCGAGAGCACCTCGTCATCACTCGTGACGCGCGGCCGCCGCCGCACGCCGCGCTCGCGCAGACGGTGCAGCACGCGGCTGGCGTCGCGCACCGCACCCAGGGACTCGTACACCGCGAGCGCTTCCTCGAGGGCGGTCCGCGACCTCCGGTCGTCGGCGCCCGAGCGCTCGAGGGCCTCCAGCACCTGCGCGTGCACGAGGGGCCGGCGCCCGGCGTCGCGCAGCGCCGCGGCGGCGGACTCGAGCGCGCCGGTGTCGCCGTCGACCCGCCCGCGGACGGCATCGTGGATGGCGCGCGCGAAGGAGTGGGAGGGGTTGGATGCTGCGCGCCGCGCGGCACGGGTCACCACGCTCGCCGCGCCCGCCGTGTCGCCGACGCGCACGAGCAGGTCTGCGAGCGTGAGGTCGTCGGCGAAGTCGGACGGCGTCGTCATGGGCGGGATCGGATCCCCGAGCGACGCTCGCGAGATCTCGCTGAGCGCCATCGCATCGTCGAGCCGGTTCTCGTCGATCGCCTCGAGCGCCAGAGTCCAGCGCCCCGCCTTGGTGACCGAGGTGCCCTGAGCGAGATCGGAGATGATCGGTCGCACCGCGCGAAGGGCCTCGCCGTCGCCGAGGTGCAGCGCGACCCGGAACGCGACCACTCCGGCGGTCGCCGCCGCGAAGTCGCCGAGCGGCAGGTCCTCCGCGAGGGTGAGCACCGTCTCGGCCTGGATGCGGGCGTCCTCGAGCCTGCCGGCGTCGTAGAGCGCGCGGCAGCGCACCATCATCCAGAGCGCCTCCGCGTTCACGCTGCGCGCGGCGCGCGCCGCGGCGAGACCGTCGTCGACGAGCCGCAGCGCGGTGGCGGGCTCGCCCATCGAGCTGTGCATGAACGCCGCCCACAGGCCCTCGGGCATCCACAGCGCGGAGCGCTGACCACTCGCCTCCACGCGGGCGACAGCGGAGTCGATGAGCTCGACGGCGTGCTCGAATCGGTTGCTGTTGAACTCGTACACGGATTCGGTCGCATCGACCGTGGCGAGGGCGGCGCCGTCGGCGGTCGGATCGGCGATGGCGCGCGCCTCGGCGAGGGTGCGCTCGAGCTCGGCGAAGTCGGCCTTGTTCGCGCAGCTGAGCGCGCGCACCGCGAGCAGGTCTGTCCGCGTCGCGCGGGACACATCGGCGATGGCGAGCGCCTCGTCACAGGTGGTGATCGCGCGGTCGAACGACGATTCGGTCTGCTGCCTCGCCACGGCCAGCAGGCTTCGCGCGCGCTCTTCGGGCTGCAGGTACGGCGCGAGGTCTGCGGCTGCTGCCTCTGCCTCGTCGCCGCGCCCCGCCGCCCACAGCACAGGGAGCAGGTCGGCGGCCTCGCCGGCGAACCGCGGCACGTGCCGAGCCAGGCGGATCGCCGCGGATCCGAGCGTCGCCGCCTCCACCGCATCGGCGCCCGCGAGCTGGAGGGCGGCCTCGCGCACGAGGCGGAACGAGGTCTCGTCGCCGGGCTCGGCGCTGGCGACCACCGCCGCCGCGACGGCCGACGCGGGCTCGCCCGACTCCAGCCGCACGCGCACGACGTCGCGCTGCAGCAGCCGCCGCAGCGAGCCGCTCAGCGTCGCGTCGGCGGCCTCGCGCAGCGTGTCGTGCACGAAGGCGAGTGACGAGCCGTCGTCGGCGAGGATCTCGACCGCGAGCAGCTCGCTGAGGGCCGGAGCCATCGCTCCCGCGGACCGGTCCAGCACGCGCAAGGCGTCCGCCAGTCGGAATCGCCGGCCGAAAAGGCTGCCGACCTGCGCCAGCAGCAGCGCCTCCGGGCTCACGTGGGCGAGTCGTTCCCTCGACGAGGCGCCGAACCGGGCCGGCACCGCCTGGTCGATGGCGTCGACGCGGCCGGCGCGCGGGGCGAGCAGGTGCTCTTCGCGAAGCCCCCGCACGAGTTCGACGACGAGGAGCGGGATCGCCCCGGTGCGCTCGAGCGCCGCCTCGATGCCCGGCCCGGGCGGAGAACCCAGGAGATCCGTCGCGAGGTCGGCCACGGCATCCCTGTCGATCGGAGCGAGATCGACCACGCCGCCGTTGCCGATCACCTCGTCGACCAGGCGTCCGAGCGCAGCGCGCGCCGGACCGGTGCGCGTGGCGAGCACCCAGGCGACCGGGTGATCGCGCAGGGACCGGATGAGCGACGACACCGCGACCAGCGAGGCCGCGTCGAGCCAGTGCAGATCGTCGATCACGACGAGCACGCCGCGATCGGACGCCGCCCTCTCGAGCGCGTCGGCGAGCATGCGGGTGACCCAGTACTGCGGTTCGCCGCCCGCCAGCACCGGACGCAGATCGGCCTCGCTCAAGAGCGACGGGGTGCCGCGCAGCGCGGCCTCGGTCAGAGCGCCCAGCGGCACGCCGGCCGAGTCGACGTCGGGGGTGACCGTGATGGTGCACCAGCCCCGTCGCTCGGCGTCGGCGATCGCCTCGGCCAGGAGCCTCGTCTTGCCGATACCCGGCGAGCCCCGCAGCAGGACCGGCGCGCTGGGCTGCGTGCCCGCGGAGGCGGCGGCATCGAGGGTCGCGAGAACGCGGGCGAGGGCTTGCGATCGCCCACGCAGCGGCAGCCGCGGTGCGCCGCCGGCGAGCAGGGCTCGGTCGGATCCGGACGACCGCATCTGTGGGCGGAGGGTGTCCGGCATACCGCCATTGTGATGGAGCCGTGCCTCCAGAACAAACTCCGGGGGAGGTGGGCGCGGGGAATTCCCGCGCAACAGGGGATGTGACCCCCGCGCGACGCGGATAGCGTGAGGGGATGCCCCGTTCCCGCTCGTTCGACGAAGACGAACTGCTCGATGCCGCCATCGAGCTGTTCTGGGCCGGCGGCTATCGTGCGTCGTCGCTCGTCGACCTCTCCGCGGCCACGGGGGTGGCCAACGGCAGCCTGTATCAGGCGTGGGGGAGCAAATGGGCGCTGTTCCTCGCCGCCTTCCGGCGGTACTGCGACCGGCGGGTGGTGCTCGTCGAAGACGCCCTCTCAGGGGAGCGCGACCCCGAACGGATGCTGCGGCAGCTGTTCGACGCGATCGTCGACGATTGCCGGTCCCGGCCCGATCGCCGCGGCTGCCTCCTCGTCAACACGGTCTCCGAGCTCGGCACCGACCCCGACGTCGCCGAGATCGCTCGGTCGACGACCGCCGCGATGGAGGCGGGGGTGGCCCGCGAGCTCGCGCGGCTGACGGGGCAGTCGCCCGACGCGGCCGAGGTCGCGGACGCCGCGGCGCATGCCATCGCCCTGTCGCAGGCGCTCATCCAGCTCGACCGCGTCGGGCGGCCCGAGGCCGAGGTGCGGGCGATCGCCCGCCATGGCGCCTCGACGCTGGCGCAGTCGCTGCGCGCGGCCTGATCCGCCGTTCGCGTCGGGCAGCCTCAGTCCGCGAGGGCGTCGAGCGCCTCCGCGCTCGGAGCGAAGAACACCGAACCGGTGAGCGGCGTCGAGAAGTCGAGCAGCCGGTCGTGCAGGCCCGGCGGGTTGCCGATGAACATGCGCTCCAGCATGCGCTGCATGACCCAGAGATGGCGGGAGTAGCCGAGGAAGTAGGTGCCGAACTCCCCGGCGCCGGGCCGGCCGAACGGCATGTTGTCGCGCTGGATGGCGTGCTCCGCGCCGGCGTCGTCGACGATCGTGGCGAGGGTCTTGTGCGCCTTCTGGCCGTCCTCCGCGTCGTCGAGCTCGATGTTGTCGGCCTTCGTGCGACCCATCACGGCCTCCTGTGCCTCGGTCGACAACGCGCTCCACGCGGCGATCGGGTGCACGTACTTCTGCGTCATCACGTAGCTGCCGCCGGCATGCACGGGGTCTTCGTCTCCCACCAGACACGCCTCGGCGATCTCGATGCCGACGGGGTTGGCGGTGCCGTCCACGAATCCGAGCAGATCGCGCCGATCGAACGAGCGGAACCCGGCCGTCTCATCGTCGACGGTGACCGCATCGCCCAGCGCGTCGACCAGCTGGCGCTCGAACTCGAAGACGATGTCGGCGCGCTCGGCACGGATGTGGAACAGCAGGTCGCCGGCAGTCGCCGGGGCGGTGTGCACAGCGCCCGTGACCGGCGTGAAGGGCCGCAGCTCAGCGGGAAGGGGCAATCGGGCCAGCTCTGGCCACACCCGCGCGCCGATGCCCGCCGTGCACGTGAGCGTCGAGGTGGGGTCCCGGAACGCGACGGCCTTGATGGTGTCGGAGATCCCGCCGAGCACGGAGCGCGCGGTGTCGATACCGCCCTCGCGCACCGTCGCGACAAGGAACACGGCGTTCGCCGTGAGCGGCGCGCCGAACGCCTGGGTCGCACCGCCGACCACGGGCGCGTACGGCGGGAATCCTGACATGCGTCCTCCTTCGGGTCTCGGCTCATTGTGGCGGGGCCCGACGACGGGCGCATCCGACCCGTGACGAAAGCGCGTGCGACGAAACGCGATGCGCGGACCGAACATGCGATGTCGGCGGGGCGCGCGGGGGATGTGGAGCGGTGTCTCCATCACCTAGCGTCGTTCCGACGCCGGCCTGGCCGGCCGCGGAAGGAGCGCACATGAGCAGGCACCTGATCGCCCTCGGGGAATACCTGCGTGCCCGGCGCGACGTGACGGCGCCGGAGGACGCCGGCCTGCCACGCGAAGCGGGCCGGCGGGTGCCGGGCCTGCGCCGCGACGAGGTGGCGATGCTCGCGGGGATCAGCCCCGAGTACTACCTGCGCCTGGAACAGGGGCGCGGGGCGCGGCCGTCCGACCAGGTGCTGAATGCGATCGCCCGCGCCCTGCTCCTCGACCAGGAGTCGCGGCTGTACCTCTTCCGTCTCGCGACGGGGAGCCCACCGCCGGCCGCGCCCGTCGCCGATCGCGTGGCCGAGCAGATCGCGCGCGTGTTGAGCCGCTGGACCCACACCCCGGCGTACATGTCCGACCCGCATCGCGACATCGTCGCGGCCAATCCGATGGCGGCGGCGTTCGGCCACGGCGGGCTCTCGGCGGGATCGAACCAGGTCGTGAACCTCTTCAACGACCGCATGAAGGCCACCCTCGTCGAGTGGGAGAGCATGACGCGATCCGCCGTCGCGACCCTGCGCCGTGACGCGCACCCCGACTCGCCGCGCCTGCGCGAGATCGTCGACGAGCTCTCGTCCGACCCCGACTTCGTGCGCATCTGGGCCCGCCACGACGTGTCGGGACCGGAGGACGCCGTGTTCCACATCGCTGTCGACGGCCTGGGGGAGATCGCGGTGGAGGGCCAGAACTTCGGCGTGCGCAGCCTCCCCGGGTACCAGCTCACGGTGATGGCGGCTCCTCCGGGAAGCATCACCGAGGCCGTGTTCTCCCGAATGTCGACGGCGCTGACCGCAGCGCCGGCCTGAGACGCCGAGCCGGCTGACTGGTACAACGCGGGCCTCCCACGGCGCAGCATCCGGAACCTACCGTCTAATCCTCGAGAACGATGCCCCCGCGGCGAGGAGAGACGCGATGAACCTGCAGGACCTGGTCGACGAGCTCGCAGAGACGCTCGGTCGGTCGGTGGTCATCAACGACTTGGCCTACCGGCCCATCGTGGCGAGCGCCCAGGGCGACGAGATCGACGAGGTTCGCGCCCGGGCTCTCCTGCGGCGCGTCACGCCCCCGCGCGAACGCGCCTACCTCGAGACCCTGCGGGTGACGCAGTCGCGGCGCCCGCTCACGATCGACCTCGCCCAGTTCGGCGCGCACGAACGCCTCGCGGTGCCGATCTGGCACGACGACACCCCGCTCGGGGTGCTGTGGCTCATCACCGGCAACCTTCCGCCGCTGCAGGACCACCACTTCCGCGCCGTCGACGCCGCCGTCGAGGTCGCCCGCAGCGTCCTCGCCGAGCGCGACACCACGGATGGATCGACGGCCCGCAGCACCGTGATGCGGGGGCTGCTGGCCACGGATGCTGCGGCCCGCCGCACCGCGCTCGGCACGGCGGTGCGCAGTTACGGCGTCGAGCGCGGGCCCGAGAGCGTAGTCCGCGCGGTCGCGATCGGCTACGACACCGGCGTGGTGCAGCGCGCGGCTTTCGGCCGCGCGCTCGAGGGCGTCGAGCGACTGCGTCTGTCGTTCCTCGGCGAGGATGGGGCGGCCCTGCTGTTCCTCGGCCGCGGAGGAGAAGAGGCCGAGGTGCACGCCGCGATCGCAGCGCAGGCCGCGCAGGCAGGGGTGCTGGTGCGCGCGGTGGGCGCCGCCGCCCTTTCGCGGACCGACGATGACCTCCGGCCCGTCGCGGACCGTGCGATCGCCACGGCGGCGATCGCTGAGCTCCTGCCGGAGTTCGGCGGCCACGCGTCGTCCGAGCAGGTGGCGCCGTGGCTGCTCGTCGCCGACATCGTCTCCGACCCGGCGCGGCTGCAGTGGTACTCGCCGGCCGCGCACAGTCTCATCCACGGGGGCGATCCCCTGCAGCGGCAGACGATCGAGGTGTTCCTCGACGGCGCCGGCCACGTGCGCGAGGTGTGCGAGGCGCTGCACATCCATCGCACCACGCTGTACTACCGCCTCGAGAACATGCCGCAGGCCGTGCGTGACGCGCTCGACGACGGGTTCGCCCGGAGCGTCCTCCACCTCGCACTGAAACTCGCGGTCTACTGGGAACACTCGGGGCGGATGTGACCATCGTGCGCGAACGGACTGTGGTCACGAGCGATGGTGTCGAGCTGTCGGTGCGCGACACCGGCGGCGACGGCGCCGTGCTCATACTCCTTCACGGCTGGGGGCAGACCCAGGCGATGTTCCGCGGCCAGGCAGCGGGTCTGGCGCACCGGCGACGCATCGTGACCTTCGACATGCGCGGGCACGGCACCTCCTCGCGACCCGACCACGGGTACCGCATCGCCCGGCTCGCCGCAGACCTGCGCGATGTGCTCGACGCCCTGCGGATCGAGCGAGCCGACCTGCTCGGCTGGTCGATGGGCGCCTCGGTGATCTGGTCTTACCTCGAGCTGTTCGGAGGGAGTCGTGTGCGCAGCCTGCTGCTCGTCGACCAGCCTGCCGCGGTCGTCGCGGTGCCGTGGATGACGGAGGCCGAACAGGCCGCGGCAGGCAGCATCCTCCCCGTCGACGGCCTGACCGCGCTCGCGAAGGCCGTCCACGAGGACGACTCCGGCGAGGTCGTGCGCGCGTTCGTGCGCAGCATGTTCACCGGGGAGGTGGACGACGACCTGTGGGAGTTCGTCACAGAGCAGATCGCCCGGACGCCGCGGGCCGCTGCCGTGCCGCTGCTGTTCGATCACGGCACGCAGGACTGGCGCGACGTGCTGCCCGGAATCACTCTGCCGACACTCGTCGTCGGCTGTGAGGGCAGCCACGTGTCGCCGGCCTCGCAGCAGGCCGTCGCCGAGCGCATCCCGGGTGCCCGGCTGCACGTCTTCCCCCGCGAGGTGGCATCGTCGCACTTCCCCTTCCTCGAGAACCCGGCCGCGTTCAACGCGGTGGTCGAGGCGTTCCTCGACGAACAGGCAGCGGTTGCGACATCCGTCCAGCGAAGTGCCGACACCTTGTCGGAGAGCGATGGCGCCCGTCGCTCATAGCGTCGGAGGCGTCAGGAATCACCGGAAGAGGATCGTCATGACCACTGCATCGCGCACCGCCCCCACGGTCGTGCTGACCCACGGGGCGTTCACCGACGGGGCCGGCTGGTCGCCGGTCGCGCTGCGGCTGCAGGGAGCGGGAGTCGACGTGCGGGTCGCCGCGATCTCGAACCGCGGCCTCGCCGACGACGCCGCCTATGTGCGCGCCTTCGTCGAGCGCGTCGACGGCCCCGTGGTGCTCGTCGGCCACTCGTACGGCGCAACCGTGGTCGGCGTCGCCGGCGACGCCGAGAACGTCGTCGGGCTGGTGTTCGTGAGCGGCTACGTCCTCGAGGAGGGTGAGAGCGCCCGCGACCTGCACGCCCGGTTCCCCGATGCCGAGGCCGTGCCGTTCTTCGAGCACTTCCCGTACCCCTCGCCCGACGGCACCTCGCGCGAGGAGGTCTTCGTCGCGGCCGAGGAGTTCCCGCTGCTGGCGGCCCTGGGCGTTCCCAGCGACGAGGCTGCCGTTCTCGCGGTCACCCAGCGCCCGGTCGACGCGGGTGTCCTCGAGGAGCCCGCCACCGTGGCGGCGTGGCGCAGCATCCCATCGTGGGGGATCGTCGCCGCACAGGACCGCCTCATCAACCCCGACGCCGTGCGCTACGGCTACCAGCGCGCCGGCGTCCGCGGACTCGTCACCGTCGACGGGCCTCATCTGCTGATGCACACGCACCCCGCCGAGGTCGCCGCGGCGATCCTCGCTGTGCTGGACGACTTCTCCTGAGCCCCAACCCGGTAACCCACAGAAAGAGATGGACATGCCCTACATCACCACCCCCGACGGCACCGAGATCTACTACACCGACCTCGGCGAGGGGAAGCCGGTCGTGCTGAGCCACGGCTGGCCGCTGAACTCCGATGCGTGGCAGGTCGAGCTGAAGCTGCTCGCCGACGCCGGCTACCGCGCGATCGCCCACGACCGCCGCGGCCACGGCCGTTCGTCGCAGCCGTGGAACGGCAACGACATGGACACCTACGCCGCCGACCTCGCGGCGCTCGTGGACGCGCTCGAGCTCAACGACCTGTCGCTGATCGGTCACTCGACGGGCGGTGGCGAGGTCGTGCGGTTCGCCGCCCAGCACGGCAAGGGGCGGGTGCGCAAGATCATCACGGCGGGCGCGGTGCCCCCGGTCATGGTCAAGTCGGACTCGAACCCCGAGGGCACCCCGATCGAGGTGTTCGACGGCATCCGGGAGGGCGTGCTGAAGGACCGCTCGCAGTTCTACCTCGACCTCGCCGAGTCGTTCTTCGGCGCCAACCGTCCTGGCTCGCAGGTGTCGGCCGGCGCCAAGTACGACTTCTGGCGCCAGGGCATGCTGGTGGGCCTCAAGGGCGCGTACGACTGCATCAAGGCGTTCTCCGAGACGGACTTCACCGAAGACCTCAAGGCGCTCGACGTGCCGATCCTCATCGCGCACGGCGGCGACGACCAGATCGTCCCGATCGCGGCGGCGGCCGAGAAGACCATCACCCTGGTCAGCAAGGGCACGCTGAAGGTCTACGACGGGGCTCCGCACGGGATCTACGGCGCGTACCAGGAAGAGCTCGACCGCGACATCCTCGCGTTCCTCGCCGAGTGACCCCATGATGACCACGGCGCCGCCCTCCGCCGACATCCGCTCCGCTGTCGGCGGGGGCGGCGCCGTGCGTTCCGGGGCGTTCGCTCCGCTGACCGTCGGCGCGTTCCGGATGCTGTGGCTCGCGGGCCTCGCGAGCAACGTGGGCAGCTGGATGCAGAGCGTCGGCGCGCAGTGGTCGCTGGTCGAGGGCGGCAGCTCGCCGGCGGTCGTCGCACTCGTGCAGAGCGCAGCCGCAGCCCCCGTGCTGCTCCTCGCCATCCCCGCCGGTGTGATCGGCGAGTTCCTCGACCGGCGCCGCATCCTCATCGCCGCGCAGGCCGTGCAGTTCGCGGTCGCCGCGGCGCTCACGGTCCTCGCGGCTACCGGGCAGCTGGGCGCGGCCTCCCTCATCGCGCTCACCTTCGCCCTCGGCGCCGCGAGCGCCGTGCAGCTTCCGGCGTACCAGGCGCTCACCGCCGACGTCGTGCCGACGCCGATGCTCGGCGACGCCGCCTCACTGGTGTCGATCAGCGTCAACATCGCGCGCGCCGTCGGTCCTGCCGCAGCGGGACTGGTCGTGGCGCAGCTGGGCGTGCCCGCCGTGTTCGCGGTGAACGCGCTGTCGTTCGCGCTGTTCCTCGTCGTGCTCGTCTGCTGGCGCGGCTACCGGCGCCCCGCGAGCCACCCCGAACCCTTCCTGGACGCCTCGCGCGCGGGCCTGCGCTACGTGCGGCACGCCGGCGTCGTGCGCACGATCTGCCTGCGGCTCGCGATCTTCCTCCTTCCCGCCGTGGCGCTGTGGGCACTGCTGCCCGTCCTCGCCCAGCAGTCGCTCGGGCTCGGCGCCGCCGGCTACGGCCTGCTCCTGGCCGCCCTCGGCGCCGGTTCCATCGCGGGCGCCCTCGTGCTCCCCGTCGTCCGCGCGAAGATCGGCGTCAACATCGTGGTGTCGACCTGTGCGGTGCTCTTCGGCGCCGCCATCGCGGCGCTCGCCGTGACGCCTTCGCTGTGGATCGCGCTGGAGCTCCTCGTGGCCGCCGGGTTCGGCTGGATCGGCGTCATCGCGACCATCGGCGGGGTCATCCAGGCGTTCCTGCCGGCCTGGGTGCGCACCCGCGGGCTGTCGATCTATCAGCTCGTCCTGCTCGGCGGCACGGCGATCGGCTCCGCGGTCGACGGCGCGCTCGCATCGGTGTTCGGCGTGACCGAGGTGCTCCTGGCCGCCGGGCTGATCGTCTCGCTCGTGGGTCTCGCCCAGTTCGCACGGCCGCTGCCGCGCACCGAGGGGATGGGCCGCAGGTCAGTGCCGCTCGAGGACGCCTCGCCCGTGGCCGTCGCCGACGATGACGAGCGCCGCGTGCTGGTCCTGGTGCGCTACCAGGTGGAGGCGTCCCACCGCGAGGAGTTCCGCCGCGCGATGGCCGCCGTCGCGCAGACGCGCTACCGCACCGGGGCGCGCGACTGGCACCTGTACGAGGCCGCCGAGGATCCGGTCACCATCATCGAGGCCTATGAACTCGGCAGCTGGCGCGAGCACGTCGCCCAGGTGCGCATCCGTCATACGGAATGGGATGCCGCGAACCTCGCGCGGGCGAAGGGGCTCAGCATCCGTCCGCCCACCGTCGAACACTGCCTGGGGCTGCCGGTACCGCGCCTGCACCCCGGGGGCCCGCGCAGAGGAGAAGAGCATGACCCGACTGGATGACGCCCCCATCGGTCTTGCGCGCGGTGCGCGCGGCGAAGGTGCGGGCTTCTGGCTCGTGGCGATCGCCTTTCTGCTCGTCATGGCGTACTCCACGGTGCCCACCCCGCTGTATCCGCTGTATCAGCAGCTGGACGGCTTTCCGGTCGCGGTGGTGACCGTGATCTTCGCCGCCTACGCGGTCGGCGTGGTTGCGAGCCTCTTCCTCCTCGGGCATGTCAGCGACTGGGCCGGACGGCGGCGGATGCTGGTCATCGCGATTCTCGTGTCCGCGCTGTCGGCCGCGCTCTTCCTGTTCTTCACCGACGTCGCCGGACTCATCACAGCCCGGTTCGTGAACGGTGTGAGCATCGGCATCCTCACGGCGACCGCCACCGCGCACCTCGGCGAGCTCCGCTCCCGCGCGCGGCCCGACGAGAACACCATCGTCGCCGCCTCCGTGTCGGGCGCGGCGAACCTGGGCGGGCTCGCGCTGGGGCCGCTCATCGGCGGGCTGTTCGCCCAGTTCCTCCCCGAGCCGCTGCACCTCCCGCATGCGGTGTTCCTGATCGTGCTGCTGGTGCTGGCGATCGCGGTGACCCTCGTGCCCGAGACGGTCGTGGCGACGCGCCGCCGCTACCGCCCGCAGCGCGTGTCGGCGCCGCCGCGGTCGCGCGCGACGTTCGTCGCCGCCGGCTTCGGAGCATTCGCCGGCTTCGCCGTCTTCGGGCTCTTCACGTCGCTCGCGCCGACCATCCTCGGGGTCACCTTCGGGGAGCGGGGGCACCTGCTCGCGGGAGCTCTGGTGTGCACCGTCTTCGGCTCGGCGGCGGTGGCGCAGATCGTGCTCGGGCGCCTGGGCCGTGCGACTCAGCTCGGGCTCGCGGCGGTGTGCTGCGCGGTGGGGCTCGTCGCCATCGCGGTGGGGGCGGTGCTGGTCGCGCTGCCGCTGTTCATCGCCGGAGCGGTCGTCGCCGGCGTCGGGGTCGGGGTGCTCTTCAAGTCGGCGATCGCCACGGCGGCGGACCTCGCCGAGCCGGGACGACGCGGCGAGACGCTCGCCCTCATGTTCCTCATCGCGTACTGCGGCCTCGCGCTGCCGGTGCTGGTGATCGGGGTCGCTCTGGCCTTCGTCCCGCAGACGACCGTGCTGCTCGTGTTCACCGCGCTGGTGGCGGTGGCGACGGTGACCGCCGCGGTCACGATGCGCCGGCGTGCGCAGCACTGAAGTCCGGGCGTGCCTCCGCGATGGTGGCCGAGCTCGACGGACCGCGCCCATCGCGTTGTGGCCGGCGCCCAGCACCTCCACTCCGGCCGCCGTGAACGAGCGCAGGCGGTAGTCCGCGCCGGGGGCTGTCGGTGTGACGAGGAACGTCGTCTCGGACTGGTTGAACTCCCGCGCGATGGCGCGCATCTCCCGTTCCCTCAGCCCGTCGGCACCGGGCACCAGCGCGAGCGGATTGCCGGTCACAGGCGTCTCGGCGAAGACGTCCACCCAGGAGAAGCGCAGCTCGGCCATGTCATTCCATCCGTCTCGAGGCGTGTCGGACACGATGAGCCTGGCAGAAGTCACTCGATTCGGCGCCGAGCGCGTCTCGGTAGGCTCCGACCGTGAGCCTGCCCGCCGACCTCGGTCCGACGCTCGTCGGCGTGCTCGTGCTCGCGGTCATCACGACCGCCGTGCTCGCGGCGTTCCGCATCCCCGGCCTGTGGGCGCCGGTGGTGGCGATCCTGCGCGGCGCCGTGCAGCTCGCCGTCATCAGCGTCATCCTCACCGGCGTCATCACCAGCCCGATGTGGATCGCCGTCGCGCTCGTGGTCATGTTCACGATCGCGACCTCCGTCGCGACGGGTCGCGTCGGCTGGTCCGGCCGCGCTGCCCTCATGATGGGATCCTCGATCGCGGCGGGCGTTCTCGTCGCGACGACGGCGGTATTCGCGACGGGCGCGCTGGAGCTGACGACGCGCTACGCGCTCGCCATCGGGGCGATCGTCATCGGCAACGCGATGAGCATCGCGACCCTGACCGGCCGCATGTTCACGACCGCGATCGCGGATCACTGGGACGAGGTCGAGGGCTGGCTCGCACTCGGAGCAAGGCCGCGCACATCGACGCTGCAGCTCGCTCGCCGCGCCGTGCGCGACGCGCTGGTGCCGGCGATCGACCAGACGAAGACCACCGGGCTCGTCGTGCTGCCCGGCGCCTTCGTGGGCGCGATCTTCGGGGGCATCTCGCCGATCGAGGCCGGTCGCTTCCAGATCGTGGTGCTCGCCGCGATCATGGCCGCGGGCGCGATCACGTCGGTGCTGGTGGCGACGTGGATGGGACCGGTGCGCACGAAGCCCGCGCAGCCCGCCTGACGCGGGATCCGTTCGTCTGGGCCTCTCCTCGCGACCGGGCGGCGGCCGTGCCGCCCCGTTCGCGGGAAATGCACGTCGCCCCGCGTGCGTTGGCCTTTCGCATGCGATCGATCGTGTACTCCCGCAGTGGAACGTCGTCCGTCCTCTCGCTCGCGCAGCGCGAGCCCGCGCAGCCCGGCCCGGGGGAGGTGCGGGTGAAGGTCGCCGTCTCGGGCGTCAACCCGACGGACTGGAAGGCGCGCGCGGGAGGCGGCGCACGCCTGGCGTTCGATGAGATCGTGCCGAATCAGGACGGCGCGGGCGTGGTCGACGCGGTCGGCGATGGTGTGACGGAGCTCGTGGCCGGTGACCGCGTGTGGCTCTATCTCGCCCAGCACCAGCGTCCGACCGGAACCGCGCAGGAGTACACGGTGGTGCCCGCCGCGCGAGCGGTGAAGCTTCCCGGCGGGATCGGTTTCGACGTCGCGGCGAGCCTCGGCGTTCCCGCCATGACGGCACACCGGGCGCTCACCGTTCATGAGCTCGGGCCGGCACGACTGTCCCCGGGGGCGCTCGATGACCGGGTCGTGCTCGTCGCGGGCGGAGCCGGGGCCGTCGGGCATGCGGCGATCCAGCTCGCCGTGTGGGCGGGCGCCACGGTGATCGCCACCATCTCCAGCCACGCGAAGGCAGCCCTCGCGCTCGCCGCGGGAGCGCACCACGTGGTCAACTATCGAAGCGGCGACGCCGCCGAGCAGATCAGCGTGCTCGCTCCCCAGGGCGTCGATCAGATCGTCGAGGTGTCCCTCGCCCAGAACGCCGGTCTCGACGGGCAGGTCATCGCCAACCACGGTTCGATCGCGTACTACGCCGACAACGGCGGTGAGCAGGCGTTGCTGCCGGTGCGGCCCACGTTCGCGAAGAACGTGCGCGTTCAGGGCCTTCTTCTGTACACGGTGGGCGAGGCCGCGCTGAGTGCGGCCGCCGAAGACATCACCGGGGCGCTCCGCGCCGGTGCCCTCCCGGTCGGCGAGGAAGCAGGGCTTCCGCTCACGTGGTTCCCGCTGGAGGAGACCGCCGCAGCCCACGACGCCGTCGAGCAGAATGCCGTCGGAAAGGTGCTCATCGACGTCACCGGCGACAACCACTGACCACGCGGTTCCGGGGGCGGTGCGGGGGCGCCACCCCGAACGCGGCTCGCATGACCGGTGACTTCGGATCGGTCGATGGCATTCCGTCACACCGCCCCGATCACCGCGGGGCGCTCCCCATCGTGACCGCGACGGGGTCGCCGATCTCGGACAGCAGCGACCACCTCACAGCGACTCCCGGCAGGCGGCCCTCGCAAGAGGACCGGCGGTCAGTCCGTGGCAGGCTGTGACCTGCCCTCGTGATGCGCCGCCTCGTACCGGTCGATGAGGATCGGGATGCCGGTGTCGTGCCACCACGACGGCAGCACGTTGCCGGCCGACATGCCGTGGCCGGGATCGAACTCGGGCACATGGATCGGATCATCGGTGTGCTCGAGAGGAGCGCCGATGATCGCTTCCGCTGCCTGCAGAACCATCGGGCGGAGGTCGAACCAGGTGGGCGGCAGCGGCGTCGTCGCGAACTCGGCACGGAGCGCGAGCCACAGGTACGCGTCTCCCCGCATGCCCATCTGCGCGGGCGCGCGCTCGAACAGTCGTCCCACCGACCCTTCATCCGTGGGCGGCGGGAACCGGCGCTGCACCTGTGCCTGCACCCGCCGATGCGTGTCTTCGCTGAACGAGACGAGCACGGCCTCGTCGACGCGGGTCGGCGTCGTCGCGATCGTGGTGACCGCCGCGTCGATGGCGTCGTTCAGCGGCCACGCGTAGATCCCGGCGCTGATGAGCGGGAAGCTGACGGTGCGGGCGCCGATCTCGTCGGCCACCTCCAGCGCTCGCCGATAGCAGGACTCGAGGAGCGCTCTATCCCGCTCGCCGGCGGCATAGTTGGGGCCGACGGTGTGGATCACCCAGGTGGCAGGAAGGTCTCCGGCCGTGGTCCATCCGGCGTCGCCCGTGGCCAGCCCGTCGGGGAACCGCGCGATGCAGTCGTCGAGGATCGCCGGTCCGCCCGCGCGATGGATGGCGCCGTCGACGCCGCCTCCGCCCCGCATCCGGTTGTTGGCCGCGTTCACGATCGCATCGACCTGCTGCCGGGTGATGTCGCCGTGAACGGCGGTGACGGTGACCATCTGCCCAGTCTCGCGCACCGCTGCCGCAGCGCGCGCTTCAGGGTGGATTCAGCCGCAGCGGGCCAGACTGGAGCGGATGCGGATTCTGGTGGTGGATGACGAGGTGCGCCTGGCCGACGGCATCCGTCGCGGACTCGAGGCCGAGGGCTTCGGGGTGGATGTCGCGCACAACGGCGTGGACGGGCTGTGGCGGGCACGCGAGACGACGTACGACGCCATCGTGCTCGACCTCATGATGCCGGGCATGAGCGGCTGGAAGGTCTGCGAGGCGCTGCGCGCGGAGGAGAACTGGACACCGGTGCTCATGCTCACGGCGAAGGACGGCGAGTGGGATCAGGTCGAGGCGCTCGAGACCGGCGCCGACGACTACGTCACCAAGCCGTTCTCGTTCGCCGTGCTCGTCGCACGGCTGCGTGCGCTGATCCGCCGGGGCGGAATCGAGCGGCCGACGGTGCTCGAAGCGGGAGACCTCCGGCTCGACCCGGGAGCGCGAAAGGTCTGGCGCGGGGAGGCCGAGATCGACCTCACATCGCGGGAGTTCTCCGTGCTCGAGCACCTCATCCGCCACCGCGGGCAGGTGCTCTCCAAGCGCGATCTCATCGCCGGCGTGTGGAACGACGACTTCGAGGGCGACCCGAACATCGTCGAGGTGTACGTCGGGCACCTGCGGCGCAAGGTCGACCGGCCCTTCGGGCGAGAGGCGATCGAGACCATCCGCGGTGCCGGCTACCGACTGGCGGCCGACGGTGGCTGAGCCGCGGCGCAGCTCGCTGCGCACGCGCATCACCGCCGCCGCGACGCTCGTCGTGGCCGCGGCGCTCGTGGTCGGGGCGCTGGCGTTCTACGCAATCCTGTCGCTGAGCATCCACGACGCCGCCGTCCGCGCGGCCGAGACGCGCGCCGAGCAGCTGGCCTCCCGCATCGACGCTGAGGGCCCCTCGGTGGTGGCCGAGCTCGACGACGACATCGTGCAGGTGCTCGACGACGACGGACGCGTCGTCGCCGCCTCCGAGGAGGCCGAGGGCGGCGACCTGCCCAACACCGAGGGAACCGTTGCCTACGACGACGAGCCGATGCTCGTCGTGCGGGAAGATCTCGACGACGGCACCCTGGTCCTCGCCGTACCGGTCGAGGACGACCAGCAGACGCTCACGACGGTGGCGGTGCTGCTGGCGGTCGCCGTGATCGTCGTCACCGCACTCGTCGCCGGCATCACGTGGTGGGTTGTCGGGCGGGCGCTCCGGCCGGTCGCGCGCATCCGCGCCGAGGTCGACGACATCACGGCCGACCGCCTCGACCGGCGGCTGGCGGTGCCGCCGTCGGGCGATGAGATCGCCGCGCTCGCGGGAACGATGAATCGCATGCTGGACCGGTTGGATGCTGCCGCCACCGCGCAGCGCCGGTTCGTGTCCGATGCATCCCACGAGCTGCGCTCGCCCCTGGCGACCATCCGCCAGCACGCCGAGCTGGCACAGCTGCACCCCGAGGCGACCTCGGTGGACGACCTCGCCGAGGTCGTCCACGACGAGGGCCTTCGGATGCAGGAGCTCGTCGACGCGCTGCTGCTCCTCACCCGGCTCGACGAGCGGGCGGTGCTGCAGCGGGACGACGTCGATGTGGACGACCTTGCTCTGGCCGAGGCGAAACGGCTCCGCGCCGGGGGTGCGGCCGTCGACGCATCGGGCGTCCACGCGGCGCGGGTGCGCGGCGATGTCCGCCTGCTCGGCCAGCTGGTGCGCAACCTCGCCGACAACGCCGCCCGCCATGCGCGCAGCGCCGTCGCGTTCGGCGTGGCGGAGCGCGACGGCCAGGTGCTGCTGACCGTCGATGACGACGGGGCGGGCGTTCCGCCGGGGGAGCGTGAGCGCATCTTCGAGCGCTTCGTGCGGCTCGACGAGGCCCGGGCGCGCGACGCCGGCGGCAGCGGCCTGGGACTGGCGATCGTCCGCGCGATCGCGGAGGCCGAGGGCGGCAGCGTGCGTGTCGAGGACTCGCCGCTCGGAGGCGCACGGTTCGTCGTCGCACTCCCCGCGGCAGTCTGAAGGCCGCTTCAGGATGCTTCAGGCCTGCTTCAGCGACCGCTCGGCACCATCGAAGCATGGATGACAAGAACAGCACCCCCGAGACCTCCCCCGCCGCTCAGCCCGCCGACCTCGCTCAGACCGAGGCGGTGGCGGCGACGCCCGCTACCGCCCCCTCGTCCGCTCCGGCCCCGAAGCGCAGCCGCACCCGCGGCTGGTTGATCGGTGGCGGCGCGGTGCTCGCCGCGGCGCTCCTCGCCGGCGGCGGCATCGCCCTCGGCGCCGAGATCGCCGACGCGGCCGATGAAGACGCATCGTCGGTCTCGGATGACCGCGACGACGACGGGTCGAGCGACGACGACGGTTCGAGCGACGACGAGGGCGCCGGCGACGACAGCGCCGCCGGCGACGTGTCGAACCTCGGCACCGACTCCGCCGACGACCTCGTCGCGATGATCGACGCCGCGTCCGCCGCGGGTGACGGCGAGCCCACGTCGATCGACCTGAAGCGGGATGGCGGCGCCGAGGTGACCCTCGAGGCCGAGGACGGCGCCGAGACCGAGGTGCGCGTCGACGCCGCCGGCGAGGCATCCGTCGTCTCCACGGAGTCCGCCGCCGACGACGGCGCCCCGCAGTACGTCCTCGACGCCGCGTCGATCGCCGCGATCGTGGACGCCGCGCTTGCCGAGACCGACGGTCGCATCGTCGAGATCGAGGCCGACGACGACACCACGTCCCCGTGGGACGTCACCGTCTTGACCGGCGCGGGCGAGTTCGTCGAGATCGACCTCGACGCCGACTTCGCCGTGGTCGCGACGGCGGCCGACAGCGACGACTGACGGTCTCCCTCCGGGCCGGCTCACGCTCCCGTGCGGGCCGGCCCCTTCCCAGGAGTGCACGAGCTGCTCAGATGAATACGCCACCGACGCTGAGCAAATCCTCCGATCCGGCCCACACCCCCGCGCACCAGGCGTAGCGTGCCGACATGACGCCTTCACCCGCGATCACCACGGCCGGCCAGCTGCGCGCGTCGGGTCACACGTACCGCCCGGTCCGCATCGAGATGCGCGAGAACCTCCTCGCCGCGCTCGCGAACGGCGACGATCCGTGGCCGGGCATCCACGGCTTCGACACCACTGTCATCCCGCAGCTGGAGCGCGCGATCCTCGCGGGCCACGACATCGTGCTCCTCGGCGAGCGGGGCCAAGGCAAGACCCGCCTGCTCCGCAGCCTCAACGGGCTCCTCGACGAGTACAGCCCGGTCATCGAGGGGTCGGAACTCGGCGAGCATCCGTTCCACCCCATCGCCCCGGCATCCATCCGCCGCGCCGGCGAGCTCGGCGACGACCTGCCCGTGAAGTGGCGCCACCGCAGCGAGCGGTACGCCGAGAAGCTGGCCACCCCCGACACCTCGGTGGCCGATCTCATCGGCGACGTCGACCCCATCAAGGTCGCCGAGGGCCGCTCGCTCGGGGATCCGGAGACCATCCACTACGGGCTCGTTCCTCGCAGCAACGGTGGCATCGTCGCGATCAACGAGCTGCCCGATCTCGCCGAGCGCATCCAGGTGTCGCTGCTGAACGTCATGGAGGAACGCGACATCCAGATCCGCGGCTATGTGCTGCGCCTCGACCTCGACGTGCTCGTCGTCGCCACCGCGAACCCCGAGGACTACACGAACCGCGGCCGCATCATCACGCCGCTGCAGGACCGCTTCGGCGCCGAGATCCGCACGCACTACCCCCAGACGATCGACGAGGAGATCGCGGTCATCCGCCAGGAGGCCGACCTCGTCGCCGAGGTGCCTTCGCACCTCCTGGAGATCCTCGCGCGCTTCACGCGGAATCTTCGGGAATCGGATGCTGTGGACCAGCGCGCGGGCGTATCCGCCAGGTTCGCCATCGCGGGCGCCGAGACGATCGCCGCGGCGGCCCTGCACCGCGCGACGCGCCAGCATGAGGCGGTGGCGGTGGCTCGTCCGGTGGATCTCGAGACCGCCGTCGATGTGCTCGGCGGCAAGATCGAGTTCGAGACGGGGGAGGAGGGCCGCGAGCGAGCGATCCTCGAGCATCTCTTGCGGACCGCGGTGGCGGATACCGCTCGGGCGCATCTGCGCGGACTGGATTCGCGGGCCCTCGCGGACGCGCTGCACACGGGTGCGACCGTGATGACGGGGGAGCAGGTGCCCGCGGCCGAGGTGCTGGCCGCGATGCCGGTGCTCGGCGAGTCGGACCTGTACGACCAGGTGGCCGAGCGGCTCGAGGCCGTGACGCCGGGAGAGCGCGCGGGGGCGTTGGAGCTGCTCCTGGAGTCGCTGTACCTCGAGAAGAAGATCGGCAAAGACAGCGCGGGCGGTGAGACTGTCTATGGCTGACACGTCGGGGGGAGGCATCCTGTAATGCCCCGCTCCTTCCACCGCACGCCCGCGCACACCTCCCGCTACGGCCGTTACGCCGGCGGCGATCCCCTCGCGCCTCCGGTTCCCATCCAGTCGGCGCTCGAGGCGATCGGGCGCGACGTCATGGAGGGAACCTCCGCCGAGCGCGCGATGCGCGAGTACCTCCGCCGCGGCGACCAGAACCGCCTCGGCCTCGACGAGCTCGCCCGGCGGGTGCGCGAGCGCCGCGCCCAGCTCACCCAGCGCCATCGCCTCGACGGCACGCTCGAGGAGGTCCGCCGGCTGCTCGACCACGCCGTGCTCGAGGAGCGCAAGCACCTCGTCCGCGACGTGAACCTCGACGACGACGACGTGCGGGCCTTCGCCGAGATGCGCCTCGAGAACCTCCCCGCCAGCACCGCCGCGGCCATCAACGATCTCGCCGACTACGAGTGGCAGAGTCCGACCGCGCGGGCCGACTACGACCGCATCCGCGAGCTGCTCGGGCGGGAGCTCCTGGATCAGCGCTTCGCCGGCATGAAGAACGCGCTCGAGAACGCGACGGATGCTGACCGCCAGGCGATCCGCGACATGCTCAACGATCTCAACGACCTGCTCGAGAAGCGCCGGATGGGGGAGGACACCCAGGAGGACTTCGACGAGTTCATGCGCAAGCACGGCGATCAGTTCCCCGAGAATCCGCAGAACCTCGACGAGCTGCTCGACACCCTCGCCGAGCGCTCCGCCGCGGCCCAGCGGATGCTCAACTCGATGACCCCCGAGCAGCGGGAAGAGCTGATGAGCCTCGCCGAGCAGGCGTTCGGCTCGCCCGACCTCATGCAGTCGCTGTCGCGTCTCGACGACAATCTGCGCTCTCTTCGGCCCGGCGAGGACTGGTCGGGTTCGGCATCCTTCTCCGGTGATCAGCCGACGGGGCTCGGCGAGGCGACCGGCATCATGCAGGACCTCTCCGACCTCGACTCGCTGACCGACCAGCTCGGCCAGATGTATCCGGGCGCGCGCATGGACGACATCGATCTCGACGCGCTCGAGCGGCTCATCGGCGAGGACGCCGCCGTCAGCGCGCGCACGCTGCAGGAGCTCGAGCAGGAGCTGAGGGATACCGGGATGCTGCAGCGGGCGTCGGACGGGCAGCTCAGGCTGACCCCGCGGGCGATGCGGCAGCTGGGCCGAGCGCTGCTGCGTGACATCGCGACGCGCCAGTCGGGTCGCACCGGGCGTCGCGAGACGCGTAACGTCGGCGCCGCCGGCGACCGCACCGGTTCGACGCGCGAGTGGGCGTTCGGCGACACCGAGCCGTGGGACATCCCGCGTACGGTCTCGAATGCGGTGCTGCGCACCGTGCTCGACGGGGGAGATGTGTCGGCCGGCGTGCGGCTCGACACGCGGGATGTCGAGGTGGTCGAGACCGAGGAGCGCACGCAGGCCGCCGTCGCGCTGCTGGTGGACACGTCGTTCTCGATGGCGATGGACGGCCGCTGGGTGCCGATGAAGCGCACGGCGCTGGCGCTGCACCACCTGATCTCGACGCGGTTCCGCGGCGACAAGCTGCAGCTGATCGCGTTCGCGCGCCACGCCGAGGTGATCGACATCGAGCAGCTCACCGCGAAGGACGCCGTGTGGGACAAGGGCACGAACCTGCAGCACGCGCTGCTGCTCGCGCAGCGGCACTTCCGCAAGAATCCGACCGCGCAGCCGGTGCTGCTGATCGTGACGGACGGCGAGCCGACGTCGCACCTGCGTCCCGATGGAAGCGTGTTCTTCTCGTACCCGCCGGACTCGCGGACGGTCGCCGTCACGGTGCGCGAGCTCGACAACGTCCAGCGGCTGGGCGCGCAGACGACGTTCTTCCGGCTGGGCGAGGATCCGGGGCTGGCACGGTTCATCGATGCGCTCGCGCGTCGCGCGGGCGGACAGGTCGTGGCGCCGGAACTGGACGACCTGGGGCGCGCGGTGGTCGACAGCTACCTCGGGGCGCGGCACACCGGGCGCGGGACGCCGGAGGACTTCGGCGACATGCTGCACGGGCGCTCATGGTGGTGGTGAGGAGGCATGGCCGAGAACACGGAGGCGGCGGTGGTCGTCACGGTGTTCACTCCGCGGCCGGAGGGCAAGGGCGAACTCATCGAGGCGCTGCGCGAGTACCTTCCTGAGGTGCATCGCGAGGAGGGTTGCCTCCTGTACGCGATCCACGACGCCGAGAACGGGACGATCGTGCTGATCGAGAAGTGGAGTTCGCATGCGCACCTCGACCGCCACAACGAGTCGCCGGGGCTCGCCGAGCTGGACCGCAGGGTCGCTCCGTTCCTCGCCGCACCGACGACGTGGACGACGATGAACCCGCTCCTGACCGAACTGGGACCCGCAGCCGCGCTCTGAGCGCTGCGCAGGACCCGAGTCGAGAACGACAACGGATGCCGCGGCGCGGCGTGCGCGCAGAGCACGAGGGATGTCGCCCTGGCGTAAGGCGGCGGGGTGGGCGATCCTGTTGTTCACCGCGGTGCGGCCGCGGAACGCGGCATCCGTTCATCCTGTGCCGACGACGGGGCAGTGACCGACACGATACGGGGTCCGAATGACCGAACCCGACATCGCCACCACGCAGAGGGTGCCCTACGCGCTGCGGCGGGTGGGGACGCTCATGACCGCAGACGTGAGCGACCCGCTCGAAGTGGAAGGCGTGCTCAACCCCGCGACCGCGTGGGGGAGCGACGGCGAGCTGTACCTGTACCCGCGCATCGTCGCCCTGGCGAACGTCTCGCGCATCGGCCGTGCTCGCGTCGTCATCGAGGACGGGGTGCCGGTCGGCGTCGAACGGCTCGGCGTGGTGCTCGCACCCGACGAGGGCTGGGAGTACGGCCGTCGCAACGCGGGGGTCGAGGACCCGCGCATCACCTTCGTCGAACCGCTGGGCATCCACGTCATGTCGTACATCGCGTTCGGCCCGTTCGGCCCGAAACCCGCGCTCGCCGTGTCGCACGACACCGTCTCGTGGCAACGCCTCGGCCCGCTGCTATTCGCCTATCAGCCCGAGCTCGACACCGATCTGAATCTGTACACGAACAAAGACATCGTCTTCTTCCCCCAGGCGGTGCCCGTCCCGGACGGCGAGCCGAAGCTCGCGCTGCTGCATCGACCCATGTGGGACCTCGACTGGCTGCGACCCGGCGAGGGCGTGCGCCCGCCCGCCGGCGTCGACGACGTGCGCGCGTCGATCTGGATCGGATACATCGACCTCGCCGCCGCGAAGCGCGACCCCGCCGCACTCACCTACGTCGAGGACTCGGCCCCGGTCGCCGGTCCGGTCGCGGCATTCGAATCCGCCAAGATCGGCGCCGGCCCACCCCCGCTCCGCGTGCCCGAGGGGTGGCTGCTGCTGCACCACGGGGTCGCCGGTCAGCTCCCCACGGGCTTCTCGCTCGCACCCGGATCGCGTTATGCCGTCGGCGCGATCCTGCTCGACCCCGACGACCCCCGGCGCGTGATCGCGCGCACGACCGAGCCGCTTCTCGAGCCCGAGCTTCCCCGGGAGATCCACGGCACGATGAGCAACGTCGTCTTCCCCACCGCGATCGAGAAGATCGGCGACCGGCATTTCGTGTTCTATGGCATGGCCGACTCGTCGATCGGTGTCGCGGAGCTCGTGCGCGTCGAATCCTGAGGCCTCCGACGGACGTACTCCGACTCCGGTGACGGAGCACCGATGCCGCGCGTCTCAGCGGAGTCTTGCGCTGGCCTTGCGCTTCTTGCGGAACCGCTCCCGGGCTCGCTGAATCCTTCGCGCGATCTTGCGGTACTGCTGGCGCTTGCTCGGCGGCGCCTTGCGGTGCCGGCCGAAGACTGAAGTCGTGCTCGAGGAGCGATCGGAATCTCACCGACTGCCCACCCGCACCTTTCGCTCCTCACCAGAACAAGCGGGCGCCGCCCGCGAAAGGACACTCCCATGAAGAAGATCGTCAAGGCCTCCATCGCCACCACCGCCGGTGTCGTTCTGCTGCTCGGCGGCGCGGGCACCTTCGCCACCTGGAACTCGTCGGCCACGGCCGAGGGCGCATCCATCGTCTCGGGCAACCTGGTCGTCGAGGCGTCGCAGGAAGCCGGCACCTGGACCGCCAACGGCTCTGCCATCGACATCGCGGACTACGCGATCGTCCCGGGCGACGTGCTCACCTACACGAAGACGATGAGCGTCGGCGCCGAGGGCGACAGCCTGAGCGCGACCCTCGCCCTGACCGACTCGTCGATCGCGCCCGCCGACCCGACGAAGCAGGCTGACATCGCCCTCGCGAGCTACCTCACCGACTCCGCGGTCCTGACGGCCTCGGGTGCCGGCATCACCGGCTCCGGACCCACGTTCACCGTCACCCCGGCTGGCGACGTCGTCAGCCAGGACGTCACCGTCACAGTCACCATCGCCTTCCCGTACGGCGATGTCGTGGGCGGCAACAACGACGCGATGAACGGCGCCGTCACGCTCGACGAGCTCACGGTCAGCCTGACGCAGAACACCAAGTAAGCCCCGGGGGCCCGTCTCCACCCGAGAGGCGGGTCTCCGGTTCCACGTCCGTCACACCGAGTAGGAGCCGCGATGAGCCGCCGCACTCGCCGCCACGCCGCACGGCGCGTCGCCCGCCGTGCGGCGGCTCCGCGGCGCCTGCTGCTGGGCGCACTCGGCACGGCGGGCGCGATCGTGCTCGGCGTCCTCGCCGGCGGCGGCACCTTCGCGCTCTGGACGGCGGCGGCACCCGCGGCTGCGGCGGTCACCCTGCAGGCCGGGTCGTCCGGCCTCACCGCCACGCCCGTCGACCTGTCGGCCACGGGCCTGTACCCGGGACGCACGATCTCCGGGGCGACGACGGTGCGCAACACCGGCACCACACCGCTCGCTCTCACAATCGACCGGGTGACGAGTTCCACGGCAGCCACGCCGTTCACGAGCGCGGTGGCGGTCACCGTCGGCCCCGCCGCTTCGGTCGCAGACTGCACCGCAGGCCGCATCGCCGCCTCGGCGACCACCGGTGTCGGCGCCGCTGCGGCGTCGGACCTGGGCCTCACTCTCGCCCCCGGCGCGTCGCAGCTGCTCTGCATCGGCGTCGGCCTGCCGCAGACCGCGCCTGCCGCAGCGGCCGGGGAAGCAGCATCCGTTCTCACGATCACCATCTCGGGAACGCAGGTGCGCCGATGATCCGCCGCCTGCTCGGCCCGATCGCCGCGATCGTCACCCTCGCGGTGCTCGGCGGCGCGGGCGGCGCGACCGCCGCGTGGATGGCGAGCGCGTCGATGGCGGCATCCGTCTCGTCCGCCACCGTTGCGACCACGGCGCAGCTCACGGGCGGGCTCACCACGACCTACCGTGCCGACACGAGCGCCCCGGCGACCGGCCAGCTGACCATCGCCAACACCGGTGGGGCGCCGCTGTCGTACACGCTGGCCACGCAGCTGGGCGCGGGCAGCAGTGCCGCCCTCGCCGAGAAGATCGCGCTGCGCCTGTGGACCGGGAGCGGCTGCGGCACCACCGCGCCGAGCACGGCAGAGAACACCACCCTGGCCAACGCCGCTCCGGCCCTGCCGACCGCGGCGCGCACGCTCGCCCCGGGGGCATCCGTCGTGGTGTGTGTCGCCACGCAGCTCGACGCGCAGAGCGCTTCTCCGCTGGCAGGGCAGGCCGTCACAGCGACCTTCGCCGTGACGGGTCTCGTCGGCACGAGCTGGACCACCACCGCGACCACCGCCGCCTTCACCCAGTCGGTTCACGGTCTCGCCGCTGCGGGCGCCCCGGCCTGCGTGCAGGCTCCGCCGCACGGGGTGCAGCTGAGCTGGGCCGCGCCTACCAACCGGAGCGCGGGTGCGACTCTGCAGTACCGCCTGGTCGACAAGGCGAACGTCGTCGTGAAGGAACTGAGCTCCAGCGCCGCCACCCTCTCGGTGGTGCTTGGCGGCACCGACATCACGGCGGACGGCGTTCATGAGCTCCGCATCGTCGCCACCGAGAAGACCGCCGCGGGCACCGTCTCGTCCGACAGCCCGACCCTCCTGGTGCGGCGCACCGCCGTCGGCAACTCCAACATCAAGTACGAATGCGTGATGCCATGACCCTCACCACTCCCGTGCCCACGACCACTCTCCCGACGCCAGGCGCCGCCGAACCGTCGTCGCGCCGAACGCGCCGCGCCGACGCCCGTCGCCGTGACGAGGGACAGAGCCTGCTGCACTACCTCGCCGTCTCGCTCAGCGCGTCGATCCTCGTGCTGCTGCTCGCAGTGGCGGTCGCCGTGGTGGGCCTGCCCGCCGTCATCGGCGGCAGTGCGATGACGGTGCTCACCCAGTCGATGGAGCCCGGCCTGCCGCCCGGAACTCTCGTCGTCATCCGCCCGACGCCGGTCGACGAGATCCGCGTCGGCGACGTCGTCACGTATCAGATCAGCTCGGGCGAGTCGGCCGTCGTCAGCCACCGCGTGGTGTCGAAGACCTACGCCGACGGCGAGCTGACCTTCGTCACGAAGGGCGACAACAACGACGCGGTCGATCCTGCGCCGGTGAAGCCCGTGCAGATCCGCGGCACGCTCTGGTACAGCCTGCCGCTGCTCGGCTGGGTGAACAACGTGCTGAACGGCTCGAATCGCGCCATCGTCCTGGCGGTCGTCGCCGGCTCCCTCTTCCTCTACGCCGCGGTGTCGGTCGGTGGGGCGGTTCGCGATCGACGGAAGTAGACGGATGCCGCCACCCACCGCTCTGCGGAAGCCTCGACTCGCCGCGCGCGCAGGTAGGCCTGGTCGAGGCACCACCTCGCGGCGCGCGCCGCGCTCGCGGAATGCGGCGACTTCGCCCGTCAGCACCTTGCCTGAACTCGGAGGGGTGGCACGAGCGCGCTCGGAGTTCCATCATGGTGACGATGGGCGCGACGGGGAGCGCTCAGGCTCTCCGCGGCCTCGCCCTTATCCGGCGAGGGCTGTCGAGCTCGCCCTGGACCTGTCGGCACAACTGCGGTCGAGGAGGAGCAACCGATGAACGGAAACGGATGCCGGTTGCCGAGCGTCCTCGCGATCGCGGCGTCGATCCTCGCGCTGTCGGGGTGCTCGTTGATGATCCCCGTCGGCCCGATGACCTCCGAGGAGCGCGACATCGGCGAGGTGTCGCAGGTGATGCTCGAGACATCCGGTGATCTCGTCGTGTCGGAGGGGGAACCGGCGCTCACGGTGCACGCGCCGGGCGGGATGATGGACCGTCTCACGTCCGATGTGGACGGCGACACCCTCGTGCTGGCGACCACTCCCGGCTTCACGATGGGCTTCGGCGACGTGCGGTACGACCTGACCCTGCCGCAGTTGGAGCGGATCGAGCTGAACGGCTCCGGTGATGTCGAAGCGACCGTCTCGGCGGACGGCACCGTTCAGCTCGACATCGACGGCTCGGGCGACGTCGACTGGTCGGGCCTCGCGGCCGATCGTGTCGAGGTGAGCATCTCGGGGTCGGGGGACGTCACCCTGACCGGCTCGGCAGCCGAGATCTCCGTCGACCTGGAGGGCAGCGGCAACGTCGACGCCGAACAGCTCGAGGCGCAGGATGCCGTCGTCACCCTCTCCGGGTCGGGCGAGGTGGATGTCTCGGCGAGCGACAGCCTCTCGGTCGACCTTTCGGGCAGCGGCCGAGTGACGTACTCGGGTGACCCGAGCACCGATGTGCGGGTGTCGGGGTCGGGCGACGTGGTGCGCCGTTGAGAGGCAGGCAGCACACGAGCCGTGCGACGAACGGGAGTCGAATGACGCTGCTGGCGCCGTCGTCGCCGAGGGTGAGACGGCCCGCGAACAGTGATCACGGGTGCGCCGGCGAGAGGCCCGATCGGTCACCGGCTATGGTCACAGGATGGGACGAGTTCGCTTGACCTGGACGACCGGCGGCGTGGGACTCGTGCTGTGCGGCGTGATGGGGATGTTTCAATACTCCGTCTTCGGTCTCGCGTCGGCCATCGCGGTCGCGATGGATATCGTGTTCGCAGGCGCGGTGCTGCTGTTCGCGATCGGGCTGTCGCAGGAGGCAAGCGTCGTCGCGCGACGTCCACTCGGGACGACGGCGCTCGCTGTCGTCGCCCTTTGGCCCCTTGTCATGCGCGTCGCGCAGCCGTTCCTGCCGACCATGGACGCCGCGACGTTCGACGCCGGGCTCGAGGCGTACCGCGCGGCGGAGAGCGTGCTGACGACGGTCTTCTTGGTGAACTTGCTCGTCTCCTTCGCTGCGGGATCGATAGCGGCGGTTCAGATCGCTCGAGCGAAGGTCGTCCCCGGGCCGTGGCGGTGGGCGCCGCTGTGGGCGCTGGTGCTCTCCGCCGCCGCGGTAGTCCTGCCGCAGCTGCTGTTTGCTGTCGCCGGGGCTACGGGCGCGCAGATCACGGCGGAGGTGGCGATCCTCCTGGGCGCGGTGGGGTTCCTCGCGCGCACGCTCGGCCTGGGCATTCTCGCCCTCGTGCTCGCTGCCCGCACGCGCGCCGACAGCGTGAACGTCTACCCATCGACCTGACACGCGCGACGATACGCGCTCGCCCGCAGGGAATCAGCCGATCGGTAGCGGGTCGCCGAGCGCGATTATTCTCGGCTGACTGGCGGGACGCGACGGTTCGAGCCGTGGCCCTGCGGAGTCTGATCGGCATCGCCCGCCCAGGGGGCGGCGCTCATCGCTTCGACCGCGAGCTGGTACGGAGTCTGCTGGTAGCCGCCCTCAGCGCTTCGCGGGTTGAATGCCCTGATCAGTTCGGGGCGATCCGCCGGAACGGCGCCAATGTCGTCCGCACCGCGTCGGCTGCGCCCCAGTCGTCGTCGAACTGAGCGATGACCGCGAGGTGCTGTCGCAATTGGAGGATCGGCATGCGCAGTCGCCAGTCTCGATCGAGGGAGGTCAACTCCGCGTAGCGGTCGAAGAAAACCCGTGCCTCGGGGGGTGGCGCGGTCGTCCACAGATGCGCGAGGTCCACCTCTGCCCACAGGTACGAGACCGCGGGGTCGATCAGCGCGGGCTGCCCGTCCGACGAGCTCAGCACGTTCTGCGCCCACAGGTCGCCGTGCGTCAGACAGGCAGGCTTGTCGGGGAGCAGCTCGGGCAGTCGTGCGCACAGGTGCTCCAGCGCAGCCCGATCCGCGGGGGAGAGCGCTGCCTCCACGCGGGGTTCGTCGAGCCACCGCAGCAGCCGGTGCTGAGCGAAGAACTCGAATCCGTTGTCGTCCCAGGTGTTGACCTGTCGACGGCGACCCAGCCAATTGTCGCGGTGCCAGCCGAACCTCGGGTGGGAGGTGTTGGTGTGCAAGCGGGCCAGCGCGTGCGCGAGCTGCTCCCAGAATTCTTCAGAGTCGGGCCTGCGCATCAACACCGAGAGGACGAGCACGTCGCTGCCGGCCAGCAACACCTCGGGGGTGACGACGCCGGCGAGCGCTCGCAAAGCTTCGAGACCCTCCGCCTCGGCAGCGAAAGCGTCGCCCGATGGTGCGGCGAACGCCTTGACGAAGATCGATCCGCCGTCCGAACGCTGCGCGATCCCCGCCGTCGCAGCGAGCCCACCGGTCACAGGCTCGATCGAGATGACGTCGGTGATCCCTGCCGAACGCAGCCGCTCCGTCAGCAGGACAATCGAATCGTGCATCGACGGCTCCTCCCGTTTCTCCGGTACTCGCCGGCGCACGACCAGCTCAGGTTCAGGCGGCCCACCTGTGTTCCGGGGTTGACAGGTGACGAGCATGGCACGCACGCGAGGCCTGAGATAGGGGTACTGGGAAAGCAGTCGTCGGCGTCGAACCGCCATCACGCGATGCCCTCAGCGGACACCGGCCGTGGGACGTGGGCCGTCGGCTGGAAACCCTCCCGAAACAATTGCATGCTATTTTCCAGGGATAGCATCCGAACGGAAGGGAAGGCGCGATGTCGTCGGTACTTGTCTCTGGAGCCTCTATCGCTGGCCTCTGCGCGGCTGCCCAGCTCGCTGACCGCGGGTTCACGGTGACCGTCGTCGAGCGTGCACCGGCACTGCGGCGCACCGGTTCGCCCATTGATGTGCGGGGTGAGGCGCTCAACATCGCACGGGAGATGGGAATTCTGGACCAGATCTACGCGCGACGCGTGGTCAACAGCGGCCGGGAGCACTTCACGACTTTCGTGGACCACAACGGCGATCCGGTCGCAGCGCTGCCGAACTCCGAGGCCAGCGACTCCGACGAGGACATCGAGATCGCGCGGGACAGTCTGATCGACATCCTGCACGGACTGATCGCCGACCGGGTCACGTTCGTGTACGACGAGTCTGTGGTCGGTGTGACAGAGTCCCCGGACGCTGTGACGGTGGTCTTCGCGAGCGGCAAGGTGAAGCCGTTCGACATCGTCATCGGCGCTGATGGCATCCACTCCAGCGTCCGGCGGGCTGTCTTCGGGCCGGAGCTGAACTTTCGTCGCCATCTCGGCGTCTACTTCTCCATCGTGGAGCTACCGCTCGGAACGAGTGCTCACGGCGAGAGCTTCACCTACAACGTTCCGGGTCTCCTCGCCGGAATCACCGACTTCGGGTCCCGCACCTTGGGGTTCCTCGCGTTTCGCAGTCCGGAGATTGAATACGACTACCACGACCTCAACGCACAGAAACAGCTGATCCTCGACGCGTTCGAGGGCGAGCACGGATGGCGCGTGCAGGAACTGACGGACGCTGTGCGAAACGCCCCCGATCTCTACTTCGATTCCGTGAGCCAGGTCCGGATGACGACGTGGTCCCACGAGCGTGTGGTGCTCGTCGGCGACGCGGCTCATGCTGCCGCGCTGTTCTCCGGCCGCGGCACGTCGCTCGCCATGATGGGCGCGAGGGCCCTCGGCGAGGCGCTCGTCGCGCCCGGCGCCGCCGAGCTGTCGTCTGCCTATGCCGCCTACGAGGCCGCACACCGCGGCCACGTCCTCCGCGCGCAGGAAGGCGTGCCGGAGGCGCGGGACATCATGGTGCCGGACACCGCCTCCGCTCTGGCCGAGCGGAATCTCCGTTTCCCCCTGCGCGCAGCGTGAACCGGCTCTACCAGCGGGTGGATGCCGAGGGTATCCATGTCGCGCTCATGCTTGCCCTTACTTTCTCCACCGGCGTGATCGACGCCGCAGGTTATCTCGGCCTCGACCGGGTGTTCACCGGAAACATGACCGGCAACGTGGCGATCCTCGGGATGGCCCTGGCGGGCGCCGACGATCTTCCGATAATCGGCCCGATCGTCGCTCTGCTGGCGTTCGTCGTCGGCGCGGCAATCGCCGGACGGATCGCCCGCAGCGAGTCCGGCGGGTGGAGTTCGACCACGACGCGTCTGCTAGCGGCGGTGACGGGTCTGCTGCTGCTCGTCGCCGTGCTGTCGTCGGCCATCCCGCTGCGGGCGCACCCCATCGCCGAGGTGGTGACCGGCGCGCTGGGGCTCGCAATGGGGATCCAGGCTGGAGCTGCCCGAGCGGTTGCCGCGAAAGACGTCACGACCGTAGTGGTCACGTCGACTCTGGTGGGGCTCGCCTACGACTCGCGCTTCGCTGCAGCCAACGCGCACCCCTGGCGGCGCCGTCTCCTGGCGGTGTCCCTCATCGGCGCCGGCGCGATCGCGGGCGCGCTGCTGCTTTCCATCCACTTCGCGTGGAGCGTTGCGCTCGCCTGCGTCGTCACTGCAACAGTGGCGGCCGTCGGCGAGCATCACCGCGATGCACGCGTTCGAATCCTCAAGGAGCTTTCATGATCGACCGGATCGTCCCCCTCGCAAACGGCCTCAAGCCCCGAGTGATCGACACCGACGCGGGTGAGCCGCTGCTGATGCTGCACGGTGCGGAAAGCGACCGCACGCAGTATGTCGACCTGATCAGGCGGCTGCCGCCTGGCGTTCGAGCCATCTCGTACGACCAGCGGGACCTCGAGCCGGCGACCGCCGCGCCCGAGGGCGTCGACCTGGCCTACGAGATGGGTGATCTCGCTGACGACGCGGCCCACCTGCTCGACGCGCTCGGGCTCGACGCCGTCCACGTCGTCGGAACGTCGTTCGGTGGCGCGCTCGCCCAGCATCTGGCGCTTCGGCACCCCCACCGGGTCCGTTCACTCATCCTCGTCGCTACGACGGCCTCACCGGAACCGGTTCTCGATTACATTGAGCGGTCACGGGCGGTTCCCGCGGGCGAGCGCGAGCGGTGGGCGCTCAGTGGGGCTCTCAGCGACTCGGCGGCCGCTGAATCAGAGATCGTCGCAGCGGTCCGAGCGACGATCGTCGCGCGGACGCCTGAGCAGCGGGCTCGCCGCATGGGGGCGTTGTCGGCTCATGACACACTCCCGGCACTGTCGAAGATCCACGTCCCGACGACGGTCATCCATGGGACGGACGACCCCGTGATCCCGTACTCCGCGGGGGTGGAGATCGCCGAGGCGATCCCCGGAGCGGCTCTCGTGCCCGTGCCTGGGGCTCGGCATGCACTCGCGTTCGAGTATCCGGATCCCGTTCTCGGAGTGATCGCGGCACATCTGCGCTGACGGGTCACCTGGTCGATCTGGGCAGGGTCCCCCCAAGACGGTGGTGCATCTCGAGGTGTGGTTCGAGATGCGGTATCCAGTCCGCGCCCGGACGCCGAACCGTTGCCGATGCGATCACTCCCTGGCGCGCCCAGGTCTCCTTCCGGATGCCGACACTGCGGGCGGAGTGGGACTCAAACGCGATGAGGGCCGCGATGCGAGCGTGGATCAGCGCTGCACGGTCGACATCGCCCTGCTCCCACGCGTGTGCGAGCGCGACGATCTCGTGAGGACGTGAGATTCCTGCGACGAGACCCTGGGCGCCCGCGAGCAGCTCGTCCAGCGCCGCGGCACCACCGTTGCCAGCCAGGACGACGGCGGCCGTCTCTTCGCGGAGCGCCCGCACCCGCTCGACGCTGACCGGCGCCTCCTCCTTCACGGCGATTATCCGTCCATTGCTCACCGCCGCGACGAGTTCCGGCACCGGCAGCACCTGGCGGTCGGGACCGGGACGATCCTCCAAGGCGATGTCCAGGCCCCATGAGGCGCGCCAGCGTTCGGCGTCCGCGATGAGCTCGCGGGCGGATCTGCGTGCGCAGGGCAACAGCAGGGCGCTCCCGGGAGGCAGCGACTCCGTATCGAACTCCGGCGCGGCGGGGGCGTCGAGCCGGGTCGGAGGGATCGCGATGACCAGAGGAACGGATGGTGCGGCGCGACGTACCGTGGCGATGATCGCCTGCCTCTCCGCGCGGGAGAGCGTCTCCGCTTCCGCGATCGGACCGAACACGCCGAGCGCGGTACAGCCCGCAGCGACCAGATGCTTCACGAGCCGCCCCTGCGAGTCGTGATCGATGAGTTCTCCATCCGGCGTGAAGACCGTCGCAACCATTCCCCATACTCGTGCCACGTGGAAATCCTTTCTGGCGGTATGCATACAATACCTTCATGTTGCATTCAATCTGGTCACGCCCGGCGAACTTCACCACGCGCCCTACCCTCGTCGGCGGGTTCGCCATGAGTGCGTCGACGCATTGGCTGGCGACGGGGGCCGCTCAGAGCGTGCTCGAACGCGGGGGTAACGCGTTCGACGCGGCGGTGGCGGGATGCTTCGTCCTGCACATAGCGGAACCCCACCTCAATGGACCTGGTGGTGACCTGGTCGGGCTGGTCTCGTTGCGAGGCGAGCGACCACTCGTGCTCTCTGGTCAAGGGCCGGCGCCAGCCGGCGCGACGATCGATCATTTCCTCGAACAGGGTCTGGATGCCGTGCCTGGGGCAGGCGGATTGGCTGCCGCAGTCCCGGGGGCGGTCCCCGCGCTCTTGAAACTGCTGCGCGATCTGGGCACGTGGGAGTTCTCCGACGTCGTGGCGTATGCGATCGACTACGCCTACCGAGGGGTGCCGGTCTCGGAGCGATGGGCGGGCGTCGTCCGAACCGTCGGAGGTCTGTTCCGCGAGCATTGGCCTACCTCCGCGGCGATCTGGATGCCGGCGGGCCGGGCGCCCTCAGTGGGAGAGCCGTTCCGGAATCCTGTCTGGGGTAGCGCGCTCGAGCGCCTGGTGGCGGCCTCGCAGCGGGGCGCTACGCGGGAGGCACGGATCGACGCCGTGCTCGGCGAGTGGCGGGACGGCTTCGTCGCCGAAGCGACCGTCGAGTTCCTGGGCCGCCCGCACCGGCATTCCGACGGCGGTGACCATGCAGGAGTCCTCACTCGCGATGATCTTCGCGCCTTCGACGCGACGTGGGAAGACGCGGTCTCCTACCGGTTCCGCGGAGTGGATGTCTTCAAACCCGCGGCCTGGGGGTCAGGCCCGGTGCTGCTGCAGGCACTCGCGATCTTGGCCGAGTTCCCCGACGCGGATCTGGATCCTTCCACGGCGCGCGGCGCCCACCTGATGATCGAAGCGCTGAAGCTCGCCTTCGCCGACAGGGAGGCCTACTACGGCGAGCATGCCCGTGCCCTACTGACCGATGTTCTTCTGAGCGACGGTTATGCCCGGGAGCGCGCCGCTCTGATCGCGGCGGCGGCTGACGGATCGTGGCGGCCGGGCCACATCGATGGTCTCGAGCCTTTCATCCCCCCGCTTCACGCACACTCCTCCGAGGGCTACGCCGGCGTCGGGGAGCCAACAGTGAAGGCGACCGGTGACACTCGCGGCGACACCTGCCATCTGGACGTCGTCGACGACGAGGGCAACTTCGTCAGCATCACGCCATCTGGCGGCTGGCTGCAGTCGTCTCCCGCGATTCCCGACCTCGGCTTCGCTATGGGAACCCGCCTGCAGATGACCTGGCTGGACCCCTCCGCCCCCGCCGCGCTGAACCCGGGTCACCGGCCCCGCACCACGCTGTCTCCCACCATGATCGCGATAGAGGGCCGGGTCTGCGAGGCATTGGGCACGCCGGGCGGTGACCAGCAGGACCAGTGGCAGCTGCCCTACATCCTCCGCAGGGTGATCGGGCAGTACTCGCCGCAAGAGGCGATCGACGCCCCGAACCTTCACACCACGCATGCCCCGAGCTCTTTCTGGCCGCGGGTCTGGGAGCCCAAGGGTGTCATCGCCGAGGACCGGCTGGGAGTGGCGGTGATCGCCGATCTCCGCGCCCGGGGGCACGAGGTCACCGTCGTCGGCGGGTGGACACTCGGGCGCCTCTCTGCCGTCGGCCGGGATCCACGCACGGGAGCGCTCACCGCCGCGGCAAACCCCCGCGGCGCGCTCGGGTACGCGGCGGGACGATGAATGCCGGCCCTGCCGGATAGTATGCAATCCGTCGGCAAATGTTCTGAGGAGGCGACGGATGAGTCCAGTCGGATCGCGAGCGGTGAATTCACTCGAGGCAGAACGCGCCTATACGGTCGAGGCCATCGCCGAGTCGCTGGGGGAGCGGATCAGCGCAGGCGAATTCGAGCTCGGCACGTGGTTCCGGCAGGCGAAGCTCGCGGACGAGTACAACGTCAGCCGAACTCCCGTCGCACTCGCGCTCAGCCGGCTCGAGACTCTGGGGCTTGTCGAGCGATTGGCGAATCGCGGATTCCGGGTGAGGCTACCGACAAGCCGCGACGTCATCGAGGTCATCGAGGTGCGCGCGCTGCTGGAGGGGTATGCAGCGCAACTGGCGGCGCAGCGCATCAGCACGGCGCAGCTCGCTCAGCTGGCGACGGCCGTGGCGGGTTTCCGCGAGGTGGTTGACACGGTCGAACGAGGCAGTGTCGACGAGGACCTGCTGCGCACGAAATGGCATACCGCGAACTCTCTGTTCCACAGCACGATCTTCGATGCCGCCGGCAACCGGCAGTTGAAGGCATCGTCAGAACTGCTGCACAACCGGCTTCCGCGCAACACGAGCTGGATGGCGATGCATGGCGACCCGCGGCTGCTGGCCCAGAATGCGAAACAGCACGCGGACATCGCGGCTGCCATCGATGCAGGTGACGGCGATCGAGCGCGCCGCCTTGCCGCCTCCCATGTAGAGACGGCACGCGACATCATGCTGGCGCGGATCGATCAGTTGAGCTGAGCGCTCCGGCTTTTACATAGCCGCAACATTCGGGACATCCCGGCGCTACGCGGGTCCGGCACACTAATTGCATGCAATCAATGGGATTGCCACGCAATAGGAGAGGCTTCGTCATGAGTGATGACACCGCCATACCGTCGACGCCGGGCGACACCCTCATCTTCGAGAACGACCGCGTCCGTGTCTGGGCGATGACGCTCGAAGGCCAGGGGGGCATGTTCGACTACCACCAGCACTTCCACGACCACGTCGTGATCTGGCCCGACCCCGGTCACGCGCAAGCGCAGCAACTCGGTGACCCTGACTGGGGGCTCACGCAGCAGGCAGAGCCAGGGTTCGTGCTCTTCAAGACTGTCGGCTCCGGCGGCCCAATGACACCGCACCGGATCCGCAATGTCGGCCCCCAGGCTGTGACTCACTACATCGTGGAACTGCTGGATCCGTCACCGCACGAGAGCGAGCAGCCGTGGGTGTGGAATGACCGCGGCCGGATCCTCGGCCTGCCTGCGGAGCAGTCGAAATGACCGCCGAACCTACACTGGCCGCACCGGCGAGCTCAGTCGCGCTGCGTCCCAACAGTATCGGCGTCGTCGGCATGATCTTCATGATCGTTGCCGCCACCGCGCCGCTGACGGCGCTGGCCACGAACATCGCCGTCAGCATCGCCTACGGCGTGGGGATCGGCACTGTGGGACTGTTCGTCGTGGTCGGCGTGCTGCTGGCAGTCTTCGCGGTCGGCTATCTGTTGCTGGCGCGATATGTGAAGAGCGCCGGCGGTCAGGCCGCCTTCGTCAGCTTCGGCCTGGGAAAGCCGGCTGGAACAGCCGTCGCCTTCGTAGCCACGATCGCCTATAACGCCGCAGCTGCCGGCATGTCCGCGGCCACGGGCTTCTATGCCTCGATGGCGCTCGCAATGTACACCGGGATCGAGATTCCCTGGTACGTCTTCACGCTAGTCGCGCTCGCCGCGCTGGCCGCGCTCGGTATGCGAGGGCTCGGTCCCGCCGAGAAGATCACGATCGGCTCGTCCCTCCTGCAGTTCGTCTTCGTGGGGATCCTGGCTGTCTGCGTCGCTGTGCAGAACCCCGGTGGTTGGACGCTGCAGCCGTTCGCGCCCGAGGCGGTGTTCAGCGGGAACCTCGCGCTCAGCCTGGTGTTCATCCTGCTCAGCTTCGGCGGCTTCGAGACCTCGACGATCTACTCCGAGGAAGCCCGCGGCGGTCACCGCAGCGTGGCGCGCGCCACCTACGTGGCACTCGCACTTCTGGCCGTGGTCTTCGTCATCTCCACCTGGACCCTGGTCGCGGCGTACGACGACGTCGTGGGCGTGACGGCGGCGGATCCCGGTGCCATCGTCGTGGCGACAGCGAGTGAGTACATCGGCGACTGGTCGGGGGGAGTCATCCTGCTTCTGATCATGATCAGCTTCTTCGGCGCTGCGATCGCCTTCCACAACATGGCGGCGCGCTACCAATTCGCCCTGGCTCGCGCCCATCTCCTTCCGAAGGCGCTCACGCGCACAAGGGGTCAGCACGCCGCGCCTTACGTGTCGTCGCTTGTTCAGGTCGGATTCTCGTTCCTCCTCCTGCTGCCATTCGTGCTGATGCAGGTCGACGTGTTCTCCACGCTCTTCCCGGCGATCTCGGGGATCACCGCGCTCTCGCTCATTGCCATGATGGTGGGCGCCTCCATCAGCGTCGTAGTCGCACGCGCTCGCGGCAAGATCGCCGGCGGATGGCTCACCGCGCGGATCGCGCCGCTGGTGTCCGCTGTCATCCTCACGGCGATCGGCGTGCTGATCGTCGTCAACTATTCCGCGGTCACCGGCAGTGACTCGCCCGTGTTCTGGCTGATGCCGCTCATTCCCGCGGTGGCGGGCGTGTATGGCGCGATCCGCCAGCGGCAGCTGCCGGCCAGCCCCGGCATCGAGGGCTACATCGAGAGCGCCCTCGAGGAAGAATGACCGGCCGGGGGCGGCGCCAGACTGTGCCCCGCGCCGCCCTCGGTCTACCGGAGACGCAGTCGCACTGTTATTGCATGCAATACTTTGATTTCGTATGAAACCTGATTCGGAGGAATCATGATCGATGAGTGGCCCGGAGCGTCGACGGTGGGTCGATTCGACCCCGAGACCGGAGTGCAGTTCGTCATCTGCCTCGATTCCATCCTCAACGGCCCTGCAGCGGGTGGAACGCGCGCGACGCATTATGCAGACCGCGCGTCCGCCATCGAGGATGCGCAGCGACTCGCGGGGGCGATGACGCTCAAGATGGCGGTGTGCGGCCTGCCGATGGGCGGCGGCAAGTCCGTGATCTCGCTCCCCGTTCCGCGCGAGCAGCTCACGTCTCGTGAGTGGGAGCGGATCCTTGCCATCCATGCCGAGAACATCGAGATGCTCGGCGGCAACTATTGGACCGGCCCCGACGTGAACACCACCTCGGCTGACATGGATGTTCTCGCTGGGAAGACCCGCTACGTATTCGGCCGCTCGGAAGCGGCTGGCGGGGTCGGCTCGAGCGCGCCGACGACCGCGCTCGGCGTGCATTCGGCGATGCGCGCGACCGCGGCCCACCTCGGATGGGGGACGCTCGACGGCCGGACCGTGCTCATCCAGGGAGTCGGCGCCGTCGGTGCCGACCTCGCGTCGCGCGTCGCGGATGATGGCGCTCGAGTCATCGTCGCCGATCCGAGCCCCGCTCGCCTCGCCGAGGCGGAACGTCGCGGCTACGCGGTCGTGTCGACCTCCGACGTCCTCACCACGCCGTGTGATGTGTTCGCCCCCTGCGCTCTGGGCGGCATCATCGACTCCTCCGTCGCGGCGACGCTGCCCGCACATGCGGTGGTCGGAGCCGCCAACAACCCCCTCGCCGACGCGACGGCTTCGCAGGTGCTCGCCGATCGAGGCGTGGTGTTCGCGCCGGACTTCGTGGCCAACGCCGGTGGCGCGCTTCATCTCGTCGGACGGGAGGTGCTGGGGTGGGGCGCGGAGGAGGTGGACGCTCGTGCCGCCGGGCTGGGAAAGATCATCAAGGCTGCCTACGATCTCGCCGATCGGGAGCGGATTCCCACCGATGCCGCCGCCCGCTTCATCGCAGCCGGGCGAAGCGCCGTGCCCGCATGACCACCACTATCCCGCAGCCACTTCCACGGGTGCTGCGTTTGCCGCGGTACTCCACCGCCCGGGCCGCGGTTCCATCGGGCGCCGCGTACTTGGCATCCAACGAATCGCCCTTCGGCCCGCTGCCGAGCGTGGCGGCAGCGATCGCGGAGGAAGCAGCCAACATCCACCGCTACCCCGACATGCACGCCAGTCGGCTGCGTGGAGAGCTCGGCGATCGCTGGGGGGTTGACCCGGATCAGGTCGTGGTGGGAACCGGCAGCGTCGGCATCCTGCAGCAGATCGTTGCGGCCTATGCCGGCCCCGGCGACACAGTGGTCTACCCGTGGAGATCGTTCGAGGCGTACCCGATCCTGGTGGGCGCCGGCGGCGCTACGGGTGTCGGCATCCCTCTCACTGCAGCCGGGGAGATGGACCTTCCCGCGCTCGCGGCAGCCATCGACGAGAGTACGAAGATCGTCGTCCTCTGCCTGCCCAACAACCCGACGGGAGCGATCTCGGTCGCGGCGGCGGTCGCGGCTTTCGTGGCGGCGGTTCCTTCTCGGGTGATGGTGGTGATCGATGAGGCGTACGCGGAATTCGTTCCGCCGTCGCTGCGGGTCGATTCTGCGGCGCTCGTGCGCGTTCACCGGAATGTCTGCGTGCTGCGCACGTTCAGCAAGGCGTACGGCCTTGCCGGGCTTCGCATCGGCTACGCCGTGACTTCACCGACCGTCGCCGATGCTCTGCGACGAGTTTTCCTGCCGTTCGGTGTCAGCGCCGTGGCGCAGTCCGCGGCGCTGACATCACTTGGGGCCGAGACAGAACTGGCGGAGCGGGTGCGATTCGTGATCGAGAGGCGCGATGCCGTGTCGTCGCGAGTGGACGACCTTGGATGGGCCTTGCCTCGCTCTTGGGCGAACTTCATCTGGTTGGATGCCGCGGAGAGGGCCGGCGCGCTCGGCGCCGCCTTGCGGGGGGAGGGCGTCATCGCGCGTGTGTTCCCGTCGGAGGGCGTCCGTGTCACGATCGGCGACGACGTCGCCAACGCGCGCTTCGTGTCGGCACTGGCGGGGTGGGATCGGCGATGAGAGTCAGAGGCGCAGAGGCGCGGCATCCGCTCTATGAAGACATCCTCGCGCTCATCGCCGGAGTCGTCCTTCCATCGACCGGGGTGTACATCCTGGCGCAGGGAGGGCTCGTCACCGGAGGAACCGCGGGGGTCGCCCTCCTGATCAGCTACACGGGCGTCGTGCCGTTCGGGATCGCGTTCGCCGTCATCAACCTGCCGTTCTTCGTCCTGGCGTGGATCACACGCGGGCCTCGCTTCACCGTCCTGTCGGCGGTGTGCATCGTGGGTGTGGCGTCGTTGCCCTCGCTCGGACCACTGCTCCTCGGGCCGCTCAAGCCCAACCTGTTCGCTGCGTTGCTGATCGGAAACCTTCTCGCAGGCGTGGGGATTCTCATCCTGTTCCGGCACGGCGCGAGCTTGGGCGGGTTCAACGTCGTCGCCCTCCTCGCCCAGGACCGTCTCGGCATTCGCGCCGGCTGGGTGCTCCTGACGATCGACACCCTGGTGATCCTCGCATCCCTGTTCGTCAGCTCTCCACTGACCGTGCTCGCTTCGGCGGCAGGGGCCGTCGTGTTGAACGCGGTGCTAGCGTTCAACCACCGGCCGGGGCGGTACAGCGCCGTCCTGAGCCCATGATGCGGCTCCGCGTTCTGAATCAGCCAGGGTCTCGATGCGATCGACCAGACGGGAGACCGACGCAGAGACGTCGGGATCTTCGGCGCCGAACAGAAGTCCGGCGATCAGGGGAGCGACGAGCAACTCGAACACGGCCTGGGCGTCGAGCACCGGCTCCCCTCGCTGCGCGGCGCGGTCGAGAACGGACTGCAGGTCCTCGAACCGTTGCGCGATCGCCGGGGCGGGCGATTCTTCATCGTTCATTCGGACGGTGATGAGCGCGCGCAGGAACAACAGACCGTCGGGGCCCGACAAGTCCGCGGAGACCTGCTCCGCGTAGCGCTGAAGATCGCCACGGAGCGTCCCGGTATCGGGCATCGGCGAGCGGTCTGCGAGGCGCTCGGACAAGACATCGAGGAGAATCCCGTCGAGCGTGCCCCAGCGGCGGTAGAGCGTGCCGATGTGCACGCCGGAGCGGGTTGCGACCTTGGCGATGGTGATATCAGCAGCGCTGTCTTCCTGCAGCAGCTCGTCGAGAGCTGCGTGGACGTCGGCGCGCACGCGCGCGGTTCGACCTCCGGGACGTCGTGCGCCTGTGGGGGCTGCGAGGTCGTTCATCGGGCCATCCTATTGACCGTGCTGTCGCGTCGACGGGCTATCGGGGGCGTGAGCACGGGGACGCTGCATCCACGCTGCAGCGTCCCCGTGCGCGGCTCAGGCATCGGCCGTGGAAGTCGCCTCAATCGTCGCGAACACGCCATCGACCCCACCCCGCACCGCATCAGCAGCCGTCTGCGGGTTCCAGAAGTCGACATAGCGGCGGATACGCCCGTCGACGGTCTCCACGACGGAGATGTAGCGCTGGTTGTAGGGGCGCCCCGTCGTGATGGCGTGCCCCGTGCTGGAGAACTCCGCGATGACCAAAGTCGGGTCGACCGTGAGGTGGAACACTGGCGCGCTGAACTCGACCGCGAAGTGCTCGGGGAAGTTCCGCATGTAGTCGTAGAGTTCGGTCTTCCCGGTGACGGCCTTCGGAAAACCCTCCGGCCCGTAAGGGAACTCCAGCACCCCGTCGTCGGTGAACAGCTCGACCCACTCGGGGATTCGACCAGCCGACAGCAGATCGAGGTGGCTCTGGAACGCCTGCTGCGCGGCGTCGCGGACAGTGGTGTCAGTGCTTGTGGTCATTTCTCATCCTATCCCTTAATGCGAAGAATTTCGCGATACGTGTCAGCGTACAGGAGGGATCAGGCTAAAGCAAATATCTTCGCATTAGCGAAACTCGACCGCTCGCGTGGGTCGCGAGGCCAGGTGTTCCCACAGCTCGCTCTCTGGCCGAGTCAGACGATTGCCAGGCACCTGGCGGCCGAGGGTTCGCGCAGCGGCAGCGGCAGCGGCAGTGTCTGGGTCGACGGCTGCGCGCGGCGAGAGCGAGCTTGCCGTGAGATGCGCATGGACTCGCGTCGCATAAGCGCCACGCTTCTGGCAGGTGCAGGGGGCCAGTCCCTCGTGGAGTTGTCGCTTGAGGGAGTGCGCCCGGCGCCGGGGCGCCGTACGCGGCGCCGTGACCTCAGTTGTACGGTCCCGGAAGGGAGAGGGTGTGGAGCGCCTCGTCGGCTATCACCCATTCCTGCGGCACCCTCTCATCGGAGGCGAGAACCGCCGCACGCAGAGCATCGGTGCGGCGCCCGCGCAGGACGAGCGCGCCTCTCAGCAAGCCTTCGTACCTGAGGCCGACGTGCTCCGCGACGCGACGCGACGCCGCGTTCTCCACCGCGGCCGTCCATTGCACGCGGAACAGGCCGAGCCCTCCAGCCGACTCCGCCAGGAACGCGTAATCGAGGACGATCGACACTGCCCTCGTCGCGATTCCCTTACCGCGGCCTTCTTTGGCCAGCCAATAGCCCACCTCCGCAGTACCACGACCGGTATCTACGTCGAACAGATTGATGACGCCGAGCAAGCGGCCCGGTAGCTGGCGGCGCCGGATCCCCCATACGAGCTTCTTGCCACTGGCCCAGCGTTGCGGTACCAGTTCCTGAACGTACCTCGTGGCGTAGTCGCGGTCGTAGGGCACGGGCACGGTGGTGAACGCGACAATCTCCGGATCAGCGCAGTGCTCGACGAGGGCGGCGATGTCGTCCTCCACCGGTCTGCTGAGCAGCACCTCATCATCGCCCAGCGTGACCGGCTCCATGATTCAAACGATACCTGCGCCGAGAATCGCCGGCCGGAGTCCTGCCGCAGTCGCTGTGAGCTGTCGTCGGTACTGCGGGCGCGCAGAGTATGGCGGAGGTGGCGATCCTTCTGGGCGCGGTGGGCATCCTCGCGCGCACGCTCGGCCTGGGGGTTCGCTCTCGTGCTCGCTGCCCGCTCTCGTGCTCGCTGCCCGCACGCGTGCCCGCAGCACGAGCAGCCCTTCCAGATCGGACGCGACGGCGGGAGTCGAATCACGCCACATGGTCGCCGCCTCGATCCGTTTCGATCCGAGAATCGCGGAATTCCGTGGGTTTTCGGGGTTCGTCGACCCGTCTCGATCCGGCTGATTCGGGGTCGTTCTCGCCAAAGTGTGGGCAAAGTGTGGGCAAAACTGCTGCCGCGAGGGCCCGATGTCGGAGCGATGAGGGATGCTGCTGGTCGACGCCGTCGTTACCGAAGGGCACCACGGCTCCTTCGTCAGTGTCGCACATCCGCCACGCTCCGTGCAGTGCTTTCGACGCTTCTATGTTTGTCAACGCTGAGCACGTCCGCGTGCATCAATACGTCGGATCTGCTGATCCGATGTCGCGCCGGTCGTAGGCTCGTCAGCATGAGCGGATACTGGTGTTAGCGCCTCCCGGTTGGGAGCTTGCTGGCGTGGTGAGCGAGGGCGAGCCGATCGACATTCGCGGCGTCGATCCATGGCGGCAGAAGTGGTCTGGATCGCGGCGGGCGATACCCGTTGCACATCCCTCGTATCCTCAGCAGCGGCACTCGGCAGACGTCTACCTCGCCGCCGATCCTGATGGCCAAGTCGTGACTTACGCCGCGGCAGAGCTATCCAACGGTGTGTACGCCTTCTTCGTTTGGACGGGGTTGGGGTAGCCGCTCATCTCCCTCAGACGGCGAGAGTGTAGCGGGGCGTTGACGACTCCGTTCCTGTCGTTCGCTTTTGCAGACTCCGCTCTCCGCTGCGCTGCGAGCGGCGCTTAGCATCGCTCGCTCGGGCACTACGTCGCCCCCTCCCCGCTTGATCAGCCGATTGTCGGAGCGAGGGCGGAGTCCGAGGCGTGTGCGGTTCCGAGTGCATCGTCGTAGAGGACGTTGAGGGTTCGGTAAAGGTGTCGGGCGACGTAGCGTTTGATGCAACGGCGGATCTCAGATCGCGTGCGTCCTTCGCCGACGCGCTTGGCGACATAAGCCTTGGTCGCAGGGTCGCGGCTCATGCGGGTTATCGCGACAAAGTGCAACGCTCTGTTCAAGCGCCGGTCTCCGCCCCGGTTGAGGCGGTGCCTCGTGGTGTTGCCGCTGGAAGCGGGGATGGGGTTCACGCCGGCGAGGGATGCGAACGCGGCCTCGTTTCGGACTCTGCCGGGGTGCGACCACGCGGTGAGGATGACCGCAGCGGTGTAAGCACCGACGCCGGTTTCCTCGAGCAGTGGCGCGGCGGGGCTTGCGGTGATGAGTTCGGTCAGGCGCGCATAGTTCTCTCCCAGAGCGTGGTGGAGATCAAGGATGCGGTGGGCCAGGCGGATCGCCTCGTGCCGTGCAGTGGCGAGAGCGAGCGGCTCGGTCCGGTGGTGCCATCGCGACACTTGCCCGATTTGATCCATGATGAGCGGCTTGCGGGCATCGATGCCGAGCTCGTTGGCTCGCAGCAGTGCGATGAGCGCGTTGATGTTCATCGTCTTCTCGGCCGCCATCTGATCGCGGGCGGCGACCAGCACACGCAGCGCTTGACGGGTCCCGTCGTCGGCGCGGGGACGACACAACCGGTCCTCCTCCACCGGAAGGACCGCTGTGGCGATTGCGCGCGCGTCCAACGGATCGGACTTGCCGACCCCGTGCCGGGTCTTCGCGTTCATCCGGGGTGCTTCGACCACCGCGTAGCCGCTCTCGGCTGCGGCCCGGGCCAGTCTTGCCCCGTAGGTGGCGATGCCCTCGATCGCCCACAGGGTTGCGGCGTCGCCTCCGGTCAGACGGCCGGACCAGCTCATTGCACGAGCGATGCCTTGCGGGGTGGTCGGGAACTCCTCGGTGCCCAGGAGCTGACCGGACGTCGTCTGTACGACGGCATAGGTGTGTGTCTTCGCGTGAGTGTCCACGCCGATGACGAATGGATGGGAGTGCGCGACGATCGTCATTGCGGATCGGTCCTTCCTCGATGGAATACGGGCTCGGCCGCGCGACGGCCGGCGCCGGCCGGGAGAGAGCCACATCGAGGCATCACTGTGACGGGCCACAATCCCCGGAAGGGGGTCGAGCAGGCTTCTAATCAGGCCATCGAGGTGGACCGGGAGGCGCCGGCCGCCCTCGCCCGGACGGACATGTCGAAAGCAAGGCCCATGAAGGGCCAACGGCATAGTCAGTCACGACCAGACGAAGGCGACCAACACCACTCAGCCAGCCAGTCCCAGACCAGCCTCGTCAAGACTCACAGCGGCGTAAGCGCGGCCCTCCGCTGGCGCTCCGGGTCTCGTTACTCCACGGTCACCGCACTCCGCGCGACGGATGCGAGGGTGGGCTGGGGCCGCCGCGGCGCCTGACAAGACGGGCGGAAAGCCACCTTACCTATCCGGTTCGAAGATCCGAGCGGACGCGTTCGACTGCTGGCAGGTCAGCCGGCGCCCACTCCACCGAAGAGAGCTCGTCCGGCGTGAGCCAGCGAAGCGCCGCGTGCTCGGTGAGCTGCGGCGTCCCGGAACGGAGTTCGCAGTAGTACGTGGTCAGCGTCACGACCCCGAACTCGTAGTCGTGAGTCGTCGAGACTATCTCCTCGCCGACTCTGACGTCGACGAGCAACTCCTCGCCAATTTCGCGAGCGAGCGCCTCTCGCGGCGACTCGCCGTCCTCGACTTTTCCGCCGGGGAACTCCCACATGTTGGGCAGGCTTCCGCTCGGCCCTCGCTTCGCTGCGAGCACACGTTCGTCGCTCACGATGACCGCGCCGACCACGTTGAAACGCCGTGTCACTGGTACAGCCGCTCTCCTCGATCTGAGGTGTTGGGCGGCTCAACCACGAAGGTTCTCTGCTCGCGGAAGGCAAGCCCAAGTCCGGCATCGTGGAGAAGATCCCGGAGGTCAGCGGTGGGACGTTCAGGAAGAAGGACCGCACAGCGCAAGTCTTCGACGTGTACATGGCGGCGGTAGTCGTAGAGCTGACCAACCGCCATGCGGAGGTCTGAGCGGCCGGCGATCGCCTTCGCTTCGTACAGGGTGTGATCGGCCTCGTCATAAATGTCGGTGAGAAGCCGGGTGCGCTCGGTGGGGAGGTTGATCGCCCAGCGAGAGAAGGTGTGCCCGACTTGATGCGCGATGAACTCGTCAACAAGTTGCGACTCGCGCCGCACCGCCATTCCACCTGCGCGATCCGCCGTCTCGAAGAACTCGGTGGAGTTGATCTCGACCGGAACGGAGATGGCATGCGGCTCGCGCGCGACTCCCGAGTAACCAACCAACTCGACGATGTCATCAGGGATCGCGCTCACCGGGAGTAGCCGGAAGACGAGGACTGTGCGCAGAGCTCCGCCGCGATCGAGTGCCGGCATGCGCTCAAACGGCATCTCAGGGTCGAGGATGAACTCACCGATGTATCGCTGAAGCTTCGTGCTCGATCCCGCCACGACGCCCGCCGCGCTGAACGCATGGAGCGAGCGGCCCTTCGCGGCGTGGGTCAGGATCGGGGAGTTGCTGCCACTGAGCTTCTGGTCCCCGTCGCGCCCAGCACCTGTGTAGTGGAACGCGCTCCCGTCGGGGGAGAAGCCGTCGTAGACGTAGCCAAACTGTGTGCCCTCGGCCGGGTCAGTGAACACGAAGACGGAGTTGGACGTGTTGCTCGGAACGATGCCGCCAGACTGAACACTCCCGCCGTACTCCACCACGAGTTCTGCGCGCGTGACGACGTCACCAGCGCGCAGGCGGAAGGCGGGCGACGACACGTGATCAACCTATCGATCAGATCGAGTTGCCGGCGAGGACCCGCCATGCTCGCGTCGCCATCTTCGAGCACGACTCATCGTGGACGGTTGAACCCAGCCTTATCTCGGCCACCTGGCCCGCGTTGAACCGACCACAACTCAGCGCACCCCTACTTCCTCAGCAACCGGGCAGTGAGAACTGAATTCAAGGAGCGCGCACAGTCCCGTCCGATCTGGACGCCTGGGTAACCCGCAGCATCCAACGTGATCCCCTAACGCGCGACGGACGCTAGCGGCGCCCCCGGCGCGCATTCCGTTCATTCATGCGAACCCCGCGGCGCGTAAGAAACGTCGAGCCGGCTCGGGGCGATGCGCCTGCGCCTAACCCTTACCGGCCGAGAGCCAGAAGAGTTCTCGCGAGAGGGCTCTCGGCGTCCGTGCCGACTACCGCGTCACATAGTGCCTGCGGCAATCGCGCGGCCAGGTCGGGCTCGCGAGTGAGCAATCCCGCCAGAGCTTCGCCGACACGCGGCTGGAGCAGCTCAGGACTGGCGCGACCGTCCAGGGTCCAGTTCAGCAGAGGTCGTGCATCGCCAATCCAACGCTCAGCGAGCACGGGGTACCTCGGAAGGAACTCCATGCACAGAATGGGCGAGAAGGTCCTCGAGCTCGCGCTCGGCATCAGTTCGTCGTCTTGGACGTTGGGAGGCTCGACCCAAGCGACGACCTCGCCAGGTGGGTGAACCGTCCACCCCCGCTCTTTGTACCACGACGACAAGTCGTCCGGCACCTGCGCGAACACTCGACTGAAACCCAGCATCGCTAGCGTCCGCAGAGTTCGGTCGTGAAGCGATCGCCCGATCCCCACACCACGATGCTCCGGAACTACCGCGATGTGCGCGAGTATGGCCGTCTGGCCGTCGGACCGAGATACGCCGAACGCTTGATTGGGCTTTGCGCGAGCGTATCCGATTAGCCCGCCGGTCTCGTCGTGAACGACGAGCGTGGGGGTCTTGTGCTCGACCCAGCCGGCGAGGTCACGGGAGGTGACGACGCTTGTGTCGTCGAATTCCGCTCGCGCGAGCGCGAGCACGGAGGGAAGATCACCTGCGACTGCCGGCCTCGGGCGAGTACTGAACGACACGTGCGTATCTTCGCGCACGCCACCGACATGTCACGTAGTGGTGTCCTTACTGGCAATCCGCAAGCGGGCAATGCGCGAGAGGGGTGGGTCGCGGGCAGGCCACAGCGTTCTCGATTGAGGTTGCCGAGCGCGTATCGGGAGGCTGGAGTGAGCGGCGACGCCTACACGGGTTCTAGTGAGAAGTGCCGTAGCCATCGCCGGTGATAGCCGGCGGCCGAGTGTCGCCGGCCGTGAGAGTTACCAAGCGCGACGATGCTCCGGTAGGCCTCGAGGAGGCCGTCCCATCCGACCACGTGCGCCGGCCTGTCGACCGTGGGCAGTTCAGTGACGAGCGAGTCCGACTTGCGCGCGTTGCACATAGTGTGGAGGGTCGTGAGGTTCGCGATGTCGCCGGTACCGCCGCGTGCGTGAGCGAGTGTGTGGTCCGCTTCCGGTGCAAGCGCCCAGTACATCGGGTGGATCGCACCGCGCCGGTAGTTCTGGTGGTATGGCAGTTCGTCAGGGAACAGGTCGCTGAACGCGACGAGGACATTCCTCGGGATGCATCGCCCGCCGCAGTACGTGCAGGTCATCTCGTCACGAAGGAAGACCTGCGCGCGCATTCGGTCGGTGACGTCGCGGGCGCGGCGCTCGACCGGATCCGAGGTTGTGCCAGCATTTGCTGCGTAGCGGAGCCGCCCCTCCCAGCGTTCGAAGGCGATCGGTCCGATGATCTCGCGCGCCTCTACGACGTCGCCGGTCGCGATCGCTTTGGCTGCCGCACTGAGTGCGTCGGCGTATCTGTCGACATCTGCAAGATCGATAGTGAGGACGGCGGTCACGGCGCCACTGTATCGATCCCCTGCGGGCGGTGCCCAGATGAGGGACGACTGCGTGCCACCTGGGACATCACCGGAAGGGTTCGCATCCACAATCGACGTGTCTTCGCCGGAATGAGCGTCGTCGGTACGGCAGACTCAGCTCTCGTCGGCCCGATCTGGGGGCGAGGGCGAAAGGGTTGCAATGACTACGACTCGTACGACTGAGACACGGGTGGCGTGAAGGATGCTCGACTTCACAACGATCGATTTTGAGACCGCCAACTCGTATCGGGGTTCCCCGTGCTCTGTGGGCTTGGTCCGTGTGCGAAACGGGCAGATCGTCGGGCGTCGGCATTGGCTGATCCGGCCGCCCGAGGGCGCTGACTGGTTCGATGGCTGGAACATCGCTATCCACGGGATCACCGCCGAGATGGTGACGGACGCCCCGCGGTGGAGGGACATCCTAGCGGCCATTGTGGACTTCATCGGCGACGACGTGGTCGTCGCTCACAACGCAGGCTTCGACCTCGGCGTGATCCGGTACGCCTGCGCTCTGGAGAACATCGAATGGCCCGAGATGAGATTCCTCTGCACCCTCGTCATGGCTCGCCGCGCGATGGCGCTCCCCACCTACCGCCTGCCGTTCCTCGCCGAGACGATGGGCATCCCATTCGAGGACCACCACGACGCGCTCGCTGACGCGACTGTCGTCGTGGACGTTGCCACGCGATTGGCCGAGCAGCAGCAAGCAGCCAATCTGCTCGAGTTGGCGGGCTCTCTCGGCGTCGGCATCGGACGCATGGGCTCCGGGATCTACCGGGGCAGCGTCGCCGTCTCGAGCGGCGGCCACGGTACTCGCAACTTCACCCCGATTGAGGTGAACGCCGACGCCGACCCGAGCGGATACCTCTATGGCCGAGTCGTCGTGTTCACCGGCACCCTCATGTCGATGACGCGAGACACTGCCCGCCAGGAGTGTGCCAAGGTCGGCGCGATTCCGGAACAAACCACCACCAAGCGAACCAACGTCCTCGTCGTGGGCGACATCAATCCGGCCGTACTCCGACCCGGCTCCAACGTCACAGGCAAAGCCCGCAAGGCGTTCGAGTTGCAGGACAAGGGGCAAGAGATCGAAGTCATGACGGAGGACGACTTCCTCCGCTGTCTCGACGGCAGCACGCTGGAAGGAGCCGAAGTACTCCTCGCCGAATCGAAGCCCTCGGCCTGACGCGATCACTCGATCCGTATCCGGGCAGTGCACGCTGATGGGGTGTTGCGGGCGATGGTCCGAGGTCTTGGCCGCGCGTCCTCTCATTTACCGGGAGTGAGCTTTCTCCTTGGCGAGGAGCGAGATCACGAGCACGGGGGCTGCCGCGAGCGCGACCAGAATGGCGATGAGCATGACATTCGCGTCGGCGGGGAGCACCGCGCACCCAGCTGAGGTGTCTTTGTAGTCGCAGCTACGCCACGGCTGGAAGAAGTACACGACGGTCACGATGACGCTGAGCGCGGCGGTCACCGCGCTCACGAAAATCAACCAACGGCGGTGTGGGTGTCACTCTTCTCCACGGCGATGACCAGCAGCTTCGCATAGACCACCGCCAAACTCGTTCGTCGCCGATCCCTATCCGCGCATCGCCCGTTGGTGGGAGCCGTATGCGCGGGACTGAGTCGTGGCGGGAACGCGCAACTCGCGTTGGCCGCTAGCATCTTGGCGTGCGGATCGTTGTGGGAGTCACAGACAACCGCTGGGCCGCGTTCCTGCGGGACCACGCTGCGATCACGGATGTGAACTTCTGGCAGCCCTCCCCGCACGGATTCAAGGCGCTGCCCGAAGGCGGGCCTTTCCTATTCAAGACGAAGCGTCCCGCGGCCTTTCGCGACGTCAACATACCCGGCTACTCACTCGTGGGCGGTGGCTTCTTCGAGGACTATTTCGAGATGCCCGTCAGCGAGGCATGGGCGATCTGGGCGCAGGGGAACGGCGTTGCCACCGAACAGGAGTTGCTCGACCGCGTGCGGGCATACCGCGCGAGCAAGCAGTGGGCGGACGATCCCGACCCCAACATCGGCTGCATCATCCTGCGCAACGCGTTCTTCGCACCCCGCGGAGAGGAACTCCCGCAGCCGCCGAACTGGTCGCTCAACAACGTGACGATTGAGGGCTACGAGACGCTCGGCCCGCGCCGCAAGCCCGACTCGGAGTACGTGCTGCAGGCCTTTCAATTGATGCAGGGTCATGCCCGCGTCGACTATCGCTGGGACACCGACCTGCGCAGCACGGTGATCGAGTGGGACGGGCCCAAGTACGGCGAACCTGTCCTGAGCAAGCCGCGGATGGGGCAGGGCCGGTTTCGTCGGGCGGTTGACGAAGCGTACAACTTCCGCTGCGCGGTGACGGGCAGCAAGACGTACCCGAGCCTGGAAGCTGCGCACATCCGCGACTACGCGCACGCCGCAGGCACACACGAAGTGCCAAACGCCCTCTTATTGAGGTCCGACGTGCACACCCTCTACGACCGTGGCTACGTCGGCATCGACGCCGACCTCCGGCTTCGGGTGAGTCCGGCGCTTCGAGCCCGCGGCTGGAACGGTGTCGAGTTCTACGAGAAGGAGGCCGCCGGCTTCAAGATCCGCGTGCCGGAGAACCCACATCTTGCGCCCGATCGCGACGCGCTCGAGTGGCACCACGAAACCCGATTCCGCGCCGCGTAGTTCGAGCCACGCAAAGGGCATCCCTGCGCGTGCGCTGGCCGACCGATGGAGTGGGCTGACTCAGGCGTTTGCGCCTCGGCGTCGCCTTCCGCCCCTACCGTGGCGGCGAAGCGGAGTCATCGCCTTGATCACAGTCGTCCGTGAGATCTCCAAACGCTCGGCGATTGGCGCGCTCGGCGCATCATCCGCGGCCAACCGCCTGACCGAAGATCTCGCCAGTGAGTGCTGATGAGCTGAATCGAAGGGCTAGCGAGGGTCTAGCTCAGCAACGATCCAATCGCCGAGCTCGAGCGCGACGTCTGCGAGATCGAGTGCCTTTCGTCGCCTTACGGTCTCGCTTTGCCCGTGAGCAATCTTGTTTCTTCGATCGACGAGGAACGACAGCTCGCGGCGTAGCCGCTGGTCGTCTGCGTCGATGAGCGCATCGAACCGATCGGCCCGCACTGCTTCGAGCCGCCGCAGCGTCTGACCGATTCGGTCGGGCGAGGGGTTGGCGCCCCGAAAGAACTGAGTACGGACGAATGAGGCGACGTGCGGGCTTGACTTGCTCTCAGCGAACGCGCAGAAGGCTTCGTCGAACGTGAATTCGATATGCCCGCATGCCCGCACCACCAGGAACCGCGTCATTCCCTGCTCAGTCTCGTTCGACGCATCCGCGTCGATGCCTTCAACCTCGACACGTAGCTCCTCGAGTCGCGAACGCGAGCTACTTAGCTCATGCGAAGGCCACGCGCCTGGCCATACCATCACGCCTCGCTGAACGTATCGCTCGCGATACGGATTCTGGTCTGGACGACGAGCTCATCGGCGGTGGATCGGGTTGTCGTGGCATCAAACTCAGGATCGGTGGTGAGCTTGATCACCGCGTCGGTGACCGCCTCCGGTGTGATTGGCGCCTTCGTGATCCTGTTCATCAGCCCCACCATTATCGCCTCGCTCTGCGCGGCATTAACCTGGCCCGACCCCTTACGGAATGCTGAAGCACCTGGTCCGCGCGCTAGCAGATCTGACGCATGCTCGAAGGCAGTGGAAGCACCTACGACCGCGTCATCCATTTCTCGATGCTCGCCGGCGTAGTCGTTGAGGAACCCCTTGAGAGGGCGTGAGTATCGGTCGAGATCCGTGAATAGGGCCAATACGCGAAGGATTAGCTCCTGATCGCGCAGTCGTGGGTTCTTTTTCTCTCCGTACATCGACCGCCAGGACGGGAGGCTGTTCAGCCGTTCGAGTTCTCCGATAAGGGGGCCGGCGAAGAGTGCGACTCGGATCTCGTGTGGTGTGAGCTGGGTTCCGCCGGAGTTGAGTCGTTCGAAGATCTGGTAGACCGCCTCGAGGGACTCGCGAGAGCCGTCGGTGCTCACAACCGTCGCCTGGAGGAATGCGTCGTCCAGCGTGCGACGTAATGGTTCGGGAAGCTTCTCATAGGTGAGGTTGCGGAACTGATCGGCAACGTTGATGAGCGCGAACACCTTGCCGTCGTGCACACCCTTGTGGAATGCCTGCAGCGTCTTCAATCGCTGCTGCCCATCCAGCACGAGGTATCTCTTGTCGCTCTGCTGGCGCACAAGGAAGAGTCCCGGAATGGGGTACCCCAACAGGAGAGACTCGATGAATCGGTCCATCTGCTTGCGGGTCCAAACGAAACCCCGCTGGAAGCCGGCGGTCTCGACCCCATCGTCTTCCAGGCCGAAGCTCGGAACGACGATGTCGCCCTTGTTTAGGCGGCGTACCAGGCCATCGACGTCGAAGTCCTGTCCCGAATAACTGATCGGAGTAACGACGGCCTCCGCCGTCTCGAGATCGTCGAACTCCTCGTCGGTGAGGATCAGATCTTCATCACCTGGCCGGTCAGCCTCAGCATGGCTCGGCACGAAGGCGCCTGTTGCCTCATCCGTCATGTCGCCGAGCCTATCGTTGCCTGCTAGCGTCTCCGCCAGCCGGCCGTTCATCGCACTGCCCCGGGGGATCACCGTAACGATTGCCTAGGCACGTTGAGTGCGGTTACCATGTGTCGCTTCGTTCTTGGGTAGTCTCGCCGAGTGACGAGGCTTGAACTGATCTGGCCAGGCAAGGACCAGTTCCTGTTGGTGCCCAAAGACGACGACGGTAAGCCCGTCTGGGTTGAGCGCGATCATCCCGCGGCTTTCGAGGTCCGCACCACCGACGTGATCGCGTCATTCGGACAGGTCTGCGTCGAGGACCCCCTGGATAACAATCTGCTGTTCAGGGGGGACAGCCTCGATGTCTTGCGGGTCCTGAGCGAGGTGCCCGAATACCGACGGCTTTACCGAGGAAGGGTCAAGCAGGTCTACATCGATCCGCCGTTCAACACGGGGCAGGCATTCGCGCACTACGACGACTGGCTCGAGCATGCGACCTGGCTCTCTTTCATGCGGGAACGTCTTCTGCTGATCCGAGACTTGCTCTCGCCCGACGGATCGGTTTGGGTACATCTTGATGACGTAGAGCAGCACCGTATGCGATCGCTCATGGACGAGATCTTCGGTGCGCGAAACTTCATCACGACAGTCGTCTGGCAAAAGATTCACGCCCGCAACAACAGTGCGCAGCACTTCTCGGCCGACCACGACTTCATGTTGGTGTTTGCCAAGGACGCGACGAAGTGGCGACCTAATCGTGTCGAGAGGACTGCCAAGAGCGACGGAGATTTTTGGAACCCGGACGATGACCCGCGAGGACTATGGCGCAGGAGCGATCTCACCGCATCGAAGCCCTACGCCGACGGCCACTACGAAGTCGTAGGCCCACATGGAGACAAGTTCTCCCCGCGGCCGGGGCGGCCGTGGAGCACCTCACGCGAGAGTTTCGATGCACTCGTTGCGGATGACCGTGTGTGGTGGGGCAAGTCGGGCCGTTCCTTCCCGTTTCGGAAGCGCTTCAAGTCCGAACTCGGCGATCTGGTGCCAAACACCGTCTGGCTGCACGAAGACGTTGGGAACAACCGCGAGGCTAAGGCGGAGATTAGCAAGCTCTTCCGGCAGGACGCCTTCTCCACGCCCAAGCCGGAGCGGTTGATCCATCGAGTGCTGCACATCGGCTCCGACGTGGGAGACATCGTCCTCGATTGCTTTGCTGGGTCTGGCACCACAGCCGCCGTAGCCCACAAGATGGGGCGGCGCTGGATCACGACCGAGATCTTGTCTGACACGATCGACGATTTCACGCGACCACGGCTTGAAGCAGTGGTGGCGGGAGAGGACAGCGGCGGTATCAGCGACCGACTGCATTGGTCAGGCGGTGGCGGGTTCAACTTCATCGAGGTCGGGCCGTCCATGTATGTGGACACACCGTTCGGAGTTCTGCTTTCCGAGCACGCGACCAATGGCGCCTTCAGTCGTGCCGTCGCTGGCCAGCTGGGCTATGAGTTCCAGTCTGCGGCAACCCCACTGTGTGGGACTCGAGGGCGCATGCGTCTCGCTGTGTTCGACGGCGCGATTGGTAGCGAGGAAATTCAGGCCGTAGTCGAGGCGCTAGACGATGGAGAGCGAGTTGAGGTTGTCGGTCGCGCGATTCTCGATGGAGCAGCCGAGTTGCTCGGCGCACTGTCGAAAGGGTCGAAAGTGACGAAGGCACCCCGAGATCTTCTGAGCGCTTCAGCCCTCAGGGCACGTAGGCGAGCAAGGCGAGAGGTCGACCAATGAGCATTGCGTACGATGGGCACCTCGTCGACGAAGTGGCCCATACGCTTGATCTCCGCGATCCCAACCGAGACGCCCTCGACGCGATCGCCCGAGCCCTCGAAACCTCGGCCGTCGGGGCGGAGCTGGTCGCGGATCTTGCGACAGGGGTGGGGAAGACGTTCGTTGCCGGGGGCCTGCTCGACTACCTGTACGCGGCTGGCGTTTCCAACGTCCTTGTTGTTACCCCAGGTTCGACGATCCAGCGCAAGACCGTCGACAACCTCACCCCCGGCCACCGCAAGTATTTGCGCGGGCTTCAGTCCAACCCGCTCGTAGTGACCCTCGACACTCTGGAACGAGGCGAGGTGGGATCGGCGCTCGAGGACGCGGATCGGTTCAAGGTATTCGTCATGACCGTGCAATCTCTCCTGCGACCAAACAGCAACGACGCCAGGCGGGCGCATCGCGAACACGAATCCATCGGCGTCGCGCTCTATGACTACCTTCAGGCTGCCGACGATTTGGTCGTGATTGCGGATGAGCACCACGTGTATTACTCGGGAAACGCGAAGCGATTCCAGTCCGCAATTGACGAACTCCACCCGCTCGCCCTCATCGGGCTAACCGCAACGCCGCACGAAGCGAGTGAACCGCAAGTCGTGTATCGCTATCCGTTGTCATCAGCGATCGCTGACGGGTACGTGAAGATTCCGGTTCTCGTGTCACGTCGCGACGGGATCTCCGACCTCCGCACGCAATTGGCCGACGGGCTGACGCTCCTCGACGCGAAGGCGCAATCAATGCGCGCGTACTGCGAGCTCACCCGGAAACCGTATGTCGAACCGATACTCTTCGTCGTCGCCTCGACCATCGAGGAAGCAAACCAGATTCGGGATCTTCTGGCCGGTCCCGACATGCTTGGAGCGAGCGAACAGCTACTGCTCGTGACGTCGGAAGAGCCGGATAAGACTCTGGCTCTCCTGGACACGCTTGAAGATCCCGATTCGGTCATCCGCGCCGTAGTCAGCGTGGGGATGCTCAAGGAAGGCTGGGACGTAAAGAACGTCTACGTCATCGCCTCCGTTAGATCGCTCGAGTCGCAACTGCTTACCGAGCAAATCCTGGGCCGCGGGCTGCGGTTACCGTTCGGCTCCAGGACTGGCAATCCGATGTTGGATACCGTCGAGGTTCTTTCGCATCGGTCGTTCTCCGCGCTGCTGAAACAGGCCCGGGTTCTGCTCGAGGAAACGCTCGGCGAGCGGACTGACGAAGTGACCATGGTGACGAACCCTGTGGGAGGCGTTGCGCGTACCGGTGTGTCGGTCGGGGCAGACGGAGGAGTAGCGACCACTGCTGACAGCGCGTCCGCCGTCGAGTTCCGTCTGCCTGGGCCGACGGGTGCCGTCAGTTCCTTCCGCGATCCTTCGCGGTCGGGAGCTAACGACTCACCCACCGAAACTCACCCCGGACTCCTCTTCTCGACCGTGGAGGCGCGAGCCTCGGCAGCACGGGAATCGACAGACACGCTCTCTCGGGTTCTCGAACCGACGTCGGCGAGAGCGGGTACCCTCCCGTTGTTTCTACCCAAGATCACGAAGTCGACGCGTCGCGCGCGGTTCTCACTTCGTGAGTTGGACCTCACACAAGTCGAGGCACTCGGCCGCCAGTTCGCGAATGACGACGGGGATACATTGCGCCGAACGGCGCTAAACGCGCAACACGATCTTGTCGGCGGCACTCGCGTCGTGCTTTCAGAACAACTTGATCGCGTGGCCGCGAGCGCGCAGCTTATTGCGTTCGACTCCATCGAAACCGACCTCGTCGCGCGACTGCTCCGCACCGATGGCATCGAGGCTTCGGTCATCGAGATGAACGCTGCACAGGGAGTTGCGCAGGCCTTCCTCGCCGGCGCGCGTGTCACCGAGCACACGCCCTGGCGACCCGAGCACGGACGATTGGCGACTGCAAGGCTAACCGAGTGGATACGCCAGCGTCAGGCCGCCGGTCAGACGTGGGTCGAGACCAACGTGACCTTGCTCAAATGGCCAGAACCAATACAGCGCTTGGAGGTCGTCCCGCCCGCCGATCGGCACCTGGTGACTTCCTCAACGTCGTTTGTGCGCAACTACCCGTACTCGGGATGGCAACGCTCCTACTACAACGTCGCGCGATTCGATGCCTATTCAACTGAGTTTCGCCTCGCCGAGCTCTTCGACTCAACCTCAGGGGTCGATTCGTGGCTTCGAGTCGACCAGACTGTGCCGCTCACTATCGACTACTCGATGGGAGCATTCGGGCGTCGATACGAGCCGGACTTCATCGTGATCGACGAAGATCGCATCCACTGGATACTCGAGGGAAAGCGCGACTCCGAGATGGGAAGCCCTGTCGTCGAAGCCAAGCGGGACGCGGCGCGCGCGTGGGTTCAGACTGTCAACGAGGACTCGGGTGTATCCGACCGCTGGGGCTACATGTTGGCGTCAGAGTCCGTCGTGGACGCTGCGTCGTCGTGGTCGGCGCTCCGCCGCGGAGCACAGACCTTCGCATAGCGGCGATCCCGACCGTCGCGCGCAAGCCAGTCGACCAGCGTGCGGCAGTTTTCCCTGCGCTCGCGCCCTGGACCGCGGAAGCCCCACGAACGTGAGGTAGGTCGCGAGGTCGTCACTCAACGGCAATTTCAAGCGTGCTGGCGCCGAGCGCGATCCGGGTTCCCTCGTCGGGCCGTCGTCGTGAGTGACGCCCTGCACCCTCGCGACCGCTGCCGTGTCGGCGGGAACAGCTAGGCTCGCCGCGTGGATCCCTGGTCATGGTTCGTGGAGAAGTTCGATGAGGACCCTGCCGGATGGATCAGCCTTTTGATCCTCGTAGCGGGTGTGGTCACGGCATCATTCTGGGGACGGCGAATCTTCCACTGGGTGCGTGCGGTGCCAGGGCGGATTGACCGGTGGCTGCGCCGTCGGTACGCCGCAACTCCGTCTGCCGTTGCTACGACTATCGCGGTCCGCTTCGAGACGTCTCACAGCCCGCGCGAGAAGTTTGGCGAGTACATGACAGGGCGGCTCGCGGGCGGACGAACGAGCTGGACTGTCACCAACCTCGGGCCGGTAGCTGCCGAGGAAGTCCGCGTCGAGTTCGTCTCCCCGGAGCTGCAGGCGGAGACGGCTCCGCATTGGCCGACGCTCGCGGTTGGCGAAGCGGGCACGTTCACGGCATTCGTCCCCTTTGGTAAGGGGACCGACTCTCGCGTTGTATGGCACCAGGGCGGGGAATCGTTCAGTCGTGACATCAAGCTCTTGTTCGAGGCTGGTTAACGCCGCCGGCGAGGAACGCTCCCTGATTTCCTCGACGTTCGAAGGCCGATCGGTCATCGAGGCACCCGAATCGCCGGGCGAGCGTGGAGCCAGCGGTTCGGTTAGCCGTTGCCCGCTGAACTCTCGCGGTCCTCGTCCATTTCGGCGGTCGCCAACGCGGCGAGGAGTGTGAGTGGGAGCCCGATTACGACGATCGCGCACGTCATCCATGCGACGATGCCGAAGAGCACCTTGAGGCCGCTGAGCTGAACGCCGAGGACTGTTAGCACCAGACCGACCGCACTCGCCGCAAGAATGAACTGGGTCGCCCATCGGAACCATGGCTGCCGCCGGATGTTCAGGTGGATGGCTCGCCGCTCGAGGACCACCGTTAACAGTGCGAGCGGGAAGATCGCGGTCAGCACCGCACACGTGTCCTTCGACATCACCACGGTGCTCAACCATTGCAACGCATTCATGCGGCAACTCTGCCGCATGGGCAAGCTGCTGCGAGTGGTCATGCGAGCCGATCGATCCGCGATCGACCGCGGTCTTGCGTCCACCGGGCTCGGTCTCGCTGTTACGTCGATGTGGTGGGACTCGCCCATACGCGGTGCTGCCACGCGCACGAAGGCTCGCTCCGAGTGAAACAAGCGCCCGTGACGCCTACGCCGGCGTACTCCCCGCCGCGGTGTCTCGGCTGCTCGGCGGAAGCACGTCAGCCGACCGCCACAGCTTCGCGTAGGCATCGCGTAGAGCTTCCGATCCAGTGTGATCCGCGATCGGAGCGATGACACCAGGACGAGCGGTGATGCTGTTGAGACTTGAGCCCAACAGATAGATGTCTCCTGTGTCGGGTATGTAGAAGCGATCATGGAGGTGCTCCGGAGCGAGCACGCGCAGTTCGACTGTCATCTCGGCTTGGGCAAGTGTGCGAGAGAGTTGCTTCAGTCGTAGCCCTGTTCGATCCACTCGGTTGGATGTCAGAACTCGGTCCACGCGTGTGAGTTCCGCCAGATCGAAGAGTTCCTCGAAGCGAATGTATGGGTCGACGAGCAGACCGGCACCAGCACCTCCTAGCAGGTCGAACACGCGGAGGTATGCAAGGGGGTCGTCAGGATCAATTGTGACGGTGAGCGGCCCTTCAATACCCCTCTGCAGTTGCGGTCTTTGCGCGTGGCGCAGAACGGCCTTCCCAAGATTGGTGAGTCGGACGGAGCCACCAACAAGTCGGATCCATTGTGATCGCAACAGAAACGCGCTCGGACTCTCCCCTGGCTCGTAGTAGTACTCGCTGAGCATCTCGTCGCGTATCGCCGCCAGGTAAGAGGACCGCTCTCGCCCTGGGACTGGCGTGGGGTGGACCGCGAAGCCATCGAACGCCTCAATCGTTAGCGGCGTTCCGGTGCGCTCGATCGTGTCGACATAGGTCAGCGCCATGTGCAGCTTGTCGTCGACCAATTCCACACCCCCGACCGTACAGCGTGCACACGTTCCTCCCACCATCGGCCGGCGCCGGGAGGACCGCTGCACGGATAGGCCACAGCTCCCCGTCATGTCGGCAAGCTCACGCGCGTCGCGAAGCGAACGTTCCGGACGAAAGGCGGTCCCTCAGCGCGCATCGCTGTGAAGTTTGGTGCCCCCGGAGGGATTCGAACCCCCGACCCGCTCCTTAGGACGGAGTGGCTCTTCCACTGAGCTACGGAGGCCAGCTGTTTGATCTTACCGCTGGGTGTTCGCCTCGATGAAAGCCGCAAGCGACGCCCGCGAGATGTACTTGCCCGACCCCACCTTGGTGTACTCGATGCCGCCGTCCTTCATCAGCGCGTGCAGGGTTCCGTAGGAGATACCGAGCTCGGTCGCTGCATCTTTGAGCTTGAGAAGCATCGGACCCGACGGCGCTACCGGTTGCGGCCCGGGCGCCATCGGCTCCGGGTCTGATGCGACCACGTCGACCTGGGTGGCTTTCGTTTCCCAGTGACCGGCGTAGGCCCACGATGTGGTCAGTTCGTCTCTAACTTTCTGTGCGGCGGCTTCCTCATCGGTTGCCCTCACCCAGAGTTCGGCCACCTCGACCTTGGTCACTACGACCTTGTAACGCATTTGGCCTCCTGAAACGGATGAGGGCCCCGAGGTCGCCCCCGAGGCCCGAGCAGCTCCGTCCTGAGGACATCGTACGCCCGGGGTATCACTCTGTGGAAAAGCGTCGTGCTGGGGCGGTAGGTTCCGGGGTCGAGCGCGCGAAGCTCGACGTTTCCGCCGTGGCCGTTCGTCGCGTGGGCGCTCCAGCGCTGCCGAATGGAGATTTCTCTGCGGCTCTCCACCACCGACGTAGTCGCGCCTGCTCGTGTCCGGCGCGGTGGTCGGTCCCTTTCCGTGCATGCACGGGCGACCGGATCGGGTCCGCATCGTCTGGTAGCCGAATATGTCCGCTAAGCCGGCGCGATCGTCTCAGACGATCAGGTGCCTCATTCGACGAGTTAGGACGGCGCCGATCGCGCTAGCGACGAGGGACGAGAAGACGTAGACGAAGCCGACGAAAGAGACGAAGACGACCAAGACGACGAAGACGACTAAGACGACGAAGACCACTAAGACAACTAAGACAACTAAGACAACTAAGACGACGAAGACGACGAAGACGAGGCGACCAACGAGAACTAAGAGGCAATGCACGTAGGCACCATGCCTGGTGGTGACACGCCTGCGCATGTATTCTGCTCGCATGCGCGGCGGACTGCGGAGCTGGAAGAGGGGAGCTGACTCCCGCGGCATCCGCAACGCCATCTCCTACGCGTTCGACGGAACCTGCGACGCGCACCGTCGCGAACCGCTCGGCGCCTCGAACGCGGCACGCTACGCCGACACTGCGACCGTCACCCGCCACATCGTGGTCGACGGCGTGATCGCGCGCGACGAACTCGACGGAGTCGCGCTGCGTCGCTGGATCCAGGGCGAGAACCCCGCAACCGGCGAACCGCGCGGGCTTGTACTTCGCTCCGAGAACAGCGACCTGCTCCTCGACGGCACGATCAACTTCCCGAAGTCGTACAGCATCGCCGCCCTGCTCGACCCCAAACTGGCCGCCGAGTTCGAAGCCCTGCAAGACTGCATGCGCGACCGCACCATCACGCTCTGGCAGCGCGAGCTGAATGCGCGTCGCGGGCATGGTGGCAGCATCCGCGAAGATATCTCGCGGGTCGAAGTCGTAGAGCTGCAGCACCGGCGCTCGCGTGCGCTCGACCCGCACATTCATCGCCACCTGTGGCTGAACATGAAGGTGCAGGCCGTCGACGGCAAGTGGTCGAGCCTCGACTCGCGGGTGGCGATGAAGCTGCACACTGTCATCAACGCCGAGGGCGAGCTCGCGGCGCGCACCGACCCGCGCTGGATCGCGGCGCTTGCCGAGCACGGGTACACCCTCGACGACGACGGCGAGATCGCGCAGCTCGCGCATCTGGTGCGTCCGCTGTCGCGGCGCTCCAACAAGATCGACGCCAACCGGATGCGGCTCATCGAAGCCTGGCGCGCAGACCACCCCGGCCGCGAGCCCGGCGCCGACGATCTGCGGCACATCGACGCGCTCGCGTGGGCTCAGGGGCGCCCCGGCAAACCCGTCGGCCTCGACGAGGCGAAGTGGGAGCAGCGCGTCCGCGCCGAGCTGGCTGAAATCGACCCGTTGCTGCTGTGGCATCGCCGCCCGGCGCGGCTCGAAACGCGGCCGATCGGACAACTCGACCGGGATCTGCTCGCGCAGATGGCGATAGCGGATGCTGACGCCCGATCGGTCTCGTCCAGCGGCCGGTTCTCGCCCTGGGATGTTCGAGCCGGCGCCATCCGATCCGTCTCGCGCAGCGGTGTCTCAGCCGACCGCTCGATGCTCGATGAGCTGATCGACGACGTCGTTGCGCGGGCCCTCGTCCACACGATCGACCTGGTGCCGCAAGACGCTGACAAACCAGCGCACATTAAGGCGCTCATGGCCATCGAGACCGCGCGGCTCAAGATCCGCGTCGACAACTGGTTCGCCGGACTGGCGGCGCCCGGCGCGCTGCCGAATCCCGACCAGATGCGCGCGATCGCCGGCCGCAGCGCGGGGGAGCGTAGCGGGCTCGACGAGGCGCAGTTGGCTGCGGCATCCGCCATCGCAGGAACCAGCCGTCTCGTGTCGGTGACCGGTCCTGCGGGTTCTGGCAAGACGACGCTGCTGCGGGTCGCGCGCGACGCGCTCGCGTTGCAGCGGCGGGCCGTACTGCTGGTCGCGCCGACGAAGAAGGCCGCTGTCGTCGCCGAGCGCGAGGTGGGCGTCGCGGCCTCAAGCCTGCACGCGCTGCTCGCCGACTACGGATGGCGCTGGACCGAGGACGCGGCGGGCAGCCAACGCTGGACGCACCTGGAGCCGGGCGACATCGACGAAGCGACCGGGCTGCGCTACCTCGGACCGCAGCGGTTCGTCCTGCGGCCCGGAGACCGGGTCGTGGTCGACGAGGCCGGAATGGTCGACCTGCAGAGCGCCGACGCGCTCGCCCGGGTGCTCGCGCAGACCGGCGCGGGCGTCGCGATGATCGGCGACCCGCGCCAGGCCGCGCCGGTCGGCCACGTCGGCGCGATGGCGCTGCTCACCCGCCATGCCGACCACGTCGTCGAGCTGCGTGCAGTGCACCGCTTCGCCGATCCCGAGTACGGCGAGCTCACCCTGCGCCTGCGAAGCGCCTCGGGCGAGACCGAGACTGCGGCGGTGGCGACCGAGCTCGACGAACGAGGACACGTCACGCGAGTCACCAGCACGGATGCCGCACACGATGCCATGGTCGGCGCCTGGCTCGACCGAGCGGGGCGGGGACAGCGAGTCGCGTTGGTCGTCGCAACGAACGACGACGCCGACGCGATCAGCGGGGCGATCCAGGAGCGACGGCTCGAGGCGGGCGACATGCGAGCGGATGCTGTCGCCTTCGGTCGCGGCGGCCAACGGATGCTGGTCGGCGACGTCATCCAGACGCGTCGCAACGACCGCGACGCCGGCGTGCAGAACCGTGCGACTTGGATCATCACCGGCATCGACGACGACCGCATCTCGCTGGTCAACGTCGCCGACTCGACCGAGTGCCGGTCGATCCTGGCCTCGTACGCGGCTGAGCACGCGCACCTCGCGTACGCGTCGACCGTGCATGGGATCCAGGGTGAGACGGTCGACGCATCGATCGTCGGCCCAGGCGTCGACGCCGCGGGACTCTACGTCGGCCTCACCCGCGGGCGGGTCTGGAACGAGGCGCTCGTCGTCGCGGGGAGCGCGAAGACTGCCCGCGACGAGTTCGCCGATTCGATGCGGCGCGGCGTTCCCGAGCCGACCATCGAGGACTCGCGCCGCGCCGCGCAGATCGACCTCGGCCGCGCGGCGCGGCGGGCTGTCGAACCTGCCCCGGATGCGACGGCGCCGGTGACCGCGGCGGCAATGCGTGGCGGTTTCGGACTCAGCTGATCGGGCTATGGGTGTTCGGCGGCTCGTCGATCGCGTCAAATGCGTACGAGAACACAGACGTGACTTCCTTGCCCACCGCGGCGACGTCGCGAACGAGGATCGCGGAGGAATTGGTGTGCTCCACGCGCCGACCGATGCGTTGCACCTCTTCGAGCGTGAGCTCGCGGGCCCAGATGAGGTCGTAGGTGTTGGTATCGAAGAGAAGGAAAAGGGCGCTGTCGAAGTCCCAGGATCTGAACGCCGAGAAGTTCTGCGAGCGCTTGTCCAATCGGGTTACCAGCCGGGCTTTCACCTGGATGCGGCGGTTGTCGCGTGTGAGGACGTCGTAGCTCTTCTGGGAGTTGGGCGCCAGCGTGCCTCCATAAGCTCTCACTGCCAGAGTCTCCGCGAGATCGCCGAGCGGTGAGTTGCGTGTGCGGATGACACCGCGCCGCGTGAGCTCATCGAGGATCGCGACGTATGAGGCGAGAAGCTCCCGCACGGACATGTAGGCCGGCTCGAAGGGTGTCTGAGGCTCCGGCGCGTCCATGGCGACCAGCCTATGAGGCGCTGCTTGCCGGCGACCGTGGCGGACGAACAGCGCGGCTCCCGGCTGGCATGCTGATCACGTGCCGCAACCGACTGACCTCCTCGCCGTGCTCATCGATGCCGACAACGTCTCGCCCGCTCGGATCGGTGCCGTGCTGACCGAGATCGCGAAGTATGGGACGGCATCCGTCAAGCGCGTGTATGGCGACTGGACGAAGCCGAACCTACGTGGGTGGAAGGACGCCGCGAGCGAGCATGTCATCCAGCCTATGCAGCAGTTCGATAACACGACCGGCAAGAACGCGACCGACAGTGCGCTCATCATCGACGCGATGGACCTGTTGTACACCGGACGATTCCAGGCATTCTGCATCGTCTCGTCGGACAGCGACTTCACGCGACTTGCTTCACGCATCCGTGAGGACGGCGTCACCGTGTACGGATTTGGCGAAGTGAAGACGCCCGAAGCCTTCCGCAACGCGTGTGATCGGTTCACCTATCTCGACGTCATCGATCAACCAGAATCGGATGCCGCGACCACGGCGCTGCCGAGGAAGCGCGTGCCTTCGAAAGAACTTCGCGGAGACACGAAGCTCGTATTCAATCTTCGCGCGAGCATTGCCGCCGCCTCGGACGAAGACGGCTGGGCGCATCTGGGTGGGGTGGGCTCACTCATGCGCAAGAACCAGCCTGACTGCGACTCCCGCAATTGGGGCTATGCGAAGCTATCCGACCTCGCCCGTGAGATCGGGCTGTTCACCGTCTTGCCGAACCCGACCGGCGGGCTGCGCGTGAAGAACGGCAGGAAGTAGCTGACCGAACTTGCTCAGACCGAAGGAAAGTACTCAGTGGCAGAGACATGGATCTACGAGCGCAGTGCCGACAACTCAGCGCGCTTCGTGCTGGGCACCGCGGGCGAGAACCCGCTCGTCTGCGTGGGAGTCAATCCGAGTACCGCGGCGCCCGGTGACCCCGACCTCACGGTCAGCAAGGTCATGGGGTTTGCCTCACGCACTGGGTTCGACAGTTGGGTGATGCTGAACCTCTACCCACAACGCTCGACCGATCCCAAGGGGATGCATCGCGCACATGATCCGGAACTGCAGGCCGAGAACGAACGCCGCATCGCCGAGTTCGTCGACGGCCGGCCGCTCACTGTGCTTGCGGCGTGGGGCGCGTTGATCGAGACCCGACCGTACCTGCCTCGCATGCTGGCTGGCATCGCCACCGTCACCGAGAAATCTGGAAGTACGTGGGTGTCGATTGGCGATCCGCTCAAGAGCGGTCACCCGCGCCACCCATCACGGGCCGGTTATGAGTGGCCGCTTCAGGCCTTCGACGTCGCGAATTATCTGCGCATGGTCAGGAGCTGAGCGTCGCGGGCGTTCGTCCGCCGTGTGAGACCCGCATGTCACGCTCGTCAAGCGGCACTCGGGAACGATCGCGCGATGTGCTCGTGGACACTGTCGATATCGAGGACCCGAGGTGGCGCCTCAACCATCCGCTTGACGAGCAGGCGGGGCCACAAGACCTGCACATCCTCGACCGCGAACGAGCCGCCGATGAGGGGCCAATCGGCTTCGAGAAAGCAGAGGACACCGGTGATATGTGGCGGTTCCTCGGCGAGAGCCGCCGCGACTCGCTCGACCTGGGACTGCACGCCGTGCACCAGTTTCGATCCGTCTCGGCCCCCGATACGGAGCGATTCGACACGAGGCCGGAACAGGCCACCCTCGACCTGCAGTGTGGGGCGCTTGCCCACGTAACGCTTGGCGTCGATCACCCAAACGCCGGATGGGCCGACCGCGATGTGGTCGATGTTCGCGCGAGTGCCGGGGATGCGGCGGTCGTGCAGCACACGGAAGGTGTCAGGCAGATCGGCCAGACGCAAGGCCATGAGCTCTTCGCCCACCGCACCGCTTTCCCACGCCTTCGTGCTCTGCGGGGCGTCTGACAACGCGAGAATCAGTCCGCCGAGCTTGGGATGGTCCGTGCGGATCCGCTGCTCCCGATTGTCCCGTCGGCGTTCGTACTCACGGCGGGCGGAACCGCCTGCGGTGCCCGGCTCGGGAGCGGTCGTGATCGGCACGCAGTCGAGGCAGCGCACGGTCTTCGTTCCACGCTCGTAGATCGCCTCCACGCCGGCCGCGATCACCTGACCGCAGAGGCGGCACATACCGGCGTACCGCAGCCGCATGCGCTTGTCGTCGGGCCCCAGCTCCAGCGTCACGAGGCTGAAGCTACCAGTACTGGTGGGTATGTCGGTCAGGGCCCGGCGATCTGCGGCCAGGCGGTTCGATCGCTGCGCCGCGCGCGGAACAAGAGTCACTACGACGCGATCCCATTGGGGAGTGCCGAAGCCGCACACGCTCAGCAAGCGGCAAGAGAGCTTCGTGCCACTGCGGTCGCGCGCGGCGTTGAACGTCATGCGTTGGTCGCACGAGCGACTCAATTGCGCCCATACCGCGGTCGAGACGATGACTAACTCGGCGTGAGTGCGTCATCCGTACGTATGCAAGCGCGGCTCTCCATCCACGCGAGTACCTCAGACCGCTTGTACAGGATCGTCGTGCGCGACAGCCGGTAAAATCTTGGGCCGACGCCGCGGTACCGGAGCTGAGCGAGCGCCGGCTTCGTCATATGCATGAGGTCTGCGGCCTGGGGGATTGCGATCCATTCGTCTGCGGCATCCATCTTCAAACCTCCCTGCGTCAACATGTCACCGATACGCACAATCTCGCAGAGTTGCTTAGTTGTGTCAATGGGGCGCATCTTGTGAGATGATGCGGATGTGAGCGACATCGTGAAGGTCTCTGGGACGAGTGTGGTGGTCCCGCCAGGACTCGCCATCCCTGAAACGATCGAGGGATCACTTCCCGTCGACAGTCACGACGTGGGTGCTCTGGCCGGAGCTGAGATCGTCACGGCTCGCTGCCGTCTCGAGTACTCTCGCGACGCGGGGCGATATGAGATCGCCTTCTTCGGTCTCGACCGCTTCGACGGCAGCGCGGAGATCACAGGCGCCCTGTGGCGCACGGTCCGCGTCCATGCGATCGTCCGCACAGTGATCGAACTCGCCCTGCCGGCATGGGTAGCTGCGTTCTCGCAGGCAAGGTTCCGTCGCCGTGATGGCAAGCTGGCTCTTCCACACGAGTACAAGCCGTCGGATCCGGACGGGTTGCTCCTTGCAGCGCTCACGTATCGAGTCGCCGAGATCACGGGCGAGAATCCGGCACTCGCAGTCGCCGAGCTGCTCGAACTCAAGCAGCGGACAGCGACCAACTGGATCGCCCGTGCGCGAGATGCTGGCTATCTGACGAGCGTCGATCACGAATCGGAAGCACGCCGCCTGTCACAAGAGCTCTGGGAGCGGATGCCGTTCATTCCTCCCCGCACCGATGAGGAGTACACGGCCAGTCGAGCTATCGAGATCGAGGCCGTCAAGAGCTGGCGGGACCACCAAGCGAGCTGGAGGCGAGGGGCCGATGGGCACGATTGAGGCGTACGAGACCGCACGCGGCAAGCGATACCGCGTGCGCTACCGCACGCCGGACCACCGGCAGACCGACAAGCGGGGCTTCCGCACGAAGCGCGACGCCGACCTCTTCCTCGCGAGCGTCGAGGTGTCGAAGGCGACGGGGGAGTACATCGACCCGTCGCGGGCGCGCATCACGGTCGCCGAGCTCGGACCGATCTGGCTGGAGGCCAAGCGATCGCGCCTGAAGCCGTCGAGCTACCAAGCGCTCGACGATTCCTGGCGCGTCTACGTGAACCCTCGCTGGGGTAAGACCCCGGTATCTGCGATCACGCACAGCGACGTGCGCACCTGGGTGTCGCAGCTCGCGGCAGGGACAGCAAAGACCGACCGCCGCGACAACATCCGCACCCGAGCGCAAGGCGCTCGCCCGAAAGAGGCGACCACTGTCATCCGCGCCTACAGCGTGCTGGCCTCCGTCCTCGACATCGCGGTCAAGGATCGCCGCATCCCGAACAACCCCGCGCGCGGAGTCGACAACCTGCCCCGCAAGGTCCGCAAAGCGCACCGCTACCTCAGCCACCAGGAGGTCGAGCGCCTCGCCACCGCGTGCGGCGAGCACGCCACGCTCGTCTATGTCGCCGCGTACACCGGCCTGCGGTGGGGCGAGCTCACCGCCCTCCGGGTCCGGGATGTGGATGCTGTTCGCCGGCGCCTCGCGGTGAACGAGAACGCCGTGCGGGTCGGCGCCGACATTCACGTTGGTACGCCCAAGACGCACGAGCGGCGGTCAGTTCCTTACTTGGAGTTCCTCGACGAGGCGATCGCGCGGCTGTGCGATGGGAAGACCCGCAACCAACTGCTGTTCGGCGATGGCGACGACTACTTTGGCCGGCCGCGCTCGTCGGAGTACTCGCGCTCGTGGTTCAAGACTGCGCTGGAGGAGGCAGGGCTGGAGCGCATGACGATCCACGACCTGCGGCACACCGCAGCCTCGCTCGCCATCAGCTCAGGTGCGAACGTGAAGGCGGTGCAGCGGATGCTCGGGCACGCGTCGGCCGCAATGACGTTGGACGTTTATGCCGACCTTTTCGACGATGATCTCGACACGGTGTCGGCCTCATTGAATCGGGCTCGGAGCGCGGCCATAGCGAGTTGACGCGCACGAACCGCGAGGTTGAGCACGAGGTAGTGCCTCTGACTCGTCCCCTTGGCGGGTTGACATGTGATGTTTTGCGTGGCGGTGCCGTGCGACCGCATGAGGTCATCATTTTGGTCTCCCGACACGCAGCTGTTGCGAGCAGAGGTGCGACTGCACAGTCGCGGCTGTATGACAGCGGCTGACCCGTTCGCTCAGCGACCCGCCAATGGGAAGCAACGCTGGTCAACCACACGGTCAAGGTCGTCCGCGGCAGGACCGTCAGCCCGCTCGCCCGTGAGTCGACTGAAACCCTCCGCCTCATCGGGAGTTGCGCGTGGGTTTGGCGGACCGGCGGTGCTTCAACGCCACCGATCTGACTGACGCCGCCGTACGGGCTTCGACTAAATCGAATGCATGTGAGCGTCGGCTCGCTTCGGCTTCTTGGAGGCGCGGCTTGAACTCCGAACATGCCCAACCGACGGGAGGCCGGTATGGTCGGCTCATGGCAGACAAGGCGCATTCGGGCGCTTCGGTCGGTGATGCACCAGAGCTCACTGAAACCGCACAGAAGCTCAAAGATCGTTGCGATGCGGCTGGGCTTAAGGTCTTGTTCCGCGTGATGGATCGAGGGGAGGACTGGGAGCAGCTGGTGGCGGTCGTGGAGTTCCCGGAAGGCCGGTCCACGCGCCGCGTGACGATCGAGGATGACGAGTTCGAAGTACTGCTAGACAGCGACTTCGAGAGCGTCCGATTTCTCGGTGACTACGCCGCATTTACGGACAAGTCAGGAACGATCGAGGCAGCGCTACCCCCGCAAGGGCGGCCAGCTTTCAGGCTTCGGAATCTCCCCGGCGTCGTCGTTTCCGTGGGTGATTCCGAGGAAGAGAACGACGAGTTCTCCTTCCTTCGCCGGATCACATGGCAGCTGGAAATCCCGGACCCGAACTCCTCTGTGGCGCTTGAGTTGGGAAGTGTGTCGGCCCTCGGTGGCGCACTACTGCCGACGAGTACATCCCTGCGAGTCAAGGGGCTCCCGCCAAGTAGTCACGACGAGGCGTTGGAGAACCTTGAAACATACGCGAACCGCTTGTCATTCGACCTGGACGTTGTCTTCGGCGCGAGCTTTCGTATCCCGCGGCGCCGGCGTGCGCGTCGCAATAATCGCGAAGATGCATCCCAAGCGGCAGTGAGGTTCCCGCGTAATGCCTACGCGATGGAGCCCTTACAGCTTTACCACTATGGCCGAGAGGCGGACGGACTTCCTCTGCTGGAGTTTCTCGCCTACTACCAAGCAGTCGAGTACTTTTTTCCGTTCTTCGCGCGCGAGCAGATGATGAATGACGTGCGGGCAACCCTCAAGAATCCGGCCTTCGATCCGAACGACGATAGGCAAGTTGGGCGTCTGATCAACCTCACCGGTCAAGTGCGCGGGGTTCAGACGGAGCGGGATCAACTGCGCACTACCATCCGAAGTTGCTTGGCTCCCGCGGACCTTCGAGAGTTCCTTGAGAGTGATCAGGAACGGCTATCGGCGCTCACCGCAAAGAAGCAGCCTATCCGCGGGGTCAAGGCGGTTCGGATGGACGAGGTCGGCGAGGAGCTCAGGGATCAGCTATCCGATCGCATCTATACGATCCGATGTCGGATTGTGCACTCGAAGCAGGATGGTGGCGGGTATGAGGAGGTTCTGCTTCCGGGAACGCGTGAGGCTGATGCCCTGCACCCCGACATCGATGTGCTGCAGTTCGTCGCGCAGAGAGTCCTCATCGCGCGCGCAGCGCGGGCTTGATGCTCTTGAGAAGCGAGCGAGGACTACGGCGCTTCCGCCGCGTCGGATCAGCGGGGAGTGCGTCAGGGAGTAAGTAGCTCGATTACCCTGTGGCGTCGAGCCCGCCCGCCCTCATCTTGACAACTTCGGTCGAGATGTCGCCGTCTGTGGAGAGAACGCGGAGCGTTGCGGGGATCTGTCCCGACATCGCTAGCATGAACTCCGCATTGGTGCGACACTTGGTGCTTCCGTCGGGCAGGTATAGCCCCTCTATCACGTGCGACGGCGTGAACCGTCCGCCCATCGGGTCGCTCGCATCCACGCGCCCAAGCCACCAGCGGTCGAGGGCTCGCTCAAGCGCCAGCGCGAGATTCACCTCGACATCGACGATGGTGAGGCTGGCGTATTCGCTCTCCTCGAGCATATTGAGCAGAACGCGCGGCTGCTGATCCCAGGCCAGGGTGCCCTGCACCAGGATGTTCTCGCCTCGTCGCGCGCATAGTTGCGTGAGATTGTGGGTGATCGCGGTCGACTCGTGGTGCACGAGACCCGCGAGTTCTCTCGGCCGCACGGGACGTCCGTCCGCGAGGCGGCGCGAGAGGAGATCGTTGAAGATCCCGTCGTGGAGGGCGCGTTCGATCAGCATGTCCTTGACGACATCCGCATCGATGTTCCGGAATGATCCAGACAGCAGCCCGGCGCTCTCGAGCGCCGTGGTCTTACCTGCACCCGGCGGCCCTGCTGTGACGATCGCCGCCTGGCCGTCGCGTCCAACGTCGGGGTCCCGCTCGAGGTACGCGGGGACGACCTCGGCCGCGCGGCGAACCTGCTCCGTCAATGAGTACAGGTGAAAGGTGGCACGCGGTCCTCCGGCGTCGTGCGCCCCGCCCTTCGCGAGGGCCTCCAGTTCCCGCGCCACGTCCTGCGCGATCGGGTCCCTATTCATGCTGACCCGCCATCGCCTCGATGCCAGCCAGAACGACCTCCAGCTCCTCTGGGGAGATTCGCCCTTCGGATGCCAGCTGGGTGAGCTCGTCTAGGCTTCCGGGGACGTAGCCCCAATAGGGCTCCTCATCGGGGATGGAGCCGGGCTCGTAAGGATATGCCGCGAGGAGTGCCAAGAGGCTCGGCCGGTCGATTTCGCGGGCAACATGGTGCTCGTAGATTTCGCGCGGTGTCAACGTCATAAGTGAGGGGTCCAGCTCTATCGCCTTCAGCTGCCGGAAGACGTAGGTCTGCGGCTTGCCCATCCAGTCCGCGACCTCCCGCTGTGGCACGCCCGCTTTCGCCGCCCAGTACATAAGGCGCCGGGTTGCACGCTCTCCTCCCTCCCGGCGGGCCATCTGGACCGATAGCAGTCGCGACAGCCAGTCGCGCGTGGTGTGCGACCCGTCGTCGACGCCCCAGACGTCATCCGCCGTGCGGAAGAGCGGCCCGATCGCGTCGGACGGGCAGGTCTCGATCTGCTCCGGCATTCCCGCGATGAGTGTCAGGCACCTGCGCGCGGGACGAAGATTCTCGGGATGCCTCACGAAGACCGACTTAAGCTCGGCGAGAGGTCCTGCTTTTAGGAACGCGCTCCAAGACTCGGCGCGGAGCAGGGCTTGGTCGCCGAGTCGGCTATGCGCCGGGATGATCGCCCCCGAGGGCCAAACCCCGTTCGCGAAGTCAACTCCGACAACAAAGGTCATCGAGAGGTCTGCCCCCATGGCGCACGTCGCCGCCGATCGTGCGAGGCGCTCGCTCTGCGCCAGGGCGACGGTCGAGGGCGAGTGATCGTGATGCGGCGCCGACTCCGCTGCGGCCGCGAGCAGCGCCCGCGCGGCTGGCACGTCTCCGGCGTCGAGCAAGCTCAGCGCTTGGGAGGCGAGTTCTTGAACATCGATCACGATGGACATCACTGCCTTCCTCTGGTGATTCATTTTGAATCATACACCGAAGGATGTGGTGGTGACTACCCTCCGCGCCGTTGCGGTGGACGAAGCTCGGATGTGGGCAAAGTGTGGGCAAAGTGGGCCTGACGGCCCTCTCGTAGCAGACATTTTTATACCCTGATTAGGGATTAATGGAACAAGAAGTTAGACGCGACGGCGGGAGTCGAACCCGCAACGCTGCCGGGTATGAGCCGGTGCCCGGGACCGCCCGGATCGCCGCGATGCCCCCACGCTAGACGCCGCAAGCATGGATCGCATGTGAGTGTCGGAGCGTGTCGGGCGATGACGGGATGTGACGCGACCCGAGCCCAGCAACCTGCGTTCGAGGCATCCGTCAATGTCCGTCGTGGGTGAGCACGGGGAGCACTGTGCCGTCGGCGTCGAGGAGCGCGGCGCCCTGGCAGACCCCGAGCGCGGGCACCACGACGATCGTGACAAGCGTCGCTGCGCCGACCAGACCCCACAGGCTCGACCGCGGGGACGGATGCCGCGTCCCTTGCACGATCCCGCAGGCAACGGTGACACCGAGAGCCAGCAGCAGCGCAACCGCGAGGATGCTCGCGCGTCCGGGCGCGGTCGCGAGCAGCGCCACCGCGAATCCCATCCCGACGAAGAGGGTGCCGATGGCAGCCCGCGGGGTCGGCGTCCGGTTGAGGGAGAGACTCGTGGCGCCCCACAGCAGAGCGCCCAGCCCTACGGCCGCCGAAAGCGCACCGAGCACTCGCGAGAGCGGGTCGGCCTGCACAGCGACGATCGCCGCCGCCCCCAACCCGACGGCGACGAGCCCGAAGCCCCACGCGGCGACCGGCACCCACGACGGGGCGCGGCTGACGCGCCCCGTCGTGGACTCCCGAACCGTGGTCACGCCGTCGCGACCCGCGGCGACCGCTCGGCGGCCAGGCCGACGCCGAGCAGCACGATGGCGCTGGCGAGGTGCAGGAAGTGGTCGGGCGCGTTGAGGGCGAGGATGTTCGCCGGCGTGCCGACGAGGAAGAAGCCCACGACACCCAGCAGCAGGTACGCGGCGCCGACCGTGATGTTCACGATCTTGGCTGGACGCGCGCCGGCGATGCCGGCGATGAGCAGTGCCGCTCCGATCAGCAGGTGCGCGACATTGTGCAGCGGATTGACCTCGAAGATGCCCAGGAGCAGCCCGCCCTCGGTCGCGATGAAGCTGACAGGCCCGGTGACGAAGAAGCCCAGAAGACCGACGAGCAGGTAGACGGCGCCGAAGACCGTGGCGACGATGCGATTCGGTGACGAGCCCATGAGAGACCTCTCTTTCCCAGCGGCGATCTGCCGTGCTGTGAAAGGTCTTCGGCGCGGTGGCGGATTCGGATGGGATGCTGCGATGCCATCTTCAGCGGAATGCATCAGTTCTTCACCGTGATGCCCGGCGACTCCTAAGTGGCTGCCTCATCGGGTGGTCTGGTGAGGGCGGCCGATCGAGGACTGACCTTCCCGGCGGCCGCCTACGGGCGGCGCGCGTAGATCCCGTCGTTGATGTCGTGGTACACGATCGTGACGTCGATGAAGCCGGCATCCTCGAACTCGGCCTTCAGCTGCTCGGGAGTCCGCTCGGGCACGCCCCAGCCATCGAGCATCACGCGGTTGAGGCTGTATTGGCGGGCCTCGTCGCCGTGAGGGTCGTCGGCCATGCGGCCGTGATCGCCGAAGACCGGCGAGCGCACGACGCCGCCGCTGCGCACATTGGCGAACAGTGAGGCGAGCGCCGCCTGTCGGGACGGGGTCGGGAAGAACCACTGACTCCAGAACCCGAAGTCGAACGGCTCGTCAGTGCGGTAGGTCGTCGCGTCGCCGGTGACGATTTCGATGCGATCCCGGATGCCGAGATCCGAGGCTCGCCGTCGCGCCTCCTCTGCGAGAGCAGGGTCGAGTTCGACGCCGACGGCGCGCAGACGAGGCATCGCTTGGAGAACGGTGAGCATGCGGCCGGCGACTCCGCAGCCGAGCTCGAGGTGCCGGCCCCCTTCGGTCATCCCCGACCACCACGGCGACGCGGCGATCTCGGCACGGATGCGCTCCACGAGCTCGGGCGAGTAGGGGTTGGGTGACACCGCATGCGCGAACGTCGAGCGGTCCTCGGGCGAGAGGCTCGCGTACGCGGACTCGCGTCCCGAGAGCATCGCGTCGATGACACGGCTCTGGGCGATCATGTCGGCGAGGCTGACGAACGCCCCGCCGCCGGTGATGGCACGCCAGTCGGGTGTCAGCCGGAAGCCGTCTGCGACCGGTTCCGCGATGCCGTTGGCGACGAGCGCGCCGCACAATGCCACGACAGTATCGAGCGGTAAGCCCGTCGCCGCTGCGAGGCGGGTGGTGTCCGAACCTTCGCGCAGTTCTCGGAGCATACCGGCGCGCTCGGCCCGATCGATGACCTGCAGAAGAGCACTCGCGGTGACCAGCGGAGTCACCACAGCCCTCATCGCAGTGAAGAACTCGACCTCCTGCTCCATGCGGCCCCCTCCGACATGCGCCTCAGACTAGACCCGCTGAGCCCGGCGGCCAGGCGCCCGTGCTCACACGGCGAGTCTGCGGCACGCAAGCGCGGGAGAGAAGGGGTTGACCGGAGAGGTGGATGTCGGCTCGCGGGTCGGGCACCGCATCCGCCACGGCCTATCAGCCGGAATACATCTTCGGGGCCCGATGACGAGCCTCGCGGAGACCGCAGGAGGGGATTGCCATGCGCGCACCCACGGAAGCATTCGCCTACCGCTACACCCACTACGGTGACGCCGACGTGCTCAGACGCCATCAATACCCGCTGCCGAGTCCCGGTCCGGGTGAGGTGCTGGTCGAGGTGATCTCGACGGCGATCAACCACATGGATGCCTTCCTGCGCAACGGCAAGGAAGACACCTGGCACGACGACCCGTGGCCGCGGTCGTCGGGCAGCGACTTCGCGGGGATCGTCCGTCGCTGCGGCCCGGGCGTCACCGCGTACCGGATCGGTGCCGACGTCGTCGGGCACACGAGAACCGGTGCCCATGCCAGCCACGTCGTCGTGCCGGCGCATCAGCTCGTGCTCAAGCCACCGGCCGTCACCTGGGAGGTCGCGGGCGGTCTCTTCCTCGCCGGAGGCACGGCGCTCGAGACCCTCGACGACCTGCGGATCGCGGCATCCGACACCGTCGTCATCTCCGCGGCCGCCGGCGGCGTGGGCAGCATCGAGGCGCAGGTGGCGAAATACCGCGGCGCGCGCGTGATCGGCACGTGCGGCGAGCGCAACTTCGACTATCTGCGGCAGCTCGGCATCACGCCCGTGAAGTACGGCGAGGGGATCGCGGAGCGGATCCAGCGCGCCGCGGGCAGATCGGTCACCGCCTACATCGACAACTACGGCAAGGACGGCCGCGAGGTCGCCGAAGCGCTCGGGGTCACGCCCGGCCGCTTCCGCTCCAGCGCCGACCGGCGCGACGTCGAGCTTCGGCTGCTGCAAGACGATCCAGACTCCACCGCGCACGCGACGCAGGTGCTGCAGACGGTGGTCGACCTGGCCGCCGCAGGCGCGTTCCGGCTGCTCGTCTCGGGGCTGTATCCGATCGACGACATCGTGGACGCCTTCGAAGACCTGGCCAGGCTGCACGCGCGCGGCAAGATCGTCCTCGCCACTCGTCCGGTCACGCGAGTGCGCACGCTGCGCTTCCGCGAGGTGCTCGATCGGTCGCTGTGACCGCAGGCTCACGCGACGGCGACGGCGCCACGAGCCGAGAGAGTGAGGTCACGGGCGGTCGTACGGGCGCATCAACGCACCGGCCGCTCGGGACGGATCGTCCACCCGACTTCTTCGAGCGCGGCGGCCAGACGTCGGGCGTGGGAAAGAGCCACCTCGCGCGAGGTCTCGGAGAAGACGTCGATCGCGAGCGGGGGTGGGTCCGCGAACTTGGGGATCTCGACCTGCGCCCACGCGTCGGTACTGAGCCAGACGCGCGGACTCACGGAGCCGGCGCCCTCCACCTCGCCGTCTGCCACGAAGGCGACCGTGTCGAGCGCATCGAGCTTGGTGATCGGGAGGTCGATCACCAGCGTCACGACGTGCAACGTGCCCACACAGCGAGTGTGCGCCAGAGGAGGGCTGCAGAAGAAGCGGTTGACAGAAGTTCGGGCTTGGTGCGCGAAGCAGGAAGGCGCGGGCTTGCGCTTGCTTGTTAACGCGCGTTAGCATCGTGTCCAGATTCAACTCACGCGCGTTAGTCGGTGCGCATCCAACGAAGGACACGACATGTCAGAGACGACCAGGCGCGCGGTGACCATGGCGGACGTCGCCCGTCACGCCGGCGTCTCGCGGTCTGCCGTCTCGTTCGTGCTCAACGACCGGCGCTCGGTGAGCATCGCCGAAGAGACACGTGATCGGGTGCTCGCCGCCGCGGCCGAGCTGGGTTACCGCCCCAACGCGGGTGCACGTGCGCTCGCGAAGAACCAGAGCGACTGGTACGGACTCGTGACCGAGATCGTCACCGCGCCGTTCGCCGTCGAGATCATCAAGGGTGCCCAGGACCGTGCCCTGATCGATGACAAGTACCTGCTCATCGCGTCGACCGAGTCCGACCCAGCCGTCGAGACGGCGGCGATCGAGCGGCTGCTCGAGCAGCGGGTCGAGGGGCTCATCTACGCCGCCACCTGGCACCGCGCGGTCGAACTGCCCGAGATCGCGCGCGAAGTTCCGACCGTTCTCGTCAACTGCTTCGACGCCGAAGGCCGCTATCCCGCCGTGGTTCCCGACGAGCGCACCGGCGGGCGCCGCGCGACGGAGCGCCTGCTCGCCGCAGGGCACCGCCGCATCGGGTTCATCAACCTCGATCCTGAGATCCCCGCCGCCGTCGGCCGGCTCAGCGGCTATCACGAGGTGCTGCAGGAGGCGGGCATCGCCGCCGACGCCCACCTCGAGATCTCGGGACACGCAACCGCTCACGGTGGCTATGACGCAGCATCCGCTCTTCTCGATCTCACCGACCCGCCCACCGCCATCTTCTGCGCGAACGACCGCATGGCGATGGGAGCGTACGACGCGATCAAGGAACGCGGTCTGCGCATCCCCCACGACGTCGCCGTCATCGGATTCGACAACCAGGAGCTCATCGCGGGCTACCTCAGGCCGGGTCTCACGACGGTTGCACTGCCCTTCGAGACGATGGGCGCCCTCGGCGTGGAACTCCTCGCCGGCATGATCGCGGGTCAGTCGACCGGCACGGGAACCGTGACGGTCGACTGCCCGCTCCTCGAACGCGCATCGGTGTGACTGGACATCTCGTCCGACGCGCAGCCCCCTTCGGCTTCAACGAAGAAGAAAGGAACACCCTCATCATGACAGTTCACCGCAAAGCGGTGCTGATCGCCGCCGCCCTGGCGGCCGCGGCAGCACTCGCTCTCTCCGGCTGCAGCGCCGGCGGAGGCGAACCCGCCGACTCGCTCGACGGCTCGCAGCTGTTGACCATCCCCCGTGAGGACATGGGGACGTTCGACCGCAACTTCAACCCGTTCGCCAACCCCGACTTCCCGATGACCCACGTGGCCATCTACGAGTCGATGCTCGTCTACAACCCCGCCGACGGCTCGACCACCCCGTGGCTGGCGACCGAGTGGGAGGTCGCGCCAGACAGCATGGGCATCACGTACCACCTGCGCGAGGGCGTGAAGTGGTCCGACGGCGAGCCTCTCGTCGCCGACGACGTCGTGGTCTCGTTCGACCTGCAGCGCGAGGTGCGCGGCGGGTTCGACTACATCGAGTCGGTGACGGCGGTCGACCCGCTCACGGTGCAGTTCGACTTCACCGAGCCGTTCTCGCCCGCGCTGCTCGACATCGGTCAGCAGGTCATCGCTCCCGCGCACATCTGGAACGACGTCGACGACCCGACCAAGTTCGCAAACGAAGAGCCCGTGGGCACCGGCCCGTACACCGAGATCACCAACTTCCAGGCGCAGTCCTTCGACCTGGGCAAGAACCCGAACTACTGGCAGCCCGAGAAGCAGCGGATCGAAGGCATCCGCATGCTGGCGTTCGCCGGCAACGACGGCGCGAACCTCGCCGCCGCCAACGGCGACGTCGACTGGGCTCCGCAGTTCATCCCCAACATCGACGAGGCGTACGTCGCGAAGGACCCGGAGCACCGGTTCTACTGGTTCCCGACGACCGGGTCGATGATCAACTGGCAGTTCAACACCACCAAGGCCCCGTTCGACGACGCGAACGTGCGCAAGGCGCTGTCGATGGCGGTCGACCGCGAGCAGGTCACCGAGATCGGCATGCAGGGCTACACGCACCCCGCCGACTGCACCGGTCTCTCGGGTTCATACGATGCATGGCGTGACGAGGCCGTCGTCGATTCGTGCACGTGGACCGAGCGCGACCTCGAGGGTGCCGGTGAGCTGTTGGATGCCGCGGGCATCACGCTCGCCGCCGACGGCACGCGCGTGCTCCCCGATGGGACGCCGTTCGCCTTCGACTTCTCTGTCGGCTCGACCTCGAGCGACTGGGTGTCGGTCGGCAACGTCATCTCGCAGAACCTCGCCGAGCTGGGCGTGACTGTCACGGTCGCGGCGAAGGACTGGGGCGATGTCGTCGCCTCGTATGAGAACGGCACCTTCGACTCGGGCATCGTGTGGAGCGCCAATGCCCCCACGCCGTACCAGTTCTACCGCGGTGTGATGTCGACCGAGACGGTCAAGCCGGTCGGTGAGCAGTCGTTCGACAACTATCACCGCTACGGCAACCCGGAGGCCGACGCGCTGCTCGCGCAGTTCGCCGCGAGCTCCGACGAGGCCGAGCAGCAGTCGATCATGAACGATCTTCAGGCTCTGTTCGCCGAGGTGGCCCCGGTGGCGACGCTGTTCCCCGGACCGGAGTTCGGCGCCGCCAGCACCCTGCGCTTCACGGGCTGGCCGACGGAGGACGACCCGTACGCACCCCTGGGTGGCGTGCGCTCGCGCACCGCCGTGCTGATCCTGACCAGCCTCGAACCGGTCGTCGCCGACTGACACATCGTGTCGTCCTGCTGCGCCGCCCGTGCGGTGCAGCAGGACGACCGTGGAGACTCATCATGGGCTACATACTGCGACGGCTCGGTTTCTACCTCGTCGCGTTCTGGGTATCGATCACCCTCAACTTCTTCCTTCCGCGGTTCATGCCCGGAGACCCCGTCTCGCGTATGGTCGCGCGGCTGCAGGGGCAGATCCGCCCCGAGCAGATCGAGGCGCTGCGCGAGACGTTCGGCCTGAGCGACGCCCCGCTGTGGGAGCAGTACCTGCGCTACCTCGGCCAGATCTTCTCCGGAAACCTGGGATTCTCGATCTCGCGGTTCCCGACACCGGTGATCGACGTGATCTCGAGCGTGCTCGGCTGGACGCTGCTGCTCGGCTTCGTGTCGCTGATCGTCGCTGTCGTCATCGGCAACGTGCTCGGCATCCTGGCGGCCTGGCGCCGTGGCGGCATCCTCGACTCCGTCGTGCCTCCGGTGCTGATCTTCATCGGCTCGTTCCCCTACTTCTGGCTCGCGATGGGGCTGCTGTACCTCTTCGGGGTCACGCTCCAGGCGTTCCCGCTGAGGCACGCGTACGAGGTGGGCACCGTGCCCGAGTTCTCGCTGGCCTTCGTCGGCGACGTCGCGTATCACCTGATCCTGCCCGCGACGTCGATCGTGCTCGTCTCGATCGGCGGCTGGATGCTCGGCATGCGCAACACGATGATCGCCACGAACGCCGAGGACTACATCGTCATGGCCGAGGCGAAGGGCCTGCGCCCGAACCGCGTCATGATGCAGTACGCGGCCCGCAACGCGCTGCTGCCGTCCGTCACCGCGTTCGGCATGTCGCTCGGCTTCGTGGTCGGCGGCGCGCTGCTCACCGAGGTCGTCTTCGCCTACCCGGGCGTCGGCTACACGCTGCTCGCCGCGGTGCAGAACCTCGATTACCCCCTCATGCAGGGACTCTTCCTCACGATCACCACGGCCGTGCTGATCGCCAACTTCCTCGTCGACATCGTGTACGTGCGCCTCGATCCGCGCGTACGCGTGAGCTGAACGGAGGGTGCGACATGTCACTCGCGCAAGATCCTCGCGTCATGGCCGAACTCGATCTCGGCTCGCCTCCCGGTCCCGACGGTGAGGTCGTCGCCGCCCCGCCTCCCCGCCGCCGACGCGGCGGGGGAGGGCTCCTCCGGGGCCTCCTCGGCAACGGGAAGTCCCTCTCGGGCGTCGTCATCCTGGTGCTCTTCGCGCTCATGGCGATCTTCGCCCCGGTCATCGCTCCGGGCGACCCCACCCTGATCCAGGGCATCGGCTCCCAGCCCCCGTCCGCCGAGCACTGGCTCGGCACCACTGCGAAGGGGCAGGACGTCTTCGCCCTCAACGTCTGGGGCGCCCGCTCATCGCTGTTCGTCGGATTCACGGTCGGCATCGCCGCCACCTTCGTCGGCCTCCTCGTCGGATTGGCGTCGGCATACCTCGGCCGCACGATCGACAACCTGCTGTCGCTCGTGACCAACGTGTTCCTGTTGCTTCCCGGGCTGCCGCTGCTCGTCATCCTCGCCGCGTTCCTGCCGCAGGGCCTCGGCACCGTCATCCTGGTGCTCGTCATCACGGGCTGGGCCGGCTCCGCCCGCGTGCTGCGCTCGCAGGCGATGTCGATCCGCGGCAAGGACTTCGTCTCGGCCGCGCAGGTCACCGGGGAGGGCGGGCTGCGCATCATGTTCCGCGAGATGCTGCCCAACATGGCGTCGATCGTCATGAGCACGTTCCTCGCGTGCGTCATCTTCGGCATCGGCGCCCAGGCGGGTCTGGAGTTCCTCGGACTCGGCGACATCAGCACCGTCAGCTGGGGGACGAACCTGTACTGGGCAAGCAACGACGGCGCCCTCTTGACGGGCGCCTGGTGGGTCTTCGTCCCGCCCGGGGTGTGCATCGCGCTCGTAGCCTTCGCCCTGGCGCTGGTCAACTACGGCGTCGACGAGACGACGAACCCGCGCCTGCGCCGGCCGCGCCGCCGCACCACCCCCGACGCACCGACGCGCGTCGCCGCCCGCACGGGGAAGGAGGCGGCACGATGACCGCACCTCTCCTCGAAGTCGACGACCTCTCGGTCGAGTACGTCACCGAAGCGAGGACGGTGCGCGCCGTCGATCGCGTGTCGTTCTCGATCGCCGAGCGCGAGGTGTTCGGACTGGCCGGCGAGTCCGGCTGCGGCAAGTCCACGATCGCCAATGCGATCCTCCGGCTGCTGCGCGACCCGGCACTCATCTCCGGCGGCTCGATCCGCTTCTCGGGCACCGACGTGCTGGCGCTCACCGCCGAAGAGCTGCGGGAGTTCCGCTGGCGCCAGGTGGCGATGGTGTTCCAGAGCGCGATGAACTCGCTCAATCCGGTGATGACCATCGGGGACCAGATCGCCGACATCTTCACCACGCACGAAGGCGCCTCCCGCAAGACCGCGCTCGCCCGCGCCGGAGAGTTGCTCGACCTCGTCGGCATTCCCCGCGAGCGGCTTCGTTCCTACCCGCACCAGCTGTCGGGCGGGATGCGGCAGCGCGTCGTCATCGCGATGGCGACGGCGCTCAGACCTCCGCTGCTCATCATGGACGAGCCGACCACGGCGCTCGACGTGGTGGTGCAGCAGGAGATCATGGCGCAGATCAAAGACCTGCAGCACGAACTCGGGTTCGCGATCCTCTTCATCACCCACGACATGTCGCTCATGGTGGAGCTGTCGGATCGCATGGCCGTGATGCACGCGGGGCGGTTCGTCGAGACCGCGCGAGCCGGAGAGATCTTCGCCGCGCCGCAGCATCCGTACACGCGCGCTCTGATGAACGCGTTCCCACCCATGTCGGGTCCGCGGGCACGCCTGCAAGGACTCGGCGAGGGCGTGCGATTCCGCGAAATCCCCGACCTGCAACAGGTCGGCCCCACGCACTGGGTCGCGCCGAGCGACGGCGCATCCCTCATGACGGAGACGATCTCATGACCCCACACGACACCCCCGTGCTCTCGACACGCGGACTCGAGAAGACCTTCACCATCGGGGGGACGCTCTCCCGCAAGCGGGTGCGCGCCCTCGGCGGCGTCGACCTCGACATCGCGCACGGTGAGATCGTCGCGCTGGTCGGCGAGTCCGGGAGCGGCAAGTCCACCCTCGCCCGGTGCCTCGCGCGACTGGAGCAGCCGTCGGCGGGCACCTTCCTCTTCGAGGGCGAAGACGTCATGGCGACCTCGAAGCGACGAGCGACCCGGGAGTACCGCTCGGCCGTGCAGATGATCTTCCAAGACCCCTTCGGCTCACTGAACCCGGTGCACCGTGTGGGCCACTTCCTCGAGCGTCCGCTGCGCATCCACGGCGCCGCGTCCGGACGCGCCGCCATGGAGCAGGCCAAGCAGCGACTGATGCAGAAGGTGGGTCTTCCCGCCGAGATGCTGGAGCGCTACCCCCACGAGCTCTCCGGCGGACAGCGCCAGCGCATCGCCATCGCCCGCGCGCTCGCCGTGAACCCGCGGCTGATCCTGGCTGATGAGCCCACGTCGATGCTCGACGTGTCGGTGCGCATCGGGGTGCTGAACCTCATGAGAACGCTCTGCGAGGAGCAGGGCATCTCGATGCTCTACATCACGCACGATCTCGCCTCGGCGCGCTACCTCGCCGACCGCATCGTCGTCATGTTCGCGGGCGAGTTCGTCGAGGGCGGCGACGCGATGGAGCTGCTCGCGAACCCGCAGCACCCGTACACGCGGCTGCTGATCTCCGCCGTGCCCGACCCCCATCGCACGCGGCCGTTCGACCCGGTCGAACGCGCTCGCCTCCGCCGGCAGGTGCTGGCGCCGTCTTCCTGCGCGCTGGCCCATACCGCCGCCGAGTCGTGCTCCGACGCGAAGCCGGTCTTCCATCACGTCAGTGAGCGGCCCGAGCACTGGGTGCGGTGCGGGCTCTACGCTCCACCCTCCGATGCGCCCGGCACCGCCCTGGAACCGTCCGACGACCTCGAAGAGAGCCCTGCCGCATGACCGCGACATCCACGTCCACGCTCGTCCCGGCCGAGCTGATCGCGCGCGCCGCCGCCGACCCGCACCGTCCCGTCTACCACTTCACCGCGCCGGCGGGATGGCTCAACGACCCCAACGGCCTCACCCAGCGTGACGGCGAGTACCACCTCTTCTACCAGTTCAACCCATACGAGCCCCTCCACCACCGCATCCACTGGGGGCACGCCGTCAGCACCGACCTGGTGCACTGGCGCGACCTGCCCATCGCGCTGACCCCGAGCGACGGCCCCGACGTCGACGGGTGCTGGTCCGGCGTGCTCGTGTACGACGGCGACACCCCCACGATCGTGTACTCCGGTCGGCACGGTGAGAGGGAGCTGCCGTGCGTGGCGACAGGTTCGCCGGATCTCGTCGAGTGGACCAAGATTGCCGAGAACCCGGTGATCGCGGCGCCGCCCGCAGACGTCGAGGTCACGGCCTTCCGTGACCACTGCGTGTGGCGCGAAGGCGACGCCTGGCGCCAGCTGATCGGCTCCGGCATCCGCGGCCAGGGGGGAACGGCGTTCCTGTACGAGTCCACCGACCTGCGCGAATGGGCGTACGTCGGGCCGTTGCTGGTCGGCGACAGCGCGGCGGGCGAGGCGGGCGCTCCCGACTGGACCGGCACCATGTGGGAGTGCGTCGACCTGTTCCGGGTGGGCGGGGAGGACGGCGCGCACCGCGACATCCTCGTGTTCTCGGCGTGGGACGACGGTGTCACCCACCACCCGCTCTACTGGTCCGGCCGGTACGAGGGCGACCGCTTCGTCCCCGCGGCGCTGCATCGCCTCGATCTGGGCGGACGCTATTTCTACGCGCCCCAGTCGATGCGCGACGAGTCGGGCCGGCGCCTCATGTTCGGGTGGTTGCAGGAAGGGCGACCCGACAGTGCCGCCGTCGCGGCGGGGTGGTCGGGGGTCATGTCGCTGCCGCGCGTGGTGACGGCCGCTCCCGATGGGTCCCTCCGCCAGGCGCCGGCTCCCGAGGTCGACGCACTGCGCGACGAGCAGCTGGTGTCCTTCTCGTCGGTGCTGAGCGCGGAATCGGTGGAAGTCGTCCGTGGGGACGAGCTCGATCTCGAGCTGCGGCTGACGCTTCCCCACGGCGGTGCCGTCACGATCGCCCTGCGGGCCACCGACGACGACGCCGAGCGAACGCACCTGCACCTGCAGCGACACGGCGATCGCGCCGAGCTGACGCTCGACCGCACGCGGTCGAGCCTGGACCCCGCGGTCGACGCGAGCCCGCGCGCGGGGGAGGTGCCCGTCCAAGCCGACGGCCGCCTGGACGTGCGGATCCTCGTGGATCATTCGGCGCTCGAAGTCTTCGCAGGCGGAGTCCCGCTGACGACGCGCGTGTACCCGACCCGCCCGGACGCCCTCGGCATCCGCCTGTCCGGGGATGGCGTCCCGGCGCAGCTGCGCGTCTGGTCCATGCACACGGTCGCACGGGACGCGGCGGCGGCGGCCGGCGCATGAGCATCGGCCCAGGGCAGCCGGCGGTGCGCACCATGCGGCCCGAGTTTCATTTCAGCGTGCCCGACAACTGGAAGAACGACCCGCAGCGGCCGATCTTCGTCGACGGTGAATATCACTACTACTACCTGTACAACGCGGACTACCTCGCCGGCGGCATCGGCACCTCATGGCGCCGGGCCACCACCCGGGACCACGTGAGCTTCGTCGATCACGGCGTCGCCGTCGAGAAGTTCACCAACGGCAACGGTGACTGCTGGTCGGGATCGCTCGTCATCGACACCGAGGACACCGCCGGCTTCGGACGCGGAGCCGTGGTCGCCGTGGTCACGCAGGCCCGGGTCGACCAGGTGCCGGAGGGAGGCCAGGCGCAGTACATCTGGTACTCCACCGACGGCGGCCGATCCTTCCGGCCCGGCGCGAACGACCCCGTGCTGGCCGACCCGGAGCGCACCGAGTTCCGCGACCCGAAGGTGATCTGGGACAGCAGCCGCGACCGGTGGTTCATGGCCCTTGCCGAGGGCGACCGCCTCGGCTTCTACGCGTCGCCCGATCTCGCCACGTGGACGCGGGTCGGCGAGTACGCCCGCGGCGACCTGGGACTGCTCGAGTGCCCGGACATCTTCGAGATGACCGCCGACGACGGATCGTCGCGCTGGGTTCTGGGGGTCAGCGCCAACGCGAAACACCGCGGCCTTCCCGCCACCTACGCCTACTGGACGGGCGCCTTCGACGGCAGTCGATTCCTTCCCGATGCGCATGAGCCCCGTTGGCTCGACTGGGGCTTCGATTTCTACGGCGCCGTCACCTACCCCCACCACGACGCTTCCGGCGAGGAAGACGCCTCCCTTCGCCACGTCATCGGCTGGGCGAACTTCTGGGACTACCCTCACAACACCCCTACCCTCGTGACCGACGGCTACAACGGCGACGACATGATCGTCCGAGACCTCCGGCTGGTGCGCGAGTACGACGGATACGCCCTCGCCGCCACTCCCACCGCTGCGCTGACGGGATACGCCACTCGCACGCACCGCCTCGGTGATGTGGAGGTCGACGGCGACCTCGATCTCGGCATCCGCGCGTCCGCGTACGACCTGAGCTGCGAGATCCAGTGGAATACCGAGGCCGCAGACCACACCGGCGACATCGGCTTCGAGGTGTGTCGCGCCGTCGGCGGGTCGCGCTTCGTCGCCGCCGGGCTCAACCTGTCCGGTCCGCACGCCTATCTGGACCGAACGCTGACCGTCAACCCCACGCGGGGCCGCACACAAGCGGCGTTCGACCCGTCAACCGGGCGCGTGGGGATCCGTCTCCTGGTCGATCGGACGAGCGTCGAGCTGTTCGTGGACAACGGCCGGAGCGTGCAGTCGCACCGCGTCTTTCCGGCCCCCGGAGATGACGGGATCCGACTCTTCGCGCGCGGCGCGACTGCGGTCTTCCGTGATGTGACGATCAGCGAACTCTCCGTTCCACCGACACCGCGAGCCTGACGCGGGCGATGGCGTGCTCGTGAGCGGCGAGGCACACGCCCGAGACTCGCGACCGACGCCCACCACGGCGATGACCGCGGCGGTCGAGAAATCTCCTCGCTCTGCATCCGAACTCCCATTCCCGCCGGAATCACTCTTCACACGGCGGCGACAGAGCCGCCCGCAGAAGGAGGAACACCATGCGAAAGAAGGTTCTCGCGGGACTCGCCGCCGGCATCGTCGCCGCCCTCAGCCTGGGCGCCCCCGCAACGGCAGCCACGTCCGGCAACGCCGTGCTCTCGGTGCTGCACGGCATCCCCGACACTCCTGTCGACGTCTACGTCAACGGCGAGCTCACCATCGACGACTTCCAGCCGGGCGACCTGGCGGGGCCCCTTGATCTGCCCGCGGGCGCCTACGAGGTCGCACTCACGGCGACCGACGCCACGGACGCCAGCGCGCCGGTGCTCGGCCCGGTGACGCTGACGCTCGAAGCAGGCAAGAACTACACGGCCGTCGCACACCTCAACGCGTCGGGCTCGCCGACGGTCACCCCGTATGTCAACGACACGTCGCCGACCGCGGCGGGGCAGGGGCGACTCACGGTTCGGCACGACGCAGCGGCGCCCCCGGTCGACGTGCTCGCGGGCGGAACGGCCGTGATCCAAGGCCTCGCCAATCCCGACGAGGCGACGCTGAACCTCGCCCCGGGAACCATCGAGGCGTCAGTAGCCGCAGCGGGGACGACCGAGCCCCTCATCGGACCCGCACCCGTCGACGTGCAGGAGGGCGCGCTCACCGTCGTCTACGCGTGGGGGAGCCTCGACAAGAAGAACCTGAAGCTCGCCGTGCAGACGGTCACCGGCCTGCACTCCGCTCCCGACGGCGTGAACTCCGGCACCGGCGGCCAGCTCGCGGAGCGCGACCAGCTCCTGCAGTCGATGTGGGTGCTCGGCGGGATCGCGGTCGCCGCAGCGGTGGCAGCATCCGGTCTCGTCGTGGCGCGCAGCCGGGCACAGCGCTGAAGGGCTGCAAGATGGCCAGGGCGGTCGCAGGGGTCGGAGCTTCCCTTGCGATCGCCCTCGCGCTGACGGCGTGCGGCTCGCCCCCAGGGGCCGCCCCGTCGGCGCCGGCACCTTCTGCGACGGCGACGGCGCTCCCCACGCCCGCCGTCGAGGTGCCGATCGCGGCGGCCACCCCGTCTCCCGCACGGCGGCCGGTGCCGCCTGTCAGGGTGGTCGCCGCCCCCATCGACGTCGACATGCCCGTGGTGCCCGTCGGCGTGGAGACCGGCGGCTTCATGGAGCTGCCGGCCGACCCTGCGATCGGAGGGTGGTACCGCTTCGGCGCCGACCCCGCCGCATCCGACGGCAATGTCGTGATCTCGGCCCATGTCGACTCGCCCGAGTACCCGATCGGCCCGTTCAGCCGGCTGCGCGATCTCGCAGTCGGGGAGGTGGTGGAAGTGACGGATGCCGCGGGGGATACGCGCCGCTACGCGGTGCAGAGCGTCACCTACTACCCGAAGGCCGACCTGCCGGTCAACGACTTGTTCGCCCGATCGGGGGCGCGCAATCTCGTGTTGATCACGTGCGGCGGGGAGTTCGACTCCCGCACAGGCCGCTACGCCGATAACGTGGTCGCGATCGCGACCCCGACCACGTGAGCCGGCAACGGTGCCGGACGAACAGAGGGGAATCAGCGTGGACGACGAGGAAGAGCGCGAGCTGTGCGGCCGGTTCGCCGCCGGCGACGAGCGCGCCCTCGAGCAGATCTACCGCCGCTGGTCGCCGATCGTGTTCACCCTCGCCCTGCGGGTGCTCGGCGACAGAGGGGATGCCGAGGACGTGACGCAGAAGACGTTCGTCTCGGCCTGGACCTCGCGCGCCTCATACGACCCGGCCAAGGGCCGGCTGTCGACCTGGCTCGTCACGATCACCCGCCGTCGCATCGCCGACACCCTCGACGCGCGCCGGCGTGTGCGCGAGCTGCAGGAGAAGCTGCAGCGCTTCGCCGTCACCGATGAGCCGGTGTCGTCCGATATCGACCTCGGCGACCGGCTGCTGCTCGCCGACGAGATCGACCGCCTCGAGCCCGACGCGCAGCGCGTGGTGCGCCTCGCGTTCTACGACGACCTCACCCATCAGCAGATCGCGACGCGTCTCGACATGCCGCTGGGTACCGTGAAGAGTCACATCCGCCGAAGTCTCACCCGCCTGCGCGACCGATTGGAGGTGCCCCATGTCGCATCTTGACCCCGAGCGCCTGGCGCTGGTCGCCGTCGGAGAGGCACCGACGGATGCGGAGACCGCCCATCTCGCGACGTGCGACGTCTGCTCGCTCGAGCTGGCAGAGTTCGAGCACACGGTCGCGGTCGGCCGCTCCACCGTGAGCCTGGGTGAGCTCGAGACGCCGCCGGAGCGGGTCTGGGATCGCATCCTCGACGAGGTCCGGTCGCAGCCGGAGGTCGCGGCATCCCGGATCCCTCCCGATGCTCCCGTGGTCTCTCCGCCGGCTGCCCCGGAGAATCAGCCGGAACCGCGCCGCAAGCCGCGGAGGGGACGGATGCTGTTCGCCCTGGCCGCGAGCATCGCCGTGGTGCTGGCGATCGCCGGCGTGTGGAACCTCGTTCGAACGACGCAGCCGGTCGAGATCGCGTCGGCGACCCTCGATGCCTTCCCGGCTCACCCCGGCGCGGCCGGCACCGCCCGGGTCACCGAACTCTCGGACGGCGAGCGCACGCTCACGGTGAGCCTCGACGACGTCGACGAGAGCGACGGGTTCCGCGAGGTCTGGCTCATCACCGCGGATGCCTCCGACCTGGTGAGCCTCGGCGAGCTCGACGGGAAGAAGGGGACGTTCGTGGTGCCGGAAGACGTCGACCTGCGCGACTACGTGCTCGTCGACGTCTCGCAGGAGCCGCTCGACGGCAACCCCGCCCACTCCGGCGACTCCATCGTCCGCGGGCAGCTCGACTTCAGCTGACCTCCTGCGCGGCTCGGGCGCGCGGGCGTGCTCCGTCCTGAGCTCGCCATGTCGGAGTTGAGCACGAACTCTCGGCCGCCGCATCCAACTCCTCGTCTCCGGGCGAATACCCCTATGGCACCCTCCGTTCGGACCGTGCCGGGCATCGCATCGAAGGAGATCGGAACCATGAAGAAGTCTCGCCTGGCCGTCGCGGCCGTCGCCGCGCTGGCGCTCGTCCTCACGGCCACGCCCGCACAAGCCCACGGCGGCTCCACCCCCACGGGCACGGTCGTCGACGTCGCGGTCGCCGCCTCCGGCGGCGGAACCCCCGATGACAACCCGTGGGACTACGACATCCTCGTCCAGGCGGTGCTCGCCACCGGCCTGAATGGCCCGCTCGCCGATACGAGCAAGACCTACACGCTGTTCGCGCCGAACGACCGCGCGTTCCTGCGGCTCGTGACCGACCTCACCGGCACAGCGCCGGCCAGCGAGGCTGACGCGCTGGCGGCCATCACCTCGACGTTCACCGGCGAGCAGATCGCGAACGTCCTGCTGTACCACGTCGTCGCGGGGCAGAAGCTCGGCTTCGTGCAGATCATCACCGCGGGCTCGCTGACGATGGCCAACGCAGGCGTGGTCGAGCCGCGCGGAATCAAGCTGCGCGACGAGACGCCCGCCCTCGCCGACCCGAGGCTGGTGGTCTGGGCGATCAACATCCCCGCCACCAACGGCGTGATCCACACGATCGACCGCGTGCTGGTTCCGGCGCCCTGACGAACGGCGGCCGCGCCGTGGTGGGCCTCGCTGACCGGGCGTGGCCCACCACGGCGCCGCGCGTCACCCGCGCAGTCGCGGCCGGAAGGCGGTCTCGAGGACACGCCTCGGATCCGCTGGATATCCTCTCCTTGTGTCGCTTCGTGAGGATCTCGTGCCCGAGCGCACCAGCATGGGTCGAGGGATCGACGTGCTGTCCTGCGTCGCCCGGCTCTCGGCGTCGAGTGCGTACGGCGCATCCGTCCAGGACATCGCCCGTGAGCTGCAGCGCGACCGCTCGCAGATCTCGCGCACCCTCGCCGCACTGGCAGCCGAGCGGCTCGTGACGCGGGGTCCGGACGGGCGATACCGCCTGTCGTGGGGCTGGTATGCGGCGGCGGAGCAGCTGGTCGACCGGCGCCTGCGCAGCGAAGGACTCACGATCCTCGACGACCTCTCCGCGACCGTCGGCGAGGCATGCTTTCTCGGCGTCCTGGCCGGAGACGCGACGGTCACCGTCGTCGAGAGCGTGCCAGCCGCCGCGCGCATGATCGGTTCCTGGATCGGCCGCGGGTACCCGGCGTTCTGCAGTGACGCAGGCCAGGCGGTGCTGTGGGATGCCTCGGACGACGAGATCCGCGGAGTATTCAGCCGCACCGAGTTCCGAGGCACGGGCCCGAACGCCGCCACGTCGGTCGACGAGTTCCTGACGCGGCTGGCCGAGGCGCGGGCCAGGGGTTACGCGATCGTGGCGGAGGAGGCCGAGCCGGGGCTGTACTCGGTGTCGGCGCCGGTCTGGGATTTTCGCGGCGAGGTCATCGCGGGCCTGCAGATCGTGGGGGAGCGCCCCAGGCTGGAGCCGAGGTCGGAGGCCCTGGGTGCGGCGTGCGTCGACGCAGCGCGGCGCCTGTCGATGGCGCTGGGCGCCGCTGCCGCACGCGCCGGCTGAGCCCGCTCTGCGTCACGGCTCCTGGACGAGCCGGGTCAGGTGCGCGTGGGCATCGTGAAGCGCGCCCCGCGCTTCGCGCACACGACGCGCCGAGAGAGCCGCGCCGCTGACGCCGATGGATGCCACGATGCCCTGGTCATCGCGGATCGGCAGCGCGTACTCCTGCACGCCTTCGACGTACTCCTCGTGCGCGTCCACCATCCCGCGCTCCCGGTCCCGTTCGAGGAGCCCGTGGAGCTCGTCGACCGACCGCGCCGCACCGGGACCACCGACGCCGACGAACTGGACGTCGTCGAGGAGGACCTGGAGCTCTTCACGGGTGTGGTCCCAGAGCAGCGCCCTGCCGGGACCCGTGCACCAGATGGGGGTCACGATGCCCGGGCGGAGGTAGTCGGCGGACACCCCGGGACCCTTCTCGGAGCGCAGCAGAATCGCGCCGGGCCCCTCGGCCGCCATCAGCTGCGCCGAGACTCCCAGCCGGGAGGCGAGGACGCGCAGGTCCTCCCGGGCCGCGCGCAGCCACGGCCGGCTCAGCGCACCGGCGGCACGGAAGTACTCGTCACCGGCGTGGAAGACCGCAGTGTCGTCGCGCTCGAGATATCCCAGGTCGAGCAGTTCCCGGGTCAGACGCGAGACGCGGCTGCGTTCGATCCCCGTCGCCTCCGAAAGGCGGGATGCATTGTGGCCCTGGCGCCCGGATCGCTCCTGCACCACCGCCGCGTCGAGCAGCGCGATGCCCTGCAGCAGCGAGGAGGGAGCGCTCATGGTTCGGTGCTTTCTGGGCCGGGGACGGTCACCGTCGCGTCACGGAGTGGGAGTCGGCTCGGAGACCGGCACGTTGACGACGACCCGTGGGTTCAGCCGACCCCACGCGGTGTACGCGGCGGCGGCGATCGTGCCGCTCGCCCGCTCGATGTCGGCCGAGCTGATCTGTGCCGATCCCTGTCGTCCGTAAAGTACCACTTCGTCTCCGGCGCCGGCCGTGGGCACGTGGGTGACGTCGACGATCAGACTGTTCATGGCGAGCCGATCGACCACCGGCGCGAACACGCCGCGCACAAGCACGCCGGCGCGGCCACCGAGTGTCCGCGGGTAGCCGTCGGCGTACCCGAGAGGCACGACGGCCAGTCGGCCGGCGCGGTCGAGTCGTCCGGCTCGGTCGTATCCGATGGTGCTGCCGGCGGGGTACGGGTTGATCGCCGCGATGCGGGAGACGAGCCGCATGGCCGGCCGGAGCCGGGGGGCTGCAGCTGATGTGTCCCCGTAGAGCGCCGCGCCGATCCGCACCATGTCCATACGCGAGCCGGGCACGCTCAGCGCCGCGTACGAGGTCGCACAGTGCTTCTCCAAGAGCCCGCGAGGAGCGCCGAGCAGCCGCTCTGCCGCACCCGCCTGATCCCGGAACGTGCGGGCGCCGGTGATCACATCATCGGCGTCCTCGCACGGGAAGTGCGAGCAGATCCCGACGACGCTCAGCTCGGGACTCGCCGCGATGCGACGAAGGTGGGCCTCCGACTGCGGGTCGCCCCAGTCCATTCCGTCTCGACAGAGTCCCGTGGAATTGAGGGAGAGGTGGATGCGGAGGGGACGCCCGAGCGAGCGGGCGGCAGCGATCACGGCATGCGCGTGATCGCCGCCGCCCACCCACTCCTCGATGTCGAGCCGGCCCGCGTCCTCGATCTCCTCCCGCAGCGCCGCCCGCAACCGGATGATGCGTCCGGCGAAGCCCAGCCGGCGCGCCTCGTCGGCCTCCGGATTGGACGTGATCCCGATGACGTCGACGCCCGCCGCCATCACGATCGGAAGCGTCACCGAGATGCCGTGTCCGTAGGCGTCGGCCTTCACCACGGCGCACAGCCGCGAGGCAGGTCCGAGCTCGCCGCGTACGAGGTCGAGATTGTGCGCGATCGCGCCGGCGTCGATCTCGACCCGAGCAGGCGACGTGCTCATCGGCGCAGCCTCCGTTTCCGTGTTAGCCGCGAGGTCGGCGGACGGGTTCCTCGGCGGCGGGGTCGTCCGCCTCGTCCACGAACGCTTCCTCCGACACCGCGACGACCCGGCGCGCGCCGCGGCGTCCGTAGCGCCACCAGAAGTACAGGTAGCAGAGGCCGACGAACGGCACTCCGAAGTACAGGGCGGCGACCTGGTTCGGGTCGAAAGCGATCGCCACGAGCGAGATCGACAGCAGCACGAAGGCGAGGATGGGGAGCACCGGGTACAGCGGCGTGCGGTACGGCAGCGTGGTGATGTCGCCGCCTTCGCGCACGAACCGCCGGCGGTGGAAGAACTGCGAGGCAACGATCGACATCCACACGGCGACCACGGCGAATCCGGCGATCGACACCAGCACCAGGTAGACGGTCTGCGGCGCGATCACGCTGGAGATCAGCGAGACCAGGCCCAGTGCCAGACTGACGGTGAGTGCGACCAGCGGGATCCCCCGGCGGGTGAGGCGCTGCAGCGCCCGCGGCGCGTGGCCTTCTTCGGCGAGCGAGAAGAGCATGCGGGCGCAGGAGAACAGACCGCTGTTGCCGGCGGAGAGGAGCGCCGTGATGATGACGAAGTTCATGATGTCGGCGGCGTACGGGATGCCGACGTACTCGAACACGTCCACGAACGGGCTGCTGGTGAGGCCCGCGTCCTCGTAGGGCAGAAGCGCCGCGATCACCGTGATCGACCCGACGAACAGGATCAGCAGCCGGAGGACGGTCGATCGGATGGCCTTGGGGATGTTCTTGCCCGGGTCCTTGGTCTCACCGGCGGCGACGCCGATCAGCTCCGAACCGCTGAACGCGTAGAAGACCGCGAGCGCAGTGACGACGACGCCGGCGACGCCGTTCGGGAACAGGCCTTCCGGCGTGACGAAGTTGCTGAACAGCGGGGCGGCAGGGTGTTCGCTCGACAGCGGCGTGAAACCGAAGATCGCCATGCCGCCGAACACGATGAGCGCGACGATCGCGACCACCTTGATCAGCGAGAACCAGAACTCCGTCTCACCGAAGACCCGCGCCGATATGGCGTTGATGGTGAAGAGACCGAGGGCGAAGATCAGGCACCACACCCACACGTCGACGCCGGGGAACCAGCGCTGCATGAGGATGCCGGATGCCGTGAACTCCGAGCCGAGCGCGACGACCCAGCACAGCCAGTAGAGCCACGCGGTGGTGAAGCCGGTGGCGGGGCCGATGGAGCGTGCCGCGTAGATGTGGAAGGCGCCCGAGACGGGATAGGCGAGCGCGAGTTCGCCGAGGCACGCCATCACCAGCCAGACCACGAACGCGCCGATGAGGTACGCGATGATCGCCCCCAGCGGGCCGGCCTGGCTGATGGTGTAGCCGGAGCTCAGGAAGAGCCCTGATCCGATCACGCCGCCGAGGGCGATCATGATCAGGTGTCGCGCGTCCATGGAACGCTGCAGTCGTCGCAGCGGCACCTGGGTCGCGGTGGTGTGGGGGAGGGCGTTCGGAAGCGCACTCTCTTGGGGCAGCGGGCTCATGGCTTCTCGCATTCGGGGTGAAATCAGGTGTCAGGAACTGTGCCACATCATCACAACAATGTGTCTATGGTGCACGCATGATGTGTCGGGCACGTTACCGGGCGCGGGACCGGTGCACAAGGCGGCCGCGCAACTTCGCGACTCGCGAGGGTGATTCGGGCAGACGTCCTGCGCGGCGGTCAATCTGACATCCTGCCCGAGCGATCTGGCAGGCGCGCACTGACGCGACCGCCCGAGATGCTGAGTCGAACCTCTTCCCGAACCTCTTGAAGGAGCTCGACGTGGACCGTCATGACATCGCGCTGATCGGCTTCGGCGGCGTCAACCGTGCGTTGGCGCAGATCATCCTCGACCGCGGCGACGAACTCGCCGACGACCTCGGCTTCAGCCTGCGAGTCGTCGCCATCACCGACCTCCGACTGGGGTCCCTCATGCAGGCCGAGGGCATCGACCTGGCCGACGTGTTCGCGATGTCGGCCGGCGAGACCTTCGCGGGCAAGCCGGGTGGAACGGCGGCGCCGCAGAACGACTACGTCATCCGCAACAGCACGGCCGACATCGTCGTCGAGGCCACCTTCACCAACCCGATCGACGGCGAGCCGGGGATCTCGCACGTGCGCGCCGCGCTCGAAAGCGGCAAGAGCGTGACCACGACGAACAAGGGGCCGGTCGCCCTGGGCGGGCTCGAGTTGAACCGTCTCGCGGCAGCGAACGGCGTCACCTTCCAGTACGAGGGTTCGGTGGTCAGCGGAACACCGATCCTGCGGTTCGCGTCCGAGACGCTCAAGGGACTGCGCATCAACGCGGTCGAAGGCATCCTCAACGGCACGAGCAACTACGTGCTCGGTCAGATGGAGTCCGGTATGACGCTGGACGCCGCCGTCGCCGAGGCCCAGGCTCTCGGTTACGCCGAGGCCGACCCGACGGCCGACATCGAAGGCTCCGACGTGCAGCTGAAGGTCGTGATCCTGGCCAACGAGCTCCTCGGTGCCGACATCACCACGGCCGACGTGACCCGGCGGGGCATCTCCGAGGTCTCGGCCGCCGACATCATCGACGCCGCCGCGCAGGGCAAGCGCTACAAGCTGATCGGGTCGGCGTTCCGCAACGCCGCCGGAACGGTCACCGCCAAGGTCGAGCCGGTGGCGTTGCCGCTCACCCACCCGCTCGCCAGCGTCAGCGGTCCGACGAACGCGGTCTCGTTCGACACCGATCTGCTCGGCACCGTGACCGTCTCGGGCCCCGGAGCGGGGCGCATCGAGACCGCCTACGCGCTGCTGTCCGACATCATCGCGATCGACGCCCACCAGCGCGCTCGCGTCGAGGCCGTCCGATGAGCATCGTGGAGAGCGCACCGATCATCGCGGGGTACCCAGACCTGGTCGTCACGAGCCCATTCGATGGCGAAGTCATCGGTGCCGTCCCGCAGAACGGACCGGGCCAGCTCGACGGGATCCTCGAGCGCGCTCGCACCGGGTTCCAGCTGTCGCGTTCGCTGTCGCGGTTCTCGCGGCACAAGATCCTCGAGCGCGCGTCCACACTGCTGGGCGAGCGGGCCGAGACCGCCGCCGACCTGATCGTGCGGGAGGCGGGCAAGACCATCCGCCAGGCGCGGAAGGAGGTCGCCCGTGCGGTCATGACCCTTTCGCTGTCCGCCGACGCGGCCCGCTCCGACTCGGGCGAAGTCGTCCCGTTCGACGCGTTCGAGGGCTCGGAGAACCGGCGCGGCTGGTTCACCCGTGAGCCGCTGGGCATCATCGTCGCGATCACCCCCTACAACGATGCGCTGAACCTGGTGGCGCACAAGCTGGGTCCGGCGATCGCCGGTGGCAACTCGGTCGTGCTCAAGCCGTCCCAGCTGACCCCGCTCACCGCGCGGTTCCTGGTCGACCTGCTCATCGACGCGGGCCTGCCCGACGAGATCATCACGGTCGTGCACGGCGACCGTGAACTGGCGCAGGCGCTCATCTCCGCCCGGGAGGTGCGCATGGTGTCGTTCACCGGGGGGTTCGCCACCGGTGAAGCGATCGCGCGCAACGCCGGCCTCAAGAAGCTCGCGATGGAACTGGGGGGCAACGCTCCGGTCATCGTCTTCTCCGACGCCGACATCCCCGCTGCCGTCGAGGCCTGTGTGTCCGGTGCGTTCTGGGCAGCCGGGCAGAACTGCGTGGGTGCGCAGCGCATCCTCGTGCAGAGTGCGGTGTACGAAGAGTTCCGCGATCGGTTCGCGGCCCGCACGATCGCCCTCACCGCGGGCGATCCGCGGGAGGAGGCCACCGACGTCGGGCCGATGATCTCCGTCGCGTCTGCGGAAGCCGCCGAGCGGCTCGTCGACGACGCAGTGGCGGCAGGGGGCCGCGTGCTCGCGGGCCACCGTCGTGAGGGCGCCGTGTACTGGCCGACCGTCGTCGAGGGAGTGCCGTTCTCCTGCGAGCTCTGGGCCGACGAAGCGTTCGCGCCGGTGGTCGTGCTGTCGCCTTTCGAGACGGAGGAGCAGGCGATCGCGCAGGCGAACGAGATCGACTACGCGCTGCACGCCGCCACCTTCACCCGCGACATCACCCGGGCGCTGCGGGTTTCGGAGCAGCTCGAGGCCGGGGGAGTGATGATCAACGACTCCTCCGATTACCGGGTCGACAGCATGCCGTTCGGCGGCGCGAAGTACGGCAGCATGGGCCGCGAGGGCGTGCGATTCGCGTACGAGGAGATGACCCAGCCCAAGGTCATCTGCATCAACGCATGAGCACGGTCGAAACGCGGCTCGAGCGCGATTCGCTCGGCGAGCTGGAAGTGCCGGCCGAGGCCTACTGGGGCATCCACACGGCCCGCGCCCGGGAGAACTTCACGATCAGCACCACGCCGATCTCGCAGCATCCGGATCTCGTCCGCGCCCTCGTCACGGTGAAGGATGCTGCTGCCGCCGCCAACGGCGAGCTCGGGCTTCTGCCGGCGGGCGTGACGGAAGCCATCGCCTTCGCCTGCCGGCGGGTGCGGGACGGCGAGCTGCACGACCAGTTCTGCGTCGACGTCCTCCAGGGTGGTGCGGGCACCAGCACGAACATGAACGCCAACGAGGTGATCGCCAACGCCGCCCTGGAAAACCTGGGGCTGCCGCGCGGCCGCTACGACGTGGTGCACCCGATCAATGACGTGAACCGGAGCCAGTCGACCAACGACGTGTACCCGACGGCGGTCAAGATGGCCGTGGCGAAGGGGCTCCTGCGGCTCGTGCCCTGCCTGGAGGAGCTCGCCCTGGCGTTCGAGGAGCGAGGCGCCGCGTTCCGCTCCATCGTCAAGATCGGCCGGACGCAGCTGCAGGACGCCGTGCCCATGACGCTCGGCGACGAGTTCGCCGCGTTCGGGGTCGCCATCCGGGAAGACGTCGTGCGCATCGGCGACACGGTGCCGCTGTTGCTGGAATGCAGCCTGGGCGGCACCGCCGTCGGCACCGGCGTGACCGCTCCGCCCGGATATCGGGATGTCGCCCTGGAGCGGCTCCGCGAGCGCTCCGGCCTTCCGATGACCCCGGCGGCGCACCTGTTCGAAGCCAGCTGGGACGTCAGCGCCCTCCTGCAGTCCTCGGCCGTGCTCCGCCGCACCGCGATCAAGCTCTCGAAGATCAGCAGCGATCTCCGGCTGCTCGCCAGCGGCCCGCAGGCAGGTCTCGGCGAGATCCGCCTGCCTGCTCGCCAAGCCGGATCCTCGATCATGCCCGGAAAGGTGAACCCGGTCATCCCCGAGGTGATGAACCAGATCGCTTTCGCGGTGATGGGTGCCGACGTGACGATCGGCGTCGCCGCCGAGAGCGGTCAGCTGCAGCTGAACGCGTTCGAGCCGATCATGGCGCACTCGCTCCTGCAGTCGATCGCCTGGGTGACCAACGGCGTCTCGGCCTTGCGCCGGTTCTGCGTCGAGGGCATCGAAGCCGACGAGACCGTTCTCGCGCGGTACGTCGCTTCGTCCGTGGGCGCCGTGACCGCGCTGGTGCCGTCGATCGGCTACGAGGCAGCCGCACATGCGGCCCAGGACGCGCTTCGCACCGGCATCCCGATCGCCGACGCGGTGTCGCAGCACACCGCCTTGTCTCGGGAAGAGGTCGCCGAACTCTTGGCTCACTAGTCGCTGCCGTCCGGACTCCCGGGCGGCAGCGTCATCGCCGGTCGATCGCCGTCGACAGCGAGACCGCGGTGACGGTGTCGGCCACGCCCGGCAGCGCGGCGATCTGCTCCCAGATCTGGCCGACGCGATCCATCGAGTCGGCTTCCAGCGTCACGAAGAGGTCGTACGCCCCCGACAGCACATCGCAGCGAACGACCTCGGGGATGCCGCGCAAGGCGGCGATCACCCGATCGTCTCGCATCCGGTCGACGCGGTAGACCATGACCAGCGCGGTCACGCGCGGCCGCGATGCGTTGCCTCTCACGACGGTGTAACCGGCGATGATGCCATCGCGCTCCATCCGTTCGATGCGCTGGCGCACCGCGTTGCGCGAGAGGTGGACCTTGCTGGCGAGGGCGACCATCGGCAGCCTCGCGTCCGCGGTCAACGCTGTGAGCAGCTGCTGGTCGATGTCATCCAGGTGCGGTCCGGGCACAATGCCTCCGTGCACGATTAGCAATTGCGAGTGTCAATTGCACACATTAACGTAGGTCGGGACCTGATTCGGTCGCCGACCCTGGCACCCTATCCCCTTCGCCGCACAGTAAGGAACGCAATGTCGCAACGGCCGGACCGCCGACGGGCCGAGACCCTGTCAGATCTCACCCTCGCCGTGCACGGCGGCAATCGCCTCGACTCCACCAAGGCGCTGCGCACCCCGCTGGTGATGGCGAACTCCTACGAGCTTCCTGACGACCCGAGCGACATCAGCTGGTCCGCCTCCGCGCCGGGGCTGTACACCCGCAACACGGGCGTCAATCAGGCCGGCCTGCAGGACAAGCTCGCGGCCCTCGAGAGAGGCGAAGACGCCGTCGCGCTCGCATCCGGTGTCGCCGCCCTGCACGCCGTCTTCTTCACACACGTCCGCGTCGGCGACCACGTGATCGTCAGCGACATCACCTATGAGGCGACCTGGCGCCTGTGGAGCGAGCTCCTGCCGCAGCGATACGGCATCGAGGCGACGTTCGTCGACGTGGGCGACATCGACGCCCTGCGCGCGGCCTTCCGCCCCAACACCCGGCTCGTCTGCATCGAGGCGATCGCGAACCCCACCACGAAGGTGGCGGACGTCGCCGCGATCGCAGAGATCACCCGCGCCGCCGGTGCGATCTTGATGGTGGACTCGACCTTCACACCGCCGCCGTTCTACCGTCCCCTCGACGACGGCGCCGATCTCGTCGTCCACTCCCTGACGAAGTACATCAACGGCCACGGTGACGCGATGGGCGGGGCCGTCATCGGCTCGCGCGAGCTCATCGAGCCGATCAAGGCCGACGCCATGGTCGATGTCGGCGGAGTGATCTCGCCCTTCAACGCCTGGCAGATCCATCGTGGGTCGGTGACCCTCCCGCTGCGGCTCAGGCAGCACATGGCCTCGGCGCAGGCCGTCGCCGAGTTCCTCGAGCGCGATCCACGGGTGGAGTACGTCTACTATCCAGGCCTCACCTCTCACCCGGAGCACGATCTCGCCGCGCGCCAATTCGGCGGTCGCGGTTACGGCGGCATGATCGCCTTCGCCGTCGTCGGCGATCCCGACGCGCAGAACCGGTTCGTCGCCAACCTCCGACTCATCACGTCGGGCTTCTCCCTCGGGCACGACGACTCGCTGATCGTGCACACCGGGACCGAGGGCGGTCGCGTGGCCACCTACCCGCTGCCCTTCCGCACCTTCGGCCACCTCCGCCTCTCGGTCGGCATCGAGGAGACCTCCGACCTGCTCGCAGATCTCCAAGCCGCCCTCGACGCGACCTTTCCGTCGTCGATGTATTTCGTCGAGTCTCGTGTCGCGGACTCGACCTCGACCCGATCCGAGATGATGTCCCGGTGACCACCTCGACATCTCCCGTGGTCGTGCTCGACGGTGGCCTGTCGAACGCCCTCGCCGAACGCGGCCACGATCTCACCGACGAACTGTGGACCGCCCGCCTGTTGCGCGACGCGCCCGGTGAGGTGGCTGCGGTGCACCGCGCCTACTTCGACGCGGGCGCGCAGGTCGCCACGACCGCCAGCTATCAGGCGAGCGTGGCGGGGTTCGAACGCAACGGCCTGACGCGCGCCGAAGCCGAGGGCCTCATCACGCGGAGCGTGAGGATCGCCCGTGAGGTGCGCGACGAGGTGGCCGAGTCAGCCGGCGGCGACGTGGTGCGTCTGGTGGCGGCATCCGTCGGTCCGTATGGAGCCGTGCTCGCCGACGGATCGGAGTATCGCGGCCGGTACGGATTGAGCCGCGCTGCGCTGCGCGACTTCCACGCCCCACGGATGGAGCTGCTGGCAAGCGCAGGGCCGGATCTGCTCGCGCTCGAGACGATCCCGGATCTCGACGAGGTCGCGGTTCTTCTCGATCTCGCCGACGAGTTCGCGATACCCGCCTGGCTGTCTTGCACGGTCTCTGGGGACCGGCTGCGCGACGGCACCCCCACGGCCGAGGCCTTCGCGCTCGCCGCCGGCCACGATTCCATCGTGGCCGTGGGCGTGAACTGCTGCACGCCCGACGATGTGCTGCCGGCCGTGCGGTCCGCGACGGCAGCGAGCGGGAAGCCTGGGATCGCATACCCCAATTCGGGCGAGACGTGGGATGGCGCTGCGCGTCGGTGGGTCGGCGACCCGGAATTCGACCTCGCGCCCACGACGGCGTGGGTCGATGCGGGCGCTCGTTTCATCGGCGGCTGCTGTCGCGTCTGCCCGGCAGCCATCGCCGCGATCGCGCGGGCGCTCGGCTGAGGGCACGACCTCTCCGGTCGCGGCAGGCGCTGTACGCACCCAGCCGGTGCGGGTCGTGGCGCTCGTCTTCGCTTCACTGCCGACGGCCCGCACGACACGGAGGAGGCCCTCGGGCAAAGAGATGCGGGCCATGGGGACCAGCGTCCTCGGGGCAGGGGATGCTGCCGGCCCGGGGTCTCGTCGGCCCGGGGCGCTCCTCCCGCTTCGCGCGGTCTACGAGCGCGGGTACGGCAACGGGCCGACGTCGAGCGTGAAGCCGTGGGTGCGCAGGCGGTCGGCGAGGTGCTCGCCCATCGCGACCATGGGGGTCAGCACGCCGGCGCGGTCGGAGAGGTTGTCGAGCACGAGACTCAGGGCGGATTCTGCAAGCATCACGCCGGTGCCGCCGTAGCCGGGGTCGTACGGCGCGGTGACCCGTGTGCGCACCGGCTGCCCCTCGACCGGGTAGACGTCGACGTCGAGGGCGAAGCGGCCGTGCTCGATCACGTCCGCGCTGGGCCCGCCGCCGGGGGACGGCAGTACCCGATCGAGCACCGCCCGCGTCGGCGGGAACCCCAGTGCGCCGACGAGACTCGCCGTGCCGAGGGCGATCGCCCCCGCTCGCGCGAAGCCGGCAGGTCCGCCCCCGGTGGCGACCACCTCCCGGTACTGCATGAGCTGGCCGTAGCTCCAGCCGGTGAGGTAGTTGCTGCGCTGCACGATCTGCTGGTTGTACGAGCCCATGACGAAGGGCGCCTGCCAGGATCCGCGCACCTTGCCCCAGCCGCTGCCTGCCTGACCGGGTAGACGCGCCGACGGCCCGGGCGTGAGGGCGTAGGGGTTCGCGAGCAGGCGGCGGGCCGAGGCATCCGTCTTCGCCACTTTCAACTGCTGCCGAAGCGAGTCGATCGTGCCGCCGCTGATGCCGCCTCGCAGCGACCGCACCTTCAGGGTCGCCGCGACGATCGGCACGCCTCCGGCCGCGGCGTGGGCGAGACCGACGCCGAGGTCGGACGGGATCGAGTCGAACCCGCACGAGTGCACGATCTTGGTGCCGGTGGTCTCAGCGACCGCGTGATTGCGCTCGATGCTGCGCGCCACGAAGATGCTCTCGCCCGACAGGTCCGCGTACGACGTGCCGGCGCGGGCGCAGGCAGCCGCGACTTCCGTGCCGTAGCGCAGATACGGTCCGACGGTGGTCGCGATGACGGCGGTGGATGCTGCGACCCGGGCGACGCCCGCTTCGTCCGAGGTGTCGACCTGGATGGCGGGCCAGTCGACGCCGAGTTCGCGCTTCACATCGGTGAGGCGTGCGCGGGAGCGACCAGCGATCGCGATTCGCACCCCGTCGGGCGCGGATCGCGCCAAGTGCCGTGCGGTGTACCTGCCGACGAAGCCCGAGGCGCCGAGCAGGACGATGTCGTGGTCGCGGTCGTTCGTCCTCATGCCACGCGAGCGTAGGCGTGGCGGCAGTTCATCGGAACCCCGTTGCGGGGGCGACCCGGCCCCTGCGGCGCCTCCGCGGGTTAGGGTCGGGCTCATGGCGGAGGCATCCGATCACTGGCGCGACGCGGGCATCGTCCTGGGCTGGAATCCGAGCCTGTGGGATGAATGGCCCGGCACGTACGCGGGGGTTGTGGCGAGCGTTGCGACCGGCACGCCGTTCGTGACGCAGTGGTCGGTCGGCGCGCGCAAGGAGGTCGAGCCCGGGACCGACACGTGGCTGCTGCGGCAGGGCGGGTCGTACGGGCTCATCGGGCACGGCACCGTCCTGACGGACCCGTACGAGGACGTGCACTTCGCCGACCCGCGGCGCACGGCGAGTTTCGTCGATGTCGCGTTCGACGAGCTCGTGGTCGAGAGCGACCGCGTGCCGCGCGACGTGCTCGAGGTGGTGGTGCCTGAGGTGGCGTGGCGGTTCCAGTTCCGCTCGGGCAACCGCATCGCGCCCGAGCCGAATCGGCGCCTGCGCGAGCTGTGGCGAGAGGCGATGTCAGCGCTCGGCTGAAGCGTGAGCCGGCGGAGCCTGCGGCGTGGGCCTGTATCCGCCCGTGGCGGCCGGTGTCCAGTCCCTGCCTCGTGTCTCATGGCCCTGGCAGTCTTGTGCGATGCGAGAAGGAGATGCGATGAAGCAGCGCACGCTGGCAGGGCGACAGGTTTCGGCGATCGGGCTCGGCGCCATGCCGCTGTCGATGAACAACGACAAGGTGTATCCGTCGTTCCAGGATGCGGTGGCCACCGTGCACGCCGCACTCGACGCCGGCGTGACGCTCATCGACACCGCCGACGTCTACGCGCCGGCGTGGGACGAGATGGGGCACAACGAGCGCATCGTCGCGGCGGCTCTGCGCAGCTGGGACGGCGACGCGTCGAGCATCTTCGTCGCGACGAAGGGCGGCATCACCCGCCGCGAAGGAGAGGTCTGGGGCCGCGACGGCTCGGAGGCGTACCTGCGTTCCGCGGTCGAGAAGTCGCTCGACATCCTCGGCGTCGACCAGATCGAGCTCTACCAGTACCACCGTCCCGATCGCTGGCTCGTCTACGGCGACATCATGGCCGGCCTGAAGGCGCTGCAGGACGACGGACTCGTCCATGCCGTCGGAATCTCGAACGCGAGCGTGGAGGAGATCCAGATCGCGATCGAGGTGCTCGGCGAGGGCAACCTCGCCAGCGTGCAGAACGAGTTCTCGCCGAAGCACCCGGGGAGCATCGACGAGCTGCGGTTCTGTGAGGAGCGCGACATCGCGTTCCTGCCCTGGAGCCCGCTCGGGGGCACCGGCGGGGGAGCGCGTCGCGTCGGCGACCGGTTCTCGGCGTTCCGCGAGGTCGGCGACGCGCACGGCGTCAGCCCACAGCAGGCGGTGCTCGCGTGGGAGCTGGCGCTGGGCCCGCACGTGATCCCGATCCCGGGAGCGCGGCGCGCAGCATCCATCATCGACTCGGCGCAGGCGGCAGACCTCGAGCTCAGCGCGGACGAGGTCACGCGGCTGTCGGAGTCGGTGGGGATCTTCGACGACTGACTCACGCGGACGGGGAGCCGAAGCGGGCGACCAGGCGGCGGAGCGTCAGGAGCCCGCGGGAGGTCGCCCGATCGCCGGTGAGGCGCTCGAGCACCGGGGTGGCGTTGCCTTGACCGTCGACGTCGTTGCGAACGACGGCCCAGCCGGGACCGGCGTCGACGATCGAGCAGCCGGCGCGCGTCATGAGGCTGATTGCATCCGGCGTCTCGGCGTCGACCGTTCCGGCGCGGTGCAGGGTGATCTCGTGCCGGCGCGGGTCGGGTGTCTCACCGTGTTCGTCGACGACGGCCACGAGGTCGGCGAGCGAGATCCAGAGGATGTCGCGCTCGTGGCCGGATCGAGCGGCGATCGCCTCGGTTGCGCTCGCGACGACCTCTGCGGGTTCATCGGAGTCGAACAGGATCGTGCCGTTGCTCTGGAAGGTCTGAACCTCGGGGCATCCCGCATCGGCGAAGCCGGCCACGATGTCGGCGGTGGAGGGATGGCCGCGCTGACGCTGGTTGACGTTTCGCATGAAGGCGACGCAGAGCATACGCCGAGAGTAGAGGAGCGGTGCTCTGGGCGTTGGCGGGTCAGCGGCCGGCGGCGATCTCCTGCGTGCCGATCACCGAGAGCAGCTGCAGCTTCTCGGAGCTCGGTGTGCCGGGCGTCGCGGTGAGCACGAGGAGGGTCTGGCCCTGTTCGGGGTCGATGAGGAACTGGCACTGCATGTCCATCACGCCCACCTCGGGGTGCTGCAGGCGCTTCTCGCGCGCGTGCGTCGAGCGCACCTCGTGCTCGGCCCAGAGCTCCGCGAACTCCGGGCTCTCCTGCAGCAGCGCCGAGACCATCGCGCCGGCACGCGAATCCGCGCCGAACTTCGCGTAGGCGGTACGGATGTCGGCGGTGAACGCGCGCGAGAGGCCCGGATGGTCTTCGGCCGGGTACACGTTGCGGGCCGACGGGTCGACGAACCAGCGGTAGCCGACGCTGCGCATGAACCCCTCGAAGCGCGTCTCGTCGCCGAACAGCGCGCGGGCTGCCGGTGTCTGGGCGAGCGTCTCGCCGAGTTCGGTCATGACCTGCGCGGGTGTGTCGGCGAGGCGGTCGAGGATGCGCATGAGACCGGGCGAGACGTGCTCGCTGCGCAGGGCACGGGCAGGCGCGGTATGACCGGCGAGGCGGAACAGGTGGTCGCGCTCGTCGAGCGTGAGCCGGAGGCCGCGGGCCATCGCGGCGAGCATCTGCTCCGACGGCTGCGGACCGCGGGCCTGCTCGAGCCGGCTGTAATAGTCGGTCGACATGTCGCAGAGCACGGCGACCTCCTCGCGCCGAAGCCCCGCCGTCCGGCGCCGCGGTCCGCGGCGCAGCCCGACGTCTTCCGGCTGCAGCGCTTCGCGGCGCCGACGCAGGAAATCGGCCAGCTGTGCTCTGTCCATCACCTGAGTCTGCGGCATCCGTCATTCCTCATCCAGGGACCGGGGATCCCCCCACACGGGTGTGGGCCCGCTTCGCTCACTCAACGACCCAGTGATGCGACCCGCACGCCGGTGAGTCGCTCGGAGAGTTCCCACACGCGGCGGCCGTCGGCCTCGCCCTCGAGGCGCGAATACATCGGCTGCTCGGCCGGCGGCCCGCTCAGGTGGCGGAAGCCCTTCGGCCCGTAGAGCCGGCCGCCCTGCGCGTCGGGGCTCGTCGCCGCGTACACCGCCGACAGGGCCGCCGTCGACGGTGTGCCGAACAGGATGCCGCGCCGCGACAGCGCCCGGATCAGCTTCACCGCGGTCGTGTCGGCGGACCGCCCCATCCCCGGCTGCGCAGCGAGCAGGTTCGTCGGGGTGACGCCGGGATGCGAGAGGTTGCTGCGGATGCCCCAGGCCGCAGCATCCGATCTCCGCTGCAGCTCCATCGCAAACAGGCCGAACGCGATCTTCGACGAGCTGTACGCCTTCATCGGGTCGTAGCCGTGCTCCCAGTTGGGGTCGTCCCAGTTCACGGCGCCCTGATCGGCGGCGATGCTCACCTGACTGGTGACGTGCGCCTTCGCCTGGACCAGCAGCGGCAGCAGCTGCGCGATGAGCGCGAAGTGACCGAGATGGTTCGTCGCGAGCTGCAGCTCGAACCCGTCGGCGGTGAGCCGACGCGCGGGCGGGTTCATCACGCCGGCGTTCGCGATGAGGACGTCGATCGGCCGGCCGTCGTCGTTCAGTCGGGCGGTGAGGGCCGCGACCGAGTCGAGCGACGCGAGGTCGAGAGGGACGACACGGATGCTGCTCGTCGGGGTTCGCTCCGCGATCTGGGCTGCCGCTGCCTGCCCTTTCTGCGGGTTGCGGACGGGCAAAAGGATGTCGGCGCCGGCGCGGGCGAGACGCGCGGCGATCTCGACGCCGACGCCGTCGCTGGCGCCGGTGACGAGGGCGAACTTGCCGGTGAGGTCGGGCACGGGGATGTCGAGAGGCTGGGGCATGAGGGGCTCCTGGGTCGGTGGATGCTCCTCCTCATGCTGGCCGCGGTCGCGAGGAGGATTCAGGGCGCGGTTATCCGGGGACTGGGGATCCGACCACGATCGTCGACGCGCTCAGGCCGCTGCTGGGCCGATGCGCGGTGGAGGAGATCGAAGCGGCTGAGATCGAACTGGTCGCCGCGGCGGTGGGGGATGCGGACGCGGCGGGTTGCGGCATCCACGAGTTGAAGGTGATGGCGACCACTTGGGCGCTGTTCCTGGACCCGGATGGAACGCTGCCCGATGACGAGTATGCGCAGCGGGCGCGGGGGATCCGGATCAGCCGCAGGTCGTACCGTGGGCTGCGGCGCCTGTCCGGTGACGTCACCGACGACGTCGCGGCACAGTTGGACCGCCTCATGGACGCGCACCTCAACCCGCGGGTGCAGGACCGCCGACCCCGGTTCGTGGACGCCACGGTCGCGGATCCGGAGTCGGACGCGGATGCGGAGGAGCGTGTACTGGATCCGCGGACAGTGGACCAGAAGCGGCACGACGCGTTCGCCTCGATCCTGTCCGCCGCGGCCGGCGCCGCCGGCACGCCGACGCTGGGCGGTGCCGCGCCGACGCTCATCGTGACCACGACCGAGCAGGACTTGGGTGACCCGGGCGGGGTGGCGTTCGTCGAGAGCGCGGGCGGTCCGGTGCCGGTGCCGGCGTCGTTCGCACGGCACGTCGGCTGTCACGGCACCATCCACCGGCTCACGCTCGCCCCCAGCGGCGCCATCAAAGCGCTCCACGTCGAGGACCGCGTGTTCACCCACTGGCAGCGCAAGGCGATAGGTGCGCGCGACGGCGGCTGCGTCATCCCCGGTTGCACCGTTCCCGCCGCGTGGTGCGAGGTGCATCATGTCGTCGACTGGGCAAAGGGTGGTCCGACCGCGGTCGGCAACGGCGTCTTGTTGTGCTGGCACCATCATCACGGGATCGAGACCAGCGGGTGGGAGATCCGCATGGTCGACGGCATGCCACAGGTGCGACCACCCGGATGGATCGACCCGCAGCGACGATGGCGTGGGCCCAACCGGCTCCTGCTCGACCGGCTCAGGCGCGCCAGGTCCGCATGAGCCCGGCGGTTCCATCCTCGCTGAGGCGCTGACGCGCTCACGCGCCGCCGACGCGCCGATGCTGAATATGCACAACGTTGCAATTCGGTCTTGACCAGGACATGTTGCGGCTGACAGAGTGGGCGGCGAGCAGGATTTACGACGTTGTAAATCAGTCTTCGATGTCGTGGATCCGTCCCCAGTTCGCGCCGCCGGTGTGCGCTCGTCCGCCGTCGACGGCGCGGTCGAACACGAGATGAGGAATCGATGCAGTTCACATCGGAGGGCCGGATCCCCAGCCGGCTCACACGAACTCGACGGGCGGTGGCAGCGCTCCTGGCCGCCCTTCTGGCTCTCACCGGATTGGCCGTGGCCGCTCCAGCCGCGGCTGCCGAGCCATGGATCACCGTCCAGGATGACGGCTACCTGCGCATCGCCGTGCCGAACGCCGCTGTCGAAGAGGCGGTCGGCCCGGTGTCGCAGGTGGTCGTCGAGGGCAACTTCGGTCCGTCGCACAACTGGGCCCAGATCGGCCTGCAGCGCAGCGGGGCCAACTGGACGGCGACCTACGGCCCGTTCGCACCGGGCCTGTACTACTACCAGGTGACCGGCGACGACAGCAAAGTCCTCAAGGACGCGAGCAATCCCACCAGCGTCGCGTCGGAGCCGGAGTGGAGCACCTTCTTCATCCCCGGTGAGTCGGCCGCGCTCCTTGCCGACGCGCCGGAGCAGGCGGGCACGATCGAGACCCTCTCCTACGAGAGCCACGTGGCCGGAGAGCAGCGTGACGCGCTGGTCTGGCTGCCCCCGACCTACAAGCCCGAGGGCAAGAAGTTCCCGGTGCTCTACCTGCAGCACGGCGGCGGCCAGAGTTACCGAGACTGGGTGGAGGTCGGTCGCGCCGAGCAGATCCTCGACAACCTGTGGCTGTCGGGGAGCCTCTCCGACATGATCGTGGTGATGGGCAACGGCAACGTCTCCGACTTCTCCGCAGAGCTGCTGGAGAACCTCATCCCCGCCGTGGAGCAGACCTACAATGCGTCGCCCTCGAAGAACCAGCGGGCGTTGGCCGGCCTCTCGATGGGCGGCGGCCAGGCGTTCGAGGTCTTCAGCCGTCATCCCGGCGAGTTCGCCGCGATCGGCACGTTCGGGGCCGGCCGATTCGGCGACCTCGACAGCATCCCCGTGGCGCAGATGAACAACCGCACAGACCTCTTCCGGGTCTATGTGGGCAACAAGACCGACATCGCCTACAACGACGTCTACGACTCGTTCCAGAAGTTCGACGCGCTCGGGCTCGACTACGAGTTCGACGGCGTCAACCCCGACGCGGGCCACAACTGGAACGCGTGGCAGGAGAACCTGATCGATTTCGCGCCGCGCCTGTTCACCAAGACCGCGTCCGACCCCGCGCCGAGCGAGGGACACACCGCGCTCACCGAGCGGTTCCAGCCGCCCGCCTCCGGCACGACCCCGACGCCGTTCATCGACGGCGAGGGATTCGTCACCTTCGAGACGACGACGGACTTCGCCGACGCGCAGTACGTCTCGGTGTGGGCGAACTGGGCGCCAGGGGGCAGCTGGCTGCGCGTGGAGATGAACAAGGTCGGCGACCGCTGGCGGGCCACGGTCGGCCCGCTCGAGGAGAAGTTCTACCACTACCGGCTCATCGTGGACCGTCAGTCCGTCAAGGACGCCTCCAACCCCACGAAGGTGACGTCCGAGCCGGCATGGAGCACCTTCCTCATCGAGGGCGAGGGCTCGCGCCTGCTCACGGATGTTCCCGCGGGCGAGGGTGGCGGCCTCGAGGTGCTGACGTACCAGAGCACCGTTGCCAACCAGCAGCGGAGTGCGTACGTGTGGACGCCTCCCGGCTACGACGCCGAGCGTGCCGAGCCCTACCCGCTGTTCGTGCTGAACCACGGTGGCGGTCAGAGCTGGACGGACTGGGTCGAGGTCGGCCGTGCCCGCCAGATCCTCGACAACCTGTTCCGTGACGGCGAGCTGGCTCCGATGGTGGTGGTGATGCCCAACGGCAACGTGAACGACTACCCGCGCGAACTGCTCGAGAACGTCGTCCCCGCGACCGAGGCGAGCTACAACGTCAGTCAGGATCCTGCCGAACGCGCGCTGGCCGGTCTGTCAGCGGGTGGCGCGCGGACCGTCTCCGTTCTCAAGGCGCACCCGGGCGAGTTCGCCTGGATCGGCACCTTCGCCGCAGGATTCGGCGGGACCGCCGGTGTCGACGTCGAAGCGATCAACGCGGGCACCGAGCTGTTCCGCCTGTACACCGGAGACATCACCGACTTCACGTACGCATCGGTGATGAACTCGCTGCCGGTGCTCGACCAGCTGGGCATCGAGTACGAGTTCAACGGCGTGACGGTCGGTCCCCACGGCTGGGACACCTGGCAGAAGAACCTGATCGATTTCGCCCCGCGCCTGTTCCAGTGATGCGCGTGGATCGGCGGCGTGCGGTGCGCCACCGCTGAGCTGACCGACGCCGGCGCCCCTCCGCTCGCGTGGAGGGGCGCCGGTGCGTTCCGACGGCGCGACCCCGGACGCGCCAGGGTCACGCCGGGAGCTGCCGCTCCCTTTCCATCGCACGGCGCGGCGGGACCGGAGGCGCCGGCGCATCGAGGGCGCGCAGCATCCGCTCCAGCGTCTCTCGCAGCTCCTCCCGCGCCGGCGAGGCGAGGTCCGTCGTGTACTCGACTCCGGCAGGGATCCACGACAGGCCGTACATCGTCTCGCGGAAGTCCGCGCCGCCGACGGGCCACCGGGTGTGCGTCGCGTCCTCGGCAGAAGCGCCCTGGCCCCACTGGCCGAAGTGCTCGCGCATCTGCTCCCACGGCAGCTCCATCACCGCATCCGCCTCCACCGCCTGCCGCACCCACGAGCGCGCGACGAAGATGAACTCCTCCACCTGCTCCGGCGTGAGCGGCTTGGGCGTGAAGAGCACGCGCGTGTGCGCTACATCCGTCAGCCTGTCCACGCGGAAGGTGCGCCAGTCGCCCTTGTCGAGATCCCAGCAGAGCAGGTACCAGTGCCGGTCGGCGGGGGCGAGGGCGTGCGGCTCGACGCGGCGGTGCGTGGTCTCGCCCGACGCCGCGGTGTACGTGAAGCGCACGCGCTCGCGGTCGCGGGTGGCGAGGGCCAGCTCGCCGAGCACCTCGCCCGACACGGCGGCGCCGGCGTTCCGTCCGGCGGGCTGCACGGCCTCGGCCAGCGCCGCGACCCGACGGCGCAGGGGAGCGGGCAGCACCTGCTCGAGCTTCGCGAGCGCCGTGATGGTCGTCTCGGGGCCGCTCACGAGGCGCTGGGATGCTGCCACCCGCAGGCCGATCGCCATCGCCACCGCCTCTTCGTCGGTGAGCAGCAACGGCGGCACGGCGCTGCCGGCCTCGAGGCGATATCCGCCCGCCGCACCAGGGATCGACTCGATCCGGTAGCCCAGTTCACGGAGCCGCTCCACATCGCGCCGCACGGTGCGCTCGGTGACGCCCAGCCGCGCGGCCAGCTCGGACCCCGGCCAATGCCGGTGCGTCTGGAGGAGGTTGAGCAGGGAGAGGGCTCGGGTGGTCGTGTCGGACATGCACAAAGATTCTCATGTATCGCGGACAGGATCTGTCCGCATCCGTTCGTAGCGTGAGGGCATGGCGAACGAATCGATCATCCAGGCGCAAGGTCTGACCAAGCGCTTCACCGTGAAAGGCAGGACCGTCGAGGCCGTCACCGACCTCGCGTTCGAGGTGGCGCGCGGCGAGCTCGTCGCGTTCCTCGGACCCAATGGCGCCGGCAAATCGACCAGCCTCCGCATGCTCACCACCTTGATCCCGCCGAGCTCCGGCACAGCTCGCGTCGTCGGCTTCGACATCCTCAGGCACCCCGCCGAGGTGCGCGCCCGCATCGGCTACGTCGGGCAGCTCACGAGCGGCAGCTTCTCGCAGCGCGCGCGCGACGAGCTGCTGAGCCAGGGCGCGTTCTACGGCATGAGCAAGCCGGCGGCGAGGAAACGCGCCGACGAGCTCATCGAGTCCCTGGACCTGGCCGGGTTCGCGACCCGGTCGGTGCAGCAGCTGTCGGGGGGACAGAAGCGCCGGCTCGACATCGCGCTCGGACTCATGCACGCCCCGCCGCTGATCTTCCTCGACGAGCCTTCGACGGGGCTCGACCCGCAGAGCCGCGCGAATCTCTGGCAGCACATCCTCGATCTGCGCGCGCAGTACGGCACGACGGTCTTCCTCACGACGCACTACCTCGAAGAGGCCGACCGCTACGCCGAGCGAGTCATGGTCATGGACAAGGGCCGCGTCATCGCCGACGACACGGCGACGCGGCTGAAGGCGGAGCTCGCGGGCGACGTGCTCACGTTCGGCTTCGCTTCCGAGACGGATGCGGCAGCCGCCGTCCCCGTCGTGCAGCGACTCACCGATCGCGAGGTGGTTCGGGATGCGGCATCCGTCGCGGTCACCGCGCTCGGCGGCGACGCGCTCCTCCCCGCCGCGGTCCGCGCGCTGGATGCCGCCGGGCTCACGGTGCAGACGGCGACGGGCGTTCCGCCGACCCTCGACGACGTCTTCCTGGCACTCACCGGGCGCACGCTGCGCGAAGCGGGCGAGAGCGAGAGCGAGCCGGAAGAGACCTCAGACCAGACGGATGCCGAGGCTGCGGCATCCGTCACCGCCGAACCGGCGCGCGAGAAGACGGGAGCGAAGCGATGACCACTCAGATGCAGACCCGACCCGACACCGTCGTGCGGGCGAACCCCGCACGCGACACGTGGAACGTGCTGACGCGTGAACTCAAGCCGGTGGTGCGGGATCCGTTCACCCTCATCTTCAGCCTCGTTCAGCCGCTGGTGTTCCTCGGGCTGTTCGCCCCGCTGCTGGTCGGCTCGTCGGGTGCACCCGTGGGGGAGACGCTGCAGTGGTTCGTGCCGGGCGTGCTCGTGATGATCGTGCTGTTCGGCACCGGCGCGACCGGGTCGAACCTGCAGTACGAGATGATGACGGGCTCGCACGAGCGCACGCTCGTCGCACCGCTCGCGCGCTCGTCGCTGCTGGTCGGTCGCGCGCTCAAGGAGATCGCGCCGATCGTCGTGCAGGCGCTCCTCATCGTGCTCATCGCGTGGCCGTTCGGGTTCACGATCGACCTGCCGGGGCTCGTGATCGGGCTCGCGCTGCTCGCGGTGTTCGGGGTCGGGCTGGGCTCTCTGTCGTACACGCTCGCCCTGAAGACGAAGGACCGCGAGTGGCTCTTCTGGGGCGTGCAGCAGACGCTGATCTTCCCGCTGCTGATCCTGTCGGGCATGCTCCTGCCGCTCGATGAGGGTCCGGCCTGGATGCGCGCGGTCGCCACGGTCAACCCGGTGAACTGGGTGGTGCAGGCCGAGCGGGCGTTGTTCGCCGGCGATCTCGGGGACATCACGGTGCTGTGGGGCTGGGTGGCGGCCGTCGTGCTCGCCGTGGTCGGGCTGACGGTCGGTATCCGCGCGATGCGCAAGAGCAGCTGACGGCGGACGGATGCCTCGGCCCGGCGCGGCTCGCCGGGCCGGGGCATCTGCCGTCTACTGCAGCACCGGGGCCGAGGCGGCGTGGACGACGGCGACGCGGTCTCCGCCGGCCATCTTCGCCTGGTACATGGCGTGGTCCGCCGCGCGGATGAGCTGATCCATGACGGGGGCGCCGTCGTTGCCGACGGTGACCACACCGATGCTCGCGGTGATGGTGAGCACGGGCGGCAGGTCGCTGTACGGCTCGGCGACCGCCGAACGGATGCGGTCGGCCAGCGCCTCGGCGTCCTTCACGTCGTCTACGGCGGCGACCGCGATGAACTCGTCCCCGCCGAATCGCCCGAGCACATCCGTATCGCGGATCACGCCGCGCAGCCGCTGCCCGATCTCGCGCAGCAGGGCGTCTCCGGCGGCGTGGCCGAGCAGGTCGTTCACGGCCTTGAAGCCGTCGAGGTCGATGAAGATGACGGTCAGTGTCGAGTAGCCCTGCACGAGGGTGCGGGTCACGTCCTCCTCGATCAGGCGCCGGTTCGGCAGGCCGGTCACCTCATCGTGCATCGCCGCACGGCGCAGGGTCTCTTCGAGCCGGATCCGCGCGATGGCCTGCGCCGCCTGATTGGACAGCGCTTCGGCCAGCGGCACGGCCTCCTCGTCGAACTCCCGCGGGTGGTCGAAGAAGCAGATCATCGACCCGACCGCATCGCCGTGGGACCGCATCGGCGAGGCGATCGCCGCGTGCACGCCGCCTGCGCGGTAGATGTCGCTCATACCGGCGTCGGGGACGTAGGTGTCGGCCTCCTCGGGGGAGCGCACGATCAGCACCTTGCCGCCGAGCAGAGTCACCATACCGGCCGGCCGCAGACAGGAGGGCCAGTGGGCTGCGAGCGGGTTCACGCCTGCGGCCTGGAAGAGTCCGCCGCCGGTCTTCGTGAGGTGGACACTGACGGAGCTCGCGGCGAAGGCGCGTTGCGCGACATCCACCAGGAGCTCCGCGGCGTCGAGTTCGGTTCGCACGTTGCCGAAGCCGACCGCGGCGTTGAGGAGGATCTGCAGTCGCTGCCGGCCGCGCTCGGTCTTCGCCTCCGCGCCGCGGAAGCCGAGGTTGAAGGACGAGCGCGGTGAGACGTCATAGATGGCGATGCGCTCCACGCCGCCATCGTTCTCGCCGAGAGAGCCCACCACGACGGGGCGGACGACTCCGGACACGCCGTGCAGCGTGGCATCGGTCGGGCGCTGCCCATCAGCTTCGGCGAGCGGCATCCGGAGGGTGAGGAACTCTTCGAGGGGATGGCCGACCACTTCGTGCCGGGCGCAGTTGAGCCACCCCAGCACCTGGGGGTTGACGTCGAGGATGGTCGACTCGTGGTCGACGGCGATCAGCCCGCAGGTCTCGAGACCTAGCACGGGATGCCCGCATCGGGGATGGCGCGTAGTCGGCGACTGACGATCGAAGCCCTGCCGTATGTCACGATTGCCTCCTAGCTTCTGCACGAGGCGATGGGTGGTGGCGAGACGACATGCGACGTCTCGTCGGCGAGGGTTGATCCAGCCTAGCGATACTTCGCAAAGTTAGCTAGTTTTCTTAAATATCGCTTCAGAGCTGTTCGGCTCTCGCAGCGGCTGGGAGAATGGCGCCATGGCGAACGAAACCCCGGCGCTGACCCTCGGTCAAGCGCTGCGCCAGTACCTCGATGCACGCAATGCGGCGCTGGTGACCGCGCGCGCCAGCCTCGGCATCAGCGACATCGACGCCCGCGCCCTCCTGTTCATCGTGGGCAACCCCGGCACGCGCCCGACGGCGCTGCGCGAGTACCTCGGCATCACCTCAGCGGGCGTCACGACGCTGATCGATCGCCTGGTCGGCCGTTCTCTTGTGCGGCGCGACATCGACCCCGACGACCGGCGCGTGAACCGCATCACCGCGACGATCGACATCACGGAGGATCCGTGGTCGGCTCTCAACCGGTTCGACGACGATTTCGACGTCGCCTGCGCCGCCGCGGATCAGGTGCGGCTCGGAGACTCGGCCGCTCTGCTGGAGTCGCTGACCGCCGCGACCGTCGACGCCCGGCGCTGACTCGCGCTCACGCGGTACGGCTGACGCCGTTTCAGGCGATGTCGATCCCCCGATACACCTGCGACTTCGCCTCGAGGAACGCGCACAGTTCGGAAACAGCGGCGAGCTCTCCGGCGAGCTCGAGCAATTCTTGCGCGTCCAGGACGAGGTTCTCTTCGCGGGGCTCCAACGTTGCGACCCAGTCGGAGGCATCCTGCGTGACCGGCTGGATGAAAACGCCGGTCGGAGCGTGACCGAGTCGGAAGAACACCAGGCCCGTGTTCGCTCCGCCGTCGCCGTCCTGCACCATCACGCGTGCAGCATCGGCCATGGGCTTCCCGAGTGCCCGGTACTCGGCCAGCCAAGACTCCAACGTCTCCAGATTACGAAACGCCATCGCCATCCTCCTGCGAGCTCTGCGACGAGAAAAGTATAGGGAGAGGGCGGAGCCGTCCTTTGCGACCGATCCATGCCTGAACGGGGCGGACTGTAGCCGATCGCGGTCCTTCATGTCGGCGTTTGCGATCGTGCGCACGATCGGGTCGACTTGAGGGATGCCCCCTACTGGAGACCTCGCGGACGATCTGGCGGCCGCCGTCCGCGGTCCCGAGATCTTCGCCGTCTACCAGCCGCAGGTGTCGCTGGAGAGCGGATCGATCGTTGCCGCGGAGGCGCTGTGCCGATGGTCGCACCCGCTTCTCGGCGACATCGATCCCGTGACCATGATCCGCGTCGCTGAGCGCAGCGGGGAGATCCACCCGCTCGGGCGGCGGATGCTCCAGGAGTGCCTCGGCACGCTCGCCGGATGGCGCGAGACGGGCCGCGACTGGGCGGTCGCCGTCAACGTCTCGCCTGTCCAGTTCGCGGACGCGTCGTTCGCCCGCCACGTCACCGCCGAGTTCACACGACGGCAACTTGCTCGGGGTTCGCTCGTGTTCGAGCTGCCTTCCGATCGGCATCCGGTCGCCGACCGGGCGCTCGTGTCCCAGCTGCAGATGCTCCACGACATCGGCGTCGAGGTCTCCCTGGGCGGGTTCGGTACGGGTGACTCGTCGCGCGACCTCCTTCCCGGGCTGCCGCTCACCGAGGTGAAGCTGCCCGGGCACCTCGTGCGGTCCGCCGATGCGGACTCGCGGGCGGCGCTGCGGGACGAGGTCGAGGCCGCGCACGCGTACGGGCTGCGCGTGGTGGCCGAGGGGATCGAGACGCTCACGCATCTCGACATCGCGGTGGCTCTGGGCTGCGATCGTGCGCAAGGCTTCCTGATCCGCCAGCCGGACTCGGAGATCGTGATCCCGTGAGCCGTCCCCGCGGCTCGGCAACAGGTCCGCAACAGTTCGGCTCACCGGTCGAAAAGGCCCCCGGCCGCGGATCTAGGATCAAGGGATGACGACGGCGCGACGGCGAGGCATCCTCGCTGTCGTCACCGCCATCATCCTCCTCGCGCTCGGTGCCGGCGTGGCCTTCGCCGTCGGCGACGCGCTCGGTATCCGCACCGAGTCGTCCGCGCAGATGGACCCGGCCGCCCCGGTCGTCCCGACGGTCGCCGAGCCGGTTCTGCCGCCTTCCTTCACGTTCGATGCACCCGACTCGGAGCGGGTGTCGGTCGCACTGGAGGAGGTGACGGATGCTGTGGCCGCCGCATCCGCTACCTCCGGCGAAGCCGTGCTCACCGTCCAGATCGTTCCGACCCTGATCGCGACGGACGACGCCTATGCGGTCGAGGGCGACGGAGGAGCGTGGCTCATCCGGGCCGGAAACGAAGACGGCGCCACCCGCGGGATCTATGCGCTCAGCAACCAGATCCGCGCGGCCGCACCCCTCACCGAGCTGATCGGCGAGCACGAGGCCTCACGCCTGCCGCTGCGCCTGACGGATCTCGGCGCGGTAGGCGTCATCCCGGATCCCGCCGAGTGGGAGGCGGGCGACGACTACTCGCACGCGTCGAAGGCGTTCGCCGCGGTGATCCAGCCCGAGCCGCCGTACGTCGACGAGACGGCGCTCGCCGCGGCCTACGACGACTTCGACGGATTCCTCCGTCACTCCCTCGCGAACGGATTCAACGCCGTCGCGTTCCCCGGGTTCGTCGAGTACGTCACGTTCGACGGCGCAGCGGGCGGCCCGGTCTACACCGAGGGCGATGACCACCGCGACAAGGCGCTGGCTCTGCGCGACGCGTTCGCCCCGTTCTGGGACCGTGCAGATGAGCTCGGCATGAAGGTGTTCCTGCGCACCGACATGCTCGCCCTCACCGGCCCGCTCGATCACTACCTCACCGCCGAGTTCGGTTCGCTCGACACCGAGAACCCCGAGTTGTGGAGCGTGTACACCGCCGGCCTCGACGAGCTCTACGACGCCGTGCCCGCACTCGACGGCGTGCTCATCCGCATCGGCGAGGCGGGTCCTGTCTACGACGTGGGCGGCTGGGACTACTACTCCGCGCTCGAGGTGACCTCGGTCGACGCCGTGCGCACCATGCTCGAGGCGTTCACGGGACAGGCCGAGGCATCCGATCGCGAAGTGATCTTCCGTACGTGGTCGGTGGGCGTCGGCGCCGTCGGAGACATGCACACCAACAGCGCATCGTACGAGGCGGTGCTCGGCGGCATCGACTCGCCCGCGCTGATCGTGTCGACGAAGTACACGCTCGGCGACTTCTACACCTGGCTGCCTCTCAACGACACCCTCGAGCAGGGGGAGCAGCGGCGCGTCGTCGAGTTCCAGAGCCGACGCGAGTTCGAGAACTTCGGTGCGTTCCCGAACGACCTCGGCCCCGAGTACCAGTGGGCCCTGCAGCAGCTGCTCGCCGCGAACGACCAGGTCGAGGGTGTGTGGGTGTGGACGCAGGACGGCGGGCCGTGGCGCGCCGGGCCGATGTCGCTGTACCTCAAGTCCGGCTTCTGGCAGCTGTACGAGCTGAACACGCGGCTCGCGGCAGGGCTTGCACAGGACGCCGACGCGGACGTCGCCGGCATCACCGCCGCGTGGGCCCGGGAGTACTTCTCCGCGGACCCGGCCACCGTCGAGGCGATCGTCGCGGCGATGACGCATTCGCGCGACGCGATCGCCCAGGGCATGTACGTGCCGCAGTTCGCCGAGCAGCGGGTCTTCGCCATCGGGCTCGAGCCGCCGCCCATGATGTGGATCTTCGAGTGGGACATCCTCACCGGCGACTCCGCGGTGCTCGACGTGCTCTACTCGATCGTCCGCGACAGCGGCCCCGACGGCGTCGAGGCGGCGATCGCCTCCGGCGCCGACGCCGTGGCGGCGGTCGAGCAGATGCGTGAGCTCGTCTCGCAGACGGATGCCTCGACCTGGCACTCCGCCGACATCCGGGCCGCGTTCCTCGACACCCTCGACTACGAGCTCGACACTCTGCGGCTCCTCGAGGCGTACCGCGCGATGATCCTGCATCAGGGGCAGTGGCACGACACGCTCTCGCCCGAGGCGCACGCGCGATGGGACGCGGACCGGGTCGTCTACGAGGAGCGTGCGGCCGAGCACCTCGACAGGTACGAGGGGAACATCGACTACCCGGCGTTCAACCTGACGGCCGCACAGCTCGGCGTCGAGCGCGGGGAGCGCGACCAGGCGATGGCGTGGTTCGCGCGCGTGCTGCTCGTGCTCGCGGTGGCCTGGGTCGTGATCGGCATGCTCGCCGCGCGCACGCGGCTCGTCGCCAAGCCGGGTGCCGCGGCCGCGCGGGCGACGTGGATCGCGTCGACGCGCCCGTGGCGCGCCCGCGAGTCGACGCTCGGCATGCTGGAGCTCGACCGGTGGCTGCTGCTCATCGTGCCGGCCGGTCTCCTCGTCGCCACACGGGCCGTGCAGACGTCGTTCCTCTCGTGGACGCATCTCGCCGTCATCATCGGCGCCTGGGTCGTGTTCGCCCTCGCGCTGCGGTTGCTGGTGTGGAACCGCTCGCCGTGGCCCGTCATCGCCGCGGTCGGCGGGGTCGTGATGCTGCGATGCATCGTGACGCTCTTCGCCCTGTCGTTCACCGGGCCCGGCGGCTACTGGTTCGCGTTCTGGACCGACCCCGTGCTCCGGACGGTGTACATCACCGTCGCGTTCGCGCTCTTCGCCTGGGTGTTCGTCGCGGCCGGCTGGGCGCTGGCGGCGCAGGTGCGCGCGCGGCGCGCGACCGGTTATGTGCTCGCCGCGGTGGGTGCGGGCCTGCTCGTGCCCGCGGTCGTCGTCGGGTCTGCGGGACTGGAGTCCGCGCTGACGCTGTGGAACGACGAGATGGGGCTGCTGCCGTGGGGCCTGGCCCGCATCCTCGGCATCACGACGTACCTCGAGATCCCTTCTGAGACCCCGTGGGTGGCGGCCGCGTTCGGCGGCGCGCTGCTGGTCGTCGGCCTGCTGCTGGCGCTGCCGTGGCGACAGCGTCGGGGCGCAGCATCCGTTCCCTCCTGACGGAGGGGGTGTGCGGCAGCAGTGGTAAGACCACACGGTTCGGAGGAGTAGCGTAGAGGCACCCCCGAAACGATTCGAAGAGGTATTCGCCATGCGCTCACGAAGCACAGCACTCCTGTCCATCGCCGCCGTTGCCGGCCTTCTCCTCGCCGGCTGCGCGTCGACCGCCGAGTCCGAGCCGACGTCCACGTCGGCCGCCGACTCGGTCGTCGAGTCCTCGGTCTCCGACCCCGCGGCCGCCGGTGAGCGCGTCGGCGCCGACGGCAACGAACTCGAGGTGTGGAGCGCCATCGTCCCCGACGAGAGCGCTGCCGCCGCACTCGAGGAGCCTGCGGAGGGCAACCAGTGGGTGACCGTCAACGTCGCCCAGTGGGTGACCGACGAGGGTCAGTCGGATGTCGACGTCGCGCCGGTCCTGCGTTCGACCGCCGACGAGTCGTTCTCGGCCGACGCGGTCTCCCAGCGCGCTGTCGAGGTGCCGATGACGCCGGAGAAGTCCTACACCTTCGTGTGGAGCTTCCAGGTGCCCGAGGACCTCGTCGACGCGTCGACGCTGGTGCTCTGCGTCGGCTCGGGCGACGAGGGCTGCAGCAGCCTCACCGCCGAGTGAACCTCGCACCGGCCGCCCTGCGGCCGGTGCCCGAGTGCCGGCGTCGCGCCGTGTGCCTTCGGGCACACGGCGCGACGGCGTTCCTGGACGCCCGCCGATGAGAGGTCGGCTTAGGCTCGGCACCGTGAGCAGTGCAGAGAAGGACCTCACGATCGGGGCGGTGCTCGACCAGATCGTGCATCGGGCGGCGGAGGAGGTCGAGGCCACCGCGGCGGCGGCGCTCTCCGACGAGCCTGACGGCGTGCATCAGCACCGTGTGCGGGTGCGGCGGCTGCGCAGCGTGCTGGCCGGGTTCCAGGATTCGCTCGACACGCGCTCGGCGCAGCGTCTGCGGGTCGCGTTCTCCCAGTGGGGGAGCGAGCTCGGCGTGGTGCGCGACATCGAGGTGCGCGCGGCCGTCGCCGAGGAGACCATGCGCGAGGCCGGCATCGAGGATGCCGAGGTGGTGCGCCGGCTCATCGACAGCGAGCGCGAGGCGTACGTCGCAGCGCATGCGCGGTTGGTCGAGCTCGCGAACAGGACGCGGGCGCAGGAGAGGAATCAACGTCTCCGGGAGTTCGTCGACGCCCTCGTCGTGGCCGAGCCCGAGCGGGACGCGGCGCCCGTGCTGTCCGACGTGCTGCAGTCGCAGACGAAGCGCGTGCTCAGGGTCGGACGTCATCTCGACGAGTCGGACGAGCGCTACCACGACCTGCGCAAGGCTGCGCGCCGCGCGAAGTACGTCGCGGAGGCGGTCGCCGAAGCGGCTCCCGGACTGTGGACCAAGAAGGTCGAGGCGCTCGCCGAAGCCGGCGACGATCTGCACGACGCCCTCGGGGATCACCGCGACGGCATGCTCCTCGCGTATCGCGCGCGGCACGAGGGCGCCCTCGCCGGACGGGCGGGCGAACGTGCGGACGTCTACGACACGATCGCCGACCTCGCGCAGAAGGCCGCCGAGGAGCACCTGGCCGACGTTCCCAAAGCGCTGCGGCGACTGGAGGACGCCGCATCCGATCTCCCGTGAGCGGCATGACGTCGACGGCGTGGGTGTCGGCGCGCGCGCCTAGACTTGACGGGCAATGACGGACGCCAGCACCCCCATCATCGTCGGCAGAGACATCGGCCCGCAGGCCCCCGGCGCACGCCCCGACGACGACCTGCTCGAAGGGCTCAACCCGCAGCAGCGGGAGGCCGTGACGTACCGCGGGCAGGCTCTGCTCATCGTGGCCGGCGCGGGCTCCGGCAAGACCAGCGTGCTGACGCGACGCATCGCGTCGCTGCTGCGGGGTCGCGAGGCATGGCCGAGCCAGATCCTCGCGATCACCTTCACCAACAAGGCCGCGGGCGAGATGCGCGAGCGCGTCGAGCATCTCGTGGGCGACTCGTCGCGCGGCATGTGGATCTCGACCTTCCACTCCGCGTGCGTGCGCATCCTGCGGCGCGAGGCCGAGCATTTCGGCTTCACGAAGTCGTTCACGATCTACGACTCGGGCGACTCGCGGGCGCTCATCAAGCGCCTCGTCAAAGAGCACGAGGCCGACGCGTTCGGGCTCACGCCGGCGGCGACGCAGTCGAAGATCTCGCGTCTGAAGAACGAGCTGGCGGATGCTGAGTCCTACGCCCGCTCGGCCAACATGAGCGACCCTGCCGAACGCGTCTTCGTCGAGCTGTTCGGTGCCTACCAACGCGAGCTGCAGAAGGCGAACGCGTTCGACTTCGACGACCTCATCGCGCAGACGGTGTTCCTGTTCCGCGCGTTCCCACAGGTGGCCGATGTGTACCGGCGGCGCTTCCGGCACGTGCTGGTCGACGAATACCAGGACACCAACCACGCGCAGTACGCGCTGATCCACGAACTGACCAGGCCGCCGGGATCGGATGCTGCGCCGCTGGCCGCGTCGGGCGGCATGATGATCTTCGAGCCCGAGCCCGCCGCGGAAGAGGGCGCGTCGCTCACCGTCGTCGGCGACTCGGACCAGTCGATCTACGCGTTCCGCGGCGCCGACATCCGCAACATCAGCGAGTTCGAGAAGGACTACCCGGGCGCCAAGGTCGTGCTGCTCGAGCAGAACTACCGGTCGACGCAGAACATCCTGTCGGCCGCCAACGCCGTCATCAGCCACAACTTCGACCGCAAAGACAAGAAGCTCTGGACCGACGTCGGCGCCGGCGAGCAGATCATCGGCTTCACCGGCTACTCGCAGCACGACGAGGCCCAGTTCGTCGCCGACGAGATCGAGGCGCTGCGCCGCGGCGGCGTGGACTACTCGCAGATGGCCGTGTTCTATCGCACCAACTCCCAGTCGCGTGCGCTGGAAGAGATCTTCATCCGCTCGGCACTGCCCTACAAGATCATGGGCGGCACGAAGTTCTACGAGCGCGCCGAGATCAAGGACGCCCTTGCGTACCTCGTCGCGGTGGCGAACCCGGCCGACGAGATGGCGATGCGCCGCATCATCAACCGGCCGCGGCGCGGCATCGGCGACGTGACGATCGAGACGATCTCGCGGTACGCGGCAGACCAGCAGATCACGTTCCGCGACGCGCTCGCGAACTCGTCGGCGCTGGGCGTCGGGCCCAAGATCCAGGCGGCGATCGCGCATCTGGACGCGGTGCTGGCCGAGGCATCCGAGATCATGCTCCCGTCGTCGGGCGAACTCGCTCCTCCCACCGCGGTCGCCGAGGGCCTCACGCTGCTGCTGAACAAGAGCGGCTACTACGACGCGCTGCGTGCCAGCAAGGACGCGCAGGACGAAGCGCGCATCGAGAACCTCGACGAGATGGTCGCCGTGGCGCGCGAGTTCGCGCGCAACAACCCCGAGGGCACGCTGCTGGACTTCCTCACCGAGGTCGCCCTGGTCTCGGACGCCGACGACCTCGAGGACGCCTCCGGTTCGGTGTCGCTCATGACCCTGCACACGGCGAAGGGCCTCGAGTACGACGCCGTGTTCGTCACGGGTGTCGAAGAGGACCTCATTCCGCATCGCATCTCGGCGGGGGAGCCAGGCGGTCCCCAGGAGGAGCGGCGGCTGTTCTACGTGGGCATCACGCGGGCGAGGAAGCGCCTGTATCTGTCACTGGCCATGACCCGTGCGCAATTCGGCGAGGTGACCGTGGCGATGCCCAGCCGGTTCCTGCAGGAGATCCCGGGCGAGCTGCTGCACTGGCGCCAGTCACCGGGCGACGTGAACTCGCGCGGCGGCACGCAGTCGCGGGCGCTGAACGCGCGCCGAGGATCCGGGTCGGGATCCGGATTCGGGGGTTCCGGCGGTGGGCGTCGTTACGGCGACGACCTGGTCCCGCTCGCGCGCCGCGAGCAGTCGGGCAACCTCGAGCGCTTCGCGAACAAGATCCCCGCGAAGGTGCGCGACAACGGCGACCTCGAGCTGGCGCCCGGCGACCGCATCCGTCACGACGACTTCGGTGAGGGCCGCGTGGACGCCGTCACCGGCGAGGGCGCCAAGCGCGTCGCCCACGTCCGCTTCGACTCGGCGGGCCCGAAGAAGCTGCTGATCAAGATCGCCCCGATCACGAAGCTCTGACGCGTTATCCACAGCCCAGGTTCCGGTGCCTGTCGAGTCTGCCAGGATGATCGCGCGCGGCATCCGCCGCGCCCTGTGCGATCGCGATGGGGTGTCGATGACTGCAGTCTGGGACCGTTCTGGTTCTCGTTTTCTCGGTATGGTGCTGGCTCTTCTGGTGGTGATCGCGGGGGTGCTCGGCGCATCCCCGGCACGGGCCGTTGACACGGGGGCCATCTCCGGCGTCGTGACCTCAGCGGACGGCGGGGGCGCCGGCGGCGTCTCCGTCATCGCTCATCGGTACCAGTCGGCGTGGGGCTACTGGGCCTGGCACACCTCCGTCGCGACGGATGCGAATGGTTCGTATACGCTGTCGGGTCTGCCGGACGCGGACTACCGGATCGAGTTCCGCCCCTTCTCCGACACCTCCGACCTGATCGCGGAGTTCTGGGAAGACGCCGGCGACATCTTCTCGGCGAAGACGGTCTCCGTCGCGTCCGGTGCGGCCGTCACTGACGTGGATGCGGTGCTCGGAGTGGGTGCGGCCATCTCCGGCGCGGTGACCGACGAAGCCGGCGCACCGATCGCGGGGGTGTCGGTCCGGGCGATCGACGAGATGGGCAGGTGGGCGAGCAGTGGCTTCACCAACGCGGCTGGCGTCTACCGGCTTGCGGGTCTTCGGACGGGCTCCTACCTGCTGGAGTTCGCTCCGGCCCTTTTGAGCACCGCCTTCGCGGGGGAGTGGTGGGAGAACGCCGCTTCGCGCGCACAGGCGACGTCGGTTTCGGTCGCCGCTGGGGCCGAGGTCTCCGGTTACGATGCCGTGCTCTCGCTTGCGGGAGCCGTCGCAGGAACTGTCACCGACAGCAACGGGACTCCCGCCTCGGGCGTCATCGTCTCGGTGTACCACGCGCAGACGTCGGGTGCCGGCGAATGGGCCGGTTCTGCTATGACCGACGAGACCGGTGCGTACCGTGTCGGCGGCCTGCCGGCGGGCGAATTCAAGGTCGCGTTCTCGTCCTCGGGATCGCTCCTCAGCGAGTGGTTCGACGACGCTGCCTATGCCGACACGGCCACGACGGTGAGCATCGGCGCTGGGGCCACGGCCACGGCGGACGCGGAGCTCACCATCGGCGCCACCGTCACGGGTGTGGTCACGGATCAGGCCGGAGAACCCGTTGCCGGCGTGGAGGTGTGGGCGCGTCCGGTGAGCACCGGTGGCCCGATCTACGCCAGTGGCGCGAGCACCTCGTCTGACGGCGCATACACTCTCGCTGGCCTCGCCCCGGGCGACTACCGCGTGGAGTTCGCGACGCAGAACGCCTCCTCCAACGTCGTCGGCGAGTGGTGGGACGACGCCACGAGCGAGTCGGCGGCCACCGTGCTGCCCCTGTCGGCGGGCGAGATCGCGAGCGACGTGAGCGCGCAGCTGGCCGCGGGATCGTCGATCACGGGTGCTCTCCGCGACGGCGACGGGGCGCCGTTGGCGGATTCCCAGATCGCCCTCTACGACACCGACGGTCAGTGGCTGCGCAGCGGCCGAGCCGGCGCCGACGGCACGTACGAACTCCGCGGGCTCCCGGCCGGCACCTATCGGGCGGGATTCACCGCAGACAACGGCGACGGTTCTTCGCTCAAGGAGTGGTGGGACAACGCAGCCGACGTCGCCTCGGCGGATGACATCGTGGTCGGCACCGCCGAGACGGTCGCGGAAATCGACGCGGTGCTCTCGCTGGACGACGGCTCAGTGCTCGAGACTTACACCGCGACACTCTCCGGAGTGGTGACGGATGCCCTGGGCAACCCGCTCGAGGATGTCTCGGTGACGATCGACGCGGGCTACTGGGGCGATGGAGCTCGAACCGATGCGGAGGGCTGGTGGACATCGCTCGGACTTCCCTCCGATTCGTACCGCGTGTCGTTCTCGACGGAGATCGACGGCGCGCTCGTCAGTGAGTGGTGGGATGACGCGGCGGACCGCGATTCGGCGACCGTGATCCGCCTCGGCAACGGCGAGCAGCGCACGGGAATCGACGCAGTACTCGGTGCGGAAGTCTTACCCGTGCTCGAGTCGTCGAGCCCCAAGATCACCGGGCCGCTGCGAGTGGGCAAGACCGTCAAAGCCAACGTGCGGCAATGGACCGACGGCACCCAGTTCACTTACCAGTGGTCGGCTGATGGCGCGCCCATCCCGAACGCGACCGAGACGGGACTCGTGCTGACGCCGGAGCTCAAGGGTGCCCGACTCACGGTCGCAGTCACGGGCACGCTCGCCGGCTATCAGACGGTCGTCGAGACGTCCGCTCCCACGGCGCCGGTGGCCGCACGGTAGCAGCCTCTCACTACACGGAGGCCGGCTTCTCTTCGGAGAGCCGGCCTTCGTCCATTGCCGTCACGAGCAGGTGGTGGTGCGCCAGCCGGCGGAGGGCCAGCATCACCGGCTCATAGAGCGCGGTGCCGAGCACGGCGTAGGACACCGCCTCGGGACGAGGCATGCCCGGCATGGGGGCCAGCTCGTCGGCGGCGATGCGGAGCATGGCGTCGCTGTAGCGGCGGAGCACGGAGGGGGCGGCATCCAATCCCGCCGCCTCCAGCGCCTGCAACGCGTCGTCGAGTTGGGCGACGGCGGTGAAATCCGGGTCGTAGGTGAGGCCGAGCGCCTCGATGGCCTCGCGCGCCCGGGGAAAGTCTTGACGATCGGACTCGACGTACGGGGGGAGGGCGCCCACCGCGCTCCCGAGCGTTGCGATCGGATCGTCGTAGGGGGCGTCGATCAGCTCGAGGATGTCACGCACCCGCGACAGCGGGAGCCCGCGGACGTCGGCCAGCGCGGCGATGAGTCGCAGGCGGGCGAGATGCTCGTCGCCGTACTCGGCACGCGTCGTAGAGATCGCCTCGCCTCGCGGCAGCATGCCCTCTCGGATGTAGAACTTCACGGTGGCCACGGGAACTCCGCTGCGCTCCGACAGCTCAGACATCTTCATGTGACAGACCCTCCTCCGTCTTGACATTGGATACTATAGCTATCCACTATTGGAGAGCCTAACTATCCAACGGAGGCCACGATGAACCCGATCCTCACGATCGTCGCCGGCGCGACGATCCTCACCGTCATCGGCATCATGTCGGGCGGCACCTTCCTGCTGCGCATCACGACGCGAGGCCTGCCGTTCAACGGGCTGCAGAAGACCTTCTTCCGCGCCGGGCACGCGCACGCCGGCGTGCTCGTCATGCTCGGACTCGTGAGCATGCTGCTGGTGTCCGCGGTGGGCGTGCCCGTGCCATGGCAGTGGGCATCGGTCGGCGTGCTCGCGAGTGCACTCCTCATCCCCGGCGGGTTCTTCCTCTCGGTGCTGGGACGCGACCCTGAGCGCCCGGGGCCGGCGATCGCGCTCCTGTGGACCGGAGTCGTCGTGCTCGCAGCATCCCTTCTGGCGGTCGGGATCGGGGTGATCGCCGCCGGAGTCGCCGCCCTGGGATGACGTCCGCGGGTTAGGCTCGCACAATGGCCTTGTTCTCGCGCCGTCCGAAGAAGCCCGCCGAGCAGCCGCCGACCTCCCCGCAGCCGTCACCGGCCGATGAGGTGGCGGGCGACACGGTGGGCGCTCCCGTCGAGGCCGCGCCGGCCGAGCAGTCCGCGGGCGACGCACCCGCACGCGAGACGGATGCCGCGGCCGAGCCCACGCAGGAAGGCCCCGCGCCCGACGCGCCCGGTCATGCGACGGAGGCGGATGCGGCAGCATCCGTGTCCATCTCCGTCTCGTCGTTCGGCGGGCTCGGGGTGTCACCGGCGACGTCTCAGCGGGCGGAGCCGCGCGAGCCGCAGGCGGGGGAGGCCGTGCCGCCCGGACCGAAGCCGCGAGTGGGCGCCCGCGAGTGGATGCGCACGGCGCCCGAACCGGCCGAGACCGTGCCGGGGCTGCGCGACAACGTGCTGCTGCGCGCCGCACTCGGGCGGATCGGCGACGCACCCGCGTCGCAGGCGCTGCTCGATGTCACGCGACAGCTGCTGCAGGGGCACGTGTTCCTGCGGGTCAAGGGTGACGCGCGGGCTCTTCTCGCCGAGGGCAAGGGCCTGCCGCTCGCGATCGCGAACTCGGGAGACCGCACGTTCGCGCTCGTCTACTCGAGCGGCGCCGCGCTGCAGGCGAGCGTCAAGGCCGACGGCGACACCGAGACCTCGGCGATGGGTCAGCCCGTTCTCACGGTGCTGCGACACGTGTTCGCGAGCTCGTACGACGGGATCATCATCGACCCCGCTTCATCGCCCTCGCGCGCAGTGCTGCCCAAGGAGCTGCTGCAGCGCGCCGTCGAGCAGGCCGACCCGCAGCTCACCGTGAAGACGCTCCTGGCCGCCGAGCGCACGAGCGAGATCACCGCCAAGGTCGCCGAGGCGCTCACGCGTGTTCCGCTGTGGGTCGCCGTCGGCGTCTCCGACACCGGCGCGCCGGGGATCGCGGAGGGGCGCGATGCCGACGGCCGCCGCTTCCTCGAGGTGTATTCGCACCCGCTCGAGGTGGCGGTCATGGGGCGCGGCGACAACGCCGGGCCGATCACTCCCGCCCAGCTCGCGAAGGCGCTGCGCACCGACGAGGGGCTCACCGGCCTCTTGGTCGACCCGGCGGGACCGTGGATCCGCCTGAGCCGCGACGATCTGGCACCGCTCCTAGCCCTCGCGGACTGAGGTCGCCCCGGCTCAGCGAGGGGTTGACACCGTTCCGAACGCACGTATTCTATTCAACATATACGTTGATAAAGGGATACGTTGAGCAATGGACGATGACCGACTCGATCGAGCGTTCGTGGCGCTGGGCGACCCGGTCCGCCGCGCGATTATCGCGCGCCTGAGCCGCGGGCCGGCGACGGTGGGCGAGCTCTCCGAGCCGTTCCCCATCACCATGCAGGCGGTGTCCCGCCACATCAAGGTGCTCGAAGACGCCGGGCTCGTCACGCGGTCGCGCGATGCGCAGCGGCGACCCGTCCACCTCGACGCCGCGGCGCTCGAGGAACTCACCGCGTGGATCGACCGCTACCGGCTCGACGCCGAGCGCGCCTACCGGCGGCTCGACGCAGTGCTCGCGGCGGCAGCATCCGTCCCCTCGACAGGAGACCCTCGCAGAACCGACACGAAGGAGAAGGAACCATGAGCAACCCGCTCATCATCGAAGCCGTTCCGGGCACGTCGTATGCCGACATCACGCGGGAGTTCGACGCTCCCGTCGAGGCGCTGTTCCGGGCGCATGCCGATCCGCGGCTGTTCCAGCAGTGGATCGGACCCGGCGAGGAGCGCACCGAGATCACCCACTGGGACTTCCGCACGGGCGGCGGCTACCGCTTCGTGCAGCGCGACGCGAGCGGCGAGTATGCGTTCCGCGGCGTCTTCCACACGGTGCGCGAGAACGAGCTGATCATCCAGACGTTCGAGTTCGAGGGCTGGCCCGATGAGGTCAGCATCGACTGCATCCGCTTCGAGGCGCTCGAGGGCGGTCGCTCGCGGATCGTCGACCACAGCGTGTTCTCGACCGTCGAGGTGCTCGCGAACATGCAGTCGGAGGGCATGGAGCGCGGCATGCGCGAGGGCTACGACAAGCTCGACGGGCTGCTCGCGGCGGAGGGCTGAGCCATGGGCAAGGTCGTGACATCCGCGTCGATGTCGCTGGACGGCTTCGTCGCCCACGAGAACAACGATCCGGGGCGCCTCTTCGACTGGTACGAGGCGGGGGACGTCGAGGTGGTCACCGCCAGCGAGCCGGCGTCATTCCATCTGACGCCGATCAGCGCGGACTACTGGCGTAGCTTCATCGGGGAACTCGGATGCCTCGTGGTCGGCCGCCTGCTCTTCGACATCACCGACGGCTGGAGCGGCGTGCACCCGCTGGGCGTGCCGTTCGTCGTGCTCACGCATGAGGCGCCGGAGAGCTGGGCCCATGCCCACACCGGGAACGCGCACTTCGTCACCGACGGAATCGAGGCGGCGGTCGCGAAGGCCCAGGAGCTGGCGGGGGACAGGGCGGTGGCGGTGGCCGCCGGCACCGTCGCCGGTCAGGCGCTCGCCGCAGGACTCGTCGACGAGGTCGCCATCGACCTGGTGCCGGTCGTGCTCGGGCAGGGCCATCGGTACTTCGCCGAGGTCGATCCCGCGGCCGTGCGACTCGGGGACCCGACGGTGGTGATCCCGAGCGCACGCGTGACGCACATGGTGTTCCCGGTCGAGCGGCGAGCGGGGTGACGGATGCCGCGGCTCCCCGCTAGCGTCGGACCATGGCGTCCCCGCGCATCACCCTGACCGTGCCCGGCCCCGACGGCGATCGCGAGGTGGGCCTCTCGAACCCCGACCGGGTGATCTGGCCCGAGGTCGGGATCACGAAGCGCGAGCTCGCCGAGTACCTCATCGCGGTGCAGCAGCCGTTCCTGGCGGCGAACGGCGACCGGCCGGTGTCGCTCGAGCGGTTCCCCGAGGGCGTCGACGGCGAGCGGTTCTACTCGAAGAACCCGCCGAAGGGGGCGCCGGCTTTCGTCGAGGCGCAGACCGTCACCTACAACAGCGGGAGGCGGCATCCGCAGATCATCCTCACGGAGATCGCCGCGGCCGTATGGGCCGTGCAGATGAACACGATCGTGTTCCACCCGTGGGCGTCGCTGACGGCGAACACCGACAATCCCGTCGAGCTGCGCATCGACCTCGACCCTCAACCGGGGACGGACTTCGCGGATGCCGCCGCCGTAGCCCCCGCGATGCGCGACGTCCTCGCCGAGGCGGGGCTGACGGCGTTCCTGAAGACCAGCGGCAACCGCGGCATCCACGTGTTCTGCCCTATCGAGCCCGAATGGGAGTTCCTCGATGTGCGCCATGCGGTGATCGCCGCGGGTCGCGAGCTGGAACGTCGAATGCCCGAGAAGGTCACGATGAACTGGTGGAAGGAGGAGCGCGGCGAGCGCATCTTCATCGACTTCAACCAGGCCAACCGCGACCGCACGATGGCCGGCGCCTACAGCCCGCGCGCGTTGCCGACCGCGACGGTGTCGACGCCGCTCACCTGGGACGAGCTGGAGTCCGGGGTCGACCCGGCGGCGTTCACGGTGCGGACGGTTCCGCAGCGACTCGCCGATGTGGGCGACCCGTGGTCGGACCTGCTCGCGAAGCCGGGCCGCATCGACACGCTGCTGGAGTGGTGGCAGCGCGACCTCGATGGCGGCCTCGGCGAGCTGCCGTTCCCACCCGATTTCCCGAAGATGCCCGGCGAGCCGCCGCGCGTGCAGCCCAGCCGCAAGAACGAGGCGAACTGGCCGAAGGACGAGGGCTGAGCGCCGGGAGGCACCCGCGGGAGTCCGTGCGATCGGCCGGCCTCACCGGGAGTCCGAGGACAGGTCGGCGAGGAGCAGCGCGGCGAGTCCCACCGCCGTCGCGCTCGCGAAGCCGTGGTTTCCGCGCGGATCGTCGATCGTGACCTCGGAGGCGATCACGGCGACGGCATCTCTGACCGGATCGACGACGACAGCCGTTCCGCCCTCGCCCTGGGCGTAGAACATGCCGCGCTGCGGGTCGACCCACCAGTGATAGCCGTAGGCGATCGTTCCGTACCCGACGGTGGCGACGACAGGGCTGGTCGCCTGGACGGCCCACGTGGCCGACACCACCTGCTCGTCGTCCCAGACGCCCTCGTCGAGCATCAGCTGGCCGATGCGCATCAGGTCCGTCGCGCGCAGGCGCAGGTGCGTGTAGCCGAGGTTCACCCCCTGAGGGTCGGCCGGCCAGGCCACTTCGGCCTCCTGATACTCCCGGAGGAGTTCTTGGGGGTCGCCGTCAGGGGAGAAGCGCTCCTCCCACAGGGGCGCGGTGTCGATGTCGAGCGGATCGAACAGCACCTCGTCCGCGAAGCGGAACGGGGACATCCCGGTGACTTCTGCAACGATGGCGGCGAGGATGTGCGTGCCCGGGTCGGAGAAGAGGAACCTCCCGTCGCCCGGACCGCGGGATGCGCGATCCGCGAGGATCGCGGCCACCCAGTCCGCCTGCGCGGAGAGGTCGGCAGGCGTCCCTCGGATGTCGCGCTCCTCCGACATCGGCGCGAAGTTCGCCGTGTGCGTGAGCACGGCCTTGAGCTGGATGGCCGCGGTCTCCGGCGTCAGGACGCCCGCGTAGTCGGGAAGCAGCTGGCCGAGTGTGGCATCGACGCCGGAGATGAGCCCGCGATCGATGGCGATGCCGATGAGGGTCGAGGTCACCGCACGGGTGACGCCTCGCACATCCCAGGTATCCTGCGCGGTGGACTCCTGATACTGCTCGTACACGAGCTTGCCGTGCTGCTGGACGAGCACCGCACGGACGGCAGCCTCGCCGTACAGGGTGCTGAAGATGGTCTCGATGTCTTCGCGGATGGCCTCGGCCGGCGGCCGCTCCTCCGGCAACGACACGGCAGATGAGCACCCGCCGAGCAGAGCCGCGATCACCGCGCACATCAGCGCGACCCGTGTGCCGGTACGACCGCGGGAATCCTGGTGGTCTCGGCGGGCCATGGATGCCTCCAACAGCTGTGACCCTGTCCGCACGGTACACCCGCGTCGAGCCGGCGAACAGGCCACAGCAGCGGCAGCAGGTCTCCGCCGACGGGGTCAGACCAGCACGTCGGCCAAGTCGTATGCGGCGACCACCTCGAGCTGTTCGTACGTGCACGAACGCGGGTCGCGGTCGGGGCGCCAGCGCTCGAACTGCACGGTGTGGCGGAAGCGCCAGCCCTCGAGCTGGTCGTAGCGCACCTCGAGAACGCGCTCGGGCCGCAGCCGCACGAACGACGAGTCGGCGCGACCGGCCTGGAAGCGCGACTTCTCGCCTTCGCCGCGCAGCGCCTCGCCGTCGGCGTCTCGTTCGACGAGCGGGGCGAGCTCGTCGATGAGCTCGAGGCGGCGCGCGTTGCTCCAGGCGGCGACACCGCCGACGGGATAGAGCGTGCCGTCTTCGCCGTACAGCCCGACGAGCAGCGAGCCGACCCCCTCACCCGACTTGTGGATGCGGTACCCCATCGCGACGACGTCTGCGGTGCGGGCGTGCTTGATCTTGAACATCGTGCGCTTGCCGGGGGCATACGGCTGGTCGAGAGGCTTCGCGACCACGCCGTCGAGGCCGGCGCCCTCGAACTCGGCCAGCCAGCGGCGCGCGAGCTCGGGATCGTCGGTGGTGCGCGTCACGTGGACCGGGTCCGGAACGTCGCGCAGCAGCTCGACGAGCGTCTGCCGGCGCGTGGCGAACGGCTGGTTCTGCAGATCGCGGTCGCCCACGGCGAGCAGGTCGAACGCGATGAACATCGCCGGCGTCTGCTCGGCGAGCATGTTCACCCGGGATGCTGCGGGGTGGATGCGCTGCGACAGCGACTCCCAGTCGAGCCGCCGCCGGCCGTCGCGGTCGATCGGAACGACGATCTCGCCGTCGAGGAGGCACGGTTCGGGCAGGAGGCGGGCGAACGCCTCGACGAGCTCCGGGAAGTACCGGGTCAGCGGCTTCGCGCCGCGAGACCCGATCTCGACGTTCTCGCCGTCCCACGAGATGAGGGCGCGGAACCCGTCCCACTTCGGCTCGTAGCTCAGCCCACCGGGGACCTTCGCCGGATCGGGGACGTCGGGCACGGACTTCGCGAGCATCGGCGCGGGGATCTCGTACGGCATGCGTCTCATCCTGCCGCTCCCCGCCGACAGCCGACACCCCGCCCCACGAGCCGAGACCCCACACCTCGCACAGATCGGATGCGCGACGGCCGGAGAGTCGGCAGACTCGGGAGCGGGCGCGTGCGCGTCCGGAACGGAGGGTGACCGTGGCGACCGTCTTCCAGTTCCTCGCCGAGCATCCGATCGTCGTGCTGTTCGTGCTGATCGGCGTCGGCGCGGCCTTCGGGCGCGTGCGCGTCGCGGGCGTCTCGCTGGGCGCCGTCGGCGTGCTGTTCGTGGCGATCGGCATCACCGCGTGGGGTGTGTCGGCAGGCGTCACGATCGAGATGCCGACGGCGGTCGGCGACCTCGGGCTCGTCGTCTTCGCGTTCTGCACGGGGCTCATCGCGGGGCCGGGCTTCTTCAACGCGCTGCGCACGTCGTACCCGCTGATGCTGGTCGTCACGGGGGTGCTGGTGGCGACCGCGGCCATCGCCTATCTCGTGGGCTCGGCCCTCGGCATCCCTCCGATCACCATCGCCGGAACGTTCGCGGGCGCGCTCAACAACACGCCCGCGCTCGCTGCCACCGGTGGGAGCCCCGACGCCACCGTCGGCTATGCGAGCGCGTACGTCTACGGGGTGATCGCGGCGATGATCGGCGTCGCGCTCGCGCTCCGGTCGCGGCACAAGGACACCGACGCCCAGGCCCCGATCGTGGGCAAGCCGATCGAGGTGGACACCGGCTCACGCCCCACGGTGGGCGAGGTCGCGGCGGGGCGCGGCGATCGCGTGGCGTTCTCGCGCCGTCGCTCCGCCGACGGCGACGTCGAGATCGTCGGACCCGACGCGGCACTCGAACCCGGCGACATCGTGAACGTGATCGGCCCGAAGGACGACGTCGAGGCGGTGACGCGCGAGCTCGGGCACACGTCGGCGATCGATCTCACGCGCGACCGCAGCCGGCTCGACTTCCGGCGCATCATCCTGTCGGATGCCCGCCTCGCCGGCCGGACCATCGCCGAGCTGGGCCTGCCCGAGCGGTTCGGCGCGACCATCGCGCAGGTTCGCCGCGGAGATGTGGATTTCGTCGCGACCCCCGAATTCGTGCTGCACCAGGGCGACCGGCTGCGGGTCGTGGGCCCGACCGGGTCGATGGGCGAGGTGACCCGGTTCCTGGGCGACTCCGAGCGGGGCTTCGCCGACATCAACCCGGTGGCGCTCGGGCTCGGCGTCCTCCTCGGCCTGCTGCTGGGCTCGATCGCGGTCCCGCTCCCCGGCGGCGGGCAGTTCAGCCTCGGCTACGCTGCGGGCGTGCTCGTCGTAGGGCTGGTGATGGGCCGCATCGGCCGCATCGGACGGGTCGTCACGTCCTTGCCGAACACAGCCTCGAGCGTGCTCGCCGAGTTCGGCCTCCTGATCTTCCTCGCGTACGCCGGCACGAAGGCCGGCGCCCAGATCCTATCGGCGATCGCCTCCGGCGAGGTGGTGCGCCTGCTGCTGCTCGGCGCCGTGCTCACCACCTTCTTCATCGCCGCGACCTTCCTCCTCGCGCGCCACGTCTTCCGGCTCGGCGGCACGCGTCTGTCGGGTCTCGTGGGCGGCGCGCAGACCAACCCCGCGATCCTCGGCTTCGCCAATTCCCGGACCGACTACGACGTCCGTGTCGCCCTCGGCTATTCGCTGGTGTACCCCGCGGCCATGGTCGTGAAGATCCTCCTCGCGCAGGTGCTCGTGGAGCTGTGACGACGGACGCCGCCCTCTCGCCCGCCAGGTGGATCAGGTCGACGCTGCCGTGGCCGACGCGGACGCGGCGTAGAGCGCGGCGGCCTCGGCGCGGTTGGCAGCGCCGATCTTGGCGAGGATCGCCGACACGTGCACGGACGCCGTCTTCGGGCTGATGAACAGGCGCTGGCCGATCTGCGGGTTGGTGAGGCCCTCGGCGATGAGCTCGAGCACCTGCAGCTCGCGCGGGGTCAGGGTCGCGACGACGCCGTGCGACGCCTCGGCATCCGACGACCCCGGTGAGAGGCGGGCCTGCGCCGCGAGCTCGTTCGCCCAGCGTGCGGCGCGCGCGACGCCGAGCGCCGGGGCTTCCGCGGCGACCGCGCCGAGCAACGCCGCAGCCTCGGCGCGTTCGCCCGCGTCGATGAGCGCCCACGCCAGGCGGCAGCGGGCGGTCTGCAGGTGCCACGTGGGCAGGCCGCCGCCGGCGAGGTCGTCGACGACACCGCGCCAGAGTCCGACCCGCTCGACCGGGCGAGCCCCGTCGGCGTCGGCGAGCAGCGCGCGCACGAACCCCGCGACCGACTGCGCGAGGCCGACCTCCGGCAGCGCCTCCACCGCGGCGTCGATCTGAGCGCGCACCGCAGGGTCGACGGGCCGGCCGGGCGAGAGGCACAGCAACGCGGCTGTCAGCAATGCGTACCGCCGGACCGCCGGGGAACCCTTCTCACCCGTGGCGACGGCGAGGACGGCGGTCGCGGCATCCGATGTCGAATCCCCGCCATGCAGCGTCAGCCGAGCCTCCGCGCGCTCGATCGACCACCAGTCGTCCTTCTCGGGGTAGCGGGCCCGCGACTCGTCGATCCGGCCGCGTTCGGTGGCGAACAGGTCGTCGCGTTCCTGTGCGCGGTCGTCCCATGACAGGTGCGACCCCAGCCGGCGCACCACCGAGGCGCCGTCGACGGGACTCAGCAGCCGCCGGGCGCGCTGCGCATACCGCACCGCCGGTTCGGGGCGCCCCGTCGCGAAGAGCGCGAACGAGAGCGAGTGGGCGATCGACGCACCGGTGCCGCGCTCGATCCCCGCACGCGAGACCTCCTCGAACTGCTGCGTCCCGACGACCGCGGCCTCGTCGAACCGGCCCACGCGCAGCAGCATGTCGGTGAGCGCCTGGCCGGCGTACGCGCGCATCGGCGGGTCGAGCCGCAGCGTCATGGCGCGCTCGAGGGGCACCAGCGCGCCGATCTCGTCGTCCTCGTCGGCGGCGATGCGCCAGGCCTCGACCGTCAGCGCGACGGCGAGGGCGGCGTCGTCGCCGACCTCTTCGGCCAGCGCGATCGCACGGTAAGCGTGCTCTCGGGCATCCGTGCCGTGCTCGTCGATCGCCATGTTCGTGAGCACGCGCGAGAGCAGGGTCCGTGCGCGCCGGTCGTCGAGACCCTCGAGCAGCGCGACGGCCTTGTCGAGGTCCTCGCGACGGCCGCGGTGCTCGAAGTTGAACGTCTCGACGAACCGCTGCCGCAGCAGCGCCGCACGTGTGATCGGATCGTCCGGGCAGACGGCGAGCCCCTCGTTCGCGGATCGCAGGGCGCGTTCCGGGTCGCCCAGGTCGTGCCATGCCTGCGCGGCGTCGAGGTGCAGAGCGGGGAGAGTCGTGCCGGCGCGGGTCTCAGCATCCGGGACCTGATCCCACAGCTCCGCGAGACGCTCGGTGAGCTTCGCTGCGGTGGCCGGCGAGAACTGCGACCGCGACTGCTGCAGCGCGATCACGGTGGCGTCGAACGCGGCGGCCAGGTCACGCGCGGCGAGCCAGTGCTCGGCGACCGCCGACGCGTCGTCGGGGGAGTCGCCGCGGTGGTCGCGCAGGTGTTCGGCGTATCGGCGGTGCACGCGTACGCGCTCGCTCGGCAGCATCTCGGCCTCGACCGCCTCGCGCGTGAGCGCGTGCCGGAAGCAGTAGCCGGGACCGTCGGCCACGATGACCCGCGTGTCGATGGCCTCGCGGAGGGCGTGGGCGAGCGCGCTCTCGTCCAGCGTGGTCACGGCGGCGAGCACGTCGTCGTCGACGTGCACGCCGCCCGCCGCCATCGTGCGCACGGCCTGCTGCGCGTCGTCGCCGAGGCGGGTGTACCGCGCGAGCACCAGCTCGCGCAGGGTGTCGGGGAGGGCGCGGTCGCCGAGATCGACGAGCTCCTCCACGAGGAATGGGATGCCGCCGCTGCGCTCCGCGAGCGCCTCGACGACACGCGGGTCGAGGCCGCTCGCCAGCTGGGCGACCTGTTCGGCGACCTCGTCGGGAGTGAGCGGCGTCACCTCCACGCGCACGACGGAACGTGTCCGGTCGAGCTCGGCGAGCACGGGGCGCAGCGGATGGAAACGGTCGATGTCGTCGGAGCGGTACGTCGCGACGATCGTGAGGCGGCGCCCTCGGAGGGTGCTGGCCAGGGTCTTGAGCAGTGCCATCGTGGCAGCATCCGCCCATTGCAGATCCTCGAGCACGACGACGACGTGACGGCGCTGCGACAGGCGCTCGAGCAGCACCTCGATCGCCTCGGCGAACTCGCCCGCCGGCTCGTCGGCGTCGGGCGTCTCGTCGGCGATGCCCGGCACGAGGGCGGCGAGGCTCGCGATCGCGGCCGCCGATCCCGCCGCGTCGCGCAGCGCGTCGGTGCCGACCGCGGCGTGCAGGTCGCGCAGCACCCGGCGCACCGGGCCGAACGCGGCGCCGATGGGCCCGAGGTCGACGCACTGCCCGAACGCGATCACGGGTGCGTCGTCGGTCCGCGCGCCGAGCGGGTCGGCCGTGACCAGCGCGAGGAACTCCTGCACCAGCCGCGTCTTGCCGACGCCCGCCTCGCCGCGCACGACGACGGTGCGCGGCACGCCGCCCACGCCGTCGTCGTACGCCTCGAGCAGGGCGGCGAGTTCGGTGTGCCGGCCGACCATGCGCGGGCTCGAGGGGAGAGCGGGCATGGTCATATCGTGGCACCTTCCCGGCGCCGGCGGACCCTCATCGCGTGGCGACGAACGTCGTGCGCCGGGCGGAGCGGTGCGGCCACCACGAACGGTGGTGCACGGATGCTGTCGCCGACCTGTGCGGTGCGGCCGGCGTCGAGGGGGACTCGGCGTCGCGCTCGGCGTGCTGCGCGAGCAGCTCCACCTCCCGACGCAGGTCCTCCGCGCGGTGCGCGTCGAGCACCGAGGCGAGGTACGTGGTGTCGTTCATGTGCGTCTCCTGTCGGGCCACCCGCCGAGGGCGGGCTTCTTACAGGAACGACTGTCCTCGCTAAGGGGTGGGGCGCTCATCGGGCGGATGCCCTATTCGCAGCATCCGTCTCCTCAGATCCGTCCGTCAGATGTGCAGCACCCACGCCAGCAGGCTCGCCAGCGCGGCGGTCAACTCCATCCAGCCGGCGGCCCCGGCCGTCAGCCGCGTGCACATGCACCTCATCTCACACCTCTGCGTCCACGATGCTCGGGTCGACCCGCGCGGGCAATCGGGCGAATGGCGCGAAATCCCTAGGGAGTCCCGTGAAACGGATGAGGGCGGAGCCGGTGCCGGCTCAGCCCCCATCGTGCGCACTCGAGTGGACAGTTCGGGGTGTGCGCCCCCCGGGTCTCTGAAATCGGGGTCAGTGCCCCGCGATCGCTGCGGCGCGCCCGCCGTAGTGGAGGATTCCGCGGAACCACGCGGACAGCGGCCGGCCGGCGAGACGCGCGGGGACATAGCCGCGCTCGGCCTGAGAGCGCCTGATCTCCAGTTCGCGCTCGAGCTCGTCGACGCGCTGCCGGTGGATGATCTGGCCCGCGTAGGTGGTGTCGTACATGAGGGTCTCCTGTATGCGGCGGAACCTCTGATCGGTTCCGGTTGTGCTGACAGGTACGACGATCCTCGCTAAGGCAGGTGCGGTTCATCGGGTGTTCACCCTGTCTTGGTGGCCGCAGGTACCTTAGCGCCGGTCACGGGTGCCCTACGCGCGCGGCCGGGCCTCGCGCGCTCTCAGTGGGCGATCGGGTGTTTGGGGCGAGCCCAGCGGGCCGGCAGGTCGGTACCGTCCCACACCTGAACCGCACCCCACGCCGCCGCGGCGATCGGCACGGCCAGCACGGCTCCGACGATGCCGCCCAGAACGGTGCCGATCGTCAGGGCGACGAGGATCACGAACGCGTGCAGCTTCATCGAGCGACCCATGAGGAACGGCTGCAGGAAGTTGCCCTCGAGCTGGTTCACGAGCACGACGACCCCCACGACCAGCAATGCATTGACCCAGCCGTTGGCCACGAGCGCGACCAGCGCGGCGATGATGCCCGCGAGCGTGGCGCCGACGATCGGGATGAACGCCAGCAGGAAGGTCAGCACCGCGAGCGGGATCGCCAGCGGCACGTTCAGGATGAGCAGGCCGATCAGGATGCCGACGGCATCCACGAGGGCGACGGTCGCGGTCCCGCGCATGTACGAGCCGAGGACGCCGACCGTCTTGTCGCCGATGCGCTCTGCCCGCAGGTAGTTCGCGCCGCGGAACGGGCGGAGCACGAACTCCCACATCTGCGGGCCGTCCTTCAGGAAGAAGAAGAGGATCGTGACCATCAGCACGAACCCGGTGACGAAGTTCACCACGGCGTTGACGCCGCGGAGAGCACCAGAGCCGAACTGTGCACTGGTGATGAAGTCGATGACGGTCGCGAGCCACTCGTCGAGCTGATCCTGCGACGGCGCGAAGGGCAGGGTCTGCACCCACGCGATCAGCTCCTGACTGCCGTCCACTGCCTGCGCGTAGAGCTCATCCCACTGATCGCGGACCGCCCACACGATGAGCCAGCCCACCCCGGCCAGCAGGATGGTGATGGCCAGCAGAGTGATGACGGTGGCCAGCAGCGAGGGCACGCCGCGCCGCCGCATCCATCGCATCACCGGTGCGAACGCACACGCGAGGATCAGAGCGATGGTGAGGGGGATGGTCACCAGCGTCAGGTACTGGATCGCGTAGATGATGCCGGTCAGCACCGCGACCACGACGAGGATCTGGACGGCGCGGATGCTGAGCTTGCCGAACCCGTCAGCCCACAGGCTCCACGGCGCCCGCGTCGCCCTCGGCTCGACGTCGTTCGATTCGAGGACCACGCGCTGAGGATCGTTCCGGAACAGTCCCATGCGCCGAGAGTATGCGGGCGCGGCGCTCCGGCGGTGCGGGTTGCGCGCGCGTCGCGTGACGACTAGGCGAAGGCGCTCATGCCTGTGATGTCGCGCCCGATGAGCAGGGCCTGCACGCTCTCGGTGCCCTCGTAGGTATGTATGGCCTCGATGTCGGCCAGATGCTGCATCACGCCGTTCTCGAGCAGGATGCCGTTGCCGCCGAGCATGTCGCGGGCGGTCGACGCGATCCGGCGCGCGGCGCGGGTGTTGTGGTACTTCGCGAGCGACGCCTGCGTCGGGCGCAGCTCGCCGCGCTCCTCGAGATCGGCCATCCAGCGGCAGTAGAGCTGCATCGCGGTGAGCTCCTCGAGCATGTTCGCGAGGCGCTCCTGCACCATCTGGAACTTCGCCAGCGGCTTTCCGAACTGGATGCGCTGCTGCGAATAGGCCAGCGCCGCCTCGTAGCAGGCGGTGGCGTGGCCCAGCGCCGACCACGCGACACCCGAGCGGGTCGAGTACAGCACGGTGGAGGCATCCTTGAAGCTCTTCGTGCCCGGCAGGACCGCATCCGACGCCACCCGCACGCCGTCCAGCACGATATGCGCCTGATGGATGCCGCGCAGCGACGCCTTCCCGCGGATCACCGTTCCCGTGTACCCGGCGGTGTCCTGCTCGACGAGGAAGCAGCGTACCGCGCCGTGGAACTCGTCATCGTCGGCCTGGACGCGCGCCCACACGAACGTGATGCCGCCCGAGGCGCCGTTGCCGATCCACTTCTTCGCGCCGTCGATCACCCACTCGCCGGTGACGTCGTCGCGACGGGCGGTCGTCTCGAGCGACACCGAGTCCGATCCGTGGTCGGGCTCGGTGAGGGCGAAGGATGCTGCGACCTCACCCCGTGCGACCGGCACCAGCCACCGCGCCTGCTGCTCGTCGCTGCCGAACAGCGCGAGGGTGCGCAGGGCCAGGCCGCCCTGCACCGCGAGCACGGTGCCGAGGGAGCCGTCGCCGCGCGAGATCTCCATGTTCACCAGGCCCGCCGCCAGCGGAGAGAACCGCGTCAGCTGCGGATGCGCGATCCCGTCGTTGAAGAGGTCGAGCTCGCCGGCGCGCATCGCGACGTCGAGCGGGTACTCACCGGTGTCCCACGCGTCCTGCATGCGCGTGCCGACCTCGTCGACGTACGCCTGGGCCCGCTCCCACACCTCGCGATCGGCTGCGGGGATGTCAGCGAACACCGCGTAGTAGTCGGTGCCGCGGCGGCGGGTGACGTCGTAGCCCTCGACGCGCTGGCCTGGGCGAGGCTGGAAGTCGGTCACGGTCGGACTCCTGGCGGTGGGTGCGGGTGGTGCGGTATCTGATTCTCGTGGAACTGAATACCACGATCAATAGTACTCAGTGTCATGTGCCGCCATGGGAATGTCGCGTGCGAACGCCTCGCATCCGCTGCTAGCTTCTCGAACATGGAACTGGCCCGGTTCTCGGCACCCGCGCACATCGATGACGTCGGACCGGGGTCGGACTTCCCCGTGCGGTGGCACGGGCTGGTCAGCGCGCTCATCGCCGAATCGACCGAGGTGAGCGGCCGCGGCGCATACGTGAACCCCGCACTGCGACCCGGAGCCCGCGATCGCAAGCGGGCGATCACGTGGACGGGGCTCTCGCGACCGCTGTTGATGAAGCATCGTGACGACCGACGCGCCGCATACGCCGCAGCCGAGTCGCGGGATGTGCAGATCGAGTACCTCGAATGGCACGTCGAGAAGACCGGCGGCAGGATCTCGCGCGTCACGTTCACGACCGAGACGCCGGAGTATTGGACGCTGCTGGCCGAGGTGCACCCGGATGTCGTCCTTGCGCTGTACCGGCGTCTCGTATCCCCGGACGTGGCGGAAGAAGACCTCTTCCCCGACGGCGGCGCATACGAGCCGAGAAACCGGTGGAACACGACGGACGGCATCGTGCACTACATCATGCCCATCAACTCGATGGGCGATCTGCTCGGCGTCTCGCAGGAGATCGAACCGTCCCAGCACGCCGTAGACGGCTACGACGCGCTGCCGTACTCGCGTGCGACGGGCGCCGACGCCCGGATCAACTTCGACGTGTGGGCGATCTCGCGGCTCGGGCTGTCCATCGCCACCGCGGATCCCCCCGGGCTCTACATGATCGGCTGGGACGACTCCGGCTGGACGAAGCCCGACGGCTCGCCGGTCGGCGACTACTGGACGATACAGCGCGGCGCCCCCGGCGCGTCCGTGCGGGTGTCGTACGAGGTGCCTGCCGAGGAGGGGTTCCTGGTGGGTGACATCCGCATCGGCGGGCGGGAGATCGAGTTCGGCGGGCAGATCGCCGAGCACATCACGATGTCGGCGCACGTCGTGAGCGAGGGGGGCGCATGAGCGATGAGGGAGCACAGGCGCTCGCGGGGCTGATGGCGGAGGGAGTACCGCGGCTCTCCGGCATCGAGCTGCCCGCGCCTGAGCCGGCTCCCATCGCTCGGTCGTTCCAGGCTGACGAGTGGCCGGCGGGGGAGCCGAGGTTCGATCCGGCGACGACTGCGGACATCCAGGGCAACGTCATCCCCGGGTTCAACAAGGATCACCAGCGGTTCCTCTTCCTCCGGATCGACGACCTCGAGGGGGCCCGCGCCTGGCTGAGGTGGCTCGCGCCTCGGCTGAGCAGCATGCAGGAAGTGCTCGACTTCCGGCGCGAGTTCCGGCGGGAGCGTCTTCGCACAGGGGCAAGGGAGCCCACCACGAACGCGACGTGGGTCGCGTTCGCGCTGTCGGCGCCGGCAGTCGCGAAGCTCCTCGGCGACGACGCGCTGGCCGAGATGAGCGATGAGGCGTTCCGGCAGGGGCTCGCCGCGCGCTCGACCTACCTCGGTGACCCCGCCGATCCCGCTGCCCCTGGGCATCGCGACCGCTGGCGCGTCGGAGGCGAAAGAACCGAGGCCGACTTCCTCGTGACGGTCGCGGCCGATTCCGCCGTGGATGCCGAGGCGGAGGCATCCGCGATCCTCGAAGGGGCAGCCCGCAACGGCGTCTCGGTCGTCTTCGCCCAGGCGGGGGAGAACTTGCCCGGAAACCTCGGCGGGCACGAGCACTTCGGCTTCAAGGACGGCGTCTCGCAGCCCGGCGTACGCGGCGCGACGGCCGACGGCGAGCTGCTCGCCCCGCGCTACCTCGACCCGCGCAACCCGCACGCACGCATCTTCGGCAAGGCGGGTCAACCGCTCGTCTGGCCGGGGCAGTTCGTGCTCGGGATGCCGCGCCAGAATCCCGCGGATCCGCTCCTTCCCGCGGTCGACGACGGCGTCTTCCCCGACTGGGCGCGCCTGGGCTCGTACCTGGTCTGCCGCCGCCTCGCACAGGACGTGCCCGCCTTCTGGGACTTCGCCGCCACCGCGAGCGCCGAATACGGCACCGATCCGGTGCACTTCGCCTCGCTGATGGTGGGCCGCTGGCCCAGCGGTGCCCCCGTCTCGCGGACGCCGGACCGCGACGACCTCGACCTCGCCGGCGATGAGTTCGCGCACAACCACTTCCAGTTCGACGACGACACCCGTGCGTGGACGCCGGTGCCCAGTCTCGTCGCCGGCGGATACCGCGGCGACGGCCACTCGAAGGCGAGGGCCGACGTGTTCGGCGATACCTGCCCGATGGCGGGGCATATCCGCAAGGTCAACCCGCGCGACAGCGGCACCGACTTCGGCGCCCCGGCCGACACGATGATGCGGCTCATGCTGCGGCGCGGCATCCCGTATGGTCCTGTGCTGGCGGGCGTCGCCGATCCGTCGCCCGAGCTCGTCGCCGCCGAGCGCGGCCTCATGTTCGTCGCGCACATGGCCTCGATCGAGGACCAGTTCGAGTTCGTCACCCGGCGGTGGGCGAACTCCGCCCACCAGCCGAACGCCGGCGGGCACGACCCGGTGATCGGCCAGGCCGACGTGTACGGCGCCCGCGACCGCTCGTTCGACGTTCGCACGTCGTCGGGGCAGTCGAGGACCTTCATCCTCGACCGCGAATGGGTGACGCCGACCGGCGGCGGCTACTTCTTCGCGCCCGCGATCTCCGCTGTCGGCGGCCACCTGGCCGGCGCGGGGATCAGCACCGCCGAACACCCGGATGCCGGCCGAGGATAATGGCGGCGTGAGCGAGATCAAGACGCAGGCGACCGATGCCGACGTGACGGCGTTCCTCGAGGCGGCGACGCCGCAGCGGCGACGGGAGGACGGCCTGGCCCTCGCCGACATCTTCCACGAGGTGACCGGGGTCGACCCCGTCATGTGGGGCCCGTCGATGGTCGGCTACGGCAGCTACCGGTACGTGTCGCCGTCCGATCCGAAGCGGCAGGGCCAGTGGCCGAAGACGGCGTTCTCGCCGCGCAAGGCATCGCTCTCGCTGTACGGGCTGAAGGATCTCCCCGCCGGGGCCGAGCTGCTGCCGGAACTCGGGAAGTACACCGAGGGGGCGGGGTGCGTCTACGTGAAGAAGCTCGACGACATCGACCTCGACGTGCTGCGCCGGCTGATCGCCATCGCATGGGGGCGCGGCGACGACCCGCTGCCCTGACGTGCCCGGCCCGTGTCGGCGGCCCGCCGTAGGCTCGGGCCGTGGCCACACTCGATGATCTGCGCCGCACGGCGGTTTCGCTGCCCGGCAGCGAGGAGCGCGCGACCACGGGCGGCGCCGCTTGGTTCGTGCGGTCGAAGCTCTATGCGTGGGAGTGCCATCCCTGGCCGAGCATCCCCGCCGACATGCGCGCGATCATCGCCGCCGAGCTCGTCGTCGGCGTGAAGGTCGCCGACCCGATCGATGCCCTCGCCCTGGTCGAGATGGAACCCGACGTGTTCCTGCGCACCACCACGCCGTGGGGCGAGCCGAAGGTTGCGTTCCGCATGGCCGGCATCACCGTCGACCACCTTGCCGAACTCGTCACCGAAGCCTGGCGTGTGCAGGCGCCTCGGTACCTGCGGCGCGAGCTGGACGAGAACGGTCGATAGCTCCGGAGCCTCGTGCGGCTCAGGTCGGCGTCGGCGAGACGGCGCGGCGGGCGGACACCACGCGTCCGGCCTCCAAGCGGACGACCACGTCCGCCGCCTCGATCAGCGCGTGATCGTGGCTGACGCACACGACGGCGGCGCCGCGGTCCGCCTCCGATCTCACTGCGACGAGGATGCGCTCCGCGCTGTCGTCGTCGAGCGCCGTGGTGGGTTCATCGAGGAGGAGGACGTCAGCTCCCCGCGCGAGGCCTTGGGCGAGGAGCGCTCGTTGTCGTTGTCCCCCGGACAGGGCGTCGAACGGCGAGCGTTGCAGGGCGCCCAGACCGAGTCGCCCGACGGCTTCGTCCACCGCGCCCCGTGCAGCCCGGTCCAGCCGACCCCACGCGCCCGTGCGGCCCCAGGCGCCGACCGTGATGAGATCGCGGACGGTGAGGGGGAGCGTGGCTGGGACGGCGGTGCGCTGCGGCACGAAGGCTCTCGACGCCGACCGGCGCTCGACCATCCCGGCCGAGGGCGTGAGGGTGCCGGCAAGCACCTCGAGGAGCGTGGACTTGCCCGCGCCGTTCGGCCCGGCGATGACGCAGATCGCGCCGGCCATCACGTCGAGGTCGACCCCTCGGAGCACCGTCCTCCCCGCGAAATCGACGCGGACTCCGCGCGCTGAAACCAGGGCAGGGGGTGGCTGGTCCGAAGGCACGGACACACTCTAGTTGATTTTGAGAATCGTTCTCATTAACGCTACGGTCGTGGCTCGTGCCCCTCATCACCGATCCGTTCGTGCTGGAGTTCGTCCAGCGCGCCCTCCTGGGCGGCATCCTGATCGCCCTGCTCTGCGGTGTGGTCGGGACGTGGGTCGTCGCCCGCGGCATGGCGTTCCTGGGGGAGGCGCTCGGGCACGGGATGCTGCCCGGCGTCGCCGTTGCGACCCTGCTCGGCGTCCCTGTCCTGCTGGGCGCCGGCGTCAGTGCGGCCCTGATGAGCCTCGGCATCGGGGCGCTTGAGCGGCGCGGCCGGTTGTCGTACGACACCAGCATCGGCATGCTCTTCGTGGCCATGCTCGCGGCAGGCGTGATCGTCATCTCGCAGTCGGGAAGCTTCGCGACGGATGCGACGGCCATCCTCTTCGGCGACATCCTCGCGATCTCCCCTGAGGACCTGGTCGTGCTCACCTGGGCCACCGGAACCGGGCTTGCGGTCGCGGCAGCCGCACACCGGTCGCTCGTCGCCCTCGCGGTCGACTCCAGGGTGGCCGCGGTGCTCGGACTCCGGCCGCGGATCGCCCAGGCCGCACTGGTCGGCCTGGTCACACTCGCGGTCGTCGCGTCGTACCAGGCGGTGGGATCTCTCCTGGTGGTGGGACTGCTCATCGCGCCGGCGGTCGCCGCCCGCCAGTGGACCCACCGGCTGCCGTCGGCGATGGCCGTCGCGTGCGCATTCGGAGTCGCCGCCGTCGTGATCGGCCTTCTGCTGTCGTGGCACGCGGGCACCGCCGCCGGCGCCTCCATCGCCCTCATCGCCGTGCTCCTCGCGGCCACCTCGTGGGCCGCGCACGCGGCCCGTGTCCGCATGCGCATCCCTCGGGAGGCGTTCGCATGACCCGACACCCGGGTGCCGCAGCATCCGCTCCCGCTACTCGACGAAGGAACGAGCCCGTGCTCCACAGATCCGCTCCGCTCACAGCGATGCTCACGCTGACCGCGTTCGTGCTCGCGCTCGCCGGCTGCGGGAGCGCCGCCCCCGCTGCGCCCCCCGCGAGCCCCACCGCCGCGGGCCATGGGGCGGTCGATGGCGCGAAGGAGGTGAGCGAGGCCCCGGTGGCCGCGGTGACGATCGATCCGGATGGCGTCGTGCGGCAGCTCGACCTGCTCGACGAGTCGGTCGACGAGCTGGGCGGCGTGCCGGCGGCGTCGCGGGCGAGCACCGACGGACGCTACGTCTTCGCCGACACGGGCGAGGGCCTGTCGATCATCGACAGCGGCCGGTGGACGTGGGACCACGTCGACCACTTCCACTACTACCTCGCCGAACCGGCGATGCTCGGCGAGGTGCCGGGACGCGGCGCCGCCGCCGTGGCGACCACCTCCTCCTCCACCACGGGGAGCACCGGGGTGTTCTTCGCCGGCAGCGGCGAGGCGGTGCTCCTCGACACCGCGGCGATGGCGGACGGCGAGCTCGTGGAGCGTTTCCGTCTCGAGACCGACCCGCACGACGGGATGCTCGTGCCGATCGGCTCGCACGCGCTCATCACAGAGCCGCAGCACGGGGTGGCAGCATCCGTCTCCGTCCTGGACGAGGACGGGGTCGCGCAGCCCGGAGGGACCGCCGAGTGCGAGGACGCGCGCGGCACCGTGACGACCCGCGTGGGCGCGGTGATCGGGTGCGCGGACGGTGCGCTTCTGGCGACCGTCGTCGACGGTGCGGTGGAGCTCGAGAGGATTCCCTACCCCGCCGACACGACGGCGCCGCGGGCAACCGGTTTCGCGGGACGCGACGGGCGACCCACCGTCGCGGGGCTCGCCGGTGAACAGGGCATCTGGCTGCTCGACACCCGCGAGCGCACCTTCACGCTTCTGCCCGTCGACCGCCCCATCCTGCAGGCGACCGCCGTCGACGACGAGGCCCAGCACGTGCTCGCCGTCGCCGCGGACGGCCGGGTGCTCGTGATCGACGGGGCGAGCGGGGCGCTGCTGTCGCAGACCGAGCCGCTCGTCGCCGAGTCGCTCGCCGCGGGGACAGGCATCCTCACGCTCGTCGCCGACCAGGAGCGCGCATACCTCAACGGCCCGGCCGAGCACACCCTGTACGAGATCGACTTCGCCGATGCCGCCCGTATCTCGCGCACGTTCCAGACGCCGACTCAGCCCTCCCTGCTCGCGGAGACGGGGCGATGAGCCGCCGATGGCCCGCAACGCTTGCGGCGCTGGTGGTGGCCGGGATCGCAGCGTCCGTCCTCTCCGCCTGCGCGCCGACCGCCGGCGATCGCCCGCTCGTCGTGGTGTCGACCAACATCCTGGGCGATGTCGTGGACGAACTCGTGGGCGACGACGTCGAGGTGATGACCCTCATGCGGCCCGGAGCCGACCCGCATTCGTTCGAGATCTCTGCACAGGATGCTGCGCGCCTGCGCGCCGCCGACCTGCTGGTTTCGAACGGCTTGGGCCTCGAGGAGGGGCTGCAGCAGCACCTGGACGCCGCGGTCGAAGAGGGCGTGGACAGCTTCGTCGCCGGTGAGGCCATCGAGGTGCTCGAATACGAGGCGGGCGACGCCGCCGGCACCCCCGACCCGCACTTCTGGACCGACCCGGGACGCATGGTCGACGTGGTCGACGCGCTGGGGCCGCGGTTGTCGGGTCTGCCACGCGTCGATCCGGCCGTCGTCGATGCGCGCGTCGCCGACTACCTCGCCGAGCTCGAGCGCCTCGACGACGACATGGCGACGGCATTCGCGGCCATTCCCGCCGAGCGGCGGGCGCTGGTGACCAACCACCACGTCTTCGGATACCTCGCCGAGCGATGCGGCTTCCGCGTCGTGGGCGCCGCGATCCCGGGCGGCACGACGTTGGCGGCACCCAGCGCGTCCGACCTCGCGGGACTCGTCACGGCGATCGAAGACAACCGCGTACGAGCGGTGTTCGCCGAGTCCTCATCGCCGGACCGCCTGATGCGGGCGCTGGCCGAAGAGACCGACACGCACGTCGAGGTGATCGAGCTGTACACCGAGTCGCTCACCGCCGAGGGCGGCGGCGCCGAGGACTACCTGACCATGATGCGCGAGAACACGCAGCGCATCGCCGACGGGCTCGCCGAGTGAGCCCCCACCCAAGAAAGAGGAACACCACATGCGCACACGCACGTTGCGGCGCGCCGGGCTGATCGCCGTCGCCGCCGGTGCCATCGCGACCCTCGCGGCCTGTTCGTCGACGCCGTCGGCGTCCGTCGACGCCGGCTCGGAGACGCCGACGACCACCGCGGAACCGGCGGGGGCGAGGATCGCGGTCTCGTACGAGGGCGGCATCCTCGTGCTCGACGGCGAGAGCCTCGAGCCCGTCGCCGACCTCGAGTCGGAGGAGTTCACGCGCCTCAACCCGGCCGGCGACGGCCGCCACGTGATGGTCACGATGAGCGAGGGCTTCCAGGTGCTCGACACTGCGGCGGGGAGCACCGACGAGCCGGCGCTCACCGACCTGATCTTCGCCGCCGACACCCCGGGGCACGTCGTCCGTCACGGTGGCAAGACGGTCCTCTATGCCGACGGCACCAGCGACACCACCATCTTCGACACCGACGCCCTGCTCTCGGCCGGGGACGAGCTGCCTGCGACCGAGACGGTTCCCGGAGTCGAGGCGCATCACGGCGTCTCGGTCGTGCTCGAAGACGGCACGTTCCTCACGACCGTCGGCGATGCCGACGGCCGCACCGGCATCTCGGCCACCGACGCCTCGGGCGCGGTCGTCGCCACGAGCGACGCGTGCCCCGGCGTGCACGGCGAGGGAACGGCGGCCGACGAGGCCGTGGTCTTCGGCTGCGAGAACGGCGCCCTGCTCTACCGCGACGGAGAGATCCTCAAGCTCGACGCACCCGACCAGCCGTACGGTCGCATGGGCAACGCGTACGTGAGCGAGACCAGCCCACTCGTGGTCGGCGACTACAAGAGCGACCCGGATGACGAGGGCTACCTCCTGCGAGCGGTCACGGTGATCGACACCGAGGCCGGCACGCTCGAGGTTGTCGACCTCCCCGAGGGCGTCGAGTACACGTTCCGCGACATCGCCCGCGGCCCCGAGGACCTCGCCTACATCCTCGCCACCGACGGCTCGATCCACGTGTTCGATCCCGCCGGCGGGGAGCTCATCGACGTGTTCCCCGTGATCGAGGCATGGGAAGGGCCGGCCGAGTGGCAGGACGCGCACCCCGCGATCGTCGTCGCCGGTGACATCGCCTACGTGACCGAGCCGGCCGCCGACGCGATCCACGCCGTCGACCTGACCTCCGGCAAGATCGTCGATTCGGCGACGCTCGACGTCACTCCGAACGAGGTCGCGGTCGCGGCAGGCTGACCATCGGGCGACCGTACCTCGAACGGAGAACGCGCGCCCCCATTCGGGTGGCGCGCGTTCTCTGCACGTGCGTCAGACGTGAACGCCGCGGCGGCGGAGCCTCGCGCGGCGGAGCCACTTCTCGAGCTCGATCAGCACGGGCACGAGCAGGGCCAGGCCGAGCGCCGTCAGCCACTCGTCGCCCGAGAGGCTGATCGTGCCGACGAGGCGCTGCATGAACGGGACCTCGACCGCGACGACCGTGAGAGCGAGCGGGATCGACAGCCACTTCACCGCGTCGATGATCGGGGCGGCCAGGCCGGACTCGGGATCGCGCCGCATGACGAGGCCGCCGAAGATCGAGCCGAGCGCGCAGACGACGAACGCCATCGTGACCGGCACGTTGGGCTCGGTCGAGCTCAGCAGGTCGGGGTAGAGGAGCAGCGGCACGAGGGTGGTGACGAAGATCAGACCGCCGTAGACGAACCAGAGTGTGACCGCGGCCGGGTTGGCGATCGTCTTCTTCGGGTCGCGCGGCGGCTTGAGCATGATGCCGTCGGGCACCGGGTCGAGGAGGATCACGATGACCGGGAAGATGGCGATGAAGAAGTTCAGGAACAGCACCATGATCGGCGTGAGGGGCACCCCCTCATTGATCCCGAAGATGCTCGCGACGAGGAACAGCAGCACGAGGGAGAACAGCTGCGACATCTGGAACCGGACGTAGCTGACGATCTTCTCGTAGATCGAGCGGCCGAGGCGAACCGCGGTCACCAGGGTGCCGAAGTTGTCGTCGACGAGGATCATCTTCCCCGCCTGCTTCGTGACGTCGCTGCCGGAGCCCATCGCGACACCGATGTCGGCCTGCTTGAGGGCCGCGGCGTCGTTCACGGCGTCGCCGGTCATCGCGACGACGGCGCCCTGCTCCTGCATGAGTCGGGCCAGACGCAGCTTGTCCTCCGGGGTGACGCGGCCGAACATGTGCAGGCGGGGCAGTGCCGCCTTCAGCTCGTCGTCGCTCATCGCCTGGATCTCGGCGCCGCTGGCCGCGCCTTCGCCGAGCCCGAGCTTCGCCCCGATCGCCGCGGCGGTGATCGCGTGGTCGCCCGTGATCATGCGGACCTCGATACCGGCCTCGCGCGCGATGCGCACGGCCTCCTTCGAGGAGGGACGCAGCGGGTCGATGATGCCGACGAGGCCGACGAACGTCAGGTCGGAGACGGCCGCCATGGGGTCGTCGACCACCGGGGCGTCGGCGGCGTATCGGCGGAACGCGAACGCGAGCACCCGCAGCCCCTGCTCCGAGAGCGAGCGGTTGGCCTCGAGGATCGCGTCGCGGCGGTCGGCGATGGGCACGACGCCCTCCATCGTCGCGACCGAGCTGCAGCGGTCGAGCACCACGTCGGGGCCGCCCTTGACGTAGCCCACCAGGGTCTCGACGCCCTCCACCGGGATCTCGTGGAAGGTGCCCATGAACTTGTACGCGGAGTCGAACGGCACCTCGGCGACGCGCGGGAACTGCGCGCGGGTGAGCTCCGCATCGGCGCCCAGCTTGGCGGCGAGCACGACGAGCGCGGCTTCGGTCGGGTCGCCGATCACGGCGCCGTCGTCGGACACCGTGGCGTCGCTGCAGAGGGTGAGCCCGAGTGCGAGCTGGTTGAACTGCGGCACCGGCAGGCCCGCCACGTGGCGCACGTCGCCGGACTTCTCGTAGCCGGAGCCCGCGACGGTGAACCATTCGCCGCGGTAGTACAGCGACTCGACCGTCATCTCGTTCATCGTGAGCGTGCCGGTCTTGTCGGAGTTGATGGCGCTCGTCGCGCCCAGAGTCTCGACATCCGTCAGGTTCTTGACGACCGCCTTGTGCTCGGCGAGCTGGCGCGAGCCGTACGAGAGCATCGCCTGCACGAACGAGGGCATGCCCGTCGGGATCGCCGAGATCGCCATCGAGATGCCCAGGAGGATCACCGACGTGATCTCCTGGCCGCGCAGCAGGCCCGTGATGATGATGATCGCGACCGCGCCCCACGCGATCCAGCCCAGCACGCCGGTGAGCGAGTCGAGTTCGCGCTGCAGCGGGGACTTGGCGGGCTTGACTGCGGAGAGCATCGACGCGATCTGGCCCATCTGCGTCTGCATGCCGGTGTCGGTGACGACCACCGTCGCCGTGCCCCGCGTCACCTGGGTGTTCTGGAACACCATGTCGGTGCGGTCGCCCAGGGTCGTCTCTGGGTTCGTGAGGGTGCCGGCGTCCTTCGGGATCGGCGCGCTCTCGCCGGTGAGGGCCGCCTCCTGCGTCTCGAGCGTCGCCGAGCGGACGATGCGCCCGTCGGCGGGAACGATGTCGCCGGCCTCGAGGGCGACGATGTCGCCCGGCACCAGCGTCGTGGCGTCGACCTGCACCAGCGAACCGTCGCGGACGACCTTCGCCTGCGGGATCTGCATCTTGGCGAGGGCGTCGACGGATGCCTTCGCCTTGAGCTCCTGCCGGGTGCCCAGGACGATGTTCAGCACGACGAGGGCGCCGACCAGGATGCCGACGCTCACCTGGTTGATGAACAGGCTGATGACCGCGACGGCGACCAGCATGACGTTCATCGAATCGGCGAGCTGCTGGAGCGCCACCTGCCAGGTCGACGGCGGCTTCTCAGCGGCGATCGAGTTGGGGCCGTGCTCGGCGAGTCGCTGTGCGGCGTCGGCGGCCGTCAGGCCTCGGTCGCGGTCGCTGCGGAGTGCGGCGACGACGGCGTCCGGATCCTGCGTGTACCAGGGGGCTCTCCCTGCCGTCTCGGGCGAGGTGTCCACTGTGCTCATAGCTCGAACATACCGCCGTGCTCACACGTGCGAAGACGAATTCCGAAGACGAGTCGCCGAGGTCAATCGTCGAGACGCTCACGCAGCCGACGGGCCACCTCGGCGGTCGGCATCGACCGCGGGAACACGGCGACGACCACCTCTTCGGCGGCAGGGTCCGCCTCACTGTCGGGAAGCACGCCGAATCTGCGGCGAGCGTCATCGAGGGCGGCGCGCAGCACCGAGACCGGCACCTTCTTCGGACCCCGGATGAGCCGGCGCAGGACGTGGTTGTGGATCGCGGTGATGAGAGCCGAGAACCCCACGGCGTCCAGCGGGTCGAGGCCGGGCAGCGACGCGCGCAGATACTCGTCGAAGAGCCGCTCGTAGCGGAACACCGTGACGATCTCGCGATCGCGCAGCGCCGGGACACCCCGCACCACCGTGTAGCGTCGCCGTGCGAGCTCGGGGTCCGCCGCGAAGTGCGCGTACACGAAGACGGATGCCTCGCACACCGCCGCCCACGGATCGGGATGCGGCTGCGCCAAGAACTCGCGCAGTCGTTCCAGGAGCAGCTCGTGGTCGGTGAACACCACGTCGTCCTTGCCGCCGAACTGCCGGAAGAACGTCGAACGGGACACGCCCGCCGCCTGGGCGATCTGCTCCACCGACGTCTGATCGAACCCCTGCTCTGCGAACAGCTCGAGCGCGGCGGCGACTACGGTCGCGCGGGACGCGGCCTGTGCGGCGGAGGCGGCGGTGTCGGACATCTCGGGGAGAGCCTAGTGCGCGCGCCGCCGCGAGCGGGCATGCGCTCGCGGCGGCGCGTGCCCGGTTCGACGCGGTGGCACTCGGTCGCCCGGTGTCAACCCCGTCGCCGCGCGGGCGGCGACCGGACTTCACTGTGGTCATGACGCCCATCTGGAAGACAGACGCCCCCGAGGTCGTGGGCACCCCGTTCGCATCCGGGCGGCGGCGCGACGTCGTGGTCGTCGGCGCCGGCCTGACGGGTCTTTCGACCGCACTGCTGCTCACCCGTCGAGGGCTGGACGTCGCCGTGGTGGAGGCCGCAGAGGTGGGAGCGCTCGCCTCGGGTGGCAACACCGGCAAGCTGACGCTGCTGCAGGGTGCAGTGCTCTCGAGCCTGCGCAGACACCATCCCGCGCGGCTGGTGCGTGCGTACGTCGAGTCCAACCAGGATGGTGCCGAGTGGCTCACGGGCATCGCCGACGAGCTCGGCGTCCCGTACTCCCGCCGTGCCGCGTATTCGTATGCACAGACGCCGCAGGGTGCCGCGTGCATCGACGCGGAGCTGCGCGCAGCCGTCGAGGCCGGGCTCCCGGTACGGCGGGTCGAGCCCGATCAGCTCGCGCAGTCCCCGTTCGACATGGTCGACGCGGTGGCGCTCGACCGCCAGGTCGCGATCGATCCGCAGCGCCTCCTGGTCGCGCTCGCACAGGCGCTGCTGCGCGAGGGAGGCACGCTGCACACGGGCGTACGGGTCACCCGCGTGCACGCAGCACCGTGGTCCGGTGTCGAGACGACGAGGGGTTTCCTCGCGGCGAACCACGTCGTGCTCGCGACGGCGACGCCGATCACCGACCGGGGCCTGTACTTCGCCAAGGTGCGTGGGCTGCGCTCCTCCTGCGTGGCCTTCGCGACCGACGGACCGCTCCCCGAGGGGCTCTACATCTCGGTCGACGGCGAGACCAAGTCCGTGCGTTCGATCACCCCCGAGGACGGCCCTGCCGGCGCCGCCCAGCTCATCGTCGCGGGCAACGGCTTCCCCGTGGGACGCGCACCCTCGGCCCGCGCGAGCGTGGACGGTCTGGTGTCGTGGGCGCAGTATCACTTCCCCGGCGCCGCACCCGTGGCCTCGTGGTCGGCCCAGGACTACGAGTCGCACGACCTCATCCCGTTCGTCGGAGCGATGCCGCGCGCGCTCGGCCGCATCCGGTTCGCCACCGGGTACGCGAAGTGGGGGCTCTCGAACGCGCCGGCGGCGGCGCTGCGGCTGACGGCGGAGATCTGCCGTGTTCCGCGACGCGACCGCCCGGACTGGATGAACGTCATCGCGACGCGGTTCACCGTGCCGGCGGATCTCGCCCGCGGCGGCGTGGAGAACCTCCGCGTCGGCTGGGAGGCGGCGTCGGGGTGGATCGGTGCGCAGACCGTGCCGACCCCGATCCGTCGCCCCGCCGAGGGGGAGGGTGTGGTCGCCAGCCGCGCCGGGCAGCCGGTGGGCATCTCCACGGTCGACGGACGGACGTGTGCGGTGAGCGCCGTGTGCACCCACCTCGGCGGCGTGCTGCGGTGGAACGATGCCGAACACACCTGGGACTGCCCGCTGCACGCATCGCGGTTCACGGCGGACGGATGCCGCATCGAGGGGCCGGCACTCCGGGACCTCGCGCGTCTGCCCCGTGTCCCGGGCGAAGAGCTCGATGACGACCCCGCCGAGGTCCGGACGCCTCAGGCAGCCACCGTGCGGTGACGGCGGCCGCCGGGTCGCAGCATCTGTTCAGCTCTTCGGGAACCCGGCGGCGCGTCGCTGCGGTCAGAACCGGACGACGACCGGTAGTAGGCTGGGGGACTGGTCGATATCTCGACGTCGAGACGCTTTTGAGCGTCGTCCCCACCCCCATTCGCCACCTGCGAAGGAAATCACTGTGGATCTGTACGAGTACCAGGCACGAGACCTTTTCGAGAAGTACGAGGTGCCGGTGCTCGCCGGCATCGTCGCGGACACGCCGGAGGAGGTGCTTGCCGCAGCCGAGAAGATCGGCGGTGTCGTCGTCGTCAAGGCCCAGGTCAAGACCGGCGGTCGCGGCAAGGCCGGCGGCGTGAAGGTCGCGAAGACCCCCGACGAGGCCTACGAGGCCGCGAAGGCCATCCTCGGCCTCGACATCAAGGGCCACGTCGTCAAGCGCGTCATGGTCGCGCAGGGTGCCCGCATCGACAAGGAGTACTACTTCTCGGTGCTGCTGGACCGCGCCAACCGCTCGTACCTGTCGCTCGCGTCAGTCGAGGGCGGCATGGAGATCGAGGAGCTCGCCGTCGAGCGCCCCGAGGCCCTCGCCCGCATCGACGTCAACCCCGGCACCGGCATCGACAAGGCGAAGGCCGTCGAGATCGCCGAGGCCGCCGGCTTCTCGGCGGAGCTGGTCGACAAGGTGAGCGATGTGTTCGTCAAGCTCTACAACGTGTACAAGGGCGAGGACGCGACGCTCGTCGAGGTCAACCCGCTCGTGCTCACCGAAGAGGGCGACATCATCGCCCTCGACGGCAAGGTCTCGCTCGACGAGAACGCCGACTTCCGTCACGCCGGCCACGCGCTGCTCGAAGACAAGGACGCCGCCGACCCGCTCGAGGCCAAGGCGAAGGCCAATGACCTCAACTACGTCAAGCTCGACGGCGAGGTCGGCGTCATCGGCAACGGTGCGGGCCTGGTGATGTCGACGCTCGATGTCGTCGCGTACGCCGGTGAGAACCACGGCGGCGTGAAGCCCGCCAACTTCCTCGACATCGGCGGCGGCGCGTCGGCCGAGGTCATGGCCGCCGGCCTCGACGTCATCCTGGGCGACCCGCAGGTCAAGTCGGTGTTCGTCAACGTCTTCGGCGGCATCACCGCCTGCGACGCGGTCGCCAAGGGCATCGTCGGCGCGCTCGCCGAGCTCGGCTCGTCGGCCTCCAAGCCGCTGGTCGTGCGCCTGGACGGCAACAAGGTCGAGGAGGGCCGCGCGATCCTGCGTGAGGCCAACCACCCGCTCGTGACCCTGGCCGAGACGATGGACGAGGGCGCCGACAAGGCTGCCGAGCTCGCCAACGCGTGATCTGAGAATCTGAAAGAACGAGGAACTCCAGAAATGTCGATCTTCCTGAACAAGGATTCCAAGGTCATCGTCCAGGGCATCACCGGCGGCGAGGGCACCAAGCACACCGCGCTCATGCTGAAGGCCGGCACCCAGGTCGTCGGCGGCGTCAACGCCCGCAAGGCCGGCACGACCGTGCTGCACACCGACGCCGACGGCAACCCCGTCGAGCTGCCCGTCTTCGCGTCGGTGCAGGAGGCCATCGACGCCACGGGCGCCGACGTCTCGATCGCGTTCGTGCCGCCGGCGTTCACGAAGGACGCCATGGTCGAGGCCATCGACGCCGAGATCCCGCTCCTGGTCGTCATCACCGAGGGCGTGCCCGTCGGCGACACCGCCGAGGCATGGGCGTACGCGCAGTCGAAGGGGAACAAGACCCGCATCATCGGGCCGAACTGCCCCGGCATCATCACGCCCGGCGAGTCCCTGGTCGGCATCACGCCCGCGAACATCACCGGCAAGGGGCCGATCGGCCTCGTCTCCAAGTCGGGCACCCTGACCTACCAGATGATGTACGAGCTGCGCGAGATCGGCTTCTCGACGGCCATCGGCATCGGCGGCGACCCGATCATCGGCACCACGCACATCGACGCCCTCGCCGCGTTCGAGGCAGACCCCGAGACCAAGGCGATCGTCATGATCGGCGAGATCGGCGGCGACGCCGAGGAGCGCGCGGCCGACTTCATCAAGGCCAACGTCACCAAGCCGGTCGTCGGCTACGTCGCCGGCTTCACCGCCCCCGAGGGCAAGACCATGGGCCACGCCGGCGCCATCGTGTCGGGCTCGGCCGGCACCGCGCAGGCCAAGAAGGAGGCCCTCGAGGCCGCCGGCGTCAAGGTCGGGAAGACCCCGTCCGAGACTGCTTCGCTCATGCGCGAGATCATCGAGAGCCTCTGACCTTTCGGTCGCCGAGCTCGAACACAGGGACGGATGCCGCAGCCCAGGGCTGCGGCATCCGTTCCTCGTCTTCGGCGTTTCAGATCGTGAGGAAGTCCGCCACGCCGGTGAGCGCGTCCGGCTGCAGCCGGTAGTACGCCCAGGTTCCGCGCTTGGAACGGGACAGGAATCCCGCTTCGGTCAGGATCTTCAGGTGGTGAGACACGGTCGGCTGGGACAGCCCGACGGGTTCGATGAGGTCGCACACGCATGCCTCCTGCCCTTCGGAGGACGCCACGATCGACAGCAGCCGCAACCGAGCCGGGTCGGCGAGGGCCTTCAGGGTGGCTGCGAGCTGTTCGGCGTCGCGCTGGGCGATCGGCTCCTTCACCAGCGGGGCGCAGCACACCTCGCCCGCGTCGGCGGTGATGTCGGTGACCTCGAGCATCGTGACCATGCATCGACGATAGTCGATATTGACACTCATCGATACAGCAATCCATACTGAACATCGACGTTCATCAATATCTTCGCTGGAGGCACATCGTGACGCTGCTCGATCTGACACCCCGCATGGTCGTGACCGACCGCTTGGCGTCGCTGCCGGTGGTGATCATCGGCGCCGGGCCCATCGGGCTGGCGGCCGCGGCGAACCTGGTCGAGCGAGGCATCGATTTCAGGATCCTGGAGAGGGGCGAGCAGGCCGCCGCCTCGATCCGGCTCTGGGGCCACACCCGGCTGTTCTCGCCGTGGCGTCACCTGATCGACCCCTCATCCCGGCGGCTCCTCGAATCCGCCGGCTGGAGCGCGCCGGTCGACGAGGATGCCGCACCGACCGGACGGGAACTCGTCGACCTCTACCTCTCGCCGCTGGCCGAGCTGGACGCGATCCGGTCCCGGATACGGTTCGGAACCCGGGTGGTCGCGGTGTCGCGCGAGGGCATGGACCGTACCCGCACCGCGGGCCGCGACACCACGCCCTTCCTGATCCGTGTCCGAGCGACGGACGGCCGCGTCGAGGAGCTCGTCGGGCGGGCGGTGATCGACGCGTCCGGCACGTACACCTCGCCGAATCCGCTGAGCTCGTCCGGGCTGGATCCGCTCGGCGACTCCGACGTCGACGGTCGCCTGGTGCACGCGCTCCCGGACGTGCTCGGCGCCGAGCGAGAGCGGTTCGCCGGACGCCACACGACGGTGGTCGGTGCGGGGCACTCGGCCGCGAACACCCTGATCGCGCTGGCGGAACTCGCGAAGGACGCTCCGGGCACGCGCGTGACGTGGCTGATCCGCAACGCATCCGCTGTCCGGGTGTCGTCGTCGGCTGATGACGAGCTGGCAGATCGGGCTCGCCTCGGCTCGCGAGTCGACCAGCTCGTCGACGCCGGGGCGATCGAGAAGATCGACTCGTTCGAGATCTCCGCCATCGAACGCCACGGCGACGGGGTTCGGCTGATCGGGTCACGCCGCCGCGAACCGGCGTCTTACGACACCGACGTCGTGGTGGGCGCGACCGGGTTCCGGCCCGACCTGGACATGCTCCGCGAGGTCCGGCTGCACCTGGACGAGACCGTGGAGGCCCCGGTGCGGCTGGCGCCGCTGATCGACCCGAACCTGCACTCCTGCGGCACCGTCGCCCCGCACGGCTTCGATGAGCTTCGTCACCCGGAAGCCGGGTTCTTCCTCGTCGGGATGAAGTCCTACGGCCGCGCGCCGACGTTCCTGCTCGCCACGGGATACGAGCAGGTCCGCTCCGTCGTCGCCTGGGTCGACGGCGATATGCGTGCTGCCACCGAGGTTCAGCTCACCCTTCCTGCGACCGGCGTCTGCTCGACCGGTCTCACCGGCGCAAGCGCCTGCTGCTCATGACGCAGGTCCGCGAGATGACGGCGGCGGACTGGCCGCGGGTGGAGGCGATCTTCGCGGCGGGGGTCGTCGGGGGCGAGGCGACTTTCGAGACCGCCACCCCGACCTGGGAGCAGTTCGATGCCGGGAAGGTCCGCGAGGCGCGGCTGGTCGCCGTCGACGAGACGGGGACGGTCACCGGGTGGGCGGCTGCATCGCCGGTCTCGACCCGAGCGGCGTACCGGGGCGTGATCGAGCACTCCGTGTACATCGACCCCGCCCACCATGGCCGGGGGATCGGGCGCCTGCTTCTGGACGCCCTCATCGATGCCGCCGAGAAGGCCGGGTACTGGACGATCCAGTCCAGCATCTTCCCCGAGAACGCGGCCAGCCTCCGACTCCACGAACGCGCCGGATTCCGGATCGTGGGCCGGCGGGAGCGCATCGCCCGCTCCGCGCTCGGCCCGCACGCCGGGCAGTGGCGCGACACGGTGGTGGTCGAGCGCCGGAGCGCCGACAACGGGACGTGACGCCGGGAATGTGCGGTGGTGCCCGAGCCGAATATCAATAGATTGTCGTCTATGCTTTCCCTGAGAAGGAAGCGAGTTCCCGCATGAGCAGCAAGCCCACCGTCCTGTTCGTCTGCGTGCACAACGCCGGCCGTTCCCAGATGGCCGCCGGCTATCTCGAGGCGCTCGCCGGCGACCGCATCGAGGTTCTGTCGGCCGGCTCCGAGCCCAAGGATCAGATCAACCCGGTCGCCGTCGACGCGATGGCGGAGGAAGGCATCGACATCGCCGGCAACACGCCGAAGCTGCTCACCGTCGACGCTGTGAAGGAATCCGACGTCGTGATCACGATGGGCTGCGGCGACGCGTGCCCGATCTTCCCCGGCAAGCGCTACGAGGACTGGCAGCTCGACGATCCCGCCGGACAGGACGCCGACACAGTCCGCCGCATCCGCGACGAGATCCGCATCCGCGTCGAGACCCTCATCGGCGAACTCGCCCCCACGACGTGACCGTCGACGCGCCCGTCCTCGGCCGGCAACCGCTGTGGCGGCGCGCCCTCGCCGAGTTCCTCGGCACCGCGCTGCTCGTCGCCGTGGTCGTCGGATCCGGCATCGCCGCGGAGCAGCTGTCGACGGACACCGGACTGCAGCTGCTGGAGAACTCGATCGCGACCGCCCTCGGGCTGGGCGTGCTCATCCTTCTGCTCGCGCCCGTCTCCGAAGCCCACTTCAACCCCGTCGTGTCCCTCGCCGATGTCGTGCTGGGCCGGCGCGATCGATCCGGCCTCACCGCACCCGCGTTGGGCATCTACCTGCTCGCTCAGGTGGCCGGTGCGATCTGCGGGGCCATCCTCGCGAACGCGATGTTCGCGATCCCGACCACGCTCTCGGCCACCGATCGGGCCACGCCGGCGACAATCCTCGCCGAGATCGTGGCGACGGCAGGACTGGTGCTGCTCATCATCGGGCTCTCCCGCACCGGGCGCAGCGTCCCCGTGATCGCGACGGCCGTCGGCTCATACATCGGCGCGGCCTACTGGTTCACCAGCTCCACCGCGTTCGCCAATCCGGCCGTCACCATCGGCCGCATCTTCACCGACACCTTCGCCGGCATCGCACCCGCATCCAGCGTGCCGTTCATCGCCGCCCAGCTCGTCGGCGCCCTGGCGGGGACAGCGATCGCCGTCGCGCTGTTCACACGATCGGATCCGAGATAGCACCCTCCGCGCAGTCGAGCACCACGGCGATCGGCCGACGATGGCCCGGCCCCGGTTTCGGCCGCCGTACGCTGGTGGCATGCCGCTGACCGGAGAGTACAAGCCGTCCACGTCCGACTGGGCCCGCAAGCAGGCGGAGGAGTTCGAGGCGTCGAACGGCGAGAAGGCCAACACGCTGCGCGGCGTGCCGATCATCGTGCTGACCACGGTCGGAGCCGCGTCCGGAGCCCTCCGCAAGACCGCGCTGATGCGCGTCGAGCACGACGGGCGCTACGCCGTCGTCGCGTCGAAGGGCGGCGCCCCCGACGAGCCCAAGTGGGCCGAGAACATGCGGCGGCACCCGCACGTCGAACTGCAGGACGCCGACGAGAAGCGCGACTACACCGCGCGCGAGCTGTCGGGCGACGAGCGCGCCGAGTGGTGGGCGCGGGCCGCGGAGGTCTGGCCCGACTACGACAACTACCAGAAGCGCACCGACCGGCGGATCGCGATCTTCCTTCTCGAGCCGCGCGAGGGCTGATCTCGCGAAACCGAGGCGTTCCTCAGCGCTCCAGGCGCCGCCCGCTCCTAGACTCGGCCCCGTCAGGGGGTGGCCGTGTCGCCGGACGCGCATGTCGGATCCGCCGCACGGCGGTGGGAGATCGCGCTGGCATGCGCGGCCGCCGCGCTCGTGCTGGCGGCTGTCGCCGTCGCCGCCATCGTGGCTGTTCCACCGACGGTCGCGAACCTCTCGAGCGAGGTATCGGACGGGAGGGAGCCGACCGACCTCGGGGACGCTTCGGTCGTCGTCCCCGCCGACTGGGTCGTGACGCGTGACTCGGAACACGCGATCACCGTGCGCACACCGGACGGCGCGCTGCGCGCCGAGGTGGAGTCGGTCGACGAGAGTCCCGCCGACGTCGTCGCCCGTGCCGCAGCGGGCACACCTCGCTCCGAACTGCTCGCGTCGGGCCTGACCGCACTCCACGTCGACCTCGACGACGGCGGGGTGGTAGCGGGGGTGGGGGAGCCGGATGCCGCGCCCAGCGTGCGCGTCGTCGTGGAGGTCCGCCCGCCGGAGGGCGGTGAGCCGGCGGCGTACCGTTCCGCCATCGGAGACCTGCTGGAAGGCGTCCGGCGGTGAGGATGCGCGCGGTCGTGGTCATGCTCGCGGTGGCCGCCCTGGCGCTGCCGGCCTGCGCGCCGGCCTCGAGCCGAGGCTGGGAGCCCCCGGCCTGGGCGCCCGAGGCGGTGCACGCGGCCGATCCGGTCCCGGAGATCCCTGCCGGGGCGGCAGGACCGCTCGGCGCGGGCCTTGTGCCGCTTCGCCTGCGCAATGACACGATCGGCGTCCAGGCCCGGGTGGCCCTCCTCGCGGCCGGCGCCACCGCCGACCCTTTCAACACCCAGGTGGAGCAGTTCGTCCGTGATGCGATCGCAGATCGCGTGGTCGCGGCGGGGACCGCGTTCGTGCCCAGCCCTTCGCCCGCAGGGTCAGGCCTGGGGGATCGCCGCTGTGCCGCGGGCAGCACGCGGCTTCCTGCCGCCGAGCTTCTGGCCGACCCCGCCTTCGGCCCGGCGGCCGGCTCGGGGACCGCCGTGGTGTGCGGCATCGTCGCCGCGGGCGGCTCGGTGGTGGGCGAGCGCATCCGGGTCGTCACCGGCGGTCCGGCCGGCGTCCACTCCGATACGACGACCACGCTCTACGCCGACGTCTCGACCGGCGAGACGGCCACGGCCGACGCTCTGTGGGCCGAGGGGGCGGCCGCCGCGCTCGGCGCGCACATCGTCGAGGCGCTCCGTCGCGACGCAGGAGCCCTCAGTCAGCGCCCGGCGGTGATCGGCGAGGACGCACAGCTCGCAGCGATCCATGCCGCCCTCGCCACGACCGTCCCCTCGGAGGAGGGACTCGTCATCACCCTCGCGCCAGGATTCACCGCACCCGACCTGGCCGGCCTCGGCGTGCCCCCGACGACCGCGCCTCTCGACATCCTGGTGCCGGCCGAGGTCGCCGCCGGCCTCGTCTCCCCGCTCGGCGCGCGCGTGCTCGCGTCCCCCGGGCAGCCCTACACCGGACCCGCCGCGCCGCCCGCCGGAGCGCGTACCGTCGACTGCGGACTCGTCCCCTGCGTCGCGCTGACCTACGACGACGGGCCGTCCGCCTACACCGCCGGCATCCTCGATGACCTCGCGGCGCGCGACGCGGCGGCGACGTTCTTCGCGATGGGGCAGAACGCGCAGGGCCACGCCGACACTCTCGCCCGCATGACGCGGGACGGCCACGAGCTCGAGGGCCACACGTGGAACCACCCGCATCTTCCGCAGCTGACGGACGCGCAGATCACCGCGCAGATCGTCGACTCCACCCGGGCGCTCGAGGCGGTGTCCGGTCAGGACATCACCGCGTTCCGTCCGCCGTACGGCGAGTTCACGCCGCGGGTCCTCGCGGCGGCGGGGATGCCCGCGATCCTGTGGGACATCGACACGCTCGACTGGCAGGGGCCCGCCGACGACGTCCTGATCGCGCGCGCCGTCGAGCAGCCCCGCGCGGGATCGATCGTCCTGCTGCACGACATCCACCCGGGCACGGCGCGCACCACGCGCGCGATCCTGGACGGTCTTCTCGACCGAGGGTTCCAGCTCGTCACCGTGCGTCAGCTCTTCGGCGGGCAGCTGCCCGTCTCGGGCTCCTGGCGTCGCGCCCCCTAGCGTCCGGACCCGGCACCCCGTGGGATACTTCCGCGGTGACCGACATCGAACTCGCCCGCATCGACGGCGGATCGGTCACTCTGCACGACGCCCGCCGCAACGCTCGCTGGAGCGTCGAACTCGCACCGTACGAGATCGGCGTGTTCGCCGTCACGCAGGAGCAGCTCGCGGAATTGCTCGGCGAGCCCGCGTCGCACCCGCGGCGCCCCGCGACCGACGTCACCTGGCTGCGCGCGATCCGGTTCTGCAACGCGGCGTCGGAGTGGGAGGGCCTTGATCCGGCGTACTCGTTCGACGGCGAGGACGTCACGTGGCACGTCGACGCCGACGGCTTCCGGCTTCCCACCGAGGCGGAGTGGGAGCACGCGTGCCGCGCCGGCTCGACCGGCCCGCACTACGGCCCGCTCGCCGAGGTCGCATGGACGAGCGCCGACGGCGTGAGCGCACCGCAGGACGTCGGCGGCAAGCTGCCCAACCTCAACGGACTGTTCGACATGCTCGGCAACGCGTGGGAGTGGACGTGGGACCTGCTCGATCCCGCCCGCTACCGCGACTATCGCGTGTTCCGCGGCGGCGGGTTCGCCGACGACGCGTGGAGTGTCCGCGCGTCGACGCGCCGGGGCGGTGCCCCGCGCATGCACCACGACGACGTCGGCTTCCGCGTCGCGCGGGGCGGCTTCGACGGCACGGATGCTGCGCAGGGCTGGTCCGCTCGCGCCGACGCCGAACGCGCCGCCGACCACGGTCCCACTCCGCCGGGCTGGACCCCGCTGCGCTGACACCTGAGATCCTTCGCGTTCGGGGCGCGTCGCGATCGTTCGGGGCGCGTCCCGCGCGCCCCGAACGGACGCCGCGCGCCCCAAACGCGAGCACCCGTCCCGAGAGACGCGGAGGGAACGGATGCCGCGGGGCCGCAGCATCCGTTCCCTCGAAGCGTGACTCAGCCGAGCAGTGCCTCGAGCGGTCCGCGTGCGAAGTAGAGGACGAAGCCGGCGGCGACGATCCACAGCAGCGGGCTGATCTCCCGCGCCTTGCCCGAGAGCGAGCGGACGACGACCCAGGAGATGAAGCCGGCGCCGATGCCGTTCGCGATCGAGTAAGTGAGCGGCATGACCGTGACCGCGAGGAACACCGGGAGCAGGATCGAGAAGTCCGAGAAGTCGATGAAGCGGATCTGCGACATCATCAGCGCGCCGACGATGACCAGAGCGGATGCTGCGACCTCGGTGGGAACGATCGACACCAGCGGGGTGAAGAACATCGCGACGAGGAAGAGGCCACCCGTGACGACGTTGGCGAAGCCGGTGCGCGCGCCTTCGCCGATGCCGGCACCCGACTCGATGAACACGGTGTTCGACGAGCTGGACGTGAGACCACCCGCGACCGCGCCGACGCCCTCGACGATGAGCGCCGACTTGATGCGCGGGAAGTCGCCCTTCTCGTTGGCGAGGCCGGCCTCCTTCGACAGACCGGTCATCGTGCCCATGGCATCGAAGAAGTTTGTGAAGACGAGCGTGAAGACGAGCATGAGGGCGGCGAGCACGCCGATGCGCTCGAACGAGCCGAACGACACCTGGCCGACGAGCGACAGGTCGGGCACGCTCACGAGCGACGAGGGCAGCTCGGGGACCGAGAGGCCCCAGCCGCCGGCGTTGACGTCGTCGCCCGCGAACTTCGGGCCGATGTTCCAGATCGCCTCGACGATCACCGCGACGACGGTGCCGGTGACGAGGCCGATGAGGATGCCGCCCTTGACCTTGCGCGCGACCAGGATGCCGGTGAGCAGCAGCGTGAAGACGAAGATGAGCGTCGGCACCGTGGCGACCGAGCCGTTGACGCCGAGCCCGACCGGGGGAGAGGACGCGCCGGTCGAGGTGACGAAGCCGGCGTCGACGAAGCCGATGAACGCGATGAACAGGCCGATGCCCACCGTGATGGCGAGCTTCAGCTGGATCGGGACGGCATCGAAGATCATGCGCCGCAGGCCCGTCGCGGCCAGCAGCACGATGATCAGACCGTTGATGACCACGAGGCCCATCGCCTCGGGCCAGGTCACCTGCCCGACCACCGAGACGGCGAGGAACGAGTTGATGCCGAGGCCGGCGGCGAACGCGAACGGCAGACGCGTCACGAGGCCGAACAGCACCGTCATGACGCCGGCGGTCAGCGCCGTCGTCGCGGCGACCTGCGTGAACCCGAGGGTGTTCCCGGCGACGTCCGTGCCGCTGGACAGGATGATCGGGTTCAGGATGACGATGTAGGCCATCGTCACGAAGGTGACCACGCCGCCGCGGATCTCGGCGGGGATGGTCGATCCGCGCTTGGTGATCTCGAAGAACCTGTCGAACCCGTTCTTCGGCTCTGGGGTCTCGGTCTCGTCGGGCGTGTGGGGCGCCGTGGACTCGGTAGTGCTCATGTGGGGGACCTCCGATGAAACGTTAGTCGCTCTCGCCTCAACCTGAGGATTCGCTGGACGGATGCCTCGGCCCCGCGCGCGGGCGCCCGGGCCGAGGCGGTGCGCCGAAGTAGGGTCGATGGCGCATGCATCGCCTCATCGTCGCCCTTCTCGCCTCCGTCGACGCCGTCATCGCGGCGGCCGTCGGCCTTGCCGTGACCCTCGCGCCGCTCACCCTGCTGTGGGTGTTCGGGTTCGGGGGCGAAGCGGACTGGGGCGTGCTGTGGCCGTCGGCGGTGTCGGTGTGGCAGCTCGGCAACCTCGTGCCGCTCGCCATCGCATTGCCGCCCGAGTACCTCGCGGCCACGGGGATCGATGCGGGCGCGGCATCCTTCGTCCTCTCGCTCGCCCCGCTCGCGTTCGCCGGGTTCACCGTGATCTTCGCCGCCCGCTCGGGGGCCCGCGCCTCGCACGCCGACGCATGGCTCACGGGCGTGCTCACCTCGAGCGCCGTGTTCGCTGCGGTGACGACCGGCGCCGCGCTGACCGGCGCGAACGACGTCGCCCGCGCCGAACCCTGGCAGGCGATCCTCGTGCCGACGCTCCTGTTCGCCGTTCCCGCCTTCGTCGCGGCGTTGGTCACGGAGTGGTCCGAGGCCGGGTCGGGCGCGATCGCGCGGCTGCGCGATCACGTCGAGGCCGCGCCGCACGGCTGGGGTGAGGTGCCGGCGCTCGTCGCCCGAGGGACGGCCGTGGTCGTGGTCGGGCTCGTCGGCATCGGCGCCGCGGTGGCCGCGGTCGCCCTGTTCGCCCGCGCCGGCCAGATCGTCGCGCTGTTCCAGGCGGGCGACGTCGACCCGCTCGGCGCGGTGGTCATCACGCTCGCCCAGCTCGCCTACGTGCCGATGCTCGCGGTATGGGGCATGAGCTTCGTCGCCGGACCCGGCTTCGCCGTCGGCACCGGCACGTCCGTCTCGCCCGCCGGGACCCAGGTCGGCGTCATCCCGGGTCTGCCGGCGCTGGGTGCCGTGCCCGAGTCGACGACGTCGTGGCTGCTCCTGCTGGCCCTGCTGCCGGTCGCCCTCGGCGCGCTCGCCGGATGGATCGCGCGCTCGCGGCTGCTGCACGCCGGGCCAGGCCCCCGCGGACGGATGCCGCATCCCGCCCCCTCGGCGGGCTCGGCGTCCTCCCGGTTCGACGCCGGCAGGACGGCGGCGCTCAGCGGACTCCTGTCGGGCTCGGCCACGACCGAGCCCGCCGGGGAGGCGCACCTCGACGACCACGCCGAAGCCCCCGAGGATCCGATCGCCGCGCGCCTCGTCGTCACCGCCGGCATCGCACTGCTGTCAGGGGGCGCCGCCGCGCTGCTGGCGTGGGCGGCGTCGGGCTCGCTCGGACCAGGACGGCTCGCCGAGTTCGGACCCGACCCGGGACCCGTCGCGTTGGCGGTCGGGCTCGAGGTGCTGCTCGGCGCCGCGATCCTGCTGCTGTCGCCGCGGTCGGTCGGCGGGCGAGACACCACGGAGCATTTCGCGCCATTGCCGGCCGCGGCCGAGCAGACGACCCGGGAGGATGAATTTCACCCCGAGCCTCCCGAGGCGGCGGCGTTCGCCGCGGTCGCGGCGTTCACCGCCCGGTGGGGCGGCGCGGCGCCCGAAGGCGACGCCGGGGAGCAGCACCCGTCCCCTCCCGTCACGTCGGAAGCGACGACCGAGCCGATCGACCTGCCGAGGCCGGCGCCGCCCGGCGCGAGGGATGGTTCCGATTAGCGCCGCCCGGCGCGAGGGACGGTTCCGATTAGACTGAGCCGGTGCTGACGGTCGCTGTTCTCATCTCGGGCACCGGGTCGAACCTGCGCGCTCTGCTCGACGCGGCGGCCGATCCCGAGTTCCCCGCCCGCATCGTCGTCGTCGGCGCCGACCGCGAGGCCGACGGGTTCGCGCACGCCGAGGAGTACGGCATTCCCACCTTCATGGTGCCCTTCGCGCAGTTCGCGAGCCGCGAGGAGTGGGGCGCCGAGCTCGCCACCCAGCTCGACGTCTGGCGGCCCGACCTCGTCGTCCTCAGCGGCCTCATGCGCCTGCTGCCGGCGGACCTCGTCGACGCGTGGTCTCCGCGGATCATCAACACCCACCCGGCGTACCTGCCGGAGTTCCCCGGTGCGCACGGCGTGCGCGACGCGCTCGCCGCGGGTGTCGCCCAGACCGGGGCCAGCGTCATCATCGTCGACAACGGGGTCGACTCGGGGCCGATCCTCGCTCAGGAGCGCGTGCCCGTGCTCCCCGGCGACGACGAGCACGCCCTGCACGAGCGCATCAAGCCCGTCGAACGCCGTCTTCTCATCGACGTGGTGCGCCGCGTCGCGACCGGCGACCTCGACCTCGCGGCCGTGTCCGCGAGCGCACAGCTCTGACCCCCACCCCACCCGAGGAGATCCTCCATGGCCGGACCGAGCCACGACCCCGCCCTGTACCGCCCCCGCGATGTCGTGCCGGTGCGCCGCGCACTGGTGTCGGTGAGCGACAAGACCGACCTGCTCGTCCTCGGCGAGGCGCTGGCCGCCGCCGGTGTCGAGATCGTGTCGACGGGCGGCTCGGCGACGCTGCTTCGCGAGGCCGGCTACACGGTGACCGACGTGTCGAGCGTGACCGGGTTCCCCGAGTCCCTGGACGGCCGCGTCAAGACCCTCCACCCGAGCGTGCACGCCGGCCTCCTCGCGGATCTGCGCCTCGAGGACCACGAGCGTCAGCTCGGCGAACTCGGCATCGCGCCGTTCGAGCTCGTCGTGGTGAACCTGTACCCGTTCGTCGAGACCGTGCGCTCGGGCGCGCAGGGCGACGACGTCGTCGAGCAGATCGACATCGGCGGCCCGGCGATGGTGCGCGCGTCGGCGAAGAACTACGCCAACGTCGCGATCGTCGTCTCGCCGTCGTCGTACCCGGCGGTCATCGAGGCCGTCCGTGCCGGCGGTACGAGCCTGCTGCAGCGGCGAGAGCTCGCCGCCCGCGCGTTCGCCCACACCGCCGAGTACGATCGTGCCGTCGCGACGTGGTTCACCGAGGGCACGCTGCTGGAAGAGGACCTTCCCGCGCACCTCACGATCAAGGCCGAGCGCCTCGCGACGCTCCGCTACGGCGAGAACTCCCACCAGCGCGCCGCCATCTACACCCGTGACGGCGGCCACGGCATCGCCCAGGCGATCCAGCTGCAGGGCAAGGAGATGTCGTACAACAACTACGTCGACGCCGACGCCGCCCTCCGGGCCGCCTTCGACATGGTCAAGCCCGCCGTCGCGATCATCAAGCACGCCAACCCGTGCGGCATCGCGGTGACGGCGCCCAATGCGCTCGACCCGATCGCGAGCGCGCACCTGCGCGCGCACGAGTGCGACCCGGTGTCGGCGTACGGCGGCGTGATCGCCGCCAACGGCACGGTGACGCTCAAGATGGCCGAGAACCTCAAGGACATCTTCACCGAAGTGATCGTGGCTCCGTCGTTCGAGCCCGCGGCGCTCGAGGTGTTCAAGGCGAAGAAGAACCTGCGCCTGCTGCAGCTGCCCGCAGACTGGCAGCAGGAGCGCATGGACGTGCGCCTGGTCTCGGGAGGCCTGCTGCTGCAGGACGCGGACCGCTTCCCCGACGACATCGAGTCCGTCGCGAAGGACTGGCAGCTTGTCTCGGGCGAGCGTCCCGCCGACGAGGAGATGACCAACCTCATCTTCGCCTGGAAGGCGTGCCGCGCCGTCAAGTCGAACGCCATCGTCCTCGCCAAGAACTCGGCGACCGTGGGGATCGGCATGGGCCAGGTCAACCGGGTCGACTCGTGCCGCCTCGCGGTCGAGCGGGCGGGCGACCGCGCGGCCGGATCGGTCGCCGCATCCGACGCGTTCTTCCCGTTCGCGGACGGACCGCAGATCCTGCTCGACGCGGGCATCTCGGCGATCGTCCAACCGGGCGGTTCCGTCCGCGACGACGAGGTCATCGCCGCGGCGAAGGCCGCGAACGTGACGATGTTCTTCACGAACGAGCGCCACTTCTTCCACTGATCCGAGAGGACGCCGACGCAATGACGGACGCACTGGCCGACCGCTGCGCGACGCTCGCGCAGCCGGTGGTGGACCTCATGGCCGCCGCGATCGAGTGCCAGGCGGGCGAGGCGGATGCCTTCGCCCGCGTGGCGGATCTCGCCGCCGAGGTGCGGCGGGTCGCGGAGCGCGGCAGCGACGGGATCGCCCAGGCCGACTACGTCGCGTGGAGCGCGGCGGCCCCGCGCCTGCTCGCCGAGATGGCCGAGGCGGCCGAGCGCCGCGACAGCCGGGCGGTGTGGGCGGCGTTCGCCGACCCGCAGGCGGGCCTGCACCGGCTCGGCACCGCGTGCGCGGGCCAGCCTCGCTGGTGATCAGCGGCCGCTGATCAGCAGTCGTCGGGCAGCGCCAGCGGCTCGGCGGCACCCCAGCCGCTGAACAGAGCGTGCACCGTGCCCGACTCGTCCGCCCGGATCAGCTCCGAGGGAAGGGCCGGCCCGGTCGTGCTCACGCTCAGCACGCCGGCGGTGCCGTCTTCGCCGAGCAGCAGCTCGACCGCCCCGTCCTGTGGCGCGCCCAGACCCGAGGCATCCGTCGTCGCGTCGGCGATGAACCCGGCCGGGTCCAGCAGCGGCTGCCAGCGGGTCACGAGCTCGTCCGTCGCCGCGACGCACGCGATCGCGCCCGGCTCGATGCCGGACTCGGCGGCGATCGCGCTCGAGGGCGTGACCGCCGCGCGTGCGCCGTCCACGACGATCGACGTCGTCTCTGCGTCCGCCGTGACCTCCGCGCTGAAGCGCTCCCCGCCGCCGGTGAAGACGACCTCGAGCGGCCGCCCCGAGGCGTCCTGGTACGTCACGGTCATGGTGGTGTCGGCGGTGGCGGCGTCCGCCAGGATCTGCGTGCGCGCGTCGGCGGGGGCCAGGAGCGAGAGGCCGTTGGCGTCGCGCTCGGGGTCGTAGCCGGTGAGGTCCACCCAGGTGGGCGACGGCACGGGTGCGGCAGGGGCGCTCGCGCAGCCCGTCAGCAGCAGCAGCGAAGCCGCGACGCCCAGCGCCGCGGTACGCCGAAGCTCAGTCATCGGCCGGGGCGCCGGCCTCGGCGGCATCCGCGACGCACGCGGACGACGCGCCCTGTGCGGCCAGCGCGTCGGCGTCGAGGGTGACGGGCGCCTCCGCGGCGGAGGCGGGGCGGACGACGACGCAGGAGCGTGCGTCGATGAGGCCGGCCGAGCCGGGGATCCATGCCTCTTCGCCGGTCACGAGCTGTGAGACGTCCACCGCTTCGCCGCCCGGCCCGCCCACCACGAGCAGCTGATACGGCACATCGGGGCCCGACCAGGTGGCCCTGACGTTGTCGGGGCTGACCGTCAGAGCGAGCCCCGATGCGGCGGCTCCGGGGTTGAGCATGCCGATCACGAGGAACACGCCGAGGGCGATGAGCGCGACGAGCGTCGTGCCGATGGAGACGAGCGAGGCGGGGTGGCGCCACAGCGGCCGCGGCTTCTCGACCGCCTCGGTGAGCTCGGGGAGGATGTCGGCGCTCGTCTCGAGCGGCCGGATCGGGCCGGGTGTGGTGGCCAGGCTCGCGCGGCCGGCCTCCCAGCCCACGCGCACCGGGCCGTAGCCCGCGGGCGGCAGTTCGACGGGCGCCGGTGCGAACACCGGCGCGGCCGTCACGATCGCCGTGGGGCGGCGCGGCGGGCGCGACATCGTGGCGAGGGGGATCGCGTCCGTGGCCGGCTGCTCGGCGTCTGCCGTGAGCACCTGCGGCGCGTCCAGCGTCGCCGAACGGCGGTGGAGGCGGCGCGTCGAGGGATTGTCGGTCATGTGCTTCCGGCGTCGTCGGGTGCCCGAGTGGGGTCCGGACACCCGATTACTATAGTGTCGTCCGCCGCCCCCGGCCCCTGGAGTCCCATGTTCCGCAGACCGACGGCGGCGCTCGGTGCGGTGCTCCTGGCGGTGGCGGCCGCGATCATGCCGGCTGCGGCATCCGCCGCATCGTCCGCCGACCGGGCCGACGAGGGGCAGGCAGAGAACACCGCTCTGATCGAGATCCCCTACGGCGAGCCGGCCGAACTGCCCGTTGCCGAGGGGGTCACGTTCGACTGCGCCGCGCTGCCGCCGGGCGACGGTTTCGAGACCTCGTGCGAGCCCACCGGCATCGCGCTGAGCGTGGCGGAGTACGATCCCGACTGGGGCGAGCGCGCCCTGCTGGTCACCCTCGTCTCCGGCGCCACGCGCACCGTCGTGAACTACCGCGTCGCCCTCGCCCCGCCGCCCGCACCCGAGATCACGACCCCCCGCGTCGACGCCCCTTTCGCCGCCGGCGACCAGGTCCTCATCCCGCTGTCGATGCTCGGCATCACGTGCACGCTCTGCAGCCCCGAGACGGCCTCGGTGCACGTCGGCGCGGTGTCACCCGCCACGGCGCACGCGGGCGTCGGGCCGACGCATCTCGCCGTGCGCTCCGACTCTTCCGGCGACGTGAGCGTCGAGCTCACCGTCGAGGACGACGCCGGTCAATCGGCGACTGCCGAGGTGGTCGTGAGCATCGTGGAGGAGACGACGGATGCTGCGCCCCTCGCTCTCCACGTGAGCTCGGGGCCGGCCAGGGCGATCGACCTCGCCGACCTCGCCTGGGGCGAAGAGCTCTCGTTCTCCTGCCCGACGACGATCGGCGGCGCGACGTGCGAGGCCGACGGAGTGGTCTCGTTCCCGGCGGACCCGGCTCCCGGCGATCAGCTCTCCTTCCGCGTCGTCGACGGCCGCGGCTTCCAGTCGGTCGGGAGCGTCACGTTCTCGCAGGACGCCGGGGGCGCAGCATCCGTCTCTCCCGTACCCGTCGACTGGTCTCGGTCCAGTCCGCTCGGAATCCACGTTCCCGCGCCGCCCTCGGACGAGGAGGACGACGGCGCGAGCGTGCTGTCCCGCCTGTCCCGCATCCTCCAGGAAGTGCCCACCCCATGACCCTGCGCCTGACGATCGCCGATCGGCACTCATCCACGTCCGCCGAGTCCTGGGTGGTGAAGGTCGACGAGGCCACGACGGTCTCGGAGCTGGCCGAATCCCTCCGGGTCGACCCCGCGATCCTCGCCCCCTCCGCCGACGCCGTCGAGACGCTCGCCGGATCCGGACTGCGCAGCGGTCAGGTGGTGCCGGCGGCATCGCCGCAGGTGATCTCGCCCGGCCGCCTCCGGCTGGAGTTCGTCGCCGGCGCGTTCGCGGGCGAGGCGGTGCCGCTGCAGCCCGACCGGGCGGTGTCGGTGGGCCGCGAGACCGGAGGCGACGTCGTGGTCGCCGACCCGCACCTGGCTCCCCGTCACGTCACGATCACCGCGACCGGCGGGTATGCCGCCGACGGCGGCTTCCAGCCGCTGTCCGCGCTGGTCGAGCCGGGCGACCCGTCGGCGCAGGTGCTGGTCAACGGGCAGGCGGCAGAGGGCCCCGTGCGCGTCGTGCCGGCCGACCTGGTGCAGCTGGGCAGCAGCGTGGTGCGCATCGGCATGGCACCCGCATCCGACGCCGACATCACCGTGGACGAGCTCGGCGCCCGCGCGTTCAACCGGCCCTCGCGCATCCGCACCCCGTCCGCGACGCCGGTGGTCCAGCTTCCCGGCGACAAGCCCGCTGAGACCGACGCGTCACCCCTGCCGTGGCTGTCGGCTATCGTGCCGATCGTGCTGGGCGTGACGCTCGCGATCGTGTTCCAGCGGCCGATCATGCTCATCATGGCTGCGGCGTCGCCGGTGATGGTCGTCGGCTCGTTCATGGCCAACAAGCGCCTCGCCCGGCGCAAGGGCGAGCGCACCGAGGCCGAGTGGGTGGCCGAGATCGAGACCGCGCGCACACGCATCGCCGAACTCGTGCGGTCGCAGCGGCTCGACGCCTGGTACCGGGCGCTGGATCCGGTGCTCATCCGCGACATCGCCACGCGGCCGCTCGCCCGGCTGTGGGAGCGCCGGCGCAGCGACGAGGATTCGCTCCGGGTGCGCGTGGGCGTCGCCGACGTGCCCCTCGACGTCCGCTTCGAGGGCGGCCCGCAGAAGGAGCGCACGGCCGAGCGGCGCGTGGGCACGTCGCCCTCGCCCGTGTCGGTCGACCTCTCCGCGGGGCCGCTCGCGATCTCGGGTCCGGCCGATGTCGCCGGCGGGATCGCCCGTTCTATCGTGACCGGGCTCGCGACGCTGCGCTCGCCGCGCGACCTGCACCTCATCGTGCTGTGCGACCGCGAGCAGGACGCGGAGTGGTCGTGGGTGCAGTGGCTGCCCCACGTGCAGCCCGGGGCGGGGCCCGTCGCCCTCATCGGCAACACCGACCTCACTCGCCGCGAGCGGCTGCGCGAGGCGGGAGCGCTCCTCGAGGCGCGCATGCGCTCGGGCGGCGATCGCCGCTCCGACGCGCAGCTCATCATCGTCGTCGACGGTGCGCGCCGCTACCGCATGCTCCCGGGCATGGTGACGATCCTCGAGAAGGGCGCGCAGTTCGGGATCCACGTCATCGCGATCGACTCCGACCGCACGCGACTGCCGGAGGAGGCGGCATCCGTCATCACCGTCGACGGTGCGGACCCCCTGCTCGGCCGCGTCGAGACCGCCGAGGAGTACTTCGCGCCCGTGCTGGTCGACCAGGTCACCACCGCCTATGCGGAGGACGTCGCCCGGGCACTGTGCCCCATCGAGCACGTGCGCGGCGTGGGCGACGACGCGACCCTGCCCTCCAGCGTGCGGTACACCGAGCTCATGGGCATCGACCTCGAGGATGCCCGGCCCATCGCCGAGCAGTGGCAGCTCGTGCCCCGGCAGTCGTACGTCGTCATCGGCGCCGGCACCGAGGGCGAGTTCGCGATCGACATCGCCGCCGACGGCCCGCACGCACTTGTCGCCGGAACGACCGGCTCCGGAAAGTCCGAGTTCCTGCAGACCCTCGTGATCTCGCTCGCGCTCGCCAACCGCCCGGACGCGCTGAATTTCGTCCTCATCGACTACAAGGGCGGGTCGGCATTCGCCGACTGCGCGCGGCTGCCCCACACCGTCGGCATGGTCACGAACCTCGACGCCCGCGAGACCGAGCGCGCCCTCGCATCGCTCGACGCCGAGCTCAAGCGGCGCGAGCGCGTGCTGCGCGACGACATCGGCGCGAAGGACGTCGACGCCGCATGGGAGAAGGATCCGGATGCCGCGGCCCGGCTGGGCCTCGCGCGCCTGATGATCGTCGTCGACGAGTTCGCCGAGCTGAAGACGGAGCTCCCGGACTTCATCAACGGCCTCGTCCGCATCGCGCGGGTGGGTCGCTCGCTGGGCGTGAACCTCGTGCTGGCGACGCAGCGGCCCTCGGGCGTCATCACGCCCGAGATGCAGTCCAACATCAACCTCCGCGTGGCCCTGCGGGTGACCGACCGCGGGGACTCGGCGGACGTCATCGGCACTCCCGACGCCGCGCTCATCCCCGCCGGGTCTCCCGGACGCGGGTACGTGCGCGCGGGCCTGGACGCCTCGCCGATCGCATTCCAGACGGCGCGGGTGGCCGCCCTCCGCGTCGGCCACCAGCGGTCGGCCCGTGTGCTGCCGCCCGTGGCGAAGGTGGGCTGGCAGACGCTCGGCCTCCCGCCTCGGTTCCCGGCGGCGGCCGAGGCCGGGGTGCACCGTCCCGACCAGGACGACACCGACCTGCGCGCGCTGGTGCAGCTCGCCACCCAGGCGGCCACGATCCTCGGGATCGCCAAGAGCCCCTCGCCGTGGCTCATGCCCCTTCCCGAGGTGCTGCCGCTCGACCGCTTCGACGAGAGCGCCGCCCCCGAGGGCGCCGTCGTGCTGGGCCTTGCCGATGTGCCCGCGCAGCAGCGCCAGGAGCCGCTGCTGTGGAGCATCCACGACGACTCGCACCTGCTCCTGTTCGGCGGCAGCCGCTCCGGCCGAACGACCGCGCTGCGGACGATCGTGTCGCAGGCGATCCTCCGCTTCACCCCGGCCGATCTGCACCTCTACGTCGTGGACTACGGCAACGGTGCGCTGCTGCCGCTGGCGGCCGACCCGCACACCGGTGCGGTGGTCACCCCGCAGGACGCCGAACGGCTGCCGCGTCTGCTCGGGCGCCTGGGGACGGAGCTCTCGCGGCGGCAGAGCGTGCTCGCTCAGGCCGCGGTCGGCAGCATCGCCGAGCAGCGCCGGCAGGCGACGCCGCGCGACGCGCTGGCGTACGCCGTCGTCGTCATCGACGGCTGGGAGCGCCTCGCGGCGTCGATGACGCCCGATGAGATGCTCGCCGTCCGCGACCAGGTGATGCGCCTGCTGCGGGAAGGCCCCGCCGTCGGCATCCGCGTCGTGATCACCGCCGATCGCGCTGTGCCGTCCGACAAGATCGCCGGCTTCATCGACACGCAGTACGCGCTGCCGATGCGCGATGTGAACGACTACCGCGCGGCCGGCATCATGGTCCGCGACATCGCCCCCGAGATGCCGCCCGGCCGCGTGCTGTTCGGGCCGACCGGGGCCGAGGGCCAGATCGCGGTGCTGTCGGCCGACACGAGCGGCGAGGCGCAGAACGGCGGTCTGCGCGGCACCGTCGAGCATGTCGCAGCGCACTTCGCGCGGTTCCCGCAGCTCGCCGAGCTGCCGGTGCCGTTGCGGGTCGACCCCCTTCCCTCGCACATCGGGCTGTCCCGCGCCTACGCGCTGCCGATCGCCGCGCCCGACATGCCCGAGTCGCCCATCGTCGGTGTCGGCGGCGACACGCTGTCGCGCTTCACCGTCGACTGGCCCGGCACCGGCGGATTCGTCGTGGTCGGCGATCGCCGCAGCGGCAAGACCGACACCCTGGCCCTCATCGCGCACCAGCTCGCCTGGGCCGGCCAGCGCATGGTGGTGGTCGCCGCGGCCGGCTCCGTCCTCGCCGAGGTCGCGGCATCCCACGGCACGCCCGTGCTCTCGACCGCTTCGGACGCGGCGCAGATCGAGGCCGTGCTCACCGGCGACGACGTGCTCACCGCAGTGATCGACGACGCGGAGTCGATCCGCGACTCGGCGCTGGAGCGTGCGTTCGTCGGCGCGAGGGCGCGCCTGCGATTCGTGGTCTCGATCGCCGCGGATGCCGCGGGAACCGCCGTGTCGGGCCCCGTCTCGGACGCCAAGCGCGGCCGTGCGGGGATCGTGCTGTCACCGCCCACGTCGATCATCGGCACGCAGGTGTTCGGCGCGCAGCTGCCGCGCCACCTCGTCGGCCGTGGGGGCCCCGGCAGCGGCGTGCTGTTCCTCGGCGGCGAGTACCGCGCGGTGCAGGTGCCGGACCTGCGCGTGTGACAGAGGGCGGACGGATGCCGCGAGCCGTCGTTCTGATGGACCGATTACTGTGGAACCCGGACCGCTGTGCATCGGACACGGTCGGGCCGCCGCTCTCGCGATCTCGAGGATCTCGCCCATGACCACCCACTGCCGTTTCTGCGGCGAGGCCGTCCGGCCGAACACGATGTTCTGTCCCTCATGCGGGCAGATCATCGTCGGCGACGCCCCGCGCCCGCAGAGCGCGCCGCCCTTCCCCACCACGGGCGGGCCGCGGCAGGACGCACCGGCCGCGGCACAGGCGCCGGCCGAGCTGCCACCGGTGCCGTTGCCCGACGTGCCCGCCTGGGTGCGCCCGGTGGCGCAGCCACGCGCGGCCGCACCGGCGGTGGCGGCGCCGACCTCGCTCGCGCAGGCCATGCCCTCCGCCCGGCCGGCGCCCGGCCCGCTGCGCACGCCGCCGCCCGCATCGGCGGGGTCGCCGCTCGCTCTGCTGCTTCCCGGGGGCGCCCGGATCCCCGTCGACAGGGTGCTCGTGCTCGGACGACAGCCGGCGGCCGGGGCGGCGCAGCGCGGGGGAGTGCCGGTGGAGGTCACCGACCCGTCGCGTTCCATGTCGCGCGTGCACCTCGTGGTGCAGACGCGGGCCGACGGCGGCACGACCGCCACCGACCCGGGATCGGGCAACGGCACGGTCGTCGTCCGGGCCGGGAAGAAGCATCCGCTCATCCGCGACGTGCCCTTCGAGCTGGCCGCGGGCGACCGGCTCGCCCTGGGCGACGTGATCGTCGACGTGGCGTGAGCTCGAGGGCGCCGGCGGCCACGATGAGGCTCGCGTCCGCGCCGCGCCACCGTGCATCGCAACCCCCATTCCGCAACGAGGAGACACCGTGACCGACATCTCTGCCGATCCGTGGCGTCAGTTCATCGAGTCGGGCCGCGCCCTGCGACTGGAGGTCGACCGTCTGCAGGTGACGGCGACGCTGAAGCGCAACACGCGCTATCTGCTGGTGACGGGCGGCATCTGCGTGGTGGTGCTCGGGGTCCTGGTCGCGCTGCTCGCGACGGGCATCGGGCGCGCTGTCACGTACGTCCTGCTCGCGATCCTGCTCGCGGTGATGCTGGGCAACGTCGGGCTCGGTCTCATCTCGCGCCGCCGCGTGCTGAAGACGCTGGCGGTGGAGGACGCCTTCATCGAGGTCGACGCGACCGGCGTGCGCCTGGCGGGTGTGCCGCCGCTGACCTGGGGTCAGACTCTCGGCGTCGTCGTCTCCGACAACCGGGCGACGATGGACCAGGGCAACGGGCTCGGACGCCGGCTGCGCAAGGTCACATACGGCACCGGCGGCTCGCTGAACTCCGTCGTCATCGGCCTCGGCGACATGCGCTCCGTGCGGGCGGCGGCCAGCGGGCCCCGTGTCGCGTCGCTCGATCTGGGGATGCACGACCACGGCGCGGTCGTGCTGAACCTCGACGTCGCGCTCGAGCGCGAGCAGTGCGATCAGGTTCGTGAGGCGCTGCGCGCCGCCACCGCACTGAACGGCGTTCCCTTCCGGTTCACCTCCGACAACGGCAACGTCGCCCAGGCGACGCTCGAGATGGGCCGGGGCGACCGACTCACCGTCGCTTGACGCGGCGGCGTCCGGAACGCGCCATGGGGAATTGTCCCCATGGCACCTGGCAGGGGGCATGTCAGGATGAGACCGAAAGTTTCACGCGGGCGGACACCGCCCTCGACCCACGGAGGATCCCATGGCGGACATCAAGGTCACTTCCGAGTCGCTCTCGGGCGTCGCGAACCAGCTGGCGTCGGGCGCCACCGCGATCGAGTCGCAGCTGAGCAACCTGAAGTCCCTGGTGCAGGGCCTGATCGCGGGCGACTGGGGCGGCGCGGCCTCGCAGTCGTTCAACGAGCTCTACGAGCAGTGGGATGCTGCGGGTCTGCAGCTGAAGGAGTCTCTCAACGGCATCAGCGACCAGCTGTCGAAGGCTGCGCTGGCCTACGAAGAGTCCGAGAACAACATCTCGAACAGCTTCCGCGCCTGACCTGTCCGTGAAGGACCGGGCATCCGCCCGGTCCGACCGCCCCCGACGGGGCGGTGACGCGAAGGGAGCGCAGTCGTGGCGCACTTCTCGGTATCGACCCCGGCGCTCGGGTACTCGGCGGCGTCGATGGCTGCCGCGCTGGCGGACTTCGACGCGCGAGTGGCCCAGGTCTCGGCATCCGTCAACTCCGTGGTGGGGGCATCGTGGACCGGTGACGCCTCCGACGAGTTCGCCGCGGCGTGGGCAGACTGGCTCGCCGGCGCCGCGACGACGCGTGCGGCGCTGGCCGACATCGTCGCGCGGCTGCAGGGCGCCGAAGCGGGCTACGCGAGCACGGAGGCCGGACTGACCGCCGCGTCCCGCTCCTCTCGCGTCGACGCACGCCGGACGGAGGGCCGGGCGTGAGTCAGCACACCTTCGACATCGCCGAGCTGCGCGAACTCGAGACCACGCTGTCGAACCTCGTCGAGTACTGCACCGACCTCGAGACCCACGCGGCAGGCGCGACGGCCGCCGCCACCGGACAGTGGTCCGGTGTCGCCAGCGTGGAGTTCCTCACGCGCGTGCAGACGTGGCAGGTCGGCGCCGTGTCGCTGCGCGCCTTCGCCGAAGATCTCAAGACCTGGGCGGGCGGCGCGGCGACGGCGTACGAGACGGCGCAGACCGACACCCAGACGATGTGGGCCAGCCTGTGAATCAGAGAAGAATCGACCCGACGCTGTACATCGCCGCGGCCGACGAGTTCCGCGCGATCAGCGAGTCGGCCGCGAGCCGGCTGTCCGACGCGCGCAGCTCGCTCGGTCAGTACGCGCGGATGGCCGGGGACGACCCCGGCGGCGAGCAGCTCGCACAGGGCTACGACGACATGGCGCGCGACGCGCTGCAGGCGCTGTCCGACATCGCCGTGCTCGCGAACACGATGGACCGCGCCATCATGCAGAGCGGCTGGAACCACGCGGCCGCGGAAGAGGCCGCGGGCGGCAAGCCCGCCGGCGGCGCGTTCACGGTCCGTCCGGCTCGCACGCCCGTCTCGGTCGCGGCGCCGCCGTCGGCATTCGGCGGCAGCGACGACACCCCGGAGGCGTGGGACGTCGTCAAGGACTTCGTCGGCATGATGTGGCCGAACGCCGACACCGCGAAGCTCCGCAGCGCCGGCGCGACGTGGGACGGCGTCGAACGGGACGTCCGAGCGCTCGCCACCGAGATCCGCCAGGCCGACGACGCGCTCACGGGCCTCAACAGCATCGAACTGGCCAAGCTGCGTTCAGAGGTCGGCGACTTCGCCACCGACGTCTCGGCTGCGGCGACCGACATCTCCGAGGTCGGCGACCTCTGCCGCGAGTACGCCGCGGACGTCGAGGAGGCCCACCGCGAGGTCATCCAGATGCTCGTGCAGCTCGCGATCGAGATCGCGGCGACCGTCGCGATCGGGGCGGCCCTGAGCGTCTTCACCTTCGGTGCCAGCGCCGTCGTCGCGGGCGGCGGCATCACCGCCCGCATCATCCTGGTCGCGCAGCGGATCGTCACGTTCCTCATGAAGGTGTCCGGCACGGCAGCGCGCATCGTCGCGCGCCTGGCCGCGATCACGGCGCGGATCGCACCGCTCGCGAACCGCTTCCAGCGGACGGCCCGCATCGTCATCAGCGTCTCGTCGGGCACCCTCGCGGCCGGATCCTCGGAGCTGCTGGTGAAGGGCAGAGACGGAAACCTGCTGGTCGCGATGGGCAGCGGCTTCGTCGGCGGAGCGGTCACCGACACCGTCGCGCTCGCGTTCGGCAAGTACGGGCAGCGGGTCGCCGTGCAGGCGCTGGCGAACGGCCTGGGTGGTGCGTCCAGCGGCGCGTCGAACGGATTGCTGAACGGCGACGGCATCGACATCCGCCAGGTTCTCATCAGCGGTGCGGGCGGCGGACTCCTCGGTGCGGGCACCTCGATCCGCGGCCGCCGCGGCGGGACCGCCGATGCGGCCGACCCGGGCAGTGGCAGCGTCCGCACGCCGGACGCCGAGGGTCCGCGGGTCGGTGGCTCGGACGGCCCGAGCACCGCTGACGGCAGCGGCATCGGCCGGCAGCCGGACTACGATGGGCCACAGGTGACCGGCGGGAGTGACAGCGGCGGCAGCGGCGCCGGTGACGGCGGCTCCGGAACGCGTCCCGACTACGACGGCCCCCACGTGACAGGCGGCAACGACGCGGGTGGCGGCGGCGGCGACGGTGGCGGCATCCGTGTCCCCGACGGTCAGGCTCCGCACTCGCCGTCGGCGGACCCCACCCCGCCGATCGGCGACAGCCCGACACCGACGGTGGACGCCCCGCACGTGCCGACCGGTGGCGCGGATGCGCCGACGGCTCCGCACGGCTCCGGCGATCTGCCGGGCAGCGCGGCCGACGCGCCGACGTCCGACGACATCTCGCGCCAGTTCGACGAGCTGGAGGCCGACATCGATCGGCAGTTCGACGAGCTGGAGGCGGACATCGATCGCCAGTTCGACGAGCTGGAGGCTGACATCGACCGCCAGTTCGACGAGCTGGGGGCCGACATCGACCGGCAGTTCGACGAGCTCGGCGGCGACGCCGCAGGAGCGGACGGTGCGACCGATGCCCTGGACACCGCGGGGGACGGATCCCCGTCGGACGCGGCACTGGAGCCCGACGCGAATGCGACCGCGGGGCACCCGGACGGCGATCACCTGCCCGCTCTCGGCGTCGAGCCGGAGGTCAAGCCCACCGGACCGCTGGCGATCGAGCCGCCGCAAGCGGACATGTCGCTCTCCTGGGGCGGCGAACAGGGTTATGTCGACGTCACCGCCGCGCTCGGTGCGCAGACCCCCGAACCACCTCAGGGATGGACCGACTTGTCTCAGATCACGTTCAACACCCCGCCCGACTCGCAGCTGTTCTGGACCGGTCGTACCGAGATGCCCAACCCCACCGGCAGACCCTATGTCGGCAGTTCGGATCTCGCGACCGGACTCGCACAGGGCAAGGGGGCCACCACGCTGGAGCTGTATCTCAGCGAGAACGGCATCAAGATGCCCCGGTGGTCGGACGACCCGCAGGTGCAGGCGATGTGGGGCGAGGTCTCGCGCAAGTATGCGGAATCGGCGCAGGGTATTGTACGAGTCGTTCTCGGTCGCAACATCAGGCCCGACGCGGTGTGGCTCCAGTACGAGTTCGATGCGCTGAAGAACAATCCGAACGTGTCTCAGATCATCGCGATCGATCCCGCCACGGGGGGCATGCGTTCCCTGTTCGAAAGGTGATGACATGATCGACGAAGCCCTGAGCAGCGCCGTGATCACCTATGTCGGCTACGACACCGACACCGCGATCCCCGGGCGTCATCCGGACCGCATCGCCGACGAGGGGCTTCGTCGCGAAGTGCTGGCGATCGTCGCGACCGTCGATCGCGAGGAACCCGGCGACCAGGGCCTCTGGGTGTGGGGTTCGGAGGTCGCGAAGCGAGTGGGGGAGCAGTACCCGCAGCTGTCATCCGAAGCGCTGGATGCGCTGAAGGCGCTCATCACGTTCGAATGGCGTTGATCCCGCGCTGTGCGTGACCGGACGCCCACGACGCCGTGTCGGGCGCCCGTGGCGTGGCTGCCAGTCGCACAGCCGTGTCCGATTTCCGCGAGCCGACGTCGGGGGAGCGTGTCAGGCTAGGGGCATGAGCCTGGTCATGACGTTCGACGAGAGGTACCGCGCGATCGACTCGCGCGACGCCCGCTTCGACGGGCAGTTCGTCACAGCGGTGCGCTCGACCGGCATCTACTGCCGCCCGAGCTGCCCCGCGCGCACGCCCAAGCCGTCGAACGTCACGTTCTATCCGACGAGCGCCGCCGCGCACGAGGCGGGCTATCGCGCGTGCAAGCGCTGCCTGCCCGAGGCGGCTCCGGGCTCGCCGCAGTGGAACCTCCGCGGCGACACCGCGGGGCGCGCGATGCGGCTCATCGCCGACGGCGTCGTCGAGCGCGAGGGTGTGCCCGGGCTCGCCCGCCGCCTGGGTTACTCGCCCCGGCACCTGACGCGGCTGCTGACGGCCGAGCTCGGCGCCGGCCCGCTCGCGCTCAGCCGCGCCCATCGCGCGCAGACCGCCCGCATGCTGCTCGTCGGCACCGACCTGTCGGCCGCGGAGGTCGCGTTCTCGAGCGGGTTCGCGAGCGTGCGACAGTTCAACGACACCATCCGCGAGGTGTTCGGGATGCCCCCGCTCGAACTGCGCGCACGACGTCGCGTCTCACGGCACGAGGGCCCGGGCGTTCCGGCACCCGGCGTCACGATCGACCTCGCCCTCCCTCACCGCGGCGCCCTGGATGCGTCGGGATTGTTCGCCTGGATGGCGGCGCGTGCCGTCTCGGGCGCCGAGGCGGCGACCGCGTCGACCTTCGCCCGCACGCTCCGCCTGCGGCATGGTCCCGCGTGGTTCGAGCTGCGCCTCGACGACCTCGGGCGTGTGCGGCTGCGGGCCGCACTGACCAACCTCGCCGACCTGTCCACGCTCGTCACGCGAGCGCGGCGCCTGTTCGACCTCGACGCCGACCCGGACGCGGTCGACGAGTCCCTGGCTCGGCATCCGGAGCTCGCTGCGCGTGTCGCCGCGCTGCCGGGTATCCGCGTGCCGGGTGCTGCCGATCCGCACGAGATGCTGATCCGTGCGATGGTCGGCCAGCAGATCACGGTTGTCGCCGCGCGCACCGCTCTCACCGCGCTCACCGCGGCGCTCGGCGAGGAGGTGCCGGAGTTCGCGGGCGTGCTCTCGACCGGCGCGGACTCCGACGAGAACGCTGCCCGGCTGTTCCCCACGATGACCGCGATCGCCGAGCGCGGCTCCGGGGTGCTGCGCGGACCTGCCGCCCGCATCCGGGCCATCACCGGAGCTGCCGCCGCCCTCGCCGACGGCTCGCTCACGCTCACCGCGGGCGACGACGCCGGCGAGCAGCGCGCCGCTCTCCTCGCCATGCCCGGCATCGGCCCGTGGACCGCCGATTACGTGCGCATGCGCGTGCTCGCCGACCCCGACGTCTTCCTCCCGGGCGATGTCGCGGTGCGCTCAGGGGCCGCTGCGGTGGGCCTTCCCGGCGACGCGCGAGCGCTGGACGCGTGGGCCGCCCGCACCGCTCCCTGGCGCAGCTACCTCACCGCGCACCTGTGGCGCGCCGTCCCGCCCAGAACCGCCGCACCGCGCCGGGGCTCGGCATCCCTCGCATCCCCATCCCTCACGACCGCCGGAGGCATCTCATGACCACTGCCACCATCCAGACGCTCGACACCCCCGACGGCGCGTTCACGATCCTCGCCGACGACGAGGGCCGCGTGCTCGCCTCGGGGTGGACCGCTGACGCCGACGCGATCCTCGCGCGTCTCTCGGCCCGCGTGCGCCCGTCATCCGTCGAGAAGGGCGAGACGGACGCCGCGTCCGCCGTCACCGCCTACTACGCCGGCGAGCTCGCCGCGATCGACGAGGTCGCGGTCTCGCAGCACGGCACGGCGCTGCAGCTCGCGGGATGGGCGGCGTTGCGCCGCATCGCTCCCGGTCGGCCGCTGACCTACAGCGAGTTCGCCGTGGAGCTCGGATCTCCGAGCGCGGTGCGTGCTGCGGCATCCATCTGCGCCCGCAACGCCCCGGCACTCTTCGTGCCGTGCCACCGGGTGCTGCGCACGGATGGCACCCTCGGCGGGTTCGCATGGGGCCTTCCCGTCAAGCAGCGCCTGCTCGACCGCGAGGCGGCGGTGCCCGCGCTCGTCTGAACCGCCTGCTCCCGCCTTCCGGGGGACCGGAAAGCGGTTGTTGCGTTCAGGTAACTCTCAGGTATACGCTGGAGGGCTGTCGCGTCGCTACGACCTAGCGACGCGCACAGCCCCTTTTCGTTGAGCCCAAGGAGGAAGAAATGTATCAGGCCGCCGTCGCCGCGAAGACCGTTCTCGTCCTCCGTCCCGCAGGACCCCGCACCATCTCCTGGCTGCCGCGTCCTCGCGTCCGGGGCTGAGCCGCTCACCGCACCTCCGCCGGCCCTGCCGGATGCGGCATACCGCCGTGCCCGGGAGCGTTCCTCCCCGGGGAAGCTCCTTCTCTCATGACAGCGCTCCCACGCGTCGCTGTCGCCTCGCGACCCGACGACGGGTCACCGCAACACCCCTTCAAGGATCATGACCACCACCGCCCTTCCTGAGCGATCAGAACAGCCGCAACGGTCCGAACTGTCCACCTTCGCCGCCCTCGCCCGACTTCTTCCGTTCGCGAAGCCGGTGCTTCCGCGCCTCGCGATGGGTGCGGCCAGCGCACTCGTCGCGAGCCTGCTGGCGCTCACCATCCCGCTCGTCCTCGAGCAGGTCGTCAGCGGCCCCATCGCCTCCGGCGACATCGCCCTGATCGCGTGGGGCGCGGCCGCGATCCTGGCGCTCGGCCTCGCCGAGGCCGCCATGGTGTGGCTCCGTCGCTGGTTCGTACTCGGACCCGCGACGATGGTCGAGTACGAGCTGCGCCAGACCTTCTACTCGCGCCTGCAGCGACTGCCGGTCGCCTTCCACGACCGGTGGCAGTCAGGCCAGCTCCTCAGCCGCATGATGCAGGACATCAGCATGCTGCGCCGCTGGCTCGCGTTCGGCCTCGTGCTGCTCGTGGTCAATGTCATCACGATCGTCGTCGGCACAGGCCTGCTGTTCCGCTGGCACTGGGCTCTCGGCACGATCTTCCTCGTGACGTCGGCGCCGCTCTGGTACGCGGGATACCGGTTCGAGAAGTCGTACGGCACGCTCGCGCGCCAGTCGCAGGACCAGGCGGGCGACCTCGCCACCTCGGTCGAGGAGAGCGTGCACGGCATCCGCGTGCTCAAGGCCTTCGGCCGCGGCAAGCACGCGCTGCAGAAGTTCACGCGCCAGGCCGAGACCCTGCGCGAGACCGAGCTGAGCAAGGCGCGGGCGGTCGGCTGGATCTGGTTCTGGCTGGTGCTGCTGCCCGACATCGCGTTCGCGCTGTGCCTCGGCGCCGGCATCTACCTGACGGCGATGGGACAGCTCCAGGGCGCCGAGCTCATCGCGTTCTTCGCCATGGCCACGGTGCTGCGCTGGCCGATGGAGTCGATCGGATTCCTCTTCTCGTTCCTCCTCGACGCGCGCACCGCCACGGACCGCATCTTCGAGGTGTTCGACGAGCAGAACACGATCGTCGACCCCGAGAGCCCCGTCACCTTCGCGAAGCCGCGCGGCGAACTCGCGTTCGAGGGCGTGCACTTCCGGTATCAGGATGCTGCGGAGCGCGAGCGCGACCTGCTCGACGGCGTCGACCTCGTGCTGCGACCGGGCGAGACCATGGCGCTGGTGGGCCTCACCGGCTCGGGCAAGACGACCCTCACCACGCTGCCGACGCGCCTGTACGACGTGACCGGCGGCCGCGTGACGCTCGACGGCGTCGACGTGCGGGACCTGACACTGGGCGAGCTGCGCCGGCACATCGGCATGGCGTTCGAGGATGCGACCCTCTTCTCGCAGTCGGTGCGCGACAACGTCCTGCTCGGGCGCGAGGACCTCGTGCCCGGGAGCCCGGAGGCCGAGCGCGTGCTGCGCGAGGCGCTCGACGTCGCGCAGGCGTCGTTCGTCGACGACCTCCCGGACGGCGTCGACACGATCATCGGCGAAGAGGGGCTGTCGCTCTCGGGCGGCCAGCGTCAGCGTCTGGCCCTCGCTCGTGCCGTCGCGGCACGGCCTGCCGTGCTCGTGCTCGATGACCCGCTGTCGGCGCTCGACGTCGACACCGAGGCGCTCGTCGAGGACGCGCTCCGTGAGGTTCTGCACGAGACGACGGCCCTCGTGGTCGCGCATCGCCCGTCGACGGTCACGCTCGCCGACCGTGTCGCGCTCCTCGAGGCGGGACGGGTGACGGCCGTCGGCACCCACTCCGAGCTGCTGCGCACCAGCGAGCACTACCGGCACGTGATCTCGAGTCTGGAGGTCGAGGAAGCCCGCATACGGGCGAGACAGGAAGACCAGGAATGGGAGGTGACCCTGTGAGCACCACGGTGACCGGAACGAGCGGGGAAGACCGCTCCGACTACACGCGCGCCGAGAGCAAGACGATCCGCAAGCGCTCGCTGCGCCTGCTCGGCTCGCTCATCACCCCGGTCCGGGGCCAGCTGATCCTCGCGGGCGTCGTGCTCGTCGTCTCGACCGCGCTGCGCGTGGCAGGGCCGTGGCTCATCGGCATCGGCATCAACAACGCGCTGCCCGCGGCGGTCGAGCGCATGGACTGGGCGCCGACGATCCTGGTGGTGCTCGTGTACCTCGTCACGGCGCTCGGCGGCGCCGCCCTCATCGGGTGGTACGTCGTCGTCGCGGCCCGCCTCACTCAGGCGATCATGCTGGACCTGCGCAAGCGCATCTTCCTGCACACGCAGCGCCTGAGCCTGGAGTTCCACGAGTCGTACACGTCGGGGCGCATCATCTCGCGCCAGACGAGCGACCTCGACACCATCCGCGAGCTCCTCGACGGAGGACTCAACGAGCTGGTCTCGGGCATCCTCTACGGCGCGTTCACGCTCGTCGCGCTGTTCCTCGTGGACTGGCAGTCGGGTCTGATCCTCACGGTGATGGGCATCCCGCTCTTCCTCCTGATGCGCTGGTTCTACACGCGCTCGCAGCTCGTCTACCGCGAGTCGCGCGTCATCAGCGCGAAGGTGATCGTCAAGTTCGTCGAGACGATGACGGGAATCCGCGCCGTGAAGGCCTTCCGCAAGGAAGGCCGCAACGACGAGGAGTTCGGTGGTCTCGCGATGGACTACCGCGACGTCAACATGCGCTCGATCCGCCTGTTCGGCACGTTCGAGCCGGGGCTTATGGCGGTGGCGTCGTTCACCCTCGCGATCGTGATCGCATGGGGCGGCATCCGTGTCGTCGGCGGTGCGATGGAGATCGGGTTCCTCCTGTCCGCCGTGCTGTACGTCCGCAACTTCTTCTCGCCGCTACAGGAGGTCGCGTTCTTCCTGAACTCGTACCAGTCCGCGACGGCGGCGCTCGAGAAGGTGTCGGGCGTCCTGGAGGAGGAGCCCACGGTGCCCGACCCCAAGCACCCGGTCGACCTGTGGGAGGCGAAGGGGCACATCCGGTTCGACGACGTGCTGTTCGGGTACTCCGCGGATCGCGTCATCCTTCCGCATTTCTCACTCGACATCCCGGCCGGGCAGACGATCGCGCTCGTCGGAACGACGGGTGCCGGCAAGTCGACGCTCGCCAAGCTCGTGTCGCGGTTCTACGACCCGACGCGCGGTGCGGTGACGCTCGACGGCGTGGACCTGCGCAGCATGCACCCGAAGGATCTCCGCCGCGCGATCGTCATGGTCACCCAGGAGGCGTATCTCTTCAGCGGAACGGTCGCGGACAACATCGCGCTGGGCAAGCCCGACGCGACGATGGACGAGATCAAGGCCGCGGCGCGGGCGGTGGGAGCGGATGCCTTCATCCAGGCACTCCCCGACGGCTACGCCACCGACGTCAACAAGCGCGGTGGCCGCGTGTCGGCGGGGCAGCGGCAGCTGATCTCGTTCGCGCGCGCGTTTCTCGCCGACCCGGCGGTGCTGATCCTCGACGAGGCCACGGCCTCGCTCGACATCCCGTCGGAGCGGCAGATCCAGGACGCCCTGCAGACGCTGCTCGCCGACCGCACGGCGATCATCATCGCGCACCGCCTGTCGACGGTCGCGATCGCCGACCGCGTGCTGGTGATGGAGCACGGCGAGATCATCGAGGACGACACCCCCGAGGAGCTCATCGGCGGCTCCGGCAAGTTCGCCCAGCTCCACGCCGCCTGGCGCGAATCGCTGGTCTAGCCCGCCCGCGTCGCCCCCGGATGCCCCGGCCCCCTGTCCACACTCAGGGCCGGGGCATCCGTCGTCTCCGGGATCAGCGCACAGTCCGCGTGCTGGTGTCATTCCCGCACCCCCGCCGATCCGGAATTCGGACTTCGTGCTGTTTTCCGGATCGAGCCTGTTCGAATGGTCCGGAAACGGCGCAAAGATCCGAACTCCGGATCGGGGTGATAGAGGCGCGTCGAGGCATGCGCCACGACATGGCGACCGGCGGGCGGATGCGGCGGCGCGAGGTCCGCGCAAGCGCGCGTCGCTGAAACTGAGCAGGCGTCCGAATTCCGGGTCACCGAGTGAGCGAACTCCGACGGGTCGCCCAGGCTGCACCCCGTCACCGGTGAGACCGCGACGCGTGTGGGTCAGTGACTGAGAATCATCCGGCGAGATGCGCGCCTGCGGCGATCGCGCGCGCGATCGTCCGCTCGACGGTGTCCCAGTCGTGCATGATCTGCGCGTACGTGAATCGAAAGACCGTGTAACCGTTGAGCGTGAGTTCCGCGTCGAATGCGACGTCCTTCGAGCGCTGCGCGGAGGACGAGTGATGGGCGAAGCCGTCGACCTGAATCACCAGTCGGTCGCCGATCAGGAGGTCGACCGGCCGCCCGAGGAGAACCACCTGCTGACGCATCGGAACGCCCCACCCGCCGAGGCGAACCACGAGGATCGTCTCCAGCCCGGAATCCGACTGAGTCGAGGCGCGCTCGGCGCACTCACGTGCCTGTCGGTGGGGCCAGCGAACCCGCCGAATCGCGGTCGGGGTGATCTTCTCGACCTGGAGCGCTGAGTTCCACACGATCTGCGCGTCCTCCGGCGACAGGCAGACGGCGATGTGGGCAAGGATGTCTTCGATCGACTCCACGAGCCCGTGCCCGGGCGCTGGTGAGACGCGCTGCGTCCAATGCGCCGTGACGAGCGAGATCGGCGATGCGGCGTGGGGCTCAAGTCGGATGTGGATGGAGTCGTCGAGCCCTTCGGGCATCCACCAACCGCGGCGTCGAGCAGCCGACACGCACGTGAGGCTGCCCCCGTTCTCGGCAGCGACGAGGAGATCCGCGGGCGCGGCATCCGTCGCCAGCCAATCGCGACGGACCCGACGGATGGCTCCGCATCGCGCGGCCGCGCGGCGCACGCCGAGCGGGAACCCCGCGTTCCCCGCAGCTTCCCGGTGCACGAGTCCGCCCTGAGCAGCCACCCACTGGACGAGTCGGTCGACGTTTCGAGCCATGCGCTGGGCGGGCTCTGCTGGGGCGCGTCGAACAAGGCTCACACGCAGCATCCTTGCCCCCCTCGTCGTCGTCGACGGGAAGTCCACAGGCACTCTCCACGATGGTCTTCAGACCCCGCTTGGGGAGGAAGGGCGTCGCCGGTCGCTCGGTAGACCCGTTCGTCAGCCCCTAATCCTCGGATCCGGAATTCGGACTCCCTGCCGCTTTCCGGATCTGGCAACCGCCCAAGATCCGGAAACCGTGCGAATGTCCGAATTCCGGATCCCGATGAGGCGAGGGGGACGCTGGGACGGGGGAACCCTCAGGTGTGCGCGACTGAGACCGCATGCGCCAGTGGATGCTGCGGCGCGAGGCCGGCGAGGGCCGCGGCGCCGTCGATGCCGTGGCCGCGGGGCTCGACGAGGGTGACGTCGAACTCGCTCGCGGCGATGTGCGACGCGAACGCCTCGCGCAGCTGGGGGGAGCGGAAGACCCCGCCGATCGCGCACGCCGCGAAGTGCTCGCCCACCTCCTCGGAGCGCACCCGGCGCAGCGCCGTCTCGACGCTGTGCGCCAGCTCGCCGCCGGCGCGAACCGTGATGTTCTGCGACACCGCGTCGCCCTCGGACGCCAGCCGCGCCACGTGCGCGGCGAAGGAGGCCACGACACTCACGCGCTCGGGGTCGGACTGAAGGTGGATGTACGCCTGGCTGAGGTCTGGCCACCGGTCCTCGGCGACGGCGCGGAGCGCGGTCGTGGGCCCGCGGCCGTCGTACTCGCGCATCACGGCGTCGAGCGCCTCGCGGCCGATCCAGTACCCGCTGCCCGCGTCGCCCATGAGGTAGCCCCACCCGTCGACCCGGGCCACGCGCTCAGCGCCGACGGCGAGAGTCACGACGCCGGTGCCGGCGGCGACCACCGCGCCGCGCGTGTCGCCGAGCGCCCCGAGGAACGACGTCGTCGAGTCGTGCGCGAGGATCACCTCGTGCACGGCGGCGTCGTCGATGCGGGCGAGGAGGGCGGCAGCATCCGATTCCCGTGTCGTGAGTCCCGACACGCCCGCGCTCACGACCGACACCTCGGCGCCCGTGCGCTCGATGGCGGCGTGCGTGACGGCCGCGAGCTGGGGAAGGAGCGGTTCGCCGGTGCGGATGCCGGGGAACACGATGTCGTGCTCGCGCACGCGCACCTTGATGCCCGTCTGCCCCGCATCGATCGCGAGCACGGCCGCGGTCATCGCGCGACCCTCGCCGAGAGCGCCGTGTACTGCTTGCGGAGGTACTCGCCGGCCGGCTTGCCGTACGGGCAGTAGTCGTCGTTCGCGGCCGCCTCCTCAGCGGAGTACAGGCGCGCCGGCCAGTCCCACAACATGAAACCCCTCACCCACGCGCGCTGCGCGCACGCCTCGAACATGACCCTGTAATACCGCAGTTGCTCGTCACCTGAAACCTCCCCGGGCAGCGACCAGTCGTTCGGGCGGTCGGGAGAGCCCTCTCGCGAGGGGCATCCGGCCTCCATGAAGAAGAACGGCTTGCCCGTGGCGGCGACTGCCGCCTCGATGCGGTCGAGCTCGGCCTCCCATCGGTCGATGGGGTAGTACCCGCTCGAGCTCACGACGTCGACCGCGTCCCACCAGCCGAGGCGGTCCTCCTGGTACTTGTCGCAGTTGTACGTCACGATCCCCGAGTACTCGGTACGCACGGCGGCGATGAGCTCGCGCCACTCGGTCTCGCGAGCGTCGGCGCGCACCATCTCGCAGCCCACGCAGAGCATCTCGCAGCCCTCGGCCTCGGCGATGCGCGCGGCGTGCACGATGAACGCGCGGTACGACGCGAACCACTCGTCCCAGGTCGGCTCACCCGGCACATCCTGGTCGAAGAACCCGATGTAGGCGCGCCATGTGCCGTCGGCGACGTTGACGACGGGCTTCAGGCAGACCTTCAGCCCGAGCGCCTTCGCCTCGCGGATCGCCCACACGATCTCGTCGACGGTCACCGTCGGCTCGTCGCCGAACCGCACCTCGGTCGACTGCGCGGTGTCCTGCAGCGCCGAGTACGCCAGCGCGGTCCAGTTCACGCCGTGGTCTGCCATCAGCCGCATCGACTCAGCAGCCTCGGTGGTCGCCCAGGTTCCGCGCACCCCCGTCCATCCCCAGGTCATTCCGGCCACGTAGGGCGCGAGTGCCTGGGTGGTCTCGGCGGTCACGAGACGACCAGCTCATTGGCGGTGCGCAGCACCCGCGGATCGGACAGGACGGATGCTGCGAGCCCCGCGCCGCGGTGCCGCACGACGAGCGTCGTGCTCTCGCCGGGCAGCAGGGTCACGAGCGCATCGGACGCCACAGCGTCGGGGTCGACCTTGTCGACGAGGAGCGTGAGTTCGCGCACCAGCGTCGCGGCCGTGAGCGTGACCCGCGTGCCGTCCGCAGCCGGCTCGGTGCGGATCTCGACCTCGGCGGCGCCGAGCGTCGAATCCCGGGGCTCGGCGAAGAACCAGAAGCCGCGCACGTCGTCGACGCCCGCGACCACGAGCTCGGACGCCTGGTCGGCCGCCACAGCGACCGCGGCGGGCAGCGCCACCGTCACCGTCTCGCGCGGGGCGAGCGAGACAGTGGTCGCGAACTGCGCGCGCTCCTCACCGGCGAAGCCGAGCCGCCGCGCGACGAGCTCGCCCTCCCATCGCTCGGCGGTGTCGTTGACGAGCACCGCGGAGAGTCCGCCCTCGCGGGGCTGGATCGTCGCCAGGCGTGGCGCGAACGCGTTCTTCAGGCCGTAGTAGAGCGGCTTCGGGCGCTCGTCGCCGTCGATCGCGGCCCACGAGGTGACCGGCCAGCAGTCGTTGAGCTGCCACACGATGGCACCCTGCGTGTGGGGCGCCCATGAGCGGAAGTGCTCCAGCGCGGTGCGCACCGCGAGCGCCTGGTTGAGCTGCATCGCCCAGTGCCAGTCCTCCATGGCCTCCGGCATCCGGAAGTGGGGGATGAGGCCGTTCGAGAGCTTGGTGTTCCCCTCCAACGCCTTCTGATGCACGATCATGCCGGGCGACTCGGGAGTGAGCGGAGCGTCCGACACGGAGCGCACGAGCGTCGACCACGCGGGCGGACCTTGCCAGCCGAACTCGGCGACGAAGCGCGGCCGGTGCTCTCGATAGGTGTGCCAGTCGCGACGATTCCACTGCTCCCACAGGTGCATCGAGCCGTGCTGCTCGTCGTTCGGATGCGGACCCGTCTGGGCGGAGCCGTCCCAGCCCGCCCCCGGGCTGAACGGGCTGCCGGGGGCGTACGGCACGTGCGGCGCGAGCTCGGCGACGAGCGCAGGGAACAGCTCGTAGTAGTAGTGCGCGCCCCAGGTCTTGCCGTCGAGGCGCAGCTTCCAGCCCCAGTCCTCGTAGCCCCACAGGTTCTCGTTGTTGCCGGTCAGCAGCACGAGGGACGCGTGGTGGCCGAGGCGCGCGATGTTCTCGCGCGCCTCCGCCTCGACCTCGGAGCGCAGCGGCTCCTCCTCGGCGTACGCCGCGCACGCGAACAGGAAGTCCTGCCACACCAAGAGGCCCAGCTCGTCGGCGAGCTCGTAGAAGTCTTCGGACTCGTAGAGGCCGCCGCCCCACACTCGGATGAGGTTGAGGTTCGCGTCGAGCGCCTGCTCGAAGCGACGGCGCAGGCGGTCGCGCGTGACACGCACGCTGAGCGCGTCGTCGGGGATCCAATTGGCGCCCTTCACGAACACCGGCTGGTCGTTGACGACGAGCGTGAACGGCGTGCCGGCCTCGTCGGGCGTCATGTCCCACCGCACGTCGCGGAAGCCCACCCTGCGGACGGCGTGATCGAGCACCGTGCCGTCGCCGGTCGCGAGCTCCACCTCGACGTCGTACAGCGGCTGCGCGCCATAGCCCACCGGCCACCACCGCTCCGCATGAGCGAGAGAGAGCGCGACGGTCGCCCGGGTCTCACCCGCGGAAACATCGACGGATGCTGCGAACCCGCCGGAACGCACGGTCACGGTGACCGCGTCCTCCTGTGCGCGGTCGAGCTCCGCTTCCACGGTGATCGTGCCGCCGTCGCCCAACGGGGCGGCGGCCACGCGCGTCTGCGCCAGGCGCGCGACGGACCAGGACTCCAGCCCGACGGGCTTGACGATGCCGCTGGTGTAGGTCGCGATGCCCCAGTCCCACCCGAAGCTGCACGCCGACTTGCGGATCGCGTCATAGGGGAGGGGGTACGGGCGCTGACGCACCCCGAGCGCGACGCTCTGCTCGTTGGCGTACTTCACCGGCGAGCGGAACCGCACGACGAGCTCGTTCTCGCCCTCGACGAGCACCTCGCTCACGTCGAACCGGTACGAGCGGTGCTGGTTCGCGGTCGCCCCGATCTCGACGCCGTTGAGGAGGATCGTCGTCACTGTGTCGAGGCCGCCGAAGACGAGATCGATGCGGTCCGAGGCATCCGGGGCCCAGGCGAACGACGTCGCGTACGTCCAGTCCACGAGTCCGATCCAGGCCAGCGCGGACTCGTTGTCGTCGAGGAAGGGATCGGGGATGAGGCCCGCCGCCAGCAGATCGGTGTGCACGCACCCGGGCACCTTGGCGGGGACGGTGGTGGTGGCATCCGCGATCGATCCCTCCGGAACCGGCCCCGCAGAGGCGCGCAGCGTCCAGCCGCTGTCGATCGGACGGACGGAGACGGCAGAGGCGATCGGACGGACGGAGAGGGAAGAGGTCACTTGACGGCTCCTGCGGTGAGGCCCTTGTAGATCCAGCGCTGAAGCAGCAGGAAGGCGATGAGAGTGGGGATGATGACGAGGACGGTGCCGGCGGAGATGACCTCCCACTGGGCGCCGAACGGTCCCTTGAACCGGAACAGCGACGTGGAGATGAGGCCCTCCGACGGCAGGTAGAGGAACGGGGCGTAGAACTCGTTGTACACCGCGATGCCCTTGATGATCACGACCGTCGCGATGGCGGGGCGCAGGAGCGGCAGCACGATGCGCCAGTAGATGGTCCAGCGGTTGGCGCCGTCGATCATCGCCGCCTCGTCGAGCGAGACGGGGATCGACTGCATGAACTGGATGAACAAGTAGATCGCGATGATGTCGGTGCCCATGAAGAGCAGGATCAGCGCGGCCTTCGTGTCGTAGAGCCCGAGCCCGTTGATGAGCTGGAATGTCGCGACCTGGCTCGTGACGCTCGGGATGAGCGTCGCCACGAGGAACAGCCCGAAGACGAGCTTCTTGCCGCGGAAGGCGAACCGGTCGAGCGCGTAGGCGGCCATCGTGCCGATGAAGATCGTTCCGGCAAGCGAGACCACCAGCACGATCGTCGTGTTCACGAAGCCCTCGAGCATCTTGCCGCTCGTGAACGCCGTGACGAAGTTGTCGAAGTTGAACCAGTTCTCCGGCGGATCGAAGGGGCCGGTCTGGGCGTACTCGGGAGCGGTCTTGAGGCTGGCGAACAGCAGCACCGACAGTGGCAGCAGCGTCACGACCGCAGCGACGATCAGGCTCAGGTACTTCGCCGTGGTCGCGCTGACGCCGTGGAGGCGCTCGAGCGGCGAACGGCCGCGGGCGGTGCGCGGCGGGGTCGTGCGCTGCGGCATGGTGCGGAGGTCTTCGGTGGTGGTCATGTCAGGTCGACCTTCTCGTCGGGGAACACCTTTCGCTGGATCCACGTGACGACCAGCACGATCGCCAGCAGCACGACCGCCATGGCGGATGCGAGACCGACCTGCCGGAAGCTGAACGCCGTCTGCAGTGTCTGGATCACGAACGTGGCCGAGCCGTTGGCGCCGCCGGTCATGATGAACGGGATCTCGAAGACGCTGAGGCTGCCGGCGATCGCGAGGATGAACGACAGTCCGATCACGCGGCGGATGCCGGGGAAGATGATGGCCCAGAACTGCTGCCAGCGTGTGGCGCCGTCGAGCTCGGCCGCCTCGTACAGCTCGTGCGGGATCGACTGGATCGCTCCGAGGAAGAGCACGAAGTTCATGCCGGTGTAGCGCCACACCGAGGTGCCGGCCAGGGACCAGTTGACGACGTCGGGGTTGCCGAGCCACTGGGGCGGGTCACTGACGCCGAACCAGCTGAGCACTGTGTCGAGCGTGCCGCCGGGCTGGAAGAGATAGAGGAACACGAACCCGATCGCGACGCCGTTGATCAGATACGGGAAGAACAGGATGCCGCGGAACAGGTTCGAGAATCGCGTCGAGAAGCTGAGGAGCGTGGCGAAGTACAGCGCGGCCGCCATCTGCGCGAACGACGCGAAGAAGTAGTAGAGGCTGACACCGAAGACCGAGAAGATGCGCGGGTCGGTGAAGACCTGCACGTAGTTGTCGAGTCCGACGAAGTTCTTCTGGAGGTCGATGCCGTCCCAGTCGGTGACGCTGAAGTAGAGGAGGTTCACCGCCGGCCAGTAGGTGAACAGGAGCAGCAACCCCACCGCCGCGGCCAGGAAGAACCACGGCGTGAGGTGCTGCAGGACGCTCCGTCCGGCTGAGCCGCCGCGCCGGCCGGTCCGGCGGGAGCCCCCGCCGAACCTGCGCGCACGGATGGGCGCGGAGAGGACGGCAGGGGCATCCGCCGGTGCCGCACCGGGTGTCGCAATGGCCATGTCGCTGCCGTCCCCGTCCGCTCAGCCCGCGAGCTTCTCGACCGAGGCGCCCCAGCGCTCGTTCAGCTCGGCGAAGTAGCTCTCCTTGTCGCCGTCGGCGGCGCCGCGGGCGATGTCGATGAGCTTCTGACGGTAGATCGGACCGTAGAGGTCGATCTGTGCGTCGTCGGCCACGTTGTTGATGAGGCCCTCCTTGCCGGCGGGAGCGGGGTTGATCTCCATGAGCTCGACGCCCGCTTCCTCGAACCCGGCGAGATTGTCGGGGAGCGGCTTGTCGATCACCGGCGAGATCATGCCCTGCGCCTCGGTGTAGCCGGACTCCTCGACGACCCACTGGATCCATGCCCACGCGGCGGCCTTGGCCTTGGAGTGCTTGCTCACGGCGAGGTTGTAGTCGCCGCCGATGACGGCGAGCTGCGTGCCGTCGACATTCGCCGGGAACGCCATGTAGCCGATGTCGTCGGCCGACCCGCCGTTGTCTTCGGCTGCGGCCTGCATCTGCGAGATCGCCCACGAGCCGAGCGTCATCGCGGCGATCTTGCCGGTGCCGAGGTCGACCTTCGACTGCTCCCAGTTGGTGGTGAGCGGGTCGTCCTCGGTGAGGCCGGCGGCGACGCTGTCGTACAGCAGCGAGTCGATCGCGTAGACGTCGGTGCCCTCGGTCCACGGGGCCGGGTCCTCGGCCATCGTGATCGGTGCGTCCGCATCGTCGGTGACGACGCCCAGGTTGCCGAAGCTCTGCGTCAGCGGCCAGCCGTCCTTGTAATTGGTGTACAGCGGGATGGCGTCGGTGTTGTCCTTGACCTGCTGCAGTGCCTCGAGCCACTCGTCCTCGTTCGTCGGCAGCGCGGTGACCCCGGCCTCGTCGAAGACCTTCTTGTTGTAGACGACGCCGTTCGCGTTGCCGCCCCACGCGATGCCGTACTGGGTGCCGTCGTAGCTCGCCGCGGGGAGGAAGCGGTAGGTGTCCTCGAAGTCGGCGGTGTCGCCGAGCGGCTCGAGGAACTGCTCGTACTGCTCCGGCTTGATCGCCGGGATGCCGATGACGTCGCCGTAGTTCGTGGTGCTCATACGCGTGAGCATCTCGCCCGCGTAGTCGGTGATCCCCTCGAACGTGACATTCACGTCGGGGTACTTCTTGTTGAACTCGTCGGCGTACTTCTGGAACGTGCCGTCCTCGACGAGGTCGGTGCGCCACGTGACGACCTTGATGTCGCCCTTGACCTCGCCGTCGATCGTGTTGTCGGCGTCGCCGGCGCCGCCGCCCGCGCAGCCGCTGATCGCGACCGCGGCGGTCGCCAGCAGCGCGATGCCCGCAAATGCCTTCTTCGCCATGTGATTCTCCTTGTCAGGTTCGCCCTTGAACTGCCGGTGCGCGTCGTCGCACCGTTGCGTGGTTCGTCGCGCCGTCAGAATAGGCACCTTCGAAACGGTTCCGCAAGCGCGTGATGTCAGCGCTGTCTTATTCTGTCCGAAGGTATCTATTCCAGGAAATAGTTATATTGAACTGGGGTTATTTTGTGATCGACGATGGATGGGACGTCTCGATGTCTTCAGAATGTCCCACGTGGACATTTCTTCATGCAGGGTGCTAGCGTGGGGCCCGGCACGGCAAGGAGGCCCCGATGACGGTTCAGCAGCGCGCGACGCTCGAAGACGTCGCACGGCTCGCGGGCGTGAGCTCGAAGACCGTCTCGCGCGTCTTCACGCACCGTGACCTCGTCGCACCCGAGACCGTCGAGCGCGTACTGGGCGCCGCGAAGCGGCTGCGCTTCCGGCCCAATCCGCTGGCGCGGAATCTGCGCCGCGGTGGACCGACCAACACGATCGGCTTCATCATGGGCGAGCTGAACAACCCCTTCTACTACAAGCTCGCCGCCGGCATCGAGCGCGAGCTGTCGGCGCACGGCTTCTCGCTGGTCGTCGCGACCACCGACGACACCGCCGAGGGCGAGGAGCGGGTCGCCGACGCCCTCCTCGGCCAGCGACTCGGCGCTCTCCTGCTGATTCCGGTCGCCGACGACCAGTCCTACCTCGAGGGCGAGCGACACCTCGGCACGCCCGTGATCGCCATCGACCGGCCGGCCCGCAATCTCGTCGCCGACTCGATCGTCCTCGAGAACCACCGCGGGGTGTTCGACGCCACGACGCGCCTGCTCGAGCGCGGCCATCGGCGCATCGGCTACATCTGCAATCCGGCATCCGTCTACACGCAGGTCGAGCGCCTCCGCGGGTATCGCGACGCGCTCGCCGCCTACGGCATCCACGATTCGTCGGCGTGGGAGCGACTCGCAGACGACCTGTCCCGGCCCGCGGATGACCTCATCGCCGACCTGCTCGACCGCGACGACGCGCCGACCGCGATCATCACAGGCAACAACCGCGTGACGATCGGCGCATTGCGTGTGCTGCGCGATCTTCACGACGACGGCCGCACCGCCCTCGTCGGCTTCGACGACTTCGACACCGCCGACGTGCTCGGGGTGACCGTGGTCAGCTACGACCCGCTCGCGCTGGGCAAGGCGGCCGCAACGCTCGCCATCGAGCGCATGCAGGACCCTGCGGGCTTCACGCGTCAGCTCGAGATGCCGACGTGGATCGTCGAGCGCGGCACGGGCGAACGCATCCCCGCAGAAAGGACCACCGCATGACCCCCGGCTTCATCCGTCTCGAGAGCGAGGGCGTCGGCGTGCTCGTCGACGCGCGCAGCCCCGGTCTTCCCCACGTGCTGCACTGGGGCGCGCCGATCGGCGGGATCACGGATGCTGATGCCGACGCACTCGCGAAGGCGCTGAGCCGTCAGACCCGACCCGGCACGCTCGACGCGGCCTGGCAGGTCTCGCTGTCGCCGCAGGAGGGGGACGGATGGACGGGACGCCCCGGCATGCAGCTGCGCCGCGACGGCGTTGTGCACCACGCGCGGTGGGACGTGACCGGGATCGAGGCCGACGACCGGTCGTTCACGGTCGACGCGAAGGACGCGGCATCCGCTCTACATCTGTCGATCACGGTCGGCATCCAGGCCGGCGGGGTGGTGTGGGTGCGGCACGCGCTCGCGCACCGAGGCGACCCGGAAGCGGCGCCCGTCGACGTCGACTGGCTCGAGGCGACGCTGCCGGTGCCGTCGACGACCGACACGCTGCTGACGTTCGACGGGCGCTGGACGCGAGAGAAGCGTCCGGTGGTGACACCGATGCCCGCGGGCGGCACGGTGCGGCAGACGCGTCGCGGTCGCCCCGGGCACGACAACCCCGTCGCGACCATCGCCGGGATCGGGACTCCGCGCTGGCAGGACGGCGCACTGTGGGGTGTGCACCTGGCGTGGTCGAGCGACCTCACGACGCGGGTGGACCGCGTCACCGACGCGGTGACGCTCATCGGCACCGGCGAGCTCCTGCGGCCTGGCGAGATCCGCCTCGCGCCGGGCGACGAGTACCGGGCGCCGCGCGCGGCGTTCGTGCACACGGCGCAAGGCCTCGACGGGTTCGCGCACCGCGTGCACAGCTGGCTGCGGGCCAGGCCGCAGCATCCGTCCTCCGTTCGTCCGCTCGTGCTCAACACGTGGGAAGCCGTGTACTTCGACCACGACGCGGATCGGCTCGCGGCGCTCGCGGATCGCGCCGCCGAGGTGGGCATCGAGCGGTTCGTGCTCGACGACGGATGGTTCCGCGGTCGCCGCGACGACTCGACGAGCCTCGGTGACTGGGTCGTGGATCGGTCCGTGTGGCCCGACGGGCTCGGCCCGCTCGCGACGCGCGTGCACGAGCTCGGCATGCAGTTCGGGCTGTGGTTCGAGCCCGAGATGATCAGCCTCGACTCCGACGTCGCCCGCGCCCACCCTGACTGGCTGCTGCACGAGCCCGGTCACCTCGATCATGATCCCGGGGTGTCGTGGCGCGGACAGTACGTCATGAACCTCGCGAACCGCGATGCGTACGCCCACGTCCTCGGGCAGATCGACGCGCTCGTGGCCGAGCTCGACATCGACTTCATCAAGTGGGACCACAACCGCGACCTCGTCGAGAGCGTGCACGACGGGCGCCCCGGAGGGCACGCCCAGATGACCGCGGTCTACGAGCTCATCGCGGAGCTGAAGTCGCGGCATCCGTCGCTCGAGATCGAGTCGTGCTCGAGCGGCGGCGCTCGGACGGACCTCGGCATTCTCGAGGTCACCGACCGGGTGTGGGCGAGCGACTCGAACGACCCGGTGGAACGCCAGGACATCCAGCGCTGGACCGGCCTGCTGCTGCCGCCCGAGCTCGTCGGCGCCCACGTCGGCCCGACCACGTCGCACTCGTCGGGACGCACCACGGCGCTGTCGTACCGGATGGCGACGAGCCTCATGGGGTCGGCCGGGTTCGAGTGGGACATCCTGTCGTGCGACGACGACGAGACCGCCGCGATCAGGCGCTTCGCCGCGCTCTACAAGGAACTGCGGCCCATTGTGCACGGCGGACGGATGCTGCATCCCGAGCTGCGCGATCCCGCGTGGCGGGCTACCGCCTTCGTCGCGGACGACGCGGCAGTGGTGATCATCGCGACGGTCGCGAGCCTCGAGGACGCCCGCGCCGAGCGACTGCGCGTGCCCGGACTCGATCCGCAGCGCCGCTACCGCGTGCGCGTGCGCCGCGAGATCGGAGCGGCGGAGTACGGGTGGATCGCGCCGGAATGGTTCACCGCCGGCGAGATCGAGCTGCCCGGGTCGCTCCTCGCGGAGGTCGGCCTTCAGCTGCCGACACTGTGGCCCGTGCAGGCGTTCGTGCTCCACCTCGAGGGCCTCTGACCCCGCGGAGGAGGGGCTAGATCAGGTTGGCGAGGAAGCGGGCCTGCTTCAAGAACTGGAACGCCTGGCCGCCCTCGTGGCCGTTGTGCGTGTAGACCTCGATCTGCTTCATCGGGTGGGTGTGGCGGTTGAACGCCGCGTACACCGTCGACGGCGGGCAGATGGTGTCCATGAGAGCGACGGAGTACAGGGCCGCGGCATCCGCCCGCTTCGCCATGTTCACGCCGTCGAAGTACGACAGCGTCTCGAACACGCGCTCGTCGCGGCCGCGATGGACCGCGAGATAACGCACGACCTCCTGGTACGGGTCGTCGCCGGTGAGGCCGACCGCGCGCTCGAAGTGGCACAGGAACGGCACGTCGGGCATGGTCGCGACGATGCCGTCCGACAGGCCCGCCGCCGCGATCGCGATGCCACCGCCCTGGCTCGCGCCGCACACCGAGACGCGGTCGGCATCGACCTGCGGCAGCGCGCGCACGGCGTCGACGGCACGAACAGCATCCGTGAAGACCCGGCGGTAGTAGTACGTCTCGGGGTCCTCGATGCCGCGGGTCATGAAGCCCGACGACGAGGGCCCGGTGCCGTGCGGGTCGAGCGTGTCGCCGCCCGAGCCCCACATCGAGCCCTGGCCGCGCGTGTCCATGAACAGGTGGGCGTAACCCGCGGCGGCCCAGCCGAGGCGCTCGCCTGCGAGACCGCGTCCGCCGCCGTAGCCCTGGTACTCGACGACCGCAGGGAGGGGGCCCTCGGCGCCCGCGGGCAGCGTCAGCCACGCCTTGACGGGGTCGCCGCCGAAGCCGGGGAACGTGACGTCGAAGATGTCCACCAGTGTGAGCGGCGTGTCGACGCGCACGAGGTCGGGGGCGGCATCCCACTGCCGCGACTGCGCGAGGGTGTCGGCCCAGAAGGCGTCGAAGTCGGCGGGTTCGCGAACGTCGGGGGTGTAGTCCGCGAGTTCCGCGGGCGAAAGATCGAATCTCGGCACGCGCTCACCCTAGCGTGTCACGCGGAAGCGTTTCGACGCCGCGGACCGAGAGGGCGACGGGGTCTCGATGGGGGAGGGGTATTCGAGGCCCCGCCGCCGGTCTCTGAGCGCCCGGCGGGCGCTGTGTGGGGAAGTCTTCGGGAAGATCTGCGGCGCTGCGTCAGAGACGGATCTCTGCGATGACTTCACCGTACTCGGTCTCGCCGACCGGTGTGAAGCCCACGCGCTCGAAGAATGCCTGCGGACCGCCTTCGCCGGCCTCGTAGATGACGTTGACGTGGTCCATTCCGCGGTTGCGGGCCTCTTCGAGCAGCCCCGCCACCGCGAACCGGCCGACGCCGCGCCCCTGGTCGTCCGCGTCGACGTTGATGCGCCACAGCACGGAGCGGAAGTGCTCCTGCGGGGCGTCGGGGTCGAAATTGCCGCTGACGAAGGCGACGACCTCCTCGCCGTCGAGCACGACACGCTGCCAGGTCGTCTGCGGGTTCACGACCGTCGCCGCGATGCCGTAGCTCACCGGCGACAGGAACTCCTCCTGGCCGGGCTTGAGCGACATATTGTTGACCGCCACGATGGTCGCGGCGGACAGTTCGACGAGTCGCAGTTCACCCATGGACCACAGGCTAGCCCGGATGACGGCATCCGGCATCGTCCGTGCGACGGATTAACACGGTGTTCACGCGGAGAAGTATCTTGACGTCGAGATATCTCGGGTGCTTGCGGTAGGCTGAACGCCGACCCGCAAGAAGGACGTGACTGGTGACCGACTCGACCATCATCTACACCTATACCGACGAGGCGCCGGCCCTCGCGACCGCATCGTTCCTGCCGATCGTGCAGGCTGTCACCCGCCAGGCGGGAGTGGACGTCGAGACGCGCGACATCTCGCTCGCGGGCCGCATCCTCGCGGCGTTCCCGCAGAACCTCACGCCCGAGCAGCAGGTCGGCGACGCGCTCGCCGAGCTGGGCGGCCTCGCGACGCTCCCCGAGGCGAACATCATCAAGCTGCCGAACATCTCGGCCTCGATCCCGCAGCTCAAGGCCGCGATCGCCGAGCTGCAGGCGCAGGGCTACGACATCCCGGACTACCCGGACGAGGCGGAGTCCCTCGAAGACAAGGACGTGCGCGCCCGCTACGACCGCATCAAGGGCTCGGCCGTCAACCCCGTGCTCCGCGAGGGCAACAGCGACCGCCGTGCGCCGCTGTCGGTCAAGAACTATGCGCGCAAGCACCCGCACCGTAACAAGGCATTCGGCGAGGGCTCGAAGACGCGCGTCGCGACGCTCGGCCACGACGACTTCAAGTCGAACGAGAAGACCGTCGTCATCCCGGCCGACGACGTGCTCTCGGTCCGCTTCGTCGCCGCCGACGGCACCTCCACGGAGCTGAAGTCCGGCATCAAGGTGCTCCCGGGCGAGATCGTCGACGGCACGTTCCTGTCGGCGGCCGCGCTCGACGCGTTCCTCGCCGAGACGCTGGAGACCGCCAAGGCGGAGGACGTCCTGTACTCGGTGCACCTGAAGGCCACGATGATGAAGGTCAGCGACCCGATCATCTTCGGCCACGTCGTGAAGGCGTACTACGCCGACGTGTTCGACAAGTTCGGCGACAAGATCGCCGAGGCCGGCCTCACCCCCAACGACGGACTGGGCGCGATCCTCGCGGGCCTTGCCGGCGTCGATGGCGGCGACGAGATCGCCGCCGCGTTCGCCGCGGCGACCGACACCCCCCGCCTGTCGTATGTCAACTCCGACAAGGGCATCACGAACCTCCATGTGCCGTCCGACGTGATCGTCGACGCGTCCATGCCCGCGCTCGTGCGAAACGGCGGCAAGCTGTGGGGCGCCGACGGCGGGGAGGCCGACACGCTGGCCGTCATCCCCGACTCGTCGTACGCGGGCGTCTACCAGACCGTGATCGACGACGTCATCGCGCACGGCCCGCTCGACCCCGCGACGATCGGCACCGTGCCGAACGTCGGCCTCATGGCGCAGGCCGCCGAGGAGTACGGCAGCCACGACAAGACGTTCGAGCTGGCCGCTGCCGGCACCGTCCAGGTCGTGAACTCGGCGGGCGACGTCCTGCTCGAGCACGAGGTTGCCGCGGGCGACATCTGGCGCGCCACGCAGACCAAGGACGTCGCGATCCGCGACTGGGTGAAGCTGGCCGTCACGCGCGCCCGCGCCACCGGCGCCCCCGCGGTGTTCTGGCTCGACGAGAACCGCTCGCACGACGCGGCGCTCATCGCCAAGGTGAAGACCTACCTCGCTGACCACGACACCGACGGGCTCACGATCGAGATCCTCGCTCCCGCCGCGGCGACCCAGTACTCGCTGGACCGCCTGCGCAAGGGCGAAGACACCATCTCGGTGACCGGCAACGTGCTGCGCGATTACCTCACCGACCTGTTCCCCATCCTCGAGGTCGGCACGAGCGCCAAGATGCTGTCGATCGTCCCGCTGCTCGCGGGCGGCGGCCTCTTCGAGACCGGCGCGGGCGGATCGGCGCCCAAGCACGTGCAGCAGCTCCTCGCCGAGGACTACCTGCGCTGGGATTCGCTGGGCGAGTTCTTCGCGCTCGCCGCGTCGCTCGAGCACCTCGCCGACTTCACCGGCAACGTCAAGGCGCAGGTCCTGGCGGACACGCTGGATGCCGCGACCGGCACGTTCCTCGAGAACGACAAGTCGCCCGGCCGTGCGCTCGGCACCATCGACAACCGCGGCAGCCACTTCTACCTCGCGCTCTACTGGACGCAGGAGCTCGCGAAGCAGCAGGCCGACCCCGAGCTGGCGGCGGCGTTCGCTCCCGTGGCGGAGTCGCTCGCCGCGAACGAGCAGAAGATCGTCGACGAGCTCCTCGCTGTGCAGGGCGCGCCCGTCGAGATCGGCGGCTACTATCGCCCCGACGCCGAACTGGTCGCCGGGGTGATGCGCCCGTCGCAGACCTTCAACGAGGTCATCGACGCGCTCTGACGGCAGACAGACGAGAGGGCCGGATGCTGCAGCATCCGGCCCTCTCGTCATGTGATGTGCCCGCGGCACGTCGTCGAGACGCGCCCGCGATCAGGCGTGGACCCACACCTCCGTGCCGCGCGCGGTCCAGTCGTAGACGAACTTGGCGTCGTCGTTCCACATGTTCACACAGCCGTGGCTCTGGGGCACGCCCAGCCGGCTGCGGAAAGCCGAGGCGCCGTGGAAGGCGATGTCCGGCGCGAACCAGGTGATCCAGGGCACATCCTTCGTGCAGTAGCTGTTCACGGCTGCCGGGTTGTAGCACAGCGCGCCCATGTCCTGCACACGGGTGTACGCGTTCACGGTGAAGTGGCCGGTGGGCGTCGGCGTGCCGGAGAGTCCGGACGAGATCGTGTACGTCCGGATCGGGCTGCCGTTCTCGAAGAGGGTCGCCGTCTGGTTCGACAAGTCCACCTCGATCGTGCGCGCGAGGGTCGAGACGACGGGCGCGACCTCGGTCACGGGCGTCTGGACGACCGCGTTGCCGGCGGCGACCTGCGCGGCGAAATCGGAAGCCAGGCCCGAGGTGTCGCCCACCTCGCGCCCCGAGATCCCCGTCGCCTCCTCGCGGAGCACCTTGCCCGCCGAGTTGGTGATGACGGCGCCGTTCTCGGCCGCCCGGTTGACGGCCGCGGGAAGCCCGTCGACCACCGTCTGGATGGCCGCCTCGTCCGCGGAGATGTCGTACGAAGCGTTCTCGGGGTCGGGTGTCACGGTCAGCCAGGCGGCCATCGTCGCGCGATCGATGGGCACCGTGCGCTCCTCGCCCACGTAGAAGCCCGCGGTGTCGAGCATGCCGTTCAGCTGCGCGACGGTCCCGTCGGCGGTCTCGGTGGAGATGTCTGCGGCAACCTCGGCCGTGACCGGGTCGAGCTGCACGCGTGTCTCGCCGGCCTCGAAGGCCGCCTGGATCGCGTCCTGGACGGCCGCCACGTCGATCCCGGTTCCGGCGGCCGCGGGCGTCGAGACGTACGACGCGGTCGCCGCATCGAACGCGACGGTCGCGTCGGTGGCGTCGGTGTAGAGCTGGGGTGCGACCTCGCGCAGTGCTTCGGTGGCGGTGGCGGGATCGAGCTCGATCTCCGCGTCGGTCTCGGCGAACCACGCCGTCGGGTTCCACATCGGGTGCTGCGCGAACGCGGCGTCGGCGAGCGCCTGGGCGTCGACCGCGGCGCCGAGCTCCGCAGCGGTGACCTCGGCGCCCTCGCCCGCGCCGGTGAGCACGACGGTCGTCTGGGCGAGGCGCTCCTCGATGACTCCGGCGGCCGCGCCGGGGGTGAGCCAGCCCACCGGCACGCCGGCGACCGCGGTACCGGGGGCGATGAGCACAAGAGACGAAACGACGAGACCGACCACGGCGACGCCGGCGGCCGCGCCGACCCAGACCGCCGTGTGCTTCTTCCTCGGCTTGGGCTCCGCGGGCGCCCACGCGAAAGTGGGGGAGCCGTCCGCCGGAGCGGTGGCGGTGGGGACCGCGGTCGCGGTGCGGGGAGGGGTCTCGGTGTGGGTCCCGCCGGAGAAGTCCGCGGCGGGCGCGAGCGCGGTCGCCGCTTCCGGTGCGAGTACGGCGGTCGCGACAGCGACGGTCTCTGCGCCGGCATCGCTGGTGGTGACGGATGCCTCGGCCTCGGGCTCGTCTGCGGCCTCGGGCGCCTCGTCTGCGGACTCGGCTTCGTCCGCGGGCTCGGAGTCGGGCTCAGCCTCGGGCTCGGCCCCGGCGTCGTCTGCGGGCTCGGCCTCCGCGTTCTCGGTGCGGGAGTCGACCTCTACGGCGGGCGCGACGGACTCGGCCGCCTCGGCAAGCGCCGGGGACTCGGCATCCGTCTCGTCCACGGCATCAGGTGCCGTGGTGTCCGTCGTTTCGGACTGCTCTTCTTCGACGGCCTGCTCGGCCCGGACGGCGTCGTCTTCGGACGCCTTTCCGGCCTGCGACTCGGTCGCCAGATTCGTCACGCCACACCCCCGACTGTGATCCACGCTTCCCCCATGGTAGGCGACATGCGGGGGCGCCGAGGTCACGTCCTGGTCACGCACGAACGGCCGGTCACGCAGGGAAACCCGCGCGTGGCTCCGTAACGATCCGGACACGGCGGATCACAGTTTTGTAAAGCATCCGCCCAAATACTGCTCAGGGACTTGCGAAAAGTTAGTTCGTAAGCTGTACTAACAAACATGCCCAACACGGAAGCGCGGCGCGGCCCTTCCATCATCGACGCGCCGCAGAGCCCCACCACGAATGCCCGCGCATTCGCCCCTGGACGCACGCTCCGCCAGGGCGCGAAGGTCCTTCCTGAGCACGCCCGCGGCCACAACCGCTCGCTCGTGCTGCAGACCCTGTTCCACCAGGGCGCGATGAGCCGCGCAGACCTGTCCCGCGAGACGGGTCTCACCCGGGTCACGATCTCCGACCTCGTCGCCGAGCTCATCGCCGACGGGTTCGTGGCGGAGATGGGGGTGCGCGAGGCCTCGGGTCCCGGCAAGCCGGCGATCCTCGTCGACCTCGACCACGCCGGCCACCGCATCGTCGGGCTCGATCTGTCGGGCAGCGACACCTTCATCGGCGCCGTCCTCACGCTCGACGGCGGCATCGTCGCGCGCCGCGAGGTCGCGGTGCCGGCCGCCGACGCCCTCGTCGACACCGTCGTCGAGCTCGCCCGCGCGCTCGTCGCCGACTCCCACGCGCCCGTGCTGGGGATCGGCGTCGGTACGCCCGGTGTCGTCGACGACCGCGGCGTCATCCTCACCGCGCCGAACTTCGGCTGGGCCGGCTTCGACCTCGAGGGCGCGCTGCGCGGTGCTCTCGGTGTACCCGTCCTGGTGGCCAACGACGCCAACGCGGCGGTGCTCGCCGAGTACACATTCGGTGGCGCGCCCGACGACGTGCTTCTCGTCAAGGTCGGCCGAGGCGTGGGCTCCGGCCTGCTGCTCGCCGGCCAGCCGATGCGCGGCAGCCGCTTCGCCGCGGGCGAGATCGGCCACGTCACCGTCGGCACCGACGGCGGCCCGCAGTGCGCGTGCGGCAAGGTCGGATGCCTCGAGGCATGGCTCTCGGTGCCGTCGCTGACCTCGCGGCTGGGCGCGGCGGCCGATCCCGGCGCCCACGAGGGAATCCTCCGCGACGCGGGCGAGCGGCTCGGTATCGCGCTGGCACCGGTGGTCGGCGCCCTCGACGTGTCGGAGATCGTCCTCTCCGGCCCCCCTGAACTCCTCGGCGGCTCCCTCGCGGAGCAGACCGTCGAGACCCTCCGCGCGCGCACGCTCGCGCCGTCCGTCGACGAAGGCGTGCGAGTGCGGATGACGGAGCAAGGCCAGGACATCGTCCTGCGCGGCGCGGCCGTCATGGTCCTCTCCGGACAACTCGGGGTGTCCTGACAGAGCGCGATTCCCCGACGGATCCCCCCGGATCCTGAAACACCACGGATGCCTCTCGCGGGCTTCCGACCCCCGATGGGTCACCCGGCCCATCGAAACACCAAGAGAACACCGACAACGAAGGAAGACACCATGAAGAAGACGCTTGGAGCTGTGGCGCTCATCGGTGCCTCGGCGCTGGTGCTCGCCGGCTGCGCCGGCGGCAGCGGCGGCGACGGCGGCTCGTCGTCCGAGGAGGGCGCCGAGATCCGCGTGTGGCTCGTCGGCACCGACACGCCGCAGGACGCTCGCGACTACCTGAAGAAGACCTTCGAGGACGAGAACCCCGGGTCGACGCTGGTCATCGAGGAGCAGCAGTGGACCGGCCTCGTCGACAAGCTCACGACGAGCCTGTCCTCGAACGACAGCCCCGACATCGTCGAGATGGGCAACACGCAGGCTCCCGCGTTCACCTCGAGCGGCGCTCTCCTCAGCCTCGCCGACATCGAGGGAGAGCTCGGCGGCGACGACCTGCTGCCCGGCTTCGTCGAGGCCGGCAGCTGGGACGGCACGCTCTACGCGGCGCCATACTACTCGGGCGCCCGCGTCGTCTTCTACAACACGGCGATGTACGAGCAGGCAGGCGTCGCGGTGCCCACGACGCTCGACGAGTACGTGTCGAACGGCGTCGCCCTCGCGGAGGCGCTGCCGGGTGTCTCGGGCGTCTACTTCCCGGGCAAGGACTGGTACAACGGCCTGCCCTTCATCTGGGAGAACGGCGGCGAGATCGCCGTCCAGGATGGCGACGAGTGGGACGCGCAGCTCTCGAGCGACGAGTCGCTCGCCGGCCTCGCGCAGGTTCAGGAGCTCATGACCAAGGCGTCGCTGGCCCCGAAGGACGGCGACGAGGCGGATGGCTGGGTGCCCTTCCGCACCGAGCAGTCCGCCACGTACTCGGCGCCGAGCTGGGCCTACTGGTCGATCGTCGCCGACGAGGACAAGCAGCCGACGGCCGTCGCCGACATCACCGGCTACTACGCCCTCCCGGGCATGGACGGCGGCGCCGCCCAGGTCTTCGCCGGCGGCTCGAACGTCGGCATCGCCGCGAAGTCGAAGAACCCCGACCTCGCCAAGAGCGCGCTCGAGATCATGCTGAGCGACGAGTACCAGACGATCCTCGCCGAGAACGGCCTCGTTCCCGCGCTCGTCTCGCTCGGCGACAAGGTCGCCGCGGCCACGCCCGAGCTCGCGAGCGTCATCGCCGAGGCCGCCGCGAACTCCAAGCTCACGCCGGCTTCGCCGAACTGGGCGGACGTCGAGGCGCAGGGCATCATGCAGGACCTGTTCGTCAACATCGCGAACGGCGGCGACCTCAAGGAGCTCGCCACCGCAGCCGACGAGCAGATCGAATCGATCCTGAACGGCTGACATCACTGAATGGGGTGCTCCGTGCCGCGGGGCACCCCGTTCCATGCCCGCTCAGGGCTCGACACAATTCTTGAGAGGAGGTTTGCCATGACGACCATCCCCGCAGAGGCGTCGGCTCCGCCGGCCCCGTCACCCGAGTCACGGCCAGACCCCGAACGGCCGAAGAAGCGACGCTTCCCGTGGGCGCCGCTGGCGCTCCTGACGCCGGCCCTCATCATGCTCGTCGTCTTCATCGGCTGGCCGCTCGTGCAGCTGGTGATCATGTCGTTCCAGGAGTTCGGCCGCGCGCAGATCTTCGGCGCCCCGCCCGAGTTCATCGGGATCGACAATTACGTCGCCGTCCTGACAGACCCCGAGTTCTGGGCGGTCCTGGGCCGCAGCGTCGCGCTGTGCGTGGTGAGCGTCATCGCCACCATGCTCCTCGGCGTCGCGATCGCCGTCATGATGACCAAGCTCGGCACAGTGATGCGCACGGCGGTGTCCGTCTCGCTCCTGCTCGCCTGGGCGATGCCGGCGCTCACCGCGACGATCGTGTGGGGGTGGATCTTCGACACCCAGTACGGCCTCGTGAACTACGTGCTCACCCAGATCACGGGCGAGAACTGGATCGGCCACAGCTGGCTCATCGACCCGACGAGCTTCTACGCGGTCGCGGCCATCATCATCACCTGGGGGGCGATCCCGTTCGTCGCCTTCAGCACGTACGCGGCGCTCTCGCAGGTGCCCGACGAGGTGCTCGAGGCCGCCTCGCTCGACGGCGCGGGAGGACTCGCTCGGTTCCGCCTCATCGTCTTCCCCTATCTGCGCTCGATCCTCCTCGTGCTGCTCGTCCTCCAGGTCATCTGGGACCTCCGGGTCTTCGCGCAGATCTACGCGCTGCAGTCCATCGGCGGTGTGCGGGCCGAGACCAACACGATCGGCGTCTACATCTACAGCGTCTCCATGGCATCGGGCGACCTCGGCGCGGGCGGCGCGATCTCGGTGATCCTCGTCGTCATCCTCCTCGCCATCTCCGGGTACTGGATCCGAACCATGCTCAAGGAGGAACAATGACCTCCCGTCCTCGCCGCGCGATCTCGCGCGTACTCCTGAACGTCGCGGCCGTGGTCGTCATCGTCGCCTCGCTGTTCCCCGTCTACTGGATGGTGAACACCTCGCTGCTGCCCGCGTCCGCCGTGCGCTCGACGACCCCCCACTGGTGGCCCGACGAGTTCACGCTCAGCAACTATCAGGAAGCCCTCACCGACGACAGCCTCCTCAACGCGCTGTTCAACTCGGTCGCCGTCACCGGCATCACGCTGGTGGCCGCGCTCGGGTTCGCCTTCCTCGGCGCCATCGCCGTGTCGCGCTATCGCTTCCGCACGCGCACGTCGTTCATCATCGCGATCCTCGTGATCCAGATGATCCCGGCTGAGGCGATGATCGTCTCGGTGTTCCGCGTGCTCGACGGCTGGTACCTGCTCAACTCGATCATCGGCCTGAGCTTCGTCTACATCGCCTTCGTGCTGCCGTTCACCATCTGGACGCTGCGCGGCTTCGTCAACGGCGTGCCTGCCGACCTCGAGGAGGCGGCGATGATCGACGGATGCAGCCGGACCGGCGCGTTCTGGCGCATCACGTTCCCGCTGCTGGCCCCCGGCCTCATCGCGACGGGCGTGTTCGCCTTCATCCAGGCCTGGAACGAGTTCGTCTTCGCCCTCGTCATCATGACGCGGCCCGAGTCGCTGACCCTGCCGATCTGGCTGCGCGCGTTCGTGCAGGCGACGAAGGCCACCGACTGGGCGGTCGTCATGGCGGCGTCCACGATCATGGCCGTCCCGGTGATCGTGTTCTTCCTGATCGTCCAGCACCGCATGACGAGCGGTCTTGTCTCGGGGGCGGTCAAGGGCTGATGCGCACGAAGGATCACGCCGCTTCCCGCGGGGAGGTCGGCCGATGAAGGTCGGGCTGGACGTCGGCGGCACCAAGACCGACGCCGTCGCGGTCGACGCCGAGGGTGCCATCGCGGGACGCCTGCGCATCCCCACGGGATGGGGACCGGATGCCGTGGCCCAGACGGTCGTGGACGCCGTGCGTGCGCTCGGCGCCGAGGCCGGAGTCGACCTCTCGGCCGTGCGGTCGGTCGGGGTCGGCATCCCGGGGCAGATCGAGCCGGGCACCGGCCGCGTCGTGCACGCCGTGAACCTTGGCGTCGACGAACTCGACCTCGCCGCCGCGGTCGCGCCCCAGCTGGGCGTGCCGGTGCAGGTGGAGAACGACGTCAAAGCCGCAGCCCTCGGCGCGCACGCGCTCCACACACGGGACGGCGCCCCGGCGCCGGGGTCCATGGCGTATCTCAACCTCGGCACCGGCATCGCGGCCGGCATCGTCTCGGACGGCGTGCTGTGGCGTGGCGCGCGCGGCACCGCCGGCGAGGTGGGCCACATCTCCGTCGACCCGAACGGACCCCTGTGCCGGTGCGGTCAGCGAGGCTGCATCGAGGCCCTCGCGGGCGGCGGTGCGATCGCCGAGCGCTGGGCCAAGCGGTCCGCGCTGCCGGTGCGCGACGTCTTCGACGCCGCCGATGCCGGCGACGCGTCGGCACGTCAGCTGCGTGCCGGTCTCGCCCGCGGCGTGGCCGCCGCCGTCAGGGTGCTGGTGCTGACGGCCGACGTCGATATCGTGGTCCTCGGAGGGGGTGTGACGGCATTGGGAGACCGACTGATGAACGACGTCGCAGCCGAGCTCGCGGCCAGCGCCGAGGCATCCCCGTTCATGCGCTCGCTGCGCCTCGCCGAACGCGTCGAGCTGCTGCCGCCGGGTTCGCCGGCGGCCGCGCTCGGAGCGGCGCTGGTAGGTGCGGGGGGCGACGCCGCACACGACGCAGAGGAAGCACTGGTCCATGGCTGAGATCGTCATCGTTCAAGACAAGGCCGTCGCGGGCGCGCTCGTCGCCGACCACATCGCGGGACTCATCCGCTCCAACCCCGAGACGGTGCTGGGACTTGCCACCGGGTCCACGCCGCTGCCCGTGTACGAGGCGCTCCGATCGCGCCTCGAGGGCGTCGACCTCTCGCGGGTGCGGGGCTTCGCGCTCGACGAGTACGTCGGCATCGATCCGGCGCATCCGGAGAGCTATCGGTCGGTGATCACGCGCGAGGTCGTCGAGCCGCTGGGCCTCAACCCCTCGCTCATCCGCACGCCGGACGGCACCCCCGAAGGCATCGAGCATCACGGCGAGGAGTACGACGCCGCGATCCGCGACGCGGGCGGCATCGACCTGCAGATCCTCGGCATCGGCACCGACGGCCACATCGGCTTCAACGAGCCGGGTTCGTCGTTCTCGTCGATCACCCGTGTGAAGACCCTCACCGAGCAGACCCGCCGCGACAACGCGCGATTCTTCGACTCGATCGACGATGTGCCGATGCATTGCATCACGCAGGGCCTGGGCACGATCCTGCGCGCCCGCCACCTCGTGCTGCTGGCGTTCGGCGAGGGCAAGGCGGCCGCGGTCGCCGGCGCCGTCGAGGGGCCGCTGTCGGCGTCGCTCCCGGGGTCGGCGATCCAGCTGCACCCCCACGCCACGGTCGTGGTCGACGAGGCGGCGGCATCGCAGCTGACGCGCGCCGACTACTACCGCTACGCCTACGACAACAAGCCCGACTGGCAGGGCATCTGACTCCTGGCCGTCGGCCATCCCCGCGAGACGGCACGGGGCGGCCGAGACTGAGGGTGTCACCCGCTGTCTCGGCCGACGGCTGCGGTCTCGACGACCGGAGAATGAGGTATGCCGCGGCTCAGCGTGCGAAGACCTTGCCGGGGTTGAGGATTCCCTGGGGATCGAAGACGCGGGTGATCTGCCGCTGAAGCTCCCACTGGTCGTCGCCGAGTTCGTCGGCGAGCCACCGGCGCTTGAGCACGCCCACGCCATGCTCGCCGGTCAGCGTCCCCCCGAGGCGCAGCGCGGCGCGGAAGAGGTCGTCGGCGGCCGCCCAGATATGGTCCGGCGCCTGCACGATGCCGGACTCGTCGGGCTGGGCCTCGAAGATGAAGTTGGGGTGGAGGTTGCCGTCGCCCGCGTGGGCGACCGTTGGGATCACGACGCCGTGCTCGCGCTCGACGCGCGCGATCTCGTCGAACATGGCAGGCAGGGCGCTGCGGGGCACCGAGACGTCCTCGATGAGCGCGGTGCCGAGAGTCTCCATCGCGGGGTGCATCGACCGGCGGATCGTCAGCAGCCGCTCGCCCTCGTCGCGGTCGTGCGAGACGGCGACGGTCCCGCCGGCGCGACGCAGGACCTCGGCGATGGCGTCGGCCTCGGCGACCGCGGCGGGGCCGTCGGTCTGCACCGTGAGCTGCGCCGCGCCGGGGGTCGGCGCGGCGAGTCGCAGCAGCGCGTGCACGGCGGCGAGGGACGCAGCATCCATCAGCTCCATGATCGCGGGCTGGGCGCCGGATGCGGTGACGGCGGCGGATGCCTCGGCCGCGGCGCGCACGTCGCGGAAGGTGGCGGCGATCGTGCACACCTCGCCGGGCACGAGGCGCCGGAGCTTCAGCGTCGCCCCGACGACCACGCCGAGGGTGCCTTCCGAGCCGACGACCAAGGATGTCAGGTCGAGGCCCGTCACGCCCTTGACGGTACGGTGGCCGAGATGCAGCAGGCGGCCGTCGGCGAGAACGAGGTCGACGCCGAGCACCGCGTCGCGCACCACGCCGTACTTGGCGCACAGCAGGCCGCCCGCGCCGGTCGCGATGTTGCCGCCGACCGTCGAGATCGCGCGGCTCGCCGGGTCGGGCGCCCACCAGAGGCCGTGCGGGGCGAGCGCGGCGTTCAGCTCGGCGTTGAGGATGCCCGGCTCCACGACCGCCAGAAGGTCGTCGGGGCGCACCTCCAGGATGCGATCCATGCTGCGCACCGACAGGGCGATCTCCCCGTCCCCGGCGTTGGCGCCCCCGGCGAGGCCCGTGCCGGCGCCCCGGGTGACCACGGGCGTGCCCGTGCCGGCGGCGACGCGGAGCGTCTGCTGCACGTCCTCGACGCTGCGGGCGTGCACGACGGCGAGGGGGAGACCGGATGCCGCGTGCCCGGACTTGTCGGCACGCGCGGCCGCGAGCGAGGCTGGGGAGGTGTCGACGCGGTCGCCGAGCGCCGCGCGCAGGAGGACGAGCGCGTCGGCGCCCGGGGTCACGACAGGCGCCGCCGGCCGGCGATGACCCCGGCGGTCACGGCGACGACGCCGAACGCGAGGCCGATCCAGGCGTTGCCCATCGACCACCAGGCGGCGCTGGCGGACACGTAGACGAGGAGTTCGACGATCGCCCGGACGAAGGGGTGGACGGCGAACACCGCGCGCGGCGACACGAACAGCGCCCAGAGCAGGATCGCGATGACGGGAGCCCCGATGCCGGCCACGATGTTCCACGGGAACGGCCACATGGTGAAGCCCCACAGGGCGAGCGTGCCGAACGCGAAGATCTCGCACACGAACGCGATCAGGTCGGTCGCAGCCAGCGGCGCAGCCTTGCCATCGGTCAGCGGCGCGCGTGTTCCGGGTGCCGGTTCGGCAGGGCGCGCGGGAGTGACGTTCGGCGTGTCGGACATGGCTTCCAGTCTACGGCGGGGTGGGCTCCGCGTCCGCCGGGCCCGTGGGGCGCTCGTCCGGACGGTTCAGTTGCCGCTGTCGGCAGGCGCGGTCTCGGCGGGCAGGGTGTCGGCCGGCACGGTGTCCGTCAGCTCGGCGGACTCGGCGTCGGCGGCCTCCTCGACCGGCGAGGTCTGGGTCTCGCGGTCGACGACGCCGCGGCCCAGCCCGCGCGGAAGACTCACGCCCCGCTTGCCGGTGCTCGTGCTGCTGCCGGTGCTGGTGCCCGTGCCGGGGCCCGTCGTGCCGCCGTTGCCGCTGCCGGTGCCGTTGGCCGGAGTGCCGTTCCCGGTCGAGCCGCCGTTCCCGGTCGTGCCGCCGTTGCCGCTGCCGGTGCCATGCGTCGCCGTGCCGTTGCCGGAGTCGGCGCTGTTCCCGTTGCCGCCGGATGCGCTGCCCTTGTCGCCCGCGTTCGCTGAGGGGTGGTCGTCGCCCTGAGCGTTGCCATTGCTCCCGGAGGCGCTGCTGTTGCCTCCCTGCACGACACCGTCGTCTTCCGGGGCGTCGCCGGTCTGGCGCGTGGTATCGCCGTGGCTCTGCGGGTCGCCGCCGCTCAGCGAACTCCCGTCGGCGGCTGCGGCGTCGGGGATGACGGGGATGTCGGCCGGGCCGGGCCCCGGCTCGGCCGGAAGCCGGAGCGCCCAGTCACCGGTGTCGTCCTGCAGCGGTGCCGGCGAGTTCACATCGTCCGCCGAGGCCTCGGCCGTCGGCGCGGGAGTCGGAGCAGGTTCGGAGCCGGCTGCTGCGGGCAGCATCACCGCGGCGGCGACCACGCCGCTGACGACGACCAGCCCGGCGGCGAGCCCCGAGGCCGCCCCGATGCCCGCGACCGCCGACGTGCCGAACACGGCCGCCGACGAAGCGACGGCGGTCGCCGCCCCTGCTGCGCCGACCGCCCCCGCCGATCCGACACCGGCCGACGTCGCCGCCGCACCGGCACCCGCACTGACGCCTGCCCCCGCTCCCACGCCTGCACTCGCGCTCGCACCGCCGCCCATGACACCGGCCGGGGCGACGGTGACGGCACCATGCACCACGTTGGAGGGCATGGAAGCCAGCGCGACCAGCGAGGTGCCGCCGCCCTGGACGGTCGCGAGGTAGCCCGCGGTGCCCACGGCGCCGAGCGCGATCGGCAACAGGACGAGTGCGAGCCGGCTCGAGACCTCTTTGGCCTCGCTCGCGACGATCGAGCACCGCACGCACCGGGCGAGATGCTGCTCGAGCTTCGCGTGGTCGCGGCGACCGAGATTGAGCCGCGAGTACGCGCCGAGTCGCTCGATGGTCCACTGGCAGTCCGAGCCGTCGGTGAGCGACCGCAGGTGCGCCTGGATCCAGGCTTCGCGCAGTCCTTCCCGCGCGCGGAAGGTGAGCTGTGCGACCGCTGTCGGCTTCATGCCCAGCAGCGGGGCTATCTCCGCAGGCTTCATGCGCTCGATCTCGGAGTACCAGAGCACCTCCTGCCACCGTGTCGGGAGGCTGCGGAACGCCTGATGCGTGAGACCGCGGTCGAGCGCGGCTTCGCTCTCGTGCTCGGCGCCCGAGGGATCCTCGACGCCGTCGAGCTCCTCGTACGCTGTCTCGCGGCGTGCGCGCCCCCACGCGGCGGCGGTGTTGCGGATGCTGGTGAAGAGGTACGCGCGGAACGACCCGGTCGGCCCGCCGCCGTGGACGATCGAGTGGTAGATGCGCGTGTACGCCTCCTGGACGAGGTCGTCGGCATCGAGGCTCGAGGTCATGTTGCGGGCGACGGTGACCCCCGCGCGGTAGTGGCGGCGCCAGAGCTCCGCGAACGCGGCGGTATCGCCTGTTCTCGTTCGCAGGACGAGATCGGCGTCGGCGTCGGTGACGACGTCGCTCTCCTGCTTGCGCACTTCGTCGTGGTCCATGGTCCCCCAGTTCCGCGGCGCACATCGACGACGTCGATCCCGGGTGCGGACCGCGGCAGGGTTCCATTGTCGTCTCCGCCCGCCGATTTGACCAGGGCTGCGACGCGAGGGCGCAGCATCCGCTCGGAGAATTTTCGGAACCCGCGTAATAGATCGCGGGTCTCGTCGTCTCTTTCGTCAGAGTGGCTGGCCGCCCTTGTGTGGGGCACGACGGTGGCCGCCCCCCGCGGGACACCCGCGGAGAAGGCGGGGCTCGAAGGTATCTCGGGGGAGGGACCTTCGGCCCCGCCTTTCGCCTGCGCGGGAGGCGGGAGCGCGGTCCCGCCCGCGCGGGCGCGCTCAGGCGTCGTGCCCGGCGACCCAGACGCGGCGCACGGCGAGGGCGTCGTCGAGAAGCACCGCGTCCGCGAGAGCGCCGACGTCGAGAGTGCCGAGGTCGTCGCGGTGGATCGCGTGCGCGGGCCGGCGGCTGAGGGCATGCGACGCGACCTCCAGCGGCACGCCCGTGCCCACGACGTGGCGCAGCGCCCCGTCCTGCGTGAGCGTGGAGCCCGCGATCGCGCCGCCCTCTTCGAGGCGGGCCACACCGTCGGTGACGCGGACCGCGAGGCCGCCGAGCTCGTACCGGCCGTCCCGCGAGCCGGCCGCCGCCATGGCGTCGGTGATGAGTGCGATCCGGTCGCCGGCGACCGCGAACAGCGTCGCGACGAGCTCGAGATCGACGTGCACGCCGTCGGCGATGACTTCCAGCGTCACCCGCTCGTCGCGCAGCGCCGCGACGACAGGGCCGGGAGCGCGGTGGTGGATGCCGGGCATCGCGTTGAACGCGTGCGTGATGAGCGTCGCGCCGGCGTCGAAGGCGCGTCTGGTCGTGTCGGCGTCGGCGTTCGTGTGCCCCACGGCGACCGCGACGCCCGCGTCGACGAAGCGGCGGATCGCCTCGAAGGCGCCTTGGCGCTCCGGCGCGATCGTCACCTGGCGGATGGTCCCGCGTCCCGCCTCGAGAAGACGGTCGACGGATGCCGCGTCCGGCGCCCGCAGCAGGGACTCGGTGTGCGCGCCTTTGTGGCCGGGGTCTAGGAACGGGCCCTCGAGGTGCGAGCCGAGGACGGTCGGATCGGCGTCGCAGAGGTCGGCGACCATCGCCACGCGCGCCGTCAGGTCGTCGACCGGTGCGGTGATGAGGGAGAGCACCGCTCGCGTCGTCCCGTGGGCGCGGTGGACGGCCCGGGCGGTGGCGATCGACTCGGGGCCGTCGTCGAAGCTCGCACCGGCGCCGCCGTGCCCGTGGATGTCGATGAAGCCGGGGACGAGGCATCCGTTCCCCCCGTCGACGACTCCGTCGGCAGTGGGGAGATCGCCGCCGACGCCGGCCCGCGCGACGCGGCCGCCCTCGAACAGGGCCCACGCGTCGCTGCGGTCGCTGTCGACCGAGGCGCAGCCCAGCAGGCGGACGGAGTGGACGAGGGTGCTCATGCGGTGCTCCGGATCACTCGGCGCAGGTCACTCGGTGGCCCACGGGATCTCGTCGGACGGGTGGAAGCCGATGCCCATGCTCTTCCACAGCGGGCCGAGTGCGCCGACGCGCTCGCGGAACGACGCCCACGTGCGCAGGGCGCTCGCGCCGGTCGCGGGCGACCAGCCGGCCTCGGCGGCCGCGGCCGCACGCGGGAAGGCCATGGTGTCGATGTCGGCCGCGGTGCGGATCGTCTCGGTCCACAGCGGCGCCTCGACGCCCAGGATGCCGGAGTCGTCGATGCCGGGGACCACGAGCGACGGCTCCCACGAGTACGCGCGCTGGACGCTCGTCGGCCCGTTGGCCCAGGTGAGGCCGAGCTCGGGGCCGTCCGGATACTTCATGTCGAGGTAGATCGCGTCGGCGGGGGAGAGGATCAGCCGCGCGCCGTTGTCGACGAACGCGGTCGCCTTCTCTGCGGCGCCTTCCTGCGGGGTGAGGAACCCCCAGTACTGGCCGATCGTGGTGTCGGCGATGCCGGCCGCGGCGCCGGCCTCGTGCCACGCCACCGGCGTCTTGCCGAGGTCGGCGATGATGCCGCTCGCCCGTGCCACGAAGACGGCGAAGTCCTCGTCGGACGTCGAGAGCGACTCGTCGCCGCCGAAGTGCAGGTAGGGCCCCGGCGTCATCGCGGCGAGCTCGCCGAACACGTCGGCCACGAAATCGTACGTCGCCTCGTCGTGGATCTTCAGCGACGAGAACCCGACGGCCATGCCGTCGTAGGGCGCACCGACGCGCGGCTCCTCGCCGCCGTAGTCGCGGATGATCTCGCGCATGTGGTCGCTGATGCTCGGGTCCTCGGCGAGCTCGGGGTACGCGAGGCCGACCGCGTGCGTGTGGCCCGGCATGTCGATCTCGGGGACGACGATCATGTGACGCGACGCCGCGTACTGGACGATCGCGCGGTAGTCGGCCTTCGTGTAGAAGCCTCCCGGACCGCCGCCGACCGAGGTGCCCGAGGCCTTCTCGGTGAGCTCGGGACGCGAGTGGAGCTGAATCCGCCAGCCCTGGTCGTCGGTGAGGTGCAGATGCAGCGCGTTGAACTTGAGCGACGCCGCGCGGTCGATGTAGCCGATGACGGTCTCGACCGGGTGGAAGTGGCGGGCGACGTCGAGCATGACGCCGCGGTACGCGAAGCGGGGGGCGTCCTCGATCGTCACGGCAGGGATCGTCCACCCGTAGCCGTCTCGCGCGATGAGCTGGCCCAGCGTCTGCACGCCGTAGAAGAGTCCGGCCGCGTCGGCCCCGGTGACGACGACGGATGCCTCGTCCGCGGCGATGCGGTACGACTCGGCTGCGCCCGCACCCGCGTCGACCCGCAGCTCGATGTCCCGGCCCTCGCCGGTCGCGAGAGTCAGCCCCGTGCGGGCCTCGACGATCGCAGAGAGGGCGGTGGCGGCATCCGTGTCACCGTTGACCACCGTGTCGGACGAGAGCCGGAAGGGCGCGCCGGAGCCGGCCTCGATCGAGACGGGGGCGGGGACGACGGCGGGAAGCGACACGGTGTCTCCATTCTGTGCGACCGGTGCGCAGCCGGCCAGCAGTGCAGCGGCGAGGACGGCTGCCGCGACAGCCCGTCCTCGTCGACGATTCATGTAAAGAGTCCTAACAAAAGGGATCGGACTCAGCCTAGCGGTTCGTGTTCCGTTATGCTCGGTCTGTCGCGACTGGCGTTGAGGTGGGCCACCACCGGGGAGCGACCGACTACGGCATTCGACCGCACGCCTGGGCCGATGTGGAACACCCCTATCCGAAAGCCGTGAGTCTGGAGATCGCATGACCGATCAGTTCTTCAACGCCCCGCTCGCCGAGGTCGATCCCGAGATCGCCCAGGTGCTCGACCGCGAGCTCGACCGCCAGCGCGGTTACCTCGAGATGATCGCCTCCGAGAACTTCGTTCCCGTCTCGGTGCTGCAGTCGCAGGGCTCGGTGCTCACCAACAAGTACGCCGAGGGCTACCCGGGCCGCCGGTACTACGGCGGCTGCGAGGAGGTCGACGTCGCCGAGGAGCTCGCGATCCACCGCGCCAAGGCGCTGTTCGGCGCCGAGTTCGCCAATGTCCAGCCGCACTCGGGCGCCACCGCGAACGCCGCCGTGCTGCACGCCATCGCGCGCCCCGGCGACACGCTGCTCGGCCTCTCGCTCGACCAGGGCGGTCACCTCACGCACGGCATGAAGATCAACTTCTCAGGCCGGCTCTACAACATCGTCGCCTACGGCGTCGACCCCGAGACGTCGACGATCGACATGGACGAGGTGCGCCGCCTCGCGCTCGAGCACCAGCCCAAGGTCATCATCGCGGGCTGGTCGGCCTACCCGCGCCAGCTCGACTTCGCCGCGTTCCGGGCGATCGCCGACGAGGTCGGCGCGACCCTCTGGGTCGACATGGCGCACTTCGCCGGCCTCGTCGCCGCGGGCCTGCACCCCAACCCGGTGCCGCACGCGCACGTCGTGTCGTCGACCGTGCACAAGACGATCGGCGGCCCGCGCTCGGGCTTCATCCTCACCAATGACGCCGAGATCGCGAAGAAGATCAACACCGCGGTCTTCCCGGGCCAGCAGGGCGGCCCGCTCATGCACGTCATCGCGGCGAAGGCGACCGCGTTCAAGCTTGCGGCGACCCCCGAGTTCAAGGAGCGCCAGGAGCGCGTTCTGCGCGGCGCCCACATCATCGCGGAGCGCCTGTCGCAGCAGGATGTGAAGGACGCCGGCATCGCGGTCCGCTCGGGTGGCACCGACGTGCACCTCGTGCTCGTCGACCTGCGCCACGCCGAGATCGACGGCAAGCAGGCCGAGGACCTGCTGCACGAGATCCACATCACGGTGAACCGGAATGCGGTGCCCAACGACCCGCGCCCGCCGATGGTCACGTCCGGCCTGCGCATCGGCACGCCGGCGCTCGCGACCCGCGGCTTCGGCGACGCCGAGTTCACCGAGGTCGCCGACGTCATCGCGCTCGCGCTGCAGCCCGGGGCCGACGTCGAGGAGCTGCGTCTGCGCGTCGCGGCACTGACCGCCAAGTTCCCGCTGTACCCCGACTTCCGCCACTGAGTGGGAAAGCCGCCGAGGGCCGGTGGGCATCCGGGCCGAGAGCGCGCGAAACACGAGGAGACCAAGGATGACCGCACAGAAGCTTGACGGCAAGGCCGCGGCCGCCGCGATCAAGGACGAGCTGCGCGAGCGCGTGGCCGCGCTCAAGGAGAAGGGCGTCACGCCCGGCATCGCCACGGTGCTCGTCGGCGCCGACCCGGCGTCGCAGCTGTACGTCGGGATGAAGCACCGCGAGTCCGAGGCGATCGGCATGAACTCGATCCAGAAGGAGCTGCCGGCCGACGCCACGCAGGCCGAGGTCGAGGCGCTGATCGACGAGCTCAACGCCGATCCGGGGTGCCACGGCTACATCGTGCAGCTGCCGCTGCCGAAGCACCTCGACACCGACGCGATCCTCGAGCGCATCGACCCCGCGAAGGACGCCGACGGGCTGCATCCGACGAACCTCGGCCGCCTCGTGCTCAACGTCAACTCGCCGATCACCACGCCGCTGCCCTGCACGCCGCGCGGGGTCATCGAGCTGCTGCTGCGCAACGACTACGACCTCAAGGGCAAGGACGTGGTCGTCGTCGGTCGCGGCGTGACGATCGGCCGCTCGATCGGCCTGCTGCTGACCCGCCGTGAGATCAACGCGACCGTGACGCTGACCCACACCGGCACGGAGGACCTGTCGCACCACCTGCGCCAGGCCGACGTCATCGTCGCGGCCGCGGGCGTCAAGCACATCGTGCGCGCGGAGGACGTCAAGCCGGGCGCCGCGGTGCTCGACGTCGGCGTGACCCGCGAGGACGATCCCGAGTCGGGCAAGTCGCGGGTCTACGGAGACGTCGCTCCCGACGTCGCCGAGGTCGCCGGCTATCTGTCGCCGAACCCCGGCGGCGTCGGCCCGATGACGGTGGCCCTGCTCATGACGAACGTGGTCGAGGCCGCCGAGCGCTCGCTCGCCTGACGTCAGGCGGCGACGAGCTCGTCGCGTGCGCGCGGGGCGACGGACTCGGCATCCGTCGCCCCAAACGACGCCATGCCGCGGATCCAGCGCTCGCGGTCGGCCTCGGAGCTGTGCCGCACCTCCGCGAGGCGGGTGACCCCGCGCACCGTGATTCCGCAGTACTCGAGCGTCGCGTTGCGCAGTGAACGGATCGGCGCGTTGCGATACACCCACGCGTTCCAGAAGGCGGGGGAGTCCATCGTCATCACGATGCGGGCGCTGCGTCCGGTGAGCAGCTTGTCCCACAGGCGCCCGGTGGGCCGGTAGCGGTAGGCGAAGCCGCGCACGAACACGCGGTCGATCCAGGTCTTGAGCGCGCCCGGGAGCGACCCCCACCACTGCGGGAAGAAGAACACGAGGTGGTCGGCCCAGTCGACGTCGGCGACGTATGCGGCGACCTCGGGAGTGAGCTGCACATCGGCATCGGTGCGCGGGAGGCGCACCTCATCGCGGATGGATGGATGCTGCGGCACGGCGTCGGTAGCGAGGTCGATGACCCGCACCTCGGCGCCGCCGGCGCGCGCGGCATCGGCGTACGACTGGGCGAGCGCGTGGTTGAGGCTGCCGGCGAAGGGCGTGCCGACGATCACGAGGATGCGCGGAGCGTTCATGCGAGGGCCTCCTGCGGGGCGGTCGGGTGCTGCTGGATGAAGGCGGTGAGGGCGACGAGCTGGGCGTTCAGGCGCGGGGCGTCGATGGGATCGGCCGCGAGGCAGGGGTGCGTGAGCATCGCGGCGAAGTCGCGCTCGAGGACTTCCCCCGCATCGCGCACGAGCGCCGTGCCTTTGGGTGTGAGCGCGAGCAGGACGCTGCGGCCCGCGCCGGGCCGCGACGCCGCGGTGATCCATCCCTCCTCGACGAGCGCCGGCACCCGCTTGCTCACGGCCGCCTTCGTGACGCCGAGGCAGCGGGCGAGCGTCGTCATGTCGACCGGCTCGTGCTCGTCGAGCACGGCCAGGAACTGGAAGTGGTTGAACGTCACGCCGTACCCCGCCTGCAGCGCGGCGTCGGCGAACGCATCGAGTTCGGCGACGAGTTCGTGGAGGGTGAAGCTCAGGCGGTCGGACACATCAATGAGTAAACCAGTTGACTCGCAGTGAGTCAACAAGTTGACTCATGCGGTCGGTTCACGCCGTGAAGCGGGCGAGGAACGCCCGGGTTCGAGGCTCACGCGGCGCCGCGAGCACCTCGGCAGGCGGCCCCTGCTCCACGATCGTGCCGGCGTCCAGGAAGACCACGCGGTGGGCGACGTCCCTCGCGAACGCCATCTCGTGGGTCGCCATCAGGATGGTCGCGCCGTCGGCGGCGAGCTGCCGCACGAGCTCGAGCACCTCGCCGACGAGCTCGGGGTCGAGCGCCGAGGTGATCTCGTCGAGGAACAGCACCTCGGGGTCGGTCGCGATGGCCCGGACGATCGCGGCGCGCTGCTGCTGGCCCCCCGAGAGGCGGTCGGGGTGCTCGCGGGCGAGATCGGCGAGTCCGATACGGCTCAGCAGGTCGAGCGCGCGGGCCTCGGCCTCACGTCGCGGCTTGCGGTGCACGACCCGGGAGGCGAGGGTGACGTTGTCGAGCACCGACAGGTGGGGGAAGAGGTTGTAGCTCTGGAACACGGCGCCGAAGCGGGCGCGCACGCGGTTCGCGTCGACTCGTGGATCGGAGATGTCCTCGTCGTCGAGGAAGATCTGCCCGTCGTCGATCGGCTCCAGCAGGTTGAGGCATCGCAGCAGCGTCGACTTGCCCGAGCCGCTGGCGCCGATGAGTGCGACGACTTCGTGGGTGGCGAGATCGACGTCCACGCCGCGCAGCACCTCACGATCGCCGAACGACTTGTGGATGCCGGTCGCTCGCAGCAGGGCGGTCACAGGATCGCCCCCGCCTGCTCGCGCTCGCGCAGCCTCGCGGTGTACCAGTCCGTCAGACGGATCGTCGGGATCGCGAGCAGGATGAAGAGCACCCCGGCGACGACGTAGGGCGTGAAGTTGTACGTGAGCGACGCCACCGACCGCGCCGCGGCGATCGCGTCGACCGCGCCCAGGATGGAGATGAGTCCCACGTCCTTCTGCATCGAGATGAAGTCGTTCATGAGCGGCGGTGTGATCTTGCGCAGCGCCTGCGGCAGTACGACGCGGCGCAGGGACTGCACGTATCCGAGCCCGAGCGCCCGCGCGGCGAGGCGCTGCGACGGATGGACGGCCTCGATCCCCGCGCGGATCACCTCGGCGACGTATGCGGAGTACGTCAGCGTCACCGCGATGACCCCGAGCAGCACCACCGGCATGCGTGTGTTCGTGATGGTCGGCAGGCCGAAGCCGATGAGGTAGAGCACGATGATGAAGGGCAGGCCGCGGAAGAGATCGGTGTAGCCGGCGGCCAGCACGCGCGCGGGGAAGAAGACGGGTCCTCGGAGCGTCCGCAGCACCGCGATCACGAGAGCGACGATCGCGACGGTCACGACCGAGTATGCGAGGACCTGCAGGTTGATCAGGAAGCCGTCCCAGACCTTCGGCAGCGCCTGGATCGCGACGTCGAGGTTGAAGAACGACTGCTGGACCTTCGACCAGCCCTCGGTGTTGATGACCGTCACCCAGACGATCACCGCGAACGCGAGGGACGAGGCGATCGCGATGAGCACCGACTGCCGCGAGCGGCGGCGCCGGTAGGCGCGACGGTCGAGCTCGAGCGCGCTGGGCTGGTGCAGGGTCACCGAACGAACGTAGCCGACGCGATCACTTCAGCTGCGGCACGCCCTCGCTGAGCACCGAGAGCCACTCCTGCTCGAGCTCGTCGAGCGTGCCGTTCTCGCGCAGGGTGTCGACGGCCGCCGTGACGTCTGCGGTCAGCGGGGAGTCCTTCGCCAGCAGCAGGCCCCACTGATCGGGGACACCCGCTGCCGGCAGCTCGCCCACCGTGAAGGAGTCGTCGATGTAGAAGTTCACCGCGGTGTACGCGGTCGGGGTGTCGAGCACGATGGCGTCGATCTGGCCGGCCTTGAGCGCGGCCACCGCGTCCTCGTTCGAGCTGTACAGCTGGGGTGCCGTGGTGGGGGCGATCGCTTCCTCGATCGTCGTCGCGCTCGTCGAGCCCGACATGGCGCCGAGAACGAGTCCCTTGAGCCCCGCGATGTCGGTGACGCCCTCGGCCGCGCCGCCCTTCAGCGCGACGACCGACTGGCTCGCCTCGTAGTACGGCGACGAGAAGTCGACCGCCTGCTTGCGCTCGTCGGTGATCGTGTACTGCTGGATGTTGAAGTCGAAGCTCTTCGGTCCGGGAGCGATCGCCGACTCGAAGCTCGTCCGCACCCACTCGACGTCTTCGGCGGCGAAGCCCAGCTCCTCGGCGACGGCGTAAGCGACCGCCGCCTCGAAACCTTCGCCCGACTCGGGGTCGTCGTCGATCACATACGGCTCGTACGCCGTCTCGCCGGTGGCGATGGTGAGCTTGCCGGGTGTGACGTAGCCGGCGTCTGCGGCCGGCGACTCGCTGCTGGCCGGAGCAGAGCCCGACGCGCAGCCGGTCAGGGCGAGGGCTGCGACGGCGATGCCGGCGGCGGCGATGCGGACGAGACGGATGCGGCGCGACATGATGCCTCCAGGTGTCGGGTGGCCGCGCGCGCGTGCTGTCGCCGCGCGGCTTCCTCCATCTTGGCGACGCCTTCGGTGCAGCGGTCCGTGCGGGTCGGTTTGTTACAGGTCCGATGCCTGCGGAGCGCGGGCTTCGGCCGCCGCGAGCGCCCGCCGTGCTCCGTCGGTCGGTGCGATCGCGACGAGCCCGCGGTAGAGCTTCACGAGCGTCTCCACGTCGAGGGTGCCGCTGCGGGCTCGGTCGCAGTGCACCGCCTGGATCGCCGCCTCGAGCTGGAAGCGCCCGAGCGGCGACCCGAGTGCCGACGCGCGGCGCAGCAGCGCCGCGCCCTCGGCGATGAGTGAGCGATCCCACCCCGCCGGGTCCTGCTCGTCGAGGGGAGGCCAGGGCAGGTCGGCGCGGGCCGGCGCCCGCGACTGCGCGTACGTGAGGAGCGCGGCCAGCCCCCACGCCTCGGGTTCGTCGTCGAGCAGCGTCGCCGTGAGCACCGCGAGCCACCGGGCCTCATCGGCGAGCGACTCGCGCGGCTCGTCGCCCTGGTCGAGCCAGCCGATGGCGTAGGCGCCGTAGATCGCCTCGAGCACCGCCGGCAGCCGGGTCGGCATGTCGGCGCGAGTGGGCACGCGGAACGGGATGCCGGCATCCCGGATCCGCCGCTTGGCGCGCACCAGCCGTTGGGCCATCGCCGAAGACTCGATTCCGAACGCCCGCGCGATGTCAGCGGCCTCGAATCCCAGCACCGTCTGCAGCATGAGCGGCGTGCGCACGGCCGGGTCGATCGCGGGGTGCGCGCACGCGAAGAGCAGCTCGAGCCGGCGGTCGGGGATCGCCTCGGCACGCTCCAGCGCCGTGAGTGCGTCGACCTCCCGCTCGTCGGCGCGCACCGCGGCGATCCCCGCGTCGAGCGGCACGCGCATCCGGAGGGCCGCCGACGAGAGGGCGTCTCGCAGTCGGTTACGGGCCACGATGACCAGCCACCCTTCGGGATTGGCGGGGATGCCGGCCTCCGGCCAGCTGCGCAGCGCCCGTTCGAACGCGTCGGCGAGGGCATCCTCGGCGAGGGCGACGTCGTGCGTGGAGGCGGCGACGACGGCCAGGATGCGGCCGTACGACTCCCGCGCGGCGCGCTCGGCGACCGCGCGGGAGTCGGAGCCGGTGGGCATCAGCTCGCGAACGGGGTCCAGGCGCCGTTCTCGAATCGGGTCGCGCTGGGCCGCACCTCGACGGTGCCCCAGCTGACCGACGGCGCTTTGCCGGCCCACCCGATGGCGGCGTCGAGGTCGGCGACGTCGATCACGAACGTGCCCCCGAGCTGCTCCTTGGTGTCGGCGAACGGACCGTCCTGCACGCGCAGCGTGCCGTCGGGAGCCGTCACCGTCGTGGTCACCGCGGAGGGCTGCAGCACCTCGGCCGAGATCAGCACGCCCGCATCGTCGAGCGCCTTGGCGTACTCGTCGAACTCGCGCATGCCCTCGGCCCAGGCATCGTCGCCCATGTCTTCCGGGGTCATCTCGGGGTAGTGGAGGAGAAGTGCGTACCGCATGGCGTCGTCCTTTCTGGAGGGCTGTCGACACCCTGATGACGATCGACGTGCGCCCCGATCGACAGGTCGGGCGGAATCAGCCCTTGCCGAGTTCGTCGAGCATGCGTCGCTGCTCGTCCGTGAGCCCGTCGTTCAGCTCCCTCCGGGCAGCCGATGCCTCGGGGGAGGGGATCGGCGGGGCTGCAGCATCCGTCGATCCGGCCTTCGAACCGGCCGCCTTGTCGTACAGCGCACCGGCGTGGGTCTCGACCCTGTCGTCGATCGCGCCGTAGATCGCCCAGCCGATGAGGAGGATCACCGGCGGGATCACCCAGCCCCAGAACGCACCGAAGATGCCGCCACCGATCGAGACGCCGGTGAAGACGACGGTGACGATCCAGACGAGGAAGGCGACGGCGAAGGCGAGCAGGAACTCGACGAGCTTCTCGCCGGCCCTGGTGCGCTGGTTGGCGGACTTGGCCGCCATCGAGCGGAACCACTTCTCGACGAGCGGCTTGATCCAGATGACGAGCGCCGTCAGCACGATGCCGGCCCACAGTGCGGCCCAGCCGACGCGCGCCGGCGTGAGCCAGCCGACGATCAGCAGCACGACGATGTTGAACACCAGCAGCGACGCGAACCGCACGACCCACTTCTTCATGGATTCACTGTGCCACGTCCCGATGACGGAGGGGAGCGGATGCTGCCTCCGGGCGCCGCTTCGTGCTCAGGCGAGGGAGACGAGCTGTGTCAGATCGTCGTCGGGAAGCACGTCGGCGGTGGCGGTCACCGCCAGGTCGACGAGGTCGGCGCGACCGGAGACCACGGTGAGGAACGCGGTATCGGCGGCGTCCCGCCCCGTCGCGATCCGCACCAGGCTCGAGCGCGGGGCGAGCGTGGTGGCGTCGACCGCGCGCCAGGCGTCGTCGATCCATGCCTCGGCGACCGCGTGGAAGTCCATCGGCGTGAGCCCTGGCGCGTACACCGCGACCATGCGCGCCGGGATGCCGAGCCCCCGCAGCAGCGCGATGCACAGGTGGGCGTAGTCGCGGCAGACCCCCTGGCGGGCGAGGAGCGTGCGGGTGGCGCCGTCGGTCGGAAGCGACGAGCCGGGCACGTACGAGAGCCGCGTGCCGACCCATGACGACACGGCGGCGAGGAGCTCGGCGCCCCCCTCGATGCCGCGGAACTCGGCAGCCGCGGTCGGGGCCATGGCGTCGGACTCGGCGTAGCGGCTCTGGCGGAGGTAGACGAGCCGCTCGACGTCATCCCCGGCGGCCGGCTCGCCCGCGGGGAGCGTGGCGCTGTACTCGAGCACGAAGTCGCCCACGGGCGCGATCACCCGGTGCAGGCGCGTGCCGTGCGCATCGAGGAGTTCTTCGACGTCGACGGCGTTGCCGTCGACGGTCGCGGTGAGGCTTTCGTATTCGGGCGAGTAGTGACGGGAGGCCGCGATGGCGAACACCAGTTCGGCGGTCTCGGTCACGTTGAGGGTGATGCGGCTGGAGACGTCGCGCTTCATGGCCCCCAGCGTGTCACGCCCGCGCGGCACCCGGGTCCCCTTGACAGCTGGGGCGCGCCGGCACCTGAGACTCGTCGTCTGGGCGGAAGAACGGTCGAACCGGGGTCAGTAGGAGGCGCGCCCGGCGACGGGGCCAGTGGGGATGAAGCGGGCCGCCAAGGCCTCGGAGCCGCGTGCGAGCAGGGCGACGTCCGCCCCGACGAGAACGAAGGACGCCCCGGCTTCGAAGTACGCGTCGGCGGTGGCGGGGTCGAAGGCGTTGACCCCGACCGGCTTGCCGGCCGCGCGCACCGCGTCGAAAGTGCGCTGGACGGCGGTCACGACGTCGGGGTGGGTCTGCTGGCCGAGCACGCCCATCGACGCGGCGAGATCGGACGGTCCGACGAAGATGCCGTCGACGCCGTCGACCGCGGCGATCTCGGCGGCGGCATCCACGCCCGCCGCCGTCTCGATCTGGACGAACAGCGACACGTGGTCGTCCGCCTCCTCGAGATACGCGTCGACCCGGTTCCAGCGTGCCGACCGCGCGAGCGCCGAGCCGACGCCCCGCGTGCCCCGCGGCGGATAGCGCACGGCCGCGACGGCGGCCTCGGCATCCGTCCTCGAAGACACCATCGGCACCAGCAGGTTCTGCGCTCCGAGATCGAGCACCTGCTTGATCGTCACGACGTCGCCGATCGGCACGCGCACGACCGGGGTGACCGGGTACGCGGAGACGGCCTGCAGCTGGGCCAGCACCGACTCCAGCCCGTTCGGGGAATGCTCCATGTCGATGAGCACCCAGTCGAGGCCCGAGCCGGCGCAGATCTCGGCCACGAGCGGGGAGCCGGTGCACACCCACATGCCGGCGAGCGGGCGGTCGGTGTGCGCGAGGTGCTCGCGGAAGGTCGGGCTCAGACGAAGCGGCATTCGATCACTCCCATGGGTCCGTAGTCGCACCTGACCGTATCGCCCCGCGAGACCCACATGGGGCGGGTGAACGAACCGGCGAGGATGATCTCGCCCGCCTCCAGCCGCGCGCCATGCTGGTGGAACTTGTTCGCGAGCCACGCCACGCCGGTGGCGGGGTGGCCGAGCACACCGGCGGCGACGCCGGTCTCCTCGATCTCGCCGTTTCGGCTGAGAACCCCGGGAACCCAGCGCAGGTCGATTTCGTCGGGGCGCTTGCGCACGTCGCCGAGCACCATCGCGCCGTACGCGGCATTGTCGCTGATGGTGTCGACGATGGTGCGGCCCTCGAGCTCGATGTGCGAGTTCAGCACCTCGAGCGCGGGCACCGCGTAGTCGATCGCCGCCACGGCGTCATCGAGGGTGCAGTCGGGGCCTTCGAGCGGCGTCTTCAGCACGAACGCGAGCTCCACCTCGATGCGCACGTTCGAGAACTTCTCGACCGGGATCTCGGCGCCCGATTCGTACACGGTGTCGTCGAACATCACGCCGTAGTCCGGCTCGGTGATGCCGGTCGCCTGCTGCATCGCCTTCGAGGTCAGCCCGATCTTGCGGCCCACGAGCGTGCGTCCGGCGGCGATGTTCTGGTCGCGCCACACGCCCTGGATGGCGTACGAGTCCTCCACCGTCGCGTTCGGGTAACGCGCGGTGATGCGCGGGATCACGCCGTGTGTGCGGTCGGCCTCGGCCAGCTCGGCCGCGATCGCGGTGATGTCGTCGGGGTGCAGCATCCGTTCCCCCTACAGCTGGTGGCCGAGCTTGTACTCGCCCTGCTTCCAGCTGGGCATCTCCTCGGCCTCGTCGTCGGGGCGCGTGTACGAGAAGCCGTCCGCGCCGATCGTCACCGCCATCTCCGACGAGTCGGTGCGGGCGACGACGGGCTGCGGGTTGCCATCGAGGTCGAGCACGAGAGAGGCCTCGGTGTACCAGGACGGCACCACGGGGTTGCCCCACCAGTCGCGGCGCTGGTTGTCGTGCACGTCCCACGTGACGACGGGGTTGTCGGGGTCGCCGGTGTAGTAGTCCTGCGTGTAGATCTCGACGCGGTGGCCGTCGGGGTCACGCAGGTACAGGTAGAACGCGTTCGAGACGCCGTGGCGGCCCGGGCCGCGCTCGATCGCGTCGGAGCGGCGGAGTGCGCCCAGCTTGTCGCAGATCGCGAGGATGTTGTGCTTCTCGTGGGTGGCGAACGCGACGTGGTGCATGCGCGGGCCGTCGCCGCCGGTCATCGCGGTGTCGTGAACGGTGGGCTTGCGGCGCATCCAGGCGGCGTAGACGGTGCCCTCCTCGTCCTGGATGTCTTCCGTCACGCGGAAGCCCAGCGACTGCATGAAGTTGACGGCCCGCGGCACGTCGGGGGTGACCTGGTTGAAGTGGTCCAGGCGCACGAGCTCCCCGGGCGTGTGCAGGTCGTACCGCCACGACAGGCGCTCGACGTGCTCGGTGGCGTAGAAGAACTCGTACGGGAAGCCGAGGGGGTCGGTCACCCGCACCGAGTCTCCGATGCCCTTCGTGAATCCGTCGGGGCGCCGCTCGATGCGGCAGCCGAGCTCCTCGTAGAAGGCGACGGCCCGGTCGAGGTCCTCGGGGGTGCGCACGCGGTACGAGAACGCCGCGACGGCGGCCACCGGTCCCTGGCGGAGCACCAGGTTGTGGTGGATGAACTCCTCCGTCGAGCGGAGGTAGAGCGTGTTCTCGTCCTCCTCGGTGACGTACAGGCCGAGCACGTCGACGTAGAACTCGCGCGACGCGAGCAGGTCGGTCACGACGAGTTCCATGTATGCGCACCGCAGGATGTCGGGCGCCGGCACGCTCGGCGTCGGGATGGGGTTGTCGGAGAGGATCGGCGCCTCCTGACTGACATAGAAGCCGGAGGAGGTGCGGGTCATCTGGTCACGGTGGGTCATGTCGCGTCCTTGCGTGGTGAGTTCGGGTGAGGAAACGGATGCTGCGGCTCAGGCCTGCAGCTTCGCCGCGGCGTCGGCCTGCTCGGCGTGAGGATCGGCTTTGCCGAAGGTCGGGTTGTGGGCCGGGCCGAGCGTGATGTGCACGGCCTGCTGGTCGGTGTAGAAGTCGATCGAGCGGTAGCCGCCCTCGTGTCCGAGCCCGGAGGCCTTGACACCGCCGAACGGGGTGCGGAGGTCGCGCACGTTGTTGGAGTTCAACCACACCATCCCCGCCTCGATGGCCTGCGAGAAGTTGTGCGCACGCTTGAGGTCGTTGGTCCACACGTACGCGGCGAGGCCGTAGCGCACGCCGTTGGCGAGCTCGAGGGCCTCCTCGTCGGTGTCGAACGGGGTGATCGCCACGACGGGTCCGAAGATCTCCTCCTGGAAGATGCGGGCGTCGGGGGCGACGTCGGCGAACACCGTGGGGCGCACGAAGTTGCCCGTCTCGAACCCGTCGGGGCGGTCGCCGCCGGCGACGAGGCGCGCCTCGGATTTGCCGATCTCGATGTACGAGACGACCTTGTCGTAGTGCTCCGGGTGCACCAGAGCCCCGACTTCGGTCTTGGGGTCGTGCGGGTAGCCGACGACGACGCGGTCGGCCTGCGCGGCGTAGCGCTTCACGAACTCGTCGTAGATCGGGCGCTCCACGAGGATCCGCGAGCCCGCCGTGCAGCGCTCGCCGTTCAGCGAGAACACCCCGAAGATGGTGGCGTCGATCGCGGCGTCGAGGTCGGCGTCGGCGAACACGACGGCCGGGCTCTTGCCGCCGAGCTCCATCGACAGGCCCTTCAGGAACGGCGCGGCGTTGCCGAAGATGATCTGCCCGGTACGGGACTCTCCCGTGAACGAGATCAGCGGCACGTCGGGGTGCTTGACCAGCGCGTCGCCGGCGTCCTCGCCGAGCCCGTTGACGAGGTTGAAGACGCCCTTCGGGAGACCCGCCTCCTCGAAGATGCCGGCCCACAGCGACGCCGACAGCGGCGTGAACTCGGCGGGCTTGAGCACGACGGTGTTGCCGGTGGCCAGCGCGGGGCCGAGCTTCCACGACTCGAGCATGAACGGCGTGTTCCACGGCGTGATGAGCCCGGCGACGCCGATCGGCTTGCGGTTCACGTAGTTCATCTGGCGGCCCGGCACCTTGTAGGCGTCGTCGGCCTGCGCGACGATCAGGTCGGCGAAGAACCGGAAGTTCTCGGCCGCCCGCCGGGCCTGGCCGAGAGCCTGCGTGATCGGCAGACCCGAGTCGAAGGACTCGAGCTCCGCGAGGCGCGCGTCGCGCGACTCCACGATGTCGGCGATGCGGTGGAGGACCCGCGAACGCTCGCGCGGCAGCATCCGCGGCCACGGGCCCTCGGTGAACGCGCGGCGCGCGGCGGCGACGGCCCGGTCGATATCGGCCTTCTTGCCGGCCGCGGCCTGCACGTAGGTCTCGTTGGTCACGGGGTCGAGCACGTCGAACGTGTCGCCGTCGGCCGAGTCGACGAACTCGCCGTCGATGTAGTGCTGGATACGGCTCGGCAGGCCCTCGGGCACATGCCGCGTCGCGAGAGCGGTCTGGGTGTCGGTCATTGCTGCTCCTTCGTCGGAGGTCGGGGGGACGGATGCCGCGGCGCGCGGCATCCATCGATCAGAACGCGGGAAGGCCGAGGGCCTCGTCGGGGTGCTCGTGGATCATGTAGGCGTCGAGCGTGGCCGACCGGTGGCGCCGAGCGGCCTTCTCGATCTCGCCGAGGGGAGCGCCGGTCTCGATGAGCACGAGGATGTTCTCGTGCTCGCGCACCGACTCCTGGGCGCGGCCGGGCACGAAGCTGAAGGTCGAGTCGCGCAGGTGCCCGAGGCGGGCCCACTCGGCGTGGACGAGGTCGAGCATGCGGGGGTTCGCGCACTTCTCGAACAGCGCCGCGTGGAACTCCTGATTGAGCGCGGTGAACGCGCGCGGGTCGAAGTGCTCGAGCGTCTCGATCATGAGCTCGTTGATGCGGCGCGCGTTGCGGATGTCGTCGGCGGTGAGCCGGCGCGCGGCGAGCGCGGTCGCGGTGCCCTCGAGGATCGACAGCGCCTGCATGCTGTAGCGGTACTGCGAGTCGTCGACCATCGACACGCGCGCGCCGACGTTGCGCTCGAACGTGACGAGCCCCTCGGCCTCGAGCTGGCGGATCGCCTCGCGCACCGGCACGACGCTCATGTCGAGCTCGCCGGCGATGCTGCCGAGCACGAGCCGATAGCCGGGCGTGAACTCCTGGTTGGCGATGCGCTCCTTGATCCAGCGGTACGCCTGCTGCGACTTGCTGAGCGCGGCGTCGTTCGCTGCCGCGGGCAGGGCCTCGAGCGGGGTCATGCGCGGTCTCCCTCGCGGTCGTTGTACTTCGCGCGCCACTCGGCGTCCATCGGGAAGAGCCCGTCGACGGGATGCCCCTCAGCGACGCGTTCGGCGATCCAGGCGTCCTCGTCCTCCTGCGCGAGCGCGGCGTCGACGACCTCCTCGGCGATCCCCGGCGGGATCACGACGACCCCGTCGGCGTCGCCGACGATGATGTCGCCCGGCTGGACGGTCGTGCCGCCGCACGCGATCGTGACGTCGGCGTCCCACGGCACGTGCTTGCGGCCCAGCACCGCCGGGTGCGCGCCGGCCGAGTAGACCGGGATGCCGACAGCGGCGACGGCTGCAGCATCCCTCACCCCTCCGTCGGTGACGATGCCGGCCGCACCGCGCGCGTGAGCGCGGATCGCGAGGATGTCGCCGAGCGTGCCCGACCCCGCCTCGCCGCGTGCCTCGATCACGACGACCTCGCCCTCGCCGACGGCGTCGAACACCCGCTTCTGGGCGTTGAAGCCGCCGCCGTGGGAGGCGAACAGGTCCTCGCGGTTGGGCACGAACCGCAGCGTACGGGCCGTGCCCACGAGCTTCGCTTCCGGATGCAGCGGCCGCACGCCGTCGATGTGCACGTTGTTGAGCCCGCGCTTGCGCAGCTGCGCCGACAGGCCCGCGACGGGCACCACGTCGAGCTTGGCGCGCAGCACGTCGCTGAGAACAGGAGATCTGGTGGAGACAGGAGAATCCGCGGCCGAACGCCCTGCGTTCGTCAGATCTCCTGATTCGGGAGACCCGGCCGCGGGCAGGCCGGCCGCCTGGCGTGAGCCCCAGGCCTCGGTGCGCTGCAGGTCGTCGACCGCGGGCAGCGAGCCGAGCTCCGCGTCGAAGGTCTCCGAGCCCTGCACCACCGTGGTGACGAGCCGCCCCGACGATGGGCCGCCGGGAACGTCGACCTCGACCTCGACCACGTCGCCGGGCTGGGCCACCGACGACCCGGCGGGCGTGCCCGTGAGGATCACGTCGCCGGTCTCGAGCGTGAAGTGCTGCGACAGGTCTGCGACGAGCTGCGCGAGCGGGAAGATCATGCCCGCCGCCGTGTCGTCCTGGGCGATCTCGCCGTTGAGCCAGGTGCGCACGCGCAGCGCGTCGGGGTCGATCGCACGGGCGTCGATGAGCGAAGGGCCGATGGGCGTGTACCCGTCGCCGCCCTTGGAGCGCACGTTCGAGCCCTTGTCGTTCGCGCGCAGGTCGTACAGCCCGAAGTCATTGGCCGCCGTGACCCACGCCACGTGATCCCACGCGTCGGCCGGTCCCACGCGGCGGGCCGACGCGCCGATCACGAGCGCGATCTCGCCCTCGAAGGCGAGGAGCTCGGTTCCCGCGGGGCGCTCGATCGTGTCGCCCGATGCCGCGAGCGAACTCGACGGCTTGAAGAAGTAGGACGGATGCTGCGGCCGCCGTCCGCGCTGATCCGCACGGGACGCGTAGCTGAGGTGGACCGCGACGACTTTGCCCGGGCGGCCGGGGAGGGCCGCGAAACGGCGGTCTGCGGCATCCGTGATCTCGTCCATGAGCTCCCTCTTCGAAGCGATCTGTTGCGTCGTATCCGAAATCGTATATGATCGTGCTGCATCCGGCAACCACCTCATCGGTTCGCCGGCGACGACGCCGTCAGCCCCCGACACAGGAGTCACCATGAGCAGCAGCACATCCGGGCCCGCAGCAGGGTTCACCCCGACCGGAACCATCGCGTCCACCACAGACCGACGCCGCGTCGTTTTCGCGACCGTCGTCGGCACCACCGTCGAGTGGTACGACTTCTTCATCTACGCCACCGCGGTCGGACTCGTGTTCGGCCAGCTGTTCTTCGCGCCGCTCGGCGCGAACAGCGCGATCGTCGCCTTCGCGACCGTCGGCGTGAGCTTCCTCTTCCGCCCGCTGGGCGCCTTCCTCGCCGGTCATTTCGGCGACAAGTACGGCCGCAAGGTCGTGCTCATGTGGACGCTGATCCTCATGGGCGCGGCGACTGCCCTCATCGGCCTGCTGCCGACCTACGAGGCGATCGGCGTCGCGGCGCCGATCCTCCTCGTCCTCCTGCGCATCATCCAGGGCATCTCCGCAGGCGGCGAGTGGGGCGGCGCCGTGCTGATGGCCGTCGAGCACGCGCCCAAGAAGCGCCGCGGCGCGTTCGGCGCCTCGCCGCAGATCGGCGTGCCGCTGGGTCTCCTCCTCGCCTCGGGCGTCATGGCGCTCATGGCGATGATCGCCCCCGGCGACGCGTTCCTCGTGTGGGGCTGGCGCGTGCCGTTCCTGCTCAGCGTCGTGCTGATCCTCGTGGGCTACTACGTCCGCCGCCGCGTCGAGGAGAGCCCGGTCTTCGCCGAGCTCGCCGAGCGCAAGGAGAAGGCGAAGATGCCGATCATCACGCTCTTCCGCAAGCACCTGCTGCTCGTGATCATCGCCGCGCTGGTCTTCGCGGGCAACAACGCCGTCGGCTACATGACCACCGGCGGGTACATCCAGGGCTACTCCACGAACCCCGAGGGGCCGCTCGGCCTCGAGCGCGGGCCGGTGCTGTGGGCTGTCGCGGGCTCGGCCGTCACCTGGCTGCTCTCGACGCTGGCCGCCGGGTTCATCTCGGACCGCATCGGCCGCCGCACCACGTACATCATCGGCTGGATCCTGCAGCTCGTGGGCGTGTTCCTGCTCTTCCCCCTCGTGAACACCGGCGACATCTGGCTGCTTTTCCTGGGCCTCGCGATCCTCACGATCGGCCTCGGCTTCACGTACGGCCCCCAGGCCGCGCTGTACTCGGAGCTTTTCCCGGCATCCATCCGCTTCTCGGGCGTCTCGATCTCGTACGCGATCGGCGCGATCCTCGGCGGCGCGTTCGCCCCGACGATCGCGCAGTGGCTGGTCCAGCAGACGGGCTCGACCCTGTCGGTCACCTGGTACCTGGCGGGCATGACGGTGATCGGCCTCATCGCGACGCTGCTGCTGCGCGACCGCTCCGGCATCCCGCTGGGTCCCGACCACGAAGCCGAGCAGTCGGTCAGCCCGATCTACGGCCTCTCCAAGGCCTGAGCCTCGTTTCGAAGGCGGATGCCGCGTCCCCAGCCTGCCCGCAGGCCGCGGGCCGCGGCATCCGTCGTCCCGTCCCGCTCGTCCCGTCGCGGACCATGCCCTTCGTGTCGTGACCGTGCCCTTCGTGTCGTGACCGTGCCCTTCCCGTCGCGACCGGTCAGCGGGTGCGCATGCCGTCCAGCGCGACTGCGACGACGTCGTGGGCAAGGCGCTCTCGGTCGACGGCGCCGCCGGGGCGGTACCACTCGACGATCGAGTTGACCATGCCGAACACCAGACGCGTGGCGACGGCGCCGTCGACGTCGGCGCGCACCTGACCGGCGCGCTGCGCCTCGGCCACGAGCGCAGTCACGCGGTGGTCGAACGCCCGCCGCCGCTGGAGGGCGGCGCGCTCGACGTCGCTGTTGCCGCGCACCCGCAGCAGAAGGGTGACGTAGGGGAGCTTGTCGACGAGCACGCGCACCGCGCCGCGCAGCACCGCCCCGAGCCGTTCGGCCGGGTCGGTCACCGCCGCGTCCGGGCCGTCGAGCACGCCCTCCAGCCCGTCGAGCGCCTCGCCGAGGGCGAGCGCGAGCAGCTGCTCCTTCGAGTCGAAGTGGTGGTACAGCGCCGACTTGGTCAGGCCCAGGCGTGACGCCAGATGGGAGACGGACGTCGCGTCGTATCCCTGCTCGTTGAAGAGGGCCACCGCCACCGCGAGCACCTGGTCGCGGTCGTAGCCCGGCCGCCCGCGTCGCGCGGGGGAGGCCTCGGTGCTCGCCGACATGCGCCCAGTCTCGCACCTGTGCCGGCAGCATCCATCTCCCGACCTCTCGTCCGTGCCGCGCGTCGCCGTTGTCCACATCGCGTGCTCTCGCCGAGCGGAAACGTCGCGCGCGCACGCGACGGGTGATCTCGGCGAGAGCGCATGGATCGAACGTGAGCGCATGCCATTACTGAACGATCGATCAGATATTATGGGCGCGAGACCGCGACGGAGCGGAGCGAGAGGATGCCGATGCCTGAGCCGCTCAAGATCGAGCGTCGCGAGGACCGCGTCGTCGCGACGCTGTCGCGGCCCGAGGTGCGCAACGCCATCGACCAGAACACCATCGACCGCCTGCACGAGCTGTGCGGCGAGCTCGAGCGCGAGCCGCGCACGCTTATCCTCACCGGCTCCGACGGCGTGTTCGCCTCGGGTGCCGACATCGCGCAGCTGCGCGAGCGCCGCGCCGCCGACGCCCGCCGCGGCATCAACACACGGGCGTTCACGCGGGTGCGGGGTCTCCCGATGCCCGTCATCGCGGCGATCGACGGCTACGCGCTGGGCGGCGGGGCCGAGCTCGCGTACGCGGCAGACATCCGTATCGGCACGCCGAGCCTCAAGATCGGCAACCCCGAGACCGGTCTCGGCATCATCGCCGCGGCCGGCGCGACCTGGCGTCTGCCCGAGATCGTCGGTGAGGCCCGCGCCGCCGAGATGCTGCTCACGGGGCGGATCCTGGATGCTGCGACCGCCGTCGAGTGGGGGCTCGTGTCGTCCCTTTATGATCCCGGCGATCTGCTCGCCGCGGCCCATGCGATCGCCGACCGCATCGCGCACAACGACCCGCTTGCTACGCGCCACACGAAGACGGCGCTGCTCGCCCCGCGCGCGGCCCATCCCGAGATCGAGCTCGAACTGCAGGCGCAGCTCTTCGAGAGCCCGGAGAAGGACCGGCGCATGACGGCCTTCCTCGAGAGGAAGCGGTGATGAACGACGTTCCGGGGCGGGTCGGGGTGATCGGCGGCGGGCGCATGGGTGCGGGCATCGCACACGCGTTCGTGCTCGCCGGCGCCGGGGTGGTCGTGGTCGAGCGCGACGACGAGGCGGCGGCCTCAGCATCCGCTCGTCTTCTCGAGAGCGTGCGGCAGAGCGTCGAGCGCGGCACGACCGACATCGGGTACGACGCGCTCGCCGCGGCGATCGAGACCGCGACGGATGCTGCGGCACTGGCCGGCTGTCACCTCGTGGTCGAGGCGGTCCCCGAGGATCGGGAGCTGAAGCTCGCGGCGCTCGCGCGCGCCGAGCGCGTGCTCGGATCGGATGCGGCGCTCGCCACCAACACCTCATCGATCTCGATCGACGACCTCGCATCCGGCCTCGACCGCCCGGAGCGCTTCCTGGGCCTGCACTTCTTCAACCCCGTGCCGACGTCGCAGCTCGTCGAGGTCGTGACCGGCGCGGCGACCGACCCCGCGCTCGTCGACGACGCGCGCGGCTGGATCACCGCGCTCGGCAAGACGCCGATCGTCGTGCGCGACAGCCCGGGCTTCGCGTCGAGCCGACTCGGCGTCGCGCTCGGGCTCGAGGCGATCCGCATGCTCGAGGAGGGCGTGGCCTCGGCTGCCGACATCGATGCGGCGATGCAGCTCGGGTACCGGCATCCGCTCGGCCCGCTGCGCACGACCGACCTCGTCGGCCTCGACGTGCGACTCGGCATCGCCGAGGAGCTGCACCGCCGGCTCGGGGAGCGCTTCGCTCCTCCGGAACTGCTCAGGCGCCTCGTCGCGGACGGACATCTCGGCCGCAAGACCGGCCGCGGCTTCTACGAATGGAGTGAACAGCGATGATCGAGCGGACAGGGACGGCCGTCCTCCCCAGCTACCTGCGCGACGAATGGTGGACGCCCGCATCCGAAGCCGGGGCGACGGACGTGCGCGACGCCTCGACGGGCGAGGTCGTGACGCTCGTCAGCACCGAGGGCATCGACCTCGCCGGAGCGATCTCCCACGCCCGCTCGGTGGGCCAGGCCGGCCTCGGCGCGCTGACCTTCCACCAGCGCGCGCTGCTGCTGAAGGAGTTCGGCATCGCGCTCACCGCGCGCAAGGAGGAGCTGTACGAGCTCTCCAAGCGGGCCGGTGCGACCACGCGCGATTCGCTGAGCGATGTCGACGGCGGCATCGGCGTGCTCTTCACGTACTCGTCGAAGGGGCGGCGCGAGCTGCCGAACGCGCAGGTGTACCTCGACGGCCCCGTCGAGCCGCTGTCCAACGACGGCTCCTTCCTCGGGCGTCACGTGTACACGCGGCTGCCCGGAGTCGCCGTGCAGATCAACGCCTTCAACTTCCCGATGTGGGGTGCGCTCGAGAAGTTCGCGCCGGCGTTCCTGGCGGGCGTGCCCACGATCGTGAAACCTGCGACGCCGACGGCGTATGTCGCCGAGGCGTGGGTGCGGATCCTCGTCGAGACGGGACGCCTGCCGGCCGGCTCCCTGCAGCTGGTGAGCGGTGCCGTGCCGGGGCTCTTCGACCATCTGGGCCTCGGCGACCTCGTCGGATTCACGGGCAGCGCGTCGACCGCGGAGCGCCTGCGGTCTCAGGCGGCGCCCGGCGTGCGGTTCACGAGCGAGACCGACTCGATCAACGCGTCGGTTCTCGGCCCCGACGCCGTCCCGGGCACACCCGAGTTCGAGGCGTACGTCAGACAGCTCATGGTCGAGCTCACGACGAAGGCCGGGCAGAAGTGCACCGCGATCCGTCGCGCCATCGTGCCGGCCGGGGTCGTCGAGCCGCTTGTCGAGGCCCTGCGCGACAGGATCGCGGAGCGCGTCGTCGTGGGCGACCCGCACGCCGACGCCGTCACGATGGGTCCGCTCGTCTCGCTCGCCCAGCGCGACGAGGTGCTCCACGCCGTCGGGGCGCTCGAGGCCGCGGGCGGCCGCATCCTGCTCGGATCGACGGATGCCCCGGACGTGACCCTCGCGGACGGCTCCACGGGTCCCGCCCCGGACGGCGCCTTCGTCGGCCCGATCGTCATCGGGTTCGAGGGCGCGCCGGATGCGCTTCCCGACGCCGTGCACGACGTCGAGGCGTTCGGTCCGGTGGCGAGCGTTCTGGCCTACCGCACGGTGGACGAGGCAGCGGACCTCGTGGGCCGGGGCGGCGGGTCCCTCGTCACGAGCGTCGCCACCGCCGACCCGGCGGTCGCCGCCACCCTCCTCGCGCGCACCGCCGCGTACAACGGGCGCATCCTCTTCCTCGACCGCGACGACGCCCGCACGTCGACGGGCCACGGCGCGCCGGTGCCCCACCTCGTCCACGGCGGACCCGGCCGCGCCGGCGGGGGAGAGGAGCTCGGCGGCATCCGTGCCGTCCTGCACCACATGCAGCGCACGGCGGTGCAGGGCTCGCCCGCCATGCTGACCGCCCTCACCGGGGTCTGGCACCAGGGCGCAGCATCCCGTTCCGATCGTCACCCCTTCCGCAAGTCGCTCGCGGAGCTCGCCGTCGGCGACCAGGTCGCCTCGCCCCTGCGCCCGGTGACGCTGGACGACATCGAGACGTTCGCGAGCTTCACCGGCGACCTCTTCTACGCCCACATGGACGAGGAGGCCGCCGCAGCGAACCCGTTCTTCCCGGGCCGCGTCGCCCACGGGTACCTGCTCGTGTCGTGGGCGGCGGGCCTGTTCGTCGATCCCGAGCCGGGTCCGGTGCTCGCCAACTACGGCCTCGAGAACCTGCGCTTCATGACGCCGGTGTCGCCCGGCGACGAGATCCGCGTGGTGCTCACGGCGAAGCAGATCACCCCGCGCGAGACCGACGAGTACGGCGAGGTGCGGTGGGACGCCGTCATCCTGAACCAGCGTGACGAGACCGTCGCGACCTACGACGTGCTCACGCTGGTCGCGAAGACCGCGGACACGGATGCCGCCACCGCCGCATCCGTGCCATCCGAGGCCCGAGAGGTGACGGCGTGAGCGATCCCGCGGAGCACTTCGCCGGGCAGCGCCGCATGCTGCGGCGCGATCGCGCCTCGGCCGCGCTCGGCATGGTCGTCGAGCGGGACGAGCCCGGGGAGGCCGTCGTCTCGATGCGGGTGCGCGAAGACATGACCAACGGATTCGCGATCACGCACGGCGGGATGGTGTTCGCGCTCGCCGACACGGCGTTCGCGATGGCGTGCAACGAGCTCGATCCGCTGGCCGCGGGCGCCGGGGACGACGTCACCGTCGCCGCCGGAGCCGACATCTCGTTCGTCAAGGCCACGCGCGCGGGCCAGATCCTCACCGCACACGCGCGGCGCCGCATCCTCTCCGGCCGCAGCGGCCTCTACGACGTCACGGTGACCGACGAGACGGGCGACGTGGTCGCAGAGTTCCGCGGCCGGTCCTTCACCACGCGGCGGACTCACCCTGACGATGCCGTCGGCGGCGGTGCCGAGGCATCCGTCACCGGGTAGACTTTACTGAACGAACGGTCTGTAAATGAGGAGTCGATGATGACGACCGAGACGCTGATCGATGAGGCGGCCGAGCAGGCGGCGTTCGACGCGCTCATCGAGGCCGACTCGCGCATCGAGCCGAGGGACTGGATGCCGGCGGCGTATCGCAAGACGCTGATCCGGCAGATCTCGCAGCACGCGCACTCCGAGATCATCGGCATGCAGCCCGAGGGTAACTGGATCACGCGGGCGCCGAGCCTCAAGCGCAAGGCGATCCTGATGGCGAAGGTGCAGGACGAAGCGGGGCACGGGCTCTATCTGTACTCGGCCGCCCAGACGCTCGGCATCACGCGCGACGAGATGACCGAGCAGCTCATCGAGGGACGGGCGCGGTACTCGTCGATCTTCAACTACCCGACGCCGACGTGGGCCGACATGGGCGCGATCGGCTGGCTCGTGGACGGCGCCGCGATCTGCAACCAGGTGCCGCTGTGCCGCGCGTCGTACGGTCCGTACGGCCGGGCGATGGTGCGCATCTGCAAGGAGGAGTCGTTCCACCAGCGGCAGGGGTTCGAGATCCTGCTGACGCTGATGCAGGGCTCGCCCGCGCAGCGGGAGATGGCTCAGGATGCCGTCAACCGCTGGTACTGGCCGTCGCTCATGATGTTCGGGCCGCCCGACGACGAGTCGCCGAACTCGGCGCAGTCGATGGCGTGGAAGATCAAGCGGTTCTCGAACGACGACCTGCGGCAGCGGTTCATCGGGATGCTGGTGCCCCAGGCCGAGGTGCTGGGTGTGACGCTTCCCGACCCCGAGCTGCGGTGGGACGAGGCCGCCGGGCGGTGGCACACGAGGGAGATCGACTGGACGGAGTTCCACGAGGTGCTCGCCGGCCGGGGGCCGATGAACGTCGAGCGCATCCGCAATCGGCGCAACGCGCACGAGGACGGCGCCTGGGTGCGGGAGGCCGCCGCCGAGTACGCCCGCAAGCAGCAGCTGCGCGTAACCGCGGCGAGGAAGGGAGCGGCGTGATGACCACGCCAGGTGCATCGCCGCGCGAGTCGTGGCCGCTGTGGGAGGTGTTCGTGCGCGCGAACCGCGGGCTCAGCCATGTGCACGCCGGGTCGCTGCACGCGCCGGATGCCGAGCTTGCGCTGCGCAACGCCCGCGACCTGTACACCCGCCGGGGGGAGGGCACCTCGATCTGGGTGGTGCCCGCCGACGCGATCACGACGAGCGACCCCGACGCGAAGGGGGCGTTCTTCGAGAGCCCCGCGGGCAAGAACTACCGCCACGCGACGTACTACACGGCGTCGGAGGGGGTGCCGCACCTGTGACCCGTCGACACGCTCAGGAACCGGTCGGTGCCCCGCACGGCGACGTGACCGTCGAGCAGGTCGAGCTGTCGGCCGAACTGGCCGGTGCCGAGGGCCGCGCGGCGACGGCGGAGGTGGCCGAGTACGCCCTGTGGCTGGGTGATGACGCGCTCATCCTGTCGCAGCAGCTCGGCGGCTGGATCGCCCGCGCCCCGGAGCTCGAGGAGGACGTCGCACTCGCCAACATCGCGCTCGACCTGCTCGGGCACGCGCGGTCGTTCCTGCGGTATGCCGGCAGCTACGACGGGCGCTCCGAGGACGACCTCGCCTACTGGCGCGACGAGCCCGAGTTCCGGTGCGCCTGGCTCTTCGAGCAGCCCAACGGGGACTTCGCGCAGACGATCGCGCGTCAGCTCGCAGCATCCGTGTACCTCTTCGAGCTCTACACGGCACTCAGCGGGTCGTCCGACGAGACGCTCGCCGCGATCGCCGCGAAGGCGGTGAAGGAGGTCGAGTACCACCGCGACCACGCGGTGCAGTGGACGCTGCGCCTGGCCGGCGGCACCGACGAGTCGCGCCGGCGCATGGTGCAGGCCATCGGCGACGTGTGGCCCTACGTGGGCGAGCTGTTCCGGGACGAGCCGCTGATCGACCGGCTCGACGGCGTCGCGGTGCCGCCGTCTGCGCTGCAGCCGGCGTTCGACGCGGTGATCGCGGCGGTGTTCGCCGAGGCCGAGCTCGAGGTCCCGGCCACCGCGATGTCGTCGGCCGGTGGGCGGCGCGGGTCGCATTTCCCGACGCTGGGCTACCTGCTCGCTGAGATGCAGGTGCTGGCCCGCCAGCACCGGGGGGCCACATGGTGACCGGCCTGGGCACCACGGCCCGGCGCGCGTGGGAGGTCGCGGCATCCGTCCTCGACCCCGAGGTGCCCGTCCTCACGATCGAGGACCTCGGCGTGCTGCGCGACGTCGCCGTCGACGACGGGCGTGTGACCGTCACCCTCACGCCGACCTATTCGGGCTGCCCGGCGATGGATGCGATCCGCGACGACGTCGTGCTCGCGCTGACGGCGGCGGGCTACGAGGACGTCGAGGTGCGACTCGTGCTGACCCCTGCGTGGACGACGGACTGGATGACGGAGGCCGGCAAGCGCAAGCTCGTCGAGTACGGCATCGCGCCGCCCTCCGGGCGCGCGGCCGTGGGCGGGCCGATCCGGCTGCAGCTGTCGGTGCGCTGCCCGCGCTGCGGGTCGCTCGACACGCGTGAGATCGCTCGGTTCGGGTCGACGTCGTGCAAGGCCCTCTACGAGTGCCGCGCGTGCCTCGAGCCCTTCGACCACTTCAAGGTGCACTGATGCGGCCCGACGGCGCGGCGGGCGAGAACGAGCGCATCGCCGAGACGCTGCTGACGACCGCGGTCGGCGGCCCGCGCGGGGCCAAGCACCGCGCGCGCTTCCACACGCTGCGGGTCGCCGCGATCAGGCCGCTGACGGATGCCTCGGTCGAGGTGACATTCGCGATCCCCGAGGAGGCCCGCGACGAGTTCGGCTACCTCGCGGGGCAGCATGTCGCCCTGCGCAAAGTGCTCGACGGGCACGAGGTGCGCCGCTCGTACTCGCTGTGCCGCGCGGAGGACTCCGGCGGCGGGGGCGACGGGCCGCGCACGATCAGCGTCGCGATCAAGCGCGATCTCGGCGGCCGGTTCTCGACGTGGGCGCAGACCGAGTTGAAGGTCGGCGACGAGATCGACGTGATGAGCCCGCAGGGAACATTCACGTCGAAGCTCGCCGACCTCGACGACGCGCACGTCGCGGGCATCGCCGCGGGGTCCGGCATCACGCCTCTCATGGCGCTCGCCGCGACCGTGCTGGCGCGGTCACGCACGTCGCGGTTCACGCTCGTGTACACGAACCGCTCGAGCCTCGACGTGATGTTCCTCGACGAGCTGTCAGACCTCAAGGACCGCTATCCGACCCGGCTCGCGCTGCACCACGTGCTCTCACGCGAGCAGCGCACCGCGCCGCTGCTCTCGGGCCGCATCGACGAGCCGAGGCTGCGGCGCATCCTCGGCGACCTCGTGCTCCCCGACACGGTCGACGAGTGGTTCCTGTGCGGGCCGTTCGAGCTCGTGCAGCTCTGCCGCGACACCCTCGCCGACATCGGCATCGACCCCGCGCACGTGCGCTACGAGCTCTTCACGACGGGAGAGGGGGATCGCGCCGAGCCGTCGGCGGGTCGGACCGTCGTGGTGGCGGAGGACGAGCCCGTGCGCCGCATCGAGTTCACCCTCGACGGGCAGTCGCAGGCCGTCGACAGCCCCGTCGCCGCGCACGAGTCGATCCTCAACGCGGCGCTGCGGGTGCGGCCGGACGTCCCCTTCGCCTGTGCCGGCGGCGTGTGCGGCACGTGTCGTGCTCGCCTCCTCCAGGGGTCGGTCACGATGACCGAGAACTACGCGCTCGAACCCGACGAGCTCGAACGCGGGTACGTGCTGACCTGTCAATCCCACCCGACGACCGACACGGTGGTCGTCGACTACGACGTCTAAGAGGAACGCCATGATCGAGCTGTCCATCACCGGCGATGTCGCCGAGGTCGTGCTGAACGCGCCCGGGAAGCTCAATGCGCTCTCGCTGCGCGAGCTGGGGGAGATGGATGCCGCGTACCGCAGCGCCGAGGAGTCGGGGGTGCGTGCGCTCGTGCTGCGCGCCGAGGGTCGGGCGTTCTGCGCGGGCCGCGACATCGCGGGTGTGGACCCGGCGACCGACGACGTGCCCGAATACCTCGCCGGCGTCGAGACGCTGATGAGGCGGATCGCCGCGTTCCCCGCGCCGACCTTCGCGGCTGTCCACGGTGCGTGCCTCGGCGTGGGTCTGGGGCTCGCGATCGCGACCGACGTCGTGTACGTCGCCGAGGACGCCAAGATCGGCTCTCCCTTCGCGAGCCTCGGAGCGATGCTGGACTCGGGCGGCCACGCCCTGCTCTACGAACGGCTCGGCGCGCACCGGGCGCTGGATCTCATCTACACCGGTGCGATGATTTCGGGCGCGGAAGCCGTGGCCGCGGGGCTGTTCAGTCGGGCGATGCCGGTCGAGGAGGTCTTCGACTTCACCCTGCAGCGGGCGACGGTCGCGGCGTCGGGGCCGACGGCGGCGTTCGTCGCCTCGAAGCGCCTCATCGCGCGCCTGCGCGGCGAGCGGCTGTGGGACGCGGTCGCCGAGGAGGCCCGCGGCCAGGAGGCCCTCCGCAGCACCGCCGACTACCGGGAGGGCTTCGCCGCCTTCCAGCAGAAGCGCAAGCCCGACTTCACCGGTGAGTGACGAGGCCGGGAGAGGCCTTCACTGCGAAGGATGCGCTCGGCAGCAGGAGTCAGGAGTTCACGCGGATGATCTCGCGCTGATACGGCGCGATCACCGCGCCCGAGATGCGGCAGTCGAGCACGAGGAACGGGCGGGATGCTGCGGGCTCGGCGGCCCACTGCGCAAGCCGGTCGAGGTCGGCCAGCGTGTGCACGACGACGCCCTCCGCCCCGACGCCGGAAGCCAGGGCGGCGAAGTCGACCTCCGGGATGAGCATGGGCTCCTTCGCGAGGCCCTTGAGGCCGTACAGGTTGATCTCGGCGCCGTAGGCCGCGTCGTTCCAGACGACGGCGAGACCGCGGCCGCCCGCGACGCGGACGGCGGTCTCGAGGTCGGCCAGTGCCATGAGCCCGCCGCCGTCGCCGGTCGTGAGCACGACGGTCGCCGAGGGCTTGGCGAGCGCGGCCCCGGGGACCGACGGCCAGCCGAGCCCGATCGACTGGAACGCCGTGCCCACCATCGTCATGCGGTCGGGCGCGGCGACCGGCCAGTACATGTTCGCCCAGCCGATGAAGTGTCCGCCGTCCGAGACGACGACGCGATCCTCGGGCAGCAGCTCACCGATGCGCGCGGCGACGGCGCGCGGGTCGAGGCGGCCGTCGGGTGCGACGTCGTCGCCGCGCTCATAGGCACGCAGCGGCATGAGGTCGACGCGCTCGCGCCAGCCGCTCGCCGAACCGCCGCGCGCCTGCAGGCCGTCGGCGACGGCGCGGGCCACGACTGCGGCATCGCCTCGGATGTAGCCACCGACGTGCGGGTGGGTGGCGGCCGGTGCGACGTCGACCTGGAACACCCGGGTGCCGGGGGAGAACAGGTCTCCGAACCGCATCGTGAACTGGTTCAGCGACGCTCCGAAGACCACGGCGACGTCCGCCTCGCGCACGAGCTCCATCGCCCCTTCTGCGCCGAAGCCGCCGGCGACCCCGAGGTCGAACTCGGCGCGCGGGAAGATGCCGCGGCCGAGGGCCGTGGAGGCGGTGACGGCGCCGACGGCGTCGGCCACGTCGCCGAGCGCCTCGCCGGCGCCCGAGATCCAGGCTCCGCGACCGGCGAGCAGGAACGGGCGCTCGGCCGAGGCCAGCGCCTCGACGAGCCCCTCGACCGCGCCTTCGGCGAACGGCCCTGCGGGCTCGAGCGGCGCGGGAAGACGCGGCTCGGGTGCCTCGGGAAGCGGCCCCGCATCGCGCGCGGCGACGTCATAGGGGATGGCGAGCACTGTGGGCACCCGGTAGGTGAGCGCGTGCTCGATCGCGATGATCGTGGTGGCCGCAGCATCCGCTCGCCCGACCGTATAGGTGCGCGCGCCGACGGCCGATGCGAGGGCGATCTGGTCGACGTCCCACGGGCGCGGGCCGGACGTCGGCTCATCGCCGACGACGAGCACGAGCGGCACGTGGGCCTGCACCGCTTCGGCGAGGGAGGTCAGGGTGTTGGTGAAGCCCGCGCCGTAGGTCGCGGTGGCGGCGGCCAGCCGGCCGGAGGCGCGGTGATAGGCGTCGGCGGCGACGACGCCGCCCGCCTCGTGGCGCACCGCCGTGAAGTGCACGTCGGTGGAGCGCTCGAGCGCGTCGAGGAAGTACGCATTGCCGTTGCCCATCACGCCGAAGACGTGGTCGATGTGGCGGGCGAGCGTGAGGGCGACATGCGCCGAGACGGTGCTCATGGCGGGAGACATGGCGGTGCCTTTCGAGACGGAACGGATCAAGAGCCGTATGTGTCTCGCGCGAGCGCGCTGCGTGCCCTTTTTTCGAGCACCGGCGGGCGACGGTGCCACCGGACGTGACGAGTATAGGTCTTCGGGCAGGATGGGAGTCATGAAGACGACCCAGCTCCGCCGGTACACGCTCGTCGAAGGGGAGTACGACGCGTTCGTCGCGTGGTGGAACGAGTGGATGCCGCGGGTGCGGCCCGCCGCCGGCTTCACGATCGAGTTCGCCTACGGCGTGCCCGAGACGAACGAGTTCGTGTGGGCGGTGAGCGCGCCGGGCGACGAGGACGCGTTCGTCGCCCTCGAGAAGGAGTACCTGGCGTCTGACGCGCGGGCCGAGGCGTTCGACGGCGTACCGCAGCGCGTCGCGGAGTACAACATCCGCCTCGTCACCGAGTACTCGACGACCGCGTAAGCCGGAAGAGCCTCAGCCGCCGAGCGCCTCGCGGATCGCCCCCGCCGACCGGGTGAGACGCGTCGCGATCTCGTCGTCCGAGTGGGCGCTCGCGACGAACACGACCGCGATGGCCGCGGGCCCGCGTCCGCGCACGACAAGGGGCACGGCGACCGCGCGCAGGCTCGGGATGACCTCGTCGTGGCTGGTCGCGTAGCCGCGGGCGGCAGCGTCCGTCACCTCCTCCGTCAGCTCCGCTGACACGCCGGCCGGCCACGCCGCCGTCGGGAGCAGCGACAGGATCGCCTTGCCCGGCGCGCCGCGCGTGATGGGATGCCGCGTTCCCGGCCGCTGCGCGACGGGGTTCACGGCGTGCCGCGGCTCGACGCTCGACAGGGTGACGCACTCCTCATGGTCGAGCACCGCGAGGAAGCAGGTGACGCCGAGGTCGCCCGCGACCGCGGTGAGCTCGGGGAGCGCCTCGGCCTGCAGGTCGTGCGCGACGCCGGCCGCGAGGGCGGCGAGCCGCGCGCCGAGTTCGATGCGACCCGCCGCGTCGCGCTCGACCAGCCCATGGTCTTCGAGGGTGCGCAGGAGCCGGTAGGCCACCGATCGATGCACCTCGAGCCGCGTGGCGATCTCGTCGATCGAGAGCGGCCCGCGCGCGTCGGCGAGCACTTCGAGGATCCGGATGCCGCGGCTCAGCGTCTGCGACGCGGGCGCTGTCGTGCTGTCGAGCCTTGTCATGCCGCATCCCTTCGTATACGATCTGTTCAATAGTAGAACGGCGTGTTCGAATATAGAACACGCTCGCGCTCGCAGCAAGCACTTCGCGCCACGAGCCCTCGACACCGTCGTCCGAGGAGGACACCGATGCAGTTCCACCACCACGGCTACGTCTCCGCCGACCCGCGCGTGCAGGACGCCGCCGGCACGGGCATCGACCGCCCGGTCGAGCTGCCCGACGAGACGGACGTGCTGATCGTCGGCTCGGGGCCGGCGGGCATGCTCCTCGCGGCGCAGATGTCGCAGTTCCCCGGCGTCACGACGCGACTGATCGAGCGGCGTGACGGACGCCTCGTGCTCGGCCAGGCCGACGGCATCCAGCCGCGCAGCGTCGAGACGTTCCAGGCGTTCGGGTTCGCGGAGCGCATCATCGCCGAGGCCTACAACATCGCCTGGATGAACTTCTGGGGCCCCGATCCCGAGAACCCCGACAACATCATCCGCACGGCGCGCACCGAGGACTACGCGCTCAAGATCAGCGAGTTCCCGCACCTCATCGTGAACCAGGCGCGCGTGCTCGACTACTTCGCCGAGGCCGCCGCCCACGGTCCGGGCCGCATCGTGCCCGACTACGGCATCGAATTCACAGGCCTCACGGTCCACGACGACGGCGACTTCCCCGTCGAGGTGCGCGTGCGCCACACGGCAGGGGAGCGCACCGGCGAGGAGCGCATCGTCCGTGCGAAGTACGTCGTCGGGTGCGACGGCGCGCGCAGCGGCGTGCGCGAGGCGATCGGGCGCAAGCACGTCGGCGCGTTCTCGGCCCACGCGTGGGGCGTCATGGACGTGCTCGTCAACACCGACTTCCCGGACTGGCGCACCAAGTGCGCGATCAACGCGGAGGCCGGCAACATCCTCCTGATCCCGCGCGAGGGGGGCTACCTCTGCCGCGTCTACGTCGACCTCGGTGCGGTCGCCGCCGACGACGACCACCGGGTGCGCCAGACGCCCATCGACGAGATCATCCGCAGGGCGAACGCGATCCTGCACCCGTACTCGCTCGACGTGAAGCAGGTCGCGTGGCACAGCGTGTACGAGGTGGGCCACCGCGTGACCGACAAGTTCGACGACGTCGACGTCGACCAGGGGCACGACCCGCGCGTCTTCCTCACCGGCGACGCGTGCCACACGCACAGCGCCAAGGCGGGCCAGGGCATGAACGTCTCGATGCAGGACGGCTTCAACCTCGGCTGGAAGCTGGGGCACGTCCTCACCGGCCTCAGCCCCGCCTCGCTCCTGTCGACGTATTCGGCCGAGCGGCAGCCCGTCGCGCAGCAGCTCATCGACTTCGACCGCGAGTGGTCGACCCTCATGGCTCGCAAGCCCGAGGAGATCTCCGACCCCCAGGAGCTCGCGACGTTCTACCTCGGCACCGCGGAGTTCCCGTCGGGCTTCATGACGCAGTACGGCCCATCGATGATCGTGACGAATGCTGCGCACCAGGCCCTCGCCGATGGTTTCCCGTTGGGCAAGCGCTTCAAGTCGGTCGAGGTCGTCCGCGTGTGCGACGGCAACCCCGTGCATCTGGGGCACCACGCGAAAGCCGACGGCCGCTGGCGGATCTACGCCTTCGCCGACGCGCCGGCCGCGGGCGAGGCATCCGTCCTCTCCGACTGGGCGGCGTTCATGGCGTCGCCGGAGTCGCCCGTGCAGCGCTTCACGCCCGACGGTGCCGACGTCGACGCCGTGTTCGACGTGAAGGTGGTCTATCAGCAGGCGCACGAGGACGTCGACATCACCCGCGTACCCGAGCTCTTCCTGCCGAAGACCGGTCCCCTCGGGCTCACCGACTGGGAGAAGGTCTACGCGGCCGCGCCGAGTGCGTGGACCACCGACGACATCTTCGAGGAGCGCGGGATCTCGCGCGACGGCGTGGTCGTCGTCGTGCGTCCCGATCAGTACGTCGCTGCGGTGCTCCCGCTCGCCGCGACCGGCGAGCTCGCCGCGTTCCTCGCCGGCGCCCTCGTCGACCAGCACGCGCCGGCACTCGAGCGGGTCCTCAATTGAGGAGCAGCGCCGAGATGAGGGGTCGCGGCTCGAGTCCGGTCCTCGTCTCGGCCCACGACCTCAGATGAGGAAGCGGGCGGAGGGCGCGACCGCTGTGCGGGCGGGCGAATCATGACAGCGAACTGTACAAGATGTACATCGGCCGGCGTAGGCGGCCGCGGGCAGAATAGCCCCAGACCAACGATCGAAGAGGGTGCCGAGGCATCCGTCCACCGACAAGGGAGTCCCCGTGACCACGACGATCACCGAAACCCGTGAGTCCGAGCTGCTGGCGTCCGTGCCCGATGGGCTGCTCATCGGCGGGCAGTGGCGTGCGGCATCCGGCGGCAAGACGCTGAAGGTCTACGACCCCGCGACCGGGGAGGTCGTGAAGGAGATCGCGAACGCCTCGCCCGAAGACGGCAAAGCGGCGCTCGACGCCGCGGTCGAGGCGTTCCCGGCATGGGCGGCGACGCCGGCCCGTCAGCGCGCCGAGATCCTGCGTCGCGCGTTCGATCTGCTGCAGGAGCGCAAGGAGGAGTTCGCGCTTCTCATGACGATCGAGATGGGCAAGCCCCTGGCCGAGGCCCGCGGCGAGGTCGCGTACGGCGGCGAGTTCCTGCGCTGGTTCAGCGAGGAGACCTCCCGCATCCAGGGCCGTTACGGCGCCAACCCCGAGGGCACTGGACGCATGATCGTGTCGCAGCACCCGGTCGGCCCCTGCTTCCTCATCACACCGTGGAACTTCCCGCTCGCGATGGCGACCCGCAAGATCGCGCCCGCGCTCGCCGCCGGCTGCACCGTCGTGATCAAGCCGGCCGAGCTCACGCCGCTGACCACCCTCTACTTCGCGAAGCTGCTCGAAGACGCGGGCCTGCCCAAGGGTGTCGTCAACGTCTTCACGACCTCGACCTCGGGTGCGGTGTCGGAGCCGATCATCCGCGACCCGCGGCTGCGCAAGCTGTCGTTCACCGGGTCGACGCAGGTCGGCCAGCGCCTCCTCGAGCAGGCCTCGCAGGGCGTGCTGCGCACGTCGATGGAACTCGGCGGCAACGCGCCGTTCGTCGTGTTCGACGACGCGGACCTCGACAAGGCGGTCGACGGTGCGATCGCGGCGAAGTTCCGCAACATCGGGCAGGCGTGCACCGCCGCCAACCGCTTCATCGTGCACCGCTCGGTCGCCGACGAGTTCGCCCGCCGGGTCACCGAGCGCGTCAACGGGTTCAAGATCGGTCGCGGCACGGAGGAGGGCGTCGTGATCGGCCCGCTCATCGACGACCGCGCCGTCGCCAAGGCAGCGCAGCTCGTGCAGGACGCGGTGTCGCGCGGCGCGAAGGTCGCCACCGGCGGCAACGAGGTCGACGGTCCCGGCACGTTCTACGAGCCCACCGTCGTCACCGACGTGCAGGCGGGTTCCGACATCCTCCGCGAGGAGATCTTCGGGCCGGTCCTCGCCATCGTCCCGTTCGACGACGAGGACGAGGCCGTGCGCCTGGCCAACGACACCGAGTACGGTCTGGTGTCGTACGTGTTCACGGAGAACCTCGCGCGCGGGCAGCGGATGATCGAGCGCCTCGAGACCGGCATGATGGGCCTCAACATGGGCGTCGTCTCCAACGCCGCCGCCCCGTTCGGCGGCTGGAAGATGTCGGGCCTCGGCCGCGAGGGCGGCGCGGAGGGCATCCACGAGTACCTGCAGACCAAGTACACCCTGACGCCGAACCCCTTCTGAGCGGCCCCCGCGCAGGGGACCCCTTCCATACGCGCGTGAGCGCGATCACTATGGACCTGTCGGCATCGACGATGAAGCGATGAGGGGTTGAGATGAGCGTTTACCGAGTGATCGACGTCATCGGCACGAGTGCCTCGTCCTGGGAGGAGGCCGCCCGAGAAGCCATCAGCACCGCGTCGGGATCGCTGCACGATCTGCGTATCGCCGAGGTGACGAAGCAGGACGTCGTCGTCGGCGACGACGGCGCGCTGCTGTTCCGCTCGCGGATCCAGCTCTCGTTCAAGTACGCCCCCGAGTGACGCGTCGCATCGCCCTCTGGCGGCGTCAGGCGCGGCTCTCTAGGTTGGGTGTGGCGGGCGCAACCGGAGGAGTCGCCGATGGAGTCACCGATCGAGAGCCTGACCAGGTCCGCGCCCTCCTGGGGCGCGAAGATGGCGTTCGGCGAGACCATCGACGTCGGCGGGCGGCAGGTGACGCCCGCGGCGCTGGTGATCTTCGGATTCGGCGGTGGCGGCGGCTCCGGCAAGTGGCCTCAGCGCGGCGGGCTGCCCGAGGGTGAAGGCGAGGGAAGCGGAGGGGGAGGCGGCGGTTACGTGCTGCCCATCGGCGCGTACGTGAACGGTCCGAACGGTCCGAAGTTCCAGCCGAACCCCGTGGCCATGATCATGGTGAGCGTGCCGCTGGTGTCCGCCGCCGGCTGGGCGCTGGCGCGGATCATCACCGCGGCGAGGTCGAGTCGGAGGTAGGACGTGGGCTCCGCGACGACGTCGCACGTGGTCAAGCCGCTCACCCCCGAGACGTTCCCCGCGTGGCTGGCACTCGCCGAGAAGCACAACGGGGTCTGGGGCGGCTGTTACTGCTCCTACTTCCATGGCGACACGGATACGACCGTCAAGAGCGAGTACGACCGGCCGACGTTCAAGCAGCGACTCGTGGGGGAGGGCGTCGCGCACGCTGCGCTCGTCTTCGACGGCGACGACGCGATCGCGTGGTGCGAGTACGGCAGCCCGCTCGAACTGCCCGGCATCTACCACCGCAGGGAGTACGACGCCGGTGAGACGAACCCGGCGCCGTGGCGCATCACCTGCTTCTTCGTCGACCGCGATCACCGCCGTTCGGGAGTCGCGCGAGAGGCACTGGACGGCGCCCTCGAGCTGATCGCCCAGGCGGGCGGGGGCGAAGTCGTCTCTTTCCCCAACGAGCTGCCCGTCGGGAAGAAGACGTCGTCGTCGTTCCTCCACAACGGAACGAGGGCCATGTTCGAGAAGGCCGGCTTCACGTTCGAGCGCCACCTCGGCAAGAACAAGACCGTCATGCGCATCACGGTCCCGCCGGCCGTCACCTAGAAGACGAGACCGCGGCGCCGCCGTTCAGTCGAAGGTGTCCGTCCAGGCCGCGATGTCGACGCCGTGGTTGTCGGGCGAGGCGAGGGACCACCAGGCCGGAGCGTGCGAGTCGTCGGCGAGTCTGCCGCCCGCGGCGAGTGCGGCATCCACCCGCGCCTCGGCCTGGTCGGCCGGCACGAAGACGTCGAAATGAGTGCGGCCCCTCGACGGCGAGTCTCCGGTGATCGGGTTGAACGCCAGTTGCGGTCCGCACCGCAGCGGGTCCGCAGCATCCGTGTCGCCCAAGGGCTCGTAGCCGAGTGCGGCGATGAAGAAAGGTCGCACGTCGGCCCGCGAGTGCTCGGCGACGTAGATGCCGATCGACTGCGCCCGCGAGGGATCCGGGGTCAGACCGCGCTCGGCGGCGGCCCGCGACACGGCCGCCGCGAAGTCCGCGGCGGCCGCCGGGATACCCGCTGCGTCGCGGTACGGGACACGCACGACGATCCCCTCGGGGCGCAGGTCGATGTCGGGCAGGAGCTCGAGCCGCTCGGCGGCGGCGACGATCGGGGCGACGAGCTCGGCCGCGTGCGCGAGCGAGGTCGCGGTGAAGACGGCCTGCGGGCCGGTGCCGGTGACGCGCCAGTCGGAGACGTCCGGCGCCCGGTGGAACGCTCCAGGGGACATCCAGCCCGACCCGTTCGTCGACTCATCCATGGAGGTCTCCTAAGCCGGTTCGGTCGTACGGATCAGGCCGCAGTTCACGCACGACCAGGCGACGAGGAAGCGCTCGTCGTCGAGGATCTCGAACCTCAGCGGGTCGCCGCACGTGGGGCAGCTCCGCGGATCCTCGGCGGGCACCGTCATTCCGTCAGCATAGGGAGATCGTGTGCCTGGAGTCCACGACAGCGGAGAGCGGATGGCTCGGGCCGAGGCATCCGCTCACGCTCATCCAGCTGGCGATGGCGCTCGCGGACTGGGCGATCGAGAACCACCCGCGCATCGAGGACGCCCGCGCGGCCTGCGACGCCGCGCACCAGCGCTGACGATCGCGGACACCGCGTCCGTGGCCTGCGCCATGATGGGCGAATGGATGCCTCGACCCTGCGGCACGAGCGGCTCCGGTCGCATCGGCTGAGCGCGCCCGCGGCGACCGTCGCCGACGCGGCGCAGCACATGCTCGCGACGCAGAGCCAGGAGTTCTGGGGTGGGCGCTGGGCGCTCGCGTCGCGCGTGCGAGGCCGCACGACGGTGCACGACGTCGACGCCGCGTATGGTCGCGGCGAGATCGTGCGCACGTGGACGATGCGCGGGACGATCCACACCATCCCCGCGGCGGACATGGAGTGGGTGCTGTCGCTCACCGCCGAGCGTCAGCGCCGGCAGGCGGCGGCCGTTCATCGCAACGAGGGGATCGACGCCGACGAGGCCGGCCGCGCGGAGCGCCTGGCGAGGGCCGCGCTCGGCGGCGGCGACCGCCTCACCCGCAAGGAGCTGTTCCAGGCGTGGGAGCGGGGCGGCGTGTCGACCCTGCGCCAGCGGGGCTACCACCTTCTCGTCGCGCTGTCGCTGCGCGCCGTGCTGTGCCAGGGGCCGGTCGTGCCACGGGATAACGGGCCCACGCGCGAGCAGTACTTCGTGCTCGCCGACGAATGGATCACGGATGCTGCGACCCCGGCCGATCCGATGGCCGAGTTCTTCGTCCGCTACATCGCCTCCCACGGGCCCGCCGGGGCCCGCGACTTCGCGTGGTGGACCGGGCTCCCGCTCGGGGTGTCGCGCGGGGCGGCGGAGGCGGCATCCGATCGCGTCCGTGTCGTCGCCGACGAACCCGAGCCGCAGTACGTCGTCGCGGGCGCCGCGCCGCGCCGCAGCGCCGCGGCCCCGGAGGTCGTCGCGCTGCCGCCGTTCGAGGAGTACTACCTGTCGTACGTCGACCGGACCGTGCCGTGTGCGCCGGAGTTCCTCAGGGCGATCGGCCCGAGCATGAACGGCATCGTGCGACCGATCCTCGTCGCCCGTGGTGAAGCCGTCGGGGTGTGGACGCACTCGCTTGCCGTCGGCCGGCACGCCGAGTCCCCGGTGCCCGAGCTGTTCACCCCCGGCGCCGCGACCGACGAAGAGATCGCCGCAGCCCTCGACCGCTACCGCGATTTCATCACGGCATAGCACGCGACGAGTGGCCGGGCCGCGGCATCCGTGCTCCTCGTCAGTCCGCGTGGCGGTCGAGGAAGTCGTACACCTCGTTGTCGTCGACGCCGGGGAACGCGCCGCGGGGGAGCGGCGAGAACATCTGCATGTGCACACGGGCGCTCGGCCAGGCCTTGCCCGCCCAGCGTTCTGAGACATCGGAGGCGACGCGGCGGCAGCACGACTCGTCGGGGCACGTCGACGTCGCGCGCTTCTGCGTCTCGCGCCCGCGGAACCACCGCGCGTCGTCGAAGGGCACCCCGACGGTGATCGAGAACTCGCCCTCTGCCGTGGTCCCGGTCTGCGTCGAGCACCAGTACGTGCCCGCGGGGGTGTCGGTGTACTGGTAGTGCTCCGTCGTGCGGTTCTGCTCCGAGAAGGCGGCGCGGGCCGAGAACTTGCGGCACGCGATCTGGCCGTCGACGGCACCCGTGACATCCATCGGGAGCGGCAGGTCGTCGTTCTCGTACACGCGGGAGATCGCACCCGAGCCGTCCACGCGCAGGAAGTGCAGCTTGATACCCAGGTGGTGCGTCGCGAGGTTGGTGAGCCGCATGCCCGCCGCCTCGTGGGTGACGCCGAACGCGTCGCGGAAATCCTCGACGGCCAGGTTGCGGTCCTTCTTGGCCTGCTGCAAGAACGCCACCGATGCGGTCTCGGGCATGAGGCAGCACGCGGCGTAGTAGTTGATCTCGAGCCGCTGCTGAAGGAAATCGGCGTAGTCGGTCGGCCTCTTGTGGCCCAGCAGACGGTGCGCCATCGCCTGCAGCGCCATCGACCGCAGGCCGTGCCCGCCCGGGATGGATGCGGGCGGCAGGTAGATGCGGCCGTGCTCGAGGTCGGTCACCGAACGGGTCGAGTGCGGGAGGTCGTTCACGTAGATCAGCTCGAAGCCGAGCTTCTCGGCCATGATGCTGACGGTGCGGTGGGTGAGGGCGCCCGACACGTGACCCGCCGCCTTGAGCTGCTTCTCGGCGAGTCTCTCGATGTCGGGGAGGTAGTTGTCGCGTTCGCGCATCATCAGGCGCAGCTCCGTGTTGGCGCGGCGTGCCTCTTCGGGCGTCGCGATGGCCTCGCGCTCACGGCGCTGCAGCTCGCGGTGCAGGCCCAGGATCGATTCGATCGTGTCGTCGGACATGCCCTTGGTCACCTTGATCGGCGTGACGCCGAGCTGGCGGAAGACCGAGCTGGACTGCGCGCGCTCGAGCTCGATCTCGAGCGCGGCACGACGGTTCGGCGGCTCTGCCGACAGGAGGTCGCCCACCTCGACGCCGGTCGTCGAGGCGATCGCCTGCAGCAGCGACAGCTTCGGCTCGCGCTTGCCGTTCTCGATGAGGCTGAGCTGGCTCCCGGCGACCCCGACCAGCGCTCCGAGCTCGTCGAGCGTGTAGCCGTGGGCGAGACGCTGATGACGGATGCGGTGACCCAGGGTCGACAGTTCCAGTGACGTGGGGGGCATTCCTTGATGCTAGCGAAAGAATCGCAACTCTTGACACCAGATTTCGCGGGAAGAGCTGTCTGTTACCCGGGAAAGTAGAGGAAGAGCACGAATCTGCATCAACGAGGAGCGACACCATGGCCCTTGCCGACATCTTCACCCGAACCGAAGGCTCCACCCCCGCCC
>NZ_JAEUAX010000005.1 GCF_019511645.1 Microbacterium ureisolvens | reverse complement strand
TCCGCGGTCGAGGGATCGACAGCCTCCCAAGCATCCGCACCACCACCGCCGAAACCCCTGACTAGACTGCCCGCAACCGTTCACTTTTCAAGCGCCGGAATCGACCAGTTCTGCAGCGCCGCCGACACCGTCAGCACGTGGGACCCCGCGGAACGAGAGACTCCTGCACGCGCCGCGATGTCCTCGAGAGTCGCCGACGCCGGATCCCCGAAAGGCATCATGCTCTCCGGACGAGGTCGGCTTGCTCGCCGGACTGGCGGTTGTACTCGTCTGCGGCGGACTGCTGGGTGCCTGATCGTCCAGCCGAGGGATGGTCGCTGAGCACCGCTCGACGTGTCGAGGTCTACAAGCGTTCGGCGCCGCGGGGCAATTACTGCGGGAAGACGTGGCGGCAGCAGACGCCGAAAACCGCGGCGCCTCGGCCCAAGATCCGCTTACGGTTGCTGATCTCGGGGCCGGCTGGTTAGCGTCCGGTTTGCTGCGGTCCGTCCGGACAGCAGGCCGCAGAGTTGTGGCACATCTCAATGAAGAGGGCAGTTATGAATCGGAAACTCGGTGCGGCTGCGGTCATCGTCGCAGTTGCCGCGGCGACATTCGTGTCGGTACCGGCCGCGCAGGCAGCTCCGCGGCAGTTGCGGGCGGTGGATGCGACAGTCATCACGGAAGTCACCCCGGTCGGCATCAAGGCTACCGGGCTTGCCGTCGAATACGACGGAACAGTCGATCTGGGATCGGTGGAGATCGACACGGCGGCCTTCGATGTGGACGTGACGTTGACTCGTCCGGGGATGGCACCCGCCACGGGCAAGCGGACCGTCGTCGACGCGTACTCCAACGACGACACGAGCTTCAGCGATCAACAGAAGCCCGGGCGTTTCATCATCCTGGAACTGGACGACGACGACGCGCTCGCTCCAGCCGTTTCCTTCGTGGGGCGGGAGTATTTCTACAACCTGCACGGCGCCTACACCGTCAGCCAGGTCCAATCCATCGTTGGGAATGTGCCTCGCGCGGGCCACTCGGGCCACGAGGTGAACGCCCAGAGGATCAACGGTCACCCGGGCCGTGACGTCACCAATAGCGAGGTCCGCAACCTGATCATCGAGGACTTCGGCCACGGTACGTTCGTCGCCGATTCAGGTACGACGCTGCCGTATCGCTACTTCACGCCGAAGCTGGAACAGGGCAAGTCCTACCCGCTCGTTGTCACGCTGCACGGCGCGGGCGAGAGTGGCACCGACAACTTCGCCCAGCTCGCGGGCAACCAGCTGGCGACAGCGTTCGCCGATCCCGCGCGGCAGGCCCGCCATTCGGCCTACGTGCTCTCGCCGCAGACCAACCCGAGCGACTCGAACATGGGCCGCTGGCCGACACCCACCATGGTGCAGACCGTTGTCGAGCTCGTCGAGCAGACCCTGGCAGACAACCCCCAGATCGATCCAGACCGTATCTACATCAGTGGAGTCTCGATGGGGTCGATGGGCTCCTGGTCGGTTCTGCAGGAGCGCTCCGATCTCTTCGCGGGCGCGCTCCTGATCTGCGGTCGGGGAGACGAAGCGGCCGCAGTTGCAAATCTGAGCGACTTCCCGATCTGGGCGGTCCACTCGATCGACGATGCCAACGTGGCCTATGACGCTGAAGGCTCCGATTACCGCATCTTTCGCGCGTTCGAGGACGCCGGAGTGACCGTGACCTGGAGCGAATGGTCGGGCCTCGGTTCGGACGTCGAAAAAGAAGCTGCCGCAGCCGAAGCGCTGGATCGCGCTCACGCCGAGGGAAGCAGCCATCTGTTCACCACGTTCCCCGCAGGAACGACCCCTGTGTTCCCCCACGGGTCGTGGATTCCGACCTACACCAACGACGTGATCATCGACTGGCTGTTCGCTCAGTAGACCTCATGGAACCGCCGCGACGACCGTCGCGGCGGTTCCACAAAGGCGGCGACCCATCGGAATCTCGCTACCGCCACAGGGCACGTCACCCTAGTCGATGTCATCAAGTCCTCCGCGCGGGAACTCGGCAGCCGCGGCCCGCAGTTCCACGGGGCGGCGTTGCGGGCGTCGACCTCCTCGTCGAGTCGGCAGTGTGGTAGGCCTCAAATGACCAGCCCGCATCCCAAGCCCGGCTTTGACGCGACCGGCGACCGCGGTGGTCGAGTGTGCCACAAACACCCGCAAGACAGGTGTCTGCTTCGCCCGGCCTGTCGGAAACTAGAACGGCCGAGAAGGAACCCGATCCGGAGGAGATTCCACGCTGTGCTGTTCACACTCACGGAAGCGCACTAGGGGCGATTGGCATACTGCGATCGCCCGCACTGGGTTGATGCGCAGCAGACCTCGTGCGTCGTAAGCGTGCCTGAAGCCTGTCGGCCTGTTCCACGAGTTGGCGCATCTCGTCCACCAGATCCAACAGGGCATTGGTTGCGCGAATCCCTCGCCCGTCAGGCTCGAACAGCGTCATGCCGAGTTCTCGTTGGAACGCTCCGATCTGACGAGAGACCGCGGATGTGCTGTAGCCCTGGCGGGTGGCAGCTCCGACGACGGAACCGGTGTCGTACACCGCCACCAATGTGCGAATTACCTCAAGGCGCATGTACGTATCTCCTGTACTGGACTAGAACTGGATGATCGCTTTGATGCAGTCGCTGCTGGCGAGCGCATCGAGAGCCTCAGAGAACTGGTCCAACGCGAATCGGTGGGTGATAAGCCGGTGGACCGGCAGACCTCCGGACTTCAGGTACGCGATGGCTTTGCCGAATTCCAGATATTGCGCATATGAGCCGCGGATCGTCAGCTGACGGGCGAAGATATCGTAGGGGCTTAGGCGGGCGACGTCCGCCTCCCGCGCCATGCCGTAGACGAGCACTGTTCCACCGATCCCCACGGCTCGCATGGCGAGTTCGAGCATGACGGGTGAGCCCGACGCTTCGATGACACCGTCGAATCCGTCGGGCTTTCGCGCGAGCAGGTCGTCGATCGCCGCCGCAGGGTCGGCTCGATCAATGAGGACAGTTTCGTCGGCGCCAAGCTCTCGGGCGAGATCTAACTTGGATGAGGTTGGCGCTGCGATCGTCACTGAGGCGGCGCCGTTGCGTTTAGCGAGGAGGGCGAGCAGCTGGCCGGTCGGGCCTGCGCCGATGACGAGAAGCGAAGCGCCGGCCGGTAGTTGCATGCGTTCGAGGCCGTGCAGAGCGCAGGCGGTGGGTTCGATGAACGCCGCATGCTCGAGCCTCATTGTGTCGAGGGGGTGGCACTGCCACTCGGGCACGACGATCTCTTCCGCGAACCCGCCATGAGTTTGGATTCCGATGGCGGTGAGGTTCTCGCAGTACGCGGCCCGCCCCGTCGTGCACTTTCGGCAGGTTCCACAGTAGGTGCCTACTTCGATTGCGACGCGAGTACCGAGCTGTATGGTCGCTTGCGGGCCGGCCTCGATGATCGTGCCGACCACCTCATGGCCGGGGACGAGCGGAAAAGTCGCGCCGAACTCGCCGTCGTGGACATGGAGGTCCGTGCCACACAGTCCTGCCAGCTCGACTCTGATTCTCACGTCGCGGGCCTCTAGTCGCGCACTTTCGAGTTCGCGAATCTCAAAGCGACCAGGGCCCGAGTACAGAACAGCTTTCATGAGACTTCCTTCCAGTAGGGGATGAAAGCGTGCTCAGTCCCGGCGAGATGCGAGGCACAGTGCGATGACATCCGCCGCGCGCAACCCGACCGAGACAGCGGCGCGGTCGACCAGCTCCGACAACGTGGCGGGGCCGTCGGCCAATGCGAAGGCTGCGACGAGGTACGGCGAGATGTCGACAGTCCGGTCGATGGTGCCGGCGATCGCTACGCACGGCGGCGTCTTCGACGCGCTCCGGGATGAGGTGGCGACGTAGCCGACGACCTTTCCATTGAAGGACTGCGCGTCCAATCGCCCCTCGCCCGTGATGACAAGGTCGGCAGACTCGATCGCCTGGTGCAGTCCGGCGTGTCGGGCGAAATGCTCCGCGCCCGACACGGTCGTCGAATCAAAGAACGCGCTGACGAGAGCCGGAATGCCGCCTGCTGCTCCCGAGCCGGGCTCCTGTCCGATCGCTCGGGTCGTCGCTTCCTCGACGATGTTGGCGAGACGATCGAATGCGGCCGACAGCGTTGTCACCTCCGCAGCGCTCGCACCTTTTTGAGGTCCGAACGTTGCGGCCGTGCCGCAGTCACCGAGGAGAGGGGTGGTCACATCAGTGACCAGTGTCCACCTCGCCGCGAGAGCAGCGCGGGAGAGTTCCGAAGCGTCGATGGCGTCGAGTGCGAGGAGCCCGCCGCCACCGTGGGGGAGGTCGGTGCCAGAATCGTCGGTGAAGCGCATTCCGAGCGCCTCCATGAGCCCCGCGCCGGCGTCCGAGCTGGCAGTCCCGCCGAGGTACAGGAAGATGTGCTCCGCTCCTCGCCGGAGGGCATCCATGACGATGAGACCTACGCCGTAGGTCGATGCCTCGAGAGGACGTAGGGGCACGTCCGCCACCTGTGGAAGTCCACACGCGCGTGCGACCTCGATGTGAGCTCCGCGGTCCTTCCATGCGTACGCCGCCGTGATCGGTCGGCCGAGTGCGTCAACAGACGCAACGTCTACGCGGCGGGCCTGCGGGTCAGTGAGGATCAGGTCCAGGCTTCCCTCGCCGCCGTCCGCCATCGGGCAGGAGAGGACGTCTACGTCGGTGGCGAACCGGCGGCGGATCTCGTTCGACGCCGCCGCGCAGGCTTCAGCGGCGGACAGGGAGCCTTTCATGGAGTCGAAGGCCAGTACGACCCGCAAACGTTCGTCCCACGAGGGGCTGAAGCCGCAGGAGGATGAGTCGAGCATGCTCACACGGCGCGCACGATGGCCGCCACGCCCTGGCCGCCGCCGATGCACATCGTGATCAGTCCGTACTCCCGCCCGAGGCGTCGGATGTTGTAGATCGTGCGTAGCGCGAGGATTGTGCCGGTTGCGCCGATCGGGTGCCCCCACGCGATCGCGCCGCCGAGCGGGTTGACGAGGGATGGATCCAGCCGAGCATCGCGCTGGACGGCAAGCGCTTGCGAGGCGAAGGCCTCATTGAGCTCGATCCAGCCGATGTCGTCCAGGGTGAGAGCCGCCTTGTCGAGCACCTTCTGGATCGCTGCGACGGGGGCGTATCCCATGATGTCCGGTGCGAGCCCAACTTTGGCGAACGCGACCAGTTCGGCGATCGGCGTGAGCGATCGCTGCTCCACGGCATCGGCAGACGCCAGGACGAGGGCCGCTCCTGCGTCGTTGATGCCCGACGAGTTTCCGGCCGTGACGGTACCGTCCTCCGAGAACGCTGGACGCAGCTCAGCCAGCGCCTCGACTGTTGTCGCTCGAGGATGCTCGTCCTCTGTCACGTCGAAGGTCGATTTCCTCTGCCTTACAGTGACAGGGACGACTTCGGCGGCGACGAGACCCTGGTCGATCGCCTCGGCCGCGCGTCGTTGGCTCTCCGCCGCGAAGCGATCCTGATCCTCGCGGCGGATGGAGAAGCGTGTCGCGACGTTCTCGGCTGTGCGACCCATGGGGTAACGGCCCCACGGATCTGTCACGAGCGAGAGAGTTCCGTCCACGAGTTGATGGTGGCCGAGCCGGTAGCCGTTTCGCGCATCGAAGTCCATGAACGGCTGCCGGGACATGTTCTCGGCACCGCCGGCGACGACGATCGCGGAGTCGCCTTCTCGCAGCTCCAACGCCGCGCTCGCCGCTGCTTGCAGTCCGGAGCCGCACAGGCGGTTGACGGTCATCGCGGTTGATGACTCCCGGGCGCCGGCGGCTAGCGCGACCCTGCGCGCGACGAAGGCGTCGGGACCCACCTGGCCGACACATCCGATGATGAACTCGTCGACATCGGCGACGGTCAGGCCTGCGCGGCGGACGGCTTCCCCGACCGCTGCGGCGCCGAGCTCGTGCGCGGGCACGGATGCGAAGGCGCCACCGAATGACCCGACAGCGGTTCGTGCACCTTCCAGGATGTAGACGGGCGCAGCAGAACTCATGTGGAGGCCTTTCCTGTTGTTGCAACGCGTTGGCTGGATGCGAGCGGGACACGCGCGAGCGTGGCCGCCGCTTCCGCTGACTCGTCCGCGTCGAGGACGATCCAGCCGTCGGTGGTGAGCTGGAGTGTGAAGTCCTCGGTGGCGAGGTAGACCTGCTGGCCGGCGTCGAGGGCCGTCGGGCCGGAGAACGTGAGGTGTTCAATCTCGTCCACGAACTTGGCGTGGCGGCCACGGCCGGACATGAGGAAGCAGATGCGTCGCGCGCCGCTCAGAATGTCGATGAAACCGCCGCACCCGATGAGGCGACCACCGAGCTTCGACACGTTCACATTGCCGACGGCATCCACCTGGCCGACGCCCATGAACGCGATGTCGACGCCGCCGCCGTTGTAGAAGTCGAACTGGGCGGCGTGCCCGATGATCGCGGACGGGTGCAGCGCAGCGCCGAAATCTGTACCGCCGAGAGGGACGCCACCGTACACGCCGGATTCGATCGACATATGCACCGAGGAGAGCAGACCCGACTGGGCGAGCGCGATGCCTACCGTGTCGCCCGGGATCCCCGTTCCGACGTTGATGACATCGCCGGGCTCCACGAGTCGGGCGCCGCGCCGGCCGATCGCGAGCCTGTCGGGATGGGGCGGGAAGGATTCCAGAGCCAGTGCGAGCGCCTCATCGGAGATCACTCCCTGGACGAGGTCTTCGGCGGTTGCGTATCCATCGCTCGGCCGATGGAACTGCGTTGCATCGCTGGCGCTTACCACGTAGTCGACAAGATTGCCCGGCACGGTGACGTCGCGAGCGCTGATCTGCCCGTCGGGCACAATCTCTCGTGTCTGGCAGATCACGATGCCACCCGAGTTGCGCGCCGCTTGTGCCAGCGCAAGCGCATCGAGGCCCGCAGGCTCGCCGTCCTGGGATGCGTTGCCTGACTGGTCAACGCGTGATGCGCGGAAGATGGCGACGTCGATGGGGAACGTCTTATAGAGGAGGTACTCGTGCTCATCGAGGGAGACGACGTCCACAAATTCGTTCGCCGCGCTGTTCTCCCGTGCGAGAGCGTTGACCCGCCCTCCCTCGATCCGAGGATCGACAAATGTCCCGATGCCGACGCGCGAGAGATTGCCGGGTCGGCCACCAGCGACGGAGCGGATCAGGTGCGAGAGCTGACCCTGCGGCAGGCATACCCCCTCGACACCGTCATCGTTGATCAGGGTTCCCATCCGCGGGGCGAGTCCCCAATGGGAGCCGATGATCCGTCGCAGGAGGCCAGGTTCGGCGAATCGCTCCATTCCGGCGCTCCGGTTGGACTGGCCGGCGGGGTGCACCAAGGTCAGATCTCGGGGTGACCCGGCCTCGAGGAAGCGCGCCTGGATTGCCGCGTATACCTCGTCGGCGACTCCCATCATGGTGAACCCGTCGAGGGCAACCGTCGACCGGTCGGTGATGAGCCCGGCAGCCTCGGCGGGCGTGATTACGTTCGTCATATCCGGTACCCGCCGCCCACTTCAAGGACCTGTCCAGTGATATAGGCAGCTTCCTCGCTGGCGAAGTAAGCGACCGCGTGTCCGACGTCGGCAGGGTCGCCGGCTCGTCCCAGCGGGATCTTCGCGATCTGCGCGTCGTAGATGTCGGCAGGGATCCCGCGTGTCATGTCGGTCTCGATGAACCCGGGGCAGATGGCGTTCGCAGTCACGTTGAATCGCGCCAGTTCGCGCGCAAGGGTGAAGGTGAGCCCGAGCACGCCGGCCTTCGCGGCGGCGTAGTTGGCCTGCCCGATGTTGCCCTCCCAGGAGGCGGAGGAGATGTTGATGATGCGGCCCTGCCCCGCGCCGCGCATGTGTCTTCCCGCCGCGCGGCTCACATAGAAGACGGCGGACAGATCGACGTCGATCACCGACGACCACTGGTCATCGGTCATCTTGTGGAACATTGCGTCGCGATTGATGCCGGCATTGTTCACGACGACGTCGAGCTGCCCGTACCGGGCGACGAGCTCCTCGATCGCTCCGTCTACCGCGACACGATCGGTCACGTCGAGGCCGATCCCAGCGTGATCATCGCCGAGTGCCGCCGCCGTGGCGGTGGCGCGCGCTTCGTCGACGTCGGCGACGATAACGCGATAGCCGCGCGCCGCCAGCACTCCGGCGATGCCTGAGCCGATCCCGCGTGCAGCCCCCGTGATGAGGGCGGTTCGGACGGGGGTGGTGGTCATGGACTGTTCCTCTTGTCTGTCGGTGTGGTTTGGCAGCCGCACGAACGCCCAATGCGAAGCGAGAAGGGCACGGTCAGCCGTGTCGGGTGGTGCGTGGTTCGTTCGACCCTGTCGATCAACAGTTCGACGGCACGCGAGGCCATCGTGCGCCTGGGCTGAACGACACCGGTGAGATCGATCATCGGCGTCGCGGCCAGCTCGATCCCGTCGAAGCCGCTGACCGCCACATTGCCGGGAACATCGAGACCCATCGCGAGCGCGAGACTCATCGCGCCCAAGGCGAGCACATCGCTCCCGCAGACGATGAAGGTAGGCGGTCGCTCGAGGCCAAGGAGGTGTTCGGCGGCCATCCGGCCCCCGGCGATGGTCAGTGGGGCGTTGACGCGACGGCGGGGATCGATGGCGATTCCCGCGGCCCTGGCTTCATCGATGAACGCCGCCTCCCGCGCGGCTGACGCGCTCGACGTGCGGGGCCCGACGACGATCCCGATCTGGTCGGGGCGGTGCTCGAGCACGTGACGCATCATGGCGCGGCCGGCCGCATCGTCATCGATTCCTACGAAGTCCGCGTCCACGCCGCTGAAGGAGCGGGAGATCTGCACCAGCGGAACGTGCGCCCGCCTCAGCCGGCGCACCGCTTCGGCAGTGTCGGAACGGGCGACTGTCATCGCGACGCCGTCGACGTGGCGGTCCAGCATCGCGTCGAGCGCTTCGGCGACCGATTCTTCATCGTCCTTGGTGTGGGCGAGGAAGACCTCATACCCGCGGCGGCGGGCCGCCTCCGTGAACGCGACTGAGATCTCGGGATAGAACGGATTGGCGATGTCGGAGAGGATCAGTCCGATGATGCGGTGGCTGGTCGGATGCAGTTCCGGCCGGACAAAGCCGAGCGCGTCCGCGGTGTCGAGGATGTGCTTCCGCACCGATTCCGAGACTCCGGGAAGCCCGTGGAGCGCGTACGACACCGCGGCCGCCGACACTCCGGCCGCTCGGGCGACCGTGGCAGCCGACACCCGGGTGGGGCGGGGCGGGCGTTCCACTTCCATCGCGGTCTCCAGGGTTCGGCAACGAGTTGGCCTTCACGGTACGAGCGGGCAGAACGTTAAGCAACGTTAAGTCCATCGTGAGGAAGCCTGTCTGCTGAAGGTTGCTGAAGCTGCCTCGTGGGGGGATTGTGGGCCGGTCAACATGTAGCGGGGGCCCGCCGCATCGGGCGAATCGGGTCCGTGAAATCGCGTTACATACTTGACACACCCGAGGAACTACGTCGAAATGTAATTGGATTACATTCGAGTTCGCCGCCTCAAAGACGATGCCAGCGACAGTCACGCTCTGCGTGGATGCCGGCCCCCGCCCACCAATAGAGCAGAAAGAACATCCATGCGAGAGTTCACCGCCGATGAGCAGACCATCCTCAACCTCCACCGCGACTGGTGGGAGGCGAATGCCGGGCTGGACGTCCCAAGGATGCGCCGGGTGTTCCCCACGGGTGACGCCTACCTGATGTTCAACCTGAACGGGCATCCGTATTTCGGCATCGAAGAGAAGACGGCGCTGTGGGAGTGGTACCGGAGCCGACTTGTCATCAGCATGCCCGAGGTGCACATCATGCGTCTCGACGTCTCAGGAGATCTCGCTTACATCGTCGCCGAGGGTGTCTTCCCGAGCCGCCAGCTCCGTGAGGTGGGGGACGACGGTGAGCTGCTCGTCATCGGCGAGTCGGAGCAGTCGTTCCCCGACGAGATCCGGATGCGCGCAACCGAGGTGTACAAGCGCGACGACGGCGCCGGGAATCCGCGGTGGACGATGTGGCACTTTCACTGCTCGCCGATCCCGCCGGCTGACGAGCCCCGCCCGTCTGCCGGCGACACCAGTGCAGAGAGGGGCCTGGGAACCGTTCCCGGCCATGAGACCTTCTCGGTGGTGTCGCCGTGACCCGCTTCGTGCTCGACCGGCCGGAGGGGCGGCTGGCCGTCAACACCTACGGCCTTGCTGACTCAGAACCGACGCCGCTGCTGTTCATCCACCCCGTCAACCTCCGCGGTGCGGCATGGACCCGCGTTGTGTGTGCGATCGCGGGCGAGAGGTTCTCCGTTGTTCCGGACCTCCGCGGATTCGGCGACTCCGATACGGCGAGCGAGTACGACATCTCGCTGTGGGCTCAGGACTGCCTGGATGCCGCCGACGAGGCGGGCGTGCGTGTATTCCACGCCATCGGCGGGTCGCTCGGCGGTGCCGTCGCGACATACCTCGCGGCGACCTCGCCCGATCGGATCGCGTCCGTCCTTGCGTTCGGCAGTCAGCTGCACAGCCCGAACCCGGACGCTGCAGCCGTGTTGTCAACTCTCGAGCACCGCAGCGTGAACGACATGTTCACCGAGATCATCCCCGCTTCGGCCCTGGCGCCGAACACGGCGCAGGTGATCATCGACGAGACGCTCGCTACCACCAATCCCAATACCGCCGATCACGTGCGCGCCGTGTGGATTGCCGCAGCGGGCGCAGACATTCGAGACCGTGTCGACGCGGTGGCCTGCCCGGTCACGGTCGCGACGGGGGACCTCGACCTCACCTGCATTCCCTCGCAGGGACGTGAGATGGCGCGCAGCCTTGGCGGGGACTACATCTCACTGCCCGGCCTGGGGCACCTCCCGATGCTGGAGGCGCCCGATGTCGCCGTCCGGATCCTGCGAGAGCATCTCGCTCGTGTGGAGGCTGTGACGTGACGTACTCGATCGTCGCCCGCGACGCCGCGTCTGGGCAGCTCGGGGTCGCGAGCGCGTCCCACTATTTCGGCGTCGGCCGTGTGGTCACGTGGGGGCGGGCCGGCGTCGGTGCCGTCGCGACCCAGTCTTTCGTCGAACCCGGGTACGGGCCGGATGGCCTCGCACTGTTGTCTGGGGGCGGCACGGCGCCGGGCGTGCTGGCGCGTCTCAAGTCAGCGGATGTCGATGCCGAGCTGAGGCAGGTCGCGATCGTCGATGCACGAGGCGCGGTCGGAGTGTTCACGGGAGCCCGGTGCGTGGGGCATCACGCGGACGTCGTCGGCGAGGGCTTTGCCGTGCTGGGCAACATGCTCGCCAACGCTGCGGTCGTTCCAGCGATGGCTCAGGCGTACACGGATGCGCAGGGAGATCTGGCGGACCGAATGCTAGCGGCTCTCGACGCAGCGGAAGCCGCCGGGGGAGATGCGCGCGGTCGTATGTCTGCGGCAATGGTCATCGTCGACGGCGTCCAGGGGAAGCGGATCTGGGACGGGCGAGTACTCGACATCCGGGTCGATGATTCCGTCGAGCCGCTTGCGGAGCTTCGGCGCTTGGCAGTCCTCAGTCGTGCGCACCGCGTTTTCGCCGATTCGGTGTTCACTCCAGGGCTGCTCTCGCGCGATACGCCGACGACAGGTGACGAACTCACAGCCGCCTTGCATGCACTCGACTCCGCTGGCCGCGTCATCGGAGATGACCCGGAGCCGCTGATGTGGAGCGGTGTCCTGCTCGCCCGCGCCGGGCGAGACATCGAGGCCGGACATGCTCTCCGCCGCGCGGTGGACAGGCGCGAACCGTACGCAGATTACCTCGACCAGCTCCACGCCGTCGCCATCTTGCCCCAGCCGGGGCATCACTACCTTGCGGATCCCCCCGATCCCATCGGCGTTTCATCGTCCCGCCCCTCAGTCTCGGAGCACACATGACAACTCGCGTCGGATTCGTTCTCGGCAGCACCCTGCCTCCCGCCGCACTTCCGCAGGCAGCTCGCTCGCTCGAGGCCTCAGGATTCTCCACGATCTGGATCTCCGAGGACTACTTCTTCACCGGAGGTGTCGCCGGCGCGGCGATCGCGCTCGGAACAACTACGACCATCTCAGTCGGGATCGGTCTCCTCCCCACCTATGTGCGGCATCCGGCCCTTACAGCGATGGAGGCGGGCGCTCTCGCCGGCGCGTACCCGGGGCGCTTCATTCTCGGGCTCGGTTCGGGAGTGCCCGCGTGGCTCGAGCAAATCGGTATTGTGCCCGCGGCACCGCTAGCGACGATGAGGGATTCCGTTGACGCAGTGCGACGGCTCTTCGACGGCGAATCGGTTTCGCGGGACGGTCGCTTCACCTTCCGGGACGTCTCGCTGGCCTTTCCCCCGGCGCAGCCGCCGCAGGTGTACATCGGCGCTACCGGCCCGAAAATGACGTCGCTTGCCGGAGAAGTCGCTGACGGTGTCCTCATGTCGGTTCTTTCGACGCCTGAGTTCGTCGCGCGCGCGCGCCGAACGATTGATGCTGCGTCCCCGAACGGCAGGCACGTATCGATCACCGCCTTCGCCATCTTCTCGCTGGCCGCCACGGCGGAGGAGGCTCGCGCCGCGGCCCGCCCCGTGGTCGCAGGCTACCTGTCGTTGGGGCCGACACCGCTCACAGATGCCGCGGGTATCAGCGACGAGCTCGTCGCGATCCTCGACCGAGTCGGCCGTGACGGATTCGAATCCGAGATGCCCGACGCGTGGATCGACAGCGTCGCTGTCTGCGGGGACGCGCAAGCCTGCATCGCATCCATCGAGGCACTTCGCGCCGCGGGGGCGGACGAGGTTGCGCTCATGCCCGTCGTCGACGCCGGCTCCATCACCGACCACATCAATGAGGCCGGGCGCTTGCTCGGCCTCGCCGCGACCACCGACTCGATCGCCTGATTCACCTTAATGAACGCACCACCGAGCAAGAGGAGCTAGACAATGACGAAATCTCCCGTACGCACTGCGACGACCGCAGTCGGGCTCGTCGCAGCGGCTGCGATCGCCCTGTCGGGCTGCGCAGCCGCGCAGCCCGACGAGGCAAGTACCGACATCATCATCGGTTACGGCGACGTCGACACCCTCGATCCTGCCCAATTCAAGACCGACACCGCCACCCTCGTCGTGAGCAACATCTACGGCACACTATTCACCCAGAAGTACGCCGACCACGACGGTGTACTCGTCGGTACCGACGAGTACGAGCCGTCTCTCGCGGAGTCCGTCGAGTACTCCGCTGACGGCACCGAGCTAACCATCACGGTCAAACCCGACCTCAAGTTCGCGGACGGGAGCGACCTCACCGCCGATGACGTGGCCTACACGCTGCAGCGTTCGTTGTCGGACGTCGGATACACGGGAATTTTCGCTGACTACCTGCGCTTCTCAGACCCCGCTGACGGAATCATCGCGACCGATGACCTGACGGTGACCGTGCAGACGGAGGGCGAGTCACCTCTCCTGGAGAAGTTCCTCTCGTTCCAGACGTTCGGCATCCTCAGCAAGGCCGACGCCGAGGCGAACAGCACGGAGGAATGGGCGACCGACTACTTCTCGGAAGGCGGCGTCTCCTCGGGGCCGTATCAGGTATCCGACCGGACCCCCGGGACGAACATCGTGCTGGAGAAGAACCCGGAGTACACGGTCGCGGATCTCAGCGATTCGCCGGAGACGGTCACCATCCAGAACCAGCCGAGCGCCGAGCAGGCCTACCTTGCGCTCCAGAATGGCTCTATCGACATCGCCTTGGGCGCCTCGCCCGACCTTGCGGCTGAGGCCGAGTCCGTCGACAGCGTCAAGGTCATCACCACGGCATCCGGTTGGATCAACTACCTGGGGATGAACGCTCAGGTTCCCGCTCTCCAGGACGTCCGCGTGCGCCAGGCGATCGATCTTCTGGTGCCGTATCAGGCGCTGCGCGATGAGGTCATGGCCGGTTACGCAGGGCCGGCATACGGAGCCGACCCGTACCCTATGAACGGCGCACTCGACGAAACCGGTGACAAGCAGGCTTACGACACCGATCCGGACGCCGCTGCGCAACTGCTCGCCGATGCCGGCGTGTCCGATCTGAATCTCACCCTCACCGTTCAGGCTTCGGACCCGATCGCAGTGAAGTCGGCGACCTTCATTCAGAGTGCGCTGAAGGACGGTGGCATCACGGTGGCCGTCGACCAGCTCGCCGATGCGGAGTACTTCTCGGCACTGGGGGATGGCACGACCGAGCTTTTCATCAACAGCTGGTACTCGTGGGGTGAGGACCCGGTCTACCAGCTCAACTTCCTGTTGCGCACAGGGCAGTTCACGAACTACGCGCGGTACAGCAACGCCGCGGTGGACAGCCTGCTGGATCAGGCGATGGTCGAGGCTGACGAGACCGCGCGGTTCGACCTGGGCAAGCAGGCCCAGCAGCTTGTGATTGACGACGCTCCGTGGGCCTTCCTCTTCGCCCGCAACAACCTCTCGCTCACCTCGCCCGAGGTCGGCGGTGTCACCCGTCCCGACGATACATTCCTGCGACTGCAGTACCTCACACTGCAACAGTGAGCCCCGGTGCGGCCGCCGGCTCCGCGGCGGCCGCGCCACCTCACCCTTTCTGACCAATCCACCCGAGGAGGATCGATGATCCAGCTCATCGCTCGACGAACGCTCACGGCGTTCGTGAGCATCCTGGGCATTGCGCTCGTCATCTTTGTGGTGACGCAGCTGCTCCCCGGCGATGCCGCTCGCGTCCGCGCCGGACAATACGCCACCGAGGAGCAGATCGCCGCGATCCGCCAACAGTTCGGGCTCGATCAGCCGATTCACGTGCAGCTGTTCGCGTATCTGGCAGGGATCTTCCGCTTCGACCTGGGTGACTCCACCCGTACCGGGCAGCCGGTGATGCTCGAGCTGATGCAGCGTCTGCCGGCCACCCTGGAGTTGAGTGCTCTCGCTCTCATCTTTGCCCTGCTGATCGGGGCGATCGGCGGACTCGCGTCTTCGGCATGGCGGGGCAAGTTCGGAGACTTCATGGCGCGCGGCTTCACGATCCTCGCGTCGTCGACGGCGTCGTTCTGGATCGGCCTGCTCGCAATCCTGCTGCTGTGCAACGTGTGGCACGTGTTCCCGAACCCGGTCGGGCGTCTGCCACGCGGATTCAGCCCGCCGCCCGCGGTGACAGGAAGTTACGTGCTCGACTCCCTGGTGACCGGTGACATCGGCCTCGCGCTGGCCTCGCTCTGGATGCTCACGCTGCCAGCGCTTCTCCTCGGAATCATCGCCTCCCCCAGCATCATCAAGGCGCTCCGTGCCGCGACCAACCGTGCGCTCGACTCCGACTTTGCGCGAACCTCTCGTTCCTTCGGCTACTCGCCTCGCTCGATCCTCTTCCATGACGGTGTGCGCAACGCGATGCTCCCGTTGCTCACGACGGTCGGCATCGTGGCGGGGTTCCTCCTCGGCGGCAACATCATCATCGAGCAGCTCTTTTCTTGGCCCGGGATCGGACAGTACGCGTACCTCGCTCTCCAGCAGCATGACCTCAATGCGCTGCGTGGATTTGCTCTGCTGGTCGGAACGATCTACGTCCTTCTCAACATGCTGATCGACATCCTCTACGCCGCGGCAGACCCGCGCATCGAATATGGGAAGGCAGCATGACAACGCTCGAATCTGCGCCCCGCACGCGCACGCTGCGGCTGATATCGATGCCGATGGGCACCGGGAACGTGGGGATGATCGCCGGGTGCGTGATTCTCGGGCTCCTCGTCCTGGGGGCGATCCTCGGACCGGTTCTGCTGGGGGCCGGAGAGGTCGCCAACCCTGCCATCACTCGGATGCCGCCGTCCCTGGAGCACCCCTTCGGGACTGATGCATACGGTCGGGATGTCCTGGCTCGGACGCTGGCGGCCGCTCGCATCGATCTCCTGCTCGCTCTCGCCGTCACCGTCTGCGCCCTGCTGATCGGGAGCTTGCTCGGCGCGGTCAGTGCCGCGTTGGGCGGTACCTTTGACAACATCCTCATGCGGATCACCGACATGATGATGGCGTTCCCCGCGTTCGTGCTCGCGCTCATCATCACCGCGTCTCTTGGGAACAGCGCGGTGTATGCCGCGATCGGCGTAACGATCGCCTACATCCCTCAGTTCATCCGGCTGACGCGTGCGCAGGCGCTGGAAGTGCGAAGCACAGACTACGTGGCATCGGCCAAGGTCTCCGGCACGGCGACAGTCACGAGCGCTGTGCAGCACATCCTTCCGAACTCGTTCCGCGCGCCGCTCGTGCAGGCCTCGCTCGTCGCCGCCTGGGTGATCCTCGATATCGCCGGTCTCTCCTTCCTCGGCGTAGGTGTCCAGCCCCCGACTGCGGAATGGGGTGCCATGATCGCGGAGGGCTCGGGCGATGTTCTCCTCGGAGATTGGTGGATCGCGTTCTTCCCCGGCCTGATGATTCTGCTTGCGGCCGCATCCTTCCAGCTGATCGGCGATCGCCTCGAAGGGAGCCTGCGATGACCGCTCTCCATGTCGAAGGTCTGACCGTTGCAACGGTGACCGGTCGTCTCATCGTCCAGGACGTCGGGTTCGATGTGCCGGCGGGGAGGATCGTCGGTCTTGTGGGCGAATCCGGATCGGGAAAGTCGATCACCTCGCTCGCGCTGACGGGTCTCCTGCCGGCGTCGATGCGCATTGTCGACGGCACCGCGCGCATCGGTGGACGGACCTTTCTCGAGCGAGGAAAGCTCGTCGACCGTCCGGGGATCTCGATGGTCTTCCAGAATGCGCGGTCGGCTTTGAACCCGACCATGCGCATCGGCGACCAGTTCGAACGCCTGCTCGCACATCTCAACCTCGCTCGCGGCGGGAAGGCGATTCCACTCATCGAGCAATGGTTCCGCGACGTCGGCATTGTCGAGCCGGCGCGCGTCCGCCGTGCGTATCCGCACCAACTGTCTGGAGGCATGAACCAGCGCGTGATGATCGCCCTGGCACTCGCCAGCGAGCCGGAACTCCTCATCGCTGACGAGCCGACGACTGGCCTCGACGTCACCGTCCAAGCCCAAATCCTGCGCCTGCTGCGTCGTGCGACTGCCGGAAGCGAGCGCGGGGTCCTGTTGATCACGCACGATCTCGGAGTGGTCGCCCAGATGTGCTCCGAGACCGTTGTGCTCTACCACGGCCAAGTGCGCGAGTCCGGCACCACGGATCAGATCTTCCACGCTCCCGTCGACGCATACACCCGTGAGTTGATCGCGGCGGGGCGCGGGGCCCTCGCACGAACAGAGGAGGTGCGATGACAACGCTCATCGCCGATGACATCTCGGTCACCTACCGGCTCGGGCGGCGCCGCATCCACGCCGTGCGCGGCGTGAGTTTCTCTGTCAGCGCCGGCGAAACTGTGGCCATCGTCGGGGAATCCGGAAGCGGGAAGTCATCGATCGGCCGCGTGCTGGCGGGCCTGCAGCGCCCGACATCCGGGCGCGTCCGATGGGCCACTTCCGACGGGCAGGACACCGGAGCGTCCCGCGTGCAGATGGTCTTCCAGCATCCCGACCAGTCTCTCGACCCGTCGTGGAGCATCCAGCGGTCGGTGTCGGAGCCCCTTCGCCGTCTGGGACGTGCTCAGCGAGTGAATGCGACCGAGCGGTCGCGCGCGATGCTCGCCCGCGTCGGCCTCGACGCGGACTTCCTGCGACGCAAGCCCAAGGACCTCTCCGGGGGTCAGGCGCAACGGGTCGCCGTCGCACGGGCGATCATCGCGGAGCCCAGCATCGTCGTCCTCGACGAGCCGACCGCGAGTCTCGACCAGACCGTGCGCGCGCGGCTTCTGACGACCCTCGCCGAGGTGCAGGAGGCGACGGGGGTCGGCTATCTCTTGGTCAGCCACGACATGTCGACCGTCCGAAAGGTCTCCGATCGCATCCTCGTGATGTACCTCGGACGTGTCGTGGAAGAAGGCCCCGCGGCGGCGGTGCTCGATAATCCGGCCCACCCGTACACCCACGCATTGCTCGCAGCCGTTCCCCCCACCGATCCCAACACCCCCTGGAACCCCGACGACTTCAGCGTCGAAACCGCACTGGCGGGCGGGCGCGGCATGGAGGACATGCCCTGCCCCGCGCCAGGCGATTGCGCCGATCACGGCGCGAACCTGGTCGAAGTGTCGCCCGGGCATCGGGTCGCGTGCCGGTCGATACTCCTCGACCGAGGTGCGGAATGAGCGGCCATCACGCGGGAACCGCGACCAGGGTGACCGACCTTGTCGCGCTGCGTCGCGAACTGCACGGCATGCCCGAGGTCGGCCTCGAGCTACCGCACACCCAACAGAGGCTCCTCGACGAACTCGACGGACTCCCCGTTTCCATCACGACAGGTACCGCACTGTCGTGGATCGCCGTCGTGATCGACGGCGCCGCGCCCGGGCCGACAGTTCTCCTGCGCGCAGACATGGATGCGCTCCCCCTGATCGAGGAGACCGGCCTCGACTTCGCCGCCCACGGTCCGGCGATGCACGCATGCGGCCACGACCTGCACATGGCGGCACTCGTTGGCGCGATCCGTATACTCTGCGCCCGCCGCGACCAGTTCGCCGGGCACGTCCTCGCGGTGTTCCAGCCCGGAGAGGAGGGGCACCAGGGGGCAGCGAAGACGATCGCCGAGGGAGTGCTCGATACGACGGGCACACTCCCCGTCGCGTCGTATGCCCTCCACGTCTTCTCCTTCCTGCCCGCAGGCAAATTCGGCGTCCTGTCGGGAACCGCGATGGCCGGCACCCTCAACTTCGAGCTCGAGATCCTCGGTGCCGGTGGGCATGCCGCGCATCCACACACAGCGCGCAACCCGATCCTCGCGGGAGCGCTCATCGTGCAGGCCATCCAGAACTACGTCGTTCAGAACAGTCGGCCGGGGGCGCCGCTCGTTGCTACCGTCGGTGCCTTCTCGGCGGGCGCTGCGGCGAACGTGATCCCGTCCGAAGCCACGCTCCGGGTGTCGTTGCGAGCGACCAGCGCTGGCCGGTTGCGGACGACATTCACCGATCTGGTGGCACTGTCAGACGGGATCGCCGCGGGCCATGGAATGCGGGCTCAAGCCAGCCCCGGCCCGCTTCTGCCGCCGACCGTCAACACCGAGAGCGCTGCCGTTGCGGCCTCCGAGGCGATCGACGAGCTGTTCGGGTCCGAGCGACGTCTCGCCATCACCCACCCGGAGATGATCGCGGAGGATTTCTCCGAGTTCCTCGACAGGACGGGCGGTGCGTTCATCTTCCTCGGTGCGAGCCCGCCGGACGCCACCACTCCGGTGACCAACCACTCCGCGAATGTCATCTTCGACGACACCGTCATCGACGATGCGGCCGCCCTCCTCGCCGAGCTCGCGATGCGTCGACTAGCGTCATGACCAATTCCGGCCGCCCATCAACCCTGAGGAGCCATCCGTGAGACACCAGCAGGCGAGTCGATCATGAGCGCCAAAGCTGATGCGCTGCTTCCCGGCATCGTGCGCGCGATCAGGGAGAAGGGGCCGGAAGCATTCGCGCTGAACAGCATTGCCGAAGAGCTCGGAACATCCAGTCGCATGCTGATCTACCACTTCGGCGGCCGCGACGAACTGCTCGGACGGGCGATGCACCACGTGCGACAGGAAACGATCTCAGACCTCGAGGTGGAACCCCCGACCTCGCTCGACGAGGCGATGGACTCCTGGTGGCAGTACTACATGAAGCACCCATCCGACATGCAGCTGTTCTTTCACCTCGCCTCGCGCACGTACGAGTCGAGGGAAGACTTCGAGGATTTCGCGAGTTCGGCGATGGACAGCTGGATCGGGTACTTCTCCAGGGCGAGCGAAGCTGAAGGCGTGAGTGCGGATCTTGCACAGGTGCTCGCAAGGCTCGTCCTCGCTTCGCTGCGAGGTCTCGTCGTCGATGTCTTGGTCTCGGGGGACCGGACCGAAGCTGAAAGAGCGCTCGACTTGCTCCGCGGTGCCCTCGCCGCCCAGCGTGAAGCCCTATCCCCGCACATCACCCCGCACTAGTCGCGGCGCTTGGCGCAGCGGTTGGGGCTTCGGCCCCGAGCGCTGATGACGCGCGCGTCGTATGAGAGAAGGACGAATGAACACCCCGATACGGTTCGGTTACAAGGCCTCCAGCGAGCAGTTCGGTCCGAGTGAGCTCGTTGAGTTCTCTGTGCTCGCCGAGGAGATGGGGTTCGACTCCGTCTTTCTGTCCGACCATTTCCAGCCGTGGATGCACGACGGCGGCCATGCGCCCGCGGCGCTGCCGTGGCTCGGAGCCGTAGGTGCGCGCACCTCCCGGATAGTGATGGGCACGAGCGTGCTCACTCCCACCTTCCGCTATCACCCGGGAGTCATCGCGCAGGCTTTCGCGACTCTCGGAGTGATGTACCCGGGCAGGGTCATCCTCGGAGTCGGGACCGGCGAAGCGCTCAATGAGGTGACCCTGGGACTCGAATGGCCGCCGCCGCCCGAGCGGTTCCAACGTCTGAAGGAGGCCATCACACTCATCCAGAGACTTTGGGACGAAGACCGCGTCGACTTCGAGGGCGTCTTCTATTCGACCTCTGGGGCAACGGTGTATGACCGACCAGCGGCAGCGACCAAGGTGCCGATCTACATCGGGGCTTCGGGCCCCGCGGCCACACGCCTGGCAGGCCGGATGGCGGGTGGCTACATCACGACGAGCGGCAAAGCACCAGAGCTGTACTCGGAGACGCTATTGCCCGCGCTGGCGGATGGCCTCGAGAAGGCCGGACGACGACGCGATGAAATCGACACGATGATCGAGGTCAAGGTCTCGTACCATTCCGACTACGACACTGCGATGCGAAAAACCCGATTCTGGGCGCCCCTGGCACTCTCGCCCGAGGAGAAGATGGGCATCCACGATCCGATCGAGATGCAGCGGCGGGCCAGCGAACTGCCCATCGAACGCGCAGCATCACGGTTCATCGTCTCGACCGACCCGGATGAACACGTCGACAGGATCGCGCACTACATCGACCTCGGGTTCCGACACCTCGTTTTCCACGACCCGGGCGAGAACCAGGAGGAGTTCCTCCGCACTTACGGTGCCGAGATCCTTCCGCGTCTGCGAGCGCGCTACGGGGTCGAGCCAGCAAATGGCTGAGTCGTCATCGGACGGGTTCGCGAACCTCATTGCGGACGCCGTCGTCTCCGGCGAAGTCGCCCACCTGCAGATCGGCGAGGCGACGAGGATCGTGGTGAACGGGGAACCCGTAGATCACTCGCGGCTCCAAGGGGTCTTGTCCGCCATCCCGCCGGGACAGCGCGCTGTGGCCACCGTCCTGACCACGGATGGGCGATCCGTCGTGATCCTCCCGGCTCCCTTCGGCCTCCCGACCGCGCGCGTCACCATCGTCCTCAGTCATTCTCACTCGGTCCTGACTGAGATCTCGGTCGACACAGACGAGACAGACCTCGGTGACATCCGAGGTGGGTCCTACCAGTTGGTGAAGGATGCTTACCCTGCTGCCTTGCCGCGGTATCAGAGCGCAAGTTGCGATCGCGAACGAGTCCTCGTCGTCGCCTCGTCCTCGCGCCTCGGTTCCGCCATCGCGGACTGCTTCGCCGCGAGCGGCGCCGCCGTGGCCCGGCACGGGAGCAAGCCCCGCCTGGGCGTCCTCGCCCAGAATTTGCGTGAGGACGGAGCGGTGGACCGGCTGGTGTACGACGCCGCGGAGCAGCTCGGCGGCCCCGTCTCCGTCCTGATTGACTGCTTCGGCCCGTGGGACTCGACACCACTGTCGGCCGCCAACCCTCGGCGCTTTCGCGCGTCCATCGACGATCACGCGTCGCTGTTCCTCGAGTTCGCGCGGGCGACAGGTCCAGGAATGCGAGAGCGGGGTCGCGGTCGGCTGATTGCGATCTCCGCCGGATCGGCTGCAACCCTCAGCGACGGCGTGTACGGAGTCGGCAAGCACCTGCGGGAGACCCTGGTCAGGGGCCTCGCCGCCGAACTGGGGCCGGAGATCACCGTGAATGCGATCGCGCCGGGGCAGATAGCGGAGAGCGCCGAACACATGCACAGCATCGATCCGACGGCGGTGGAACGTGCCCTCGCGACGACTGTGTCTGGCCGATTCGTCACGCACGCGGAGGTGGCAGAGGTTGCGCTGGCCCTATGCCGCCCCGCATTCGACTCGCTGACCGGCGCGATCATTCCGCTGGACGGGGGAGCGCGGCTCGGGAGCATGGCATGAGGTCGCTGCGTGAGGCTGGCTACACAGACGAGTCGGCGGTAGTCGTCGCTGGAAATAGAGAAATTCTGGTCGCCATGCCGGCACCCGTTTCGGCGTTCTATGCTGCCTATCTTGACGGCAACCTCGAGGGCATGTTGTCCCAGCTGGCCGCCCGGGTCGCAGTAAGGTTTCCGAGCTATCCGACGCTCCTCGGTATCGATGCCGCTCGCGTATTCTTTGCGGGCCAGGCCGGTGTGCTCGAGGATCTGCGATTCGAGCTCGTCGACGTGATCACTCGGGGTGACGTGGCTGCCGTCGTGTGGAGAGAGTCGGCCACCGCCCCCGACGGCGCTCTCTGGCGCGCGCACGGTGTCGACGTCATCAGACACGCGCACGGTCTCATCGCCTCAATCGAGGTCGGGGGAGCCGCGGCCCCGTTGCGCGAGCGGGTTCCTCGATTCGCCTCTGCGCGTCTGGCCACTCCGTTCGCACGCTGAACTCGTCGCCTCGGATCAGGGTCGGGTGGGCTAGATGCGTGCTTGCGGAGTCACGGCGCCGCAACACCAGATCCGTCGTGCCAGCGAGTGCCATTGCCGGTGGCGGGTCGCAGCGCGAAGACACCGGGAGTGAGGACCGATTACGGTGACGAGCGCCGCGTCGGCGGTGTCGAGCCGCGATCAATGTCGGTTTCTGGCGTCAGCTGGGCATCGCCTCCAGCTACGGCAGACGGGTGTCGACGGGTGATCGCTCCGGCCCATCCGGCGGTCGCTCAGCAGGGCGTCCGCCCAGGCGAAGAGCGGCGTACACCTGGCGCCCGGCTGAAACGCCTTTGTGGTGTGGCCGCCGTCGGGCATTGACTCAACAGGCGGCGGTCGATCAAACGGCAGAACCGCAAGCCCGAGGATCCTTACGTTTGCTTACGCATTTCGAGGCACCGCATGATTTTCGAGGAAGGCATCCGTCGAGGTTGACGAGATGCCGATAACGGCCACCTAGGCGCGTCTCTAACAGCACCGCCGAGGACCGCCAATGGACAGGTTTGGCGACACGACTCTCAGATCGCGTCGTCGGCGCTGCAGGAAAGGACCGCAATGGCGCAGTCGGAATCGACGCACCCCAAATCTACTCATTGGGAGGGAGGTGCGCCCTCGCGCCCTGCAACTGTCAGGCGATTTCTCGGGCGTGCTGCGAGTCTGTGGACATTCGGCATTCTGCTGATGATTGTCATCGGTTTCGCGCTCACCACAAACAACTTCTTCAGCAAGGCAGGCTGGCAGGCGATTTCGCTGAACTCCACAGAAGTGTTGCTCATCGCGATCGGCGGAACGTTCGTCATCGTCGCCGGCGGGATCGATCTCTCGGTCGGGTCCGTGCTTGCGTTATCCGGAATTGTCAGCGCCATGGTGATGTCGAGTCTGGTGGATAGCCAGAGGGGTGCGATCGAGACCATGATCATTGGTCTGATGGTCGCACTAGCGGTCGGCGCTGGGGCCGGCGCGGTCAACGGGCTGATCATTACGGGCTTTAATGTAAGTCCGTTCATCGTGACACTGGGCATGCTCGGGGTGGCGCGCGGACTGACCCAGCTTGCGAACGGCGGGCAAGAGGTCTCTAACCTGCCGCCCGAACTCGTCGTGATCGGAAACTCGTTCTTGCTCGATGGCTGGATCGCTGTCCCCGTTGCGGTGACAATCGTGGCTGCGTTCACGGGTTGGCTGTTCCTTGCGAAGACGCGATTCGGTAGGCGAATCAAGGCGATCGGAAGCAACAGTCAGGCAGCCACGAGAACTGGCATCAAGGTCAAACGATACTTGTTGCTCACCTACATCCTGTCCGGTCTCATGGCGGGGCTTGCCGGCTTCAGCGCAATGTCGCAGCTGGGGGTCGCGACAATCACCGCAGGTCAAGGGATCGAGCTCGCTGCAGTCGCCGCGATCGTTATCGGAGGCACGAGTCTCTACGGCGGGCGAGGATCTGTCGCAGGAACAGTCGTAGGCGCGCTAATCGTCGCGGTACTCGAAACGGGCCTGATCATCGCGCGGGCAAATTCGGCGTGGCAAATAATCGTCGTCGGCATCATCCTCATCGGCGCGGTCCTGGTTGATAGGCAGCGCGCCCGAGTGGCGCGTAGCGAGTGATCCTGCAGTTCCCACCCTTCTATTTCAAAGCACGCGGCTTTTCCCTTATCAACGAAAGGACTCTCCCATGATCAGCTTCGACGTTCGAGGCCGTTTCCTGACCGCTGTTGTGGCCGTCGTCGCGGCCTCCGTGGCACTTGCGGCCTGCACCCCAAGTGACGCGGCTCCCGACGCGTCACCGGAGGGTGAGGCGTTCACGGTGGCGTACGTACCGGGCGTCACGCAGAACTCATACTTCGACACGGTCAAGCGGGGCATGGAGAAGATCGCAGCCGACAACAACATCACGATCATCCACCAAGGATCCCCGAACTTCGATCCCGTCGAGCAGACGGCGGTCCTGAACGCAGTCCTCGCGCAGGCTCCCGATCTCCTGATCGTGGCCCCTTCGGATCCCGTGTCCATGCGGGCACCCATCGAGCGCTTCATCAACGCCGATATTCCCGTGATCACGGTCGATCAGGTCCTGGAGAACTCGGAGGGAATCGTGAGCTCGATATACGGTGACAGCAGGCAGGGCGGTGAACTCGCCGGCGCCGAGATGGCGGAACAAATCGACGGATCCGGAACCGTGGCCATCATCAACGTGGTCTCGGGTGTCACCGTACTCGACGAGCGAGTCGAGGGTTTCATCGACGCGCTGGCGGACGCGGCGCCGGACGTGACGATCGCCCCAGTTCAGGAAGCCGGAAGCAGCCCGTCGGGATCGGAAGCGGTGACTCGTTCACTGCTGCTGGCCTACCCAGATCTCAAGGGCATCTACGGGGTAACCGAGGTCAATGCAGAAGGCGCCGCGGCGGCACTTCGGGCGCAGAACAGGAGCGGCGACATCCCCGTTATCGCGTACGACGGCACCCCGCTGGAGGTGGAGTACCTGGAGGATGGGCTGCTGCAGTACCTGATCGTTCAGCAGGCCGCGAAGACTGGCGAGCTCGCCATGCAGTACGCCGTCGACTATCTGAGCGGTGACACCTCAAGCATCGAGAAGCTTGTCACTCTGCCCACCGTCGGTGTCGGCGCCGACGACCTCGACGACCCTGCGGTCCAGGCGGTTCTCTACGGTCCGGCGATCAGCTAATCCGTCCACAAATGGTGGGCGGAGACTCACACGGCTGCGCTTGGTGGGACGCCAACCAACCCACGCACGAGCGCCGGCGAACGCCCGTCGAGACAATTGGAGACCATCGTGGCACACACAGTCGAAAACCGCCGCCCAACGCGAACGCCGATTCTCACCGCGGAGAATCTCGTAAAGAGTTACGGTGGCCTCACCGCGCTAGACGGCGTCAGTTTCAGCCTTTATCCCGGCGAAGTGCTGGCCCTCGTCGGTGACAACGGTGCGGGGAAGAGCACCTTGCTGAGCATCCTGTCCGGCAACTCCACGCCCACATCCGGCCATCTACTCGTCGACGAGGCTATTGCCCACTTTCGACGCCCCGCCGATGCCACTGCCGCTGGAATCGCGACCGTCTACCAGGACCTCGCACTCGCGCTGGATTTGGATGTCGCGGCCAATCTGTTCCTAGGCCGCGAGGTCGTTTCCAGGCGGGGACCCGGACGCTGGCTGGGCTGGCTCGATGAGGCAAGGATGGTGAACGACGCACGCAAGGCTCTCAGCGACATCCACATCACCATCCCTGATCTCGACGCCGAAACTCGAAGTCTCTCCGGTGGACAGAGGCAGGCGATCGCGATCGCACGAGCCATCACTTGGTGTCAGCGAGCTCTACTGCTGGACGAGCCCACCGCCGCGTTGGGAGTAGAGCAGCAGCAAGAGGTTCTGCACCTCATCACGAGAGTCCGCGAGAGTGGCATTGCCGTGATCCTCGTCTCGCATCAGTTGCCGCACGTGCTTGAGATCGCGGACAGGATCGCGGTCCTGCGCCGCGGTCGCCTCGTCACGATCCTTGAGCGTGAGGAGGCGAACACCGAACGCCTGATCGCGCTGATCACGGGACTGGAGGCAGCCTGAGGAGCGGAGTGTCGCATTGCACCGCATAAACACTGGATTGCGCACCACGGGTGTGCGCCCCCACAAGGTAGGAGACTTCATTGGAATATCGACAGCTCGGCAGCAGCGGGCTTCGCGTCTCAGCGCTGACGCTCGGCACCATGACCTTCGGAGGCAGGGGGTGGGCGAAGCTTGTCGGCGCCACCGATGTCGACGGAGCCAGCAGGCAGATCGCCCAAGCCGCGAGTGCCGGCGTCAACCTCATCGACACCGCGGACGTCTACTCCGATGGGAGATCGGAGGAGATCGTGGGCGAGGCTCTCGCCGGATCTCGCCACGACATGCTGATCGCCACGAAGGTTCGCATGGCGATGGGTACCGGTCCCAACGAGGCCGGGCTATCACGTCACCACATCATCCGGGCAGCTGAAGCAAGCCTCAGGCGCCTGCAGACCGACCATATCGATCTGTATCAGGCGCACGAGTGGGATGGGCAGACTCCATTAGAAGAGACGCTCGCCGCGTTTGACCACCTGGTCCAGTCAGGAAAGGTCAGGTATATCGGGGCGTCCAACTACACCGGCTGGCAGCTGATGAAGGCCATGGGAATCTCGACCCGCGATCGCTACGCGCCGTTCGTCAGCCAGCAGATTCACTACTCGCTGCACGCCCGCGATGCCGAAGCGGAATTGGTTCCGGTCAGCGTGGACCAGGGCCTGGGCATACTTGTATGGAGTCCGCTTGCGGGAGGTCTCCTGTCCGGGAAGTATCGTCGAAACCAGCCCATGCCTGAGGGCACTCGCCGTTTCGAAGGCTGGAACGAGCCGCCGGTCAACGACGAGAACCGAACCTTCGACATCGTCGAGGCGCTCTGTCAAATCGCGGACGGACGTTCGGTTTCGGCGGCGCAGATCGCCCTCGCGTGGCTCTTGGGTCAACCGGCGGTGACTTCGGTGATAGTTGGGGCTCGCACTGACGAGCAGCTCGCCGACAACCTCGCTGCAGCCGAAATCACACTCACTGACGACGAACGCAGCCGATTGGACCGAGTAAGCCGGGAACCGTTGCGCTACCCCCACTGGCACCAGCGGAACATCGCGGCGGACCGGCTGGGTGCGGCGGACCTCGCGCACCTGCAACAGTACTTGTAGCCGCGAGGACGGCGCGGTTGGACTGATGACCCCTCGCGAGGGAGGCGGCGGGCGCTCACCGGCAGCTTGGCTGCGGGGTCACCCCAGCGCCCCTCTCCCGAATCGAAGCTGCGGCGACGGCACGTCACCGGACGGTGGCGGTTGAGTTACGGCGGCCAGACATTCGTCTGGGCTCCGTGGAGAAGCCGACTGCGCAGCGAGACGACCGCCCAAGTACCGTGCGGTCGCTTCACCGCGCCGAAGCCGGCCACACGGATCGATATATCGCGGGATGGGTCATCGACACCCGCTGGGGGCAGATTGTTCGGCGGGTCATATTCGGCCTCCAGGGAGCGTCGTAGCCTTTCGCCTTTTCATCCACCTCCGCAGCGGCGTCCCGCCGCGTGCCCCCGATCGGCGTCCGTAGAGGATCCTGACCACCACACATGATGCCTACAAAGAGTTCGAGCATGACCGAGCCGTTCATCACAATCCGCGGCAACGCGGGTTTCGCGTTTCCGGTTGCCCCCTGCCACGGAGGACTAAGGAGCGGCGACCGCGGCCCAATCTGCGGGCCCGTGTTACCGACGTCGGTGACTGCTTCTGATCGACCTTTCGGACCGTCTTCGAGGTGAACGCGACACTGATCGTCGACGAATTCCTCGGCCGTCTTGGCTTCGGTTCGGAGCAGGGATCCAGAGCCGCGGTTGGGCCCCGCGCAGTCGCCACGCAGGGATAGCCCGCCGGTGTTCGCATCGATGGTCGAGTGCGCACCCCGCCCGAAGGACTGGGGCATGGACTGGGCGATCCAGGGTGGTGTGCTCAGCTGGGTCACCTCCACTCCCGGCGGGCGGATCCTGATCCGCGAGGGTGCGACGCTGACCAACGCGAACCGATTCCACTTCCCTTACGTTGCGCACCAGCCCTTGCGCGCGGCGACAGGTTACCGACTGAGCTTCGCCGGTGAAGTATGCCTACACGCGCCTTCCGCGCAATGGACGCTTCGTGTACGCAACCCCACCGTGGATATCGACGCCCGTGCGGATATCGCCCTCGTGCACACCGAACTCACGCGGGGCAGGATGGAACTGGCTCGGATCTCGTTGCCACCCGCGGCGGCAGCTCCCCGACAAACCAGAGTCTGGCGGGACGCGACCACAGTCTTGGCCGAGGCCGCAGTCGCAGCGTTCGCCGGCGTGTGTGCTCCTAATTCGTCGTTGGCGCCCATCACGCTGACCGTGCCCTGCGACGAGGGAGCGTACGACTCACAAGCTGGCTGCGGACAGTCAGTCGGCGATGGAGACGTGCGGGGCGACGTTGGCTCCCGGCTGTTTCGCGGGGTCGCGAAGCGGGGGAAGGGTGATACGTCTGACTCCGAGGGCTAACGTCGAGCCGACCTGGTCAGGACCCAGCAATGCCCGGATGCCGGGGCATGACCGCTCGATCACTGGAGACGTGAGACATCAACGTCCGACTCGATGATGCCGCGAAGGTCCTTCCATGAGCTGATGAGCTCGCTCACCGCTTCGTCCTCCAGCAACTGGCTGGCATCCGCAAGATCGATCCCCGCCGCGGCGATCCGGTGGAACACTTGGCGGGCGTCGGGGTAGCCGCCGGAGGTCCCGTGAGCAGGGACGATGCCGTGGTCGAAGGTCGCATCCAGCGTTGCTTTGGACATGGTGCGCACAGTTCCGGGAGCAGCGAGCGCGGTGACGTAGACCGTGTCCGCGAGGCTCGGGTCGTGCGTGTCCGTGGATGCCCAGAGCGGTCGTTGCATGTTTGCACCTGTCGTAGAAAGCTGTCGCACGCGCGGGTCTGTCAACGCGCGCTCATACATTTCGTAGGCAAGCCGGGCGTACGCGACGCCTGTAAGTGACTTGAGACAGACGGCTTGCTCGGTGTCGAGCGCTGTCAAGCGCTTGTTGACCTCGAGGTCGACGCGGGAGATGGGGAACGATGCGACAGAGTGAATATGGGAGAGATCGAGGCCCTGAGTCCGAGCCTGTTCAAGTCCCGACAGGTACGCGTCGAGAACTTCGGCGTAGCGATCGAGACTGAATATCAGAGTGGCGTTGACTGAGATGCCCTGGGCGAGCACGGCGGTGATGGCAGGCAGTCCTGCTCGAGTGGCAGGGATCTTCACGAGCACGTTCGGGCGGTCGACCTTGGTCCACCCGTGTCGTAGGCGAGGTCCGGTGGAACGTCGATCGAGACACGGCCGTCGACGCCGCCTGTGGCTCGGTAGGCCGAGTAGAGGACCTCAGCCACCCCACGCACATAGGCGGCGATCAAGTCGAGAATCGCGGCGTCGATTACCGTCGCCGAGTTCGCGAGTCGGCTGATACGCATCTCGTACCCCGGCGCGCTGCGGAGCGCGCGTTTGAACGCCTCGAGATTCATCGTCACGCCCGAGACGTTGCGCGCCTTGGTCAGTGAGCCGAGGTCGCCCAAATCGATGCGGTCGCAGCAGAGGTCGTCGAGCCAGATGGTCACTCCTGCATTCCGCAGTCTGTCAGTCGCGGTGTCGCTCATCGTGCTCCTTCTCTCTGAGCGGCCGGCAGCAGGTGGATGCGGGAGTAGCGAGCAACGTGATGTGAATACGTCGGTTCTCCGGAGAGGTGCCGGCGCGCTTCGGGTCGACCGAACATTGAGACCAGGCGGGCCAACAACGCACCGTCGGCAGTGCCGGTGCGCAGATCACATCGTCGCCGATGCCCTCGCTTGCGAGGCTTTATGTGCTCCTAGCTTCGAACCGCGATTAATTCGACTTCGAGCTTCCACTCAGGATTGCCAAGGCCCGCGATGATGACGGCAGTTGCCGCTGGACGGTGGTCGCCGAAATACTTGCTACGGGTACGGGAAAGAGCACCTGGATCGCCGTCGTCATCGACGATGTAGGAGTTCACCTTGATGACGTCGCTGGGGGTGAGCCCTTCGGCGGCCAAATGTGCAACGAGGTTGGCAAAGACCTGGTCCGCCTGCTCGAGGAAAGATTTCGGCCAAGTGCCGTCCTTCCGTACAGCCACCTGTCCTGAGACGAAGACAAGACTCGCGTTTGCGGGGCTTGTGACAACGTGGCTGTATGTGCCGAGAGGGGGGTGGACTTCGGGTGAGTTTGAAAACTCCAGAGGCACGATGGGGCTCCATTCCTTAGGTGGGGTTCGCCGTCCGAATCATCCGGGTAGACGTATGGTTCATGGTCGTTCGCCTCGTTCGGTGTCATCCGACGTCGAGGCGGTGGGGATGGCTGCGGTGATCGCCTCAAGCCCGGACAGCCGCGCTGGCGACAGCTGCTTGAGCACTTCCTCGCGCGACATCAAACGCGCCTCGACGACGAGGTCAGCGACGCTTCGGTTCGTGAGGAGCGCCGTCTTCGCGAGCGCGGCGGCGGCGGCATAGCCGATGAAGGGGGTAAGGGCGGTGATCGAGCCGATCGACGAACTGACCATGGTGCCGAGCCGATCACGGTTCACAGTGATGCCCTCGACGCAGTTGACCCGGAGGGTCCATATGGCCTGCCGCATCCAGGTGATTGACTGGAAGAGGGAGTGCGCGATCACCGGCTCGAACGCGTTCAACTGCAGCTGGCCGCCTTCGGCCGCCATGGTGACGGTGAGGTCGGCGCCGGCCACCGAGAACGCGACCTGGTTGACGACCTCGGGGATTACGGGGTTCACCTTGCCGGGCATGATGCTGGACCCCGCCTGTCGTGGTGGAAGGTTGATCTCCCCGAGGCCGGCCTGAGGCCCGCTGGAGAGCAGACGCAGATCGTTGCAGATCTTGGACAGTTTGATGGCATCGCGCTTCAGCGATGCGGAGAACGACATGAACGACCCTGTGTCGCTGGTGGACTCGACGAGGTCGTCGGCGGTCTGCAGGTCGAGTCCGGTGATCTTCCGCAGGTGGTGGAGCACCGTCTGCGAGTAGCCGACGTGTGCCGTGATGCCGGTGCCGATCGCGGTAGCGCCCATGTTGATCTCGAAGAGCAGGTAGGCGTTCTCGCGGAGGCGGTCGTAGTCCTCGCCGAGGGTGGTGGCGAACCCGTGGAATTCCTGGCCGAGGGTCATGGGGACGGCGTCCTGCAGCTGCGTGCGCCCAACCTTGAGTACGTCGTGGAACTCGACCGCCTTGTCGAGGAACGCTTGTCGCAGGAGGCTCAACTCCTGGAGAAGACTCTGCAGCGTGAGCGACAGGCCGACTTTTATCGCCGTCGGGTAGACATCGTTCGTGGATTGACTGCGGTTGGTGTCATCGATTGGAGACAGGAACGCGTAGTCGCCCTTCGGCCGCCCAGCCAGCTCAAGCGCGATGTTGGTGATCACCTCGTTCGCGTTCATGTTGGTCGACGTACCGGCGCCGCCCTGGATGACACCGACCGTGAACTGCTCGTGGAACGACCCGTCGATCACAAGCTGCGCGGCACGGTCGATGAGGTCGGCCTTGTCCTGCTCGAGCACACCCGTCTGCGCGTTCGCGCGGGCGGAGGCCTGCTTCACCATCGCTAGGGCGATCACCAGGTCCGGGTACACCGAAATCGGTCGCTTGGCGATCGGGAAGTTGTCCATCGCCCGGGCGGTGTGGATGCCCCAGTAGGCGTCCACGGGGATCTCGACCGAGCCGAGCGAGTCGGTCTCCATGCGGGTGGACATAACCGCGTCCAGAACCATGTGTGCGCGTCCTCGTAGGTCTTCGCAGTGCAAACGGGTGCGGGTGCGGCTACAGCCCGAATGCGGCTCGCACACCTGCGTTGACGAGCTGACCGTCGCGGACGTTGAGGCCGGCCGCAAGCGGGGCGTTGGCCGAAGCTGCCTCGTCCCAGCCGTGCGCTGCGATCTGCGAGATGTAGGGCAGCGTTGCGTTGCTGAGCGCCTGAGTGGAAGTGTGCGGTACCGCGCCCGGCATGTTGGCCACGCAGTAGTAGAGCGACTGGTGCACCGGGAAGGTCGGGCGGTCGTGGGTGGTCGGCCGCGACCCCTCGAAGCACCCGCCCTGGTCGATCGCGATGTCCACGAGCACCGACCCCGGCCTCATCGCGGCCACCATATCTTCGGTCACGAGTTTGGGTGCGGCCGCGCCCGGGATGAGCACCGAGCCGATGACCAGATCGGCGTCCAGAAGCTGGTCCGCGATCTCATAGCGCGTCGAAACGCGGGTCTGGATCCCGCCGTTGAAACGCACCTCGAGGGCTCGCAGCCGCGGCAGCGAGATATCGATGACCGTGACATCGGCACCCAGGCCGAGGGCGTTCGCAGCGGCGTGCTCGCCTGCGACGCCGCCACCGATGACGACGACCTTCGCCTTGCGCGTAGCCGGCACGCCGCCGAGCATCACTCCGCGGCCCCCGGCAGCGCTGAGGAGAGTGGAGGCTCCCACAACGATCGACAGGCGTCCCGCAACTTCGCTCATGGGTGCGAGCAAGGGCAGGGAGCGGTCAGGTAGCTGAACCGTTTCGTAGGCGACCGCGGTCGTGCCGGCAGCGACGAGGGCGTCGGTCAGCGGACGGTCGGCCGCGAGGTGGAGGTACGTGAAGAGCGTCAGATCATCACGTAGGTGGTGATACTCCGACGCGACCGGCTCCTTCACCTTGACCAGGAGCTCGGCGCGTGCCCAAGTCTCCTCAGCGTCATCGACGATCTCCGCACCGACGGCGTCATAGTGTCCGTCCGCGAAACCGGCGCCGACGCCGGCGCCCGACTCGACGAGCACCTCGTGACCCTGCTGCACGAGCGCATCCGCGCCTGCGGGCGTCAGGGCGACACGATTCTCGTTATTCTTCACTTCGGCGGGGACTGCGATGCGCATGCCAACTCCTTCATCGACTCCAGCAAAGTGTCGCAGAATGATCATTGGTTTTGGTTCTCTGAGAAAGAATATTCGGTGATTCTCCGTAGACTCGGTGTATACTTCGGATCAGCGCCGGCATGGCGCAAGCTGAGCGAAGGAAATTCGGATGCCCGATGAGGTAGATCATCTCGATCATCAGCTAATCGCGGAGCTCGCCAGTCGAGGCCGTGCGACGAACGCTGCGCTCGCAGAGTCTCTTGGCGTTGCACCGTCAACGACGCATGCCCGGATGCGGGCACTCGTCGACGACGGCACTATCACGGGCTTTCACGCCGCGGTCGATCAGGCACGACTCGGTCGCGGGCTTCAGGCAATCATCGGCGTGACTCTCCGCGGCGGTCAGCGGGAGGGCAGCATTCGCGAGTTCGCCGCGGAGATCGGACGTCACCCCGACGTGATTCAGCTCTTCTTCGTGGGCGGAACCGACGACTTTCTCGTTCATATCGCAGTGAGCGACTCTTCGGCGGTGCGTGCGTTCGTTCTCGACCATCTGTCGACCCGACAGAGTGTGGCGTCTACACGGACGAGCATCATCTTCGAATACCACCGCAACGCCGTCGCGGCTGACTTTGATTAGCGAGGCCTCGTGTTCAGGGCAGCAGCCCCGCCGTCCGCGGCCCGAGCCCGAGCGCCCGCGCGATCTCGAGTTGCTGGGCCGTGTCCACGTCGCGCCGGAGGGACGACCCCGCCGGCACGACCATGGCCACGCACCCCATCCTGACGTGGCGCGCGAACGAGCCGTCGCCGAATGCCGACGCCCACTTCACCCCTACGCGGGCGGTCACCAACGTGGAGCCGGTGCCCTCGGCATCCGCCACCACGGCTCGGTCGAACGATGCGGCATGCCGCAGCGCGGCGGTCAGATCTTCGGGTCGCAGAGCGGGAAGATCGCCCAGGAGCGCAGCCCGCGGCATGCCCTCCGCCGCCGCCATCCCGTGGAGGACGGCTCCGTCAAGCCCTCGCGCTCCGCCCTCGGGGACGCAGTGTAGGCGCGGGATACCGGCCGCGTCGACGACGAGTCCGTCGTCGTCCGTCACCACCACGACGCGGGCGACGGCCTCGCAGGCGGCGGCGGCCGCGATGGTGTCGAGTGCGATCGCGCGGGCGAGCCTCGTCCGGTCGACAGCGGCACCGCCGAGCCTGGTCTTGCTCATCGCGGCCGGCTTCACCGGAATGAGGATCGCCCAGCTGGGGAGGAGCCCGTCATCAACTTCAGCTCCGCGCGGAGGCGCGGGTACCCGATCCGACATGTTTTCACCCGTCAGGAACAGAGCGTCACTCGCCGAACCGAACCTGAAACGGGCGGCTCTCCATGAGATAGGTCCGCACCGATTATTCCTCTTCGCGCATGGCGGAGGATGGTCATGATGCTCTTCTCTCCGCGAGCATGGGCAAGAACTCCGAGCCGTCGGCGGCGCTCAGCCTCGCCCGGAACGAGTCGACCGTGCCCGGCCACAGCAGCGTCAGCCGGCCGGTGCGCGCATCGACGTACCAGTTCCGGCATCCGCCTGCGATCCACGGGGTGGATGCGGCGGCTCGGTCGATCTCGGCTGTCCACGCCGCCTCGATGTCGGGGCGTACACGCAGCACGCCGCGGCGGCGGGCTAGGGTGCGGGCGAGGTAAGCCGCCTGCTCTTCGATCATGAGCACCGACGAGTTGTGGCCGAGAGACGCATTCGGTCCGTTCAGCACGAACATGTTCGGGAAGCCCGGGACGACGGTCGACGCGTACGCCGTCATCCCGCCAGACCAGTGCTCCGCGAGCGTCACTGTCTCGCCGCGGACGAGTTCGGCGTACGGCTGCTGAGTCGACGCGAACCCGGTCGCGAGCACGAGCACGTCGGCCTCGTGGCGCCGGCCGCTCGCAGCAACAAGCGTTGAGCCGTCCACCGAAGAGAGAGCAGATGCCTCTAGCGTCGCCGCCCCGGCGGCGAGGACCGGATAGAACGCGTCGGAGAGCAGCACCCGCTTGCAGCCGAACGCGTAGTCCGGCGTGAGCGCGGCCCGCAGCTCCAGGTCGCTGACCTGTGCAGCGAGATGCTCAAGGGCAACGGACCGGGCGGCGGCGGACGCCGCGGCATCGCCCGAACGCGACGGGAAGCGCCGCTCGCCCTCCGCATACAGGTCGCCTCGGAGTTCGGAGAGTACGGTGGGATCCGCCGCGAACCCGGCGCGCTCCGCCTCGGAGTAGAGGTGGCCCTCGCGGGGGACGATCCATGCCGGGCTCCGCTGGAACAGGGTGACGTCGGCGACGCGGGCGAGCTCTGGCACGAGTTGCACCGCGGACGCGCCCGTGCCGACAACCCCGATACGGGCACCCGTGAGGTCGACGGAATGGTCCCAGCGGGCGGTGTGGAAGAGCGGACCCGGGAATGTTTCGAGCCCCGGCACGTCCGGGATCGACGGCTCGGTGAGACGCCCGCACGCGAGCACGAGCGCGTCGGCGACGAGGATGCGGGGCGCTGCACCGCCGAGGTCGAGACGCCAAACTTCCGCGTCCGCGTCCCAGGCAGCGGAACGCATCGGTGTGTTCAACTCGGGCAGGATGCCCTCCGCGACGGCGACGCCCTCCAGATACTCGCGGATCTCGTCGCCGCGCGCGAATACGCCTGACCAGGCGGGATTCGGGTGCGCGGCGAACCCGTAAAGGTGACTGGGCACGTCGCAGGCGACGCCGGGGTAGGTGTTGTCGCGCCAGGTGCCCCCTACGGTTGCTCCGCGCTCGAGCACCGCGACCGACTGCACCCTCGCGCGGCGCAGCGCCATGGCGGCGCCAAGCCCCGCGAAACCCGCACCGATGATCGCGACCTGCACTCGCGTAGGCGCCATCGTCATCGCAGCCCTGCCTTGCGGTCGGCGGGCGGCTCACGGTAGTCGGTCGTTCGCTGACGGAATGGGCGGAACAGCCGCCCTGCGAGTGCCGCCGCATCCGCCACCGGCAACTCCTGACCGTGCTCGACGCCGGCGTCAGGCTTCACACGTCCGTCGAGCAGCGCGCCGCCGAGGTCGTCGCCGCCCGACTGCAATAGGACAGCCGCCGCCTCGCGCCCGACGCGCGTCCAGGGTATCTGCACGTGGGGTATCGATCCCGACAGCAGTAGCCGCGAGACGGCGACCATCGCACGGTGCTCGTCGATCGGCATCCGGCCGGCAACGATCGGCACTCCGCCCGCGGGCCCTGGAAGGGGGATCGGCACGAACTCGGTGAACCCGCCGGTCGACGACTGCAGGGTGCGGAGTGCTCGCAGGTGCGCGACGCGCTCCGCCGCGGACTCCACATGTCCGTAGAACAACACACTGGTGGAGCGGAAGCCGGCGCGGTGCGCGGCGGTGATGTTCTCGATCCAGCGGTCGATCTCGAGATCGTCGGGCGCGATGATCCCCCGCACGCGCTCGCTCAGTACCTTCACGCCCGTGCCCGGGACCGTGTCGACGCCCGCTGCGCGCAGGGCCGTGAGCGCGCCGGCGACGCCCAGCCCGCCACGGTCGGCGAGGTCGGCGATGTCCTGCGGCCTGTACGCATGCAGGTGCACGCGTCCCGTCGCGGCCTTGATCGCGCGGGCTACGTCGAGGTAGCCGACCGGATCCACCGATTCATCCAGCCGGCCCTGCACGCAGATCTCGGTGACGCCGAGGTCCCACGCGTCGGTCGCGATCGCGGTGACGTCGTCGAGCGCGTACGACACGCCGAGCCCGGTGGATGTGAGGTTGCGGTTCACGACGAGGCTCACGGCCTCGCCCACGGTGTAGCGCCGTACGTCGTCCGCAGTCGATGCGAGCACGTCGAGGTCAGCACCCGTGGCGCTGAGCAGCTTCTCCCATTCCGCGTCGTCCAGTGTGAGGGGGTCTGCGGCTGCCATTTGCGCGAGGTGTCGGACCGCTGACCCCACAGCTCTCCGCCCATCCCAGACCAGTGGAAACCGGGACCCGGCGGAAACGTGCGGGGTCGGCGCCACATCCGCCGCGAGCCCGTCGGCGGCCGCAAGGGCTGCCACTGGGGCGTGCAGCGCCGGGTCGATCCAGAACGAAGGCTTGTTGACGAACTCCGGGTGCACCGTCAGGCGCTCGCGGAGGATGAAGCCGAGCTCGGCAGTGCGAGCGGACAGGTCGTCGAGGTGCGGCCACGGTCGCTCAGGGTTCACATGATCGGCGGTGAGCGGCGAGACACCGCCCCAGTCGTCCGCGCCGGCGCGCACCAGGAGCTCGAACGCTTGCGGATCGGAGAGGTTCGGCGGCACCTGGATGCGCATCCCCGGCCCGAAGACGAGACGCGCCACCGCGACGGCGGCGACGTACTCGACAAGTTCGGCGTCCGGAACGCCGTGCATGGCCGTGCGCTGCTTCGCGCGGAAGTTCTGGACGATGATCTCCTGCACGTGCCCGTGCCGTTCGGCGCTGTCGCGCAGGGCGACGAGCGACTCGGCGCGGTCGCGCACGGTCTCGCCGATGCCGACGAGGATGCCGGTGGTGAACGGCACGCGCTCGCGGCCCGCATCCTCGATCACCGCGAGCCGCAGCGCCGGGTTCTTGTCCGGCGACCCGTAGTGCACCTGCCCCGGTTGGGTGAACAGACGCTCCGACGTCGTCTCGAGCATCATGCCCATCGACGCGGCGGTGGGACGGAGCATCCGCAGCTCGTTCGCGGTCAGCACGCCCGGGTTGAGGTGGGCGAGCATCCCCGTCTCTGCTGTGATGAGGCGGGCGATGTGCCCGACGTACTCGACGGTGGACGCGTACCCGTGCTCGTCGAGCCAAGCGCGCGCCTCCGGCCAGCGATGCTCCGGACGATCACCAAGCGTCAGCAGCGCTTCCTTGCATCCCATCGCGGCACCCTGTCGCACGACCGCGAGTACCTGCTCGGGCGACATGTACGCGGGCTGCCGCTTCTTTACCAACTGCCCTGGGGTGTCAACGAAGATGCAGTAGTGGCAGCGGTCGCGACACAGGGTGGTGAGTGGCACGAACACCTTGCGGGAGTATGTGAGGATCCCGGACCGTCCCGCCGCGTGCAGTCCTGCGTCGCGGGCGAGGCCGGCGAGCCACAGCATTCGCTCGAAATGGTCCCCCCGGGCGTGCAAGAGCGCCTCCACTTGCGGGATGTCGAGGCGCGCGCCGGCGGCCGCAGTATTGAGCGCGGCAGCCACCGTCTCCAGCGCGGGCGTGGGGGGCGGGTCGAGCACGGCCTCGGTCCCCGCCGTGCACCGGATGACGGGCGCGGCCTCGCCGAGGACGGTTGCATCTCCGTGCGCCGGTGCCGACGAACCGCGGCCCTCCAGAATCCAGTTCATGAGAACGTCCTCCATACTCGCCCTGCCCGACGCTCGCAACGTCGCGAACGACCACGACGCCGTTGCGCCGATCGACCACTACCCGAACGGGTCTGCGCCTCGAACATCGAACTGTCGAGCTACGCGCTCATCGAGTCCGGCGGTTCACAGCGCACGAAGCCTCGGCAGGATGTCCTCCGAGAACTGCGCCAGGAAGCGGTATTGGTCGTGTCCGGGGCCATGAAAGACGAGGTGATTGAAGCCGGCAGCGACATAGGGATGAATCTGCGCGACAGCGTCGTCTGGATCGCTGGCGACGATCCATCGCTTGGCGATCTGTTCGATCGGGAGCTCGTCCGCCAGACGCTCCATTTCGTCGGCCGAGGAAACGGTGTGCTTCTGCTCAGCGGTCAGGGACAGCGGAGCCCAGAACCGGGTGTTGTCGAGGGCAGCGGCCGGGTCGCGATCGTACGAGAGCTTGACCTCGATCGTTCGCGAGACGTCATCCATTGATCGACCGCGCTTCTCTGCGCCCTCTCTCACCGCGGGCATCAGCTTCTCTGTGTACAGGTCCATCCCCTTCCCCGAAGTGCAGATGAACCCTTCGCCGTGCTGGCCTGCATAACGGGCGACGAACGGCCCGCCCGCAGCGATGTAGACGGGGACAGGGGTGCTCGGACGGTCGTAGATCTTCGCGTTGACCAGCGTGTAGTACTCGCCCTCGAAGTCCACGGAGTCTTGAGTCCAAAGGGCACGCATGAGCTGGATCGACTCGCGCAGCCGACCGAATCGCTCCTTAAACTCTGGCCACACCATGCCGGAGACGGCGACCTCGTTGAGCGCTTCTCCGGTGCCGACGCCGAGGATGATCCGATCGTTGTACAGAAGAGCCATGGTGGCGAAGGTCTGGGCCATCACCGCGGGGTTGTAGCGGAAGGTGGGCGTGGTGACACTCGTCCCGATCGCGATGCGGTCAGTGCGCTCGCCTACCGCTGCCATCCAGGTAAACGCCGCCGGCGCGTGTCCTCCTTTGTCGCGCCACGGAAGGAAATGGTCCGAGACCCACGCGCTGTCCAAACCCACTTCCTCCGCGCGCACCGCGTACTCGACAAGGTCACGGGGCCCGAACTGCTCCGCCGAAGCTTTGTAGCCGATCTTGATGGTCATACTGATTTCTTTCCTACTTGGCGCAAACCCGAAGTGTGATCGAGGTTGCGATCATGGACTATCCGGTGGACCAACTGCCGGGCCGGCGGATATCGCGAAGGCACAACATTGTCTGGGTTGCGGTGACACCGGGGATGACTGAGATGGTGTCGACGAGAATGCTCGTGAGCTCATTGGCGTCACGGAGAACGAGCGCCACGAGGAGGGTCCACTCGCCGGTGATTAATCGCACTGTCTGGACATTCTTCAGTTCGATGAGGCTTTGAATGACGTTCTCGAGGGATTGCCCGCCGCCGCTCACATTGACACCGACAAGAACATGAACGGGGTACCCCAGGGCTTCCATGCTCACTTCAGCGTGATAGCCGGTGATGACGCCGCTGGTCTCGAGCCGATCGATGCGCTCGAGAATCGTCCCTGGCGCCACGCCCAGTTCCCGAGAGATCGCCCGGGCCGACAGCCGCGCATCGCCGGTGAGAAGAGTGACGATCTTGTAGTCGAGTTCGTCCAGAATCCGTCTGTCGACGGAAGCGTCAGCGAAGTCCGTCGCCTCGATGCCCGCCCCTTGCGCGGTGCGGTCCACTCGCCCGGTTCCGACTGCCTTGGCGGTGTCGGCGGTCCGGCGAACGGCCGATGATTTTGAGATCTTGGTCATCGTGAGATGCTACCTCCGGGGTATTCCGGCCTCCTGTGGCCCGAAGCGCTATTCGACGAGCGTTCCGTAGAACGAGTTGACATCTCCTAGGAAGCTGTTCAGCTCCTCCAGGAACTCGGTCCGGCCGGGCATCGTCTGAAGCTCCATGCGATAGCGCTCGAAGTCTGAAACCTCAATGAGCTCCACGTAGTGGCACGGGGCGCTGCCACGTATTGCGCCCGAGATTCGAAGCACGTTGTAGGACACCACCGATGGCAACGACCGTGCTGTCGGATAGTCCACTTCGCGAATCCAGCGCTCGTATTCTTCGGCATCCGCGCCCTCGCGGAGCGTGCTGAGGAAAATCACCTGGGTGCTGCTCACTTTGAGTCCTCCTATCGGGCGGAGAGTTCCGCCACGTTCTGCAGTTGATTCAGCGGTCCATACAACTGCTGGGCGACGGCGAAATGGTCGGGGTCGAAGACCCGCGCTCGGCCCGCGCCGATTGCTCTCGCCGCCTCAATGCAGAAGGAGGTCGCCAGAGCGATGTCCATGGGCTGGTTGGCGCCGGTCGCACTCCCCGGCACGGCGCTCTCGGCCGTCAGCGCGACTCCCACCACCGGCTTATCGGTGGCCGTCGCCGGCTGCACGATGCTGTTGATGTGGGGTAAGCCGTTGCCGTAGGCGGTGATGTCGTACGTGCTGAGCGGAAGGATCACCGGCGCACGGCCGGTCACGTTGGAGTAGATGCTCATCAGGTCCTCTGCCGCAGGCAGCACGTAGCCCTGCATCACAGTGGGCGTGAAGGCGATCCCCCTGTGATTCAGCGTTCGGTTGCCCTTCGTGGCGTCCACGGAGAAGACCACGTCCATCTCCGGCCGTACTTCCAGCCGATTCATCGTCTCCATGCTCACCGGTGAGTCCATCAGGGGTACTGGCTTGCGATCGACGGTCGGGGCATTCGCGCAGATGTGGGTGGTGATCACCACATCACCGTCAAGGCGGTCCCCGCGTGAAGAAGTGGACGCGAGTCGTACCGCGACCGCGAGCGCGGCGATCGCGCCGTCCGCGTCAGAGACCATCCCTCGCTGCTTCGGCCTTGCGCCGATCCCCCCGAGGCGACCGATGATGCCGACAGTCGGCGCTGACCCGCCGGTGGATAGGCCCTGCCCGCCGGGGATCCTGATCTGCAGGAAGTCTGTCGATCCGCGCTCGTCCGCGACGGTTTCGACGGCAGCGAGCACCCCCCGCTGCAGTAGCCAGTCTGCGACCTCGACTCCGTCGACGGGCGCGTCCAGGACATCCATCACGTCGAGAACTGCTTGAAGTGACATCTGTTGGCTCTCTCTCATTGGATCTGGACAAGTGCTCACCCTGCATGCATACTAGGTGAACGTTCGACCACTCAGCAACCATCGAATCTCGACCCGGAGGCAATGGGTACGTGAAACGCCACCTTCTGTTGATAAGCAACTCGACCCAGCCAGGGCGGCCATACCTCGAGCACTGCCTGGACGAGATGGCTTCATTCCTCGCGGACGCGCGATCGGTGCTGTTCGTGCCGTACGCGATGCAGAACGTGGACGCCTACGCCGACGCGGCGCGGAACGGACTTCGCGATCTTGGGGTGCAGGTGTCCTCGATCCACCGGGCGGAGGACCCGCTGGGTGCCGTTCGCGATGCGGAGGCCATCTTCATCGGCGGCGGCAACACCTTCCGCCTGCTCGACAGACTCGCGCGGTCCGGCCTGCTCGGCGCCCTCCGGAGTTTCGCGAGAGCCGGAGGCCGCTACATGGGGACAAGCGCAGGGTCGAACATGGCCGGCCCGACAATCAAGACGACCAACGACATGCCGATCATCTATCCGCCGACGTTCGACGCGCTCGACATTGTGTCGTTCAATATCAATCCTCACTACGCCGACCGTGATCCGGATGTCCCTCACGACGGCGAGACCAGGTCGCAGCGCATCGCCGAGTTCCACGAGATCGACTCCCACGCTGTGATCGGGTTGCGCGAGCAGACGATGCTGCTCGTCGATGGAACGTCCATTCAGCTTCGAGGGTCACATGCCGGGGCGAAGGTGTTCCGCCAGGGGCAGCCCCCGACCGAACACCACGCCGGCGAGTTCCTCGATCACGTCCTCGAGCCGCACACAACTCTGCAAGCCTCTACGAACGGAGCCAAGGATGATCGGGAATGACCTGAGCTTGTTGCTGGTAGGTCGGGACACGCCCCGAGAACTCCGGGAGTTGGTCGGACTGGCCGACCGGTCCGGATATGACGGGCTGTGGCTTGCCGACGAGCGGTTCTTCCGAGACTGCTGGGCCGGCCTGACAGTCGCGGCGCTCTCAAGCAGCACGCTGCGGCTTGGTGTCTGTGTGACCGACCCCTACGTGCGGCATCCCGCGCTGACCGCGACAGCGTTCGCCACCGTCGACGAAGTCAGCGAAGGCAGGGCTGTGCTCGGCCTCGGCGCCGGCATCTCGGGTTTCGCGGAGATGGGCATCAGCCGCAACAAGCCCCTCACTGCCATCCGCGAGACCATTGAGCTCGTGCGACAGCTGTGGTCAGGTGATCACATCGAGTACGCCGGTGAGATTGTGCAGTTCCACGGCGGAGTCATCAATGTCCCCGCCCGGGCCGACACGCCCATCTGCATCGCCAGCAACGGAACGCGCATCATCCAGCTTGCCGGCGAGGTTGCCGACGGCCTGATCGTGCAGGCCCTCGCCTCTACTGAGATGGTCCGCTCTGTACAGGATCTGCTGGCCACCGGCGCCGCCCGCACTCAGCGCGACCCCTCGCAGCTGCGCCTTCATGCACGTCTGGATGTGGCACTGCACAGCGACCCGGCGATTGCTCGCCAGGCCGTCCTCCCCGGTGTCGTGCGGCACCTGCGAACCCACTACCCGCTGTACAGCAGCCCCAAGCTGGCGGGACTGACGATCCCCGACTCGCTGGACGAGGCGATCAGTCAGCTCGCCTACACCCACGATCCCGATTCCCTGGCGGCCATCGCGCCACTGATTCCCGAGCACTTCATTGATCGACTGGCTGCAGCCGGAACTGTCGACGGCGTGGCGCGCCAGTTCGGTGAACTGCTCGCAAACGGCGTCGCCGAGCTCATCGTCATGCCCGTCGTGTCCGAAGGCCAGCAGCAGCGAGACCTGATCCAACAGATCGCTCAAGAAGTGATGCCTCGGGCCCGCGAGTATGCCCACGCCCTCGCCCCGCAAGCCGCCTGAATCCCTTGCAAGAACCCATCTGAGTACCCGACAGAAACTCGACACAAGAGACGCTCTACCCATCAATGGAAAGGACGCATCAATGACCGATGCAGTTCAGGGGACAACAGTGTCCCCGCGTACCGCACACAGCCGCGCACGCCGCCAAGGAATGATCGCGGCTTGCGTTGGCAATTCGCTGGAGAACTACGACTGGCTGGTGTACGCGGCCTTCAGCGCCATCCTCGCCGCGCACTTCTTTCCCACAGACAATCCGGCAGCCGCTCTCCTCGGCACGCTTGCGATCTTCGCCGTCGGCTTCTTCTTCCGGCCACTCGGCGGACTCGTCCTCACCACGATTGCCGACCGACGCGGACGCAAGTTCGCGCTGATCGTCTCGATTCTCCTGATGACCGGTGGCAGCTTCCTCATCGGTGTTTCACCGACCTACGAGGTGATCGGTATCGGCGCCCCGATCCTTCTGTTCGTCGCCCGAGCGATGCAGGGATTGTCGCTGGGCGGTGAGCATGGAGCCGTCGCGTCCTATCTCAACGAGCAGGCTCCCCCCTCCCGACGCGGATTCTTCGGCAGCTTCCAGTACGCGACGCTACTCGTCGGATCGCTGGTTGCCACGGGGACCTCGGCCCTGCTGAATACAGTGATGGTTCCTGAGGCGCTCATGGACTGGGGTTGGCGGATCCCCTTCCTCTTCGGTGGCCTCATCGGACTCGCCACGCTGTGGATGCGCCGCAACATGGAGGAGACCGACGCGTTCCAGGAGGCCGAGGAAGACCACCGCAAGGTCAAGAACCCTTCGCTCACGCTGCTTCGCACCCATCCTCGTCAGGTGATCGGCTTGTTCCTTCTGGCCGGTCTCGCCGGTGTGTGGTTCTATACTTTCGCCTCCTACCTTCCGAACTATGTGCAGGCGTCCGGGCTGGATCCGAAGACGTCCCTTCTCGCCGGTGTGATCGCATTGACCGTCGCACTCATCTGCACGCCGTTCATCGGCCATTTCTCGGATGTCTTCGGGCGCCGGCTCTTCGTTCTCATCTTCACTGCGTTCTGCGTGGTCGGCGCCGTGCCGCTGCTGCTGATCCTCCAGCCCACATTCGGATCACAACTCCTCGTCCAGACGGTCGCACTGCTCGGCTACAGCTTCTTCGGCGCGGCGGGATTGACGGCGATGACGGAACAGTTCCCCACCGAGATCCGGGCCATCGGCACCGGTCTTCCGTACGCTCTCGGTTTCGCGATCTTCGGTGGGACGGCGCCCCTGTTCTTCCAGTGGCTCACCGACGTAGGGCTGGCGCAGGTGTTCCCCTGGTACGTCACGGTCCTCGCCGTCCTCGCCCTGATCGCCATCGCCCTCAGCGTGCGTGACCGACGGGGAATCTCCATGCAAGACATCAAGTGACGCCTGTCGTCGGAGCCCGGTTCGAGGCATTCCCGGACGCCGGGAGCCGGCTCCGGCCACCGGCACGTACTATCCGAACCCTGCAAAAGGAGAAGTAGTTGTGAGCAAGAGAACTGCCCTGGTTACCGGTGCAGCCAGCGGAATCGGCGCCGCATGCGTCGAACGATTCCGGAACGACGGCATCGAGGTCGTCACCCTCGATCGTGACCCCGGTTGCGACTTCACGGTGGACATCAGCGACCCCGCCGCGGTCGCTACTGTCGCCGACCAGCTCGCAGGCGTCGACATTCTCGTCAACTCGGCGGGGATCGTCGGTCCAAGCGGAGAACTCTACACGCTGACTGTGGAGGATTGGCAGCGAACGTTCGATGTGAACGTCCTGGGGATGTTCCTTGTGTCGCGTGCCGTCATCCCTGCGATGGTGAAGAAGGGCTGGGGGAGGATCGTCAACATCTCCAGCGTCGCCGGCAAAGATGGCAACCCCCGCCAGTCCGCCTATTCGGCGAGCAAGGCTGCGCAGCTCGCGATGACCAAGTCGATGGGCAAGGAGCTGGCCACCACCGGTGTTCTCGTGAATGCCATCGCGCCGGCATCCATCCAGACGGCAATGACCGACGCCGTATCGCCCGAGGTGATCGAGCGGCTCAAGGGTCTGATTCCCATGGGGCGCATCGGACAGGCGACTGAGGCCGCGGCACTGGTCGCCTGGCTCGCATCAGACGAGTGCAGCTTCTCCACGGGCGCCATCTATGACCTCACCGGTGGGCGCGCCACCTACTAAGAGACCGGCCGGCAACGAGTGGCTGGTGTTCACGGACACCAGCCACTCGGCTATTTCTCGCGGTGAATGGTGCGACCGCCACCTGCCACAGTTGGTGATTCGCGCACTGGAGCACGCGTAGCAGCAACGATTTGGAGCCGCCTTGCAGACATTGGAATGTCCAGCTGAACGAACTCAAGCGAACCGGCACTCACTACAAAGCTGGAGTTGATGGCGAGCATCACGCCGTGGCGCGCGAGTGGGCAGAAGAACTCGCGCCGATCTTGTCGAAGTGATCGTCGACGCGGTGGGGAACCGGATGCTCCAGGGCGGGGACATCCTTGTCGTGACGTCCAAGATCGTGTCCAAGGCCGAGGGGCGGATCATCCAGGCTGACGATCGCGAGGACGCGATCACCGCAGAGACCGTTCGGGTCGTTGCGTCGCGCACCTCGGACTCTGGGCACATCACGCACATCGTGGAGACCCGCCTCGGGATCGTGGCAGCTGCGGCTGGGGTGGATGCCTCCAACACCCCGGCAGGCACGGTGCTGCTGCTGCCCGCGGACCCCGACGCCTCCTCGCAGCGGGACTGCGCGAGCGTCTAGGTATCGAGGTCGGCGTCATCGTCTCCGATACCCTTGGGCGCGTGGCGTGAGGGTCAGACCGATGCGGCCATCGGCGCGGCCGGTGTGCACGTCTTCGAGGATCTCCGCGGGCACATCGATGCCGAGGGTCGCCCCTTGGCCGTCACGATGCCATGCGTGGCAGACGAACTCGCCTCCGCGACGGATCGGATCTCGTCCAAGGCAAGTCCGCGAGGCGCCCTGTCGCAGTGGTCCGCGGTCGCGCCGATCTTGTGGGATCTCTCGACCTCCCCGGGGCGCGGTCCATCGTGCGGCCGGCCGAACTCGACATGTTCTCTCTCGGCGCTGATGAAGCGTGGGCTGACGGATTCGCGCAAGGTGCGGCATCCGCCGACACTGATTCCCGCTGGCCACCGCCATGCCCGCGCGCACGGCGGCCAGGGTCCGCTGACTGCCGAACAACCGGGCGATCGGGGCGAGCATCAGACGGCGCGGTTACCCCTTCGAGATCGAGGTACCCGTGAGCTGCGAGTCCGGCTTGGAGGTCGAGGCGGAGATCATCGACGGCTCGACTGCCGTCGAGTCGCCCTCCTCGCTCGCTCGGCTCCGCGTGCCCACCTCGAAGCCCGCTCGCCAGTCCTGGCGGCAATCGGCGGCGATGCTGGGGGCCCAGGCTGCGCGCACAGCATCCGCGATCCGGCCCAGTGCAGGTCGACCCACCGGCTGCCGCCTTCGGACGGGAGTTTCTGCATCGAGTTGGGGCCTCACAGCGTGCCCAATCGACGGTTGGGCGAGAGTCGAACAGCAACGCGTTCGATCACGGCGGCTACCGGCTGTTCCCCGACATCGCCTAGCCAGGATCAGGCGTGGGCGCCGATACGCGTGCCCAATCGACGGCGAGGAGCGGGCTGCACACGATCATCGACGAGTCGCTGCGGCAACGGTGGAGTTCCCGGCAGACCAGCCGCTACCTCCGGAACGACTGCCCAACGACCACGACGGTGCAGTCGAGTCACGAGAGCATTATCTAAGCAGTCTGTCCGCTCGGTTGGGGATTGCGCGCGACGAGCCGCGAAGGAAGGGTAAGACGTATCGGCGGCGCCGATGAGGGCGTCGCCCCTTCCCGGGGGGAGCAGGGCCATGTACGCGCGTTCCACCACTATGGTCGCCCAGCCCGACCGCATCGACGGCGGTATCGCGTGGGCCAACGAGGTGTTGATGTTGGTGATGTCCGACATCGAAGGCTGCATAGGAATGTCCCTGTTGGTTCACCGGCCGAGTAATCGCTGCATCGTCACGACCTCGTGGGAGTCCGAGAACACCATGCGCGCGAGCAACGAACGCCTCCACCCAACCCGTGAGCGCTTTCTCGAGACCTTGGGCGCGAACGACGTTACCCATGAGTGGGAGATCGCGATCATCCAGGAGTGGGAGATAGCCGTCCTCCATCGTGACCGGGTGTCCTCTGCCGAGCCCCACGCCCGTGTGACTTGGTCTCGCCCACGGGCGGGTCAGCTGGACGCGGCAGTAGCCGCGTTCAAGGCCACCGAGTTGCCGCTGCTGGAGCACCAGGACGGGTTTTGCAGCGCGAGCATGCTCGTAAGCCGCGGGACCGGAATGCTCGGTGAGACAGGGATGCTCTGCTCGACGGTCAGCTTTGTCAGCAGAGCCACGGTCGAGGGCAACCGCGATTTCGCGGCCCGCCAGCGGGCCTTGATGACCGAGCGGATCGGGATCGAGTACATCGATGTGATCGAGTGCGAACTCGCCATCCACCATCTGAGGGTGCCGGAGCTGGCGTAACGGATGCCCGTTGTGACGCGACTCGGTGGCTGACGATGAGGCTCAGGTCGCGCGACTCGTGGGTCGACGAGGGGCCCAGCGGCTCCCAGTCAACCCGATGAAATGGACCCGGCGGACTACCGTCATGGGCTGTGCCAGGCGCCACGTCGCGCGAATACTCGAACCGCCTCGTCATCATTGGCGGATCAGCGGAGCGCGCGGAACGTCAGCTCCAGGTCCAATCGTGCGGGGATGACAACGGGGTGTGTGCCCGCCATCTTCTCAAGAACGCGGATGACTTGAGAGGAGTAGCCGTATTCGTTGTCGTACCAGACGTAGAGGATCAGATTACGGTCTTCGGCGATGGTGGCGAGTCCATCCACGATACCGGCGCGGTGCGATCCAACGAAGTCGGTGGAGACGACTTCGGGTGATTCGACGTAGTCGACCTGCTGGCGAAGGTTGGAGTGTAGCGATACCCGCCGGAGGTAGTCGTTCACTTCGTCCTTTGTGGTCGGACGCTCGAGGGTGAGGTTCAGGATCGCGAGCGATACGTCGGGCGTGGGCACGCGGATACTGGACCCCGTCAGACGACCTGCCAGTTCGGGCAGCGCTTTCGCGACAGCTTTCGCGGCACCGGTTTCGGTGATGACCATGTTCAGCACGGCGGAGCGTCCGCGGCGGTCGCCTCGGTGGAAGTTGTCGGTGAGGTTCTGATCGTTGGTGAACGAGTGGACGGTTTCGACGTGTCCACGAGCGACGCCGTACGCATGGTCGACTGCTTTGAGCACTGGCGTGATCGCGTTTGTCGTGCAGGATGCCGCCGACAGGATCTTGTCGTCCATGGTTATGGTGTCGTCGTTGATGCCGTGAACGATGTTCTTGACAGGCGTCTTGCCCGGCGCGGTGAGCAGCACCCGTGACGCCCCGGGGCTCCGTAGATGCTCAGAGAGGCCGTCCTCGTCGCGCCAGCGTCCCGTGTTATCGACGATGATTGCGTCGGTTATCCCGTATGCCGTGTAGTCGACGTGCGCAGGGTCATCCGCGTAGATGACCTGGATGCGCGTGCCGTTGGCGATGAGGACGTTCTCCTCCGCGTCTACCGTGACCGATCCGGCGAAAGGGCCATGGACCGAGTCGCGGCTGAGCAGGCTGGCTCGCTTGGTGAGGTCGTTTTCCGATCCGCGTCGCACCACGATCGCTCGCAGGCGTAGGCCGTGCCCGTTGCCGGCGTGGTCGATGAGGATTCGAGCGAGCAGTCGACCGATTCGGCCGAAGCCATACAGCACAACATCGGTGTTTCCGGCTGTCGGTGTGATCTCCGACACCTTGCCGAGTTCGGCCCGCAGGTGGGCCGCGGGGTCCCGGGCTTCGTTCTGCTGCAGCGACAACGCCAGCCGGGCGATGTCGATAGACGCCGGCTGGGGAGCGATCTCGAGCAGTGCTTCAAGCACCGTGCGGGTCTGATCCAGTGTCAACTCCGCGTGTCCGCGATCTCGGGCCCGGTCGTGGACGGTGATCACTCCCGTCGCGGAGAGATTGATCAGCCTGTGTCCGTGGATCGATGTGACGACGCCGTGATTGCGGTAAAGGCGGCCGATGAGCGGGATCAGCTGTTCGGCGTGCTCCTCCCGAGTCACCCACTCCGAACGGTGGGTTTCGAAGGTGATGGCCGGTTCGATCGCGAAAATCGCCATGGTTCAGCGGCCCCGCACCATCAGCTCGGTGCGGGTGAGCACCCCCGCCGGTGTGTCCTCAGCCTGGGCGAGCGTCAGCCAGGTCTCGACGACGGCATCCGGGTTGAGGGACAGCGACTCGACCCCGCGCGCGACGAGCCATTCGGCGAAATCGGGGTGGTCCGAGGGGCCCTGCCCGCATATTCCGACGTACTTTCTTTGCCGTAGGCACGCATCGATCGCCATTCCGAGCAGGCGGCGGACCGCCGGGTCGCGTTCGTCGAAAGTGGAGGCAACGAGGGAGGAGTCGCGGTCAAGACCGAGGGTGAGCTGGGTCATGTCGTTGGAGCCGATGGAGAAACCGTCGAAGTAGTCCAGGAATTGTTCGGCGAGGATTGCGTTGGATGGCACCTCGCACATCATGATGACCTTCAGGTGGTTGGCGCCGCGACGGAGTCCATTCTGCGCGAGCAACTCGCTCACTGCCGCTGCTTCATCGAGAGTGCGCACGAACGGCACCATGACCTGAACATTGGTCAAGCCCATATCGTCGCGTACGCGGCGGATCGCCTCGCATTCCATGTCGAAGCACTCGCGGAACTCCGGCGAGATGTACCGGGATGCGCCGCGGTAGCCGAGCATCGGGTTCTCTTCTTCCGGCTCGTATAGATGCCCGCCGATGAGGCTGGCGTACTCGTTGGACTTGAAGTCCGAGAGTCGCACGATCACCGGTTCTGGAGCGAACGCCGCGGCGATCATCGAGATGCCTTCGGCGACCCGCCGGACGAAGTACTCGCGCGCGGACGGATAGGCGGCGATTCGTGCCTGCACGTCGGCGCGGAGCTCGGCAGGAAGGTCGTCCATGGCGAGCAGCGCACGCGGATGAATGCCGATCTGCCTATTGATGATGAACTCCAGCCGCGCGAGGCCGACGCCGCGGTGCGGGAGCTTGGCGAAGGAGAAAGCCTGATCGGGCGTGCCGACGTTCATCATGATTTTCACCGGCGCTTCCGGCATTCGGTCGAGCTCCGTCTGCTGCTCCTCGAAGTCGAGGAACCCTGCGTACACGAACCCCTCGTCGCCCTCGGCGCAGGAGACGGTCACCTCCTGTCCGTCGATAAGCGCGCGAGTCGCATCGCCGGTGCCGACGACCGCGGGGATTCCCAGTTCGCGGGCGATGATCGCGGCGTGGCAGGTGCGGCCGCCACGGTTCGTGACAATCGCTGATGCCCTCTTCATGACCGGCTCCCAGTCGGGGTCGGTCATGTCCGCTACCAGGACGTCGCCCGGAGCGAAGTCGCGCATCTCATCGAGCGATGACAGCACGCGTACCGCCCCGGCGCCGATCTTCTGGCCGATGGCGCGGCCTTCTGCCAGCACCGGTCCGCGTTCACGCAACAGGAAACGGCGCATCACGTTCGCAGCCTGACGGGACACGACTGTTTCCGGGCGAGCCTGCAACACGTAGAGCTTCCCGTCGATGCCATCCTTGCCCCACTCGATATCCATCGGGCGACCGTAGTGCTCCTCGATGATCAACGCGACCCGGCCGAGCTCTTCTACGTCCGAGTCAGAGATGGAAAGCACCACACGGTCTGACGGCGCGACGTCGACGAGCACGGTAGAGCCACCAACGTGGCGGCCTTCCGAGTAGCGCATCGCGATCGCCTTCTCGCCCACTGACCGCTTGAGGATGGCAGGACGACCTGCGCGGAGCGCAGGTTTGTACGCGTAGAACTCATCGGGGTTGACCGCACCCTGCACAACGGCCTCACCGAGACCGTAAGAACTGGTGACGAAGACCGCCTGATCGAAGCCTGACTCTGTATCTACGGTGAACATCACGCCTGATGCGCCGACATCGGAGCGGACCATTCGCTGGATTCCCGCGGAGAGCGCGACATCGTGGTGATCGAAGCCGTGATGCACGCGGTACGCGATGGCGCGGTCGTTGTACAGCGACGCGTACACGCTGCGCACTGCCGCGAGGATGTTCTCGATTCCCCCGATGTTCAGGAATGTCTCCTGCTGCCCCGCGAAGGATGCGTCGGGGAGATCTTCCGCGGTGGCGCTGGAACGAACCGCCCAGGTGACCTGATCCGAAGCCGGATCGTCCGAGATGAGCTTGGCGTGCGCCTCGCGGATGTCTCGTTCGAGATCATCTGGGAATGGCTGCGCCTCGATCCACCCCCGAATAGTGGATCCGACGAGGGACAAGCCTGCGATGTCATCGGTTTCCAGGCCGTCGACGAGGCCGCGGATGCGGCCGTCCAAACCGCCTCCCGCGAGGAACCGTTGGTACGCCTCCGCGGTCGTCGCGAACCCGCCGGGCACGCGAACCCCGGCCGTCGCGAGGTGCGAAATCATCTCTCCCAAGGATGCGTTCTTGCCGCCGACCCTGGCCAGGTCGCCCATGCCGATCTCGTCGAACCAGAGGATGTTGCTCACTGTTTTGCGCCTTTCAAGTGTCAATCCCGCAGCCTCATGGACTGCATGATCAGTGCGGACATCTCCTCGACGCTCTTTGTCGCGGAGTTGAGGAAGGGGACGCGGTTGCGCCGGTACAGGTCTTCGGCACGACGCAGCTCGATCGTGCACTGCGCGAGGCTGGAGTATGTGGAACCTGGTCGCCGCTCGTGCCGAACCTGGCTGAGCCGGAGCGGGGTTGTCGTCAGCCCGAAGCATCGAGCGGCATAGGGTGCGACCGTGCGAGGCAGCCCGTCTGTGGGGAAGTCATCGTCGGTGAGTGGGTAATTCGCCACGAGAAGCCCGTACTGCAGCGCCAGATACATCGTTGTGGGAGTTTTCCCACAACGAGACGGGGCGATGATGATCACGTCGGCCATGTCGAGCGCGCGGCCGCTTTGACCGTCGTCATGTTCGAGGGCGTACTCCACGGCGCGCATGCGCGCGAAATATCGCTCCATGTCGCCTACTCCGTGATACTGACCCAGCTGCTCGTCGGCCGTGGTGCCCAGCGCCTGCTCGAGCTCCACCAGATGACCACCGAGTAGATCCACCTGTACGGCGCGGGCGTCCGCGAGCTGCGATCGCACCTCGGGGGCCTTCACCGTGGCGAACATGATCGGGAGGACTCCACCGGCTGCCGCCCGATCCACAGCGGCAACAAGAGCCTGCGCGCTCTCGATCGTGTCCACAAAAGGAACGGTGTGCCGGGTGAACTGAACGGCTGGAAAGTTCGCTAAGAGAGCACTTCCTAGTGTCTCGGCGGTGATTCCTGTGCTGTCGGAGACGAAGAACACCACGCGTGCACCGCCGGACGGGCGCGGTGCGTGCTCATACGTGCCCGCCCTTCGCTCATCCATGGTGTTCCTCTCGCCCAGCGAATAGCCCGTTAGGGCGACGATACGAGGTGCGGGGGGCGCACTTGGGGCAGCGGTACGCGAAGGATTACCTGTTCTTTCGCGATAAGCAAACGATGACGTTCGGATTAGCGCCCTTTCGGGCGAAGGATCTACGCACGCGTAGCCTGAGGGCGTGAGCGAGTCGACGACGACCGACCTGCGTGACATCCCCTTCCGGACCGCCGAGGGCAGCGCCGCGACGCTCGCCGATTACGGCGACCGGGTGCTGCTTGTCGTCAATATTGACTCTCGGCGCCGTCTCACGCCTCAGTACGAGCAGTTTGAACACCTGCAGCGTGGCTTACGCCGATCGCGGATTCACCGTGCTCGGCCTTCCCGGAAATCGATTCAACGGACAGGAGCCGGGGAAGATGGATGAGATCTCGGAGTGCGGCTGCTCGACGCCGAAAGGAAGGTCAGCGGCCGGGTCCGCCTGGGTCTTTGCAGACCCGGCGGAGGCGAGGTGCACTCCCGAGGCGTAGGCGGCGGATCCACCTCAGATCATCGTGGTTGGTCCCGGTTCGCAACCGCTCGCTGGCCGCGCGGGAACACGGTTGGGCGTTCGTCGGAGTGTTGGGCGTCAACTGCGCCGTAGTCGGCGGGCTGCGAGCAGCTGGGCTGCCGTGTCGGGAACGTATGCCAGTTCGCGAACAGCTGCGTGCACTGCGCTGATCGCCTCGGCGCTCACGTGGGGCGAACCGGTGAGCACACGGGACGCCGTCGAGCGAGAGACTCCTGCACGTGCCGCGACATCCTCAAGAGTCGCCGGCGCGGCCTCCCGGAAAGGCATCATCCTCTCCGGAAGAGGTCGGCTTGAAATCGGTACGCGTCGCCACGATAGGTGTTCGTCCCGAGCAGGATGGGAACGCCGTCGGTCGTATAGGCGATCTCTTCGCCGACGAGAACTGCGGCGCCTACCACCGTGTCGAGGAGGCGCGCAAGAGCCCCGTCTGCCGTGGCAGCCATCACACTGTATGCACTCCGGTGGATCGAGACGCCGCACCGTTCACGAAGCGTCTCGTAGAGCGACGCGTCGTTGAGGGCGGCGTCGGCCAGCTCGGGCGCGCGTTCGGCCGCCACCACCACCACGTCGAAGCACACGGGACGGCCATCCATCCCCCGCAATCGGTCGATCTGGATGACGGGGGACGTCGGCGCCATCCGGAGCTTCTCTGCCTCATCGAATGTGGCAGGCCGCACCTCTTGACGAAGGACCTTCGCCGTCGGACGCAGCCCGCGCGCGCGCGCCATCTCCGTGAACGATTGCAGGGTGCTCGGTGGCTCGCCCACCACGTTCGCCGGCACGAACCAGCCGCGCTGGGCGGATCGTGTCAGACGGCCGTCGGACTCCAGGGCGCCGAGCGCCGTACGCAGCGTCACCCGGCTGACACCCAGTCTGGCGGCGAGTTCTCGTTCGCCTGGCAGCCGCGTTCCGGCCGGGTGAAGGCCCAAATCCAGCTCTTGCACGAGCTGGTCGTAGGCCTGGGTTGCAGCGGCGGGAAGGGTCACGACGACACGGTACCACAATGGCAATCTGGTGCAACCAAAGTAATTCTTTGGTTCGCAACTGGAATAACTGGTCTAACGGTGCTAGCTTTCCCCTGGCGGTGCCCGCCGCCCCTTCTCCGGCCATGATTCATCGGCCCGAGCAGTTTTCTGGTTCTCACGACCACGACGGAGTGAACATGATCTCGAAAATGGCCCGAGCCGCGGCAATCGCTGCGGTCGGCTCGATCGCGGTACTCGCCATGGCGGCCTGCGCGCCCGGTGGGAGCAGCGCCGGCAACACTGCACCCACCGAGGTATCCGACGATGTCGCCGCTGCGGGCGACGTGACGTTGAAGCTGTCGGATTTCTTCCAGGGCGACTGGATCGTCCAGATGATCGAGCAGTTCGAGGAGGAGTACCCGAACGTCACGATCGAGCGCACGCAGGAGGACTGGGGCCAGCTGACCAGCACCCTCAATCTGCAGCTTCAGGACAACGGCGGTCCGGATATCGCCTCCGCCAACAACGGCTGGTCGTCGCTGGGGACGCTCGCGGAGGGTGGCTTGGTGGTCAACCTCGACCCGTACGCCGAGCTGTACGGGTGGGATGATCTCGTTCCGACGACGATCGCGCGACAGAACCAGTTCACCGATGACTTCGACACGATCGGCGAGGGCTCCTGGTTCGCTTCGCCGATCGCCTCGGCATCGCTGATCGGCATCTACTACAACGCGGACAAGCTGAACGAGCTCGGCATCGAGGTGCCGACCACTCTCGACGAGGTGGAGGCCGCTGCCAAGAAGGTCAAGGCGGCGGGCCAGGTGCCCTTCAGCTACAGCGGCCTCGACGGGAACACCGCCGCGCTGCTCGGGCTGCAGACACTGTATGGGTCGGAGAGCGACATCAACGACTTCGTCTACGGCTCCCCAGACGTCACTGCGGCGGACACGGGCCTCACCGAAGCGGCCACGACGCTCGAGGAATGGAACGAGGCCGGATGGCTGACGCCGAACTTCGAAGGCATCGATTACCAGACGTCGCTGGCCAACTTCCTCGACGGCGACGCGATCTTCCGCTGGGACTACACCGGCTCGCTGGGCCTGACCGGCGATCGGCTCAACGACTTCGGATACATCCAGCTGCCCCAGGCGGACGCCGACACGACCGTGGGCGTCGGAGCGTCGGCCGGGGCCATGATCATCTCCTCGAAGTCCGAGAACCCCGATGTCGCCGCAGCGTTCCTCGACTTCCTGATGTCGCAGGACGCCAGCCAGGCCGCGGTCGACCTCGGACTCGTGCCGATGCTCAACGAGGTCGAGATCCCCGACGTTCTCACCCAGACGGGTGAGGCCACCGCGACGGCGACGCTCGACTCCGACGACGGCTACGTGCCGTACTTCGACTGGGCCAGCCCGACGATGCTCGACATCCTCACCCAGAACACCCAGCTCCTCCTGGCAGGCAAGACCACCCCGGAGGAGTTCACCCAGGCGGTGAACGATGACCGCGACGCATTCCTCGCGGAGCAGGGTTCCTGAGATGAGCGTCGCCCACGCAGGGGCCGCCGTCGTGCCGGAGACGGCTGACGGCGGCCCCGCCACCCGGATGCTGCTGGTGCCCCGCCGCCGGCGGCGCACCTCGTCGGCCCGCCGCCGCATGCGACTGGCGGGGCTTCTCTTCGCCGCACCCGGCCTCCTTCTGTACGGGCTGGTGGTGCTCTGGCCGATGGTTCAGTCGGTGCAGTACTCGTTCTACAAGTGGAACGGGGTCACCGAAGCGGTCTGGGTGGGATTCGACAACTACGTCAACTTCTTCACAGACCCGGTCCTGCGCTCGACGCTCGGGAACGTGCTGGTTCTCATCGTGTTCTTCGCGCTGCTTCCCATCACGCTCGGCCTCATCTCCGCCGCGTTGGTCACGACATCCAAGAGGCCCGGCATGGGTGTCTACCGCTGGATCTTCTTCCTGCCGCAAGTGCTCACGAGCGTGGTGATCGCGCTCGTCTTCAAGCGCATGTACGCGCCCGAAGGGCCGATCAATGAGGCGCTGCGGGCAGTCGGCCTCGGCGCACTCGCGCAGAACTGGCTGGGTGACTTCACCTGGGCCCTCCCGGCGATCGGCCTCATCGGAACCTGGGGAGCCTTCGGATTCTGCATGGTGCTGTTCATCGCCGGTGCATCCTCGATCGCGCCGGAGCTGTATGAGGCGGCTCGCATGGACGGCGCAGGCCCCGTTCGCGAGTTCTTCGCCGTGACCCTTCCGGGGCTGCGCGGACAGCTGGCCATCGCGCTCACCCTCACCATCACCGGCGCGCTGCGCGCATTCGACCTCATCTGGATCACGACGCGTGGCGGACCGGGCACCTCCACGCTCACCCCCGCCGTCGCCCTCTACAAAGCGGCGTTCGTGAACCCCGACGTCGGCCAGGCCGCGGCCATCGGCGTCGTGATGGCTGTCCTGTGCATGATCATCGCGGTCGTGATCACCCGCGTCTCGGAGAAGGAGTGAACATGTCTTCCCGCGCGGAGAAGATCTGGAACTACGTCATTCTGACCGTGATGGCAGTCGTCGTGCTCTGGCCCGTCGCCACCTTCGTCACGGCAGCACTGAGCCCCGACCGTGCCGGACGTCCGACCGGAGAGATTCAATGGGACAACTTCGTCACAGCCTGGAACAACGCCGAGTTCTCGCGGTCGATGCTGGTGTCGCTCACCATCACGGTGGCCGTCGCCGTCCTCGGAGTTCTTCTCGCGCTTCTCGGCGGATATGCGTTCGGCGTACTGGGGGTCCTCGGCGACAAGGTGTTCTTCCCCCTCGTCCTGCTCGGAATGATGATCTCGCTCGAGGCGATCATCGTTCCGCTGTACTACCAGTTCCGAGCCCTCGGACTCACCGACAACCTCTTCGGGATCATCCTGATCCACGTGGGAATGGGCGTGCCCTTCGGGATCTTCTGGATGCGTGCAGCGTTCCGTACGCTGCCGCGCGGCATCTTCGAGTCGGCCGAGATGGACGGAGCCGGACCGTTCCGGATGCTGTGGTCCATCGCCGTTCCCAACCTCCTGCCCGCCGTCTACACGTTCATCCTCTTGAGCTTCATGTGGACGTGGAACGACTACTTCCTCTCCCTGGTGTTCCTGCACGGTGACAACCAGACCGCGACCGTGGCGCTCGGCGTGTTCCAAGGGCGGCACGTCACCGAGGTGAACCTCATGGCTGCCGGTGGCCTGATCGTCGCGGCGCCCGTGCTGATCCTCTACGTGCTCTTCCAGCGCAAGTTCATATCGGGCATGCTCGCCGGCGCCGTCAAGGAATGACGCGTCCGACGCCCTCCCGAACCCCATCAAAGTAAGGCAGATTCAACGTGCGACTGACCCCGCAGATCCTTCCCGACCGCGAAGCCATCGGAGAGGTGGTGGCCGAGATCATCCTGGACCGCATGTCCGCGAAGGGAGACGAGCCGTTCCTCCTCGGTTGCCCCAGCGGCCGCACCGCGGTACCGGTGTACGACGCGCTAGCACGGGAAGCGGCGCGCGGACGTGACCTCTCGAACCTCGTGATCGTGATGATGGACGACTACGTCGTGCCCGATGAGGCAGGCCGATACCAGGTGGTGAACCCCGACTCGTCGTACTCGTGCCTCGGCTTCGCGCTGCGGGACATCCTCGCGCCGATCGCCGCCGCGAGCGAGCGTTCGGACACCGCCGCACCGTCACAGGTGTGGACGGCGGACCCGGCGGCGCCGGAGGACTACGACGCACGCATCGCAGCTGCCGGCGGCATCGACCTGTTCCTGCTCGCTTCCGGGGACAGCGACGGCCACGTCGCCTTCAACCAGCCCGGAACCCCGCGCGACGCGAAGACGCACATCGTCACACTGGGCGACGCCACCCGTCGCGACAATATGGCCACATTCCCTGAGTTCACCCACCTCGAAATGGTGCCCGCCACAGGCGTCACCGTCGGCGTCGACACCATCGCGCGGCTGTCCGCGGAAGTGGTGATGATCCTGTCCGGCGAACACAAGCGCGACGCATTCGCCCGTATCACCAGCGCCGAGGCGTACGAGGACGACTGGCCCGCAACGATCGTTACGGAGTGCCGCAACCCGCTGCTCCTCGTCGATCGCGCCGCCGCCGCCGTCGCCGTCTAATCCCGGCCCAGGCCCGTTTCCCACTCCCGAAGGACACCGACATGACCCTGCCGGTTCTCGACAGCGACGCGAGCATCGCGGATCACGTCATCGGCGTCGACATCGGCGGCACCAAGACTCATCTCCGGGCGGCCCCCGCCGACGGAGGATCAGATCGGCCGGGCGCCGACATCGTGCTTGCCTCGTCGTCGTGGCGCAAGCGTCTCGGAGACTTCCGAGCCGACGGGGTCGGACTCCGGCAGCTGCTGATGGACCAGTTCGGCGAAGCAGTGCTCTGCGCGCCGATCGCGGTCGGGGCGCATGGCTGCGACAGCACCGAACAATGCGGCGAGCTCGAGCACGAGTTGCGGCGTCAGTTCAGCGGTCCCGTGCTCGTGGTCAACGACTCCGAACTGATGGCGCCCGCGATGGACGTCACCGGCGCCATCGGCGTGGTCGTGGGCACGGGCTCGATCGCGACCGCACGCACCCCGGGCGGCGAGCTCCTCACCGCGGGCGGCTGGGGATGGCTGCTCGGCGACGAAGGCAGCGCACCCGCCCTCGTCCGTGAGGCCACCCGGGCAGTCCTTTCGCACCTGGACCGCGGAGATCGCGCGGACGCGCTGGGGGAGCGGCTGCTGGCATGCTTCTCCGCCGTCGACGGAGCAGAGCTCGCGCTCACGGCAACTCAGGTCGCCTCCGCCGAAGGGTGGGGTCAGCATGCCCCCGAGGTCTTCACCGCGGCCGATGAAGGCTCCGCCATCGCCCAACTCGTCGTAGCGAACGCGGGCGAACGCGTCGCCGGACTCATCGACAAACTGCTGCGCCGCGGCGTGCACGCCGACTCGGTCGTCGCCGGCGGCTCGGTGATCGAAAAGCAACCCCTGCTTCAGCGGGCGCTCCGGACAGCGCTGGCGCAGACTCGCCCCGGTCTGGACCTCCACATTCTGGATCGCGCCCCGGTGACGGGCGCTGTCGAGCTGGCGCGGCGTCTCGTCCGGCAGACCACACCAACCCCCTGAGAACGGAGAGTTCCACCTCATGAAAGTCACCTTGATCGGAGCAGGCAGCCGGCAGTTCGCCGGGACCATCGTCCGCGACCTGCTCCTGAGTCAGCCGATCGCCGACAAGGGTCTCGAGATCGTGCTAATGGACGTCGCGGCGCAGCCGCTGGCCGAGATGGAATCGTACGCCCGAAGCGTCATCGAGCGCCTCGGCCATCGGGCCATCCTCTCGTCGACCACGGACCTGGACCAGGCGGTCTCCGGGGCCGACTTCATCGTCGCCGCGATCGAGGTCAACCGCTACCACTACTGGTCACAGGACTTCACGATCCCCCGCACGTACGGCTTCAAGCAGGTGTACGGCGAGAACGGCGGCCCGGGCGGACTGTTCCACGCACTGCGTCAGTTCGCGCCCCTGCTGGAGATCGCGCGCTCGATCGAGAAGAACGCGCCCGATGCGTACTTCCTCAACTTCTCCAACCCAGAGCACAAGGTCTGCGAGGCGATCTCCCGCCTGACGAACGTCAAGGTCGTGGGCCTCTGCCACGGCTACTTCGCGGGCGCCGGGCAGATCTCCCGGCTGCTGGACATCCCCCTCGAGAACCTCGAGCTGTCCGCGGCAGGCATCAACCACTTCCAGTGGTTCCAGACCATCCGCGATCGTCGCACCGGTGAAGACCTCTACCCGCGGCTGCGTGAGGTCGAGCGCGAGGCGAACTGGGTCTCGGACTGGCACGAGATCGGGCTGTCGCGCATTCTCTTCCGCCGGTTCGGGCTGTGGCCGTCGCCGAGCGCCAACCACATCGGCGAATACCTCTCGTGGGCCGACGACTACGTCCCGGCTCAGCTCCAGTACTTCCACGACCGCGCCGACGGCTCGCCCTGGGCCGAGGGCGCGCAGACCCCGGAGTGGCATTACCACATCGGCCTGGTCGACACCGAGCGCGGGTTCCACGCCCGCCGTACGGACGAGACGCTGATGTCGCTCGAGGCATCCCTCGACGAGCGTCCGCTGGAGTCGTCCGAGGAGCTGGCCATCCCCATCATCGAGTGGATCGGGTGCGGCGTGGAACGCGAACTTCCGGCCGTGAACATCCCGAACCGCGGTGCGATCCCGGGCCTTCCGGACGAGATGGTCGTCGAGGTGCCGGCGAAGGTCGTGGACGGCGAGCTGGTGCCGTTGCAGATGGAACCGCTGCCGGAGGGCATCTCCGCGATGGTGCGCCTGCAGGGCTCCATCCACAAGCTGCTCGTCGAAGCGTACGTCGAGCAGTCGAAGCAGAAGCTGCTGCAGGCGATCCTCCTCGACCCCGTCGTCGACAACCACAACCGCGCGGTGGCGATGCTCGACGAGTTCCTCGAACGGCAGATGGACTCGCTCCCGCCACTGCACTGATACCCGCTGCGGCCCCGCCTGGCGGTGCCGCAGCATCCGATTCGCCACGCTCTCTCGTTCAGAAAGCAGATCAATGACCCTCCCGCAGTTCGACGTCGACACAGTGCTCGCCGAGCTCACGCTCGAAGAGAAGGCCTCGCTGCTGTCAGGGCTCGACGACTGGTTCACCCAGCCCATCGATCGCCCGGGCCTGTCCCGGGCGGTGCCGCCGATCGAGGTGGGCGACGGCCCGCATGGTCTGCGCAAGGAGACGGGCGTCGACATGGTGTGGGTGCCTGCCACCGGCTTCCCGACCGCCTCAGCCATGGGTGCGTCGTGGGATCGCGACCTCACCCGCCGGGTGGGCGCCGCCATCGGCGAGGAGGCGCGCGCGGAGGGCGTGCAGGTCGTGCTCGGGCCAGGCGTCAACATGAAGCGCTCCCCGTTGTGCGGCCGAAACTTCGAGTACTTCTCGGAAGACCCCATGCATTCAGGGGAGCTGGGCGCGGCATACGTGCAGGGTGTGCAGTCCACCGGTGTCGGCACCTCGCTCAAGCACTTCGCCGCCAACAACCAGGAGATCGAGCGCACGAGAATATCGGTCGTCGTCGACGACCGGACGCTGCGCGAGACCTACCTCGCGGCGTTCGAGCGGGTGGTCCGCAAAGCTGACCCGTGGACGGTCATGTGCTCGTACAACCGGCTGCGGGGCGTGCACGCGTCCGAGAACCGGTGGCTGCTGACCGAGATCCTGCGTGACGAATGGGGCTTTCGGGGTGCCGTGGTCTCGGACTGGAACGCCGTGCACGATCGGGTCGCTGCCGTGCGGGCAGGGCTCGACCTCGAGATGCCCGGCACCGAGGGGCGAACGGATGCCGAGATCGTGGCAGCCGTGCGCGCCGGCGAGCTCGACGAGGCGATCGTCGACAATGCTGCCCGCCGTGTGCTGCGACTGGTCGCTCGCGCTTATCCCGGCGCCGACCTCGTGGACGGACCGGTCATGTCACTCGGACACAGTGCGGGCGACCGGCTGACCACCGCGCAGCTCGAACTCCTGCGCGCCGACGAGCACCACGCCCTGGCACGCGAGGCGGCCGCGGCCTGCATCACACTCCTGCGCAACGAGCCCGCACCGCATGGGCGTGCCGTGCTGCCCCTGTCGGAGGCTGGCACGGGCACGATCGCGGTCGTCGGCGCGTTCGCCGAGCACGCCCGTATCCAGGGCGGCGGCTCGTCCGGTGTCGATCCGACGCGGGTCGACGCGCCGCTCGAAGCGATCCGCGCGATCGCGGGGGAGCGTGTGATCTATTCGCCCGGGTACGTCCACCTGCCGAAGAACCCCTACCAGGACGACAATATCGCCACCCTCGCCGCACACGAGATCGCCTTCGTCGAGGGGCGCCCGACCGTCGCCCGCCGGTCGGCGACTCTCGCCCGCGAACTGCAGCTGGCCGAAGCAGTGCAGCATGCGGTGAACGGCCCGCTCTCACCGACCGCGGAGCGCCTGATCGATGAGGCCGTGGCGGCCGCTGAAGACGCCGAGACCATCGTCGTGTTCGCGGGCCTGCCGCTCGCTTTCGAGCAGGAGGCCAACGACCGCGCGACCCTCGCACTCCCGGGCGACCACGTGGCCCTCATCTCGCGCCTGGCCGACCTGCGAGAGCGCACCGGCGCGACGCTCGTCGTCGTGCTCTCCAACGGCACAGCCGTGACGATGGATCCCTGGCACGACCGCGTCGACGCTATCGTCGAGTCCTGGCTCACCGGCCAGGCACTCGGCGGCGCCGTCGCGGACGTGCTGTTCGGCCGGGTGAACCCTTCCGGCAAGATCTCCGAGACCTTCCCGACCGCCGTCGAGGACACGCCCGGTCAGCCCAACTGGCTGGGGGAGCGCGGCACGGTGCTCTACGGCGAGGGCGTCTTCATCGGCTACCGCTGGTACGACGCACTGGGCCGCACGGTGCGGTACCCGTTCGGGCACGGTCTGTCGTACACGTCGTTCGCGTACTCCGACCTGTCGGTGGAGGTCACGGATGCCGCGGCCGCACGCGTTCGCGTATCGGTGACGATCGCGAACGAGGGGCCCGTCGCGGGTGCCGAGATCGTGCAGCTGTACATCGGCGACCCGGACGCCGAAGTGTACCGACCTGTCCGGGAGCTGCGCGGGTTCGAGAAGGTCCGGCTCGAAGCGGGCCAGTCCGTGCGGGTGGAATTCGCGCTGGAGAGCCGCGACTTCGCCTACTGGGACGCGGCGGCCGCCCGCGGCGACGGGCGCCTGGGTCTGTGGCGTCGCGAGGGAGGCGACTTCCGTATCGAGGTCGGGGCGTCCTCGCGCGACATCCGCGTGTCCGACACCATCCAGCTGCCCGACGATCCGACGATCCCGGCACTGATCCGGGATGCCGACCTCCAGGGGTCCAGCAGCTCGCGGTTCGTTCAGGGACACGCCGGATGACCGGCATCCCATCCCTGCCCGCCGAACTGCGCACTCGCGCACGGGATCTCGGCCGACGATTCCCCGAGCGCTTCGTGTGGGGCGCGGCGACCGCGGCGCCGCAGATCGAGGGCTCGGTCTCGGCAGACGGCCGCACCCCGAGCGTCTGGGACACCTTCGCGCGGATTCCCGGGGCGGTCGCAGGGGGCGACACGCTCGACGACGCCGACGACCACTTCCGCCGGTGGCGCGACGACGTCGCGCTCATGCGCGATCTCGGCCTTTCGGCGTACCGCTTCTCGGTCGCCTGGCCGCGCATCGTGCCCGCACGCGACGGAGTGGCGAACCGCCGTGGGCTCGACTTCTACGACCGGCTGGTGGATGAGCTGCTGGCAAGCGGCATCGATCCGTTCGTGACGCTCTACCACTGGGATCTGCCGCAGTGGCAGCAGGACGCGGGAGGGTGGGCCGACCGGTCCACGGCCCACCGGTTCGCCGAGTACACGAACCACGTCGCCGAGCGCCTTGGGGACCGGGTGCGGCACTGGACCACCCTCAACGAGCCCTGGGTGTACGTGTTCCTCGGCCACCTGCTGGGCGTCCACGCCCCGGGCGATCGTTCCGAGGCGCTCGCGGTCCGGGCCGTGCACCACTCACTCCTCGCTCACGGTCTCGGCGTCCGGGCGCTGCGCGCCGCGCTTCCCGCCGACAGCCAGGTGGGCATCGCGCTGAGCATGAGCCCGACACAGCCCGCGACCGCCGAGCCCGACGACGTGGCGGCGGCGGCGCGTAACGACCTGTACCGCAACTGGCTGTTCCTGCACCCCATCATGCGCGGCGAGTACCATCCGCTGACGGGGGAGCTGTTCTCGGAGCCCATCCCTGTTGAGCCTGGAGATCTCGAGGCCATCGCGGCGCCGATCGATTTCGTCGGCATCAACTACTACGCCCGCGCCGTCGTCCGTGCCGACCAGTCGGTCGCGGTGACGCGAGCGCAGGAGACCCGCCCGGACGGCACGTACACGGCGATGGACTGGGAGGTATACCCCCAGGGGATCGCCGACATCATCGCCCAGACGCACGACCGCTACGCTCCGGAGGCGATCTACATCACCGAGAACGGGTCCGCCTGGGACGATCAGCCCGCCCCGGATGGGGTGATCGTCGACGCCGAGCGTGTCGCCTACCTGCTGGACCACCTGGATGCCGCGACGCAGAGCACTGATGCGGGCGTGCCCCTGCGCGGGTACTTCGCCTGGTCTCTTCTCGACAATTTCGAGTGGGCCGAGGGCTACACGAAGCGGTTCGGCATCGTCGGCGTGGACTACGCCACGCAGCGGCGCACCGTGAAACAGTCCGGCGCGGTCTACCGCGAGGTGCTCGCCGCACATCGCGAGGCCACGGGCGACGAACGGAAGCCTTCCCGCCTATGAGCTTCACGGTCCGCGACCACCAGCTCCCGGGAACGGGAACCGCAGTGCGCGACTACGTCCCGGAACGCTCGGCGGGCCGGCCGCTGCTCTGGGTGCATGGCGGCGCCTTTGCGGGCGGCAGCATCGACATGCCCGAGTCGGATGCCGTCGCCCGTCAGCTTGCGGGAGCCGGTCGGCACGTGAGAACCCTCGAGTACCGTCTGGCCCCGGACTTCTCTGACGACGGCCCGCTTCCGTCGGATCCGGCCGGCGGGCGCTACCCGGCCGCGCAGGACGACATCCTGGAGGCCTTCGCGGACCTCTCCGCGAGTGCCAAGGCCTTCCTCGGCGGGGCGAGTGCGGGCGCGTGCCTCGCTGCGAGCGCCGCGGTCAAGCTGCGTGACGACGGCCGCTCGCTGCCCGTGGGTCTCGTCCTCGTGTACGGCGTCTTCCACTCCGGCTTGCCGGTTCACGCGGATGCCGAGGGCGTGCGTCTGCAGCAGTTGACCGACGCACAGGGCACTCGCTGGGCGGAACGCATGGCACTCAACTACGCCGGCGCCGAGGAGCTGCTCGCCGACCCTCGCGTCTTCCCTGGACAAGGGGACCCGGCTGGGTTGCCGCGGACCCTCATCCTGGATGCCGACCGCGACATCCTCCGAGCTTCCGGCAAGCGCTTCGCCGAGCAGTTGCGCCATGCGGCAGTCCGGACGTACGAGACCATCGTGGCCGGATCGGAGCACGGTTTCCTGAACGAGCCGGCAAGCCCGCACTTCGCGCGGGGATCCGCCGAGATGTCGAAATGGATGAAGCGGGTCGACGAGGGTGTCAACCCTCCCTGAGCTGCCGCCACGCTGTTCTGGCCAGCCACAGCTCCGAGACGTCCCGAGTTCTGCGCACGCTTCGGCCCGTGAGCTCCTCGGCCCTGTTGAGTCGATAGACGAGGCCCTGGCGATGCATGCCGAGCGTCTGCGCGGTGACGCTCCAGTGGAGGTCGTTGTCAAGGAACGCGAAGAGGGTCTCCCGCAACAGACCGTATCGCTGCTCCTCGCGGGCCAGCGGCCCGAGCACCGTGTCGATGATCTGTGCGGCCTCTGACCGTGAGCGCGCCACCAAAGACACCTGCTCACCCTGGAACTCCCGCCAGTGCTCCCCGCGGCCACGCACTGCTGCGTGCTCCGCCGTGGCTTCGGCCACGGCTCCCGAGACGTCGCGGAGGTCCCGATGCACCGCGGATACGCCCGACTCGGCACAGATCTCCTCCACGAGCGAGCGAAGCTCCTCGAGACGGTGGGTGGGAGTGACCACAACGATCCTGCCGTCGGCCTCGATTGCCGTGGTCGGAAGCTCGGCGACTGCAAGCGCCGTCTGCAGGCGCAATGGGGTCTTGCACGTAGTGGCGACAGCGCGATACCCCGCGGTCTCCTGTCCCCAGAGCCGAAGGAGATCGCCATGGACGTTCGCACGCCCGACGAGCGCCTGCTCGAGCACGGCCGCCCCATCTCTCAAACGGGCTTCCGCATCCTGCGCGACCGCATTGGCATGGACTGTGAGGATCTGGGTGACGTGGACCAGCGTCAGGCTGTCGAGCGGAGCGCCGGCATCGATCATGAGGTGCGTCGGACGGTGCGTCCGGAGGGGGTACGCCCGTGCGCCAGCGGGGGCGAGCGCACCCCGCCCCAGAAGGACGCATCCCGTCGCATCGTCCACGACGGTGAGACGGATGCCGAGGAGGTCGCCGAGATCGTCGCTCGTGCGGCGATGACCTCGATGATCTTGGCCTGCGACCTGGTAGAGCTTGGCGAGGCCGAGCACGCTCATCGTCTGTCGTTCCGCGTTGGCGGCGGCGACGGTTCGTCCTATCGCTGCGAACGGCGTGTTCGGCCCCGTCCTGAGAACGGGGAAACCTCGGGCGTCTGCCTCGGAGAGCATCGCCTTGGTGAGGCGTGGAGCGAGCCCATCGTCGCCGACCGCGATGCCGGCCAGCCCGGCGTCATCGAGCCTGGCGATGAGATCTCGCTGCTGCTGCGCGCCATGAGGAATGCACAGTCCGATGGTCATCAGGAGCTCGTGCGGACCCAGCCACTTGTCGGGGTGTTCCATCTCGCAGGAATGTGCCCACAGGACGGTCCGGTCCGATCCGTCACCGCCGCTCACCAAGCTGGTGTCGAGCGTCGGGTCGCTGACCAGGTCGGCGATCGTGAAGGCGTTCAGGACTCTCACCCTTCGTATGAACAACGAGCAAACTCTAGCCGTTTGCGCAGTAGGAGCGTCAGTGCGATGTTCGTAGCTTTGTCGTTGTCGCGCAGGCGAAGCCAGCGGCGGCAGAAACGTCGAAGGAGATGACATGACGCGCACCGCCGTACTCGGTGCCGGCCTCGCCGGCCTCGCGGCTGCAACTGAGCTCGTCGGCGCGGGCCACGACGTGACGGTGTTCGAGGCGCGGAATCGTGTCGGCGGCCGCGTATGGTCCGAGACGATCAGCGCGGCCGGCGGTCTCCACGTCATCGAACGCGGCGCGGAGTTCGTCCTCGGCGGGTATTCGACCCTCCGTGACCACTGCCGGAAGCACGGGCTCGAGCTCGTCGATACGGGAATGAGCTACTACGTCCGCATCCCTGGCGACCGGCCTCATGTCAGCACCGACGCGATGGCGACACTGGGCGAACGCGCCGCCGAAGCGGTCGCGACCGGCAGCGGCGCGCGCTCGGTCGCTGATGTGCTGGACGAGATCGGCGTCGAGGGAGACACCCGCGAGGCGCTCGAGGCCAGGATCGAGATGTCAACTGCCGTGCGCGTCGACCAGGTCTCGGCCCAGGGAACTCTCGATCACGTCGCCTCCTTCCACCCACAGCCGAGCTGGCGTATCGGTGGCGGCAATCAGCGCCTTCCCGATGCGATGGCATCCGTGCTCGGGGATGCGATCCGCTTGAATTCCAAGGTCCAGGCTGCTGTGCAGCACGGCGACGAGGTCGTGATTACGGCCGGCGGCGAGGAGGAGTCCTTCGACTACGCCGTCGTCGCGCTGCCCTTCGGCGTGCTGATCGATGCGACATCGCTGCTCATCGACATCCCCGATAGAAAGCGCCAGGCGATGTCGCGCATCGTGCAGGGCAATGCGGCGAAACTCCACCTGGCCCTCGACGAGGTCCCGCGGGCGAGCGCGGTGATGAGCGTGTCCGGGAGGTTCTGGACCTGGACTGCGAACGGACTCGGAGGCGCGGTAGCCCCCGTGCTCAACTGCTTCGGCGGAGAGATCGGCCATCTCCTCCGCCTCGGCATAGATCGCGGTGCACGCGGATGGGAGGGGGAGGTGCGCGCCCTTCGCGCCGACCTGGCCATTGGCCACGCAGGGGCCGTAATCACCAGCTGGCCATTCGATCCACTCGCGCGCGGGGCCTATACGGCTCACGCGCCGGGCTTCAGCGTCCAGGACGCGGAAGCTCTCGCGGCTGCGTACGGCCGGTTGTACTTCGCGGGTGAGTACATCGACCCGGAGTTCACCGGCCTCATGGAGGGGGCGTTGCGCAGCGGCCATAGCGCCGCTGCAGCCCTCATTGCGGCGGAAAGCAGGGTGGCCGCATGAACGGGTTCTCCGCCGCCTGGTACGAGACTTCCGCGATCAACTGGCCGGACGATGTGGCCATCGCAGCCGAACGTGTCGTTGCCGGCTCCCCGACAGCCTCCACGTTCGCCATCGAAGACACGGCTACACACCAGGTCGGACTCTGGCGCGTCACGCCGGGTGAGTTCCTCACCGACCACACCGGATACACCGAGTACATCCACGTCCTGGCCGGTGCCGGTCGGCTCATCGACGACGATGGTGCCGTTCTGGAACTGTGGCCCGGCGTCACGGTGCTCATGCAGCCCGGCTGGAAGGGTCGCTGGGTCGTCGACGCGACGATCACCAAGGTCTACACGGTGATCCACGCTTGAGCACACGCTGACCCCGCCGGTCTACACGGCACCCCACAACACTCCGACAACGAGGTCCCCACATGTCCATGTTCGAAACCACGACCACGACCAAGGTGGTCAGGCAAGTCGCATTCCTCCCGCTGGTCGGCATCATCTTCTTCAGCGTCTCCGGGGGCGCCTACTCCCTCGAGGCGCTCGTCAGTGCATCCGGCCCCGGCCTCGCGCTTCTGCTTCTCGTGCTCGTTCCCGCGATCTACGGCATCCCCATCGCAGCAATCACCACGGAGCTCTCCACGGCCATCCCGGCCGAAGGCGGAACATATGAATGGATGAAGCGGTCCGTCGGGGGCTTCTGGGCCTTCCAGGCGGGGATCCTGCGCTGGATCAACAGCTGGGTCGACATGGCGATCTATCCGGTCCTTTTCGCGAGCTACTTCTCGACGCTGGTTCCGGTCGTCGGCGAGGGAGAAGTCGTGTTCTTCTCGTTCGGCCCGTTCCAGCTGGATCTGCACTGGGTCGCCGGCGTCGTCCTGGTCATCATCCCGATGGCGCTGTTGAACATCCGGGGTGCGAAGAGCGTCGGCGACAGCGCGCTGCTCTTCAGCGTCTTCGCGCTCCTGCCTCTGCTGATCGTCGCAGGTCTGGGAATCTGGCGGCTGATCCAGGACGGCACGAATCCGTTCGTCCCCTTCATGGCCGACGGCGAATCGCCCGGTGCCGCCATCACGATCGGCTTGTCGGTAGTGATGTGGTGCTACTGCGGCTTCGACCGCGTCGGCCTGATCGCGGGTGAGATCAAGAACCCGGGGAAGACCATCCCCAAAGCGATGGTCGTCTCGATGATCGTCATCATCGCAACCTACGCGCTGCCCCTGATCGGTGCCCTGGCGATTCCCGGGTGGGAGGAGTGGTACGCGGGATCGTTCTCCGATGTGGCCGCAGTGCTCGGTGGCCCCTGGCTGGCCATGTTCGTCACGATCGGGGCACTGTTCTGCAGCATCGGGCTCTACTCATCGCTGCTGATGAGCAGCGCCCGCACCCCGTTCGTGCTCTCACGCGACCGCTGGCTCACGCCCGTGCTGGCGCGCCAGTCGCGCAGGACCGGTTCGCCCGTCGTCTCGATCATCGTGTGTTCGGTGATCTACGCCTTCTTCACGCTCGGAAGCTTCGTCGATCTCGTCGTCCTCGATGTGTTCCTCATCAACATCCTGCTTCTGATGAACCTGGTCGCCCTCATTGCGCTTCGCATCAAGCAGCCGACTCTGGCTCGACCCACCAAGCTGCCGTGGGGATGGTGGGGGATCGCGCTGGTGGGAGTGCCCCTGGTCGCCAGCATCCTCTTCCTCATGTACCTCCAGTGGCTCGACTACGGTCTCTTCGCGTTCGTGATCCTCGCCGCCACGCTCGGCGCGAGCGTGATCGCGTATTTCCCCGCGCGGTGGTACCAGCGTCGGCACCAGGAGCCGGCTCTCGAACCAGACGACTCACTGGCTGCGGCGCCGCGCGGCTGATCCGCTTATCGAAGGAGAACGAACATGGAAAACCACGACGTCATCGTGATCGGAGCGGGGCTCGCTGGACTGAGCGCGGCGCGAGACCTTGCCGCGGCAGGGACCGATGTGCTCGTCGTCGAGGCCCGGGCTCGTCCAGGCGGCCGCGTCGAGCAGACGCGTACGCCCGACGGGCGTCTCATCCAGCTCGGCGGTGAGATCGTCGGCAGCTTTCACACCGCCTACAAGCAGCTGGTGACGGAGCTCGGCTTGACGCTCGGTCCGACGTTCGTCGCCAGCAGCGGCGAGACAACATGGAGTCTGACGGATGGCTCGTTCCTGGGAGATGACCTGCCGTGGATGAGCAGCGCCGACCGCAGGATCTACGACACCGTCGAGAAGCAGTTCTCAGCGCTCGCGGCGACCGTGGACCCGGACGACCCTTGGTCGCACCCCGACGCCGAGCGCCTGGACTCGCTGTCCGTCGGCGCATGGATCCGTGATCAGGGAGGCTCGCCGGCGGTCGTGCGGGCCCTCCACCTGTCGGCCAAGGCACTTGCCGACGACTCGATCGAGCGGTCGTCCCTTCTCGCGTACCTCCGCAAGGAGTCCGCGGCCGGAGCAGACGGCTTCTACAACTACGAAGCCTGGGAGAACGAGCGCGTGCTCGAAGGTTCCGCCACCGTCGCCCTGCGGATGGCGGAGCAGCTCGGCGACCGCGTCCGCTACAGCAGTCCGGTGGCCGAGATTCGCATCGGCGGCGGGAACAACACAGTGCGACTGGCCACGGGAGAGCTCATCGGCGCAACCGCCATCGTGTCGGCGCTGCCAGTCGGCCCTCTTCGCGACGTCCGGATCACGGGCGTCAGCGACGGACGCATGGCGTCGCTGCATCGGCAGCGCAACTGCCTCACCGTCAAGGTCGCCGCGATGTACGAGGAGTCGTTCTGGGAGAACGACGGGCGCAACGGCACCAGCTACATGGAAAACACGATCCTCGGCGGGACGTGGGCGCAGAGCGAGGGCGTCCTTTCGGGACTCATTCCACCCTCGAGTCTCGGCGAGTACCTGGCCACTCCCGTGCACCGTCGAGAAGCCGAGCTCACCGAGGAGCTCGTCGGCGTTCTTGGCCCGCGGGCTGCGGAGCATGCCCGGTTCTACCTGCGCAACTGGGCGACGGACCCCTGGACGCAGGGCTACGCCACCGGGTGGCGTCCCGGGGACGTCATGGCAGTCGGGCCGCTCCACGCCACCCACGAGCCGCCCTTCTATGTGTGCGGGTCGGACCAGTGGGTCTGCGGCTACATGGAAGGCGCCGTCCGGACCGGCCGTGGCACCGCCGCAACGATTCTGCAGTCATCCTGAGACAGCGAAGGAACGCACACCGATGAGCAAGATCCGCGCCGTGCCGACAGCGGCAGCCGCGGGCCCGAGCATGACCCCCAGCTCCTACGTGACGGCAGGCGCCCTGCGTGGCGGCGACCCCAGGGAGATGGAGCTGGCGCACGTGGTCAGCGACGACGAACGCCTCACCGTGGGCGTGTGGTCGGCGGAGCCATACGCGGAGTTCGTCACGTCGCATGAGGGTTACGAGTACACGCTCGTGCTGGAGGGGCGTGTCACCCTCACCGACCCCGACGGCGACGTTCACACCTTCGGAGCGGGCGACGCCTTCACGATCGAGCCGGGCTGGTCCGGCGAGTACCGCGTCAACGAGCGGCTCGTGAAGCATTTCGTCTACTACGCGGGCGCGGAGGCATGACATGAACGCCCCCGCGTACCGCGTGGTGAATCCCGCAACGGGTGACCTCGTCGAGGAGTTCACGTCCATCGCTGACGATGACCTCGCCGCGGCCATCGAGAGCGCGCACGCTGCCTACGTCCGCGACCGAGATGTTCCGGTCGCCGATCGGCTCCTGCCGCTGCGACGGGCCGCATCACTGCTGCGCGAGCGAACCACCGAGCTGGCAGCCATCGCTGCCGCCGAGATAGGCAAGCCGCTCGAACAGGGACGCGGCGAGGTCGAGTTCTGCGCCGACATCTTCGACTACTACGCCCAACACGCCGAGCGGCTGACAGCGCCTCAACCCATCTCCTCCGGCAGCGGGCGCGCGCGCATCGAACGGCGCCCGCTGGGGGTGCTCCTGGGGATCATGCCCTGGAACTACCCCTTCTACCAGGCTGCGCGGTTCGTCGCTCCGAATCTTGCGGTGGGCAACACTATCCTCCTGAAGCCCGCGGAGTCCTGTCCCCGGTCTGCGCTCGCGCTCGACCACCTGCTGCGAGAGGCCGGCGTCGGCGAAGGCGCCTTCCACACGGCATTCGCCACGCACGAGCAGATCCGTACTGTCATCCAGGACGCCCGTGTGCAGGGAGTGTCGCTGACCGGCTCCGAGCGCGCGGGGGCCGCGGTCGCGGCGGCGGCCGGCGCCCACCTCAAGAAAGTCGTTCTGGAGCTGGGAGGATCGGACCCGCACGTCATCCTCGATACCGCTCATGTCGCCGAGGCTGCCGCGGCGGCGTGGAGTATGCGGATGGAGAATCTCGGCCAAGCGTGCAACTCGAACAAGCGAATCATCGTCGCCGCTGCGCACTACGCCGAGTTCGTGAGCGAACTGACCAAGCTGGCGAGTGCGCTCGAACCGGGAGACCCATTGGATCTCCGGGATGGCCAGTTCCCCCCGATGGCTTCCAGAGCCGCGGCAGAGCATCTGTGCGCTCAGATCGAGGACGCGATATCGCGAGGCGCCACGCTCCACACCGGCGGAACCCTTCACACGGGGCCCGGCGCTTACTTCTCGCCGGCGGTGCTCACGGGCGTGACCCCGGGTATGCGGGCCTATCACGAGGAACTGTTCGGTCCGGTCGCGGTCGTCTACCGCGCGGAGGACGACGAACATGCTCTGCGCATCGCGAACGACACCGAGTTCGGGTTGGGAGCCGCCGTCTTCAGCACGGACATCGCGCGCGCCGAGGCGTTCGCCGCACGGGTGGAAACCGGGATGGTCGCCATCAACGCCCTCGCAGCGGAGGGCGCCGAACTCCCGTTCGGCGGAGTGAAGCGATCCGGCTACGGCCGCGAGCTCGGCCCTCTCGGGATGGACGAATTCGTCAACAAGCGCCTGATCTACACCGCATGACCGGCCCACGTGCTGCCGCTGACGCAGCGGCGACACGTGCCGGATGACCGCACTCGGGCGGATGAGCCGTCGCCCGACACTTCGCATCTGGACATCGACGTCCTAACCCTGGAGGAAACCGCATGAGCCCCACACCTGCCATCCCCGTCGCCGAGAGCCCGACGGAGGCCGTCCGGGCCGTTCACCCGCTGAAACGCCAGATCCCGCTGTGGTCGCTCGTGGGCATCATCTTCTTCAGCGTCTCGGGCGGAGCCTACGGGCTCGAGGAGCTAATACCGGCCGCCGGCCCGGGATTGGCGATACTCCTCATCCTCATCACGCCGATCATCTACGGCGCCCCGATCGCAGCGATCACGGCAGAACTCTCGACCGCGCTGCCCGCGGAAGGGGGCACATACGAGTGGGCTCGTCGCGGTCTCAACTCGTTCTGGGCCTTCCAAGCGGGGGCGCTGCGCTGGGTGAACAGCTGGGTGGACATGGCTCTCTACCCGGTGATGTTCTCGAGCTACCTTGCGCTGCTTCTGCCACCGTCCTTCGCCGACCAGGTGTTCTTCAGCGTCGGCCCGATCGACATGACCATGGGGTGGCTGGCCGGTGTGGTCTTCGTGATCATTCCCTTCGGGATCGTGAATCTGTTCAGCGCTCGGTTCGTCGGCGCCAGCTCTGCCTGGATCGCCGTCATCGTCCTCATCCCATTGGCAGTGCTATCTGTCGTCGGTATCAGCACGCTGCTCACCGAGGGCGTCAATCCGCTGAGCCCTTTCGCCGCCACGGGGGCCTCCGCGCTCGCATCGTTCGGCGTGGGTCTTTCCATCATCATGTGGAGCTATTGCGGCTTCGACAGTGTCGGGGTGATCGCCGGCGAGGTGAAGAACCCGGGACGGGTCATACCGAAAGCCACGGTGATCGCGATGATCGTGATCGTGCTGTCGTACCTGCTCCCGACCATCGCTGCCCTGGCCGCAGGTGGCTGGGAGGACTGGACCACCGGATCCTTCGGCGATGTCGCCGCTCAGCTCGGCGGGCCCGCACTCGGTCTCGCCGTCACCATCGGGGGGATGGTCGCCGCTATGGGGCTCTACTCGTCACTTCTGCTGAGCAGCTCGAGGGTGGTGTTCGTTCTCTCGCGAGACCGGTGGATCACCGGCGCGCTGGCGCGGCAGACGAAGAAATCCGGCACGCCCTGGGTCTCGGTCGTCGTGTCCTCCGTCCTCTACGCGCTTTTCAGCTTGGGCTCATTCGCTGACCTTGTCGTGGTGGATGTCTTTCTGATCAACGCCTTGCTCCTCCTCAGCCTCGCAGCGCTCATCGCCCTGCGCATTCGGGAACCCCACCTTCCGCGGCCGGCGAAGATCCCCGGTGGCTGGTGGGGAATCGCTCTGGTGGGAACGCCGATGATCGCGGTGATCCTGTTCACGATGATCACGCAGTTCACCGACAATGGCGGCTTCTTCGCGCTGAGTCTCTTCCTGGCAACGGTGACGCTCAGCGTTCTCGCCTACATTCCCGCGCGAGCATATCGGCGGCGTCAGCTCAATGGGCAGAGGGACGAATCGACCTCGTCGGCGGGGAATTGATGGGTTCGGTCGGACTCCACGACAAGGGTGGCAGCCACCGTCACAGCAGCCCCCTCTCGCGCGCGACGGCGACGGCTCGCGAGCGGCTGTCGACGCCGAGTTTGGCGAAGATGTGGACGAGGTGGGTCTTCACCGTGGCCTCCGTGACGAACAGGGTCTTGGCGATCTGGGGGTTCGACGACCCCATGTCGAGGAGTCGCAGAACCTCCTGCTCCCGGTCGGTCAGCCGCACGCGCGGGGCGCGCAGCACCTGGACCACGCGCTCACTGAGCTCGGGACTGAGAGCCAGCCGACCCGCCGCCGCCTCCCGTACCGCCCGTGCGATGGCATCGGGCGGAGCATCCTTCAGCACATAGCCAGAGGCGCCGGCTTCGATCGCACCCAGAATCTCGGCATCCCGATCGAACGTGGTCAGAATGATGACGGCGGGTGCGGGCACGAGGGCCCGCAATTCGCGAGTCGCCGCGACCCCGTCCATGCCGTCACCCATCCGTAGGTCGCACAGCACGACATCGGGTACGAGGTGCCGAGCAAGGGCCACTGCCTCTTCGCCGGTCGCCGCCTCGCCGAGGACCTCGATGTCGGTGTGGCCCGCGAACAGGGCACGCACCCCTGCCCGCACGATCGGGTGATCGTCGACGATCAGCAACCTCAGCACGGTCATCCCCGTGCCGCGGCGACCACCGGGACCGACGCCGACAGCGCGACGCCCCTGCCGGGTGCGCTCTCGACGTCGAGCCCGCCGCCCAGCTCGCGCAGGCGTTCCCGCATCGCCCGCAGCCCATACCCGCCGCCTGCTCCGGCAGGCAGACGCTCCCACCGCGCCGCGTCGAACCCCACGCCGTCGTCGACGACGTCGAGCCTCACACTGTCGCCGCCGTCGACAAGGCTGACATCCACTCGGCTCGCCTTGGCGTGCAGGCGGGTGTTGGCCAGCGCGGATTGCGCCGTGCGCAGCAGCGCGACGTCGACGACGACGGGGAGCGCCGGAACGGTGTCGTCGACATGCAACTCGGCGCGGATTCCGGTCTCCTCGGTGAGCCGATGAAGCATCCGGCGGAGCGCCTCCGCGAGGGCGGTGTGCTCGAGTTCAGCCGGCATGAGTGCATCCACGATGCGCCTGGTGTCCGCGAGTCCTTCCCGGGCCAGACCCTCGATCTGCGTGAATGCCCGCGCCGAGGCATCCGCTGCCATGGGTGCGGCGCTCCCCGCGAGCATCACGATCGATGTGAGGCTCTGGGCGATGGTGTCGTGGATGTCGCGGGACAGCCGGGTGCGCTCCGCGACGGCTCCCGCGTCCCGCTGGGCCCGGCCGAGCTCATCCTGCAGCTGTGCCATCTCCTCGTGCGCGGTCACGAGCGACGAGATGAGCCGGCTGCGCTCGCGGCCGTCCCGCACCAGTTCAAGGTAGCCACGCGAGATGCCGAGGGCGAACACGCCGCCCACGACCGGGCCCACCACATTCGCGTACGTCGTCGTGCCGCTGTGCACGACCGGCGCGGCGAGCACGACGGCGAGGACGCCGATGCTGAACAGGATCGCCCACCGCATGCGCAGGACGAACCCGGCCAGCAGCCACAGCGGAAACGCCAGCCACACGAACTCGGGAGAGATCGCGACGGCGCCGATCCAGATGAGGGCCAGGCCGACGAGCCAGCCTGCAGCGACGCCGTGATCCCTCGTGCGTTCGCTTAGCAGCAGACCGCCGAAGTACCAGCCGCCGAAGACCAGCGAGATCGCGATGACCCATGGCACCGGCGAGCCGTCTCCGATCGCCCGAACGGCTCCGACGACCAACAGGGCGGCGGTGATGATGGACTGGCCGACCCTGAAGGACCCCACCAGCCTCCGCCAGGTCCGCGCGGAGCGCGGGTTACCGCCTTGGCCCGTCTCATCCGACGGGTTCGCGAAGGGCTGAGACATCCGCCGACACGCCTTCCTCTCGGTCGTGAACGCCTCCGCCGTCCGACGCCGAGCCGGATGGGGTCCGGCCCGGCCACCACATCCGATCGCCGATGAGCGAGAACAGTGCGGGAACGACCAGGGTGCGTACGACAAGGGTATCGACGAGTACGCCGACGCCGACGATCAGTCCGATCTGCCCGAGCGTGACGAGGGGGAGCAACCCCAGCGCCGCGAAGACACCCGCGAGGACGACGCCTGCACTGGTGATGACACCACCGGTCGCGGCGACGGCCGTCACCATCGCTGGTCGCGTGTGCCGTGCGAATGCCTCGGTGCGCGCCCGGTGCACGAGGAAGATCGTGTAGTCCACGCCCAGCGCAACCAGGAACAGGAACGAGAGCAACGGTACCTGCAGATCGAGCGCCTCCCAGCCGAAGAGGACACGACCCAGCCAGGCACCCGCGCCGATCGCGCCGATCGCACTGAGCGCGTTCAGCATTAGCAGCAGGAGCGGGGCGACGGCAGCGCGCAGGAGCAGGACGAGGACGATGAAGGTGACGGCAAGCACGAGCGGGGCTATGAGCAGGAAGTCTCGTACGTTGGCCTCATGAGCGTCGAGCGCAGCGCCGGCCGGTCCTCCCACGAGGGCGGACTCGGACGCGCTGTGCGCGGCGTCGCGCACATCGCGCACCAGCTGCAAGGCCTCCGGTGACCCGGGTTCCGCAGCGCCGACCACCACGTACTTCACCAGCGCCCCGTCCTGCGTCTCGGCTGTGCGCGCCACCCGGTCAACGCCGGGGACTCGGGCCATCGCCTCGGCCACGGCCTGTGCCTCATCCGCGTCCGATATCGCGACCATCGGCTCTGCCGCTCCTGGCACGAAGTGATCACTCAGCACGTCGAGACCGATCCCGGACTCGGACGGTTCTCGGAACCGCTCAGCCTGACTGAGACCCCACTGAGCCCCGACAAGACCCGTCGCCATCACGCCCAGCACGATGATGCCGGCCACCACTGGAAGGACGGGGCGCGCGACCACGCGGGACCCGACCGCTCGCCACAGCCCCGGCCGCGGCTGCGGCCGACCGGGACGGGGGACAGCCGGCCAGAACACGCCACGGCCGCACACCGCGAGTGCCGGCGGCAGAACGAGGACGACAGCTGCGAACGCGATCAGCAACCCGAGCGCGGACGCCAAGCCCAGACCTCGTGTTCCCGGAACCACGGCAAGCAGAAGGGCGAGGAGCGAGATGACCACCGTGGCGTTCGACGCTGCGATCGCAGGGATGCTCGCCCGCCACGCGCGCGCCAGGGCGGCCCGATGATCGTCGGAGCGGTTCAGCTCCTCGCGATACCGGGAGATCAACAGGAGCGCGTAGTTCGTGCCCGCTCCGAACACGAGCACACTCACGATTCCGGTGTCGAAGGGGAGTACCAGCGCGGCGCCGAGTGCTGCGGTCGCCTTGCTCGCAAGCTGGTCGGCCAACGCCACCACGGCCAGCGGCACGAGCCACAGAACGGGTGACCGGTAGGTGGCGACGAGGAGGAGCGCGACGATCAGGACGGTCACCAGCAGGAGTGTGAAGTCCGCGCCATCGAAGGCGGCTGCCACATCCACGCCGAACGCGGCACCGCCCGTGACCCGCACTGTGACGCCGTCGACCGGGTGATCAGCGATGAACCCGCGCAACTCCTCGACCGCCTCGGCAGCGGCATCCGCCCCCGACCCGACGCTCACCGTCACCTGAATCACCGCCGCTGCGCCGTCGTCGCTCACGACGGGCCCGACCGCCGTGCTCCCCAACGCCGCATCGATCTCCGGCAAGAGCGACGCCAGATCGCCCTGCTCTTCGGTCGTCAGGGCCTTCCCGTCATCACGCGATGCCACCACCAGCAGCGCCTGATCATCGGCGCGTGGGAATCCCTGGGCCAAGGCTGCCACCTGGGCGGTTTCCGACTCGGGTACAGGAGCATCGCCGGGTGCGGCGATGTCGGCACGACTGAATACCGCGAGCAGCCCCACCAGAGCGAGTAGACCGAGAACGAGCGACACCCAGGCGCCACGGCGCGAGGTGAGGATGCCGGACAATCGAGACAGGACGTCATTCACGAGTCCAGTCCATCCACGACGGACCTTCATCGCGTCGCCTAAAGGGGCGAGCCGGATGTCATCCGTTCGGTGGATGCGGCGCTGCGTTCACGTCGCGCGACGGCACGTTGTCAAACGACAGTCACGCCGTTCAGCCGCTGCGCCCCGCGATCCCGTGCAGCGCCAGCTCGAAGCCCGCTGCGATCGTGTCGGCGTCGAAGCTGCCTTCACGGAAGAGGAGCTGAAAGTAGATCGGCGCGTAGATCCGCTCGGCGAGTTCATCGGGAGAATAGCCGTCGCGGATGGATCCTTCGGCGATCCCTCGTTCGATCACCCGGTTGACCACCTCGCGGCGAGGACGCCAGAACAGCGTCTTGAAGGCGTCGAGGGTGGCGGGGTCGTATTGGCTCTCCGCGATCAGCTGCGCCATGAGGCGACCCTCGTGTCCGGCGTAGACCTTCGCGAGTGAGACGACGTGCTCGCGGAGAGCGTCCACGGGGGGCAGGTCGTCCCGCAGCGTCGTCTGAAGGATGTGCTTCTCGAGGAAGGTGTCGATGATCACGGCCGCCTTGCTCGGCCACCAGCGGTAGATGGTGGTCTTGCTGACTCCTGCCTCGCGCGCGATGCGCTCGATGGACAGCTGCTGCACCGACATCGAATCGGGTTCGCGCTCGTCAAGGAGCTTCATCGTCGCCTGGAGGATGGCCTGCCGGCTCTGTTCACTGCGAATTGCCACGGATCGACCCTAGATCTTCGTCGTTCGATACGAAACGTTCACCGGGGCGCGCCGTCTCATAGGCTGGCCCCGGCGGTCGAGCTCTTCGTTCGAGCGAACACCGCAAAATGGTCCAGGAGCGCGGCATCGTCGACCGCGCCCCGGTCGACGACCTCGTCGAGCGGCGCGCCCTGGAGCAGGCGCTTTACGGGGACCTCGAGCTTCTTCCCGGTCTTCGTGTGCGGGATGCCGGGCATGACGACGATGTCGTCGGGCAGGTATCGCGGTGACAGGTTCGTCCGGATGGACGCGCGGACGGCGGCTCGGGCATCCTCCGCGTCCGCCCCTGGAGTGAGCACGATGAACAGCGGCATGTAGTAGTCGGTGCCGAGCTCCACCCCGACGATCATCGCCTCGGCGATCTGCGGAAGCCGCTCGACCGCCGCGTAGATGTCGGCTGAGCCGAGGCGGATGCCGTTGCGATTGAGCGTCGAATCGGAACGCCCGTGGATCACGATGCCCTCCTTCGAGAACTCGATGAAGTCGCCATGACGCCACACGCCGGGAAACGTCGAGAAGTAGCTGTCGTGGTACCTCTCACCCTCGGGGTCGCCCCAGAACCTGAGGGGCATGGACGGGAGCGGCGCCGAAACGACCAGCTCGCCGCGCCCGAGAGTCGGATAGCCATCGGCATCCCACGACTCGACGCGCACCCCGAGGGCCGGAGCCTGGATGTACCCGACGCGAACCGGCAGCGTCGGAACCCCGCCGACGAAGATCGAGGCGATGTCGGTGCCGCCGCTCTGCGACGTGAGCCACACATCACCGACGCTTCGGTAGACCCACCGATAACCGTCGGCCGACAGCGGCGACCCTGTGACGGTGACGACCCGGAGAGCCGACAGATCGTGGTCGCGAGCGGGCTCGAGGCGGTCCTTCGCGCACGCATGCACGAAACCCGCCCCCACGCCGAGCACGCTCACCCGCTCGCCGTCCGCCACCTGCCAGACGCGGTCCAGCCCCGGGTAGGTCGGGTTGCCGTCCAGCAGAACGATGGTGGCGCCGACGCCGAGCGCCGCGACCAGCCCGTTCCACACGACCCAGCTGGTGGAGGCGATCGTGAGCACGCGATCGCCCGGCCGGATGTCATCGTGGATGCTGCACAGCTTCAGCTGCTCCAGCAAGGCGCCGCCGTGGCCGTGCACGATCCCCTTGGGCACGCCGGTCGTGCCCGATGAGAACAGGACCCACAGCGGATGGTCGAAGTCGACGTCGACGAAGGCGGGCTCCGCGCCGGCACGCAGGGCATCGGCCCAGCCGCACGACTCCGCGACCGAGTCGACCGGTCTCGCATTCGTGTGGCCGGTCACCCAGACGACGTGTCGCACGCTGGGAAGGCTGCCCAGCACCTCGGCCAGTTCCGCCTCGCGGTGCCGGTCCGTGCCGCCCAACTCGTACCCGGGCACAGCGATCAGCACCTTCGGCTCGAGTTGGGCGAACCGCGAGACGATCGCGCCGGGGCCGAACTCGGGTGCGCACACCGACCACACCGCGCCGATCGAGGCGGTCGCCAGCAGCGCGATCACCGCCTCAGGGATGTTCGGAAGGATGCCGACCACGCGGTCGCCCGCGCCCACCCCATGAGCGCGCAGATGCGCGGCGAACGCGGCGACCTCGGCGCGCAGATCGGCGAACGAGACCTCGGTGCGCTCGCCGCGCTCGGACAGCGCGACGATCGCAGTGCCCTCATGCCCGGCGAGCAGCTCGCGCGCACAATTGAGCCGCCGGCCGGGGAACCACCGTGTGCCGGGCATCGGATCCGCGCTGCGAACGGGTCCCCCGGGGCCGCCCATCGTCACGCCGGCGAAGTCCGCCCACTCCGACCAGAACTTCTCAGGCTCGTCCACCGACCACTGCCACAGGTCGTCGTAATCCTCCCCGAGCTCGACACCACGGGCTCGGAGGAACGCCGTGAAGCGGGCGACGTTCGTCTGCGCCCGAAGCGACGGCTCGAGGCGCCAGGCGACCTCTCCGACGCCCGCTTCCGGGTTGACGATCACAGCCGGTTCGATTCCACCGGAACGCCCCGACGGCGGGCGGCGATCTCCTCGGCCGAAAGCGGCTCGGTGCCGATGAGAACGAACGCCACGCGGGCGACGCGGTCGGTGCGGTTTGACCAGGCGTGGCTCGTGGCCCGCTGCACCACGACGTCGCCGGCGTGCAGCGTCGCCTCCCCGTCGTCCACCAAGAGCGTGATCTCGCCCTCCAGCACGATGGCGTAGTCGAGCGAGTCGGTGCGGTGGAACCAGAAGTGCTTGCCGTCGGAGTGCTTGGCGCCCTCGGCGGCCTCGGCCTTGCCGTCGATCTCGTCGAAGATGCGGTCCTGGGCGTCGCTCGGATACGCGGAGTCGGGGGGGAATTCCGCAACCCGGAACACCGTCTCACCGACGCGCGGGAACGTCGGCGTCGCCGACCCCGGCCCGACGGGGTCCGCGTCGGACACGTGGTCGGTGGGGCAGGTCGTCAGCCACGGGACCGCGGCACCGAAGCCGGGGATGACCTCGGAGGCGAACGAGTTCGGGGCGATGTCATCGATGAGGATCACGGCCCGGCCCTGGTCGTCGTGGCCGGTGACGACGCGGCGCACCTGGGGGGACGAGGTCATGCGCTCGCGCCTTCCTCGAACGGGAACGGCTGCGGGCTCGGCCACCAGGACGGGGTCTCCTTCTGCGCGGCGATCGGCGAGCGGAGCACGCCGACCTTCTCGAGCTCGAGCTCGAGAAGGTCGCCCGGCTGTAGGAAGCGCCGCAGCTCGGCCCCGGCTCCGAACGCCATCGTCCCCGAGCCGATCAGGTCGCCCGGCTGCAGGCCGTCGAGCTGCGAGACGTACGAGACCGTCTCCTCCGGCGTCCAGATGAAGTCCTCGACGCGCGTGTCCGACCACACCTCGCCGTTCACCCGCACCTGGCCGGTGAGTCCGATGATCGACGGGATCTCGTCCATCGTCACGATCCACGGACCGATGCCGTAAGCGAAGTCCTTCGAGTGCTGCGCGCCCATCCCGATGGGGCTCTCGAGCACCTGCACGTCGCGCAGGCTGAAGTCGTTGAAGATCGTGATGCCGAACACATGGTCGAACGCGTTCTCAGGCGTGATGTTGCGGCCGGGCTTGCCGATGACGTATCCGATCTCGAGCTCGTAGTCCAGCTGCTCGGTGATGCTCGGGTACGGGATCGTCTCCCCGGTGCCGTAGATCGTCGCGGTGGAGCCCTTGAAGAAGCCGGGCCGCTCGTAGACGGCGCGCGTCGGCGTCGTCTTCATGACGTTGCCGAAGAAGTTCTTGATGTGGCCGTTGAAGGTGAGGCTGTCGCGCAGCACCGGCGGCTTGATCGCCGCCACGAAGGAGGCGTCGTCGAGCGGCGCGGACGCGTCGGCGGCTGCCGTCAGCGCGTGGTGGGCGGCGTCGACGAAGAAGTCGCCGGTCGAGATGCCCCGCGTCAGATCGCCGAAGGTCGCCGCGGCCAGATGGCGCGCTCCGTCCTCTGTCGCACCGCCCCGCTGCAGGGCGAGAGCGTACGCCCGCCGCAGGTCGACGACGCGGTTGTTCTCGGGCTCCGCCGCGATGACGCGAATCTGGCGGCCATCGGGGGAGTCGACGGCGATTCGTCCGAACTTCATAGTGTGCTTCCTCCGGTTATGCGATACGCAACGTATTGTATCGGAACGATGGACCGAGAAGGGGTGGTGGACGGCTCTGCCGCCCACCCCTTGTGGTCATTCGGCCGTCTTCGGGCCGAGGTCGGGGTTGGTGAAGAACTCCGCGATCTGGTCGTCAGTGAGGTAGACGCCGTCCACCGTCAGGTCGGTGCCGTCCGACTCGGACCACGACGGGTCGACGACGTCGCCGATGTTGTCCTGGTCGACCACGTAGGGGGCCCACACGATCTGGTTGACCTTCGGGCCCGCGCCCGCGAGCACCTTGAGCCCGATCTGCGCCGCGGCCTTCGCGGCGGGGATCGGCGGGGTCGCGGTGCCGTAGTACGGGTAGTCCGGGTTCGCCGCCGCGTACGCGGCCATGCCCTGCGACGCGTTGATGTCCTGGATCGGCGGCACCGGCAGGCCCGCCTGGGTAAAGGCGTCACGGATCGCCCAGCCCATTGAGCCGGCCTGGAACACGGCGTCCACCCCCGCGGGATTGGTGGCGAGATACTGGACGACGGCCTGCTGGGCGGCCGGGGGCTGGAAAAAGCCCTGCACCTGACCGGCGATCGTCACGTCGGGGCACAGCTCGAGCGCGTTGGCGATGCCGTCCTCCCAGAACAGCTGCGGAGGGATGCCCGGAACGCCGTCGACCTGCAGCACGGTGCCCTTCCCGCCGATCGCCCCGAGGACGCCGGCGGCGGTCTCCATCGCCTGGAGGTTCGAGTTGTTGGCCACGCTGATGGCGTAGGGGGAGTCGAGCGGGACGACGGTCGAGATCACCGGGACGCCTGCGTCGTGCGCCTGGGCGACGAGATCGACCGCGGCCTCCGGCGCCGCCGGGTTGAGGAAGATGATGTCAGGCTTCAGCGAGAGCGCCTGGTTGAACATCTGGATCTGGCCCGGCACATCGGTGGGGTCGTTGGGGGCGAGGTTGGCGACGACCTCGACGTCCTGCGCCTCGAGCGATTCCAGCAGCTGCGCCTGATACGTCGCGATGTACGGGGCGGCCGGGGCCTGCCCGACGATCGCGGCAGTGAAGCCCTCCGTCTTCTCAGACTTCCAGTCCGCCCAGGCCGACTCCTGGATCTCGATGTCGTAGGCGTTGTAGCCGTCCTTCAGCTCGGGGCTGAGGCTGTCCAGGAGACCGTTCGGGTCGTTCGCGCCGAGCTGGGGGATGGAGCCGCAGCCGTCTGCGGCGGGGGTCGATGCGCTGTCGCTGGGCGTGTCGCTCGCGGCGGGCGAGCAGCCGGCGAGGCCGAGTGCTCCGATGGTGACGAGTGCTGTGGCGACGGTCCCCAACCGCGCCGTGCGTGCGGGCTTGAGCATGTGTGCAACTCCTCTTCGAGTGGGCGCATCCGTTGCGCCAGCTCAGGATAGACACATCCGATACGGTTCGTCTAGTATCTGATCACCAACCCCGTGCGGGTGAGCTCGATGAGGAGTCAGGATGTCGGTTGCCGCGAGTGGGCTGAGGCTCACCGGGATCAGCAAGCACTTCGGTGCGACGCGCGCGCTCGTGGATGCGGAACTCGACCTCCGTCCCGGCGAGGTGCACACGCTCCTGGGCGAGAACGGCTCGGGCAAGTCGACGCTCGTCAAGATCATCGGCGGCGTTCACCGCCCCGACTCCGGCTCGCTCACGATGGGCGAGGCCTCGCTTGCGCTCCGCAGCCCCCGACAGGCTCACCGGAGGGGGATCGCCGTCGTGTTCCAGGAGGTGCTCACCGCCACGAGCCAGTCGGTGCTCGACAACATCTGGCTCGGCACCGACGGCGTGTTCGTCCGGCGACTTGCCCGTCCGGCGCAACGCCGCATCGCGACCGAGACTCTCGGACGGCTCATCGACGGGGTCGACCTCGACGCCCCGGCCGGCAGTCTCTCGCTGTCCGAGCGGCAGGCGATCTGCATCACGAGGGCACTCGTGCGCGAGCCCGGCATTCTCGTTCTCGACGAGTCGACGGCCGCGCTGGACGTGCGGACCCGCGACCGGCTCTTCGCCGAGATCCGCCGTCTCACCGCCGACGGGGTCGGGGTGCTCTTCATCTCGCACCGCATGGACGAGGTCCAGGAGATCTCGGACCGCGTCTCGGTGCTCAGGTCGGGGCGCACCGTCTCGACCGTGGACCGTGCCGACGTCGCGGTGGATCGCCTCATCGCCGACATGACCGGATCGAGCGGTGTCGTCCAAGGCCTCGACCACGACCGCCCGATCGGCGACCCGACCTTGCGCGCTGACGGCGTGACGCTCGCCCCCGGCGCGGCGCCGATCGACCTCACGCTCAGGGCGGGGGAACTCGTGGGACTCGCGGGCCTCGAGGGGCACGGTCAGGACGCGTTCCTCAAGCGCCTCGCAGGCGTGACCGAGGGGGAGGGAACCGTGACCCGCGTGCTGAGCCCGGACATCGGCATCCGTCCCGGTAACGGCGCCGAACTCGGGGTGGCCTACCTGCCGCGCGAGCGCCGGGGGGAATCGCTCTTCGAGTCGATGTCCATCCGCGACAACTTCGCCCTCCCGACGCTGCAGCAGGATCGCCGGGGCCCCCTCTTGAGCGCCGGGCGCATGAGGGAGCGGTTCGCGGAGTTCGTCACGGCGCTGAAGGTCCGCCTCGGCACGCAGGAGGACCCGATCTCGAGCCTGTCTGGCGGGAGCCAGCAGAAGGTGGTCCTCGCCAGATGGCTGGCCACCGAGCCGAAGGTGCTGCTGCTGAACGACCCGACGCGAGGAGTGGACATCATGACCAAGCGCGAGATCTACGCGACCCTCGACCGGCTGTGCGCCGACGGCATGAGCATCGTCCTGCTCTCGAGCGAGGTGGAGGAACTGGTCGAGCTCGTCGATCGCGTGCTCGTGTTCCGCGATCAGTCCGTGTTCGCGGAGATCCCCCGGGAGGGCCTCACGAGCGAGGCCGTCGTCGCCGCCTACTTCGGCCAGCGAGCGGGAGCGGTCGCATGAGCCGTGTCCAGGACTTCCTCCAGCGGCGAAGCTGGGCGTTCGCCTTCGTGCTCGCGCTGATCCTGCTCATCGTCAACCTCGTCGTGAGCCCGAGCTTCCTCTCGCCCGAGCGGCTGCCCGCGACGTTCGCGACCCTCGCGCCGTTCGTCCTCGTCGGATTCGCCTCGACGCCGGCGATCCTCTCGGGTGGCATCGACATCTCGGTCGGGCCGCTGGCGACCCTCATCAACTGCCTCTTCATCGCGGTGCTTCTGCCTGCCGGCTGGGGCGAGTGGTACATCGCGGTGCCGATCCTGCTGCTCACCTCGGCTGCCGTCGGCACGGTCACCGGCGTCCTCGTGGCGGTGGTGCGGCTGCACCCCGTCGTCGCCTCGATCGGCGTGTTCTTCGTGCTGGTGGGAGCCGCCGTGACGATCTCGAAGCAACCCGTGTCGGCTCCCGCGAACTGGAGCGACGCGCTCGCCGGTTCGTGGGGCTGGTTCCCCGCCGCTGCCCTCACCATGGGCATCGTGGCGCTCGCCTGGTTCGCTCTGCGGCGGACCGCATTCGTGAGCAACCTGCTCGCCACCGGCGAGAGCGACATCTCGGCGTACGGCTCGGGGGTGGACGTCACGCTCGTCCGCGTTCTCGCCTACACGCTCGGCGGCGTCTTCGCCGGCGTGGGAGGCATCGCGCTCTCGGCGCTCCTGCAGTCGTCGCAGTCCTCGCTTGCCACGACCTACGCGCTGCTGGGCATCGCCGCGGCGGTGCTGGGCGGCGCCAGCCTCGGCGGCGGGCGCGGCGGACTGCTGGGCACCTTCCTGGGTGCCGTCGTCATCTACCTGGTGCAGCAGCTGCTGACGGCGGCCGGCGTGCAGCCCAGCCTCATCCAGGTCACCTACGGACTGGTGCTGGTGCTCGGCGTGCTGCTGGGGGCCACACTCCTCTCCCCGCGACTGAGAAGGAGCCGCGCATGACCGATCCCTCGACGGGCATCACGCGATCCCTGACCGTGCCCCTTCCGCCCGCCCGAGGGTGGGCGCGGATGCGCCGGTGGGCCGTAGACACCCCCTTCGTCCAGATGCTCGTGCTGATCGTGCTCGTCGCGATCCTCGTCGCCCTCATCCCCGCCTTCGTCGCGCGGCCCCAGGCTGCCGTGGCGATCCTGGTGCTCGCTTCTCTCCTTGCGCTCGCCGCGATGGGACAGACGCTCGTGGTCATCCTGGGCGGAATGGACCTCGCCGTCGCCGGCTACATCCTCTTCGGGGCGATGATCGCCTCGAACGCCACCAGCAGGCTCGGCTGGCCGACGTGGTTCGCGCTGCTGGTCACCGTCGTCGTGTGCGGCGGGATCGGGGCGCTGGTCGGCGCGGCATGCCACCGGCTGCACATCCAGCCCTTGGTGTTCACGCTCGGCGTCGGGGCGATCCTCGCCGGGGGAGCGATGTTCCTCGTCAACGGCGACTACAACGGGCAGCCGCCGGCGGACCTGCGGTCGCTGGCTCAGCTCACGGGAACGACGTTCGGCCTCCCGATCCCGCCGATCATCCCGATCGTGGTCCTCCTGGGCATCGTCCTGTGGCTGTTCCTCTCGCGCACCGCCACGGGGCGCCGGCTCTACGCCACGGGCGTCAACCCGCAGGCGGCAGCGCTGACCCGCGTGAACACGGCGGTGATCTGGACCGGCGTGTTCGCCCTCTCGGGCGCGCTGGCCGGCATCGCGGGCATGTTCGTCGCGGCGTTCGGCTCGGGGTGGGCGCAGGGCACGGGCGATCCGTATCTCTTCTCCGGCTTGGCAGCGGTGCTGGTCGGCGGAACGACATTCGGGTCCGTGCGCGGCAGCTTCACCCGCACCGCACTCGGCGCCCTGATCCTGACGGTCGTCGCGACCATCATCACCAGCCGCGGTCTCGCCGAGGCGCAGAGCAGGATCGTGTACGGCATCATCATCCTCGCCGTGGTCGCGCTCTACGGAAGGGAGCGTCATGTGCGGGACCGCTTCTGAGCCGGTGCTCGCGGGCGCGTGCGCCCCGCGGCACCTGCGGAGGGCGGGGTCATGAGCGGGCGGCTGGCCGGAAAGGTCGCGCTGGTGACCGGCGGGTGCGGCGGCATGGGCGTGTCGCACGCACGGGCGATCGCCCGTGAAGGCGGGCGCGTCCTCATCGCGGATCTCGACGAACTGGGCGGCGCGGAGGTCGCCGCCATGCTCGGCGACGCCGTGTCGTACCTCCGCCTCGACGTCACGAGCACGCTCCAGTGGGCGGCCGTGGTTGCCCATATCGAGAACACGTTCGGGCGCCTCGACGTGCTCGTCAACAACGCCGGGATCCTCGACTTCGCGCCGATCGACGAGTACGAGGACGCCGCGTGGGACCGCATCATCGCGATCAACCTGACCGGAGCATTCAAGGGCATCCGAGCGGTGACGCCCCTGATGACGGCCGCCGGTTCGGCATCCATCGTCAACATCTCGTCGACGGCCGGCCTGCGCGGCTTCGCCCGGGTCGCCGGCTACAACGCCTCCAAATTCGGGCTGCGCGGCCTGACGAAGTCGGCCGCGATGGAGCTCGCACCGCGGGGCATCCGCGTCAACTCGATCCATCCCGGCAACATCCAGACGCCCATGATCGACGGCTTCTTCGACAGTTTCCCGCACGTGCCGATGCACCGCGCCGGCCGCCCGGAGGAGATCTCGGAGCTGGTCGTCTACCTCGCCTCAGACGAGAGCTCGTTCGCGACCGGCGCCGAGTTCGTGATCGACGGCGGCGAGACGGCGGGGCTCCCCGCGGAATAGGCGCGGCGGGGCGGTCGGTCGCCGGCACCCGCTTTCATCGCGCACCGTGCGGCCGCGGCATCCGCGTCAGGCGACGATGATCCGCTCGTGCGCGACCAGCGTCGTCGAGCGCCCGGCGTCGACCACGTCGCCCACCAGCAGGCGTCGCGCCGCGTCGGGCTGCGTCGCGAGCGCCTCGCGCATCGCGCGCCCGTCCTGCCACCACAGCTCGTGGACCCCGTCGTACCCTTCGGGATCGGATGCCGCCTCCCGCGCGTCTGGACCGGTCTCGGCCTCGCGCGCCACATGGCCGATCGCCGGGCATCGCACGTGCCGGGTGACGCCCAGTCGGCGTCCGAGGTCCCTGTCGTCGTGGGCGGGCGGTTGCCAGCGGTCCGCGAAGGCGCGCGCGCTCACCTCGGGCCGACGCCGAACGAAGACGAGGAGCTTCACGCCGCGGGTGCGGGGATCGAAGTCGTCCTCATCGATGAGGTGTTCCTCGGACTGGATCAGATGGCGGGGTCGTGTCAGGTCGAGGAAGTTGCGCTCGTCGGCCATCAGCTCCTCGAAGCGCGGCTCGCCGGGCATCGCGAGCACCGAGGCTGGCGTGGCATGCCACGTCTCGGCGCATCCGTCCCATCCGGACGGCTCGAACAGCTCGCCGAGCAGGGCGGGCGTGTCGTCGAGGCGCACGCTCTGCACGTAGCGCGTGATGCGACGGAAGTCCTTGACGATCTCGGCGTGATACGTGATCCAGTGGTGCGAGAACTCGGCGCGCGAGAGGTCTGTGCGACGCGAGAACGGGTCGAAGAGCTTGATGCCGGGCATAGTGCGTCCCGCGGCTGGCCGGCGGTCAGTCCTTCTTGCGCGATTGCGCCACGATCTGCCCCACGTGGATGAAGTGCTCGTCCACACCGGCCAGGTCGCGCGCCTTGCGGAAACTGCGCACGGCGCCGAGTTCACCCGACAGTACCCGCGACACCAGGTCGGGATTGGCGATCTGCGAGCGGCCGGCCCCGATGAGGTCGAACTCGCCGGCCTCCAGGCCGCGCCGGACGCGATCGATGTCATGCTCGGCCTGCGAGCGGGGCTCCTCGTTCTCGAGGATGTCGTGGGCGAAGTCGGTGGACAGGCCCACGCTGCCGATCGCCAGCACGGGGGCGTCGGTGAACGTCTTCACCCAGGCGGGCAAGGTCCGCGTTGCGTCGAGCTCGGGCCACGCGACGGTGTCGAACCGCCGAGTCGAGACGTTGAAGAGATCCACGCCCGCCGTGCGCATCCGCTCGAGGAACGGGCCGAGCTCATCGGGATGCTGCGCGATGCGTGCGGTGTAGTCGACCTCCTTCCACTGCGAGAACCGGAACGAGATGACGAAGTTGGGCCCGGTCGCCTCCCGGATCGCGGCCACGACTTCGGCCGGGTAGGCGGCGCGTTCCGCCAGCGTGGCGCCGCCGTATGCGTCGGTGCGCTTGTTGGTCTCGTGCCAGAGGAACTGATCGAGGAAGTAGCCGTGGCACGCGTGCACCTCGACGCCGTGCGCGCCGAGGTCGCGTGCGATGAGCGCGCTGCGCACGTAGGCGTCGCGCGTCTCGCGCAACTCCTGCGCCGACATCGCGCGCCCGTTGCGCCGCCCCTCCTGCACCAGGCCCGACGGGCTGAGCGTGGGCTGATCGGGGTACGGGTTGCGCATGGCGTCGGTCACGAGCCGGATCGCCCCCGGGTGCCACAGCTGCATGAGGAACAGCACGCCGGGCGTGGCGAGCACGGCGCCCGCCACCTCGCACCACTCGGGCACGGTGTCGTCTCCGATGACGCTGAATACCTGCTGCCAGTAGGCGGCGGGATGATCGGGTGACGAGCCCTCCGAGATGATCAGGCCACAGCCGCCTTCGGCGACCGCGCGAAGAGTAGGCGCCATCCGCGGCGTGGGGCGGAAGTCGAGCGAGGCTCGCTGCATCGCCGGCAGTGCGAACCGGTTGCGGGCGGTGTGCCCGTTGATCGTGATCGGGGTGAACAGCGGGTCGGGCGTGGCGATGCCGTCGAGGACGGGGCTGGCAGCAGGGTCGTGCATGCGTGCTCCTTCGTGGGCTCAGACGAGGACGCGGGCGGTGTCGCGCCCGGCGCCGACGTGCTTCTCGGGTTCGCCGACGATGCTCCGGGCGGCGATGTAGCCGAAGGTCAGGTACGGGCCCCATGTGCAGCCGGCGGACCAGTAGGCCTGGCCAGACGCCGACGCGACGCAGTTGCCGAGCCCGTAGAGACCGGGCACCGGTCGCCCGTCTCCGTCGAGCACCTGCAGTGTGGCGTTCACCTTGGGCCCGCCCTTGGTGTCGAGGACCCCGGGCGCCAGGATGATGCCGTAGTACGGGCCCTCGTCCGCGAGCGGGTGCAGCGTGGGGTCGAGCTGTCCGGCGCTGTCGTCGGGGTCCGCCTCGGCGGGCCGCAGCTGGTTGTCGAGCCCCATGAAGAACTGCTCGATCGCCGTCTGACCCCGGTGGAAGTCGTCGTCGCGCCCCTGGCGCGCGAAGCCGTTGAAGCGCTCGATGGAGCTGCGGAGGCTCTCGGCGAAGTCTTCGGCGAGGCGCGTGCCGGCGGCCTCGTCCGGGTGCTGTGCGAGCCGTTCGGCGAACCGCTCCGCCAGCTCCTCGAGGGTCGCGCCCTCGAGGAAATACGGCGAGGTCTCGCCGACGCGCGGGATGAAGTTGCCGGCCGTGAGGTCGATGAACCCGTCGTAGCCGTATCGATCGCGGCAGCGCTTGTCCATCACGACGAACTGAAGGAAGTTCGGGTACTCGACGAGGGTCGGATCCCACAGGAAGTGCGACCGCGTGCGGTCGTGGTAGGTGACCTTCTCGTTCGCGATCCGGTCGCCGTACTTGTTGACCACCAGCATGCTGTCGCCCGCGCAGTTGAAGTTCGCGATCAACGTCGGGTCGTGCGCGAGCGCCTGCTCCCACACGACCGGCGCCCAGAAGGCCTCGTCCATCTGGTGCAGGGGCAGGCCGAGGCTCTTGGCGATCTGCAGGAAGTCGCCGGTGTTCGTCACGGCCGCGCAGCCGCCGACGATGCGGCCGTTCATGTACTCCCGCGTCAACGGCGTGTTGTGCGTGAAGCCGCCGCTGGCGAACACCACCGCCTTGCGAGCGCGGATCGATCGCGAGGCCGCGCCGTCGTGCCCGCGCACGCCGACGACGGCGCCCGCGTCGTTGACGTAGACGCCGTCGACACGGAATCCGAGCCGCACCTCGACGCCGAGCTCGTCGAGCGTGCGCATCATCCGCTCGATCGCGTTGCGCCCGTTGGACATCTCGCCGGCGTCGTCCTGCGGCACGACGTAGCGCCCGCGCGGCATCCGGTCCTCGGGCACGTCGCTGTAGCTGGGCCAGCCGGCGATGTGCATGACGCGCAGCGCGCCGAGCTCCTCCAGACGTGTGAGCGCTTCCCCGGCGTGGTCGAAGTAGGCCTCGATGAGGTCGTACTCCCACTGCGGCAGACCGAAGGTGGGGTGGGATGCCGAGTAGAGCAGCGGCCGCCCGACCCGGGCGAGGAAGGCGATGAAGTCCTCCTTGGACTCCACGTCGCCGAGGGCGCGCTGGTAGCTGTTGTTGGGCACCATCATGCCGCCGCCGGACTTCGCGCTGGTCCCACCCGGCGCGGCAGACTTCTCGAGCATGATCACGGAGGCGCCGAGGTCGGCGCAATGGATGGCGGTCGTGTCTCCGGCGACGCCGGTGCCGACGACGATGACGTCGGCCTCGGCATCCCATGTCTGATCGTCCGCCGGTCGCAGGACGGCCGGCTCGACGGGGAGGTGTTCGCTCGGGGACATGTCGGTGTGCTCCTGGATGTCGGTCATCGGGTCGCCTCGGCAGCGATGGCGATGGCGACGGCGTCGGCGGCGGCCGACGCGGCGATGTGATGACCGGCCAGCCACGCGAAGGTGATCATGGGGCCGAGCGTGCCGCCGGCACCCCAGTACGCGTGCGCCGAGGGCGATGCCGCGCAGTTGCCGACCGCGTAGAGGCCGCGGATGGGGCGCGAGAGATGGTCGAGCACCCGCCCGTGGAGATCGGTCTTCGGGCCGCCCTTGGTGTCGAGCGTGCCCGGCACCAGCAGGGCGGCGTAGTACGGGCCTTCGTCGGCGAGGGGGGCGAACGTGGCACTCGCGACCCCGGCGCCGGGAACGCGTTCCGCCAGGAGACCCTGCGGCGCCTCCTGGCCGTCGACGGTCCACGACTGCGACTGCAGCGACGAGTTCGCCTCCATGAAGCCTGCGCCCTCGCCGATCGATGCGGCGGCCTCCTGCAGGGACTGCAGGTACTGCTCGATGGGTGCCTCGCCGCGGTGGAAGTCCTCGTCGCGCCCGGCGCGCCCGAACTCGTTGAACCGCTCGATCGTCTCCGCCAGCCGCTCCTCGAAGTCTGCGGCGGGCGAGACGCCGCCGATGTGGCCGGCGTACGTGGCGAAACGCTCGCGGATGCCCTGCGCGAGCTCGTCGAGCGTCGCTCCCGAGATCACGTGCGCGCGCTCGGCCTCGCTCGCGCCCGCGGGCGGCATCATGCCGCCGTCGAGCATCAGGCCGCCGAACTCGTCGGCGTTGGCTTGGTCCCATACCGCGATCAGCGGCAGGTTCGGGTACTCGGCGCGCGTGCCGTCCCACTCGGCGAGCACGGCGTACGACTCGGAGTAGATCTGCTTCTCGTTCGCGACGCGTCTTCCCGCGCGGTTGACGAGCAGGATGCTGCGCCCGACGATCTCGAAGGTAGCCACCATGATCGGGTCGTCGGCGACCGCGTGCTCCAGCAGCACCATCGAGTTCCACGCGTTGTTCATGTTTCGCAGCGGCGCGCCGAGGCTCTCGGCGATCGGGATGAAGTCCCCCTCGTTCGTGGTCACGGCACACCCGCTGAAGACCGGATGAGGCAGGAAGTTGTCGCGCAGCTCGGGGTTGTGCGTGAATCCGCCAGACGCGAAGACCACCCCTTGGCGTGCGCGCAGCGCGACGTCGCCGTCGGGCGTGGCCGCGATCACTCCGACCACCACGTCATCGTCGACGACCGCGCTGACCACCCGATGCGCGACCCGGGTATCGCCGCCGCGCTCATCGAATGCGGTGCTCAGCTGCCGGATCAGCTCGACGCCCTGGCCGGCAGCGCCGTCGGGCTGGATCGGCACGAGCACGCGGCCCGTGGTCAGGTGGCCGTCGACGAGCTGGGGGTAGTAGTCGGGGAAGGCCGGCATCCACATCGTCTGGATCGCGCCCATGTCCTCGAGCGCGTCGAAGGCCCGGCCGGCGTGGTGGGTGAAGGTGTGGAGCAGGTCGTACTCCCACTGCTCCAGTCCGAGGGTCGGGCTCGACGGGGCGAAGCGGTGCGGCCGCGACGTGCGGGCCTGGAACACCAGGCACCGGTCGAGCGGGTCGGCGATGCCGGCCGCGCGCATGTGCCTGTTCGCCGGCACCCACATGCCGGCGCCCGACTTCGCCGACGTGCCGCCGATCGCGTCTGCCTTCTCGAGGAGAAGGACGCGCAAGCCCGCATCTGCGGCGACCAGCCCCGCGGTGAATCCGGAGGCGCCACCGCCGACGACGATGACGTCGGCCTCGTTCATCCAGGGGCCGACCTCCGATGCGGCGACCACGGGCGGGTTCATAGATGCGGGCATGGACGACTCCTCTTCGAGCTGTTCACCGACACGACCTGCGGCGAGCGCCGCGATAGGAAACGATACGTACCGATTATAATTCGCGATCGACCCCGCGCGTCAACCCTCGGACGGGGACAGGAAGGCGTGCACGAGGTCGAGCACATCGCCGCCGCCCGCCCCGGCGTAGATGGACGTCGCGCCCCCGTCGACGGGGAGCACGATGCCGGTGACGAACGTCGAGGCGTCGCTGCCGAGCCACAGCGCGCGGCCTCGGCGATGTCGCTCGGAAGGCCGAGGCGCCCGATGGGCTGCAGCGGCCCGTGGCGTTCGTTGAGGAACTCCGCGAACTCGTCCGCGCGTTCCAGCGGTACCCCGAAGCTGCGCGCCATGATCGGCGTGCGGATGATGCCCGGGGCGATGGCATTGACACGGATGCCGTGGGGCCCGAGTTCGGCGGCCGACTGACGCGTCACGCCGATCACGGCGTGCTTGCCGATGGAGTATCCGGCGGTGCTCCGGCCGCCCTGGAGTCCCGCGGAGCTTGCGGTGTTGATGATCGACCCCGCCGAATCCTGGGCGCGGAACCGCTGCGCCGCGAACCGCGTTCCCAGCAGTGCCGACCGTGCGAGCATCGCAAGGGTGCGGTCGAATCCCGCGGCGGTGAGCTCCAGCACGGGCGCAGGGTCGCCGGGAGCGCCCGCGTTGTTGAACATGATGTCGAGCCGGCCGAACTCTTCCGCGGCGGCGTCGACCACAGCGGCGATGTCGGTCTCACTCGTGACATCGGCGTGGCGATAGCGCAACCGGTCGCCGTGTGCGCCGTCCAGCTCCGCGCCGTGCTCGTCGTCGATGTCGGCGGCGATGACGCGCGCACCCTCCGCCACGAACAGCTCGGCGGTCGCGCGCCCGATTCCGCTCGCCGCCCCGGTGATGACGGCGACCTTGCCCTCCAGCCTTCCAGCCATGGTCCAGCCCCTTCCGGTCGCTGCATCGGCCCGTGGCGCCGCGGGCGACCGCGCGGACACCGGGTTGGAAAGAACGTCAGATCCGGGAGATCTCCCGCGTGAGGATGCCCGCCGAGAACTCCGGTTCGGTGAACACGAGCTCGTCTGCGGCGAGCTTCTCGCGGTAGTGCTCGGTGGCGAACTCTGCCTCCAGCGCGTCGATCGACGCGAAGGTGAGGGCTCCCACGCCGTCGTAGCGGCCGCGCTCGAGGCGGGTGCTGACGGCCAGGGGTGCGGGGGTGTCCTCCAGGCGGAGCAGGCGCTCACGAGTGCCGGGCCCATCGAGCGCGAGCTGCGCGTGAGGGCCGGTCCAGTGCTCGCTGAATTCCGCGAAGCTCAGGCGCCGCCGCGACACCGGCAGCGTGAAGACCTTGACGGCCTGGGGGGGCACCGGCGCATCGCTCTCCCACAGCAACTGCGGTGCTCCTCCGATGCCGGTGGGTCGCACCGCGAGGAGGTCCTGACGTCGCGGGAGCCACTCCTCACTGAACGCGCGGGAGACGACCCAGTCGGCGGCGTCGTTCTTGCGCGCCCACCACGTCTCGAACGCGGCGTCGAACGGCGCGGCGCCGATGTGCGAGATGGGGACGCGGCCGGCGACCGGCGCGTTGAAGGCCGCAGCGACGAGGCCGGATGCCTCGAGCGGGTGTTCGGCATCGAGCCGCGACCAGGCCTGGGTGAAGGCGTCGGCGTCGTGCGCGTCGGACGAGCGCAGCAGCAGCACGAGCTTGAAAGCGGGGGCCATCGCGTCTCCTTCAGTGAGTCCGCTTGGCGGGGAGCATCCGCGCGGTGGTGTCGGCGATCTTCATCAGCACCGCGTTGCCAGCCGCCCAGATGAAGGCGTTCTGAAGCGCGCCCGCCCGCGCCGCGCGCGGATCCTCGCGCCCCATCTCGCGGTTCTTGTGGCACGCGACGGGCACGTTCGTCATCAGGCGCCTGAGGCACGAGTTGGCGTGGTCGCACCACACGATCTCAGACCGGCGGGCGCCGAGCACCTTGATGGCGTAGTCGGGATCTGCCAGCAGCTGGCGCGCGAGCATGGAGGCGTCGGCGTGGCCGGCGGCGATCGCATCGGCGGCCTGCTGCGGATGGGGCGTGCTGGAGAGGAAGAGCGGGATGTCGCCCAATCCGGCGCGGAAGGTCTGGGGCTCGCCGTGCGCGAGCATGGTGCCCGACGTGGAGGGAACGTTGACCCCCATCGACTCGTAGTTTGCCTCGCTCAGCGACACGAAGTCCAGGCCCGCCGGCGCGATATGCGCAACCACCTCGGCGAATCCCTCGGGGCCCTGGCCGCCCGGCATGTGGTCGTTGACGCTCACACGGATGCCGATCGGAAAGTGCGGCCCGACCGCCGCGCGCGTGGCGGCCACCGCATCGCGCAGGGCGCGTGCGCGGTTCTCGGCGCTGCCGCCGTACTGGTCGGTGCGCTGGTTCGCGAGCGGTGAGAGGAACGACGAGTAGAAGTAGCACATGTGGGCGCCGATCTCGACGCCGTCGAATCCCGCTGCTCTGGCCCGCCGCGCGGCGGCGACGGTGTGGGCCTGGATCTCGGCGATGTCGTCGATGGTGGCTTCGTCGGGCACCGGCGTTGTTCGTCCGCCGGGGACGTAGACGTGGTCGGGAAGACCCTGAGCCCCCAGGACGACCGGTTTCGGGCTGGCGGCGACCAGCCTCGCGCCGTCACGCGGCACCCCCATGCGTCCGAAGCTCGGGAAGATCTGCGCGAAGACCTTCGCGCCCGCGGCGTGCACTGCGTCCACGAGCCGCGCGAGGTCGGGAACGAACTCGTCCTTGTCGAAGCGGATGTTGGGCGAGAACGGCGACTCGTTCCAGCCCCGCTCGCTCGCGACGGTTCCGCCGACGATGACGAGTCCGACGCCGCCTCGCGCCCGGCGCTCGAGGAAGGCGATCGACTGGTCGCTCACGCGCCCGTCCTCGGTCGGCCGCAGTACCGCCATCGGGCCGAGGATGATCCGGTTCTTGATCGTCACCGAGTTGATGCGGAGCGGAACTCCGAGAGCATGGGCGATGCCGGCAGACGTCATGGCCATCCCTTCGTCCGGCGTGCGGTCGGTGGGTAAGCATACGCTACGGACCGTGTCGGACCAACCGCTACATCGTGACCTTTGCGCCTGCTTCCTCGGTTGCGTCGAGGGTGGCGCGCAGCGGAACCTCCTTCAGGAACACGACGAGCAGCAGGCCTGCGGCCAGAAGCGGGATCAGCATGGCGAAGACGGGGGTCAGTGCGTCGTTGTAGGCCCCGACGATGATGTCGCGGATCTCATCGGGCAGCGCGCTGACGGCCGCCGGGGTGAACGAGTCGGTGTCGCCCGCGGCCCCTCCCGCCGGCATCCGCTCCGCCAGAAGGCCGGTAAGCCGTGCGGTGAAGAGTGCTCCGACGACGGCACCGCCCAGCGACGCCCCGATCTCGCGGAAGAAGTTGTTCGAGGCCGTGGCCGTGCCGACCTGCGAGTCAGGAAACGAGTTCTGCACGATCAGGACGAGGATCTGCATCGAGAGCCCGATGCCGGCGCCCAGCACGAACAAGTAGGCCATAAGCGCCCACAGCGGGGTATCGACGGTGAGCGTGGACAGCAGCCACAGTCCGACGGCCACGACGATCATGCTCGCGATCGGCATCCACTTGTACCGGCCGGTCCGCGACGCCAGGAACCCGGTTGTGATCGCGGTCGACATGAGCCCCGCGATCATCGGCAGCATGAGCAGACCCGACGAGGTGGCGTTCACTCCGGTCACCATCTGGAGGTATGTCGGCAAGTACGCCAGCGCCCCGAACATGGCGACCCCGAGCACCAGTCCTGCCGCAGTCGCCAGCACGAAGTTGCGGCTGGCGAACAGGGAGAGGGGGATGATCGGCTCGGCCGCGCGATGCTCTGCGAGCACGAACAGGGCGGCGAAGACGACAGCGGTCGCGATGAGGGCGAGCATCGTGGGTGAATCCCAGTCGTATTCGGTGCCGCCCCACGACGCGACGAGGATGATGGCGGTCACCGAGATCGCCATCGTCACCGTTCCCCAGACGTCGAACGTGACCTTGGTCGCGCGCTTCGGGATCTTCAGGAACACCGCAGCGAGGAGGATGGCGACCAGCCCGAGCGGAATGTTGATCCAGAAGGCCCAGCGCCATCCGACGCCTTCGGTGAACCACCCGCCCAGCAACGGACCGGCGATCGACGAGATGCCGAACACGGCGCCCATGATGCCCATGTACTTCGAGCGCTCCCGCACGGGGACGACGTCGGCGATGATCGCCTGCGACAGGATCATCAGGCCGCCGCCGCCCACGCCCTGCACGGTACGTCCGACGATGAGCCATGTCATGTCGGGCGCGGCGCCTCCGATGACCGAGCCGATGAGGAACACCGTGAGCGCACCGATGAACAGCCCCTTGCGCCCGATCAGGTCGCCCAGCTTCCCATAGATGGGCATCATGATGGTCGCCGCGACCAGATAACCGGTCGTCACCCAGAGCATGTGGCTCACGCCGTGGAGTTCGCCGACGATCGTGGGGAGGGCGGTCGAGAAGATCGTCTGATCCAGCGAGGACAGCAGCATCGCCACCAGCAGTCCGGCGAACACCAGCAGGATGCGGCGGCGGTCGGTGGCGGGCGGGTCGCCGGCCTGATCGGCGACGGAAGAGGAGACGGTGTGATCGGTCACCCTGTCATGCTCCTCGCGTGCGCCGCAGTGCGCGTCCTCCTCGCGCGGCATCTTGGCGTACCGCGGGCGCGGTACGCCAAGCGGGGCTACTCTCTGGGCGTATGCAGCCCCGACTCGTAGGCGAGGATCACGAGCTGTGCGCGGTCGTGGGCGTGGACCTTCGTCATGATCCGGTTCACATGCGTCTTCGCGGTGTGCGGGGAGATGAACAGCTCGTCGGCGATCTCCTGGTTGGAGCGTCCCTTGGCCACCATGCGGAGAACCTCCTGCTCCCGCTCGGTGAGTGATGAGATGAGCGGCGACGACTCCAGGCGCGCGGCGGGCGGCGTCGCGACGAATCGGTCGATGAGAGCGCGGGTGGCCAGCGGCGAGAGCAGGGCATCGCCGGCGTGCACGGCGCGGACGGCGCGGACGATGTCGTCCGGCTCGGAGCCCTTGCCGATGAAGCCGCTCGCACCCGCGCGGAGCGCCGCCACGAGGTACTCGTCCTCCTCGAAGGTGGTCAGCACGAGCACCTTCGTGTCGGCCAGGCCGGGGTCGGCGCAGATCGCGGCCGTCGCCTGGATGCCGTCGAGATGCGGCATCCGGATGTCCATCACGACCACATCCGGGTGCAATGCCCGCGCGATCTCGACCGCCTCTTGCCCGTCGGCGGCCTGGCCGACCACGGCGATCTCGTCGTGGTCCGCGAGGATGTCGGCAACCGCCTGGCGGATCAGCGTCTGGTCGTCGACGATGAGCACCGTGATCATGCGGCCCCCTCCCGCGTCAGAGGCAGGCGGGCCTCGACCTTGAAACCGGCCGGAGCGAGACCCGCGTTCACCGCGCCGCGGACCGATGCGACGCGCTCGCGAAGCCCGATCAACCCCAGGCCCGACCCCTGCTCGGCAGGGCTCTCGGGCGCACCCGAGCGGACGGGGTTGGTCACGGTGACGACCACCTCGTCCGTGTCGGTGCGGATCAGCACATGCGCGCGGTGCTGAGCGCCGTGCTTGTGCGCGTTGGTGAGCGCCTCCTGGATCACACGGTAAGCAACCACGTCGACCACACCCGTCACTCGGTCGAGGTCCCCCTCGAGGCGCGTGCGCACCTCGAGTCCCGAGGCGGCGAACTGCGCGACGAGCTCGTCGAGTTGTCTCAGCCCCGGCTGCGGGCTGGGACGGGATCCGTCCGGCACGTCAGCGCGGAGCATCGTGAGGAGGTCGCCGATCTCGCCGAGGACCGTGCGCGCGGCGGAGCGGATCGTCTGCAGCGACTCTTTGGCGCGCTCGGGCCGCGTGTCGATGGCGGAGCTGGCGACGCCGGCGTTCAGGCTGATGACGGCGATCTGGTGTGCGACGGTGTCGTGCAGGTCGCGCGCGATCCGCAGACGCTCCTCGCTGACGCGCCGGCTAGCCTCCGCCTCCCGCGTCTGCACCGCGCGTTCCGCGCGCTCCGTGATCGCAGCGATGTATGCGCGCCGCGACCGTGCCCCGTCGCCCGCGGCCGCACCGAGGGCGACGATGAACCCGAACTGGAGCACGCGCGGATCGACCATGCTGTAGACCGAGGCGAGCAGCGCCAGCAGCATGATCGTCACGGTTGCGCATGCGCCGATGATGAACCCGCGCCGCCGACTGCTGCGCAGCGCGATCTGGAAAGTCGCCACGCCGATCGCGATCGCGATGCCGGGGGAGAGCGTCCCCGCGACGGCGGTGAGCCCGAACACCACCAGCAGCACCACGAGAACGCCCAGCGGCCAGCGCCGGCGCCAAGGCAGGATAACGATCGGAGACAGCACCAGTGCGGTGGTCAGGGGTCCCGTCGGGAGGAACTCCGGGACCGGCGAGGGGATGAACGCGAGAGTGACCACGACCAAGGTCACGAGCGCGTCGGGCAACCAGCGCGGTGCCGGGTGCGGATCCGCGGGCACCTCGGGGAGGTCGGCCTGCTGCGTCACGCCACCAGTGTGCCGGATGGGCCAGGGTGGAGCATCCGGCGGCGGCTGTAGGCGGCATACCGCGGACGCGGTATCGAAGTGTCTCTTCAGGGAGGACGCGGGCGTGGGGGCGCGACGCGAGGCTGGAGGGACGACGATCAGGAACGGAGCGCCCTCGCCATGTCCACCCCCATCCTTCAGGTCTCGGGCTTGCGCAAGACCTACGGCCGCGGCCAAAACCGATTCGAGGCGCTCCGGGGGGTGAGTCTGGATATCGGAGAGGGCGAGTCCCTCGCGATCGTCGGCAAGAGCGGCTCGGGAAAGTCGACTCTCATGCATCTGCTGGCCCTGCTCGACGTCCCCGACTCGGGTCGTATCCTGCTCGAGGGGAACGACACCGCCGGCCTGCGCGGCGCGAGGCTCAATCGGACCCGCAACAAGACCTTCGGCTTCGTGTTCCAGCAGTTCTTCCTCACGGGCAAGGACAGCGTCGTCGAGAACGTCGTCCTGCCGTTGAAGATCGCCGGTGTCGGTCGTCGCGAGCGCCGACGGCGCGGCCTGGCGGCACTCGAGCAACTCGATCTCGCAGACAAGGCTGGGAACAAGGCGCTGGATCTGTCGGGAGGTCAGAAGCAGCGGGTGGTCATCGCCCGCGCACTCGTCAACAACCCGCGGATCATCTTCGCGGATGAACCGACCGGCAACCTCGACACCGCCACGGGCTCCGTGGTCGAGGACATCCTCTTCACGCTGAACCGGGAGCATGGGATCACGCTCGTGATCGTCACTCACGACGACGACCTCGCCGCCCGCTGCGATCGCCGTGTCGTCATCCGTGACGGGATCCTCGTCGAAGAACTCGCGGTGACGGAGGCCCGGGCATGAAGATCTCCGACCTGATCGGCTCTGCCGTCTCCAACACCTTCCGCTCAAAGACCCGCACGATCCTCACGATCCTCGCGATCTTCGTGGGCGCCTTCACCCTCACACTCACCAGCGGGCTCGGCACCGGCATCAACGCCTACATCGACGACACCGTATCGGGGGTGGGCGCCTCTGATGCGATGTCGGTCACCCGTGCCGACGAGAGCGCCGCGGGCCTGCCCGGGGCGAGTTCCGGCGAGCCGCGCGAGTACGACCCCGACGCGATGTCCAGCGGCGTCCCGGGCATCAGCGTGGTCGCGCTCACACCCCACGACATCGCCACCCTCGAGGGGATCGATGGCGTGCTGGACGTCGACGCCGTGCGCACCATCACGCCCGACTACATCCAAGCAGGCGACGGGACTCGCTTCGTCGCTTCCGTGGGCAGCCTCATCCCCGGGCAGACGGTCGTTCTCGCCGAGGGGGCCGAACCCGACCCCGACACTGCCGAGCTCGAGGTGGCGCTCCCGGCGGCCTACGTCGACGCGTTGGGGTTCACCAGCAACACTGACGCCATCGGGGGAGCAGTCACGATCGGGATCACCGACGCGCTGCGCGCCTCCCACACCGTCGACGCCACGATCGTCGGAGTCGTCGAAGATGCGTTGGCCAGTCCCACCGGATCCAGCATCCTCGTCAACGACGCACTCAGCGACGCGCTGTTCGACGCGCAGAGCACCGGTCTGACGGCGGACCAGGCCGACCGCTATGCCTCCGCGACCGTGTGGTTCGATCCCAATGCGACCGCCGCCGAGGTCCAGGCCCTCAAGGACCGCCTCGCCGACGAGGGTTTCACCGGCACCACGGTCGCGGACCAACTCGGCGCGATCACCACCGTCATCGACGGCATCGTGCTCGTGCTCAACGCGTTCGCGGTCATCGCCCTCCTCGCGGCTGCGTTCGGCATCGTGAACACGCTGTTCATGTCGGTTCAGGAGCGCACCCGCGAGATCGGGCTGATGAAGGCGATGGGCATGGGTTCGGGTCGTGTCTTCACGCTCTTCAGCCTCGAGGCCGCGTTCCTGGGTCTCCTCGGCAGTGCGATCGGGGCGGCGATCGCCATGCTCGCCGGCAGCGGGATCAGCGCCGCCCTCGCCGACGGGCTGTTGTCAGATCTGCCGGGACTCACGCTCATCGCCTTCGACCCGGCCTCGATCGCCACGATCGTGCTGCTCGTGATGGTGATCGCCTTCCTCTCGGGGACGCTACCTGCCGCTCGCGCGGCACGAGCTGACCCGGTCGACTCGCTTCGCTACGAGTAGACGGATACGGCTGGCGGCCTGTGCCGAACGACTCACTCCTGGAGGATGCCGGGCACGCACAGGTCAGCCAGCCGAACTCCCGGCGGCAGCATCCCGAGATCCGCGCGGACGCGCGTGATCACGTCGAGGCCGGGGGCCGGCACACGCAGCGTGCGCGGACGGGTCGCCCACGCGGATGCCGCGGCCTTGCCGAAACCCGCGGCGACGAGCATGTCGATCCCTTCCGCGTCTTCGATCCGGTTCGAGATCGTCGTGGCCTCGTGCAGGGCGTCGAGGTACGCCGCGACATCTTCCGATCCGCAAGCGTCGGCGCGGGCGACGAGGCCTTGGCCGGGAAAACCAGGGAGCATCTCCGGCACCCTGCCCAGCAGCACGGCCCCGCTCTCGACCGCCGTGGCGTCGAACGGAGGCCCGAGCAGTGTGGCGTCGACGACGCCGTCGAGCAGCGCACCCAGGCGCTCTCTCACACCGCCCACTTCTGCGTAGTCCACGCCGCCCACCCCGGCGCTCTCCAGAAGCCAGCGCGCTGCCAGCGCGAACCCGTTGCCTGCGGCGTCCACCCCGAAGCGTCGGCCGGTCAGCTGCGCCAGCGACGATGGCCCGCCGATCGCGAAGATCCCGAGGGCTGTGGTGCTCTCCATCTGCGCCACCAGTTGCACGTCGGCTCCGGCAGGAACCCAGGCGAACAGGTTGTCGATCGCCGTCACGGCGAGATCGATGTCTCCGGCGAGCAGACCGGCGAGCTGATGCGGGCTTCCTGTCGTCCGGCGGGCGTCGACGTCCACGCGATCCAGCAGACCGTTGGCCTCGGCGACGATCAGCGGAACCGGCGGGACGAACTGGCTCTGCCGCAGCGTCATCGACTCGCCTGCCAGGGCGGCAGCTCTCCGCTCGCGCCGCGGACGACGGTGCGCTGGGCTCCGAGACCCTCGATCTCGGCATCCATCACGTCACCGTCTGTCAGGAATCGCCCCCAGTGGGAGCCGTTGCCTGCGGGCGACCCGGTGATGAGCAGGTCGCCGGGCTGCAGCACCGCCACCGAGGACGCATAGCTGATCAGCGCGGGGACGTCGAAGGCCAGGTCCGCACTCGAGGAGTCCTGCATCACCTCCCCGTTGAGCCGGAGTCGCATCGCGAGCGCGCCGGGATCGGGCACGAAGCGGGCGGGCACGAGCCACGGCCCGGTCGGGAAGAAGCCGGGCTGATTCTTGGCGCGGAACCAGTCGGTGCCGATCTTCGCCATGTCGTTGCGGGGGACGAGCGAGCGCACGGTCAGGTCGTTGACGATCGTGTACCCCGCGACGTGCCGCAGCGCGTCGTCGGCGCCCACACGGTGCGCGGTGCGACCGAGATAGACGCCGAGCTCGATCTCCCAGTCGACGTCGTGCCCGACATCGGGCAGCACCACGTCGTCGCGGGCGCCGGACACCGCCGATGCCAGGCCCGTCCAGATGTAGGGATCGCCCGTGCGGATGCGCTCGTCCATCTCGGCGGCCGCCTCGGCGCGCAGCTGCTGCGGCGACGCCCCGTCGGAGCCCAGGCCGTGGGCGACGCTCATCTGGATGATGTGCTCTCGGTAATTAGCCCCCGCGGCGATCACAGGACCCACCGGCTGCACAGGTGGCAGCATCCGTCCCCTGCGGTCGGCGAGGAGCGTCTCGATACCGCCGGCGGGAGCGGCACCGCGGTCGAGGTGGTCGGCGAGGAGGTCGAGGTTGCGGTCCCAGTCACCGAACAGGTCGGCGGTGCGTGCGACGGCGGGCAGCGCCGTCCGGATGTCGTACACGAGCTCGTCACGGATGACGGCGGGCACGACCTCTCCGTCGAGCAGGAGCGAAGCGATGGCGAAGGCGGTCATCGTCGTCCGTCACAGCGGCGGGGCGACGAACAGGTGGCGGTCATCGGAGTCGTTGAACATCTCCTTGGTGATGAACTCGTCCATGTCGCCGCCGGTTCCCCACTGGTCGGACGTCTCGGGCTGCTGCACGTCGTAGATGTGCGGGTGCCAGGTGTCTTCGTCCAGCTCCTCCAGCTCGGTCGTCAGCTCCATGGTGTTGCCGTTGGGGTCGATGAAGTATGTGAAGGTGTTGTCGCCGGCGCGGTGACGGCCGGGTCCCCAGATCTTGCGATAGCCGGCGCGGATCATGCGTCCGCTGCCGTACATGTACTCGTCGATGCCGCGCATCTCGAACGACGCGTGCTGCAGCGACGCGTGCGGCCCACGGGCGATGGCCATCGAGTGGTGCTGCGAGCTGCAGCGCATGAAGTAGAAGAGGTCCCCCGCGTGCGGGTGGTTGAGGGTGTCGGAGAGGCGGAATCCGAGGTGCCTCTCGTACCAGGCGCGCATGGCCTCGGGCTGGTTGGAGTTGAGAACGACGTGCGACAGGCGCACCGGGATCGCCTCGCGCTTCTCGATCTTGCGGTGCTGCCGGACCTCGACGTCGGTGGAGACCTCGACCGTGCGCCCCTCCAGGTCGAAGAAGCGGAAGCCGTACCCGCCGCCGAGCGTCTGCAGGTCGGTGGGCTCGAACACGAGCGGCACGCCGGCGGTGGCGAGCTTCTCGGCGAGGCCGTCGACCGCCTCGCGGTCTGCGGCGCCGAAGGCCACGAGGTCGAGGCGCTTGTCGGCGGAGCGGCGGACCCGCGTGATGTACTGCTCGGGCGACCCTTCCGCGGCGAAGTACACGACGTCTCCGTCGTCGTGCTGCACCGTCAGGCCCCAGTGGTTCTTGTAGAACTCGACCTGCTTCTCGAAGTCGGGGACGGCGATGTCGAAATGACGGATATGGGTGATGGGGCTGAACGACATGGTGTGCTCCTAACGCGATTCAGCGGTGAGATCGGCGGTGCCGGTGAGGGAGGGGACCTGCAGCAGCAGCCGCTCGAGCTCTGCGGCGGTCCCGGCCGTGCCGAGGATGTAGTGATCGGGGCGCAGGACCGCGGCGCGGGCGCCGATGGTGGCGAGCAGGGCTGACACCTTGGCCGGGTCCAGCAGTGTGACGACGTCGCCGTCGTCGTCGAGTGCGGCGCGCAGTGCGGGCGCGAGGTCGTCGTAGACGGCGCGCTCGGCGGCGACGAGGAAGTGGGAGCCGACCATGTCGTCCAGCCGGATGCCGTCCGCGAGGATCGGCTGGGGTCCGAGCCTTCCGCCGCGGTCCTGCCCGGCGTGCAGCCCGGGCCCGAGCGCCGGCGGCTCGGGAACCGCCGACGCGCCCGGGTTGGCGCGGATGTACTCGTCGCGACCGTGGGCGACCTGAGGGTCGGTGGTCTGGATGATGACGGCCTGGTTGGCCGCGGTCTCGACCCAGAAGGTCGCGTGCGGCTTCCGCTCGCTCTCGTACGTGTCCAGAAGGCTCTCGTCCGCCACGCCGCGAGCGACCAGGTCCAGCTTCCAGACGAGGTTGGCGGCATCGCGGATGCCGGCGCACAGACCCTGCCCGAAGAGAGGAGGCGCCTGATGAGCGGCGTCGCCGGCGAGGAAGATGTTGCCGCGACGCCACTGACGGGCGATGCGACCGCGGAACGTGTAGATGGCCTGGCGGTCGGGGGTGAACTTGTCGGCCGGAAGTGCGCCCCGGCTGATGCGCTCGACGGCGGCTGGCGTGACGATCTCGGCAGGGTCGTCGTCGGGCATCAGCATGAACTCCATGCGGACGCGGTGGCGGGGCAGTCGCAGCCACAGGGCGGGCCGGGTGTGCCGGCCGAACTGGATCATGTCCGCCTCGTAGCCGGGGGCGTCCACCAGCTGGCCGTCCACGACGAGCCACGGCGTGTCTTCACCGTACTTGTCGCTCTCGATGCCGAGCCGATGGCGGATCTCCGACCGTGCGCCGTCCGCCACGATCGCCCAGCGGGCACGCGTCGTGCGCACCTCGCCCGCGGCGTCGGAGGAGGTGACGACGACGCCGTCGTCCGTGGTCTCGACGTCGGTCACCGTCTCTCCGCAGCGCAGCTCGATGCCCGGGGTCTCGGCGACGACCTCGCGGAGGAGCTGCTCGATGTCGGGCTGGTGGAAGCTGATGTGGTCGTTCCACCCTTGCTCGCCGATCCGATCGGTCGGTGCGTGGACGAGCACCTCGCCCGCCTCGTTCAGGATGGCGACGTTGCGCATCGGGATCGTGACGTGCTGGAATCGCTCGGCGACGCCGAGGCCCTGCAGCGTTCGCATCGTCTCGCCGTCGAAGTGCACGGCGCGCGCGGTCGGCCAGAGCCGGACATCCTTCTCGAAGGCGATCGCGCGAAGCCCCGCGCGGCCGCAGAGGGCGAGCGCGGTAGTGCCGACGGGGCCGCCGCCTACGATGACGACGTCGACATCGTGTGTCACGGAAACACTCCTTCGTGTTCAGTACGAATCGTATCGCATCGCGGATACAAGATCCTGGTCCCCACTATGGAGGCGGCCGCGTCATCGGGGAAGAGCCGGCTGCGCATAACCGTCATCTGATTGTCAGATGATGGTCGCCGCGACCCTTGCCAGCAGTCCGCGCAGCCAGATGTGCTCGGCGTCGTGCTCCCGGTCGGCCAGCCACCAGAAGGCGTCGTGCACCGGCGCGAGGTCCAGCGGCGGCAGCACGACGCGCAGGCGCGGGAACATGGCTACAGCCATCGATGCCAGTCCTTCCGGCACCACCGCCACGCGGTCGGTGCCGACGATCAGGGACGGGATCACCAAGAAATGCGGGGTGACGGCGGCGACGCTGATCTCGATCCCGCGGAACTGCAGCTGCCGGCGCGCCGGATTCATGTCCTCGCGTGCGGCGAGGTTCTGCACCCACGGGCGGGTCAGCAGCTCGTCGGCGGTGGGCGATTCGGAGATCCCGGATGCTGCGTCCACGAGGCACACCCAGCGCTCCAGGGGCAGATCGATATGCGGCTGGTCGACCACGTAACCGTGGGGAAGGATGACGGCGTCGAGTGTGCGCAGGGAGTCCGGGAGCCTGTTGACCAGGCGCGTGTCGACGGGAGGGAACTCGAACCGGATGTTGGGGGCTTCGCGCGTCGCGAGCACGCTCAGCGTCGGGGCGACCCGGGCGACCGCGTAGTCCACGCCGGCGATCGTGAACGTTCGCGAGCTCGTCACCGGGTCGAACCTCGACTGCAGGCGGAAGAACTGCTCGGTCTCGGCGAGCACGTGCGGGAGCGCGGCGAGCAGGCGCTCGGCCAGCGGGGTCAGGCTGTGCTGATTCCCGCGCCGCACGAGCAGCACGTCGTCGTAGTGGGCGCGCAGGCGTGCGAGGTGACTCGACATGACGGGCTGCGACACGTGGAGGCGTGCCGCCGCGCGAGTCACGTTGCGCTCCTCCAGCAGTGCGCGCAGCGGCTTCAGAAGGTTGTAGTCGACGGGCGCCACCACGGCCTCCACCCCCTCATCCGTGTGGGGCCGCGTCGACCCGCACGGGTCTTCAGGCTATGCCTTCCACACCGTCTTCAGATTGCAGAACTCGCGCTGGCCGACCGCGGCGAGTTCCCGGCCGAATCCCGACCGCTTGATTCCGCCGAAGGGCAGTTCCTGGTACGACACCGTCATGCCGTTCACGAAGACGGCGCCGGCGTCGATCCCCGCGATGAAGCGGGCCTCCTCCTCGGCATCCGTCGTCCACACTGCGCTCGAAAGGCCGAATCCGGTCTGATTGGCCAGGCGCAGGGCGTCCTCGTCGTCGCGGGCACGGTAGAGCGAGGCCACGGGGCCGAAGGCCTCTTCCTGGATCAGGCGCGCGTCGTCGGGCAGGTCGGCGATCACCGTCGGCAGGTAGAACCAGCCGTCGAGGTCGGGGGCGCTGCCGCCCGTCAGGATTGAGGCGCCCTTGTCCCGGGCGTCTTCGACAAGCTCGGCGAGTTCGGTGCGTCCGGACTCCGTGGCCAGTGGTCCGACCTCGGTCGCCGCGTCGAGCGGGTCGCCGACGGTGAGACCGGCCATGAGGCGCGTGAACTCCCGCGCGAACTCGTCGTAGACGTCGGTGTGGACGATGAACCGCTTGGCCGCGATGCAGGACTGCCCGTTGTTGTTGATGCGCGCCCGCACCGCCGTCCGCGCGGCTTCCGCCACGTCGGCCGACGCGAGCACGATGAACGGGTCCGATCCGCCGAGCTCGAGGACGGCCTTCTTGATGTGCTGCCCTGCGATTGCGGCCACCGACCGGCCCGCCGGTTCGGAACCGGTGAGCGTCACCGCTGCGATGCGGGGATCGGCGATCACCGGTGCCACCTCGGAACCGCCGATCAGCAGCGTGCGCAAGGAGCCGGCGGGGAACCCGGCATTCTCGAAGAGCGCGTCGAGCGCCATGGCGCACTGCGGCACGTTGGAGGCGTGCTTCAGCACGCCGGCGTTGCCGGCCATGAGGGCGGGCGCGGCGAAGCGGATCACCTGCCACAGCGGGTAGTTCCAGGGCATCACCGCAAGGATGACGCCCAGCGGCTCGTAGCGCGTCCAGGCGCTGCCGGCGCCCACCGCCGCCGGGTCGGCGAGCGGGGCATCAGCCAGGAACTGCTCGGCATGATCGGCGTAGAACCGCATCGCCTTGGCGCATTTCGCTACTTCGGCGACCGACTGCGCGATGGGCTTTCCCATCTCCACGGTGATCAGCTCGCCGAGCCCTTCGGCGTTCTCCTCGAGGAACGCCGCCGCGCGGCGCATCCACTCGGCGCGCTGGGCGAAGGTCGTCTCGCGCAGCGCCGCGGCGGCGCGGTGGGCCTGGCCGATACGGGCGTCGACCTCGCGCGGAGCGTGCGGCTCGAGGATCACCTCGGTCTTGCCGCTGGTGGGATTGACGGTCGCGATCGTCATGCGGGACTCTCCTCCGGTCGGGTGTATCCGCTACCGTACCGCGAATAGATACGAAACGTACCGTGTATGATGAACTCGCCACGACGGCGACCACGAAGGAGTGACGCAATGAGCCACGAGTCCGAAGCCTCCGCGCGCCCCGTGGTGTTCCTCACCGACGCCGATGTGGAGCAGCTCGCAGACCTGCCACGCGCGATCGCTGCGCTGCGCGGCGCGTACAGTGCGCCCGCCGACGAGCGCCGGAATCCGGGCAGGATCTTCGCCGACTCGGGCCGTGAGTGGATGCGGGTCATGCCCTCCGTGCCGGCCAGCGGCCGCCTCTTCGGCGCGAAGTCGATCAACGGCTCCTTCGCCGACGGCCTCCGCGTGAGCTACCTGATCTCGCTGTTCGACAAGGAGACCGCCGACCTGGTGGCTCTTGTCGACGGCAATCGCGTGACCGGGCTGCGCACTGCGGCGACGACCGCGGTGGCGACCGAGCAGCTCGTACGCGGCGGGCCGCTGCGCGTGGGCGTGATCGGCTCGGGTTTCGAGGCGCAGTCGCACGCCACGGCGCTGGCCCTGGTGGCCGACTTCGCGTCGGTGGCGGTGTACAGCCCCACGCCGGCCAATCGCGAGCGGCTCGCGGGGCTGCTGTCGGGGTCGATCGGAGTGACGGCCTCGGCCGTCGCGTCGGCCGAGGAAGCAGTGCGCGGCGCGGACCTGGTGCTGTGCGCCGCGCGCTCGCGCGACGAGAGCCCGACGATCCGGGCCGACTGGGTCGGCGACGACGCGACCGTGGTGTCGATCGGCTCCACCACGCCTGCACAGCGCGAGCTCCCGGCCGAACTGATCGCCCGCGCAGCGGTGATCGTCGCGGACGGCGTGGACGAGGTCGTCCGTGGCAGCGGCGACCTCATCGCCGCGCGCGCCGCGGGAATCGATGTCGACGCGATCACCGTGTCGCTCAACGAAGTGCTGCTCGGCGAGCGATCCGTCGACCGCGGTCGCGGCATCCGTGTCTACAAATCCACCGGTTCCGGCCTGCAGGACATCGTCGTGGCCGAAGCGCTCGTCGATCTCGCGCGCGAGCGCGGCGTGGGCACGCTTCTTCCGGTCGGCATCGTCACCACCCGCAAGTGAGAAGGAGCAACGCACACATGGTCGACTACACGAAGAGCGAGGCGCGCGACTGGGCGCGGGAGCACTGGAAGGGCGCGATCGCCGTCACGATCCCGTCGTACTCGGCGGACTTCGCGCGGATCAACGACGACGCCATCCGTCACGACATCCTCAAGCTCAAGGAGCTCGGCTTCGCCGGGACGCTGCTGGTCACCGAGGTGAACATCACCCCCGAAGAGAACGCGCGTGTCACCGCCGTCGCTCGCGAGGCGGCCGGGCCCGGCTTCCACCTCTTCTTCCACGCCGCCTTCAACACCCTCGAGGAGAACATCCACGCGCTCGCCCTCGCCGAGAAGGCGGGCGTCGACAGCGTCCTGCTCTCGTACCCCACGGCCTTCTGGCCGACCTCGCTCGACGAGGTGTTCGACTACACCAAGCAGCTGGCCGACTCGACCGACCGCGGGGTCATGCTGTTCGGGCTTCCGGCCTGGGGTTTCGAGCGCATCGACAACGCCGGGATGCCGGTGCCGTGGGTGCGCACCGTGCTCGACCAGATCCCCAACATCGTCGCCATCAAGGCCGAGCAGGGCAACCCGGGGATCCCGGGCGTGATGGAGATGTACCACCATTTCCGCGATGAGGTGGTGATCTCGTGCCCCATCGAGGGCGAGACTATCCCGCTCATGTCGGTGCTCGACTTCCAGTTGTCGGGTACCAGCAACACGAACTGGATGAGCGATTACTTCCCCCGCGCCTTCGAGCTCGCCCGCACCGGGCGCTGGGAGGAGGCCATGCGGCTGTGGTGGCAGGTGGCGCCGGCGCGGGCGGCGAACACGGCGATCCTCACCGGATCGGCCATCGGCACCACGGTCATCAACCGCACCGGGTGGAAGTACCAGGAGTGGCTCGCCGGGTTCAACGGCGGCGCGCTGCGTGCCCCGGCTCCTCGCATTCCGGACCGTTTGATGAAGCAGGCGCGCCAGGCGCTGATCGCGTCGGGGCTGCCCGTCACCGACCTGCCCGACAGCGAGTTCGTGCGAGGCCGCACCCCCGCCTGATCCTCGCGCCCTTCCGGGCGGCCCGCGCGCTGCCCGGAAGGCTACGCGCGCCGGGTCGCCCGGGCGGTCCCGCGGTAGATCGCGACGACGCGATCGGCGGCGACGACCTCGACGTCGACCACCGCGCGTCGCTCATCGTGGTACGTCGTGTGTGCGCGCGCGGTGAGCAGGTCGCCCGCGCGGCTCGGAGCGAGGTACTGGATCGTCGCGTCGGCGGTGGCCGCATAGCGCAGCACGGTGTTCGCGGCCATGGCGAACGCCTGGTCGGCGAGGGCGAAGACGACGCCGCCGTGGGCCATGCGGTTGCCGTTCACCTGCTGCGGGTCCACGGTCAGCGTGATCGTCGCCATCCCGGCGTGAGCCTCCACGATCGTCATGCCGAACCATTCGAGCACCGGCTCGTCCGAGGTAAGCTCCCGGATGAAGGGATCGACTCTGCCCATCGTCAGTGGAGCCGCTCGACGACGAGGGCCATGCCCTGCCCGCCTCCGACGCACAGCGTCGCCAGGCCGATCTGACCGTCCCGCTCGCGCAGCGCGTTGATGAGCGTGCCCGTCAGGCGCACACCGGTGGCACCGAAGGGGTGGCCGAGAGCGATCGCGCCGCCGTGGACGTTCACCCGCTCCGGGTTCAGCCCCAGATCGCGCACCACCGGGACGACCTGCGCGGCGAACGCCTCGTTCAGCTCCACCAGGTCGATGTCGTCGACCGTCATGCCGAGCCGTCTCAGCACGCGCTGCGTGGCCGCGATCGGGCCGAGCCCCATGATCTCGGGCGACAGGGCGCTCGCGGCGGCGCCGAGCACCCGCGCCAGCGGTCTGAGCCCCAGGTCCTTCGCGCGCCGTGCGCTCATCACGACTGCCGCCGACGCGCCGTCGTTGAGCGGGCTGGCGTTGCCCGCGGTGACCGTTCCGGACTCGAGGAACGCGGGGCTGAGCGCCGCCAGTTTCTCGAGGGTCGTGTCGGGGCGCGGTCCGTCGTCGTGAGTCACCATGGTGCCGTCGACACGAGCGTGCGGCGCGATCTCATGCTGGAAATACCCGGAGACCACGGCGGCGGCCGCGCGCTGCTGCGAATTCAGCGCCCACTCGTCCTGGTCGGCTCGTGACGTACCGCTGAGGCGGGCGACGAGCTCGGCGGTCTTGCCCATGGCGACGTAGACGTCCGGTTCGAGACCGGACTCCCGCGGGTCCTGCCACGGCGCATCCGAGGCGAGGAGCGCATCGACGCGCGCGGCCGCGGCGTCGCGCCCGGGGTAGGTGTGGTGCGACACCGGCGGAGCGCTGCTGGTCGACTCGACACCGCCCACCAGATACGCGTCGCCGTCGCGTGCGCGGATGGCCCGTGCCGCAGAGGCGAGCGCCTGCAGCGACGAGGCGCAGAAGCGGTTGACGGTCGCCCCCGGAAGGCTGTCGTAACCCGCCAGGACGGCGACCCGACGGGCGATGTTGTCGCCCTGGGCGCCCTCGGGCACGGCCGTGCCCAGCAAGAAGTCGTCGAGGGCCGCGGCATCCACTTCCGGGACGTCGGCGAGGGCGGCCCGCACCGCGGTCAGCGCCAGGTCCTCAGGCCGTTCATCGGCGAAGGAGCCCTTGCGCGCGCGACCGAAAGGGGTGCGCCGGTAGGCGACGATCACCGCGTCGCCCTGTGTCGCGCCGGTCATCAGCGCCCCGCATTCGTCAGCATCATATTCGAATCGTATCGTATCGATGCGCGAGCTCACGAAGATCAGGCGCTCCGGCCTGTCCGTCGGTACGTCGGATGCGTCCACGACCCCGCTCGAGTCGCTCCCCCCGGGCTGCGTTCGGGCGGTACGGCCGCGCCCGGCGCTCAGTCGATCGCGTGCGGACCGAGCAACGCCCGGATGTGAGACTCGATGAGGGCCCGGATATCGAACGGCGGACCTTGCATCCATTGCAGCTGGAGGCCCTCCCATGCCGCCAGCAGCAGATGCGCTGCGTCGTCCGCATCGATGTCCTCGGGCACCCGCCCGAGTTCCTGAAGGCGGCGGATGTCGGCGGCGACCACCGCGACCGAGCGTGACCAGCGTTCGCGGAAGAACGTGTTGGCCGGATGCGCGGGATCGGCCGCGGCGCCGGCGAGCTCGTTGTACAACCGGGCGTAGTTCGTGCGCTGGACGCCCGCCTCGGCGCGACCTCCCATCTCCGCGATGGGCCCCGCCTCGTCACCGCGCGTGCGATTGTTCTCGTCGTCATGCTGCTGGAGCGCCGCGATCAGGAGGCTCTCCTTAGTGGGGAAGTGGTAGTACACGGTCGGCTCGCTCGTCTCGGCGAACTCCGCGATCTCGGAGATGGCGACGTTGCGGTGGCCCTTCTCTCGCACCAGCTCGAGCGCCGCCGCGCTCAGGGAGCGACGTCGCGCATCGGATTTCGCATATGGTCCGCGCTTGGTCGACATCCGGGCTCCCCCTCCGCGCCGGCAGGGCGCCTCGCCAGCAATGTTATGCTCGACCGAAATTAATAGTTGGCTCAGAATTCAGTCTACCGAAGGCGAGGAAGCCGAGTGACCATCGACCGCCGCCGGCTCGTGCGCGCGCACAACCCCGTGTACACCTCCGCCCACCCGACCGCTGTGCTCACGCTAGGCAATGGCGACTTCGCGATGTCCGTCGACGTCTCGGGCCTGCAGACGTTTGCGCGCTTCCATGAGATCGTGCCCGATCCTCGTCGTGTGGTCACGGACGGCGTCTCCGGGTTGCCGGAGCAGCAGGTGCGGGCGTTCGACGTCGACGATTTCCAGATCCCGCTGCGGACGCAGGCAGACTGGGGCTGGTACCGAACTCGGGCGACGCGGGACTTCCGGCTCGAAGAGACCGAGACCGTCTACGACACGAACCGGGGGCCGGTTCCGTACCTGGATCGGATGGGACTGCAGCGCCCCGCAGACCCCATCGCAGAAGAGTTCGAGGCCGGCGCCTGGTTCCACTACAACCCCCGCCGGGCGCACCTGGGACGACTGGCGCTGGTGGGTCCGGACGGGGCGGAGCCGCAGCATCCGTCGCTCCTCGTCGATGTGAGGACGGAACTCGATCTCTGGTCGGCGACGGTGCGGGCGGAGTACTCCCTGGAAGGGGAACGCGTCTCGGTGACCACCGTCGCGGACCCCGCTGGCGACGTGCTGGCCGTGGACGTCGAATCAGGGCTGCTCCAGCGGGGCTGGGGCGTGGCCTGGGTCTTCGACGCGCAGCCGGACGATCTCGCAGCGTTCGAGCTTCCTGTCGAGCATACGACATCGTGGAGTCCGGACGGGACGCGGCGCGGCGTCGCCCAACGCACAGTCGAGTCCACGACCTACGTCGTGCAGATCCAGACGTCCGGTGCGCTCGTGGATGGCGGCGATCGTATCCTCGCGAGCGCGGCCGGCCTGTCCCACCTGGACGTGGTCGTCGCGCTGGCTCCTGGAAAGTCGGCGGCGTCACTCGACCCCGCGTCGTTCGACGAGGTGCGAGCCCGTGCCGAGGGCTGGTGGCAGCGGTACTGGCAGGACGGCGCGGCCGTCAGCTTCGGCGGCAGCACGGATCCTCGAGCGCAGGAACTGGAGCGGCGCGTCGTGCTGTCGCAGTACCTGCTCGCGGTGAACAGCGCGGGATCGACCCCGCCCGCGGAATCCGGGCTCACCTACAACACGTGGACCGGCAAGTTCCACCTCGAGATGCACTGGTGGCACGCGGCGCACTTCCCGCTCTGGGGGCGTGGGCACCTTCTCGAGCGAAGCCTCCCGTGGTATCACCACGCTCTCGAGCGAGCCCGCGAGACGGCTGCGCGGCAAGGGTATCGCGGCGCGCGCTGGCCCAAGCAGACCGATCCGTCGGCGCGCGAGTCGCCGAGCAACATCGGCGTCTTCCTGGTCTGGCAGCAGCCCCACCTGATCCATCTGCTGGAGCTGCTGCGCGAAGAGGGCCGAGACGACGACTTCCTGAGGCGGCACTACCCGCTGATCGAGGCGACGGCCGACTTCATGGCGGACTTCGTCGAGGAACGCGACGGCGCCTATGTGCTGCCGGCTCCGCTGATACCCGCGCAGGAGAGCTATCTGGCCAACCGTGCCACGAGTGAGAGCCCGACCTTCGAACTCGCGTACTGGTCGTGGGCCCTCCTGTGTGCGAATGAGTGGCGGCGGCGCATCGGGCTGGAGCCGCGCGAGGACTGGCAGCGAGTCGCAGCGAACATGCGCCCGCCTCATGTGCTGGCCGATGGCACATACGCGGCGATCGCGACGCCGCCGTATCTCATCCGCAAGGATCACCCGTCGATGCTGATGGCGGCGGGGTGGTTGCCGGATACCGGCATCATCGACCTCGGGATCATGCGCGCGACCCTCGACGCGGTATGGAGCGATTGGGACCTGCAGTCCAGCTGGGGGTGGGACTACCCCGTGATGGCGATGACCGCGACCCGGCTGGGCGACATCCCGCGCGCGCTGGATGCCCTGCTGCACGCGTCTGCGAAGAACGTCTTCCTCCCGAACGGCCACAATCCACAGATGCCCGGCTTTCTGACGCTCTACCTGCCCGCCAATGGGGGCCTCCTCGCTGCGGTCGCCCACGTGGCTGCCGCGGTGCGGGCCGGCGCGGCAATGCCCGAGGGATGGATCGCCGAGAGCGAAGGCGCGTGGGCGGGAGCACCCGCTCCCAATTTGAGAGTTGTCTATTGATTTTGACCGTGCCTTCATGAACAATGGGGCGTGGCAACCGATTGACAGACGGGATGCTGCGCCACGAGGCAATACACATCACCCCATAGCGAAGGCAACCCGGCGGTCTTCCCTCGCTCCGCGACCGAAGCTTCCGGCGGTGCCTTCCCGGCTTTCAAAGATGAGGACCATTCCATGACCGCACTCATGACTAGGGGACGCCGCGGTGCGATTCTCGCCGGCTCGCTCGTGATCGCGACGGCGCTCACTCTCAGCGGATGCTCGCAGGCCGCACCGGAAGCTGACCCCACCGCCGCTGAGGACATCGAACTGACCTTCTTGAATCAGTCACGTGGTCAGGAGGCGGCGCTGAACCAGCTCGCGGAGCAGTACACAGAGCAGACGGGGGTCAAGGTCACGATCGACTCTCCCGGCCCCGCCGACTATCTGCCGAAGCTCCAGGCGCGCGCGCAGTCGGGCGACATGCCCGACATCTACTCGTCGTTCGCCGCAACGGACATGGCGCCCTTCTACAAGGCCGGCTGGGCGATGGACCTCACGGACGAGCTCGAGGGAGGGTGGAGCGAGGACTTCACCTCCGAGGTCATCGAGATGTCCACATTCGAGGACGGCAACAACCTCGGCATCCCGGCGGGTGTCTACAGCGCCCACTGGGAGACGCAGACCTACGGCATGATGGTCAACCCCGCTCTGGCCGACATGACCGTCGACGATTCTCCGGCGACCATGGAGGACTTCATCGACGCGAACGAGGGCGACGGCAGCTTCTCGATCGCCGCATCGCTCACCCCGCAGCTGATTCAGGGGCTCGCCTCGAATTGGCTCACCGACGAGGAGATCGCCGCGACCTTGAACGGTGATGAGAGCTGGGAGAGCGAAGCCTGGCAGAAGGCCTTCCAGTTCCTCGTCGATCTCAAGGAGGCCGGCGTCATCGCGAACGGTGCGCTCCCGGGCGGTCAGGACGACAACCCGACGGTCGAGACGGCCTTCTTCACGCAGACGCTGGGCTCGATCTTCGACGCCTCGCCCGGCGTGTCGGTCGGCTTCCGCACCAACCCCGAGTTCACGGAATACTTCTCGATCGGCATCCTCGGCGCCGAGGATGCGCCGCTGGACCCGCGCTCGCCCGGCATCCCCGGCAAGGGCGCCGTCATCAACCCGAAGGGTGAGCACCCCCAGGCTGCGCTCGACTTCGTCAAGTGGCTCACCGAGCCCGAACAGCAGCAGGTGTTCGCCGAGGTCGGGCTGATCCTCCCGACCAACCCCGAATTGCTCGCCAGCGGCCAGGTGCCCGAGCAGCTGGTCGGCTATGCGGCCGGCGTGGAGTCCCTGCAGGTGATGTCGACCACCTTCAGCACCGACGTCCGCACCGCCATCGTGGCCGAGGCTCAGCGGCTGGTGCTGGGAGAGACGACGGTCGACGACGCGCTGGCGGCGATCCAGGCGGCGCAGGATCGGTCGTCGTGACTGCACAGCTCCACATCCCTGTGCGGCGCCGCCTGTCGGCGCCGCACAGGCGGCGCGGTGTACGCCGCAACATCATCGGCTGGATGTTCCTCGCACCGGCCATCGTCCTGATCGGCGTCTTCACCATCACGCCGTTCGCCCAGGCGATCCTGTTGAGCTTCCAGTCGTGGGACGGCGTCAGTCCCGACACGCCATGGGTCGGGCTCGCCAACTACGAGTTCGTCATGAGCGATCCGGTGTTCTGGGCGTCGATGCGCAACGTCCTCTTCTTCGGCGTCATCGGATTCGTCATCGGCAACGGCCTTGCGCTCGGGCTCGCACTCGCCGTCAACGCCACCACGCGCGGCACGACCTTCTTCCGCACGGTGTTCTACCTCCCGGGCGTCCTGTCGGTGGTCGTCGTCGGGCTCCTGTTCGGGTTCATCCTGGCACCCGGCACGGGTGTGCTGAACCGCCTTCTCGAGTCCGCGGGCCTCGGCGCGCTGGCCCAGAACTGGCTCGGCGACCCGGCCTTCGCCCTCATCTCGGTCGCCGCGGTCTTCGTCTGGTACCACTGGGGCTTCGCGTTCCTGCTGTTCCTGGCGGGCCTGCAGGACGTGCCCAAGGAGCTGTACGAGGCGGCGGAGCTGGACGGCGCGAACCGCTGGACGAAGTTCCGCTACGTCACCTGGCCGCAACTGGCACCCGTGACCTCCATCGTGAGCCTGCTCACCCTGCTCGGAGCGCTGCAGATCTTCGGAACGGTGCAGGTGCTCACCAACGGCGGGCCCGGCTATCACACGATGGTGCCGACGCTCGCGATCTACAACGAGGCATTCGTCAACTGGCGCTACGGCAGCGCGGCCGCGATGTCAGTGATCTTCGGCGGCGCTCTCATACTGTTGTCGCTCATCCAGCTGGCGATCGCGGGACGGAGGTCGCGGGTATGACACTCATCAATGACACGGCCGGAGCCGACGCTCCCCTCGTCACCGAACGCACCGATCGCGGAGGACCGCGCTCGCGGTCACCCCGCCGTCGCGTTCCCGCCCACAAGATCGGCCTCTACGGACTTCTCGGGATCGCCGCGCTGACCGCCCTGCTCCCGCTCCTATGGATGTTGTCCGGATCCTTGCAGTCGCTCACTGAACTGCTCACGAATCAGAGATTCCTCCCGCGCGACCCGCAGTGGGGCAATTACGTCACGGCATGGGTGCAGGGTGATCTCGCCACCTACCTCCGCAACAGTGTGATCTACACCGGTGCGGCCGTGCTCGGAATCCTGCTGGTCTCCAGCCTCGCCGGTTATGCCCTGGCGCGCCTGGAGTTCGCGGGCAAGGGTGCATTCACGTTCGTAATCCTCGCAGTCATGATCATCCCGGCACCGGCGATGTTCCTGGCGCAGTACAAGCTGCTCATCTCGCTGGGGCTCACCAACAACCCCATCGGCTACGTGCTGATCCTCATCACGTCCGGCATCCCGATGTCGACGCTCATCATGCGCAGCTTCTTCGTGAGCCAGCCGCGCGACCTCGAGGAGGCCGCGGCGCTCGACGGCGCGGGACCGCTGCGCGTCTTCTGGAGCGTGATCCTCCCGCTCGCCCGACCCGGCCTCGCCGCCGTCGCCGTCATCCAGGGCCTGGGAGCCTGGAACGAGTACCTCATGGCACTCGTGCTGTTCGACGACAACGAGCTCATGCCGATCCAGCGGGGCCTCACGGCGTTCACGTCGGCCGAGACGCCGCAGCAGCAGATCCTTCTCGCCGCAACGACGATCTCGATCGTGCCGGTGATCGTCTTCTACCTGATGGCGCAGCGGCACATCGTGAAGGGGATCGGCGCGGGCGCGATCAAGTGACCGGCCTGTTCGTCGTCGAGCCGGGGCTGAGCCTCTGGATCTCACGGTTGACTGCCCGCAGGCCAGTCTCGAGTGCTTCCAGCTCCGCGAGGTCGAGCCCGCGCAGGACGTCCGCTCCCATCTCCGGGCGCGCAGCCATCAGCTCTGCGATCACCTGTCGGCCGAGATTCGTCGGCACTAGTCGACGAACCCGGTGGTCCGCCCCGTCGACCACGCGCTCCACGAGCGCCTGGTCCACGAGCCGGTCGACGAGCTTGGACATGGTGGCTTTGGAGACCGCGAAGGACGCCGCCAGTTCGCTGGTGCTGCTGATGTCGGTCACCACCACTCCGGTGAGCACCTTCAGCTGCTGGATGCTCAGATCGGTCTTGAGCAGCGAACCCACCATGAGCGGGAGCGAGCGCACCGAGATCGCCAGCGTCAGCACCTCGATGCGCTGCAGCGCGGAGGTGGCGGGATCGCCGTGGGTCACAAAAGTACCGTAGCGCCCCTCAGCGGATTCCCAGCTCAAGATAGTTAGTTCCGAGCTAACCTTTCCTTGCGTGCATCACCGGCCTCCCGCAGGCCGCGGGTGGACTCCCCACCACCCGACCGCGCGCGAGACGAAAGGACCCGCAATGCCCACAGGCCCGGACCGCATCTCCCCGGCGGAACTGACCGACATCCGGCAGCGCTATGCGGCCGAACGCGCGCGCCGCCTGCGCCCCGACGGCGCTCGCCAGTACCGATCCGCGAACGGACAGTTCGGCTACTACGCGAAGGATCCCTACACCGAGCGCGCGCCACGCGACCCGCTCACCGACCGGGTCGAGGTGCTCGTGATCGGCGCCGGATTCGGAGGACTTCTCACGGCGGCGTTCCTCACCCGCGCAGGCGTGCCATCCGTTCGAATGATGGACGAGGCCGGTGACGTCGGCGGTACCTGGTACTGGAACCGGTACCCCGGCGTACGGTGCGACATCGAGTCATACGTGTACATGCCGCTGCTCGAGGAGACCGGCTACATGCCCACAGAGCGCTACGCGACGGGCGAGGAGATCCGCCGCCACGCGGTCCGGATCGCGGAGCACTACGGCCTGTATCGCGACTTCGTCTCTCATACCCGCGCCACCGCGATGACGTGGGACGAGAGCCTCGACGAGTGGGAGATCACGACCGATCGCGGCGATCGGTTCCGGGCGCGCTACGTCGTGACCTCGTCGGGAACGCTGACCCAGCCCAAGCTTCCCGGAATCCCCGGCATCGAGAGTTTCGCAGGCCACACCTTCCACACCAGCCGTTGGGACTATGGATACACCGGCGGCTCACCGGCGGGGGGACTGTCGGGACTGGCCGACAAACGAGTGGCCGTGGTCGGCACCGGCGCGACGGCCCTTCAGATCGTGCCGGCGCTCGCCGAGAGTGCGGGCGAACTCGTGGTCTTCCAGCGAACCCCGTCCAGCGTCGACGTGCGGGACAACCGCCCGACCGACCCTGAGTGGGCCGCCTCGCTCCGGCCCGGGTGGCAGCGCGAGCGCATGGAGAACTTCCTGTCGGTGCTCTCAGGAGAGCCCGTCCACGAGCTGCTCGTGACCGACGCCTGGACCGCCACCGCCGACCTCCAGCGCAACTATCTCACCGGCGCGGCGGAGCTCGACGACCAGCGCCGGCTGCGCAACGAGCTCGAAGACGCTGCGACCATGAACCGCCTTCGATCCCGTGTCGACGAGATCGTCGCCGATCCGGCAACCGCGGAGGCGCTCAAGCCCTGGTATCGCTACATGTGCAAGCGGCCGGGATTCAGCGACCATTATCTGCAGGCGTTCAACCTGCCCCACGTCAGGCTCGTCGACACCGCTGACACGCATGGGATCACCGCGATGTCCGCGTCCGAGGTCTGCGTCGGCGACGATCGATACGAGGTCGACTGCGTCATCTTCGCGACCGGCTTCGAGACCGGGGTCTCAGGTGTCGTGTCAGGCACCCTCCCCGTCGTCGGCCGCGGCGGCCGATCGCTGCTGGAGACGTGGGCGTTCGGTCCGCGAACGCTGCATGGGTTCTTCACGCATGGCTTCCCGAACCTGTTCCAGCTCGGGGCGGTGCAGAATGCGAACTCGGTGAACTTCGTACACATCCTCCAGGAGCAGGCCGAGCACATCGCCGCGATCGTCGCGAGGGCCGACGCCGAGGGCGCATCCCGCGTCGAGCCGACACGCGAATCCGAGGCCGCCTGGGTGCAGACCGTCCGCGAGTCGTCACGGGATTCCTCCGCGTTCCAGGCGGCGTGCACACCGGGGTACTACAACGCGGAGGGCGTCGGCGTCGCTTCGGGCTTCTCCTACTCGCCGGGTCCCGTAGCCTTCCATCGCCTCCTCGCCGACTGGCGAGAGGGAGACATGGCGGAGGTGCTCGTCCGCAGCGAGGAGGATGCACGCGTCCGTGAAGCCGAGCATGCGGGGGTGGCCGGGTGAGACGTGCGGTACCGGTAGTCGCTGGCACCGCGATGCTGTCCGCCCTGCTCGTCGGGTGCGTCGACACGCCAGATCAACCCGCGCCCGAATCGCTGTCGGTGGGCGGGGTCCAGGTCGCCGAGGAGCTCGTCCAGGTCACCTCGCCGCACGAGGTGACGGGCGGAACGCTCCTGGAAGGACCGACGTTCTCCGCGGATGGCACCTTGCACGTCGTAGACGTGATGGCGCCCGCCGGTGAGCCGAAAGTGCTGAGGATCGATGTGGAAGACAAGACCGTCCAACCGCTCTACACCGACGACGTGAGCGCCTTCACCTCCGCGCAGGTCAGCCCGCTGGACGGTCGGATCTACCTGACCGATTTCCTCGGGAGCCGCATCGTCAGTATCACCCAGGACGGCGAGGACACCCGCACCCACTTCGCAGGACAGGTGGACGGTCGCCCGGTGCTGGCCGATGACATCGCGTTCGATCCGGAGGGGAACATGTTCGTCACGGACACGACGGGGATGGACGGTCCGGGATGGGTGACGCCCGGTCGTGTGATCCGAATCGGTGTGGACGGAGCGGTCAGCGTGCTCGCGGAAGACCTCCCGTCTCCGAACGGGATCGTCTTCGACGAGAACGATGTCGGGCTGTGGGTCGCGCAGTACAACGCGAACCGCATCGACTACTACCAGCTCGATGCGTCGCGAACGAGTGTGCTCTCCGCATTCCCCGCCATCCATGTCGACGCCGGTGCCTCGCGGATCGACTCGACGGCTGTGGACGCGGCGGGCAACGTGTATCAGGCGTTCCACATGAAGCCGGAGATCGCGGTGTACAGCCGTACGGGGGCGCTCGTGGAGACGATCCGGATCCCTGGCGAGGGGCTTCACACGGCCACGAACGTCGCCATCCTCCCTGGGACGACGCGCGGATTCATCACCGTCAGCGGCGCCGCGGGCGGGTTCGACTACACCTTCGAAGCCGCCGCCCGGGGCATCCGCCAGTCCAACGGCGGCTGAGGTCGAGAGCCGAGCGCGGGGAGCGGGCCCGAGGACCGCACTCCGCGCGCAGCCGAACACATCTCAGCGAGCGTGGAGCGGGGCACGGTCAGCGGCGGGCCTCCGACGATCGTGCGGGCCGGCGACCACGCAAGGCACCGATCCCGCCGTCCCCCGGGCGGGCCTCAGTGATGCCCGACGGCGCGGCGCAGCAGCGAGATCCGCACCGTGCGCACGTCATCGCTGCGGAACATGAAGTGCCGCTCGTCTCCGTTGAGCGTCCGCCGCGGCGCCCACGTCCCGTCGCGATAGGTTCCCTCGAGCAGCCGGTCGAACTCGACGACCGCGTCTGCGCGGCTGAAGGTGACCGACGCGTGCCGCGCGACGACGACGAAGTCGTCCGCGTCGACCTGCATGATCAGCCCATAGCCGACGACCTCGTCGGCGGCGGCGCCCGTGCCCTCCCCGAAGAGGCCGAACGTCTGGAACGAGCCGGAGATCGTGATCTCGAAGCCCCCGATCGTCGCCGTTTGCCGTTCCCCGGTCCGGACGCGGAAGCCGTGGATCCGATCGTTCGCCTGTGCCTCGAGAATCAGGTCGGTCATCTCGTTTAGCACCGCGTACGCGCGGAACAGCTCGCTGTCGTCGGGCACGGATTCGATGCCGAACGGGTGGAAGCCGATCGCCTTGTGGGCACCCAAGGCGACGAAGGCGAGAGCGGCGTCGGGGCGCGCCTCAGGGACGAAGATCGGATTCCCGTTGACGTCGTACTGCGCGAGCGTGCCCTCGAAGTCGTCGATGTAGATGTCGGGCGACAGGAACGCCAGGCTCGGCGCGCCGATCTGCCAGACATCGAGCATGCGGGCGACCGGGCCGCCGCTCGGATACTGGCCCGGTGCCTGCGCGTTGGGCTGCGGCCCCAGCCATGCGTTCGTGAACACGGGGAGCCCGTGCGCGGCGACGCCCGCCTGCGCGACGCGGTCCACATAGCGGCTGAAGCCCCAGCTCATGAAGACTTCGTCGCCGTCGCCGTTCGCACCGAACACCTCCGCCCACGTGCCGGCCGTGCGGCCGCCTGCGGCCGTCCAGACCTCGCGCAGCCAGGGGTGCAGCGTATCGCCGCGCCGGCCCAGTCCCTCCAGGAGCTCCTGCGGTACCTGTCGTTCGTATGCGGCGGTCGCGAGGGGCGAGCGGTCGCGGCTGTCGCCCAGGAGCCCGACCTCGTTCTCGACCTGCACCGCGATGACCGTGTGGTCGGTGTCGATCTCGGCGAGATGAGCCATCAGCGCGGTGAACGCACGGGCATCGGCTGCGACAAGGTCCTCGCCGAACACGCTGAGGATCGGAGCGTCGAGCGTGAATCGACCGACCAACAGGTTCTGCTGATCCCGCTCGGCACGGGGGAAACGCGCCTCGTCACGACGCACCCAGGACGGCGCATACGTGGACTCCGCGTTCTTGTACGCGCCGAACCAGATGAGGACGAGTCGGATGCCGCGTGCGCGCGCCTGCTCGATCTGATCGTCGACGGCCGCGAAGTCGAAGCGTCCCTCCTCGGGCTCGACGAGCTGCCAGCTGGCGACGCCGATGACCGTCCGGACACCGTTGCTTGCGAGCTTGTCCCAGATGGGCGCCATGTACTCGGGACTCGACGCGCTGGAGTTGTGCAGCTCGCCGCCCAATGCGAGGTAGGGCTTGCCGTCCACGATGAGCTGACTCGTCTTTCCGGCGCGCCGCAGAAGGGGAAGGGGTCCGGTCGTTCCGCCTGGCTGCTGGTCGTCGATGACCGATTCCATCGTGAGTCCTCCTCGAAAGCGCGCGGCGACGCCGACGACGCCGACACATCCGATGCTCACAGGATGACAACCGATTGTCAAACACTGCTCCCGCATTCGACGCGGCTGGCAAGTCGCAGCCAACGGCGAGTCCCGTCCGCTTGCGGTCGACTTGCGGGCAAAGTAGTGTGCAATCGGTTGCCAGTTTCGTCCGGCCGCCCTGATCACCGAAAGACGACGATGACTTCTGCCCTCCACGATTGTGCGACCGCCCCGGAGCCGGCGGGGGTGGCCCCTTGAATACACGCAGCGGTAATGGTCTGCGCCTCACCGTGATCGATCCGCGCCGCGGCCGCGTCGCGACCAGCGGCGCCCCGACCCGCGATCCGGAGCGCCTGTTCCCCGCCGAGGCCCGCACCCGTGACATCGCGCGAGGTCTGTACGAGCGCGTCGCGACGGCGCCGATCGTCTCACCGCACGGTCACGTACCGGTGGAATGGATCGCGCACGATGAACCGTTCACCGATCCCACAGCGCTGCTCGTCACGCACGATCACTATGTGACCCGACTGCTGCACGCGTCGGGAGTGGATCTGGCCGACCTCGGTGTCGGCGGGCATCCGATCGATCCTCGCGAGGCATGGCGTATCTTCGCCGAGGAGTGGCGTGTGTTCGCGGGCACCGCCATGGGCTACTGGCTCGAGGAAGAGCTGCACTCGGTTCTCGGTATAGATCTCGAGCCGTCTGCTGAGACCGCGGACCTGCTTTTCGACAGCATCCAGGCCAAGCTCGACACACCGCCCTTCCGTCCGCGCGCGCTCTTCGAGCGGTTCGGCATCGATGTGCTCGCCACGACAGACGATCCGCTCGACGATCTGCATCTCCACGCCGAGATCGCCGCGAGTGGCCTCGCCGGGCGAGTGCTGCCTACATTCCGCCCCGACCGTTATCTTGATCCCGACGCGCCGGGCTTCACCTCGGACGTGGGTCGCCTCCTCGGCCACGAGGGACAGGCGACGACCTTCCCCGGATACCTCGAGGCATTGCGCGCTCGCAGGGCACATTTCATCCGCCACGGGGCGACCTCCGCCGACCACGGAGTCGAGGATCCCCACACGGTCGACATGACGCGCGAGGAGGCGGCCAGTCTCTTCCAAGCGGTGGTCGCGGGTCGTGCGGACGCGCGCCAGCGTCGAGCGTTCCGCGGTCACATGCTGCTGCAGATGGCGCGGATGAGCGTCGAGGACGGTCTGGTGATGACGCTCCACGCCGGCGTGGTCCGCAACCACAGCACGGCGACCTTCGAGCGGTTCGGCCCCGACACCGGTCACGACTTCCCGCGGCGCACCGACTTCGTGAGGGGTCTCAGGCCCTTGCTCGAACGGTTCGGATTGGACAAGTCGTTCCATCTCGTGCTGTTCGCCGTCGACGAGACCGTGTACTCGCGCGAGATCGCTCCGATGGCGAGCTTTTACCCGAGCGTCTACATCGGCGCGCCGTGGTGGTTCCTCGACGCGCCCGACGCGATGGCTCGTTTCAGGTCGGCGGTCACCGAGTCTGCGGGCTTCTCGCGCGGCTCCGGCTTCATCGATGACACGCGCGCGTTCCTCTCGATCCCCGCGCGTCACGACACGGCAAGGCGGGCGGATGCCTCGTTCCTTGCGCGTCTCGTCCGAGAGGGCAGGCTCACCGAGGCCGCCGCGGGCTCGATCCTCGATGACATCGTCGGTCCTCAGCCGAAGCGGGTGTTCAAGCTATGACGTGTCCCCATGATGACGAGCCGACGCGCTCGCGGCCCGCACCGCCGGTGCGGATCGTCCACCTCGGGCTCGGGGCCTTCAGTCGGTCGCATACGGCGTGGTACACCAGCCGCGCCGACGACGCGGCGCAGTGGGGGATCGCGGCCTACACCGGTCGAAGCGCCGGTCTCGCCGACGCCCTCACCGCCCAGGACGGCGTGTACTCGCTGGTCACCCGTTCGGCCGCAGGCGACCGTCAAGAGGTGGTTGAAAGCATTGTGCGTGCCCATCCGGGCGACGACATGGCGTCACTTCTCGCAGATCTCTCCGCCCCCGCGACGGTGATCGTGACGCTCACGATCACCGAGGCGGGCTACCGGACGGGCGCCGACGGACTGCCCGACGACCTGGATCCGCTCGTCGTCGCCGACCGCCGGCTGCTGGCGCGCGTCGCGGAAGGTGACGTCGACGCCGCGCGGGGGATGCGGACGGCCCTGGGGCGGCTGGTCGCCGGGCTCGACGCGCGTCGGCGGGCAGGCGCCGGACCGCTGGCGGTCGTCTCGTGCGACAACCTCCCCGACAACGGCGGGCATCTGTCGCGAGCAGTGTTCGGGCTGGCAGCATCCGTTCCTGAGACCGCCCGTTGGTGCGCGGACCAGGTGTCCTTCGTCTCGTGTTCGGTCGATCGCATCACCCCTCGTGTCGAGCCCGCTGAGCTGGCGCGACTCACTGCGCGGTACGGGGATGCTGCTCCCGTCGTCGCGGAGGACTTCAGCGACTGGGTCATATCGGGTGAGTTCCCCGCCGGCCGGCCGGCCTGGGAGACCGCGGGAGCGCGATTCACCGTCGACCTGGAGCCCTGGGAGGCGCGCAAGCTGTGGCTCCTCAATGGGGCGCACACGATCCTGGCGTGCCTTGGCCCGCTGCGGGGCCACGACCTCGTATCCGAGGCGATCTCCGATGAGGTCTGCCGGGATGCGGTGGAACACTTCTGGGACGATGCGCAGCGGAGCCTTCCTGGGGGCCTGGGCCTGCCCGCCTATCGCCACGCGCTGCTCGAGCGCTTCGCGAACCCGCGCATCGCGCACCCGCTGGCGCAGATCGCGCTCGACACCGCGACCAAAGTGCGACTGCGAATCGTACCCGTGGCCGAACGTGAGCGCGCTGCCGGCCGGCCCGCATCGGGCGCAGCTGGGGCGCTGGCCGCATGGCTCGCGAGCGACGGTGCGATCCGAGCTACCGCTACCGGTCTCGCCAGGGTCAGCGCTTCGCTAGCGGAGGACGACGAGTTCGTGGCGGAGGTCACCCGAGCAATCGGTCGTGCCGCCGCCCCGAGCCGCTGAGCGAGGATCACGAAACGGATACGTTTAAAAACAATCTTGGCAATCGGTTGTCACCACGGCAACTGGGTGGTTTACTTGCCTCGACGCACACCGTGTGACTCTTCGCCCGAAGAATCTGTCAAGCGGTTGCACGGCCACCGCATTCATTCAAAGGAGTCTGGATACATGTCGATTTCCCGCCCCGGCCGCATGCCGCGCCGTCTCGCATTCGCGTGCGCTGCGACGCTGACGGCCGTGCTGACCCTGTCGGCCTGCGCCGGCTCCCCGGACGCCGCACCGAGCGGGTCCTCCAGCCCCGTCGTGGAGAAGGACCTCGCCATCGCGGCGGTATCGGGGCCGAACTCGCTCGACCCCGCACAGCTCGTCGACGGGCAGCAGATGTTCGTCTGGTCGTCGATCCTCGACACGCTGCTGGCGAAGGAGAACAACACCGGCGAGCTCATTCCTAACGCCGCCGAGAGCTGGGAGTACAACGAAGACGGCACCGAGCTGACGCTCAAGCTGCGCGAAGGAATGACCTTCAGCAGCGGCGACCCCGTGAACGCCGACGCTGTCGTCACCACGATGCTTCGCAATAAGAACACCCCCGGGATCGTGCAGGTCAAGTACGGCGCCGTCTCCGACGTCACCGCCGAAGACGACCTCACCGTCGTCGTGCACTTCACGCATTTCGACCCCCAGTTCCTCGCCAACCTCGCACAGAGCACGGGCGCGATCGGCGATCCGGCGACGATCGACGACGAGCGCACCGCGACCGATCCCGTGGGCTCCGGTCCGTTCACGCTTGACACGACGAAGACCGTGCCGGGCAGCACCTACGTCCTGAACAAACGCGACGACTACTGGAACGCGGACGCGATCCCGTTCAAGACCTTCACGGTGCGGGTGCTGCAGGACCCGACGGCGTCGTTCAACGCGCTGCAGGCAGGAGAGATCAACGCGGGGACCGTGCAGACGCAGCTGCTGGGCCAGCTCGGCGACGAGTATGCCATCCAGCCGATCGAGGCCCAGGCCGTGGCCTACCTCGACATCCTCGATCGCGGGGGCGAGCAGTGGCCATGCCTCGGCGACCAGCGCGTGCGTCAGGCGATCAACTACGCCATCGACCGCGAGGGCGTGCTCGAAGGTCTCTTTGCCGGCGTCGGCAAGGTGACGGAGCAGGTCTTCAGCCCGTTTGGCCAGGTCTACGACGAGGAGCTCAACGAGACCTACGACTACGACCCCGAGAAGGGCGCCGAACTCGTCGAGGAGGCGGGCTGCGCCGGCGAGAGTTTCCAGATCCCGAGCACGTTCCTGTCGACCTCGCTCGAACCGACCTTCACGCAGGCGTTCGCCGATATCGGTCTGACGCTGGAATGGGTGCCGGTGCCGCCGCAGCAGGCGCAGTCCGCCCACCTGTCGGGCGACTACCCGCTCAGCTTCCAGATCACCGGATTCAATTCGGACCCGGCGGACGCGGCGTCGCACTACAGCACGAGCGGCTACTCCAACCCGCGCGGCTACACCGATCCGACGATCGACGCGCTGTTCGAGACCATCAACACGACGGTCGACTTCGACGCGGCGCTCCCGGCCTACCAGGAGCTCAACGCGTACGCCGTCGACCAGGCCTTCGAGGCGCCGATCGTCTTCGTCGGTGGAACGTGGGCCGCTCGTGACGGCATCGTCGTCATCGACGACGGCCGCTCCGTCCCCACCGTGCGCCAGTTCGGCGTCAGCGAGTAATGCCGTCCGGGGATGGGGGCACCCGCCCGCATCCCCGGACCGATCCCAGGGAACGACGATGACCTCGTACATCCTGCGCCGGCTCGGTGCCGGCCTCGTGCTCGCGGTGCTGGTGACCTTCATCACCTTCCTTCTGCTGAGCACCTCCTTCCAGGACGTCGCGAAGACGATCCTCGGCCAGTCGGCGACCCCCGAGACCACCGAGGCTCTCATGCAGTCCAAGGGGTGGGACCAGCCCGTCGTGGCTCAGTACTTCAACTGGCTCGCGGGAGCCGTCCAGGGCGACTTCGGCACCTCGGTGTACACCTCTCTTCCCGTGGCCCCCACGGTGCTGCAGCGCCTCGCCGTCACACTGTCCGTGATCCTGCCCGCCCTCATCCTGACCGTGATCATGTCGACGATCCTCGGTGTCTGGGCTGCGTCGCGCGGCGGAGCGGCTGACCGCGTGTCCCAGGGGATCTCCCTCATCGGCTACATCATCCCCGGGCTCCTGTTGGCCATCGGCCTGGTGGTGATCTTCGCGGTGCAGCTCAAATGGCTTCCGGCGACCGGCTACACGCCTCCCGGCGAGGATCCGGCCGCCTGGGCGCGCAGCATCACCATTCCGGTGATCGTGCTCACCATCGGCGGCGTGGCGAATATGGCGGCCCAGGTGCGCGGTCGCATGATCGACGAGCTTCGCCGCGACTACGTGCGCACTCTCCGTACCCGCGGAGTGTCGACCACCTCGATCGTGGTCAGGCATGCGCTCCGCAACGCGGCGAGCCCTGCGCTGACGGTCATGTCACTGGAGTTCATCGCCATGTTCGGCGGCGCGCTCATCATCGAGAACGTCTTCGCGCTGCCCGGCTACGGCAGCTTCGCCTTCAACGCGTCGCTCCAGGGCGACATCCCTGTGATCATGGGCATCACCGCCTTCGGCGTGCTGCTCGTCACCGTGGTCAACCTCCTCACGGACCTGGCCAACGGTTGGCTGAACCCGAAAGCGAGAGTCCATTGAGCGACGAACGTGGAACCCTCATGAATGAGATGACGGCGCCCAGCACCGAGCTCATCGTCGCCCTCGAAGACGCGGCGACCGCCTCGCGGACGCCGATGTGGAGGCGGCTGCTCAAGGACCCGCAGTTCGTCATCACGACGGGCATCCTGCTGGCCATCTTCCTGCTCGGCATCCTCACTCCCGTCCTCACCCAGCATGGGCCGAACGACGCGGATCTCGCGATGGTCAACGCGCCCGTCGGCACTCCGGGGTACCCGCTCGGAGCCGACGAGACGGGGCGCGACATCTGGACACGACTGCTGCACTCCATCAACACTGCGGCGATCTCGGCCCTCATCGGCGCCGGCGTCGCGCTCATCGTCGGTGTGGTCGCGGGGCTGGTCGGCGGCTACTTCGGATCGGTCACGCGGGCGTCGACCGAGTGGCTGTTCAGTCTCATCATGACGTTCCCCGGCATCCTGCTGCTGATCATCCTGATGCCCGTCACGGGCGGGGACTACCGCTTCACCATGCTGATCTTCGGTGTGCTGCTGTCTCCGGGGATCTACCGGATCGTCCGCAACCTCGTCGTCGGGGTGAAGAACGAGCTCTACGTCGACGCCGCTCGTGTATCGGGCCTGGGCGATCTGCGGATCCTGGGCCGACACGTCCTGTTCGTCGTGCGCGGGCCGATCATCATCGCCGCCGCCTTCCTCGCCGGCTCCGCGATCGCGGTCCAGTCGGGGCTTGCGTTCCTCGGCGTCGGGTCGCTGCAGATCCCGAGCTTCGGCGCGATGATCTCGTCCGGCTTCCGAAACCTCTATATCGCGCCGACGCAGTTCCTGTGGCCGAGCCTCATGCTCGGCGTCATCACCGCAGCGCTCGTGCTGCTCGGCAACGCCTTGCGCGACACGCTCGAGGGCTCCAAACCCACGCCGGTCAAGGTCGGCGACGGACAGCGCGTGGCAGGTGAGGGGACCGCCGGCCGAGTTGCGGGGACGGGACTGCTCGACATCGCCGATCTCGGCATCGCCTACCGGGGTCCCAGCGGCGACCCCCGCGAGGTCGTCCGAGGCGTGTCGCTGTCGATCGCGCGTGGTCAGGTCGTGGGGCTGGTCGGAGAGTCTGGATCGGGAAAGACCCAGACCGCCTTCGCGAGCCTGGGCGTGCTGCCTCCCGAAGCGGTCATCACCCGCGGCTCGATCCGTTTCGACGGCGAGGAGCTCGTCGGACTGAGCGACGCCGAGATGCGGCCGCTCCGCGGAAAGGCGATCGCGTACATCCCGCAGGAGCCGATGTCGAATCTCGATCCGTCATACCGGGTCGGCGCGCAGCTCGTCGAGGGTGTGCGCGCGGCGCTGAAGATCTCGAAGAAGGAGGCGAAGGAGCGCGTGCTCGCCCTGCTGGAGCGTTGCGGCATCGCCGACCCTCAGCGCACCTTCGACTCCTACCCGCACCAGATCTCCGGCGGCATGGCGCAGCGCGTGCTCATCGCCGGTGCGGTCGCGAGCGGGCCGAAGCTGCTGATCGCCGACGAGCCCACGACGGCGCTCGACGTGACGGTTCAAGCCGAGATCCTCGATCTGCTCCGCGATCTTCAGGCGGAACTCGACATGGCGATCCTGCTCGTCACCCACAACTTCGGCGTCGTCGCCGACATCTGCGACCGCATCGTCGTGATGCAGAAGGGCGCCGTCGTCGAAGCGGGGCCGGCGATGGAGATCTTCCGCAATCCCCAGCACGAGTACACCAGGATGCTGCTCGGCGCGATCCTCGACGAGAGCGTGGTCCGCTCCGACGCGCCGGTCGCTGCGGCATCGGAAGGAGCCGTCGGATGAGCCTCCTCAAGATCGCCGACCTTCGGGTCAGTTTCCCCGGCCGGGGATGGCGCGCGAAGCCCGTCGAAGTACTGCACGGGGTCTCCCTCGATGTCACGCCGGGCGAGACACTCGGTCTCGTCGGTGAGTCGGGGTCGGGCAAGACGACGATCGGTCGCGCGGTGCTCGGTCTGGTCAAGCCTTCAGGTGGTGAGATCTCGTTTCAGGGCGAGACGATCAGCCGCCTCACCCCGCGGGCGCGCCGGCGCCTCAGCAAGGACATCCAGGTCGTCTTCCAAGACCCGTACACCTCGCTGAACCCCTCGCTCACCATCGGGGACATCCTCGCGGAGCCGCTGGTGGTGCAGGGAGCCACCGCGAAGGATGCCCGGGCGAGGGTGCGCACCCTGCTCGACCAGGTCGGGCTACCTGCGGACGCCGCGGATCGCCTGCCGCGCGAGTTCTCGGGTGGGCAGCGCCAGCGCGTCGCCATCGCGCGGGCGCTCGCTCCCCAGCCGAAGCTGATCGTCTGCGACGAACCGGTGAGCGCCCTCGATCTGTCCACGCAGGAGCGCGTTCTCGACCTCTTCATCGAGATCCAGCGATCCACCGGGGTGGCGTATCTCTTCGTGTCGCACGACCTCTCGGTCGTCCGCCACATAAGCCACCGGGTCGCCGTCCTCTACCGGGGCGACATCGTCGAGACCGGTCCCGCCGCGACGGTCACGTCCACACCGCACCACCCCTATACGCAGCGGCTGCTGCTGGCGGCGCCGGTGGCCGACCCGGTCGTCCAGCAGCAGCGGCGCGAGGACCGTCGCCGGCTGCTGGCGGCGTGATCGACCTCTGATCTCCCGAACCGTTACAGCGCAGAGAAGCGCAGGAAGGCCATCGATGCTCAAGCCCACGCCCACCCCCACCCGTGAACTCGTGAGTCTGGACGGCGTCTGGCGGTTCGGGATCGACACGCGACTGGCCGAGCAGCCGTGGATCGCGGCGCTCGACTCGCCGCTCGAGGCCGCCGTGCCCGCGAGCTACAACGATCTGTTCACCGATCCTGAGATTCGCGACCACGTCGGATGGGTTTACTACCAGCGCGAGGTTCGCGTGCCGCGCGGCTGGGGCGGCGAACGCATCCTGCTCCGGTTCGATGCGGCCACGCATGCGGCGCGGGTGTACGTGGACGACGCGCTCGTGGGGGAGCACGTCGGCGGGTACACGCCGTTCGACATCGACATCACCGACGCCGTCGAGGCCGGCGGCGCCTTCCGGCTGACGGTCGCCGTGAGCGCAGATCTCTCGAAGGAGACGATCCCGCCCGGCAAGATCGAGGTCGGCATGACGGGCAAGCGCGTCCAGACGTACTTCCACGACTTCTACAACTACGCCGGGCTGGCGCGATCGGTGTGGCTGTACTCGCTGCCGGCCACGCGCATCGACGACGTCACCGTCGTGACCGGCTTCGAGGGCTCGACCGGCATTGTCGACTACCGGGTCGAGGTCGTGGGCGACGCTGACGTGCGCGTGCGGGTGACGGATGCGGCCGGCGCCGTCGTCGCGGAGGGCTCGGGGCTCGAGGGTGCTCTCCAGGTACCCGACGTCGTGCTGTGGAAGCCGGGGGCCGCCTATCTCTACGAACTGACCGTGGAGGCGGTGCAGCGCGACACAGTCGTGGACTCGTACCCCGTCGTGGTCGGCGTGCGCACCGTGGAGGTGCGCGGCCACGAGTTCCTCATCAACGGCGAGCCGTTCTATTTCACCGGCTTCGGCAAGCACGAAGACACCGCGATCCGCGGCAAGGGCCACGACAACGCCTACATGGTGCACGACTTCCAGCTTCTCGAGTGGTCGGGGGCGAACTCGTTCCGTACCTCGCACTACCCGTACGCCGAAGACGTCCTCGACTTCGCCGACCGGCACGGAATCGTCGTCATCGACGAGACCGCGGCCGTCGGACTCAACATGGGCGTCGTGGGCGGTCTGAGCGGCACGCCGCCCTTTCCCACGTTTTCGGAGCAGTACGCCGGTGCCGCGACGCAGGCCGCGCACGCGCAGCACCTGCGCGAGCTCATCGGCCGCGACAAGAACCACCCGTCTGTGGTCATGTGGTGCATCGCGAACGAGCCGGCGTCGAACGAGGACGGCTCGCGCGAGTACTTCGAACCGCTCGTGAACCTCGCGCGCGAGCTCGATCCGACGCGTCCGCTCACCTACTCGCTGGTCATGTTCGCGACGTTCAAGAACGACCAGATCGTCGACCTGTTCGACGTGGTGAGCATGAATCGCTACTACGGCTGGTACATCAACGCCGGCGATCTCGCGACGGCCGAGCTCTACCTGCAGGGCGATATCCAGGGCTGGGTCGACCGGACGGGCAAGCCCATCATGATGACCGAGTACGGTGCCGACACCATGCCGGGTCTCCACTCCGTCTGGGACCAGGTCTGGACCGAGGAGTACCAGACCGACCTGCTGGAGATGTACCACCGCGTGTTCGACCGCTTCCCGCAGTTCGTCGGCGAGCAGGTCTGGAACTTCTCGGACTTCGCGACGACCAATGGCCTGCACCGAGTGGGGGGCAACAAGAAGGGCATCTTCACGCGGGACCGCAAGCCGAAGTCAGCCGCATTCGCACTGCGCCGCCGCTGGCGCGGGCTCGACGGCCGCAAGCCCGGAACCGAATCCTGACACCGAGCGGAGCATTCCCATGATCATCGACAAAGCCGAAGTCATCGTCACCAGCCCCGACCGTAACTTCGTGACCCTGAAGCTCACGACGTCCGACGGTGTCACGGGATTGGGGGACGCCACCCTCAACGGACGCGAGCTGGCGGTCGTCGCCTACCTCAAGGACCATGTCGCCCAGCTGCTCATCGGGCGCGACGCGTCGCGCATCGAGGACACCTGGCAGTTCCTGTACCGCAGCGCCTACTGGCGCCGCGGCCCCGTCACCATGGCGGCGATCGCCGCCGTCGACATGGCGCTGTGGGACATCAAGGGCAAGGCCGCAGGCATGCCGGTGTACCAGCTGCTCGGCGGCGCGTCTCGCACCGGCCTGCTCGCCTACGGACACGCGTCTGGCAAGGAGCTCCCCGAACTGTTCGACAGCATCCGGTCGCATCAGGAACAGGGCTACAGGGCGATCCGCGTGCAGACCGGCGTGCCCGGCCTGAAGTCGATCTACGGGATCGCCTCGAACGCGACCTTCGAAGCGAATACGGGTGTGCGCTACGACCACGAACCCGCTCAGCGCGGCGCGTTCCCCGCGGAGGAGGACTGGGACACCCGCTCCTACCTGCGCCACATCCCGACCGTGTTCGAGGCGGTGCGCCACGAGTTCGGGTCCGAGCTGCCGCTGCTGCACGACGCCCATCACCGGCTCACGCCGATCCAGGCGGCGAAGCTCGGCAAGTCGATCGAGCCGTACGACTTGTTCTGGCTCGAGGACTGCACGCCCGCCGAGAACCAGGAGGCGCTGCGCCTCGTGCGTCAGCACACCACCACGCCGCTCGCGATCGGCGAGATCTTCAACACCGTCTGGGACTACCAGCAGATCATCCGCGAGCAGCTCATCGACTACGTCCGCTCCGCTGTCACCCACACCGGCGGCATCACGCACCTGAAGAAGGTGCTCGACTACGCGTCGCAGTATCAGATCAAGTCGGGCATGCACGGTCCGACCGACATCTCGCCAGTCGGAATGGCCGCCGCGATGCACCTGGGCCTCGCGATCCACAACTTCGGCATCCAGGAGTACATGCGCCACGGTGAGAAGACCGACCAGACCTTCGAGCAGTCCTTCACCTGGAACGACGGATTCCTGCACCCGGGTGATAAGCCCGGACTAGGTGTCGAGCTGAACATCGACGAGGCCGGCAAGTACCCCTACGAGCAGGCCTACCTGCCGTACAACCGGCTCGCGGACGGCACTGTCCATGACTGGTGAGCTGCTCGTGAGCGCGGGCGAGGACGGACGAGCGGATGCTGCCGCCCGCGCTCGCGTCGTGGTCATGGGTGTCTCGGCGTCGGGGAAGTCGTCGGTCGGCGCCGAGCTCGCGCGTCTGATCGGCGCACGATTCGTGGATGCCGACGACCTGCACCCGGCCGCGAACGTCGCGAAGATGGCGGCAGGCATCCCCCTGGAGGACGAGGACAGATGGCCGTGGCTGGATGCCGTCGCAGCGACGATCACCGACGCCGAGCGGACGGTGGTCGCGTGCTCGGCGCTCAAGCGGTCGTATCGCGACCGGCTTCGAGACGCGGCGCCAGGCGTGGTCTTCGTCCACCTCACGGGGTCTCCCGAACTGCTGGCCGCCCGCGCCGGCGGTCGCGAGGGGCATTTCATGCCGCCTGCCCTGCTGAGCTCTCAGCTCGACACGCTCCAGCCGTTGGGAGACGACGAGGTGGGAGTCGCCCTGGACGTGACTGCGCCGGTCGCCGATCTTGCGCGTGCCGCGCGGGGATGGTTGGACGCGCGTGCACGCTGACGACACCATCACGAGATCGGGCGAGGCGCCGCCTCCCGAACTCGTCGCTCGCATCCGGCGTCGAGGCGGCGCGGCGACGATCTACGACGTCGCCGAGCTCGCCGGAGTCAATCCGTCGACCGTCTCCCGGGCCCTCAGCAAGCCGGGCCGCATCAGCGAGAAGACCGGGGCGAAGATCCGCGACGCCGCCGAGCGGCTCGACTTCAGATTCAACCCGATGGCGCGGGCACTGCCGACCGGACGCAGCCAGACGATCGGGCTGCTGGTCGCCGACATCACCAACCCCGTCGTGTTCGGCATCGTGCGGGGGGCCGAGCACGCTGCCGCGCGCGCGGGCTACACCCTGGTGATCGCCGAGTCGCAGGAGTCGGGGCAGGCGGAGGAGCAGGCGATCTCCCGCATGCTGCCCAGCGTGGACGGCCTGGTGCTGGCCACGACACGTCTGGCCGACGAGAAGATCGGGGCGCTCGCCCAGCGCAAGCCCATGGTGCTCATCAACCGTCGCGTCGGCGCCGTCGAGGAAGTCCTCCCCGACCTCGAAAGCGGTGTCAACGCGATGATGGACCATCTCGTCGAGCTGCGTCACACGTCGATCGTCTACCTGGCGGGTCCCGAGACGTCCTGGATCAGCCGTCGTCGGTGGGAGTCGCTTCTCGACGCCGCTGAGCGCCTCGAGTGCGGAATGGTCGAGATCGGGCCGAACATTCCCACCATCGAGGGAGGCCGTGCGGCCCTGCGCCGAGTGCTCGCCGCGCGCGCGACCGCGGTCATCGCCTTCAACGACCTGATGGCGATCGGCCTCATGCAGGCGGCCGCGTCCGCGGGCGTGGACGTGCCCGGGGCGCTGAGTGTCGCGGGCTTCGACGACATCTTCGGCAGCGAGCTGATCGTGCCGCCGCTGACGACGGTGCAGGCGCAGCTCGAGCGAGCAGGGGAGAGGGCCGTCGAGAAGGTGCTCTCCCAACTCGGCAACGACGTCGATGAGAACGACGACGGCCCGTTGCCGACCCGCCTGATCGTGCGGGGCAGCACCGGACCGCGCGCGTGAGCCGTTGCCGGCTCATCAGCGGGCATCGCAGCACCATCACACACCACTTCGACAATCGGCTATCGCTCGGGTTCCCCTGACGGCGAGACGCCGAGGAAGGCAGACATGCACAGATGGGCCATCATCGGCACCGGCGACATCTCGGATCGGCTCGTGCCGGATCTGCAGGCGGTGGCGCCCGGCGCCATCACCGCGGCCTGGGGGAGGACACCGGAACGGGCGTCGACATTCGCCGCCGCCCACGGCATCCCCTTCTCCACCCACTCGCGCGAGGAGCTGCTGCAGCGCACCGACGTCGACGTCGTCTATATCGCCACGCCGGCGCACACCCACGCCGACATCGCGATCGAGGCGCTCGAAGCCGGCAAACACGTGCTGATCGAGAAGCCCATCGCGACCACTGAGGGCGAAGCGGAGCGCATCTTCGACGTCGCGCGCCGCACGCGGCTGTTCGCGATGGAGGCCATGTGGATGAGGTTCAACCCTCTCCACGTGGAGATCCTCGATCGCATCTCGGGTGGACTCCTGGGCGAGGTCAGCAGCGTGCGTGCGAGCTTCGGCACGCCGTTCCAGGCGCGCGGTCGCACGCTCACCCCGGCGCAGGGAGGCAGCATCCTTCGAGACCGCGGGATCTACCCGGTCGCCCTCGCCCAGTGGTTCCTGGGCGAACCCCGCCGCGTGCAGGCGTCGGGGGAGTTCATGGACGGCACGGATGTCCACGGCTATGCCACGTTCGAGGCCGCGGACGGATTCGCGCAGCTCGCGTGGTCGGGAGTCCGGTTCCTCGACCTCTCCGCGACCGTCAGCGGTGAGCGCGGATGGGTCACACTCGCCCCCATGTTCTGGGCGGGGACCCGCGCCCGCGTGCATGCGGGGTCGGCCGAGCGGATCTTCGGGGCGCCCGAGATCGTCGAGCACCCGCGTGAGGGCAACGGGTACCGGCAGATGCTGGCCGCCGTCATCGGGGCGTTGGACGACGGGCTGCTCGAGCACCCCTGGCACGGCCGCGATGACACCCTGGCGCTGGCGCGGACGATGGATGCGGTGCTCGCCGACATGCACGCCTGCGCGGTGGCCGAGGAGGTGTTCCGGTGAACCGTGTCGTCTGCAATCCGGTCGATCTCGCGTACCGGTACCAGGATGTACGGATGCCGTTCGGTGGGCGCTCCGTCCACCGTGAGGCCGCAGATCCCACCGTCGTGCACTATCGCGGGCGCTACTACATGTTCGCCTCGATGACTCGCGGCTTCTGGCACTCCGAGGACCTGGTCGAGTGGGAGCTGCAGCACAGCGACCGGATCCCGGCGACCGACTATGCGCCCGACGTGCGCGAGGTCGACGGTGCACTCCTGTTCACGGCATCTCGTCGCGCGAAGGGTCGCTTCTTCCGCAGCGTCAACCCGCTCGCCGACGACTTCCAGGAGGTCGCTTCGAGCGAGATCGCCTTCTGGGATCCCGCCACGTTCCAGGACGACGACGGACGGCTGTATCTCTACTGGGGCTGCTCGCACAATCAGCCCATCCGTGGCGTGGAGCTCGACCGCGAATCACTGCAGCAGATCGGTGAGGCGGTGCCCCTCATCGAGGCGGACGCCGCGGTCCGTGGGTGGGAACGCCCCGGCGACGACTATGTACCCGTGGTGCGACGCGGGATCGCAGGCAAGATCATGGATGCCTACATCGGCGACTCGCCCTTCATCGAGGGCGCCTACCTGAACCGCGTCGCCGGGCGCTACCACCTCCAGTACGCGGGCCCGGGCACGCAGTACAACACGTACGCCGACGGCTCCTACACCGGAACGGGGCCGCTTGGTCCCTTCGAGTACGACCAGAACAGCCCGTTCTCGTCGAAGCCGGGAGGGTTCATCACCGGCGCCGGGCACGGCAGCACCTTCCAGGACCGGCACGGAAACTGGTGGCACGTGGCCACGATGCGGATCTCGGTCAATGCCGACTTCGAACGGCGGATCGGTCTGTTCCCCGCGGGATTCGACGACGACGGCGTGCTGTTCTGCAATCAGAACTTCGCCGACTTCCCGATGTCGATTCCCGACCGCGCCTTCGACCCGTGGACCGAGGCGTCTCCCGGCTGGATGCTGCTCTCGTATCGGGCCGAGGCCACGGCATCGTCCTTCCTTGCGGAGCACGAGCCGAAGCTCGCGACCGACGAGTCGGTGCGCACGTGGTGGGTGGCCGGCTCCCGAGAACACGGCGAATGGCTGAGCATCGATCTCGGCGCGGTGATGACTGTTCACGCGCTGCAGGTGAATCTCGCCGACCACAAGCTCGAGCAGCATGCGCCGAAGCTTCGTGATCTGGCGAAGGGCACCGTGAGCAAGCGCGGCATCTTCCCACACTCGTACCCCACGGAGTTCCGCGTCGAGGTCTCGGTCGACGGTGCAGAGTGGACGCTCGTCCACAACACCGCCGACGCGGGGGAAGACAGGCCGCACGCGTTCATCGTGCCGCCCGCGCCCCACGAGGTTAGGTACGTGCGCGTGACCGCCGGCGCCATGCCGTTCGGTGGGCCCTTCGCGCTCAGCGGTCTACGGGTGTTCGGGCACGCCGATGTGGCGAAGCCGGCGGCGGTCACGCCGACGGCGACCCGGCCCGATGCACGCACGGCCGTCCTCGCCTGGGACGCGGTGCCCGGCGCCGTCGGCTACAACATCCGCTACGGCATCGCGCCGGAGAAGCTGTACCACAGCTGGCTGGTCTACGACCGCACGGAGCTCGAGATCGGCTCGCTTAACGCGGACCCCACGTACTGGGCGGCGGTCGACAGCTTCAACGAAGCGGGGGTCACTCCCGGGCCCATCGTGCGGATCGACTGACCGACGAACGAAAGGAAAACGAACATGGACATCCCCAACAAGGTTTTCGTCGTGACGGGAGCCGGCAACGGCATCGGACGCGAAGTGTCCCGGCAGCTACTCGTTGCGGGAGCATCGGTCGCCGGCGTCGACCTCAGCGAGGCTGGTCTGAAGGAGACGGCGCGTCTCGCGAACGCCGGCGGGCGCTTCTCCGCCCATGTGGTCAACATCACCGACCGCGAGGCGGTCGAGGCGCTGCCCCCTGCGGTCGAGACCGTCCACGGTCGCGTCGACGGGCTCATCAATGTCGCCGGTGTGATCCAAAAGTTCGTCAAGGTCAACGACCTGCCGTTCGCGGAGATCGAGAAGGTGATGAACGTCAACTTCTGGGGCACGATCTACATGTGCAAGGCGTTCCTGCCGACGCTCCTCTCGCGCCCTGCCGCCGCCCTCGTGAACATTGCCAGCATGGGCGCCTACGCCCCCGTGCCCGGCCAGGCGGTCTACGGCGCGTCGAAGGCGGCGGTGAAGATCCTCACCGAAGCGCTCTACGCCGAACTGCTCGACACGAACGTCTCCGTCACGGTGGTTTTCCCGGGCGCCATCGGCACCGACATCGCCGCGAACTCCGGCGTGGCCCTGGGGGATGCCTCGGCCGAGGCGCCCGCGTTCAAGACCACTGCACCTGCGGACGCTGCGAAGGTCATCGTCGACGCGGTGCGCAAGGGCAAGTTCCGCGCGACGATCGGCGCCGACGCCGCAACGATGGACCGCCTCTCCCGGCTGAGCCCCAAGCATGCGACGACAATGATCGCGAAGCAGATGGGCGCTCTCCTGAATTGAGCGGGGGCACCGTACCGCCGCCGTTGCTGTGAGCTCAGGCGGCGCCGGGCGGGCCTGTCGACTCCCGGACGACGAGCGAGGTCTCGAGCAGGCCGGCCGCGGCCTCCGCTTCGCGGTCCAGTTCCCCGAGCAGTCGCCGCATGGCGGCCTCGCCCACCTCGGTGGAGGGGGTGCCGATGCTCGTCAGCGTCGGTGTCGTGAGGTCCGCGCCGAAGACGTTGTCGAAGCCGACGATGCTGAGCCCGCCCGGGACGTCGATCCTCGCGGCGCGAGCGGTTCTGAGCAGTCCGAGCGCGACGAGGTCGTTGTAAGTCAGCACCGCGGTGACCCCCGAAGCGAGCACGCGCGGCAGCGCGGCCTCACCGCCGGCCATCGTCGCGTCCCCGATGGGGATCTCGACGACGGTCAGCCCACGCGCGACCGCGCTCTCGAACACGACCTCCCACCGTCGCCTGTTCATCCATGATGTGGCCGGGCCGGACACGTAGCCGATCGAGCGGTGACCCAGACTCTGAAGATGGTCGACCGCCTGGCGTATCCCGACAGTGACTTCGGGCACGATCGCCGGAACTCCCTCGACTTCGCGATTGGCTAGCACGACCGGCTTGATCTCTGCCAGGTCGAGGATCTGGTCGTCGGTGAGGCGCGAGCCGAACAGCAGCATGCCGTCCACCGAGGGCAGCAGGCGGCGCGCCGTCGAGAGCTCGAGTGCGGGATCCTCCTGCGACTCGGCGAAGACGAGCGTCAGCTCACTCGACGTCGCCACGTGTTCGGCGCCGCGGAGGAGCTGCAGGTATACGGGGTTCGTGATGTCGGAGATGAGCACGGCCATCGTGTCGGTGCGCCCGGTCGGCAGCGCCCGCGCCATCGGGTTGAGCTGATACCCGATGCTCGCCGCGGCATCACGGATGCGCTCCTCGGTCTTGGCGTTGATGCGACCCGGCTTGTTCAGCGCTCGCGACACGGTCGACGCGCTGAACCCAGTGAGCTTTGCGACGTCGTAGATCGTCGGGGGTGCCTTGCGTCTGACTGGTCGGGCGTCCGTCTCCGCTTCTTCCACGCGCTCCTCATCCCTGTGTCGCTGCCGCTCATCGTCTCATAGCGGGCCCACCGACACCTTCAGGCGCGTGTGCTCCTCGTCAGCGGGGCCACCGAAGAGCTTCATGAAGAGCTCGAGCAGCGACAGCGCATCGCGGGAGGGATCGAGCAGCCACTGGATGCGCAACCCGTCGACCATCGCGAGCACGAGCGTCGCCTTCTCGTCGGCGGTCGTCTCTCCGGTCTCGCGCGCGAGCGGCAGCGGACCGCTCGTGAAGCGCCCCCGCATGCGCTCGCGGCGGCCCACGAAGAACTCGTGCGCGGGATGAGCGGGGTTCGTCGCGGCGACGGTCAGCGCCATCCAGTTGCGCTGGTAGTCCGGATCCGCAAACTCGTCTTCGAGCACGACGCCGAGGATCTTCTCGGCCGGCATGTTCGACGCCCCGATGCGCGCCGCCATCTCCTCCTCGTCGGCTTCTCGCTGCGCGAGCGCGGCGAGGAGCAGCTCGTCCTTACCCGAGAAGTGGCGCAGCAGGGCGGCGTGCGTGAGGTCGGCGCGGGTGGCGATGTCGCGCAGGGATGCGCGTTCGTAGCCGTGCTCGGCGAAGCTCGCGAGCGCGGCCTTCACGATCTGGCGACGCCGTTCCGGCGTCGAGGCGTGCTCCCGTCGAGGCGTGCGCTCGGCTGCGCGAGGACGCGAAGTCATGCTGTCTCGTTTCTGTACTTGCATTCTTGTTACCACTGTGGTTACCTTTTGTCGATCTTGCAACCGGTTGCCACCGTAGCCCGGGTGAATCACAAAGGAGTCGAAATGAGCGAGAACATGTCAGAGCGGGGGGCCGTCGACGACGTCGCCGCCTCTCTCGCCATCGCCGATGAGACGGGCGCGGCAGCCCCGGACGAGACGACGACGGATGCCGCCGCCTCGGCGATGCCGCGGGTCAGCGGTGGGTACGTCTTCTGGCTGATGGCCGCGAGCTTCGGCGCCTCCATCGCGATGATGGTGCCCTTGGCCTACGGCCTCGCTCTGCGCATCACCGAGCTCGCTCCCGGCCACGAGGAGGTGCTTGGCTACGTCACCGGTTCGGCCCAGCTGGTGTTCCTCATCCTCAGCCCGATGATCGGCATCTGGAGCGACCGCACGCGCTCGCGGCTCGGTCGACGCACGCCGTTCCTCTTCCTCGGAGCGGTGCTCGGCGTGATCGGGGCGCTGATCATCGGCGTCGCACCGAACCTCCTTCTGGTGGGTGCGGGCTGGGCGGTCGCGATGGTCGGCTGGTCGACCGCCGGTGCCGCCATCCAGACCATCCAGGCCGACAAGCTGCCGGAGGAGCAACGCGGCAAGGTGTCCGCGCTGACCGGCGTCATGACGCAGATCGCCCCCGTGATCGGCATCGGCATCGCCTACGCGGTGTCGTCGAGCACCATGCTCGTCTTCCTGGTCCCCGCGATCATCGGCACGGTCCTGCTCGTCCTCTTCCCCGTCTTCAAGCCCGAGGGCAGCTCCAAGGACCTTCCCGTCGACTCGTCGGTGACGCTCAAGAAGATCGTCTCGAGCTACGGCTTCAGCGTGCGCCGCTACCCGGCCTTCGCGTGGAACTGGCTCGGACGGTTCGTCTTCTTCTTCGGTCTGTACTTCAACACCACGTTCGGCACCTTCTTCTACGCGCAGCGCCTGGATCTCCCGGTGCGCGAGGTTGCCGGCGTCGTGGCCACCATCGGCATGCTGGGCATCGTCGCGGCGACCGCCGGTGCGCTCGCCGGCGGCTTCCTCTCCGACAAGCTCAAGCGGCGCCGCCTGTTCGTCATGATCGCAGCCCTGCTCTTCGTCGGCGGCGCCATCACCGAGGCGTTCGCGTGGTCTCTGCCGCAGCTCATCGTCGGCGCCGTGCTCATGCAGATGGCGATCGCGGTCTTCGCGACCGTCGACCAGGCCATCGTCTACGCGATCCTGCCCGACCGCGCCGAGGCGGGACGCTACATGGCGGTGGTCGCCTTCGCACAGAAGATCCCGAGCGCCCTGGCCCCGCTCCTCGCACCTCTCATCATCACGATCGGGGCAGTCGGCGGCGACAAGAACTACACGCTGCTCTACCTCAGCGGTGCGGTGCTCGCCCTCGTAGGCGGACTCATCATCCTGCTCAAGGTCAAGGCCGTCCGATGACCTCGATCGAGACCGTCGCGGCAGCGACGCGGACGGATGCCGCACCCTCAGGCCTGGCGGTCGACGTCGGTGGCGACCAGTTCATCGTGTCCGGCCCCACGCCGCGGCTGTCGTGGCTGCTTCCGCGCGGGGCCACGCACCAGGAGAGGTACGAACTCGAGGCGACGGTCGACGGTGAGCCGGTCGGCATCGTCATCCGTCATACCCGCGAGCACCTGCGTGCGTCGTGGCCCTGGGCGCCCCTGCGAAGCACGCAGCGCGTGCAGTGGCGTGTGCGCACGACGACCGATCTCGGCACATCCGGGTGGTCGGAGTGGTCGCGGTTCGAGGCCGGCCTGTTCGACGAGGACTGGACCGCCCGATGGATCTCGCCGGCCGAGAGCGACCATGCGGGCTACGGTCGCCGCCCCGCGCACGTGCTCGCCACCACCGTCGAGGTCCCCGAGGGTGTCGCCTCGGCCCGCCTGTACGCCACCGCGCTCGGCGTGTACGAGGCGTTCATCAACGGCGAGCGCGTCGGCACGGCAGAACTGTCGCCCGGCGCCACCTCCTACGACCGCACCCTGTACGCACAGGCCTCGGACGTGGGCGAGAGCCTCCGTCCGGGTGCGAACACCCTCGAGGTCGTCCTCTCCGACGGCTGGTTCCGCGGTCAGGTGGGCGCTTTCCGCGAGCCTGCGGGATGGGGCACAGTGCTCGGCGCGCGCGCAGAGCTGCACGTGGACTTCGCCGACGGCTCCACCCGCACCATCGTCACCGACGGGGAGTGGACGAGCAGCCGAAGCGAGATCGTCCAGGCCGACCTCATGGCCGGGCAGATGACCGATTTCTCGTCCGGACACGAAGCCGCAGCATCCGTTCTCGTCGATGTCGTTCACGCGCCGCCGGCGATCAGCTGGTCGCCCGCGCCGCCCGTGCGCATCGTCGACACACGCCCTGCCGTGAGCCTCACCGAGGTGGCCGATGGAACGTGGGTCGCCGACTTCGGGCAGAACGCGTCGGGCTGGATCCGCCTCGCGGACCTCGGCCCCGCCGGCACGCGTACGGTCATCGACTACGGCGAGTTCGTCGGCCCCGACGGCGACCTCTCGACCACCCACCTCGACTCGGTGCGTCCGGGCGAGCCCGCGCGGCCGTTCGTGCAGCGTGACGAGGTCGTCTCGAGCGGGGGTGCGGAGGTCTTCGAACCCCGCCACACGGTGCACGGCTTCCAGTACGCCCGCATCACCCGTGAGGGCGGGACGCTGGATGCCTCGTCCCTCGAGATGCGCGTGGTGCACACCGACTTCCGCCAGACCGGCACGTTCGCCTCGAGCAACGACGACCTCAATCGGCTGCACGAGCTGGCGAGGTGGAGCTGGCTGGGCAACGCCGTCGACATCCCGACGGACTGCCCGACCCGTGAGCGCCTCGGCTGGACCGGCGACTACCAGATCTTCGTGCCGACAGCCACGCGGCTGTACGACGTGCTCGGCTTCAGCCGCAAATGGCTGCAGTCGGTGCGCGACGACCAGCTCGACGACGGGCGCATCGCCAACTTCTCGCCCGACGGCCGTCGCATCAAGCACAACCTGCAGCACCAGCTCGCGATGATGACGGGTTCCGCGGGCTGGGGCGACGCGATCGTCGCCGTGCCGTGGGAGCTGTACCTCTCCTACGGCGACCGGGAACTGCTCGCCGAGAATTGGGACGCGATGGTCCGCTGGGTCGAATGGGCCCTCGGCACCGCGCGGACCGCGCGCCACCAGTCGCGCGTCGAGCGCTCACCGGAGGAGCAGCCGCACGAGCAGTACCTGTGGGACGGCTCCTTCCACTGGGGGGAGTGGATCGAGCCGAAGCCGCGCGCGGCAGACGGCAGTCTGATCGACCTGATCCACTCGAACCCGATGGCCTGGTTCATGTCAGACAAGGGAGAAGTCGGCACCGCCTACCTCTATCGTTCGACCGCCACCCTCGCCCAGATCGCTCAGATCCTCGGACGGGTGACGGATGCTGCGACATATGCCGCGACGGCCGAGAAGGTCCGCGACGCGTGGCGCACCGAGTTCCTGCTTCCGGGCGGTCGCACCGTCGCCGACACGCAGGCCGCGTACGTGCGCGCGCTGTCGTTCGGGCTCATCCCCGACGACCAGCGCCAGGACGCGGCATCCCGTCTCGTCCAGCTCATCCGCGAGGCGGGTCTGCACCTCGGCACGGGCTTTCTCTCGACGGGCGACCTGCTCCCGGTGCTCACCGACCTGGGCCACGCCGACATCGCGTACGCGGTCCTCTTCCAGCGCACCTCGCCGTCGTGGCTCGCGATGGTCGACAGAGGCGCGACGACAATCTGGGAGGACTGGGACGGCATCGACGAGAACGGCGTCGCCCACGACTCGCTGAACCACTACAGCAAGGGCGCCGTCGTGCGCTACCTGCACACTCACGTCGTGGGGCTCCGGCAGGCCGAGAGCAGCGTCGCCTGGACCGACATCGTCGTGCAGCCGATCCCGACCCCCGAGGTGACCTGGGCACGCGGCACGCACGACTCGCCCCAGGGCCTGATCGCGGTCGAGTGGCGGACCGAGGGCGACGAGATCGAGGTCTCGGTCGATGCCCCGGCCAGCGTCGGCGTACGCATCGTGCTGCCCGACGGCACCACCAGCGACGCCCGCGGACCGCACCGCGCGCGAGGACTTCACCGCAACCGAGAGGACGAACGATGACCACCTTCCCCGAGGGCTTCCTGTGGGGCGCGTCCACGGCGCCGCACCAGATCGAGGGCAACAACGTCAACAGCGACTGGTGGGCACAGGAGCAGGTGACCCCCGGCATGGAGCTCTCCGGCGACGCCGTCGACAGCTACCACCGCTGGCGCGAAGACATCACACTGCTCGCCGAGGCCGGTCTGAACTCCTACCGTTTCGGCATTGAGTGGGCGCGCATCGAGCCGCTGCCCGGCCGGTTCTCGAAGGCCGAGCTCGCGCACTACCGGCGCCAGATCGAGTTCTGCTTCGAGCTCGGCATCACGCCGGTGATCACGCTGCAGCACTTCACGACACCGCAGTGGTTCGCAAAGGACGGCAGCTGGTCAGCTCCCGACGCGTCGGACAAGTTCACCCGCTTCGTCACCGAGGCCACCACCATCCTCGACGGCGTCGCGTGGGTCGCGACGATGAACGAGCCCAACATGCAGGCCGCGATCATGACGGCCATGGCCCGCATGGCGGCCCAGGCGGGCGGTCAGTGGCAGAGTCCCACGGTCGAGGCGGAGTACGCGAGCGACGAGGAGCGCGAGCAGGCCGCGCGCAACAACTTCCTCGCTTACGCAGACCCCGAGATCGGGCGGAAGTTCGTCGACATCCACCACGCGGCGCGCGAGATCGTCCGGGCCCGCACCGGCGCGAAGGTCGGCTGGACCATCGCCGCGGGTGCCCTCACCGCACAGCCCGGCGGCGAGGCGAAGCTGGAGGAGATCCGCTACGGCAAGGAGGACATCTTCTGGGAGGGTAGCCGCGGCGACGACTTCGCCGGCGTACAGGCGTACTCGAGCCAGGAAGTCGACGCCAACGGCCTCGTGCCCCACCCGAAGCTCCCCGACAACACCCTCGTCGGTACGACGTTCCGTCCCGACTCGCTCGAGATGGCGGTGCGCCACGCCACCGAGGTCACGCAGGGCGTGCCGATCCTCGTGACGGAGAACGGCATCGCGACCGGCGACGACACCGAGCGCGTCCGCTACACCGATGCGGCGTTGCGCGGCCTCCACAACGCCATCGCCGACGGCATCGACGTGCGCGGCTACCTGCACTGGACCCTGCTCGACAACTTCGAATGGGGCCACTGGGAGCCGACCTTCGGTCTCATCGCCGTCGACCGCGAGACGTTCGTGCGCACGCCGAAGCCGAGCCTCGGCTGGCTCGGCGAGATCGCCAAGCGCAACGGCCTGGCCTGACCCGCACCCCACCCGAAACGGAGACACCGATGTCCTTCCCCTTCGCCGACGTCTCGGCGCAGCCACTGACCGACCTCCTCTCACTCGCCGACCGGCGAGCCGTCGTCACGGGAGGTGCGCAGGGCCTCGGAAAGGCGATCGCATTGCGCCTCGCTGAAGCCGGTGCATCGGTCGCGATCGCGGACCTCGACCAGGCGGCGGCCGCCGCGGCCGCCGCCGACATCGAGCACCATCACGGCGGCCGCGCGGTCGGCGTGGCCATGGACGTGACGGATGCCGGCGCCGTCGCTGCCGCGACCGACGACGTGGTCGCGGCGCTGGGCGGCGTCGACATCTGGATCAACAACGCCGGCATCTTCCCCAGCGCACGCCTGCTCGATATGCCCGACGAGCTCTGGGAGGCCGTGTTCGCGGTCAACACGCGCGGTGTTCGAAACGGCGCCCGCGAGGCCGCACGCCGGATGGACGAGGGCGGTGTCATCGTCAACATCGTCTCGACCGCCGGCTTCCGCGGCGTCGCGCAGGGACTCTCGGCGTACGTCGCCTCGAAGCACGCCGCGCGAGGGCTCACCCGTCAGCTCGCGCTCGAGCTTGCGCCCCGAGGCATCCGCGTCCTGGGCGTCGCTCCGAGCTACGTGCCCACCGAGGGGAACATCGCGGCCGCCCAGGCGGCAATGGCGGCCATGGCCGAAGCGGGCATCAACCCGAGCGGCGTGCCGAGCGCCATGACGCAGAGCCTCATCGGCCGTCTCGGTACGCCGGACGACATCGCCCGAGTCGTGCTGTTCGCCGCCAGCGACCTGTCGATCGTCATGACGGGAAGCACCCTGCTCGCCGACGCCGGCGAAACCCTCTGACGGCGTGCGGGCCCTTCGGGGCCCGCACGCCTCACCCTGGGACGACGTCGTCCCGACCGAACCGCGCAACGCTGCGCGAGGAAGGCACACAGCCATGCGGGAGCCCGCACCCACCTCGGTTCGAACCGGGGAGTTCGGCCGCATCGATATCTCCGACGTCCCGGTTCCCGCCCATGTGCGCACCGGGACAGCCACTTATACGCCGTCGGGCAGGGTGTTCCTGCTCTACCGGCACGACGACGATCCCCACGGCGAGGACTACTACCGCGCGGCGGTCGTGGACGACGACGGCGACGGCTTCCGGGAGATCTTCGCGGGGCGCATCCCGCAGTCGCCCACCGCGAACGGCATCCGTCACATGCCGTTCGTCGACAACCGTCGGGTGCTCCTCGGGGACCACGTGCTCGAGGCGACTCCGGACCTGGACTCCTGCGAAAACGCAGATCTCGTCGGGGTCGAGTACCCGTGGGGTCTCGCGGCCGACCCGCGTGTGTCGCACCACTGGTCGGAGATCATCGTGTCGCCGGACGAGCGCATCGCGTGGACCACGCTGCGCAAGGACTTCACGGCCTTCGCGGCCCTCGGGAGGCTGCGCCGCACCGAGAAGGGCTACGTGATCGACGGGCCGACCGTCATCAGCAGCGCCGAGACGTTCGTACCGGATCCGGCGCGCGCCGGGTTCAGTCGGGTGCGGCCCACTCTCGGCGGCGAGGTGAAGCAGTTCGTCCGCGGGGGCACGGCGATCTCGTCGGTGGGCGATGGTGGGCGCGTGCTGACCGACTCGGTGATCCAGGACCTCACGGAGGAGTTAGTGGTGCCGGTGACACGCGCACCCGGTTACGACGAGACGACGATCCTCTCGCCCGATGAGCAACTGGGCATCGTGATGTCGACGAGGGCATCGGCGACGACCGATCTCGCGGTACTGGGTCTGGTCCCGCGTCCCTACGCGAACCTGATCGGCCGCGAACTCGCGTGGGCCGCCTACATCTATGCCGTGGGCGGGGTGCGGGAGTTCCGGCCCGGGAACGTCGGACCCGTGCTGGTCGACATCGAGCGGTCGTCCACCGATCCCTCATACCTCGGCGTCCCCCTCATCAGCGACGATGACGACTGGGTGTACTGCTCACCGATGTCATGGCACCCCGACGGCACGAAGGTGATGTGGATGGAGATGGTCCGCGGCAGCGGACGCGGCGGGGATCCCACGATGCGCATCCGCGTGGCGCACCTCGTCGACCGCCCCCCGTCCGACCCCGTGCCTGCCGCAGCAGAGGTTCCCGCCGTACCGTATGGCGTGACCGGGACGGATGCCGAGCGCTGGCTCGCCACCGATTCCCGAGATGTGCGCTCCGCTCGCATCGCCGGTCGCCACTCGGGCTACGTCGAGTACGAGCGCGAGCCCGCGGCGCATCCGGAGGTGGCGTCTCGAGCGGAGCTGCACTTCGTGGACTTCAGCGACGATGGTCGGAGTGTCTGCACCGGCTGGGAGCGCGTCACGTCTTCCCCGGTGGACGGCACGGTCTACGAAGCGGACCTGTTGGTGCGTGGCGACGTAGGCGGGGAGATGAAGCTCCGTCTCGAGTGGTCAGGGCTGGCCGACGGCGCCCGGATCCGCTTCGAGCCCGATGAGTCGGGCCGCCCGCGGAGCTCCGGCCACGCCCGCTGCGGCGACCGCCTGATCAGGGTGGAGGACCTCACCGCGTGACCGCTCGGGAGATGCGCTGAGCTGAAGCTCGGCGTCATCTCCCTGAGTCGTTCTCACTGCCTGCGGCGAGAGGAGCCGTCTGCCGCGGTCGCCGCATCCTTCGCCGCCATGTCCAGCCCGATGCGCATCATGCGCTCACTGAGGGAGAGGCCGAGCCGGCGCGGCATCCGTCCGAGCAGGGGAGCGGAGAACGCGTTGCCCCGGCCGGGAACGACCACGAGCGGGGGGCGCGAACGGTCCAGCGCGCGCAGCGTCGCCGAGACGACAACCGCCGGAGTGAGGTAGGCGCTGTCGGGCCCGACCTTGCCGCCGGAGCGGTCGAAGAACTCCGTGCGGGTCGGCCCGGGCAGCACCGTCAGCGCGGCGACTCCGTGCGGACGAAACTCGGCGTCAAGCGCCTGGGTGAAGCTCTGCACGTACGCCTTGGTGGCGCCGTACACAGCCATGTGGGGCGCTGGCAGCAACGCGGTGAGGCTCGCAACGTTGACGACCGCGCCACGTCGGCTGGCAACCATGTCCCCGCCGAAACGGCGCGACAAAGCGGTGAGCGCGGTGACGTTCAGGGCGATCACGTCGTCGAGCGTCGCGGGGTCGGTGTCGACGACGTCGCCCAGCGTGCCGAAGCCCGCGTTGTTGACGAGGAGGTCGACCGCGATCCCGCGGCGCGCGAGCTCGGCGTGCAGCGACTCCGCGGCATCCCGCGGGATGAGGTCGAGGTCGATGCAGGTCACCTCCACGCCCGAGTCGGCACGGACGTCATGGGCAAGCTGTTCGAGCCGTCCGGCACGCCGCGCCACGAGGACCAGGTTCACGTTCCGCGCGCCCAGCTGACGGGCGAACTCGGCCCCGAGGCCCGAGCTGGCGCCGGTGATCAGCGCAGTGCCGCCCAGTACCAGGAAGGGCCCGGCGAGGTCACGACGCGACATCGGGAACTCGCTCCAGGTACGCCAGCGACGCCGCGATCGCCTCGAAGACATCGCCGTCGACCTGGTCGAACTCGATGACGTCGAGGCGATCCGCGGGCGCGGCGTCCATGATCCCGCGGATGTCGAGCTGTCCCTCGCCGAGCGGGCGCTGCGCGAGTTCCTCGGCGGGCAGGCCCGCCGCCGATGCGAACGGATCGCGGTCGAGCGGGCCGTCCTTCAGGTGGAGAGCGACGACGCGATCCCCGAGGCGTCGCAGGAGGGCGGCGACGTCCTGCCCCGCCACCGCCGCCCAGTAGACGTCGACCTCGAGGGCGACGGCGGGGTCCACAAGCGACACGAAGTGCTCGTAGGCGCTGAGCCCCGCGACCTGGTGATGGAACTCGAACGAGTGATTGTGATATCCGACCCGGATGCCGGCGCTCGCCGCCTCGGCTGCGGCGGCGTTGAAACGGTCCGCGGTGCGAGCGATGTCGTCGGGGGTGCGCCACCGTTCAGCAGGCACCATGGGGTCCACGAGAATCTCGATCCCGAGCGCGTCGGCGGCCTGCAGCGTCACGGCGAGCGGAGGTAACGGGACGATCTTGCCCTGGTACTGGATCTCGTCGGACAGGAACGGTGCGTGAGCGCTGGGAGCGCGCAGGCCATGACGTTGCATCGCCGGAATCAGCTCCGTTGTCCGATCGAAGATGGAGAAGGGCTCGACGCGCCGGATGCCGAGGGCGGCGACGCGCTCCAAGGTCCCGTCGAGATCGCTCAGCTGCGTGCGCAGGCTATACAGCTGGAGGGAGGATCGGGGCGCGGACATGAGTTCCTCTCGACGTGACGGATCGCCCGATAAGTAGACCATTCTCTGGAGCCAATGACAATCGATTGCCAACGAGCTCGATGGACATTCGCGACCTCACGCCATGGCGCTGGTGAGCGCGCGGGAAACCTGCTGATCCTCTTCTACTAGTCGCGCTCCGCTTCTACTCGTCGTCCGATTGCCGTCGTAACGTTGCCGTCGTCTCCGGCAGCCTCGAGCGGAATGAGCCGCGGCAGTCGAAGATCGACCCGAAGGAGTGTTGACGCGATGGCGCGTATCCCCAAGCAGACAGCCAGCGAAGCCGACGGTGTGCAGTATCGCCGAGCCCGCACCTGGGAGATCGCATTCTCCCAGCTGAACAACGGCTCGGCGATGGTCTTCTACGTCCTCGTCGGTCTCATGAGCTACTTGCAGAACGCCGGCTACGGCATCGCGGTCGCGGTCGCCGGCATCATCCTCACCGTCACCCGGGTGTTCGACGGTGTGATCGATCCGCTCGTCGGGCTGGTCATCGAGAAGGTGCGGTTCCGGTTCGGCAAGCTGCGCTTCTTCATGCTGACCGGTTGGGCCATCCGCTCTCTGGCCATCCTCATGCTGTTCGTGTGGGGTTCCGATGCGGGGCTCGGCGCTGCGTTCTTCATCGCTCTCTACATCGTCTACATCATCGGCTCGTCGATGAATGACATCGCCGGTCAGATGTCCGGACCTGTGCTCACCAACGACCCTCGCCAACGGCCGACGGTGCAGGTGTGGGCGACGGTGTACGCCTATCTGATCCCCTCGATCTTCACGATCATCTCGACCGTCGTCTTCCTGCCGCGCCATGCCAACGAGTTCACGGTCGGAATGCTCCGCGAGACCGCCATCACCTATGTGGCCTGCTCGCTCGTCTTCCAGATCCTCGCCTGCATCGGCGTGGCGCGTGTCGACAAGCCGGAGAGTTTCGCCCATATTGCGACGACGAAGAAGGGTGCCGAAGTCTCGGTGCGCGACATGTGGAACGTGCTCGCTCACAATGGCCCTTTCTTGCGCTACCTGATCAGCGGTGCATCCGACAAGCTCGCCCAGGTCGTGAAGTCCCAGGCCGTGATCGGAACCCTGATGTGGGGCATCCTCCTCGGCAACATGCAGCTCGGCACCACCCTCAGCCTGGTCGCCATTCTTCCCGGCATCGTGTTCGCGATCTTCGGTGCCCGCTATACAGGCAGGCGCGGTTCGAAAGCCGCGACCGTGACGTGGACATGGATCTGCCTCATGCTCGCCGGCGTGCTTGCCGCGTTCTGCCTGGTGGTGGACCTGCGCGCGGTGCTCGGCAGCCTGCCCCTCACCATCGTCTTCTTCCTCGTGTACCTGCTGCTCAATGGCGCGTCGATGGTGGTCACGGTCGCGGCAGGTGCGATGCGCGCCGACGTCATCGACTATGAGCTCGACCGGTCAGGCAAATTCCTGCCCGCCACGGTCACGGCAACCTATAACTTCGTCGACCAGATCATCTCGTCACTGGGCTCGACGCTCGCGCTCGGTGCGGTTGCGCTCATCGGCTTCTCGACGGTCATGCCACAGCCGACCGACAGTCCAAACACGGCGATCCTTCTCATGACGATCCTGCTGTTCTTCGGTCTGCCGATTTTGGGCTGGATCTGCACACTGATCGCGATGCGCGGCTACAAGCTCGACCGGGTCGAGATGATCGAGGTGCAGAAGCGCGTCGCGAGCCGCAAGACCGAGCTGCAGGCCGAGGCGCCTGCGGAGGCCGTCGCCTGACGGCGTGCCGTCGCCGGCGGACCGGGGCCGCGAAGGCGAGAGGGCAAGCGCTCGCCTTCGCTGCCTCGGTCATCTCGCGTGCAGGTCGCGGTACGCCGTCGGCGTCATGCCGTACTCAGCGCGGAACACCTTGACGAAGTAGTTGGCATCGTCGTACCCGACGAACATCGCGATGTCGCGCACACTCTGCGCGGTCGTGGCGAGCAACCGCGCCGCACGCTCGGCTCGACGCTGCGCGACGTAACCCGAAAGGGTGGTGCCGGTCGCGTCCTTGAACCGCCGTGCCAGCGTCGACGTCGACACGCCGAGGCGCTCGGCAAGATCGGCGGTCGAGGGCTGCCTGCTCAGATGCAGGTCGATCTCGTCGGTCACGCGCCGCACGAGCGGCGGGTACGCCCGCTGGCGATGGCGCCGCACCGCATCGCAGAAGTCGGTGACCAACTGCGACGTGAAGCCCAGGGCGTGGTGGGGGTCGGAGGTATGCCCCACACGATGCAAGCGCTGGGCGTACTCCTGTGAGATCGCGTCGATCGTCACCGGGGGCAGCCCGCCGCGCTGCGCTGCGACCCGCGCCATGACGCGGAGGATCGTCGCCCCGAGAAACGGCGTGTTGAGATAGCCGCTGATGCGCGGCATCCCCGACAGCCCGTGCAGCGCCGCCAGCGCGCGATCTGTGGCGCCGTCTGCGACGGCGTCCATGAAGTCCTGCTCGTGGCGATACCGCTCCTCAATCACCGCGAACGATCCCGATTGTGGGGCGTCGGCCTGGCTGGGCGCAATGGTTCCGCCCTCGGCCTTCACGTGCTGCAGCGAGCCGACGAGATCATCTCGCCCGGCCCCGCGCAGCGCCGCCGAGGCGCTGCGGTGCACGTACTCGGCATCGACGATCGCGTACCGGGTGCGATACAGCTTGTATGCCGACAGGTAGGCGGTCGGGATCGCGAGCCGACTCAGCACCTCTTCGGCGGTACCCGGGTACATTTGCCCGTGCGTGTAGGGGCCGATGAGGAGCAGGCGATCGTCCCACCGCGCAATAGTCACAGCCATGCCCAGCGGCTCTTCGATCTCGTGGACGACCTGAGCCGGCATGCCCTGCACGAACTCGTGCAGGGCAGCCGCGGTGAACGCGGGCTGGATCTGCGGATCGAGGCAGTGCGCCTCCTGGAACGCCGCAAGTGCCTCGGGGACGTTCGATGTGACCAGCACAGGGCAGCTGAGTACCTCCGCGAGCGCGTCGACGATCGTGCCGACGCGGTCAGTTCCGCCCGTCGTCATCATCTCGACCCTTTGGATGTTCGGCAGTTCTGCAGAATGAGTGCTGTTCTTGCTCAACCAGTTCTATCACCCCCCGTCCGGCCGCCCTAGCGTGAGGAGAGTCCGGCGTTCGCCGGTGCGCTGTGCGCCAAAGGAGACCACACATGTCAGAAACCTCCGCCCGCTCCTCCCGCCGGATGACGCCGATCATCGACGACTGGGCGTTCGCGCCCGCGGCGCTTCCCGCTGCGAGCTGGGACGAGGTGGCCGCGGCCGGGTCGACGGTCACTCTGCCGCATACGTGGAACGCGGTCGACGGGCAGGCGGGGGGCGATTACCGCCGTGGCCGGTCGACATATGCCCGGCGGGTGAGCGCCGAGACGGATGCCGCCGAGACGTGGATCGAGTTCGCCGGGGCGAACTCCTCGGCTGAGGTGTTCGTAGGTGGGGAGCTGCTCTCGCGCCACGATGGCGGGTACTCCACGTTCCGGGTGGATCTCACCCCCCATCTCGTGGATGGCACCGCGACCGTGGTGGTCGTCGTCGACAACTCAGCGAATCAGACCGTGTACCCGCAGCAGGCCGATTTCACATTCTACGGCGGCATCTATCGAGAGGTCCGGCAGATCAGTGTGGGCGCAACCCACTTCGTGCTCGACGACCATGGGGGCCCGGGGCTGACGATCACCCCGACACTCTCGGGAGATCGTGCAGAGGTCGCGCTGAATGCGCGCGTCGTCGGTGCGGCGTCCAGCGCGGCATCCGTTCGATTCGTCATTGACGGCCAGGAGTCGAGTGTTGTCCCGGTCACGGCGGGTGAGGCGTCGACCGAGCTCACGATTGTGCAGGTGCGCCGCTGGCACGGCCTGCGGGACCCCCATCTGTATACAGCGCGCGCCGAGCTGCTCGAGGGCGAGACCGTGATCGACAGAGTCGAACTGCGGTTCGGATGCCGCGAGTTCGCGGTCGACCCGGAGCGAGGCTTCCTGCTCAATGGCGAGGAGTATCCACTGCGCGGGGTCTCACGTCACCAGGACTTCGAGGGCGTCGGCAACGCGATCACCGAGGACATGAAGCAAACGGACCTCGCGCTGATCCGCGAGATCGGTGCGACTACCGTGCGGCTCGCGCATTACCAGCACGACCAGCGGTTCTACGACCTGTGCGACGAGGTCGGCCTCGTAGTCTGGGCCGAGATCCCGCAGATCACGGTCTTCCTGCCTGGTGGGGTCGACAACGCCCGTGAGCAGCTCACCGAACTGATCGTGCAGAACCGTCACCACGCCAGCATCGTCTGCTGGGGGCTGTCGAACGAGATCACCCTTGCCGGCGCGGGCGATGACGTGCTCGCGGCCCACCGGGAGCTCAACAACCTCGCGCACCGTCTCGACCCCACGCGGCTGACGGCGATGGCGAACCTGTTCCTGCTCGAGACCGACCACCCGCTCATCACTCTTCCGGACGTCATGTCGTACAACCTGTACTTCGGATGGTACGTCGGTGAATCGGCGGACAACGACAGCTGGCTCGACGACTTCCACAGCTCGTACCCCGATATCGCGATCGGCCTGTCGGAATACGGCGCCGATGCCAACGCGCAGTTTCAGTCCGCCGACCCCACGAAGGGCGACTACACCGAGAGCTACCAGGCGCTGTACCACGAGCACATGGTTGCGATGATCGAGGAGCGGCCGTGGCTGTGGGCTACGCATGTGTGGAACCTCGCCGACTTCGGTTCGGCGGGCCGGGACGAGGGCGGCGTCGCCGGGCGAAACCAGAAGGGGCTGGTGTCGTTCGACCGCTCGCTGAAGAAGGATGCGTTCTACGTCTACAAGGCGGCGTGGGCGACGGAGCCCTTCGTCCACGTAGCGGGCCGGCGGCGCGCCGATCGCGCTGAAGACGTGACGGAGGTGATTGTGTACTCCAACCAGCCGGAAGTGACGCTCCTCGTGGACGGTGCTCCGGTCGGGACGGCCTCCGGCGTCAGGGCGTTCCGATTCGAGATCCCGCTGACCGGCGAGCACGAGATCACCGCCCGCGCCGCCGACGCGACCGACTCGATCCGTCTGCGCAAGGTCGACGAGGTGCCGCCAGCCTCCATCATGCCCACCACCAGCATCGCGAACTGGTTCGACGACGCACCGCTGCCCACTCCCGACGGCTTCTTCTCGATCCATGACTCGCTGGCCGACATTAAGCGCTCGGAGGAGGGTGCCCGCGTGATCGCATCGGTGCTCGAGGCCGTCTCGACCAGCCGGGGTGAAGTCGGCCGAGGCGTCGAGATCCCGCCGGCGATGCACGCGATCGTCGACCGCATGAGCGTCGCCAAACTCATCAAGCAGGCAGGGGGAGTTCCCGTTGAGGAGGTCGCCGCGCTCAACGCCCAGCTCAACCTGATCGCCAAGTGACCTTCGAGGCCCGTGTCGCATCAGCGGCATCGGGGTGGTGCACGGGCTGACCGGGCTGGTCGAGGATCGGACCCGTCTCCGTCCGCCCATTGTCCGAGTCGAACAGGCTCGATCTTGTGGACTCGGACGGCGGGGTGCGGTCTCATAGGGTGGTGTCACTTCCCACGGGGTCCTCGTCGTCTAGATGTAAGGGTGCCATCGTGGGAGACCCGTTGTTTCGGGCAAGAAGCGAAGAAGTGATCCCACGATGGCACGGGATCCGCCTGCCTTGACGACCCTGATTGCCGAGGTCCTTGCCGAGCCGGAGCTCGCGTATTCGGACGTGTTCAGCCGGATGCTGTGCTGACTCCCGTGACTACGGATGACAAAGCGCTGGGAGGACCCCTCGCTTCGGCGGGTGCGTGCGCGGGCTCACAGCGGAACGGCCAAACCACAACGCCACGAAGCTCGAGGCCCGCCCATCCTGCCCACGTCGTGCCCACATCCCTCCCGGATCGAGGGCGAATGGAGAGCATTCATGGCACAGTGCACCACCTCACAGTCGCAGAATTCGCGGACTCCGGTCGAGCCGGATTCAGACGGATCGGGGCGTCCTGGGTTCAAATCCCACCGTCACCGCCAATCATCGATCGTGCACGAGCAACGGGCCCCGAGTGTCATCCGGGCCTGTTGTGTAACGTCGCTCTCAAGCGGGCGAGCTTGCTTCATGCATCGGCCGCTTCACACGCGAGCACCGAGCCGGATAGCACGACTGAGTCGATGACACGCATGTGTGCACCAATGTGTGCACTGAGGGCGTCGATCCCAGTGTCCGCAAGGGCTTCGCGGCACTTCCCGCTTGACTACGGATCAGAAGGTTAGGGGTTCGAGTCCCTTCGGGCGCGCACTGTGTTGAGACAGTAACCTTGAGAAAAGCGCCGGTTTACCGGCGCTTTTCTTGTTTCTGCGTTTTGCGGACCGAGCTCGGATACGTGATGTCGCTGCGGACGATCCCCGATTCTTCGAGGATGTGGCGGACTGTCAACGGGGGAGGGCTGTCGACGCTCGTGGGATCAGGGAGGGAAGGAACCGCCGCAGCTGCCCGGCGGGCGCGTGGGTGAGCAGTTGGTCCACAGCCGATGCGGCGATCTGGTCGAACGGGACGCGCACCGAGCTCAGTGGCACGGGCAGCTGAGCCGCGAGCGGGATGTCGTTGTACCCGACGACGGAGAGGTCCTGCCCGACGATCAGTCCTCGCTTCGTTGCCGCCGTGATGACGCCGAGCGCGAGGTTGTCGTTGGCGGCGAAGATCGCCGTCGGTCGCGTCTTGGCCTCCAGCAGTTCGTGCCCCGCAGTCACTCCCGCCTCGACGCCGTAGCCGGTCGACAGGACGCGGTCATCCGGCAGCGGTGATCCGGTTTCAGTGAGAGCGCGGCGGGCGCCGGCGAGCCGGTCCTGGGCACTGGAGGTGAAGGACGGACCGGTGATCACCGCGATGTCTCGGTGCCCGAGATCGACCAGATGCCGCACCGCGAAGTAGCCGCCCGCGACGTCGTCACCCAGCGACGACGGGCTCACCCCGTCCGTGCGCAGCACCAGTGCGTGCCGGATGTCGCGGGCGCGCAGCGAGGCCGGCAAGGCGTCATCAAGTCGTGCGGTCGCGAGGATCAACCCGTCCACGCCTCGGTCCAGCAGGCGTTCGGTGGCTTCGCGTTCCTCGTCGGGGTCGTCCCCGCAGGTCGCGACGACGGCGAAGTATCCGCGTGATCGGGCGGTTCGCTCGATCGCTTCGAACATCAGCGCCATGACGGTGTCCGCCAGGCGCGGCACGAGCGCCCCGATCGTTCCCGTCTCGCCGCGCCGGAGGCTCGATGCGAAGACATTGCGCCGGTATCCCAGCTCGTCGGCGATCTTGCGCACCTTCTCCGCCGTCGCCGACCGCGAGGGCCGGACCCGCTCGTCGAGCACCCGACTCACCGTCGAAACGCTGACTCCCGCGGCGACGGCGACGTCGCGCAAAGTCACTACCTGAGCTTCGCTCACTCCGCACCTTCCGACCTGTGGTCTGAAACCTGTCTACACGTTCGCTTGACATTCTCTCCCGCGACGCGCGATACTTGCAATCGTTCTTGCAAACGTTCCCGCTAACGTTCGCAAGATCCTTATCACTCAGACGTTCATCAGAGGAGCCACCGATGTCCCTTGATCTCCGCGGCCTGAACCCCGCACCCGTCACCCCGTTCACCACCGAAGGCAACGTGGACTACGACGCCATCCAGCGACTCGGGTCGTGGCTCGGCTCGATCGACGGAGTGAAGAGCCTCGTCGTGCTCGGTCACGCCGGCGAAGGCACCTTCCTCACCGACGAAGAGCAGCTCGACGTCATCCGCGCGTTCGTCGCATCGACCGACGGCCGCGTGCCGGTGATCGCCGGCATCACCAAGGAAGGCAACAAGACCGCCGCCCTCGAGGCGAAGAAGGCCGTCGAGGCTGGCGCCGCCGCCGGCCTCGTCTACCCCTCGCACGGCTGGCTGCGCTTCGGCTACCAGGACGGCGCACCCCAGTCCCGGTACCAGGAGATCTACGAGGAGTCGGGCTTGCCGCTCATCCTCTTCCAGTACCCCGACAACACCAAGGCGTCTTACAACCTCGACACCCAGCTCGAGATCGCCGGCCAGGAAGGCGTGTTCGCCACCAAGAACGGCGTCCGCAACATGCGCCGCTGGTACACCGAGATCCCCGCTCTGCGCGCCGCTTACCCCGAGCTGCAGATCCTCTCGTGCCATGACGAGTACCTGCTGCCGACGATGTTCGACGTCGACGGCCTGCTCGTCGGCTACGGCAACATCGCCCCGGAGGCGCTCATCGAGCTCATCGACGCCGGCAAGGCGCAGGACTACCCCCGCGCACACGCCATCCACGAGCGACTGCTGCCGGTCACCAAGAACGTGTATCACCGCGGCTCGCACATGGAAGGCACCGTCGCGCTGAAGTGGGGCCTCGTCAACCGAGGCATCCTGGACCACGCCACCGTGCGCACCCCGCTGCTGCCGCTGCCCGACGGCGCCGACGCCGAGATCGCCGCGGCGTTCGCCTCCGCGGGCCTGGGCAAAGTCGCCGTTCCCGCGTGATCACCTGCCGGGGTGGGGCGCAACGCCCCGCCCCGGCCCCTGGGGTTCACCCCGCCGCCGCCTCAGCGGCACCCTAGTCAACGAAGACTTCTCGGCTCACGCCGACGCCTCCAATGAAGGAGCACGAACCATGGCTGACCGCACCAACACCCGTCACACCTCCACGACTCCCGGGACCGGCTACGGCCGCGTATCCACCGAGACGATGAAGAGCATCGTCAACGCCCACGGCAAGCGCCGCTCCTTCTGGCAGCAGCTCGCCCTCATCGGCCCCGCCTTCGTCGCCGGCGCCTGGCAGTTCGGCCCCGGGAACCTCACCACCGCCGTGCAAGCCGGAAGCGGCTACCAGTACGCCCTGATCTGGGTCATCGTCATCTCCACGATCCTGATGATCTTCCTCACCGACATGAGCGTGCGACTCGGCATCAAATCGCCCGTCTCGCTCATCGCCTCCATCAAAGCCCACCTCGGCACCTGGGTCGGCGTCCTCGCCGGCATCGGCATCTTCCTGATCACTTTGTGCTTCTCCGTCGGCAACGCCGTCGGGTCCGGTCTCGGACTGTCCATGCTGTTCGGCGGAAACCCTGTCATGTGGACCGTGATCTGCACGGTCGCCGTCGCCGCACTGCTCCTTCTCCGCAACGTCTACCGCGTCATCGAGAAGGTCCTCGTCGCCATCGTCGCGCTCATGGCCATCGCGTTCATCGTCTCGGCCTTCGTGTCGAACCCCGACTGGGCGGCCGCCGCGACCGGATTCATCCCGACCTTCCCTGAAGGTTCATGGCTGCTGATCGTCGCGCTGGTGGGGACGAACTTCTCGATCAACGCCGCGTTTTATACCTCCTACGGCACGAAGGAGCGCGGACGCACCGAGAGCGACTACCGTGACGTCACCATCGTCGACACGATCCCGGGGATCGTCGCGCCCGGCATCATGACCGCGCTCGTCATCGTCGTCGCGGCCGCTGTGCTCGGCAAGACCGGAGAAGCAGCCCCGACCATCGTCGCCCTCGCCGGCATCTTCGAACCCCTCGCCGGGCCGATCGGGTCCACCGTGTTCGCCCTCGGGTTCTTCGGCGCCGCGTTCTCCTCGATGATCGCCAACGCCACCGCGGGTGGGACCATGCTGTCCGACGGCCTCGGGCGAGGTGCCTCGTCGAGTTCGCTCACCGCCAAGATCATCAGCGGCAGCATCCTCGCCTTCGGCGTGATCGTGGCGCTGATCTTCCAGACCTCGCCGGTCCAGCTCATCGTCATCGCGCAGGCGCTCACCGTTCTCGTCGCACCGATCCTCGCCGCCCTGATCATCATCATGGCCAACCGCCGCAGTCTCATGGGGGAGATGCGCAACCGGTGGTGGCAGAATCTGCTGGGCATCATCGGACTCGCCGCCGTTCTCGCACTCTCGGTACGCCTCCTCCTCACCCTGATCGGCGCATAAGAGTGCGATCAGTCGTCAGCGAAGAGGCGCCTAGCCTCTTCGCTGACGGCTACTCGAGGACCCCGACGCGCGACAACGGCGGCGCCTTCCTCGGACGCCGACACAGCACGCTTCCCACTTGATTACGGATCAGAGGGTAAGGGTTCGAGTCCCTTCGGGCGCGCACTGTCTTGAGACAGCAACCATTGAAAACCCGCGGAAGTGCGCGGCTCTTCATGTTTCTGCGGAGATTGCGATGTGAGCGCGAGCTTGCGGGCCGTGGCAGTCTGGCGTCCGGCAACTGAGACGAGGAACGATGACATCGTGAGCACAGCTGGGCATGGCTATCCCGACCTGCTTCGGCGTACCCGCAAGCTGATCGCGGAGATCGATCGTCCGATCATTGTCGCGATCGGCGGTCATGGTGGGGCGGGAAAGTCGACGCTGTCGCTTCGGCTCGCTGATGACCTCGGGGTCAGCCCGCGGCAGGTGGTGCCCACCGACCGGCTGTACGCGGCTGTCGACACTCGGCGAGCTGCCCTGTTCGAGCTTCAGGACTGGCCGGCGATCCTCGATCTCCTCCGTCGAGTGAGAACCGGAGCCGAGTCGCGATTACGGTATCGAGCTCGTGATTACGATGGGCGGGAAGCGCTCGTCGACGAGCCGATGCCCGCCGCGCTCATCGTCGAGGGAATCCGGATCCTTCGACCGGAGACATTGCCGCTGATCGATCTCCCCGTCTGGATCGACCTCGGTCCTCAGCTCGCGGGCGAACGTGCGAAGACCCGGAACCGGGGCCAGGGCGACAGCGCGGCTGAGATCGCCCTCTGGGACACCAAGTGGATCCCCGAGGGAGTGGAGTATGAACAGCAAGTGGGCCCTCAGCGGCTCGCCCACATCGTCTTGCATCCGGCCGATCTCATCTGAGGGGTTCGTCCGCTGAAGAGCCGACGCCATGGTCGACCGTGCAGGCTTCGTTCAGCGGCCAGGACACGGTCGAAGGCTCTGTCCAAGATGGATGCTGCTTTCCAGCCCGAGCGCTCGATCGTCTCCCCAGGGCTCGGATGACGGCTGGATGTCCGGGGGTCTGAGTACCGTCACCTCCGTGGCAATAGGTGATGCGCTTGCCGGGCTGGATCCCGCGCAGCTTGCGGCCGTCGAGCACGGCGACGGGCCGCTGGTGGTCGCGGCGGGGGCGGGCACCGGGAAGACGCGGGTGCTGACGGCAAGGGTGGCGCGGCTGCTGCACGCGGGAGTGGCTCCGGAGCGGATCATGCTGTTGACGTTCACCCGGCGCGCGGCATCCGCGATGCTCTCTCGAGCCGCCGCGATGTGCGGCGATGCGCAGGCTGCGCAGCGGATCGCCGGCGGCACGTTCCATGCCGTCGCGCATCGCATCGTCGCCGAGCACGCACAGCACCTGGGATTGGAGGACGTGACGGTCATCGATCCCGATGACGTCGTCGATCTGATCGACCTGCTGCGCGCGGAGCATGGGCTCGATGGCACCGAGGTGCGGCTGCCCACGACACGTACCATCGCCGACATCGCCTCCCGCGTGATCAACAGCGCCACCCCGGTGCGCGCCGTCATCGAAGAGCAGTTCCCCTGGGCGCTGGAGCAGGCCGACCGGATCGCCGGCCTGTTGCGCCATTACCGTGACCGCAAGCGCGAGCGCGGCCTGCTCGACCTGGATGATCTGCTCGTCGCGTTGCGGGCGCTGGTATCTGATCCCGATGTCGGGGCACGGCTGCGGGCGCGCTGGGACTGGGTGCTGGTCGACGAGTACCAGGACGTCAACCAGCTTCAGGTCGATATCGTGCGCGGGCTCAGTCCCGAAGGCCGCGGACTCACGGTCGTCGGCGACGATGCCCAGGCGATCTACGCGTTCCGTGGCGCGAGCGCCGGGCACTTGCTCGAGCTCATCGAGGCGTACCCCGGCGCGACTCTGGTTCGCCTCGAACGCAACTTCCGTTCCACACAGCCGATTCTCGACCTTGCGAACCAGGTGCGTCCGGGCGAGCTCAGGCTGCGCCTGGTCGCCGACCGTCCGCAGCAGGGCACCCGGCCCACGCTGGTCACCTGCCGCAACGCCGACGATGAGGCCCGCACCATCGCCGACCGCATCCTCGCCGCCCACGTCGATGGCACGCCGCTGCGTTCCCAGGCCGTGCTGATGCGCACCGGATCGCACAGCGCGCAACTCGAGGTCGAGCTCAAGGTGCGGGGGATCCCCTTCCACAAATTCGGCGGGATCGGCTATCTCGAGACATCGCATGTACGCGACCTGCTCGCGAGCTTCCGTGTGGTGCTCAACCCGGCCGACGAGGTGTCGTGGTACCGCCTGCTCATCCGGCACCGCGCGATCGGCAAGGCGAGTGCACGCGGACTCGCGGGCATCCTCGCGGACGGCGGAGCGGATCGCGCGGCCGACGCCGTCGCGGCGGCACCGGCGAAGGCGCGCACCGGGCTCACGTCGACCCTGTCCGTGCTCGGCGCCGTCGACGCCGCGACCGCCGTGCCGGAGCTGGTCGAGGCATGCCGAGGCGCGGTGGATCCGCTGCTGCGCGCGCACTACCCGGATTGGCACCGTCGGGTGAGCGAAGTCGACGCCATCGCGCAGGCCGCCGCAATGCAGCGCGATCTCCGCACGTTCGTGAGCGAGCAGGCGATCGACCCCGTGAACGTCGCCGGCGACTGGGCGAAACAGCCACACCTCGACGAGGACTGGCTGACCCTGTCGACGATCCACTCCGCGAAGGGCCTGGAATGGGACACGGTGCACCTCATGCGGGCGAACGACGGCGCGATGCCCTCGGACATGGCACTCACCTCGTCCGCGGGCCTTGCCGAAGAGCAGCGACTCTTCTACGTGGCGCTGACCCGCGCCCGCGACGCCCTTGACGTGTACGTGCCCTCGCAGCTTCCCACGCATCCCACCGCGTTTCTCGCCAAACATGTCGCCGCCAAGCCCAGCAGGTTCCTGACCGAGCCGGCGCGCGCGCTGATGGAGTCAATCAGCACCGCCGCCGTCATCCCCGAGCCTGCGACCATGCGTGCCGCCGCGGCGCCCCGCGTGCGTACAGACGCGTTCGACGAGCTCTTCGCCTGATTCGCATCAGCCGGTCTCGCCGCGAGTGTCCTGCAACGCCCGCTCCCGCGATCGCTGTCCTCTCGGCGGCGTGAATCCGCACGAACGCCATCGGTTCGAAAATTCTCAGGGATAGTGTCGTATCTGAGCGTTGCTGTTCGTGGATGAGGTGTGCGACCTGATTCGGGTCGCCGGACGGAGGAGTCACGACGTGGCCCCTGGTCCCGACGAGAGGAGACGTCAGTGCCGAAATACCTGATCGCATTCAACGACGAGTGGGTGCCGGAGCACACCCCCGATGAACTGCGCAGCAAGGGCGAGGCCTCGCGGGCCGTGCTCGACGACATGCAGGCAGAGGGCGTGTTCCTCTTCGCCGATGGCGGGATCGATGCCTCGACCGTGGTCTGCAGCGTTGTGAGCAAGGACGGAAAGCCGGTCTTCACCGATGGACCGTTCATCGAGACCAAGGAGCACCTCGGCGGGTTCACCGTCGTCGATGTGGCGGACGATGCGGCCGCTCGCTATTGGGCAGGACGACTGGCGGTGGCACTGGACTGGCCCCAGGAGGTGCACCGATTCCCGTCGGATGTCGGGGAGATCATTGAACGCCAATCGTCTGCGACCGTGTGAGATGGGTCGATCCCTGTTGCCCGAGTCGGAGTCGACATCAGGCCGGGTTCTCCTGGCGTCGTGATCGCGTCCCCGGCCGACCAGGCCATCGTCCGCGCTCACCACGAGGAGTGGGCGCGGGTGGTGGCAGGCCTCACCCGGCGGTTCGGCGACCTGGACCTTGCCGAGGATGCAGCCGCGGAGGCATTCGTTGCGGCGGTGGAGAGGTGGCCGCGCGACGGCGTACCACCGAACCCGGGTGCGTGGCTCACGACCACCGCGGCCCGCAAGGCGATCGACCGGCTGCGTCGTGAATCGCATCGCGAACACAAACATCAGGCGGCTCACATGCTGTCCGACGACACGCCTCCCGAGCCGACCGGACCGGTGGAGGACGACCGGCTCCGGCTGGTCTTCACCTGCTGTCATCCCGCCCTCGCCATGGAGGCCCGGGTCGCTCTGACCTTGCGCATGCTGGGTGGGCTCACCGTCGCGGAGATCGCACACGCCTTCCTGGTGCCGCCGGCCACGATGGCGCAACGGATCACCCGCGCAAAGGCGAAGATCAAGGCAGCGCACATTCCCTTCCGGGCGCCGTCGGCGACCGACATCCGGGAACGGCTCGCCGGTGTGCTCGCGGTGATCTATCTCATCTTCAACGAGGGCTATCTGGCCACCGCCGGGGAGGCCTCGCTGCGCGTGGACCTCACCGAAGAGGCGATCCGCCTGGGCCGCCTCCTGCGGTCGCTCTTTCCCGATGAGGGCGAGGTGACCGGCCTTCTCGCCCTGATGCTGCTCGCTGACGCGAGGCGCGCCGCGCGCTTCACCCGATCAGGTGAGCTGGTGACCCTCGACGAGCAAGACCGCGGCGCGTGGAGCCGTGACCTGATCATCGAGGGTCACGCCCTGGTCCGCGAGCGGATCGCCGCGGTCGCCGCCGGTGCGAAGCCACCAGGGCGATATCAACTCCTGGCGGCGATCAACGCGGTGCACACCGACGCCTCGTCCTCGGGCGATACAGACTGGTCACAGATCGTCGCTCTGTATGACCGTCTGATCGAGATCGAACCCTCCCCGATCGTACGACTGAACCGTGCGATCGCTGTCGCCGAACTGCATGGCCCCGACAAGGCGCTCGCCGAGATCGACGAACTCAGCGAGACCCTCGACAGTTACCACGCCTACCACGCCGCGCGCGCCGATCTCCTCAGGCGGGTCGGACGAAGCGAGGACTCGCGGACGGCGTACGACAGGGCTCTCCGACTCGCGGGCAACCCCGGCGAGCGAGCGTACCTGGATCGCCGCCGCCGCCAACTCGTGTGGTGACGGGTGTCGCAGCGAGGGAAATGGGAAGCTCGACCCCCCTCGATCCGAGCGAGGCTCGGCGTGCCCTGGGCTCGCGGGTGGCGCAGTTCAGTTCTCGGGCACGCCCGAGGCGAGCAGGGGCAGCAGTTGAAGGCCGATGGCGCTTGCGACGAACCGCTGACGCCGATTGCTGGTGAGCTGCGCGACCCAGTCGAAGACGCCGAGGTCGATCCACTCCCGGAGCACCCCGTCCTGACTGTGCACGCCGAAGAGGACCCGGAGGCCGCCGTAGTATGCCGACTCGAGAGGCAGGAGTCGTACCTCGACGTCAGACTGGTCTGCGACGAGCGCAGCCGCGGCGCGGTCCGCCAGTGCAGGGAGCCTGTCATCCGTGTGCACGGAGGCGACCGGTCGATCCCAGACAAGGCCGTTCGTGCGCGTAGCCACGTCCAGGATTCGGCGGTACGCGGCGAGCTGCGCGACGATCGCGTTGACCTCGAACCCGTCGTCGGGAAGACCAGGGCCTGCGTCGGCCAGCGAGAAGAGCCGGAAGTGCCGGGTATGTCCCAGTCCGGGAGGCACCGGCTGCATGCGCACGACCTGGTGCGCGGTGCACAGTCGCACCGGCCGGCGCGGGTCCAGCAGGAGCCGGCGCGCGCATTCCAGCGCAAGGACGTTCGTGGGGTCGGACACCACCTCGCTTCCACGGATGGTGGTGAGCGTACGATCCTGCGATGTCGGCGCGACCACCGAGTTGGTGCCGATGGGAGCCACGGGAGAAAGCAGGATGGCCTCGTAATCCGCAGCGGCCGCCAGGGCGAGCGCATCGTACGCGGTGGAGGTGCGCAGATCCGTCTGCGACGGCTGCACCGTAGCGTCGGCCATCCACTGGGCGATGAGGTCCGACGGACGACGCGACGCGGCCTGATCACGCGCGAGAGACATGAGTTCGCCCCGCCGATCGCTCGGCGACGCCCCGCGTCGGGTCGAACCCCCGTTCATGCTGTCATCCTGCCAGCCTGCTCCGCCGAGCGCGGATCACCGTGGTCACGGTCCCGTCTCACGGACCTGGAAGGTCGACGACGACTGCGACACCGGCTTCTGCGAACCCTCGGCGAGGTGATCTCATCGAGCGCGCGGCGCGGCGACGGATTCCCGCCAGACGACCTTCTGCAGGGCCTCCTCCTGGGCGGGCGGCTCGGTTCCGCGGATCGCGGCGAGAAGTCGCTGCATCGAGGACGACCCGAGGCGGTGGCGATCCTGGAACACGGTGGTGAGGGAGGGGATGAAATGGGCGCTCATGATGAGGTCGTCCCAGCCGGTCACGCTCACATCCCCCGGAACCGTCCAGCCGCGCGAGACCGCACCGCGGATCGCCCCGGCGGCGAGGACATCGTTGGCCGCGATGATCGCCAGCGGGGGTGTGTCGTCGGGCAGATCCTGCACACAGTGATTCGCCGTGAGCCCGCTCCAGTCGCCGCCCACCACACCGAGTGAGTCGAGGCCCAGCCGTTCGACGGTAGTGAGATAGAGGTCTCGGCGAGCGACTGCGGCCGGGTAGTCGGGGGGTCCTGCGATGTGCAGGAACCTTCGGTGGCCGAGTTCTGCGAGCTTCTCCATGATCTCGGCCACGGGACGGGCGTCACTGAACGCACCGGTGGCGTGCATGTTCTCGTCGAATTCGGAGAGGGACAGCAGCACGGGCGCAGAGTCGGTCGACGTCGGCTGGGGCGCCCGGATAGGAGTGAACGAGAGGATGCCCTCGTATTCGCCGGACTCGGCGACCGAAGCGAGATCGTCTGCGCGCTCCTCGGGTGAGGACGAGAGGCTGATCACTTCGACGACGTAGCCGGCGTCTCGCGCCGTGGCAGCAGCCCCTTCGAGCACGGGGAAGAGATTCAGTCCCGAGACAGGGATGACGACGGCGAGCCGTCCTGTCCGATGGGTTCGCATGGATCGGGCGGCAAGATTCGGGCGGTAGTTCAGTTCAGCCGCTGCCGCGAGCACGCGCTCGCGCGTTGCGGCCGAGATGCCGCTGCGGCCCGTGAAGACGAATGAGACCGTCGTCTGCGAGACGCCCGCGCGACGGGCGACATCGTGACTTGTCGGACGTTTCCCCATGTGTTGATCCCCCATCTCCGCCATCCTGCCCCTCGAAAAAGGACTTGACCGTGCGGACGTTGCTTCCATACTATCTACTACGTCTTAGTAATACGTAGTAAAAACTTGAGAGGAAGCAATGCTCAGAATCGGAATCATCGGCACCGGCAGCATCGCCAGTGCCCACATCAGTGGGTATCTGGCCTTCCCCGGGCAATGCGAGATCGTCGCGCTCGCCGATGTCATGCCGGGCAAGGCGGCCGAGAAGGCCGAGGCGTCCGGACTGACGGACGCAATCGGCTACGACGATCCGCTCCGGATGATCGCCGAGGCGCGCCTCGATCTCGTCAGCATCGCGACGCCGCCCTCGTCGCACGCTGCGCTCGCGATCGCCGCTCTGGACGCGGGCGTGAACGTCCTCGTGGAGAAGCCGATGGCGCCCTCTCTGGAGGAGTGCGATGCGATGCTCGCCGCACAGGAGCGTTCGGGAAAGCTGCTCTCGGTCGTCGCGCAGAATCGCTTCCGCGACGACCTCGCCACCCTCAAGAGCGTGGTCGAATCCGGGCTCCTCGGTCCGATCTCCCACGTGCGCGTGGACTCCGCCTGGTGGCGAGGTCTGCCGTACTACGACCTGTGGTGGCGCGGCACGTGGGAGAAGGAGGGTGGCGGCAGCACGCTCAACCACGCCATCCACCACATCGACCTGCTCCTGTGGCTCCTGGGCCGCCCGACGGAGATCACGGCGATGATCGCGAACGCGCAGCACCACAACAGCGAGGTCGAGGATCTCTCCGTCGCGGTGTTCCGGTATGAGCGGGGCCTCGCCCAGCTGACGAGCTCGGTGGTGCATCACGGCGAAGAGCAGGAGATCGTCGTCCAGGGGGAGAGCGCCCGCGTCTCCCAGCCCTGGAAGGTCATCGCGGAGCGAGCGGACGGCGGGGGGTTCCCCGCCGAGGGCGGCGACCCCGACATCGTCGCCGCCATCGAGGCCATCGCCGCGCAGCGAGAGCCCCTGCGCCACCGCGGACACGAGGGGCAGATCGGCGACCTGCTCGCCGCCGTCCGCGACGGGAGGGAACCCCTCGCGGATGGGCGGGACGGCCGCAACGCGATCGAGGTGGTCACGGCGATCTACAAGGCGGGTATCGAGCGCACGTTCGTATCGCTGCCTCTCAAGGCGGACGACCCCTACTACCGTGCCGGCCAGCTCGTTGCGCATGCGCCGCGCTTCTTCGAGAAGCAGACGTCGCTGGTCGAGGTGGCCGCGTCATGAGCGTCTCGTCCTTCCCGGGCGGCACATCACTGTCGCGCCTCGACATCTACGCGGATGCCGCACCGGACGGCGTGTGCGGCGGAAGCCCGCACATGCACCTCGTCTCGACCGAGGCCTACGTCGTGGTCGAAGGGCGTGGCGCCCTGCAGACGATCGACCGCGAGGGGTTCCGTGAGACCGAGCTCCACGCGGGATCGGTCGTATGGTTCACGCCCGGGACGATCCACCGAGCCGTGAACCACGGCGGGTTGCGGGTGATCGTCCTGATGAGCAACGCGGGGCTCCCTGAGGCCGGCGACGCGGTGATGACCTTCCCCGCCGACATCGTGGCCGATCCCGACGCGTACGCTGCGGCTGCGTCCCTCGGCGAGCCGGACGGTCGTGAGGAGCGTGCGTCGCGCCGTCGCGATCTCGCGGTGACCGGCTTCGACGCGATGCGCGACGCCGTCACCGCCGGTGATCGCGGACCTGTTGAGCGCTTCTACCAGGCGGCCGGCGCGCTCGTCCTCGGCAGCGCCACCGGGTGGGTGCAGCTCGTGCAGGAGGGCCCTCTCGCCCAAGCTGAGCGGTCGCTCGCGCTCGCGGAGGCGATCGCGAGCGGCGACGTCATGCACCTCCGCGACGCGCGTGTGCGCGAAGCGCCGGCAGCCGACGAGCGGCGCTTCGGCATGTGCGGACTCATCCGCGCCTATGACGTCACCGACCTCGAGGAGAATCCCCGATGAACCACCCGTACACCTTCGATCCCCTCCCGCAGCCGGTCGTCGCGCCCGGCGAGTTCGCCTTCGCCGCCGTCGGCCTCGACCACGGCCACATCTTCGGCATGACCGACGGCCTCATCGGAGCGGGAGCGACCGTGAAGTGGGTGTTCGACGAGAACCCGGACCGGGTGGCGTCGTTCACCGAACGGTACCCCACCGCCCGCGTGGCATCGTCGGAGCGAGAGGTGCTCGACGATCCCGATGTGCGCCTGGTCGCGACAGCGGCCATCGCCTCGGAGCGCGCACCGATCGGCCTCCGCGCGATCGAGGCAGGCAAGGACGCGTTCGTCGACAAGGCGCCGCTCACCACGTTCGGCCAGCTGGACGCCGTCCGTGAGGCCACAGCGCGCACCGGTCGCAAATACGCGGTCTACTACGGCGAGCGCGTGCATTCGGAAGCCGCGATCCTCGCCGGCCAGCTCATCGAACGCGGAGCGATCGGCACCGTCCTGCAGGTGGTCTGCTTCGGACCGCACCGCATCGGGGGAGGGCGACCGGACTGGTTCTACGACCCGGAGCAGTACGGCGGCATCCTGTGCGACATCGGCAGCCACAACTTCGAGCAGATGCTGTTCTACACGGGTGCCACTGACGGGCGGGTGTCGACCTCGACTGTCGCGAACTACGCGCACTCCGACACCCCCGGGCTGCAGGACTTCGGCGACGCGCACGTCGTGCTCGACAACGGCACGACCGGCTACGTCCGCGTCGACTGGTTCACCCCGGACGGTCTCGGCGTGTTCGGCGACGGGCGCACGCTGCTCTTGGGGACAGACGGCTACATCGAGCTGCGCAAGTACATCGACATCGCAACTGACAACGGCGGCGGCCAGGTCATCCTCGTCAACCAGGAAGGCCAATACCGGTTCGATGCGAACGGCATGACCGGATTCCCCTACTTCGGGCAGCTCGTGCGCGACTGCATCGACCGCACCGAGACGGCCATGACCCAAGCCCACGCGCTCAAGGCCGCGGAACTCAGCCTTCAGGCGCAGGGCGAAGCGCTCGTGCTCGCTCCCTGACAGCCATCTGAACCACGACGATGTGGAGTTCTCATGACGCAGTCCCTTGAAAGACCTCTGTCGCTGGCGGGTGACCCGCCGCCGGGCAACGACACGCGGGTGATCACGACGGCACCGGCCAAGCGACGGCTTTTCCGACGCGACCGCACACCTCGTGCCAAGCAGACGTGGCGCCGAGCTCTCACCCGCGACTGGCGGCTCTACACCTTTCTCATCGCGCCGCTGGTCTTCCTGCTGGTGTTCAGATACGTCCCGATGCTGGGCAACATCATCGCCTTTCGTCGATTCCGTCCCGGAGGATCGATCTTCGGAGACGAATGGGTGGGGTTCTACTACTTCCAGACGTTCATCTCGAACCAGCAGTTCTGGACGGTGTTCTGGAACACCGTGATCCTCGGAGCCCTCACGCTCCTCATCACGTTCCCGCTGCCGATCATCCTGGCGCTCATGCTCAACGAGCTGCGGTCACGGCGGTTCAAGCGGATCGCGCAGACCATCTCGTACCTGCCACACTTCATGTCCGTCGTGATCGTCGCGGGGCTCGTCCTCCAGTTGACGGCACTCAATGGAACGGTCAACCAGGTGGTCGAGGCGATGGGCGCCGACCCCGTGCCGTTCATGCAGAGGCCGGAGTGGTTCCGCGCGATCTACGTGTCCTCCGAGGTGTGGCAGACCGTCGGCTGGGGCACGATCCTCTACCTCGCGGCCCTCACGACGATCGACGACCAGCTCTACGAGGCGGCGCGGATCGACGGCGCGAACCGTTGGCAGCAGACGTGGCACATCACGCTCCCCGGAATCCGCCCGACGATGATGGTGCTCCTCATCCTGAACATCGGCACGTTCATGTCCGTCGGATTCGAGAAGGTGCTGCTGCTGCAGAACCCGCTGATCTACTCAACGGCCGATGTGATCGCCACCTACCTCTACCGCGTCGGGATCCAGTCGGCCCAGTTCTCCTACGGGACGGCCATCGGGCTCTTCGAGGCGCTCATCGGCCTCGTGCTCGTGCTCGGCGCGAACGCGCTCTCTCGTCGAATGGTGGGAACCTCGCTATGGTGACCGAACCCCTGTCGCAGAAGCCGGACATCGCCCATGTCCGGAGGGAAGCCGGAGTCATCCGGGAGTCGCGCGCCAGCCAGGCGTTCCGCGCGGTCAACGTGATCTGCATCCTGCTCATCTGCGCCGTCACGCTGTACCCGTTCATCAACCTGATCGCGAAGGCGTTCTCCTCCGAGGGCTACATCGCGGCCGGCGAGGTCAACCTCATTCCCCTCGGCTTCAACCTCGACACGTTCCGCGTCGTGCTGAGCGATCAGCTGTTCTGGACGAACTACGCGAACACGTTCCTCTACACGATCGTCGGAACGATCATCGCGATGGCGATGACGACCACGTACGCGTACGCGCTCAGCAAGCCCTACCTCAAGGGCCGTACGTTCTTCGTCGGGGTCGCGGTCTTCACCATGTTCTTCGGCGGCGGACTGATCCCGAACTACATCCTCATTGCCAATTACCTCGGCTGGCGCAACAGCATCTGGGCCATCGTCGTGCCGGGTGCTCTGAGCGTGTTCAACCTCCTCGTCATGAAGTCGTTCTTCGAGAACTTCCCCACAGATCTCGAGGAGGCGGCAGCGATCGACGGGTTGTCGACCTACGGCATCTTCTTCCGCATCGTCCTGCCGCTGTCCAAAGCGGTGATCGCGACGATGACGCTCTTCTACGCGGTGAGCCTCTGGAACTCCTGGTTCAGCGCGTTCCTGTTCATGGACGACAAGGCCCGGTTCCCTGTCACGGTGTACCTCCGCAACCTCATCGCCGCGGCGACGGGAACCCAGGACGCGACCGGCGGCGAGGCCGTTCAGATCGCGTCCAACATCCAGGCCGTCACGATGCTGCTCACCATCCTCCCGATCATCTGCCTCTACCCCTTCATCCAGCGCTACTTCGTCTCGGGCGTGATGCTCGGGTCGGTCAAGGGCTGATGAAGCGCCTCTCTCGAATCCCATCCCCCGAACGACGACGTTCAAGAACAGGAGACAATCATGACCATCACTCGCAAAGCGCTCGCGGGCTTCGCGGGCCTCGCCATCTGCGCGGTCGCGCTCGCCGCATGCTCGAACAGCCCGACCGACACTCCCGCCGCGGATGACGGCGGAGTGAGCATCGACGAGGCCCACTCCGTCGGAGCGATGGAGGACTTCGGGGTCGGCGTCACCTTCAGGGCGACGGAGCCCGTCGACTTCTCGATCATGTACCGCGACCATCCGAACTACCCGGTCAAGGACGATTGGTCGATCTTCCAGCATTTCGCGGACGACCAGAACGTCACCTTCTCGCGCACCGACATCCCGATGGCCGACTTCGATCAGAAGAAGGCCTTGCTGATCGGAAGCGGTGAGGCGACCGACATCATCTCGTCGACGTACGCGGGCAGCGAGACGCAATTCGTGTCGGGTGGCGCGCTCCTGCCCGTCTCGGACTACTTCGACTATCTGCCCAACTTCATGCAGAAGATCGAGGAGTGGGGTCTGGAGGACGACCTCGACAACCGCAGGCAGGCCGACGGGAAGATCTACCACCTCCCGGGTCTGCGTGAGGCGCCGGACGTCCAGTACTCGGTGGTGATCCGCGAGGACCTGTGGGAGAAGGCCGGGATCACCGAGGACCCGGCGACGTGGGACGAGTATCTCGAGCAGCTCGAGAAGGTGAAGCAGGCCAATCCCGAGATCGACTACGCGATGTCGGACCGCTGGACGGACTCGCAGCCGCTGGGCTCGCTGCTGAGCGTCATGGCTCCGAATTACGGCACGGCCGCCGGATGGGGCTACTCGAACACCTGGTACGACACCAAGGCCGAGAAGTACGTCTTCACAGGGACGACCGACGAGTACAAGGATGTCGTGACCTACGCCGCGGACCTCGTGGCGGCCGGGGTGCTCGACCCCGAGATCACGCAGAGCGACGACCAGGCGGTCCAGAAGTTCGTCTCCGGGCGATCGGCCGCCATCTCGGGGAACACCCAGGCTCTCGCCGAATACCGCGCCAAGCTGTCGGACGCCGGCCGGGGCGACGTCCCCATCCGCCTGATCTCGGTGCCGGGTGGACCGGCCGGATCCAATATGGCGAGCGGTCGTTTCACATCGGGGCTGCTGATCGGCAGCGAGGCAGCCGACAAGCCGTACTTCAAGGCGCTCCTGCAGTTCATCGACTGGCTCTACTACTCCGACGAGGGACTCGAGTTCGCTCAGTGGGGTGTCGAAGGCGAGACCTTCACCCGTGAGGCGGACGGCACGCGGAAGCTGAACGACGACATCGCCTGGAGCTCGATCAACGCGGGGGCGCCCAAGCTACTCAATGCCGACTTCGGCTACAGCAACGGGGTGTTCCTGCTGGCTAACGGGTCCTCGCGCGACCTTGTGCTCTCGATGATGACCGATGAGATCGCACAGTGGACCGAGGAGCAGCTCGACGCGAAGGAGCAGCTGCCGACAGCGCCCGCTCCGCTTCTGGACGAGATCGAGCTCGAGCAGACGTCGCTTCTGCAGACGCAGCTCACCGACGCGGTGCAGTCCGCGACTGCGTCGTTCATCACGGGTCAGCGATCGATCGAGGACGACTGGGACACGTACGCCAGCGAGATGGAGAGCCTCGGGGCGAGCCAGCTCATCGACACCGTCAACACCGCGCTCGAGCGCGGCCGCAACACGTCCGCAGAGTGAGGATCGGCGGGTCGGCCGGCTCCGTGCCGCCGACCCGCCATCCCTTCCGAAGGAGAGGCGACATGAGCGTCGGTCACCAGCCGCACCGCGCCGTCATGGCAGATGAGATCGGGCGCGGACCGCTCTCCCGCGCCGCCACCGTGGTGTACAGGATGCTGGTGCTCGAGCTCCAGCTCCTGCTCGCGATACTTCCCACCATCGGTGCCGTCATGCTGCTCGACCGCGACCCGTCCAACCTGCCGCTGTTCGTCCTTGCTCTTCTGCCGATCGTTCCGGCGCTCGTCGCCGGGGTGTCGGCTCTTCGCGACGCGGCCCGCTCCGACGACCTCGCGCCGGGGAGGTACTTCTTCCGCGCGTATCGTCGAGACCTCGGTGCGACGCTCGCGTGGGCTGCTCCCGCGAGCTTCGTGCTCGCGATACTGACGTTCAATCTGATCCATCTCGACGACGTCGACGGCGGAGCGGCGCTGCGTCCCGTCGTACTCCTGCTGGCGGCGCTCATCATCGTCTGGGCCGGCCACATGCTCGTCCTCACGGCAGGGTTCCGCTTCCGCGCCCGGGATGCGGCGCGCATCGCGCTCGCCGAGATCGTCCCGCGCTGGAGCTATTCACTCGGCGTGCTGTCGCTCGTCGTCGTCGCCGCGTTCGTCGTTCTTCTCGCGTCGGAAGTGGTCCTGCTGCTCGTGCTGTGGGCGGTCGTCGGTCTCCTCGCGCTGATGGCGCGGCCTGTCTTCCACGATGTCACCGAGAGGTTCACCGACCGTCGCTGACCTTCGATGGCGCGCGCTACCGGGGCTTTTCGCGTTTCTCGTGAGCCGCGCGCCGCAGGTCATCGCACGGCACGACATGATGGGGCTATGTCATCCTCCGTCGAGCGTCAATCCAACCCCACTGCGTGGGCCGCGTTCTGGTTCGCGCTGGCGGGCCTCGTGCTCATGCCGATCCCATTGTTCATCGGGCTGATCCTGGGCGGCGCGCTTTCGATCATCGCCGCCGTGCTCGCCGTCATCGGCCTCTTCAAAGGGCTCGCGCGCAACGGCAAGGGCATCGCGCCGGTCGTCTTCGCCGCGATCTTCATCGCGCTGACGTGGGGCGGCATCTCGATCGGCGGCGGCACCGTCTGGTAGGTCCTCGCAGGCGCCGGGCGCAGCATCCTGCGCGTGATCGCTATTCGAGGTGACGGGCCAGGGCCTCGAGCAGGCCTCGGGTGCCCTCTTCGCGATTCGGGCCGTCGGCCCAGAACTGATCGAAGAAGACCCCGTGTTCGACGTGCGTGAGCCGGGTGCCGCCAGAGATCTCCTCGAACTCGAAGGACGCGACCGACGTGGACATGTGGGTGCCGTCGAGCCACATGTCGTAGGTCGTGACGATCCGGACGTGCTCGACGATGTCGGTGTAGACGGCCTCGTACCGTGAGCGCGGTCCGCCGTGGAACTTCGCCTCGTCGACGTCGCGTCCGCCGACCCGGAAGTCGAACCTCCACTCGCCGGGCTCGAACGCGTCCCCGTCGCTGAGCCAGCGGCGCTTCTGCTCGCCGTCGGCGAAGGCCTGCCAGACGCTGCCGACGGGTACGGGGTAGTCGCGGGTGAGCGTGAATCCGGAGTGGGCGAGGCGGCGATCGATCGTCATGGGGTCTCCTTGCGGGTGAAGGTGACGTGGATCGTGCCGCTCTCGGCGACCCGGGTCTCGACGCTGTGGGTCGATTCGAGGCCTCGCAGGTCGTCCCACACGCGGATGCCCCGACCGAGCACGATCGGTGCGATCGCGACGTGGAGGTCGTCGACGAGTCCAGCGCGGAGGAACTCGCGCGCGGTGCGGACGCCTCCGCCGACCCGCACATCGAGACCGCCCGCGGCGGCGGTCGCCTCGGCGAGCACGTCCTCGATCGCGCCGCTGCGGAACTCGAACGTCGTCCCGCCGGCCATCCGGATCGACGGCCGGGGCGCGGAGTGCGTGAGCACGAAGACGGGGCAGCCGAACGGCGGCTGGTCGCCCCACCAGCCCTTCCACTCCAGGTCGTCCGGATGGGCGTGCAGGCCGAACATCGCGGCTCCCATGATCTCGGCACCCACGCCCTCGAAGAACGCGGCGGCGAACGACTCATCGAGCCCGGTCGTCCCCGCGCCGGTGGTGTCGCCGAAGACCTTCTGCCGGAAGGTGCGGGTCGCCGCGTAGGCCGCGGTCAACGGGCCCCAGTCGTCGCCCATAGGGTTGTCGGCCTCGGGGTCGGGCGCAGACGTGTATCCGTCGAGCGACGAGAACAGGTCGATGCGAACGCGGGTCATTTCAGATCTCCTTCGTGGTCGTGCGGGCGAGGTGCACGCCGAGGCGGTCTGCCTGGCGTTCCGCAGAGGTTCGCTGCTCGCCGAGCCAGAGGTGCAGGACGTCGAGCGCGCCGGGTCGTAAGCTCACGGTCCGCACTCGCCCCTGCTTGCTGGAGGTCACGACTCTGGCGTCCTCGAGGATGCGCAGGTGCTGCAGCAGCGAAGGCAGCGCCATCGAGAACGGTGCCGACAGGTCGGACACGACGGCGGGGGATTTCGCCAGTCGCTCGACGACCGCGCGGCGAGTGGGGTCCGCGAGAGCGCGGAGTACCGCGTCCAGCTCTCCGGAATAGTTAGGCATATGCCTAACTATTCCGGAGAGCGGACAACGCGTCAACCGTCCGTCCGTATCCCGCCGCTGCCCCGAGGAGGCGGGGGAGGCTCTCGATCCGACCGGCCAGGAGGTCGGCTAACATTCGGGGATGACGAATCCGGCGCCGATCGACGACGTCCCGATCGGCGGCGAATCCATACGCCTCGGGCAGTTCCTCAAGTTCGCAGGGCTCCTCGACTCCGGCGGGAACGTGAAGGAAGCCATCATCGACGGCTACGTGCTCGTGAACGACGAGGTCGATCGCCGCCGCGGACGGCAACTGCAGCTCGGCGACGTCGTCAGCTTCGACGGGCGCAGGGTTCGCGTCTGCCCGTAGGTTTCACCGGTCGGACGCGCCTCCACCGCATACGCTCGTCGTGTGCTCACCGATCGTGACATCGCACGCTGGCGACTGCACTCGCAGCATCTGGCGGCACCCGTGGACGGAGCGGAGAACGTCGTGCGGTCGCTCCTGGCCGTGCAGGCGGAGAATCCGTCGCAGTCCGCGTGGGCCGTGGCCACGCGCACGCACGACCCACGCCATGATGACCTCGCCGGCCTGCTGGCGCGCGGACGCGTGCTGAGGACGCATGTCCTGCGTCCGACGTGGCACTACGTCCACGCCGACGACGCCTTGTGGCTGCTGGAGCTCACCCGCGATCGGGTGCTGCCCACGGTGGATCAGCAGCTCGTTCCGCTCGGCGATCGTCTGACCGCCGTCACCGATGCCGTGCTGGCGGCCCTCGCCGAGTCGCCGGACCGCACGCGTGCCGAGCTCGCCGACGCGCTCGCGGCGCGCGGTCACCAGCTGACCGGGATGCAGCTCATGCTGCTGGCAGCCCATCTGGAGCTGCATGCGCTGATCTGCAGCGGCGTCCCGCGCGACGGAGAGCACACGTACGCGCTGTTCTCGGACCGGGTCGGCGCGCCGCGACGACTGTCTCGTGATGAGGCGCTCGTCGAGCTCGCCCTCCGCTACTTCGCCTCGCACGGGCCGGCGACGGCGCGCGATCTCGCCTACTGGGCCACGCTCACGCTCACCGACGTGCGTCGCGGACTCGCGGGCGCTGCGGACCGACTCGAGTCGTTCGATCATGACGATCGCACCTACTGGCACGCGCCCGGGCGGGCCGCAGCATCCGCTTCGCCGAAGGGCCACCTGCTGCAGGTGCTCGACGAGATGTATCGCGGCTATCAGGACTCGCGCTGGGTGCTCGACGCCGAGGGGCTGCTGTCGCGGGGCCGCGAGACCGCGATCGGAATGGCGCTCGTCGACGGTCAGGTGGTCGCGGGCATGAAGCGCACGCTCACGACGCGGGCGGTGACCTTCGAGATCCGCAGGCTCCGGCGGCTCGGTCCCGATGAAGAGAACGCGATCCAGGATGCTGCGGCCCGCTGCGCCCGCTACCTCGAACTCGAGCCGCGACTGGTGTGGCAGGAGCCGCCGGGCGTCGGTCGCGGGTGACGGGCACGGTCGCTGCAGCTGCCGCCCTCGCGTCAGGACGCAGTCCTCGTGCTGCCCGATACCGGAGGGGCGCGCGACGTGTCGGCGCCACCGTGGGGGCGCGACACCGTGCTGGACGATCCCCACGATGTCTCGCGACGCGGGGGCCGGTCGCTGTCAATGGGTACCTGCAGCCGGGTGCGGGTGCCTAGCCTGGGGCGATGGCAGTGAGAGAGCTGTGGCTCGTGCGGCACGGTGAGAGCATCGGGAACATCGCGGCGACGCGGGCCGAGATAGAAGGGCTCGACGTGATCCCGCTCGACGTGCGGGACGCCGACGTGCCGCTGTCGGCGACCGGACAGGAGCAGGCGGCAGCACTCGGAGCATGGCTCGCCGATCACCGTGACGACATCGACCTGTACTGGGTCTCGCCGTATGCGCGCGCACGGGAGACGCTTGCTCTCGCCCTGGGGGATGCGGCGGCGGGTCAGACGATCTTCGTCGACGAACGACTGCGCGACCGCGAGCTCGGCATCCTGGATCTGCTCACGAGACAGGGTGTTGCGCGCCTGCACCCGGAAGAGTTCTCGCGACGTCGCCACCTCGGCAAGTTCTACCATCGACCCCCCGGCGGGGAGTCCTGGGCGGACGTGGCGCTGCGACTGCGGTCATTCCTCCGCGAGGTGCTCGAGAGTGGGGCCGAGACGGCGATGCTCGTCGTGCACGATGCGGTGGTCATGCTGCTTCTGTACATCCTGCTGCCGCTGCGGGAGGACGAACTGCTCGGCTTCGCGGACGATCACACCGTCTTGAACGCCTCGATCACCCACCTGGTGCGGGCGGAGGGCGGTTGGGAGCTGGCCGCCTTCTCGGATGTCGCGCACCTCCAGCGCGAGGGCGCCGATGTCACCGCCCATCCCGGGGATCCCGATGTCCAGCCGCGCTGAACCCGTCACCGAGACGCTCCTGCGGAAGTGGGGCCTGCCCGACCCCGGCGACTCCAAGAAGTCCCGCGGCGACGTCGTGGTCGTCGGCGGATCCCGCACCTCACCCGGGGCCGTGCTCCTCGCCGGGGAGTCGGCGCTGCGGGTGGGTGCGGGCCGCGTGGCTCTGGCGGTGCCGCAGTCGATCGACGCTCAGGTCGGCATCGCGCTGCCCGAAGCCGGCATCCTCGCCCTTCCCGATGATGCCGAGGCGCCGCTGAACGGCGAGCTGGGCGAGCGGATCGCGTCCGCCGACGCCGTGCTCATCGGGCCGGGCTTCAGTGACGCCGACGAGACGCGGGCGACGCTCCTCGCCGTGGCTGGGGCGGGCCCACGTCTCGTCGTGCTCGACGCCTTCGCGCTGGGGGTGCTTCCCGAGATCGACCGGGGCAGCCTTCCCGACGACCTCATCCTGAATCCCAACAAGGACGAGGCGAAGATCCTGCTCGGTCACGAGCTCGCCGACGACGTGGCCGATGTCGGCGAGATCGCCGGGGCCTTCGACGCGGTCGTGAACTGCTACGGCGTGGTGGCTGACCCGGACGGGCACGCGTGGCGGCTCGACGACGGCGACGGCGGATTGGGCACCTCCGGCAGCGGCGATGTGCTCGCCGGCGCCATCGCAGGTTTCGCCGCACGCGGCGTGGATCCCGCTCGTGCCGCGGTGTGGGGATCCTGGGCTCACGCTCGAGCGGGTGTCCGCCTCGGGGAGCGGGTCGGTCTCGGCTACCTCGCGCGCGATCTCGCGCGCGAGCTGACCTCGGCCGTCCATAGCGTCAGGGGATGACGAGCCCACGATCGGCGCGGCATCCCGTGAACCCGGGTGCCGAATCGAGCGTGCTCAGCGCCGCTGTTCGAACGCGCTCGCCGTGATCGGAACAGCCACCGCGGCCGCGATGCAGAGCACGCCCAGCACGAACATGAGTGCGGGCAGAGGCAGGGCGAACGACAGGCCCACGAGGGCCATGCCGCCGACCAACAGGATCAGATAGACCACGAAGAGCATCGTCAACCTCCAGGGATCGCCTCCCTCATTGATACTCCACCGCGCGGGGAGATCGGAAGGACGACATCACTGGCGCGACGTGCAGGTGCGGGCGACAATGACGCCATGAGACTCGTTCAGGTCGCCCAGCATGCCGACGACCTCGATCGCGCGGCCGCCTTCTACTCCACGCTCCTCGACACCGAGCCCATGGCGGTGTTCGATCCACCGGGGCTGTTGTTCTTCGATCTCGACGGGATCCGGCTGCTGCTCGATCGCAATGCGCCCACCGCCCTGCACTACCTGTCCGTCGCCGACGTCGCGGCCGCGCTCGAGCGCATCGGCGACCGCGCGGAGGTCGTCGCGCCGCCGCACAAGATCTTCACGCATGAAGACGACACACTCGGTCCGGCGGGGTACGACGAGTGGCAGGCGTTCGTCAAGGACTCCGAGGGCAACACCGTTGGCCTCGTCTCGTTCCGCCCCGTCTCCTGAGCGCGCCATGATGATCCATCGCGCTCATGCGCGTCAGGCATCTTGCTCATACCGAGTCGGTAACGTCGCTCATATTGCCTGCGGGAGCGGTTAACCTGGTGGCGATGAGCGCCTACGTCTCGGCGTTCGAGCTGTTCTCCATCGGCGTAGGACCCTCGAGCTCCCACACGGTCGGTCCCATGCGGGCCGCCCACGATTTCGTCGTCCGTCTCCGCGAGAGCGGCGTTCTCCCGCGTGTCGGCCGCGTCACCTGCACGCTGTACGGCTCGCTCGGCGCGACGGGCATCGGCCACGGCACTCCCGATGCGGTCGTGGCAGGCCTGCAGGGTCTCGCGCCGGAGACGGTGGATCCGGATGCTGTGCGCTCGGCGTGGTCCGGCTGGCCCGACGGCCGCGCGCTCGAGCTGGGCGGCACGCACGCGGTGCCGTTCGAACGGGGCGACGTCGTGTTCGCTCCCCGCACGCGCCTGCCCGGCCACCCGAACGCGATGACGCTGGAGGCGTGGACCTCACCCGACGTCGGTCCGGCACGCGCCCTCTCGGCGTCCGGCGTACGCGAGACCGGCTCCACGGCGGTGATGGAGCCGGTCGCGGGGACGGATGCCGGACTCCTCGTCCGCGAGACCTACTACTCCGTCGGCGGCGGCTTCATCCGCCGCGACGGCGAGCCGGCACAGGTGCGCGCGCACGCGTTCCCGCTGGAGTACTCGAGCGCCGAGCAGCTGCTCTCCCTGTGCGACGAGCGGGGAATCAGCATCGCCGAGGCCGCACGCATCAACGAGGAGGCGCTGCGCCCCGACGAGGAGATCGCCGAAGGTCTCGACGCGATCTGGGACGCGATGGCGGCGTGCGTCGAGACAGGTCTCCAGTCGGCAGGCGTGCTCCCCGGGGTGCTGGGCGTCAAGCGCCGCGCCGCCTCCATCCGCGAGCAGCTCGAGGCCGCCGAGGCCGACGGCCGCCGAGAGCTCCCCGGGGAGTGGCTGGGCGCCTTCGCCCTCGCGGTGAACGAGGAGAACGCCGCGGGCGGGCGGGTCGTGACCGCGCCGACGAACGGCGCCGCCGGCATCCTGCCCGCCGTCGCGATGTACTGGTGGCGGTTTCTCGCCGACTCGGGTCTCGGCGCCGGCAACGCGGTGACGCCCTACGGCGAACTGGTCGGCAGCGCCCTCCTCGGCTATCACGGACACGCCGCGACGACGGAGGAAGCGGCCGGGTGGGACGACGAGCGGGTCGCCGAGGCGAACCGTCGCCGAGGCATCCGTCGATTCCTCCTCACCGCCACGGCGCTGGGATCGCTGTTCAAGGCGAACGCGTCGATCTCCGGCGCCGAAGGCGGCTGCCAGGCCGAGGTCGGGTCGGCGTGCGCGATGGCCGCGGGCGGACTCACCGCGGTGATGGGCGGCACCAACCGGCAGATCGAGAACGCCGCCGAGATCGCGATGGAGCACCACCTCGGCCTCACCTGCGACCCCGTCGGCGGCCTCGTGCAGATCCCGTGCATCGAGCGCAACGCGATCGCCGCGTCGACGGCGGTGACGGCTGCGCGCCTGGCGCTGCGCGGCGACGGGAGCCATTACGTCTCACTCGACGCGGTCGTCGAGACCATGCGCCAGACCGGCATCGACATGTCGCACAAGTACAAGGAGACGAGCGAGGGCGGCCTCGCGGTGAACGTCATCGAGTGCTGAGCCCCGGCCCTTGAGCGGGGGGAGCTTGTTCGTTCAGGGCGAACGGAAGACCGCTTAGCACTCGGCGTAGGAGAGTGCTAACCTGAACCTAGTTGAGCCGCTGTGGCTCAACTTCGCAAGAGAGGAGACAACCTTGGCAACCTACGACCCCTTCCGGGACCTCGACCGCCTTGCCGCCGGACTCTTCGACACGCGCCGCGGCCCGCGCCGCATGCCGATGGACCTGTACCGCGACGGCGACCACTACGTCCTGACTGCCGACCTTCCCGGCATCGACCCGGGCTCGGTCGACATCGACGTCGACGGCCAGCTGCTGACGATCCGCGCCGAGCGGACGCTGACGAGCGGCGAGGACGTCAAGTGGATCACCCGCGAGCGTGAGGCCGCGAGCTTCCTGCGCCAGCTCAACCTGGGTCAGGGCGTCGACACCGGGCGCATCTCGGCAAGCTACAACAACGGCGTGCTGAGCGTGACGATCCCGGTGAGCGAGAAGGCGAAGCCGCGCAAGATCGAGGTCATGTCCGAGGGCGGCGCGCCCACGATCAAGGCACACGAATCGGACGCGCCCCAGCCGATCGAACAGTAGGGCTGTTCCCGAGCGGATGCCTCGCCCCCACCGAGCGGCGAGGCATCCGCTCTGTCGTCTACGGCCGGGCAGCCCCGGTGAAGTGCCGGCGGCAGCGGGCCTGGTAGGACTCGATCCCGCCGACGTGCGCGGGCGTGGGGACGTCCGCCTCGCCGGCGGCAACCCCGGCGATGCGCTGGTGGAATGCGGCATCCTCGCCACAGATCGCGCAGACCGCCGTGAGCTTGAGGACATCCTCGGCCATCGCCATCAGCGCGGGCAGCGGCTCGAACGGCCTGCCGTCGAACGTGATGCACAGCCCCGACACCACGACGGTCACCCCGCCGGCGACGAGCTCGTCGACCGCCGGGACGAGCCCCGGGCCGAAGAACTGCGCCTCGTCGATCGCGACCAGGTCGAGGCCCCGCGCCTGCACTGCCGCGATGAGGGCGGGCACATCGGGCACCGAGCGCGACGGCACGCTCAGCCCCGAGTGCGAGCTCACGAGTCCGTCGCCGCGACGGTCGTCGAGGGCGTGGCTCACCACCTCCACCTCGAGCCCCGCGATGCGCGCCCGGCGGACGCGGCGCAGCAGCTCCTCCGACTTTCCGGCGAACATCGGACCGGCGACGACCTGCAGCCTGGCCTGGGCGCGCGTGTGCATGGCGCCAGACTACGTCCGCGTCGGATCCACCACCCGACTCGGACCGTCAGCAAGGATGCCGATGGTGGTCTCGTTCGACGGGATCGTGGGCTTCGCCGAGCACGTTCACAACCGCTGGTGATCCCCACCGCGCGGCTCGTTGACGACGAGGTGGCGGGGGCGCCATATTCATCACGTGACGAACAGTGCGGAAACGGATGCCGTGCGCGTGCGTGGTCTGCGCGTCCGGCGGGGGAGGACCGAAGTCTTCAGTGGGCTCGATCTCGACATCCCGCGTGGGCAGATCACCGGGCTCCTCGGCCCGTCGGGGTGCGGCAAGACCACGCTGATGCGCTCGATCGTGGGCGTGCAGAAAGTGGCCGGCGGCGACGTGACGGTGCTCGGCGAGCCCGCGGGCGCGAGCGCGCTGCGCAAGCGGGTCGCGTACGACACCCAGGCGGCGTCGGTCTACGGCGACCTGACGATCCTGCAGAACCTGCGCTACTTCGCGCGACTCGTCGACGCACCCCGCACCGACGTCGACCGCGTCATCGAGCAGGTGGGCCTGGCCGATCAGCGCGACCAGACGATCGACTCGCTCTCCGGCGGACAGGAGAGCCGCGTCTCGCTCGCGGTCGCGATGCTGGGCGTGCCTGAGCTGCTGGTGCTGGATGAACCGACCGTAGGTCTCGACCCGCTGCTGCGGGCGGAGCTGTGGGAGGTCTTCCGCGGCCTCGCCGACGCGGGTGCGACGCTCATCGTCTCGAGCCACGTCATGGACGAGGCCCTCCGCTGCGACCGCCTCGTGCTCATGCGTGCGGGCCGCATCATCGCCGACACGACACCCGACGGACTCTTCGCCGACACCGGGACCACGGATCCGGATGCCGCGTTCCTCACGCTCATCGAGCGAGACGCGCACGCCCGGACGGAGGCCGGGACGCAGCATCCGCTCACCCGCCGCGAAGCGCGCGAACAGGCCGAGCATGGGGAGCACCCCCACCACGGGAGCGCATCGTGAACGGGGTGCTGACCCTCGCGACGGCAGGCCGCGTGCTGCGGCAGCTCAGCCACGATCCGCGCTCCATCGCCCTCATGCTCGTGGCACCGAGCCTGCTCGTCGGACTGTTCGCGTGGCTGTTCAGCGATCAGGAGGGCGTCTTCGACCAGTTCGGCGGGCCGATCCTGGCGCTGTTCCCGTTCATCGTGATGTTCTTGATCACCTCGATCACGACGCTGCGGGAGCGCCGGTCGGGAACGCTCGAGAGGCTCATGACGACGCCGATCGCGAAGGCCGACTTCATCCTCGGGTACGGGCTCGCCTTCGGGCTCATGGCGACGCTGCAGGCGGTCATCACGGTGACCTTCGCGGTGTGGGTGTGCGGGCTCGAGGTCGACGGGCCGCTGTGGCAGCTCGGGCTGGTGGCCGTGGTCGATGCGATCCTGGGCACCGCGCTCGGCCTGCTCGCCAGCGCCTTCGCGCGGACCGAGTTCCAGGCGGTGCAGTTCATGCCGCTGATCGTGTTCCCGCAGATCATCCTGGGCGGTCTGTTCATGCCGCGCGAGGACATGCCCGAGGCGCTGTACCAGATCTCGAAGATCCTGCCGCTCAGCTACGCGATCGACACGATCAACGCGGTGACGGATGGCGACGAGGGCTGGGAGGTCTTCGGGCCGCTGCTCATCGTGGTCGCGTTCGCGGTGGGCGCGCTGATCCTCGCGTCGCTCACGTTGCGCCGCCGGACGCCGTAGCCGCGACCGGGAGAGAGGTCAGCAGCTGGGCTGCTTCTTGCGCAGCTTGGCGGTGAGGTCGCGAAGCTGGCAGAGCTCGTCGTCCGACAGGAGCGACATGCGCTCGGCGATGGCCTTGCCGTGGGCACTGGCGATGCGGCGGAACAGCGACGCCCCGGCATCCGTCGCGTGCACGAGCGCTCCGCGCCCGTCGTCGGGGTCGGCGCACTTGGTGAGCAGGCCCCGCGCGACCATGCGGTCGACGAGGCGCGAGACGCTCGGCTGGCTGATCAGCATGTTCGCCGTCACGTCGCGCAGGCGTGCGGTGAGGTCGTCGGCGCGGGTGACCGTGAGGAGCACGTCGTACTCGGCCTGGCTCAGCGTCTCGTCGTCGAAGTCGTCGTTGATGTCGCCGAACACCTCGTGCTGCGCGCGGAAGAGACTCTCCCACGCGTCGATGGCGAGACGGCGATCGGTCATAGCGTCAAGATTAGAGCCTCGCACCGACCCTAGGCTGGCCCCATGGCGTCTTCTGCAGCCGCGTCATCGCGCGCGCATCGTCTCGGGGTCGTGGGTCTCGTGCTCGCCGTGCTCGCCGGCCTGGCCCTCACGGGGCTCGACCAGGGCCCGGCTCACGCGGGCGTCGACGACTTCTCGTTCGAGAGTCTCGACGTCGAGTACCGCCTCGGCCGCGCCGACGACGGCACGAGCACCCTGACGGTCGTCGAGACGTTCGTCGCGGTCTTCCCCGAATTCGACCAGAACCGGGGCATGCGGCGCATCATCCCCGACAACTACCAGGGGGCGCCCCTGCGCCCCGATCTCGTGTCGATCACCGACGAGACCGGCGCGTCCCGTGCCGAGGAGACCGAGTCCGAGGACGGCTCCTACATCATGACGTCGCGCGCCGACGACTATGTCCACGGCCGCCAGACCTACGTCTTCACGTACACGCTCGAGAACGTCACGCGGTACTTCGCCGACACCGGCGCCGACGAGTTCTACTGGGACGTCAACGGCGTCGCCTGGCCGCAGCCGTTCGGTCGCATCACCGCTCGCGTGAGCATGCCCGACGACCTCACCGACGCGCGCACCGGCACGCAGTCCTGCTACGTCGGCTACCAGGGCTCGACCCAGACGTGCCCCATCGGCGACGCCGACGGCGCGGTCGTGGCATCGGTCCTCGACGTCCAGCCCTACCAGACGATGACCATCGCCATCGGGTTCGAGCCCGACACGTTCGTCCAGTTCGATCCGGGCTTCCTGGCATCGCCGTGGGGCTGGCTGCAGAGCGGCGTCGCGGTGCTCGGACTCGGCACCGCGGTCGTGCTCGCAGCCGTCACGCGGCGGCGCCACCTCCGCGACGCGCCCGGCCGGCCCGTCATCATCGCGGAGTACACGCCGCCGCGTGGCATCGACGCCCTCGAAAGCGCCGTGCTGCTCGGCCGCACCACGAAGGCGATCCCCGCCGAGGTGCTCGAGCAGGCGGTGGTGGGCAGCATCCGTATCGAGGAAGGCCCTCGCAAGTGGTTCGGCGGCACGAAGCTGAAGGCCGTGCTGGTGGACCCGTCACTCGCCGACGGGGACGGACGGATGCTGCTGCCCGGCCTCTTCCCGCAGGGCTACCCGGGTGAGGAGTTCGAGTTCGGCCGCAGCGACACGAGGTTCTCGACGACCGCGCAGAAGGTGCTGAAGGCGGCGTCGGCGGAGCTGTCGGCACGGGGGCTGCGCCGCAAGGTGCCGCTCGGCGCGCGCGCGTGGCCGATGGTCGTCGCGATCGGCTCATCGGCGCTCGTGCTGCTCTTCGGCATCGGCGCGCTCCTGGGTTATGTCACGCCATGGGTGCCGATCCTGCTGATCGTCGCGGCGGTGCTCGTGACCCTCCTCGTCGCCGGGATGGTGTCGCGCAAGCCGCTGACCGCCGCCGGAGCCGAGGCGCGCGACCATCTGCTCGGGCTGAAGCAGTTCATCGAGTGGGCGGAGGCCGATCGCATCCGCATGCTGCAGTCGCCGCAGGGCGCCGAGCGGATCTACGTCGACGTGTCGGACCCGCGCGTGAAGCTGAAGCTGTACGAGACCCTGCTGCCCTACGCGGTGGTGTTCGGCCAGGAGAAGAAATGGGCCGAGGAGCTGGCCGTGCTCTACGGCTCGGGCAACTCGCCGGGCTGGTACGCGGGATCGACCGGCTTCAACGCCGCGGCGTTCTCGTCGGGCATCTCGAATCTGTCGACCTCGGCCTCGTCGTCGTCCTCGTCAGGCGGGTCGTCGGGCGGCGGCTCCGCGGGCGGCGGAGGCGGGGGCGGCGGAGGCGGCGGCGTCTGACGGATGCGGTGACCCGCTGAGAGCCCCGCGCTCACCCCCCGCGGCCGGACGTGGCGGCAGGCTCCGGCACGTGCAGCCGTGTGAGGAACCGGTCGGTGCCACGAGGGATGCCACGGCGATCGCCGAGCGAGACGAGCACGGTGACGAGGACCGCGACCGGGACGGTCCACGCGGCGGGCTGCTCGAGGAACGGCCGCAGGGCGGGCAGCGGCCCGGCGACGAGTCCGCCGCCCAGGATCGCGACGCCGGAGAGCACCGCACCGGTGAGCATGCCGGCGATCGCGCCACGGGCCGTCAGCCCTCGCCACCAGATGCCAAGCAGGAGCACGGGACACAGGGTCGACGCGGTGAACGCGAAGACCAGACCGACGCTGCCGGCGAGTCCCGCGGGCTCGGTGGCCAGTGCGACGATGAGCGGCACGAACGACGAGATCACCGCGGCGATGCGGAAGCCCCGCACGCTGCCGCCGAGCAGGTCCTGGCTGATCACGCCGGCGAGCGACACGACCAGGCCCGACGATGTCGACAGGAACGCCGCGAACGCCCCGGCGATGACGAGGGCGGTCAGCACATCGCCGAGCGGGCCGGAGATCAGCCGCCCCGGCAGCAGCAGGATGAGCGCGTCGGCGTCCCCCGACTGCGCGAGATCGGGCGCGAACGCGCGCCCGAGGAAGCCGAACGCGGTGGGGAACAGATAGAACACGGAGAGCAGCACCAGCACGATGACGGTCGTGCGGCGCGCGGCGACGCCATCGGGGTTCGTGTAGAACCGCACGAGCACGTGGGGGAGCCCCAGGGTGCCGAGCAGCAGCGCCACCATGAGCGACACCGTGCGGTAGACCTCCAGGTCGCCCGGGCCGGCGCTGGGCGGGAACGCCTCGACCGGCGGCAGCGCGGGCGGCACGTCGCCGACGAGGAGCAGGATCGCCACCACCGGGATCGCGAGGGCGGTGAGCTTCAGCCAGAACTGGAACGCCTGCACGAACGTGATCGAGCGCATCCCGCCGGCGGCGACGACCACCGCGACGATGATCGCGACCGCGAGCGAGCCCACCCACGCGGGAAGCCCGGTCGTGATGCGCACCGTGAGGGCGGCGCCCTGCAGCTGCGGCACGATGTAGAACCAGCCGATGACGATCACGAGGGTGCTCGTGACCCGCCGTGCCCACAGCGATTCGAGCCGCGCCTCGGTGAAGTCGGGGATCGTGTACGCGCCCGAGCGACGCAACGGCGCGGCGACGAACAGCAGCAGCATGAGGTACCCGGCTGTGTACCCGATCGGGAACCACAGTGCCGACGATCCCGTGAGCAGGATCAGCCCGGCGATGCCGAGGAACGACGCCGCCGACAGGTACTCGCCGCCGATGGCCGAGGCGTTCCACCACGGCCGCACCGTGCGGCTCGCCACGTAGAAGTCGCTCGTCGTCCGCGAGACGCGCAGCCCGTAGAAGCCGATGAGCGCCGACGCCACCGCCACGCCGGCGATCGCGAAGTACCCGATGGCGGCGTTCACTCGTCCTCCGCGAGCGCCCGGTAGCGCGCCTCGTTGCGCGACGCTGCACGCACGTACAGCCCGCCGACCGTGATCGCGAGCGGGTACACCCCCGCCCCCAGGAGCAGCCACGACAGCGGCACGCCGAGGACGAACGTCGTGTCGAGCTCCGGCACGAGTGCGACGGCCAGCACGAAGAGCGCCGTCGCGACCACGAATCCGAGGGCGAACACGATCCCGAGCCGCAGCTGCGAGCGGATGAGCGAGCGCACGTACACGCCCGCGATGTCGCTCGTGGGCCCCCCGTCCGCCTGAGGCGACGCGGAGCGGACGGATGCTGCGCCCGAGCCCGCCTGCGGAGCGGTCACGCGCACCCGGCCAGGGGCGGGCGGATGACCGTCCGTGTGCACGTCGCCGCCGCCGGCCGTCATGAGCGCGGCCGGATCGTCGCCGACTCGAGCCGTTCCCGCAGCGCCGGCAGGCACCGCCGGCTGACGGGGAGCTCCGCCGCGCCGACCGTGACGCTGGGGTGGTCGCCGGCCAGGCGCAGCCGCGCGAGGTGCGGGATCGCGACGAGGTACGAGCGGTGGATGCGCACGAACGTGTCGGCCCATTGCCGCTCGAGATCCGACATCGGCACCCGCACGAGGTAGCTCGCCTCCTCGGTGTGCAGCCGTGCATAGTCCCCCTGAGCCTGCACGTACCGCACCTCGTCGCGACGGATCATGCGCGTCGTCCCACCGAGGGTCACGGCGATGAGCTCGGCTTGCGCGGCGGCGGCAGCATCCGTCGCGGGCGCGGCCTGCGCTTTCATCGCCTCGATGACGCGCGTGATCGAGCGGTGCAGGCGCTCCGTGCGCACGGGCTTGAGCAGGTAGTCGACCGCGGCGAGGTCGAACGCCTCCAGCGCGCTCTCCTCGTCGGCGGTCACGAACACGAGGGCGGGCCGCCGCTCGAACCGCTGCAGGGCGCGGGCGAGATCGAACCCGCTGAGGCCGGGCATGTGGATGTCGAGGAAGGCGGCGTCGACGCGCTCGCGCGTGAGCAGCCGGATCGCCTCGGCGCCCGACGACGCCTGGTGGATGATGCCGATCCGGGGGTCCTGCCCGAGCAGGAACGCCAGCTCGTCGATCGCGGGCTGCTCGTCATCGGCGATGAGCACGGAGATCACGCCTCGCGCCTCCCCTCGCCGCGCTCGAGGGTCGCCGTCGCGCGGACGGGTCCCGTGGATGCCGCGACCCGTCCGGGCTGCGACTTCGGCACGCGCATCCGCACCAGCGTGCCCGCACCCACATTCGTCTCGACGACGAGGCCGTGCTCGTCGCCGTAGACCTGCCGGAGCCGGGCATCGACGTTGCGCAGCCCCACATGCTGGCCCGGGGCGCCGCCGGCGAGCGCGCGCTCGAGCACGACCGGGTCGATGCCGACGCCGTCGTCCTCGACGCTGATCTCGGCGAACGCCCCCTGATCGGATGCCTCGATCGTGATGCGTCCGCCGCCCTCCTTGCCCTCGAGGCCGTGGCGCACCGCGTTCTCCACGAGCGGCTGGATCGAGAGGAACGGCACCACCGTCGACAGCACCTCGGGGGCGATCTGCAGCGTCACCTTCAGCCGGTCGCCGAACCGGGCGCGCTCCAGCTTCAGGTAGCTGTCGATCGAACGGAGTTCCTCGGCGACGGTCGTGAAGTCCCCGTGCCGGCGGAACGAGTACCGCGTGAAGTCGGCGAACTCGAGCACGAGGTCCCGTGCCTTCGCGGGGTCGGTGTTGATGAACGAGGCGATGGCGTTGAGCGAGTTGTAGATGAAGTGCGGGCTGATCTGGGCGCGGAGCGCCCGGACCTCGGCCTCGGCGAGCGCGGCCCTCGAGGCGTCGAGCTCGCCGAGCTCCACCTGGGCGGCGACCCAGTCGGCCACCTCGCCGGTCGCCCGCACGAGCCCTGCCCGCACGCGCGGCGCGAAGGCGACGATGGCCCCGGCGGGCGCCCCGCCCGCGAGGATCGGTGCGGCCACGGCATCCGTCTCCCGTTCGCCGACCCGGGCCCGTCGCTGCATCTGCGTGCGACCGGACGCGCGGGCCTCGTCGGCGAGGCGGCCGGCGATCTCGCGCAGGGCCTCGTCGCCCTCCATCGTCACCTGCCCGGCAGCGTCTACCAGAGCGAGCGTCTCGCACCCGAGGAGCGCCTTGAGGTGGCGGCCGGCGCGCGTCGCGTCGCCCTCGGAGATGCCGCCGCGCAGGTGCTTCGCAGCGCGGCTCGCGAGGTGAAGCGTCTGATACGTCGCCTGCTCGACGTCGGTGCCGAGCTCCTTCGATGCCACCACGATGCGCCGGAGCAGGATCACGACGCCGACCGCGAGTGCCCCGGCGAGGACGCCGGCGGCAGCGGCGAGCAGCATCGACTCGGGCATGCGGCCAGCGTAGCCGTCGTTCGTCGCCGGGCGGCCGCCGTTCGTCGCACCATGGGCGCCGCTCACCGACGACGAACGGCGACGGCCCCCCGTCCCACCCGCCGAGGACGAGCATGGTCGCACTGTCAACGCAGCGGCGCGGCCGACGGGCGTGCCGACCCCCCTCGAAGGAGAGACGCCATGGGCAACGAGGCCCCGAGCGCCGGGACGAACCTCGCAGAGGTCGACTACGGCGCGGTGCAAGCATCACCCGAATTCCAACGACTCCGGCGCACGCATCGGAGCTTCGTCTTCCCGGTGCTGGGCGCGTGCCTGGCCTGGTACTTCGCGTACGTCCTCCTGGCCAGCTACGCCCACGACTTCATGTCGATCCGGGTGTTCGGCAGCGTCAACGTCGCGATGCTCCTCGGCATGGCGCAGGTGGTCACGACCTTCGCCGTGACCACCTGGTACGTCCACTACGCCAACAAGCGCCTCGATCCGCTCGCGGAGGAGATCCGCGACGAGATCGAGATCGGCGAGTTCGAGACCCGCGAGTTCGAGAAGGAAGAGGAGGCGCGCTGATGCGATCCTTCACGGCAGCGGCGACCACCTCGCCCGGCGAACCCTGGCTCAACATCGCCATCTTCGGCGCGTTCGTCGCGGTCACCATGGTGATCGTGTTCCGCGCCAGCCGCAACAACAAGACCGCGGCGGACTACTACGCCGCGGGGCGCTCGTTCACGGGCGGCCAGAACGGCTCCGCGATCGCGGGCGACTACCTGTCGGCGGCCTCGTTCCTCGGCATCGTCGGGGCGATCGCGATGACGGGCTACGACGGATTCCTCTACTCCATCGGCTTCCTCGTCGCATGGCTGGTGGCGCTCCTGCTCGTCGCGGAGCTGCTGCGCAACACCGGCAAGTTCACGATGGCCGACGTGCTCTCGTTCCGTCTCAAGCAGCGCCCGGTCCGTATCGCGGCGGCGACCACCACCCTCGTCGTGTGCTTCTTCTACCTGCTGGCGCAGATGGCGGGCGCCGGCGGCCTGGTCTCTCTGCTGCTCGGCATCGGCGACCAGCTCGGCCAGGCCGTGGTCATCACGGTGGTGGGCGCGCTGATGATCCTGTACGTGCTCATCGGCGGCATGAAGGGCACCACCTGGGTGCAGATCATCAAGGCCGTGCTGCTCATCGCGGGCGCCGGCGTCATGACGGTGTGGGTGCTCGCACTCAACGGGTTCGACTTCTCGGCGCTCCTCGACAAGGCCGTGGCCGTCGCCGAGAATCCCGCCATCCTCGACCCGGGCATGAAGTACGGGGTGTCCGACACCTCGAAGGTCGACTTCCTGTCACTGGGGCTGGCGCTGGTGCTCGGCACCGCGGCACTGCCTCACGTCCTGATGCGCTTCTACACCGTGCCGACGGCCAAGGAGGCCCGCAAGTCGGTGGTGTGGGCGATCTGGCTGATCGGCATCTTCTACGTCTTCACGCTCGTGCTCGGCTACGGTGCCGCCGCTCTCGTCGGTCCGGCCGTCATCGCGGCAGCCCCCGGCGGCCCGAACTCGGCAGCTCCGCTCCTCGCCTTCTCGCTCGGCGGTCCGCTCCTGCTCGGCCTCATCTCGGCGATCGCCTTCGCGACGATCCTCGCGGTCGTCGCCGGCCTCACGATCACCGCCGCCGCGTCGTTCGCGCACGACATCTACGCGTCGGTCGTGAAGAAGGGCAAGCCCGCACCGGGCGCCGAGGTCAAGGTCGCGCGCCGCACGGTGGTCATCATCGGCATCGTGGCGATCATCGGCGGGATCGGTGCGAACGGTCAGAACGTCGCGTTCCTCGTGGCCCTGGCGTTCGCCGTTGCGGCTTCGGCGAACCTGCCGACGATCGTGTACTCGCTGTTCTGGAAGCGGTTCACCACCAAGGGCGCGTTGTGGAGCATGTACGGCGGTCTCGCCTCGGCGATCGTGCTCATCGTCTTCTCGCCGGTGGTCTCGGGCTCCGAGACGTCGATGTTGAAGACCGACGCGATCGACTTCGCCTGGTTCCCGCTGTCGAACCCGGGCATCGTCTCGATCCCGCTCGCCTTCTTCCTCGGATGGATCGTGAGCGTGCTCGACAAGACCTCGGAAGACCCGAAGAAGCAGTCCGAGATGGAGGTCCGCTCGCTCACCGGGATCGGTGCGGAGAAGGCGGTCAGCCACTAGCGCAGAGGGCAAGAGTAAGGGCCGGTCGGAGAGGCTACCGACCGGCCCTTTTCCCTTGCACCAAGAGTGTCCTGCAATCACATGCCGGTAGCTGCCACAGCAAAACAGCTACCGTGCACGTCACTCTATAACGGTGAGGTAACGCTCACAAGGGTTCGCCGTGATCTTTTCGTGATCTTTTCACGCGCGCTGCCCTCAGGCGCCACGAGGTCGCGGGGCGGCCTCGGGGGCGGGCGGGGGATCGGCCACAGGATCCCCTGGTCGAGGCGGCAAAGTGAAGGGCCGGTCGGAGAGGCTACCGACCGGCCCTTTTCCCTTGCACCAAGAGTGTCCTGCAATCACATGCCGGCAGCTGCCACAGCAAAACAACTACCGTGCAAGCACTCTATAACGGCCAGATAACGCTGGCAAGAGCCCGTTGTTATGTTTTCGTGATCGATCGCCTGGGACCCGCAGGTCGCCGCTTCGCCCGACCTCTTGACCGCGGCACCCAGATGTGTACAGTGTGAACATACGCACTCGCACACTCGGAGGCTCCGATGCAGAGCACGACTCAGAACGCCCTTCCCCCCGTCGTCGATGCCGAGACATGGCGGCGTGAGCTCGCTGAGCTCCGCGTGCGGGAGAAGGCCGCGACGCGGGAGCTCGATGCCATCGCTGCTCAGCGCCGGCGGCTGCCGATGGTCGAGATGCCCGACTACATGCTCATGGGGGAGTACGGTCCGGTGCGGCTCGTGGACGTCTTCGAGGGCAAGTCCCAGCTCATCGTCTACAACCACATGTGGTTCGAGGGCAAGCAATGGCACTGCCCGGGCTGCACCGGCTACACGTCCCAGTTCACCCGGCTCGAATTCCTCGACGCGTACGATGCCCGCTTCGTGATCGTGACGCAGGGGCCGATCGACGAAGCGCTGGAGTACAAGGAGCGCACGGGCAACCGCATGGACTGGTTCTCCACCGCCGGCAGCACGTTCGGCGCCGACGTGGACGCCCCGGCCGGGGGCGGGTTCGCCGTCAACGTGTTCCTGCGCCACGGAGACACCGTCTACCGCACCTGGCACACGAACGGCCGCGGTACCGAGCAGCTGAGCCACACGTTCCCGCTCATCGACGTGCTCCCCTACGGGCGCCAGGAGGAATGGCAGGACTCGCCGGAGGGCTGGCCGAAGCGCGACGCATACGCTGGGTGGTTCACGTCGCAGCAGGTCGCGGAGCTGTACGGGCCGGGCGCTCACACCCATGCCTGACGAACGGATGCCGCACCCCGCGACTGCGGCCGGGGTGCGGCATCCGTGTGGATGAAGGCGACTGATCAGTACCAGTCGGTGGCCTGCGAGTGTCCCCAGGCGGCGCAAGGGGTGCCGTACGAGCCGGCGATGTAGCCGAGACCCCAGGCGATCTGCGTGGCCGCGTTGGTCTGCCAGTCGGCGCCTGCGCTCGCCATCTTGTTGCCGGGGAGCGACTGCGGGATGCCCGTCGCACCGCTGCCGGAGTTGTAGGCCTGGTAGTTCCAGCCCGACTCCTTGGTCCACAGCGACTCGAGGCACGAGAACTGGTCGTCGCCCCATCCGTACTGCGAGGCCGCCATCTGGCGCGCGGTCGCCTTCGCGCCTTCCGGCGTGTTTGCGGCGGCGAGCGCGGCGGCTGCCTCGGCCTGGCGCTGCGCTTCGGCGGCAGCGGCGGCGGCAGCAGCGGCGGCCGCCTCTTCGGCGGCCTTCTTCTCCTTGGCGGCGACGAGGTGCTCGCGGAGCTCGGTCACGCGCGCCTTCACCGTCTCGGTGGCGTCGGTCACGTCTGCGGCGAGTCCCGGAACCAGGAGAACCGGAACCACCTCGAGCTTCGAGAGCTGGTCCGCGGCCTGCTCGAGGTCGGTGGTGTCGACCGACGTGTCGGCGAGGCCGAGGTCGAGGCCTGCGGCCGCGATGTCGGTGGCGATCGAGGCGGCGTCGCTGAGTGCCACGCGGGCCGCAAGGAGGGAGCCCTGCGCGTCGACGCGGATTTCCCGGAAGGAGTCCGCGGTGGCTTCCGGAGCGGCAGCCGCGGCGATGGCCGACGCGGCCAGCGGCGCTGCTGCAGCCAGGGCTGGAGAGGCGAGTGTGAGGCCCGTCGTGAGGAGGACGCCGAGAGCGGCTCCGGTGGCGACGGCGGGCACGAAGAAGCGGCGGCGGGAACGGCGGGCGGGCGTAGGTGACTGGTCTGAATGCATGACGAACGTACGATCCTTCGGGTTTCGCGCCGCGGGTATCGGCGCCCGTGCGCCTTCGGGTCGGACGCACAAGTCCCCGAGTCTGCCTCATCGCGTCTGGACGGTTCCCGGTCGTTTCCTGGACGGAACGTGGGAGAGCTTTTGCGGGAAAGGCCTGATCGGAGAATGAGAAACCTCTCACGAGCGCCACCTGATCAGGCGCTGGATGCCGGTCGGGCGCAGCTGCCGGGCTGCACGCGGCAGGTCGCAGCATCCGTCAGCGAGGCCGTGGCGTGGGTATTCCGCGCGCCGTCGGCAGACCGCTAGCGTTGCGCTCGACGGGCACGGCGTGGTGCGGTGCGTCGTCGATCGCGCACGACACTTGGCGAAGGAGAGACCCATGGCCACATCGTCCGCAGCAGACATCGTGAAGGCCGTCGGCGGCGCCGGAAACATCGAGAGCCTCACGCATTGCGCGACCAGGCTCAGATTCCAGCTCCGCGACGCCTCCGGCGTCGACACGAAGACCGTCGAGGCGATCCCGGGAGTGATGGGGGCCGTGCCGCAGGCCGGCGAACGCTTCCAGGTCGTCATCGGCGGCGGCGTGCAGAACGTCTACAACGACATCATGGCGCTGCCCGAGATGGCGGGCGGCGGGGCCGCAGCATCCGATCCCGACGACATCGACGCCATCAAGGCGCGCGAGCGGGCCAAGGGCGTGCGCGGCAAGGTGGCGTGGATCGACTCGCTGTTCGAGTTCCTGTCGGACTCGTTCCGCCCGATCCTGGGCGCCCTGCTGGGCGCCTCGTTCTTCATCACCTTCATGGCGCTCATGGCGACGCTCGACGTGATTCCGGACTGGAACGCGCCGGGCGTCACGCTCGATCCGTCGTGGGCCTTCATCAACCTGATGTGGCAGAGCGTCTTCGTCTTCCTGCCGCTGATGGTCGCCTACAACGCGACGAAGAAGGTCGGCGCCGACCCGTGGGTCGGTTTCGCGATCATGGCGGTGCTCATGCTCCCGGGCTTCACCGCGCTCGCCCAGGACGTCGAGCCGACGGCGCTGTTCGGGATCGAGGCCGCGCAGGTCGCGATCGTCCCGGTCTTCGGCATCCCGATGCCGATCGCGAACTACAGCTCGCAGGTGTTCCCGCCCCTGCTCATGGCGGCGGTGCTGGGTCCGCTGTACAAGCTGCTGCGGAAGATCATCACCGCCAACCTGCAGCTCATCTTCGTGCCGTTCTTCGCGATGCTCATCATGATGCCGCTCACCGCATTCGTGATCGGGCCGATCGGCGTCTACGTCGGGGCGGTGCTGGCCCAGGCCCTCGCCGCGATCAACAGCTTCTCGCCGTTCATCTTCGCGATCGTCATCCCGCTCGCGTATCCCTTCATGGTGCCGCTCGGGCTGCACTGGCCCATCAACGCGATCATGCTCCTCAACATCCAGACTCTCGGGTACGACTTCATCCAGGGACCGATGGGCGCGTGGAACTTCGCCTGCTTCGGCGCGACCGCCGGCGTGCTCATCCTGTCGCTGCGACACCGCGACACGCAGATGCGGCAGACGGCGACCGGTGCGCTGGCGGCGGGACTCCTCGGCGGCATCTCGGAGCCGTCGCTGTACGGCATCCATCTCCGGTTCAAGCGCATCTACCCGCGCATGCTCGTAGGCTGCTTCGTCGGCGGCCTCACGATCGGCATCGGCAGCCTCCTGATGGGCCTGGAGAACGGCGTCACCACCCAGGCCTTCGTCTTCACGTCGCTGCTGACCATTCCGGCGTTCCAGCCGACGGGGCTGTACGCGATCGCAATCGGCCTGGCGTTCTTCACGTCGATGTTCCTGGTGTTGTGGTCCAACTTCCGCACACCCGAGCAGCAGGCCGAGTTCGAGGCGGCGCGCGACGCGGCCGAGGCCGCCGCGGCCGCCGAGCACGTGGCGCCGGCGGTCGTCGAGGCGAGCGAGCCCCGCGCGATCGATGCGTCCGATGCGGCCCCGGCTGCGGCCGCCGTCCCGATGGCGACCGCGGTGCTCGAGAAGGCGTCGATCGAGGTGCTGTCGCCGCTTGCGGGCAAGGTCGTGCCGCTGTCGGAGGTGCCCGACCCGGTGTTCGCCGGCGGGGTGATGGGGCCGGGGGCCGCCGTCGAGCCGGTGGGCGACACGGTGTTCTCGCCCGGCGCGGGCGTGATCGCGGCGGCCCAGCCGACCGGGCACGCGTTCGGGATCGTGCTGGACGGCGGCGTCGAGCTCCTGATCCACGTCGGCATCGACACGGTCAATCTCAAGGGCGAAGGGTTCGACGTGAAGGTGAAGAACGGTGACCGCGTCGAGCTCGGCACGCCGCTGGTCACCTTCGACCGCGCGGTGATCCAGAAGGCCGGCTACCCGCTCATCACCCCCGTCATCGTGCTGAACGCCGACGACTTCGGCGAGGTGTCGCCGGTGCTCGAGGGCGACATCGCCGTCGGCGGCTCGCTGATCACGGTCGACCAGAAGGAGTAGGAGACGCGGATGCTGCACCCGGCGTTCTCGCCGGGTGCAGCGCATGCCATACCGGGGCGGCATCCCAGTGATGGAACATGCCGCCATCACGCTGACGCGACCCGGTGGCACGCCAGGGCTTCCGCGCTCGGCGACCGGGGACCGCCGCACGTGGCGAGGCAGGCGACGAGTGCCCGGGTCGAGACATCCGCCGGCTCATGACCGCTCGCGGACCGGTGAGCATCGGGATCGCGGTGGATGTCGGAGCCCCCTGGCACACTGGACACATCGATTACCGAGTGCCCGCGGTGCCGATGCTCTCGCCGAGCGGCGAAGAGCACCGCCGATCTGAGGGGCACACCTGTGGACGACCGCGAGCGACAGCTGAAAGAGAACGCGCTCGTCGATGCCATCGCCGACGACTGCGCATCCATTCGCGCTGCCATCGCGGTGGAGGAGTCACGCCTGGTCTGGCGGCTCGCCGACGCATGGGCGCTGGCGGAGGAGCAATCGTCGCGAAGCGCCTCAGCCGACTCGCGACGGCGAGACATGCCGCTCCGATGCATCGCGTCGCAGATCGCGTCCGGCACCACACGATGAAGACCGAGACCGACTGGACCGTGCACCAGTTGCCCGGGGGAGACCTCCAGTGGAGCAGTCCGAGCGGCCGGACCTACCTGGAGCGGGCACCGCGTGTCGTCTTCGTCGCGGAACCCGCCCCATTCTGAGCAGTGCTCAGACTCAGCAGGTGTGGTGCACCTCAGCGAGCCGGTAGACGGGCGTCGGAATTCCCTCGTAGCGGGCCTTGAGCTGGAGCGCGAGGTAAAGCGAGTAGTGACGCGACTGATGCAGGTTGCCGCCGTGAAACCACAGGCCTTCCTGCTGCGTGGGCTTCCACATGTTGCGCTGCTCGCCCTCCCACGGCCCGGGGTCCTTCGTGGTGTCGGAACCGAGGCCCCAGACCTTGCCCACGGTGTCGGCGACTTCGGGACTGACGATGTCGGCGACCCAGCCGTTCATCGAGCCGTACCCGGTGGCGTAGACCACCAAGTCGGCGGGGAGAACGGTCCCGTCGCGCAGCACCACCGCGTCCTCGGTGAGATGGTCGACATCGCCGTGGGCGAGGGCGACGCTGCCGTCGGCGACGAGCTCCGCGGCCCCCACGTCGATGTAGTAGCCCGAGCCGCGGCGCAGGTACTTCAGGAACAGGCCTGAGCCGTCGTCGCCCCAGTCCAGCCGGAACCCGGCGTGCTCGAGACGCTCATAGAACTCGCGGTCCCGCTCGGCCATGCGCTGGTACAGCGGGATCTGGAACTCGTGCATGATCCGGTACGGCAGCGACGCGAAGATGAGGTCGGCCTTCTCGGTGGTCACCCCCGCACGCAGCGCGCGCTCGGAGTATAGGTCGCCGAGTCCGATGTCCATGAGGGTGTCGCTCTTGACGATGTGGGTCGAGGAGCGTTGCACCATGGTCACGTCGGCGTCGGCCTCCCACAATGCGCCGCAGATGTCGAACGCGCTGTTGTTCGAGCCGATCACGACGGCCTTCCTGCCGCGGTAGGCGTCGGGTCCGGGATGGCGACTCGAGTGGTGCTGGTCGCCGCGGAAGACGTCCTGCCCAGGGTAGACCGGCACGTTCGGCTTCCCCGACATCCCGGTGGCAAACACCAGCTGCGTCGGGCGCAGCAGGAGCGGCTCGCCGTCCCGCTCGACGTGGACCATCCATTCCCTCGCCTCGTCGTCGTAGGAGGCCGAGATCGCCGTCGTGCGCGACCAGTAGGGCACTTCCATCACCCGGGTGTAGAACTCGAGCCAATCGGCGATCTTGTCTTTCGGGGCGAACACCGGCCAGTTATCGGGGAACTTCAGATACGGCAGGTGGTCGTACCAGACGGGGTCGTGCAGGGCCAGCGACTTGTATCGCCCGCGCCACTGGTCGCCTGGCCGGTCATGGGCATCGATCACCAGGGCGGGCACGCCGAGCTGTCGCAGTCTCGCGCCGAGCGCGATGCCTCCCTGACCGCCGCCGATCACGAGCACGTAGGGCTGCACGGTCGTGCCGAGCTCGGCCTGCTCGCGTTCACGGCGTTCCGCCCACGTGACGCGCTCGCGGTCTGCGCCGTGCTGCGCGCCGCGCGGGCGCAGGTCGCCACGGGGCTCCTCGTAGCCGGTGAGTTCGAACAGCGTCGTGAGGAAGGTCCAGGCCTTGAACTCCCCGTCCTCCTCGCGCAGGCGCACGAGCCCGCGCCCGCGCCCCACCGAAGTGTCGAAGGTGAACCAGGCCGAGACGACGCCGTCGTCCTGCGCCGGCGGTTCGCTCACCGCGAAGCCCGACGCTGCGACGCGGTCCAGGTTCGCGGCGAGCAGGTCCTCGACACCTGCCGGATCCTCGACGGTCGTGATGTTCCACGTGAAGGCAACGAGGTCGCGCCAGAACGATCGGGCGGCGAAGAGAGCGGCCGCGTCGGCCACCGCCCGTGTGCTCAGGGCGGTCTCGAACCGCTGGAACCATGCCTCTGCGATGGCCTGCGGCGAGACCGTCGGGGTGATGGGTGGGGAAAAGGTCTCGACGTCGTCGATGGTGCGGGTCATGATGGCCTCCTTGCGATCGTCCCGTGACGACGAGTGAACCCCGCCGGCGGACGCGGCGGAACGGTTGCAGCGTGTTGCAGTACGCAAGCCGCCGCGTCTACTCTTCACGGCAGGAGGTACCGATGGCGGCACCCTTCCCCGGGATACGCGCCGACCTCGACGAGAGGGCACGGACCCTTCGCCGCGTTCACGACGCGGTGATCGGCGGCGCTGCTCCGCCCGAGGCGCCGCGGCCGGTGGTGGCGCGATCGTGGCGCCGCGTGATCGGCATGGGGGTGCAGCCCTCGGGCCTCAACGGCCGCTGCGTGTCCGATCTGGGGCAGCTCGAGCGCCTGCGCCAGATGTCGCCACTGCGGCACGTGATCGACGACATCCGCGGCGTTCTCGTGGGGTCCGCGGAAGCCGCCGACTACGTCGTTGTCGTGACGGACGCCGGCGGCACCGTGCTCTGGCGGGACGGCTCACCGCGTGTCCGAGCGACCGCGGACCGGCTGGGATTCGCCGAGGGCGCCCTGTGGACCGAGGAGCAGGTCGGCACCAACGCCATCGGCACCGCGCTCGCAGAGGCGACGCCGGTCGAACTCTTCGCGGGGGAGCACTTCGAGCAACAGCAGCATCCCTGGTACTGCAGTGCGTCACCGATCCACGATCCGCGCACCGGCGAGCTCATCGGCGTCGTCGACGTGAGTGGTCCGGCCCTGACCCTGCATCCCGCGATCGCTCCGCTGGTGACCTCGTCCGCACGGATCGCCGAATCGTCACTGTGGAATCGCCATCAGGCGCAGCTCGAGCGACTGCGCCACGCCACCGCCCACCTGGTCCGCACCGGTCCCGCACTCGTGGTCGACGACGACGGCTGGGTCGCCCATCAGGTCGGCACCACGTCGCGGGCACGCATCGCTGCACCGGCGTCGGGCGTCCCCATCGCGGTGCCCGGAGTGGGCATCTGCATACCCGAGCAGCTACCTCACGGCTGGCTCGTGCGCCCGTCCGGCTCGCGCACCACCCTGCGGGCCGAGCTGCGAGGAACGCTTCTCGAGGTGTACGCCGACGGCGAGCCTTGGCGGCTGGCGCTGACGCCCCGGCACGCTGACATTCTCCGGCTGCTCGCCGCTGCCGGCCCGCCCGGCCTCACCGCCAGGCGGCTCAGCCTCGCCGTTTTCGGCGACCCGGATCACGAGGTGTCGGTGCGTGCCGAGGTGTCACGCCTGCGCCGCGCCGTGGGGGCGGTGATCGCGACGGCGCCCTACCGGATCGCCGATGGCGTGCAGTTCACTGTGGCCGATGCAGAGGACGCCGCGTCGAGGCATCCACCCGCCTGATCGCGGCCGCGAGCGGAGCCCCGGGCGGGACGGCTACGCCTTGCGGTGCGCGGCGTAGTACGCGAGAAGTGCTCGGGTCGAGGCATCCTGTGCCGCGATCGCGGCCTCGTCGCCCTCGATCGCCGGCGCGATCTGGAGGGCCAGCTGCTTGCCGAGCTCGACGCCCCACTGATCGAACGAGTTGACGCCCCAGATCACGCCCTGCGTGAAGGTGATGTGCTCGTACAGCGCCACGAGCTGGCCGAGCACGGCGGGCGTGAGAGCCGGCGCGAAGATCGACGTCGTCGGCTTGTTGCCCGCGAAGGTGCGCGCCGCGACGAGGGCGCCCGTGGTGCCCTCGGCCTCCACCTCAGCGGCGGTCTTGCCGAACGCCAGCGCCTTGGTCTGCGCCAGGAAGTTCGACAGGAACAGCCCGTGCACGTCGCGGCCGCCGTCTTCGAGCGCATACGCGGGGTTCGCGAACGCGATGAAGTCGGCGGGGATGAGCCGGGTGCCCTGGTGGATCAACTGGTAGAAGGCGTGCTGGCCGTTCGTGCCGGGCTCGCCCCAGAACACCTCGCCGGTGTCGGTCGTGACCGGGGAGCCGTCCCAGCGGACGGACTTGCCGTTGGACTCCATGGTCAGCTGCTGCAGGTACGCGGCGAAGCGCGAGAGCTGCTGCGCGTAGGGGAGCACGGCGTGCGACTGCGCGCCCAGGAAGTTGGAGTACCAGACATTGAGCAGGCCCATCAGCACCGGCACGTTGCGCTCGAGCGGCGTGCCCGCCACGTGCTCGTCCACCGCGTGGAAGCCGGCGAGCAGCTCGCGGAACACGTCCGGGCCGAGCTCGATCATGAGCGACAGGCCGATGGCCGAGTCCACCGAGTAGCGGCCGCCCACCCAGTCCCAGAAGCCGAACGCGTTGTCGGTGTCGATGCCGAACGCGGCGACCTTGTCTAGAGCGGTCGACACGGCGACGAAGTGGTGGGCGACAGCATCCGTCTTCGCCGCGTCCGAACCGTCGATCGCGCCCGACTTCTCCAGGGCGGCCCACAGCCAGTCCCGCGCGAGGCGGGCGTTGGTCAGCGTCTCGAGGGTCGTGAAGGTCTTCGACGCGACGATGAAGAGGGTGGTCTCGGGGTCGAGGTCCTTGGTCTTGTTCGCGATGTCGAACGGGTCGATGTTCGACACGAAGCGGGCGTGGATGCCCGCGGTGGCGTAGGGCTCGAGCGCGGCCGAGATCATCACGGGGCCGAGGTCGGAGCCGCCGATGCCGATGTTGACGATGTGCGTGACCTTCTTGCCGGTCACGCCCTTCCACTCGCCCGAGCGCACGCGGTCGGCGAAGGCGGTCATCGCGCTGAGGACCGACTGCACGTCGGCGTCGACGTCCTGGCCGTCCACGACGAGTGCGGGCTGCGCGCCGGCGGGGCGCCGCAGCGCCGTGTGCAGCACCGCGCGGTCCTCGGTGGTGTTGATGTGCTCGCCCGCGAGCATCGCGGCGTAGCGCTCGGCGACGCCGGTCTGTTCGGCCAGTCGCACCAGTGCGGCGAGGATCTCGTCGGTCACGAGGTTCTTCGACAGGTCGACGTGCAGGTCGGCGAGCTCGAAGCTCAGGCGCTCGGCGCGGCGCGGATCGACGGCGAACCAACCGCGCAGATCGGGGGCGAACGAGTCGCGGATCGAGCTGAGCTCGGCCCAGGCGGACGTGGCGGTGGCATCGATGGGAGCTGTCACGCACCCCAACGTACCCGCGCCGGTGACCCTCGTGGTTACGTGTTGCTCACCGGCGGACCGCAGGCATTGTGAGGCGACGGTCCCGCCAGACGCACAGGAAGGCAACCGTAGGGTTGACGCATCATGCCCTTCCCCTCGCCCGACCTGCGCCTCATCGCCGTCGACATGGACGGCACCCTGCTCGACGGCCACGGCCGCATCCCCGACGCCCTCTGGCCGCTGCTCGACCGCCTGCACGCCGACGGCATCCGCTTCGCGCCGGCGAGCGGGCGTCAGCTCGCGACCCTGCAGCGGGCATTCGCCGAGCACCTCGACGACATGGTGTTCATCGCCGAGAACGGCGCATACGTCGTCGAGGGCGACACCGAGATCAGCTCGGACGCGATGGATGCCGCGTTCACGGCGTCCCTCGTCACACGCCTGCGCGCGCTCGCCGCTGAGGGACGCGACCTGGGGGTCGTGGTGTGCGGCAAGCGGTCGGCGTACATCGAGCGCGCCGACGACGCGTTCCTGCCCGAGGCGGCGAAGTACTACGCGCGCCTCGAGACCGTGCCCGATCTGCTCTCGGTCGACGACCAGATCCTCAAGGTCGCGATCTTCGACTTCGCGGATGCCGCGGCCACCGCCCCCGCGCTGGCCGATCTCCGTGCGACACACCAGGTGGTCGTGTCGGGCGAGCACTGGATCGACGTCATGAACCAGGGCGTCAACAAGGGCGTGGCCCTCCGGCGTCTGCAGGCCGCGACCGGCATCACCCCCGCGCAGACGGCGGTGTTCGGCGACTACCTCAACGACCTCGAGATGATGGATGCCGCGTCCCTCTCGTTCGCGATGGCCAACGCGCACCCGGAGGTCGTGGCGAGAGCGCGCTACGGCGCGCCGTCGAACCTGGAGCACGGCGTCATCACGACGATCGAGAAGCTCTTGGACGGCGTCCCCGACCCCGTCGCCTGAGCCCCCTCGCGGCGAGGATACGTTCTCGCCGAGGCGCCCCGCGTGCGTAACCTGTCACCTCGGCGACAACGCACGATGTCGACGCCGGCGGCGGGTCGACGGCGTTGCAGCCGAAGCCGGGGCCGGCGCGAGCAATAGGCTCCGGGTATGGCGGTGAGTCAGACGAGGCGTGCGCGCGCGGCGCGACGCCGTGCCCGCCGGGTGGCCGCCGCCGACAACGATCTGACACCCGATGAATGGGAGGCGCTCGTCGAGGCCTGGGGTGCCTGCGCCTACTGCGGCCTGGCGGCGGGCCCGTTCCAGAAGGACTGCGTGCTGCCGATCTCGCGCGGCGGCCGATACACGTTCGAGAACGTCGTGCCCGCGTGCCGCTCGTGCAACGCGAGCAAGAGCAATGACGAGGTGACAGGCTGGCTGCGCCGTAAGCGGCTCGATGAGCGGGCGTTCCTGCTGCGTCACGTCGAGGTGCTCGCCGCGTGGCGGGGGAGCGCCCCGGTGGGCGGGGAGACACCGTGAGCGTCAGCATCCGTCCCTACGAATCCCGCGACTGGGACGACATCCGGCGCATCCACGATGCCGCCCGGCTCGACGAGCTGCGCGGCGCAGGCCTTCTCGACGCCTATCTCGACCTCGCCGCCACCTATGAGAACGAGGGCCTCTTCGACGACGAGGTCTGGGTCGCCCAGGCCGACGGCGAGGTCGCAGGGTTCATCGCCGGCAGCGTCGGTCCCGACGGCGGCGAGATCACCTGGATCTACGTCGACCCCGACCTCTACCGCCGCGGGATCGGCAGGGCGCTCGTCGAGCACTTCCTCGCGCGGTCCGGCGGACGTGTCGAGCTCGAGGTGCTCGACGGCAACGCCGCGCGCGACTTCTACGAGGCGCTAGGCTTCATGCTCGAGTCGACCACGACCGGCAAGCTCGCCGGTAACGAATCGTTCACCGCGACCGGTCACACTCTCGTCTGGACCCCGCCGCAGCTGTAGACATCGCGCGGAATGGGAAGCGGCCCGCGTGCTTCGGGTGCACGCGGGCCGCTGGTTCTCGGGGCGACGGATGCTACTGCGCGGCGTATCCGCCGTCGACGAGGTGGTAGCTGCCGCTGACGAAGGTGGCGGCGTCCGAGGCGAGGAAGGCCACGAGGTTCGCGACCTCCTGCGCGTCTCCGAGGCGGCCCAGAGCATGCTTGGCGGCGAGCACCGTCTGCGCGTCGGCGTCGAGGTTCGCGTCGACGAGGGGCGTGTGGATGAACCCCGGGCCGACCGCGTTCACGCGCACGCCCTGCGTGCCGTATTCGAGCGCGGCGTTCTTCGTGAGGCCGACGACGCCGTGCTTGGACGCGACGTATGCCGACGACATCGGGATGCCGACCGAGCCGAGCACCGACGAGATGTTGACGATCGATCCGCCGCCGTTCTTCGCGATCGCGGGCGCCTGCGCGCGCGTGCCGTAGAACACCGCGTTCAGGTTGATCTCGATGACCTTCTGCCACGAGTCGACCGGGTACTCGCCGACCGGCGCCGCGGCGCCGCCGATGCCGGCGTTGTTGACCGCGATCCGCAGGGGGGCGAGGGCCTCTGCGGCTTCGACGGCCGCCTGTCCGACAGCCGGGTCCGACACATCGCCGACGAACGCGGCGGCCGTGCCTCCCGCGCCCGTGATCTCGGCGACCACCGCGTCCGCGGTCTCCTGCCGCACATCGGCGACCAGGACGGCTGCGCCGTTGTCGGCGAGGGTGAGGGCGACCGCCCGGCCGATGCCGGATCCTGCGCCGGTGACGATGGCGGAACGCTCCGCGACATCGTACGTAGCCATGATTACCTCCGTTGGTGGCGTCAGCCTGTGGCGCCGATCACTTCTCCGACATCTGTCGGTTATGCATGAGTTAACCTACACCTGTCGAAAAGATTCCCGGAGGCGCGATGGATCCCCGCAAGCGGCGCAGCCGCGATCGCCTGTACGCCGCAGCGCTCGCGCTCGCGGCGGATCAGCCGATCTCGAGCCTCACCGTGACGCAGCTCGCCGACGCGGCCGGCGTCCACCGCTCGACGTTCTACGAGCACGCCGACTCGCCGGCAGGCCTGGTCGAAGCGGCGCTCACCGCGGAGCTCGACGTGCTGCGCAGCGACCTCATGAAGGACGGGGCCGATGCTGCCACCGCTGTCGCGACCGTGACCGAGGGGGTGCTGCACCACATCCTGCGGCACATCGACATCTACCGCCGGGAGCTCGCCGACGGCGGGGGTGCGCTCCACGCGATGCTCAGCAGGCACTTCCGTGGGACCACGGAGAGCCTCCTCGGCCGCGGTCGCATCGCGATCCCCGTCTCGGTCTCGGGCGCTTCCGCGGGGAGTGTGGCGGATGCCGCCGCCCGCTTCCTGGCAGACGGGACCGTGGGGATCATCGACGGGTGGCTGCGGCATCCGTCCCCGCGGGTCGACGATTTCCTCCGCATCTACTTCGCCCTGTTGCCCGACTGGTGGCCGCACCGCCCCGAGGCCTGACCGGGGATCACTCCGTCGCCGGTCGAGCTCCGGTGAGCACGGCGATGCCGTCGAGCACGGCGCGCTCGGTCGAGCGGGCGCCCAGAACGCGGAAATGGCCGGATGTCGGCACCGCGATGTTGGTCGCGCCCTCGAGTGCGCTCCCCTCGGGGATGTGAGGATCCCACGGCCCGAACACCGACACGATGCGGCCGTTGACCGAGGTCTCGCGCCCGAGGGTGAGGATGACCTCGTCCTTGGGGCGGAACGCGCGGATGCTCGGCACCACGAACAGTCGCGCGAGCCGGGAGCCACCGAACGGCGTGGCGACCGCGACGAGGCCGACGAGGCCGAGTGGGCGCCCGGTGTCGGTCGCCGCTGCGGCGGCTTCGGCGGGGTCGCCGCCGGCGGCCGCCTCCGCGGCGGCGCGCGCGGCCGCACCCGACGAGACGAGCAGGTGCTTGCCGATGAGCCCGCCCTTGCTGTGCGCCACGAGCACGCGCCCGGCCTCGGGCGCCGGCGTGCGGGCGAGCAGTTCCCCGAGGCGATCGGCGGTCGAGGGGATCGTGCGCCGGTTCACGCCCAGGCCGTGCACGACGGCGACGCGGTGCCCCGCGGCGGCGAGGGCGTCGCCGAGGGGGCGCAGGAAGGTCCAGTGCTCGTACACGCCCGGGATGAGGTACACCTCCGGCAGCGCGGGGTCGCCCCGGCGCCACGCCTGCGGAAGGGGGCGGGGTCGCCCGATCGTCCAGGGAAGCGACAGCACGGCGAGCTGCCGGCGGGCCGCGTAGACGTAGTCGGCGATCCACGACAGCCCGCGCCTCACCATCGACGGGCGAGGGACGGAGACGGCGGTCGCCTGGTCGGACATGTGCGAAGTCTACGAGGGCGGGGTGGACGTGCCGCGGACGCCGGTGATGGCCGACTCGACGACGGACGCGGCGAGGGCGTCGATGACGGTTGCCGGCTGCCACCGCACCGGACCGTGCACTGCGATGTCGGCGAAGCCGTGGACGGCCGACCAGCATGCCCACTCGGCGTACGGCCGTCGCTCGCGGGCGAGGGCGCCGGCGTCCACCATCGCGTCGAGCGTGTCCATGAGGAGGCGGAAGGGGGCGACGATCTCGTCGTCCAAGGTCACGATGCCGTCGTTCGCGTGGGTGTCCTGTGTGAAGAACGCGGTCTCGAACCACCCCCGCTCGGTGCGTGCGAAGTCGATGTACGCCAGGCCTACGCGCCGCAGCCGCTCGATCGCCGCCTCCGCGGGGGACAGGTCTGCCGGGGTCGCCTCGACGCGTGCCGTGATGGCGCCGGCCAGAGCGAGCTGCGCCTCGCGGGCGACCGCCCGCACCAGGGCGTCGCGATCGGCGAAGTGGCGGTACGCCGCGTTGGGCGAGACCCCGGCGGCGCGGGTCGCTTCGCGAAGGGTCACCGCGCCCGGGCCGCCCGCGCGGGCGAGCTGCAGGCCTTCGCTGATCAGCGCGTGTCGGAGGTGGCCGTGATGATAGGCACGCACCGCTGAAGTCATTGCGTCCTCCCGGCGGGGTGTGTACGGTGTGAACACCGAATGTGAACAGTGTCCACATTCACCTTAGACCCTCGCCCTTCCCCACTCGTCAGCGAACACGCCGAAGGAATCGTCATGAGCCAGTCGAGCCCGGCGGGGCCCGCAGCATCCGAAGATCCGGTCCAGCACCGTCCCGACGCCCGCACGCTGCGCGCGTTCTACCAGGTGCTCGTCAACACCGCACTCGCCAACGTGACGTCGAGCTACCTCTGGTTCGCGCTGACGTTCTGGGTGTACCTCGAGACGAAGTCGGTGCTCGCCACGGCGATCATCGGCGGGTCGTACATGCTTCTCGTCGCGGTGTTCGGCGTGGTCTTCGGCGTGATCGTCGACCACATGAAGAAGAAGTCGGTCATGCTGCTCTCGAGCATCGTGACGGCGTCGGCCTACGTCGTCGCCGGTGCCATGTTCGTGGCGTTCCCCGAGAGCGCCCTGCTCGACTGGACCGGTCCCTGGTTCTGGGCGTTCGCCGGCGTGATCCTCATCGGCGGCGTCGTCGAGAACCTCCGCAACATCGCGCTGTCGACGACCGTCACGCTCCTGGTGCCCGCCGACCGCCGCGACAAGGCGAACGGCCTCGTCGGAGCGGTCCAGGGCATCGCCTTCATGGTGACGAGCGTGTTCTCAGGCCTGTCGATCGGGCTCCTCGGCATGGGCTGGACGGTGGCCATCGCGATCGCGGCCACCGGCGTGGCGCTCATCCATCTGATGTTCGTCCCGATCCCGGAGCGCGGCGTCGCGCACGTCGAAGGGGCCGCGCCGAAGGGCTTCGGGTTCAAGGGCGTGATCCCGGCGGTGATGGCGGTGCCGGGCCTGCTCGCGCTCATCCTCTTCTCGACCTTCAACAACCTCGTGGGCGGGGTCTTCATGGCCCTCATGGACCCGTACGGCCTGACCCTCTTCTCGGTCGAGGTGTGGGGCATCGTCCTCGGCGTGACGAGCTTCGGGTTCATCATCGGCGGGGCGCTCGTGGCGAAGTTCGGTCTGGGCAAGAACCCGGTCCGCACGATGCTGCTCGTGAACATCGGCATCGCCTTGCTCGGAATGGCCTTCGCCATCCGCGAGTGGTGGTGGCTCTACGGGCTCGGCATCCTGATCTTCATGGCGCTCATGCCGATCGCCGAAGCGTCGGAGCAGACGATCGTGCAGCGCGTGGTTCCCTTCGAGAAGCAGGGGCGGGTCTTCGGCTTCGCGGCGAGTGTCGAGTCCGCGGCTGCACCGGTCTCCGCATTCCTCATCGGACCCATCGCCCAGTTCTGGCTGATCCCCTACATGAATTCGGCCGAGGGCCAGGCCGCGTGGGGCTGGCTGCTCGGCGACGGCGAGGCGCGGGGCATCGCGCTCGCGTTCGTCGGCGCGAGCCTCGTGCTCCTGCTCGTCGTGCTGCTCGCCTTCGTGTCGAAGCCCTACCGCGAGCTGTCCGACGCGTACGCGGCCGCACCGCCGTCGCTGCACACCGAGGAAGACGGGACGCATAGTGCAGCCCCGGGCGCGCCGGCGACCTCGGCGATCGGCGAGGCCGGAGAGGATCTGCGCTCCGGGCTGCGCTGACCGCCCGTCAGTCGGCGAACCAGCCGGAGGTGCTGACGGCGGTTCCCAGTCGCGGGACGTACTGGTCGAAGTAGATGCGTGAGATGAGATCGCGGCGGCTGCGCACACCGGCCTTGTCGAACACCGCCTTCAGGTGGTCCTGGACGGTGTAGGCCGAGACGTGCAGGGTCGTCGCGATCTCCTTGGTCTCGACTCCCTGCAGCACGAGTCGGGTCACGTCGCGCTCGCGGGGCGTGAGCCCGAACGCCGCCACCACCAGCTCGACGATCTCGGGCGGCCGCGCCTCCTCGATCGTCACCACGACCTGGCTCGTGGATCCGTCGCGCGCCGCGAGCGGCGCCGCGTGCACGACGAGCCACATCCCCGATGCCGTCCGGATCCGCGCCCGAGGCAACGGCGCGCCGGGCGTGTGAAGGCTCGCCCGAGCCGCGGCCACGAGGGCGTGCACCAGGCCGAGCGGGTCCATGAGGTGTTCCGACGCATGCAGCTGCGCGAGGCGCTCCTCGGCGCCGACGCTGATGTGCGTCACCTCGTCTGCGGCGTCGACGATCACGACGGCCGGGCCGCCGGTCCCCGCGTCCACGAGCGCCGGGCCGGTGAGCCGGGCGAGCACGCCCGCCCGCACGCCTCTGGCCATCGATCCCGAGAGCGAAGCGAGGAACGCGATGTCGTCCTCGGTGAACCACGCGTCGTCGTGGCCGCGGAACAGCGCGAGGCCGCCCCACATGCCCTGTCCGTCGCGGAACACAAGCCGCGCCTCGTCCGAGAAACCGAACTGCGGCCGCATGAGCACGTTCATGCGCTCCGATCGCGCGATGTCGTCGGGCAGGGTGACCCGCATGCCGATCGCGTCGTGGTCGCTGCGCGCCAGCGAGCGGAAGGACGACTGATCGGGCGAGTTGTACTCGAGTGTCGCGAACAGCGCATCGTGCGTGTCACTGCCGACGAGGCTCCCGTACTTGCGGCCGCTCGTCAGCATCGCCGTGGCGGGGTCGTGCGTCCCCACGCACGCGCCCTCCCACGGGACCGCGCGCCGGATGGCCGCGGTGGCCTCGCCCATGAACTCGTCGAGATCGAGTGCCGCGCGCGACAGCACGTCGACATCTCCTCGCGCGCGCTCGGCGGCCAGAATGCTCCCCATCCGCACAGTATGCGCCGCCGGGAGCGCGCGCGGTATCCCAGACGTGTGGGGGGTGGCGCCGGCCATCTCTGTGGGGGCGGAATCTGCCGGGCGATCTGGGATGGTCCGCGTCCGCACCGACGCCCGACGCTGATCGGGTGACCATCACGATCCACACCAGCTCGGTGAGCGAGGACGGCCGGCTCCTGCACGCCGAAGACGCCGCCGCACAAGCGTGCCTGGCGGTCGTCCGCCTGGAGCGCGCCCTCGAGACTCGACGCCTCCCGCCTCGGCGCATCGTGGGCATCGAGGTGCGGACGACGGATGCCTCGATCATCGCCGACATCGTCGGCATCGTCCGCGAGCGGCTCGGCGACCCCGACGTCCCGCTGCACGTCGCGACGGCGGCGAGCCTCGAGCCGTCCGGCGCGATCGTCGGGCTGTGGACCGAGGTGGACGCCGCCCCCGAACTCACCGACCACCCCGACGCCCTGAGCGACGTCACCCACCACACCGAAGGAACCGCCATGTCCACTCCCACCACCGCGCTCGATGCGTCCGCCCTGCGCAGCATCCCCGGGATCCTCCTGCCGGGCGACCCCGGTTACGACGCGGCGCGCACGCCGTGGAACCTCGCCGTCGACCTGCATCCCGCCGCCGTGGCGGTGCCCCGCGACGTCGACGAGGTCGCGGCCGTCGTCGCGGCCGCCTCGGCGCACGGGCTCCGTGTCGCGCCGCAGAGCACCGGGCACCTCGCCCTCTCCCTGCACGGGCTCGACCTCTCGAACACGGTGCTGCTGCGCATGCACAGGTTCACGGGCGTCCGGGTCGACCCGGACGCGCGCACGGCACGGGTGCTCGGGGGCACACTGTGGCGCGACGTCGCAGCCGCTGCCGCGCCGCACGGGCTCGCGGCACTCCACGGCAGCGCCGGCGATGTGGCGGTGGCCGGCTACGTGGTCGGCGGTGGACTGTCGCTGTACGGGCGCCGTCACGGGCTGGCGGCGGGCCACGTGCGCGCGATCGAGGTCGTCACCGCGGACGGCGCGCTGGTGCGGGCGAGCGCCGACGAGCATCGCGACCTGTTCTGGGCGCTGCGTGGCGGCGGAGGCGGCTTCGGCGTCGTCGTGGCGGTCGAGATCGACCTCCTGCCCATCGCCGATGTGGTCGCCGGGATGCTGCTGTGGGACCTGTCGCACGGGCCCGAGGTGCTGCGCACGTGGGTGGAGTGGACGAAGACCGCTCCGGAGTCCGCGACGACGTCGCTCCGGGCGATGCGGTTCCCTCCGATCCCGGAGCTGCCCCCGTTCCTCAGCGGCCGCAGCCTCGTCGTCATCGACGGTGCCGTTCTGGAGGAGGACGAGCGCGCGGCCGAGATCCTCGCCCCGCTGCGGGCGCTGGGCCCCGAGCTCGACACGTTCACGCGCATCCCCGCGATCGACGTGCTCGGCGTCCACATGGACCCGCCGGCCCCGACGCCCGGGATCAGCGACCACCTGCTCCTTGCGGAGCTGCCCGAAGAGGCCGTTGCGGTCTTCCTCTCGGTCGCCGGACCGGATGCCGAGACATCGCTCATGATCGCCGAGCTGCGCCACCTCGAGGGCGCTCTCGCCCGGCCGATCGACGCTGCGCTCGCGACGCTTCACGGCAGGTTCGCGCTGTTCACCCTCGCCGCCGTGCCGGTTCCCCAGTTGTTCGAGCTCGGAATGCAGACCACGGCGGATGCGGCCTCCGCCCTTCGCCCGTGGAGCAGCGGTGTCGCGTACCAGAACTTCTCGGACCGGCGGGAGGAGGCGTCCGCCTTCTTCGACGTCGAGACACGCGACCGCCTGGTCCGGATCCGCGAGCAGTACGACCCCGCCGGTCTCTGGCTCGCCGCCCACGACCTCTGAGCAGCCTGCCCCGAGATCGGACGGACACGGATGCTGCAGCCCCGGGCGGCAGCATCCGTTCCCGTCTCTCCCGGTCTGTCAGGCCGGCGTGGTTCGGGTCACCGGCACACGGAACCGCTTGCGGAACGCGCCCGGAGCGCGCCCGGTCAGACGCGGGTGAGTCCCGCGGCGGCGGCCTCGTCGGGACGGCCGGGGAACACCTCCAGTGCGAATCCCTCGGTGTCGACGGCGACCGTGAGGAGAGTCGTCCACTGATCGAGCGGTGACAGGGTCAGGTCGGGGATCATGCAGATCTCGGCGGCCGAACCCCGGCCGCCGCACGCCGCCAGGGCCCGATCGGTGGACGCCAGGCCCACGAGTTCGCCGCGCACGCGGTCGAGATGCGCCAGGCGGGCGACCGTCGTGGCGTCTTCCATCGTGTCGCCCGCCGACAGCGCGGGATCCAGGAAGTGGTTCGTGTGGAAGAGCCAGCCGTCGGCGCCAGGCTCGACGATGCCGAGTCCCGCCGGTGCGAGTTCGAAGGCGGCGGCCCGGGAACCCGTGGGAGTGGTCTCGAACACCGTGAGCACGGTCGACGCGCTCACTGTCGCGCTCGCCGCGATGCTCTGGGCCTCCTCGATCGAGCGCGCTTCTTCCAGCACCCGGCGCGCGACCGCGTGCACGGGAACGCCGCCGGCGGCGGAGTCCGTCCGGTGCGACAGGATGTTGAAATGCAGCCCGACCCCGGCGCTGTTCACGCCGATCTTTCCCGGTGTTCCGAACTCGGTGAACACCTTCACCCGCAGCCCGCTCGACGCTGTGAGTTCCAGCAGCAGCCCTTCGGGCACCAGGAACTCGTGCCAGTCCCACGTCTGCAGGGTCTCTGCAGCGAGGCCCGGGCCTACGTGCACCGCGGTCGAGCATTCGCCTGCCCGCGGGCGCGGCGCCACGGCGAGGATCTCCGTGCGTCCGCCGACCGCGGCGAGCCGCCACAACTCGAGCTCGGCCCGCACCGCGATGGCCTCGGCCTCGGCGGCGAGGTCCGGTGCCCACGCCTGCAGGGAGGCGTGCGTGCGTTCGGCGAGCGCGCGCACGTCGTCCGCTGGGATGCCCAGTTCGGCGAAGTGCGCGAGATAGAGCTCCGCGGTACGGCGGTACTGCGGGCCGAACGCAGCGCCGAGCTCGCGGCCGCGTGCGACGGCATCGGGAGTGGTGGAGGTGAAGGTGCGCAGTTCCATGGTCAGTCGAGTTCGGGCGTGCGCGGCGGCGCGGTGCGGCGCGGCCGCAGGGCCTCGAACGCCGCGGCCCACGCGAGCAGGTCGGGGTCGCTGTACGCGCGCCCGGCGATCGTCATGCCCACCGGCATGCCGAGGTCTTCCATCGTCCCCATGGGCACGGTGACCGTCGGGATGCCGAGGTGGCGGATCGCGAGGTTGCCGTTGGCGACCCACACGCCGTTGCGCCAGCCGAGGTCGGCAGATGCCTCGTTCACGTCCATGTCGGCCGGACCGACGTCGGCGACGGCGGGGAAGACGACCGCGTCGAGGCCGAGGATCGACATCCAGTCCTCGAGGTCGACGCGCCGGGTCTCTTCGAGGCCGCGGACGCCGTCGGCGATCTCGGGGATGTCGGCGAACGACGCGTACGGGTGCTCGCGCACCTGTGCCGGGTAGGTCGCGATGTCGTCGTCGAAGCCGGTGTAGCGGTCGGGGAGCGCGCCGTCCGGGTGCGGGAAGATCATCGCACCGTCGACGTCGTCGAGCCGGCCGAGTGCGGGATCGCCGTTCGCGCGGAGGAAGTCGTCCCATGCCCACGCGGACAGGTCGACGATCTCGCGCTGGAGGAAGGCCTCGGTCACCAGCCCGCGGGTCTTGATCGTCGGCGCGCCCGGCCGGTCGCCCTCGTAGTTCGTCACCGCCGGGAAGTCGACCTCCACCACCTCGGCGCCGGCGGCCTCGAGGTCGATCCGGGCCTTCTCCCACAGCGCGAGCACCGACGGTCGCGTCTCGATGCGGGTGCCGGTCGGCCCGCCGATGCCGCCGTCCGGGTTCGTCCCGGCCTCGGGGTCGGCGTTGATGTACATCCGCGGCACGCCGAACCGCTTCCCCGCCAGCCTCGCGGCCGCGGCGTCGGCATCGGCGGAGGCGAGCGCCGGGTACGACGCGGGACGCAGGGCCGAGGCATCCGGAATCCCGATCCAGGGCTGCGCGCGCCAGAAGTCGCCGCGGGTCTCCGGGTCGTCGGCCACCATCACGTCGAGGATCTCGAGCAGGTCGGCCATCGTGCGCGTGTGCGGCACGACGACATCCATGGTCGGCACGAGCGGCCAGTTGCCGCGCACCGAGATCACGCCACGCGAAGGGGTGTAGGCGCACAGCGCGTTGTTCGAGGCGGGCGCACGGCCGCTCGACCAGGTCTCCTCGCCGAGCCCGAACGCCGCGAAGCTCGCCGCGGTCGCCGTGCCCGAACCGTTGGACGATCCCGATCCGAAGGCCGACGTCAGGTAGTCGGCGTTGTACGGGCTCTCGGCGCGGCCGTAGAGACCGCGCTGCATCCCGCCGTTGGCCATCGGGGGCATGTTGGTCAGCCCGATGAGCACGGCTCCGGCGTGGCGCAGCCGCTCGATCGAGAACGCGTCGCGCTGCGCGACGAGGTCTGCGAAGGCGGGCGATCCCGCCGCGACGGTGAGGCCCTTCGCCATGAACGAGTCCTTGGCGGTGTACGGGATGCCGTCGAGAGGACCGAGCGTGCGGCCTTCGGTGCGACGGAGATCGGATGCTGCCGCCTCGGCCCGCGCGTCGGGATTGCGCACGATCACCGCATTGAGGGAGGTGGCCGATCCCGGCGCGTCGTACGCGTCGATGCGCGCCAGGTACGCGTCGACGAGTCCGACGCTGGTCACGGCGCCCGATTCGAGCGCTTCGCGGAGCTCGGCGATCGTCTTCTCGACGACCGGGTAGTGGCGGGTCATCGGGCGACCGCCGGCTGCTGCTGGGTGATGCAGTGGATGCCGCCGCCGCCGGCGAAGATCTGGCGGGCGTCGACCGTCACCGCCCGGCGCCCGGGGTAGGCGGCCTCGAGGATGTCGCGCGCCCGCGCGTCGGCACGCTCCTCGCCGAAGCCGCACGCGATGATCCCGCCGTTCACCACGAGATGGTTGACGTAGCTGTAGTCGACGAACCCCTCGTGGTCGCGGAGGGTCTCGGGGGCGGGGAGGTCGATGATCTCGAAGGTGCGGCCCGCGGCATCCGTCTCAGCCGACAGGAACGCGCGCAGTTCGCGCGAGACCTCGAAGTCGGGATGATCGGGATTCTGCTGCGTGTGAAGGAGGACGCGACCGGGCGTCGGGATCGTGGCCACGATGTCGACGTGGCCGTTCGTGCCGAACTCGTCGTAGTCGCGGGTGAGGCCGCGCGGCAGCCAGACGGCCTTGGCGGCGCCGATCGTGCGGGCGAGCTCTTCCTCGACGCGTGCTCTGTCGGCGAAGCGGTTGCGGCGCGGATCGAGCTGCACGGTCTCGGTGACGAGGACGGTGCCCTCGCCGTCGACGTGGATGCCGCCGCCCTCGTTGACGAGCAGCGAGCTCACGACCTCGGCGCCGACGAGGTCGGCGGTGAAGCGCGCGTGCTGCGCGGCCTTCTCCCACGATGCCCACTCCGGCGCGCCCCAGCCGTTGAAGATCCAGTCCACGGCGCCGAGGGCGCCGGGGCGGTCGTCGTCGATGACGAACGTGGGGCCGTGGTCGCGGAACCAGAACTCGTCCACCGGCGTCTCGACGAGGTCGATCGCGGAGTCGAGCATGCGCCGGGCGCGCTCGGCCTTCGACGGATCGACGAGCATCGTCACCGGCTCGAAGTCGGCGACCGCGTTCGCCACCGCGCTCCACGCGGCATAGAAGCGCTCCTGCTCGGCGGGGTCGTCGCCGAGCGTCGGCCCCTCGTTGGGGAAGGCCATCCATGTGCGTTCGTGCGGATCGCCCTCGTGCGGCATCCTCCAGGCCATCGTCGCCCCTTCGTTCGGCGGTGTCGCGACGACGGCGAATGCGCCTCGCGGAGTAATTGATCTAGCGATCAATAGGAAAGATACCTATGCTGGCGAAACCATGTCAAGCACATCGTCCCGCCCCCGCACCCGCAAGGCTCCCGCCGAACGGGCCGCCGAGATCGTCGCGGCGGCGACCGCGATCGCGCGCGACCAGGGACTGAGCGCCCTCACCCTGCGCGCCGTGGCGGAGCGGGCGGGGGTCGCGTCCGGCCTGGTCGCGCACTACCAGCCGTCTATGGACGACCTCGTGGCGCGCGTCTACGCCGACCTCGTCGACGAGGAGGTGAAGGACGTCGAACGGATGGTCGGCGCGGTCGCCGATCCGGCGGCCCGACTCGGGGCCCTCATGGACACGCTCATGAACGGCGGGCGCGAAGAAATGACCGTGGTGTGGGTCGAGGGCTGGGCCATGGCCCGCCGCAACGACGCCCTCGCCCTCGCCGTCCGGGCGCAGATGGAGCGCTGGCAGACGCTGGTCGAGTCGATCATCGAGGACGGATGCCGCACCGGGGCCTTCTCGACGGCCGAGCCGGGCGAGGTGGCGTGGGAGCTCATCGGCATGATCGACGGACTGAACGCGCAGTCCCTCGCCCGCGGCACCGACACCACGCGGTTCGCGGCACGCACGGCCCGGGCAGCGGAGGCACTCGTCGGGGCAAGGCCGGGATCGGTGGCGGTGGCCTCGTAGCCGTGCGGGCACGGCGGCACAAGCCCCTCGGCTCCTCGGGGCGTGCTCACGTACGTTCGGGACAGCGAAAGGAGCAGACCATGACCAATCAGCCTCCGCTCATCCCCGCACCCCTCGGCGACGACGACGATCCGACCATCGCGGACGGCACCGCTGACGACGCGGACGGGATGCTCGATCCGGCACTCGAAGACGACCGCCCGCTGGATCCCGACCTCGACGACGACCGCATCGACAGCGCGGCCGCTGACGAGCGTGCGGCGACCGAGGGCACCCTCGACGTCGACGATCGTCCGTGACGCCGCGTGCACGACGCGGGGAGCGCACGGGGGAACAGGGCCAGGATGGACCTATGAGCGCGATCCCCACTGTCACCCTGAACGACGGCACCTGGTTCCCCGAGCTGGGACTCGGCACCTACAACCTGCGGGGCGAGGAGGGGATCGCCGCCATCGTCGCGGCGATCGATTCCGGATACCGCCTGCTCGACACCGCCGTCAACTACGAGAACGAGCGCGAGGTCGGCGAAGCGGTGCGCCGCAGCGGCGTCGACCGCCGCGAGCTGCTCGTCGCCTCGAAGATTCCCGGACGCCACCACGGCCGGCAGGAGGCGATCGACAGCATCAAGGGCTCGCTCGATCTGCTGGGCATCGACCGCATCGACCTGCAGCTGATCCACTGGCCGAACCCGAGCGTCGGGAAGTACGTCGACACGTGGCGCGGCCTGGTCGAGGCGCGGGAGCAGGGTCTGGTGCGTTCGATCGGCGTGTCGAACTTCACCGAGGACCAGCTCACCGAGCTCATCGAGGAGACGGGTGTCGTTCCCGCCGTGAACCAGGTGGAGCTGCACCCGTACTTCCCGCAGGAGAAGCTGCGCGCATTCCACGCGACCCACGGAATCCGCACCGAGAGCTGGAGCCCGCTCGCGAGACGCAGCGAGCTGCTCACCGAGCAGATCCTCACCGAGCTGGCCGCGGTCCACGACGTCACCCCGACGCAGGTGGTGCTGCGCTGGCACACGCAGCTCGGGAGCACGCCCATCCCGAAGTCCGCCGACCCCGACCGGCAGCGCGAGAACGCCGACGTCTTCGGCTTCACCCTCACCGACGATCAGCTCGCCGCCATCAGCGCGCTCGAACGCGGCCGTCTGTGGGACGGCGACCCGCTCACCCACGAAGAGATGTGATCGACGGATGCTGCCCCCGGCGCACTGCGCCGGGGGCAGCATCCGTCACGGTTCAGGCGTCGGGGAGGGCGTCGAGCCACTCGGCGAACGTCTGGGTGCCGCGCAGCGCGCCGGGACCGGGAAGCAGCGCGCCCGACCGGAGCGCACGGCCGATGGCGCCGGGGGTGTTCACCACGGGAATCGGCGCGCGATGGCCGATCGCGTGCGCGTAGCGGTGCACCATGTCGGCGAGGCTCTCCTCCTGTGGTCCGCCGAGGTCGGTCGTTCGGCCCGCGGGGCCCTGCTCGGCGAGGTCGACGAGGTGCGCCGCGACCTCGCGCGCGGCGATCGGCTGCACCCGGCCGGAGGGTGCGACGTGCGCACCGGCATGACCTCGGTGGTACATCATCGCCGCATACTCGTGGAACTGCGTCGTGCGCAGGATCGTCCACGGCACGTCGCCCTCCGCGACCAGCCGCTCCTGCACCAGCTTCCCGGCGTAGTAGCCGTCCGGAGCGGCCTCGGCACCGACGATGGTCAGCACCAGGTGGTGCGCGACCTGTGCTCGCCGCTCGGCCGCGAGCAGGCTCTTCGTGGCGCCGGCGAAGAACATCACCGACACGTCGGGCTTCGCGGTCGTCACGTTCGTGACGTCGATCAGCGCGTCGACCCCGTCGAGGGTACCGGCCAGGCCCGCGCCGCTCAGCAGCTCCACCCCCGTGCTGCGGGACAGCACGACGATGTCATGGCCGCGACCGCGCGCGATCTCGGTGATGTGCCCGCCGGTCATCCCCGTACCGCCGGCGATGGCGAGTCTCACGAGTCCTCCTGGTGCGTGTGACCCGAACCCCCGCTCAGCGTAGACCCGCCGGGCCCAGCCGCACGATACCCGCCGTGTCGCTCAGGGGAGCTCGGCGAGCCACTCCGCGAAGGTCTGGCTGCCCAGTACCGCCCCCGGCCCGGGGAGGCCGAGCCCCGTCCGCATGCCCTTCATCTGCCCGCCGGGCAGGCTGACCGAGGGGATCCAGCCGCCGTGCCCGGTGCGCCGTGCGTACGCCTTGATCATGTCGTCGAGGCGCTCCTCGCGCGGCCCTGCGAGGTCGGCGGATCGTCCCTGCGGGGCGCCCGCAGCCAGCGCAGCGAGGTGCGTGCCCACCTCGCGGGCCGCGACCGGCTGCACCCGCCCGCGAGGCGCGACGTGGAGGGGGCCGATCTTCGCGCGGTCGAACACCTGGCCCGCGAACTCGTGGAACTGGGTCGCGCGCAGGATCGTCCACGGCACGCCGCCCTCCTCGACCACGCGCTCCTGTGCGAGCTTTCCCGCGAGGTAGTCGTGCGGGATCCGGTCGATCCCCACGATCGACAGCAGCGCGACATGCGCGACGCCCGCCCGGCCTGCCGCCGACACGAGATTGCCCGTCGCCGCTTCGAAGAACCGGGTGGCGACCGCGGCCGACACGGTCGTGACGTTCGCGGTGTCGATCACCGCGTCGACGTCGTCGAGCGCAGCGTCGAGTCCTGCTCCCGTGGTGAGGTCGACGCCCGTGCGACGGCTGAGCACGATCGGGTCGTGCCCATCCGCGCGCAGCGCCTCCACGACGTGGCTTCCGACGACGCCCGTTCCTCCGGCGACCGCGATCCTCATGGCATTGCTCCTTTCGTCCCCAGCCGGGGGCTCTCGATAGTCCGACGACGCGGAGCGCGAGAATGTGAGAGCACGGCTCACATTCCGCTCGCGTGCCTCGTCGAAGATCGAGAGAGAGGACCACGGATGCCCACCGACGACGTCGAGACCGAACGCCGCGCCCTGCTCGGCCTCTGCTACCGCATGCTCGGCACCGTGGCCGACGCCGAGGACGCCGTGCAGGAGACCTACGTCCGCTGGCTGCGACTCTCGGACGCGGAGCGTGCCGCGATCCGCAACCCCGCCGCGTGGCTCACGCGGGTCGCGGGGCGCGTGTGCCTCGACATGCTGGGTTCGGCGCGCGCCCGGCGCGAGCGCTACGTGGGGGAGTGGCTGCCCGAGCCGGTGCCGCAGGACTCGCCGCTCGTGGCATCCGCTCCGATCGACCCGATCGAGCAGGTCACGCTCGACGACTCCGTCTCGATGGCCCTCCTCGTGCTGCTCGAGTCGCTCACGCCCGCGGAGCGCGTCGCGTTCGTGCTGCATGACGTCTTCGGCGTCCCGTTCGCCGAGATCGCGGAGACGGTGGGGCGGAGTCCGGACGCCGTGCGTCAGCTCGCGTCCCAGGCGCGACGGCGCGTGCGCGAGCATCGTGCGGGAGCGGCCTCACCGGAACAGCACGATGCGGTCGCACGCGCCTTCGCCCAGGCGGCGACCACGGGTGATCTCGACGCCCTCGTCACCGTGCTCGATCCCGGTGTCGTGCTCCGCTCCGACGGCGGCGGACGCGTCTCGGCGGCGCTGCGGCCGGTGCGCGGCGCCGACCGGGTCGGACGATTCCTTCTCGGCCTGCCACGTCTGCTTCCTGACGCCGTGCTCGTCCCGGTCCAGACGCCCGACGGCCTCGGCTTCCTCGCGACGGTCCACGACGTGCCCGACGCGCTGGTGACGCTCGAGGTGCGGGGAGCCCGGATCACCGACGTCTTCATCATGCGCAACCCCGACAAGCTCACCCAGTGGTGCTGACGGGGGCGCCTTCCCGGGGCGGACGCGTCGGTTAGCGTGGAGCCATGTCGACCCCCGCGAACTCCACGCCCTTCGACTCGCTCACCGACTACATCGCACTTCCCCGGGTGGAGGCACTCGCCCTCTCGCCCGACGGGAAGACGGCGGTGCTCACCGTCGCGGCGCTCAAGAAGGACGGCACCGGGTACGACCGGTCCCTATGGGCGGTGCCGGCGACGAGCGGAGGCACGCCTCGACGCCTGACGCGGTCGGCGAAGGGCGAGGCCGGTGCGGCCTTCACGGCGAACGGCGACATCCTCTTCGTGTCGGCCCGCCCCGACGCCGATGCCGAAGCCGACGACGAGTCGGGTCAGCTGTGGCTGCTGCCGGCCACCGGCGGCGAGGCCCGGCCGGTGACTCGACTGGCGGGCGGCGTCGACGGCATCGCCGCGACCGCCGACGCGTCCGCACGGCTCGTGATCACGGCATCCCTTCTGCCCGGCGCCGAGACCCTCGAGGGTGAGGCGGCGCTGCGCGCCAAGCGCAAGGAGAAGAAGGTGTCGGCGATCCTGCACGACACCTACCCGGTGCGCTACTGGGACCGCGACCTGGGCCCCGGCGAGCCGCACCTGCTCGCGATCGATATCGACGCCCTCGAAGACACGATCGCGGCCGCCGTGGCGGACGCGGCGGCGCAGGACGCGTCGGAGACCGATGCTGCGGCTCCCGGCGCTGACGGCGAGGGCGCGGCATCCGCGTCCGAAGAGAAGCCGTACCCGCCGACGCTGCCGCGTCCGCGCGACCTGACTCCGAAGCCGGTGCGGTCGCTCGACCACGCCGAAGCCGCGCTCACGCCGGACGGGTCGACGCTCGTCGTGTCGCTCGAGCACCGTGAGCAGCGCGCCGGCCGCCGCGTGATCGTCGCGATCGACACGGCGACGGGCGAGCGCACCACGCTGTTCGACGAGATCGGTGTCGACTACGAGATGCCGGCCATCAGTCACGACGGAACACGCCTCGCGTACCTGCGCACCGTCAAGAGCAGCCCCGCCGCGCCCACGGACTACGAGATCTGGGTCGCGGGCATCGACGGCGGCGACCCACGTCGCGTGGCCGCCGAGTGGGATCGCTGGGCCTCGTCCCTCGCGTTCGCCGCCGACGACGCGGCGCTCATCGCCACCGCCGACGACGACGGCCGTGGTCCGGTGTTCCGTATCCCCCTCGACGCGGGTGCGCCGGCGAAGCTCACCGATGACGACTTCGCCTACTCGAACGTCGTGGTCGACCGCGGAACGGGCGAGATCGTCGCGCTCCGCTCGTCGTGGGGCGTGCCGCCGCACCCCGTGCGCATCGCCCGGGACGGCGTGGTCACCCCGCTCGCGACGCCCGCCCCGGCGCCTGCGGCACCCGGGTCGATCACCGAGGTCGAGACCACCGCCGAGGACGGCGCGCGCGTGCGCGGGTGGCTGCTGCTGCCCGAGGGCGCCTCGGCGGAGGCGCCGGCGCCGCTGCTGCTGTGGATCCACGGCGGCCCGCTCAACAGCTGGAACGCGTGGAGCTGGCGCTGGGCGCCGCTGCTCGCCGTGGCCCGCGGGTACGCCGTGCTGCTTCCCGACCCCGCGCTGTCGACCGGCTACGGCCTCGACTTCATCGCGCGCGGCTGGAACAGCTGGGGCGGAAAGCCCTACACCGACCTGCTCTCGATCACCGATGCCGCCCTGGCGCGCGACGACATCGACGAGGCGCGCACCGCCGCGATGGGCGGATCGTTCGGCGGCTACATGGCCAACTGGGTCGCCGGTCACACCGACCGGTTCCGCGCGATCGTCACGCACGCGAGCCTGTGGGCGCTCGATCAGTTCGCGGGGACGACCGACAGTTCGGAGTACTGGCAGCGGATCTTCACGCCCGAGGCGATGATCGAGCACTCGCCGCACCGGTTCGTGCGCGACATCCGCACCCCCCTGCTCGTGGTGCACGGCGACAAGGACTACCGCGTGCCGATCGGCGAGGGCCTGCGGCTGTGGTCGGAGCTCGCCGAGCACCACGCCGACGAGCAGGGGCGCATGCCGCACCGCTTCCTGTACTTCCCCGACGAGAACCACTGGGTTCTGAAGCCCCAGCACGCCGTCGTCTGGTACGAGACGGTGTTCGCGTTCCTCGGCGAGCACGTGCTCGGCGCAGATCCGTCGCGCTACGAACTGCTGGGCTGAACGGCGCCGGTCCGGCGCGCGGCTCAGGACGCGTGCCGGACTTCGCAGTCGCTTCCTGGCGACAGGATCGCCTCGTGGCCGTCGTCGTAGCGGACCACCAGCAGCGGGTTCTCCGCGCTGCCCCGCACCTCGATGACCTCACCCGCGCGCTCCACGGCACCGACGACGCGGCCGTGGATGATCACGCGATCGCCGACGCTTGCCTGCATGGCGGACCACCTCCTCGCGCTCACGATACGACGCAGCGGCGGCGAGGGGTAGGGGTGAGGGGCTCGGCTACAGCTGTGCGCCGTCGTCGTCGCGGTTCTCGAGCCCGACACTGCGCCCGCGCCACGACTCGTACGCCATGAGCCAGCCGATCGACACGGCCGCGGCGAGTACGACGCCCAGCAGCACGTTGCCCCAGATGAGCCCGAAGACGATCCCCAGCGTGAACATGAGGGCCGTGCCGAGCGCCCAGCCGGAGTGCCCGCGCGTCCAGCCCTTCCGCGTCGTGGTCATGCCGCCAGCCTAGGCGTGCGGCGCTTCACCGTCGTCGACCGCTCCGCCGCGCCGGTGTTCGCCGACGCGCGCGAGCGCGGACCCCGGCGCTTCGCCGGAGTCCGCGCTCAGGCTCAGCCCTGCTGCGCGTTGACCGCCACCATCCAGTCGATGCCGAAGCGGTCGGTGAGCATGCCGAACTTGCCGCCCCACGGCGGCGTGTCGTAAGGCATTGTGATGGTGCCGCCGTCGGCGAGCTTGTCCCAATAGCCCTGCAGCGACGCTTCGTCGTCACCGCTCACCGACACGGAGATGCCGGCCGGCTTCTCGTAGGTCATTCCGGTGGGCGTGTCGGCCGCCATGAGGACGAAGCCGTCGGGGCTCGTGAGCTGCGCGTGCATCACGAGGTCGTTCTCGGAGGGATCCTGCACCATCCCCTCGAACTGGCCGAACGTCGAGATGTCGAGGTCGCCCCCGAACACGCTCTGGTAGAAGGTCATCGCCTCACGGGCTTGGTTCCTGAAGGAGAGATACGGGTTGAGGCTGGGCATGTCGAACTCCTGAAATGGGTGGTGGATGCCGCGCCCGGCCGCGTGGCGCGTCCCAGTGTCGTCGGCACCTCCGACATCCACAAGGGAGGTCCGGCGGCCGGCCCCTTTCGACCCCTTCGCCGCCCCTGCGACCGCGTCATCGCGTGCCGACATCGCGAAGATGCTTGACGCCGCGCTCCGGCCTCCTCTAACGTGGCCTGGCTGCGCCCGCCGGCGCGGCATCACGAGCGAGCCGAGAGGACGACGGATGAACGCCGAGCGCGCACTCCGTTTCGAGGCGGTCCTGGGTCAGCAGCCCAACGACCGCTACGAGTCGTCCCCTCCGGCGCAGGCCGTGTAGCAGCATCCGCTGATCCACGCCCCGCACCGCACAGGTCCGGGGCGTTTCCCTTTCCAGGGGGGAGTCCCGAGCCGACGGCCCGCCCCGCGCACCCGAACGGGTGCGTGAGCACGCAAGGAAAGGAATCATGGAGAGGCTCACAGACCGGCTGCTCTCGTGGGCGAGCCTGATCGACGAGAAGACCGTCGAGCAGGCCCGCACCTCGTCCCGCATGCCGTTCATCCACCCGCATCTGGCTCTCATGCCCGATGCCCACCTCGGGAAGGGCGCGACCGTCGGGTCGGTCATCCCGACGCTCGGGGCAATCATGCCCGCTGCCGTCGGTGTCGACATCGGCTGCGGCATGATCGCCGTGCGCACCCAGTTCACGAAGGCGCAGCTCGCCGAGCGCGATCTCACGCACCTGCGCGAGCAGATCGAGCGGGCCGTGCCGCTCTCGGCCGGGCGCGACAACCGCAAGGTGGTCGCCACCGCCGAGCCGCGAGTCGCGGAGCTGGAGGAGCTCGCCCGGAACGCCGAGTTCGACCCGGCGCGGTACGCCGGCCATTGGCGGCTGCAGCTCGGCTCGCTGGGGTCGGGCAACCACTTCATCGAGGTGTCGGTGGACGAGCTCGACCGCGTGTGGATGTTCCTCCACTCCGGTTCGCGGGGTGTCGGCAACAAGATCGCCATGCACCACATCGGTGTCGCGCAGCGCCTGGCGAAGCAGTGGTGGATCGAGCTTCCCGACCCCGACCTCGCGTACCTCGTCGAGGGCACGCCGGAGTTCCGGGCCTACATCCGCGAGCTGCGGTGGGCACAGCATTTCGCCCTGCTCAATCGTGAGGAGATGATGGACCGCGTCGCGCGTCAGCTCTCGGAGACCATGGGCGCGCCGGTCATCGAGCACGAGCGGATCAACTGCCACCACAACTTCACGGAGTCGGAGAAGCACTTCGGCAAGCAGGTGTGGGTATCCCGCAAGGGTGCGATCCAGGCGGACGCCGGTCGGCCGGGCCTCATCCCCGGTTCGATGGGAACGGCGTCCTACGTCGTGGAGGGCCTCGGCAATCCGCTGTCGCTGAACTCCTCGCCGCATGGTGCGGGTCGGGAGTTCTCGCGGACCGCGGCGCGCCGCACGTTCACACACGAGCAGCTGCGCGCGGCGATGACCGGGATCGAGTTCCGCGACACCGACGCGTTCATCGACGAGATCCCGCAGGCGTACAAGCCGATCGACCGGGTCATGTCCGACGCGGCCGACCTCGTCGTCGTGCGGCACACGCTGCGGCAGCTCGTCAACGTGAAGGGCGACTGAACGGATGCGGCGGCCCGGCAGCTCTTCGCAGCGGCCGGGCCGCCGCATCCCACACGTCGGAGTCAGCGGTCGCGGTGGTCCTCCGGGTGCAGGCGCGCGCCGCGGCGAGGCTCGCGCACACCGCTGGCGCCGATGAGGCGGATGACGCGCTGACGTTGACCCGGCCACGCGGCCAGGAGCCGCAGCATCCCATCGTCGTCCGTCCGGTGGCCCGTCAACGCGTAGCCGACCTCGTGAGCCACGTGGTAGTCGCCGACGCTCACCGCGTCGGGATCGCCGAGGGCCCGGATGCGGGTCTCGGCCGCAGTCCACGGGCCGATGCCGCGCTGACTGATCAGCACACGCTCGACGGCCTCGCCGTCTTCGGCGGCGAGCACGCTTCGGACGATCGCGTCGCCGCGCCGCGCCGCGTGCACGACGGTCATCGACTGCGGCGGCTCGAGCCCCGCGCGGTGCCAGACCCACGACGGAATGTGCTGCCAGCCGTCGATCGTCGGCGGCGCGAACATCGGCGCCGGCGTCGGGCCGGGGGCTCGTGCACCGCACCAGGTCACGATGCGCCGCCACGCGCCGAACGCCTGCATGCCGGTGACCTTCTGCTCGAAGATCGCGCTGGCCAGCGCGTCGAACACGAGATCGGTGCGCGAGAGACGCAGGCCCGGATTGCGGTGGTGGGCGTCGGCGATGAGCGGATGCTGCGATGCGTCGAAGTCGCCGGCGTCGTCGTCGGCGCCGCACAGCGCAGGAAGCTGTGCAAGGGCCCACTCGCGGCCAGGGCCCCAGGCCGCGCCGCGGATGACCCCGGGATGCGTCTCGCGGATGGCGAGCGTCGCGATGCCGGCAGGCGTGCGGCTCACCCGCCAGATCACCGCGCCCGAGACCGCCATCGTCGGGTCGCCGGCTCCGCGCCGCTGGTACAGCACTGTACGGCGCAGATCCAGCGGGTGCCGCGGCCGGTACTCCGTCTCGATCGGTCGGCCGTGATCGGGTCGGGGATCGCGCGTCTGAGCGCGAGGACCGAAGCGCTCGGCATCCCTCGTCCGAGGGATGCGCGAGAGCGAGGTGGTCATGCCGCCCACCCTACGCCCCGGCCTCCGACATCCGTTCCGTGGTGACGTGTAGCGGGCCGTCGCGACCCGCCGCACGCGCGGGCGGCGGGGATCAGAAGCGGTCGGGCGACGGGGTGCCGTGGCCGTAGCGGATGACGACGTCGGCGTGACGGTCGAAGCGGTAGCCGACGCCGCGGACGGTGCGCACGATGTCTTCGTAGCGGCCGAGCTTGGCGCGCAGGCGCCGGACGTGCACGTCGATGGTGCGCTCACCCGGAGCGTCGTCGTCGGTCGCGCCCTGCCAGAGCGAGGTCACGAGCTCCGTGCGCTCGATGGTGCGGCCCTCGCGGAGCACGAGGTACTGCAGCAGCTCGAACTCCTTGAACGTGAAGGCGGCCGACTCGCCGTCGATGAGCACGCGCTTGCGCGAGATGTCGACGACCACGCCACCCGAAGCCGGCTCTTCGTCCTCGGGCTCCTCCTGCTTGGTGCGTGCGACGGCCGAGGGCTCGTGCAGCGCAAGGCGCACCACGTCGACGTCGCGGCCGCCCGAGCCGACGGGCGCGAGGGCGACGGTGGCGTAGGTCTCGGCGGACGGGGCGAGCTCGGCGAGGGTGCGGCGCAGTGCGTCGACGAGCACGCCCAGGTTCACGCCGGAGGCGGCGGCCTTGGCCTCGTCGATGCCGACGTAGAGGGCGAAGCCGCGCGGCGCGGTGCCGGCGGGAAGGGCGCGGCCGCCGGGCTGCGCCGGCTCGGGGGCGGGTGCGGCGGGTGCCTCGACCGGGGCCGGGTGATTCACGGCGCGGAGGTGGCGGACGGGCGCGGCGGTGGCGGGACGGTCGAGGAGGGCGGTGGTCGACATGATGATGGTCCTTGCGGGAGGAACCCGGATGGCGGGTCGATGATGTGCTGCGGCCCTGGTCGTCGGTGGCGAGAAAGGCCGTAGGCCGGGTGAGGCCTGTGCCCGACGTTGGGCGGTGTGCGAAGCGGGTCCGGGTGCGCGTGATCGACGCACGAAACCGGTGCTTCGGGGGACTCTCTGCGATCCGTGTTCAGAAGCGGAGGAGGAGTCCGACGGGGGTCACCGTGCTAGTGGCACATTCGACAACACATGACAATGCGGCCGGCCATCATCATGCCGGCAGTCCTGTTCGCCTCCCGGGCGGACAGATACAGCGCGTTGTCAGTCATGAGCCCGATTATTACCGACTTTGTCCGAAAACGTCAAATCGCACGGGTTCTGAGCCCAGATCGTTTCGGAATGTGACAGATTGCTCAGTTCCACGTCGGGTGACACCGAGTGTCAGCTGAGCGATCACTGCGACATCCCCACAGACGCGTCCGGCTGTCCTACCGCGGGCGTAGCCTGTCCGCGTGACCGAGCTCCGCTTCACGAAAGAGACCGACGCCTCCCGGTACACCCTGCACCGTGGCGACGACCTGGTGAGCGTGCTGGATTATCGCGACGACGGCCGCACCGTTGCCATGACGCGTGCCTACACGATCCCCACCTTCCGCGGGCACGGGTACGCCGGCGAGCTCGTCGAGCGTGCCGTGGAGGAGCTCGAGCAGCGCGGCGACCGCAAAGTCATCCCGGTGTGCTGGTACGTCGCTGACTGGTTCGATGCGAACCCCTCGCGTCGCGGCATCCTGAATCCGCGTCCTTGACGGCGTGACCGCGCCGACACCGTCGTCTCGCCTTGTCAACCCCATATCGCCGACGCCCCGCTCGTCGGAGGGTGGAGGCTGACGAGAGGAGCATGCGATGGGCCGTGAAGGGTCGAACGACCAGAAACTTCCCGAAGGCGTCATCAACGCGGACCCGCCCGGAGGGCGGGATGCGGTGGACGACACGGAATCCCGCGAGCGCAGCGCACAGGCAGCCGAATCCGAGCTGCTCACGGATGCGGCACTGCAGCCGGATGATCCGGTCCAGGGCGAGGCGGCCCGGCGAGGCGCCGATCCCGACATGCTGACCGACAGCGAGAGAGGGGAACAGCCCTGATGAGCACGACAGGCAACGAGTACGAGCAGCCGGGTGTCAACTACCCGGACCGCGAGGATGCGGCCGGTGCCGCGTCGACGCCCGCGCCGGGCGAACCCGTGCGCGAAGACTCTCCCGAACCCGCCCCCACGATGGGCGAGCCCGCTCCGGACGCGCAAGAAGCGCCGGCATGGAATGAGGGCACTCCCGCAGGGGAGCGCGACCCCGCGAGGGAGGGCGACGTCGAGCCTGCGGCCCCGGCAGCGCCGGCGCCGAGCCACGAGGCCGTCGGGATCGGAGTCGTGGATGACGGCATCGACCACCACGGTCAGGACGGCGCCCGCGAGACCCAGACCGCGAGCGAGGCCCAGCGCACTCCCGGTGCTCTCGGCCCGGAGCAGGAGCAGCGGCTTCCGGCGATGGCGCAGAACAACGCGTCCGACATCGACAAGGTCGCGGGCATCGTCGCGCAGACCCGGCAGGATGTCGGCACCCAGCCTCTGGAGGAGGTGGCACACGTGCTGCGCCAACGGCTCACGCAGTCGGGCATCGAGCTCCCGGAGAACGACATCGACGAACTCGCACGGCAGGTGTCGGTGGGCGACACCGACGACCCCGCGCGCCCGCGACGCGGCCCGGCGGGCTGATGCCGCGATTCCGCCGCCGATGTGCACGCGCCCAGCCCTAGGCTGGGCGCGTGCACATGGAGGAGGTGTTCACCGCCGTCGCCGTCGGATTCGAGGCGATCGGCGCCGCCGCCATGATCGTCGGCTTCGTTATCGCCCTCGTTCTCGGAGCGCGGTCGCTCGCCCGCCATGAGGGCGGGCAGCAGGCGTTCACGACGCTGCGCACGACCCTCGGCGCCGCGATCCTCCTCGGGCTCGAAGTGCTCGTCGCGGCAGACCTCATCCGCACGATCACCTCGAAGCCCTCGCTCGAGGATGCCGCGATCCTGGGGCTCATCGTCCTCATCCGGACCATCCTGTCGATCTCGATCCAGATCGAGATCGAGGGCACCCTTCCGTGGCGTCGCGCCCTCCTGCGCAGCGGGGGACAGATGATCGGCGACGCGGTGGCGAAGGATCGCGCGGCCCAGCAGGCCGCCGGCGCGGTGCGCGGATCCGCTCCCGCGGACCCGCGCACGCCCTGACCGTCGTCGGCTACGCGACGGCGCAGACCGCGGGGTCGTTCTCGGCGACGACGTGCAGCCCGATCGGCCGGGCCCACACGACGCGCTGGGGGCGGGCGACCGCGCGGGCCGGGTGGCGCGAGGCGACAGCGGCCTTCCGCTCGTTGATGGAGGCGAGGATCGCGTGATCGCGGTCCCGCGACCAGGTGTCGTGGCGGTACTGCTGTTCGGCGGCGTATACAGCGAACATGGTTTCCTCCGTTGGTTCCGACAATGCAGAACCTACGCGGGGGTTCCGACATTGCCGCTTGCGACGGGGTTGGCAGGATTCCGTGGGGACGAGGCAGTCGCGAGCCTCTCTCACACCGAGCCGGCGAACTCGCGGATGAGGCGTGCGGCGGGTGCGGCATCCCGGATCATCGTCTCGTGGCCGTGTCCTGCGACCTCGGCGAGCCGCCCTTCGGGACGGCCGTCGGCGACCTGGCGGCACCAGTCCGCCGGTGCCACGAGATCGTCCTCGCCGCGCAGCACCAGCGCCGGCACCCGCACTCGCGGGAGCACGTCCTCGGGGCGGTGTCTGAGCATCGCCCGGAACTTCGCCCGCAGTCGCGGCCCCGCCCGCACGTACTCGCGAGCGCCGCGCGCGATCACCACAGGGCTCTCGACGGCGATGTCGCACAGGAGCCGCCACAGCTGACGAGGTGCCGTCCGGGCGCAGGGGTCGACGGTCGGTCCGATGAGCACGATGCGGTCGACGACGGCGGGATCACGCGCCGCCACCTCGACAGCGATCTGTGCGCCCATCGAATGGCCGATGACGACGGCGGGCGTGCGCACGCGGGCCCGGAGGTAGGCGGCCACGAGGTCGGCGGTGCGCTCGATCGTCAGCACGCGCCGCGGCTCGGGGGCTTCGCCATAGCCGGGGAGGTCGAAGGCGATGACCTCGCCGTCGCCCAGATGCCGCTCGAGGTCGGCGAACACCGTGCGCCCCATGCCGATGCCGTGGATCAGCACGTAGACGCGGTCGCCGTGACCGCGCCGCTCGGCGACGAGGGTCGCGCCGGCGTGCGCGAATCTCTCGACGTCCGCCATGGATCAGGCGGCGCCCGGCTGATCGCGCAGCCCTACCCTGTCGGGGATGTCGAACTGCACCCGGGGCAGCCAGGCCGACGGCTCGGGCCACGGACGCGATGCGGGAAGCGAACGCAGCCGGGCTCGCAGCGCCGTGCCGGATGCCTCGACCGGAAGCACGCGCGACGGTGCGCGGTGCGCCAGCGCACCGAGCCACCAGTGGCGCCATGTGCCCTCGATCGCCTCGGGGCCGGCGACGACGTAGTAGTCGGGCATGACCGCCTCCCCCGACGAGAACAGCGCCAGGAGGGCATCGACCTCCGCCTCGAGCGAGCCGAGCGTCGCGCGCTCCTCGTAGAGCTCGACCCAGGCCGATGCGACGTGTTCGAGGGGGTCGGCGTCGTGGACGACGTAGGGCATCGAGACCGAGGCGACGAGGTGCGCCGCGACGGCCGGCTCTGCCTCGCGGAGGGAGAGCGCAACGAGCGCCGGGACATCGGCGAGGCCGGTCAAGAGCTCGTCGCTGTCGGCTCCGACGAGCGCCACCACGGTCGATCGCGGAGCGGTGTCTGCGTTGTGCGCCATGTTCCACGATACGTCCGGCGAGGCGCGCAGGGGAGGGTGCCCCGCCGGAGGAACGCCGGACGCGGGCTGCGCCGGACCGGGCAGCGCGCTCCGGCGGACGGTCACTCCGCGGTCAGCACGACCGTCGCGAGGTCCGCGCCGAAGGTGAAGCGCGCGTCGACGGTGCCGCCGCGGAGCACCCCTGGCAGCCACCGCGAGGCGTCGTCCCACATGCGGGAGTACGGCACGGCGTCGAGCGCGTACCAGTGCGGCGCCATCCCGTCGCTCTCGACCGGCTCGCCGTGCCACCGGCGGCAGACGAAGACGGTCGCCTGCTGCGACCATGCCGGCCGGGTGGGGAAGTGGTACTCGACCGTGCCCGCGACATGGAGATCGGATGCCTCGACCCGCACGCCGACCCCACTGCGGGCCTCGCGCACGGCGGCCTCGGCGGCGCGCTCGCCCGGCTCCACCCAGCCGCAGATGCCCACGACCTTCCCCTGGCCGAGTCCGCTGCGCTTGCGCCCCAGCAGCACCTCCACGCCCTCCGGCCCGCGGCGCAGCAGGAACACCACGCAGACCCCGGGCAAGGACATGGCTCGAGGGTACGCGCCGCACGCCGCGCCGCGGCGCGCGAACCGCGGTGGTTCGCGGGTCCGCGGCCTGCCTCGCCGCCGATGTCAGGAGCCGAACGTACCGTGTTGGCATGCGGATCCTGCACACCTCGGACTGGCACATCGGGCGGTCGTTCCACGGCCACTCCACGCTCGATGCGCTGCGCGGCGTGCTCGAGGCGCTCGTGGCGCAGGTGACCGCGCACGACGTCGACCTGGTGATCGTCGCGGGCGACGTGTTCGATTCCGCGACCCCCGCCGCCGGCGCGTACACGCTCCTCACCGATGCGCTGCGCGGCCTCGCCGACGCCGGCGCGACGGTGGTCGTCACCAGCGGCAACCACGACTCGGCCGCCCGGCTCGGCTTCCAGTCGGGTCTCCTCCGCGAGGGAGTCCACGTCATCACCGACCCGGCGACCGTCGGAACCCCGGTCACCGTCCACGACGAGCACGGCCCCGTCCATGTCTACGGCATCCCGTATCTCGAGCCCGTGCTGCTGCGCGGGGCGTGGCCGGCTGTGCGCACGCAGGCCGATGTGCTCGCGCACGCCATGGATCTGGTGCGGGCGGATGCCGCGGCGCGGGGCGGACGCGCGATCGCGGCCGCGCACTGCTTCGCCGCCGGGGTCGAGCCCACGCCGCACCTCGAGCGGGACATCCAGCAGGGCGGGCTCGACATCGTGCCGCTGTCGACGTTCGACGGCGTGGACTACATGGCTCTCGGGCACATCCATGGGCGCCAGCAGCTCTCGCCCCGCGTGCGGTACGCCGGCGCGCCGCTGCACTACAGCTTCGACGAGGGGCACAAGCCGCGCGGGTCGTGGCTCGTCGACCTCGGTGCCGACGGGCTCGGTGGGGTCGACTGGCTGCCGCTGCCGGTGCCGCGCGCGCTCACCACGCTGACTGCGACCCTCGACGAGCTGCTCACTGACGAGCGGTTCGCGGCCCATGCGGACGAGTGGGTGCGCGCCGAGTACACGGATCCGCTGCCGCAGCGCGATCCGATGCGGCGCCTGCTGTCGCGATTCCCTTTCTGCGCAGAGGTCCGCCACGTGCCGATCGCGACGCGCGCCGACGAGGTGCGCACCTACGCCGAGCGCGTGCGCGCCGCACGCAACGACGCCGAGCTCGTGAACGCGTTCCTCGCGCACGTGCGCGAGGGTGAGGGCGCATCGGCCCGCGAGGCGGAGCTCGTCGGCGAGCTGCTCGAGGAGCGCGCGCGAGTGGAGGCGACCGCGTGAGGCTGCACCGCCTCGAACTCACGGGGTTCGGGCCGTTCCGCGAGAAGCAGAGCGTCGACTTCGAGGCTTTCGAGCACGACGGCATCTTCCTCATCGCCGGTCGCACGGGTGCGGGCAAGTCGAGCATCCTCGACGGCGTCTGTTTCGCGCTGTACGGCAGCGTGCCCCGCTACGAGACGGGCGACAAGCGTCTGCGCAGCGACCACTGCGAACCCGAAGACCCCACCGAGGTGCGTCTGGAGTTCACGGTCGGCGACCGCCGCTGGCGCGTCACACGTGCTCCTGAGTATCAGCGGCCGGCGCGTCGCGGCGGCGGGCTCACGACCGAGCCGACGCGAGCCGAGCTCGAGGAGCTCGTCGACGGCGTATGGATCGGCCGGGCCGCGAAGCCGCGGGACGTCGGGCTGTTCCTCGACGACGTGCTCGGCTTGAATGCGCAGCAGTTCCAGCAGGTGATCCTGCTCGCGCAGAACCGGTTCTCGCGGTTCCTCCTAGCCTCCGGCACCGAACGCCAATCTCTGCTGCGTGCGCTGTTCGGAACCCGCCGCTACGAGGAGTACGCCCGCGAGCTGGGCGAGCGCAGCAAGGCGGCGCAGCACGAGCTCGACGCGCTGGGCGAGCGGGCGCGCACCCTGCTCGATCAGGCCGCGCGCCTGATCGTCGCGCATGAGCTGGTGCCGGCCGACGAGATCGACGGCACGACGGAGCACGACCTCGCCGCACGGCGCGCGGCCGTCGACCTCGGCGAGAGCCGCGCCGCTTACCGCCTCGACACACTGACGCGCGAGCGCGTCGACGCGGATGACGCCCGCACGGCAGCGGAAGCCGCGCATGGGGAACGCGTCGCGCTGGCGAAGGCGCAGGCCGAGCTCGGTCGTGCACGGGAACGACTCGCCGCACTCGAGGCGGCCGGCCCGCAGATCGCCGACGACCGACGGCGACTCGACCGCGGCCGGTCGGCGGAGGTGCTCCGCGCCCCGCTCGAGACCGCTCGCCGAGCCGACCGCACCGCGGCGGCGACGGCCGAGCTGGCTGCGTCCGCCGACGCGGTCTGGGCCCGTGCGGTGTCCGGCACCGACGACGCCGACACGGACGATCTCCCCGCCGTGGTCGAGCGGCTCACCGGCGAGCTCGCCGTGTGGACTGCGGCCCTCGCGCAGGAAGCCGCCCTCGCCGATGGTGAAGCGCAGATGATGGCTGCCGCTGCCGACGCGGCAAGGCTCGAAGCCGACATCGTCGCCCTCGATGCCCAACGTGCGCAGGTGCCGGCAGAGCTCGAACGCCTCGACGCCGAACTCGAGGCGGAGCGCGAGGCGGCTTCCCGGCGCGACCCCGCGCGGGTGCGTCACGATGAGATCAGCGCGCGCCTGACTGCCGCCGTCGAGGCCGAAGGGCTCGCCGACGCGCAGCGGGAGGCCGAGCTCCTGCATCGCGATGCGGCCGCTGCGGCGGCCGCGGCGGCCGCGAAGGTCGCCGCGCTGCTGCAGCTGCGCCTCGACGGCTACGCGGGGGAGCTCGCGAGCACCCTCGTCGACGGCGAGCCCTGCGCGGTGTGCGGGGCGACGGCGCACCCGTGTCCCGCAACAGCCGCTGATGAGCCGGTGACCGACGAGATCCTCGCCACCGCGGAAGCTCGGCGAGACGCTGCCTCCCGCCACGAACGGGCCGCGTCCGACGAGGCGAAGAGTGCGCGCGAGCGCCATGCCGCCGCGGCCGCCCGCTCCGGCGGGGAGAGTGCAGGGCTGCTCCGGGAGCAGCTGGCCGCGGCCGCGGCCGATCTCGCTGCGGCCGAGCGCGCGGTCGAACGGCGTGATGCGCTGGCCGCCCGGCGCACCGGGCTTGCGGCGCTCGATCTCGAGGCCGAGACGTCGCGTGCGGCGCTGGCGGAACAGCTCACCGGCGCGCGCACCCGGATCGCCGCGCTCCAGGAGCGGGTGACCGCGGCCCGCGAGGCGGTCGAGGCGGCCCGTGGCGAGCACGCGAGCGTCGCCGACCGCGTCGCGCACGCCACCTCGATCCGCGACGCCGGCCGCGCGGCTGTCGTCGCCCGCACCGATGCGCAGCGCGCAGCGACGCTGGCCACACAAGCGCGGGCCGACGCTGACGACAGGATCGCGGCATCGGTGTTCGCCGATGCCGCCGACGTGACCGCCGCGCTGATCGCACCCGGTGAGATGGAGGCGCTCACCGAGCGGATCTCGGCGCACGACGCGCAGCTCGCCGCCGCGCGGGCGCGCATGCTCGAGCTCGAGCTCGAACTCGCGGGCGCTCCGGCCGAACCCATCGACACGGAGCAGTCGCAGAACGCGCTCGCCGCGGCGGACGCCGCACGCACCGCGGCGCTGCGCGCCGAGAGCGATGCCCGCACGCTCGTGGCGGGCCTGCGTGATCTCGCGATGCACATCGATCAGGCGTACGCCGGGGTCGCCGCTCGGGCCGCCGACGCCGCCGCCATCGCCCGCCTCGCCGACACCGTGGCGGGCCGCGCCCCCAACACGATGAAGATGGACCTCGAGACGTTCGTGCTCGCCGCCGAGCTGGAAGAGATCGTGACCGCCGCGAATCTGCGGCTCAGCGACATGTCGTCGGGCCGCTACCGGCTGCAGCACACCGACGCGCGGGCGGCCCGCGGCGCCGCCTCGGGGCTGGGCCTCGAGGTCATGGACGCCTTCACCGGTCAGTCGCGTCCGGCCCAGTCGCTGTCGGGCGGCGAGACCTTCCTCGCGTCTCTCGCGCTGGCGCTCGGGCTCGCCGAGGTCGTGACCGCCCGTGCGGGCGGCGTCCGGCTCGACACCCTGTTCGTCGACGAGGGCTTCGGCTCGCTCGACGAAGAGACGCTCGACCTGGCGATGCGCACCCTCGACGAGCTGCGCCAGGGCGGCCGCACCGTGGGCGTCATCAGCCACGTCGCGGCGATGAAGGAGCAGGTGCCCGCACAGCTCGCGGTGGAGGCGACCCCGGCAGGCCCGAGCATCATCCGCCAGGATTCGGGCGTCCGCGTCTGACGCCCGGCTCGGTTGCGGGCCCGACCCGGCGAGCGGCCCGGGAACTTCTCCCACTGTCGCGGGAGCGATGCACGGGTGTATCGTTCGCGGCAGGTCGCATCCTGGGGGATTCGCGATCCCGCCCGACCGCCGGCGCTCGTCCGGCCGCGGCCGTTCGCCGCGCCCTCTCGTTACGACGACGTACGGAGTCGACATGCGTTCCACCTCGGGGGCGCGCCGCGCCCTCGCCGCGCTCGCGGCATCCACTCTCCTCCTCACCGGCACACTCAGCGCCGCCTCCGTCGCGCACGCCGCGCCGGCGCCCGCGACCATCACGCGCATGGCCGCCCTCGGGGACTCGATCACCCAGGCCGCGATGACGTGTTCGAGCCTGACCTCGTGTCCGTCCAACAGCTGGTCGACCGGCTCGACGACGAGCGTCAACTCGCACCTGCTCCGGTTGCGCGCCGCAGGGGCCACCGGCCTCACCAACGTCTTCAACGACGCCAAATCGGGCGCCGGGTCGTCGGCGCTCCTCGGGCAGGGGCAGACCGCCGCCGGTCAGGGAGCGCAGTACGTCACCATCGAGATCGGCGCGATCGACGCCTGCACCCGGACGGTGGCGCAGATGACGCCGGTCGACACCTTCAGGGCGAACGTGCAGACGGCGCTCTCAACCCTGGCCGCCAGTGCAGGCGCACCGGAGATCTTCGTCGCGAGCATCCCGAGCCTGCAGCGCCTCTACGACCTCAACAAGTCGAGTCTTTCTGCCCGTCTCGCCTGGTCGCTGCTCGGCACGTGCCAGTCGATGCTGGCCAACCCGAGCAGCACCGCGTCCGCCGATGTGGCGCGGCGCACGCTGGTGCAGCAACGCGTGACCGATTTCAACAAGGTGCTGGAGGCGGCCTGCGCAGCCACGGCGAAGTGCCGCTTCGACGGCTACGCGGTCGCGAACTACGCCTTCGTGAAGTCCGACATCTCGACGCGCGACTACTTCCACCCATCGCTGTCGGGCCAGGCGACGCTCGCGAACATCACATGGCAGAAGACGCAGTGGGTCTCGTGAGGGTCAGACGCCGTAGTCGGCGCGGATGCGGTCGCGCAGCTGGTGGCTGCAGGCGGTGACGGCGGTGCGCCAGTCGGTGATGGCGCCGTCCTGGGCGCGGTCCGAGACGGCCTTCAGCACGCGGATCGGCACTCCGAACTGCTGCGCGACCCAGATGTATGCGTACGTCTCCATGTCCACGAGGCCCGCGCCGAGCGGGCGGATGACCTCCACCGCCTCGGAGTCGTCGACGAAATGGTCGCCGGTCGCGATCGTGACGCCTTCCGGGTCGATCTCGACGCGCGGCGGCAGCGACACATGCTGGCCGACGATCCCGTCGATGTCGGTGACGTCGTGCTGCAGGGCGGCCGAGATCTCGTAGACGGATGCCTCGAGCCGCGGGTCGATCGCACCCGCGGTGCCGACCACCACGATCTCGTCGTAGGCGGTCGCGTCGAGCGCGCGGGTGAGCGCGTAGGTCGCCTGCAGCTTTCCGGGCCCCGTGACGAGGCAGTCGAATCCGTCGAGGTCGTCGGGGAACGCGACGAGCTCGGAGGCGAGGGCGGCGACGAGGAGTCTCACCCTCCCATCATCTCCCGCCCGACGCCTTCGCGCCCGGCCGGCGGTGGAACGGGGTTAGCCTGGGCAGGATGTCAGAGTCACAGCCGGCGCCGCAGAAGACCTCGAAGAAGGCGCGCGCCGTGCCGGTCACGACGGCGATCATCCCCCTCTCGCACGGAGCCCGCTGGCGGGCCTTCTGGGTGTGCGTCTCGGTCGCGGCGATCACGATCCTCGACATGACGAAGGTCAACGTCGCGCTGCCGTCGATCGGCGAGGTTCTCGGTGCGAGCTCGACCCAGCTGCAGCTGATCGTGTCGGGCTTCGTGCTCACCTTCGGCCTCGTGCTGGTGCCGATGGGGCGCCTGGGCGACCAGCGGTCGCGGCGGACGCTCTTCGTCGTCGGGCTTTCGCTCTACACGGTGACGAGCGTGCTGTGCGCGCTCGCGCCGACCGCGGAGGTGCTGCTGATCGGTCGACTGCTGCAGGGCGTGGCCGCCGGCATCCAGATGCCCCAGGTGCTGGGCATGGCGCAGGAGCTGTTCCAGGGCAAGGAGCGCGCCCGCGCGTTCGGCCTCTTCGGTGCCACGATCGGCATCGCGACCGCCTTCGGCCCGACCCTCGGCGGCCTGCTCATCGCCCTCGGCGGACCCACGAACGGCTGGCGGCTCATCTTCTGGATGAACGTGCCGCTCTGCCTCATCGCGATCGCCCTCGCGCTGTGGCTGCTGCCCGACACGCGCACGCGGTCCGCGCGCAAGGTGCAGCTGGATCCGGTCGGGGTGCTGCTGTTCGGCGCGAGCGTCGTCTCGCTGATGTGGCCCTTCCTCTTCACGACCGGCGCGCCTACGGACAACCCTGCGCGCTGGTGGCTGCTGGTCGCCTTCGCGCTGTTCGCGTCGGCATTCATCGCGTGGGAGCGCCGCTATGCGAAGCGCGGCCGCAACCCGCTCATCCCGCTCGGCCTGTTCCGCATCACCTCGTACCGCAACGGCACGCTGCTGCAGACGGCGTACTTCACCGCGGCGCCGGCGATGTTCCTCGTCACCACGCTGTTCCTTCAGCTGGGCCTCGGGCTCGCGCCGGTGTACGCGGGCATGGTCTCCATCGGATTCGCGCTCGCCTCGGCCGTCACCTCATGGATCGGCGGCAACCTCGTCAGCACGCACGGCCGCGTCGTCGTGGTGTGGGGGCTCGCCGGCATGCTGCTGTGCGTCGGCGGGCTGGTGCTGGCCGCGCTCTACAGCGACCCGGCATGGACCCCGTACATCGCCGCCGCGGTCATGACCGTCGGCGGGGCGGGTGGCGGTCTCGTCATCGCCCCGAACCAGGCGCTCACCCTGGGCGACATCCCGGTCAAGCAGGGCGGGCTCGCCGGCTCCGTCGGCCAGCTCGGCCAGCGCATCGGCGCCGCGGTCGGCACCGCGGTCGCGCTGTCGCTGTTCTACGCGGCCATCTACCGCGAGTCCGGCTCGCACGACAGCCTCGTGGTCTATCACGATGCGTACGCGTTCGGGATGCTGTCGGTCGGGGTCTTCCTCGGGCTCGCGTTCCTCGTGGCGATCGTCGACCTCACGGCCCGCCGCACCGCGCGGGAGCGCCAGGCCGCCGTCAACGGCGGCGCAGGGACGCCGGTCCCATGACGACGCGCCGCCGGTCGCGCGTCCACCGCGCGTGCGACTGGCGGAACTCCGCGCGCGTCGTGAACCGGTAGCGGTACGAGACCGCCCGCACCCATCTCGGCGCAGCGCCGGCGAACGGGTCGTGGGCGAGCAGGCGCAGGGTCGCAGCATCCGCTTCCAGAAGCCGCACCAGGAAAGCCGCGAACCAGTCGTCCAGAGAGCGGCCGAGCGGCAGGAACCACATCAGCCAGTCGAGCCGCAGGTGATACGGCGCGAACTGCCGCGGGATGCGGTGGACGTCGCCCGGCTTGCCCTTGAAGCCGTACTCGTGCCATGTGGCGTTGTCGGGATCCTCGTCCCGCGTGCCCTCGACGACGATCTCGATGCGCTGCTTCGTCACGGTGCCGAATGCGCCGTAGGCGTTGGCGAGCTGCCACCGGTTGAACGACGCGTTCATGAGCTGCCGCCTGGCGAAAAGGTTCTGCAGGGGCCACCAGCTGATCACGACGTACAGCACCCCGACCGCGCACGTGATGACCAGCCAGTACAGCGGGAGCCCGTCGATCACGAAGGGCGGATCGGATGCTGCGCCCCGGTGCTCTGCGCCGATTCCGGGCAGTCCGATGGCCGAGAAGGCGAGCACGATGGTCGCCCAGTTGAGCCACGCGAAGTTGCCGGTGACGACGAGCCAGGCCTGCGTCGCGATGACGATCGCGGCCGCCACGGCGCCGATGATCGCGGGCACCGGTCCCGGGACGAACAGCCCGGCGAGCGGCGCGAACAGGAACCACGGCACCACCAGCTGCGCGAAGTGGTTGCCGATCACCTCGCCCTTGTGGAACCAGCGGGGCAGGAGGTGCGCCTGGCGGCTGAGCGGCCCCGGCATCGGCTGCGTCTCGTGGTGGTAGGTCAACGCCGTGAGGTCGCGCCATTCGCGACCGCCGCGGATCTTGATCATGCCCGCGCCGAACTCCAGCCGGAACACCAGCCACCAGAACAGCACGATCACGACGACCGGCGGAGGCTGGTCGTCCGAGCCCAGGAACGCGGCGAGGAACCCGGCCTCGAGCAGCAGCATCTCCCACCCGAACCCGTAGAAGGTCTGCCCGATCGATGTGATCGACATGTAGCCGAGCCACAGCGCGAGGAAGCACAGCATCGGCACCCACGGCGGACCGAGCTGCGGAAGCCCGGCGACCAGCGTCGCCGCGATCACGATGCCGAACCAGCAGAGGGCGACCAGCCTGCGGTCGGTGTACCGGAGGAAGCGGAAGAGTGTCGGGCGCAGCATCCGTGCCGCCCGTTCGGAGGTGCGCACCCACTCGAGCAGCTCGGGCGCGGGCAGGAGGCCGTGCTCGCCCAGGAGGGGGCGGAACTGGTTCAGGGAGGAGACGAACGCGATGACGAACAGCGCGGCGACGCCCCGCTGCAGCACCTGACGAGCGAACTCGAAGTCGACCGCGGCGAAGGCGTCCACGGTGTCACGCTCCGAAGAGGTCCCCGAGCTCGAGGCGATCGCCGTGGCCGCGACGCGCGCTGTCGTGAAGCGCCTGGCGTGCGGCGTACCAGCCGGGCATCCCGGTGACGCCGGGACCGGGCGGGGTCGACGCCGATGCCAGGTACACGCCCCGCAGCGGCGTGCGCCACGGCGTCGTCGAGACGACGGGGCGACGGAAGGCCTGCGCGAACGTGAACGCGCCACCGAGGATGTCGCCGCCGATGTCGGCGGGGTTGTAGGCCTCGCGCTGGGCGGCGGTCATCGCGTGGCTGGCGAGGATGCGATGCCGGAAGCCGGGGGCGAAGCGCTCGACCTGTCGGACGACGACTTCGGTCGGGTCGAAGGTGGAGCCGGCCGGAACGTGGATGTACGCCCACAGCACCTGCTTGCCCGCGGGCGCGCGCGTGCCGTCGAGCACGCTCGGCTGCACCGCGAGCACGTAGGGGCGGTCGCTGAGGCCGCCCCGCGCGACCGCGTTCTCGCTCGCCTCGATCTCCTCCCGGGTGCCGCCGAGGTGCACCGTGGGGGCGAGGGCGACGTCGGGATGGGCCCAGGGCACGGGACCGTCGAGGGCGAAGTCGACCTTTGCGGCGGCCGGACCATACCGGTACCGCCGCACGGCCTGCGCGTACCGCGCCGGGAGTTCGGGATGCGTGAGGAGCAGGCGCGGTGTGGTGTCGAGCAGCAGCAGGTCACCGGCATCCGGATCGCCCCAATCCAGCCCGTCGAGCGTCTCCACCCGTCTGCCCGTCTCGACCGTGCCGCCGTGCGCCGTCAGGTCGCCGGCGAGGGCGTCGGCGATCGACTGCGATCCGCCGCGCGGGAACGCCCAGCCGTCGGCGGAGTGCGCGTGGGCCGCGAGGAAGAGCCCCGACGCGGCCCCGCCGAGTGACGGCATCGGGGTGTTCGCGTGGGCGAGCACGCCTGCCAGGAGCGCGTTCGCCTCCTCGGTGCGGAACGTCCCGCGCCCGAGCCGCGTGCCGAGCTGCAGGGCGCGGAGCCCGAACCGGACGGTGGTGACCGGATGCCGCGGCCACCGCAGCAGCTGCGAACCGGTGAAGTCGACCAGGCCGCCGAGGTGGCGGCTGAGCGGGCGCAGCACCGCTCGCCACGCGCGGGCGTCGGGGCCGAGGGCATCGGCCGTGCGTTCGATGTCGCGCCACGCGATGGCCGCCCGGCCCTCGTCGAGCGGCTGCGCGTACGAGGCGAGAGGGTGGATCCAGCCGACGCGATCGCCGATGCCGAACGCGCGGAAGAACGGCGACGACAGCGCCGCAGGGTGCACGGCTGAGCACACGTCGTGGCGGAAGCCGGGGAGCGTGAGCGGTGAGGTGCGCACGCCGCCGCCGACGGTCGAGGCCGCTTCGAGCACCCGGACCTCGTACCCGGCGCGCGCGAGCGCGACCGCCGCGGACAGCCCGTTGGGACCGCTGCCGATCACCGTCGCGCGCCTGGCCATGGCCCCATCCTTCCATCGGGCTGCGGCGACGGCAGGGGGTTGACGGCCGGGGACCCTGGCGTGGCGATCTTTCCCAGCGCGGCGGGCGGGGACAGGATGGAACTGCGGACGGGCCGCGGAGAATGAGGTGGATCATGCAATCGGTGCTTCTCGACACTCCGGCGGGGATCACGGCTCGGCTCGGCTGGGATCCCAAGCTCTCGGACCACGATCGCAAGCGCGTCCTCGCGAAGGAGATCGTCGCGACGAAGCTCGGCGTCGACCCCAAGGAGGTGCGCGTCGAGCGCGAGGCGCCCCGCACCTTCGGGTTCCACACGCAGCTGATCGCCGAGGTCGCCGGTTCCGAGCTGCCGCTGAAGATCCGCAACACGAACTTCCGCGCCGCCACGGTCGTCGCCGTCAGCGACCCCGACGTGTCGCTCGGTCTCGACCTGCGCGACGCGCACCCCGACGACGCCGAGCTGCACCTCATGAGGCGGCACTCGCACCTGTTGGACGAGAACGACCTCGGCAAGCTCCTCGCCCACTGGACCCGCGTGCAGGCCGTGCGCGACGCCGACGGCCGCGGCGCCCGCGTCGCCGCGGATCACGTGCGGCTCGACAGCCCGCTCACGAAGGGCTGGATCCCCGACCGCAAGGTCTTCTACCAGCTGGCCGACCTCTCACGCGACAGCTGGATCATCACGCTGGCGTACACGCAGGCGCCCGCCTGACCCCTCACCGGAGGGGACGGATGCTGCGGGCCGCAGCATCCGCGATCCTCAGTCCTTAACGAGATCGGGGAGGGCGGACTTCAGCTCCGCCAGCCACACGCGGGCGTTGCCGTCGGACGGGGCTCGCCAGTCGCCGCGCGGCGACAGCGACCCCGCCGGTGACACCTTCGGGCCGTTGGGGATCGCGGAGCGCTTGAACTGGGCGAACGCGAAGTAGCGCTTCAGGAACACCTGCAGCCATTTCGCGATCGCGGGCAGGTCGTAGACGTAGCGGTCCTCGTCGGGGAAGCCGGGAGGCCACGCGCCGGCGGCCGCGTCGCCCCACGCGTGCGCGGCCAGGTAAGCGATCTTCGAGGGGCGGAACCCGAAGCGCAGCACGTGATACAGCGCGAAGTCGTGCAGGGCGTAAGGACCGATGCGGTCCTCGGTGGACTGCATCTTGCCGTCCTGGCCGGCGGGGACGAGCTCGGGCGAGATCTCGGTGTCGAGCACCGACTGCAGCACGGCGCGGGCCTCGTCGGTGAGATCGGTGGAGCCGCCCTCGTCGCCGCGGTGCGAGATCACCCAGCGGATCACATGCTGGATCAGGGTCTTCGGAACACCGGCGTTGACGGCGTAGTGGCTCATGTGGTCGCCGACGCCGTAGGTCGCCCACCCGAGGGCGAGCTCCGACAGGTCGGAGGTGCCGATCACCATGCCGCCGTGGTGGTTCGCGAGCCGGAAGAGGTAGTCGGTGCGCAGCCCCGCCTGCACGTTCTCGAACGTGATGTCGTGCACGGGCTCGCCGTCGGCGAACGGGTGGTCGAGGCGCTCCAGCATCTCGGTCGCGAGCGGCCGGATGTCGATCGTCTCGATCGAGGCGCCGACCGCCTCGGCGAGGGCTATCGCGTTCGACTTGGTGTGCTCGCTCGTCGCGAACCCCGGCATCGTGTAGGCGAGGATGTCGCTGCGCGGGCGGCCCATGAGGTCCATGGCGCGGGCGACCACGAGCAGGGCATGGGTCGAGTCGAGCCCGCCCGACACGCCGATCACGGGCTTCGGGCCGCCGATCGACCGCATGCGCTGCACGAGCCCCGACACCTGGATGTTGAACGCCTCGTAGCAGTCCTGCGCAAGACGGGCGGGGTCGTCGGGGACGAACGGGAACCGGTCGAGCGCGCGCCGGAGGCCCACGTCGGTGCGGGGCGGGTCGAGCCGGAAGTGCACGGTGCGCAGCGCTGGGTCCGCCCCCGCCGCGCGGCGGTTGTCGTCGAAGGTGCCCTGGCGCAGGCGGTCCTGGCGCAGGCGGTCGAGATCGACGTCGGCGATCGAGCGGCGCGGTCCGTCGGGGAAGCGCTCGGTCTCGACGAGCAGGTTGCCGCCCTCGTAGATCATGGTCTGGCCGTCCCACGAGACGTCGTTCGTGGATTCGCCGCCGCCCGCGGCGGCATATGCGTAGGCCGCGAGGCAGCGCAGCGACTGGGACTGCACCAGGTCTTTGCGGTCCTCCGCGCGCGCGATGGTGATCGGGCTGCCGCTCAGGTTCAGCAGCACAGTGGCGCCCGCGAGCGCCGCACGCGAGGACGGCGGGATCGGCACCCAGACGTCCTCGCAGACCTCGGCGTGCACGACGAGCCCGGGGATGTCGAGGGCTTCGAACAGCAGGTCGGGCCCGAACGGCGCCTCGAGCTCGCCGACGCGGATGTCCTGCCCGGACTGGTCGTCGCCGGGCGCGTACCACCGGCGCTCGTAGAACTCGCGATAGGTCGGCAGGTACGACTTGGGCGCGACACCCAGCAGCTCGCCGCGGTGGATCACGACCGCGCAGTTGTAGAGGCGGTTGCGGTGGCGCAGCGGCGCACCGACGACGAGCAGCGGGAGGAGATCGACGGATGCCGCGACCAGCCCCTCGATCGCGGCGACGACGGCGTCGAGCACCGGGTCCTGCATGACGAGGTCGTCGATCGAGTACCCGGTCAGGCACAGTTCGGGGAAGACCGCCACGGCGACGGCGTCGGCGTCGCACACGCGGGCGGCTTCGAGGACCGCTTCGGCGTTCGCGGCGGGGTCGGCGATCTCCACCGGGATCGTGCACGCGGCGACGCGGGCGAAACCGTGCCGGTACGCGCTGTCGAAGGGCAGGCTCATAGGTCAAGTCTGTCAGGTGCATCGGCCCGGGTTCGAGGCTGTCCGCGCGGCGAGTCCATGCTGCTCACCCGTCGAGAAACGGGGCGGGTGGCATGTCTCGACGGGCGAGCGGGGAGGCGGAGGTGTCGGATGCCGCGGCTATCGTCGTTCAGGAAGGGCGGGGTATGCGATACATCGAGGACGAAGGCCGGATCGTCTGGAGCGCGAGCGATCTCAAGGCTGCGGCGGAGTGCGAATTCGCGTGGCTGCGGGCGATCGATGCGCGGCTCGGGCGCGTGGTCGCGGTCGAAGAGCCCGAGGACCTCACCCTCGAGCGCGCCGGGCGCCTCGGCACGGTGCATGAGCGCCGGGTGCTCGCCGATTACCTCGCGCGCTTCGGCGACCGGGTGATCGAGATCCCCGAGACGCGCTCGTCGGATGCTGCGGCCCTCGCCGATGCGGTCGCCCAGACGAACGCGGCTCTCGCATCGGACGCCGAGGTCGTCTACCAGGCGGCCTTCTCCACCGAGTCGTTCGTCGGTTTCGCGGACTTCCTCGTGCGGGACGAGGCCGGGCGCTGGCTCGTGCAGGACACCAAGCTCGCGCGTCACGCGCGGGTGACGGCGCTCATGCAGCTGGCGGCATACGTCGACCAGCTCGACCGCCTCGGGGTGACGCGCTCCGACCGCGTGCAACTGCTGCTCGGCGACGGCAGCGTCAGCGAGCATGAGGTGGATGACCTGCTCCCCGTCTTCGGATTGCGCCGGGAGCGGCTGACGCGCCTGATCGCCGACCGCCGGCTCGACCTCGGCGCGGCGGGCGAGCCGATCGCGTGGGGAGATCCGCGCGGCGAGCTCGGCGTCGTCGCGTGCGGGCGCTGCGCGACGTGCGACGCCGAGGTCGTGGCATCCCGTGACCTGCTCCTCGTGGCCGGCATGCGCCCGGTGCAGCGCGAGCGGCTGCGCGCTGTCGGCATCCAGACGATCGAGCAGCTGGCCGCGGCGCGGAGCGGGCCGGCCGGCATGAACCCCGACGTGTTCGCATCGCTGCGCACGCAGGCGCGTCTGCAGCTCGAGAGCCCGGCAGGAACCCCGCCGCTCGTCGCGCCGAAGCCCGTTGCGCACGAGGTCGTGGTGGCCGAGAGCGTGATCGCCATGGACGGCGCGTCGGTCGCCCAGACGACGGTGGCCGCGGTGATCGAGGAGGTCCCGGCGCCGCCGATCCCCGTGTTCGAGGTGGTGGCTCCGAAGGCGCTCGGCGCCCTTCCCCGGCCCGACCACGGAGACCTGTTCTTCGACTTCGAGGGCGACCCGCTGCACACCGAGCCCGCGGCGCCGGGGGAGCCCACGCAATGGGGCATCGACTACCTGTTCGGGTGGGTCGACACCCGTGAGCAGTACACCGCGCTGTGGGCGCACTCGTTCGCCGACGAGAAGCGCGCGCTCGAGGCGTTCCTCGACATCGTGAACCTGCGCCGCCAGCAGTTCCCCGGCATGCACATCTACCACTACGCGCCCTACGAGCCGACGCACCTGCTCGCGATGGCAGCCCGCCACGGCGCGCGGGAGGCCGACGTCGACCGGCTGCTGCGGGACGGCGTCTTCGTAGACCTCTACCCGATCGTGCGGCGCGCCCTGCGGGTCGGATCCCGGTCGTACTCGATCAAGAAGCTCGAGCCGCTCTACATGGGCGACGAGGTGCGCACCAGCGACGTGCAGAAAGGCGATGACTCGATCATCCGCTACGTCGAGGCGCGCGCGCTGCAGGCCGACGGGGCCCTGGCAGAGGCCACCCTCGTGCTCGACGACCTCGCCGACTACAACCGCTACGACTGCGTCTCCACCCGGCGCCTGCGCGACTGGCTCGTCGACCGGGCGCGCGAGGCCGCGCTCGTGCCCTCGCCGAACCCCGAGCCGGACGAGCGGGCGTACGAGCCGTCCGTGCGCGCCACGGTGCTCGACGCGCTCGCGCTCGACCACCCCGAGGACTCCGTCGAGGCGCGCTCCCTGCGCCTGGGCGCGGCCGCCATCGACTATTACCCGCGCGAGGCCAAGTCGTTCTGGGCCACGCATTTCCTCCGCCTGCGCGAGCCTGTCTCGTTGTGGGAAGAGACGCGCGACGTCGTCGCGATCGACCCCGCGCGCAGCCGGGTGCGCGAGGACTGGCACTTCCCCGAGAGCGGCAAGGGCGGTGAGCGGCGCATCGTCGAGCTGCGCGGCGACCTCGCCCCGGGCACACGCATCAGTGAGGGCACGAACCCGTTCGCGCTGTACGAGCTGCCGGCGCCGTTCCCGTTCGAGGCGTCGCCGCGCTGGATCCACGCCTACCGCTCGGTCACCGTCGTCGAGGTGCTCGACGACGGCGCCGTGATCGAAGAGACCGCGGTGGACGGCGTCACGTGGAGCGAGCTCCCCGTGGCGCTCACGCCGCAGGCGCCGCCCGCTGCAGGCAACCAGCAGAAGGCCATCGACGCCTGGGCGGACACCGTCATCGCGGCCGCGCCGGAGCTTCCGGCCGACCCGGCCACCGACATCCTGTGCCGCCGCCCGCCGCGCACCCTGTCGGGCTCGCTGCCCGCGCCGGAACACGACCCCGTCGAGGCGATCGCGCGGGCCGTGCGCGACCTCGACCGCAGCTACCTGGCCGTACAGGGCCCACCCGGCACCGGCAAGACCTACGTCGGATCCCACGTGATCGCGCGGCTGGTGCGCGACCACGGCTACAAGGTCGGCGTCGTCGCACAGGGGCACGCAACCATCGAGCACCTCCTCGATCGCGTGATCGCGGCGGGGGTGCCCGCGGTCCAGGTGGGCAAGGCTCCCAAGGACGCCGCGGCCGACCACTCCTTCACGGTGCTGCCGAAGAACGGCGTTGCGGCGTTCACCGCCGAGCACGAGGCATCCGGGTTCGTCATCGGCGGCACCGCGTGGGACTTCAGTCATGAGGGCCGCGTCCCGCGTGGCAGCCTCGACCTGCTCGTCGTCGACGAGGCCGGCCAGTTCTCGCTCGCTTCGACGATCGCGGTGTCGCTCGCCGCGCCGCGGCTGCTGCTGCTCGGCGACCCGCAGCAGCTGCCGCAGGTGAGCCAGGGCACGCACCCCGCGCCGGTCGACACGTCGGCGCTCGGGTGGGTGATGGACGGCGCAGACGTCATCCCGCACGAGTACGGGTTCTTCCTCGCCGAGACGCGGCGCATGCGCCCGGAGGTCGCGGCTGCGGTGTCGACGCTGTCGTATCGCGGCGAGCTCGAAGCACACCCCTCCACGGCACTGCGCCGCATCGACGGCGTGCCCGCGGGCCTCGTGCCGATCGCGCTGCGACACCACGGCAACGCCACGCAGTCCCTCGAAGAGGCCGCGGAGGTCGCACGCCTCGTGACCGACCTCATCGGGCGCGAGTGGACGGACGCCGCCACGGACGACGCCGACGGCTCCTCGGTCGCGGTGCCGCCCCGGCCGCTGGCGCAGCAGGATGTCATCGTCGTCACGCCGTACAACGCGCAGCAGGTCGCTGTCGAGGCGGCGCTCGCCGCAGCGGGATTCCCCGATGTGCCCGTCGGCACCGTCGACAAGTTCCAGGGCAAGGAAGCTGCTGTCGCCATCGTGTCGCTGGCGGCATCGAGCGGACGCGACGCACCGCGGGGGCTGGAGTTCCTGCTCCTGCGCAACCGCCTCAACGTCGCCGTCTCGCGCGCGATGCACACGGCGTTCCTCGTGTACTCGCCCGGCCTCCTCGACGACCTGCCCTACACCCCGGAAGGGGTGGCCCGCCTGAGCGGTTTCGCGCGGCTCGTCGGCCGGGGCTGAGGCCCGCGTAGACTCGCGCTCAGAGTCGAACACGTCGCACACGACAGCCCCGAGCGTCTCGCACCGGTCAGGGACGAGACACCCGCGCGAACAGGAGCACGCATGGCCGACGACGCATCGCAGCAGTTCGAGATCGACCTCCCGCCCGAGCTCATCGGCGGCAGTTACGCCGACTTCGCCAACGTGTGGCACACGCCGACCGTGTTCGTGATGGACTTCCTCACCCTTGCGCAGCCGCCGCGCGAGCAGGTCGATGCCGAGACCGGTCAGCGCCACACGGTCGTGCCGGCACGGGTCGTGAGCCGTATCCGCATCCCACCGGACCAGGTGTTCGAGCTCGCCAAGGCACTGACCCAGCAGCTGGAGTTCTGGGAGCGAGAGACCGGCCGTCGCAACCCGCAGGAGCCTCCGCTCGGCGACTGACTCGGTCCTCGGGCCCGACCTCTCACTCGCGCGCCGGTAGACGGCAGCAGTGGGCAAAGTCAACCCCTTTGGGCGAAAAAATCTCCCCACGTACCCTTGCAACGCGCCGGTCAAAGGCGCAGAGGCGCGGTATCCGTTCGGCGAGGGGCGGATGCCGCGCCGTCGCGTTCGCGGTATCACCGTCGGTGCTTCCTCCTCTGACACACGGAGGAGGACGCCATGAGCACGATCGACCAGCCGCTCGCGACCATCGCGACCACGTCGCCGCCGGCTGACAAAGCCCAGATGGGGACGGATGCTGCGCCCCGGCGCCGCGGAATCGCCTTCTGGGTGGTCCGTTACCTGCCCGCAGAGATCGCCGGGACGGCCGCGATGGTGGTGGGAGGCCTTCTCGCCACACTGTGGACCGACGCCGCAGCGCTCATCGCCATCGCCGCCCTCTTCGGCGAGATCATCGGCTTCTACGCCGTGCTCGCCGTGACGATCTACATCGAGCAGGCGCCGGTGTCGACGACGTGGCGACGCGCCGTCGGGCGCACCGCCGTGCTGCTGGTGGCGGAGTTCGGCGCAGCCGAGCTGCTCGACACCTTCCTGGTGCGCCCCGCCGCACTCGTCCTCGGTGTCTGGCTGCTCCCCGATCCGCTCTGGGGAATGCTCGCAGGCAAGGTCGCCGCCGACATCGTGTTCTACGCCGTCGCAGCCGGCGCGTTCACCCTCACGGCGAAGACCGGACTGCGTGACGGACGACGCCCGACCAGCCTGCAGGCGGTGGTGACGTGAATCTCGCAGCGCTCCGGCGCGAGCCCCGCACGCCCCTGGCGCTCGTGCGCCGGCGACGGGCCGAGGCATCCGCTCTGCTGTCGTCCGTGCCGGCACGCGCGACGATCGCGCTGCACGGCACACCCCTGCTGCTGCTCGACCCGGAGCGTGTGAGCCGCCAGTACCGGCACCTGCGCCGTGCCCTGCCGTTCGTCGGGTTCCACTATGCGATCAAGGCGCTCGCCCACGACGCTGTGCTCGACGTGCTCGACGAGGCGGGCTCCGGGTTCGACGTCGCCACCGGCGAGGAGCTCGCGATGCTCACGCGCCGGGGCGTCCCCGCCTCCCGCATCATCCACACGCACCCGATCAAGAAGCCCGCGGAGATCGCGGAGGCGCTGGCCGCCGGCGTGCGCACGTTCGTCGTCGACAACGACGTCGAGATCGAGAAGTTCCGCGGCGCGCCGCGCGACACCCGGCTGCTGGTGCGGCTCGCCTACCGCAGCCCGCACGCGAAGAGCGACCTTTCCAGCAAGTTCGGCGTCGGCCCTTTCGAAGCCGCGCATCTCGTCGAGCAGGCGCTGGCCGCAGGCATCTCGATCGCGGGCTTCAGCTACCACGTGGGCAGCCAGCTCGACGATCCGACCCGGTTCGCCGCCGCGGCCGCCGACACCCTTGAGCTCATGGGCATCCTCGAGCGGCGACTCAACGTGCAGTTCGACACCCTCGACATCGGCGGCGGATTCCCTGCGTCGTACGACTCGGAGTCGGCGGGGATCGAGGACGTGGCGGCGGTGCTCCGTCCTGTGCTGGAGCCGCACGCGCGGCGGCTCGACATCATCGCCGAGCCGGGCCGTGTGATGGTCGCCGACGCGATGACGCTGGTCACGAGCGTCGTGGGCGTCGCGGAGCGCGGCGACGGCCGCTGGTACTACCTCGACGACGGTCTCTACGGCTCGTACTCGAACGTCCTCACCGAGGACGTGCATCCGCTCGTGTTCTCCGAGCGCGACCTGAGGGGCCGGGATGCTGCGAACCACCGCTGGGCGACCCTCGGCGGCCCGACCTGCGATTCGTCGGATGTGATCGCGCGCGAGGTGCTGCTGCCCGAGCTGCAGGTCGGGGACCTGCTCGTGAGCCCGACGATGGGCGCCTACACGACCGTCACCGCGACGCGGTTCAACGGACGCCCGTTCACGCCGGTCGTCGTGGTCGGGCGAGGTGCGACGACGGGCGAGATCGCCGTGGCGTCGGACGCGCGCCGCGTGGCGATCGTGTGATCGCGGGTCAGACCGTGCCGTACAGCCGGTCGCCCGCGTCGCCGAGCCCTGGCACGATGTAGCCGTGCTCGTTGAGACGCTCGTCGAGCGCGCCCAGCACGAGCGTCACGTCGCGGCCGGCGACCTGCTTCTCGATCGCGGCGACGCCCTCAGGGGCGCCGAGGATGCAGATCGCGGTGACGTCCTGCGCGCCGCGGCTGAAGAGGAACTCGATCGCCGCGCCCAGCGACCCCCCGGTGGCGAGCATCGGGTCGAGCACGAAGCACTGGCGGTCGCTGAGGTCGTCGGGCAGGCGCTCGGCGTACGTCGACGGCTCGAGCGTCTCGTGGTCGCGGACCATGCCGAGGAAGCCGACCTCGGCGGTCGGGATGAGCTTGACCATGCCCTCGAGCATGCCGAGACCGGCGCGGAGGATCGGCACGACGAGGGGGCGCGGGTCGTCGATGCGGACGCCGGTCGTCGTCGTCACGGGCGTCTGGATCTCGATGGGCGCTACGCGGACGCTGCGGGTCGCTTCGTACGCGAGCAGCGTCACGAGCTCCTCGGTGAGCTGACGGAACACCGGCGACGGGGTGCGCTGGTCGCGCAGCACCGTGAGCTTGTGGGTGATGAGGGGGTGATCGGCGACGTGCAGGCGCATAGAGACAGGTTAGTGCGTGGCTCGCCGGAACCCCGGGCGACTTCGGCCCGGGCGACTACGCTCGTGCTGTGCTTCCCGCCCCTGCCGACCTCGCCGCCATGGATCGCGCGCTCGAGCTCGCGGTCGCGGCGGGCGCCGCCGGGGACGTCCCGGTCGGAGCAGTGGTGACGGATGCTGCGGGCACGGTGATCGGCGAGGGCCGCAACCTCCGCGAGCTCGAGCACGATCCGACCGCCCACGCCGAGGTGGTCGCCCTGCGCGCGGCGGCAGCGGTGCGCGGCGGCTGGAACCTTGAGGGCTGCACGCTCGTCGTGACTCTCGAGCCGTGCGTGATGTGCGCGGGCGCCGTGCTTCAGGCGCGCGTCTCGCGGCTCGTCTTCGGGGCATGGGACGAGAAGGCCGGCGCCGCGGGGTCGGTGTACGACGTCGTGCGCGATCGGCGCCTGCCCTATCGAGCCGAGGTGATCGCGGGCGTGCGCGAGGACGAAGCATCCGCTCTCCTGCGCTCGTTCTTCGACGCCCGCCGGTGATGATCATCGCGCGCCGGCTGTCCCGGCAGGGTGTTGACGAGGTTCGAATCTTGCAGTCATCAGACGCAACACACCCCAGGGCGAGAAGGCAACGCTTCTCAGAGGCTTCGCGACGCCGCGCGAGTCCTGCGCAAGGCCGCGTCGTCCGCTGATCCGGGGGGCAGCCCATCCTCTTCGGGGGGACAGCACCCTGCTGGGCGCCCCGAGCGTGGGCCTAGCGTGACGGCCATGACCCGCCTCATCGAACCCGTCTGGACCGCTCCCGTCGTGGCACGGCCGGGCGGGGTCCGCTCCCGCATCGGCTGGACGTTCGTCCTGCTGACGGCGCTCGGAATCGTCGCGTACTCGGCGGTGCCGTACTTCACGGCGTCACTGGCCGACCTCGCCGGGCAGGACGTGGGCCTCGCACCGACCTACGCCGCGACGCCCCTGTTCGTGCAGGGGGCGCTGTACGTCCACATCGTCGGAGGGGCGGTGGCGCTGGTCACCGGTCCGCTGCAGTTCTGGCGCGGTCTGCGCACCCGCGCGCCGCGCGTGCACCGCTGGATGGGCCGCGTGTACCTGATCGGGGTCGCCATCGGCGCCGTCGGCGGCCTCGTCATCGCGCCATCGAGCCCGGCCGGCTACGTCGGATTCTTCGGATTCGGCGCACTCGCCGTCCTGTGGCTCATCACGGGCTGGCGCGCGTACCGCGCGATCCGTCGCCGCGACGTGCCCGGTCACCAGGCGTGGATGATCCGCAACTACGCGCTGACGTACTCCGGCGTCATGCTGCGCATCTGGCTGCCCGTGCTGCTCATGGCGCCGCTCGTGCTCGGGCAGCCGTGGGATTTCGACTCCGCCTTCGCGAACGCCTACGCCGCGGTGCCGTTCCTGTGCTGGCTTCCGAACCTGGTGTTCGCCGAGTGGCTCATCCGCCGCCGCGGCCTGCCGTCGTACCGCCTGCCCGTCTGAGCCCTGCGGAAAGATGCGCCGGACTCGGCGGCGGATCACGACAGCCTCCGGTTGGCAACCCCCTCTGCATTCCCGTGCCGTCGACCGAGTCTCGGTGCATGAGCCACCACCCGGACGACATCAAGCAGCCGCTCGACCACCTGCCGCCGCTGGAGGAGAGGGACAAGGCGATCGAGATCGAAGAGCCGCACTACCCCGGAACCGAGGGCCCCACGGAGTCCTCTTCCATCAGCCCGGTCACCGCCGCCGAGCCGGACCGACCCGGGCGGCACGGCCTCGACAACCCGCCGACCAGCGGAGCGTGAGCGAGGTGCCCCGCGACGTCAGCGGGGCAGGTGGGCAAGCACCTCGCCGAGGTACTCGACGTGCGAGACGTCCTGCAGGTCCATGAGCTGGAAGTAGACGCGCTGCGCGCCGATCGCGACCAGCCGCTCCACCTTCGCGACGATCTCGTCGCGGGAGCCCACGATGTTCACGTCGCCGCGCAGCTCGTCGACGGTCCGGCCGAGGTTCTCGGCGCGGCGCTCGAGTTCGGATGCGGATGCCCCCGCCAGCGTGGGCAGCGCCACGGAGAGCTTGAGCGAGCCGGGGTCACGGCCGACGCGCTCGCAGGCGGCGAGCACACCCGCGAACCTCTCCGCGGACTCCGCCTCGGACCGGAACCCGATGTTGAACTCCGTCGCGAACCGGGCGGCGAGCTCGGGTGTGCGCTTCGGTCCGCCGCCGCCCACGATGACGGGAACCCGGGACTGCACCGGCTTCGGCAACGCCGGGGCATCCGTCAGGCGGTAGTGCTCGCCGGCGAAGCTGTAGGTCTCACCGACCGGGGTCGACCACAGGCCCGTCACGATCGCGAGCTGCTCTTCGAGGAGGCCGAACCGTTTGGCCGGGAACGGGATGCCGTAGGCCTCGTGCTCACGGCCGAACCACCCCGTGCCGAGGCCGAGCTCGGCGCGGCCGCCCGACATCGCGTCGACCTGGGCGACCTGGATCGCCAGCAGCCCGGGTAGGCGGTAGGTCACCGACGACACGAGCGTGCCGAGACGGATGCGGGAGGTCTCGCGGGCGAGTCCCGCCAGCGTCGTCCACGCGTCGGTGGGGCCGGGGAGCCCGTCTCCGTCGCCCATGTGCAGGTAGTGGTCGGAACGGAAGAAGCCATCGAAGCCGAGCCGCTCGGCCGCCTGGGCGAAGGCGAGCTGGTCGTCGTAGCTCGCGCCCTGCTGGGGCTCGGTGAAGATGCAGTATTCCATGTCAGTCGGTGAGCCCGTCGAACCGTCAGTCCGCCGACTTGATGACGAACTCCGACGTGGGCGGAGTGGTGTCGTCGCCGGGCCGGTAGACGTCGGGCTCGAAGTAGATGACGCGCGCAGCGGGCACGGCGGCGCGTACACGTGCCTCGACACGGTCGATGTCGGCAGCGACGTGCACCAGCGGGGCGTCCGACGCCAAACCGAGCTTCGCCGCGACGAGCAGCTCGTCGGGGCCGAGATAGAGCGTCTTGATGTGGATGATCTTCTCGACCTCGGGGCCGTCGACGATGGCGTCGACGATGCGGTCGTGGTCGGCATCCGTCGCGCCCTCGCCCACGAGGAGGCTCTTCGTCTCGACGCCGAGCGTGATCGCCACGAGGATCAGCAGCGTCCCGATCATGAGGGTGCCGATCGCGTCGAACACCGGGTTGTGCGTGATCACGGTCATGCCGACGCCGAAGAGCGCGAACACCAGACCGGTGAGCGCGGCGATGTCTTCGAGCAGCACGACGGGCAGCTCGGGGGCCTTCGCGTGTCGCACGAAGGAGACCCAGGACTGGCCCCTGGCGCGAACGTGGTTGCTCTCTCTGATGGCGGTGCGCAGCGAGAACGACTCGAGCACGATCGCGACGACGAGCACCGCGATCGGGATCCAGGCGTTCTCGAGCTCGTGCGGGTGCGTGAGCTTCTCGACGCCCTCGTAGATCGAGAAGAGCCCGCCGACCGAGAACAGGATGATCGACACCACGAACGCATACACGTAGCGTTCGCGGCCGTACCCGAAGGGGTGCTCGCGGTCGGCCTTCTTCTTCGCCTGGCGTCCGCCGAGCATCAGCAGCAGCTGATTGCCCGAGTCGGCGACCGAGTGGATCGCCTCGGCGAGCATCGACGCCGAGCCCGACAGGAACCACGCGATGAACTTCGCCAGGGCGATGCCCATGTTCGCGAGGAACGCCGCGAGGATCGCCCTGCCGCCGCCGGAAGCACTCATGCGATGAGTCTACGGATGCTGCGACCCGCCCTCCGCACCCCTTGCGCGGCGGCGGCCGCCCTGTCTCAGTCGGACGAGCGGAGGATGATCGCCTCGGTCGGCGGAGCCGGGTCGTGCGGGTGCCCGACGTACCCGATCACCTCGAGCAGAGCGTGGCGGAATTCGGCCGGACGCTCCAGGTGCGGCGAGTGGCCGGTGTCTTCGAGCTCGATCTCCGTGACCTCCCCGCCGGCGTCGGCGTAGCGGGCGAGCACGTCTCGCGTCTGCGACACCATCTCCTGGGGCGGCGCGACGTCGTCGCCCGGCCAGCCCGGGATGATGCCGAGTCTGCCGAGGTGGTTGATGTCGTAGAACGAGGCGTCCGACACGATCGCGTCCACGGCGCCGTGGATCCAGAGAATCGGCGGCTTGTCGGCGATGTCGACGATGCCCGACACGTCGAAGTGCCGGGGCGCCATCGTGTTGAGCACGCCGATGTCGCCGGCGGCGAAGCCGGGCCAGTTCTCGCTCTTCACCGCGTCGCCGGGATAGTTGCCCGTGGCCGTCGAGGTCGTCAGCATCGACTCGACCCACACGTCCTCGTGTTGGGTCTGGAACCCCGCCGCGACGTAGCCGGAGCGGAAGACGCTCCGCGGTGAGGTCGGGGCGTCATCCGTGGTGTCGTGATCGATGAGGCGCTGCACGAAGTCCGGATTGGCACCGCCGCCGCCGCAACCCGCGTCATCGTCGGTGAGGCGCGAGCCGTCGCGCCGGGTTCCGCCGAATCCGAACGGCGAGACCGGAGCCTGCAGGGTGAGGCTCAGCACGGGGTGCTCGAGGGCGTACTGCATCACGACGCCGCCGCCCATCGACCATCCGACGAGGTGGGCGGCCGGAATCTCGAGGGCCTCGAGCGTCGCTCGCACGTCGTCGCTGAAGTCGCGGACACCCCGGGTCGCATCGATCGGTGCGTGCTCGGTGCCGCCGAACCCGCGGAGGTCGATCGCGATGACGCGCAGATCGTGCGGGAGATCCTGCATCATCTCCTGCCAGAACAGCGACGACGACACGTTCCCGTGGATGAACACGACGGTTCGCTCCGGAGGAGTCGCAGGATCGTCCCCGATGCGCTCCAGCACGTTCACCGACAGGTCGGGCGTCTCGACGATGCGCGCGGCGATGCCGTCGAAGAGGGTCATTCCAGGTGCCTCCCACGTCCTGCGGAAGCCCCTGCGCCCCCGCCCACTCACGAGGATAGACCGGCTGCCAGGTCTTGTGAATCAGCTTTCAGGTTACGGATGCCGCGACCCGCGGCATCCGCTCACTCCTCAGTTGATGGCGGCGTCTGGCCGGTGTAGAACGCGTACGTGCTGTCGGCGGCGCGGGAGGCGGCGGCAGGATCCGCGCCGTCGGCGGCGTGCGCGGCACCCCACGCGTCGGCGGCGCCGCGATAGAACGCGCGCCCTTCGTCGGTGTACGCCCAGGTCTCGGCGTCTTCGGGCTTGGGCCCGCCGCCGCCGGTGAGATGCAGGCTGAGACCGAGGAGTGCGCCGTCCCAGCCGACACCGGTCGCACCCGGGCCGTAGAGGTCCCAGAATTCGGCCGGCACGTCGTCGGTGCGGGCGATGTGCTGGAGTTCGAACCGGGTCGAGTCCTCGCCCTCCGCCGTCAGTCGCACCGTGAGCCACGTCACGCCGCCGCCGTACTCCCACGTCGCCTTGTAATGCGCCGCGCCGTCGGCGGGCGGCTGGCACTCCTGGATCTCGCCGCCGGCGTTGCCCTCGATCTGATAGCGGCCGCCGAGCATGAGGGCACCCGAGATCGGCTGGAACCAGCGCGCGATCCGGTCGGCGCTGGTCACCGCGTCCCACACGTCATCGATGGGGGACGGGTATGTCTGCGAGAGCGTCTGCACACGCGACGGGAAGCCGTCGACCTCCTCGCTCCCGATCTCGCGGCTCACCGCGGCGAGCTGGCTCTGTACGTCGACCATGTCATTCCTCCTGAGGTTCGGTCGTGTCGGATTCTTCGGTGTGGGGGTCCTCGATGGCCGCATCCGCCTCCCGCTCGGCCGCAAGGCGACGCGTGCGCCGCCCGCGCGCGAGCTCGGTGCCGAGGGCGTCGAGGTGCGGCTGCCAGAACCGCCGGAACGGGTCGAACCACGCCGCGGCGTTCTCGAGCGGCTCCGGAGCGATGGCGTAGAGGCGGCGCGCCCCCTCCGGGCGCACCGTCGCGAAGCCCGACTCCCGGAGCACCCGAAGGTGCTGCGACACCGCGGGCTGCGAGATACCGAACTCGCGCTGCACCTCGTCGCCGATCTCGCCGGCGCTTCGCTCGCCTTCCGCGAGGAGTTCGAGGATGCGCCGGCGCACCGGGTCGCCGAGGATGTCGAGCGCGTGCATGTGTCTATAGTTGCGTGGGGACTTATATAAGTCAAGGGCTATTTTGACTCGCACACGGTCGGGGTGAAGCCGATGAGAAGGCCGTGCCGCTCGTAGGATCGGAACCATGGCTGCAGACACCCACGACCTCCCGCCCATCGCGATCCTCGGCGCCGGCTCGATGGGTGGAGCGATCGCGCGGGGTCTGTCGCGCTCGGGGCTCGCGGCCCAGGGGGTGACCACGACGAACCGCTCTCTTGCGAAGGCGGCCGAGCTCGACGGCCTCGCGGACGTGACGAGCGTCGCTCTCGAGGCGGATCCCACGGGTAACACGGATGCCGCGGCTGCCGCCCGCGTCGTGCTCGTCGGCGTGAAGCCGGCCATGGTGCCTGATCTGCTGCGCGAGATCGCCCCGGCGCTGCACCCCGGCACCATCGTGGTGAGCCTCGCCGCGGGTGTCACGATCGCGACGTTCGAAGACATCCTCGGCGACGGCGTCGCCGTGCTCCGCTCCATGCCGAACACGCCCGCTCTGGTCGGCCGTGCGGTGACGGGCTTGGCGGCCGGCTCGCACGCCGACGACGCCGCGGTCGCGACGGTCCGCCGCCTGTTCGAGACGGTGGGCACCGTGGTCGAGGTGCCCGAGTCGCAGATCGACGCACTGTCCACGATCTCGGGATCCGGTCCCGCGTACTTCTTCCTCCTCGTGGAGGAGTTCACGAAGGCGGCGATCGGCAAGGGCTTCGCGGAGCCGGAAGCGCGGCTCATGGCCGAGCAGACCTTCATCGGCGCCGCGGCGCTGCTCGAGGCAGCCGGTGACGACCCGGCTGAGCTGCGCCGGCGCGTGACCAGCCCGAAGGGCACCACCGAGCGCGCCATCGCCGTGCTGCAGGAGGCGCGCCTCGAAGCCGTGTTCGCCGAGGCGACGGACGCCGCCCTCGCCCGGGCGAAGGAGCTCGCGGCCGGAGCTTAGTCTCCGGTCGGCTCGCTCGCCTTCGACCGGTCCATGTACCACTCGGTGAAGGCGTCGGCGCGGCCGTCGTCGGCCAGTGTCACCACCCAGAGATTGCTGTAGCTGCGGCCCGACGCGTACGTCGTCTCGCCCTGGATGAAGGCGAGCGGGCCGTCGACGCCGATCACGCGCCCCTCGAAGCTCCAGGAGCCCGGGTCGTCTTGCCGAACCAGCCACGACGCCACGATGGCATCCTGTCCGCGCACGGGATCCCCCCACGGCTCGTACCGGTACTCGGCGTCGTCGGTGAAGATGGCGCGGATGTCGTCGGCGTCATTCGAGGCCCATGCGCGGCGATAGCCGTCGAGCCAGCGCTGGGCATCTGCGATGATGCTCTCTCGATCGCTCATGCCGCCAGTCTGCCTCCGACCGCCGACATCCGCACGGGCTCCCGCGGATCAGCGCTCGAGGGAGGCGAAGCGCTCGATGTCGGAGTTCGTGCCCGAGACGATGATGAGGTCGTGGTTGGTGACCACGGTGTTCGCCTCGGCATAGCGGAACGGCTTGCCCGGGCTCTTCACCCCCACGACGGTGACGTTGTACTTGGTGCGCACGCCCGACTCGTTGAGGCCGACGCCCCGGATGAACTTCGGCGGATACAGCTTCGCGAGGGCGAAGTCGTCGTCGAAGCGGATGAAGTCGAGCATGCGGCCGCTGACGAGGTGGGCGACGCGCTCGCCGGCCTCGCGCTCGGGGTAGATCACGTGGTTCGCGCCCACGCGGGCGAGGATCTTGCCGTGGGACTGCGAGACCGCCTTCGCCCAGATCTGCGGCACCTTGAGGTCGACGAGGTTGGCGGTGATGAGGACGGATGCCTCGATCGACGAGCCGACCGCGACCACGGCGACGGAGAAGTCCTGGGCGCCGATCTGCTTCAGCGCGTCGATGTTGCGCGCGTCGGCCTGCACGGTGTGGGTGACGCGCTCGGACCACTTCTGCACGAGGTCGAGGTTGTCGTCGATCGCCAGCACCTCGCGGTCGAGCCGGTCGAGCTCACCCGCGCACGCGGCTCCGAAGCGCCCGAGTCCGATCACGAGTACGGGCGCATCGCCCCTCATCCGCTCAACCAACGATCGGCCTTTCCACGGGCAGCGAGTACAGCTGCGATCGGGATGACGCGGCCACCGCCGCGGCGAGAGTCACTGTACCAACGCGACCCATGACGATCGTGATGGCCAGGACGTAGATGGCGGGATCGGGCAGCTGCGCCGTGAGGCCCGTCGACAGTCCCACGGTGGCGAACCCCGAGATGACGTCGAAGAGCACGTCGCCGAGGTCGGCCTTCGTGATCTGCGTGATGATGATGGTCGAGATCGCGACGATGGTCGATCCCCATGCCACCACCGACAGCGCGACGCGCAGCACGTCGCTGGGGATGCGGCGACCGAACACCTGGTTCGATGCGCGACCCTTGGCCTCGGAGACCACCGCGAGCGCGATGACCGCGAGCGTCGTGACCTTGATGCCGCCCGCGGTCGACGCCGAGCCGCCGCCGACGAACATCAGCATGCACGCGACGAGCAGGCTCGATTGGTTCAGCTGACCGATGTCGAGGATCGCGAAGCCGCCGGACCTCGTCATCGCCGACAGGAAGAACGCCTGGAAGGTGGTGTCCCACGCGTCGTTGGTGCCGAGCGTCAGCAGGTTGTCGTACTCGAGGACGAGGAACACCACTCCGCCGAGGAAGAACAGCGTGACGGTCGTGATGACGGTGAGCTTCGCATGCAGCGACCACCGCCGCACACGCCAACGCTGCCGCAGCAGCGTGTAGATGACCGGGAATCCGATCGAGCCGAGGAAGACGCCCGCCATGAGCACGGTGAGGAAGAAGTAATCGTGGCGGAAGGGGGCGAGGCCCTCCGCGTTCGGCGTGAACCCCGTGTTCGTGAAGGACATCGCCGCGTAGAACGGCGCCTCCCAGAGCGCGACATGCCAGGGGACTCCGGCGACGATCAGCCCGGGGTAGAGCAGGATCGCGATGATCGTCTCGATGACCAGGGTCGACAGCGCGACCGTCGCGAGCAGGCTGCCGATCTGGCCGAGCTGCACCGTCTGGCCCTCATTGACGGGGCCGGCGTGGGTGCGGAGGGGGTTCGAGTCGCTCGCCGCGATCAGCTTGGCGCGCAGGCCGAGGCGGCGCGAGATGACGAGGCCCAGGATCGAGGCGAGCGTCAGCACGCCGAGGGCGCCGATCTGGACGCCGATGAACACCAGCACGTGGCCGAAGGGCGACCAGTGCGTCGCCATGTCGACCGTGGCGAGTCCTGTGACGCAGATCGTCGACACCGCGGTGAAGAACGCGTCGGCGAAGGGCGTGACCTGACCGTTCGCCGCGGCGACCGGAAGCGAGAACAGTCCGGTGAACACCAGGATCAGCGACAGGAAGATGATGATGGCGAACCGGGCGGGGGAGCGCTGCGTCAGATCGCGGAAGAACTCCATGAACCCGTGGCCGATGGCTCGCAGAGTGCTCATGCCTGAGACGGGGGCGGCGCGCCTGCCATCCGTCATACGGGGTTCCTCCTGTGCGAACGGTCCTCGTGCGGGCGGCCCGGCGGTCTCGCTCATGGTACTCCGCTGGGCTCCCGACTAATCTGAGCACATGGCGGACATCTTCGACGTGATCGCGGACGGAACGCGTCGCGACATCCTGCGACTGCTGCTCGATCGCTCATCCGCCGGAGAGCGCGGCACCAGCGTGTCGCACATCGTGACCGAGCTCGGAGCCAGCCAGCCGACGGTCTCGAAGCATCTCAAGGTGCTGCGCGACGCCCACCTCGTCTCGGTGCGCGAAGAGGGCCAGCACCGCTATTACAGCCTCTCGGCCGCGCCCCTCGACGAGGTCGACGACTGGCTCGTGCCCTTCCTCGACGACTCCGGCGGGCTCGAGCCCGACGGCATCGCCGCGGCGTTGCCCGATTCCGCCGCGCACGCCGCCGAGGTGGTGGGTCGCGCCGCCGCCTCCGCCAAGCACGCCCTCGAGAGCGCCTTCAAGCGCCTCCCCGGTCGCTGACACGCGTGAGGAGGAGACGGATGCTGCGGGCCGCAGCATCCGTCTCCCCGCTGTCGTGCGGTCAGTGTCGCCGGGACTTGCGGCTGAATAGCCACGCGCCCCATACCGCTGAGATCGTGACGATCGCGACGCACCAGCCGATGGCCCACCAGGGCTCGGTGCCCATGTCGGTGCCCATCAGGAGAGCGCGAAGGGTCTCGATGATGGGGGTGATGGGCTGGTTGTCGGCGATCCACTGCAGCCACTCGGGCATCGTCTCGACCGGCACGAACGCGCTCGACAGGTACGGCACGAAGAGGATGATGAACCCGTAGCCCGACGCCGCTTCGGGGCTTCCCGCGGCGAGGCCGATCGAGGCGAACAGATACGTGATCGCGAGGATGTACAGCGCGATGAGTCCGGCCGCGGCGATCCACGCGAGCAGGTCCGCGTGGGGACGGAACCCGACGATCAGGCCGACTCCGATGACGATCGCCGTCGCGACGAGGTTGCGGGCGAGGCTCGCCACGACGTGGCCGGTCAGCACGGCGCCGCTGCGCAGCGGCATGGTGCGGAAGCGCTCGATGATGCCGCTGGACATGTCGCGTGCGACGTAGGTCGCCGTCGTCGCCGCGCCGAAGCCGGCGCACAGCAGGATGATGCCCGGCACGACATAGTCCACGTACGCTCCGCCCGGCTCGATGGCGCCGCCGAAGACGAACGTGAACAGCAGCATGAGCATCACCGGCAGCAGGATCGACATGCTGAGCGATTCGCCGTCGCGCAGCGACTGGGTGAGGCTGCGGCCGACGAACACCGACTCGGCGGTGAAGCCGCGCAGTCGTGGGCGAGGGGCGATGGCGGTCATGCGAGCTCCTTGGCGGCGGGGGCGGCAGAGGCGCCGGTGAGGGAAAGGAAGACGTCGTCCAGGGTGGGGCGTCGCAGGGTCACCTCGGCCCCCGCGACGCCGTCGCCGAGTCGATCCATCGCCGAGCGCAGGCCCTCGATCGATCCGTCGGTGGGGATCTCGCGCAGGACCGCGCCGTCGGCGCCGGTCAGCACGACGGTGTCGGTGCCCACGAGCGCCTTCAGCTCGGAGGGGGTGCCGGTCGCGACGACCCGGCCGCCGTCGAGCACCGCGATGCGGTCCGCGAGCTGGTCCGCCTCCTCGAGGTACTGCGTCGTGAGGAACACGGTCGTCCCGGCGCTCGCCAGGGAGCGGATGACGTCCCACAGGTCGCGGCGGCTGCGGGGATCGACCCCGGTGGTGGGCTCGTCGAGGAAGAGCACCTCGGGCACCACCACGAAGCTCAGGGCGAGGTCGAGGCGCCGTCGCATGCCGCCCGAGTAGGTGCCGACGCGGCGGGTGGCAGCATCCGTCAACGCGAAGCGTTCCAGCAGTTCGGCCGCCCGCAGCTTCGCGGAACGGGGCGACAGGCCCGAGAGGCGCCCGAGCATGACGAGGTTCTCCACGCCCGTGAGCATGTCGTCGACGGCCGCCGACTGCCCCGTGAGCGCGATGCGCCGGCGCACTGCGTCGGGCTCTGTCGCGACATCGTGCCCCGCCACGGAGGCGGTGCCGGCGTCGGGGCGGAGCAGGGTCGTGAGGATCGAGATGGTGGTGGTCTTGCCCGCGCCGTTCGCGCCGAGGAGGGCGAAGATCTCGCCGCGAGCCACCGTGAGATCGAGGCGGTCGAGGACGAGGGTGCGTCCGAAGCTCCTGCCGAGCCCGCGGACGTGGATGGCTGGTGCGCTCATCGCGGCATCCTTCCGTCGAATCGTGTAGGGAAGAAACTGTTTATGCCAGTAACTGTTTATGACGGTAACACACTGTTTACGGAATAAACAGTCCTAGACTGGCGCCATGACCGATGCAGCCGAACCCGAGCTTCCCCGGGGCATCGCGCTCGCGTGGGGCGTGGCGGCCAACCCGCAGCGCGGCCCCAAGCGCGAGATGAGTGTCGAGCGGATCGTCGAGGCGGCAGTGGAGATCGCGGATGCCGAGGGCCTCGGCGCCGTGTCGATGGCTGCCGTGGCGGCGCGCCTGGGGTTCACTCCGATGTCCCTCTACCGCTACGTCAACGCCAAGGAGGACCTCATCCTCCTCATGCAGGAGGAGGCGACGGGCACCCCCTCCGAGGCGACCCGGACGGCGGGAGGCTGGCGCGAGCGCCTCGAGGCGCTCTATCGAGAGCAGCTGCAGCACTACCTCAGGCACCCGTGGGTGCTGGACATCCCCATCTCCGGCGTGCCGGCGACTCCCAACAGCGCGGCATGGATGGATGCCGGTCTGAGCGCGCTCGCCGACACCCCCCTCACGTATAGCGAGCGCCTTGCCGTCATGCTCCTGGTCACCGGCACCGCACACTGGGCCGGCACCGTCCTCGCCGGGTACGCCCGGGTCGAGCGCGAGCGCGGTGTCGACGGCGAGGCCATCAGCCGCAGCGAGGATGCGATGTTCCGAACGCTCATCACCGCGGACGCCTACCCGCAGCTGCGCGCCGCGATCGAGGCGGGTGCCTTTCTCGACGACTCGGATCCCTTCTCGTTCGCGCTCGCGCGCGGGCTCGAGGGGGTCAGCGACTACATCGCCGCGACGGCGGACGGGCGCCGGGAACGCCCGCGGCCGTGGGTCGTTCCGGACGATGCCGACATCGCCGACGACAAGAGGTTCCGGGAGGCCCGAAAGGCGGTGCGCGAGGCCGAGAAGGCGCTGCGCGACGCGCACAGGCTCCAACGACAGGCCGCGCGCGAGGCGCGCGATCGGCGTGCTCGCCAGCGACCGGAGGCGTGATCATCCCAGGAGCACCACAGGTCACAACGGTTCACACCAGTCTCTGTGTTTACACGCGGGTCGCGCGCGTTCTAGAGTGACTGCAGCACTTCTGGGGAAGGGGATCGACATGGCGGAACTGCCGGACGTGCGCTTCCTCACGGTGGCCGAGGTCGCCGAGCTGATGCGCGTGTCGAAGATGACGGTCTACCGCCTCGTCCACTCGGGCGAGCTGCCCGCCGTGCGCTTCGGTCGCAGCTATCGCGTGCCCGAGTCCGCCGTCACCGAAGCCCTGCAACGGCCGATCGCCGACGTCGGCTAGACTGTTCCGAGGCATTTTTCCTTTTGCCCCGTTCCCGGGCGCGGCGAGGCCGCGTCCAGACCCCGATCTAGTGAGGTTTTCCGTGGGTTCTGTCATCAAGAAGCGCCGCAAGCGCATGGCGAAGAAGAAGCACCGCAAGCTGCTTCGCAAGACTCGCCACCAGCGCCGCAACAAGAAGTAAGCGGCATCCGCACCAAGCGCCTGTCTTCGGACGGGCGCTTCGTGTATCCGTGCTCCCATCGGCACAGCCCGCGTCCCGAGAGGCCGTCATGAAGTCCATAACCGTCCAGCAGCTGCGCGACCGCGTCGAGACCCCGCTCATCGACGTCCGCGAGGTCGACGAGTACGCCGCCGGCCACGTGCCCGGCGCGATCAACATCCCGATGTCGGCCATCGGCGGCCGCCTCGACGAGCTGCCCGATGGCGCGTTCGACGTCATCTGCGCGATCGGTGGCCGCTCGGGCCGCGTGGTCGAGGCCCTCGAGGCCCGCGGCTACGACGTGACCAACGTCGATGGCGGCACGAACGAGTGGATCGCCGCCGGCTACCCGGTCGAGGCGTGACGGCGCCGGGCGTGACCACCGTCACCCTCATCGGCAAGCCCGACTGCCATCTGTGCGACGTCGCACGCGAGGTCGTCGAGACCGTCGTGGCGGAGCTGCCCGAGGACGCGGTCGATGTCGAGGAGCTCTCCATCGCCGACGACCCGTCCCTCTATGCGCAGTGGTGGGAGAAGATCCCGGTGGTGCTCATCGACGGCGAGCTGCACGGCCACTGGCGCGTGTCGCCCGACCGCCTGCGGGCGGCGCTGACCGCCTGAGCGGCAGCATCCGTTCTCCAGATCAGGAGATCTGGCGGGGACAGGACGATTCGCGCGCGATCGTCCTGTAGCGGCGAGATCTCCTGATCCGGAGAAGGCTCGGGCGGATGAGAACGGCGGGAAGGCGGATGCTGCGGGCCGCGCGTCAGACGGATGCCGCGGGCCGCAGTTGCCCGAATCGCGAAAGGGCAGATCCCCGCACCGAGCGTGCGAGGGTCTGCCCTTTCGCGAATCCGAGGGGTGCGCTCAGGGGGCGAGGCGCGTCGGGCCCCGGAAAAGATACGTGACCTCGCGGATCGACGACTCGCCGAGCAGCAGCATCAGCACGCGTGCGAGACCCATGCCGAACCCGCCGTGGGGCGGGGCGCCGTAGCGGAAGAAGTCGAAGTAGAAGTCGAGGTGCGAGGCCTCCAGGCCCTTCTCCTTCGCCTGCTCGATCAGCACGTCGACGCGGTGCTCGCGCTGCGCACCGGTCGTGATCTCGACGCCCTTGAAGAGGAGGTCGTACGACTTGGTCAGCCCGGTCTCCTCGTCGCGCATGTGGTAGAACGCGCGGATCTCGGGGTGGTAGTCGGTGATGAAGACGAACTGGTGGCCGTACGTCTCCTCGACGTACGCGGAGATCTGGCGCTCGCCCTCGGGGTCGAGGTCGCCGTCGGTGCGGGGGATCTCGTAGCCGCGGCTCTTCACGATCTCTCGCGCCTCGGCGAGCGGGATGCGCGGGAACGGGATGGCCGGAACCTGCACCTCGAGACCGAAGAGCTCTTCGATCTCGGCGCCGTGCTTGTCCTTGACCGCCTGGAACGCGGTCTGCAGCAGCTCCTCCTGCATCGCGGCGACGTCCTCGTGGGAGTCGATCCAGCTGATCTCGGCGTCGACCGACGTGAACTCGGTCGCGTGGCGCGACGTGAACGACGGGTCCGCGCGGAAGGCGGGCGCGATCTCGAAGATCTTGCCGAAGCCGGCGACCTGGGCCATCTGCTTGAAGAACTGCGGCGACTGCGCGAGGTAGGCGGTCTTGTCCTCGAAGTACTCGAGCGAGAAGAGCTCCGCGTTGGACTCTGAGGCCGATGCCATGAGCTTGGGGGAGTGCACCTCGATGTAGTCGCGCTCGATCCAGTACGAGCGGAAGGCGTGCTCGAGCGTGGTCTGCACGCGGAAGATGAGGTTGTTGCGGCGCTGGCGCAGGTCGAGGAAGCGCCAGTCCATGCGCTTGTCGAGACCCGAGTCCGCCGCGATGGGCGTCTCGGGAAGGGCCGCGGCCGCGATGTCGAGTGCGGCGATCTTGATCTCGACGCCGCCGAGCTTCACGCGCTCGTCGTGCTTGAGCTCGCCGGTCACGGTCAGGAAGGTGCCCGTGGCGAGATTCGAGATGAGGTCGGTGAGGGCCAGGGCCGCAGCATCCTGTTCCGTGCCGTCCTCTGCGGGACGCGTCGCGGGATTGACCAGCTGCACCGCGCCGGACTCATCGCGGAGGATGACGAACTGCACGTTCTTCTGATCGCGGACGGTCTCGACCCACCCGGAGACCGACACCGGGCCGTCGGCGAGACCCTGAAGCTGCTTGACGAGGACGCGTTCACTCACGAGCGACAAGTCTAGGTGACGCGCCGCAGCCGCCTTCTCGCCGAACGGCTCGCCCACCGCTACCATGCGGGCATGACCACGCCGGAACCCGAGCAGCCCGCGCCGGCGGGGACGACGGCTCCGTCGTCCTATCCGGGCAGCCCCGCCTATACGCCGTCCCCGGAGGGCGCGGCGCCGGCGAAGCCGCCCGTGAAGGTCCTCGACCTCGTGATCACGATCGTGCTGCTGGTCGCCGACGCGGTTCTGGCGACGCTGGCCTCGTTCATGGGGATCTTCCTCGTGATGGCGTCGGATTCGTGCGGCGTCCGCGACTGCAACGTCGACCTCATCACGCTCGGGTGGCTGATGGGCATGATCCTGCCGTGGGTGATGCTGGTCGTGACGGTCGTCGTGGCGATCGTGCTGATGGTCAAGCGACGTCTCGCGTTCTGGGTGCCGCTCGTGGGGGCGGCCCTGATCGTGCTGTCGCTCGTCGCCGCGTTCATGGTCGCCTCGGCCGCGGTTCCCGGCTCGACGCTCTGATCCCAGCCGGCCGCCGCGAGGTTCATCGGCTTTCGGGGGTCAGCACCCGGGTTTCGTTCATCTCCCCTCCGTAACGTGGACTCGTCGCGCCGTACGCGGGCGGCCGCCGCCACGAACATGCCACCGACGGACGGGGATCCGACGAATGACGACTGCGACGACGACCGAAGGCTCCTGGCTCAGCGCCCTCGCGGACTGGGCCGTCTCGCTGATGGACGTGATCGGCCCCGCCGGCGCGGGCATCGCGATCGCGATGGAGAACCTCTTCCCGCCGCTGCCCAGCGAGGTGATCCTCCCGATGGCGGGGCTCGCCGCGAGCCGCGGATCGTTCTCCGTGGTCGAGGCGCTGGTGTGGACCACCGTCGGATCCGTCGCCGGCGCGCTCCTGCTCTATGGACTCGGCGCGTGGCTCGGGATCGCACGGCTGCGGGCGATCGCGGCGAAGGTGCCTCTGCTGCATCCTGAGGACATCGACCGCACGGTCGCGTGGTTCGGGCGCCATGGCGGCAAGGCGGTGTTCTTCGGGCGGATGATCCCGATCTTCCGGAGCCTCATCTCGATCCCCGCGGGCATCACGCGCATGCCGGTGTGGCGGTTCACTCTGCTGACCGCGGCGGGAAGCCTGGTGTGGAACTCGATCTTCGTGTTCTCGGGCTTCTTCCTGGGCGAGTCGTGGCACATCGTCGAGCGGTACGCCGACATCCTGCAGTACGTCGTCATCGCGGCCGCCGTCGTCGGCGTGGCGTGGTTCCTCTCCGTGCGGCTCCGCGCCGTCCTCGCCTCCCGCGGCACCTCCGGCGGCCCCGAGCCCGAAGCCGACTGAATTCGCACTCGCCGGGACCGGTGAAGCTGGGAGAACGCTCAGCCGGTCCACAGAACACCGCCACGTAGACTGGGCCGGTGCCCGCCGCTCGCCTTCATCTCGTGCGCCACGGGGAGGTTCACAACCCTGCCCGCGTGCTCTACGGGCGACTCCCGGGGTACGGGCTGAGCGCCGCCGGCCGCCGCATGGCTCGGCAGGCCGCCGAGTACATCCAGTCGCTCGATCGTCCCGTGTCGGCGCTCGTGTGCTCGCCGCTGCAGCGCACGCAGGAGTCGGCCGAGCCGTTCACCGAGCTCTTCGGCCTCGTCTCCGTCATCGACGAGCGGGTCATCGAGCCGACCAACGTCTTCGAGGGCAAGCGGATGGCGCGCGCACTCGTCAATCCCTGGAACTGGCGGCACCTGCGCAAGCCGGCGCTGCCGAGCTGGGGCGAGCCGTACGCGGACGTCGTGGGCCGTATGAACTCGGCGATGACGCACGCTTGGGATGCCGCGGACGCGGGCGATGTCGTCATCGTGTCGCATCAGCTCCCGATCTGGATCACCCACCTCGCGGTCGCCGGGCTCCCGCTCCGGCACGACCCTCGTGCGCGGCGCTGCGCGCTGTCGAGCGTGACGAGCTTCGAGATGGTCGACGGCAAGTGGACCGAGACCGCCTACGCCGAACCGGCGTCGACGGCCGGCGCAGTGGATGTGGGGGCGGTATGACTCAGCGGTTCCAGAAGGTGCGGGCCGCAGCATCCGCTCTCCTCGTCGTCGGAGTGATCGCCGGCCTCGCCGCATGCACCAGCGACCCCCTCGCCGAGCAGTACCGCTCGGGCGACAACAAGGGGTTCGTCGCCGCCGACGGCTTCCGCGTCGTCGAGATCCCGGCCGAGGACCGCACCGAGCCGGTCGAGTTCGAGGGCGTCCTCGACACCGGCGGCTCGACCTCGAGCGCCGACTACGCGGGCGAGGTGCTCGTCGTGAACTTCTGGTACGCCGGCTGCGCGCCGTGCCGTGTCGAGGCTCCGGAGCTCGCCGCGGTCGATGCGGAGTTCGCGGACCAGGGCGTGTCGTTCCTCGGGGTGAACCTGTACGACGGCGCTGCGGCGTCGCAGGCGTTCGCCGAGAAGTACGGGGTGGAGTACCCCAGTGCGCTGGCGACCGAGGACGGCTCGATCAAGCTCGCCTTTGCGGGAGAGACCCCGCTCAACGCCGTGCCGGTCACGATCGTGCTCGACAAGCAGGGCCGTGTCGCCGCGCGCCTGGTCGGCCAGATCGAAGAGGCGTCGATCCTCGAGACGATCGTGCGCGACACCCTGGAGGAGTCGTGAACGTGGGCGCCCTCGTCGCCGACGGGTCGCTCCTGATCGCCGTCCCGATCGCGATCCTCGCCGGAGCCATCTCGTTCCTGTCGCCCTGCGTGCTCCCGCTGGTTCCGGGGTATCTCGGGTTCATCGGCGGTGCGGTGAGCGCTCGCCCGGCTCCCAGGGTTCGCAAGATCGCGCGTTCCTCGGAGGATTCGGCGGCGAACCTGCGTGGCGGTGACGATTCTGCGAAGCCTGTGACGACGACGGAGACGGCCGCTGCGACCGAGGCACCCGCACGCGGCCGCCTCGTGCTCGGCGTGCTCCTGTTCATCGCCGGGTTCACGGTGGTCTTCGTCAGCATGGCGATGCTCGGCGGAACGCTGGGCCGATTCCTGCTCGAGTACCAGGACCTCATCACGCGCATCCTCGGCGTGGTCATCATCGCGATGGGCCTCGTCTTCATCGGGTGGTTCGGCCTCGCGCAGCGCATCGCGCGTCCGCAGGTGCGGGGCAACCTCGGCCTCATCGGTGCGCCGCTGCTGGGGATCGCGCTCGGCATCGGCTGGGCTCCCTGCATCGGACCGACCCTCGCGGTGATCCTGACCATGGCCTTCGACTCGGGCTCCGCCGCGCGGGCGGCGCTGCTGGGCGTCGCGTACTCGCTGGGGCTCGGCATCCCGTTCCTGCTCCTCACCCTCGGGTTCGGCTGGGCGACGCGCTCGGTGTCGTTCGTGCGCCGCCACATCCGCGTGGTCAACCTCATCGGCGGCGCCCTGCTCATCGTGCTGGGCCTGCTCATGGTGACCGGCGTCTGGACCGCCGTGATGGCCCAGCTCCAGGGGGTGTTCGCCAGTGTCCCGGCCCCGCTCTGACGCTTCGGAAGGTTCGACGACCGACGAGATGACCGACCCCCTCCGGCCCTCCGACCACGCGGATTCCGCGGCATCCGACGTCACCCAGCCGGCCCTCGGGGTCGTCGGGTGGCTGCGCTGGGGCTGGCGACAGCTCACGTCGATGCGCACTGCGCTGGTGCTGCTGCTCCTCCTCGCGATCGCCGCCGTGCCGGGCTCGCTCGTGCCGCAGCGCAGCGCCGATCCCAACGGCGTGCGCCAGTACTTCGTCGACAACCCCGACCTCGCGCCGGTGCTCGACAACCTGAGCCTGTTCGACGTGTACACCTCGCCGTGGTTCTCGGCGATCTACATCCTGCTGTTCGTCTCGCTCGTCGGCTGCGTCATCCCGCGCACGAAGCACCACTACAAGGCGATGCGCGCGCAGCCGCCGCGCACTCCCGCGCGGCTGGGTCGGCTGGAGGCGCACCGCTCCGAGATCCTGGAGTACCAGGACGACACGGATGCCGCAGCCGCCGCGGCGCGCGCGATCGAGGCCGCCGAGCAGCAGCTGAAGAAGGCTGGCTACCGTATCGCCCGCTACGACGGAGCGAAGGCGCTCTCGGTGTCGGCGGAGCGCGGATATCTGCGTGAGACCGGCAACCTGGTGTTCCACGCGTCGCTGGTCGGCGTGCTGCTCGCGGTCGGCATCGGCGGCGGATTCACCTACACCGGCCAGACCGTCATCATCGAGGGCCGCACGTGGGTCAACACGATGCTCGACTACACGTCGTTCAACCCCGGCCGGTTCGTCGACGAGGACGCCCTCGAGCCCTACGCCCTCACCCTCGACGACTTCTCGCTCTCGTACGTCACGCCCGGCCAGCAGGGCGCAGGCCAGGCGGGCGACTTCGTCGCGCACCTGACGACGCAGTTCCCGAACGCCGACGCCGCGGAGGGCGAGGTGCGTGTCAACCACCCGCTCCAGATCGCCGGCGACAAGGTCTACCTGATGGGCAACGGCTACGCGCCCACCATCACCATCCGAAACGACGCCGGCGACGTGGTGTTCTCGGAGCCCGTGCCGTTCCTTCCGCAGGACAACAACATGACCTCGCAAGGCGTCGTGAAGGTACCCGACGGCCTGCGTGAGCAGGTGGGCCTCGTCGGCTTCTTCTATCCCACTGCGCAGGAGCTCACGAACGGGGCCTTCACCTCGGTCTACGGCGACCTCGAGTACCCGATGCTCACGTTCTGGGTCTACGCCGGCGACCTCGGCATCGACGGCGGCGTGCCGAAGTCGGTGTACACGCTCGACCCCAGTGAGATGACGCAGCTCGCGGGCGGTGACTCCGGCACGCAGTCGCTGGAGATGAAGCCCGGCGACACCGTGGACCTCCCGGACGGCCTCGGCACGATCACCTTCGAGAACGAGGCCCCCGACGCCGCCGGATTCCAGGACTCGGTCAAGCGGTACGTGTCGCTGTCGATCCACCGCGACGCCGCGGCGACGTGGGTGCTCGTCTTCGCCGTGCTCGCGACGGCGGGCCTGCTCGCCGCGCTCTTCGTCCCACGCCGCCGCATGTGGGTCAAGGCGACCAGGCAGGGCCACACGGTGCACCTCGAGTACGCCGGTCTCGCCCGTGGCGAGGACCCCGCGCTCGATGGCGCCGTCGAGCAGTTCGCCCAGCGTCACCTCGCGTCGCTCGCCGACTCCGCCGCCACCGGCGCGCGGGACACGAAGCCCGGATCCACCCCCGACGTAGACTGAGAGCCATGCCCGACGCCTCCCCCCTCACCCTCGACGACGTCTCGGTGCTGCTGGTCTGGACGGCCATCGCGATCTACGCCCTCGCGTTCATCGCGTACGCGGTCGACCTGGCCCGCCGCGGTGCCGTCGCCGTCGATGCGAAGGATGCTGCCGCGAAGGATGCCGCGGCCAGGACCGCCCGCGAGCGCGAACTCGTGGCAGCGGGCGGTGGGGGTGCAGGCTCGCGCACCGGCATCATCGAGCAGATGCGCGCACAGGAGACCGCGTCGGAGGAGGCGCTCAACGCTCCGGTGGGCAAGCGCGCGCGGCTCGTCTGGGCGCGCATCGGCACGTCGCTGACGGTGCTCGGCTTCCTGTTCCACCTAGGCGGCGACGTCACCCGCGGTATCGCCGCGGGGCGCGTGCCGTGGTCGAACATGTACGAGTTCGCCCTCACCGGCACGCTCCTCATCATCGCGGTCTACCTCGGCGTTCTGTTCCGCTACGACCTGCGGTTCCTCGGAACCTTCATCACCGGACTCGTGGTGGTGCTGCTCGGCGGCACGGCGATCTGGTTCTACACCGACATCGTCCCCCTGATGGACCCGCTGAAGTCCGTGTGGCTCGTCATCCACGTCTTCGTGGCGTCCCTCGCGACGGCGCTGTTCGCCCTCGCGTTCGGACTCTCGGTTCTGCAGCTCATGCAGGCCCGGCGCGAGACGAAGATCGCGGCTCTCGCGAAGGCGGAGGCCGCAGCATCCGGGACCGCCAAGACGGGACCGGGTTTTCTCAAGACCCTCCCGAGCGCCGATGCGCTCGAGTCGCTGGCCTACCGTTTCGCGATCCTCGGCTTCATCTTCTGGACCTTCACGCTCATCGCCGGCTCGATCTGGGCGAACGACGCGTGGGGACGCTACTGGGGCTTCGACACGAAGGAAGTCTGGACCTTCGTGATCTGGGTGCTGTACGCCGGCTACATCCACGCGCGGGCCACGCGCGGCTGGCGCGGCGCCCGCTCGGCGTGGCTGTCGATCATCGGGTTCACGGCCGTGATCTTCAACTTCACGATCGTGAACATGTTCTTCAAGGGCCTGCACGCCTACTCGGGTCTCAGCTGAGCTCACCCGTCACGTTCTGCTGCCGCGAGCAGCTGTTCGCGACACGGGAGCGGGACCTTTGGTCCGCTCACTGGTCGGTGCATCCTTGCGGGGGCTGCGCGCCTTTCTCCACCAGACGATGACGGCGAGCGTCGCCGCGCCGACCGCGCTGCCGATCGTCCAGATGAGCGGCCGGTTCACGTCGACCCAGTAGGCGGCGTGGTGGAGCGCCGAGGCCTTCACGTGCACGTCCGTCGTGAACGACGACACGTTCTTCCCCGCGTACTCGAGATCGCCCGCCGATTCGTCGAGGACGATGGCGGGTCGCAGCTCGAGCCGCAGCTGCTCGTCGACCGGCTTGTGCGCGGTCACCGTCCACGACCACTCGATGACGCCGCTCGGGGTGAACTCCTGCAGCACCCATCCGGCGTCCGTCTCGCTCGCCTGGTCGAGCACCTCCATCGCCTCGCCGACGGCGGTCAGTCGCGCGGCGACTGTGCACTTCACGAGCACGGCTTCGCTGGTCGCTGCGCCGTCCTCGGCCTCGACGACCTCATCGGGGGGAAGCGGCTGTGAACGTGCATCCACGGCCGCGTTGTAGTTGGCGCCGAGCTCGATCGTCACGCTCATTCGAGCGGGGTAGTCGACGAGGGCATCCCGCCATTCCTCGACGCCGCGCGCGCAGCGCTCCTGGAACAGGGCCACGGCATCTTCGGGGCCGCCGCCGATATCCCCGCCCTCGCCGTCGGGGCCGCCGGTCGGGGGCGGCAACGGGGTGGGCTGCGGATCGGCGGGGTCCGGCCCGTCCGGAGGCGTTTCGGGAAACGGCGGGGGAGCGCCGCCATCGACGTCTCCCGGCAGGGGCTCCGGCACCGGCACCGGGTCGGCGGGCGACGCGTCGCCCTGCGCGCCGCATCCGGTCAGGATGGCCAGCACTGCGCCGAGCAGCGCTGTTGAGGCGAGACGTCCTCTCATGTCGGCTCCCACCGATCGACGTCGTCCGGGGTGAACGGTTACTCGTCAGGGGAGAGGGACTCCGGGCGCTCCGAGATACGCCGCAGCGCGGCATCCGCCCGTCCGCAGCGCACCCGCGCACGCGGATGACCGGCGGCGATCCCGCGGATCGCGGTCAGGCCGCGGCGGGCACGGGGCTCAGGACGACCACCGGCGTCTGGCGGCTGCGCAGCGCCGCGTAGGCGTCGAGGTCCGCATCGCCCTCGAGGGTGCGCCACACGGCCCATAGGCGTTCGCGCTCGGCGCCTGTCGCCTCGTGGGCAATGACGTCACGGGTGCCTTCGGGAAGATCGACGGATGCCGCGGGCCGGGCCTGAAGGTTCAGCCACCACGCCGGCGGCGGATCCCCCCACCCGTTCATCGCGAGGGTGACGAGGTCGGGGCCGTCCTCGAAGTACCCGAGGATGGCGACGCGCGGGCTGCCCGACCGGCGGCCGACCGTGTGCAGGCGCATCATCCCGTAGACGGTGGGGGAGGGATGCCGCAGCCCCACGCGTCCGCCGGTCACCCGGTACAGCGCGCGATGAACGACCCACGCGGTGCGGATGAACCAGCGCGGCGGGATCCGGGCCGGGTTCCGCGGCGCCTCGATCGGACGAGGCGAGGGCTCGGGGGCGTTCATGACTCCGATCCTGACGCGCCGCCACCGTGCGGGCAATCGGCCGATCGGCCAGCATGTGCGGCCGATCGGCCGAGGCTACAGTGACGGGTTCGGGGCGTGTGCCGGGCGTTCGGGGCGCGCGCTGTGCGCCCCGAACGTCCGTACTGCGACCCAAACCCCGATCACACGCACAGAGCCCCGGTCGCGAGGCGGCCGGGGCTCCGGGGCCCGACGGGGTCAGGCGGTGACCGGGGCCGTCTTCAGCAGCGCCCGTGCCGACGTGCTGCGTCGGCGCGCGACCGCGAGGATCGTCGCACCCAGGCCGACCAGCGTCCACACCACGAGTCCGGCGATCGCCGCGCCCAGGCCTGGCGCCGAGGTGAGCGCGGCGAGCATGCCGTTGTAGGCGGGGCCGGTCGGCAGCAGCGCCGCGACGCTCGAGAGCACGCCGGGCACCGTCGAGACGACGCCGGTCGCCACCGCGAAGACGCCGATCAACGCCGAGATCCATCGCCCGGCGCCGCCGAACACGGCGATGAGCGCCTGGTTCACGGCGGCGAACGCGACTCCCGCGACAACGCAGACCAGGGCGAACACCCACCAGTCCGCCCACGTGTACGAGGCGGCGAGCTGCACGACGCCCGCGACCAGCATTCCCTGCACGGCGCCGAGCGCGGCCGCCGGGGCGAACGAGCGCAGGGCGAGCAGCGCCGAGGGCTTGCGCGACGTGAGCGCGCGACGCGAAACCGCCTGCAGCGCGACGAATGTGCCGAGGCCGCCGAACCATAAGGCGAGGGTCGCGAGTAGCGGGATCGCCGAGGCGCCGAAGAGCGACGTTCCCACGCCCTCGGCCTCGACGGGGTTCGCCACCACGGTGGCGAGGTCGGTCGCCTCGTCGTCGGTGTACGACGGGAGGGAATCGGATGCCGTGGCCAGGCCGGTCGCGAGCTCGCCGGCGCCGTCCGCCAGCTGGGCCACGCCGTCGGCGAGGCTGGTCGCGCCGTCGGCGGCCTGGGTCGCACCGGAGGCGAGCTGCGACGCGCCGTCGGAGAGGCCGCTCGCACCGCTCTGCAGGCCGGTGACGCCTGTCGCGAGCTGGCCCGCCCCCGCCGCCGACTGGTCGATGCCGCCGGCGAGCTGGGTGATGCCGCCCGCGAGCGCGCCGACGCCGGCGCCGATCTCACGGAACTGCCTGGCGAACTCCGCGGTCACGCCGGTGTTCAGCTGGGCGATGCCGTCCGCCGTGTACTTCGTCAGAGCCACCGCGCCGGGATTCTCCACCGGGTCGGTGCCGTTGAGGATCGCCGACGTCTTGCCGGCCGAGGCCACTGCGGCTCCGAGCTGAGCGCAGAAGTCCCCGGGCTGCGCGCAGGAAGCCGCGAGCTTCTGCAGGTCCTCGAAGTTCGCCTTCGCCTCCGCCGCCGCCGCAGCGGTCGCCGCATTCGCGCCGGTGGCGACCTGCGTGAGCCCGTCGGGCACGACACCCGTCTGCTCCAGCGTCGCCGCGCCCGTGTTCACGCCGTCCGCGATCTGCTGAGCGCCGGCCGCGGCCTCGCGCGTCTTGCCGGCGATGGTCGTCAGCCCCGACTGCAGCGAGGTCGCACCGCCCGCGACCTGGCCGGCGCCGCTCGCGAGCTGCGAGGCGCCGTTCGCGAGCTGCTCGTTGCCGTCCGCGAGCTGCGAGATGCCGTCGGGGAGCTGTGCCGCGCCGTCGGCGGCCTGGGTCGCACCGTCGGCGAGCTGCTGCGCGCCGTCGGCCGCGGTGCCGAGCTGGTCGCCCAGCGTCGTGAAGCCGAGGAAGACATTCTCCAGGTACACGGTCGACAGCTCGGTGCCCATTGTCGATGCCGCGGCGGAGGCGACCTGCGCCGTGATGGCGTCGTCGACGATGAGGCTGTCGGGCGGCGTCGTCACCTCGATCGTGGCCTGCTCGGGCGTCTCACCGGGCCGGGTCGACAGGGCGGCGGCCGTGAAGTTCTCGGGGATCGTGATGACCGCGGCGTACGTGCCGTCGGCGAGACCGGCCGCCGCGTCGTCCGCGTTCGAGAGCGTCCAGGTGAGGTTGCTCTCGAGGTCGTCCGAGCCCTCGACGAGCCCGGCGGTGAGCTGGCGGCCCAGTGGCACCAGCTGCCCGTCGACCGTGACCGGCTCGTCCTCGTTCACGACGGCGGCGGTCAGGCTGTCGAGCCGCTCGACCGGGTTGTACAGCGCGGCCACCAGGATGCCGCCGATCACGACGGGCAGCAGCAGCACGCCGATCAGCGTCACCCACGTGACGGGCCGCGTCGAGCGGGCGCGCTCGACGGCCGTGGTGATCCAGTTCGGGGTCATGCGTTCACCTCTGCGGTGGGGGTGGTCTGGGTGGTGGCGGAACGCAGCGTGATCGAGGTCACGTCGGGGCGGTGCGCGTCCGCGAGGAGGGCGAGGGCGGCGCTCTCGGTGCGGCCCGTCACGACGAGCGTCAGCCGCTGGTCGCCCGCCGCGAGCGCCGCCGCGGCGTCGCGCAGGAGAGCTGCGGCCTGGTCGCGCTCCGCGTGTTCGAGTGCGTCGACGCCTTCGATCACGACGAGGCTCGCCTTGCCGGCGAGCGCGCGGCGCAGCGCCGGCACGCGGTCATCGGCGTCGGCGAGGAGCGCCAAGCCGACGTGCGCACGCACCCAGGCCCCGCGCTCGGGGAGCAGGTGCCCGGCGACGCGCAGGCGTCCGTCGGTGGTGGCGAGCCGCGCCGCGATCGTGAGCGCGAAGGCCCGTGCGGCGCGGGGGTCGCCGGTCGCGATGAGCGTGCCGCCGGGCTCGACCCGGAACGCCGCGTCTTCGAACAGCACGACCTCGCCGGCCGAGCCGCCCGCGTCCGCACGCACGGCGACGCCGTCGCCGACGACCACCGCCGTCGTGTCGGGCTCGGGCCACTCCGCGAGCGACAGCTCGCGCTCCACGGCCTCGCCCTCGATGTCGAAGTGCGGCAGGACCCGCTCGAGCCAGCGCGGCATCCACCACGCCTTGTCGCCGAGCAGGGTCATGACCGCCGGCACGAGCGTCATGCGCACGAGGAACGCGTCGACGGCGATGCCGACGGCGAGGCCGAGCGCGATGGGCTTGATCGACGAGTCGCCCTCGGGCACGAAGGCTGCGAACACCGCGAACATGATGACGGCCGCCGCGGTGACCACACGCGCCGAGGCCGTGAAGCCCGATCGCACCGCGCCCACCGCGATGTCACGGCCGCCGCGCGTCGTGTGGCCGCCGGCGGCGCGGCGGGCGTGAACGTAGTCCTCGCGCATGCGGCTGACGAGGAAGACCTCGTAGTCCATCGCCAGTCCGAACAGCACGCCCATGAGGATGATCGGCATGAAGCTGATCACCGGGCCGGTGCGGTCCACGTGCAGGAGGTCCGCGCCCCAGCCCCACTCGAAGACCGCCGCGACGACGCCGAACGCGGCCATCACCGACAGCAGGTAGCCGAGGGCGGCCTTGATCGGCACCCAGATCGAGCGGAACACGATCATGAGCAGCACGAGCGACAGGCCGACGACGAACACTCCGAACGGCAGCAGGGCGGCGCCCAGGCGGTCCGAGATGTCGATCCCGACGGCGGTGAACCCGGTCACCTTGAGGTCGACGCCGTACTCCTCCTCGAGCTCGGGGGCGAGTGCGCGGAGGTCCCGCACGAGCTGAGCGGTCGCCGGGTCATCGGGAGCGGTCTCGGGCACGATCTGCACCAGCCCGGTGTCGGCCGTCTCGTTCGGCGTCGCGAGTGCGACCTCCTTCACGCCCGGCACCTTCTCGATCTCGGCCTTGAGGTCGGCCATGAGCCCGAGCGGATCCGTCGACGTCACGATCGTGCCGGTCATGATGAGCGGGCCGTTCGACCCCGGCCCGAAGTGCTCGGCCGTGAGGTCGTACGCCTGACGTGCCTGGCTCGACTCCGGCTGCTGACCGGCGTTCGGCAGGGCGAGCGCGAGGCTTGCGGCCGGGATCGCCATGACGCCGAGGGTGACCACCACGGCGACGGTGGTGACGATGGGGTGCCTGGTCACCAGCGTGACCCAGCGGTTGGTCCGCTTCGTCGGCGCGTGGTCCGCGAGTGCCCCTTCGGCGCCGTCGGCCGCCTCGACACCGGAGTCCGGATTCTCGTCAGCGTTCTCGGCCTCGGGCGTCGTGGAACGGCGGGCGCCGGGCAGCGGCATCCCTCTCCGCTTCCTGCCGTGGCCCCAGCCCGCGACGCGGTGCTTCGCGAAGCCGAGGAGGGCCGGCGTCAGCGTGATCGCGACGACGACGGCGATCGCGACGGCCACTGCGGCGGCGATGCCCATCGTGGTGAGGAACGGGATGCCGGCGAAGCCGAGGCCGATGAGGGCGATGAGCACCGTGATGCCGGCGAACACGACGGCGGACCCCGCCGTGCCGGTCGCGCGCGCGGCGGACTCCTCGGGTTCGACGCCCACGCGCACCTGGTCCTGATGTCGCGCGACGATGAACAGGGCATAGTCGATGCCGACCGCGAGCCCCAGCATGATCGCGAGCATCGGGGTGGTCGACGAGACCGAGACGAACGCCGTGGCGACGAAGATGAGCGCGATGGCGAGGCCGACGCCGATCAGCGCCGACACGAGCGGGAACCACGCCACCGCGAACGAGCGGAAGGTCACGATGAGGACGAACAGCGCGATCAGCACGCCGACCGCCTCGATGAGCGACAGTGCGGGTACCGAGCTCGAGAAGAGATCGCCGCCCATGGCGACCTGCGAGCCTTCGGGGAGCGTCTCGCGAAGGTCGTCGGCGACGTCTTCGAGGCCTTGTTTCGTCTCGTCGGAGACGTCGGTGGACTGGCCGTCGAACTGCAGGCGGATGATCGCGGCGGACTCGTCGTCCGACACCATGCCGGTCACCATCTCGTTGAAGGGGTCGGTGACCGCGATGACGCCGTCGAGATCCTCGAGGTGGGCGACGGTGTCCTCGATCGCGCCCGCGTACGGCTCCTCGCCGACCCGGTCGCCGTCCGCGGTCACGATGACCAGCTGCGCGCTCGTGCCGCTCGCCTGCGGGAAGCTGCGGTCGAGCAGCTCGATGCCCTCCTGCGCCTCGGTCCCCGGGATCGAGAACGAGTTGTCGGTGCCGCCCAGGTGCGGAATCGCGAAGCCGAGGGCGATGCCCAGCAGCATCAGCCACGAGACCAGCACCCGCCACGGGTGACGGTAGGTCCAGCGGCCGAGCGCGTACAGAAGAGTCGACAACAGCGCCTCCGGTTACGGGTGGAGAGTTCGGGAACCGTCGATACAGCGCTGTATCGGATACATGAGTGTATCGTAAAGCGGGTTGCCTGCCCGAACCTGTGTAGTGCGTGTGAGACTGGACGAGATGGAGGATCGATGACCGACACCCCCGTGGCCGAAGCGACCAGCACCTCGCCCCGTCGCGAGGCGACCCGGCAGAAGCTGCTGGATGCCGCCGCCCTGGTGTTCGCGGAAGTCGGCCTGGACGCAGCATCCGTCGAAGCGATCTGCGAGCGCGCCGGATTCACGCGCGGCGCCTTCTACTCCAACTTCGAGACCAAGGACGAGCTGATGCTCGCGCTCACCGAGCGGGTCGCCGGTGAGAAGATCGACGAGGTCGCCGAGCGCGTCGCCCAGCTGCAGGAGCGTGGGGAAGACCTCGAGCCCGGCGCCCTGGTGCGCCAGCTGCTCGACGTCGCATTCGACAAGAAGCAGGGCATCCTGCTGACGAGCGAGATCCGCACCCGCGCCATGCGTGATCAGCGGCTGGCCGAGACCTACCTCGCGTGGCAGACCGGCATGGTCGAGCGCGTCGGCTCGTTCATCGAGGAGCTCGCGCTGACCTACCGCTTCCGCCTGCGCGTGCCCGCCCAGGAGTTCGCCGGCGTCATCCTGCAGACCTGGGAAGACACGTCGGCCTACGCCATCATGTCGGGCCTCAGCACACCCGAGATGCAGGCCCTCGTGAACGAGCGCACCGCCCGCCTCGCGACGGCGCTGGTCGACCCCCTCTGACCCGCTAGCCGCGAAGGACCGCGTAGCAGCGGCGCACCCGGTCGAGCCACCACTGGCGGCGGGCGACGGATGCTGCATGCTCGGCGAGCAGCGCCGGGTCGGGGGTGACACGACCCACCGTGAGCAGGCCGGTGCGCGGCGTGAGCGGCGGGTCGACGACGTCGGACGTGAACAGCGACGCGGTGCCGAGCCCGCAGTCGTAGTCCAGCTCGGGGAGGGCGGCCGCCAGCGCCACCCCCATCGAGAGTCCCACGGAGGTGTCGAGGGCGCTCGACACGATGGCGGGGAGCCCGGCCTCCTGCACGATCTCGAGCGCCCGGCGCACGCCGCCGAGCGGCTGCGCCTTGATCACGAGCAGATCGGCCGCCCCGGCCCGTGCGACCGCGAGCGGGTCGGCGGCCTTGCGCACGCTCTCGTCGGCAGCGATCGGGATGCCCATGTACTTCACACGTCGGCGGAGCTCCGCGAGCTCCTCCACGCTCGCGCACGGCTGCTCGACGTACTCGAGGTCGAACTCGGCGAGCGCATGCACCGCGTGCTCGGCTTCGTCCACGTTCCACGCGCCGTTGGCGTCGACGCGGATGCGCCCCTCGGGCCCCATCGCCTCGCGCACCGCACGCACGCGCGCGACGTCGTCAGCGAGCACCTGGCCGGGCTCTGCCACCTTGACCTTCGCCGTCCGGCAGCCGTCGAACCGCGCGAGCACGGACGGGACGGATGCTGCGGCCACCGCCGGCACGGTCGCGTTGACGCCGATGACCTCCCGGCGGGCGGCGGGTCGCGGCATCCGCGAATCCTCGATGGCGGCAGCCAGCCAACTCGAGGCCTCGGCGTCGTCGTACTCGGTGAAGGGCGAGAACTCGGCCCAGCCCTCGGGGCCCTCGAAGAGGAGCGCCTCGCGAACGTCGATGCCGCGGAACCGTGTGGCCAGCGGCAGCGCGACCACGTGCGCGGTGTCGAGGATCTCGGCGAGGTCCGGCCAAGCTGCTGCACTGCTCACCCCTTCATCCTGTCCCAACTCAGCCGAACAGCGATGTGTCATTGACGATAGTGTGTGACACACAGTATGGTGTGATGCATGAGCGAATCCGAGATCCTCGAGACGCACCTGCAGGAGCTGCGGCGCGGCACCATCGTGCTGGCCTGCCTGCGGCTGCTCGAGACGCCGGGGTACGGGTACGGGCTGCTCGAAGAGCTGGGGGAGCGTGGCTTCCCGACCGACGCGAACACGCTGTACCCGCTGCTGCGGCGCCTCGAGAAGCAGGGCTTTCTCACGAGCGAGTGGAATACCGACGAGTCCCGCCCGCGCAAGTTCTACCGCACCAGCGCCGCCGGGCTGCGCCTGGCGGGCGCCCTCACCGACGACTTCCGCGCGATCGCCGTGGCGATCGACGCCCTCCCCGACTCCGACGATCAGCACTGAGGAGAACTGACATGACCTCCACCGCCACCTTCACCGACCGCTACGTCGACGCCGCGATGCGGACCGTCCCCGAGGCGCAGCGCGCCGACCTCGCCGCCGAGCTGCGCGCGTCGATCGACGACCAGATCGAGGCCCGCATCGAGCAGGGCGAGCAGCAGGGCGACGCCGAGCGCGCCGTGCTCATCGAGCTCGGCGACCCCGACAGGCTCGCCGCGCAGTACACCGACCGCCCGCTGTGGCTCGTCGGGCCGCGCTACTTCCTCGACTGGTCGCGGCTGCTGAAGCTGCTGCTGTACATCGTGCCCGCGTGCGCCGCGTTCGGCGTCTCGCTCGCGATGGTGCTCGACGGCGCCACGTTCGGCGAGATCATCGGCGCCCTCGTGCCGCTGGTGCTCTCGGTGGTCGTGCACCTCGCGTTCTGGACGACGCTCGTCTTCGTGATCCTCGAGCGCACCGGCCACGAGACGATCGACGGCCAGCGCTGGACGCCAGACCAGCTGCCCGAGCCGCGCCAGAAGGGTGCCGGTCTCGGCGACATGATCGCGTCGCTGGCGTTCCTCGGGATCATGGCCGGGGTCGTGCTGTGGGATCTGTTCGTCGGATTCGTTCCCACCGAACCAGGGCTCTCCTTCCTCGACCCGGAACTCTGGCCGTGGTGGATCCTGGCGCTGTTCGCCGTCATGGCGCTGGAGGCCGTGCTCGCGATCGTCGTCTATGCGGTCGGACGCTGGACCGTCGGCCTCGCCGTGGTCAACGGCATCCTGAACCTCGTCATCGCGGTGCCGGCACTGTGGCTGCTCTTCGAGGGGCGCCTCATCAACCCCGCGTACTTCCCGACGATCATCTCCGACGGCGCCGCCGAGGTGGGGCAGATCCTCTCGATCATCGGCGGCTTCGTGATCGCGGGCGTCGCGATCTGGGACACGGTGGATGCCGCGCTCAAGGCCGCGCGTGCGCGCGGGGGCTCGTCGCGGGTCCTCAGCTGAGGACGCCTCCCCGGATGCGGACTGCAACCAGGTCTGCGGTCCGCATCCGGGCGCATTCCCTCGAACGAGGCCGACCCCCTCGGGCCGGCCCTACGCTTTCCCCATGCCCCTCCTCGATACTCCCGTGCGCTTCGGCGTGCAGCTGCAGCCCCAGCACGCCCCCTACTCCGCCTTCCGCGACGCCGTCCTCCGCCTCGAGGAGATGGGCGTCGACATCCTCTTCAACTGGGATCACTTCTTCCCGCTGTCGGGCGACCCCGACGGGCTCCACTTCGAGTCGTGGACGATGCTCGCCGCGTGGGCGGAGCAGACCGAGCGCGTCGAGTTCGGTGCCCTGGTCAACTGCAACAGCTACCGCAACCCCGACCTGCAGGCCGACATGGCCCGCACCATCGACCACATCTCGGCGAAGGACGGCGTCGGCCGCTTCATCTTCGCGACCGGCTCCGGCTGGTTCGAGCGGGACTACGAGGAGTACGGGTACGAGTTCGGCACGGCCGGCTCCCGCCTCGACGACCTCGCCGCCGCGCTCCCGCGCATCGAGGCGCGCTGGCAGAAGCTCAACCCGGCGCCGACCCGCGACATCCCGGTGATGATCGGCGGCTCGGGCGAGCAGAAGACGCTGCGCCTGGTCGCCCGTCACGCCGACATCTGGCACAGCTTCGTGCGTCCGGATGGCCTGCCCCACAAGCTCGACGTCATCGAGCGGTGGGCCGAGCGCGAACAGCGCGACACCTCCGACCTGGTGATCTCGAACGAGCTGCAGCGCCGCGACGAGGCCGTCGCCGACGAGCTCTACGAGGCCGGCGTGCGCCTGTTCACCCTCGGCTTCCAGGGCCCCGACTGGGATTACGACCTCATCCGCCGCTGGCTCGCGTGGCGCGACGCCAAGAACGCCTGACCCCTTTCTCTGACGGATGCTGCCGCCCGGCGCACTGCGCCGGGCGGCAGCATCCGTCACGAACCGGACCACAAGACAGGCCCGCGACTAAAATCGCGGGGGTGACCGCAGCACCGCCCGCACCCCGGTTCGCCCTCGACATCGACGGGGTGCCCAGGCCCGAGCGCTCGCAGCTGCTGCTCGACGGCGTGCGCGAGCGGGTCGTGATCGCCGACGGCGCAATGGGCACGATGCTCCAGCGCTACGACCTCTCGATCGACGGCGACTTCCAGGGCCTCGAGGGCTGCAACGAGATCCTCAATGTCTCCCGCCCGGACGTCGTCGGGGAGATCCACGACGCGTACCTCGCGGTGGGCGTCGACGCCGTCGAGACGAACACGTTCGGCGCGAACTGGTCCAACCTCGACGACTACGGCATCGTCGATCGCATCGCCGAGCTCGCCCAGGCGGGCGCGCGGATCGCCCGCGACCGGGTCGAGGCCGCGGAGGCCGCGGACGGCCGCGTGCGCTGGGTGCTCGGTTCGATGGGTCCGGGCACCAAGCTCCCGAGCCTCGGGCACACCACGTACGACAACCTCAAGCAGACGTTCGCGCTGCAGGCCGAGGGACTCATCGACGGCGGCGCCGACGCGTTCCTGGTCGAGACCAGCCAGGATCTCCTCCAGACCAAGGCCGCCATCAACGGCTGCCGTCAGGCGATCGTGAGCCGCGGCATCCGTCTCCCGATCTTCGTCGAGGTGACGGTGGAGACCACCGGCACCATGCTCATGGGGTCGGAGATCGGCGCGGCGCTCACGGCCATCGAGCCTCTCGGGGTCGACGCCATCGGCCTCAACTGCGCCACCGGCCCGACCGAGATGAGCGAGCACCTGCGGCACCTGTCGAAGCACGCGACGGTGCCGATCGCCTGCATGCCCAACGCCGGTCTGCCCGTACTGGGCGCGAACGGCGCGCACTACCCGCTCACGCCCGTGGAGCTCGCGACGGCGCACGAGCAGTTCGTGCGCGAGTTCGGCCTCGGACTCGTCGGCGGATGCTGCGGCACCACGCCCGAGCACCTCGCCGCGGTGGTCGACCGCCTGCGCCCGGTCGGCGGGGCCGAGGCGCGCCGCCCGGAGCTCGACCCGGGCGTGGCGTCGCTGTACCAACACGTGTCGTTCCAGCAGGATGCCTCGTACCTGGCGATCGGCGAGCGCACCAACGCGAACGGCTCGAAGGCGTTCCGCGAGGCGATGCTCGAGGAGCGCTGGGACGACTGCGTCGAGATCGCGCGCGACCAGATCCGGGTGGGCGCGCACCTCCTCGACGTCTGCATCGACTACGTCGGCCGCGACGGTGTCGCCGACATCCGCGAGGTCGTCTCGCGCTTCGCCTCGGCGTCGACCCTGCCCCTCGTGGTCGACTCGACCGAGCCCGCGGTCATCGCCGCCGGGCTGGAGCTGATCGGCGGGCGGCCGGTCGTCAACTCCGTCAACTACGAGGACGGCGACGGACCGACGTCGCGGTTCGGCCGCATCATGCCGCTCGTGAAGGAGCACGGCACCGCTGTGGTCGCGCTCACGATCGACGAGCACGGCCAGGCCCGCACCGCCGACGGGAAGGTGCAGATCGCGTCGCGGCTCGTCGACGAGCTCGTCGGCGAGTGGGGGATGCGCGTCAGCGACATCATCGTCGACTGCCTGACGTTCCCGATCGCGACCGGCCAGGAGGAGACGCGCCGCGACGCGATCGAGACGATCGAGGCGATCCGCCGGATCACGGCGAAGTACCCGGGCATCAACACGACGCTCGGCGTCTCGAACGTCTCGTTCGGCCTCAATCCGGCCGCCCGCAGCGTGCTGAACTCCGCGTTCCTGCACGAGGCGGTCGAGGCGGGCTTGACCTCCGGCATCATCGACGCCGCCAAGATCGTGCCGCTCGCGTCCATCTCCGAGGAGCAGCGCAAGGTCGCGCTCGACCTGGTGTGGGACCGTCGCGAGTACGACGCCGACGGCAATGTCACGTACGACCCGCTGGCACGGATGCTCGACCTCTTCGCCGGCGTCGACACCGCGGCTCTGCGCAACCAGCGCGCCGCCGAGCTCGCCGCGCTGCCGGTGGGCGAACGGCTCGAGCGCCGCATCATCGACGGCGAGGGCAAGGGCCTCGAGGCCGACCTCGACCTCGCTCGCGAGGGCGGGCTCTCCCCGCTGCAGATCATCAACGACCACCTGCTCGAGGGCATGAAGGTGGTCGGCGAGCGCTTCGGCGCCGGTGAGATGCAGCTGCCGTTCGTGCTGCAGTCGGCCGAGGTCATGAAGAACGCCGTGGCGCTTCTCGAACCGCACATGGAGAAGTCGGACGCCTCGGGCAAGGGCCGCATCGTGCTCGCGACGGTCCGCGGCGACGTTCACGACATCGGCAAGAACCTCGTCGACATCATCCTGACCAACAACGGGTACGACGTCATCAACCTCGGCATCAAGCAGCCGATCGCCGACATCATCGCGGCGGCCGAGGAGCACGACGCCGACGTCATCGGCATGTCGGGACTGCTCGTGAAGTCGACGGTCGTGATGAAGGAGAACCTCGAGGAGCTCACCTCGCGGGGGCTCGGCAAGAAGTGGCCGGTGATCCTCGGCGGCGCGGCGCTCACGCGCGCGTACGTCGAGGACGACCTCGCCTCGCTGTTCGACGGCGAGGTGCGCTACGCCCGCGACGCGTTCGAGGGGCTCGCGCTCATGGAGCCGCTCGTCAAGATCGCGCGCGGCGCCGACCCGGCATCCGTCGGGCTGCCGGCGCTGAAGAAGCGCCGCCACGCGGCCGGCTCCAAGCTCACGCTGACCGAGCCCGAGGCGATGCCCGCGCGCTCGGACGTCGCATCCGACAATCCGGTGCCCACCCCGCCGTTCTGGGGCACCCGCATCGTGCGCGGCCTCGCGCTGCACGATTACGCGGCGTTCCTCGACGAGCGTGCGACGTTCATGGGTCAGTGGGGTCTGAAGCCCGGCCGCGGCCAAGACGGTGCCACGTACGAGCAGCTCGTCGAGACCGAGGGTCGGCCGCGGCTGCGGTACTGGCTCGACCGCATCCTCGCCGAGGGCATGCTCGACGCCTCGGTCGCGTACGGGTTCTTCCCTGTCGTGTCGGAGGGCAACGACGTCGTCGTGCTGCACCACGGCGACGACCCCGCAGGGGCGCTGGGCGCCGCCGGCCTCCTCGCGCCCGACGGCGGATCGGGCGGCACGCTCGGCAGCGACCGCCTGCGCTTCCACTTCCCGCGCCAGCGGCGCGACCGGCACCTCTGCCTCGCCGACTTCGTACGCGCGCGCGAGTCGGGCCAGGTCGACGTGATGCCGGTGCAGCTCGTGACGGCGGGTGCCAACATCGACTCGGTGACGGCCAAGCTCTTCGCCGAGGACAAGTACCGCGACTACTACGAGCTCAACGGACTGGTGATGCAGCTGACCGAGGCGCTCGCCGAGTTCTGGCACGCCCGCATCCGGTCGGAGCTCGGCTTCTCGCACGAGGACCCCGCCGACACCGCTGGCCTGTTCAAGCTCGAGTACCGCGGCGCCCGCTTCTCCCTCGGCTACCCCGCGTGCCCCGACATGGAGGACCGCCGCAAGGTCGTGGAGCTCCTCCGCCCCGAGCGCATGGGCGTCGAGCTCAGCGAGGAGCTGCAGCTGCACCCCGAGCAGTCCACGGACGCCTTCGTCTTTCACCACCCCGAGGCGAAGTACTTCTCCGTCTGACGGATGCCGCACGGGCCCTTCACGATAGGGCAGCGGCGTTTTCTCGCCGCGCGCCCGCGGGGCGCGAGCGTGTCGCCAGCGGCTTGGTGCGGCGCAGGGCCGCGAGGATCGGGCGACCGACCACGACAAGTCCGATGACCGTGGTGATCGCGCGGAGCGTGTCCCAGCTGAGGGTCGAGGTGACGAGGGAGTAGAGCAGGAAGCTGGACAGGTTCACCTCCAGCGACGCGCCGCCGTCGTACGAGATGCCGGTTCCGTAGCCGACGGCGAACGGCCAGAACCACAGGTTCATCAGGAGGCCGAACGCGTACGAGGCGACGACGCCATAGACGCTGAGCATCGCGATCTCCCCGGCGCGCGTCGCGCGCCGGGGGAGGACCCCTGCGATCGCGCCGACCCAGGCGCACGCGAACATCTGGAACGGGGTCCACGGGCCGAACGTGCCGGTGATGAGGGTGGACAGGGCGATGGTCGCCATGCCGAGGAGCATGCCGAACCTCGCGCCGTACGCGCGGCCGGCGAGGATCAGCAGGATGAACACCGCCTCGACGCCCCCGACGCCGGTGCCCGCGATGCGCACCGCCGCGCCGATCGCGGCGAGCGTGCCGAGGAGGGCGAGCATGTGCGCTGAGCGGACGCTGCCGTCGAGCGTCGCGACGACGACGAGCGCGGCGAGCGGCACGAGCGCCAGCGCCGCGACCGGCACGGCCGCGGATGCCTGCTCGGGCACCGCCGTCGCGACGAGCGGCCAGCAGAACGCCCCCAGCGCCACGAGGTTCGCGGCCGCGAGCGCGAGGAGCGGCAGACGGCCGCCGAGGCGGAGGCGGGAATCGCCTGAAGCGGTGTCTCCTGTTCGCAATTCAGGGTTGTTCGCAGCATCTGCACCCGCGGGACGACGTTCCCGCCTTTCATCCTGAGTTGCGAACGGGGCGCGCCTCGTCGCCGGCGCGGACAGACCCCGATTCGGGAGGGGGACGGATGCCGCGGCCAGCACTCCCGCCCGCATCGCCAGGGTGCGGTCGGCGCGCGCGCTGAAGTCGGGCTCGTGCGAGGCGACCAGCACGGCGGTGCCGGACGCGGCGAGCGAGGTCAGCGCGGCCCAGACCATGTCGCGGGCGGCGGGATCGAGGCCGCGTGTCGGCTCGTCCACCATGAGAACGCGCGGCGAGCCCGCGAGCTGGATTGCCAGCGCGAGGCAGCGCCGCTCACCCGCGGAGAGGTCGCGCGGGTGCTGCGCCATCCGCGCCGCGAACGCGGGGGAATCGGGGTCGAGCCCGAGGAAACCGGCGAACCGCACCGCAGTCCCCGTCGCCGCGCCGGGGTCGCGGCGATCCGCCCGGCGGTCCGGCCGGCGGTCCGCGCGGCGGTCCGGCCGGCGATCCGCCCGGCGGCACTCCGCCGCGACGGTGTCGGAGACGAACAGGTCGTCCGAGGCATCCGGAACCAGCGCCACGCGTCCGCTCGCCTCGACCGCCATCCCACGCCCGGGGAGCGCGAGCGCGCCGAGGAGGCTCGACTTGCCGGCTCCGTTGGGTCCGACGAGGGCGACGATCTCGCCGGCCCACAGCTCGACGTCGGCATCCGCCACGGCCACCGTGTCGCGGTGGCGCACGGTGACTCCGCGCGCGCGCAGCACGCGCTCCCGGGTTGCTGCCGGTTCGGGGCGCGTCCCGAACGTTCGGGGCGCACGGGACGCGCCCCGAACGTCCGCCATGCGCCCCGAACCTGACAGGGACTCCACGGCACCCACCACGCCGTCGTCGATCCGCAGCACCGTGTCGGCGACCCCGGTGAGCGCCTCGACGCGGTGCTCCGCTACCACGACGCACATCCCGGCCTCGTGCGCGAGAGTGTCGAGCAGCCCGGCGATCCGCACGCGGGCGCCGGCGTCGAGGTCGGCGAGCGGCTCGTCGACCAGCAGCAGAATGGGGTGCTCGACGATCGCGGCAGCGATCGCCACCAGTGTCGCCTCTCCCGCCGACAGCCCCCGCGTGGGGCGATCGAGCAGCGCCGTCACGCCGACGCGTTCCGCGATCTCGGCCACGCGGGAGGCGGCGATCACGGGCGCGACGCCGCGCAGCTCGAGCGAGAGCCCGATCTCATCGCGCACGCGCTCGGTGGCGAACGCGTCGCGCGGATGCTGCAGCACCACGCCCACGCGCTGCGCGAGGTCGCGCGGGGGCACCGCCGCGCGCTCGTGCCCGACGACCCGCATCGACCCGGTGATCCCGCCGCCGTCCGTGTGCGTGTGCAGCCCCGAGATCGCGCGGAGCAGCGTCGACTTGCCCGACCCGGTCGACCCTGCGACGAGCGTCAGCGTGCCCGCCTCGAGCGCGAGCGAAGAGGGAAGACGGATGCCTCGTCCCGCCCCGCCGTCACCGAACCCGATCTCCACCCTCTCGGCCTCGACGGGCGCCTGGCAGTCCCCGTCGAGTCCGCGCCCGGCGAAGCCGCGCAGCTCGAGCGCCGCGGCCACCGCCCCGGCGCGCTCGAGCGTGCGCTCGAGCAGGGGCAGCAGCATCCGTGCCCCGCCGCGCTCGCCGCGGAGGCGCTGGGCGAACCGCACCGCGCGGGCGCCGTCGGCGAGGGAGGGAAGAGTGGCCGCGGCGATCGCGAGCGCTCGGGCGATGCCGCGAAGGGGGCCGCGTCGCGAGGCTCGCGCGAAGACCCGATGCAGGTCGACGACGGCGTTCACGACCCCGAACGCCAGGATCGCCAGGGCGATCGGCAGGGCGCTGGCCGCGGCATCCCACAGTCCGTCGGTCGTGACGGGGCCCAGCAGGACCACATGCGCGAACGGCGACGGCAGTCGCACCGCCGGAAGATCCAGCAGGACGAAGCCGTCGCCGTCGGCGCCGTGGAAGAGGATGCGGTACGCGACCCGGGCTGCCACGAACCCTGCGGCGAGGATCGCCGCGGCTCGCAGGGGACCGGGTCGGAACGTCATGTCAGGATGTCGGCGCTGCCGGCTCGCCGTGCAGGGTGAAGAGCAGCTCGAGCGACTCGCCCGGCTGCAGTTCCAGGGTCGAGATGCCCTCCTGCGCGTAGCCCCACTCGCCGCCGGCCGGCTTGACCCACATCGACCAGTACGCGAACGCCGGAGACATCGCCTCGCACGTCTCGAAGTAGTCCGAGCCGTCCTCGGCCGGGATCGCGACATCTTCGGCGGGCACGCCGTTGACGCGGCACACGGCGTCGTCGCCGAACTCGACGTTGCCCTCGGTCTCGACGCCCACGAGGGTCAGCGCGTCCGCGGCGGCAAGGGTCTCATCGGTCTCGATGCACCACGCCTTGCTGTCCTCTTCGAGGGCCGACGCGTCGACGGCCACCGTGATGCCGGCGTCGTCCGCGCACGCCTCGTCGAGGACCTGGACGGCCTGCGTCTCAGAGGCCGTGGGCGCCGCCGCCGGGGCGTCGGACGAACAGGCGGCGAGGGCGAACAGCAGGGCAGCGGATGCCGCGGCAGCCGCCACGGCGCGAAGAGTCGAAGTCACCGATCCAGGCTAGGCCCCGACCCCGGGTGTCCGGTTGCACATGACGTCCGCGCGGAGGCCGCCGTAGGCTGGCCGGGTGAGCGTTTCGGAACTTTTCGACGACAGCGAATGGCACCCGGCCCCCGGCCAGCCGGACGGCGGCTACACCGACATCACCGCTCATGTCTCAGAGGACGGCCGCATCGCCCGCGTCGCGTTCGACCGGCCGGAGGTGCGCAACGCCTTCCGCCCCCACACCGTCGACGAGCTGCACCGCGCCCTCGACATCGCCCGCCAGGACCCGCGCGTGGGCGTGGTGCTGCTCACCGGCAACGGGCCGAGCCCGAAGGACGGCGGCTGGGCGTTCTGCTCCGGGGGCGACCAGCGCATCCGCGGGCGCGACGGCTACAAGTACTCCGAGGACGAGACGGCCGTCCCCGGCGAGGCTCAGGCACGCGCCGGGCGCCTCCACATCCTCGAGGTGCAGCGGCTCATCCGGTTCATGCCCAAGGTCGTGATCGCCGTGATCCCCGGGTGGGCCGCGGGCGGCGGCCACTCGCTGCACGTCGTGTGCGACCTCTCGATCGCCTCCGCCGAGCACGGCCGATTCAAGCAGACCGACGCCGACGTCGGCTCGTTCGACGCCGGGTACGGCTCGGCCTACTTCGCCCGGCAGATCGGGCAGAAGTTCGCGCGCGAGGTCTTCTTCCTCGCCGAGGAGTATTCCGCCGAGCGCGCCTACGAGATGGGCGCGGTGAACCGGGTCGTGCCGCACGCCGATCTCGAGCGCGAGGCCGTGGCGATGGCCCGGACGATCCTCACCAAGTCGCCCACCGCGATCCGCATGCTCAAGTTCGCCTTCAACGCGGTCGACGACGGCCTGGTCGGCCAGCAGGTGTTCGCGGGCGAGGCGACGCGCCTCGCCTACGGCACCGACGAGGCGGTCGAGGGCCGCGACTCGTTCCTCGAGAAGCGCGACCCCGACTGGTCGCCCTACCCGTGGCACTTCTGATGCGGCGCCCGCGATGAAGCTCGTCCCCGTCGTCGGCGACGACCCCCGCGAGATCCTGCGGGGGCTCCGCGGTGCGCTGCACGGCGCGGGCCCGGCGCTCGCGCTCGGGCTGGTGAGCGGGCTTCCCGGCGAGGTGCGGGCGGGCACCGCCGTGGTCGTGACGACCTCGGGCTCCACCGGGGTCCCGAAGAGCGTCGTGCTCAGCCGCGACGCGCTCACCGCGAGCGCGATGTCGACGGCCGATCGCATCGGCGACGGCGCGTGGCTGCTGGCACTGCCGGCGAGCTACGTCGCGGGGCTTCAGGTGCTCGTGCGCTCCCTGGTCCAGGGCCGCGAGCCGGCGATCCTCTCGGGCGCGTTCACCCCGCACGCGTTCGCGGCCGCCGCGCTCACGATGGTCTCGACCGAGGGCGGGCAGCGCGTGCCCAGCTATACGTCGCTCGTTCCGGCGCAGCTCTCCAAGCTCCTCGACGCTGCTGAGCACGACCCTTCGGTGGTCACCGCGCTGCGCTCGTTCGAGACCATCCTGGTCGGAGGCCAAGCTCTCCCCGCCGCGACGCTCGAGCGCGCCGAGGCTGCGGGGGCGCGCATCGTTCGCACGTACGGCTCCACCGAGACCAGCGGCGGCTGCGTGTACGACGGCGTGGCCCTCGGCAACGTGCGGCTGCGCATCGAGCGCGGCGAGGTGCAGGTCTCCGGCCCCGTCCTGGCCGACGGCTACCTCGGAGACCAAGAACGGACGGATGCTGCGTTCCTCCGCGATCGCGACGGCTCCCGCTGGTACCGCACCGGCGACGCGGGACTCATCGAGGACGGCGTCCTGCGCGTGCGCGGCCGCATCGACAACGTCATCGTGTCGGGCGGGATCAACGTCTCGCTCGACCGGGTCGAGCGGATCGTGCGCGGGATCCCCGGCCTGGCATTCGCCGTCGTGGTCGGGGTTCCCGACGAGCGGTGGGGCGAGGCATCCGTCGTCGTCGCCTCCCGGGGCGAGGCGCTGCGCCGGAGCGAATCCGTCCAGCTCGAGGAGGCGCGCGCCGCCGTGCAGGCTGAGATCGGCGCCCACGCCCGGCCGTCACGGCTCGTGCTGGTCGACGAGCTCGCGACGCTGCCGTCGGGCAAGCCCGACCGTGAGGCGATCCGCCGCGCGGTGATGTCGCTGCGCTGAGGCGGGACGCGCTTCAGCCCAGCGGGTACGGCCCGGTGTCGACGACGCAGAAGCGGTTTCCCTCGGTGTCTTCGAGCACGATCCAGTCGGCGTCATCGGGGTAGTCGTGCCAATCGACCTCGCGCGCGCCGAGGCTGAGCAGGCGCTCGACCTCGGCCGCCTGGTCCTCGGCGTACAGGTCGAGGTGGATGCGCGGCGGATAGTGCTGCGGGTAGCCCGTCACCGACAGCGCGAGGCTCGCGCCGGGAGCCGACCAGTCGGCCTTGCCCGGCGGGTCGAGGATCACCCAGTCGTCGCCCGGCTCGTCGCGGTTCACGTAGCCGAGGGCCGCGCGCCAGAAGTCGCCGGCGCGGGTGATGTCCTCCACGGTGAGGACGGTGGATCCGATGCTCAGCATGGACCCATCCTCGGCCCGGCAGGCGACACCCGACAGGGGCTTGACCGATGCGCGGACTTCATCGGCTCGGCCCCTATGATGTGCATTCGTGGCAGGAACCCCCAGCAAGAAGCGCACCTCCGGCGGACGCAAGAAGCAGCAGCCGCGCGGGAACCCCCAGAAGGCGCACGTCTCGCGAGACCCCGCGCACGTCGAGAAGCCCACCGCCCGCGACTGGATCGGCGCAGCGCGCCTGCGCACCCTGCCGCTCGCGATCACGCCCATCCTCGTCGGCACGGGCGCCGCGATCCTCGTCGTGGACGTCTTCCACTGGGTGATCGCGCTCTTCTGCCTCATCGTGTCGGTGTCGCTGCAGATCGGCGTCAACTACGCCAACGACTACAGCGACGGCATCCGGGGCACCGACGACCACCGCGTGGGTCCTGCCCGACTCACGGCCGGCCGCAAGGTGAAGCCGCGCACCGTGCTGATCGTCGCGCTGGCGTTCTTCGTGATCGCCGCGCTCGCCGGACTCGCGATCACCATCCGCACCCAGCAGTGGTGGCTCATCGCCGTCGGTGCCGTGTGCATCATCGCGGCGTGGTTCTACACCGGTGGCAAGCGCCCGTACGGCTACTACGGTCTCGGCGAGCTCTTCGTCTTCGTGTTCTTCGGCCTCGTCGCGACGCTGGGCACGACGTGGGTGCAGGCGCTCGCCCTCCCGCAGGAGGCCTGGTTCGGCGCCGTCGGCGTCGGCCTCATCGCGTGTGCGGTGCTGCTCGCGAACAACCTGCGCGACATCGACCAGGACCGCAAGGCCGGCAAGCGCACGCTCACCGTGCTGATCGGCCGCACCGCGACGCGCTGGCTGTTCACGGTCTTCCTTCTGATCGCGTTCGCCATCGCCGTGTTCCTCGCGTGGATCGGCTACCCGATCGCCTGGCTGACGCTGCTCGCCCTCCTGGCCGGTGCGCCCGCGATCCTCATCGTGTGGACGTACCGCGACCCGCGGGAACTCGTCGTGGCCCTTGGGCTCACCTCACTGACGTCGGTCGCATACGGCGCGTTCCTCATGTGGGCGTTCATCGGCTGACGGATGCCGCGCCCTCGAGTCCTGCGCCGGACCGAGGAACCGCCTGCGGACGGGAAGCGGAACCGCCTGCGGACGGGAAGCCCCGCCCCGGTGTCTCGGCGTGGCTGAGGTTTCCCGGCGTCAGACGCGGGAGTCCGGCGCTTCGCTCTCGGGCGTCGAGGGGGCGGCGGCGTCGGCCGCCGCATCCTCCGCCTCTTCGTCGCCGGCGGCGGCGCGAGCCTTCGCCCGGCGTTCGGCGAGGCCCGACGTGACGTCGTCGAGGGGCTTGCGCAGGAACAGCACCGAGAGGCTCAGTCCGATGAGGGCGGCGAAGATGGCGGCGAGCCAGTAGTACTCGCGCATGATCGGGAACAGCATCAGGATGCCGAACGGCACGAGGAACGCCAGCAGCCGCAGCACCGAGTAGACGATGGCAGAGCGCGCTTTCACCCATCCATCCTACGTTCCGTCCCTGGGACGGCTTCGGCGACGGTTGCGTCACGGAGCGCCCGCGACCGCCCACTGCGGGTCCGGCCCCGCCTAGGATGGGAAGATGCCTCGGGTGCTGCTGATTCTGGCCCTGGTGGCGACCGCGTTCTGGGTCTTCACCATCGTCGATTGCGCGGTCCAGCCCCCGACCCGCCACCGCGGGGTGAGCAAGCCCGTCTGGATCCTGATCGTCGTGCTGCTGCCCGTGCTGGGCGGCCTCCTCTGGCTGATCGTGGGCCGCGGTCGCGCGTCGTCCGTCGCCACTCGCCGGGCTCCCGACGACGACCCCGAGTTCCTCGGCCGCATCGGCACGATCAGCGACCAGGACGAGCGCATCCGCCGCCTCGAGGAGGAGCTCGCGCAGCTCGACGCCGAGGGCGAAGACCCGCGCTACAACCCCCCGGCCGGCCCCGCGGCATCCGACGACACCGCCGCACCCGGCAGCACCGCCGCCGCGGGCGGCACCGCGACGCCGGGAACCCCTCCGCAGCCGAAGCCGCCGATCCGCCCCGCGGACGGCGACGACGACGCCCGCGGCCAGCGCGGAGTCATCGGCTGACGTGACCGACTCCGACAGCGCCGGCGGCGCGTTCGACTCCGCGCCCGCCACCGACGCCGCCGCCGCGCTCTTGTGCCGGCTCGTCGAACTGGGTGTGCGTCACGTCGTGCTGAGCCCGGGCTCGCGCTCGCAGGCGCTCGCCCTGGTCGCGGCAGAACTCGAGCGGCGCGGCGCCATCCGTCTCCACGTGCGCATCGACGAACGCGTGGCGGGTTTCACCGCCCTCGGCATCGGACGCGAGACACGGATGCCGGCGGCCGTGGTCTGCACGTCGGGCACCGCCGTGGCGAACCTGCTGCCGGCCGCGCTCGAGGCCCATCACGCCGGTGTTCCGCTGCTGCTGCTCACCGCCGACCGGCCGCCCGAGCTGCGCGGCGTCGGGGCGAACCAGACGACGCGCCAGCCCGGGATGTTCGCGCCCAGCGTGCGGCTGGAGGCCGACGTGCCGGTGCCCGAGGACCACGACCCGGACGGCACGCACGAGCAGAGCGCGATGCTGCGGCTCCTCGCCGAGGACGCCGTCTCCGCCGCGCTGGGCGCGGGCACGCGGTCGCCGGGGCCGGTGCACCTGAACCTGCCGTACCGTGAGCCGCTGTCGGGCGCCCTTCCCGCGTGGATGGGCGTGCCCGCCGCGGAGCTCGAGACCGCGGTGGTCGACGACCCCGACGGACCCCCGGTGGAGGCCGACGCCGAGGACGAGGCATCCGGCGCCCTCTATCAGGGCGGTGGGGGAATCGGCGAGGCGGACGTCCCCACCGAGCCGGAGGACGCGCCGTTCGTGCTCGAGCGCGGCCCCCGCACCGTCGTGCTGGCGGGCGCCGACGCTGGTCCCGACGCGGAGGAGCTGGCCCACGTCGGCGCGTGGCCGCTCGTCGCCGAGATCGTCAGCGGTGCGCGCTTCGGGCGCCACCTCGTGCACGGCTACCGCGAGCTGCTGCGCGACCCGCAGCTCGGCGGCCGCATCGAGCGCGTCGTCGTGCTGGGCCACCCGACCCTCAGCCGCGAGACCGCGGCGCTGCTGTCCGACCCCGACATCGAGGTCGTCGCCGTCCGCGGGCCGGGCGAGCCGCTCAACCTCAACGGCGCGACGCTCGCCGCCGACCGCGTCGCCGTCGCCACCGGCGACCCCGACCGCGAATGGCTCGGGGCGTGGCTGCAGGCGTCGCGCGCAGCATCCGTCGACCTCACGCCGCCGGCTCCGGACGCCGACGGCCTCTCGTCGGCGGTGCCGGGGGAGCGGCTCGGCGCGATCGCGGCGGAGCTCGGCGTCATCCGCGCGCCCGTCGACCGTGCCGCGCTCGTCGACGCCGTGTGGCGTGCGACCTGGCCCCACGATCGCCTCGTGTTCGGCTCGTCGCGGCTCGTGCGCGTGGCCGACCAGGTGCTCGGGGGCAAGAAGGTGCCGGTGCACGCCAACCGGGGGCTCGCCGGCATCGACGGGACGATCGCCACGGCGACCGGCATCGCACTCGCGAGCCAGTCGGGCGGGGGCGCGGGCGTCACGCGCGTGATCCTCGGCGACCTCGCGCTGCTGCACGACGCCGGCGCGATGCTGCTGCCGCCGCACGAGGACGAGCCGCGCATCCAGCTCATCGTCGGCAACGACGGCGGCGGCACGATCTTCGACGGGCTCGAAGTGGCGGCCGTCGCGGGCGCCGAGGTCATGGACCGGGTGCTCCTCACCCCCCACACCGTGCGCCTCGAGCAGCTCGCGCTCGCCTACGGCTGGGAGTACCACCGCGTCACGACGCGCGCGGCCCTCGACCAGGCGCTCACATCGCCGGTCAGCGGGCGGCAGCTCATCGAGGTTCCGCTCGAGCGCTGAGCCGAGGCATCCGCCATGATGGCTGAATGATCGCCTCGAGTCAGAAGCACTGGAGCGGCGACGTCGCCGATCTCCTCCGGGTCCGCGAGGGCTTCGTCCTCGCCGACGTCGACACCCGCTCGACACCGGGATACGAGAAAGACAAGGCGCACGCGGCAGACGACCTGCAGGCGGGGGCCGCCGAACTCGACGAGTACCAGGAGCGCCTCTACGCCCGCAGCCGGGTGGACGCGACGAACGCATCCGTGCTGCTGGTGCTGCAGGCGATGGACTCCGCCGGAAAGGGCGGCATCATCCGCCACGTCGTGGGGTCGGTGGACCCGCAGGGCATCGTGCTCTCGGCGTTCAAGAAGCCCACGGAGGAGGAGCTGAAGCACGACTTCCTGTGGCGGGTGAAGCAGCGCCTTCCCGTCTCGGGCATGATCGGCGTCTTCGACCGCTCGCACTACGAGGACGTTCTCATCGCCCGGGTGCGCCGGCTCGCGCCGGAGCAGGAGATCGAGCGTCGCTACGCGGCGATCAACGACTTCGAGCGTCAGCTGACCGATTCCGGCACGAGCGTCGTCAAGGTGATGCTGCACATCTCGCCGAACGAGCAGAAGAAGCGCCTGATGCGCCGGTTGAACCGCCTCGACAAGCACTGGAAGTACAACCCGACCGACGTCGACGAGCGCGCGCTGTGGCCGCAGTACATGGCGGCGTACCAGACCGTGTTCGAGCGCACCTCGACCGAGCACGCGCCGTGGTTCGTCGTGCCCGCCGACCACAAGTGGTACGGCCGCCTCGCCGTCCAGAACCTGCTGCTCGAGGCGCTCGAGGACATCGACCCGCAGTGGCCGAAGGCGACGTTCGACGTCGAAGCCGAGAAGCTGCGACTCGCCGCCACCTGACCCGCTGCCGATCACACCGAACGCCTCCCCGCCGAACCCTCGACGGGGAGGCGTTCATCGTGCCGGTGGCGGGTGGCCGAGCTCGCAGAGTAGTTGATGCCCACAGGTACTTTATCTGATACAGTACTCGACATGACAAAGGACGACGCGTTCGCGGCCGACCTGCTGCGCGGCCACACCGACACGATCGTGCTCGGCGTGCTGCGGCGCGGCGACGCGTACGGCTTCGAGATCTACAAGGCGATCCGCGAAGCGACCGGTGGCGAGCACGAGATCAAGGAGGCGACTCTGTACGCCACGTACCGCCGCCTCGAGAAGGACGGGCTCGTCGAGTCGTACTGGGGCGACGAGTCGCAGGGCGGCCGCCGCAAGTACTACCGCATCACCGACGCGGGCCGCGCCGTCTTCCGCGGCAACGTCGCGGCGTGGACGGCGACCCGGCGCATCATCGACTCACTGCTCGACGTGAAGGAGAGCCAGCAATGAACACCGACATCCATCGCCTTCTCGACGAGGCGTTCCAGGGCATCGACATGACCCCCGACGCGCAGGACCTGAAGGAGGAGGTACGCGCGAACCTCGTCGCCCGCACCGACGAGCTCGAGGCCGCGGGGGTGGCGCCGGCCGACGCCGCGCAGCGGGCGATCGCCGAACTCGGCGACGTGCGGATCCTTCTCGACGAGACGACGGATGCTGCGCCCCCGGCCGAACGCGAACGGCTATGCCGCTCTGCAGCAGCGCCACCGCGTGCGTCCGAAGCCCGGCTTCGTCGTGCGCGCCGTCGTGTGGTCGATCGCCGCGGTGGTCGGCATCACGCTGGGCATCCTCAGCGCCGCGGGCGTGGTTCCCATCGCGCTCGGCGGGCAGATCGCGTTCTTCAGTCTCGCATCGACCGCGCTCGGGCTCCTGGTCGGCGACTCCCTGTCGCAGGAGACCACGACGAACCACCCGATGCCGCAGTCCCGCGCCGCGGGTTTCGCCCTCGCGACCTTCCTGGGCGCGTTCGGCCTCGGCTTCGCCGCTCTCGTGGCGTTCGGCTCCCTGCCGGTGTGGGCCGTCGTGTTCGCGGCGCTCGGGATCATCGCGTCGATCATCCTGTTCGCGTTCCTCGGTGCGAGCCAGACGAATCGCCACAAGGCATGGACGCGGCAGGCTCGCACGAGCGAACCGCCCAACCGCTTCGAGCGCGAACCCGAGGTCGCTGCGCGCTTCGGCATCTACACCGCGGTCATCTGGCTCGTGACGTTCGCCGTCATCGCCGTGCTCGTCTTCACCGTCGGCTGGTGGTGGGCGCCGCTCGCCTTCGTCGGCGGGTTCGCCGTCATGATGCTCGTTCTCGCCCGCATGCTCTTCAGCCCCGACAAGAAGTCCTGAAAACCGGGCGGCGGCGCGCCGCCCGGTCCCTCAACAACCCATCCGCACGAAGGGATGCGAGCGATCGCGACCCGGCGCCGCCTCACGCCAGCGCGTCGACGATCGGTCGGAACTTCACCCGGGTCTCGAGCAGCTCCTTGTCGGGGTTGCTCTGGGCGACGATCCCGGCTCCCGCGTGGGCGACGACCGGGATCGTCGCGCTGTACGCAGCGACGTTGCGCGGCGGCGGCCCGCCGATCTGCGCGCAGCGCAGAGCGATCGCCCACTCGCCGTTCCCGTCGCCGTCGACCCAGCCCACCGGACCGGCGTAGCGGCCCCGGTCGAACGGCTCCAGCCGGTGGATCAGCTCGAGTGCGGCGGCCGTCGGCGTCCCCGCCACCGCTGCGGTGGGGTGCAGCGCGGCGACCAGATCGAGGGCCGACGCGTGGTCGGCGAGGTCACCCGCGACGTCCGTCGCGAGGTGCCACAGGTTCGGGAGCTTCAGCGTGAACGGCTCGGGGTCGGCGCGCAGGTGGCTGACATGCGGGCGCAGCGTCGCGAGCACGCTCTGCACGGCGTAGCGGTGCTCGTCGAGGTCTTTGGTGCTGTGCGCGAGGGCGGTGGATGCCTCGGTGTCGTCGTGCGCGTCGGTTCCGCGCGGGATCGTCCCGGCGAGCACCCGCGCGGTCACGACGCCGCGGGAGGCTGTCACCAGGGTCTCGGGGCTCGCGCCGATGAGTCCGTCGACCGCGAAGGTCCAGGTGTCGGGGTAGTCGTCGGCGAGGGCTCGGACGAGGCGGCGCAGGTCGGCGCCGACGGGGATGGTGCCCACGAGGTCGCGTGCGAGGACGACCTTCTCGAGCTCACCGCGCACGATCGCGGCCACGGCCTCGCGCACTGCGGCCTGGTACCCGGCGGGATCGAGGGTGCCCGGACCGAGCGTGGCCGACCAGTACGGGCCGTACGGCCTGGGCTCCACGACGGCGTCGTCGATCTCGGCCGCGATGCGGCGGATGCGGGTGATCCACGAGCGTCCGCGATGGCGGCCGACCACCGCCTGCGGGATCACGAGGCGGCTCGTGGCCGACGACCTCTCGTCGAAGGCCAGCGCGCCGAACGCGACCAGGCCGGTTCCCGGGAGCCCGACGGGGTCGTCGACCTCCGCGGTCGCGGCGATCTGACGCCAGGTCTCCGCCGCCGACGGCAGGGTGGCCGGATCGATGCCCGGGGCGGAGTGGGGTCCGCGCTCGTACCCGCCCAGCTGGCCGATGCCGACGATGCCGTCGCCGCGGCGCAGCCAGGCGAGAGGCTCGTCAGGTGAGGCGTAGGCGAGGAGGTCGTCGACGTGCTCGATCTCGCGGGTCTCGACCACCAGCTCAGGCGGGCGGTGCGAAGATGTCACGACTCCAGCCTAGACTCGCCGATCCCGCGCGGAGGCCGGTCGCCGTCCGCCATCGGCCGGCGTGCGCACCCTCGACGAGGGCGCGGGGCTGATGCAGCCCTACACTGGGGCGGGTGCCGACCCCGATGCACCGCGCAGGCCGCGCGGATTCCGTCCGCCCCGAGCCCGGAGCCCCGCTCCAGTTCCGGTGGCGCAAGTGGGACGGCGGCCCTCACTGGGTCAACGACTGCATCTACCTGGGGAGCGACCGCTGGGGCGACTGGGTCGGCCAGCCCTCCGGCTGGCGGAACGTCCGCCCGGGGCTGGAGTTCCTCGCCGACGGGCCCAACGTCACCCTCATCCCGCCGACCGGCGACTACGCGATGACGGTGCACGGCACCCCGCGACGCGTGCGCATCTACATCGACATCGCGTGGGACGTCCGGTGGGAAGGCCGAGAGCCCCGCGGGATCGACATGGACCTCGACGTCCTGAAGGCGGTCGATGGGCGCGGGCTGTTCATCGACGACCGCGACGAATGGGACGAGCACCGTGTAGCGTACGGCTACCCGCTCGATCTCGTCGAAAGGCTCGAGGCGCTCGCCGTCGACCTCGAGCGGCGCGTCGCGGCCGCCGAGGCGCCGTTCGACGACGCGACCCCGGACGCGTGGCTCACCCGTCTCGCCGCCCACGACGGTGTGGCACCGCCGCCGCCGGTCTTCTTCGCGGGCGCGGGCGACACCGGCCCCGGCGGAGGCGGAACCGCCGCCTAGACTCGGAGCCGTGGCATCCCACCCCTCCGATCACGAGCCGAACCGCGCCGACCTGCACAAGGACCCGTCGCGCGTGAGCGGCATGTTCGACCAGGTCGCGCCCGGCTACGACCGCACCAACACCGTGCTGAGCATGGGCAACGACCGCTTCTGGCGCGCCGCGACCACGCGCGCGGTGAACCCTCGGCCCGGGCAGCGCATCCTCGACCTCGCCGCGGGCACGGGCGCCTCGAGCGTCGCCCTCGCGGGCCGGGGCGCCACGGTCGTCGCCGCCGACTTCTCGCCCGGAATGATCGCCGAGGGCCGGCGCCGGCACAGCGGGATCCCCCATCTCTCCTTCGTGCAGGCCGACGCGACCGACCTGCCGTTCGGCGACGACGAGTTCGACGCCGTCACGATGTCGTTCGGGCTGCGCAACGTCAACGAGCCGAAGAAGGCGCTCAGCGAGCTGCTGCGTGTCACGAAGCCCGGCGGCCGCCTCGTGGTCTGCGAGTTCTCGCATCCGCCGTCGAAGGCCTTCAACGGCCTCTATCGCTTCTACAACGACCGCGTGCTGCCTGTCGTCGCGAAGACCGTGAGCTCGAACGCGGAGGCATACGACTACCTCAACGAGTCGATCCGCGACTGGCCCGACCAGCGCACGCTCTCGGCGTGGATCCGCCAGGCGGGCTGGACCGACGTCGCCCACCGCAACCTGTCGATGGGCATCGTCGCCCTGCATCGAGCCACGAAACCCCAGGCCTAGCGGCCCTCGTCGCCGGACGGAGCGCGACGAAACGCGCCCCCGGTAGGCTGGGGGCGTGACACCGACAGCGCCGGGCTCGCATATCGCGGGCAAGCTGGGCCTCACCGACCGCATCTTTGCGGGCGCGCGATCGCGCAGCCTGCTCAAGACCGTCGAGGCGGGCCTCAAGCGCGTCGACAGCGCGCTCGAGCGTGAGCTGCGCGTCGCCGACACACTCGCCGACGCCACGAGTCGCTACCTCTACGACGCCGGCGGCAAGCGCATCCGCCCGATGCTGGCGCTCTTGACCGCTCAGCTGGGCGACGGCGCGACGGACGAGGTGATCGACGCCGCGACCGCTCTCGAGATGACGCACCTCGGTTCGCTGTACCACGACGACGTGATGGATGCCGCCGACAAGCGCCGCGGTGTCCCCAGTGCCCACGCCGTGTGGGGCAACAGCATCGCGATCCTCACGGGCGACCTGCTGTTCTCGCGCGCGAGCCAGATCATGGCGCGACACGGTGACGAGGCCATTCAGCTGCAGGCCGACACGTTCGAGCGACTCGTCCTCGGGCAGATGCACGAGACCGTGGGCCCATCGGACGACGACGATCGCGTCGCGTTCTACCTCCAGGTGCTCTCCGACAAGACGGGCTCCCTCATCGCGGCGGCAGCGCAGTCGGGCATCGTCTTCTCGAACGGGCCCAAGGAGTTCGAGCAGCCGATGGTGACGTTCGGCGAGAAGGCCGGCGTCGCGTTCCAGCTCCTCGACGACGTCATCGACCTGTCGGCCGATCCGGACGAGACCGGCAAGGTGCCCGGCACCGACCTCCGCGCGGGCGTGCCGACCATGCCCTACCTCGTGCTCGGACAGCGGACGGATGCTGCGTCCCTCGAACTGCGCGAACGCATCGACGACGGTGTCGCGCGCATCGCCGACGGTGCCGATCCCGCGATCCTCGACGAGCCGCTGGCGCAGCTGCGCGACCACGAGGCCACGCAGGCGACCCTCGACCTCGCCAACGCGTGGTCGACCGAGGCGATAGAGGCGCTCGAGCCCTTGCCCGACGGCGCCGTGCGGGAGGCCCTCACCCGGTTCGCCCAGGCCGTCGCCGACCGCTCCAGTTGATCCCCGTCCGCGTTCCCTTCGCCTCCGCCGCCCCGGCCGTCCCGCGAACGAGGAACGCGCGAGAGAAAACGCCCGAAAGGACCACAATGACCAAGCTCCGGCTGGCGATCGTCGGCGCAGGACCGGCAGGCATCTACGCCGCCGACATCCTGCTGAAGGCCGAGCGCAAGTTCGACGTGTCGATCGACCTGTTCGAGCAGCTGCCCGCGCCGTACGGGCTGGTCCGCTATGGGGTCGCCCCCGACCACCCCCGCATCAAGGGCATCATCACGGCGCTTCGCGAGGTGCTCGACCGTGGCGACATCCGCATCTTCGGCAACGTCCGCTTCGGCGAGGACATCACCCTCGAAGACCTCAAGCACCACTACAACGCGGTCATCTTCGCCACCGGCGCGATCCGCGACACCGACCTCGACATCCCCGGCATCGACGCCGTCGGATCCTACGGCGCCGCCGACTTCGTGAGCTGGTTCGACGGGCACCCCGATGTGCCGCGCGAGTGGCCGCTGGACGCAGCATCCGTCGCCGTCATCGGCAACGGGAACGTCGCACTCGATGTGTCGCGCATGCTGGCCAAGCACGCGGAGGACCTGCTGCCGACCGAGATCCCCGACAACGTGCACCGGGGCCTGGCAGCCTCGAAGGTCACCGACGTGCACGTGTTCGGCCGTCGCGGCCCCGCGAACGTCAAGTTCACGCCCCTCGAGCTGCGCGAGCTCGGCGAACTCCGTGACGTCGACATGGTCGTCTACGACGAGGACTTCGACTACGACGACGCGGCGCGCGCCGCCATCGCGAGCAACAAGCAGGTCATGGTGATCGACCGTGTGCTGCAGTCCTGGCGAAAGCGCGACTCGGTCAACAACAACGGCGGCACGGCGTCGCGCCGCCTGCACCTGCACTTCTACGCCAAGCCGATCGAGGTGAAGACGGATGCCGAGGGCCGGGTGTGCGCTCTCGTCTACGAGCGCACCCGCCCCGACGGGGAGGGCGGCGTCGTCGGCACGGGCGAGCTGCGCGAGGTGCCGATTCAGGCGCTGTACCGTGCCGTCGGCTACTTCGGATCGCCCCTGCCGGGCGTGCCGTTCGACAAGCGCCACGGCGTCATCCCGAACCGCGAGGGTCAGGTGCTCAGCAAGGACTCGAACCAGCGCGTCAACGGCGTGTACGCCACCGGCTGGATCAAGCGCGGACCCGTGGGCCTCATCGGCCACACCAAGTCCGACGCGATGGAGACCGTCCGTCACCTCATCAACGATCAGGGCACGTGGTGGCAGCCGGCCGATCCGTCGGAAGCCGCCATCCCCGCCCTGCTCGCCGAGCGCGGGGTGGCGTGGACCGACCTCGACGGCTGGCACCGCCTCGACGAGCACGAGATGGCGCTGGGCGCACGCCAGGAGCGGGCGCGCATCAAGGTCGTGCCCCGCGACGAGATGGTGACGATCTCCCGGGGCGAGTGACCGCTCGCCCTTAGGCTGAGGGGCATGGCCGGGCCATCCCTCACATGGGTCCCCGACATCCTCGGGAAGCCGTTCGAGCAGCTGACGCTGCCGCTCGGCGTGGACGGCGAGCACGGGCCGCTGGTCGCGACGCTGGTGCGCAGCATCCCGAATCCTCTCCTGACGCTGTTCGCCCCGCTGCGCGATGTCGACGTGCTGTACGTGCACGGCTGGTCGGACTACTTCTTCCAGCGTGAGCTCGCGCGCTTCTGGACGGGTCGCGGCGCGCGTTTCTACGCCCTCGACTTGCGCCGATACGGCCGGAGCCTGCGTGACGGGCAGGCGCCCGGGTACATCGACTCCCTCGAGGACTATGACGTCGACATCGCGGCGGCACTGCAGGCGATGGGACACGCGGCGGAGCCCGCCGAACAGGGCCTCTCGGCGGAGCCGGACGCGCGCGCGGGCCGCCGCAAGCTCGTGCTGATGGGTCACTCGACGGGCGGTCTCACGCTCACCCTCTGGGCCGACCGTCACCCCGGCCGCGCGCACGCGGTCGTGCTCAACAGCCCATGGCTTGAACTCCAGCTCGGCACCCTCGGCCGCCAGGCGCTGGCACCCCTGGTGGACATGCGGGCGAGGCTGGATCCGCGCGGGACGCAGCCCGCCGTCGACTTCGGGTTCTACACGCGAGCGCAGGACCGGATCGGCTCGCTGCCGCAGGACGAGCACCGCACGCTGTGGCGGCCCGACCGCGGCTTCCCGACCGCTCCGGGATGGCTGTCGGCCGTGATGGATGGGCACCGCCGCGTCGCGGCCGGTGTCGACATCGGATGCCCGGCGCTGGTGCTGCTGTCGGCGGCCTCGACCATGCCGCTGTCGTGGAAGGAGTCCATGATCTCGACGGACTCCGTGCTCGTGGTCGACGACATCGCCCGAGCGTCGACCAGGATCGGCGCGCTCGTCACGATCGCCCGGGTCGACGGCGCCATCCACGACGTCTTCCTCTCACGCCCGGTCTCTCGCGCGATCGCGTACGATGCTCTCGACCGATGGGCTCGCGCGTACGTCGCACCGGACGCGGATGTCCCCCGAAGAGGGGACAGCGCTCTTGTAGACAGTCGGGTTAAGCTGTAGGGGAGATGTCCCCAGCATCTCAGGGAAGGCCCTCCCCAAGAATCCTTCCCATCCGTCGTCACGCGCCGCTAACCGGGGGGTTGGTGATGCGAGAGCAGACGACGACAGGCCCCGGGTGTCCCCAGCACCCGGGGCCTTTATCGTTGCCGGGCCGGGGTCGTCGCCGAGACCCGCGGGTCACTCCGCGCGGCGGGCGAGCGTGCGCATGAGGAGCACGTACGTCGTGAGCGACAGCACGTATCCGAGCAGGTACACGACGAGCTCCTGCGCGAGGAACCGGCTGTAGTCGAGGGCGCCGTCGGTGACCGCCGGCGCGCTCCGACTCATGAGGTACGCCGCGGTCTGGCCCGCGGCGAGGACGGCCAGCAGCGCCAGCACCGTGAGAAGCGCGAGCCAGATGCGGCTGCGCCACACCCGGGCGGTCGCGGCCATCGCCGTCGACGACGTCCAGTCGGGCACCTCGGGGTCGAGCCACCCGTTCACCCTCGGAATCAGGATGATCGCCGCGAGGAACGCGGCATTGAGGATCGCGGTTCCGACTCCGGCGGCGGAGTCCCCCTCGACGTCGCTGCGCACGAGCGAGGGGATCAGCAGGACGATCAGCACCGGCAGGGTCGCGACGACGGCCGACAACACGGCCCGGAGGAAGCGCATGGCCCGAGTGTAGGGTCGGTTTCCACCGCCACCGAGGAGCAACGACGATGCCCATCATCCCGACGCCGGCCGACGCCATGACGACTCTCCGCCGGCGAACGAGCGAGAAGTGGGGCACCCACTCCGACGACGTGCTGCCGATGTTCGTGGCGGAGATGGATTTCCCGCTGGCGCCGGCGATCAACAAGGCCTTGCACGAGGCGATCGACCTCGGCGACACCGGGTACGTCAATCCTTCCGACCCGGGCGCTCGGACGGCGTTTCGCGACTACGCCGCGGCGGCATGGGGATGGGAGCCGGATCCGGAGCGGATGGGCATCACGACCGACGTGAGCGTCGTGATCGTCGAGTCGCTGCGCAGGCTGATCGAACCCGGCGACGGCGTCGTGATCACGCCCCCGGTCTACCCGCCGTTCTACGACCTCATCCCCGAGGCAGGCGGCGTGGTGGTCGAGGCGCCACTGCGCGACGACGGGTCCTCGTACGCGCTCGACCTGGATGGCATCGACCGGGCGCTGGCCGCGGGCGCGAAGGGCGTGCTCCTGTGCAGCCCCCACAACCCCGTCGGCCTGGTCCACGACCGGGCGACCCTCGAACAGCTTTCCCGCATCGTGGCACGGCACGACGGGTTCGTCGTAGCGGACGAGATCCACGCCCCGCTCACCCATCACGGCGTGGAATTCACCCCGTACCTCGCGGTCTCGGACGAGGCCCGGGCACACGGCATCGCCGCCGAGTCGGGGAGCAAGGCCTTCAACCTCGCCGGGCTGAAGACGGCGCTGTTCGTGTCCGAGTCGGACCGCATGACCGATCTCATCCGCTCGCTCCCGGAGGAGGTCACCTTCCGGGCCGGCCAGTTCGGACTGATCGCGACACGGGAGGGATTCGCCCGCAGCCGGGACTGGCTCGACGCAACGGTCGCCTCCGTGCAGAACAACGTCGACCATCTGCAGGCCGAACTCGCTGCGCACCTGCCGGCGGTGCGCCTTCGCCGGCCGTCGGCGAGCTACCTGGCCTGGCTGGACATGTCGGCACTGGGCTGGGGAGACGACCCCGCCGTCATCGCCGAGCAGCAGGCGAGGGTGGCGTTGTCCAGCGGGCCGGCATTCGGCCGGCAGGGCGCGGGATACGCGCGGATGAACCTCGCCTGCTCACCCGACACGATCACCGAGGCCGTGCGGCGGCTCGCCGCGGTGGACCCGAGCGGCGCCCCTCAGCGGTAGTTGACGAACTGGAGGTCGACGTCGAGGTCGGCGGCCTTGAGCAGCCGCTGCACCTCCTGCAGGTCGTCGCGCGACTTCGACTGCACGCGCAGCTCGTCGCCCTGGATCTGCGACTTCACCGACTTGGGGCCCTCGTCGCGGATGATCTTCGAGATCTTCTTGGCGTTCTCGGACGAGATGCCGTCCTTGATCGTGGAGACGATGCGGTACTCCTTGCCGCTCGCGAAGGGCTCGCCCGAGTCGAGGCTCTTGAGCGAGATACCGCGCTTGATGAGCTTCGACTGGAAGACGTCGAGGACGGCGTTCGCGCGATCCTCGGTGCTGGCCTTGATGAGCACGGACTCGCCGCTCCACTCGATGGAGGCCCCGGTGCCCTTGAAGTCGTAGCGCTGCTCGATCTCTTTGCGGGCCTGGTTCAGGGCGTTCTCCGCCTCCTGGTGGTCGACCTTGCTGACGATGTCGAACGAAGAATCTGCCATGGCGGGCAGTCTATCGGCGGGTGCCGGACCACGCGGGAGAACGGATGCTGCTGCAAGCGGTTCCAGTCGATGATCAGCGTGCAAGCGATTCCAAGCAGGAGCTCAAAGTCACGGCGAGATATCGATCCGGAGCCGGTGTTGCCATATGGCGTCTGCTGAGTTACAAATGTAAGCGCTTGCAATCGTGAGCGAGAGTCGAACCCGCACCGTCGCGACCGGCAGTGCGGCCGGACTCACTCAGCACTCCAGAGAGGCACTGCACCGATGAAGGTGAACAAGAAGAGCTGGCTCGCGCTCGGCGGTCTCGCCGTCGCGTCGATCGTCCTCGCGGGCTGCGCGGGGAGCGCGGACGACACCGCTTCGAGCGACGAGGGCGACGCCACGTCGACGCTGACCGTGTGGGTCGACTCCGAGCGCGTCGATGCGCTCAAGGGCGCGGCCGACGCATACAGCGAGAAGACCGGCGTCAAGGTGGACCTGGTGGGCAAGGACACCGGCAAGATCAAGGACGACTTCATCCAGCAGGCCCCGACCGGCAAGGGCCCCGACGTGGTCATGGGCGCGCACGACTGGCTCGGCGAGCTGTCGACCAACGGCGTCGTGGCCCCGATCGAGCTCGGCGACACCGCCGGCGACTACCTCCCGGTCGCGCTGCAGGCCTCGACCTACGAGGGCACGACCTACATGCTTCCGTACGCGGTCGAGAACATCGCCATCCTCCGCAACGCCGACATCATCCCCGAGCCGGCCACGAGCTTCGACGACATGATCGCGAAGGGACAGGCTGCCGGCCTCACCACCCCGTTCGTCGTCCAGCAGGGCGTCGAGGGCGACCCGTACCACCTCTACCCGTTCCAGACCGCGTTCGGCGCCCCCGTGTTCGGCACCGACGCCGAGGGCAACTACGACCCGACCGACCTGCAGATCGGCAACGAGGGCGGCTTCCAGTTCGCCACCTGGCTCGGCGCGCAGGGCGCGGCCGGCAATTTCAACACCGACGTCGACGGCGACATCGCCAAGACGAAGTTCACCGAGGGTGAGGCGGCGTTCTGGCTGACCGGCCCGTGGAACGTCAGCGCCGCGACCGACGCGGGCATCAACGTCGCGATCGACCCGATCCCGAGCCCGACCGACGCCGCCGCTCAGCCGTTCGCCGGCGTCAAGGGCTTCTTCGTGAGCTCCGAGTCCGACAACAAGGTCGCCGCGAACGACTTCCTGGTGAACTACATCGGCACCGAGGACGTCCAGCTCGACCTGTTCAAGGCCGGCAACGTGCTGCCCGCCCTCACCGCCGCTGCCGACACCGCGGCCGCCGACCCGATCATCGCCGGCTTCCAGACCGTCGGTGCCGACGCCGTCCCGATGCCGGCCATCCCGGCCATGGGTGCGGTGTGGCAGTACTGGGGCATCGCCGAGGCCGCGATCATCAACGGCGCCGACCCGACGGCGACCTGGCAGAAGCTCACCGACGACGTGAGCGCCGCCATCAAGTGACACCCTGCGGTCTCGCGACCGCGACAGGCGACCGGGACGGATGCCGAGGCATCCGTCCCGGTCCCGATGATGAGGATGATCGATGACCGATACTCTGTCGACCGCGACTGACGAGAAGGCCCCGCCGCAGACGCCGAGACAGCGCAGCGCCGCCCGCATGGCGGATGCCGCCGGCGGCCGGCTGCGCTGGATCGTGCTCAAGATCGTGATGCTGGCGATCGTGGACGCCGTCGCGCTGTACGCCGTCTTCGTCCTCTTCCTGCACAACGAGTGGCTCGTCCTCACGCTGGTGACGGCCGTGACGATCCTCGTCAACTGGATCTACTTCTCCCGCAAGCAGATCCCCGCGAAGTACCTGACCCCCGGCATCATCCTGCTGGTCGTCTTCCAGATCTTCACCCTGAGCTACACCGCCTACATCGGCCTGACGAACTACGGCACCGGCCACAACGGCTCGAAGGACCAGGCGATCGCCTCACTCATGCGGTCGTCGCTCGTCCGCGTCGAGGACTCGCCGACGTTCGACGTGACCGTCGTCGAGCGCGTCGGGGAGCTCGGCCTCCTGGTGACCGACCCCACCGACGGCGAAGCGTCGCTCGGCACCAACCAGAAGCCGCTCGAGCCGGTCGACGCCACCATGGAGGGCGGCAAGGCCGTCGCCGTCGACGGCTGGACCACGCTCACCTTCGCGGATGTGCTGGAGCGCAGCAACGAGGTGGAAGAGCTCGCGGTGCCGTACACCGACGACCCCAATGACGGGGCGATCCGCACCCAGGACGGCCAGAAGGGGTACCTGTACACCTCCACCCTCGTCTACGACGAGGCCGCCGACACGATGACCGACACCACGACCGGGACGGTCTACACCGACGACGGCGAGGGCGCCTTCACGTCCGCGTCGGGAGAGCAGCTGCTGCCGGGATGGCAGGTCTTCGTCGGCTTCGACAACTTCGTCCGCGCCTTGACCGACACGTCGATCCGCGGGCCGCTGCTGGCGGTCACCGCGTGGACGTTCGTCTTCGCGATCGTCTCGGTGGCCACCACGTTCTTCCTCGGGCTGCTGCTGGCGATGCTCTTCCAGAACAAGCGCATGCGGTTCAAGAACGGGTACCGGATCATGCTGATCCTGCCCTACGCGTTCCCGGCGTTCCTGTCGGCCCTCATCTGGGCGGGCATGATGAACAAGAGCTTCGGCTTCATCAACCAGGTCCTCCTCGGCGGGGCCGAGATCGGCTGGCTCACCGACCCGTGGATCTCGAAGTTCTCGGTGCTGCTGGTCAACCTCTGGCTCGGCTTCCCGTACATGTTCCTCGTGTGCATGGGAGCCCTGCAGGGCATCCCCGAAGAGGTCAATGAAGCCGGCGTGATGGACGGTGCGAGCCCCTGGCAGATCTTCCGCCGCATCAAGCTGCCGCTCCTGCTCGTCACGGTGACGCCGCTCCTGATCGCTTCGTTCGCGTTCAATTTCAATAACTTCAACCTGATCTACATGCTCACCGGCGGCGGGCCGCGGTTCGAGGACACGGCGATACCCGCAGGACACACCGACCTCTTGATCTCGATGGTCTACAAGGTCGCCTTCACGGGGCAGAACCGCGACTACGGTCTCGCCTCGGCGTTCACGATCCTGATCTTCATCGTGGTCGCCGTCATCGCGGTGATCAGTTTCCGCAAGACCAAGGCCCTCGAGGAGCTGAACTGACATGTCGGAATCTCAGGAGCGTCTCGCCCACCCCGGCAAGGCCGTCACGCAGAATGCGACGCTCGCCCTCGCCGGCGGCAGCGCCGCCGAGCAGTTCGAAACCGCCGCTGCGGGCATGGCGCCTTCGCCGCGGGCCGAGCAACCGGCTCGCCGTCGCCGATTCGGCAAGTGGTTCGCCGACACCGGCTGGCGCCACGTCGTCGCGATCGTGGTGTCGGCATTCGCGATCTTCCCGCTGCTGTATGTGCTGTCGGCGTCGCTGAACCCGAGCGGCACCCTCACCGGCACCAACCGGCTGTTCTCCGAGATCGGCATCGACAGCTACGTGCGCATCCTCACGGACCCGCAGATCCCGTACCCGCAGTGGTTCCTGAACACCATGATCGTGGCGCTGATCACCGGGTTCACGATGGTCTTCATCGGCGCGCTGGCCGCATACGCGTTCTCGCGCATGCGCTTCACGGGCCGCCGCGTGGGTCTCATCACGATCGTGGTGGTGCAGATGTTCCCGCAGATGCTCGCGGTCGTCGCGATCTTCCTCATGTTCAGCTCCATCAGCGACTGGTTCCCGGCGATCGGACTCAACACGCTGAGCGGTCTGATCCTGATCTATCTCGGCGGCGCGCTGGGCGTGAACACCTACCTGATGTACGGCTTCTTCAACACGATCCCGAAGGAGCTCGACGAGGCGGCGAAGATCGACGGCGCCGGCCATGCCCGCATCTTCTTCACGATCATCCTGCGCCTGGTCGCGCCGATCCTCGCCGTCGTCGGACTGCTGTCGTTCATCGGCATCGTGAACGAGTACATGATCGCGAGCGTGCTGCTCATCGATCCCGACAAGCAGACGCTCGTCGTCGGTCTCACCAAGCTCGTGTCGAACCCCCGCTACGCGGACTGGTCGGGCTTCGCCGCGGGCGCGGTCATGGCCGCGATTCCGGTCGTCATCGTCTTCCTGCTGCTGCAGAAGTACATCGTGGGCGGCCTGACCGCAGGCGCCACCAAGGGCTGATCGCGCGCAGCCCATCGCAGAGCGGATGCCGCAGCAGTCCTGGTGAGACTGGCGCGGCATCCGCTCTGCGATGATCGAGACGCACCGCCACCGCCCGCCTGACGAAAGGCCGAGCCTTGACGATCCTCCTCCCGCATCACGACGGCTCGCCGCTGTACGTGTCAGATCTCGCTCCCGAGCTCGGCGACGTGGTCACCGTGCGGCTGCGCGTGCCGGCCGGGTACGGCCCGCTGGCCGCGGTGCGCACGCGCTCCAATCCGGATCACGAGCCGGAATGGACGGATGCTGCGCCCCTCGGCGCGTCCGACGGCTGGGAGTGGTGGGAGGCCCCTGTCACGGTGCGCAATCCGCGTCACGGGTACCGCTGGGTGCTGGTGCACGACGACGGGCACGTCGAGTGGCTGAACCAGACCGGCCTTCACTCGATCGAGACGCTCGACGCCGAGGACTTCGCGCTCGTCGCGTATCCGGCGCCGCCCGCGTGGCTCATGGAGTCGGTGATGTACCAGGTGTTCCCGGACCGGTTCGCGCGGTCGGTGCAGGCCGACACGCACCCGACCCCCGACTGGGCGATCCCGGCGAAGTGGGACGACCCCGTCGATCCGGTCGTCCCAGGGCGTTCGCAGCAGTTCTACGGCGGCGACCTCGAGGGCGTCATCGACAAGCTCGACCATCTCGTCTCGCTCGGTGTGAATCTGCTGTATCTCACGCCGATCTTCCCGGCCGCGTCCAACCACCGTTACGACGCGTCGAGCTTCGACCGCGTCGACCCGCTCCTCGGCGGCGACGAGGCCTACATCCGGCTGATCGAGGCGGCGCATGCCCGCGGCATCCGTGTCATCGGCGATCTCACGAGCAACCACTCGGGCGATCGTCACGAGTGGTTCCAGGCGGCGCTCGGCCACCCCGGCGCGCCGGAGGAGGAGTTCTACTACTTCACGGATGACGCGAACACCCGGTACGAAGCGTGGCTCGGCGTGCCGACGCTGCCCAAGTTCAACTGGGCGTCGCAGGAGCTGCGCGACCGGTTCGTCGAGGGTCCCGACTCCGTCGTCGCGAAGTGGCTGAAGCCGCCGTACTCGGCCGACGGCTGGCGCATCGACGTCGCCAACATGACGGGACGCCTCGGGTCCGTGGACCTCAACGCCGAAGTGCGCCGGCTGCTGCGCCGCACGATGATCGAGATCAATCCCGACACGATCCTGCTCGGCGAGTCGACGAACGACGCTGCGAGCGACCTGCAGGGCGACGGCTGGCATGGCGCGATGACGTACCCGTCGTTCACGCGCCCGGTCTGGGGCTGGCTCTCCGAGCCGACCCACGCGCCGTACCTCACGTACGACGGCCGCGAGTCGACCGAGCCGTGGTTCTTCACGCAGCCGATCGGCGGCATCCCTCGCTACACGGCGCGACAGTTCGTCGACGCCGTGGTGCGCTTCACCGCCGGCATCCCGTGGCGCGTGCGCCTGGGCAACATGCAGCCGCTCGACACCCACGACACCGGGCGCTTCGCGACCAACGCGGCGCCCGGTACGGTGCCGGTCGCCGCGGGCCTCATGATGACGCTGCCGGGCATGCCCGTGATCTTCGCGGGCGATGAGTTCGGCCTCGTCGGCGTCGACGGCGAGGCGAGCCGCACGCCGATCCCGTGGGGGAGCGAGGGCGAGCCGGCGGTCGCCGAGCGGCTGGCGCTCTACCGCGAGCTCGTCGCGCTGCGTCACGCGCATCCCGTGCTGTCGACCGGCGGCCTGCGGTGGGTGCACGTCGACGACGAGTCCGTGGTGTTCGTGCGGGAGTCGGCGGAAGAGACGCTGCTGGTGCTCGCTGCGAAGGGCGACACGGATGCCGAGCTCCAGGCCGGCGCCGTGACGGGTGTCGCGAGCGCCGAGGCGCTCATCGGCGACGCGACCCTCGCGGTGGCCGGCGACCGTTCGGTGCTGCTGTCGGCCGACGGCCCGACGTTCGCCGTGTGGCGGCTCGCGGGTGTCGACGTGCCCGCCCCCGAGCCCGCGCCGGTGACTGCGGACGAGGTGTCGCGCGGCGTGGTGTCGGCCGACGAGACGACTCCCGCGGAGCAGGTCGAGTTCGCCTGACGACCCCGACGCCGCGCGTGGCGGGAACACCCGGGGTGGCGGCATCCGTCGTCCTTCGTAGACTGGGCGGGCGAGGAGGTGCCATGCGCCCACTGACCGAAGATGAGTTGCGTTCCGCATTCGTGAACGCCTCCGCCGACGAGCTGCGTCTCGTCACCCTGCCTCATGACTTCGTGCTCACCGACTGGGATCATCTCGACTTCCTGGCGTGGCGCGACCCGCGCACGCGCGGTCGGGGCTATCTGGTCGCCGAGATCGACGGCGAGCCCGCCGGCATCGTGCTGCGCGGCGCCGAGGGCTCGTCCCACGCCCGCGCGGCGCTGTGCAACCTGTGCCACACGATGCAGCCCGCCGACCAGGTCACCATGTACACGGCCCGCAAGGCCGGTGAGGCCGGCGTGCACGGCGACAGCGTGGGCACGTACATCTGCGCCGACCTGTCGTGCCACGAGAACGTGCGCCTGGCGCCGCCGCTCGCGCCGAACGAGGTGCGCGCGAGCGTCGACATGAAGATCGACGGCACGCGCCGGCGCACCGAGGCCTTCGTCGGCCGTGTGCTCGAGACCGCAGGAGTGCCGCGATGACCGTCGTCGTGGTGGGCGACGCGCTCGTCGACGAGCTGCGCGACGACCACGGCGTGAGGGAGTTCGTCGGCGGCGCCGCGCTCAACGTCGCCGTCGGCCTCGCGCGGCTCGGCGTGCCCGCCACCCTCGTCGCGATGCTGGGCGACGACGAGCCCGCGTCGCGCGTGCGGCGCTACCTCGCCGACTTCGGCGTGGGTCTGCTCGCGACGCCGTCGCCACTGGGTACCGCGCGCGCCGTGAGCACGCGCTCCGGCGCCGGCGAGCCGGTGTACGAGTTCAACGAGGCATCGCAGCGACGCCGCATCCGTTTCGGCGAGGCCGAGCGTCAGGCCTTCGCGGACGCCGACCTCGTGGTCGTGAGCTGCTTCGCGTTCGACGATGCCGAGCAGGCGGCCGAACTGGCCGATGCGGTCGCCGGGGCCGGGGCGCCCGCACCGGGCGAGGGACGAGCCGGAGTGTCCGTCGCCGTGGATCCCAACCCCCGCACGGGCATGCTGCACGACAGGGACGAGTTCGTGCGCGGCTTCGAGGCCCTCGCGACGGGTGCCGCGCTCGTGAAGGTCGGTGAGGACGACGCCGCGCTGCTCTACGACGGGCCCCTCGACGCCCTGCGCGCCCGCCTGATCGACCTCGGCGCTCGCGCGGTGCTCGCGACGGAAGGCGCCGCCGGCGCAACGATCGAGGCCGGCGACGTGGTGGTGACCCGGCCGATCTCGAACCTGCCCGGCCGCATCGTCGACACGATGGGTGCCGGCGACGCGGCCTTCGCCGCCGCGATCGCCGCGCTCGTCGGGGGCGCGCCGAGCACCGCCGAGGAGTGGGACACCGTGCTGGTGTCGGCGATGGACGCGGCCGCGGCCACCTGCCGCTTCGAGGGGGCGCTGCTGCGCACTCCGAGCGCGCTGGAGAGCCTGGATCTCGACCGCATCGGCACCTGAATCCGCTCGATTTCTGACCTTGCGGATCTACGCGTAAGATGGTGGATCGCGCCTCCGGTCGTCTGGAAAAGTCGGACGGGTGCGCACCTGGCGAGTTACCCAAGCGGCCAAAGGGATCTGACTGTAAATCAGCCGTCTTAGACTTCGGGGGTTCGAATCCCTCACTCGCCACCATTCGAAAGCGCCCCGCACCGCGGGGCGCTTCGTGGTTTCCGGGCGACTCTCCTGAGGCGAGAGCGCCTGACGCGCGCGGGGGTCGGCGTGTCAGGATGGGCGGTGCAGGCACTCCGCCCGCGTCACGAGAGGAACGCCATGACTGCGCCCGACCCGTATGCGACGCCCGTTCCGAGAGCAGAGGCAGGGCGGACGGATGCCTCGCCCTCGCCGTTGCTGCGAAGCGCCATCTGGGTCGCGATCGGCGCCCTGATCGCGGCGGCGCTGGTCTGCGTCGTCTGGGTGCTCATCGGGGGGCAGAACGGCCTCATCGGCCGGGCGTTCCTGACGATCCTGCTGCTCGCGGGGTTCGCCGGCGTCGCTATCCTCGACGCGCACCTGGCGCCCCGTCGGCCGGGGTGGTTCGCCCTGGCCAGCATGGCGTCCTGGATCATCGCACTCCTCATCGGCGCCATCATGATCTGGATGCCCGACCGCTTCCCGTGGCTCGGATTCTCGCGGGTCATCCAGTTCCTGCTGATCGTGCTCATCCTCCAGCTCGTGCTGCTGCACGTGCGCCTCTACATGAAGGCGTTCCAGCGCCACGACACGCCGTTCACCCGAACGGTGGTAGCCATCACGATCGCGCTCGTGGTCGGGCTCGCGGCCCTGCTGATCGTGCCGCTGGCGTTCTGGGAGTGGCTGTACTTCGCCGACATCTACTGGCGCATCGTGGTCGCCGTCGCGATCCTGGCGGCCGTCGGCACGGCGCTCGTGCCCCTCGTGAACGTGCTGTTCGCCCCGAAGAAGCCGCGTTCCGCCGCGGCGTATCCCGCGCTCGCGGGGCCGGTCGGCCCCGCCGCCCCTGGCGCGCCTTCGGCCCAGGGCACGCAGGAGCTGCTGCCCTGGCCGACGTACGTCGACGCCGTCACGCCCTTGCCGATGCTCCCCGACGGCTCGCCGGACTGGAACGCCTACTACACGGGCTACCCGTCGCCGGGCGCACACGTGTTCACGCGGGTCGATCCGGCGCCTCCCGCTGAGCTGCCCGCGCCGTCTCCCGCTCCCGCGCCTGAGCCGGCTCCCGCTCCCGCCCCTGCCTCCATCGCGCCACAGCCGCCCGCGACCGCGCCCGGGTACGAGGGTTACCCGCCGCCCCCGCCGCTGCCCCCGCGCCCCTGAGCGCCGAGCGGCCCCGACCGGGCGCATCCGTTCACATCGAGAACACGTGAACGGGACGCGCCGGTGTCAGCGCGCGAGGAGTTCGATCGCGGCCATCGCCGCGTTGTGCCCGCCCAGGCCGCTGACCGCGCCGCCGCGGCGCGCGCCCGAGCCGCACAGCAGCACGCTCGGATGCTCTGTCGCCACGCCCCACCGTCGAGCGGCCGTGTCGAGCGGCTCGCCGTCGCCGGCCCACGGCCACGAGAGCGGGCCGTGGAAGATGTCGCCCCCGACCATCCCGAGCGACTGTTCGAGGTCGGCGGTGGTCCGCGCTTCGACGCACGGTGTGCCGTCCGGCGCCTCGTAGACGCAGTCGGCGAGGGGCTCGCCCAGCACCGCGTCGAGCGAGCGCTGTGCCGCATCGAGGAGCGCCCTACGCGCGGCATCCGCCTCCCACCCGTCGAGGAGGCGGTGCGGTACCTGCAGTCCGAAGAGCGTCAGAGTCTGCGCACCCGAGGCGCGCAGCTCGGGGCCGAGGATGGTCGCGTCGGTGAGAGAGTGGCAGTAGATCTCGGCCGGGAGCGGATGAGGGATGCTGCCGCCCGCCGCCGCCCGGTACGCGTCGTCGAGCTGGGTCATCGTCTCGTTCACGTGGAAGGTGCCGGCGAACGCGGCTTCGGGTGCGACGCCGTCGTCGCGCAGGCGGGGGAGCCGCTTCAGCAGCATGTTCACCTTCAGCTGGGCGCCCTCGGGCGCCGGCGAATCGGCCAGCCCGGCACCGGCGCCTCCGGCGGCGAGCAGCCGCGCGAGCACGGCGGGGCCGACGCCGCTCAGCACCAGTCGCGCATGGACGGCAGCACCACCGGCGAGGGTGATCTCGCCGTCCGGCCTCACGGCGGTCACCTCCGTCCGGGTGCGCAGCTCGGCACCCGCCTCGCCCGCAACGCGCGCCAGCTCGGCCGTCACGCGGCCCATCCCTCCGACGGGCACATCCCAGTGGCCGGTCCCGCCACCGATCACGTGATACAGGAAGCAGCGGTTCTGGCGCAGGCTCTCGTCGTCGGCCGAGGCGAAGGTGCCGATGAGGCCGTCGGTGAGCGCGATGCCTCGGGCGATGTCCGTGTCCAACGACGAGCGGAGCACGTCGCCCAGGGGGCGCTGGAAGAGGTCCGACCAGAGCCGGTCGTCGGCGAGCGCGGCCCGCACCTCGTGTTCGTGACGAAGCGGCTGCGTCATGGAAGGGAAGAGGAGCCGCGCGACGGGTGCGATGCGGTCTGAGAGGGCGGCGAGGCGGCTCGCTTCACGGGGGCTTCCGGTGACTCGAGCGAACGAGTCGGCGGTGGCAGCAGCATCCGCCGTATCGATCAGGACCCCGCGCGATGGTCTTGCCGGATCGGGGGTGTAGGAGGAGTAGCGGCGTCGCACGAGACGGATGTCGAGCCCGAGGTCGTCGATGATGCTCTGCGGAAGCAGGCTGACGAGGTACGAGTAGCGCGAGAGCCGGGCGTCGACGCCCACCCACGGTCGCTCCGACACCGCCGCGCCGCCGACGTGGCCGAGGCGCTCGAGGACGACGACCGAGCGACCCGCCCGGGCGAGGTATGCGGCGGCGACGAGCGCGTTGTGGCCGCCGCCCACGACGGCGACGTCGTAGCGGGAGGGACGGGCGGCGGCGACCATGAGCTCCACGCTACCCAGGCAGGCTGCTCGCCTCCGTGATGTGGTCCATCGTTCGCCTGCCGGTTGCCGTCGGGCGTCGCCGCCGCGTTCGTTACCGTGGAGGCATGAGCCTCGAGCACGACCTCGAATCCCTTGCCATCGACATCGCCCGTGAAGCCGGGGAGCTCGCGCGGACGCGCCGCGAGACCGGCGTCGCCATCGCCGCGACCAAGACCGCCCTCGCCGACATCGTGACGGAGGCCGATCGTGAGGTCGAGGCCCTCATCCGGGCCCGGCTCGGCGCAGCGCGGCCCGACGACGGGTTCCTCGGTGAGGAGACCGGCGGCGACCGCGGCGCGAGCGGTGTGACGTGGGTCGTCGACCCGATCGACGGCACCGTCAACTACGCGTACGGCATCCCGTCGTACGCGGTCAGCATCGCGGCCGTGCAGGGCGAGCCGACGCCCGGAACCTGGGAGGCGCTGGCGGGCGTCGTCTACACGCCGGTGCTCGGCGAGATGTTCCACGCCGTCCGCGGCGAGGGCGCATGGCTGGGCGTGAACCGCCTCGCCGTCAACCCCGAGGTCGGCGGTGCCGGTGCGCTGCTCGCAACCGGCTTCGGCTACGACCCGGCGACGCGACCGGGCGACATCGACCTCATCGGCCGCGTCATGCCGGCGGTGCCGGCGCGCGACCTGCGCCGAGGGGGATCAGCGGCGAGCGACCTGGCGTACGTCGCGGCCGGGCGCCTCGACGGATACTTCGAGCGCGGGCTCGCCCCGTGGGACCTCGCGGCCGGCTCCCTCCTCGTCACCGAGGCGGGCGGACGATTCGGCAGGGCGGAGCCTGACGGCGGACCGCGCGCACCCCTCGTCGTGGCCGCGACCCCCGCGATCTTCGACCGACTCGCCGAGGCCGCCGGACTCGCGTGATGACGGCGTTCTCATCGAATCCTCACGAAACGCGCGTCGTGAAATCCAAGCCCCACATGGCATTCCCAGGACGCCCGGGGTAGGGTTTACCCGATCGTTACCTTCGCCACCCGAACGGCGGAGGGGTCCTTTGCCCGAAGACCGCCTCGTCGCGAACACCCCCCTCGCGGCACGACCTGAGAGCCCGCTTCCGCTTTGCCTTTCGACGCCCCCCAGGCCGGATCTGCGCCCACGCGCCGCTCCAGCCGACCCTCCGCAGCGCCTGCTCAGGCGACGTACGAGGCTCCCGGGGCGGGCCGTGCGACCGCACGGCGGCAGGCCGCCAGCACCGCTCCCGATCGCCCGGCGGTCGTGTGGGGTCGTCCGGTCGAGGCGAAGCGGACGGATTCTGCCGCCACTCCCACGGCGCAGGCCGACGCGACGACCTACCTGACGTCGGCCCCTGAGGCGCCGGCACCGCGGGCGGCCGCTCCGGCGGGCGCGGCACCCGTGGCTCCCGTTCCGGCCACGACGCCCGCCCAGCCGGTGGCTCCGGCGCCATCGGCGGTCGGACTCCCGGCCGCGCCCGGCCCGGTCGTGCAGCCCGTCGCTCCCCGTGCCCGTGCGCGTTCCTCCGCTGCTGCCCCGTCCACTGCCGCACCCGTCGAGCAGGTGAGCCGCCGCTCGCGGCGCTCCCAGACGGGTGCGCAGCCCGTCGCGGTCGTGCCGCCGATCGCTCCCGTCGGCCCAGCCGAGCCGGAGCGTCCCGCCGCGGCCTTCGAGGCTGAACTGACGACTCGCGAGGAGCCGGCTCCACTGCTCGACGCCGTGCTCGCACCGGCCGAGCCGTTCGAGCTGCTGGAGCCCGCCGCGACAGCCGTGTCGCCCGCGTCGACCACCCCCGTCCCGGCGCCCGCGTCGACCACCGCCGTCCCGGCGCCCGTGTCGAGTGCGACGCCCGCGGAGCGCGCCTCCACGTGGATGGCCGACAGCTTCGCGAAGCTCCTCGCTGCTGACGCCGCCGAGCCCGTCGCGACGACGGTGCCGGCCGTCGAGGCCGCCCCGCCGCAGCCGACCGCAGCGCCCGTCGAGTCGCCGGCGCCTGCCCAGAAGCAGGCCGAACCGCAGACCACGTCCGCGCCCCGCGCCGCCGCGCCGTCGCAGACCGCGACCACCGCGCCCACCGCGCAGGCTGCTGCCGGGGCGGGCGCCTCCGCGTCCACGGAGCCGCGTGCCTCGCACCCGCGCGCTGAGCGCCCCCGCACGGAGCGGATCGAGCCTCTCACCGGCCCGATCCCCGAGCCCGCAGCATCCGGAATCGACGAGTTCGAAGCCGCCTCCCGCCTGTTCGCCTTCACCGGCGAGACCCCGGTCCAGCAGCCCGCGCCCGAAGCCGAGGCTGAGGCTGCGCCGCACGCGGCGCCCCGCCGCCCGCAGACGCGTCGTGGCTCCGCATTCAAGCGCGTCGCCACCGCGTCGTTCTCGGTGGGCGTCTTCGGCATCGTCGGCCTCATGGCCGTCGGCATGACCACTCCCGCTGAGGCGGTCGCCGCCGTCAACGGGACGGATGCCTCGCTCTCGGTGCTCGCCGCAGGCGACGACTCCGTCCCCGTGATCGACGAGGCCGAGATCCAGGCTTACGTGGCGCCGGGGGACGCGCAGAGCGACACCCTGCAGCGCACCGAGAACTACTCGACGACGACGACGGCTCAGCTGGCGTCGGAGGCGGGCATCCGCAACTTCTCGAACCTGTTCCACAACAACCCGAACTCGAACATCCAATGGCCCTTCGCGGTCGGCGTCACCATGTCGTACGGGTTCGGCATGCGCTCCGGACGCATGCATGAAGGCATCGACTTCACGCCCGGCAACGGCGCGCCGGTGCAGGCGATCGCCGACGGCACCGTCCGCGTGGCCTCGGAGGCCGGCGGCGCGTACGGCGTGCACGTCATCATCGACCACATCGTCGACGGGCAGATGGTCTCGAGCCACTACGCGCACATGCAGTACGGGTCGCTGCAGGTCAGCGCCGGTCAGCACGTCACCGTCGGCACCGTCATCGGCCGCACCGGCAACACGGGTCGCTCTTACGGCGCCCACACGCACTTCGAGATCCTCAAGAACGGCACCACCGCCATCGACCCGTGGCCGTGGCTCCAGCAGTACACCGACGGGACCCACACGGTGGGTTGAGTGGTTCGGAAGGATGCCGCGGCTCTGGTATCCTCTTCTAGTTGCCTGTTTGCAGGCAGCACGCCCCGATAGCTCAGTGGCAGAGCACTTCCATGGTAAGGAAGGGGTCGTCAGTTCAATCCTGACTCGGGGCTCGCAGCATCCATTTCGTGACCGTTGGATGCGTACGGCAGGGTAGCTCAGTTGGTGAGAGCGCACGACTCATAATCGTGAGGTCGCGGGTTCAAGCCCCGCTCCTGCTACAGATCAGAACCCCCGCACCCGCAGAATCACGCGGAAGTTGCGGGGGTTTCTCATGTCGACGGATCAGCACGATCAGCGTCCGTGGTCCACTTTTGGTCCACTTTTGACCTCGTCGGACGATGCTCCCGGAACCTTGGTGCGGTTGCTACGGGACAGGTTCGTCCACGACCCGCTTCGCGCCGCGCATGTGGTGGCCATGAGTGAAGACAACCAGAGTAAGTTCGGTTCCGGGGGAGCGGCCTCACGGCTCCTCACCACGGAGGAGGTCGCTGAGTACCTCCAGATTCCCGCGCGCACCATAGAGGACTGGCGCCACCGTGGCTACGGCCCGAAGTACGCCCGGATGGGCAAGCGGGTTCGCTACCGGCAGGCAGCCGTGGACGCGTGGCTCGCCGAGATTGAGGCCGCCTGATGGCTGGCCGAGATGCGCTGGAACCCGGCGAGCTCGGTTCGGTCGCAATCGAGCAGGTGGGGCCACGCTTCCGAGGTCGTGCGCGCACACGCGATGCCGGTGGAACCCTCCGTCGGCTCTCCGCCACCGCGGACACTGCTGAGGAGGCGGCCATCCAGCTTCGGCGCCGGGCCGACGCCCTCGCATTCACGGTCAATCGAATAACCGCGAACAGCACTGTGGGCCATTTGCTCGAGCGGTGGCTCGACGAGGCCCGGGGGCGCGTCAAGCACCAGACACACCGTGTGTACGCGGACACGATTCGCTGGCTCGTCCCAATGGTCGGTGCGTTGCGTCCAACGGACCTGGACGCGCAACGTCTCCGGGAGGTTCTCAACGTGATCCGGACGACGCGATCCAGTTCGGCCGAGAATCACGCGCGCGTTGCATTGAAGGGAGCACTCGCACTGGCTGTAGAAGTCGGCGTCGTCGGCTTCAATCCGCTCATCGGGCTTCGCAGGAACAAGGAGCGTAGGGCCATGCCAATCGCCCTCAACGTCGACCAGGTCGCCGCCCTGCGGGCGGCGATCCACCGTCGGGAGGAGCAGATCCGGCACAACGCGGGACCGACCGCCGGCAACCTGCGGTGGGCGTTCGAGGTTCAGATCGGGCTCGGACTCAGACTCGGAGAGGTGCTGGGCTTGCGCAACATGGACGTGGACTTCGGTTCCGGCCGCGTCTCGGTCAACGGCACACTCGTCGACGATGTGGGCTGGCAGGTCGTCCGGCAGGCTGAGCTGAAATCTCGGGACCAGGCGCGCATCATCCAAGCGCCCCGATTCGTTCTGGCGGCGCTGGCCGAGGCCCGTGCGGTCCGGGACAGCGTCACCGGGCGCCTCCCGAACGCTCCGGCGTTGCAGAGCCGTGCCGGGACGTGGATCGCTCCCCGCAACCTCCGGCGCGCTTTTCGTGAACTACGTGACGACCCCGAACTCGTCGATGCACTCGAAGCGACGGGCATCGAGCCCCGGGCGCTGACACACCATGTCCTTCGACGCACGGCAGCCACTCTGCTCGCCAAGCACGACGGCAATCTGCGCGGAGCGCAGGACATGTTGGGGCACTCCGACATTCGGACGACGAGAGACTCCTATGCAGGAGAGGCGTACCGAGTCGTGGGCGACGCCACGGTTCTGGACGAGATCCTCGGGGACGGGAATGCAGCTTAGCGTCCGGTCGCCTGTGCTGTGCAGGGGCCTTGCGCGGCGTCGGCGAGCCGTCTCTCGAGCATCAGGGCTCCGGAAGGTCGGGTGCCGCCGCGGGCAAGATCTGGGAAACTTCGACTGCAAGAATACGAGCGACCGTGACCAAAGTCCTGAGGGTCGGGTTGGCCGGAGCTCCCGGCCGTGCGATACCGGACTCAAGCTTCTGATATGTGTATCGGCTCAGATGTGACCGATACGCGACTTGTTCCTGGCTGAGCCCCGAACTGATTCGCGCACGCTGCAGGTTTCGCCCCAGTTCGGACACATACTCGTCCCACGTGGGCGAGGGCGACGGCTTGTTGGCCACCCCTCAACGTTCGAGTGAGGGCTAGCTTTAATTGACCTCTTATAGGTGGCAACTTTGCTCGGTTGCAGCAGCGGGTACATCGACCGACACCCTGTCCGGTCCCGGAGCCCGCGGCCGCTTGCGTTGAGGACGACTGCCGCCCGGTAGACGATGGCGTGCTCGTCGTCCGGGGTGGGTATATCGGGGAGGACTCGAGATTGGAGTCGACACCGCCAGCCAACCGCCCTCAGCATAGAAATACACATGACGTGTATATTTCTATGTACTAACCGAGAAGGTGGCGATGGCAGAGGATGTGGAACTGCTCCGTGCTGTCGAGCGTGCACCGCTGCGCACACTCCGCTTGAAGGATCTCGACGGCTACACCGCGCACCCGTGGCGGGTCGTGAACCAGCTTGTCGAGCGGGGTGCGCTCACGCGGCTCGCGCACGGCATCTACACTGCGCCTCCCGACGGCCGTGACGGCCGCACGTGGAAGCCGCCGCTCGAACCTGCCGGACTCGCTGTGGCGGCAGCGCGATTCGGTCATAGGAACGTCGCACTGACCGGGATCGGGGCTGCGCGTCATTGGGCAGCGATCCCGCGTGCGATCGGCGTCACGACGGTGGCGGTTCAAGGCCGTAGCTACGTGCCGGTCGGCCTCGACGCCGGCGGCACCGTCTTCTTGCTCGGGCGAGATCTTGAGCGCGTCGACCTCGTCCTCGAGCGGACGGTCCTGGGGCAGGGCCTGGTCACCACGCCGGCGCAGACGCTGTACGACCTCTTGACGCGGCCGGGCCAAGGAGGGATGCCGGCTGAAGCTGGCGCGGCCGCCACGAATCTCGCCGCCCGCGTCGGCGCACACGAGCTCGAGCGGGTAGCCGAAGCTGCCGGGCGCGCCAATGCCGCCGTGCGAGAATCGATCGACCATCTGAGAGAGCGCGATGCCCGAACGCAATGACGGAAGGCGCGACCGACCGGCTCCCGGGGTGCTCGACGCAGGCGAGCGGCAGGAGATCGAGCGCAGATTCGGCGTCGACTCCGAGCAGGTTGTCCGCGACCACGTCATCTCCCACGCGCTTGCGGCTATCTCGAGTGTCGGAACCGATGACATCGTCTTCTTCGGCGGGACCGCGCTGTCACGAACCCACCTCACCGAGCTGCGACTGTCGGAGGATATCGACCTCATCGCGCTCAGCGATCGACAGACGCTCGGCGATCGAATCGAGTCGGCTATCGCGGGGCAACTGCAGCGGACGCTCGGGGCGGTGACTTTCGTGCCGCGACTGCGGGACACGCGCCATCCTGAGCCGAGCGTGATGCAGGTCGGCGATACTCGCGTCCAGATCCAGCTGCTCACGTCCGCTGGATACCCGGCGTGGCCGACGGAGGTAACCGAGGTCGAGCAACGTTACAGCGATGCCGCGCCCGCAAAGTTGCGCGTCCCCACCTCTGCAGCGTTCGTCGCAGCGAAGCTGTCCGCGTGGAACGATCGCCAGGCCCCTCGCGATCTCTACGACCTCTGGGCGATGGGGGAGGCGCACATGATCGACAGTGAAGCGGTCGACCTTTTCGGGCGGCTGGGGCCGTACACCAGCGCGGCGAAGGTTTCGTTTGCGACCCTACCCACGGATGTCGAGTGGGAGTTGGCTCTCGGGCACCAGGGGATCATTCGGATTGGTCCGCGGGATGCTGCGAACTCGGTGCAGCGCGTACTTGCTGCGGCGGTCGAGCGCTGAACCATCTCGACGCCGTTCACAGCAGCCACAGGGGCGACACCTTCCTCTCTCCGAGCGGATGGCCCTAGGCTTGGCGTGAAAGCCCTTCGGTGGCGCGTATCCGACCGTGGATCGATGTCGCCCGGGGATCGGGCGGCAATGACACCTGTCCGGGATGGCAGTTGTCGCGGATCCGGCAGCAGCGGCGTGTCAATACGTGAAACCCGGCAACAGGTGAGCCCGAGGGCTACCTTAGCTAGCAACAGGGGGCGACATGGGGGAGCGTCAGGATGACAATAGCGACACGCTGCATGCCTGCTAGCGTTGATTCCCTGGTGGTGGTATCCACATCGCTCGCGCATCTCGCTCGCTCCTTCACCGCGTGGCAGACGTCGACGACAACTGGCGATTCGAGAGCGACCATGCGCAAACGACGCAATAACGCGGGGTTGGCGAAGAGCCGTCCTACAGCGACGGTCGCGGTTCCCGAACGCCGCCGGACACGAGATGGAATCAATGCCTGAGACAGCGGAAGCGTACCTCAGAGAAGTCGCCACGAAGGCCGCCCAGGAGGCGCCGGCCGGGCTCGAGAAGAGCCGAGCGGTCGACGCGGTGATGGCGGTGCTCGTGGACTGGAAGAACATCAAGTCGGATCTGTCCGACAGCGCTGCCGGCTCCGCGATCTAGAAGTCTCGTCGAACTTGTCCATGGAGCTCGTTCGCAGTACCACTGAGTTTTCGAGACAGCCGGTATTCCGGGAGACCGTCAAGAAGCTGGCGTCAGCCGAGAACCTCGTTCTGTACTGCGGTGCCGGCGTCACGATCGACTTCACCGGGCTGGACTGGGGTGCGCTGAACTCGAAGCTCTTCGAAGGTCTGATCGCGGGATTGCCGCGAGAGGAAGAGGCAAAGCGACTGCTCGGCGTTCTCGGCCCGATTGGGCTCTCATCGATACTCGAGGAGGCCTACGCGAGGGCGAAGAACGGCGATGCCGCCGTAGGACGCAAGGTCCGCCATGATCGAATGCGAGATCTCCTGTATCGCACCGACCACTGGCAGACGGGGCGACTCGCTGACTCCATATGCCGCCTGTCGGTCGCGTTCTTGAGGCGCGGGAGGAGCGTGACGATCCTGACCACGAACCAGGACACCTTCCTCGAGATCACCTTCAAGAAGTACATCGACGAGGCTATCGCCGACGGACATGCGCTGAACCTGCCACCCGAGCCGCATATCACCGTGCTCGGAGAAGAGCCTGCTCAGGCCTCTGAGCCGGCGAGCACGAACCAGCTGAAGGTCGTCTACCTGCACGGTCGGATCCCAGATCATGGCGAAGGCGAGGTCCAGGGGTTCGTCCCAAACGGCGAGGTCGACTTCTCGACACGTCATGAGATCGTGCGCGACGAGATCCTGAGACACCTTCGCGACCAGGAGGGTGCCTTCGTCGCCGTGGGCACGAGCCTGCGGGATCAGCCGATCATCGAAGCACTCGCACTAGATCGCGACGGCACGATGGACAAGTCCTGTCTGATCCCCGTGCCCTTTGGGGAGCTGTCGATCGACACCGCCGAGGCCCAGGAGCGGCTCTTGACGTTCCTGCAGTTTCGCGCCTCGCACCTCGGGTTCACGTTCGTCTTTCCCGACTTCTACTCTCAGTACCCGCAGTTCTTCCAGGAGGTGGTGTCCGAGCTCAATCACCCAGGCGGGTTGAGCCACGGTGGACGCCTCGACCTCTGGGAGAAGACATGGCGGGAGGGCAAGTTCGCCAGTGATCCGTCACACGCGCACGCCTCGACTGCCGATCTACTGGCAGCGGTCAGGGCTGAGCTGAACGGCGCGAAGAGCTCGTATGCCGCGCCCGCAGAGGAGCGATTCCGACTTGAGGTCTGGCGACGAGATCCCGGCAAGCGGCGTCTCGTGCTTCACGCCCAGTCGTCTGGAGAAATTCGGGATCCCGACGTTGCCCGCTTCGCGGAGATTGCTCATTACTCCGGGAACTGCTCCGTCGATTCCTTCATCGCGGGTCGCCCTCTGCTCAAGCGTGCCGATGACTACGAGCGTTCACGCAAGGACCAGCGGCCGTGGAATCCGAGATGGAAGCACTACCTGTCGGTGCCGATCGCCATTCCATACAAGAACGGTGTCGTGTCAGTCGGGGTGCTCACCCTGACCACCATGTCGGAGGACTCGACCCTGACGTTGGTGCGGGACGGCTTTCCCCACATCCTGCTCTCGATCTGTACGAAGATGCGGTCGTACGGGGCCCAGTTCCTGGGCATCGACGAGGACACCGCCGTGACCACGCCCGCCGACTCAGTGTCGCTGGAGACGCAGGCTATCGACATCGTCACGAGCTTCGGGATCGGTTCGTCGACGGATCGGTGAAATTACACGGACCCGAGCCACGCCGCAGATCGCCCCGTGCATTACCTCACCGGGAGGGTCGCCCCCGCCATGGACGTGCTCGTCGCAGTCGAGCAGATCGCTGAGGAGTACAGGGCGACGTCACTCGCTCACAACCTAGTCCTCGCGTAGTCCGACGTGGATCCAGCCTGCCGCCGATCGCTGAGGCGAACCCGGCGTCTCGCGGAGGCAGATGACAGGGCGGTCTGGAGTTGCAGCCAAGCCCCCGCGGGCGTGCCAGAGGAGGCAGTCGTGTCCCCGACTCGAGCCGCGAATGTTGGGGGGCAGGTGAGCGGAGGCCACCGACCAGCTGATCGGGGGCCTCCGCGGTCGGCATCTAGAACGTGATGTGGATCAGGTAGGCGCGTGTGCCCGGGGTTGCGCTGGAGATCGGTGCATCGTCAGACGCGGACCAGTTCCACCCCTTGTCGATGTAGTCGTTTTCCTTCTGAGTCACGAGAAGCGTCCCGTCCGCGGCCACGCCGGTCACAACCGCGACGTGATCGATGACTCCGGGCGACACGCCGCCCCAGTCGTACATGATGAGATCGCCGAGCTCGGCGCCGGGGTTCTTCGAGCCGAGCGAGACTTCCGCGATCGTGGCGATCTTGCGCTCCTTGACGAGGTAGTTCTTCAGGAAGTCCGCGCTCGCCCAGCGCTTCGTCGGGCCGACCTTGCCCTGCAGTCGGTACAGCAGCTTGCTCGCCTGATCCGACTTCGTGGTGCTCTCCGGAGTCCACTTGCTCTCCGTGTTGATCCCGCCGGCCTCCAGGACTGCCGAAGCGAAATACGTGCACTTCGGGATGACGCCGACGTTCAGGTTCGTGTAGTTGCCGCGAGCGTAGTCCACGGCAGCCTGACGGTTGTAGGACGACTTCGAAGACGGTCCCTGACTACCGGAGTCGCAGCGCGGGACACCCGGGGTCCATCCGTCGGCTCCCGTCTCGACGAACGAGTTCGGCACATACGTGCCGTCGCTCAGCCTCTCCCAGATCTTGCTGGTCCCGGCATCGCTGGTGACGGAGTCGCCCGTGGTCTCGCACGCGACGGCGACCCATGCGCCGTCGGGAAGCGCAGCTCCGACCTTCGAGGCGGTCATGCTCGGGGCGGAGCGAGGGTAGATTCCGATCCCCGTGAATGCGATCTGAAACTGGCTGTCGGCTCGTGCCGGACTGACATTCACCACCGTCAGGCCTGCGGTGAGGATCAGCGTCATCATGAGGGCGATGAGGGCTGTGGGGCGGCGAATTGCAGCTGTGGTTACGTTCAACTGTCGTCCCTTTCGATGCGGAGCCGGTCGGCTCACTTGAATCCTTCCCTACGCGAACCTACGGTGGAAGGTGAGCATGGACGGTCCTGGTGACGGATTCATACGGATAGGGTGAAGCTGTGTTTGAAGCGCCGTGGGAGAAGTTCAGGGCGGCGCTGGTGACGCAGATGAGTCGCGCTCCGGCGATCACCGTCGCCGAGCTCACTCGCCGCCTGAACGAAACCCATCCCGACATCACCGCCGAGCAGATCTCGAACTGGCGGCGCGGTAGATCACGCCCCGACCTGACGTTGTTGAACGACATCGTCCAGGCGATGAACAGGGATCGGCCGGACGACTCGTTGCGACCGTTCTCGATCCAGACGCTCCTCGAGGACATGTCTGTCGTCCCGCGCGGGCCTGTCAGCGATGACCTTTTCGGCACCGCTTACCGGCTGACCAAGCTGCAGCTTCGCCTTGAGGATGCGGAGGTGGAGCTGAGCACCTCCGGCCGCCGCGGCGGCGCCGCGAAGATCGTTCAGCGGGCGATCGACACTCAGGACTGGGCGGTCGCGGTCACGCCTGCGATGGAAGGTCCCAGTCCCCAGACACGCATGCACGTGGCAGACCGGCTCACCATCGTTAGGGTGGGCGGCGAGCCCACCTCGACCAATGCTGCAGCAGACATCTGGGCCGACAAGCGGATGAAGCAGGCGATCCGTGGCACGTATGCCGTGCCGTCGACCGCGGGTCGGGACGTGCGCTGGAATAAGCCGCCCGCGCACGCGATCGGCAAGCCGACGCAATGGTCGATCTCGTACATCAGCTCGCCCAGGAGTGCAGTCGCCGCCGTTCCATGGGAGGGTTTACGGTCCCTGGCATTCGTCGCGACGTCCCAGACGAGCTGGGTCAAGAACGTAGCATCCTTGGTAGCTCTCGCCCTCGGCTATGGGTTCACGACGACGTCGGACGTGGCTATGGCCGCGACGGGTCGCGCGATCGACAGGACCACGCACACCGCTCGCGCCTCGGCACACAGATTCCTGATCAGCAGACTCCCGGAGCGAAGAATCTGGGCGCACTACGGCCTGCCCGACGAGGACGACCGCGGCTTCGGTCACCATCGTCGGCCCGACCCCGCTACTGCTCCGAGATTCGTGTTCCTCGACGAATCCGATGATCGTCTCGCTCATGCTCCGGACGAGGTCGACGAGCTGAAGGAAGCTCGTTCGATCTATCGGTCTCAAGCGGCCACGTTCCCCGACACTGTCCTCCAGATCCCGTGCGAATACGTCGAGGAGCGGACCGAACGTTGGGCCCAAGCATTCGACCATGCGCTCGCGACGCTCGAGTGGCTTCGTGACGGGCCGCATCCTGTTGTCTTCCCGGATTCCAAGCTCGGGGCGATCCATGAACAGGTCCGCGCCCGCGAATCCGCGATCGCGATACCAGCGCTCAAGTGGTTTGCCGACCGAGGGTGGCCCAAGTAGTGGGCGGACGGTCCGACTTCGGCCTGGGTACACGACCATGCTTCCCTGTGTCGAGCGGCAGCGTCTCAACGCGTCGAGGGTTCCTGGCCATAGCCCGGCCGGCGGGGCTGTGGGTGGTCGTGCCGCGGGTGATCTGGTGCTGCTCGCCCCTGCCCGACTGGGACCGGGTCGCCTGTTCGGTGATCGCGGTGGCGGACGGGAACGTCCACCCCTGCCCCACCACGCGACCCGCGGGACCGCGGGAGATGCTGGCGAGCTTCGGCCCTCCCAGATACGCCACGGACGCGAGCTCCTGGCGGCGGTGTAGGTCGGGTTGGCGACGTTCTGTCCGCTGGCCTTGACCTGCGTGATCTTCCCGTCCACGTGGTAGGTGTCATCGGTGAACACGGTCGTTTGTCCGACGGCTTTGGTGGAGCTGGAGGTGAGCCGGCTGGTGAGCGCCTGGTAGGTGTTCGTCCTGACGGTGTCTCACACGTCGGTGCACTTCGTCACCCGACCGAGCAGACCCGTCTCGGTGGTGAGCGTGGACCAGTTCGGGGACCCGGCGACCGGGCCGTCCAGGACCTGCGCCCCGTGCCCCGGTGGTGAGGACGGTGCAGGTGGTGGTGACGGTGCGGGTGGCGATGGTGGGGCCGCCGATGGTCTGACCGGTGATGCGCCCGCGGGTGACGAACGTGGTGCAGGACCAGGCCGTGTCGCCGGCGGTCTAGGCGCCGACGACGCGGCCCCACACGTCGTACGCGTAGTCAGTGGCCACGCGGGTGTGGGGCCGATGGCGGAATTCACGGCCCCGGACTGGGGGGTGTCGGTCGGGATGCCGCACACCGCGGGCGCGGTCTCGAGGTCGGCCGTGGTAGGCGGTGCTGATTTCGGCGGCAGAGACGGTGGTTGCCGTGGTGATCGCCGCGGGGAGTGCCCGTCCTTCGCGGCGCAGCCATCCGGCCGCGCCGGGGTGATCACGTCGTTCAACCAGACGCGGACGCCGTCGTCGCTGTTGGTCTGGTGCCAGTGCTGATGTTCGTCCCGCGGTACCGGACGATCTCGTCGCCGGTCTTCACGGTGCCGTCGAAACGAACGTGCGTGATCGCGATTGCTATGGTCTTCCTCTTCTGCGTGGGAGGGGTGAGTTGAGAAAGGTGTGCGGGACGTGTGCGTCGCTCACGTCCCGCACACCGGCTCAGCAGGAGGTGGACAAGGCGCTCACGCAGCTGGTCACGCTGAAGGTGCTCGCGAACAGCACGTCCTGCTTCTGGCCGTCGGCGCGGTCAAGCGACTGAAGGGAGAGGAGGTACCCCATACATCTCACCTCCTCCACTCGGTCGAGCTGCGGGCAGCAGCGGCTGGTCCTCGACTCCGAACGGCGTGAGGAAGGGAAGGAAAGTGCGATTGTCGTCCGTGCCGCGCGCCACGTGTTCATAGTCGATCAAAGTGGCCAGCACTCCGGCGGCGCCAGTCGCGAGATCGCAGGAGGCGCGCAGCAGACCGTTGCCCACGAACCGGAGTTCGTCGCCGCGTCGCAGTTGATGCAGCCGCAAAGCGGACACGTGATCATGAACCGCTGCCGATGTAGTCACGGTAGCAAGCTCGGTCCGACCGACAGCGAGGAGGAACTGGATGAGGCCGGCCCGGCCCTGGAACAGCCCGCTCTGGATAGTGAAAGGCGTGGACGCGGCGCGCACGATGCCGTCGAGGATCTCCAAGTAACGGCTGTTGCCGGGAAGATGGTCGAGGAGTTGTGCGATTACCAACCCGATTCCCGCGGAGCCGTTGCCGAGGTAGGGGAGCAGCCGCCATCCCTCGTCGACGTGCAATGAGCCGTCTGGGGCCGCGCGGAGTGAGCGGAGGTCGTACTCGATCGCCTCGGTCGCGAGCCTCAGATGCTCTGAATCTCCGGTGATCTCGTGCAGCCGCAGTGCGAACAGCGCGGTGCCTGTAGCGCCGTGCAACAGCCCGCCCCTGCCGGTGACGACGTGGGAGGACGGTTCCGCGTCCTGCCACCGTTCCTTGAGGCGAGTCGCGATGTCGACCACGGGCTTAGCCAGGTGAGGCTGAACGCCGCTTTCGGCGAGGAGTGTCAGGCCGACGCCAGGTAGCCCGCCATATAGGTCAAAGCCGAGCCGGTCAAGTGAGACGCTCGACAACCGCGCGAGGTGCCGGTCGGCGGCCGCGGCATGTCCCAACTGGCGGTATGCCCACACTGCGCCGGCAATTCCGTCGAACAGGCCGAACCGTCTCGGGGATTCCGACCTCGCCTCTGCTGCGTCTACCCACGCGTGATGCTGCGCGAGGCCGGCAACTCCCGCGTGATGCAGCGCAGTGAGTACACCGAGTGCGCCGTGCGCCAGGCTGCCGACCGGTTCACTGAACTGTGCTGGATCGCCCGGCCAAAGCCGGTCCTGCCGGTCAAGTGTCGCATCGGCGAGCAGCGTCTGGGTGAGGGCTGCGATCGTGGTGAGCGGAGTGGTGGCGGTCGGCGACGTCTGGGGCGCGGCCTGCCCGAGTAGCGGCTTTCTGCGTGCGAGCGTCGAGAGTCGGTCGTTCGCCCACGAGGAGTCGAGGTCGAACTGGTTCGCCGCTTCAGCGACGAGCTCGCCGGCCTTCGCCGGGTCGACCTGCATCAGAGGTACCAAGGGGACGAACATGGACAGCTCGATGCACGCGAGGGCGTAGAGGTCCTGATCGGCGGCGTTCCTGCCGTCGGTCGCGACGAACCCGGCGGCACCGATGACCGACGGCTGCGCGTCGTCGATCGGCCGGGACATCTCGAGGTCGATCAAGACGACTGTGGCGTCGTCGTTCACGAGAACGTTGCCGGGGTGCAGGTCACCATGCACCTGGCCGGTGGCGTGCAGATCCGCTACCGCTTGTCGCAAAGAACTTGCGACGGCGACTGCCCAGTCCCGGTATGCGCGGCGCGCAGCCATTGAAACGTCAGAGCTGACAAGCGGATTGCGGGCGACGACGGCGGCGTGCAGCGACGGAGCGTCGATCCGTTCCATTGCGAGGTATGCATGGTCGTACGCGCTGAACGCCGTGATCGCCACCGGCACCGGGACATGTTCGCTCAGCGACTGCAGCAACACTGTTTCGTCGTGCAATCGCTGCACTGCGTCACGCCCGTCTGGGGTCCAACCGACATGTGGGCGGGCCTCCTTCAGGATCACCCGCCGGCCGTCGAGCTCGGCTTCGTACACGCCGCCTGCGTTCGAGAACTGCAGCGCACCCTGCACTTGCGGAAACTGGTCCGGTGGCGCCGACCCCAGCTGATCGAGTTCCGCTTGGAGGAAAGCGGGAATCTGCACCCAGGGCGGGACATGAAAGGAGGTCGAGCGGACGTCGGGGACGAGAGTGCCGGTGTGGAGATCGCGCACGGCGGGCACGTCGACCCCGTTGTCGCTCACGAACTGCCGTGTGAAGGCGCCGTAGCGCACGTACACGGGACCCTTCTTCCAGCGCAGGTCAGTGAGCACGTAGGGTCCGGGCAACCCCGCGAGGGCTGCGTCCAGTTCGGTCAGGTGCGACTCGAGATCGTCAGGGAAGGTCGGGTAGACGGTGAGGAACTTCCCGGAGACGCGGCGGTCGCCGTCCTTGCTGAGTGTGGCTCGCAGTATTCGGTGGTCCCGTAGGAACTTGAAGGGGAGCCTGGTTCGATGGCAGTACAGCGACACGGCCGCCAGGACGGCTTCTGCCGTCCCCGGGGTGGCGCTCACGTGAATCTTCCACCCCTGCTCGGGGACAGTGACGTCGGGGGGCGTGCAGAACGACCAGGAGTCGTCACGGGTTTGCGTCCAGGTGACCCAGGACGCGGTTGCGGCGGGAGCGAACTGCTCACCTGCCGTCACGCCGCGGCGGTGCGGCCGGTCGTAGAAGAGCGGGTCGGATGCTGCGTGCAGCGGGTAGGTTGCGTCCACAATCCCCATCAATGTCGGCGCGGAAGGTGCACGACATTCTGTGTACGGATGCGGACGACCGATTACCTGAGCCCGGGCGGTCCACGCACGCGCGGGTCAACGCGCAACCGCTGATTGACGCGGCCCGAGCGCGCGCCGCGGGGTGTGACCCGCCTGCTGGCCGCGATCTTTCACCCCGAAAGTTCACTCAAATGAGTGAATCAGTGTCGCGATCCAGATGGTTGCGGGCGCCCCACAGCGCGAGTTGGGTGCGGTCTTCCACGCCCGCCTTCTTCAGCGCGGACTGCATCTGAGACCGAACGGTGTGCACGGACACCTGGAGGCGTTCGGCGATCTGCTCGTTGCTCGTGGTGCCGCTCGACAGCACCGCAACCACGCGCCGCTCGGCTGCCGACAATCGTGCGACCTCTTCGGAATTCGCGGCGCCGCGCCGAACGAACTCGCGCAAGACGGGTGCGGTGACCACGCCGGAAAGGAGGGCTTCGCCGCGCATCGCGGCCCGGATCGCCGTCAATAGCTGATCTGTATCGTGGCTCTTGAGCAGATATCCGCTGGCGCCGGCGTCCAGGGCGTCCGTCACGTAACTGTCCAGCGCAAACGACGTCATCACGATGACGGCGATCGGTGCCTCGGTCGTCGACCGTGCAAGTTCGCGCGTCGCCTCCACGCCCGTCAGCTCCGGCATCTGAAGATCCATGAGCACGACGTCGGCCCGCTCTCGGCGTGCCACGGTGACAGCATCCACCCCGTTGCCGACCTCGCCGATAACCTGCACGCCTCCGGCGGACTCGAGTTGGAGGCGTAGGCCCTTCCGCACCGAGCGGTTGTCGTCGGCGATCAGGACGCGGATCGGAGTGGGGCGAACGGTCATTGTCTCAATCTCAGTCTGGTTGGGCGACGGGGATCACGAACCGGACCACCCAGCCGCCCTCTGGAGTCGTTCCGAACACCAGTGTGCCCCGCAGGAGATCGATGCGTTCGCGCATCCCACTGAGTCCCCACCCCAGCCCCAGGCCTGCGATGGGAGCAGTCCCGGATGGCGGCGACCCATTCGTGATGGCGACTTCGAGACGGTCCGGTCGCGCGTTGATGTCCACGTCGACGGCTGAACCGGGCGCGTGTTTGGCGGCATTGGTCACAGCTTCCTGCGTGCACCGGTAGGCGGTCGCCGAGACGACAGCGGGGAGCTCCTCCACCGGCCCCGATGCGGCCAACTGGATCGTCATCCCCCGCTTGTGCCAGTACTCGATGAGCCCCTTCGCCTGCCGCAGGTCTCGTGTGGTCTCCCGGGGCTCCGTGCCTACGGCCCTGAGGTCGGTGAGAGCGCCCGCCAGGCTTGCGGCGGCGAAGCGGCCTTCGTTGCGCACTTCTTCGACGAGGCGCAGCGCTTCTTCAGGGCGCGCGGGCGCGATCGCGAGTGCGCCGTCGGCGAGGGTGATCAGGCCAGCGAGGTGCTGTCCGGCCACATCGTGGAGTTCCTGTGCGATTCGTGCCCTCTCCTTCCGCTCTGCCTCCTCGACGCGGTCGTCGTGCTCCCGCTTGGCGGTCTCCGCCTGGATACGAGCGAGGTTCACACGCCGGGTCTGTACTCCCCACCATGCGCCGAGCGCGGTTGCTGCGATCGCAGGCGCCGTGAGCCGCATTGCCTCCGTCGTGACGAAACCGGCGGCAACATTAGGCGTCAAACCAATCGCCAGCGCCCACAGGAACAAGGCGCCCGTGACGACCAGCACGACACCCACCAGCCAGACGATTGACACGGTGAGCGACTTCCGTGTCGCGAGTAGGAACATCGCCAGGGCGATCACCAGGTACATGCCGATGAGCCATCCCGGCACCGACAACCCCGCCGCGAGGCCGATGTAGGTAACGGTGGTGATCACCACCGTCGCCTCCGGCCAGCGGTCCGCCAAGAGGAAGGCGCTGGCCTGCGCGGCGCACCCCAGCACGAGCAGGGAGAACAGCACCGGGGCGGAGACTGGGAGCGTCCACTCGATTCCCCCCTGGACGAGCACCGCCAGAGGCTCCGCAAGAACCTGAATCGTGGTGGTCACGAAGACAATCGATGCGAGGACGAGGGCAGATCGTCGCGTGCCGAGGATCCGAGTGACGTTTGCCGGCAGCTCGGCAGCGGCATCAGACGGGCTCACGCCGATGGCTGGTGATATGTCGGTCGCGGTCACTCACACGACACTAGTTGTCGACATCGATGCAAGGTGAGGAGCGCCACCTTGCTAGGGCACCGCGCACCAGCGATGGACCCGCCCGCTGCTGCTGATCTCGTCCGAATGAATGAACTTTGTCGACTGATGTTCGGCCTCGGTGGGATGAATTAGCTCCATCTGGCGGCGCGCACGACACCAAGATTTCACGGCAGCAAGGTTTGACCTGTGCTTTCTAGCGGCGCACAGGGCTCACCGGGCGGGCAAATCGCAACCCGCCTCGAGGTGTGGGTCGCCTCGTGGCGTACAGACGCTCAGGTGACGAGTCATGCGCGGTGACAGCGTGGTGGACGGCTGCGGCGATGAGAGTGTGCGCTGCCTGTTGCGTGGCCTCCGGGTTGCCGGAGCTGCCCTCCAACGAGGGCTTCCCCGGTGCAGGGACACGACAGACCCAACTCGGGCGCCGCGGATGTCGCAGCCGAACAGATCGTCCCACCGCGCCGATGAAAGGAATTGACCATGAGTTCCATCGCTGACCGGTTCGTCAAGAAGTCCACCCACAACACAGGCGGGAAGCAGGTGCGCCTCCGGCTGGTGTACGTCGACTTCTGGTCGGCGCTGAAGCTCTCCTTCCTCGCCGCCATCGCCATCTCCATTGTCTCGGTAGTCGGTCTCGTGCTCCTCTACCTCGTGGTGCGAGCGACGGACACCTTCGCTGAGGTCGACGCAGTCGTGGCGGGACTATCCGACGGAAGCATCCTGTTGTCGCGGTTCCTGAGGCTGCCGCAGGTCCTGTCGTTCGCCGCGATCGTGGCCATCTTGAATCTCGTCGTTTTCACAGTCCTCGGCGCTGTCCTCGCCAACATTTACAACCTCGCCGTCAAGGTGACCGGAGGGTTCCCGGTGGGCTTCACTTCGAGTTGAGCGCCGTACAGCCCGCTGGTCTTGACATGTGTGCAGCCGCGAGAAGAACCGTGAACCACGGCATAGACCTCGCTCACCAGACTTCACCGCAATCCGGAGTGATCCGGCCGGAATCGGGAGCCCTTCCTTCCTCGGCGGCCCTAGTTCATTTGAATGAATTGTGAGCGTCGATCCAGGCGGCTACACGCAAGCCTACGCGCACCCATCCGGGATCGCCCCGCCCGGGATTTCCTAGGCGCGAACTGCCGTCGCTGCCCGGACTGCGTTCGCGGGTCGTGTCGCAGGAAGGCGTCACCGGTCGTTTCCTCGCGCACGAGCGTCTGACCTGCAACTCAATGCTCAACTACGTTCCCGAACAGTGCACCACGCAGAACCAGACCGACCACATCCCCGAAAGGAACTCCGGAAATGTCCGATATGCAGCGCACACAGAAGAAGCCACGGCGTCGAATCGGCGCGATCATCGCAGCGGCAAGCTTGCTGGCAGCAGGTCTCCTTGGTGTTACGTCGCCGGCCCAGGCGGCGTCATCCGACTGCGGGTCGGGCCGCGCCTGCGCCTGGTCTGGGTACGACTACGGTGTTGACGGCTTCTGGGGCTGGACGTCCTGGCAATACTGTTACAACGACTTCACCGGTGGCTCGCTGTCGAATGACAAGGCTTCATCCTTCTACAACAACGGCAATGCGCAGGTTGCGCGGATGTATCAGTACCTGAATGCGGGCGGCCCGTACATCAGCCGTCCGATCAAGTCAGGCTATCCAGACCTCAACACCGTAAGCTTCAACGATCGTGCGACCTCCGGGTACTTCTATAACTACATCGGGAGCGCCGGGACTTCGTTTTGCAATTGAGGGGAACATCGCGCGTGGGGTTGCTGACAGGCGGATCTCGATACGTGCTGGCGGCGGCGCTGAGCACCGTTGCCGCCCTCGCCTTGACGTCCTGTAGCGCTAGTGAAGGCGAAGATGGCGCGTCCAGTGAGCCGACTCAGCTCGTTCAAAAGAATCAGCAGCAATGGGCGATGCCTTTGGATGAATTTGCCGTCGCCTCGATGGAGTTGGGGAACTACGCCGAGCAACTCCTGCTGGGGAAGTGCCTGAACAACAAGGGGTACCAATGGGACGTCCCTTGGCAGAATACCGATTTCAAGCCGCCAGCGAACTTCAATCGAGTCGGCATCAAGCTCTTCGACGTGGAAACCGCTCAACAGTGGGGCTACGGCCTCGCGCCTCCCGCCGACGAAGAGTCCTCGGAGAGGTGGACTGAGTTCACCCAGTTCGCGGACGCCTACCATCCCGACGCGAAGTTCGAGGACGAGTTCCTATCGTGTCTACAGGAGGTGCGAGACCCGGACACGATGAGGGATGCGGAACAGCTTGACTACATCATGAGTTTGAAGATCCAGGCCACGGACGTCGCAAGATCGGACCCTGTCGCCCGGGAAGCCGCGAAGAAATGGAAGCAGTGCGTCGCCGACCAGTACAGCTTCGATGTCCCGAACGTTCCGCAGGAGATGCCGCCCGCATCGCTCATGGAACAGTTCGGACTAAGCGGGTCCGCGCGTGTCGTGGCGTCGGCTGGAGAGATCGATATCGCGGTCGCTGACGCGAAGTGTCAGGAATCGAGTGGATACGCGGCCGCCCGCTATCAGGCGGAATGGGACGCAGAGGTTGAACTGCTGGTCGAGAACCGGGACAAGCTGGAACGGATTCGAGCAGAAGCCCTGGCGCATCGCGAGGAGTTGTTGACGGTCGTCGCATCGAATGCTCCGCGTTCATGAGAGCCGGGGGAACCCTCGGTTGCCGGGGTGCGGCGGCGCCAAGGGGGTTCTGAAGCTTGCGTGATGAATCGGATGAGCTGCTCGCAGCCGCGCCCCGGGAGTCGCGCCAGCGACGTGTCCGATGGTTGCTTGGGATCGCCGTGGTGGTCGGTGCGATTGTCGGGGGCTGGTGGCTGGCATCGTTCTTCCAGTCATCTGACCAGCGAGAGGCGAACGCGGCGGCACCGTCACCGTCGCCGATAGTCGCGACCGTGACTTCTGGGACACTCGAGTCGCAGAGTTCATTTGCCGGACAGGTCGAGGCCTCAACCCAACTTGCGTTGACATTCACGCCGCCGGCGGAGGCAACGGTGGCTGTCGTCACGGGGCGCCCTCTCGAAGTGGGCGCGACCCTGAACGACGGGGACATACTGACTGAGGTGAACGGCCGTCCGGTATTCACGGTGGCCTCACCGTTCGCCTTCTATCGAGACATCGGTCCCGGAGACTCCGGCCCGGACGTCATCGCTCTCCAGACGACGCTCGCGCACCGCGGGTATGGGGTGAGCGCCGACGGCGTATTTGGTGCTCGAACCGATCAGGCTGTGCGGGCCTGGTATCGAGACAGCGGGTACAACGCTCCTACTCGAGCGCCCTCCCTGCCCGATGCAGATGCGGCGTCCGAAAGGGGCGATGGCACCGCTGCGCCAGCTGAGGTCGCGTACGTTCCAGTGTCAGAACTGCAGGGCATTAACTCACTGCCTATCTCCGTGGTACGTGGCATCGCGGTAGGTGATCCCGTGGGCGTGGAAGGAACATCCGACGTCATGCTCGGGTCTCCGGAGAAGGTCGTCGTCGTCGCAGCAGACCCTACGCAAATGGCCGACATCGCTGAGGGGGATGTGGCGACGATCGCCATCGATTCGACCGAGGTCGAAGCGCGTGTGAGCGGGCTCGCCCCACGCTCGACGGAAGAGGAGGGCTCCGTCGGCGATGGCGACAACTCGTCTGCGGAGGACGCCGCTCGGGCAACGGTGTCGTCGTTCACTGTCACGCCGACCACCCCGCTCGTCGACCTGGCACCGGGTACCCCAGTGCGCGTGCTCATCACACGCCACATCGTTTCCGAGGAAGCGCTCCTGGTCCCGGTCATTGCAGTGACGGACCGGGGCGCGCAGAACAACGTCATCCTTGTGCGCAGGAGTGACGGAAGTTTCGTCGAGGTTGGCGTGACTGTGCTCGGAGCCTTGGACGGACAGGCTGCTGTCGCTCCCGACGAGGACGGCGCAGTGAGCGTCGGAGACGAAGTGAAGGTCGGCTAGGTTGCCGCTCATCAGCCTGCGTGACGTCTCCCGGTCATACTCGTCCGCGGAAGGGCCGCCCTTGCACGCGCTTCGGGCGGTGAGCCTCGACATCAACGAGGGCGAGTTCGTCGCGATTGTTGGCCCGTCCGGTGGCGGCAAGAGCACGTTGCTCAACATCCTCGGACTGCTGGATGACGCAACATCGGGACAGTACATCCTTGACGGTGAGATCGTCACGGCGAAGCTGGGCACGGTGGCTGCTCAGATTCGCGCGGAGAAGATCGGATTCATCTTCCAGGCATTCCATCTGCTGGAGAGGCGTCCCGCTACCGACAGCGTAGAACTGGGGCTGATCTACCAAGGGGTTAGTCGCAACTCGCGACGGATCCATACGAAACGCGCGTTGGAGTCGGTCGGCCTTTCTCACAAGGCTGGCCAGAGCGTCTCGACAATGTCAGGCGGGCAACGTCAGCGCATCGCGATCGCTCGGGCTGTTGCGACGGATGCCAGGCTTATCCTCGCCGATGAGCCGACAGGAAACCTCGACTCGCAGAGCGCGGGCCTTGTGCTCGATGAACTCGAGCGGATCAACCAACAGGGAGCGACGGTCGTCGTCGTCACCCATTCACCCGAGGTCGCGGCGCGCGCGGGCCGCACGATCCACATCGTGGACGGCGAGATCCGAAGCGACCTGCCTCGACCTTCAACAGTTGCGGTCGAGGGCGCAACGGCGCTTCCAGCAAACACCCATGCTCCGGCGAACACGCCGACGGCAGAGCACATGGGGAGGGCGGATGCTGTCCTCAAACTCGGCCGTCTCCGTGTCACCGATACGTTCCGTGATGCCTGGGCTTCGGTCATGTCGCGTCCTGGTCAGACAGTGGGTCAGGCGGTCGCCGTCGCGATCGCTGTTGCATTGATGGTCACCACACTTGGGCTTTCCGCGTCTGCAAGCTCACAAGTTTCGGCCACTTTCGACGCCCATCTCAATCGGGAAGTGTCCGCGCGATGGTCTGGTGATCTCGCCCACGCACCGCCGTTGAACCAGATCGTCCCTCACGCATCGGCCGTAGCTGGCGTTGAAGCCGCGGCCGCTGTGGTTGACTTCGGGGCCCAGACGGTCGCGTATTTGGCTGCGCAGCGAGAGGTTCAGCCGCACCTCGTCGTGGGGGACATCGAGGCGGCGGCGCGCCTGACCGTGGTCGAAGCAGACTGGCATGACGGTGAGCTCGCCTCGGGGGAGGCATTCGTTGGCGATCTGCTCGCCGAAGATCTGCAGCTGGGCGACACTTCTCGTGCGCCCTCGATCACGGTGAATGGTGAGCGTTATGTCGTGGCCGGCATCATCACCAAGTCGTCGCGACTACCACTACTTCGCGGCGAACTGCTGGTGGGCGCGTCCCCAGAAACCGACATCCGAAGCGCGTCAGATATCACTGCGCTCGTCTTGACGGCGGCCGGAGCGGCGCCCCAAGTCGCTCGCCAGCTCCCCATCTCTCTCAACCCATTCCTTCCAGAACGTCTCGTCATGACCGCGCCGACTGATGCGACCCAACTTCGCGGCCAGATTGAAGGCGGCGTCCAAACCACACTGACAGCGTTCACCCTGGTCGCGCTGATCGTGGCCGTCGCCGCCCTGATCAATGCAACCCTGCTGGCGCTCAACTCCCGCCGAGGCGAGATCGGCATGCGGAAGGCGTTGGGAGCTCGCGACGTGCAGGTCGCCTATCTGGTCACCGCGGAGTCGGCCTACGTCGGTGTTCTCGGGGGGGTTGGCGGCCTGCTCATCGGTATGACGGCGATTCTCGCTGTGACGATCAGCCAACACTGGGCGCCGGTGTTCGACCTCGTGCTCTTGCCGGCCGCGATCCTCGTCGGCCTGTTCGTCGGCGCCTGTGGCGGTGCGTTCGCTTCGATCCGCGCTTCACGACTACGGCCTGCCGAGAACCTGCGCGCGTGAATGCATCCATGAGCCGCCGAATCATGATGCCGGTCTCACCGCCCACTGAATGGTGCCGCCTGCCGTGGACGACAACGTGCGCGTTCGTTTCTCGGGCAATGCTGGGGTCGCTCGATGCCAATCCGGCGGCTCCGCTGAGGCAGCCGCGATGCGGGAGTAGTCGTCCAATTGGATGAAAAGTCGGCGAGTGTTTGACGGCTTGCTCCGCGCGCTGACGAGCACCGATGCGATTTCGGCGCAGTCGCATGGGTGCTCGCTCTACGCGACCCGGCATCAGACCGCACCGCTCCGGTAGGCACGGGCGGAGCCCGGGCGGACCAGTCACACAGTTCCCGCCGCGACGGTCGCTTCCCGCCTGCCACAAGGCCTCCAGGGCCGAGCGATGCGGGCAGCGATCCTGCACGCGTCAGCGCGACGACGCATCCCGGCCGGGGAGCTCGCATCAGGGACCGTGGCGTGTCTCCCGCGTCGGGGGGAGTGGCACGAATCCGGCGAGCGCTATGTGCGAAGTGGGCGCCGGCGCCACGCCGCGTGCGCGGACGGGCCCATGTCACCCGACTTGCAGATTCCGGTAGCTTCCAGTCAGCCGGTCTCGAGCCCGTCTAAGCCAAAGCTGGCCCCACACCGGGTCGGCCTCCACGGAGGGATGCCCAATGCCCAACACAGATCCAGTCGCGATCTCACGGCGCACACTTCTTCAGGTCGCTGCAGTCGGATCGGGGATCGTCCTCGGAGCGTGGATTCCGAGCGCTGGTGCGGCAGCGGCACCAGCCGGGGCGGCCGCGGAAGGCTCCGGGCTCGAGGGCTTCATCGATATCGATGGTGTGCATGCGGAGTATCGCGCCGCGATCTCCAACTTCAGACTTCCATTGCCTACGGGATGGTCGTTTCCCGCGGAGTCTGCTGTGCGCGAGCCGGAGCCGAACGTGATGTGGGAGCAGGGGACGGGTGAGTTCGAGGCCTATCTCTACTGGCAGCGTGCCGTCGCGACCGCGGCGCAGGACGCGCACCTGCGAGGCGACGACGCGGAGGCCGATCGCTTGCTTGACGCGCTCGAGTCCGGGTACAACAGCTCGACGCGTCGGGGGCTGATCGATGACCCCGACAACCTGTTCGTCACCGTGACCATCGGTCCAGCCCGCGGCGGTAACCCGACAGCCCGAGGCGGCGTGGCGGAACGTGACTTCAGCCGCCTGATGGAGGCGGTCCACCCGGCATGACCGCCACGGCGCCCTCACGTGGTCTTGCGCCCAACCGTCTCGACCCAGACGTCCGCTCAAGACGTCGGTGCGCAGCCCGATTGCCACGCGCAACGACCATTCCAGCAACGGTTGTCGGGGTGACGCTTGCCGCCGCCGTCCTTAGCGGCTGCGCGTCGCTGGCGCTCGATTCGGCGACTGTCGATGACAGCGCGGTGTCATCTGCAACCGCGACGACGAACCCGTTCGATTTGACGACACGTCAATGGGACGCAACCCACTCGTACGTTTGCGGGGCGGGCGCGATCTCCGCGGATCCCGACGACCCGAACCGCTATCTCGGTTACGCCGTGCCCGAGACGCTCGTCGACGGAGGCTCGCAACCGGGGGCGACGGGAACAGCGACATACGACGAGGACGGGCAGCCGGTCGCCTACATCGTCGCTGCCGGCGATGACTTCACCAGCATCGAGATGCGGTTCTGCACGCCCGGGTTCTATCTGCAGTTCGTGAACAGCATCAGGCGCGGCACAACGGACCTGTATGTAGGAGACACCATCAATCTGTCCGCTGACACCATGACAACAGTCGGGGACGTGAATGGGGTCGCTCAAGACAACCCGCCTGGATATGGGGCTGGGCACATCCCACCCCAGCGCTGACCGAGCACCGTCAAGAATCTCGCCTCGGGCCACCGCCGGGGTATTCGATGCTGCCTAAACAGGCACGAGAACGACAGGAAGGAACACGCATGGCCGCAATCGCCTATGACATCCAGGGAGGCACCTTCTGGTCGACCTCCCCCGTCATCTACTTCGCCAACCCGCGACTGTTCATGGGATACAGCAAGTTCCGCTTGGACAAGATCTTCGCTCCCGACACTACGACCGACAACACCGACTGGACCTTCCATATCGCCCTCCATCAGAGCGGAACGCTGGTCACGCAATGGATGGTCCTCAAGAAGGCGAACATCGGAACGTGGTACAACTTCCGTCAGGCCAACGGGAATCTCCACCATCCCTACAATGTCCAACTCTCCGTCGCCGCGCGGTTCTACCCAAGCACCCAACTCGGCTACGGGAGGTTGTTCCAGGGCGACCTTCAATATCAAGACTGAACGCTTCTTAGCTCGCTGAAGCGCCGACGACGCAGATCAGGGCGGGTAATCGGAACGACCGCTCCACGTTCGTCCTCGGTCTACCTGTGGGTGCCACCTGGTAGCCCCCAGCGTGGTGGTTTGCTTGGGTCTCCTCCCCCTCATCGGAAAACTCGGGACAAGACCCAGTGATGCTCCCCGTACTGCCGATCGAGAAGCGGCTGCTTTTGCTGACGATAACCTGCGGACTCAGTTGAGCGCCGCAGCTGGAACATCAGGCGCCGGAAGCGACGGAGTTGTCACCGTCGGGAATCTGCTCTCGTCCGTGACCGGAGACTAGGTGGTCGGCTCGTACCAAACGATCGGAGTGGGCAGAGGTTTCCGGCGGCGGTCTACTCGTACCGGAGGACAAGTCGTTCTTGAGACATACGCCTTACTACGGCGGTGAGTGCCGCATCTACACAGCCGATGCTCGAACGGTCACCTTCAAGACCATCGTCTGCTCGACGAGCGTCCTGTTGACGATGCTTGAGATCTAGGCCAAGAGGACGGCCCGCATTCCAGCGGTCGTCGCAATGGCCGCCTTTCGAGCGTCGCCGACACGTCCGGGACCAACCCAACGTTCGAAAGCTGACTGACGAAGGGTGGTTTTAGGGCTGACCAGGTGTACGGGCGTGAGTCTCCGGTGAGCGGCTGTGCGGCGCGCTGGCGGTTCGACACCGCAAGTCCCACTCACGACCAAAGCTGGGCGGCAATTGATCGGGGCACTCCGTTTCAGCACGGGTGGCTTGCGAATTGCGGTTCGAGGTCCGCTTGACGCCGGGACCATTTTCGGACACCGCGTCGAACGCGGAATCATCGAATCCAACAGCATCGGTGGGGCCGTGGAAGGCAACCCATACCCGAAACACTACGTGCTGCGACCGAGTCGGCGTCGGGCATGTGTATCGCGACGAGGAATTCGGCCGTCACGGGGAGACACCGACACCGTGGCACTTGGGACCTGTGGTCCGGGTAGTGCATTTGGATGAAATCTGACTGAGGTTTTCTCAACCCGGCGCACGGAAGTCCCGACCAGGTTGAGGCGCATAGTTGGGAGACGCCGAGCCGGAGATTCCTGCTGGCAGAGGCCGACGCGCCAGGACCTACAACCCGCAGCACCGATGGACCCGTCCGAACCATCCCAATCGGACCAGGTAGTCCGGCATCCGCTGACCGTCGTCGCTGGCTACAGTGCTCCCGATGACGCTCGACCCCGACGCCTCTCGCATGGACACCCCGCTGATGGCAGGCGTGCTCGTATCTCACCTGCGCGACAACGGCGACTGGATCTAGCCGGCGCCGCACTATCGCAATACGAAGGAGTCCTGATGCCGAATCCCTGGGCGAACCGTGTGCGGGAGATCACTTTTTCTCGACGCGGGTTTCTTGTCGGGGTTACAGGGGCGGTGGCATTTGTTAGCGCCTCCGAGGTCGTGTCCCCGTCGCCTGCAACCGCTGTGCAACCAGCAACGCCGCCGGGGCCACTGGCGGGAATGCTCGCCACTCAGTCGTTCAGTCCCGATTGGACGAGTCAGTACACCACGAACTTCCCGCGGAGTTGGTCGGTGCCTGCGGACGCCCGGGCGCACGGCTTTCGCGCCTCACTCGCCTGGGATCCGCGGTTGTTCGACGTTTCCGGTCGCGCCCTCGCGGAGGGCCGTGATGGCCTCCGAAATCTCGAGCTCAAGCCGTCGTCCACCGGAGGAGCCGAGTTCGACGTGGACGCGGGAACGGAGACAATTCACTTCTCGCCCGGTGTCAAGGCGCTGTACCCGCAGGAGAACATCGGCGAAGTAAGGGCGACGACGCTGTCCGGCAGCGGTACTTTCGGCACTTTTGACACCGATTTCGGCTCCGTCGTGGAGCCCGCCGCCCCGTGGGGCGCGGTGCTCGCTGTGACCTGGGGCGAGGTGGACGGTACTGCTACCCCCCATCTGATCCAGGTGAGCAGCGTAGGGCCCTACCCGATTCCCGACGGGACCGCGATCGTAGCGACGCTGCCCTCGGCGGCCGCCGCCAATTTCCGAGCGAGTAGTCGCAACCTGTCAGAGACCCAGTCCCGGCACGGGCGACACTCGGAGATCGTCATCAAAATGACCGAGCCTGTTGCTCCGGGTGACGTCGTGACCTTGGAGCGACCGCTCGCTGGAATCGGTTTCGGCAAGCCCAACTTGCAGGCACTGCCTACAGTGATCGTTCGTCCGCCGGACGGCGGCCTCGTCGGCGTCCGCGGCACGGGTGCGATGCAGTGTGCCCCGGTGACAGCCTCTGGATCCCCGCTCAGCGATTACTCCGCTTCTCAATTTTCTTAGGAGTGACCAATGTTTGATGATCCTCAGGTCCGCACGACTCAGCAGTGGCTGAACACCGCGTACTCCTCGCACCCGCAGTGGGTGACGGTGCAGGTCGACGGGCAAACAGGCTGGGGCACGATGAACGGGCTGGTGCGCGCCCTCCAGATCGAGCTCGGAATCACAACGTTGTCCGACAACTTTGGCCCGACCACGCTTTCTCGGTTCACGAGTCAGATCGGTTCGGTCAGCGCGTTGACCACGAACACGAATGTCCTACGCATCGCGCAGGGTGGGTTGTGGTGTAAGGGGTACCACGGCGGGTTCACCCGAGGCGTCTTCGACTCGGATGTGGCGGCCGGCATCAGCTTCCTTACGGGCGATATCGGCTTCTACCCCGTGCAGTCCATCTCACCAAAGGTCATGAAGGCACTCCTCAACATGGACGCGTTCAAGCTTCTGCCCGGAGGAGGCTCTTCTCGCCGAGAGGCTCAGCAGTGGCTGAACAACAAATACGTCGGTCGTGCCGATTTCGCTATCTTGCCGTGCGATGGGCTCTACTCGCGAAACACGCAGCAGGGCCTCATGTACGCCATCCAGTACGAGGCGAACATGGCCGACGGAGTCGCCAACGGCAATTTCGGACCCGGAACCCGTTCGGCTCTCCAAACCCAGGCGCTGGTCAGCCTGGGGAGCGTGGACGGCACCAAGAACTGGGTCCGCCTCTTTCAGGCGGCATTGCGTTTCAACGGGTACGACGCACCATTCACTGGCCAGTTCGACGCTGCCACCCGCAACTCGGCGCTGAGCTTTCAAGGATTCGCGGAACTGTCTGCCACTGGTTCGGGTGACTTTCAAACCTGGGCGTCGCTGCTCATCAGCACGGGTGACGAGAACCGTCCGGCCGCAGCCAGCGATATGGCCACGCAGTTGAACAGCTCGCTCTGTGCAGCTCTCTACGCGAACGGGTACCGCACGGTCGGTCGATACCTGACGGTCGCCAGTAAGCGGTACTCGCCAGGGGAGCTCGAGGCGATTTTTGGTGCCGGCCTGAAGACGTTCCCGATCATGCAGGAAGCCAATACGTCGGCCGCCGACTTCACGGAGACGAAGGGGAGGGATCACGGATTCCAGGCACTGCGCCGCCTGCGTCAACTTGGCTTCAAGGAGGGCGCGACCGTATTCTTCGCTGTCGACTTCGACGCCACTGACGCTGCAATCACCGCGAGCGTCATCCCATACTTCGAGGGCGTCAAGAGCAGTCTCAACTCCTCCCGCACACCGTATGCAGTGGGAATCTACGGAACACGCAACGTGTGTGCGCGTGTGATCAACGCCGGCCTCGCATCGGAAGCGTTCATCGCCTCCATGTCCTGGGGATGGAGCGGAAACCTGGGATACAGTCTGCCGCCGTCCTGGTCCTACGACCAGATCAAGAACACCATCCTGGCAGGCACCACCATGGAGATAGACCGGAACGTGCAGTCGTCGCGGGCGGCACCGGTCGGACAGGCGGGGGTCTTGAAGACGCCGGTGCGAACCGTCCCCGGCATGGGAACGACCTTCGACGAGGACTACTTCTGGTTCCTCACGGAACAGTGCATCTTGGCCGAGCAGTCCGCCCGCCTCAGCCCCTACGCCGAGGGAAACATCAACGAGTACGTCCTCCACCGGATGCAGCGCGAGCACTACTGGCAGCCCGCGGTGCATCCGACGGGCGACTCCGACGCGCTCTGGAACGTGTACACGCCGCTGCCAGAACTTGTCCCTGGCCTACCGGCTGCAGCGGCGAGCGGCATTGCACTTGGGCGTGGCGACTACGAGTCGAAGGCGTCATCACCACCGGACAGCTCGCGCACCCGGATTAGCCACTGGGCCGCATCGACTCGCTCCTACATGACTTGGGGCGTGCCGCAAGCCGACCCTTCCATCACCACCGGCGATCTCGGCGGCTGGGGCCTCGATCTGGCGACGCTCTGGGAAGACTTCTCCAAGACTCTGTTGCCCGGCTTCACCGGATCGGTCGCGCAGTGGTTCCGCGACAACGTCGGGGCCGCGGGCACGAGTTTCGATGCCGAGGACCTTGTCGCAGACGTCGATGCCTACCTCTGCGCGCGACGGATCACGGGTGCCGGGTACCGCGCGGTCTCGGACGTCGTAAGGGAGATCGAGGTGGGCGCGATTCCGCGGTTCGGCACCTTCGCGTCCGAGAGGTTCGGCACGAAGGCCAACGCGATCAGCGCCGCGACTCAGCTCTTCGGCTCAGGTTGGCCGTGGATCGACTTCCCGGTGTCTCTGAAGGTCTCGGTGCCGAAACCGTTGGGCCAGGTCGCCATCGATGTCGCGACGGGCTTCGCCGATGCGATCTGGGACAGGATATGACGGTGACAATGCGATCTCGGCCGCGCTGGCGCCACGCGGTGACAGCGGCCGCTTTGGTTGCGTCGACGGTGACGGTGATCGCGCTCGACTGGTTAGGCGCCACCGGACATGTGCCATGGGGTTACAACGCGGCCGATCGCTGGCCAATCTGGAGTCAGTACCTGGTGTTGTCAGCCGTCGCCGTTGTAACGCTTGGCGTGGTGATCGCGACCTGGACAGATGAATCGGCTGGCGTTCGTCCCCTTCGTCGGTGGCTCCAAGGCGTCGGAGTGGCGCTTTTCGTCGTTACATTCATGTGGGGAGTAGCCCTATGGGGATTCGCGGTCTGGGGCGGGCAGCCCGTGCGTGGCGTCGCCTTGTCGGTCGCCTCAACGGCTCCCGGATTCGCCGTGGCATCCGGGCTCTTTACGCTGGGTTTCTCGGGACACCGCTGGACTGCACTCGTCCCGGCGGTAGCTCTGCTGTCGGTCGGAGTGCTAGCAACTGCGCTGGCCTTCTCGTAGCCTCGGCGCGGTGGCACGCTGCATCGGTACCGCGTCCGCAATCTCGGCCGCTTCCCGATCCCTCTGGGCAGTTCGATCGCAGGTACCGTCTCAGAACAGCTGGATTGCGAATGCCCCGGCACACCTAACCTGCTCCGCAGAATCCTCAGGCGCCGCCGCGCACGATCGCCCATCCCGCGGCCATCGCAGCCCAGCCGCGCCTGCGACCCACGCGAACCCAATGAGGTCAAGGCGGCAGCGCGGAGTCAGGCCTAACCCGTAGCGACCCGTACCAACATGCGGCGAACCATTCAAGTGCTCCGCCCGGGTAGAGCTTCCGCGGAATTCCGCGGTGAAACGGGGCATGCATCGTCCACCGCGACGGGGCCGATGTCCAGAAACTCCAACAAAACTCCTCGGCTGAGGGGTTGCGCTGTGGTCGGATACGTCCCACCACGTTTTCCTGCGCGCGAGCTACGACCTGGCACGTGCGGCCAACGACTTTGCACGCGCGGCCTACGACTTGGCACGTGCGGCCAACGACTTTGTACGCGCGGGCAGCGATCTTCTGCGGCAGTAACGCTGACCACGACCACATCGCCGCACATCGCCTTCAACGGCTGAGCCTCGCGCACGGGACCCCGTCCATCCGGCTGGGCAGCGCCGGCGCCGAACTGCGCGCGCTCACCGCGTCCACGGTGAGCGCGCTGCAACGGATCACAGTGATGAAACGGCGCCTCCTTGGCTCCAGCACGCCGCCGCTTGGCTGTTCCCGGCTGCCCGGCACGGATCACACATGCTGCCCTTCAGTCGGAGCTCGAGCCCGAAGCTCAAGAGCCCTCGGCATGTCACAGGTTCATGTCCACCAGGCAGCCGCGGGCACGGGCTCCGTCGAGGGTTCTGGTTGGCGGCGTCATCCCTGGAGGAACCGGAGATAGACCTCCGTGAGAACGCGGAAGACTCCTTCGTCGCCGGCCTCGAACATCGCCTCCATCACCTCGTCGCTGTAGCCGTGGATCTCCTCGGCTTCATCCGCAGCGATGGCGCCTGACCGCATGACGGCGACACCAATCGGGATCGGAAACCGAGTGGCTAGCGCATGGTCGACCCCGGGGCGGCTCGCGCGTTCCTGACGACTGCCAACGCGCAACCGGTCAGTCGTAAGCGGACGCCTAACCCACCCGGTGTTGACGACCGAAATCACACGGCCGTCTGGTCCATCGAGCTTGAAGACGAGTCCTAGCGGGTTCACCTCCCCGCCAGGGATGTCGCGGTGATCGTAGCCGGGCTCGATGACTATGGTCGTGATGAAAGTCGTGGTCATCTGTCCCTCGCACTGGTTCGGCGAGCGCGCCCGCTCGGATTGTCTTGGCGTGTGTGGCCAGCGGACGCTCTCCTCGTCTCAGCGGCGCGCCATTCTCGGAGAATCGCATCCCGCGCGAACTCATCATCGGCTCACCACGAGCGTATTGCGTGTGTGGGTCGGGAGGAAACGACCGATAGGTGCAGCCAAGGTGGTCAGGGCAGCAACCGCTCGGGTCGCACGATCGACCCGAGCGTATTGCGCGTGAGGTGGCGCCGAGGCCAGGCGGCGCCGCCCACTGGGCTGCCGATGGATCGGTCGGTTCTGTTGAGACGATGGAAGAGCGGGCGTAGATAGTCGGCTAAATCTTGTTCTAAAATCGCACACATGGCTGACAGTTCCGCCGCGGTCGGCGCACGGGTAGCTCAGGCGCGGGAAAGCGCAAACATGACGCAGCAGCAACTCGCCGTGGAGTCGGGGATCGAGCGCACCGCTCTTGCGAAGATCGAACGCGGTCTGCGCCGCGTGGGTGCATTGGAACTCGTCGACATCGCGGGTGCATTGGGCGTGAGAGTCGAATGGCTCCTCACTGACGCGCCTGCGGCCGTGGTCGCTCACCGCACGCGACAGGACCCAGACCTCGAGCTGGCTTCCATCGACAAGCATCTCGAGCGCATTGCACGCGATGTCGCGGTGGTGTGCGGGCTTGTGCCCTCGTTGACCTCTGACCAGTTGGACGCCCGCGATCTGCCCAAGACGGGCTCCGAAGCTGAGGCGCTCGCAGAGTCCACGCGCAAAGCCGCCGGACTCAACCCCACCGAACCGGTCCCACACCTCGTAGACACCGTTGCACGGGTCGGTTTGCTCGCCTTCAGCATGCCGCTGGGTGCGGAGACCGCCGACGCCGCATCGACTCTCCTGGAATCGGGCGCGGTCGCACTGATCAACTCGACGAACAGTGTTGGGCGGCGCCGGTTGGCTCTCGCTCACGAGCTCGGCCACTACCTCGTGAAGGACGATTACACGGTCGACTGGAGCGTTGCGGACCACGCCGGATCAGACCGGACGGAAATCCTCCTCGACAGATTTGCTCGGGCGTTCTTGGCTCCCAAACTCGGGTTCACGCGATTCTGGAATGACGTGAGAAGCCGCCATGATCTGCGCACGGCGGCTGTGCTGACGGGGAGCGAGTTCAACATCGACATGTCGACGATTGCGCGGCGGCTCCTCGAACTCGAGCTGGCAAGCTCAGACGATGCGCAGAACATTCGATCCGTGCGCACGACCAAAGCGGACATCGTCGAGTACAACCTCAAAGTCACATACGAACTGGACGGGACGACACTGTCGTCTGCCTATGTGAAGAGCCTCTTGGGGCTCTACAGCAACGAGCGGCTGTCAGCCGAGCGCACGCTTCAACTCTTGCTCGGCACATTCGATCGAGACGATCTCCCGCCACTCAGGACTGTGCGCGACGACGAACTCTGGTCACTGCTGCAGTGAGCGCTGAGTCGGATGAGCCCTACATCTTCGACGACGGACCGCTCAGTCATTTCGCCGAAGCGGGATGGCTGGGGATGTTGCAACTCGTCGTGGGCGAGCGGCACGCCTGGCTGCCGGAGACGGTCCGCCGTGAGGTGGGGCTGGCGGTTGACACCTACCCGCACCTCAGGGCTGTGCTCGAAGCAACGTGGCTGACGCACCGGTCAATCCTCACGGACATTGAACAGACGGCATTCGGGCACTACACATCCCGGCTGCTGGGGCCGAACGGCGAGAATCTCGGCGAATGCGGCGTTCTCGCACTCGCCGAAGCGAACAATGCGGTCGCAGTGATAGACGACGGGTTTGCGCGCACGGTGGCGGCAGAGCGGGGCGTGGCCGTCAAGACCACGGTCGCGTTGCTGTGTGATCTCGTCAACGGCGGCCACATCAGTCTCGATGTGGCGTCCACCGTTGCCGACAATTTGTTGGCCACGGAGTACCGGCTCCCGTTCTTGCCTGGAGGGTTCAAGGCCTTCGTCCTGATGGAGGACCTGATCATGCCTCCGTACGACGAGTACTGAGGCCAGGCGTGCCCGCAGTCGCGCTAAACATCCGACGTGCATCGTTGCGGGCCGCCGCTCCGCTGGCATCCGGCGCAGGCGATCGGCAGTGTCCGGCATGCTCGAAGAGTGACAGATGGCCTGGTACGCATGCGCTTCATTGCGCCGGAAGCGTGGATCGAGCTGGAACTGCTGGGTGCCTCCTTCGAGGCTCGGCGCGAGGGGCGCCGAGTGCGGGTGGTGCTGCCCGATCACCCCGAGGCCTTCTCCGCACTTCCGGATGGCCTCGAAGATGAGTGGCGCCCGTCATTCCTCCCAGCTGGGCCCGTTTTCGACGAGCCTGGACGAGATACGCGCACCGCGAGTCTGCTCATCTTCGAGGTCACCGTAGAGGTGGACAGCGAGGTGCCGACGCCGAAACCCGAGCATCTCACTCCGGATCTGCGTCGAGTCGTCGAGCGCGACCTCGATGTCGGCGTCGTCATCGCAACACAAGTCGCGGGCTTGTTCCTCCGGCATCTGCGCGCCGCAGCCCCTCAACAGTCCTGGCTCGGACTTGCGACGCACGCACCTGAGCAGTACGGCATCGCTTGCCTTGAGTATCTCGACACGGGCGAGTTCATCTTCGGGCGTGGACGGCCGCAGTCGACGACAGTACGTTCGTCACAGCTCAGGCTCGACGTCGGGAGCCTCTCCGAGGTCGCCAAGAAGGTGATCGCCGACGAGGAACCTGGCGTGGCGGAGTCGCTCCTGGCTGACACGTGGCACCTCAGCGACGCCAGTGGAGCGAACGATCGCGACCGCGCCTGGATCGTCGCAGCCGTCGCGTGTGAGGTGAGAGTGAAGCGTGAACTGCGGGAGCGTGCCGGGAACGATCGAGGTGGCATGGTCGAGTTGTTGCTCAGGCGCCGGTCGAACCTACCCGACTTGCTGGATGAGGTCTGGTCAGCTGTGCTCGGAACCTCGCTCCGTGTCGAAGCCCCGGAGCTCTTCGCCAATGTGAGGTCGCTCAGCCGGCAACGGAATCGGATCGTGCATGCCGGCATGCGGGATCCCATGGTGCCGCTGAGTCTCGACCCCGCACAAATCGCACGCGACCTGTTCGAATGGTTGGACGAGCCCGTGGCGGTTGAAGCATGAATCGCAGCCATTCTGTGGGTCAGCGGATTTCGAGGATCAGAAGACATCCGTTTCGATGTTCGCGATCCCGACATCCACGGTCGCCACGACTGGCAGCGGAGTGAGAACAGTGAACTCGCTCTGCACGTCTGCGTAGACCGGGAGCCCAGTCGTGGACGAGATTGTGACGATGAGGCTGAATTCGATGTCATCGGTATCACTCGTGATGCGCCCGCCTTCGCGGGTCAGATGATTGATGTCGATTCGGGGCCGCAGCAAGCTGGACGCGTACATCGAATCCTCTGCACGCCAGACTGACTCCCATTTCCCCTGATCGCGTCTAGCCGCTTCGCTGCGTGAGTGTGTCTTTGGCTGCCTCGTCACCGGATTCTTGCTGAGCCTCCAACCGGCTGCCTGCAAAGCAGTCACCTTCGCCGTATCAGTGATCCTGACAACCTTGTTCTGTTCGCGGTCAGTCCCGGGCTTCTTTCGCCTCATCGAGTGCTTCTCCGCGTGAGGACGGAACTTGACCTCGAGACCTGCGTTTGAGTAGTCCCCAGCCTCAGCACTATCCGTTGCAGTGGTAAATGCCAGAGTCCATCGGACATTCACTGACCCGCTCGTGAGCGTGCTCGGAACGGGGAGCGCGTACGCACGCACCTCGTCGCGAGCAATGAGGCCGTGGTAGACGACCGTGACCTCGTTGCCGGGACACCGCAAAAGCGCGTCAACATCATCCCTCAGTCTGCCGTGCCCAACCTCGGTCGCGATCTGAAGGTCGAGCTTCTCAGCGAAATGGACGGCTAACGCTCGCAGAGTGTTCGCGTCGGATCGTCCGCCGAGCTGTGTCGACACTCGTGCGAGCACGTTGGTCACCAACGGAGCCGCGTAACTCGTGCCGAAATGATCGTGGACGACGCTGCCGTCCGGTCGCATCCGCCCGAACCTCCGCTCCGGCGTACCCCCGAATGCGAGCACCGCTGGCTGTGTGCGTGCACCAGGGCGTCCAGGGCCCCGTCCCGAGTATTCGGCGGCGTTCCATTCGGTTTCGTTGGCGGGTCGGTCGGCGGCACCGACGCACAATCCATTGACCATGTCGCCCGGTGTCTGCACTCGGTTCAGCCCCGTCTGCGAGTCAGCCGCTCCGTTGTTTCCTGCGGCTGTGACGAACAGAATCTGACGGTTGTAGGCAAGTTTGTCGAGCACCGCAGTCCATCGATGTGGCTCTCGGTCTTCGACGGGGGCGTGGGGCCCAAGGCTGAGGTTGACGATGCGCGCATCAGTCTTCTCGACGACCTCCCGGATCTGACGCAGAATCCATGGGTATTCAGTGGCGTCCTCAGACGGACCGGGCGCAATCTGGTAGTGCGTCACGTGTGCAGCAGGGGTGAGCGGACGCCCTGTGTGCGCGACATCGCCGTACAGGATCGCCGCCGTCACTGCGCTCCCGTGAAGAGCCTCCCGGTGGTGAAGACCTCGACCCGTCAGGTCGACTGCGGTCACGTTGCCCGCGAAGATGGCACCGGTCTCGTCCACGCCTCCATCGAACACCAGGACCTCGGGGAGATCGGCACCCTTCGCCGGCCGCTCGAGCAACGCGACGGCACTCTCGCCGGGTAGTTCGTCGTCGAGGAGGGCAACTCGTGGCGTCGGCGTGAGGGACCGCAGCGGATTGAACGCTGCCACCTCGCCGACCTTGCTCGGCGGCAGTTCGAGAGCAACGAAGGTAAGCCCGTCGACAACGTCGTTCTCGCTCAAGTGAACTCTGCCTCCGACCGACTCAACCAGTGCACTGAACTTGGCAAGAGTGGGCGCCGACGCTGCCGCACGTTCGTCGATAGACGACGCATCGGGGTCCGGGTGAAGCACAGCTTCGAAGGGGAGCATCTCCGACTCCACGCCCGCTGTGCTGGCGACGTGAGCCGCCGACACAGCGATCCTGTTGAACTGGCGCAACTCGTCCGCGGCCCCCTTGCTCGTGCTCGTCCCGGCCAGAAGCGCCTCCATACCCTGGACCGCCTTGGCGTCTGCAGACAGGAGAAAGGACTTGGATGTCGCCTCGGTCTCACCAGTGCTCGGGAGGCTCTGCACGCCGTGCTCCACGGTCCTGGAACCGAGCGGGCGCAGCTGCAGCTGCTTCACGAGATTCTCCGGAAAGTAAGAGTTGGCGAGATAGTTCGCCCACACTTCGGCCTCGATCACGACTCGCTCGGTGCGCAAATGCTCCGGGATATCGTCGAGAACCGCACGAACAATTGCGAGCTGCGGAGCTAGGAGCGCCCGTGCCTCGCCGAGCGTCTGCGGGTGGTGCTTGGGGCCGCCACCTTGGACTCGCTCGGTTGGCTGCGAGAGTTCCTCCCCATTGACGAGAATTCGGCCGCCATCCCCGTCACGCTTCACCTTCTCGCCTGCCATCGCGTTCCCCTCCCGCTCGCTTGACATCCTTGCCGATGGTTACATGACTCACGCCTAACCAGTCCGCGATTCTTCGCTGTGACCAGCCGAGCCTTTGAGCCGCGAGTCGGGACAACTCCGAACGCTTCTCAACGGACTTGGCACTCCAGTTGCGAGCATGCAGCTGTGCTGACCGCAGCAACGCATCGGTGATATCGACGTGCCCTTCAGGGCTCCCCATCACCGCCGTTCGCGCGGCATGGTTTGTCCAACTCTTGAGGTCGGCGAGCGACCACCCATCGCTGATTAGCGCGACGATTTGAAGTGCAGCGTTGTCGCTTTCGCGGAGGGCGGTGATGTTGCTGCTTTCGAGAAAGCGCACGCGCTCGTCAAATCCGGGGAGCGTGAAGTCGATCGACGAATCGAACCGGCGGTGAACGGCGGGGTCTAGCAGTTGAGGGTGATTAGTCGCAGCAACAAGCAATCCTCCAGGCGGCCACTGATCCAACTGTTGGAGGACGACGTTGACCAATCGCTTCACTTCGCCGACGTCCGATGCGTCGACTCGCCTTTTCGCGATCGCGTCGAACTCGTCCAGGAACACGATGCAGGCCTCGGACGCGGCTCTTGCGAGCACGTCTTGGAGATTCTTCCCGGTCTGGCCCATAAGGCTCGACATGAGCGAGGCGAGATTGAGCGTGATGAGAGGCAGATGCAACTCCGACGCGACGTAGCTCGCGGTGAGGGTCTTGCCGACGCCGGGAGGCCCAGTGAAAAGGATCGCACGGGAGGGTGCGAGGCCGAACTCCTGTAGGCGTTCGGGCAGGGAGTGCTCCGCGATGATGAGCGACACCGCTTCGCGAACGTCGGGTGTCAGCACAGGTGGGGCGACACCTGACGGGTGCTGCACCCAACTCATCTCGTCGGAGGCAGCAACCTGACCGCGCAGCGGCGAGATGTCGGGCTGCGGTGCAGCCGCCATCAACGAGAAGAGCATCTCTTTGAGGGCAAGGGGATGGAGGGCATCGGCAGGGGGGCGGCGTGCAAGCCGTCGACCGAGTTGGCGAACCCCGTCGGCGTCTCCACTCAGTGCGACTCTGGTGACATCGACGAGAGCTTGCTCTAACTGTCCCAGCTCATCCGCACCCATGGCGGAAACATTACCAGGTGTAGTCCCCAGAAAATCAATGATGATCCAGGTTTCGGTAATCGAATCTCCGAAGGGCAGTGAAGAGTTACCGGCTCAGGCGTTTGGTTTCCAGCACACGCGTACGGTAAACGTCGCCTCACCGGAGGCCTTCGTGACCAAGGAAATCCCGACATCGCCCCGCAGCGACACACCGAACTGAAGTTCGATCTCCTCGGGCGCGAGGTCGCCAAGGCCGTCCCGCATGGCTCCGAGGATGTCGCTGCACGACTTCGCGATCACGTCACCGACATCCGCGAGGCTTTCGGCGGCGTTAGCTGCCGTGTCAGCTACCCCACGCAGAGGGCTTGTATCGTCGTCCACCTGAACGGCGAACCAGGGTTTGCCGTTCTCGTCCAGAATGAAGCGCGTCATGGTCCCCCCCGTACACCCGCCTGTTCAGCAGACATCCTATGGTTCGGTCCACACTCCACCAGCCCTCGCCTGACGGCCACGAAGGGTTTCGTCATGTTTAGCGCCAGAGAGTCAGCTGCGGACGAGGCTCGTATGCGCACTCGGCGACGGCCGGAGTCATCGCCGAGCGCGCGTCTGTGCAGCTGATTGTTCCTGCCCCGCGTCCTCATCAGTCCTGCCGTGGTAGATGCGACTGGTAGCTCACCGTCGCGTTGGGGGAACGTCCTTGGAACGCTCGCACGACAAGGCTGACATCGGCACGGCGCTGGATGTCGGCGACACCGCGGGCGCATCGAACGTCTCCAGCCCGACATCTTGTCGGGCTGCAGCCCGACAAAGCCCGACACGTGTTGGGCTGGAGGTTTCCCTACTCGCGACTGGGATCGGAGGGGGTTCGCGACCTCCAGCCCGACATATATCTATACCTCTACCTAACGGAGATAGAGAGATAGATAGGGATGGGTGTAATTCTGTCTCCCCGTATAGGTCGCTCGGCAAACGCCGACTTGTCGGGCTTGTCGGGCTGGAGGCCCGCGATCCCAGTCGGGAGTAGGGAACTCTCCAGCCCGACATCACTCGAATCTGTCGGGCTGGAGCCGGGCTGGAGGTCGGGCCGGAGAACGGGCCCCGCCTTGCCTCTCGACGCACGGCGGGCTTCGCGAAACCGATCACACGGAGGCGCGCGGAGAGGTTCTGCCTGGCGGCCCGGTCCGGGTATCGCCACCAGCCGACGAGTGCGCGTCCCAGCACCCTCGTCGTTCGCGGCCTGGCGATCTGCCGCAGGGGTGGAACACATGAACATCCCCGTCATTCCTTCGTGGCCCCGTTTCAGGGCTCGTGCGATGTCCACGGACCGGTCGCCGAGCCCGGTGTGTCCGGGGTGGCGTCTGGGCGCGGGGTGGCACGGTCGATCATCGCTGTCACGTGTGTCGCATGAATCCACGAGCCAGGGAATGTCCGCTCCCTCGCACATCCGAGTGGCTCTCCGAAAGAGGATGCTGGGGTTGCGAACGGTCACCTATTATGGGTCTCCTTTAGATGGCATCGATGGACTACGCTGTTGGTCGTCTCGATGGTCACCGCCAGCGCAATGGAGCGCGGTCGACGTGAGAGCGAACCGAGTTCTCGAACGGTGGGTCGACCACGAGGTTGTGCGCGCCGTGCATGTGGTGGGTATGGGGTGTGCCATTCGCGCGATGTCCTGGGCGACGTCTGCTGTCGAACAGTTCCCCACGGCTCGACGGCGGTCGGCCCGTGGGGCCAGCTGTCGGCCGGTGCTGCGTCTCCGCACGCCCGGGCACGGTCTCAAATACCGCCCGCGTGTCGCCCTGTCGCGGGTCGGGTCTCTCGCGACGCGGGAATCGGTTACGCGATAGTGGGCCGGCCCCGCAAGCAGCCGGGCGACCTCGGCAAGGTGAGCGTCCGGTCCCTCGGCGATGGATTCCGCGCGCGAGCAATGGTTCGCGATGGTGGCGGTACCGCCCGGTACCTGTCGGCCACCGGCCCCACCCGCGAAGCCGCCGAGGAACGCCTGCGTCGGAAAGCCGACCTGCTGTGGAACGAAATGTTCGTCACCGTCGACCCGTCGTCGACTATCGCCGAGGTCGGCGCTCTCTGGCTCCAGGATGTCGACCGGGATCCGTCCCTCGAGCAGAGCACCAAGGAGGGCTACGCGCAGATGTTCCGAAGCGTCATCCTCCCGCGTCTCGGTGCGGTCCCGCTCTCGCGATTCAGTCCCGGAGTATGCCACCAGGTTCTCCAGCGCATCGCGCTCGATCGCAACCCGGCGTACGCCCGATCGGTGCGTCGCGTGCTGTCGCTGCTCATGACGTTCTCCGTCCTGCACGGTGCGATCGATCGCAATTACGTGACACAGGTCCCAAACATAAAGGGGTCGGGCCCCAAGTACCTCGATCTCGAGTTCGATCAGATCGTGGTGATCCTGAACCTGCTTCGTGGCTGGCGGGGGGCGGGTCCCGAT
>NZ_JAEUAX010000049.1 GCF_019511645.1 Microbacterium ureisolvens | reverse complement strand
AGGCTGTAGCAGTTCTTGTCGAACCCCTCCTCGGCAGCCGACGCGTAGATCAACTCACCATCCGGACGATACGTCCACTGGTGATACCCGCACACCAGGTTCCCCACCGAGCCCGCCCCCGGCTGCAGGATCCGCGCCCCACGGTGACGACACACGTTGTGCAGCACCTGCACCTCTTCATCGTCATCGCGGATCACGATCACCGACGTCTTACCGAACTCGATGGTCACGTAATCACCCGGCTCACGGATNTCC
>NZ_JAEUAX010000048.1 GCF_019511645.1 Microbacterium ureisolvens | reverse complement strand
CTTATCAGTTCCCCGAGGCTTATCGCAGATTGCTACGTCCTTCTTCGGCTCCAGATGCCAAGGCATCCACCGTTTGCTCTTAAAGACTTGAAAACATGAGAATCAAAACTCGACCACACTCCGAAGAATGCGATCAGAAATTGACTAATGATCTTTAAGATCATCAACACAAAACAACCCCGAAGGGTCATCTTGCAAAGATGCTCGCGTCCACTGTGTAGTTCTCAAAGTACGGGCGGCACCCCCCAACCCACC
>NZ_JAEUAX010000047.1 GCF_019511645.1 Microbacterium ureisolvens | reverse complement strand
CTTATCAGTTCCCCGAGGCTTATCGCAGATTGCTACGTCCTTCTTCGGCTCCAGATGCCAAGGCATCCACCGTTTGCTCTTAAAGACTTGAAAACATGAGAATCAAAACTCGACCACACTCCGAAGAGTGCGATCAGAAATTGACTAATGATCTTTAAGATCATCAACACAAAACAACCCCGAAGGGTCATCTTGCAAAGATGCTCGCGTCCACTGTGTAGTTCTCAAAGTACGGGCGGCACCCCCCAACCCACC
>NZ_JAEUAX010000046.1 GCF_019511645.1 Microbacterium ureisolvens | reverse complement strand
ACATGCAAGTCGAACGGTGAAGCCCCGCTTGCGGGGTGGATCAGTGGCGAACGGGTGAGTAACACGTGAGCAACCTGCCCTGGACTCTGGGATAAGCGCTGGAAACGGCGTCTAATACTGGATATGAACTCTCATCGCATGGTGGGGGTTGGAAAGATTTTTTGGTCTGGGATGGGCTCGCGGCCTATCAGCTTGTTGGTGAGGTAATGGCTCACCAAGGCGTCGACGGGTAGCCGGCCTGAGAGGGTGACCGGC
>NZ_JAEUAX010000045.1 GCF_019511645.1 Microbacterium ureisolvens | reverse complement strand
TCGATCGAGATGTTCAACCGGTCAAGCCCCGCCTCCACCAAAGCCGGCAGCAACTGCGGCAACCGGATCCCGTTCGTGGTCATCGCAACCTGAACCGCACGCCCGTCCGCGCCAGTGACCGCCGCCAACCGGCGCACCACCTCCACGATGTCCGCCCGCAGCAACGGCTCCCCACCGGTCAACCGGAACGTGGTGATCCCGTCCGCCGCCGCCACCCGGGCAATCCGCACGATCTCATCCACCGTCAGAATGCTC
>NZ_JAEUAX010000044.1 GCF_019511645.1 Microbacterium ureisolvens | reverse complement strand
GAGTAGACGTTCAACGAGCTGCCCCGCGAGAACCCGACGAGGGTGAGTCCGGAGGCCGTGGCGAGCTCGACGGCCAGTGAGGAGGGCGCGGAGACGGCGGACAGTGCGGGGATGCCGGCCATGATCGTCTTCTGCACGAGCTCGAAGCTGGCGCGACCCGAGACCTGCAGCACGGTGCCGGTCAGCGGCAGCCGGTCTTCGAGGACCGCCCAGCCGATCACCTTGTCGACGGCGTTGTGCCGGCCGACGTCCTCG
>NZ_JAEUAX010000043.1 GCF_019511645.1 Microbacterium ureisolvens | reverse complement strand
ACCGCTGGGAGACGTATGCCCCGCGCCGTACCGAAACGCTCGGCGGCAGCGGTGGCGCCAGCATGTAATTCAGTCCGGCGCGGTGTATTTGCGGCGACCGCGCAGGCGCTTTCTTAATCTTTAAATGTTCGTATGAAAATCACCATCATCGGTAGCGGTTATGTCGGTCTGGTCACCGGCGCGTGTCTGGCGGAGCTGGGCAACGATGTGTTCTGCCTCGACGTCGACCAGAAGAAGATCGACCTGCTCAACGCCGGCGGCGTGCCCATCTACGAACCCGGTCTGAAAGAGCTGATCGAGCGTAACCGTGCGGCTGGCCGCATCCAGTTTTCGACCGATGTGGCTGCCAGCGTGGCGCACGGCGACGTGCAGTTCATCGCTGTGGGC
>NZ_JAEUAX010000042.1 GCF_019511645.1 Microbacterium ureisolvens | reverse complement strand
CGGTAGTACGATCGCTTGTCAGCGCGCGCATTGCGCAAAGGTGCCTGTGTGAGTTTTGTGTGGATATCACCAGTATGAAAGTCGCCGAGCGCACCGGCAGCAGCGATAAACTGCTGGCAGTGGCTGACTGGCGGCAAAGCCCGCTCTTTAGCGATGAAGAACGGCTGGCGCTGGAGTACGCCGAAGCCGCAAGCGTAACGCCGCCAACGGTCGATGATGCCCTGCGTACCCGACTGGCTGCGCATTTTGACGCTCAGGCGCTCACCGAACTGACGGCATTGATCGGCCTGCAAAATCTGTCAGCCCGTTTTAATTCTGCCATGGACATTCCCGCTCAGGGGCTGTGCCGTATTCCTGAAAAACGTTCTTAAGGAGAGATGATGCGCCATTGTGGGTGGTTGCTG
>NZ_JAEUAX010000041.1 GCF_019511645.1 Microbacterium ureisolvens | reverse complement strand
TGACGGACGGAATCGCGAGCAAAACCAGCGGTACCGTCACCACCCACGGCGACTCGTGCGGCTTTTGGCCCGGAGCCAGGCCGTGGTGATGGTCAGCGGTTTCCTCTTCGTCCACGTGATTGCCTTCGTGATGCGAGTGTTCCTTGCCGAAACGCTCTTCACCGTGGAACACCAGGAAATACATGCGGAACGAGTAGAACGCGGTCACGAACACGCCAGCCAGCACAGCCCAGTAGGCAAAGCCGGCGCCCGGCAGGTGCGATTCGCGCACCGCTTCGATGATCGAGTCCTTCGAGTAGAAACCTGCAAAGAACGGCGTACCAATCAGCGCCAGCGACCCTACCAGCGAAGTGAGCCACGTAATCGGCATGTACTTGCGCAGGCCGCCCATGTTCCGCATGTCCTGATCGTGAT
>NZ_JAEUAX010000040.1 GCF_019511645.1 Microbacterium ureisolvens | reverse complement strand
GCGCAATGACGTGGTGCTTGCCGGCTTGAACCACAAGATGGGCTATCGCGGCACGACCAACTGCCTGTTGAACTTTGGCGAAGGCACGCAGTTCCGCCCGAAGGGGGCAGACGGCCAGCCGCGCGCGGGGGCGATCGGTTATCTCGTCGGGGAGCCGCACAAGGGCCTCGCGTGCATGTTCCACATGATGAACGAGGCGCGCATCGGCGTCGGCATGGGCGCAACGATGCTTGGCTACACGGGTTATCTGCATGCGGTGGACTACGCGCGCAATCGCCCCCAAGGCCGTCCGGTCGGGCCATCGGGCAAGGATGCAGCATCTCCGCAGATCCGTATCGTCGATCACGCCGACGTGCGTCGCATGCTGCTGGCGCAGAAGGCGTATGTGGAAGGCGCGCTCGGCCTGAACCTGTAT
>NZ_JAEUAX010000004.1 GCF_019511645.1 Microbacterium ureisolvens | reverse complement strand
CGGGGCCGCCGAGGTGCCCGGCCGCGGCTGCGCCTGACAGTGCGTCGGGGAACTTCGTGCCGTTGGCGAGATATGCGACGGGCGTGCCGGGATCGAACGTGGCCGCGGACACCGCGGCGGACGTCGCGTAGCGGTCCACCCCCGCGGTCCGCTCCACGACGCTCGCGTAGGTCTTTGCTTGGGTGAGGACGTTGTCGGTGATGGAGGCGTCGGATCCGAGGACGATGATCTTGTCGGGGTGGAGTCGCTTGAGCTCTTGGGCGACGAGTCCGGGGATCTCGTTCTCCTGGGTGAGGAGGACGGGGCCGCCGAGGTGCCCGGCCGCGGCTGCGCCTGACAGTGCGTCGGGGAACTTCGTGCCGTTGGCGAGATATGCGACGGGCGTGCCGGGATCGAACGTGGCCGCGGACACCGCGGCGGACGTCGCATAGCGGTCCACCCCCGCGGTCCGCTCCACGAGCAGATCGCCGGTGGGCTGGATGGTTCCGTTGATGTCGGTTCGGGTCTGTCCGGTGGTGAGGGTGATGGGGTCTGCGGCGGCGAGCGTGTTCTTGCCGTTCCACCACTGTTCTTGGACGGGGGTGGTGGCGGGGGAGTAGTCGGTTTCGTAGCCGATGGTGTAGGTGCCGGAGGGGACGGTGAGGGAGTAGGGGGTGTCGCCGTTCTGCGTGGTGTCGAAGTGGACTTCTGGGATGCGGGTCCAGTTCCCGTCGAGCTTTTCGTAGGGCAGTGCGCTGCCGAGGACGTTCCCAGTGGTGGCGAAGCCTTCGGCGTGAATGTTCCCGCTGATGGTGGAGTCGGCCGCTCGTGCGGTTACCTGGCCGGTCTCGGTGTGGCCGGCGGTGAGCTGGATGCTCGTCGCCGATCCGAAGCGGAGGAACTGCGCGGATTCGAGGGTCGATGTGCTCGTCTGCTCGTCCCAGCTCATCGTGGTCACTGCGATCCGGTAGCCGCCGGGGGTCAGGTTGCCCATGGTGATGGGGTAGTGGCCGTCCTCGGGGAGAGGATCGCCGTAGCTTGTCAGAACGTTGCCGTCGAGATCGGTGATCGAGATGCCGATACCGCTCCCTGTGCCCAGCAGGGCGGACGCGTCCAGGTCCAGGTCGATGCCGGCCCCATGGGCAAGAGCGGCGTCGATTCCGGCGGCGTTCCCGCTGGTCGTGGACACGACGGTGGCGTCATCGCGGTTTGCTGCGTCGTCGTAGTACTCCGGCGCGAGGTCGGGATAGGTCCATTGCGTACCGTCGTAATAGCTCGAGGCGGAGAAATAGACGACGAAATCGCCCGCGGGCAGGCGTGAGAGTGTGTAAGCGCCGGTCGTGGTGTCGATTTTCGTGTTGTCGCCATAGCTGAGGTACTCGCCGTCGGGGGTCATCACCGAGACGCGAGCAGCCTGCATCCACTCTTCAGGCGCATCGGCGGGGAGACTCACGGTGCCTGAGATGCTGCGACCGGACTCCAGCGTTGCGTTGATCCCGGACTCGTCGGCACTCGTGATATCGACGGGTGTCGCCGCAGAGATGGTACGCGCGTTGTCGTAGTACTCGTCGACGAGATTAGGCGGCTCGGCGCCGGGCATGACCGTCATGACCCGGAACGCGACCTGATAGGCGCCGGGTGCGAGCCCGGTGAGGGTGTATTCCCCGGTCGTCGAGTCGGGCCTCGCGCTGAGGCCACCCACCATGCTCTCGTTGACGGCTGATGCGCTGACACTCACAGAGTTCAGCCACTCCGACGGCGCACCGGCAGGGAGACTCACGGTTCCGGTGATGCTGCGGCCCTGCTCAAGCGCTGCATCGATGCCGGACTTGTCTCCGGTGGACACATCGACCGGAGTGGCTGTGGTCCAATCGGTGGTGTCGTCGTAGTACTCCGACACCAGGTTCGGCTTCACCGACGTGCTGCCGCCCCAGAAGGTGCCGACGCTGAAGTGCACCTGATACGCACCTGGGGCGAGACCCGTGATCGAGTACGCTCCGGTCGCCGGGTCAACCTGGGCGTAGCCGGATCCGCTCGTCGGCGCGGAAGCGTTGACCGAGATCGCGCTCAACCAGGCAGGGTCGGACCCCTCCGGCAGAGTCACGCGTCCGCTGATCGTCCGGCCGGTTGCGAGTTGCGCATCGATACTCGAGGCGCTGGCCCCGGACACATCGACCACCGCCGCCGAGTTCCAATCCGTGGCGTCGTCGTAGTACTCACTCACGAGATTCGGTCGCGAAAATCCCGACCCGTCCCAGACCTGATTCACGGAGAACTGGATCCGGTACGACCCCGGAGCCAGATCCGTCAGCGAGTACGTGCCCGTCGCCGGATCCACCCACACTGACTTGTACCCCGGACCCGAGACAGGCTGCGCCGACACCTGAACCGCACCCAGCCACTCTGCCGGCGCACCCGCCGGCAGCGACACCACACCCGACACCGAACGGTCATTCTCCGCTGCCGCCGCGAGCTGAGACCCGGGCGCGAGGAGCCCGATCACGAGCGCTGATGCGGTGATCGCCGCGCTCAGGATCCCGATGCGACCAGCACGGTTGGGACGGACGATGGTGATGCGAGATTGCGTGCGCGATGGTGACACGTAACACCCCAGAAACGAGCCGATGAGCCCGCCCAGGCGGTCGGGTGATCAGAATCTAGCAGGCGTTTGGTACTTCGAATTCCAACGTCGGTCAGGCCTGTGCCGTCGCGGCCTCGAGCGGCGGCATCGGCTGCCACGAGGCATCCTTCGCGATCTTGCGTCCGTCGCGCAGGCCCCGGAACAGATTCGACGTTCCGCGGAAAGTGCGCTCCACGAACACCAGCCGGATGAGCTCCTTGCCGAACGTCAGGCTCGTGCCCAGACCGAACAGCAGAGGGTTGTAGACGTCGAGCGAGCGGTAGTACTTCTTGATGTACGCGCGGTTGCGCATGATGTAGTACCGGTACGCGTTGCTCGAGGCGTTCATGTGGCGGATGCCCATGTCCCACTGCTTGATCTCGCGCGTGCGGCGCAGCACGAATTCGTCGACGATCACCGACTGGGTCTTGCGTGAAGCCAGCCAGCCGTACATCTGGTCGTCCCAGTAGATGAAGAAGCGCGGGTCGGGCAGGCCGATCTGCTGCACGATGTCGCGGTGGATGAACATGCCCTCGAAGCATCCGGAGTTCATCGGCTTGTAGCCGGACTCATCGAATTCTGCCGGCGCGTAGGGGATCGGGATGCCCAGGGGCTCGGCGATGCGGTACTGCCAGTAGAAGGGACTGCCGTCGTAGTCGTAGCGGCGACCCTGGATGCTCTTGAAGCGCGGCGCCCACTTGCCCATCTTGGCGAGGCCGTCGGGGAGGACCTCGACGTCGTCGTCCATGAGCCAGATCCACTCGGAGCCCAGCTCGTAGGCGACGCGCATGCCCTCGCTGAAGCCACCCGAACCGCCGGTGTTGGTGTCCAGCCGTCGGTAGATCAGCACAGAGGGCTCGAGGCTCTCACGGAAAGACTCGACGACGTCGGTCGTGTCGTCCGTCGAGGCGTTGTCGATCACGACGATGTGGCCCGGCTTCGGGTCCATCGTCGTCATGCTCGTCAGCAGACGCGCCAGCAGTCCCGACCGGTTGTAGGTGACGACGGCGATGGTCGCGGATGCGGGGTCGAACTGCGCGGCGGACGAAGCGTGGGTCACGGGGATGATCTCCGGAGAAGAATGGCGGGGCGCCGGGACGTCGGGCCGGAGAGAAGCCTACCCTGCCGTCCCTTGGTCTCCCTGGGCGTGCGGCAACCCCGAACCGCTCACCGAGCCGGGCCCCTCAGCATCCGTCCCGCTGTCGAGCTTCTCGCGCCAGGAGCGTGACTGACCCGCACGAACGGCGCAGAGGACGAGCATGAGCCACCCGAGTCCCGTGAGAGTGAAGCTCTCGAACATCGAGTCCACGAGCAGGGCGACGAGCATCAGGGGCGTCCACGCGTACACGACAGACCGGCGCTCGCCGGCGACCAGCCACGACCGCGCCAACGCGAGCGCCCCCAGCGCGAGGAACAGCACCAGCCCGACCCAGCCGAGCTGCAGGGCCACGTCGAAGTAGGCGTTGAGCCCGGTGGCGTGGTCCTTGCCGAGCCAGAAGTTGATGGCGTTGAAGGGGTATTCGCCCTGGTCCCAGACGCCGAACCACCCGAAGCCCTGCACGGGCTTCTGGCGGAGGATGTCGACCATGAAGTTCCACAGCTCCACGCGCATCGAGAAGTCGGTGCCTGCGCCGAGCAGGGCGATGATCGGATGCCTCGCCGTGTAGCCCGCGAAGACCCCGATGACGACGAGGGCCCCGAGTGCCAGCTGCAGGCCCGCGCGGCGCTCGGGACGCGCGTGACGCACGAGGGCGAGGGCGCCGACGGCGAGCCCGACCCCCACGGCGAGCACGACGACGGTGGGGGAGTCGCTCAGGACCGCGAGGCCGCCCGCCAGCACCACCGATGCCAGCGAGACACCGGGGCGCACCGACTGCGTGCGGTACTCGATGAGGAACGTGATGAGCGCCATCACGGCGACGAAGCCCAGCAGGTTGCGCGTGCCGAAGATGCCCTGCACGGGGCCCAACTCGGCGATCCTGCCCTGGATGCCGAGGAACGTGAACGGGATGTCGAGCAGGATGCCCGAGAGCACCTCGAGCGCGAGCGAGACGCCGAGGAGCACGCGCAGCACATCGCCGAGCGCGCGCACGGTCTGAAGGGTGTCGCGCACGTGCCCGATGACGACCGCGAGGAACGCGAGCGCCGCCATCGACAGCCAGCTCCAGAACGAGGCGCTCGAATCGCTCGACCAGAAGATGCTCGCGAACGCCCAGGCCACGAAGATCACGACGGTCGTCGGCACCAGACGAAGGAGCGACAGCTCAGGGCGGCGCGCGATCATCATCGACAGACCGAGCACGCAGAGGCCGGTCACGATCGTGACGTAGGTGACGGCGCCGGCGATGCGTTCGATGGCATATGCCGAGAAGACCGTGGCGAAGACGACGAGGGTGAAGGCGCGGGCGAAGGATGCCGAGGCCAGCAGTGTGCCCAGCCATCCGGGCCCTGCGGCATGCGGCGAGTCGGTCACGCGCCGCGCCCTGCCGGCAGGTCGTCCGCCGCAGCGCCGCCGCTGGATGCAGGGGTACCCGGCTCGCGCACGGCGCGCCGATCCCGCTCGACCGCGTCGCCGCGCTCGATCGCGACCGTCTGCTCGGCGGGGCCGACGCCGACGTGCGGCGACTGCTTGATCTTGGAGCCGAGCATCACGAGGAAGAGCCAGCCCCACAGCAGCAGCGGGCTCGACTCGGCGAGCCCCTGCACGAGGAGGATCGCCCCGACGAGGGTGGGCAGCAGCGTGAGCGGCGAGTAGGGCCGATCTGCGCGGAGGTCCCACCGCGGCCGATCGATGGCGAAGAACCACGCACGCCACACGAATGCGAGGTACAGCAGCGCGAGCAGCACCACGCCGACGATGCCGAGCTGCATCGCCACATCGACCCACATGTTGTGGGCTTGCATCACTGTCTGCCCGTGGTCGATGATCCAGCCGTCGAAGGCCGGGTCCGAGGGCACCCATGGTGTCGCGAAGCCCCAGCCGGTCCACGGCCGCTCCGCGGCGCGGGCGAGTACGGCCTCCCAGATGCGCTCGCGGCCGGTGAGGTCGGCGCTGCGGCCCAGCGAGGTGAAGATCGTGTCGCGCAGGAGCCATAGCGCCACAAGCCCGCCGAGGCCCACGACGACATAGCCGACGTAGTACTTCGTCCGCTCACCCGGCTTCGTGGCCCGCCGCATCAGCAGCACGGTGACCAGCACGACGACGACGGCGGCGGCCGTGAGATAGGCCGTTGCCGATCCGGCGCGCACGAACAGGAACGCCGACAGCCCGATCCAGATCCACAGGAACGTGCGCCGCGGCGCGCCGGAGGCGAGACGGATGCTGAACACGATGATCGCGAGGAGGGCGACGGGTGCCAGGAGGTTGGCGTTGCCCATGATGCCCTGGATGCGCTTGTCCCACTCGAAGAGGTTGTTGCGCGACCAGTACTCGATGGGGTCGTCCGCCTTGTCGACGACGAAGCCCGGCAGGATCGGTGCCCGCACGAACACCCACACCCAGAGCTCGAACAGGAACGAGAGCGCCATGACCCACTTGAGCGCCGACGCGGACGCCCGGACGAGCTCGCGCCAGGTGAGCACGCTTCCGATGAAGAGTGCCTGCAGCGTGGTGATCCACAGCAGCAGCAGGGTGAGCGCGGTCGTCGCGGGCCACGCCGACCACGCCAGCGACAGCGTCGCCCAGGCGACGTACGCGACCACGAACCAGGGGAGCCGGCGCCACTGCACGGGCGGACGCAGCACCATCCACAGCACGGCCGAGAGCACGCCGCCCGCGATGGTGATGACCGTCGTGGTGAGTTCGCCGAAGGCGTTGACCCACGCCGTGCCCGACAGCGACATGAAGAGAACGAGGATGCACCAGCCGCGCAGCATGATATGGCCGGTCTTCTCGCGGACCGGCGGTTCCGGCGGCGCCGACGCCGGATGCTTGGAATGGACGGCCATCGCTCTCAGGTTACCCCGGGCGGCCATGCGCTCCGCGAGCCCGGGAAGGGGTGTGACCACGCCTGGCTAGGCTGTTCGGGTGCTGATCCCGCTCGCGAACGACCCCCGCGATTACGCCTGGGGCTCGACCTCCCTGCTCGCCGATCTCGAGGGGCGCGCGCCGTCCGGTCGCCCCGAGGCGGAGGTCTGGTTCGGCGATCACCCCGGCGATCCGTCCGAGACGGCCGACGGTCGCACGCTCGACCGCTGGATCGCCGACGAAGGCGCGGCGTCGGGTGTGGGGGAACCCCTGCCGTATCTGCTCAAGCTGCTGGCCGCAGCATCCGCTCTCTCCATCCAGGCGCACCCGTCGAAGGCGCAGGCCGAGGCCGGCTTCGCGCGCGAGGAGGCCGCGGGGATCCCCCGCGACGCGGCCGACCGCACGTATCGCGATGCGAACCACAAGCCCGAGCTCATCGTCGCGCTGAGCGACACCTTCCGAGCGCTTGCCGGCCTTCGCGAGCTCGACGCCACGCGGCGCCTCATCGCGACGCTCGGACCGGGTGCCGCGCCGCTCGCCGAGCGACTGGAGGGAACGGATGCCTCGCTCTCGGCCGTCATCGGCTGGCTGCTGTCGGACGGCGCCGACGCCGCACGCGACGTGATCACGGCCGCCGTCGCGGCCGAGTCCGACGAGTTCGCCGCCGAGCTCGCCCTCGCCCGCACGCTGGACGGCGCGTTCCCGGGCGATCCGGGAATCGTCGTCGCGCTGCTCATGAACCTCGTGACCCTTCACCGGGGCGAGGGGCTCTTCGTTCCGGCGGGGGTTCTGCACGCGTACCTCGAGGGTCTCGGCGTGGAGCTCATGGCCGCGAGCGACAACGTGCTGCGCGGCGGGCTCACCCCCAAGCACGTCGACGCGGCGGAGCTGGTGAGCGTGCTCGACGCGACGCCGGGCCTTCCGCCCGTCATCCGGCCCCGTGAGATCGCGGCGGGCGTGCGCCAGTACGACGTGCCGGTCGCCGACTTCGCGCTGCTCGCCGTCTCGCCGAGCGCGGAGGGCGTCGACGTCGCGCTCGAGGGGCCGGCTATCGCGGTCGCGACGGCGGGGTCTCCGGCGGTGGCGGCGCTCGCGAGCAACGACGCGGCGACGCTCTCGCCGGGCGCCGCGGTGCTCGTCACCCCGAACGAAGGCGGCCTGCATGTGTCGGGTTCCGGCGAGCTCTTCGTCGCGCTCCCGGGCCGCTGAACCGCCGCTCTCATCGGCGCCTCATCGGTTTCTCATCGGACCGTTATGACAGAGCGACACGCCGTCGGCGCGTCGTGAAGGTTCAAGAGTCGGTTGAGCGTTTACTATCTGCGACTTGACCTCGTCGAACTACACGGGTGTAATTAGCCGTACACGCACCAGCGTGGAGCAGGATCACGGGGGGTGAGAACGACATGACGGTTTCGCAATTCCGTTCCGGCGTTCCCGACGACTGGTTCGTCGATCCGGTTCAACTGGGGGTTCCGGGGGTACGCCGCAACATCGACGCGGAAGACGACAATCCGCTCGCATGGCAGACCGACGCACTGTGTGCGCAGACCGATCCGGAGGCGTTCTTCCCCGAGAAGGGCGGCTCCACGCGTGATGCGAAGCGCATCTGCACGTCGTGCGACGTGCGAGGCGAATGCCTCGACTATGCGCTGCAGAACGACGAGCGATTCGGCATCTGGGGCGGTCTCAGTGAGCGCGAGCGTCGCAAGCTGAAGCGCCGAGCGGGCTGACGCGCACGCCGGTCGGCCGGTTCGATCCGGCCGACCCGGCGCGTGCGCCCGGCGTGACCTTCGAGCGCGACCTAGGCTGACCAGGACATGCCCACCGCCACGTCGAACACCGTCTCCTCCAACCGCGTCCACGCGATCCTGGTGGTCAGACCCGATGGTCGAACCCCGGCGGCATTCCATCTGAAGCGCACGCTCGCCGCGCTCCACGGGCAGACGCGCCCCGTCGATGTCCTCACGATCGTGGTGTGCGGGGGCGACGACCATCTCTTCGAGATCGCGGATGCCGCGGGCGCCGAGTTCGTCTTCCGGGCACCGGCGTCGATCGGCTACGCGGCGGCGACCGCTCTGGTCACGCCGCGGCTCGACGGCGACGCGGTGTGGCTCCTCGCCCAGGACACCGCGCCGGAGCCCGACGCGCTCGCGCGCCTCGTCGGCGCGCTCGAGCGGTCGCCGTCGGTCGCCTTCGTCGCACCCAAGCTCGTGCGCTGGGACGATCGCACCGAGATCGTGTCGCTCGGTGCCGGGATGACGCGGTTCGGTCGCACGGTCGGTCTCGCCGACGACGAGCTCGATCAGGGTCAGCACGATGCGCGGGAGGACGTGCTCGGCGCGGACGTCCGCGGCATCCTGGTCCGCACCGACGCCTGGACGAGGCTCGGCGGTCTCGATCGCGGACTGTCCGGTGCCGACGAGGGACTGGATCTCGGCGTGCGGGCACGTCTCGCGGGCGGACGCGTGTCGCTCGTCCCGAGCGCTCTGGTGGCGACCGCGGGCGACGGCGTCGCGGGCCTGCCCACTGCGCTCACACCCCAGCGCCGGCGTCGCGCCGCCTACGCGGAGCGCGTCGCGCAGCTGCACCGCCGGCTTGTGTACGCGCCGGCCGTCATGGTCATCCTGGATTGGCTGAGCATCCTCCCGCTCGCGCTGTGGCGCTCGGTCGTGGACCTCGTCCGCAAGCAGCCCGGTCGCATCGCCCCGGAATGGGCGGCGGCGGTCGTCGCCCTCGTGCGCCTCGTGCCCGTGTGGCGGGCGCGGCGCCGCCTCGCACACGCCCGAACGGTCTCGTGGTCTCAGATCGCGCCGCTGCGCACGACGCGCGGCGAACTGCTCGAAAGACTCGACGACGACCCGGAAGTCGCCCTCGGCGGTCACCGCCGCAGCGACCTGAGGTTCTTCGCCGGCGGCGGTGCGTGGCTCGTCCTCGCGGCGCTCGTGGTCTCGGTCGCCGCGTTCCCGGCGCTGCTGGCCTGGCCGGTGCTCGGCGGGGGAGCGCTCCAGCCGCTCGCGACCACTGTCGGGCAGCTGTGGGATGACGCCATGTTCGGCCAGCGGGCGCTCGGGCTCGACACTGTCGGCCCCGCGGATCCGTTCGCGGCGGTGATCGCCGTGCTCGGCTCGCTCTGGGCGTGGGCGCCTTCCCGCGCGCTGGTGCTGCTGTGGCTGCTGGCGCTTCCGCTCGCCGCGCTCGGCGGATGGTTCGCCGCCACACGGGTGACCGAGCGGGCGAGCCTGCGCCTGCTGGGCGGAGCGCTCTGGGCGTTGTCGCCGACGCTGTTGGCCGCTCTGACGCAGGGGCGCCCGACCGGGGTGATCCTGCATCTGCTGCTGCCGTGGCTGTTCTACGCCGGCGCGGTCGCGCATCGCTCGTGGGCCGGCGCCGGTGCCGCGTCGATCCTCCTCGCCGGCGTGATCGCTACCGCTCCCTCGCTCGCGCCCGCGATGCTCGTCGTGTGGATCGGCGCGGTGCTGGCGGCGGTCGTCCTGCGTGCGGGCCGAGGTGTCGCGCGCCTGATCTGGACACTCATCCCTTCGGCGGCGCTCGCCCTCCCGCTCGTCTGGAATGCCGTCGCGAACCACCAGGCCTGGGGGCTCGTGGCCGACCCCGGGGTGCCGTGGGCAGGACCCCAGGTGGCGGCCGACGCCGCCGGGCGCGCACTGCTGGCCGCCGGGATCCCGACCCCCGACCTCGCCGGCTGGACGACGCTCCTGCCCGACGGGCCCACGTGGTGGGTGCCGCTTCTCAGCGTGCCGCTCGCACTTCTCGCCCTCGCTGCACCGCTCACGCAGCGCTGGGCGGCCGGCATCGCGCTGCTCGTGATTACCGCCCTCGGTCTCGGCACGGCGTTCGCCGTGGTGGGCATCTCGGTCGCGTTCGTGCAGTCGGCCACCGTGCCGCTCTGGCCGGGCACGGGGCTCAGCCTCGCGTGGCTCGGGGGCGTCGGAGGCGCACTCGTGGCGCTCGACGCGGGCCTGGCTCCGCGAGTGGCGCTCGCGCGGGGGATCGCGGCGACCCTCGTCTTCGCGGCAGCGGCGACGCTCGCGGTGCCCTCCCTCACCGCGTTCACCCGCGGCACGGCGACCATCGCGGACGGCCCGGCGAGCACGCTTCCCGCCTTCGTCGCCGCGGAAGGACGCGAGGATCCCGACGTCGGGACGATCGTGCTCACGCCCCAGGCGGACGCGGGAGTCGCCGCGCAGGTGGTGTGGGGTGCCAGTGAGACGATCGGCGGCCAGACCACGCTGCTGTCGACGCGCACCGACGCGACCGGGCAGGACGACGAGCTCGCCGAGCTCGCCGCGGATCTCGTCACCCCCTCCTCGGAGGACGTGGTGGGCCAGCTCGCCGACCGCGGCATCGGCTTCATCCTGCTCGCGCCGAGCACGGAGCCGGAGACGGATGCCGCGCGCACGGTGCGGCTCTCCGCCATGACCGCGCTCGGCCAGCGTGACACGCTCGTGGTCGTGGGCGACACCGCCAAAGGCGAACTGTGGCGTGTCGTCGACCAGATCGCGCCGCGACCGGAGGAGGCGGCATCTGCCTCGGTCCTGGGCCGCTGGATCGCCTTCGGCCAGCTCGCGATCTTCGGCATCGCCCTGCTGCTGGCCGTGCCGACCGCCGCCTCGATCCGCGAGGCCCGGCGCACGCCGCGCGTCGTGGGACCCCACTGGCAGGAGGGCCGATGAGCGACCGCCGCGTGTTCCGCTGGGCGACGACGAGTGCCCGCCTGCTGATCGGCACCGCCGTGTCGATCCTGGCGGTGATCGCGGTCGTCACCGCGGTGTCGGTGCCGTGGCCCACGGTCGTGCGCGAGCCGCTGAGCATTTCCGCGAAGCCCGCGCCCGCAGCATCCGTGATCTCCTGCGACGGCGGCTTGCTGTCGATCGGGCGCAATCCCACCGCGGCTTCGACGGTGACCCTCGCCGCGCCGCAGTCCGTCATCGGGGGTACTGCCGATGGGGCCGGGGCGGCCCAGCAGCAGCTGCTGACGACGGGCGTCGGGCCAGGGCCTCTCGCGTACACCGCCGAGCCGCGCGACGGCCAGGCGGTCGACGTCGCCGCGACGGGTGCCTCGACGGCGAACGCCGACGACCTCTCGGGCTTCGCGGCATCCGCCTGCCGCCCGCCGCTCCTCGACTCCTGGCTGGTCGGCGGGTCGGGGGCGACCGGCGCCGCCGACCTGGTGCTGCTCGCCAATCCGGGCGCGGTCCCCGCGACCGTTCAGCTGACGGTGTACGGCGTGGACGGCCCGCAGACGCCGCCGGGCGGCACCGACCTGGTCATCGCGCCCGGCACGCAGCGCGTCGTGCCGCTCGCGGGCCTCGCGCTCGGCGAGGAGACCCCGGTCGTGCGCGTCTCGGCCGTCGGGGCGCCGATCCACGCATCGCTCCAGGCGAGCATCACGCGCACCCTGACTCCCGGCGGAGTCGATCAGGTCGGCCCGATCGCCCACACCGAGAACACCCAGGTCATCACGGGCATCACGGTCACGCGTCCGACCGACGCCGACGGCGCCGCGAACGAGACGACGGTGCTGCGGATGCTGTCGCCCTCGCTCCCCGCGACCGCGCGCGTGTCGGTCAACTCCGCCGGCCGCTCCGAGACGGTCGGAGAACCGCAGGAGCTGGCGCTCGAGCCGGGCAAGCCGCTCGAGCTCGCACTGAACGGACTGGCGCCGGGCGCCTACACGGTCACGGTCGAGGCGGATGCCCCCGTGGTCGCTGCGGTGTGGCAGGCGACAGGCGTCGCGTCGGGCGACGACTTCGCCTGGTACACGCCGGCCCCCGAGGTGTCGGTGCCGTCGCTGTTCGCGACGCCCGGCGGTCCGACGCCGTCGCTGACGCTGGTGAACCCGGCCGACGAGGCGGTGACGGTCGAGGTGGCCCCGACCGACGGCGGCTCGGCGCTCAATCTCACGGTTCCGGCGAACGGGTCCGTCGCGGTGCGGCTGGCGACGCGCACGGTGTATCTGTTCGACCCGCAGGCACCGGTGCGCGCGGGCTTGTCGTTCTCGGGCGACGGGGCGCTCGCCGGGGTGCCGGTGTGGCCGGCCGACGTCGCGACGCCCGAGATCGTCGTCTACCCCTGACCCTGGCCGGCCGAGGCGTCAGAAGTATCTGAAGCGCTCGGGACCGAGGTCCCACGGGTCTCGGTCGAGGTACTCGGCCGCTGCGCGGAAGACCGCACCCTCGACCAGCATGCGCCGGTGCAGCTCGTCGTCGCGATGCATGTGGCTGAGGCGCTCGATGGGCAGGCGGTACAGGATGATGCGGCCCGCGTCGGGCAGCACGGTCCAGCGGGGGATGCCGTCGTCGTCGGTCGCGGCGGGCATGTCGGCCACCTCGAAACGGACGTCGCGCAGCTCGGGCCATGCCGACCGCAGGAACTCCGCCGCGGTGCCGACCGAGAGGTCGAAGCGGTCGACGCGGGTGTCGAGCGGCGGAAGCGGCGGGCGGACGACGGAGCTGCGGCCCTCGCGCCCGTGGCGTCCGTGACGGGAGGCGCGCCGCGGCGCGCGCTCGCTGGTCTTGCTCCGACGCCACGCCATGCCTCCATCCTAGGTCGCGGGCCGCGTCCTCAGCTGAGGACGGTTGCCGGAACGCGGGGCGGCGCGCCGGGATCGGTCCGCATCTCGGCAACCGTCCTCAAATGAGGATGTTGTCTGGGCGGGTGGCGCGGCGCGGCGCCCGCCCAGAACGTTGCGGCGCGGCATCCGTCCCGGTGTCGGCGGGGCGCGATAGCGTCTACCCGATGCGCGAGAGAGTCTGCTCCAAGGTCGGATGCGCCCGTGAGGCGGTGTCCACCCTCACTTACGACTACGGCGACCAGATGGCGGCTCTCGGTCCGCTCGGCGCCGCCGGCGACCCGCATGCGCACGACCTGTGCGCGATCCACACCGACCGCCTCTCGGTGCCCAAGGGCTGGGTCGTCGTCCGGCACGAGACCCTCCGCGCCTGACCCGCGCCTTTCCCGGGCCTGCTGCGGGCGTGGGAGAATGGGCGGATGCCGACCTCCATGCCTGTCGCCACGCCTGCCGTCTCCACGGCCACCGAGCCCCGCGAGGGCTTCGAGTTCGAGGTCGCCGACCTCTCGCTTGCCGAGGCAGGACGCCATCAGCTGCGTCTCGCCGAGAACGAGATGCCGGGGCTCATGGCGCTGCGCGAGGAGTTCGGCGCGTCGCAGCCGCTGAAGGGCGCCCGCATCGCCGGTTCGCTGCACATGACGGTGCAGACCGCTGTGCTCATCGAGACGCTCGTCGCCCTCGGCGCGCAGGTGCGCTGGGCCAGCTGCAACATCTTCTCCACGCAGGACGAGGCGGCCGCGGCGGTCGTGGTCGGCCCGACGGGCACGGTCGACGCCCCCGCGGGCGTCCCGGTCTTCGCGTGGAAGGGTGAGACGCTCGAGGAGTACTGGCGTCTCGCCGACCGCATCTTCGACTGGACGGCAGAGGGCTTCGACGGCCCGAACATGATCCTCGACGACGGCGGCGACGCCACCCTCCTCGTGCACAAGGGTGTCGAGTTCGAGAAGGCAGGTTCGGTTCCGGATGCTGCGGCCGACGACTCCGCCGAGTACCGCATCGTCCTCGAGACCCTGCGCGCGAGCCTCGCGCGCGACCCCCAGCGGTTCACGCGCATGGCGGGCGGCCTCCTCGGCGTCACGGAGGAGACCACCACAGGCGTGCACCGCCTCTATGAGCTCGCAGCATCCGGTGATCTGCTGTTCCCCGCGATCAACGTCAACGACTCGGTGACGAAGTCCAAGTTCGACAACAAGTACGGCATCCGCCACTCGCTGCCCGACGGCATCAACCGCGCCACCGACGTGCTGATGGGCGGCAAGGTCGCGTTCGTGTGCGGCTACGGCGACGTGGGCAAGGGCGCCGCCGAGGCGCTGCGCGGCCAGGGTGCGCGCGTCATCGTCAGCGAGGTCGACCCGATCTGCGCCCTGCAGGCCGCGATGGACGGCTACCAGGTCGCGCGTCTCGACGACGTCGCCGGGCAGGTCGACATCGTCATCACGGGCACCGGCAACAAGGACGTCGTGACCGTCGACGACCTGCTGAAGCTCAAGCACCTGGCGATCGTCGGCAACGTCGGCCACTTCGACAACGAGATCGACATGGCGGGGCTCGAGTCGCTCGCGGGCGTGGAGAAGATCGAGATCAAGCCGCAGGTGCACGAGTGGCGTCTGCCCACCGGGCGCAGCGTGCTGGTGCTCAGCGAGGGCCGGCTGCTGAACCTCGGCAACGCCACGGGGCACCCGTCGTTCGTGATGAGCGCGTCGTTCACGAACCAGGTGCTCGCCCAGATCGAGCTCTTCACCAAGCGCGACGAGTACCCGACGGCCGTGTACGTGCTGCCGAAGCACCTCGATGAGAAGGTCGCGCGTCTGCACCTCGACGCGCTGGGCGTGCAGCTCACCGAGCTCACCCCGGAGCAGGCGTCGTACATCGGCGTTCCGGTCGAAGGCCCGTACAAGCTCGACCACTACCGCTACTGACCGCCGTCACCACCGGTCTCGGTGCCCGGGCGGGCTCAGCGCTCGGGGAAGCCGCGCGGCGGGGCAGACACCGGCCCGGCCAGTGCGTCGGCGCGCGCGGTCTCGAGCCGCAGCGCCCTCAGCTCGCGCCCGCGGCGCACGGCGACCACCCCGATGAGGAAGGTCTCGGGGTCGACGGACGGCACCGGTGAGACGTGCTCGGCGGCTTCGCGGGCGAGGGATGCTGCAACCCGCGCGCGTGCGGTGGGCTCCATGCTCGGCGCCGAGCGGGCGAACTGAGCCAGGCGTCGCGAGAGGCGCTCGGGCAGTCGCGCGACGTCCGCAACGGCCGCCCAGTCGGTGAGTACCGGAGGGATCCCGAGCTGCGGATCGGGCAGGCGGGGCGTGCGCGTGCGCTCGGAGTAGGTCCCGGCGAGCAGATCGCCGAGGCGCTGCGACCGCGGGGTGAAGGCACCGACGAGCGCGGCGACGGCGCCCACCGTGAACCACAGCTCGAAGACGCCGACGAGGGCGCGGATGAATGCGTGACGGAAGCCCGAAGCGCCGCCGTCGGTGCGCACGATGCGACCCCCCACGGCGAGCTTGCCGAGACTGCGGCCGTGGGTGGTGGTCTCGACGACGGTCGGGATCGCGACCATGACGAGCACGAGCAGGACGATGGTGAGGATCGGCATCACCGCCTCGTCCACGGCGCCGATCCCGGCGAGCCAGGTGATGCCCCACACCAGCAGCAGGAACACGACCACGCCCAGGATCATGTCGATGATCACTCCGAGCGCGCGCATGAAGAACCCGAGCGGCTGCACGTCGAGCGCGACAGCCTCGCCGGTGAGCACCTCGTCCTGGTGGATGTCGACGATCGCGGGCTCTACGGCGGGCATGGCTACAGTAAAGCGCATGGACCTCGACGCGCTGACCGCCGCTCGGCGCGAGGAATGGGAGCGACTCGACGAGCTCAGCCGCGCCCGCCACCTCTCGGGCGCCGAGGTCGACGAACTCGTCACGCGGTATCGCGCCGCCTCTGCCGACCTCGCCGATGCGAAGACGTCCGCGGGTCGCAGCATCCAAGGAGATCACATCTCGACCATGCTGGGCCGCGCCCGGCTGCGGCTGACCGGTGCGCCTGAGAACGTCATGCGCCAGATTCCTCGCTTCTTCGCCCTGCAGCTGCCCGCGGCGCTGTACCGGGTGCGCTGGACCACGCTCGCGATCGCCGTCGGCTTCGTTCTGGTCGTGGCCGTCGTCGCGGTCTGGGTGTCGGGCGACCCTGCGCTGATCGCGAGCCTCGGCAGCCAGGCGCAGCTCGAGCAGTACGCCGAGAACGAGTTCACCGCCTATTACAGCGAGAACCCGGCCGCCGTGTTCGCCGGCACGGTGTGGACGAACAACGCCTGGATCGCCGCCCAGTGCGTGCTGTTCGGCATCACGGGCATCTGGCCGATCATGGTGCTCGTGCAGAACGCCGTCGGCGTGGGCACCGCGGCGGCGGTGATGGCGGCGTTCGACCGGGGCGACGTCTTCGTGCTGTACATCCTGCCGCACGGGCTGCTCGAGCTCACCTGCATCTTCGTGGCCGGTGCGGCGGGACTGCAGATCTTCTGGGCCTGGGTCGCGCCCGGTCCGCGCCCGCGCGGCGACGCCCTGGCCGCGGCCGGGCGGTCCCTCGCGACCATTGCGATCGGGCTCGCGATCGCGCTCGGCGTCTCGGGCGTCATCGAAGGCTTCGTGACGGCGCAACCGTGGCCGTGGCCGGTGAAGATCGGCATCGGCGCGGCCGCGCTCGCACTCTTCCTCGTCTACATGCTCGTGATCGGGCGCCGTGCTCACCGGCTGGGCGAGACCGGCGATCTCACCGAGTACGAGGCCGGCACGCCGACGCTCGTCGCCGGTTGATTCCCGGACGGATGCTGCATACCACTGTTTTGAGTTATTCAAAACAACGATAAGCTCGGGGTATGACCACGCACCCCACCGTCGACGCGCGCGCCGTCGACACGGCGGCGCGGCTGCGCGCCGCGGGCCTGCGGGTCACGGATTCGCGGCGAGCCGTGGTCGAGGCGCTCATCGAGCGCCCCCATGCCAGTGCCGACGAGCTGTTCGCCGTCGTCGCCCGGACGCTTCCCGCCACGAGCCTGCAGTCGGTGTACAACGCCCTCGGCGACTTCGTCGACGCCGGCCTGGCGCGTCGCATCGAGCCCGCGGGCCGTCCCGGCCTGTTCGAGCTGCGTGTCGACGACAACCACCACCACCTCATCTGCTCGCAGTGCGGGGCAGTCGAGGACGTCGACTGCGTCGTCGGTGCGGCGCCCTGCCTCACACCCTCCGACGCCCACGGCTACGCCGTGCAGGTGGCCGAGGTGACGTTCTGGGGCATCTGCCCCGCGTGCGCGAACGCCGGATCTGCCGGGGACCCGGCCGTCGCCGGCGCCGCCTGAACCCGATCCTGTCCGACTCCATTGCCCACCCCGATTGGAAGGAAGCCATGACCGACACCAACGACACGATCCCCGAGATCGGTGAGAACCCGACCGACGTCGATCAGGCGGTCACCCCGATCGACACGCCGGTCGATGAGCGCGAGGACGGCGAGAGCCGCCCGCGCCCGAACGAGACCGAGGGCTGCCCGGTCATCCACGGCGGTCAGCCCCACCCGACCACCGGCAACGCCAACAGCGTCTGGTGGCCGAACCAGCTGAACCTCAAGATCCTCGCCAAGAACCCCGCGGTCGCCAACCCGCTGGGAGAGGACTTCGACTACAAGGCGGCCTTCGAGTCGCTCGATCTCGCCGCGGTCAAGGCCGACATCGCCGAGACGCTCACCACGTCGCAGGACTGGTGGCCCGCCGACTTCGGCAACTACGGTCCGCTCATGATCCGCATGGCGTGGCACAGCGCCGGCACGTACCGCGTGACCGACGGCCGCGGCGGCGGCGGGGCCGGCCAGCAGCGCTTCGCGCCGCTCAACAGCTGGCCCGACAACGTCAACCTCGACAAGGCGCGTCGCCTGCTGTGGCCGGTCAAGAAGAAGTACGGCCAGTCGCTGTCGTGGGCCGACCTCATGATCCTCGCCGGCAACGTGGCGCTCGAGTCGATGGGCTTCAAGACCTTCGGCTACGCGGGTGGCCGTGCCGACGTGTGGGAACCGGACGCCGACGTGTACTGGGGCCCGGAGACCACGTGGCTCGCCGACGAGCGCTACTCGGGCGACCGCGACCTCGAGCGTCCGCTGGCCGCCGTGCAGATGGGTCTCATCTACGTGAACCCCGAGGGCCCGAACGGCGAGCCCGACCCGCTGAAGTCCGCGCGCGACATCCGTGAGACCTTCGGCCGCATGGCGATGGACGACGAGGAGACCGTCGCGCTGATCGCCGGTGGCCACACCTTCGGCAAGACGCACGGCGCCGCGCCCGACACGAACGTCGGCGACAACCCCGAGGCCGCCGGCCTCGAGGAGCAGGGCCTCGGCTGGAGGAACAGCCACGGCACGGGCCACGGCGACGACACGATCACGTCGGGCCTCGAGGTCACGTGGACCTACCACCCGACCCGCTGGGACAACGAGTTCTTCCACATCCTCTACGCGTACGAGTGGGAGCTCATGCGCAGCCCCGGCGGCGGCCACCAGTGGCGTCCGATCAACGGCGGCGGCGCCGACATGGTGCCCCTCGCGCACTCGAACGGCCGTCGCGAGCCGCGCATGCTGACGAGCGACCTCGCCCTGCGCACCGACCCCGCGTACGACGCGATCTCGCGGAAGTTCAAGGACGACCCCGAGGCCTTCGCCGACGCGTTCGCACGCGCCTGGTTCAAGCTCACCCACCGTGACATGGGCCCGATCGAGCGCTACCTCGGCCCGGAGGTCCCTGCCGAGGAGCTGCTGTGGCAGGACCGCGTGCCCGCGGTCGACCACGAGCTCATCGACGCGGCGGACGCCGCGGCGCTCAAGGCGCAGATCCTCGACAGCGGTCTGAGCGTGTCGGAGCTCGTCGAGACCACGTGGGCAGCGGCATCCTCGTTCCGCGGCAGCGACAAGCGCGGCGGCGTGAACGGCGCCCGCATCCGTCTGGCCCCGCAGAAGGACTGGGAGGTCAACAAGCCCACCCAGCTCGCCACGGTGCTGGCCACGCTCGAGCAGATCCAGGCCTCGTTCAACGACGGCCGCACCGACGGCAAGAAGGTGTCGCTGGCCGACCTCATCGTGCTCGCGGGCAACGCGGCGGTCGAGAAGGCGGCGAAGGACGCCGGCGTCGACGTCGAGGTCGTCTTCCACCCGGGTCGCACCGACGCCACGCAGGAGCAGACCGACGTGCAGTCGTTCGCGTTCCTCGAGCCGATCACCGACGGGTTCCGCAACTACTACGGCCCGCAGGCGTTCATGCCCGAGGAGCACCACCTCATCGACCGCGCGAACCTGCTCACGCTGAGCGCGCCGGAGCTGACGGTGCTCGTGGGCGGCCTGCGGGTGCTCGGTGCGAACTGGGACGACTCGGACTACGGCGTGTTCACCGACCGCAAGGGCGTGCTCACGAACGACTTCTTCGTCAACCTGCTCGACCTCGGCACCACGTGGAAGCCGCTCGACCCGGGCGGCCACGCGTTCTCGGGCGCCAAGGACGGCTCCGGCGAGTCCGTCGGCATCGGCACGCGCGTCGACCTGCTGTTCTCGTCGAACTCGGAGCTGCGCGCCGTCGCCGAGGTCTACGCCTCGGACGACGCGAACGAGAAGTTCGTGCGCGATTTCGTGAAGGCGTGGGGCAAGGTCACGGAACTCGACCGGTTCGACCTCGTCTGACACACCTGCTCACCGTGCAGGAGCGGCCCGTCCCCGGAAGGGGGCGGACCGCTCGGGCGTTCGGGCCGGGAGGGTTACGGGACGCGCGCCTCGGCCTGCACGGGGGGCAGCGTGCCCTTGGGCTCGAAGAGCGCGCGGTGCAGCACGCCGGCGAGGAGTCCGCCGACGATCGGGAACACGATGAACACCCACAGCTGCGACAGCGGCCCGGGGCCGCCGTAGATCGCCGCGGCGATCGAGCGGGCCGGGTTCACCGACGTGTTGTCGATCGGGATCGAGATCAGGTGGATGAGGGTCAGCGTGAGGCCGATCGCGAGCGGCGCGAGCGCCGCGGTGCCGCGCGTCGAGTGCGTGACACCCAGGATGATCAGCACGAAGATCGCCGTCAGGAGTACCTCCGCGATGATCGCCGCGCCGAGCTCGAAGCCGCCGGGTGAGCCGAAGTCTCCCGTACCGTAGCCGTTCGACGCGAAGCCGCTGTCCTGGGCGCCCGCCAGCCAGTTGTCGGTGCCGAAGATGCCGATCAGCACGATGAGCGTCGTGCCGAGCGCGCCGCCGATCACCTGCGCGATGATGTACCCGATGGTGTTCTTCCACTCGAAGCGGCCCGCCGCCGCGAGCCCGAGCGTGATGGCCGGGTTGAAGTGGCCGCCCGAGATCGGACCCCACGCGTAGGCGCCCGCGACGACGGTCAGACCGAACGCGAGGGAGACGCCGACGAAGGCGATGCCCAGCGGATTGCCCTCATCCCCGGCCGGGAAGTTGGCGGCGAACAGCGCCGCGCCCACGCCGCCGAAGACGAGCAGAAACGTTCCCAGAGCCTCCGCGACGAGCCTGTTCACCGTGGTGGGCGGGATGGTGGTATCCGACATGGCGGACTCCTTTCCTCGCCGCGAGGCTAGCGGCATGTTCAGCGGTTTCCCAGGTACCGCACGCGGAGTGTCCGGCTACAACGCCTGATCTCGCTGAGTTTCGTCGGGTGTTCAGGCGTTCGTCCCCGGGTGTTCCGGGGAGCGGATGCTGCGGCCCGAGGCGTCACAGGCGTTCGAGTTCCCCCGCCCGCTGTATCTCGACGGTTTGGGGCGCGTGAGCGACGTTCGGGGCGCGCGGCGCGCGCCCCGAACGTTCGCGGCGCGCCCCAAACCGTCGACCGGGCGCATCAGAGACGACCGGCCGCCTTCAGCGCGAGGTAGCGGTCGGCGATCCGCGGCGGCAGGTCCTCGGGTGTCGCGGCGATCGCCTCACCGCCGGCCCGGCCGATCGCGGCGGCGACGACGGCGGCGTCGTGGGCGCTCTGTTCGATCGCGGCCGCGCGGTAGACATCGGCGGCGTCGGGGCGGTCCGGGAGCGGGTCCTGCTCGTCGGTGACCGCGCCGACCAGCACGTGCGCGCCGCGGGCGAGAGCGGGAAGCGATCCGAGGAACCCGCGCGCCGCCTCGGCGGCGTCCTGTGCGGTGAGCAGCACCACCAGCGAGGGGCGGGAGGTGAGCGCGCGCACCTGCGCGAACGCGGCGTCCCAGTCGGTGTCGATCAGGCGCGGTTCGACGGGAGCCATCGCGTCTACCAGCGCGGGCAGCAGTCCGGGTCCGTCCACGCGCGTGACGCGGGCGCGGATCGCCCGGTCGAACATCAGAAGGTGCACGTGGTCGCCCGCCCGGGTGGCGAGGGCCGCGAGCAGCAGCGCCGCCTCCATCGCGGCATCCATCCGCACGCCGTCGCCGACCCGTGCGGCGGCCGTGCGTCCGGTGTCGATCACGATCACCACGTGCCGGTCGCGCTCGGGGCGCCACGTGCGCAGCATCGTCGTGCTCGCCCGGGCCGTCGCGCGCCAGTCGATCGAGCGCACGTCGTCGCCGCGCACGTACTCGCGCAGCGAGTCGAACTCCGTGCCCTGGCCGCGCATCTGCACGCTCGTGTTGCCGTCGAGCTCGCGCAGACGGGCGAGCCGCGAGGGCAGGTGACGGCGGGCGGTGAAGGGCGGCAGCACGCGCAACGCGCCCGGCGCGTCGAGGCGGGCCTGGCGTCCGGCGAGGCGGAGCGGCCCGTCGGAGCGCACGACGACGAAGCGTGAGCGGAGCTCGCCGCGGCGGCGGGGGAGCAGCGGAATGGCGATGGTGCGAGCCTCGCCGGGCGGGATCGCGACGCCGGCGCGTCCGGCCGGTGCCCCCGCGGTCGGCTGCCACGCGTCGCGGACACGGCCGCGCAGCGTCCGCTCGCCGCCGTTGCGAAGCACGAGCTCGGCGGCCACTGGCTGGCCGAGCAGCACGCGCTGGGGCATTCTCCGCGTCACCGTCAGTCGGCGCGGATCCGGTGCCGCCGCGGCATCGGCGAACGTCGCGGCCAGGCACAGCAGCACCCAGCCCGCCACCGCAAGCCACGCGTCGATGCCCGCCGTCGACAGCAGCACCACGGGCAGCGCTCCGACGGCGAGGAGCAGCGGCAGGCGACCGGTGACGTACATGCGGGTCAGATCGGCACGCGGGTCTGCTGCAGCACCGAGCCCAGCACGGCATCGACCGACACGCCCTCGAGCTCCGCGTCGGGGCGCAGCCGGATGCGGTGGCGCCATGTCGGCAGCAGCATCGTCTGCACGTGATCGGGCGTGATCGCGGGGTAGCCGCCGAGCCACGCCCACGCCTTCGACGCCGCGAGCAGGGCGGTCGCCGCGCGCGGGCTCACCCCGAGCTGCACCGAGGGGCTCCGGCGCGTGGCCTGCGCGAGGTCCACGACGTAGCCGAGCACGTCGTCCGAGACGGTGACGGATGCTGCGGCCCGCTGCGCCGCGCGGATCTCATCGGCCGTGGCCGCACGTCGCAGCCCCGCGCCCTCGAGGTCGCGCGGGTCGAAACCGCTCGCGTGGCGGCGCAGGACGGCGAGCTCGGCATCCCGCGCGGGCACCTCGACGATGAGCTTCAGCAGGAACCGGTCGAGCTGCGCCTCGGGCAGCGTGTAGGTGCCCTCGTGCTCGATGGGGTTCTGCGTCGCCGCGACGAGGAACGGGTCGGGCAGGGGCCTGGTCACCCCGTCGGTCGAGACCTGGCGTTCCTCCATCGCCTCGAGCAGGGCCGCCTGCGTCTTGGGCGGTGTGCGGTTGATCTCGTCGGCGAGCACGACGTTCGTGAAGACGGGACCCTCGCGGAACTCGAATTCACCCGTCTTCGCGTCGTAGACGAGGGAGCCCGACACGTCGCCGGGCATGAGGTCGGGCGTGAACTGGATGCGCTTGGTGTCGAGGCCGAGCGCTGTCGAGAAGGCCCGCACGAGGAGCGTCTTCGCGACTCCAGGCACGCCTTCGAGAAGCACGTGGCCGCGCGAGAGCAGGGCGATCAACAGGCCCGTCACGGTGCCGTCCTGCCCGACGACGGCCTTGCCGACCTCGAGGCGCACGCGGTTCATCGCCTCACGCAGCGCGGCGTCGTCGAAGGGCGCGCCGTCGGTCGCGGTGGGCGCCTGGGTGTACGCGGTGGCGGGCGTGTCCGTCATCGGGGGTTCCTTTCGGGGCGGACGGCCGTGCGGACGGCGTCCTCGAGGTCTCTCAGGCGTGTGCTCAGGGCGACGAGTTCGGCGTCGCCGCGCGGGATGTCGTCGATCAGGATGCCGCGCACGGCTCGCCGGTCGAGTCCGGTGCGGCCCGCGGCGGCATCGGCGATCTCGGGGACGGCCGCGTTGGCGGCCAGTCCCAGGAGCGACGCGATGCGTCGCAGGGCGCCGATCCGGAGCCGGTCGGCGGCGTGCAGCGGATCGCGCGCGCGTGCGTAGAGGCGTGCCCGGCCCTCGGTGGTCTCCGACGCGCGCACCGTCACCGGCAGGCGTTCCGCGACGAGGGGGCCGAACCGGCGGCCGCGCCACACGCCCGCCGCGATGCCGGCGACGAGGAGCAGCACGGAGACCCCGCTCACCCAGGGCGGCGTGAGATCGCCGAGGGAGGGGTCGGCGTCTGCGAGGTCGGTGTCGGCGGGATTGGGCACGTACCAGACGACGAGCGGATGCCGCCCCATCAGGTTGACCGCGAGCGCAGCGTTGCCGTTCTCGGCCAGGTGCTCGTTGGTGAAGAGCGGGCGGGCGTCCACCGCGGCCACCCGGCCGCCGTCGGTGACGTCCACAAGGAGCCCGAAGGCATCGTCGACGGGATAGCAGCCGTCGCTTGCGCTGTACAGGGCGCCCGGGGCGACGGCGCCGGCGCGGGTCGCGTCCGCGATGTCGCAATCGGGCTCGATCGCCGTGTCGGGCGCGACGCCGGCGGGGGCGGCGCCCGGGAGCAGCAGATCGAGCGTACGAGCCCGCGGCTCGACGAGCACGACGTCGGCGGCCCCGGCGGCGAGGTCGGAGAGGGCGTCATCCGAGAGCGCCGGCGCATCGGGGAGCACGAGGGTGGCGGGTCCGGTGCCCAGGGCGTCGGCCGCGGCCGTACGATCTCGGATCACCCGCACGTCGACGCCGTGGTCGCGGAGGATCTCGGCGAGGGCGCGTGTTCCGCCGGGCCCGGTCGAGTCCGGGTCGAGCGCGTCGCGCTGGGCCCACTGGTTCGCCGCCGACATCGCGCCACCGAGCCCGCCGATCACGAGCAGAGCGAGCCCGATCGCGACCCACGCCGCGATCCGCCGGCCGCGCCGGGGCGCAGCATCCGGTGCCGACGTCTCGGGCGGGGTGACGGTCGACGTGCTCATGCGACGACCTCCTCGTGCGCGACCGGGCGTGCCGCGGTGACGGCGTCGTCGGCGGATTCGACGAGACGGTAGAGCGCCTCGGTGCCGGGTAGGCGCAGGTAGCGGACGTCGTCGAAGGCGGTGGCGGCGGCTTCGAGCCGGGGCTCCTGCGCGGGGAAGGCAGCACCGGCGGCGCGGGCGAACGCATGCACGGTCGCGCCCGGCGGCGGGTCGACGACGCCGCGTTCCAGGCAGCCGCGCGCGAGGGCGCGGAACCGCAGCACGATGGCGGCGTCCCAGTCCGACGCGCCGGCGCGCTGGGCCGCAGCCGCGCGCAGTTCGGCGGCGGAGCGGTGCTCGGCCTCGCCGAACAGCAGCGGCGTCCGCGCGGCGGCGCGGCGGGTCGCCCGAGGCACGCCCCACAGAAGGAACGCGGCGACGATGACGACCGTCACGACGACGGCAGCGACGAGTGCGAAGGTCGAGCCCCATCCGCCCGACAGGTCGGGGTTCAGCACGGACGCGATGAAGTCGCCCACCGCGCGCGCGATGCGGTCGAACGGGGTGGGCTCGGCGATGTCGTAGGCGGGGTCGGACAGCTCCTGCTCCGCCCATCGCCGCGCTTCGTCGCCGTCCGGCGTGAGGGGCGGGACGGCATCGGAGGCACGCGCGAGGGTGCGGACAGCGCCGGGGGTCAGGCCCACGGCGACTCGCGGTCGGTGCCGTCGGGTGCGGCGCCGGGGGCGGTCCAGCGGGTGGGGGACTGCTCGTGCGCCGGCGGCGGGGTCGTGGGGTCTGCGGCGGGCCCGGCCGGCGGCTGCGCGGGCGCCGTCGCCGCCGCCGCGGGCGCGGGAGCACCGTGCGCGGGCGGCTGCGAGCCGTAGCCCGGCTGGGCCGGCGTCGCGTATGCCGGTTGCGCGGGCGCGCCGTAGCCAGGCGGCGGGCCGTACGCCGGCGGTGCCGCGTACCCGGTCTGCGGCGCGTACCCCGCGGGCGGGCCGTAGCCGGGTTGCGGCTGGGTGGAGAACACCGCACCGGCCGGCGCGGGCGGGTAGCCCGGTGTCGCGGAGCCGGGCGCGTACGGTGCGTAACCGGGTACCGCGTAGGCCGCGGGTACGCCGCGCGGTGCGATCTCGCGTCCGACGTGCTCGCGGTAGGGGTCGGCGAGAGCGGTGGCTCCGGCATCCCGTCGCTCCACGTACGCGAGCAGGTCGAGATCGAGCCCCTCGCGGCGCATGCGGCAGTCGATGTAGATGAGCGCGGTCGCGGTGGACTGCACGACGACGGCGACCGACTGCAGCAGCAGCGTGAGCACCTGCGTGAGGAGGGTCGCGGCCAAGAAGCCGATGATGGCTGTCGGCTCGGGATCGCCCGTCGGCGCGATGATCGTCGTCAGCCCCATGGAGAGGAAGCTCATCGGAAGGCTGACCACCTGCGCCACTGCGGCGAAGATCACGCTGATCACGATGATGATGCCGAGCGCCGGCCAGAACCGCCCACGCGTGAGCGTCCACGAGCGCGACAGCGCCTGGAGGATCGTGGCGTGCTCGACGATGATGGCCGCCGGCACCAGCAGCAGCTTGATCATCAGCCACCACGTGATCGGGATCGACGCGAGGATGACCATGATCGTCAGCGCGATCGCCGCCGGCGGCGCCGCGATCGCGATGCCGACGATCGCCAGCACCACCACCGCCACCAGCGCGACGATCGCCAGGATGACGAGCAGCGAGTAGCCGATGAGACGCCACGCGATCGGTTTCACCTGGCGCCAGAGGGCGCCGAGCGTGAGCTTCTCGGCCAGGGCGGCATGCGTCACCTCGACGACGACGATGCCCTGCACGATGACGCTGAGCGCGCCCGCGGCGAGCGAGAGCACGATGCCCGCGACGGCGGTGAGGGCGATGGACCCCGCCATCACCGTGTCGTACTCCTCGGTGCCCGGTTGCAGCGTGTCGAGGCGCGAGAACGACGCCCACCCGACCGCGAGCACGCCGGCGAGCACGACGATGTACGCGAGCGTCTGGACGACGAGCGCGAAGCCCAGGACCACCCGCGGGTTCTGCCGCAGCGCCGCGAACGACCGGCCCAGGATCGTGCCGAACGACAGCGGGTGCAGCGGGATGATCCCGGGGCGCGACGCCGGCGTCCAGGCCGGATATGCGGACACGATTCCCCTCTCGGTCGGCGGCGCATCGCGGGCTGTGCGGCGCATCGGCCGCGCCCTCAGGGCGGCGCTTGCCCCTATCGTTCCATATCGGGTGGATGCCGCACCCGTGGTGTGGACGACGCTCTGGGCGTCCGTTCGGGCGAGCTTCGGCCGGTCCACAGGCCAGGTCGACTACTCTGTGGGAAGCGCATGGGGACGCGCACGTCGTCCTCTGCGCCTGGACAGAAGGAACGAACGCGCGCGATGACTTCACGCATCCTGGTGGTCGACGATGACACCGCCCTTGCCGAGATGATCGGGATCGTGCTGCGCACGGAGGGATTCGAGACGGTCTTCTGCGCAGACGGCGCCGAGGCCGTCGAGGCGTGGCGCACCGAGCGTCCCGACCTCATCCTCCTCGACCTCATGCTGCCGGGCATGGACGGCATCGAGATCTGCACCCGCATCCGCGCCGAGTCCGGCATCCCGATCATCATGCTCACCGCGCGCACCGACACGGCCGATGTGGTGAAGGGCCTGGAATCGGGCGCCGACGACTACATCGTCAAGCCCTTCAATCCGAAGGAGCTCGTCGCCCGCATCCGCACGCGCCTGCGCCCGGCCAGCCAGCCGGCGAACGACTCGCTGCGGATCGGCGACCTCACGGTGGACGTGGCGGCTCACGAGGTGCGCCGCGGCGACGGGCCCATCGCGCTGACGCCCCTCGAATTCGAGCTGCTCGTCGCTCTGGCATCCAAGCCCCAGCAGGTGTTCTCGCGCGAGATGCTGCTCGAGCAGGTGTGGGGGTACCACTACAAGGCCGACACGCGCCTGGTGAACGTGCACGTGCAGCGGCTGCGGGCGAAGGTGGAGAAGGACCCCGACAACCCCAAGATCGTGACGACGGTGCGCGGCGTCGGGTACCGCGCCGGAGCGGTCGTCTAGGCAGCCATGACCGCGCCGATCACGGCGGTGACGCCGGCGCGCGCCCGCATCCGCTGGTGGCGGCTCTGGCGAGCCTGGCCCGGCGACATCGCGGGGCTCTGGCGCCGCTCACTGCGGTTCCGCACGATCCTGGTGACCATCGGCCTCACCGCGCTCGCCGTCGTGGTCGCGTGCGTGTGGATGGCACTCGCGATCCAGAACGATCTCTTCGCCTCGCGCAAAGACCAGGTGCTGATGGACGCCGAGCAGGCGCGTGCCGCTGCGCAGCGCACCCTCGACGCCTCCGTGCAGAACGACTCCATCCAGCTGCAGAACGTCATGACCCTGGCGTTCACGGCGCTGCGCGACCAGTCATCGGCCGTGATCGTCGGAGCGTACCGGATCGGGCCCCTCGTGCCGAACGCGCCGCAGGACTTCAGCACGAACGAGGAGGTGATGAACGAGCTGCTCACCATCCCGATGCGGGCGCTCGTGCGCACCAATGCCGACCAGCAGATCTGGCAGCCGGTCGCGCTTCCCGTCGGTGACGACTCCGCGGTCCCGGGGATCCTCGTGGGGCAGCAGCTCACGATCGAGGGGGTCGCGTCGTACGAGCTGTACCTCGCCTACGACCTCGCGAACGCCCCCGAGACGCTCACGTTCGTGCAGCGGACGCTGTGGGTGGTCGGCATCGGGCTCGTCCTGCTCATCAGCGGCATCGCCTGGTTCGTCCTGCGATCGGTCACGACCCCCATCAGCGAGGCCGCCGACACCAGCGCCAAGCTCGCGGCGGGCCGTCTCGACGTTCGCCTCGAGGTGCGCGGCGAGGACGAGCTGGCGACGCTCGGCCGCTCGTTCAACGCGATGGCCGACAGCATGGAGTCGCAGATCAAGGAGCTCGCTGATCTCTCGCTCGTGCAGCAGCGCTTCGTCTCCGACGTGTCGCACGAGCTGCGCACGCCGATGACGACGATCCGGCTGGCAGCCGACATGATCAACGACCAGCGCGACGAGTTCGACCCCGCGACCGCGCGGGCCGCGGAGCTGCTGAACGCGCAGGTGCAGCGCTTCGAGACGCTCCTCACCGACCTGCTCGAGATCAGCCGCTACGACGCCGGCTCCGTGCAGCTCGAACTCGAGCCGACGAGTCTCGCCCACCTCGCCGAGGACGTCATCGGGTCGATGCAGCAGCTCGCCGAGCAGCACGGCACGGACGTGCGTCTCGTCGCACCCGGGGGATACTCCCCGGTGGACATGGACCCGCGGCGCGTGCGCCGCGTGGTGCGCAATCTGCTCGGAAACGCGATCGAGCACGGCGAAGGGCGCCCCATCGTGGTCACCGTCGACAGCAACCAGCAGGCGGTGGCCATCGGCGTGCGCGACTTCGGCATGGGGATGAAGCCCGAGGACGTCGAGCACGTCTTCGACCGGTTCTGGCGCGCCGACCCCTCGCGCAAGCGCACCATCGGCGGCACGGGTCTCGGCCTGTCGATCGCGCTGGGCGACGCGAAGCTCCACGGTGGAGAGCTCGCGGTCTGGTCGGAGGTCGGTCGCGGCACCAACTTCGTCCTGACCCTCCCGCGGCAGGCGGTGCCGCTCGACGGGGAGTCTCCGATCCCGGTCGATCCGGGCGACGACGCAGTCGCCGCCCTCGACGACCTCGGCCTCACCGCGCCGATCGACCTGCCGCGTGCAGACGGTGCGCACGGCGGGAGCAGAACGGATGCTGCGCCCCCCGGAGGATCCGCATGACCCGGGTACGCGGCATCCTCGCCCTCATCCTCGCGGTCTGTGCGGTGGTGGTGACCGGCTGCGCGGGCTTTCCCACGAGCGGGCCCCCGGAGTACGGCCTCGAGAACGGCAACACCGGCAACGGCTCGCAGAACGTGGCCTTCATCCCGAACCGGCCGCAGCCGGGGGCGACGCCGCAGCAGATCGTCGAGGGCTTCATCGACGCCGGCTCGGGTCCGGGAGTTCTGGGCAACTGGGCGGTCGCTCAGGAGTTCCTCGCGCCGTCCTTGCGCGGCACGTGGAACCCGGACGCCCAGGTGATCGTCGACGAGCGGGCCGATCGCGACTATGTCGAGACCGGGGAGGGAGTGGTCGACTTCGCCTCGGAGGTGGTGGGATCCGTCGATGACAAGGGCGCCTACCAGCCCGCCGAACTCTCGCCGGGCAACTGGACGTTCCGGCTGGAGCAGCAGGACGACGGCGAATGGCGCATCACCGAGGCACCCGACGGCATCTGGCTCGACGAGGCGCAGTTCCCGCAGGTGTTCCACCGCTACCCGGTGATGTACTTCGACCTCTCGTGGCAGTACCTCGTCCCCGACGTCCGCTGGTTCCCGGTCGCCAAGGCGGCGCGGAGCATCGCGAACGCGCTCGTCAACGAGCCGGTGAGCGAGTGGCTGGCGGAGTCGGTTCAATCCGCGTTCCCGGATGGCGTGTCGGCGGTGACGGTGGTCCCCACGGCGGAGGAAGGCGTCTCCGACGTCGCCCTCAAGGGAGACGGGATGCTGGCGGCGAGCAGCGACGCCCGCAACCGGATGCTCACGCAGCTCGAGGAGAGCCTGCGCGCCGCGGGCGTGACCGAGGTCGTGATGACCGTCGATTCCGCTCCGATCGACGCGCAGCCGGTCGCGGTGCGCTCGACCCGCGTGCCGGCGGCACCCCTGGTGCTGGCGGACGCCGGCTTCGGCTTCCTCACCGGCGAAGAGATCGACAAGATCCCCGGGCTCTCGGCCGCGGTGGAGGCGGCGTCGCCGGTCAGCGTGCAGGTCGGTGCCGAGCGCGATCTGGCCGCTGCGCGACTCGCCTCGGGCGCCGTCGTCCGGCTGAACTCGGCCGGCACCGAACCGGAGGTGCTGGACACGCGCGCGGGGCTGGTCGACCCGGTGATCGACCCGTCCGGGGTGGTGTGGAGCGTCCCGCAGAACGACCCGTCGGCGCTGCGCGCCTACCTCCCCAACGGGGATGTGATCGACATCGCCGACGCCTGGGGTGAGGCGACGGCCATCGCCGGCATGGCGCTGTCGCGCGATGGCACGCGCCTGGCCGCGGTGGTCAGTGCCGGCGGCCGCACAGTGGTGTCGGTGGCCGGTGTCGTCCGTGAGGACGGCGTGCCGGCCCGCATCGGCCAGCCGATCCAGCTCGCGGTGGCGGGCGGTGCCGTCGTCGGCGTCACGCGGATCGGCGTCACCTGGATCGACGACGTCTCGGTCGGCGTCCTGACCAGCGGCGCCGACACCGACTCGACGGTCATCGAGCAGGTGGTCGGCGCGCCGACCGCCACCTCGACGGCCCCCTCCGGCATGGCTTCGATCGCCGGCGGCACGGGGATCTCGAGCCTGCGGCTGCGGGCCGAGGACGGCACGCTCTACGTCAAGCGCGGCACGAGCTGGCAGCCGACGGCGACCGGCATCGGGGTTCTCGCGACCCAGCAGGGGGCGCCGCAGTAGCGGCTCCTCCACAAGCCGCTGCGCGAGCCGACGGTCCACCGATCGAGGCGGTGACCGCCGGGCCGGTCCTTCCGCCCGGGATCCTGGGGCGGTGCTGTCGGAGATCGTGCTCGCCGTGCGCGAGGCCTGTGCGGATGCACTGGCGCTGCTTCTTCCCGTCTCGTGCGCGGGGTGCGACGAAGCGGACGTCGTCCTGTGCGAGCGCTGCGCGCTCGCCCTCGCTCCCGACCCCCGCGAGCAGATCGTGGCTGCGCCCGGCGGAGCCGTCGCGGTGTGGAGCGGGCTCGCGCTCGAGGGGGTCGCCGCCCGGGTGCTGCGCGCCGTCAAGGAGGACGGGCGCACGTCTCTGGCGGCCGCGCTCGCGCCCGCGCTGTCGTCGGCCCTCGCCCACGCGGGTGAGGCGAACGCCGTGCTGGTGCCGATGCCCACGTCTCGCCAGGCGTACCGCCGGCGCGGCTACCGCGTACCGGACCTCCTCGTGCGGCGCACCGGACGCCGACCCCGGCGCCTGCTGCGCCACGCCCGGCGCACGTCCGACCAGCGCGGTCTCGACCGCGACGCCCGGGCGCGGAATGTGGCGGACAGCCTGGTGGCTTCGGATGCTGCGGGGCTGCGCGTCGTCGTGGTCGACGACGTCGTGACCACCGGCGCCAGCCTGGGCGAAGCGGTCCGCGCGCTGCGCGCCGCGGGGGCCGATGTGGTGGCCGCGGTCACCGTGGCGGCCACCCCGCGGAGGCTTCCCACGGGCCGGTGAACACGGTCCTGACGCATTCGAAACTCACAGGTGACAGAGTCCGAACGCGCGGCTAGCGTGGGAGTGACAAGGCGACTGAAGGTCCGCCCTTGGCCGGGTGGACCGGAACAAGGAGGTCAGGGATGGAAACCAGCATCGTCGGCGTGGGAGTGGGGATCACAGATCGCTTCCGCGGTGTCGTCGAGGAGAAGGCCGCCCGCATCGAGAACCTCGCTCCGCGCGCTCAACGCGTGGACGTCAAGGTCACACACCGTGCTTACCACAACGGTCGCATGGAGGATGAGACCGTCGAGCTCACCGTCAACGGCAAGGGTCCCGTCATCCGGGCGGAGGCCACCGACGGCGACAAGTTCACCGCACTGGACCTCGCGGTCGACAAGCTGTGCGAGCAGCTGCGCCGCGCGAAGGACAAGCGCGTCGACGCGCGCAACCACCCCCGTGGCGCCAAGTTCGAGAAGGGCAGCGGCGCGCTCCAGGGGATCGATCTGCAGCCGGCTTCCGTCGACGTGCTCCGTGCCGTCGCCACCGGTGAGATCCCGATCGTCACGGGAAACGAGGAGGAGGAGGGCTACACGCCCGTCGTCATCCGAACCAAGGAGTTCCACCCTGAATGGATGTCCGTGGAGGAGGCCGTCGATCGCATGGAGCTGGTCGGCCACGACTTCTTCCTGTTCATCGACGCACGCACCGACCACCCGAGCGTCGTGTACCGCCGCAAGGGCTGGGACTACGGCGTCATCTCGCTGACCACGATGGCGCAGCCGGAGGAGCTGGCGTCCTGACACACGTTCTCCGAGGGGTGCGGCTGCTTCGGCGGCCGCACCCCTCGCGCATCTCCACGGGGAAGGGATGCCGCCCTCGACGGAAGCCGATGGTATTCGGTATACCATCAACAAGCCGGGCCGGCCGGGCCGCGGCATCCGTTCGTCCGTCGAGAGGCACCTGACGTGATCATCCGCAATGCGCGCCCGTGGGGCGCGGACGCCGCAGACGTCGTCCTGGAGGGCGACCGCATCGTAGAGGTGCGTCCTCACGACGGTTCCGCACCGGCCGCGGACGACGTCGACGGCCGGGGCCGGCTGCTGCTGCCGTCGTTCAGCGACGTGCACGTGCACCTCGACTCGTCGCGTATCGGACTGCCCTTTCGCCCTCACACGGGCGCGCCCGGAGTGTGGGGCATGATGCTCAACGACCGGAACAACTGGCGGGACACCGACGTGCCGCACGCCGAGATCGTCGCCGGGACGCTCGAGCAGATGATCGCGAAGGGCACGACACGCGTGCGCACCTATGCGCAGGTCGACGTCGACTGCAAGCTCGAGAAGTTCGACTCCGTGCTCGCCGCGAAGGAGAGATTCCGTGAGCATGCGGACGTGCAGATCATGACGTTCCCGCAGGCCGGCATCCTCCGCGAGGCGGGCACGGTCGAGTACCTCGAGGAGTCGCTGAAGCAGGGCGCCGACGTCATGGGCGGAATCGATCCGTGCCAGCTCGACCGCGATCCGGTCACACACCTCGACACCGTGTTCGGGCTGGCGGAGAGGTACCAGGTAGAGGTCGACATCCACCTCCACGAGCCCGGTGCCTTGGGCGTGTTCAGCACCGAGCTCGTGCTGGAGCGCACCCGCGCGCTGGGCATGCAGGGCAAGGTCACGATGTCGCACGCCTACGACCTCGGCTCGGTGTCGGAGGCCGTGAGCCGCCGCCTCATCGACGAGTTCGCCGAGCTCGACATCGCGATGGCGACGGTGGCGCCGTCCACGACCGGGCACCTGCGCCTCGTCGACCTCGCCGAAGCGGGCGTGCGCGTGGGGCTCGGCGAGGACGGCCAGCGGGACTACTGGAGCCCGTACGGCAACTGCGACATGCTCGACCGCACCTGGCAGCTCGCGTTCGTCAACGGATTCCGCCGCGACGACCACATCGAGCTCGCGCTCGCCGTCGCCACGATGGGCGGCGCGTCGATCATGAGCCGCACGTCGCCGCGGGTGGCCGGTGTCGGCGACCGGCCCGGAGTCGCGGCCGGCGACCGTGCCGACCTCGTGCTCGTCGACGGTGAGACGCCGACGAGCGCCGTCATGGACCGCGGCATCGACCGCACCGTGATCCACGACGGCCGCGTCGTGGCCGACGGCCTGAAGGTGCTCCGCCGCTGACGCCTCCGCCCAGGGGGGGCGAAGACGGGCCGGGGTTGAGATGTGCCCGGATCTCAGTCGATGAAGCCGTCCAGGATGCTGCCGATCACGAGGCCTCCGAGGATGCCGCCCATGAGGTCGCTGCCGCCGCTTCGACGACCGCCGCCCCATCCCTGCTGGCCGTAGCCCGGCCCGCCCCACTGATCGGGCTGCGGACGAGCGGCGTCGATGTCGCGCTGGGCGAGCTGCAGCGCCTCGCTGGCGAGGAACGCGGCGCGGCGGGCCATCGCGAACGCCTGCTCCCGGTGGTCTTCGTCGATCACGGTGACCGCGGCGGCCGAGGCGCCGAGGTACCGGTCCAGGTCGAGGCGCACGCGCTCGGCCTCGGCGAACCGCGTGCGGGCGTCGGCGCCGATCCAGCCTCGGTGCCCGGCGATCACGTCGCGTGAGACGGCGAGCTGACGATCGGCGTCGTCGATGGCGTGGCGCACGTGCTCGAGGGGCGGAATCGGACGCGCGGCGCGCTCGCGCGCGGCGGCGATCGCAGCATCCAGTCCCGCGTTGGCCTCGCGCAGGCGCGAGAGCTGCTCGAAGGGGTCGGTGTTCACCCCTGCCGCAGGCAGAGCGGCCAACGCGGCCTGGAGCTCCTCGATGGCGGCCTGCACGGCAGGGGAGTGCGGCTCCTTGAGTGCGACGACGATGTCGCCGCGAGAGTCCTCGACGATCGCAGCGAGGGTGGACTCTGCGCGCAGCGCCTCGACCTCGAAGGTCTCGACGGCGTCGAGCAGCGTCTCGGCGCGGCGTACCGATTCGGTGGATGCCTCCAGCGCCATGTTCGCCTGCTCGCGCTGGCCCGCCTCGCGCCGGCGCTCGGCGACGCCCGCACTGTGCTCGGCGAAGCCGAGCAGCTGCTCCGCCTCGGCAGGATTCGCGTCGATCTGTGAGAGTGCGTGCGGCGAGTAGCGGACGGCCAGCCGCTCGACGGTGGAGCGGGCATCGGGGAGCCGCAGGCGCAGGCGCGCCGCATCCGCCCGCACCTTCGCGATGATCTCGGGGGCGCGACGGGCGCGCTCGATCGGCGCCGCGAGCGCCTCGGTGCGGTCGTCGAGAAGGTCTTCGGCCCATTCGCACAGCTGCACGATGCGCGCATTGCGGGTGCGCAGCTCTTCGCGCGTGTCGGGGATCTCGTCGTGGTTGAGCTGGTGGAGGTGGAACGCCTCCTGCAGGTGCGTGCGAACCGATTCGAGTGCCTCGCGCAGCTCCTTGGTGGGGCCGGGGCCCAGTTCGGCGTCGGCGAAGGCCAGCTCGTCGGTCGTCAGGCGGATGCGCTCGTCGGCAGCGACCAGCGCCTGCTGCGCGCGCCGCGCCAGGTCGGCGTCCTGCGTGTTCAGTTCTTCCTGCTCGCGCTTGCGTCTGCCCCAGAATCCGGCCATGGATCGATCCTACGGGGGCCGCTGGGAGCGGGCTGAGGCGGGAGGTCGTGACGGAGGAGTGTTCGCGCAGAGCGTGGCTCTGGCGCCCGTGCGTGTTCCGTCCTGAAGGCCGTGCGGGCCTTCCCGGCGAAACAGGGCACGACCGGCTCACCCGCCTGAACCGGGGGAGCCGGATGCTGCGACCTGCGCCGGGGAGTGTCAGCTGTCGCTGCGCTTGTGGCGCGGCTTGCGGGCCGGGCGGTCGTCGCCGTACGAGGCGCGCGCGCCTGAGTCGCGGTACGAGCCCCGATCACGCGAGCGGTCGCCGTAGCCGCCAGAAGCCCGGTCGTCGCGACGAGCGCCGCCGGTCGCATCCTTGCGGCGCTGCGGGCGGCCGGTGTCGGGACGCAGCTCGATGAGCTGCCCCGAGATGCGCGTGTCGGCCAGTCGATCCAGCGCGCCGGCGGGGAGGTTCGCCGGCAGCTCGACGAGCGAGAAGTCGGGCATGATCTTGATCGCGCCGAAGTCGTCTCGGCGCAGCCCGCCCTCGTTCGCGAGCGCCCCGACGATCTGGCGCGGCTCGACGCGCTGCCGCTTGCCGACGTTGATGCGGTAGGTCGCGAAGCCCTCTCGCGGCGTGCGGCGCTCGGGCCGGTCGCCGCGGTCGCCGAATGCAGGGCGCTCGCCGCGGTCGGTGCGCTCCCGGCGCTCGCGCGTCGGGGCCGGCTCGGGGTCCGGCTCGAGCAGGAGCGGGGTCTCGCCCTGTGCGACCACCGCGAGCGCGGCGGCGACATCGACCTCGGGCACGTCGTGGTTGCGCACGTAGTGGGCGACGATGTCGCGGAACGCCTCGATGCGCTCCGCCTCTTCGAGCGCGGCCGTGATGCGGTCGTCGAAGCGCGACAGGCGCGTGACGTTGACCTCGTCGACGCTCGGCAGGGGGATCTCGGTGAGCTCCTGACGGGTCGCGCGCTCGATCATCTTGACCAGTCCGCGCTCGCGCGGCGTGACGAAGCTGATCGCGTCGCCCGAACGCCCGGCGCGACCGGTGCGGCCGATGCGGTGCACATAGGATTCGGCGTCGGTGGGGATGTCGTAATTGACCACGTGCGAGACGCGCTCGACGTCGAGACCGCGCGCGGCGACGTCGGTGGCGACCAGGATGTCGAGCTTGCCCGACTTGAGCTGGTTGACCGTCTTCTCGCGCTGCGGCTGGGCGATGTCGCCGTTGATGGCGGCGGCGGAGTAGCCGCGGGCGCGGAGCTTCTCGGCGATCTCCTCGGTGATCGACCGGGTGCGCCCGAACACGATCATGCCGTCGAAGTTCTCGACCTCGAGGATGCGCGTGAGGGCGTCCATCTTCTGCTGCCACGCGGTCACCAGGTACCGCTGCGAGATGTTGGCGGAGGTCTGGGTCTTCGCCTTGACCGTGATCTCCTCCGGGTCGTGCAGATACTGCTTCGACATGCGGCGGATGGTCGCGGGCATCGTCGCCGAGAACAGAGCGACCTGCTTGGTCTCGGGGGTCTCGGCGAGGATCGTCTCGACGTCCTCGGCGAAGCCCATCTTGAGCATCTCGTCGGCCTCGTCGAGCACGAGGTACTGCAGTTCCGACAGGTCGAGCGTGCCCTTCTCGAGGTGGTCGATGATGCGGCCGGGGGTGCCGACGACGATGTGCACGCCGCGCCGCAGTGCCGACAGCTGAACGCCGTAGCCCTGGCCGCCGTACACGGGAAGGATGTGCACGTCCTTCAGGTGGGCCGCGTACTTCTCGAACGCCTCGCAGACCTGGAGCGCGAGTTCGCGTGTGGGTGCCAGCACGAGAGCTTGCGGGGTCTTCTGGCCGAGGTCGAGACGGTCGATGATCGGCAGCGCGAAGGCGGCCGTCTTGCCGGTTCCGGTCTGCGCCATGCCCACGACATCGCGGCCGCCGAGCAGGGTCGGAATGGTCGCCGCCTGGATGGCCGACGGGGTCTCGTAGCCGATGTCCTTGAGAGCCTTGAGGACGGGCTGGCTCAGCCCGAGGTCGGAGAAGGTCATCGCTGCGGGCTCGGTCTGAGCCTCGGCTTCGATCTGGTCGGCGTTCGTGTGCACAGTTAACCGTAGCGGGGTGCGCCTGTGAGGCGACAGGATGCCGCTTCCCTGCGCGTGCGCGACCGGTCAGGTGATCGCGGTGCGGCGGGTCAGTTCGGGGTGCCGCGGGGGCGCGAGCCAGGCGGCCACCGTCACGGCGGCCGGCAGCGCGAAGCCGAGGACAGCCAGCCACAGCCAGGGCGTGTCCGCCAGGAGGTACGACTGCGGGTTCGCCTTCGCGTAGCCCCAGACCGACAGCGCCCCGGTCGCCGTGCCGATGACCGCTCCGACGCCGACGATGATCGCGGCCTGCCATGCGTTCACGTTGCGCCGCAGCAGCCGGCTGCCGCCGATCGCGGTCAGCGTCGCGTCGTCGGGCCGGCGCTCGAACCGCGCGAGGCCGAGACTCACCGCCGCGGCGGCGACGACGAGCGCGATGGCGACAGCCGTGATGAGCCAGAGCCACGGATCGATCGGGACGGGGCCGGTCTCGACGTGCGCGTACAGCCCGGCTCCGGCCGAGACGCGGAGGTCGACCGTCTGCCCCGTCAGCTTGTCGACCGTCGCGGTGGGCAGCGGCTCCTCATAGGTCGCGACGATCGCGTTCGGCTGCAGCGTCACGCCGAGAGCGGCCGCCGTCTCGGGTGCGATGATGATCTGGAACGGCTGCTGATGGCCGGGATCGACCAGGGCCGCGGACAGCCGATGCTGCGCCGCGGGCTGCGCGGTCGAACCGCCCATCTGCATCAGCTCGAGATAATCCGCGACCGTCCACTCCGTCACGACCAGCCGGCCGTCCGCCGCGAGGTAGCCGGGATCGGTGACGATCGCGCCGCCGTCGCGCAGCGTCGCACGCGCCGCGGCGTCGAGCGGTATGCCGAGCAGCGTCTCGACGTCGGAGGCGTCGACGATCGACAGCGTGCCCTGCGCGAGCTCGTGGGCTTCCAGGTCGCAGTCCGGCGCGCACCAGTCATAGCTCTGGCGCGCGGCGGCGAACGTATGCGCTCGGGGATCGGAGGGAGTGCCCGTCGCAGCGACCGCCGGCCATGCCGGCGTCTCGACCAGCGCCGTGGAGCGTGGCGCCGTCGACGCGACGATCTCTTCAGCCGCCGCCATCAGTTCGTCGGTCGCCTCGGTGCCCGTCTGCCACAGTTGCACCGACAGTGCGCCTTCGGGCGCCTGGTACCAGTGCTGGCGGGCGTTGCCCGCCGCCGTCATCGCGGTCAGCGAGAGCACGAACGACGCGGCGAAGATGCTCGCGCCGATGACGGCGAACGCCGGCACCACGCGTGAGGGGTGCGCGGCCGCGTCGCGACTGGCGAGGCGGGGTGCGAGCCCGACGCGCGATGCCGCCTTCGAGAGCTGCACGAGCACCCAATGCGACGGGATCAGCAGCCCGATCTGGAAGATGATCGGCCCGAGCGCGACCGCGTAGACCGCGACGTAGAAGGGCGGGGTGTCCGTGTCGCCTCCGGTCATGACCGTCGCCGCCATGTACATCCCGCCCACGACGAGCGCGACGATACCGGTGATGATGACGAGGAGGCCCCACAGCGGCCGGCGTGGTGTGAGCCGCGCGGGGCGCCGGGCGCCGCGCAGTGCCGCGAGCGTGTCGCCCCGCATCGCCGCGCGTGCGGGCGCGACGGCCGCGATCGTGCCGACGAGCACGGCGAAGACGACGATCGGCACGATCAGGTGCCAGGGCACGGTGAAGCCGAAGTTGCCCCAGAAGGTGCCGAGCGCGCCGCGGTCGGTGGCCGCGAGCACGATCGCCGCGCCTCCGAGCCCGACCGCGGTGCCCACGAGCCCTCCGACGGCGCCGAGGACCGTTCCCTGTAGCAGCACGACGCGGAAGACGTCGCCGCGGGCCGCGCCCACGCTGGCTGCGACCGCGAGTGCCTGCTGCTGCCGGCGGGCCGTCACTGAGAAGGCGGCGCCCGACAGGAGGACGGTGATGTAGCCGCAGATCGCGGCCGCGATCGCCCCGACGAGCAGGATGTTCCACAGCTCCGGCGACCCGTCACCCCACGTCGTGCGCGCCGCTCCGGGCGGCGGATCCAGCACGAGGTCGCGGGCGAAGGCGATGAACCCCTCGCGATTGAGCGCGGCGAGCTCAGCGACGCCCGGCTGCCAGTCCGCCACGTACCAGCGCTTCGTCGCCGGCCCGTCGGGCGTGGCCATGCTCGCCGGAAGGAACAGTGTGACGCTCGTCGCCTCGGCGCCCACGGGTCGCAGCGTTCCGGTGACGGTGAGCGAGACGCCTGCGTCAGGGAAGTCGACCGCATCGCCGATCTCCGCGCCGATGCGCTTCAGCGCGCCGGGCGTCGCCATGAACTCGTCGGGCTGCGTCGGCGCGACGCCGTCGATCGGCACGTACAGGCCTGCGAACGACGGGGCCCAGACCTCGCCCGATGTCATCGTGAGCCACGCGACGCCGTCCGGGGTCTCGACGGCGGCCGACCCGTACTGCTGCACCGGTAGCACCGTCGCATCGTCGGGGACCACGTCGGGCAGTTCGGTCGGAAGCGGGAGGAACGGGTTAAGCGGGTTTCCCGACTCGTCGGTGGCCACCCCGTTCTCGTAGGGCTGATCGACCGCCTGCCATCGCGTCGGATCGGCCCCGCCTGTCACCTCGAGCCAGGCTTCGTTCGCGCCCAGTTCGAGCCCGACGCGCTCCTGAGGCGACGCATTGTGGGATTCCCAGAAGGCCGCTGTGCCGGCCAGGCCCGCGACGGGCAGCGCGACGAGCGTCACGACGAGCGTGCTCGCCCCCTTCGTGCGCCAGGTCTGGCGCCGCGCCAGGCGCGCCGCGATCCGCCACCGCCCCCAGCCCGGCGCGGGGCGAGGGCGCATCGCGTCCGTCGTGTCCGCACGGGGCGCTTCGAGCAGTTCCGTCATCGCGATCCGGTGAGCAGCGAGTCCGCACTCGCGCGGCGCGACTCGTCGACGATGCGACCGTCGCGCAGGAACACGATGCGGTCGGCGAAGGCGGCGTGGCGGGCTTCGTGGGTGACGAGCATCCCCGCCGCCCCGGCATCCACCCGCGCGCGCAGCATCTTCAGCACCATCTCGCCGGTCACCGAGTCCAGGGCGCCGGTGGGCTCGTCGGCGAGGATCAGCCGGCGCCCGCCGACCACCGCCCGGGCGATGGCGACGCGCTGCTGCTGGCCGCCCGACAGGTCGTCGGGGTAGGAGTCCGCCTTGTTCTCCAGGCCCACCGACGCGAGGGCGTCACGCCCCGCCCGTCGGGCAACCCGCGACCGGAACCCGTCGAGCTCGAGCGGCAGCGTGACGTTCTCGAGCGCGGTGAGCGTCGGGATGAGGTTGAAGTCCTGGAAGACGAAGCCGAGCGAGCGGCGGCGCAGCCGTGCGAGCTGCGCCGGCGTCTGCTCGCTCAGGTACTGTCCCTCCACGATCACCTCGCCGGTCGTCGGGATCGCGAGCCCTCCCGCGATCGACAGCAGCGTCGACTTGCCCGAGCCCGACGGGCCCATCACCGCGACGAGCTCGCCCTGGCTCACCTCGAAGTCGACGCCGGAGAGCGCCGAGACGGCCGTCGCGCCCGTTCCGTACTGCTGCGTCACCCCGATGAGGCGCAGCACGGTGTCGGTCATCGCGACTTCTCAGGGGCGACGGATGCTGCGGCACGAGCCGGGCGGCCGCGTTTGGGCTTGTCGGTCGAGAGCTCGAGCGCCATGGCGTGATCCGGGTGCAGCGCCAGCCGCTGCTCGGAGTGGTCGAGCCAGCGGACCTCCGCCTCGGCCGCGAAGATCATCGAGTCGACCACGAGCGACCAGGCGAGCTCCTCTGGTCCGTCGGGATTCGCCCCGGCGTATTTGGCGCGGTTGAGCTCCTGCAGCTGCACGAGCGAGGCGCGGCGCTGCGTCTGGATGATGTCCGTCACGTCCACGCCCGGCAGGGTCGCGGCGACCGCGAGCTTGATCGCCAGCTCGTCGCGGGTGCCCTGTGCGCGCTGCACCGGGGAAGCCAGCCAGTCCCGCACCTCGGCGGCGCCGGCATCCGTGATCTCCCAGTAGACGTGACCGTGCTCGTCGACGTGACCCTTCTCGACCAGTCCGTCGCGCTCGAGGCGGTCGAGCGTGTTGTAGATCTGGCCCACGTTGAGCGGCCAGGTCGATCCGGTGCGCCGGTCGAACTCGGCGCGCAGCTGGTAGCCGTAGCACGGTCCCTGATCGAGGATCGCGAGCAGGCTCTGACGGACGGACATGGGATCTCCTTCGGGTCGGAGGTGAGGAGGGCGCTCAGAAGCGGAGGGCGTCGATGACGTTGGAACGCACGGCCATGAGCGCGGGGATGAAGCCGGCCAGCGCGCCGATCGCGACCGCGGCGACGAGTCCGGTGACGGCGGCGCGCACCGGGAAGGGCGGGATGTCCTGCAGCCCGGAGAACATGTCCATGACGAACGGGGCCCTCAAGACCGCGACCGCGATCGCGATGCCGATGACGCCCGCCACCGCCGTCGCCACGACGCTCTCGAGCAGGACCGAGGTGAAGATGCGGCCCTGTGTCGCGCCGAAGCTGCGGCGCACGCCGATCTCGCGGATGCGCTGGCGCATCGCGACGAGCTGGATGTTGACGAGTCCGAGACCGCCGAGCAGCAGCACGAGGCCGGCGATGCCCCCGGTGACGACCTCGAACGCGGCCATCGAGCTCTGCGCGTCGGGCCGCGAGGCCCAGTCGGTGCGGTTGACGTTGACCTGGATGTCGTCCTGTCCGGCGCGCAGATCCGCCGCGAGCGCCGGCCCGAGGTCCGCGACGCCGTCCTCGGGCACCCATGTCTCCCACACGATCATGGCGTCGGCCGGCAGCGCATCACGGCGCGCGGCGTAGGAGTCGAACATGAGCGTCACGCGCTTCTCCTCGTCGCCGGCGTACAGGCGGGGCGTCACGCCGACGACCGTGTAACGGCCGGCGAGGTCGCCCTGCAGGCTCAGCGCGAATCCGGGGCCGAGCGCGGGGCGCCCGTAGACGTCCCACAGTGCCTCCGTGATCACGATCGGGGGAGCGAGGAGCTCGGAGTCCGCGTCCTGGAACCAGCGTCCCTCCAGGATGGGGGAGCGGTGGATCACCGCGTACGCCGGGTCGACGAGGCGCCCCATCACGGGCCGCACCTGCTCGGGCGTCTGCACCTGCAGCTGCACCGGGTCGACGATGCGCGTGAGGTGCGAGAAGGAGTAGCGCTCCGCGACGCGATCGAGGTGGGTGTCGAAGGACTCCCAATCCATCGGCGCACCGTCGGTGCGCGACGCCGTGATCGACAGGGTGGCGGGGCGGCCGCCGCTCTGGTCGGACTGCTCGGCCATCTGCTGCCGCTGGTACTCGCTGAGAGCCACGACGGCGGTCAGCGCGCCGACCGAGACGGCGATGCCGATGAGGCTCAGCAGCACCCGCAGCTTGTGATGGCGAAGCTCCGCCCACGCCTCGCCGAGAGCTCCGACGACACCACTCACGACGCCACCTCCGCGGGCTCTGCCTCGTCCTGCCGTGGCGCGCGGTCGACGGATGCCTCGGCCTCGGCGTCCGGCTCCGCCACGCTCGCTGCGAGCTCGGGTGCGGAGGAGTCCGCTGCGGACGGCGTCGGTGCGCCCTCGAGGTCGAACGGCGTGAGAACGCCGGTGTCGAGGCGGAAGTGCCGCCGCGCGCGGGCGGCGACGTGGAGGTCGTGCGTGATGGTCACGAGCGCGGCGTCGGCCTCCGATGCGATGTCGTCGAGGAGTTCCATGACCGTCGCACCCGTCTCGACGTCCAGGGCGCCGGTGGGTTCGTCGGCGAGGATCAGCGCCGGGCGGCGGACCAGGGCGCGGGCGATCGCCACGCGCTGCTGTTCTCCGCCCGACATCTGCTCGGGCGTCGATTCGATGCGGTGGCCGAGGCCGACGCGCTCGAGCATCTCGGTCGCTGTGCGCCGGCGGCGCCAGAACTCCCGGCCGGTCGCGTAGCCGAGCGGCATCTCCACGTTCTCCAGCGCCGTGCGCCCGGCCAGCAGATTGAACTGCTGGAAGACGAAGCCGACGTTGCGCCCGCGCAGCCTGTCGAGCCTGCCGCGCCTCATCTTCCGGACCGGTTCACCGCGGAACCACACCGCGCCCTCGGAAGGGCGGTCCAGCATGCCCATGAGGTTCAGGAGGGTGGACTTTCCCGAGCCGCTGCGCCCGACGATCGCGACATGGTCTCCCGCGGCGACGGCGAGGTCGATCCCGCGGAGGATGTCGAGGCGGGTGTCATCGGGCAGCAGGACGTGCTTGGCCACGCCCTCGAGGCGGACGAGGGTCACCAGCTCCACCCCGCCGGCTCGCAGTACTCGCCGCCCATGCCGTCGTCGTAGCAGACGGGCTCCTCGCCCGCGAGGACGCCGGGCACGTACTGGCGCACCTGCTCGCCCTCCTCGAGGCCGGTCGTCACCTCGACGATGACTCCGTCGCTCACTCCCAGCGAGACGTCGCGCTCCTCGAGCTCGCCGGTGCCGGCATCCACCCACACGACCCCGGTTCCCGACCCGCCCTTGACGGCCGTGGTCGGCACGACGAGAACGTCCGACACCGTACCGAGGTCGATGTCGAGCTGCGCCTGGAGTCCCGCGAACACGACCTGATCGACCGGCACCGCGCAGGTGACGGTGGTTGTGCCGTCCTCGGCGACCGCGACCTTCAGGCCGGTGCAGGTGAACGGTGCAGGGCCGCCCTGGATCGTCACGGATCCCTCCGACGGCGCGCCCTGCAGACGGTACAGCTGCACCGGGTCGACCGTGGCCTGCACGTGGAACCGGGCGGGCGTGAGCGTCGCGAGCTCACCGCCGATCGATGCGGGCTGCCCCTTCACGACCGTGATCTCGGTGATGTCGCCCGCCTCGCGGGCCAGGACGTCGATGTTCCTGACCGGGTCGGCCTGCTTGATCGTGAAGAGCTTCTGCCCCGCGGCGACGGCCTGGCCCGCGCCGACATGGACCGCGGTGACGGCGCCGTCGATCTCGGAACGGATCGGATACGCGCCATCCCGGGCGATCGTGCCGGGCAGGCTGAGCGCGTTGGTGACCTCGCCGCGCTCGACGGGGACCACCGGATCGGCGATCTGCGCGGACGGCTGCGCGGCGGCCGCGGGAGCCGTGTCGGGGAAGAAGGCGATCTTGACCAGCGCTGCCGCGGCCATTCCCAGCACGAGCACCAGCAGGATCGGGAAGACCCATCGACGCCAGACAACCATGTCGCAACCTCTCCGTAGGGGCATACCGAGTATGTAGTCACCGAGTATATGCATACTCGGAATGCAACCGGACGCATGCGCCTTGCGCGTGTCCAGCGCTCGCGTGCGTGCGCTGCACACCCAGCGCACACCAAGGTCACGGGTGGATAACATAGGCAGGTATGCCTGGGGCCATGCACCCGGGCGGCACTGGCGCCGTTGCGCCGCTCCCGAAAGCCAGAAGATGGAGACACTCCGTGGCCAACCCCCTCGAGAAACTGCTTCGCGCCGGTGAGGGTCGCATCCTCCGGCGGCTCCAGCAGGTCGTGAAGGCCGTCGGCGCGCTCGAAGAGGACTACGAGCACCTCACCGACGAAGAGCTCCGGGGCGAGACCGCGGAGCTGCGCGCGCGCTACCAGGCCGGCGAGACCCTCGACCAGCTCATGCCCGAGGCGTTCGCCGCGGTGCGAGAGGCGGCGAAGCGCACCCTTGGCCAGCGCGCCTACGACGTTCAGATCATGGGCGGCGCCGCCCTGCACCTCGGCAACATCGCCGAGATGAAGACCGGTGAGGGCAAGACCCTCACCGGCGCCTTCCCCGTCTACCTCAACGCCATCGCCGGTGAGGGCGTGCACGTCGTCACCGTCAACGACTTCCTCGCGTCGTACCAGTCCGAGCTGATGGGCCGCATCTACCGCGCCCTCGGCATGACCACCGGCACGATCGTCGCCGGGCAGACGCCCGAGGTGCGTCGCGAGCAGTACAACGCCGACATCACCTACGGCACGAACAACGAGTTCGGCTTCGACTACCTGCGCGACAACATGGCGTGGCGCAAGGAAGACCTGGTGCAGCGGGGTCACTTCTACGCGATCGTCGACGAGGTGGACTCGATCCTGATCGACGAGGCCCGCACGCCGCTCATCATCTCGGGGCCCTCGTCGGGAGAGGCGAACCGCTGGTTCGTCGAGTTCGCGAAGATCGCCAAGACCCTCGAGGCGGGCGTCGACTACGAGGTCGACGAGAAGAAGCGCACCATCGGTGTTCTCGAGCCCGGCATCGAGAAGGTCGAGGACTACCTCGGCATCGACAACCTCTACGAGTCGGCGAACACGCCGCTCATCTCGTTCCTCAACAACTCCATCAAGGCGCTGGCGCTGTTCAAGCGCGACACCGACTACGTCGTGATGAACGACGAGGTCATGATCGTCGACGAGCACACCGGCCGCATCCTGGTCGGTCGCCGTTACAACGAGGGCATCCACCAGGCCATCGAGGCCAAGGAGGCGGTGCCGGTCAAGGCCGAGAACCAGACGCTCGCCACCGTGACGCTTCAGAACTACTTCCGCCTGTACAAGAAGCTCGCCGGCATGACCGGTACCGCCGAGACCGAGGCCGCCGAGTTCATGTCGACGTACCAGCTGGGCGTCGTTCCGATCCCGACGAACAAGCCGATGATCCGCAAGGACCAGCCCGATCTCGTCTACAAGAACGAGACGGCGAAGTTCGCCCAGGTCGTGGAAGACATCGCCCAGCGTCACGAGGCCGGGCAGCCCGTGCTCGTGGGCACGGTGAGCGTCGAGAAGAGCGAGTACCTGTCGCGGCTTCTGGCCAAGAAGGGCATCAAGCACGAGGTCCTCAACGCGAAGAACCACGCCCGTGAGGCCGAGATCGTCGCGCGTGCGGGGCGCCTGGGCGCCGTGACGGTCGCGACCAACATGGCCGGTCGCGGCACCGACATCATGCTCGGCGGCAACGCCGAGTTCCTGGCGGTGCAGGAGATGAAGACCAAGGGCCTCGACCCGGTCGAGACTCCCGACGAGTACGAGGCAGAGTGGGACGCCGTGTACGAGGCGATGCGCGACCGCGTCGCCCAGGAGGGCACGAAGGTCGTCGAGGCCGGCGGCCTGTACGTCCTCGGCACCGAGCGCCACGAGTCCCGCCGCATCGACAACCAGCTGCGCGGTCGCTCCGGCCGTCAGGGCGACCCCGGCGAGAGCCGCTTCTACCTGTCGCTCACCGACGACCTCATGCGCCTGTTCCAGTCGGGCGCGGCCGAGGCGATCATCGCCCGCACGAACTTCCCCGACGACGTCGCCATCGAGTCGGGCATGGTCACGCGCGCGATCAAGTCGGCGCAGAGCCAGGTCGAGGCGCGCAACGCCGAGATCCGCAAGAACGTCCTCAAGTACGACGACGTCCTCAACCGCCAGCGCGAGGCGATCTACTCCGATCGCCGCCACATCCTGCAGGGCGACGACATCGCCGACCGCGTGCAGCACTTCATCGAAGACGCGATCAACGCCGTCATCGACGACCACACCGGCGCGGGTCACAGCGAGAACTGGGACTTCGACGCGCTGTGGACGGAGCTGAAGACCCTGTACCCGGTGGGCGTCACCATCGACGAGGTCGTGGCCGAGGCGGCGGGGCGCAAGGGCGGCATCACGTCCGAGGGCCTCAAGCGCGAGATCCTCTCCGACGCGCGCATCGCGTACGAGACCCGCCAGAACGCCCTGGGTGAGGCCGCCACGCGCGAACTCGAGCGCCGCGTCGTGCTGCAGGTGCTCGATCGGCGCTGGCGCGACCACCTGTACGAGATGGACTACCTCAAGGACGGCATCGGCCTGCGCGCGATGGCCCAGCGCGACCCGCTGATCGAGTACCAGCGCGAGGGCTACCAGATGTTCCAGGCGATGATGGGGCAGATCAAGGAGGAGTCGGTCGGCTACCTCTACAACCTCGAGGTCGAGGTGCGCCGTCAGGGCGAGGCCGGCACCGATCAGGTCACGCAGGTGGAGGCCAAGGGCCTGGGCGCGCAGCCCGTCGAGACGCAGCGGCTGCAGTACTCGGCGTCGAACGACGCCGGCGAGGTCGAGGTGCGCAACGATCGCGGCCAGGTGCAGCAGGCGGCGACCACGCGCCTGCGTCAGGCGGCCGCCGCGGCCGCTGCGGCGCCCGCTGCGCAGCAGGCGCCCGCCGCCGAGCAGCAGCGCGGCGCGTTCGGCCAGCGGACGGATGCCGAGGCCCCGCCCGCGGCGCCGGCGCCGCTGAACCGCGCGCAGCGTCGCGCGGCCGAGCAGCGCAAGAAGTAGGACACTGACCGGGTGGCCCGCCGAGGAGCGCGGGCCACTCGGCGTTCATTGGCCCTCCTCGGCCGCGGATATCCTGGGGCGATGAGTCCCCTCCGCCCTCTCGACCAGTCGAGCAAGCTCCAGAACGTTCTCTACGAGATCCGCGGGCAGGCACTGGCAGAGGCAGACCGTCTGGAGGACGAGGGCCACACGATCCTCAAGCTCAACACCGGCAATCCGGCGGTGTTCGGATTCGAAGCGCCATTCCAGATCGTGCGCGACATGATCGAGGCCGTGCCGCACGCGCACGGCTACAGCGACAGCAAGGGCATCATGTCCGCGCGGCGCGCGGTCGTCTCGCGCTACGAGCAGGTGCCGGGCTTTCCGCAGTTCGACCCCGACGACGTCTACCTCGGCAACGGGGTGTCCGAGCTCATCACCATGACGATGCAGGCGCTGCTCGACGAGGGGGACGAGGTCCTGATCCCGGCGCCGGACTACCCGCTGTGGACGGCGATGACGAGCCTGGCGGGCGGCACCCCGGTGCATTACCGCTGCGACCCCGACGACGGCTGGCAGCCCTCCCTGGAGGACATCCGCGAGAAGGTGACGCCGCGCACCAAGGCCATCGTGGTGATCAACCCCAACAACCCCACCGGTGCCGTCTACAGCCGCGAGGTGCTCCAGGGGATCATCGACATCGCGCGCGAGAACTCGCTGCTGCTGCTCTCCGACGAGATCTACGACCGCATCCTGTACGACGAGGCGCAGCACATCCCGCTCGCGACCCTCGCGCCCGACCTGCTGTGCCTCACCTACAACGGCCTGTCGAAGACCTACCGTGTCGCCGGCTACCGCTCTGGCTGGATGGTCGTCACCGGACCCAAGAAGCACGCCGCCGGCTTCCTCGAGGGCATCCAGCTGCTCGCGTCGACGCGCCTGTGCCCCAACGTTCCGGCCCAGCACGCCGTTCAGGCCGCGCTCTCCGGGGTGCAGTCGATCGACGCGCTCATCGCTCCCGAGGGGCGCCTGCACGAGCAGCGCGATGCCGCATGGGAAGGTCTCGAGAGCATCCCCGGCGTCACATGCCTCAAACCCCAGGGCGCGCTCTACGCGTTCCCGCGCCTCGACCCGAACGTGCACGAGATCCGCGACGACGCCAAGCTCGTCTACGACTTCCTCGTCGCCGAGCACGTGCTGCTCGTGCAGGGGACCGGCTTCAACTGGCCGACCCCCGACCATCTCCGGATCGTCACACTGCCCGAGGCGCGTGTGCTGTCGGAGGCCGTCGAGCGCCTCGGCAACTTCCTCTCGTCGTACAAGCAGTGACCGGACGGATGCTGCGTGCCGCGGCATCCGTCAACCCCCTCGTGTGACGGGGGACGGCGTCGTAGCTTCGCGGCATGTCGATCGAGCTGAACCAGCCGGCGCTACGCCACATGCGCGCACTCATCCGCGACGGCAAGGTCGTGCGCGATGAACGCGACGATTGGTCGGAGGCCGCTCCGACCCCCGACGAGGAGAACTCGTTCATCGAGCGAGAAGGGTGGACCGAGTACTCCCACTGGCACATCGGGATCGACCATCGCGAGAACGCGGAGACGAAACAGGCGTATTCGTTCCCGGTGGGCGACTTCAAGAAGGTGCACCGGTCGGGGGTCATCTCGGCGGAGAGCCGCGCGGGTCAGTACGACCACGACGAGATCCGCGACGCTCTGCGGTCGCTGCTCGAGCTCATCGACAAGGACGACAAGAGCTGACGACGGGACCGGCCGCATCGTCGGGGCCGGTTCCGTCGTCGGATCGTGGGCGCAGCGCCGGCGCGCACGGCGCTGGACGGGTGCGCGGTGCCGGCGGGGGTGCGCGGTGCCGGCGGGGCGTCAGAGCAGCGCGAGCGAGGTCGCGCGCCAGCGGCTGTCCATGCCCTCGATCCGCACGGCGAGGGCGCGGGTGCGCGCGGGTCCGCGGACGACGATGACCGCTTCGATGATGCCGTCGGCGGGGGAGGACTCGTGCACCGACATGATCGCGTGCACCGGTCGCTTCGCCGCCACGCCGCGCGCGCTGCGTGCACGCGTCGCGAGGTTCGCGCGCGTGACGAGCTTGCGGTAGGCGTCCTCGGTGAGCCAGCGAGCGAGCTGGTCGACCTCACGGACGCCCGCGAAGACCTCGAGCACGCCCACGGTGAGGTTGCGCAGGAACGTCTCCGAATCAGGGAGGGCGATGGACGGCGTCCGCTGCGGCGCGAAGAACTCTGCGACCTGCGCGCTGCTGCGGGATGCATACGGTGCGCGGGCGGTGCCCGCGGGCGTCGGTGCCATGGGTGCCAATCTCGACAGGGGGATGTCTTCCCGGACAGTAGACCACACAGCGAACTCTCAGGAAAATCCGACCCGGTGGGCTGTGGATAACTCGCGGACCGATCGGCCGTGGTGCCCTACTCTCGCTGAGTGCGCTGGGACCGCTTCTTCGACGACCTCGAGGATCAGCTCGCCTCCGAGTGGGAGGCGGAGCGCGCCGCGCTCGACACCGAAGCCGAACGCCTGCGGCTGTCGCGGGTGCAGCTCTCGGAGCGGCTGACGCTCCTCGCCGCCCGCGACGGAGCGGCGCCGACGGTCGCCTCGTTTGATCTCGCCGACGGCGCGACGCTGCGCGCGTCGGTGACAGGGGTGGGAGCCGACTGGGTCGCCCTCGCGCTCGCCGACGGACCCGGCGGCGCGGTCGTGGTCCCCTTCGGCGCGATCGGCGCGATCGGCATGCCGCACGCCGACCTCCTGCGCACGGCGCGCCCCGCACCGCCGCGCTCGCCCCTCGCCGACCGGCTCACTCTCGGCTTCGTGCTGCGCGACCTCGTGCGCCGGCGGGCGGGGGTCGCCGTGCACCTCGTCTCGGGGCGGGTCCTCACCGGCACGATCGATCGCGCCGGGGCGGACCACCTCGACCTCGCCGTGCACGACCAGGGCGCACCCCGACGCGCCGACGCCGTGTCGGGCTATCGGCTGGTGCCCTACACGGCGATCGCCTGGGTCCGGGCCGACGAAGCGCCCGTGGTCCCGTGACCTGCGGCCGGCACGCCGGCCCCCGCGTTCGGAGTGTTCCCGGGCTCAGTCCGGGTGCCGGACGATCCGCCCGCCCCACAGCTCGGGGAAGCTCGCGGTCTGGGACTGACGCCACAGCGCCATGCGTCGCGCCTCCTCGGCCTGGTCGTCGAGATACTCGCCGACGCTCGCGGCATCGATCCGCCAGCGCGCCGGCGCGCCGACGCGCAGGCCCCGCAGACGGCCTTCGTGCACCAGTGCCATGACCTCGTCGACCGACACGCCGAGCACCTCGCCCACCTGGGCGGGTGCGTACAGCCGCACGTCGGACGTCGGGTCATCTGACATGCCCCCATTATGGACCCGCCTCCCCAGAGCGGGCCGGGCCCCCTCACCCCTGTGGATAACGCCCGACGCCCTCGCGACGAGTCCGCGACGATGGACGCATGACCGCCGCCCACGATCCCGTCCGCACCCCGCGCCGCGCCTTCTGGGGCGACGCCCGGTTCTTCCTCGGTGTGCTCCTGGTGGCCGCATCCGTCGTCGGCGTGTGGCTCGTCGTCTCGGCCGCGCGCCAGACCGTCCCGGTGTACGCCGCCGCGCACACGATCGTCCCGGGTGAGGCGATCGGCACCGGCGATCTGAAGGTCGTCGACGTCGCGCTCGGTGCCCTGGCCGGCACCTACCTCACGGCCGACGGCCTCGACGAGCCCGTGGTCGCGACGCGCACGATCGAGGCGGGGGAACTGGTGCCCGCAGCATCCGTCGGCGACCCCGCCTCCGCACGCACCACGAGCGTCGTGGTCCGCAGCGCCGTCGACGTGCCGGCATCGGTCGACGCGGGCAGCGTCGTCGAAGTCTGGTCGGCTCCCCTTCTGGAACAGGGCGCGTACGACGAGCCGCGCATCCTGGTCGCCGACGCCACCGTCGTGTCCGTGACGCGCGACGACTCCATGATCGGGGGCGGTGCGGCCGCCCTCGAACTCGTGATCCCGCGGGCGGACGTGCCCGCCACCCTCGCCGCGATGGCCGACGAGTCGGCGCTGTCCATCGTTCCCACGACAGGGTCCGGCTCGTGAGGGTCGTCGTCGCGGTCGACGACGCCCAGCCCCTCGCCGAAGGGCTGCGTCGCGAGGGGATCGACGTGATCGCGGAGGTCGCGGCATCCGCTCCCGCCCTCGCCGCGGCGGATGGGATGCTGGGCGCCGACGCCGAGTCGGTGCTCCGTGCCCTCGCCGACGCCGACGCGCTGGTGGTCGCCGTGTCGCGTGCCACGATGTCGCCCACCGTCGTCGCGCTCTGCGACCGTGCCGGTACACGCGTCGTCCCGCTGGTCGAAGACGCGGCGGGGGAGCGGATCGCCGCATCGTGCGGACTCGAGGCCCCGCTGAGCCTGCACGCCGAGCCGTGGCGCATCGCCGCGGCGCTCTCGTCCGCACCCCGGGCATCCGCACCCGCAGCGCGCGTGCGCCCTCAGCCTCGGGTGATCGCGGTGTGGGGCCCTGCCGGCGCACCGGGCCGCTCCACGGTCGCGGCGGAGCTGGCCGTCGAGCTCGCGCGCGGCGGACGCCACGTCGCGCTCGTCGACGCCGACACGATCGCTCCGTCGCTCGCGCTGACCCTCGGCCTCGCCGACGAGGGCCCGGGGTTCGCCGCCGCGTGCCGGCAGGCCGAGCTCGCCGGCCTCGACGCGCGCGAGCTCACCCGCATCGCCGTGCCTCTGGGCCGCACCGGCGTCGACGTGCTGACGGGCATCAACCGGCCCTCCCGCTGGCCGGAGCTGAGCGACCGGCGTGTGGGCGCCGCACTCGCCGCCTGTCGAGAGTGGGCCGACTACACGGTGGTGGATGTCTCGTCGTCGCTCGAGCGCGACGAAGAGATCATGAGCGACCTCGACGGCCCGCGCCGCAACGCCGCGACGCTCGCTGCGCTGCGCGCCGCCGACCTCGTGGTGGCGGTGGTCGCGGCCGACCCCGTCGGCGTCGCACGGTTCCTGCGTGGGCACGCCAACCTGCGCGCCACCATCGGGGCGACCCCGGTGGCGGTCGTCGCCAACCGGCTGCGCCCCGGGACGCTCGGCATCGACGCCCGCGGACAGGTGCGCCGGACCCTCGACCGCTTCGGCGGCATCGAGGACGTGTGGTTCCTGCCGCAGGATCCGAGATCAGCGGATGCCGCGATCCTCGCGTCGCAGCCGATCGCCGACGTCGCCCCGCGATCGCCGTTCACGCTCGCACTGCGGCGCTTCGTGGGCGAGGCGATCGTGCCGGCGCCGGAGCCGCAGCGGGGCGCGAAGGCGAGGCGGCGGGGCGTTCACGGTGGCCGGTCCGGGCGACCGGCGCACGTCGGCACCGACGAGGCGGCACGTGTCGGCGAACGGGTCGTGTGAGCAGCGCGCTCTAGGCTAGGGGGCGTGTCGACCCTCAGCGATCTCGTTTACGCCCAGGGCCGCTCCAGTGAAGAGGACGTGGAGTGGCTGCACCGTCTCGCGGGGGACGGCCAGCTCCTCGCCGATCTGGCTTTCGCCGACATCGTGCTCTGGGTGCCGACCTCCGACGACTCCTTCGTCGCCGTCGCCCACACGCGGCCGGGCGGCGCGGCGACACTCTTCTACCGCGACATCGTCGGCGACCGCGTGCGGCCGCAGTGGCGCACGCAGGTGCGCGAGGCGTTCCAGACGGGCCTCATCGTCGACTCGGCTTCGCCGGACTGGTTCGAAGAGACCCCGACGCGTGTGCGCGCGGTGCCGGTAGCCCGCAAGAGCGGGAAGGAGGTGTCGGTGATCGGCGTGATCACCCGCCACACCAACCTCGGAGAGGCGCGCACGCCCTCGCGGCAGCAGATCACGTTCAACGATTGCGCCGATGATCTGTTCGGCATGATCGCGTCGGGCGACTTCCCCGACCTGACGGCGCCCACCTCGCCGCGCCGCGGGGCGCCCCGAGCGTCGGACGGCCTGGTGCGCCTGGACGTCGACGGCATCACCACCTTCGCCAGCCCTAACGCCCTGTCGGCGTTCAACCGTCTCGGCTTCGACGACGAGCTCGAGGGGGAATCCCTGGTCGAGGTCGTGACGGGCATCCTGCCCACGAAGCGCCAGTTCGACGAGTCGCTGCCGGTCGTGGTGACCGGCCGCGCGCCGTGGCGCGCCGACCTCGAGGCACGCGGCGTCACGGTGTCGCTGCGAACGATCCCGCTGCGCGATCACGGCACGCGCATCGGGGCGATCGTCCTGTGCCGCGACGTCACGGAGATCCGCCACCAGGAGCAGGAGCTCATCACCAAGGACGCGACGATCCGTGAGATCCACCACCGGGTCAAGAACAACCTTCAGACCGTCGCGTCGCTGCTGCGCATCCAGGCCCGCCGCTCCCACACGGAGGAGGCCCGCGACGCGCTCACACAGGCCATGCGGCGCGTGTCGGCCATTGCTGTCGTGCACGACACGCTCTCGGAGGGCCTCGCGCAGAACGTGGACTTCGACGAGGTGTTCGCGCGCGTGCTCAAGCTCGTCGCCGAGGTCGCCGCAGCCCCCAACACGCGCGCGAAGACCCACTCCACGGGCCGCTTCGGCACCCTCCCCAGCGAGTACGCGACGCCCCTCGCCCTGGCTCTCACCGAGCTCGTCACGAACGCCGTCGAGCACGGGCTCGCCGGTCAGGAGGGCGACGTCGAGATCATCGCCGAGCGTTCCGACGACCGCCTCGAGGTGCGTGTGCGCGACACCGGCTCCGGCCTGCCGGAAGGTCAGGTCGGCCGCGGCCTCGGCACTCAGATCGTGCGCACCCTGATCCAGGGAGAGCTCGGCGGCACGATCGACTGGCACACGATCATGGGCAGTGGCACGGAGGTCACGATCGACATCCCGCTGCGCTACATCGAGCGCGCGAAGAATTGACAGCGATGAGCGGATGCCACGATCTGCGACATCCGCTCATCGAATGCTGTGTGGCGCCTTGAGGATCAGGAGGCGCGGCGCGCGCGGGCGGCGCGGCGCTTGAGGGCGCGGCGCTCGTCCTCGGAGAGCCCGCCCCACACGCCCGAGTCCTGGCCGGTCTCGAGGGCGTACTGAAGGCAGATCTCGGTGACGGTGCAGCGTGCGCACACCGACTTGGCCTTCTCGATCTGATCGACGGCCGGTCCGGTGTTCCCCACGGGGAAGAACAGTTCGGGGTCGACGGTCAGGCAGGCGGCCTTGTCGCGCCAGTCCATGGTGGTGCTCCTTGTGACAGAGGGGTGGGGATGAGGGGCCCGGTTCGGGTCCGGTACCCTGTGGGATGTGCGAGAAGATCTCGCCCCACGTCGCTGTGGGAGCACACGGCTTCACCAATCGTCCCATAGCGGTTTACCTGAATCAAGGGTTCATCGGCGGGTTTGTGTAGGACTTGCTGAGTGTTCCCCGGGGGCAATGGAGGGTTCGCACAAACCGCTGTCGGGGGAAGAAGGAGTCGACGGAGAATGCGGACAAATCTGTCCGGAAGGATCGCCGCAGTGCTGGTGGGGATCGAGGGACTCGGGCTCGCCGCGCTCACGGTCCGCGAGATCGTCGCGATCGCCTCGGGCGACACCGGCTCGATGGAGAGTGCGATCGCCCTGGCCGTGCTCACGCTCGTCGGCGCCGCCGCGGTGATCGCGTTCGCGTTCGCGATCTGGGGCGGGCAGTCGTGGGGCCGTTCGGGCGGCATCGTCACGCAGCTGCTGATCCTCGCCGTCGCCTTCGGCGCCGCCACCGGCGCGTTCGCCGTTCCTGCAGTGGCCCTTGCGCTCGCCGCTCCGGCTCTCGTCGTGCTGGTGCTGCTCGTCATCGCCGTGCGAGACGCCGGCCGCGCCGCGCGCCGTCAGCGCGATGAGGAGGCAGGCGGACAAGCCCCGGGGGCTTAGGCGCCCGCTCCGACCCGCCGGGCCAGGACCGCTCTCAGACGCCCAGGAGCGTTCGCACGCGCGCGACGTGGCCGGTCGCCCGCACGTTGTACAGCGCGTGCGTGATGCGGCCCTTCTCGTCGATGACGAAGGTCGAGCGGATGACGCCCATGAAGGTCTTGCCGTAGTTCGTCTTCTCGCCCCACGCGGCGTACTTCTCGAGCACCTTGTGGCCGGGGTCGCTCAGCAGGTCGTAGGTGAGAGCGTCGCGCTCCTTGAACCGTCGGAGCTTCTCGGGCTCGTCGGGAGAGATGCCGAGCACCGTGTACCCGGCCGCCTGGAGCGGGGCGAGGCTGTCGCGGAAGTCGCACGCCTCCTTGGTGCAGCCCGGGGTCATCGCCGCCGGATAGAAGAACAGGATCACCCGTCCGCCCCGCAGATCCTTGAGCGTCACGGCCTGCTCGTCCTGGTCGGGGAGCGTGAAGGCAGGGGCGAGGGAACCGGGTTCGAGGCGCGTCGTGGTCACCGTCCCACTCTAGGTGGCGGAGTCCTGGGCCTTCTTCGCGAACGTCTCGAGCAGACGCTGCAGGGAGTCGAGGCGGGCGGCGCCGCCCGGGCCGAGCCGGCCCGCCTCGACAGCCTCGACGATGGCGCAGTCCGGGGCGTCGGGCAGATGCGTGCAGCCGCGCGGGCAGTCCTCGGCGATCTGGGCGAGGTCGGTGAAGGCGCGCAGGATGTTGGCGGGATCGACATGGCCGAGGCCGAACGAGCGCACGCCGGGAGTGTCGATGACCCAGCCGTTGCCCCGAACCCCGCCGTCGAGCGCCTCCCCGCGGTAGCGCAGTGACACGGTCGAGCTCGACGTGTGCCGCCCGCGTCCGGTCACGACGTTGACGTGCCCGGTCGCGCGTTTCGCGTCGGGAACGAGCGCGTTGACGAGCGTCGACTTGCCGACGCCCGAGTGCCCGACGAACACCGTCGAGTGGCCGACGAGCGCCGCGCCGATCCGCTCGAGGGGCATCTGCTCGCGCCCGCTCGTGAACACCTCGAGGTCGAGGCCGTCGAAGTGCGCGAGGAACTCGGCGGGATCGGCGAGGTCGGTCTTCGTCACGACGAGGAGAGGACGGATGCCGGCATCCAGCGCGGCGACGAGATAGCGGTCGACGAGCCTCGGCCGCGGCTCCGGGTCGGCAGCAGCGACGACGACGAGCATCTGGTCGGCGTTGGCGACGATGACGCGCTCGACCTGGTCGGTGTCGTCGGCGCTGCGGCGCAGCAAGGAGGTGCGGTCCTCGATGCCGACGATGCGTGCGAGCGTGCCCTCGTCACCCGACGCGTCGCCGACCACGCGGGCCCGGTCGCCCGTGACGATCGGGGTCTTGCGGAGTTCCCGCGCGCGGGCGGCGAGCACCGTGCGCTCGGTCGGGAGGTCCTCGTCCACGAGCACCGTGTAGCGTCCGCGGTCGACGCCGAGCACGCGCGCGATCTCGGCGTCGCTGTGCGCCGGGCGGCGCTTGGTGCGAGGACGATTCGCCTTCGGGTTCGGGCGGACCCGGACGTCAGCCTCGTCGAACTCCGGTTCGTCGTCGTCGTCGAGGTCGTCGAGCCAGCTCACGGTGTCGTCCCGCTCATACGGTCATTCCGGGTCGGTCTGCGCTGCTCATCCCGATCGCTCCGCGAACCCATGCACGCGCCTTCTCACGAGGCGCGCATCGTCTCCTCGGGGAACCCGCCGTCGGCGTGCTCGCCGTCGAGCATCCGCTGCCAGATCTGCGGGAACTCGGGCATCGTCTTGGCGGTCGTGCCGATGTCGTCGACCTCGACGCCGGGCACGGCCAGGCCGATGAGCGCGCCCGTGGTCGCCATGCGGTGGTCATGGTACGCGTGCCAGGTCCCGCCGCGGAGCGGGCGGGGCACGATGCGGATGCCGTCGGGCAGCTCCTCGGCCTCACCGCCGAGGCTGCGCAGCTCCGCGACGAGGGCTGCGATGCGGTCGGTCTCGTGACCGCGGATGTGTCCGATGCCGTGCAGCGTGGACGGGGAGTCGGCGAAGGCCGTGAGTGCGAAGATCGTGGGGGTCAACTCGCCGGCGGCCGACAGGTCGAGATCGACGCCCTGAATGGCCGAGCCGGCGGTGACGGTCAGCGCGCCGCCGCGGCGCACCACGCGGGCGCCCATGAGGGAGAGGATCTCCGTGAGCATCGCGCCGGGCTGGGTGGAGTGCGCGGGCCAGCCGGTGACCGAGACGGAGCCGCCCGCGACCATCGCCGCCGCGAGGAAGGGCGCCGCGTTCGAGAGGTCGGGCTCGATCGCGACGTCCTTGCCGCGGACCGGGCCGGCCGGCACGATCCACTCGCCGACACCCGGACGCTCGACGTGCACGCCGCGGTGTCCGAGAGCTTCGACGGTCATGTCGATGTGGGGGATGCTCGGCAGGCGCTCGCCGGAGTGGCGCAGCTGCAGGCCGACGTCGAAGCGGGGCGCCGCGAGCAGCAGGCCGGAGACGAACTGGCTCGACGCGCTGGCGTCGATCGTCACTTCGCCGCCGCGGACGTGGCCGTGACCGCGGACGATGAAGGGGAGGGCCCAGTGGCCGCCGTCGTCGATGTCGACGCCGACGTCGCGCAGCGCGGTGATCATGGCGCCCATCGGGCGATGCAGCGCGCTCTCGTGCGCCGTGAGGGTGACGTCTCCACGGGCGAAGCCGCCGAGGCCGGCGACGAAGCGCATGACCGTGCCGGCCTGACCGCAGTCCACCACCGTGTCGCCGCGCAGCGGCCACACCGGAGTCACCTCGATGTCGTCCCCATAGATGCCGGTGCCCCCGACGAGCTCGACGCCGACGCCCAGCGAGCGCAGCGCGTCGATCATCCGCGCGGAGTCATCCGAGTGCAGCGGCGAGATCAGACGGCTCGGTCCGTCGGCGAGCGCGGCGAGGATCAGCTCGCGATTGGTCAGCGATTTCGAGCCGGGAACGGTCACCGTGGCGTGCAATGCGCCGTCCGCGACGGGCGCGGGCCAGTGGCCGCGCCCCATCGGCGCGGAGGGCGGGGAATACGCGTCGGCTGTCATCGGGTTCTACCCTACTGAACCCGGTGGGGACCAGCCGGGAGCAACCTACCTGAGCGGAGCCGGATGTTCGCCACTCTCGTGCGTCTCGATCACGAGGCGCCCCTCCTCGCCGGGCGTGACGCGCACGTCCCAGGTGCCCGGCAAGGGCCCCCCGTAGACTTGCGCGTGATGAGCGACTCGACCGACAAGGCTGCCGTGGCGGACCAGGACCAGGATCCCCGCGCGCAGTTCGAAGAGCAGGCGCTGCCCTTCATGGATCAGCTGTACGCCGCGGCCATGCGGATGACCCGCAACCCCGCCGACGCGGCGGACCTCGTGCAGGAGACCTTCGTCAAGGCGTTCGCCTCGTGGAAGACCTTCACGCAGGGCACGAACCTCAAGGCGTGGCTGTACCGCATCCTGACGAACACCTACATCAACACCTACCGCAAGAAGCAGCGCGAGCCGTACCAGGGCACGATCGACGACCTCGAGGACTGGCAGCTCGGCGGTGCCGAGTCGACAACCGCGACGAGCACGCGCTCGGCGGAGGCCGAGGCGATCGACCACATGCCCGCCTCGGTCGTGAAGGACGCGCTGCAGTCCATCCCGGAGGACTTCCGGCTGGCGGTGTACCTCGCCGACGTCGAGGGCTTCGCCTACCAGGAGATCGCCGACATCATGAAGACCCCCATCGGCACGGTCATGAGCCGTCTGCACCGTGGCAGGCGGATGCTGCGTGAGCTGCTGGCCGATTACGCGAAAGAGCGCGGCATCACCCCCGCCGCCACAAGGAGCACGAAATGACCGACTGCGGCTGTGAGAAGGCCCGGCGCGACCTGGAGGAGTACCTGCGCCACGAGGTCTGCAAGACCGAGCAGAGCGACATCGCCGAGCACCTGGCGAACTGCGAGGGCTGCCGCGACGAGGCGCTTGTCGCGACCACGCTGACCGAGGTGCTGGCCCGGGCCTGCAAGGAGAGCGCGCCCGAAGAGCTGCGCGACCAGGTGCTCGCCAAGCTGAGGGCGGTCCAGGCGGCTCACTGATGCCGCTGCGCTCCGCGTCAGCCGGCGGGCGTGAAGATCGTGAGGGCCCCGGGCACCACATCGACGGCCAGCGGCAGCGCGCCGATCGGGTCGCCGTCCGCATAGGCCGTCACGGCCGGTGACGCCAGCCGAACCGAGCGCACCCGTCGCATCGAGACCTCCGGCGCACCGGCGTGCGTACCCTGGTACACCCGGGGGAGCAGGCGCAGGAGACGCACACGCCCCGCCGGGCGCACGAGCACGAGGTCGAGCAGTCCGTCAGCGGGGTCGGCATCGGGACAGATCGGGATGCCGCCGCCGTAGGTGCGCCCGTTGCCCACGGTGGCCATCACCAGATCGCCGCGCACCTCTTCGCGCGTGCCGTCGGCGAGTTCGAGCTCCACGTCATACGGGATGCCGGCGAGCGTCAGGAACTCGACGAGGATCGCGATGTTGTATCGTGAGCCGCCGCGCGGCCACCGCATCGCGTTGGCGCGGTCGTTGACCTTCGAGTCGAACCCGCTGGCGAGCACGGATCCGTAATACCGCGTCGATCCGTCCTCGCGGGTGACGCGCGCGAGGTCGATCGCCCGGGTGGCGCCTGCGGCGATCGCGTCGGCCGCCGCAGGGACGTCGAGCTCTCGCAGGCCGAGCGTCGCCGCGAAGTCGTTGCCGGTGCCGGACGGCACGATGCCGAGCGGGGTGCCGGTGCACGCGACCTCCTGGATCGCGAGGTTCACGGTGCCGTCGCCGCCCGCGACGACGACGGCGTCGACGCCGACCTCGATCGCGGCTCGCAGCAGCGCGGACGACTCGGCCGCGCTGCCGCCGCTCAGCATCGACGTCTGCACGCCCTGCGCGCGGAGGCGGTCCGCGGCCTTCGTGGCGGCGCCGGTGTGCGCGCCCCCGCGGGCCGCGGGGTTGACGAGCAGCGCGACCTTCATGCGCGCGCCGCAGCGTCCCCAACGGGGGCGACCAGTGCGCCGGGATTCATGATGCCCCGGGGATCGAGCACGCTCTTCACCGCGCGCAGCACCTCGACGCCGAGCGGGCCGATCTCCGCCTCGAGATACGGCCGATGATCCCGCCCCACGGCGTGATGGTGGGTGATGGTTCCGTGGGCGTCGACGATCGCGCGGGACGCGGCATCCTTCGCCCTCATCCACTGGGTCTCAGGATCGTCGGTGAGGGCCGCGACGACGGTGAAGTAGAGCGATGCGCCCGCGGGGTACACGTGCGAGATGTGGCACAGCACGATCGGCTTCGTGCCGGAGGCGGCGAGGCTCTCGGTCAGGGCGGCGGCGACGGCGCCCTTGAGCGCGGGCAGGTTCGCCCACGTCGTCGCGGTCTCCAGGGTCTCGGCGAGGACGCCGACGTCCATGAGGGTGTCGCGCAGCGCCGGAGAGGCGAACCGGCCGCGCTCCCACGATCGCGCCGGATCCTCCCCGCGCGAGGTCGCGCCGTGCGCTCGGAAGACCGCGTCGAGCGCATCGCGTGTGGCCTCGGCCTCGGCGGCGGTCGCCCCTTCGAACGTCGCGACGGCCAGGCTTCCGCGCATCCGGGTGAGATGTCCGCCCATCGCGGCGTTCACGCGCGTCTCGGTCTCGTCGCTCAGCCGCAGGACGGTGGGACGGATGCCGCGCTGCGTGGCGTCGCGCACCGCCGCTGCTCCCGCGGCGAAGTCCGGGAACGACCACGCGCGGTACGCCGTGGCCGCGGGCACGGGCCGGATGCGGACCGTGACCTCGGTGAGGACGCCGAACGCACCCTCGGAGCCGAGGAAGAGCTCGCGCAGGTCGGGGCCGGCCGCGCTCGCGGGCGAGCGTCCGAGGTCGAGGTCGCCCGCGGGGGTCGCGACGCGCAGCGCGTGGACGAGGTCGTCGAAGCGGCCGTAGCCGCGCGAGGCCTGACCGCTCGAGCGGGTCGCGGCGTACCCGCCGATCGATGCGTACAGGAAGCTCTGCGGAAAGTGGCCGAGGGTGAACCCTCGGGCGCCGAGGAGCTCCTCCGCCTGCGGACCGGTGGTGCCGGCGCCGAACGTCGCGAGAAGGGACACCTCGTCGAGGGCGAGGAGGGCCGCCGTGCGGCTGAGATCGAGCGCGACCACCGCCCGGTGCGCGCCGCGCACCGGGTCGACGCCGCCCACGACAGAGGTGCCGCCTCCGAACGGCACGACCGCGATGCCCCGATCGGCGCATACGCGCAGCGCCTGTGCGACCTCGTCGTGGGCGCTGGGGGAGACCACCGCGTCCGGTGCCGTCTGCGGCTCGTCGAGGCGCCGCCGGAGCAGGTCGGGCGTGCTCTTGCCGCCGAGGTGCAGCATGCGCACCGCATCGTCGCGGGTCGCCGCATCGGCGCCGACCACTGCGGCGAGGGCGGCGAGGTCGTCGTCGGGCAGCAGCGACGGCGTGAGGACGGGTGCGGCGCGGTGTGGCACGGGGTGGGCTTTGCCCGGCAGCAGCGTCGCGACGATCGCCTTCGCGCCGGCGGGCAGGCGGGCGGGCTCGGACCCCCACGCATCCCAGTCGCCGCGCGGTCGGGGCGTCGGGATCGCGAGGGCACGCGCCGGGTTCGCGGGGTCGCCGGGGGAGTCGGTGTGCGCCGTCGCAGCCATGGCGACAGTATGACACATTCTGTATGGTTGTCACATGGCCGATGGAGTGCCCGACACCGAGACCGCGATCCTCGACGCCGCGCTCGCCGAAGTGCTGGCGCACGGCATCCGCCGGACGACCGCGTCCGACATCGCGCGTCGGTGCGGCATCGCCCGCCAGACCCTCTACCGCTACTGGCCCGATGCGCAGGCGGTGTTCGCCGCCCTCATCACGCGGGAGCTCGTCGCCGCGCTTCCCGGCGAGGCGCGGGACTCCGCCGACCTCGACGAGCTCGTCGCGCTGCTCGTCGAGACCGCCGACCGCGTGCGTCGCCTGCCCCTCGTCGACCGGCTGCGCGACACCGACCCCGAGCTGTTCGCTCGGTACATCCTCGACCGGCTGGGCACGAGCCAGCGCGCGATCCATGCGGAGACCGCCCGGCGCGTCGCCGCGGGCCAGCGTGCCGGGTTCGTCCGGGCGGGCGATCCGCCCCAGCTCGCAGCCATGGTTCTGCTGATCGCGCAGTCCGCGGTGCAGTCCGCCCCGCTCGTCGCCGAGTGGCTTCCCGAGCCCTCCTGGCGCGCCGAGCTCACCCACGCGCTGCGGGGCTACCTCGCACCGGCCCTCGGGGGGCGGCGATGAAGACGCGGATCGTGGGGCGCACACCCCGCCCGTCGGCCCTGTCGGCCGCGCGACGCGCGCGCGAGCTGGACGCCCTCGCCGACGAGCGCGAGATCGACGTGCTCGTCATCGGCGGCGGCATCACCGGCGCGGGGATCGCGTTGGATGCTGCGAGCCGGGGTCTGCGCACGGTTCTCGTCGAGCGGCACGACCTCGCGCACGGCACCAGCCGTTTCAGCTCCAAGCTCGTGCACGGCGGCCTGCGCTACCTCGCGTCGGGGCAGGTGGGGATCGCGCACGAGAGCGCGACAGAGCGCCACATCCTCCTCACCCGCACGGCGCCCCACCTCACGCGCGCGCTCGCGCAGGTGGTGCCTCTTCACGAGCCCGGCCACGTCGCGCGCGCAGCGTTCGTCGGCATGGGGTACGAGCTCGGCGACGGCCTGCGCCGCGCGGTCGGAACGCCGGGAACGCTGCTGCGGGCGCCCGGTGTCATCGGCTCCGCCGCGACGCTCGCCCTCGCTCCGGCCGTTCGCGCCGATGGACTTCGCGGCGGCGTGCGCGGGTGGGACGGGCAGCTCATCGACGACGCCCGTCTCGTCGTCGCTGTCGCACGGACGGCCGCCGGGTACGGGGCATCCGTTCTCACCCGTGTCGAAGCCGCCGCGGTCTCCGGACGCGAGGCGACCCTGCGCGACCTCGTGACGGGCGCGACGCTGAACGTGCACGCGCGCGCCGTCGTGAGTGCGACGGGGGTGTGGGCGGGGGAGCTGGACCACGACGTGCGGCTGCGGCCGAGCCGCGGCACCCACCTCGTGGTGTCGACCGCACGCCTCGGCGGATCGGACGTGTCGCTGACCGTGCCGGTCCCCGGCTCTTCGAGCCGGTTCGTCTTCACGCTCCCCGCGCAGCACGGCCGCACCTACATCGGCCTCACCGACGTGCCCGCCGACGGCCCGATCCCCGACGTGGCGCACGCGACCGAGGCCGAGATCGACGTGCTCCTCGGCACGGTCAACACCGTGCTGGAGGAGCCCCTGGCTCGCAGCGACGTGCTCGCGACCTTCGCCGGCCTGCGTCCGCTCCTCGCCGCTCGGGACGACCACGACACCAGCGACCTCTCCCGCCGCCACGCGATCATCGAGTCGGCGAGCGGCGTGCTCAGCGTCGTCGGCGGCAAGCTCACGACCTACCGGCGGATGGCCGAGGACGCCGTCGACGCCGTCATCCGGCGCGACCCGGGGTTCGCCTCCCGCCCCTCGCCCACCCGCGCGGTCCCGCTGGTGGGCGCGTGGCCCCGGCATCGCCTGGGCGAGATCGCCGCGGCCCCGCGTCTGGTGCGCCGCTTCGGCGCCGAGGCGCCCTTCGCGGCCGCCCTCCCTCCAGGGCCGTCGGCGGCGTGCGGCGTGACTGCGCAGGAGCTCGAGTGGGGCGTCGCGGTCGAGGGCGCCCTGGGCATCGCCGACCTTCTCGACCGGCGCACGCGCCTGGGCCTCGTCCAGGCCGACCGGGATGCGTCGACGGATGCTGCCACCGCCGCCTTCGCTCGCGCCGGCGTGGAGCCGATCGAGCAGTGACCCGCGCCCTGCCCGGCTTCCTCAGTTGAGGTGCAGTGCCGAGATGAGCGCCGACACGCCGTCGCCGGGTCCGCATCTCGACGCAGAACCTCGATTGAGGATCGCGCCCGGGCGGTTGGCAGGAATCCGCTCCAGGTCGGCGGCGTAGGCGCGGCCGGGTGTCGCAGGCGCCGGGCACACTGAGACGGTGACTCACAGCGGCACGCACGGCGGACTCGGCGTCGTCCAGGGCACGGCGCTCTACATCGCGTCGGTGCTGGGTACCGGGCTCCTCGTCCTCCCCGGCCTCGCGGCAGACGTGGCGGGTCCGGCATCGATCGTGTCGGTGCTCGCGGTGATCGTGCTCGCCGTGCCGCTCGCGGGCACGTTCGCCGCGCTCGCCGCACGCTACCCCGACCCCGGCGGCGTCGCCAGCTACGTGCGCCGTGCGCTCGGCCGCACGGCAGCCCGCGCCACGGGGTACTGGTTCTACTTCGGCGTGGCCGCCGGCTTCCCCGTGCTCGCCTTCCTCGGCGCCGAGTACCTGACGGCGATCCTGCACATCGATCGCGTCGCGGTGCCGATCCTCGTGTTCGCGATCCTCATCCCGCCGTTCGCCGTCAACATGCTCGGCGTGCGCGTGGCCGGCTGGGTGCAGTTCGTGCTGACCGGACTCCTCGTCGGCATCGTCGTCTTCGTCGTCGCCACGGCCCTTCCCGCGGTCGAGGCGTCGAGCTTCACCCCGTTCCTGCCCCACGGCTGGGCGGGCGTCGGCACCGCGATCAGCCTCTTCGTGTGGGCGTTCGCCGGCTGGGAGGTCGGCACGCACATCTCGGGAGAGTTCCGCGACCCCCGACGCAGCATCCCGATCGCCACCGCGATCGCGCTCGTGGTGACGGGCCTCGCGTATCTGCTGCTGCAGGTGGTCACGGTGGGCGTGCTCGGCGAGGAGGCCGGCGCCGGCGCGGTGCCGCTGCTCGCGCTCGCCGAGGCCGTGGCCCCCGGATTCGGGCCGACGGCCATCGGCGCTGTCGCGGCGATCGTCGTGCTCGGCGTGATGAACGCCTACCTCGCCGCGTTCCGAAAGCTGGGCGCTTCGCTCGCGTCGTCGGGTGATCTGCCCCGCGCGCTCGCACCGGGTGCCGAGTCGGGCGGCGTGCCGCGGCGCGCCCTGCTGCTGACGTTCGCCATCGCGATGGTCTACTGCGCGATCGCGCTCGCCACCGGCGGCGACCTGCAGACGTTCATCCTGATCCACACCAGCAACATGGTCTCGATCTACGCCGCCGGCATGATCGCCGCGGCCCTGATCCTGCCGCGCTTCACGGCGGGCTGGTTCATGGCGGTCGTAGCGGCGGTGCTGTCGATCGGCCTGCTGCTGCTGGCCGGAGCGAACCTGCTCCCCGCGGCGGTGCTCGCGCTGGCGGCGATCCTCGTGACGGTCGTCAAGCGGCTGCGGCGCGCCTCGCGGCGCGTCGACGCGCTCGGTGACCAGACGAACGGTGCCGACCTGGCCGCAGACTCCGGGGCCCTCGTCGAGGTGAAGACGACGGCGGTCCCGGCGGAACGCGGTTCGGCCCTGGGCTCCTCAGCGAAGAGCTGAGTCCTCCAGGGCCGAACCGGCGCGATGCCGCGCCTACAGCATGAGCGCCTGCTGCATGATCGCGGCCTGCTCGGCAGCGTGCACCTTCGGCGAACCGGTCGCGGTCGATGCCGCCGACGCGCGCGAGACGCGGCTGATGGTGCGACCGTTGAGGTTCTTCACGACCTCGAGGGCGATGAACGGCCACGCGCCCTGGTTCTCGGGCTCGTCCTGCACCCACACCAGCTCGGCGTTCGGATACGAGTCGATGACCGCGTTGAGCTCGTCGACGGGGGCCGGGTAGAACTGCTCCAGCCGCACCAGGGCGATCTCGGGGTTCGGGTTCTTGTCGAGCTCGGCGCGCAGATCCCAGTGGATCTTGCCGGCGTGCAGCAGCACGCGCTTGACGGCGGACTTGTCGATTCTCCGGTCGTCGTCGATCACCGGCTCGAAGCGGCCGCTGAGGAAGTCCTCGACCGGGCTCGTCGCGCCGCGCAGCCGCAGCATCGCCTTCGGGGTGAAGACGATGAGCGGACGGCGCGGACGCGAGTACGCCTGGCGGCGCAGCAGGTGGAAGTACGACGCCGGGGTGGACGGCCGCGCGACCGTCATGTTGTCCTGCGCGCACATCTGCAGGTACCGCTCGATGCGGGCCGACGAGTGGTCGGGTCCCTGGCCCTCATAGCCGTGGGGGAGCAGCAGCACGACGCTCGACTGCTGGCCCCACTTCTGGTCGGCGGCCGAGATGTACTCGTCGATGACCGACTGGGCGCCGTTGGCGAAGTCGCCGAACTGGGCCTCCCACAGCACGAGGGAGTCGGCGCGCTCGACCGAGTAGCCGTATTCGAACGCCATGGCCGCGTACTCGCTCAGCAGCGAGTCGTAGACGTAGAAGCGCCCCTGGTCCTCGCTGAGGTTCGTGAGCGGGATCCACTCCTGGCCATTCGCGCGGTCGTGCAGCACCGCGTGGCGCTGCACGAACGTGCCGCGGCGCGCGTCCTGGCCGGCCAGGCGCACGTTGGTCTTCTCGAGCAGCAGCGAGCCGAACGCCAGCAATTCGCCGAATCCCCAGTCGATCGAGCCGTTGCGGCTCATGTCCAGCCGCTTGTCCAGCAGCTGCTGCAGCTTGGCGTGGACCGTGAAGCCGTTCGGCTTGTTCACGAACGTGTCGCCGATGAGGGAGACCATCTCGCGCGAGACGCCGGTCGTCGCCGGCTCACCGGTCGCAGGCTGCGCGCCCGCGTCGGCGACGAGGATGGGCGAGGAGCCCGTCTCGGCCGCGTGCGTCTCGGCGAACGCGATCTCGAGGCGGTTCTGGAAGTCCTGCTTGGCCTTCTCGTACTCTTCCTCGGTGATGTCGCCGCGACCGACGAGAGCCTCGGTGTAGAGGCGCCGCACCGAGCGCTTCGCCTCGATGAGGTTCGTCATGAGGGGCTGCGTCATCGACGGGTCGTCGCCCTCGTTGTGACCGCGACGGCGGTAGCAGACGAGGTCGACCACGACATCGCGGTGGAACCGCTCGCGGTAGGCGAACGCCAGCTGCGCGACACGGGTGACGGCCTCGGGGTCGTCGCCGTTCACGTGGAAGATCGGCGCCTGGATCGTCTTGGCGACATCGGTGGCGTACACCGAGGTGCGCGCGTCGGTGGGGGTCGTCGTGAAGCCGACCTGGTTGTTGACGACCACGTGCACGGTGCCGCCCGTGCGGTAGCCGCGCAGCTGCGACATCTGCAGCGTCTCGACCACGACGCCCTGCCCGGAGAAGGCCGCGTCGCCGTGGACGAGGATGGGCAGCCACGTGAAGGTGCCGATGGGCTTGCGATCCTGCTTGGCCCGGACGATGCCCTCGAGCACGCCGTCGACCGTCTCGAGGTGCGACGGGTTCGCGGCGAGGTAGACCGGCAGCTCGGACTCGTTGTCGGCGACGAAGGTCCCCTCGGTGCCGAGGTGGTACTTGACGTCGCCCGAGCCGCTCTTCGAGCCGATCGCGACGGACCCCTCGAACTCGCGGAACACCTGGCCGTACGTCTTGCCGGCGATGTTCGTCAGCACATTGAGGCGCCCGCGGTGCGCCATGCCGATGGCGGCGCCGTCGAGGCCCGCCTCGGCCGCGCCCTGCAGGATCTCGTCGAGGAGCGGGATCAGCGACTCGCCGCCCTCGAGGCTGAAGCGCTTCTGGCCGACGTACTTCGTCTGCAGGAACGTCTCGAACGCCTCGGCCTGGTTCAGCTTGTCGAGGATGCGCAGCTGCTCGTCGTGGCCCGGCTTCTGGTACTTGACCTCGACGTTCTCCTGGAACCACGCGCGCTGCGACGGGTCCTGGATGTGCATGTACTCGATGCCGATGGTGCGGCAGTAGGAGTCGCGCAGCACGCCGAGGATGTCGCGCAGCTTCATCTGGCGCTTGCCGCCGAACCCATTGGTGACGAACTCGCGGTCGAGGTCCCAGAAGGTCAGGCCGTGCTGCTCGATCTCGAGGTCGGGGTGCGTGCGCTGCACGTACTGGAGGGGGTCGGTGTCAGCCATGAGATGACCGCGGACGCGGAACGAGTTGATGAGCTCCTGCACGCGCGCGGTCTTGTCGACGCGCTCGGCGAGGTCGACGTTGATGTCGGATGCCCAGTGGATCGGCGCGTAGGGGATGCGCAGCGCGGCGAAGATGTCCTCGTAGAAGCTGCGCTGACCGATGAGCAGCTCGTGCACCTTCTTCAGGAACTCGCCGGAGCCGGCGCCCTGGATGACACGGTGGTCGTAGGTGCTGGTGAGCGTGATCGTCTTGCCGATCGCGAGCTCGTTCAGCGTCTTGTCGCTCGCGCCCTGGAACTCGGCGGGATACTCGAGCGCTCCCGCCCCGACGATGCAGCCCTGGCCCTTCATGAGACGCGGCACCGAGTGGACGGTGCCGATGCCGCCCGGGTTGGTCAGCGAGATCGTGGTGCCCTGGAAGTCGGCGGCGGTCAGCTTGTTGCCCCGCGCGCGGGTGACCAGGTCCTCATACGTCGTCAGGTACTCGTTGAACGTGAGCTGCTCGGCGCGCTTGATGCTCGGCACGAGCAGCGCACGGGTGCCGTCGGGCTTGGGCAGGTCGATCGCGATGCCGAGGTTGATGTGCGCAGGCGCCACGAGCGACGGCTTGCCGTCGATCTCGGCGTAGAACACGTTCTGGCTGGGGAACTCCTTGAGCGCCTGGATGATGGCCCAGCCGATGAGGTGGGTGAAGCTCACCTTGCCGCCGCGGGTGCGCGACATGTGGTTGTTGATGACGATGCGGTTGTCGATCATCAGCTTCGCGGGCACGGTGCGCACGCTCGTCGCCGTCGGCACGGTCAGCGACTCGTCCATGTTGGCGGCGAGCGTCTTCGGCATGCCGCGCAGCGTCGTGACCACGTCGGCGTCCGCCTCGCCGTCGGCAGCGGAGGGCTGGGCCTTCGGAGCCTGCGCCGGGATCGGCTGGGGCGCGGCCGGCCGCGCAGTCGTGCGCGCCACCGGCTGGCTGCCGATCACCGGGATCGGCGCCGTCACCGGGCGCGGCTCGGACGCCGTCGACGGTGTCGGCGGAGCCGCGGTCGCCGGGGCGGACGCAGCGGGTGCGGCGGCCTCCGTCGGTGCTGGGCCGTCGGTGGGGTGGTAGGCCTCGAGAACGGGCCACCACGCCTTGTCGACGGAGTTCCGGTCGATCTTGAACTGTTCGTACAGCTCCTCGACGAGCCACTCGTTGGCTCCGAACTCTCCCTCGTTCGAAACCCCGACGCCCGTCACCTGGCTCGACACGCTGAATCGCCTGCTTTCATCGGTGAAGTTCTGGGATGCGCGGGGGGCGCGAAACGCCCTCACACACGACGGTTAAGCCTAGCTCAGTCTGCGAGGGCCGTTCCGGTCTCAGCCCTGCGCGAACCTGAAAGAACCCGCATGATTATCCGCACAGGAACTGTCACTAACCTTGGCGGTCATGGAGTTCTACGGCGAAACCCCCGACGTCGACCTGACCTACTCGGACGTCTTCCTCGTCCCGCGGCGCTCGGCGATCACGAGCCGGCTCGACGTCGATCTCGCCCCGGGCGACGGGACGACGGCCACCCTCCCGCTCGTCTCGGCGAACATGAACTCCGTCACGGGAGCGCGCCTCGCCGCCACGCTCGCCCGGCGCGGAGGCCTCGGAGTGCTCCCGCAGGACATGCCGCTGCAGGAGCTCGACGCCGCGATCCGCTGGGTGAAGGCGCAGCCGGTCTCGTGGGACACGCCGCTCGTGCTGCCGCCGGACGCGACCGTCGCCGACGCGGCGCGGCTTCTTCCCGCGACCGAGGGGCACGGCATCGTGGTCGCCGACGCGTCCACGGGTCACGTCGACGCCGACGACATCCTCGGCGTCGTCCCGGCCACCCGTCTCGGCACGGCCCTGCCCGACGCGCGCCTGGGCGACCTGGCGCGCGGGCGCGCAGCATCCGTCGACGCCGACGACATCGAGAGCGCTCGCCATGCGTTCGACGTGATCGTCGCCGCTGAGGCCGAGACGGTCTGCGTGCTGCATCACGGGCACCTCGTCGGCACCCTCTCCCGCCGCAGCGCCCTGCGCTCGACGCTGTACCGGCCTGCGCTCGACGCGTCGGGGCGCCTCATCGTCGCCGCCGCGGTGGGCATCAACGGCGACGTCGCCGCGAAGGCGCAGGCGCTCGCCGGCGCGGGTGTCGACGTGCTCGTCGTCGACACCGCGCATGGCCACCAGGAGGGCATGCTCCGGGCGCTCCGCGCCGTCGCCGACCTCGACCTCGGCATCCCGATCGCGGCGGGCAACATCGTCAGCGCCGAGGGCGTGCACGACCTCGTCACCGCCGGGGCGACGATCCTCAAGGTCGGCGTGGGCCCGGGCGCCATGTGCACCACCCGCATGATGACCGCGGTCGGCCGCCCGCAGTTCTCCGCGGTGCTCGAGACGGCCGAGGCCGCACGCATCATGGGCGCGCACGTGTGGGCCGACGGCGGCGTCCGCTACCCGCGCGACGTCGCGCTGGCGCTCGCGGCGGGTGCGGCATCCGTCATGATCGGCTCCTGGTTCGCAGGGACCATCGAGGCACCGGGTGAGCTGCAGGTGGATGACGCCGGCCGCGCCTACAAGGAGTCGTGGGGCATGGCCTCGACGAAGGCCGTGCACGAGCGCTTCGGCCGGCTCGACCCGTACGAGCTCGCGCGCAAGGAACTCTTCGCCGAGGGCATCTCGTCGTCGAAGATCTACCTCGACCCGCTCCGGCCCGGACTCGAGGACCTGCTCGACATGATCACGTCGGGCGTACGGTCCTCCTTCACGTACGCCGGCGCCTCGACGGTCGCCGAGTTCCATGACCGCGCCCGCGTCGGCCTGCAGTCGGCGGCCGGCTACGAAGAGGGCAAGGCGCTTCCGGTCAGCTGGTAGGTGAGGACGGATGCCGCCTCCTCGCGGCATCCGCCCCGCTCAGGGTCTCCCGGTCAGCGCTTCTCGCCGGCGTCGCGTGTCCGTGCGACGGCGCGGTCGCCGTCGCCGGCGTCGTCGTCGCCGTCGTGCTGCTCGCGGATCCGCCGCCCCTCCTCGATGTCCTTGCGTTCCTTCTCCTCGGCCTTGTCGCTCTTGCGGGTGTCGCGCGGCGGCAGCTGGATGTCCTCCTCGGCGGCGATGCCCGCCTGCAGCTGTCGGCCACGCTCGAGCTCGGCGTCGAACTCCGCGCCGAACAGCAGGGCGATGTTCGCGATCCACAGCCACAGCAGGAAGATGATGACGCCGGCCAGGGACCCGTAGGTGCGGTCGTAGTTCGAGAAGTTCGCGACGTACAGGCCGAACAGCACCGACGCGACCACGAGGGTGAGGATCGCGAGCAGCGACCCGAGACTGATCCAGCGGAACTTCGGCTGCTTCGCATTGGGCGTCGCGTAGTAGAGGATCGCCACCATCAGCACCACGATGAACGCGAGCACCGGCCACTTCACGATCGACCAGACGGTGGTGGCCACCTCGCCCAGCCCCAGCGCCTCGCCGACCGCATCGGCCACCGGTCCCGACACGACGAGGATCACCAGCGCCACGACGATCAGCGCGACGCCGATCACCGTGATCAGCAGCTGTGCCGGCCGCAGCTTCCAGAACGGGCGCCCTTCGGGGATCTCGTACACCCGGTTCATCGCGCGGCTGAACGCCGCGACGTAACCGGAGGCCGACCAGATCGCGAGCAGCAGCCCGAGGACGAGTCCCCACCCCGCCGCGGGCGAGTCCGCCAGCTGCTCCAGCGGACCGCGGAGCGTGTCCGCCGCGTCCGGGGCGACACCCTCGACGACCCCCAGGATGGCGTCCGTTGCCTGCCCGTTGCGCGCGATCAGGCCGAAGATCGAGAAGACCGCGACGAGTCCCGGGAAGATCGCGAGCACGGAGTAATAGGTCAGCGCGGCGGCGATGTCGGTGCACTCGTCGGCAGAGAACTCGCGCGCCGTCTTCACGAAGACGTACTTCCACGAGCGCTTCTCGATCTCGCGGGGGCTGTCCGGTTTGTCGGGATGCTCCGGGCTCGGAGCGTTGCGGGGGTCTGTCTGCCGGTCGGCGCTCGTGTCGGTCATGCCGACAGCCTGGGCGCCGCCGTGCTCGGCCGCAGAGGGGGTTGACAGCGCCGGGTGATCCGGATGCCGCGGCGCGCGGCATCCGTCGCCCGCCAGGAATCGCGGGCAGGCGCCTGTCGTAGAATGGGCGGCACGATGGACGACCCTCCTAGTTGCAGACAATCGCCCCACCGACCCACCACCCCGATGAACGGGCCTGACCGCCGGTTGCAGCAAGGGGGGAGTGCGTGATGGATTACGTCATGTTGGGCGTGGGGCTTCTGCTCACAATCGGCACCGGCCTGTTCGTCGCGAGCGAGTTCGCGCTCGTGAACCTCGACCGGGCGGACCTCGAGGCCCGTCAGGCAGCCGGCGAAAGCCGGCTCTCGCTGACGATCAGCGCGCTGCGCATCACCTCGACCCACCTCTCCAGCGCGCAGCTGGGCATCACCCTGACGACCCTGCTCACCGGTTACACGATGGAGCCGGCCATCTCGAACCTGCTCGCTCCCGTGTTCGACGCGTGGGGAATCCCCAGCGGGGTGTCGCGACCGGTCGCCGCGATCATCGGCGTGTCGATCGCGACGGTGTTCTCGATGATCCTCGGCGAACTCGTGCCGAAGAACTTCGCACTGGCCGTCCCGCGCCAGACCGCCAAGCTCGTCATGCCGTTCCAGGTGGCGTTCACGACGGTGTTCCGTCCGGCGGTCGTCGTGCTCAACGGCAGCGCGAACGGCGTGCTGCGGGCCGTCGGCATCGAGCCCAAGGAGGAGCTCTCCGGCGCCCGCACGGCCGAGGAGCTGTCGAGCCTCGTCCGCCGCTCGGCGAGTGCCGGCGTGCTCGAAGAGGACACCGCGTCGCTGCTGGACCGCAGCCTCACCTTCGCGCGGCTCTCGGCGGCGGACGTCATGACGCCGCGCCCGAGCATCCACGCGCTCGCCGCCGACGACTCGGCCGAGGACGTCATCCAGCTCGCCCGCCGCACCGGCCACAGCCGGTTCCCGGTGTACGGCGAGGACATGGACGACATCACCGGCATCGTGCACCTGAAGGCGGCCGTCGGCGTTCCGCGCGAGCGCCGGGCCGATGTGCCCGCCGCGGCGCTCGCGACCGAGCCGCTGCGCTTCCCGGAGGCCGTGCACCTCGATGTGCTCGTCGCCGAGCTGCGCGCCCGCGGGTACCAGATGGCCGTCGTCGTCGACGAGTACGGCGGCACCGCCGGCGTCGTCACCCTCGAGGACCTCGTCGAGGAGATCGTCGGCGAGGTGCTCGACGAGCACGATCGCCGTCGCGCGGGCATCGTGCGAGTGCAGGACACCGTGATCTTCCCCGGTGAGCTGCGGCCCGACGAGGTGCGCGACCGCACCGGCATCCGCATCCCCGAGGGAGATGTGTACGACACCGTCGGCGGCTACATCATGAGCGTGCTGGAGCGCATCCCGGTCGTCGGCGACAGCCTCGAGATCGAGGACGGCACGATCGAGGTGCAGCGCATGGACGGCCGCCGGGTCGACCGTGTGAGGTTCACTCCCACGCCGATGCCCCACGAAGGCGCGACCGAGGGGGGTGATCGCCGATGAGCGACTGGGCCGGAATCGCCTGGCTGGTGGTGCTCCTCATCGCCAACGCCTTCTTCGTCGGCGCCGAGTTCGCCGTCATCTCGGCACGCCGCTCGCAGATCGAGCCTCTCGCCGAGAAGGGTTCGCGCGCCGCGAAGACCGCGCTGTACGCGATGGAGCACGCGACGCTCATGCTCGCGACGAGCCAGCTCGGCATCACGATCTGCTCGCTGCTGATCCTGAACGTGTCGGAGCCCGCCATCCACCATCTGCTGGCCGAGCCGCTGGGCCTCACCGGCTGGTCGGAGGCCGTGGTCGACGGCGTCGCCTTCGCGGTGGCGCTGATCCTGGTGTCGTACCTGCACGTCGTGTTCGGCGAGATGGTGCCGAAGAACCTCGCGTTCTCGGTGCCCGACCGCGCGGTGCTCATGCTCGCGACCCCGCTGGTGTGGGTGTCGAAGGTCTTCCACCCGGTGATCGTGAGCCTCAACTGGACGGCGAACCACATCGTGCGGCTGTTCCGCGTCGAGCCGAAGGACGAGGCCGCCTCGACCTTCACGCTCGAGGAGGTCGCGACGATCGTCAACCAGTCCCGCATCGAGGGCGTGCTCGACGACGCGTCGGGCACCGTGGCCGCGGCGGTCGAGTTCACCGACAAGAAGGCCGCCGACATCGCCGTGCCGCTGTCGCAGCTCGTGACGCTTCCCGAGGTCACCACGCCCGACGAGATCGAGCGCGCGGTCGCCAAGCACGGCTTCTCGCGGTACGTGATCGTCGACCGGACGGGCCTGCCGCTCGGCTACGTGCACCTGAAGGACATCCTCCGCGCCGCGGAGGGACCGGATGCGGCGACCGACGTCGCCCTCCCGATCGCGACCAAGCGCATCCACCACATGGTGCCGGTTCTCGAGTCGACCGATCTCGAGGACGCGCTGGCCGTGATGCGCCGGGCAGGACGCCACCTCGCCCAGGTGCGCAACGAGGCCGGTGAGATCACCGCCGTGCTGTTCCTCGAGGACATCATCGAGGAGCTCATCGGCGAGGTGCAGGACGCGACCCGCCGTCGCGGCTTCTGACGGACGGGAGGAGCGGATGCTGCGGCCCCGGGCCGCAGCATCCGCTCACCGCATTTCAGCGTCGGTGATTCGGGATCGGGGCGCGACACGGACGCTCGGGGCGCACGACGCGCGCCCCGAATGCACGCGCAGCGCCCCGAACCCCCGGCAACCTCCTCCGCGTCAGAGGCGGGCGCGGAGGTACTGCGCGGGCCAGTAGTCGATCTCGGCGCCGAGCTCGGATGCGGCGCGCAAGCCGTAGTGCGGGTCGCGCAGCCACTCGCGGCCGGCCATGACGGCGTCGGCGAGGTCCTCGGCGAGCACGCGCTCGGCGTGCGCCGCGTCGTCGATCATGCCCACGGCGTTGACCGGCACGCCGGCCTCGCGCCGCACGCGCGCAGCGAGCTCCACCTGGTAGCCGGGCCCGGTCGTGAGCCTCTGGTGTGCCACGAGGCCGCCGCTGGAGATGTCGAAGAAGTCGGCGCCGCGCTCCGCCGCCCAGCGGGCGACCGTCGCGGTCTCGTCGGGGTTCCACCCGCCGTCCGCCCAGTCGGTGGCCGAGAACCGCACGATGACGGGAACACCGGGGGCGGCGTCCGTCACGGCGTCCAGCACCCGCAGCAGCAGTCGCGCGCGGTTCTCGAGCGAGCCGTCGTACTCGTCGTCGCGCAGGTTCGACAGGGGCGACAGGAACTGGTGCAGCAGGTACCCGTGGGCGCCGTGCAGCTCGAGCACCTGGAATCCGGCCTCGACCGCGCGGCGGGCGGCCGCCGCGAAGTCCTCGACGACGCGGTCGATTCCGGCACGGTCGAGGGCGACGGGCTCGGCGTAGCCGTCGAACGCGATGGCGGACGGGCCGACGGTCGTCCAGCCGCCCTCCTCGGCGGGGACGGATCCCCGGCGCCCCGAGAACGGCGACCACGTCGACGCCTTGCGTCCCGCGTGCGCGAGCTGCACACCGGCGACGGCGCCGCGGCTGCGGATCGCCGCGACGATGGGCGTCCACGCGTCACGCTGCTCGTCGTTCCAGAGGCCCGTGTCCTCGGGGGAGATCCGGCCCTCGGGCGACACCGCCGTCGCCTCCGCGACGACCATCCCCGCACCTCCCGACGCGAACTGCGCGAGGTGGGTGTGGTGCCACTCCTGCGGCACGCCGTCGACGGCGCTGTACTGGCACATGGGCGAGACCCACAGGCGGTTGCGCACGGTCACGTCGCGCAGGGTGAGAGGGGTGAAGAGGCGGGTCATCGGGTCTCCGGATCGGGTCGGGCGCGCGGTACTGTGGCCGCATGGTGAGGACGTGGACGCGCGCCGATGCCGCGCGCGCCCTGCGGAGGCCAACCGCCGCCGACGACAAGTATTCCCGAGGCGTGCTGGGCATGCGGACGGGGTCGGAGGCGTATCCGGGCGCGGCGGTGCTCGGGGTCGAGGCGGCGTGGCGCGCCGGACTCGGCATGGTGCGCTACCTCGGACCCGACCGTGCCGCCGACCTGGTGCTGGCACGACGGCCCGAGACCGTGACCGCCGACGGACGCGTGCAGGCCTGGGTGGTCGGATCGGGAACGGATGCCTCGGCCCGCACTCCCTCCGATACCGCCGCGCTGCGGGCGCTGCTGTCCGACACCGACCCCGTCGTCGTCGACGCGGGCGCCCTCGACCTCGCCGCCGAGGCCACGGCGCCGCGGATCCTCACGCCCCACGACCGCGAGCACGCGCGGCTGCGCGCCGCGCTCGGCCTCGCACACGCGCCCGCCGACCGTGTCGACGCCGCGCGCGAGACCGCTGAGGCGACGGGAGCGGTGGTGCTGCTCAAGGGCGCGGTGACGGTCGTGGTCGCGCCGGACGGCTGGGCCGCGACGGTCGAGGCGGGCACGCCCTGGCTTGCGACCGCGGGGACGGGCGACGTGCTCGCCGGCGTCATCGGAGCACTCGTCGCAGGTGCGGTGGCCCAGAACGGGCACACGGATGCCGCCTCCCTCGCGGCTCTCGCCGCCTCCGGCGCCTGGCTGCACGGGCGGGCGGCCGCGATCGCCGCCCAGGGCGCGAGCATCGCGGGGGCGCCGAGCTCCGCGCCATTCGGCGACGGCCCGATCACGGCGCTGGACGTCGCCGACGCGCTGCCCCAGGCGGTCGCCGAGACCCTCGCCCGCGCCTGACTTCACGCGACGTTCCTGTGCGCGTCAGGCCGCCCGTCGGCGCTCTCTAGGATGAAGGGGTGTTGCGGCGGACGTGGGTGTGGGTCGCGTTCGTCCTCGTCCACGCGGTCGTGATCTGGCTCGGGTTCACCGACGACCATGCCGCCTCGTGGGATGTCGACCAGCTGTATCGCTGGTGGGCAGGGCTCATGCTCACGGGCGATGCGCTGCCCGGCATCACCGAGGACTGGATCTACCCGCCGCTGGCTCAATTGCCGATCGTGCTCGTCGGGGCGTTCCGCAGCGTTGTGGACTACACCCTCGCCTGGGGGCTGCTCGTGACGCTGCTCGACGCCGCGGCCTTCGCGGTGCTCGTCGGCCGGGGGAGCTCTCGCGGCCGCATGATCGCCGCATGGTTCTGGCTGGCGGCGATCCTCGCGCTCGGCGGCGTGGGCATGTTCCGGCTCGACGGGGTCACTGTGCCCTTCGCCGTCGCCGGCTCGCTGTGGCTCGTCGGACGGCCCTGGCTCGGCTCGGTGCTGCTCGCCGTCGCCACATGGATCAAGGTGTGGCCGGCGGCGCTCCTCGCAGCCGCGGTGATCGCGGTGCGCCGCAGGCTCGCGATCGTCGGGGGTGCGGCGGCGGTCTCGGCGGTCGTCGTGGTGGCGGTGCTGCTCGCCGGAGGCGGGGCGCACCTGCTCGGGTTCGTCGGCGACCAGACCTCCCGCGGGCTGCAGATCGAAGCGCCGGTGAGCAGCGTGTACCTGCTGCTCGCCCTGGCAGGCGTGCCCGGTGCGCGGATCTTCTATGACCCGGACCTGATCACGTTCCAGATAACCGGCCCCTCGGTCGACACCGTCATCATGCTGATGACACCGGTCCTCATGCTCGGGATGCTGACGATCGCGGCGATCGGCGCCGTCAACGCATGGCGCGGCGCGTCCTTCGTCGCGCTCTTCCCGCCGCTGGCGGTCGCGCTGGTGCTCGGCTTCATCGTGCTGAACAAGGTGGGGTCGCCGCAGTACATGACGTGGCTGATCGCGCCGGTCGTCGTGGGCCTCGCGATCGATCGGCGCCGATGGCTGCCGCCTGCGGTGGTCACGGTGGTGATCCTCGCCCTCACGCAATGGCTCTTCCCGTTCGCCTACGACTGGCTTCTGACGCTGTGGCCGGCAGCCGTCTGGCTCCTGGTCGTGCGCAACGCGATGCTCGTGGCGCTCTTCGTGTGGATGGTGGTGCGTCTCGCCCGCGTGCCCGTGCGGCGGGCGGTGCGGGTGAGCGTGTCAGAGTAGACGTCGGGCTGCGGCATCCGTCGCCCCATCCGCCCCTGAAAGTCGGAGGTCCCCATGCTCGTCGCTTTCTCCGTGGCACCCAGCGGAACCGGCCGCGCCGACGGCTCGGTGCACGATGCCGTCGCAGCCGCGGTGCGCGTGGTGCGCGACAGCGGTCTGCCGCACCGCACGACGTCGATGTTCACCGAGCTCGAGGGGGAGTGGGACGAGGTGTTCGACGTCGTCAAACGCGCGACCGACGCCGTCGCGCCCTACGGCTCGCGGGTCTCGCTCGTGCTCAAGGCCGACATCCGGCCCGGCTATTCGGGGGAGCTCGACGGCAAGATCGAGCGGCTCGAGGCCGCCATCGACCGCCAGGCGGACGAGGCCGACCCGGAGTGAGGCCGCGCGTCCCGTCGCACACGATGACGACGCCGCGGGTCGACCGCTGCCGAATCGATTCGACATGCAGCTGCGTCCGCCATTAGCATGACGGCGTGACCTCCTCGAATCTGACGAGGGGGGCGGCGACGTGGGCGCTCCTTTCCCTCGCCGTCGGCAGCTTCGGCATCGGCATGACCGAGTTCGTCGTGATGGGCCTCCTGCCGAACATCGGCTCCGACCTGCTGCCGTCGCTCTGGCAGCTGCGCCAGGAGGATGCGATCTATCAGGCCGGCTGGCTCATCTCCCTCTATGCGCTCGGCGTCGTCGTGGGCGCGCCGACGATCGCCGGCGCCGTCGCGAAGTACCCGCGCCACCGTGTGATGATCGGTCTGGCGCTCGCGCTCACGGTCTTCAATGCGCTCACGTTCCTGGCACCGACCTTCGAATGGGTCGCGGCATCCCGGTTCCTCGCGGGACTCCCGCACGGCGCGTACTTCGGCATCGGGGCGCTCGTCGCTGCGGAGGTGCTGGGCCCGGGCAAGCGGGCGAAGGGCGTCGCGTTCGTCTTGACCGGACTCACCGTCGCGAACGTCGTCGGCGTGCCGCTGGGCACCTACCTCGGTCAGCAGCTCGGGTGGCGCGCGGCGTTCATGGTCGTGGCGGGCATCTTCGCGGCCGCCACCGTGCTCATCGCGTTCTTCGTGCCGGAGCATCCGGGGGATCCGTCACGAACGCTGCGGGCGGAGCTCAAGGTGTTCCGCATCGGGCAGGTGTGGCTGGCGCTGGGCGTGGGCGCCATCGGCTTCGGCGGCTTCTTCGCGGTATACAGCTACGTCGCGCCCCTGGTCACCGAGGTCGCCGGATCGCCCGAGTGGCTCGTGCCGATCGTGCTGGTGGTGATGGGGCTCGGCATGACGGTCGGGAATCTCATCGGCGGCCACCTCGCCGACGTCGACCTCAAGCGGACTCTCGTCGGCGGGCTCCTGGCACTGGCGCTCGTCTTGGCACTGCTTGCGGTGACGGCCCAGTGGATCTGGGCGCTCGCCTTCTTCGTGTTCGCCACGGGGCTCGTCGCCTCCGCGCTCAGCCCCACGATCCAGACCCGGCTGATGGACGTCGCGCAGGACAACCAGTCGATCGCCGCCGCGCTCAACCACTCCGCCCTCAACATCGGCAACAGCCTCGGCGCGTTCCTCGGCGGTGTCGTGATCGCCGCCGGCTGGGGCTTCGCCGCGCCGGCGTGGGTCGGCGTCGCGCTCGCCGCGGGCGGGCTCGTGCTCGCGACCGCCAGCCTCCTCGACGAACGGCGCAGGGTGGCTGTGGCGGTCTGACCCGCTCCGGTGGCGGGCGCGATGGATGCTCCGGTGGCGGGCGCGGTGGATAGAGTGTGCGGATGCCGCAGCCGTCGCCTTCCGCCGACCGGGCGCTCCAGGCGCTCAGCGACTCGATCGGCGGCGCGCGGTCGCGCCGCCCCGAGGATGCGACGGATCCGGCGGTGCCCGTGGCCGCGACGGTGATCCTGCTGCGGGACACCGCCGAGGGGCTCGAGGTCCTCATGATCGAGCGGCCGGACCGCGGCTCGTTCGCGGGCGCCTGGGTGTTCCCCGGCGGCAAGCTCGAGCCGGGCGACCGCCATGCGGCCGCAGAGCTCGAGGAGGCCGTCGCTCGCCGCGCGGCGGTGCGCGAGACGGCCGAGGAGACCGGACTGGACCTCGACGCCGAGGCGCTCGTGACCCTGTCGTGCTGGGACCCGCCGCCCGGGCTGGCGCTGCGGATCCGCACGTGGTTCTTCGTGGCGCCGACCGCCGGGGGCGTGGTGTCGCTGTCGGCCGACGAGGCGGTGGCGGCGCAGTGGCTGCGCCCGGCCGACGCGCTGGCCCGCCACGGACGCGGTGGGTTGACGCTGTACCCGCCGACCTGGGTGACGCTGCACGGTCTCGCCGAGCACGCCGATGTCGAGTCCGTCCTCGGGGCGGCGCGTCTGGGCGGCGTCCAGCGCTTCGAGACGGTCGCGCGCCGCGGTGGCGAAGGCCCCCTGCTGCTCTGGCAGGGTGACGACGAGTGGGATCCGGATGCTGCGGCCGCAGCATCCGGATCCCGTCATCGCCTCGAGATCGGCGAGCTTCCATGGCGCTATCAGCGCACGGTGTGACCGACTCTCAGGCGCCGATCACCTTCGCGACGCGGACGAGGTCCGCGAACGTGAAGCTGCCGGGGGTCGCCCCCAGCGTCGGGGCGAACGCGACATTCAGCAGCGACAGGGCGTCGCGGCGCAGCATCCGTACGAACGTGTCCGCCACGATCTTGGCACCGAGGGGTCCGAGGTGCTCGCCGCCCGTGGCCACCATCGCCTCGCGAAGGATGTAGTACCACAGCGGCGTCTTCTCGAGGAGGAGACCGCCCTCCTCCTCCAGCACGGCGATCTCGTCCGCCGGGAGCCCAGCGGTCAGTGCCGCGCCCGAGATGACGGGCACACCGAGGGCGGCCGCCGTCGCCTGCCCGCTCGGCAGGCCGAGCACCAGGCCGCGCAGCAGGTTGCGCGCCGCCAGAACGCCCATCAGCTCGTTCGGGAGGCCGTTGCCGTCGAGGTCCTCGAGCGCGCTCGCCAGCACGCTGTCGATCTTGCGCGCGCTGTTGAACACCGGCACCGCGATGCCGGTCTCGAAGAACGCGTTGAAGTCGACCACCCAGTTCGAGCGCACCGGCAGGTGCGGCTCGTGGATGAATCTGAAGACGTCCGTCATCGGCTTGTTGCGCAGCTCGAAGTTCAGCCAGTATTCGTCGCGGATCATGCTGTGCCCGAACCGGTAGGCGGCGACCGAGAACTCCACCGGCATGCGGAAGGGGCTGTTCGGGTGTCCGAGGTCCGTCGCCGCCAGTGCTGCGTCGACGGCCGCCTGCCCGCAGATACGGGGCAGGAAGTCGTGCACGACCGCCCACTGGTAGTGCAGCGTCGCCTGGCGCTTGGCCTCCACGAAGACGTCGCCGGTGAATCCGGATGCGACCAGCGAGTCCACGATGGCGTTGTGGAACCGCAGCATCGCGTGGTGCAGCTGCGAGACGATGAGGTTCTCGTTGTTGCGCGGATCCCCGATGATCGCAGTGAGCGCGGAGGTGCGCGGCACATCGAAGTCGGTGTGCGCGACCATCCCCGCGGCTCCCGCCGTTCCGCCCGCGCCGCCCAGGCCGCTGGGGAGGTTGCTTCCGAGCAGCATGCGGAACGCCGATGGCGGCTCGCCCGGCGCCGGGGCGGCATAGAGGAACGCGTCGACTGCGGGTCCCTTGCCGTACACGCTGTCGAGGTCGAGCATCGGCGAGCGCATGTTGTTGATGACGTTCGCATCGACGAGCTCCGGCGCGTCCAGCGCCGACGACACGTCGAGCGTGATGTCGTGGTCCACGAACTGGCCGACGTAGGTGAAGCCCGAGGGCGTCGCCGAGTCGGGTGCCGTCTCGCGGCCGCTGTTGCCCATCAGGTGCCCGAGCTTCTCGAGCAGAGCGCGCGAGGTGGCGTTGAGCGGCAGCCGGCTCCTCGCGCGCACCCTGGGCTTGGTCAGGTAGCCGAACTTGTCGGCGTCGGTGGCGAACACGTCATGCGCGGGGAAGTAGCCGAGCGAGAACTTCGCACCGTGGAATCTTCCGTGCGAGGGTCTGACGAGCTCGAGCGAGGCTCGGATGTCGACGGGAAGGCGGCTGTGCCCGCCGTCGTCGGCCCGGTCGGCCCCGCCGTCACCGTTTCGGTCTCCTCCGCGAGAGCGGGCGCCGTCGAGGCCGAGCTGCTCGCGAAGGAAGGGCTGTGCGACGAACGCGTCTGCGGGCGACTCGGCGCCCGGTTGGGTATCAGTGCTCATTGTTCCCTCCTTGGGACTCTGCCCAAGTGAGAGCACCGTCCGGGCAACGGTGATACTGCGAGCGGCGGTCAGGCCTCGAGGAGCCGCCGCAGGTGCGTGCCGACAGCCGTCGTCTCGATGAGGAAGCCGTCGTGGCCGAAGTCGCTGGAGAGGACGACGGCGCGGTCGCCGTCGAGCGTGTTGCGGATGCCGCGTGCGATGCGGTGCTGCCCGTCGATGGGGAAGAGCCGGTCGCTGTCGATGCCGAGCACCAGGGCCTTGGCGGTGACGAGTGCGAGGGCGTCGTCGACGCCGCCACGGTCGCGACCGACGTCGTGCGAATTCATCGCCTCGACGAGCGTGATGTACGAGTTCGCATCGAAGCGCCGCGTGAACTTGTTGCCGTGGAAGTCGAGGTACGACTCGACGGCGAATCGTCCGCCGTGCCCGAGCGGGCTCACGCCCGACTGCCAGGTGCGCTGGAACCGCTGGTTGAGCTCGGTGGGGGAGCGATAGTTGAGCAGGGCCATGCGGCGCGCGAGAGCGAGCCCGCGGTTGGGGCCGTCGCCGTCGCCGGCGTCGTAGTACTCGCCGCCCTGGAACCGCGGGTCGATGCGGATCGCCTCGAGCTGCACGGAGTTGAGGGCGACCTGATCGGCCGTGTTGACGGGTGGCGCCGAGAGGACGGCGACCCGCTCCACGCGCTCGGGGCGCGAGATCGCCCACTCGAGGGCGTGCATGCCGCCCATCGACCCGCCGACGACCGCGGCCCACACGTCGATGCCCAGCGCGTCGGCGAGGCGCACCTGCGCGGCGACCTGGTCGCGGATCGTGAGGTACGGGAAGCGCGAGGCCCACTCGTATCCGTCGGGACCGATCGACGCCGGGCCGGTGGAGCCCTGACAGCCCCCGAGCATGTTCGGGGCCACGACGAACCAGCGGTCGGTGTCGATCGGCGCACCAGGGCCGACGATGTCGTCCCACCAGCCCGACGTCGGGTGTCCCGCCCCGGCCGGCCCGCGCACGTGGCTGTCGCCGGTCAGCGCGTGCAGCACGAGCACCGCGTTGTCGCGGGTGGCGTTGAGCTCGCCCCATGTCTCGTAGGCGAGTCGATATGCCGGCAGCTCGCGCCCGCCCTCCGTGCGGAACGCCCCGAATGCGGCGAAATGGCGCTCGCCCAAGGGATCGCCGTCGCGCCACGCACCCGTGGCCGGAGGGCGGCCGAGCAGCAGGCGGGCGTCGGCCTCCGTCACGGGCGCGCTGGGCACCGTGTCTTCGGAGGTCTGCCAGTCCATCCGTCCATTCTCGCCTGCGCATGCGGGGTGATGCCGTCTGTTACACCGCGCATGGCAGAATGCGCGCATGTCGACCGCCGAGCCCTTCATGCCCGCCCACGAGGCCCGCCCCGCGGAGCCGCCGCAGGATCACGACCTCGATCACGACACCGACGTCATCTTCGACGAGGCCGGCAGCGATGGCGCCGACGTCGACCCGCAGCCCTGGCACACGGACGACGCCGCGCCGACGCTGCCGCGTCCGGTTCCGGGTGCGCATCTCACCGCCGAGGAGCTGGCGGCCGACTTCGAGGCGGACGAGCCCGCTACCGACCGGGAATGACGGATGCCCCGGCCCGGCGCAGCGCGCCGGACCGGGGCATCCGTGTCCCGAGGAGGGGATCAGGCGCGAGCGGCCTCCGACACCCGGCGAGCCGCCGCGAGCGCCTGCTCGAGGTCGGCCTTGAGGTCGTCGATGTTCTCGAGGCCCACCGAGAGGCGCACGAGGCCCGGCGTGACACCGGTCGTGAGCTGCTGCTCGGGGGTGAGCTGCGAGTGCGTCGTCGAGGCGGGGTGGATCACGAGCGAGCGCACGTCGCCGATGTTGGCGAGGTGGCTGAAGAGCGTGAGCGAGTTGACGAACTCGCGGCCCGCCTCGACGCCGCCCTTGAGCTCGAACGACAGCACCGCGCCCACGCCCTTCGGGGCGTAGGTGTTGGCCGTGGCGTACCACGGCGAGGTGGGCAGGCCCGAGTAGTTGACCGAGGCGACGTCGGAGTGGTTCTCGAGCCACTCGGCGATCTCCTGGGCGTTCTGCACGTGGCGCTCGACGCGCAGCGACAGCGTCTCGATGCCCTGGATGAGCAGCCAGGCGCTGTTCGGCGAGATGGCCGAGCCGAGATCGCGCAGCAGCTGCACGCGCGCCTTGATGATGTACGCGAGGCCGTCGCCGACTGCGGCCGTGTAGGACGCGCCGTGGTACGAGGGGTCGGGAACGGTGAGGCCCGGGAACTTGTCGACGTTCTTCGACCACTCGAAGGTGCCGCCGTCGACGATCACGCCGCCGATGGTGGTGCCGTGGCCGCCGAGGAACTTCGTGGCCGAGTGCACGACGATGTCGGCGCCGTGCTCGAACGGCTTGATGAGATACGGGGTCGCGATCGTGTTGTCGACGATGAGCGGCACGCCGTTCTCGTGCGCGACATCGGCGACGCCGCGGATGTCGAGCACGTTGATCTTCGGGTTGCCGATGGTCTCCGCGAAGAACAGCTTCGTGTTCGGGCGGACGGCGCGGCGCCACTCCTCCAGGTCGTCCTGGTTCTCGACGAACGTGACCTCGATGCCGAGCTTGGCGAGCGTGTACTTGAAGAGGTTGTAGGTGCCGCCGTAGATGGAGCTCGACGACACGATGTGGTCGCCGGCCTCGGCGATGTTCAGAACCGCGAAGGTCGCCGCCGCCTGGCCGCTCGCGAGGAGGAGGGCACCGGTGCCGCCCTCGAGCGCGGCGAGGCGCTCCTCGACGACCGCCTGCGTCGGGTTCTGGATGCGCGTGTAGATGTTGCCGAACTCGGCGAGCGCGAAGAGGTTCGCCGCGTGGTCCGCGTTGTCGAAGACGTACGACGTGGTCTGGTAGATCGGCGTCGCGCGAGCCTTGGTCACCGGGTCGGGCTGAGCCCCCGAGTGGATCTGCTTGGTCTCGAAACGCCAGTTCTCGGGTGCGGACATGGCCTGCTCCTGCGGGATCGGATGCCGGGAGCGTGCCCCCCAGCCGGGATCGAGAGTACGGAGGACCCGGGGTTGTCAACAACGTGGGGGAAATGTGACGTAACGCGCTGCGCGCCCGGATTCGCGCTCGATCAGTTCCGCCGGGCGCGACGTGGGTAGCGTTGTGGTCATGGCGAAAAGGCGTGCAGTGGTGACCGGGGCGAGCTCGGGGATCGGCGAGGCGGCGGTGCGCGCACTGCGCGCCGGCGGATGGGACGTGGTCGGCGTCGCACGGCGTGCCGATCGCCTCGCCGCGCTCGAGGCCGAGACCGGTGCCGTCGCGTTCGCGGCGGACCTGACGGCTGACGCCGACGTCGAGGCGCTCGCCGGCTTCCTGGCGGATTCGGGCCCCGTCCACGCGCTGGTCCACGTCGCCGGCGGGGCGCGGGGCACCGACCGCGTCGAGGACGGCAACGTCTCGGACTGGCAGTGGATGTTCGACGTCAACGTGCTCTCGGCGCAGCGGCTGGTCGCGGCGCTCATGCCGCAGCTGCGCCGGGCCGCGGCATCCGACGGTCACGCCGACACCCTCTTCGTCACCTCCACCGCCGCGCAGACCGCCTACGCCGGCGGCGCGGGCTACAACGCGGCGAAGGCCGGCGAGGCGATGATCGCGCACGCGCTGCGGCTCGAGCTGAACGGCGAGCCGATCCGTGTGATCGAGGTCGCACCGGGCATGGTGCACACGCCCGAGTTCACTCTCAACCGTCTCGGCGGCGACAGCGCAGCCGCCGAGCGCGTCTACGACGGCGTCGAGAACCCGCTCACCGCCGACGACGTCGCGGACGTCATCGCGTACGCGCTCAACGCTCCCGGACACGTCAACCTCGACCTCATCACGATGCGTCCGGTCGCGCAGTCGGCGCAGCACCTGCTCGCGCGGGGTGCGCTGCGCCCGCGCGGCACGGAGGAGCTGTGACCCTCACAAGCGGCACCGTCGTCACCTACCCTTCCGGCGCCGTCTCCTCCCGCGGCACCGTGGTCCACGTCGCCGACGCCGGCGACGGGCGGTCGGCCGTCGTGCTCGACCAGACCGCGTTCCACCCGGTCGACACCGCGTGGCCCGACCAGCCCGCGGACCGCGGAACGCTGCGGGTCGGCGCGGGCGAATTCGCGGTGGTCGACGCGGTCGTCGGCGCGACGCAGGGCGACGGCCTGCTGCTCGGCCCGGACGTCCCGGTGCGCACCGGCACCGAAGGGTGGACCTTCGTCGTCGCTCACATCGTCGAGGACGGTGCCGCGATTGCGGCGGGCGACACGGTCGAGGTGACGGTGGATGCCGGCTACCGCGCCGCCCTGTCGGCGGGGCACACCGCGTGCCACCTGGCCTCGCTCGCGCTTGACGCGGCGCTGGCCGGAGCCTGGCGCAAGCAGGTGCAGACCGACGCGCTCGGCGCGCCGGCGTTCGACGCGCTCGCGCTCCAGGAATCGCGGATCCTCCCGGACGGCTCGCGCGACGTGTACCGGATCGGCAAATCGCTGCGGCGCAAGGGGTTCGATCCCGAGGCGCTCGCAGACCTCGACGACCTGGCAGCCCGGATCAGTGCGCAGCTCGCCCAGTGGATCGCCGCCGGCGGCGCCGTGCGCATCGAGCGCAAGGGCGACACGCTCGCCGACCGCCGCGCGTGGGTGTGCGAGCTGCCGGCCGACGAGGCCCGGATCCCGTGCGGCGGCACCCACCTCGCGTCGCTCCGCGAGCTCGCCGCGGCGACGGTCGCCTTCACGTCGACCCCGGTGGAGGGCGGCTTCGAGCTCGTCATGACCACGACGGCGGAGCGTGCCTGACATGGCGATGACACTGCCCGAGCTCGCCGACGCCGGACTCATGGACCCGGAGTGGTCGACAGCGCTCGCCCCGGTGGGTCCCGACATCGCGGCGCTGGGCGAGCGGCTTCGCGCCGAGGTCGCCGCCGGACGCCAGTACCTCCCCGCCGGCGACCGCGTGCTGCGTGCCTTCCAGCGCCCGCTGCCCGACGTCAAGGTGCTCATCGTCGGGCAGGACCCGTACCCCACGCCGGGGCATCCGATCGGCCTGTCGTTCGCGGTCGATTCGCATGTGCGCCCGCTGCCGCGAAGTCTGGGGAACATCTACCAGGAGCTCGAGTCCGACCTCGGCATCCCGCGCGCCCCGCACGGCGACCTGTCGGCGTGGAGCGACCAGGGCGTCATGCTGCTCAACCGCGTCCTCACCGTCGCGCCGGGGGCGCCGGCATCGCACCGCGGCTGGGGCTGGGAGAAGGTCACCGAGCACGCCATCCGCACGCTCGTCGCTCGCGACAGGCCTCTCGTGGCGATCCTGTGGGGTCGGGATGCCGCGAACCTGCGGCCGCTGTTGGGCGCGACGCCGATCATCGAATCGGCGCACCCGTCGCCGCTGTCGGCCAGCCGTGGGTTCTTCGGCTCGCGGCCGTTCTCGCGGGCCAACGAGCTGCTCGCGCGACAGGGCGCCGATCCCGTCGACTGGCGGCTGCCCTCGTAGGGCATCAGGCCGGCCGCAGACATCGAGGAGGAGCACATGCTCGAAGAGGAATACGAGAAGGACCGCCGCAAGCTGCCGCGCCACCTGCAGCGGCAGCCCGAGCCCGAGCGTCCCTTCTCGTTCACGATCCGTCCCGTCGAGGATCGCGACATCCCCGACATCCGCGAGATCTACAACTACTACGTCACCAACTCGGTCGTGACGTTCGACGAGGACGTCTGGTCGGTGGCGCAGTGGCGCAGGAAGCGCGACGGTCTCGCCAAGCAGGGGCTCCCGTTCCTGGTGGCGGAGTCGCCGTCGGGGCAGATCCTCGGCTACGCGCTCGTGCAGCCGATGTCGAGCAAGTCCGCATACCGGTTCTCGGTCGAGAACTCGATCTATCTCGGCCAGGCGGCCACGGGCAAGGGACTCGGCCGGGCCCTGCTCGAAGCGCTCATCGAGGCGTGCGAGGCCGTCGGCATCCGGCAGATGGTCGCGGTGATCAGCGACAAGGGCGCCGAGGGCTCGGTCGCCCTGCACGAGAAGCTGGGCTTCGTCGAGGTCGGGCGCATGGGGCGCGTGGGATTCAAATTCGGCCGCTGGCTGGGCACGATCTACATGCAGAAGGCTCTGAAGCCCGCGAAGAAGAAGGGCCTCTTCGCGCGCTGACCGTCAGCGGCCTGGCCTCGCGGAGCCGGAGCTCTGCCGGTTCCAGTCCCGCACTGCATCGACCAACTCGCGCCAGGCGCCCACCACCTCCTCGTCCGGAAGTTCGGCCTCGCGCGCATCCGCGCCGGACCACGTCGCGCGGATGAACCACACGAAACCGTCGGGCATCGGATCCCGGCGGCGTGTCGCCCCCCGCGCATCGGCGGGGGCATGGCCGGCGTCGTCGCCGGTCGCGGTGCCCGCCTCGCTCCACGGGCACCGGTCGATGAGCGTGATCCAGTCGGATGCCTCCGCCTCGGGCGGCTGCGCCGACCAGCGCCGCGTGATTCCGGCGATGCCGCCGGTGCGCGCGACGTCGACCTCGACCGCCGGCGGCGCGGCGGACGGTGTGGTCGGGTCAGGACTCGGCTTCTCGGTCATCCGGGATCACGCCGACGCTCGTCCACCCGGCGCGGACGGCGTCGACCTCCTCCGACTCCTCACCGTACTCCGCAGCCGCCGCGGCGAGGGTGGCGCGGGCGAACACGGTGAAGTCCGCGGTGGAGGGGAGCGTCCCCGACGTGAGCGCGCGGTACCAGATGAGGCCGGCACGCTCCCACGCGCGGCCTCCGAGCGCCTTCGCTGCGAGGTAGAACGCGTGGTTGGGGATTCCCGAGTTGATGTGAACACCGCCGTTGTCGTCGCGGGTCTCGACGTAGTCGCGCATGTGGGCCGGCTGCGGGTCCTTGCCGAGCACGTCGTCGTCGTACGCGGTGCCCGGTGCCTTGAGCGACCGCAGCGCGACGCCCTGCACGGCATCCGTGAAGATCCCCTCGCCGATGAGCCAGGTCGCCTCGTCGACGGTCTGCCCCTCCCGGTGCTGCTCGGCGAGTGCCCCGAAGACGTCGGCGATCGACTCGTTGAGCGCGCCCGACTGGCCGCGGTAGAGCAGCCCGCCCTCGTCCTCGATCACGCCGTGGGCGAGCTCGTGCGCGATGACGCTGAGCGATCGGGTGAAGCCGCGGAACACCTCGTCATCGCCGTCGCCGAACACCATGCGCTCACCGTTCCAGAAGGCGTTGTCGTAGTCGCGGCCGTAGTGCACCGTCGCCAGCAGCGAGCTGCCCGAGCCATCGATGCTGTCGCGCGCGTACGCGTCCCACCAGAAGTCGTACGTCGCGCCGAGCCCGTCGTACGCCTCGTCCACGGAGGCGTCGCCGGTCGCCGGGTCGTCCTCGCCGCGCACCCGCGTGCCCGGCAGCACCTCGCGGTGCTCGGCGTCGGAGATCTCGCGGTCGGGCGCCGGCGTCGCCTCCGCGACGAGCGTGCCGGGCTCCTGGATCGACAGACGGAGGCGAGAGCGCACCGGACGGTAGTCGCGCGGCGCCGTGAGGGTGCGTTGCGCGGCCTCGGCCGCTCGAGCCCAGTTCTCCTCCTGCACGGCGGCGATGCGGGCGAGCAGGTACGGGGGGACGATTCCGGGGCTCATGCTCCGAACTTATCGGCGGCCTCCGACGACGCTGGTCGCCTCGCCGCCGCCGGAAGGGGTCAGGACGAGCCGGCGTCGATGACGGGGATGGATGCCAGCAGGCGTCGCGTATAGGACACCTGGGGCTGCAGCAGCACCTTCTCGGTCGGGCCCTCCTCGACGATCCGGCCGTCCTTCATGACGACGACCTCGTCGCACAGGTTCTGAACGACGCCGATGTCGTGCGATACGAGCAGGAGAGTCAGCCCGTCGCGCTCTCGCAGCTCGCCGAGCAGCTCGAGGATCTGCGCACGCACCGTGACGTCCAGCGCCGACAGCGGCTCGTCGCCGACGAGCAGGCGCGGGCGGTGCACGATCGCCCGCGCGAGGGCGATGCGCTGCCGTTGGCCGCCCGAGAACTCGTGCGGGAAGCGGTCGGCCATGTCGGCCTCGAGGCCGACGTCCCTGAGCACCTCTCGCACGCGCGCGCGGCGGTCGCCGCCGATGCCGAGCGCCCACAGCGGCTCGCCGACGATGCGGCCCACGCTCATGCGCGGGTCGAGCGACGCATAGGGGTCCTGGAACACGATCCCCGTCTGCCGTCGCAGCCAGTGCAGCGAACGCGCGGAGACCTCTGCGTCGACCGCTTGGCCGTCGAACTCCACGGTGCCCGCGGAGGGCGTGTCGAGCGCGAGCAGCAGTCGGACGAGTGTCGACTTGCCCGAGCCCGACTCGCCGATGAGCCCGACCGCCGAGCCTTCGCGCACGTCGATGTCGGCGTCCTCGAGCCCCGTCGTGTACGACCGCTTCTCGAACAGCTGCGTCTTCGGGGCGGGATAGCGGCGCGTCAGCCCTCGGCCGCGGACGAGCAAACTCATTCCGCACCCCCTTCGGAGGCGTCGCCCCAGACCCCCGACGCGGAACCGCGATCCTCCGGCCGCCACAGCGTCGCCGTCGCGTCACGCAGCAGCTCCTGGGTCACGACGGATGCCGGAGCCGACAGCAGCCGGGACACCGGAGCCGCCTCGACCACGCGTCCCTGTTCGAGCACCACACCGTGCGTCGCGATCTGAGACAGCACCGCGAGATCGTGGGTGATGAAGACGAGCGACATGCCGTCGTCACGCGCGAGCGACAGCAGCAGCTCGAGGATCTCTGCCTGGATCGTGACGTCGAGCGCCGTCGTGGGCTCGTCGGCGATCAGCAGCCGAGGCCTGCAGGCGAGCGCCATCGCGATCGCGACGCGCTGGCGCTGGCCGCCCGACAGCTGGTGCGGGTACCGCGCCACGATGCGCTGCGGATCGGGGAGGGCGACACGGGATGCCTCCGCGACCGCGCGGGCGGCGGCATCCCGCTTCGACAGGCCTTCGTGGATGCGGATCGACTCCGCGATCTGGCGGCCGACGGTGCGGATCGGGTTGAGCGCCGTGCGCGGCTCCTGGAAGACGATGCCGATCTCGTCGCCGCGGAGCTCCGCCAGCTCCGCCTCCGAGAGCCCCAGGATCTCCTGCCCGTTCCAGCGCACGCTCCCCGACGCCGCCGCACCGTCGGGGAGGAGCCCCAGGATCGCGAGGGCGGTGAGCGACTTGCCCGAGCCCGACTCCCCGATGAGTCCGATGCGCGCGCCGTCGGGCACCGCGAACGACACGCCGTCGACGACGCGGCGGTCGCCGATGTCGATCGCGAGGTCGGTCACCTCGAGACTCATGAGACCACCTCCGGGATGTGCAGGCGCGCACGTCGGGTCGCGAAGGGGCTGCGCGACAGGGTCGGGTCGGTGGCCTCGCGCAGGCCGTCGCCGAGGAGGTTCAGCCCCAGCACCGTGATCGTGATGGCGAGTCCCGGCCACACCACCGACAGCGGGTGCACGGCGATGAACTGCTGCAGCTGCGCCAGCAGCAGTCCCCACGACGGCTCGGTCACCGGCGCGCCGAATCCGAGGTACGACAGGCCGGCCTCGGCGAGGACGGCGACCGCCATGCCCCACGACAGCTGCACGATGAACACCGGCGCGACGTTGGGAAGGAGGTGCCGCCACAGGTTCTGCGCGGGCGTGAGGCCGGACGCGCGCCCCGCGAGCACGAAGTCGCTGTGCAGCACGCGGCGCAGCTCCGGCCGCGTGACCCGGGCGATGTTCACGCCGAAGCCGATGCCGACAGCCCAGATGACGACCCAGAGCGATCCGCCCCACACCGCCGAGATCATCATCGCGATGATCAGCACGGGGAACGCGATGAGGATGTCCACGAACACCGCCACCGACTCGCGCACCCACCGCGCGGTGAGGGCACCGAGCGCGGCGAGTGCGATGCCGATGATCGTCGCGATCACGCCGGCGCCGATCGCGACGAACACGGTGGTGCGGGCGCCGGCCATCAGCAGGCTGAGGATGTCGCGGCCCGAGCCGTCGGTGCCGAGCAGGTGCGGCCAGCTCGGCAGCGCCCAGCGGTTCGCGATGTCGACCTTCTGCGGGTCGAACGGCGTCCAGAAGCGGGCGACGATCGCCGTGAGGCCGACGACCGCGACCACGATGAGCCCGAAGCGTCCGGTGGACAGCGCCCACAGCCGCGCGAGCCACGCCCATCGCGACCGGCGTCGCGGTGCGGGAGGCGCCGGGGGCGCAGCATCCGCTCCCGCCAGGCTCTCCGGCGCGTCCCCGCTCCTTGAGCTCGTCGAAGGGCTCACGACGCCTCCCGCTGCCGGGGGTCGATGACGCGGTGCACGAGGTCGACGACGAAGCCGACGATGAGCACGAAGCCGGTGAGGGCGAGGAGCTCGCCCTGCACCTTCGGCAGGTCGCGCGCGGCGACGTCGGCGACGAGCATGCGGCCGATGCCGGGGAGGGAGAACAGCTGCTCGATGACGACGGCGCCCACGATGATGCCCGCGACCTGCAGGCCGAGCACCGTGATCACCGACAGTCCGACCACCGGCAGGCCGTGACGGATGAGCGCCTGGTCCCGCGTGAGTCCCTTCGCCGCGGCGGTGCGCACGAAATCCTGCCCGACGGCCTGCAGTGTCGCACTGCGCACGAACCGCAGCAGCATGGCGCCCTCGACGATGCCGATCGTGAGGGCGGGGAGGATGAGCGAGCGCAGCGCCGCCCACGGATCGCTCCACCCCGACCGGGGGAAGCCCTGCGCGGGGAGCCAGCCGAGCCACACCGCGAAGACCACGACGAGCATCATGCCCGCCCACACCACGGGTACCGCGGCGAGGGTCTGCGCGCCGACGCTGAGTCCGGTGCCCGAGGCGCGCCCGCGCCGCATCGCCGAGAGCACGCCGAGCGGCACGCTGATCACGACGGCGATGGTCAGCGACAGGATGCCCAGCGGCACGGTCACCTCCGCCTTCTGGGCGAGTTCGTCCACGACGCTCGTGCCCGTCAGCAGCGACGTGCCCAGGTCGCCGCGGAACAGCCCGCCGATCCACGAGAGGTACTGCTCGGGGAGCGGGCGGTGAAGGCCCAGCCGCTCCCGGATGGCGTCCTGCTGCTCAGGGGTGGACCCCACACCGGCGATGAGGTGCGCGATGTCGCCGGGGAGCACCCGGAGGGTGACGAAGATCAGCACGCTGGCGACGAGAAGCCCGAGCAGGAGCAGGGCGAATCGGGTCAGCGTGTACCGGATCACCCGTTGCTCTTGGCGATCTCGGCTGCGTCGAGCCGCTCGTTCACGTTGACGGTGGGCATGCCCGAGACGTTGCTCCCGATCGCGACGACGGAGGCTCCGTTGTACAGCCAGTCGGCGGCCGCGTCCTCCGAGACGATGCGGGCCGCCTGCGTGAGCAGGTCCGCGGCCTCGGACTCGTCGGTCGCGGCGAGCGACTGGGCGTACAGCTCCTGCACCTCGGGGTTGTCATAGGTGAAGTAGTAGTCGGGGTTCGCCCAGTTCTCGAAGTCGCGCGCCTCGGTGTGCAGCACGAAGCTCAGGTCGTAGTCGTGATTGGTGTAGACGTCCGTGAGCCACGTGGTGAAGTCGACCGAGTCGACGTCGAGGGTGATGCCGACCTCGTCGAGGTCCGACACCAGGATCTGCGGAATCGTCGTCGAGTAGAAGCTCGGGATGGTCAGCGTGAGCTCGAGGCCGTCCTCGTAACCGGCCTCCGTGAGCAGCTCCCTCGCGGCCTCGGGGTCGTACGGCACGACGTCCGCCAGATCCTCGTAGCCGGGGTCGAGCTCGGGGATCGGTCCGTACTGGGTCTGCCCCGACCCGAGCGCCTCGATGATCGCGTCGTGGTCGATGGCCTGGCGGATCGCCTGCCGCACGCGCTGGTCGGCGAGCGGGCCCGACGACTGGTTGAACGCGAGCGTGCCCTTGTCGGTGGACTGGCCGAGCACGAGGGCGAAGTCGCCGCCCGCCTCGACCTGCTCCTTCAGGTTCGCGTCGAAGCCGGTCAAGACGTCGACCTCGCCGGCGAGCGCCGCGTTGAGCGCGGCCTGGTTGTCGGGGATGTACTCGAACACGACCTCTGCGGCGCCGGCCGCGTCGCCCCAGTAGGCGTCGTTGCGCGCGAACGTGATGCTGTCGCCCTGGCGCCATTGGGTGAGGACGAACGGACCTGTGCCGTTGGCCTTGGTCTTGTAGTCGACGGTGTCACCCTCCTTGAGGATGATGCCCGCCCGGCCGGTGAGGTTCCACAGCAGGCTCGAGTCCGGCTCGCTGAGGGTGAGCGTGATGTCCTGGCCCTCGGCGGCGATCGAGGTGACGTTCGCCAGACGCGCCGAGTCCCGCCACTCGGGGGTGTCGCGCCGCGTCGTGAGCGACCACACGACGTCCTGCGGGGTCAGCGCCTGGCCGTCGTGGAACGTCACGCCCTCGCGGAGCGTGAAGGTGTAGGTGAGGCCGTCGGGGGAGACGGTCCAGTCGCTCGCGAGCGCGGGGACGATGTCCTGCTCGGGCGTGCGCGCGACAAGGCCCTGGTAGATGTTGTCGACGAGGATCTGGTCGAGCGCCGATCCCGCCGTCTCCCGGATGTCGAGATTGCTGGGCTCGAGCACCAGCCGGATCGCGACCGAAGCGTCGGGATCGGGCTCGCCGGGCGTCGTCGGCGCAGCGCTTCCGCCGCCACTGCTGCAGGCGGTGAGGGCGAGCAGACCGGCGGTCAGCAGCGACGCTGCGGCGAGGGCGGTGCGACGGAGCATGAAGGTCCTTTCGGGGTGCGTCCCAGGTGCGGGGCGAGGCGCCGGGCTGCCGTGGGGGTCGGGGCTGCCGGTGGGTATCAGCCTAGGGATATCGCCGAGGCTCGCGGCAACCCGGTACCCGGAACGCAACAGAAGCGTTAATGCTTCCCGACCGGCGCCGCAGCTCTCAATCGGCGGCGAGCATCGCCCGCAGTCGCGCCCCCAGCTCGAGCGGGATCTCCTCCTGCACGTTGTGCCCCGACGGGACGACGGAGACGGATGCTGAGGGCACCCGTCGGGCGAATTCCGCGGCGTCGCGCTCCGTGACGTAGCCGCGGTCGCCGCGCAGGAGCGTCGTCGGGGCGGCGACCGCGGTGAGGTCCTCCCACCCCGACTCGCCGAGCACCGAGGCGACCGCGTCCTGTCCCTCGGCGGGCACAGCGGCCGTCGGCACAGCGGACGCGGCATTCGCCAGGCGCGCGAAGTGGTGCTTCCACTCGACGCGGCCGTCGGGGCGGATCCGGGAGTTGAAGAAGACGCCGCGCTCGGCCTTGCGGCGGGTGCCGCCGCCGAGCCCGAACGCGAGTGCACGGTCGACGAGCTGGTCGCGCGACGCCCAGTCGACCGGGCCCGCGAAGAAGTCGCGGATCTGCCTCGCCCCCGCATTCGGGTCGAGGCCCGGTGTGATGTCGATGACGACCAGCTCGCGCACCAGGTCGGGCCGGGATGCCGCGACGGCCGCCGCCGTCAGCCCGCCGAGCGACTGCCCCACCAGCAGCTGCGGGGCGTTCGTCCAGGCGTCGATGCCCGCGGCGACGTCGGGCGCGAGGACGCGCGCGACGTATGCCGCGTCGTCCCGCCAGGACGAATCCCCGTGGCCGGGAAGGTCGATCGCGAGCGCGGGAAGGCCGAGCGCGAGGATCGTGGTGTCCCACGTGTGGGCGTTCAGGCCCGCGCCGTGGAGGAACGTCACCACCGGCTCGGAATCGGGGGAGTCCGCCGGCGTGTAGCGCAGCGCACTCAGGATGCGTCCGTCGGCGAGTGTCAGCGACAGTCGCTCGCCGCGAGGGGCGAGAGCATGGATGCCGGCCTCCGCAGCCTGCTCGGGAAGGAACGAGAACTCGTCGATGGGGTCGCTCACCCGCTCATCATGCCCCACCCGCGAGACGCCCGGCCCCGGGCGAGCGTGCCGTGGGTAGTCTGGCGTCATGACGGCAGAACACCGCGTGCACCTCTCGCGAGCGGCGCGACCCGCCTATCAGGCGCTCTCGGCTTTCTCGAAGACCGTGGGCGGCATCGCCGCCGAGAACGGCATCGACGACCGGCTGAAGGAACTCGTTCAGATCCACGCGTCGCAGCTCAACGGGTGCGCGTACTGCGTGAGGGTGCACGTGGAGCGGGCGCTCGCCGCCGACGTCACAGCCGACGACATCGCGCAGCTGCCGGTGTGGCGTGAGTCCGGCGTGTTCTCCGACCGGGAGCGCGCGGGCCTCGAGCTCGCCGAGGCGTATGTCTACATCCACGAGGACGGCATTCCCGACGACGTCTACAACCGTATCGGCGGGGTGCTGAGCGAGAACGAATACGTCGCCCTCAGCTGGATCCTGGTATCGATCAACGCGTTCAACCGGATCGCCATCGCGGGCCGGTACAGCACGCCGCCCCGCGACGATCTCGTCGGCGAAGACAAGGACGCCGCCGCGGGCGCGGCGTGGTGACGGACGATCCACTGCCGACCGCCCCGGGCGAACCTCCCGACCCGGCGGATCCGGGCCGCGTCACGCTCTCCGACCCCGTCGTCCCCGGCGCCGTGAACCTGCGCGACGTCGGAGGGCTGCGCGCGGGGACGACGATGACGCGCTACGGCGTGCTGTTCCGGTCGGGAAACCTGGCACGGCTCGGCGCGAAGGGCGGAAAGGCCCTGGCCACCCTCGGCCTGCGCCGCATCATCGATCTGCGCGCCGACGACGAGGTCGCCCGCGAACCCAGTCGCATCAGGGGGCTGGACGTCGTCACGCAGCGGGTGCCGCTGTTCCTGGGCTCCGTGGACTCGTTCTTCCGCGACGACCTCAGCCTCGACGAGATGTACCGCCTCATCGTCGACGAGTCGTCGGACGGCGTCGTGGCGGTCGTGCGGGGCATCCTGGCCGATCAGCCGGCCCTCGTGCACTGCACCGCCGGCAAGGATCGCACCGGCGTCACCGTCGCGCTGACGCTGGCGGCGGCGGGCGTCGATGCCGATGAGGTCGTTGCCGACTACGCGCGCACGGAGGCGCTGCTGCCGGCGCGACGCAATCGCTACGTCGTGGCACTGATCCGATCCATGCATCCCCGCGCGGTGAACGTCGAGGATCTCGTCGCGCGCTCTCCGGCCCCGGTGATGCAGGCGCTCCTGGCCGACATCGATGAGCGGTACGGCTCGGCAGCCGAGTATCTGCGCACGCACGGGCTCGCCGACGACGAGATCGCCGAATTGCGCCGCGTGCTGCTGCGCGACCCGTAGGGACGAGGCATCCATTTTCACGGTCCGTAATGAGGTAAGGCAACCCTTCGTCAGCGGTTATAGTGGAGGGGTCATGGTCCAGAACATCCAGCCTCAGAGTGCCGCGCACAACGCGTCGGCGTGCCGGGCATCGCGCCACACGCGCGTCCAGCACCTGATCACGGCCGACGAGTCGTCGCTGGCCGAACTCGAGGCCGTGCTCGCGACGCTGCCGATCTGCTCGACGGGCCGGGTCTTCATCGAGATCCCCGATGCCTCGTGGCTCGCCGCGATCACCGCGCCCAGCCGCATGGTCGTGACGTGGCTCGACCGCTCGCGGCGCTCAGGCGCCCCCGGCACCGGCCGCGGGTGCGCCCCGGGCGAGGCGCTGACGCGCGCTGTCACCGCGTGGGCCGACGAGATGCTGTGCGCCGACGGCGACGAGACCCGCATCCACTTGCTGGGCGGCTATCTCGGCACCGCCGACATCGTCGACCACCTGGTTCAGCTCGGCATCAGCACGGATGCGATCCACACCCCCGCGCAGTACGGCCTCGCCACCGCGCGCTGACACCCCCGTCCCGTTCTCTCCGACGACGCAGGCTGTGCGCGACCCTAGGTATCGAGTCGGTACTTGCCCCAATTGACGGTGCGCCGGTCGAGGAGTTCGCTGGCGGCGGGTGGGCTCGACGCCCGCCCGTTCTCACTGGGAAGGGGCGCATCATGCGCAGGAAGATCATGCTGGGCATCGCGGTGGGGGCCGTGATCGCGCTCGGCTCGGCAGGCGGGGCATTCGCGGGCGAGATCAACGGCAATGGAGATCCGACTCCGGCCCGTGACAACGCCCGCTCGCTCTGTGTGTTCTCCGGTCTCGAGGACTTTGACCTCGAGGAGCCGGTCAGCCCGGGCACCGTCCAGAACTGGGGCACGGTCCCGAAGGAGCTGCGTGACCAGGTCAGCGTTCATGGCGCTGCGCAGGTCGACCTGTTCGGCTTCGAAGAGGGGTGCAACGCACACCTGTACCCGAACGGCGGTTGAGCGCCGCGGCGCGGCCGGGTGCTCTGCCGGCACTCCGGCCGCTCAACGCTCGGGTCAGGCGGCGCGCCGCGTCGCGCCGCGGGGAACGTAGTTGCCGTCTTCGAGTCCGGCCTCGATCTCGAACCGGTTGCGCAGCGGATTGCGCCCGGCCAGCAGATAGAGCACGGGCATGAGCAGTCCGTAGCGCTGCCATTGGCGCTTATGCACCGCCTCGTGCCGAAGCAGCGAGTCGGTGATGCGTCCGTCGCCGGTGAGGAAGCATCCGCCCACGCATGAGCCGCCGCGCGGGAAGGTCCAGCGCGGCATACCCGAGAACACCCACAGGCCCTCGCGCTTGTGGACGGGCCCCGTGCTCCAGAGCGTTCCCCAGACCCACCCGACGGCAGAGCCGTACCAGTACCCCACCCTGCTGACGGGTGAGTCGAGCAGGAACGAGGGGATGGCGGCGTCGATGCGCCGCCCCCGGATCACGGCGCGCTCGGCGGCGGCGCGCCATCCTGCGGGCGGCGTCGGGATGGGACTCACGCCAGCGCCCCGATCACCCGGAGGATCGCGCCCAGGTCGTCGGTGGCCGCCGCGAGGGACGCGGGGGAGTAGCCGGCGAGGGACGCCCCGACCAGAGGCACGCGCTCGCGCAGGCGCGCGACAGCGGCGGTGAGCTCGGCCACAGTGACTCCGAAGGGCTCGGGGTGAGCGTTGCCGGCGATCTCGGCCGGGTCGAGCGCGTCGATGTCGACGTGAATGTACACCGCGTCCGCGCCGGTCGCGAGCACGGCGTCGGCGAGGGCGTCGGCGTCGCGCAGCGCGTCCACCGTGAGGGCCGCGATACCGAGATCCGACACGACCTCCAGCTCGGGATCGTCGAACGAGCGCGCCCCGCCGACGATCACCCGCTCGGCGGCGATCGTGCCCGCAGGCAGCGCCAGACCGGGGTCGCCGTCGCCGATCACGGCGCGCAGCGCCATGCCGGCGAACGCGCCCGACGGCGACGAGTCCGGCGAGTTGAGGTCGGGATGCGCGTCGATCCAGACGACCGCGAGCCCCGGGGAGCGCCGGGCGGCGTGGGCGATCGGCGCGAGGGCGACGCCGCAGTCTCCGCCGATGGTGAGCACGGGCTCGTCCGGCGCGGCGGCGTCGTGAGCGTCGAGCGCCTGCGCGACCATCCCGCGCACGCGCTGCAGTGCGCTGAGACGGTGGATGCCGGTACCCAGCGACTCGCCGGCTTCCATCGGAACCTCGAGCACGGTGGTGGACGCCCGCGGCAGGTCGCCTGCGATCGCCTGGGCGCCGTCGATGAGCTGCATCGCGCGGGAGGACGGGCTTCCCTGCCACTGCGGGACCACGAGGTAACGCGTCATCTCTTCATCTTCGCGCAGACCGCGGGCCGCGGCATCCGTCCCGCCCCTCGTTCGCTGGAGGCATACGCGAGGGGCGCCGGATCCCTGCGGACCCGGCGCCCCTCGAGCGAGCAGTGGGCTCAGTTCTCGATCGCGGCCTGCACCGGAGCACCGGACTTGAGCGCGGCGAGACGCGCCTCGACCTCGGTCAGCTCGCCGACGTCCTCGAGGGCGTTGAACTGCGCGTCGAGGGTCGACGCGGCCAGTTCCTGCTTGCCGGCGGCAAGGGCCTCCTGGCGGCGCACCTTGTCTTCGAACCGGCCGAGCTCGCTCGTCGGGTCGAGCACGTCGATCGACTTGACGGCGTCGTGCACCTTGTTCTGGGCCTCGGCGGTCTTGGCACGGGCGAGAAGCTCGGAGCGCTTGGCCTTCAGCTGCTCCAGCTTCTGCTTCATGCCATTGAGGCCCTCCTTCAGCTTGTCGACGACCTCGTTCTGCGTTGCGATGGTGGGCGCGATCGCCTTGGCCTCGTTCTCCTCGCTGATCTGTCGCTGCAGCGCGATCTTGGCGAGGTTGTCGAACTTGTCGGCGTCGGTGGTGTTGCCGGTCTTGCGCAGCTCGTCGGCCTTGCGGCTGGCGGCGAGGGCCTTGTTGCCCCACTCGGCCGCCGCCTGCACGTCCTCCTGGTGGTCGCGCTCGAGCAGGCGCAGGTTGCCGATGGTCTCGGCGATCGCCGACTCGGCGTCGGCGATGGAGTTGGTGTAGTCGCGGACGAGCTGGTCGAGCATCTTCTGCGGGTCCTCGGCGGAGTCGAGGAGTGCGTTGATGTTGGCCTTCATGAGGGTCGAGATGCGACCGAAGATGGACTGCTTCGCCATCGGATTTCCTTCCTATCGGACTTCAGTACTGGGTCGGTGAGTCTGGTGTGGAGATGGATGCCGCGGCTGCTGCGCGCTGACGGCTCCACGTGTTCGAGTCAGAAGCGGCCACCTCCTCGACGGGCGCGCGTGCCGCCGCCTCCGAAGCTACCGGGTCGCATGCCTCCCGACGAGCGCCCGCCGCCGCCGCCCAGCATGCCTCCGAGGCCGCCCCCCAGCCCGCCGGACGAGCGTCCGCCGCCCAGCACGGAGTTGAGCACGATGCCTCCGAGGACGGCGCCGAGCATGCCCCCGCCCCCGCCCTGCGGCGCGCCACCGAACATGCCGCCCGCGCCGGCGTCGAACGCGCCGACGTCGTTCTGGGCGAGCTGGATCGCCTGGCCGGCGAGCTGGTCGGCGCGCTGCGCCTGCTGCATCGCCTGCTGCGGATCGCTCGCCTGCAGCGCATGGGCGCGTGCGAGCGAGGCGCCCGCCTCGGCAAGGCGCGTCCGCGCCTGGGCCCCGACCGCGCCGCGCCGCGCCGTGATGTAGTCCTCGGCAGCCGATACCTGGGCCTGCGCCTGCATCATGACCTGGCCGACCATCTGCCGGGCGCGCTGCGCCTGGGCCTCGGCATCCCGCACGCCCTGCACGAGCGCGTCGATCTGCGCGTTCGCCGCCTCGAGGCTCTGCAGGGCGGCGAGCGGACGCTTGGCGGTGCCGGTCAGCTGGCCGCGCGCGGCGTCGAGCTGCTGCCGCGTCGACGCGATCACGCCTGCGATCCGCCCGTCGGCGTCGGGGAGCGCCGATGCCACGGCGATGTCGGACTCGAGTTCGGTGACCAGGGCCGCCGCGCTGCGCTCACCCTCGGCGAGGTCTGTCGCGAGCTTGTCGACGGCGTTCTCGAGCAGCGTCGCCTGGCCGACCGCCTCTTCGGCGGCCCGGATCCCGACGGCGGCCTCGCCCCCGTCTCCCGCGCCGATCGCGGCCTGTGCGGCAGCGAGCTGCTCGTCGGCGAAGGCGAGGCGCTGCCGTGCCTGGTCGGGATTGTCCACCACGGTCGCGAGGGCCTCCGGTGCGTACGCCGTCTGCAGGCTCTGCAGCCGCGACGCCGCCTGGCCGAGCGATGCCTCGGCCTTCATCTTCGCGTCGTGCACGCGGGCGAGTGCCTCGGGAGCGTTCTGCTCGAGCTTGCGCAGCTCGTCGAATGCGGCGGCCTTCTCGTCGAGCAGTGCGTTGGAGGCCTCGCACAGCGCGATGATGCGCTCGTTCCATGCCCGCTTTTCCTGTTCGGAGTCGGGGATGTGGTCGTCGAGCTTCTGCTTGAGCCCGAAGGCCTCGTCGAGGCTCTGCTGCGCGGTCGCGATCGCCGCCTCGAACTCGGTCGTCGCGGCATCTCCGAACTGCGCCTTCGCGAAGCCGAGCTCCTGCGCGCTCGTCTTGAGGGCGTCGTCGGTCTCGACGAGCAGCGATGACGCGCGTCTCTCGAGTTCCTCGATGGTCGGCTGCGGCGGGCCGGCGGGGCCGGCCGTCACGGCACCTGTCCTGCGGCGACGCAGGAACATCACGAGCAGCACGAGGCCGACGCCGACCACGACGATCACCAGCAGCCAGGTGAACCACCCGCTGCCGCCCGAGTCGGCGCCCGGGGTGCCGCTGCCGCCGCCGGCGGCGTCGGTGATGCCGTCGGCCGCCGCGTCGACGGCTCCCAGCCAGTCGTCCTGACGGAGGGCGGGCTGGATCTGCTGCTGTTCGATCGCGGCGAGCTGATCCCCGGTGAGCGGGCCGGACGAGTCGCCCGACAGGTAGTACTGGCGGCCCTCGGTCGAGATGGCGAGGAGATACTGGGTCGGTCCGAGCCCGTTGTCGTCGGCGGTCTGGTTCGCCCATTCGGCGGCGTCCGCGGGCTCGGAGAACTGCTCCACGTACACGACCCACAGATCGAGTCCGGTGTCGGTCCTGAGCTGCTCCAGACGGCTCTGCGCCTCGGACTCCTCTTCCGGCGACAGGACGTCGGCGTCATCGAGCACGTAGCCCGAGCCGAGCGTGACCGGGGCAGTGGCGAGCGCCGCCCCGCCGCCGATCGCCATGACCGCGACCACCGCAGCGGACGCCAGCGCTGCAGCCCAACGCGGTCGCATCGATCCCCCCTCTGGGACTCGGGTTCCCCCTGCCGCGAGTCTATTCAGCCGCGGGGATACGACGATAGCCCACGGCCCCGTCGCCGCATGTGTGTTCGCCGAGAACGTACGTCCGGCGTCGATTGCGCGTCCCCCCTCGGCAGTGAGGACGGAGGACGGATGCTGCGGCCGCAGGCGCTGGGCCCGGTGAGATGCGGGTCGCTGCCCGGCCGGACGCGGGCGGGCGGGTAGCCTGGCCGATCCGGAGGAGGACCATGGACGATCGCTACGGCGCCGATGTGCTGGCCACGGGCTGGAAGGGCCACGGGGTGCGGGAGCTCCCGCGGGTCGCGGCATCCCGCGACCTCGTCGTCGAGGTGGCCGACGACGGCTTCTGCGGCGCCGTCGTCGGTGCGTCCGGCGGCATGGTCGAGCTCGAGGACCGCCTCGGCCGCCGGCGCCTGTTCCCGCTCGGCGCGGGATTCCTCATCGACGGCAAGGACGTGGTGCTCGGCCCACCGGCACCGGCCGCGGCGCCCACCGGTCCGAAGCGCACGGCTTCCGGCTCGTTCGCGACGGCCGATTCGCGTGCGCGCGTCGCGCGGGCGAGCCGCATCCTGGTGGAGGGCCGGCACGACGCCGAGCTCGTCGAGAAGGTGTGGGGCGACGACCTCCGCGAGGAGGGCGTCGTCGTCGAGTACCTGCAGGGCATCGATCTTCTCGACGCCGCGCTCGACGAGGAGCCGCCCTCGGCCGACCGCCGCTACGGCGTGCTCGTGGACCACCTCGTACCCGGCTCGAAGGAGTCGCGCATCGCCGACGCGATCGCCCGAGGCCGCCACGGCACGCATGTGCTCATCGTCGGCCATCCCTGGATCGACGTGTGGCAGTGCGTCACGCCCCGCGCCGTGGGCATCGAGCGCTGGCCCGAGGTGCCGCGTGGCATCGAGTTCAAGGTGGGCGTGTGCCGGGCGCTCGGCTGGCCCGCGCGCGACCAGGCCGACATCGCCCGTGCCTGGCAGCGCATCCTCTCGTCGGTGAAGTCCTATCGCGACCTCGAGCCCGCGTTCCTCGGGCGCGTCGAGGAGCTCATCGACTTCGTCACCGTCCCGCAGTAACCCGTCGGCGTCCCCGGCCCTGGGTAGCCTGGAGGGGTGACGAACGCTGCCACGCCTGCGCCCGAGCCCCGCACCTTCCGCGAGAGGCCCGTGTCGTTCGTGCGGCGCAGCGGACGCATGTCCGACGCCCAGGAGCGCGCGTGGAGCGTGCTCGCGCCGCGCTACGTGATCGAGGTGCCGCGGGACCGCGCGGCCACCAGCATCCTGCCGGACTCGGCGATCGATCCCAGGGCGGTGTGGGGGCGCGACGCTGCGCTCGTCGTGGAGATCGGCTCCGGTCAGGGGCATGCGATCGTGCATGCCGCGACTTCCCGCCCCGACGCGGACTTCCTCGCGATCGAGGTGTTCCGGGCCGGACTCGCCCGCACCATGCTCGATGCCGACCGGGCGGGGGCACGCAACCTCCGCCTCGTCGAGGCGAACGCTCCCGAGGTGCTGCAGCACCTGCTGCCCGCAGCATCCGTCGACGAGCTCTGGATCTTCTTCCCCGACCCGTGGCACAAGAAGAAGCACACGAAGCGGCGCCTGGTCGCGGAGGGCTTCGCTGCGATCGCCGCGGGCGTGCTGAAGGACGGCGGGATGCTGCGGCTCGCGACCGACTGGGAGGACTACGCGCTGCAGATGCGCGACGTCATGGCGGCCGCGCCGGACTTCGAGGCGACGTTCGAGGGGGAGTGGGCGCCGCGCTTCGACGGCCGAGTGCTGACCGCGTTCGAGCGCAAGGGCGCTCGCGTGGGACGCGACATCCGAGATCTGTCGTACCGCCGCGTCGCGAGGTCATGAGCGGATCCACCGGACCCGCCACCGGCCCGGTCCCGCTGCCGGGACCCACGCCCGACGCGGCGCGCGAGCCGGAGACGGAGCCCGCGCCCGGCACGGTGCCCCGGTCGAGCCGCGACCCCTGGCGGTTCGTCAAGCCCCTCGGCCACCGCGACTTCCGGATGCTGTTCGGCGCCGTGGTGCTGTCGATCTTCGGCGCCGGCATGTGGGCGGTCGTCATGGTCTACACGGTCATCGGTGCGGGCGGCGGACCGGTCGAGCTCTCCGCCGTGGCGGCGGCGAACGCCGTGGGGCTCCTCGTGTGTGCGATCCCGGGCGGCATCGCGGCCGACCGCGTGCCGCGCCGGCTGCTGCTGCGCATCGTGGAGCTCGTGAACCTGCTCGCCATCACGTCGGTGGCTGTGGCGGGCGTGTTCGGCGCGGTGACGATCCCGCACCTCGCGGTCGTGGCTTTCGTGATGGGCGCCGGCGCGGGCTTCTTCTTCCCCGCGTACAGCGCGATCCTGCCCCGCATCCTGCCGCCCGCGCAGCTGCTCGCCGCCAACGGCCTGGAGGGGGCCATCCGACCCGCGCTGCAGCAGGCTGCCGGCCCCGCAGCGGCCGGCGTCATCGTCGCGGCGGTGCTCGCGCCCGCGCACGCCGCGTGGGCAGTGGTGGCCGCCCACGCACTGGCGTTCGTGCTGCTGCTGTTCGTGCGCCCCGAGCCGCCCGCCGCGGCGGGGGAGCAGCACGAGGCGCCCGACGGAGTGCGCGGCGTGCTCCACGACCTGCGCGAGGCCGTGGGGTTCACCGTCCGCACGCCGTGGCTGCTGTGGACCCTTCTGTTCGCGACCGGGTGGGTGCTCGTGTTCGTCGGCCCCGAGGAGGTGCTGCTGCCATTCGTCACGCGGGATCGCATCGGCGAGGATCCGCGTCTGTTCGGCTTCCTCCTTGCGATCTACGGCATCGGAGGGGTGCTCGGCTCCATCGTGGTGTCGTCGATGAAGCTGCCGCGCCGGTACCTGACGGTCATGATGGGCGTGTGGGGCGTGAGCACGCTCCCCTTCGCCGTGGTCGGCGTCACGCGCCAGTACTGGCTGATGGCGCTGTGCCTGTTCCTGGTCGGCTTCGGCTTCAGCTACGGCAACGTGATCTGGGGCACGCTCCTCCAGCGCCGCGTCCCCCGGCACATGCTCGGGCGCATCTCGAGTCTGGACTTCTTCGTCTCGCTGGCACTCATGCCGCTGTCCATGGCGCTCGCCGGGCCCCTCGCCGAGGTCGTGCCGATCGAGGCCATCTTCCTCGCGGCGGGGGTGATCCCGCTGATCCTCGGCGCGCTCGCGTACGTCGTCGCGCGCATGTCCAAGGATGAGATCGACCACCCGCTCGACCACTGACCCCATCCGAGCCGACCGGAGCCGCCGCGCATGCCCGCACATCCCGACGCCCCGCCCGCGCCGGCCGTCCGCACGTGGTCGTGGGGCCTGGCTCCCGCCCTGCTCGTCTGCCTCGCCGCCCCGGCGTTCTTCGTGGTGCGGGTGCCGTGGCTCGGGTGGGTGCTGCTGGCGGCGGGCCTTGCGGTCGCGCTGCTGACGGAGCGGACGGATGCTGCCGCGCGGCGTTCGGCCGCCGCCAGAGCGCACGACAGCACGCAAGCGGCGCAGGACCCGGCGCTGTCGCGCGGTCTCGCCGCGGCAGCCGGCATCCGTCCTCCCTCACTCGTGCGCGACCTCTCGCTGATCGCCGTGGGCCTGCTCATCGTGAGCGCGATCCCGCTCAAGGCCGAGCTCGACAACCTCGCGATCCTGCGGTTCGCGATCGCGCTCGGCGGTGCCGTCGCCGTGCCCTACGTGATCTCGCGCTGGGCGTACCGCGACCGGGCGATCCGCTTTCCGTGGCGCGGCGGCGGCCGGTGGACGCGCTTCCAGTGGACCTGGCTCATCGCCGTGCTGCTGCTCGGCTGGCTGATCCTGCCCTTCTACTTCATCACCTCGGGCGTCTATCTCAACTGGCCGGTCGTCGACACCCCAGAGCTCATCGCGCGCCTGTTCGTCGGGGTCGGTGCCGTCGGGATCTGGGACGAGCTGTTCTTCATCTGCACGTGCTTCGCCCTGCTGCGGCGGCACTTCCCGTTCTGGCAGGCGAACCTCCTGCAAGCCGTCGTGTTCGTGTCCTTCCTGTGGGAGCTCGGCTATCAGGCCTGGGGGCCGCTGCTCACCATCCCGTTCGCGCTTCTGCAGGGCTTCATCTTCATGAAGACGCGCTCGCTCGCCTACGTCGTCACGGTGCACCTGCTCTTCGACGCCGTGGTCTTCCTCGTGCTCGTCCACGCGCACAATCCGGGCATGCTCGACGGGCTCTTCCTGGTCTGACTTCCGCTGCCGGGGTGTGCCCAGCGCGTGCCCAGGGAGAGCGGCTAGGGTGGGCAGCGGATCCCCGACCGGATCCCCGGACGACGGATCAGTACCCGGTACGCGACAAGACTGGCCAGGAGCACAGTCATGTCGTGGGTCATCCTCATCGTTTCCGGCATCCTCGAGGCCGTCTGGGCCACGGCTCTCGGCAAGACCGAGGGCTTCACGAAGCTCTGGCCGTCGGTGATCTTCGGGGTCGCGCTCGTCGCCAGCATGGGCGGACTCGCCTGGGCGATGCGCGACATCTCCACCGGCACCGCGTACGCGGTGTGGGTCGGCATCGGTGCATCTCTGACCGTCGCCTACGCGATGACCACCGGCGACGAGGCGTTCTCGCTGATCAAGGTGCTCCTCATCCTCGGCCTCGTCGGCTGCGTCGTCTGCCTGAAGCTCGTCGGCCACGAGTGACCTCGGAGGATGGATGCCGCCACCCGGCGCAGTCGCAGGGTGGCAGCATCCGCTCCGTCCTCCACCGAAGATGAGAGCTCGATGAAAAAGCCGGGTCACGGTCTGGAACGCGTAGCCGGCGTGTGTGAGCATCCCCGCAGGAGGCCGGCGACAGAGGGGTTGCCGGCGGAGAGGCACGACCATGCCCATGAGAACCAGGCGCGCCTGGGCCATCGCCACCGCGGTCGCCCTGACGTCCACCGTCGCACTGACCGGACCCGCATACGCGGCGCCGAACAACAACTCGGTGCAGAAGATCGAGAAGGCCGTGACGCTCGAGGGGGTGATGTCACACCTCGAGGCGCTGCAGGACATCGCGGACCAGTACGGCGACCGGGCTGCGGGCCGGCCCGGCTACCGGGCCTCGGTCGACTACGTCGTCGGCCAGCTCACCGCGGCCGGGTACACGCCCACCGTGCAGGAGTTCATGTTCCCGTATGTCGACGACAACAGTGAGCTCATCCGGGTCTCGCCGCAGCCGACGACATTCGTCAACGGCACGGACTTCCTGCGCAACGAGTTCGACAGCGGCTCGCCCGAAGGCACGGCGACGGGCTCTCTCACCCCGGTCGGGCTGGTGATCCCCGCGGCCGCGCTTCCGCCGAACAGCAACACGAGCGGCTGTGAGCCCGCGGACTTCGCCGGCTTCCCTGTCGGCGCTGTCGCCCTGCTTCAGCGCGGTTCGTGCGGCTTCGCGGTCAAGGCCCTCAACGCACAGGCGGCAGGGGCGTCGGCGGCGATCATCATGAACGAGGGGCAGCCCGCGAGCCCCGGCGTCGCCGACCGCACGGGACTCATCCGAATGATCGGCGATGCGACGGGGCTCACGATCCCCGTCGTGGCGGTCACGTCGGCTGTCGGCGAGAACCTCGCATCCACGCCCGGCGCCACCGTCACTGTCACCGTCGACTACGACAGCGAGCAGCGCCCCGTCTGGAACGTGCTCGCCGAGACGGCGACCGGCAACGACGACAACACCGTGATGGCCGGTGCGCACCTCGACAGCGTGCAGGACGGCGCGGGCATCAACGACAACGGCTCGGGAAGCGCGTCGCTGCTGGAGACGGCGATCCAGATGAGTAAGACGAAGCCGAACAACACCGTGCGCTTCGCGTGGTGGGGTGCCGAAGAGGAAGGGCTGCTCGGCTCGGAGCACTACGTCGGCGCACTGTCGGATGAGGAGCTCGCGGACATCGCGCTCTACCTCAACTTCGACATGATCGCGTCGCCGAACTACATGTTCGGCATCTACGACGGTGACAACTCGGGCGGCACGGCGGCGCCGGGCTTCATCCCCGAGGGCTCCGCCGAGATCGAGGACGTGTTCGAGGCGTTCTACGACGGCCGCGGGCTGCCGTCCCAGGACAGCGAGTTCTCGGGACGCTCGGACTACGGGCCCTTCATCGCCGAGGGCATTCCGGCGGGCGGCCTGTTCACCGGCGCCGAGGTGCCCAAGACGGCCACCGAGGCGGCGCTCTACGGCGGCGTTCCGGGGGCCCCGTACGACCCGTGCTACCACGACCCGTGCGACAACCTCACGGGTGCGGGCCAGGACACGGCGCTCTACGACGCGCTCCGCGAGGACTACGACCTCGTCGGCAACATCAACACGTTCGCGCTCGACGTGAACGCGGACGCCGTCGCCGCGGCGGTGATGACCTTCGCGTTCGACACCTCGACAGTGAACGCCGTCAGTGCTCCCGGCAAGTCGCACGGTGCGGGCAGGAGCATGGACGCATTCACGGATCGCGCCGCGCAGTGATCGACGGATGCTGCGCCCCGCCGACTCGGCCGGGGCGCAGCATCCCTCACCTTCAACCTCACGTCGAGATGACTTCTTCGTGAACTCTTGACGACGGGGCCCCTGAGGAGGACATTCGATCTTGCGAAGAGAAAACAGAAACGTAGGAACCGAAAGGGACCCGGAACACAGAAACCCCTTCGCATTGACGATCCCCCCGGCGCTTCGGCACCGAGGGGATCATCGCTGTGAGCCCGACGTCGTCGGGGCTCTCGTCCGAAGCCGGAGCCCCGGCGAGGCGTGCGCGGCTGCCACGCCCCGCTCGTATTCTGACGACGTGGATTTCAGCCAGTTCCTGAGCACGCCGATCACGTGGTGGCAGGTGCTGTGGGCGATCGTCGCCCTGCTCGCCGGGTGGATCGCGTCGCGCATCGCCAAGCGCACCGTGACCGACCTCATGCGGCACGTCCCCACGGCGACGCCGGCCGCGACGCGGTTCGCCGCCCGCTTCGCGCAGTACACGCTGCTGCTGGTCGGCTTCGGGCTCGCGCTCGCGTTCCTCGGGGCCAACGTGCAGCCGGTGCTGGCCGTGGTGATCGTGCTGGTCGTCGTCGCGGCGCTCGTGCTCAGAGGCGTCGCCGACAACTTCGCCGCGAGCGTGCTCATCGCCACGCGAAAGCCCGTCATGGTCGGCGAGGAGATCACCGTCGAAGGACCGGACGGCAAGCCGCTCACCGGCACCGTCATCGAGCTCAACTCCCGTGCAGTGGTGTTCGCCACACCCGACGGGCGCACCGCCCACGTGCCGAACTCCAAGCTCCTCGCCGAGACCCTCGTCAACAACTCCCGTCACGGCGGCAGACGGAGCGAGGTGCAGGTGCGCGTGGAGCGCTCCGGCACGGCGGTCGACGAGGTCGTGGGGGCGCTCGTCGAGTCCGCTGCCGCCGTGGAAGGGGTGCACGCCGATCCGGCGGCCGGCGTGCTCGTCACCGCCGTGTCGGCGACGCGCATCACCGGACGCGTGCTGTTCTGGCACGACGCGGCGCAGGGCCTCGCCGTCACGTCGGACGTGGTGACCGCTCTCACGGCGGGGCTGGCGCAGCACGGGTGGTCGTCGACGGTCACGAGCGAGGCGGTCGCGCCGCCGCTCGTGCCGGGCGATCCCGTCTGACGCCGCGCATCCGTGCCAAGGTGGAGTCGACTGAGGCCCCACGTACCCAGGAGCAGGAATGCAGCGACCCCTCGCCGGCTTGAGCAGGCGCAATCTCGTCACCGAGCTCACCGCGGGGGTCACCCTCCTCGCGATCGCGATCCCGCTCAACATCGGCTACGCGCAGATCGCAGGCCTGCCGGCGACCGCGGGCCTGTACGCGCTGATCGTGCCGACGATCGTCTACGCGCTCGTGGTGTCGTCGCGTCAGCTCGTGGCGTCGCCGGATGCCGCGGCCGCCGCACTCGTCGCCTCGTCGATCGGGGGACTGGCCACCGCGGGCAGCGCGGACTACGCGACTTTGGCCCTCGCGCAGGCGATCATCTGCGGCGTCATGTTCGTGCTGATGGCGGTGTTCAAGCTCGGCTTCCTCGCGAACTTCCTCTCCAAGCCGATCCTGATCGGGTTCGTCGGCGGTCTGGCACTCGACATCCTGGTCAGCCAGATCGCGAAGATGCTCGGCGTGAAGATCGACTCCGGCGGCGAGTTCGTCGACAAGGTGTTCGGTCTGGTGTCCAACCTCGAGACGATCAACGCGTGGTCGCTGGCGATCTCGGCCGTGTCGGTCACGATCCTGCTGCTCGGCGCGCGGTTCCTGAAGGTCGTGCCGTGGGCGCTCGTCGTGCTCGTGCTGTCGACGCTGCTCGTCGTGCTGACGGGCCTCGATCGGCGGGGCGTCGACGTCCTGGGGGACGTTCCCGCCGGGCCGCCCACGCTCACGTGGCCGGTCATCGACTGGCAGATGTGGGGGGCGCTCATCCCCTCGGCGATCGCGCTCACCCTGGTCACCACGGCTGAGGGCCTCCTCGTCTCCCGGTCCTATGGCGAGAAGCACGGCTATCCGTTCCGCGCCAATCGCGACCTCCTCGCGTTCGGCCTCGGCAACATCGCCGCCGGTGCCCAAGGCAGCTTCTCGATGGGATCGTCCACCTCGCGCACGGCAGCGATGGACCAGGCAGGGTCGCGCACCCAGCTTCCGTCGCTGGTTCTGGCGGCGGGCACTCTGCTGCTCCTGCTCTTCGGCACCGCGCTGCTCGCCGACATCCCGTCTCCCGCCATCGGCGCCGTCGTCGGCGTCGCGATCCTGCCGCTGCTCGGCGTCCGCGAGTTCCGCGAGCTCTGGCGACAGGATCGCTTCGAGTTCGCGATCGGTGCGGTGTGCTTCCTCGTGACGCTGTTCATCGGTGCGATCCCGGGCATCCTCGTGGCGTTCGTGCTCGCCCTCATCAACCTCGCCAAGCGCGCGGCGAACCCGTCGATCGACGTGCTCGCCGCCGACGACGACGCGAAGCAGTCGCTGCTCGAGGACGCCGCGGAAGGTGCCACGACCGCACCGGGCCTCGTGGTCGTGCGGATGGCTGCGCCGCTGTTCTTCGCCAACGGCACCGTCTTCTCCGCCGCCGTGAAGCGCGCGGTGACAGGGGCCGACGACCCCGTGAAGCACGTGGTCATCGACATGGAAGCGGTGACCGACATCGATGTGACAGGCGCGGAGGCATTCGCATCGCTCGAAGAGTGGCTCGACCAGCAGGGAGTGAGCCTGGCGTTCAGCCGCGTCAGGACCCCGACGAGAGCGCGCCTCGAAGAGCTCGGGCTCGTGTCGGGCCAGACGTTCTTCGCGACCAACCGCGAAGCCGTCGCGGCGCTCGAAGCACCCGCGTCGCGGGAGTGAAGACCACGGCCGACGGGGCCGGGACGAAGGGAACGAAGTCATGCAGCAGCGGGAACCGGAAGCATCGATTCGGGCGGCGCACGCCGCAGCCCTCGCGGCGCTGCCGTTCGACGACACCGACGACTTCGCCGCCGCGGACCGTGGATTCATCGGGACGCTCGATGATCCGCAGATCCGCAACGACAAGGGCGAGGTGGTGTGGGATGCCTCGACCTACGACTTCGTGCAGGGCGAGGCGCCCGAGTCGGTGAACCCGAGCCTCTGGCGGCAGTCCAAGCTCGCCGCCACCTGATGCTGCGCAACGGCGTCCTGGTGTACGTCGAGCGCGACGCCGACCCGGCCACGCCGCTGCAGCTGACGCTGTCGAAGTCGCGGCTGATCCAGCTCGCCGGAGGCGGCACGGACTCGGACGGCATCGACGTTCGCGGCGACATCGACGTGCTGAAGCAGATCCTCGGCGTCCTGGACCAGGGTGATCCGGACTTCCAGATCGTCCTGCCGTAAGCGGGTCCGCGGACCTCGAGGTCTGAGTTTCTCCGCCTAGCAGGCGGGCCCGGGAGGGTCAAGGCGGTCCCGACCACCCTCCACGCGCGCGAGACTCTGCGCATGGGCCGGTGGCGACGCGTGTGGAGCGTGCCCCTGCTGGTGCTGTCACTGTGCGTCGCGGGTTGCGGCATCACGGTGCCGAGCGATCCGCAGGGCACGCTCGATCGGGTGCGCGGCGGCGAGCTGCGCGTCGGTGCGTCGCCGTCCGGGGGGCTCGTGATCATCGACGGGACGGGCGTCGGCGGTTCGCTTGCCGAGATCGTCGACGATTTCGCCGCGTCCGTCGACGCCGAGGTCACGTGGACCATCGGAAGCGAGGAGGACCTCGTCGACGGGCTCGAGACCGGCGCCCTCGATCTCGCGATCGGCGGCATGACCGACGCGACGCCGTGGTCGACCCGCGTCGCCGTCACCCGGTCGTACGACTCGATCCCCGGCGCCCGCGGTCCTGTGGTGCTGTTCGCACCGCTGGGTGAGAACGCGTGGCTCGCCGCCCTGGAGGGCTACCTCGATCGGGAGGTGGCGCGATGAAGAAGATGGGACGCACCGACCTTCCTGCTGAGCAGCAGAAGGCCCTGCGCAGTGCGATCCGGTGGGAGTGGTTCACCATCGGGTACACGCTGGTCACCATTGCGCTCATCGCGCTCGTGGTCGGCGGCTCGCAGGCGATGAAGACCGCGTGGATCGAGGACATGCTGTCGCTGATCCCGCAGATCTCCTTCCTGGTCGCCCTGCTGTTCATCCGGCGTCCTCCCACTCGGGCCTTCCCGTTCGGGCACCACCGCGTGATGGGGGTGGGGCACCTCGTCGCCGGCGTCGCGCTGCTCGCGGTGGGTGGCAATCTCGCCTACGAGGCGATCAGCGGGCTCGTGCGCGCCGACCATCCCTCGATCGGAACCGTGTACCTGTTCGGGCAGACGATCTGGCTCGGCTGGTTCATGGTGGCCGTCATGAGCGTGATCGTGATCGGCCCGTTCTTCTACGGGCACGCGAAGGCGAAGCTGGCGCCGAAACTGCACAACAAGGTGCTGTACGCCGACGCCGACATGGCCAAGGCCGACTGGACCTCCACGGTGGCCTCGATCGTCGGCGTGCTCGGCGTCGGCATCGGGCTGTGGTGGCTCGACGGTGTCGCGGCGCTGTTCATATCGCTCGGCATCATGTGGGACGGCTGGCGCAACAGTCGCGGCGCCATCCGCGACCTCATCGACCAGCGCGCGCGCACCGAAGACGACGCACGTCCGCATCCGCTCATCGCCCGCATCGCCGACCGTGTCGAGGAGTTCGGGTGGGTGCGCGAGACCGCGGTCCGCATGCGCGATATGGGCCAGGTGTTCCACGTCGAGGTGTTCGTCGTCCCGCGCGGCGACGAGGTGCGGCTCGAGCAGATCGAAGAGGCTCGCAGCGCCATCGCGCGGCTCGACTGGAAGGTGCAGGACGTCGTCGTCATCCCGACTCCGTCGCTCCCCGACGAAGCCGAGCCGGCGAAGCACCACGCGTCGTCGGCGGGCGCCTGAGGCGCAGCATCCGTCAGTCGGCGACAGGCGCCCCGCCGTCCGCCCAGATCTCGTCTGCGGCGGGGGACGGCGACTCCTCGGGAATGGGCACGATCGCCAGAGGCACCCCCGGCGTCACGAGCAGGTGCGCCGTGCGCATCATGCCCTCTCCGTCGTTGACCTCCAACCAGTGCACGCCTCCGGCGAGACCGGCTTCCACCTCGTCGCGCAGGTCTTCCAGGCGGCGCCCTCCGACGCTGTAGTGATCGCCGCCGTAGTAGATGTCGATCCTCTTCATCGCCGCTCCCGTCGCCGTCAGCCTCCATCCCAGGCCCGCGGGGCGTCTGACGCCTATCGTCTTGACAAGCGCACGCGAGCGGTCTAGCCAGCGCCGCGGTCGCGCCCCGTGCCGGACTCCGCCCGTCACTTATTCAGCGACTTCGTGCCCCGCCTGGTCGTGGTTGTTGAGCGGCGCCGGCATCGCCGGCTCCGGCACCAAGTACAGCCCTGTCGACGAGTTCGCGGTATAGGCGAGCGCATCGATCCAGGCCGGGTTCAACTGCGGTTTCCGGCTTCCGTAGAACTTGTACACAAGGGCGCACCGCGGGTGCACCCAGACGGTGGTGCGTCCGTCACCGATGCTGGCATCGTCGCGCCACGTGAAGTGGAACGCCTCGCCTCGCCGCAGCTTCGTGCCGATCACGAGTTGCAGGTGAGCGAGCGTCCGGTCGTCGAAGTCGACCTTCACGGTCCCTTCGTAGATCAGCTTGCCCATGATGGGCCTCCGGGCGGAGATGCCGCCGAACGAAGCGCTGGGGGCGCAACAGGGGGGTCGTCGATCAGCTCCACTCCCGATGATCCTCTCCGGGCAGGTTGTCTCCCAGCCCTTGACAGGATGCCGCGCAGATGCGGGGTCGGCGGCTCAAGGCCTTTCAATCGCTCGACACCGACGTCTGGTGGTGCGGCGCCCCGACCGGCTTGGACTCGCTTGAACCACGCTGGCGGAGGAAGATCGACAGCGCGATCATCGCCCCCACGGCGAGGAATTCGGATTGCCAGTTCTGAAGGGTCCGGTTCCAGAAGTCCGGGGTGACGAGGTAGTCGGCCCAGGTGATGGCGGGCTGACCGTGTTCGGCGTTTTCCGCGTTCATCACGACGGTGCCGGCGAGGGACTGTGCCAGCCACGACAGCACGAAGACGGCCCCCATCACGAGCAGCAGCGAATTGGAGAAGATCGTGAGACGGATGCCGCGAGCCCGCGCCCACGCAGGGGAATCGGGCCGTGCGTGCTCGGCGACGAGCTGCTCCTCGTCGGTGTCGGGTCCCTCGTCGCCGGGCTTCTTGGACTCGGGGGAGCCTCGCTGAACCAGCCAGATGGTCGCGGCGATGAAGAGGAAGAACTGGAGGAACTCGGACTGCCAGTTCTCAGCCACATCCACCACGAACTCCGAGGACGTCACGAAGGCGCCGAAATTCAGCGTCGGAAGGCCATGCTCGTGGAGACGCTCGTTGTTCTCGAAGAAGCCTGCAATGGACTGCCCGGCGAGAGCGAGGACGAACAGCAGGCCGAACGCCAGGCTCAGTGCGTTATCGCGGATGGAGCGCATGGTCACCGTCCCATCAGCGGCACGGCGATCATGTACCCGAGACCCCCGGCGAGCAGGGCGATCCAGCACCAGAACACGGCGACCTCGCCGCGGCGTGGACCCTCCTCCTCAGGCGTGAAATCGACCATCTCCTGCTCCTCTCATGCGGGCGAGCGTCACGTGATGGTCACAGACTGCGTCTGTGCGCGACGCCGAGGAAAGGGCTTGACAGCCTCGTGTCGACGAGGAAAGCGTTCCGGTCAGACCGCGTCGCGCAGCGATCCTCCCCGGGCCGCGCACACGGCGCCGGCCCAGTACTGCGCGGAGCGCGCTGTGCGGCTCATCACCGCTGGGCTGAACGCTCCACCACGACATCGCGCTGCGGGCCGTAGTCGAGCGGCGAGAGCACGAATGCGACCACGGCGGCGAGTGCGAGCGCACAGGCGATCGCGCAGATGCGTGTCATGACCATGGGCGTGCGGTCGCCGGCTCGCCGGTGAACGGCGAGGAAGATGACCCATCCGACGAGGGCCCCCACCGTGTTGACGATGAGATCGGTGGTGTCGAAGCTGCCGGTCGAGATGACGTGTTGGGCCATCTCCAGCAGCAGGCTCGCGCCCAGCGCGACGACACCCGCCTTCCACCACGACCAGCCCGGAGCGAGTGCTCCCACGAACAGCCCGAACGGCACGAAGAGCGCGAGATTGATCACCATCTCGGCGGGGCTGCTCGCCCCCGCATCTCCGCTCGGCACGAACGGCACGAGCTTCAGGGGCCGCGCAAGCCCTGCGGCGTCACCGATCCATGGCATCTCGAGCTTCCACAGCACCACCCACGTCAGGAGCACCAGGTACACCGCGAAGGCGACGATCAGCACCACGCGATCGCGGCCCGACCCAGGTCTGGTCGTCGAAGAGGTCACACGGCATCTTCTCGCGTTCCGCTGGGTATCCACTTCGGCGATCCGTTAGTATCTGCGTATGAGTGCAGATACGCGAGCATGTGGATACTCGACGGACAGCCCGTATGTCGAGCTCGCGGTTGAGGTGTTCTCGATGCTCGCGGACGCGACGCGCGTGCGGATCGTCATGGCGCTTCGCGATGCCGGTGAGCTTCCGGTGAACCGTCTTGCCGACATCGTCGACAAGTCTCCTGCCGGAGTGTCGCAGCACCTGGCGAAACTGCGGCTGGCGCGGATCGTGGCGACTCGCCAGGAGGGCCAGAAGGTGTTCTATCGCCTGGAGAACGAGCACGCCTCGCGTCTGGTCGCTGATGCGATCTTCCAGGCGGAGCACTCCCTGGGCGGCGTTCCGCGTCATCACCAGGCCGATCAGGCGGTCGCGGAATGACGAGCGCTCACTCCCACGCGGCCCACGATCATGAGCGCCGGCACGATCACCACCGTCATGACCACCAGCACGGGCACGACCACCACCACGACCACGACCACGAGCATCCGACTGGGCTGAAAGGCTTGCTCTACGGACTGTTCGTCCCGCACTCCCATGACGCGGCAGACTCCATCGACGACGCTCTGGAGGCGCACGGCGCCGGCATCCGGGCATTGAAGGTGAGCCTGGTGATCCTCTTGATCACCACGCTGCTGCAGGCGGCCGTGGTGACCTTCAGTGGATCCGTCGCGCTGCTGGCAGACACGGTCCACAACTTCTCCGACGCGCTGACGGCGGTCCCGCTGTGGATCGCGTTCGTGCTCGGCCGGCGGGCTGCGACCCGCCGATACACCTATGGCTTCGGCCGCGCGGAAGACCTCGCCGGCCTGTTCATCGTCTTCGTCGTCGCCCTGTCGGCGGTGGTCGCGGGGTGGCAATCGATCGACCGCATCCTGCATCCCCAGCCCTTGGAGAACATCGGCTGGGTGATCGCGGCGGGTGTGATCGGGTTCCTCGGCAACGAGGCCGTCGCGATCTACCGGATCCGGGTCGGGCAGCGGATCGGATCGGCCGCGTTGGTGGCCGACGGAGTGCACGCCCGCACCGACGGGTTCACCTCCCTCGCCGTCGTTCTCGGCGGGCTCGGGGTTCTGGCCGGCTTCCCGCTGGCGGACCCCATCGTGGGCCTGGTGATCTCCGCCGCGATCTTCGTGCTGCTGATCGGCACCGTCCGCAGCATCGGCCGCCGCCTTCTGGATGGCGTCGAGCCGCAGCTCGTCGAGCGGGTCGAGCACGCCATCGAGCATGTCGACGGCATCCGGCGCGTCGACCGTGTGCGGCTGCGGTGGGTGGGGCACCGCCTCGAAGGCGACGCGATCGTCACCACGGCCCGGCCCGCACAGGTCGCCGCAGGCGACGTAGAGCGCAGTGTCCGAGCCCACCTGCCGAATCTGGACGAATTCATTGTCAGCGTGCGACACGCCCCCACCACGAACGAAGAATGACCGTGTCGGCGGCGTGACAGGCAATCACGCACGTCGCGCGAATCCTCGCCGCGTGCGGACAGAAGGAGCGCGTTCTCGAGGCGATGGCCGAGCTCCCCGTCGAAGACCGCGCGGTCGCGCGCACCGCGGGGGAGACGGGGCAGCTCAGTGCAGAGAGTAGGAGGAAGCTTTTCGCGCATCTGGCTCGATGGACCCCTCGTGTGGTTGAGATCGATACAGTGTCGGGCCAACGGTCTATATACTGCTCTATACAAACCGGAGGAGGGGGAGTCATGACCGTCACCTCAATCGATATCGACCCGAACAAGTTGCGCCGAGCGAAAGAGCTCGCCGGCACGACCTCCAATCGCGAAACGGTGGATCTCGCCCTGCGCACTCTCATCGCCGTCCGTCGCCAGCCGGCGGCCGTGGAGCGGATCATCGCCCGTACGTTCGAGCCCGACCAGATCGACGCGCCGACGATCCCGCCAGCGACGGCGACTGCCGGCCAGTGACGACCTACCTCGTTGACAACAGCATCTGGCAGAAGGCGTCAACGAGCGAAGCGATTGCGACAAGGCTCCGGGAGCTCTCACCCACGCACCTGATCATCACCTGCCCGCCGCAAGTTCTCGAGTACTGCCATTCGGCCCGGAGCCCGCAGGAGTACCAAGAACTCCGCGCGGACATGGAGCAGTTCTTACCCGCGTGGGAGCATCCCGACGAGCAGCAAGCCCTGGACGTCCAGCAGGCACTATGGGACACCGGGCTCATGCGCGCGGCAGCGGCGTTCGATTGCCTCATTGCGGCGTACGCGGTCGTCAACGACGCTGTCATTCTGAACTCCGACCACGACTTTGGGTTCATCGAGATCGCCACGCGGGGCGCGATCCGGCAGGAGTACGTGGCGGCCTAGGGGACTTCCGACCCGACCCGATCCGTTGCGCTGTTGCGTTCATGCCGCCGACAGTGACACCGCAAGAGCAGAGGCGCACCCAAGTTGGGTCCCTTATCGGTCGGGTCTTCTCCCTGAGACCATTGGTTTGTGACCGAAGCAGTCCCGATTCGTCGTCGACTGCGAAGAGTTTGACGTCGTCGGAGGCGGTACCTCCATTCACCACGTCTGGGTGAGCGGCCCGAATCCGGGCTGCGGGTTCTGGGTAGGAGGATCGGGCGCAGTAGCGCTCACGGACGAGCCGGTCCGCTCCGGAGATCCGCGCGTTCCTTTCGGAGATCGACCGCGCACCGGCTTCCTAGTCGGATGAAGAGCTTCAACCGGGCGGCTACGACGCCACCCGCGCATTCCTGGTCGGACATGCGAGACTCCGAGAATGCGATCTGTCGCCCTCGCTTGCGTGTTAGTCCTCGCCAGCGCCTTCCTCGCTGGCTGCGCGGTGCTCGGCGAGAAGCCCGCCCCAGTGACGTCGGCGACAAGCCCGTCAGGCGAGGTCGTCACAACAGACTGGTCGGACTTCCCCGCTCATGCTGGCGTTGATGGCGAACCACTGCTTGAGTACCCCGACCAAGCTGAGCTCCCCGATCGCGCACGCGAAATCATCGCAGGGATCAGCCGGGCCATCGAGAGCGAGTCCGGGCTGACGCTGACACCACTTCAGCCGGAGGCCGAATGGTTCGACGACACGCGCTGGCATGCGCAGAGCGGCAATGGCTACGGCGGGCAATCCATGCTGACGACCGTCAACTGCTGCGAACTGCAGTCGGAGTCAGCACCCGATCCCCGGACATGGCACGCCGCGCTGGGTGCCGCGAGCGACGCGGCAATCGAAGTTGGGCTGGACGGTTTCGTCCTCGACGAGCACACCAGCGACTGCAACGGTGACGAGGATTGCTGGCTTTGGTCGGCCACCGCCACGGACGGCGTGCAGTGGGTGTATCTCACGATTCAGGACGGCTCCCGCGACCCCGGCGGCGAAGCAGCCCGGAACGCCAAGGAGTTCTGGTGGCCCCTGGCCAGCATCGCCATCGGCTACGGCGCCACCGTCATCGAGTCGGGTCGTCGCGAAGAGTACGTCGAAGCGATGCAGCCGTTCATCGGTCAAAACCGCCCTCCCGCGACGACGTCAGACTGACAACCGCCCAAAGAGCCTGAGGTCTCCACGACACAGCGAGCGATAGCGGGTCCTTGACCGCCGGTCGTCCACGTCGTGTTCGTGAACCCGTTCTCGAGCCGTTCACTCGTGTGTCCCAAGTCGGACAATGGGCTCATGCTTGTTGTGATCTCTGGACTGCCTGGGACGGGCAAGACTGCCGTCGCCGCGGAGGTTGCTCGCAGGGCTAAAGCCGTCCACCTTTCGATCGACACCGTCGAGGATGCGCTCCTTGGTGCCGGACTCCCGCGTTCGTGGACTACTGGTGTCGCCGCGTACGAAGCGGTGCGCGCCGCGACCGAGCAGAATCTGGCCCTGGGGCGCATCGTCGTGGTCGATGCGGTGAACGACAGCGAGCCCGCGCGCGATACTTGGCGTCGCGCGTCCGCGACAGCGAGGGTCCCGCTGAAGTTCGTTCTCCTCGCCCTGGATGACCAGGTGGAGCATCGTCGTCGGCTGGAAGGTCGACGCCGAAACCTTCAGAACGTTCTCGAGCCGAGCTGGGATGACGTGAGCGGTCGTCGCGAGTCCTTTGAGCCGTGGGGCGACGTGCACCTGCGGGTGGACGCCCGCGAGTCGACGCAGCATGTTGCGAGCGTCATTCTGTGGCAGCTCATCCCGCCGACGGCCAACTAACTCACAGCTCGACCTCGGTGAGCCCACGACCGCAAGTGGGTCGCTGACAGTGCGCAAGCCAGTCTCTGCCGGCCGCATCACATGTCGCTGAAGTCATTGCCGGGAGACTGAATCTCGGTGATGGTGTCGCCAGTGAGCCCAAGCAGTACGAACATGATGCCGACCCCGCCGGGGTTCACGAGGGAGTTCGTACCGGGCACCTCGAGCTCGCCGACCTCCAACCAATCCGCAATGCCGTCACTATCCGCGTCCCATCCGTCTCGCGCGCCGGCGGCGACGGCATCCTCGCGGGAGGATCCGACCGACAGCTCGCCGTCCTCGGTGACGATGGGGACCCCGCCAATGGCCGGCGCGGTGACGGCGACGTTCACCCTATCCGCGTGCTCGCCGGCCACGATGACTTTGACGCCGTCCCAGGTGTAGCTGGTTCCCCAGTAGCCGCCGTAAGGTCCTTCGATGTCCTCGCCCGTGCGCGGCCGCCCCGTGAGCTCCTCGATGGCGACGAGGAGATCTTCCGCCTCACCTGCGCCCTCGAACAGGAACTCGTCGGCGACACCGTCGTGCTCGTAGGTGACGCCGTCGATGCCGACGATGAGCTCGTCCTGGGGAGTCGGGGTCGGTGCGGGGGTCGTGGCTGCGGGCGTGGCGGTATCGGGTGTGCCCGACGGCGCCGTGGTCGGCGCAGCGGGGGACGCGCACCCGCTGAGCAGCACGGCGGAGGTGAGCAGGAGACACGGGGTGAGGCGAGCGCGCACGGCACGACCATAGCTGCAGCAGCGCTTCCTCCACGCATCCGGCATAACCCAACTCGAGCTCACGCAATGCGGCGCAGGGCTCTCTGTGTTGTGCGCGTGCACGGTTGTCGGTCCTTGACCGTGCGGAGACTCGAGGGTGCGACTGATCTCGGCGTTCAACGTCGGCCGGGCGACGCGGTCCCGGCTGCTCAGCCGCCGGGACAGTCTCCGGATGTTCCGTAGCACACGGGATGGTGGGGCCTGCCGCCGTCGGCGGGAGCGGGCTGCGGTGCGAACCGGCCCTCCGGGACTTGGAAGACGAGGGCGGCTAGTAGCGCGAGCGTGAAGGCGATAGTGGTGAGCCAGATCACTGCCCGTCGACGTGCGAAGATCGCGGCCACTACAGCGATCAGCAGGCAGCCTACGGCCGTGGTTGCGATCGCGACGTAGCGGTCGCCCTGCTCCGGAGTGGCCAGGACCGGATCGCTCCAGATGCGGAAGTACACGCTCGCCCAGTGCGCAGGCAGAGCAAGGGCGGCGACGCCGCCCACCACGAGCAGCACGACCGCTACGCCACTCGCGACGGCGCGGGCGGAGAACCGGTCGGCGGAACGCAGTCGCAGCGCGACTCCGGCGAGGACTCCCGCCACCGCGGCGCCGAACAGGCCAGAGGCCTGCCACACGAAGGGGATGAGGAAGATCGGCGACACCAGGGCCTGCGGTTGGTCCAGCGTCCGCGGATACGCGATCAGGATGCCCGCGAAGGTGGACGCCGGAGCGAGAGCAAGCGCCCAGACCGCGACCGCGCGTGGGCCGAGGCGCCGGCCGATGAGGCCGACGGTCACCACGGCGAGCGTCCAGACCAGCAGCTGCGGGCTCGTGATTAGCGCGGTGATGCCCTCCAGGCTCATGGTGCCGGGACCGGCGAGGAGTGCGAAGTACAGGAAGGACCCCGCGAGGAACGCGGTCGCGCCCACGGCTGCCGTGAACACGGCCTGACTTGGGGCGCCCTTGCCGCGTCCCGAGGGGTGATGCTGGCCGCCGGTGAGCGGCGCGGCGTCCGAAGAGATCGCGGGGCTCGGGGTGGGCGGCGTCGGCGGGGGTTCGGTGTCCGGCATCGCTTCGATGCTAGACGGGAGCCCCGGCGGCGACAGAGTTGCGCTGACGAGGTGGGCTGGCGCCCGGATGCGCGAACGCCCGTCGGTTCGCGCATGAGGTGCGAGGCGTGCCGGCCAGACGGCGTTCGATTGGGGTCAGGCGGCGGGCGCGGTAGCGGGAGTGAGCACGATGAGCGGACTGTGCGCGATCATGTCGTCGACATCGTCACGACGCCACCGGCGTGCGGCGGCCTCGATGAACGGCCGAGCTTCCTCGGGGTCGGTGATGACCCGCGCCGTGGCAGGAACGTCGGCCTGGATGCCCTTCTTCAAATGCACGATGACGTTGGGGTCTGCGGTGATGTTGTGGATCCAGTCCCTGGTGCGGTCTCGACGCGGCATCCCGGTGATAAACAGCACGCCGTCCTCATCGTGCAGGAAGATCTCGATGCGGCGAGGTAGCCCGCTACGGCGACCCGTCGTCGTCAAGTCGATGAGCTGACTTCGGTGCAGGGCCGTGGCGACGTCGTTGTTCACACCTGTTGAAGCAATCCAGCTGCTGCACACATTCCGGGCGCTTCATTGGTGACCAACATCCTCGGGCGCCAGGGCCAAGTCTGTCGCCAGCGGGTTGTGGTCGCTCGATCGCTGCGCTTAAGCCGGTAGCCCAACGCGCAACGCGTTCACCCGTCCGGCTTAGGGCCGATATTCCTCCCTACGAGGCGCAAAGGGCTCAGGCGGAAGCATCGTCTGTGCGTTCATCTGCTCGGGCGGTTTAGCTACCGAGAGGAAGAAGCCGAGAGCCTTCACGAGCGTGCCGCCGATCACCGCGGCTACCCGCCAAGCTAGGGAACGATCGCGATCGGTCACGTCGCAAGCATCCATCATCGGGATGCCGACCGTCTAGCGATTGGCGAGTTCGGAGGGCGCGATTGCCGGTCCATCCGCGGGCGTTGGGTGAGGCAGCGCTGAGTCGTGAGCCTAAGCAATCCCTTCGACGACGCGCCCTGTGCGGACGAAGGCGTCCAGCACGTCATCCAGTTGGGCAGTTCGTGGCACGTCAAAGAAGGCGAAGCGCGCACTCCGTCCCGGGTGGACCAGGAAGTCCAGCCCGGTGTCGGCGGCGAGCTCGCTGCCGGCGACGCCGTACGAGCCGGGGTCGTCGTTGGTGAACTTCAGCGTGATGTGACGTTCGGTCCGTTGGACTTCGATGTGCGGGACAGCCGGGGTGATTTCGAAGGCGAAGGTTTTGCCCGATCGGAGGATGAGCGCTCGTCGGTCGGTGAGGACGTAGCGGGTTCGACGTTTGCGCTGCGACTTGACGATGAACCGACCGGCCAGGAGGAATAGCCCGACGGATGTCCAAATGATGACGCTGCCGATACGCGGAGCTGTCGGAGCTTGCAGAGAGATCGCGATCCCGCCTACCGGGATGAGCACACCGAGCGGCAGGAGCCATGCATCCGCGACGGTGAGCAGTTTTCGCGGGTCGGGCGCCCCCGCCCAGATGACCTCTTCGCCTCCCGCATCGGCAAATTCGTCGGTCACCGAATCATCGTCACACACGCGTCGTCGAAGCGGCCACAAGCCGGTCCGCTTCGGTGCGGTCAACCCGATATCGTCGAGCTGTGCCGAGTGTGCCCTCGCTATTGATCGTGGTCGGCGTCGCGACAGTGTCGTTCGGGAGCTTGTTGGCCTTGAAGGCGTCTTCGATCGCGGACATCATGTGGATGCGAAACGAGAGCCTTACCCGACACTCGCGGTTACTAGCAGTGCCGCGGCGATACTATTTCTGGTTGTGCCGCGTAGGAGGCGTCGTTCTGTCGGCGGGTGGCGCGGTCGTCGCGATCAGTGCTGTGGCCAGACTTGTGGCCTGAACAAGGGCCAGCCCGAGGCCGGGCGCTAAGCGCGAAGCCGGAGGCGAGCAGCGGAACTAGAACCGGCGCCCCGCACGTGCCGAGGACGATCGGCGAGGGAGCGGGCGGCCGAGCCTTTGGCGAGAATGGACTGTGCCGACAATCGATCCGGGGACGATTCTGCCGAATCTGATCTTGGGTGTGCTTGCGGTCGCGGTCGGCATTCCTATCGTGATCTATCGCCGAGGCCTCTTCCGAGCCACGGTTCGGAACCTCGAGGCGGTGAATCGTCGGTCGAGCAAGGGGGTCTCGCGGCCTTCTTCACCGTTCTGGGTCGGCACCGCTGGCGTCGCATTCGTCGTGCTCGGGATGATCATGGTTGCCGGCGCCGTCCTCGGCGCAGTCCAACTCGCCGCGTAGAGGACCGCGCTTCCCGCACGTGAGCGGGTGGCTCAACGCGCGGGTCTGCCTAGGACCGGTCGAGAGCCAATGTGCAGACATCAGATCTTGAACAGGTCGGACGTATCGTCAGGCGCGTTTACAGCACCTGCGCCAGCAGATGTGTGCGGCATGAAGAATGTGGCTAGGACGGAGATCAGACCGGACACAACGCCCGCCACAAATCCGATCAGCGGGTAGCCCCAGAAGAAGTGCCATGTCGCCGTCAGTCCAGTCCCGATTCCAACAAGTGCCCAGCCGATGATGGGAGCGAGGAAGCTGAGCAGCGCGAAGGAGATTCGCCCTCCGGTCGTGTCTAACTTGCGCGCTGTGGCAACGGTCCCAATCGCGACGAAGATGGCCGAGATAAGGCCCAAGATGCTTCCCCAGCGCAATACCGCGAGGCGGTCGCCGGTGCTCCAGATAGCGAAGGTGTCGTAGTAGACAGCCATGATCGCCACCGCGATCACGACTCCGGTAATGGAGCCATACCCAATGACCTTCCAGTACAGCCTCATCGTCGACGACTTCACGTGCTCAGGCTACGACGACGAGGCACCACGCGATGTCCAATGAGCGGTCGCTCAGCGTACGGATTCCCGCCCGCCTGCAGCCGCTGCCAGCATGCCGGAGGAGACGAAGGTCGCCACGCCGATGCCTGGCTGGAGCGCCGTCCCGACGATCGCCAGGCCGATTCCGCACCACAGTGCGACCGCTGACCATCGGCGCAACGTTAGAGCGCCGACGGCCCCGACAATGAGGCCGATCGTGCACAGGATGATGCTGGGCAGCACGGCCGCGACCCACAAGCCCCATCCGGTCTCGCCGGCGGGACGGGGCGTGGAGTAGAAGGTCGCCGCGTAGTACGTCCAACATCCGATCCACCCGATCGAGACCGCGGCCAACACTACAAACGCGACCGCGCGACCGCGCGACGGCCTCCCAACCGACACCAGCAGCCCAACCACCAGCAGCAGAGCCGACATCCCGCCGAGCCCCACGGCCACTCCCAGGTAGCCGATGCCGTCGGCGCACAACCAGCTGCCCTCCGGCCCCCACTCCCCACCGATACCCCACGAACAGTTGAAGTGCAGCGTCTCGCGTACGAGGCCGAGCGCCCAGGGCCCGAAAACGAAAGCCAAGACCCCGCCGAGCAAGACCGCCACCGCGGGTTGCGGTCCGCGCACACTCCGGACGTCCGTCGCTGTCGAGCGTGCGTCGTCCTCCATGGAATGAGCCGTCACCTTCCCGACGCTATCCTCCGCACGACCCCATGTCGCCCGGCTTGCGAAGGGTCGCTCACCGCACGAGAGCCAATCCTGCTAGCGGCTTGCCGCGCCTTCGTCGCCCGCTAGCCGTGTGCGTCGTCGTGGTGCTGAGGCCCAAAGGAATCCCGCTCAGGGACGGCGCGAGCGACATCCACGGGAGGCACTTCAGGCCAGATTCGTGCGGCGTTGGAATCTGCCTCACCATGCGCGACGATTTCCACTGCGACGGAGTCCCATCGGTACGCCTCCGCCCCGGCCGCGGGTCGCTGTGAGGTGATGTAGTACAGCCCCGGCCACGCGAGTGCGCCGATTGGAGGGCCATCGGGGTCTGGATTCGCGAGGGTCACGCCTGCCTCGGCGGCGATGTCGCGACCAACGTGGAAGGGTAATCCGACCAATTCGGGCACCATGACCACATCCGCGAATCGTTCGACCACGGGGCAGACACTACGCCGACGACGGCAGTCAAGAAACGGCCCGAGGGGTCGGTGTGTCCGTGCGTCAGCGTGCCTCGTCGGGTAGCCAGCTGCACGCGCTCGACTAGCGATCTTCGACGTCGACCAGCCAGCCCGCCTGCACTCGCGCCTTCCGCTCAGCGGGTGGTTCGCCGATGCGGTTGTCGACCGTCGGCAGGCTACGTCCGGCCGAGGGCAGCCGCACGCCGCGGGTCGGCTCGAGCGTGACGGTGCCAGGCAGAGGCACAATGTCAATCACGTACCGCGCCGGGCGCGAGTCGGCGAACACGCCGCCGCCGAGGTCACGACCGACCAGCGGCCACTCCTCGCCGTCAGCCGGCATGACCGCGTTCGCAGGCGCGCCGTGACCCGGGCGACGCAAGGAGCGACGTTCCCAGACTTCAAAGGTGGCGGGGTGCACGGCGGTTACGCGGCCGCGTACTCGATCGGGGAATTCCTCTTCGTGATGCGATTCGACCGCATCCACTGTCGCGAGCAGGGCCGGACCGAGCAGTTCAGCGAGCGACGCGTCAGGGGTGCGGGTCGCGATGCCGAAGTCGACGTCGTCGCCCACCTCGAATGCGTCACCGCAGCACGCCCACTCCCACTGGGTCAGCCACACCCGCGTCATGCAGCCCACGGTAGCCAGTCTGCTTCGCCTGCGGCTCCATCGCCGGTTTTTATCCGGAGAAGCATCGCCGACCATAGGCTGAAAAGGTGAGCGATGAGCACAACCCACTGATCCCCGCCGGCTATGACATCGCGTGGTCTGTCATCTGCGCTCTGGTGATCGCGTTCACGATCGTCGCGCTCGTCAGTCTCGCTCGAGCCGCGAAGCGTCTCACCCCGGCGCAGGGCCTGCTGTGGGCAGCGCTCGTGCTCTTGGTTCCGGTCCTCGGCGCGCTTGCCTGGCTTGCTATTGGGCGCCGCACGGTCGCCGTCAGTCAAGACGGTTAGCTGGGCGAGTATCCGCGTCCGATAGGCGGCCCTCCGGCGGGCTGTCCACAGCGCCTCCAGCGGGCTGAGGCTCGCCAGCGTTCGCAGGTGAACTCCTCCGCCGTGACGATCTACATCGCAGCTCTCTTCCTTATTGGCCTCGCCATGGCGGTCTTCGGGACGCTACTCCCACTCGGCGGCGGGTCGACTGTCGCGCTCGTAGGTGCCGCCGCGATCGGCGCCGCCCTGGTCCTCATCGGCATCAGAATGATGAAGCCGAACGAGCGATAGGCGGTCGTTATCCGTGCGTCAGCTTGCCTCGTCGGGGGCCTTGACGTACTTCAACTCATCCTTGAACATCGCCCAACGACCGTCTTGAGCGGTAAACAGGTAGGACGCACCATACCCCTCAGCGTCGGCCCAGCCGGTTTCGCCCTTCTGCGCCATGCTGCCACGCGACTGGCACACCGGCTTGCGCGAGCGGGCCTGCCACGCAGCGTTTGCATCGGGCGACAGCAGCTGGGCGCCGCGCACAGGAGGAGCGGCCGCAGCCTACTTCGAAGGCCCGGTGTTGTCGGAGCGCGCGGCAGTTCGCTCAGCTCACGCTGAGATTGACTGAGCATGTTAACCGATGGTGATGAGTCCGCGTTCCGACGTCGTCGCTCCCCGATGGCGCCCGCCGACGCTGTAAGGGTCTGCGCTGCAGTAGATGTCGATCCGCTTCATCACTGCTCCCGTGGACGGCGGCCCGGCGTCACCCCACCACGTCGTGCTCGTGCTCCTCACGCAGCGGCGGCATCGACGGCTCGGGCACGAGGTAGAGGCCGGTCGGCGAGTTCGCCGTGTAAGCCAGAGCGTCGATCCACGCGGGGTTCAGCTGAGGTTTGCGGCTGCCGTAGAACTTGTAGATCAGCGAGCACCGCGGGTGGATCCAGACGGTTGTCCGCCCGTCACCGATGCTGGCGTCGTCCCGCCAGGTGAAGTGGAACGGCTCGCCCCGACGCAGCTTCGTGCCGATCACGAGTTGAAGATGCGCGAGTGTGCGGTCGTCGAAGTCGACCTTGACGGTCCCTTCGTAGATCAACTTGCCCATGATGGGCCTCCGAGGGAGATACTGCCGGCGAAACGAAGCGCGGGGGCGCAAGAGAAGGGGATGCCGATCAGCTCCTTCCTCGATGATCCTCCCGAGCATCCCAGCCGCATAGGGCTTGACAGCAATTCGGACGGATACGGTGCAAGGTGGCCCCCGGCGCACGTCACTCGCCCGAGATCGCCGTCTCGTGGTGCGGCGCGCCGACGGGCTTCGACTCGCTCGAGCCGCGCTGGCGCAGGAAGATCGACAGTGCGATCATCGCCCCGACCGCGAGGAACTCCGACTGCCAGTTCTGCAGCGTCCGGTTCCAGAAGTCCGGTGTGACCAGATACTCCAGCCATGTCATCGACGGCAGCCCGTGCTCCGCGCTCTCGGAGTTCATCACGACCACGCCCGCCAGCGACTGCGCCAGCCACGACAGCGCGAAGACGATCCCCATCACCAGCAGCAGGGAGTTCGAGTAGATCGTCTGACGGATGCCTCGAGCCTTGGCCCACGCGGGGGAGTCCGGTTGTGCGTGCTCGCCGACGAGCTGCTCCTCGTCCGTGCCCGGTCCCTCATCACCGGGCTTCTTCGACTCGGGGGAGCCGCGCTGGACGAGCCAGATGGTCGCGGCGATGAACAGGAAGAACTGCAGGAACTCCGATTGCCAGTTCTCGGCCACGTCGACGACGAAATCCGACGAGGTCACGAACGCGGCGAAGCTCAGCGGGGCCATGCCGTGCTGCTGGAGCTGCTCGTTGTTCTCGAAGTAGCCGGCGATGGACTGACCAGCGAGCGCCAGCACGAAGAGCGCGCCGAAGGCGATGCTGAGGGCGTTGTCGCGAAGCGGCCGCATGGTCATCGCCCGACCAGCGGGATCGAGATCATGTACGCCAGCCCGCCCGCGAGCACCGCGATCCACGACTTGAACATGACGCCCTCGCCGCGCCGGAGGCCGGCCTCCCCGGGAGTGAAGTGCACCATGGTCGTCTCCTTCCGTCGGCGTGCGAGTCTGCCGACGTGCCTCAGCATCGGGCGGGTAGCGACACCGCGGAACGCCCTTGACAAGGTCGGGCGGAACCCGTCGTGGGTCGTGGACAGCACCTGGAAACGCGAGAGGCCGGTGCGCGCGGACCGGCCTCTTGCCGTGGTGCCCCGACAGGAATCGAACCTGCGACTCTTGTGCGACACGTCGCGGTCCTCCTCCGTCAGCGGGAAGTTGTTCGCCACCGGGAGCGTCTCGACGCCCTGCTCCATGAGTTCCGACGCGGCGGCGAGCCACTGAATCTGATGCATGGTGTCGCGGGCCAGCAGGAACGCGAGAAGACCCCGCACACCTCGTGGTCATCGGTCATGTGATACAGCCGGGCGACCTGCAGCCGGCCCTGCATTCCTCCTGGAGTTTGCGCGCGTAGACCGCGTCAGGCTTCTCCAGCGCCCACCCTGTGCTGAATGTCTTGTCGGTGAAGTTAAACCTCGCTCTCCTGTTCAGACCGGGTCAGCAACACAGGTCATGCCGGATTGCGGCTGCTGCCAGGATCGTCCCCGCGCGTCGATCTCCTACTTCTGTTCGCCGGTCCCGAGATCCTGTACGGGCGCGTCCGGCGCGTCCTTTGCGGGTCCGACGCCGACCGGTAGGCCGGCTTCGGGATGGTTGAGGTCGAAGGCCGGCCGCTCGCTGCGGATGCGAGGGATGGACGTGAAGTTGTGCCGCGGGGGCGGGCACGACGTCGCCCACTCGAGCGAAGCGCCGTATCCCCAGGGGTCGTTGACCGTGACCTTGGGCGCCTTGCGGGCGGTGATCCAGACGTTGAACAGGAACGGGATCATCGACGCGCCGAGCAGGATCGCGCCCGCGGTGGATACTTGGTTCTCCCAGGTGAACTGGTCCTGGTCGGCGTGGTCGGCGTAGCGGCGCGGCATCCCTTCCACGCCTAGCCAGTGCTGGATGAGGAAGGTGAGGTGGAACCCGATGAACAGCATCCAGAAGTGGATGTAGCCGAGCCGCTCGTTGAGCATGCGGCCCGTGAACTTCGGCCACCAGAAGTAGAAGCCGGCGAACATCGCGAATACGACGGTGCCGAAGACGACGTAGTGGAAGTGCGCGACCACGAAGTACGAGTCGTGGAGATGGAAGTCCAGCGGCGGCGACGCGAGGATGACGCCGGTCAGGCCGCCGAACACGAACGAGACGAGGAAGCCCAGCGCGAACATCATCGGTGTCTCGAAGGTGACCGAGCCGCGCCACATGGTGCCGATCCAGTTGAAAATCTTCACGCCTGTTGGCACGGCGATCAGCATGGTGAGCAGGGCGAAGAACGGCAGCAGCACGGCCCCGGTCGGGTACATGTGATGGGCCCAGACCGCGACGGAATAGGCGGCGATCGCGATGGTGGCGTACACGAGGGTCTTGTAACCGAAGATCGGCTTGCGGCTGACACCGGGAAGATCTCCGACACGATCCCGAAGAACGGCAGCGCGATCACGTAGACCTCGGGGTGACCGAAGAACCAGAACAGGTGCTGCCAGAGCAGCACCCCGCCGTTCTGGGGATCGAAGATATGGGAATCGAGGATGCGGTCTGAGGCCCCCGCGAAGAGGGCGGCCGCCAGAATGGGGAACGCCATCAGGACGAGGATGCTGGTGACCAGCGTGTTCCACGTGAAGATCGGCATCCGCCACATGGTCATGCCGGGGGCCCGCATCGTGATGATCGTCGTGATGAAGTTCACCGCCCCGAGGATCGTCCCGAAGCCGCTCATCCCCAGACCCACGAACCACAGCGTTCCGCCGACGCCGGGGGTGAAGGTGTCGTCGGCGAGCGGGCGATAGGCCGTCCAGCCGAAGGAAGCGGAACCCTGGGGGGTCAGGAAGCCGGATACGGCGATGATGGAGCCGAAGAGGAACAGCCAGAACGCCAACGCGTTCAGACGCGGGAATGCGACGTCAGGTGCACCGATCTGCAGCGGCATGATGACGTTGGCGAAACCGGCGAACAGGGGCGTCGCGAACATGAGCAGCATGATCGTGCCGTGCATCGTGAAGAGCTGGTTGTACTGCTCCCTGGTCGGCACGATCTGCATGCCGGGCTCGAAGAGCTCGGTACGAATGATGAGCGCGAGCAGGCCGCCGAGCAGGAAGAACAGCACCGAGGCGATCAGGTACAGGTAGCCGATGGTCTTATGGTCGGTGGACGTCACCCAACGGACGACGATGTTCCCCCTCTGACCGACCCGACTCCTGCTGAGCAGGGCCGCCTGTCGCGGTGGCGGGGTCGTGGGCCGCGTTGACCGCTGAGTCGGTGGAGACTGGCTGACCATGGTGTGCTCCTCGCAGTTCGCGGTCCGGCGCTGCTGACCGTAAAAGGCGACGTGGAAGCAGACGTACGGGCTTGACCATCAGGAAGCGACGTAGTACCGATGCGCAAGAATCTGGTAGCGGACTTCGTCGCCCGGCGCCGTGTATCGAACCCCGCGGGAGGTCGCCCGCGCCGCGCGTGAAGTGCGCGCCGCGGGCGACGGGTCAGGCGGCGTTGCGAGTCGCGCTGGTGCGGTTGCGATTGCGGTCGACGAGGAGGCCGAGTGCGAGCATCCCCACACCGAGCGCCAGGTGCAGCCAGTTGTCTGCACTGTTGACGGGCACGAAGTTCGCGTCCGGAGCATTGACCGCGAACAGTCCGTAGAGGAACAGGACGAGGTAGATGGCGCCGCCCCAGATCAGGTAGCTGCGAGATGCCCGCGCCCGCGCGGCGACCGCGAGGCCGGCGACGCCGAACAGGATGTGGACGATGTTGTGCAGCACCGACACCTGGAAGACGCCCATCAGCATCGCGTCGGAGTCTGCTCCGGCGCCGTCCAGCTGGTCGATGGGATGGGTCAGGCCCGGGATGAACCCGGCGATCCCGACGATCAGGAAGACGATGCCGACGGCGAGGGCCGTCTTCTGGATCGCCGTCTCGGCGTAGCGCGTGTCGTGCGTGTCGCGCGTGCGGTCGGCCATGATGGCCTCCTTCTTGGTAGGGAACCGCAACGGTATGAGCCGCGAGGTGCGGGCCTCAGGGCCTTGACAAGGGTCGCCCTCATCAGAATCGTTCCGCTGACTCCACGCAGCGCCTTGCCCCGCAGGAATACGCGCGGCCTCGGAATCCACGCCGTTATCGCGCCCCCGCCCGAAGAGCAGCCTGCACAGCGGCGCGCACGCCCTCCTTGAATGGCAGGCCGTGGCCGGGCAGCACGATCCCGGCGTTCGTGGCGGCGAGCTTGCGGAGGCTCACGATGTTCGCCTCCACATCGCGGGTGGCGGCGCGGGCGACCAGGCGGGGGTCTGTGAGCCCGGTGTAGGGGTCCAGGGTGACCAGCGCGTCACCGGTGAAAAGGACGCCCCTCTCGGGCAGGTGGAACGCGCAGTGCCCGTCCGTATGTCCCGGCGTCCAGATCGGCACCGGTGAACCGGGCACCTCCATCGGCTCGCCCGGCCGCACATCGGGCTTCGCTTTGACTCCTTCCACCCACAGCGCACCAGCTGCGGCCATGGCGCCCAGGGTCATCAGCGCCTTGGGGTAGCGAAGCGGGTAGCCCAGCGGGGAGCGCTGGCGACGATAGCGATACGGATGCTGCGCCAGCTCACGATCGGCCTCGTGCACGTGGGACCGGCGGTGGTAGTCCCGCAGCAGTCGCTCGCACATGCCCACATGGTCGAAATGGCCGTGGGTCAACAGCACCGCCCGGATGTCCTCGGGCTCGGCATCCAGCGAGCGCAGTGCGCACGCCAGCAGGCGCCACATGTCGGGAAGTCCTCCGTCCACGAGGGTCAACCCATCATCGGCTTGGATCAGGTAGCAGTTCACACCCGCGCGTTGCAGCCGCGTGACCCCGGGCGCGACCAGGGTGATGCTGGGTCGCTCACCGAACCACCTTCCCGCTTCTCGTGTCGGCGCCGAGCCGGCAGGGGCCGACCGGATTTCACGGCTATGCAAGAGCTTCCTCCTTCAGCGCGGGTCTCGGCCGCGTCACCTGCCTCGGGCGCGGTTCGGCGACTGTCGGGACGCCGCCCACGATGAAGGCGCCATCCACAGCATCCAATGCCTCTCTCAGCGTGCTGAACTCGACGACGTCCGCGCTGTCGCGAACCCACTGCAACCGCACGACCGAGTCGCGGCACTCCAAGTACGCCAGCACCCGCCGTGGGTCGTGGATCCCTGCCACGGGGTCACAGGCGATCCACCCGCCGTCCCCGACCCACACCAGCTCCGGCCGTGGTCCACCGGAGGCGGTCACGCCGCGTCGGGTGGCATCTCGTTGCGCACGCATCGTCCTCACCCTTCTGTGTCATCCCCTCAGAAGTGACCGGGAACACACCATCGATGACGTAAGGCACGACACGGATGGGGGTTGACGTCAGGCCGAGAAGCAGTCCTTCTTCTCGGCTGCCTTGGTGATGAACGCAGCGTCCCGACGCGCGCGAGCGTCCCGGCTGGACGCTGGTGGACGGGACAGCCAACCGGGCACGACCCCGCACGGGCGGATCGGACACGCACGGGGGCAATCAACTGGCCGCCGCATGCCGTTCACTGCTGTCATTTCGACCGCACATCTTCGGGGCGCTGTCAATCATCTCCGCAGGACACAGGAGATGCCGGTACACCGGCGGCATGAAGCACCTCTCTTACGCAGACAAGACCGCCTTCGTCGATGACGAGACGGCGGATGTGATGCTCGAGTACGCCGGCCTTCTTGCGGCGGAACACAGCGGCGACACCGTCTCCCTTCGGGCCATCGGCCAGGACGGCAATGAAGTGGAGGCGACCTTCGTGCTGAACATGGCGACCAACATCGTCGCCGAGTCCACCAATTCCGACGTCGAGCCTCCCGCCAACCCCGTCGTGGTGGAGTACATGCGGGAGAAGATCGCGATGATCCGCAATCCTCCACCGGCCCGCGCGATCGAGGACCGCGACCTGACCACCGGATCACTCGGGTTCGGGGACGAGCCGTAGTCTCGTTCCGGCGGACCCACGCCGCGACACGTGTCTCAGCGGGGCTCGGGCAGCCTCCACCACCACCAGAGCACCCCACACGACATCGGGGGGAGACTTCGTGGGTGACGCCTTCGACTCTCGACATGTCGCTGATCTTCGATGCCGAGTCCGTCCGGTCGAGACGGTCCTCGAACTCACTAGGCGCCGCCCGCGTCTCGCGAGCAATGCGATGCAGTTCTTGACGGCAGCGTCCGTGGCGTCGTCGTCGTTGGATGCGGCGGTGACTGATCGCCCTATTCCGTGGGAAGCTCGGCGAGGGAGACGGGTACGCCCGGGGTGATCAGGAGCCGGTAGGGGGCGCGTGTGCCGTGGCCGTTGAGAGCTTCGATCCAGCCGGATACGCCGGCTGCCAGAATGTCCTCGATCTGCTGTTGGACGTCCTCGAGGGAGTGTCCGGAGATGCGGTACGACTCGCCGCCGTACACCACTTCCACGGTGCCCATGATTCACGCCTCCGTTCTCACCGGCAGGGTAACTCCGTGCTCGTTTCGGGGTGAGGGGTAGTGCATGAAGAGGATGGGGTGTTGCGTGATGTGGATCAGTCGTAGCGTGTGCGGTGTGGCAACGACCGGCTGGTCCCGCATGCCCGCGCTGAACCCGGCATGGGTCGATGCCTTGATGTTCACCGCCGACTCGCCAGAGGGCCGCCACGTCGTCGCCGAGCCGGAACCACCGGCCCACACCGCCGACACCGGCGATCTGGCCGAGTTGGACGTGTGACCCGGCGGAGGAGCTCACGATGCCGACCATTCGCAGCAGTGCCGACCAGGCGGACGCGGCGGTCGCCGCCCTCGAGACCTACTTCCCCGGGGTGCAGGTCGGATCCGATCAGGGCACGCCGCTGCAGTTCTCGATGACCGCGTCGTCCCTGCCGCAGGGGGTCAGCTTCCTCGATTTCACGATCGGCGGACGGCCGCTGACCACCCGGGTCAACGACACCGGCGGGTTCATGTTCGCTCGAGCGGTGCAGTTCGACGGCGAAATGACGCTGGGGCGCGCAGACGTGGACGCCGCCCAGCCGTACATCATCCATCCCGGGTTGCACAGCCGGTACGACGTCGCCCACGCCCAGGTGCTCGCCATGGATTCCGACGCCTTCCTCAGCCGACTGGGGGAACGCGTCACACGGGGCTCCGGCAGCTTCCAGTTCACCGGGATCGGCCCGCGCACCCCCGAGTACGGGAAGTATTGGGACGCGGTCGTCGTCACCGTCGCGCACGCGATCCGCACCGGAGCGGTCGACGATCCACTGGTCGCGTCGAGTCTCCTCGACCTCGTCGTCACCTCCAGCCTGGCGTGCTTCACCCACACCTGGGACGATGCCCCCTCCGAGACGCTCCCGACGCTTCCTGCCGCGGTGAGGCGCGCCCGCGCGTTCATCGACGACAACGCGCACACCCCGATCGCGATGACCGACATCGCCCAGGCGGCTCGGATGAGCGTCCGCGGCATCCAATACGCGTTCGCCCGTGAACTCCAGATGACACCCACGGAATACCTGCGCCGCGTCCGGCTGACCCAGGCGCGAACCGCACTGTTGACGGGGAACCCGTCGGCCGGCGACACGGTCGCCGCGATCGCCCGCTCCTGCGGGTTCGCCCACCCCGCCCGGTTCGCTGCGACCTACCGCAGCCAGTACGGGGAGAACCCCTCCGACACCCTCAAACGGACCGGGAACGGGCACCCCTTATGAGCGCGCCCTACATCGAGACAGCTGTCCATCTCACCGACGCCGACCAGACCGAACAGCACCTGCACGACACGTATGGGCCGGTGGTGATTGAGAACGGACTTCGGCTTTTCCATCAGCACCTTGCCGGTGACGAGCACATTCAGCTCCACCGCGGCCGTTTCGAGGGCTCCTACACCATCGCCATCGAACTCACCCAATTCGTCGTGGCATCCGCGGTCAGCAGCTGCCGCTGGGAAGAGGGGCGCGACAGCGGCGACATGGCCTTCGAACCCGCGCTCTTCCGTCCGCATACTCCGTACGTCAATCACCTCGCAGACAACGAGAACCGTGCCGTCGTCTTCAACGCGGACGCACTCCAGGCCAGCGCCCGCCGCCTCTACGGACGAGACGACGTCGTCCTCGCATTCGACGGCCCCCGTCCCGCCACACCACAAGACGGCGAGATGTGGCTGAGCGTTCTCGACCTTGCCCGCGCCCAGCAGCAGGCCGGGCTGCTCAGCAACGACCTGGTACGCGCGAGCCTGTTCCGGCTGCTCACCGTCACCCTGCTGGACACGTTCCGACTCCTGGGTGACCGACCGGCGCTGCACGCGTCGGCGGCACGCCAGCAGACCATCCACCGGATCGCGGTCGACTACTTCCACGACTACGCGTCACTGCCCATCACCATCGACGACGCCGCGGCCGCCGCCGGCGTGGCCACACGCGAGCTCGTAGCCGCCTTCCGCGCATCTCACCCCGACGACGCGGCGCCGACGGCTTATCTCCGCACCGTCCGACTCGCGGGCGCTCTAGATGACCTCCGCAACGGCGACCCCACTCGCGGCGACACCGTCACGGAGATCTCCCAGCGCTGGGGCTTCACCTCACCCAGCCGCTTCGCCGCGCTCTTCCGAGCCACGTACGGCCTGACACCCGGTCAAGTACTCCGAAGCTGACACACGCACGGGCACACACTCGCACCAGGCGTAGCCGCCGCCGCATATGGCCCGGTCTGAAGCCCCTCCCATGGGCAGGTTCAGCTACGACAGTCGAGCCGACTCCGTTTACATCGACGATCGAATCCTGGCCCACCTGCGCCTGGCGGTGATGAACAAGCTGCGCCGAGCGGAGCTATTCATGTTCGATGTCGAGCTGCGCGGTGACAGCGGGTGGCGCTCGTTCTGGGTTCATCCTGCAGTGCCGCTGCAGTTCCACTTCTGCGGCAGCCGGCAGCCGTACATCAACCGGTCATGGGTGGAAGCACTCATCCGCGCTGCCAGCGGCCCCCACGGACTGTCCATTGTTCCCGAGCCGGAAGAGTCGGCCCAGGATGGCCCGGCAACCACCTAACACATCAGCCAGCCAGCAAACGCGAGACACCTCGGGTTCCTGCCAGGAGCCAGTGGCGGGATGGGTCCACCCCTGAAGAGGGCGGGCGGCATGGACTGCAAAGCCAGGGGGCCACGCGTCGTCTGCGATGACACTCGACGTGTATGCGGACCTCTTCGACGACGTTGCGGCCGCTCTCTATCCTCAAGCGGGCATTGAACGCCGGCGGCGCGCTCAGCGCGCATCGGGTCCACATGCGAGCCTACGGCGAGATCGCGACGTCAGCGAGCCGCGCAGGCGGCCGGCCTTGCGGACCTCTCTGCCGAGAGTTACAACCGCGCGATACCGCACACGTGCAAAGCGCCAGCCGCTGTCAAGCCCCTGGGGTGGACAGCGGAAACCCCGGAACCTGCCGAACATGGATGACATGCCGCAGAAACTGCCAGAGCCGGCGAGGTCGCCGGCTGGTATCGATGCGCACCGGGAAGCCCGCTCCATCCATCAGCTGGTCCTCGAACCAGTCAGCGAGGGAGCGTGGCGGCTCTGTGACCGCGCGGTGGCGGCCAACCACGCGGGGAACGTCGTGGCCTACGTGGAAGTCGCGCCACCCGACGGGTTCGACGTCGTCTGGATCATCCCCGGTCATCGACCCGGCCGCTACCGCACGTTGGAGCAGGTCCTCACCGACGCGACCATGCTCCTCACCCGCCCGTCCGCCACCAAACCGATCCCCATCGCCCATCTCGCCCCATTCTCCACCTCCCGGACACGACAGCCCGACGCGCATCACATCAACCCCTCCGGCGGCTGAAGCCGGCGGCCGTTGCGCTGAGAACGCCCCCCGCGGATACGCGAGGGGCCTCCGTGACCCCCTTAGCAGTGCCGGCAGGGATCGTTGCGCGGCAGCTAGTCCTCCGGGCCTTGGCCGGCCCGGAATGCCTGCTCGTAGCGTCCAACGGCCTCTTCCAGGAGTTCTTCCGAGAGCCGGCCTACGGCCTGTATGTCGACCAGCAGGGGCTCATTGTCCGGCCCACGCCCCACAACGGTGCCGTCGAGCAGCCACGGGAACCGCTCGGGGTTCTTCTCCCGTAGCTGCCGATACTGGCAGACTTGGCGGGCGAGCCAGTCTCCGAGCGGCCTGGTCCACCAGCTCTCCGGATGTAGCGGGTTCACCGATAGGCCCGGCAGCTGCAGACCGCTTTCCGTGTCTATGCTCTGTTCCTGGCCGTCGTGCTCGGGCCCCTTTGAGTAGCGGACGTAGGTGGTCGCCCGCCCGCTCACCACGGCCTCCAGCTCAGTCAAGGATCGAATGATCGGAAGGGTCACCCTGCTCACGCTCCCGTCGGTCCGATTATTGGGATTCCTCGGCAGTGACGTGGTGGGGTTCCCCGACCGGCTTGGACTCGCTGGACCCGCGCTGTCGCAGGAAGATCGAGAACGCGATCATCGCGCCCACAGCGAGGAACTCGGACTGCCAGTTCTGCAGCGTCCGGTTCCAGAAGTCCGATGTGGCCAGATACTCCGCCCACCCGATCCCCTCCGGCGTGAAATCGACCACGTCTTCACCTTCTCTCGATCTGTCCTCGCAGACTGACCCACCTGCCCTCACCGCGCACCGCCCTTGACAAGGCTGCGTGATCGTCTGCCCGGCGCCGCCGGGACGGGGGCCTCGGCTCACGTTCACTTCCCACAACGCGCGGAATCCACCGCGGGGAAGCGGATCAAGTCGGCCCCTTTGAACAGCTGGCTACGCCTCGTCGCCGAACCCGTGCCACCCGGACGGAATGGCTGCGTCGTCGAGGGGTTGAGCCGGCGGCGGGGTGCGGATGAGTGAGATCTTCTCCTGCATGTATTCGACCGCCACCTCATTCGACGGCGGCGCGACATCCGAGTCGGTGGATTCAGCGACCATGTTGGTGGCCATGTTGAGGACGAAGGTCGCCTCGACCTCGTTGCCGTCCTGACCGATCGCCCGCACCGTGACCGTGTCACCGCTCTGCTGCGCGGCGAGGAGGCCGGCGTACTCGAGGAGAACATCAGCGGTCTCGTCGTCCAGGAAGACGGTCTTGTCCGCATAGGAGACGTGTTTCATCCCGCAAGGGTGGGCCGCCGCCGCCGAGGATGAGAGGTCATTGACACCCGCGACGGTCTGTGCGAGGTTCCCGCCGTGGCTGGCGTGGGCAGCGCCCCGAGCACACCCGCGCCTGGGCTGAGCCGGATGCCCCGGGGCTGGGTCTGCGTCAAGCCCCTCGGCGGAGCGGCGGGGTGCCTCGTAGACAGAACTCATGCCCGCTCCTGCCGCTTCGCTGGAACCTCCACCGCTCGCGATCGTCTCCGGCCGGGTGATCCCGGTTGCTTCTGCACCCATAGAAGAGGGCACCGTGCTGCTGCGCGGCGGCCGCATCGAGGCGGTCGGCGCCGACATCTCCGTCCCGTCGGATGCGGAGGTGATCGACGCCGCAGGCCGGTGGGTGCTGCCGGGATTCATAGAAGCGCACGCGCACGCGGGGATCCATGAGGAATCCAGCGGTGGTGCGGGCGACGACACCAATGAGTCCTCGGCGCCGGTTCTCCCGGGGCTGCGCGCGCTGGACGCGATCAACATCGAAGACCCCGGCTTCGACGATGCACTGCACGGCGGCATCACGACCGTGATCGTCAAACCTGGCAGCAGCAACGTGTTCGGCGGGCAGACGGTGGCGCTGAAGACCGCTGGTGGCCCTACAGTCGACGACCGCATCCTCAGCGACGCGGTCAGCCTGAAGTCGGCATTCGGGGAGAATCCCACGAGCGCGCACGGTGGTTCCGGCCGGACACCGATGACTCGGATGGGCATCGCGATGCTGATCCGCCAGACGTTAGAGGACGCACGGCACTACCGCGCCCGCCGGGATATCGCGGCCTCCGAGGGGGCGCCGTTCGCCGTGGACCTCGGGCAGGAGACGCTGGTCCGGCTTCTCGAGGGCGAACTCATCTGGGACGTGCACGCCCACCGGCACGACGACATCGCCTCCGCCCTGCGCATTGCGGAGGAATATGGACTGCGACTCGTGATCAACCACGGCACAGAGGCATACAAGCTCGTCGATCGCATCGCCGAGAGAGGACTGCCGGTGATCGTGGGGCCGACTCTCTCCGCCCGCACCAAGGTGGAACTGCAAGGTTCCCGCGCGTCCACACCCGCCGCGCTCACCGCCGCCGGCGTCCAGGTGGCGCTGATCACCGATCACCCGCAAGTGCCCATCCATCTCCTGCGCGTGCAAGCGGCCGTAGCGGTCCGTGCCGGTCTGGGCCGTGAGGACGCCATGCGCGCGATCACGAGCACTCCCGCCGAGATCTACGGCCTGCAAGACCGGGTGGGAAGCCTCCGACCAGGTGCCGACGCCGACGTCGTCATCTGGTCCGGCGACCCGCTCGACCTGCAATCCCAAGCGATGCACGTCATCATCGCCGGCCAGACGGCCCACCTTGCGGGCGGAGCCGCGTAACCTCCCAGCACGCACTGTGTTCCGGAAGCGCGGCCTGCCACTCAGGCACGCACGATGGCTGGGAACTCAGGGTTAAGAGAAGTAAATCGCATCGGCCAAGAAACCACGGCTGCGCACATCCGCACGGTGAGGCGTCCTCCAGCGAGCGTCGACGATTCAGTCATGAGGATGTCTGACGTATGGACGTGGCTCGCTCCTCGCGCCGGGTTGGTCATCTGTTGTCGGGGTGCCTCGGGTTGGTCCTCCTCGGGCGCGACCTGTCGATGAGTGGCATGCGAATCCGCCGCCGACGACCACTTGATGAGCTGACGGCGTGTGTGGTCTTCTGGCGGAATGTCGTTCTTTCCCACGGACCTCGAGATCTCCGAGCCTGAGCACGAGGACTTCGCTCCGCCGCCATGGTGGCAGACGCCCGAGGACGAGATCCCCTCGATCGCTGCCACCTCTCGGCTGCTAGCTGTGACCCATCACGTTGCGGTTGCGTTGATCGGCGCAGACGTCTATCGCAATGGGGTGGAGTTCCGTATCGAACGACGCCTGCGCAGGAACGGTATGCCCGCGCGCGAGTGGAACGAATCGATTGCCGTGTTTACCGAGCACTCGCCGTTCGGTGGTCGAGGAGTCGACCTGGGCCGTCTGCGCTACGGCCTGGTCCTCGGTGATGGCGAGCGGGTTCTGGATGACGCACCATACGCCGGCGGCGCTGACCCGATGTCACCGCCCGAAGGACACGCCTTGAGGCGCATGGGAAGCGAGTCCAGCGGCGGCCGCGGTTCGTTCACCGGCCGGGACCGGCTGTGGCTCTGGCCCGCACCTCCGGCCGGGCCGATCGATTTCGTGATGCAGTGGCCGGCGCTAGAAATCGACGAAACACGCGTCTTGATCGACGGTGACGAACTCATCGCACAAATCCCGCATGTCAAGCAGTTCTGGGAGTAACACCATCGCCCGAGACCGGGTCCCCTTGCGGCCTTCGCACGAATGCAAGGCGTGGGTGAGCCCGCGCTCAGGCGGTAGCCGGCGCCTTGTCGGTTGCCAAGGCGGTCGTCGCGGTGTTGGGCCAGGTGCGGGATGCGCGGCGGAAGAGGAGAAAGGAGATGCCCGTGAGGGCGATGACCATGACGGCGGCGGGCAGGCTGGCTTCGGTGCCGAAGTCCCCGCCGGTCAGCCAGGTGGGTGCACCGTCCGTGGGGCTGAGGTACATCAGCGAGGTGGACTTGGCGTCGATCCCGGAGACCTCGATGCCCCAGACATTGCCCATGACCCAGTTCCAGCCGGCGTGGATCCCGATGATGAGCCACAGCGAGTTCTGCCAGAACATGATCAGCGCTGCGGAGACGGCGTAGCCGAAGATCACGATGAACGGCAGGGGCCGCCACGGCCAGATGCCGTGAAGGACCGTGAACAGCAACGCCGGGAGAAGGATGGCCAGCCAGGCGGGGAAGCGAACCGCGTTGTTCTGGGTGAGGAACCCGCGGATGAGCACTTCTTCACTGCCACCCTGGACAATCGACGCCGCAACGAGCGCCACGACAAGCGTGAGAGACGGCAACCCGGTGAACGCGTCGTCCGGACCGTCGACGACTTCGTAGGCGCCGATCGCCCACAGGAACATGATCGGCGCCGAGATCAGCGCCGCTCCCACGAGGATGCCCACTAGGAGCTTCACAACGCCCGTGCCGGGCTTGCGGAATCCGAGCGTCTTGATGCTGCGGCGCTCGTACAGCCATACCCAGAGGAACACCGCACCGGCCATGAGTAGATCCGAGCCGAGCTCGACCCACTGCCCTTCAGCTGACCCGTCCTTCGGATCGAACACAGCGGTCAGTGCCGCGAGTCCGCCCACCTGCACGAGGAAGATGCACAGAACGGTGATGAGGTACGCCAGCCACGGGGCGGTGACCCGCTTCCCGGTGAAGGCGTCCTGGGCAAGCGGTGACTGCTTAAGAGACATCGCGGAGTCCGATCTGTGCGAGGGCAGGCGTCGCGCACCAGGGTAACGATCCAGCGAGCAAAGCGTCTCGATCACTTACGAGAACGGATGCCGGTCGCTGACCGAGCGCCACGGTGGTCTGTTTGTCGCCTGGCACCCGTCAGATCTGAACCCCTGCGTCGGCGTTGGCTGCCGTCGCGGGGCGCGCACCATCCGGCCACGCGGCCAGGCACACTTTGTTTCCCGACTGATCCGCCAGGATCCACGCGCTCGGTGCCTCGGAGTCGTCGACGATACGTCCCCCCGCCGCGACGGCCTGGGCAAGACGTGCTTCGATCTGGTCCCGCCCGAGGGACACATCGATGTGCATGGCGTGACGCAGCGACTTGGACGGATCGAGATCCTGCATCCACACCGTGGAACCTTGACCGAGCGGATCAATGCAGTTGTCCTCATGTAACGGCGCGTAGCCGAGCACGGCACGCCAGAACGGCAGGTCGATCACCGCCGGCTTCGCCGCAATCGCTACCTGGACCTCCTGCACCGCGTTGCGATCGGCGACGGCCCCCTGCTCGCGCGCAACCGCGGAGATCGCACGGGCCACGTCGAGATGGTCGCGCTCGGTACCCCACATCTCGCGAGTCAGCTTCACAGTCAGGCGATCGGACGTCGCGGTGAGCAGAGTGCGCGGCCCGAGCCCAGGCACTTCGGCCACCGCTGCCGCCAGACGCGCAGCGTCTCCAAGCGATGCCACCTTGAACACCGCGGTCGGACCGCCGTGCAGAATCGCCCAGTCGTCGACACCATCGCCCGACAGGAAGGCGAGCCAGCCGTCTTCACTCATGGCGATCACCCTACGCACACACCTGCCCACCAGGTAGTTGGGTCGCGCACCGGACTTTTCGCGGAGGAACGGAGGTCATTGACTTTTCGTCGCCGACGGTGTTCGGACCGCGACCTATGGGCGTACAACGGTCATGAACTCACTGACGCCTGGCGAATGGATCGCCCTCGCAACCCTGCTTCTCAACCTATGCGCCACGCTCATGCGCGAGGATGACCGTGACCGATGACGGGTCCGTCAGCGCGCGGTCGACGGGTATCAACATCCAACCGGTCAAGCCCGGGGGGAGGTCTTGCCGACCGCTACCGTGAGACTGCGACCGATCGCCTGTGAACACGATCGGCAGAAGGAGTGCGCAGTGGCTGACGCGCAGGCTGGTTGGTACGACGACGGTACGGGGACGATGCGGTGGTGGGACGGCCAGAGGCGACTCGTGAGCGGCGGCGGAGACCTGTCAGCCCTGACTTCCCCGCGAGGGTGCGGAGGAGTCAGCGGCTTCATCGTCATCGTCGGCGGCCAGCACCGCGATGGGCGGGATGCCGAGGAAGAGGGCAACGAACTTGCCCCAGGGTCCTACCGGATGCGAAGACTCGGGCATCGTCAACTCCTTCGTCGCAGTACCTCTGTTCCAAGCTAGCGCGTGAGTTCAGCGCTCGGTCGATCCCCGCGCGAAGGCGCATCGACCTCGCGTCTGGGCGCTGAAGAGAGCCTCCGCGTCGCAATTCTCTCGGCATACCTCTCGACAGGGTTATCGATCGACGACAACGCGAGACTGCGAGGCATCCTCGAATCACTTACTGCCCAAGCCGGCCTCACGCCCGCCAACATCGCGCAGCTCGTGGAGTGGATGTCGACACGTCGAGGGCGCACTCATCGAGCCATCGGCCGTGCCGCTCGACGCCAGGTACCGCCTTGCGCTCCGGAGTTCATACATCACGGCGGTCAATCAAGCACGCCCCCGCTGAAATCGAGGCACAGTGGATCCTCTAACGACTGAAGCAGACCGCGGGAGGGCCGTCGACCGCACGTTGATCGGCGACCTGATGATGTGGAGTCGTGAAGGTGAAGAATGAGCGGGTGCGGCAAGGCGCGGTTGGTCATGTGCGGTTGGTTGAGCATCTCGGCCGACCGGTCGTCGAGAAGCGGATGACCGACCCCGCTCGGCATGACACGGAAGTTCTCGCCCTTGGGGCGCTCGGTTGCACCGAGCTGCCGGTGCCGGAGCTCATCCAAGTCGACCGGGGATCGATCCTCATGACGCTCATGCCCGGCCAGCGCCTGGATAGTCTGACCCTCGACGCAAGACTGACGGGATTGGAGGCGTCGGCGACGCTGCTCCACCGGCTGCACGACCTGCAGCCACCACCCGGGCTACCGCCTGGCCCAGACGACGAGTCAATCGTTCGCCGTTACTCTGACGCCCCGGGCCCGCCGTTGCCTTTGCGAGTTCCGCGTACTGAACGCCTCACGTTCTGCCACGGCGACTGGACCGATGCCAACCTGCTGGCCATCGACGGCAAAATCACGGCGATCGTCGACTGGGAGCGAGCCCACCTGGGAGATCCGATCAGGGAGCTTTCCCGCGCAGCATGGGCCGCGTCACGGAAAGACCCCCGATCATTCGATCGCCTCGTCGAGCGGTACGGCGCGGACCCCGTGAAGGTCAGGGAGTGGCTCCCGATCCACGCCGCCGAACTGTGGCTCTGGTTCGCGGAGGCGGGGCCACCCGCGTATCTGGAGCAGCTCACCGCGGAACTCGAGAGCTGGCCACCCATCTGAGAACAACAACGCTCCAGACGCGGTCGCTCAGCGCTCTTCGCTCTGCCAGCTTTCCGAGCGCTCTCTGCCACTCTTTGCACACGGGACCGCGATCGTCGTCGGGCAGCCTCCTCATCGGCAAGACTCGCCGAAGCGCCTGATCGCAAAGGACCCTCGATGATCACTGTTCATCTTCGCTATGAGATCGATCCCGACAAGCTCGACGACTTCACCGAATACGGCCGGGCGTGGATCCACCTCGTCAACAAGCTCGGCGGAATCCACCACGGCTACTTCATGCCCAGCGAGGGCGACAGCGACGAAGCGTTCGCGTTGTTCACCTTTCCGTCGCTGGCCGAGTATGAGGTCTACCGGAACGCTTCGAAGACGGACCCGGAGTGTCAGGAGGCATTCGAGCTTGCACGACGAACCGGGTGTATCCGCCGCTACGAGCGTCGGTTCCTCTCGCCTGTGTTCGCTTAGCGGTGGTGCGTGAGTTGTCGCGGTTGGAGGCGATGCAATCGGACCTGGGATAGCTGCGCATCGGATAGCCAGGCCGATGAAATGCACGGTGGAGGCTCCCTTCTCGCGCCTGCCCCTAATCTCGTTTGCCGCCGTGTCGACGGACCGAACGGGCCCGCGATCACTGAGATCGTCGGAGCGGCGTGCTCGCCAAGAGTCAGACGCCAGCGACAAAGAGACTGCAGCGCACGCAGGTGCACGTTCGACGTGGGGCACGAGCGTTGAGTGGGGATCGCGATCTATAGAGAGATCCCGCGGGTATTCGAACCGTACATAAATGGGGCGGCTGGCTGCGCCGCTTGGATTCGTGCAGCCCGACGCAGTTCGGCTTCCACGGCTCGGACCGAGTCGTTGATGGTGACCTCTGTGGTCCCGCGGAGCGTCGTGTCGGCGAATTGCTGGCACGCCGCCGCGTCCGATCGACCGATCGCGATGGCCTCGTTGCGGTGTCGTCCGCGCGTGAGTCCTACGTGGAGACCGGCGGCGTCGACGTCGGGGCCGACGATGGCGGAGTCGGTGGTCGCGCGGAGCGCGTAGCTGCAGCGTCAGTGCCGCGTACTCGGCGTCCTGAAAGCGGTGCACCCGTCAGCAGCGGTGCGCACGTGAAAGCGGTGCAGCGGATGCTCGGACACGCGTCGGCCGCGATGACACTCGACGTCTATGCGGACCTCTTCGACGACGATCTGGACGCCGTTGCGGCTGCTCTCGATCGCGCCAAGCGCGCCACAGATGTTGTCAAAGTGTTGTCACGAGAAAGGGATCGAGAGTCCTGATGACTCTCGATCCCTTGTCCCGACTGGTGCCCCCGACAGGAATCGAACCTGCGACCTTTGGTACCGGAAACCAACGCTCTATCCCCTGAGCTACGGAGGCGTGCCGATTGAGACTACCATCCGGACGCCGCCGGCCCTGCCACGTCAGGGGGTCGGGGGAGTGTCGTCGAGGGGCGCGTCGGCGACGATCGCCGGCTGCTGCTCCATACGCTCGATCGCGGTCGCGACGCGGTCGGCGAGGTAGGCGTGGCCGTTCGTCGAGGGATGGTCGCGCCCGATGGGGCCCGTATCGATGACATCGAGGTAGTTGGCGTCGGTGATCCAGTCCTCCGCGATGGGGGAGATGTACCACCAGCCTCGCGCGCCGGCGAGCTCGCTGAGGTCGGCGTCGATCTCGCGCGTCGCATCCTGCACGGGCAGAACCTGCGGCGACGGGCCCAGGATCACGATGTCGGCGTCGGGGTAGCGGGCCTGAAGGGCGTCCCACGCGGCGGTGACAGCATCCCGATATCCGGTCGGATAGAGCCTGCGGTCGTTGATCGACCCCTCGACGATGATGAGGTCGGGGTCGAGCGCCGGGTCCAGCGCGTCGATGCGCTCGCCGTACGCGGGTCCGTCGAGGCCCGGCTTGAGGTAGCCGCTGCCGCGCACGCCGTTCACGACGGTCTCGACGCCGAGCTCGTCCGCCAGCAGGTACGCGAAGCCGAGCGTCGGCACGGTCGCCGCCGAGCCATACACCCACGAGTCTCCGAAGACGAGCACGCGCGCGCCCTCTTCCAGCACGAGCGGAGCCGGAGGGACGGATGCTGCGACCGCGGCCTCGCCCTTGGCGACCGCTGCGGGAGCCACCGGTTCGGGCGCCCCCCAGGGGCGGAGGACGGCCACCGCGCACACCGCAGCGACGGCCAGCGCGGCGCCCGCCAGAGGGAGCCACGGCCGCCGTGCTCGGGTGCGGCCGGGCGGGTGCATGTAGAGAGGGTATGTCATGCGTCGGCGAGGTCCGTTCACGGGGTGTGAACTGGGGAAATCAGGGGGCAGATCCTGAGGGTGGGAACCGCTTGCAGGGCACTCCCAGCAAGTGCGTGTCAACCCCGCGCGATCCTGTCCGCACGGCATGCGAGGATACTTCGGTGCAACGCGTCGTGACCGCTGAGATGGACCTCGAATTGGGGGCATCCGTCGACCTCATCTTCCAGATCGCAGCCGCTCAGGCGGTGCCGATCTCGAGCGAGCAGCTGACGTTCACGCAGGGCGATCGCGTGTACACGCCGACCGAGATCGTCGACCAGTCCGGCAGCCGTCTGCACCGCCTCACGGGCGAGCCCGGTCACCTTGAGATCCGCTACGAGGCGACCGTCGACGGGCAGGCCGCGAGCAACCGCACGAGCGACCTCGAGGCCATCACGTATCTTCGCCCGAGCCGCTACGCGCAGTCCGACGAGGTGTTCCAGCAGGCGCGTCGCCAGTTCAAGGGGCTGTCCGGCCACGACCTCATCGCCGCGGTCTCGGAGTTCGTCTCGACGAGCACCACGTACACTCCCGGCCTCAGCCAGGGCACCGACAGCGCGGTCACGACGCTGATGACCGGCCAGGGCGTGTGCCGTGACTACGCGCACGTCGTCATCGCGCTGCTGCGCGCCATGGACATGCCCGCCCGCTACGCCGCGTGCTTCGCGCCGGGGCTGCGCCCGATGGACTTCCACGCCGTCGCCGAGGCGTACCTCGACGGCGCCTGGTATGTCATCGACGCCACGCGGCTCTCGAACCGCAACTCGCTCGTGCGCATCGCCACGGGTCGCGATGCCGCGGACTGCGCGTTCCTCAGCTACCACGGTGGCTACGTGGGCCTCAAGCGCCTGCGCGTCGACGCGTGGGTGGTCCCCGAGGCCGCGACCCTCGACGGGCTCGACACTCTGCCCGAGGTGCTGCCGGAGGCCTCCGATCCCGCCGCCGACGACTTCGGCGCACTGGTGCAGATCTCCTGACCCGGGCAAGGGCCGCGCAGGCGGCGCCCGTAGACTTGACGGGCTATGAACCCCGAAGCCCTCTCCGCCGCCCTGCTCGCCGTCGTCGCCCCGCTCGCGGAGGCGCGACGACCCGGTGCTGCCGAGGGTCTCACCGCCGCCGATCTGCCGCTCGAGCGGCCGAAGAACCGCGATCACGGCGACTGGGCCTCGAACGCGGCGCTCAAGCTCGCGAAGGCCGTCGGCGCGAATCCCCGCGAGTTCGCCACCGACATCGCGGCAGGGCTTGCACAGGTCGACGGCGTCGCCGACGTCGAGGTCGCCGGACCCGGCTTCATCAACATCCGATTGGATGCTGCGGCCGCGGGCGCGCTCGCGAAGACCATCGTCGACGCGGGCGCGGCGTTCGGGACGAACGAGTCGCAGCGCGGCAACACCATCAACCTCGAGTTCGTGAGCGCGAACCCGACCGGGCCGATGCACATCGGCCACACCCGCTGGGCGGCGCTCGGCGACTCGATGGCGCGCCTGCTGCTCGCCAGCGGCGCGACGCTCGTCCGCGAGTTCTACGTCAACGACGCCGGCGCGCAGATGGATCGCTTCGGCCGTTCGGTGCTGGCCGCAGCCAAGGGCGAGCCGACGCCTGAGGACGGCTACCCGGGTTCGTACATCGACGACCTTGCGCAGCGCGTCGTCTCGGGGGTGCCCGACCTGCTCTCGCTCCCCGAGGACGAGCAGCTGCTGACCGCCCGCGACCGGGCGTACGAGCTGCAGCTCGGCGACCTGCAGGCGTCGCTCGAGAAGTTCAACGTGCACTTCGACGTGTTCTTCAGCGAGCGCACGCTCCACGCGAAGGGCGCGAACGGCGAGCCCAGCCTGGTCGACGAGGCGGTCGACCGCCTGCGCGAGCAGGGCCACGTGTTCGACGAGGACGGTGCGGTGTGGGTGCGCACCACCGACTTCGGGGACGACAAGGATCGCGTCATCCGCCGCTCCAACGGCGAATACACCTACTTCGCCGCCGACGCCGCGTACTACCTCAACAAGGGCGACCGCGGCTTCGCGCACAAGATCTACCTGCTCGGCGCCGATCACCACGGCTACGTGCACCGTCTCAAGGCGCTCGCAGGTGCCGCCGGCGACGACCCCGAGAAGGACATCGAGGTGCTCATCGGGCAGCTCGTCTCCGTCAACGGTGCGCGGCTGTCCAAGCGCGCGGGCAACATCATCGAGCTCGACGACCTGCGCGAGTGGATCGGCACCGATGCGCTGCGCTACTCGCTCGCGCGGTACCCCGCGGACTCGCCCCTGACGCTCGACCCCGAGATCCTCCGCAAGCGCACCAACGACAACCCGGTCTTCTACGTGCAGTACGCCCACGCGCGTACGCACAACGTGGCCCGCAACGCCCACGCTTCGGGCGTCGACCGCTCCGAGTTCGCCCCCGAGCTGCTGACGCACGAGACCGAGTCGGCGCTCCTCGGCGCGCTTCAGGAGTTCCCGCGCATCGTCGCGTTCGCCGCCGAGGTGCGCGAGCCGCATCGCGTGGCCCGCTACCTCGAGGAGCTCGCCGGGCTCTACCACCGCTGGTACGACAACTGCCGCGTCATCCCGCTCGGCGACGAGCCCGTCGAGCCGGTGCACCGCACCCGACTGTGGCTCAACGACGCCACCGGTCAGGTGCTGCGCAACGGGCTCGATCTTCTCGGCGTCACCGCACCGGAACGGATGTAGACATGGCCGCAGGCGACACGCAGGTCACCGAACCCCTTCCCGACGGCATGGTGCCGGCGACACCGCGGCGTTCGCGCCGCGTGTGGCCGTGGGTCGTGGCGTTCGCGATCGTCGCGGTGCTCGCGGTGGCCGCGTGGTTCGCGGCCGAGGCGATCGCCCGCCAGATCGTGACCGGCATCGTGCAGGACCAGGTGCGCACTCAGCTCTCGCTGCCGGCGGATCAGCAGATCGACGTCGGGATCGAAGGCGCCGTGCTCCCGCAGCTCATCGCCGGCACGCTGACCGAGCTGACGATCTCGTCCTATGACGTCACGATCGGCGGCCAGGGGTCCGACGCGCAGGTGACGGGAGACGTCTCGGTCGTCGCGCACGGCGTGTCCGTCCGTGACGGCGCCATCGCGAACGCGGACGCGACGGTGGTGCTCGACGAGCAGCAGCTGCGCGCACTGATGTCCAACGTCGACGGCTTCCCCGTCGACAGCCTCGGGCTGGCGGCGCCCAACGTCACCATGGAGGTCGACCTCACGCTGTTCGGCGCGACCGTCCCGGTCGGTGCGGCGCTCACCCCGTCGGCCGATCAGGGAGACCTCGTGCTCACGCCCGCGTCGCTGCAGCTCGGCGGCGCCGAGGTGTCGGCGGCACAGGTGCAGAAGACGTTCGGCCGACTCGCCGACGGCGTGGTGCGCGACTGGGACGTGTGTGTCGCGCAGTACCTGCCGGCAGGCGTCACGCTCACCTCCGTCGAGGTGACCGGTGACGTCCTGGTCGCCGACTTCGACGTCGACGGGGCCATCGCCACCGATCCCGCGCTCCAGGAGAACGGCACCTGCGCCTGAGATGGGTCGGGCGTCATACGGCGCGGGGGCCCGCAGCCGCGTGCCATAGACTGCTACCACCGCCAGGCACGTGACCCTTCCGGCCTGGCAGAGCCGCCCCCGGACTCCCGGACGGCCAGCGTCGAAGCTCCCACCGATTGGTCCCCGTGTCCGCCGACCCGCATACCCGTTCCGTCGCTCCCGTGTGGCTCGAACGCCCCGCCGACGCGAACGGGCTCCCCTCCGCGGTGTGGCCGGCGGCCGCGACCCGTGACGCCGACGGCGTGCTCGAGCTCGGCGGCATCCCCGCGACCGCGCTGCGCGAGCGGTTCGGGACTCCTCTCTACGTCGTCGACGAGGACGAGGTGCGTGCGACCGCCCGCCGCACCCTCGACGCCTTCCGCGCGGCGGCGGCGCTGCACGGGGTGCAGGCTCGCGTCTACTACGCCGGCAAGGCGTTCCTCAGCACCGAGGTCGTGCGCTGGGTCACGGAGGAAGGACTCGCGGTCGACGTGTGCAGCGGCGGCGAGCTCGCCGTCGCCCTCGCGGCGGGAGCCGACCCGGCGCGCCTGGGCTTCCACGGCAACAACAAGTCCGTGGCCGAGCTCGAGCGCGCCGTCGAGGCAGGAATCGGCTCGATCGTCATCGACAGCCTCATAGAGATCGAGCGCCTCGCCGCGATCGTCGAGCGCCGCGGAGCCAGCCAGGCCGTGCTGCTGCGGGTCAACAGCGGCGTGCACGCCGAGACGCACGATTTCCTCGCGACGGCCCACGAAGACCAGAAATTCGGCTTCACCCTGACGGATGCCCCGGCCGCTGCCGCCCGCATCCGCGAGCTCCCCGGGCTCGAGTTCGTGGGTCTGCACTGCCACATCGGCTCGCAGATCTTCGGCACCGCCGGGTTCGAGGAGTCCGCCTCCCGCCTCGTGGAGCTGCACGCCGAGCTCCGCGAGGGCGGCGAACTGCCCGTGCTGAACCTGGGTGGCGGCTTCGGCATCGCCTACACGTCCGCCGATGACCCGACGCCGATCGAGGCGCTGGCCCTGGGTATCGCGGAGGCCGTCGCGCGGCAGTGCGAGGTGCGCGGCATCCCGGTTCCGAATCTCGCATTCGAGCCCGGCCGCGCCATCGTCGGCCGCGCGGGGGTGACGCTGTACGAGGTCGGCACGACCAAGCCGGTGGCGCTCGAAAGCGGCGACACGCGCCTTTACGTGAGCGTCGACGGCGGCATGAGCGACAACGCGCGCCCGGCTCTGTACGGCGCCCAGTTCTCGGCCCGCATCGCGTCGCGCACGAGTGATGTCGAGCCCGTCCTCGCCCGGGTCGTCGGCAAGCACTGCGAGTCCGGGGACGTCGTGGTCGACGCCGAGTATCTGCCGGGCGACGTCTCGCCCGGCGACCTGCTGGCGGTCCCCGCCACCGGCGCCTACTGCTTCTCGCTCTCGAGCAACTACAACTACGTCCCCCGCCCGCCCGTCGTGGCGCTTCGCGGGGGAGAGGCACGCGTCATCGTGCGCGGGGAGACGATCGACGATCTGCTCGCCCGTGACGCCGGCCTCAGCACCGTGCACGACGGGCGTGAGTCCGCCGGCGCACCGACGGAAGGGAACGCATGACCGACTACCGCCGCCTCCGCGTCGCACTGCTGGGAGCCGGAGCCGTCGGCTCGCAGGTCGCCTCGCTGCTGCGACAGCACGCCGACGAGCTCGCCGACCGGGCGGGCGCGCGACTGGAGCTGGTGGGCATCGCGGTGCGCGACGTCGACGCGAAGCGCGACGTCGACCTGCCGCGCGAGCTCTTCACGACCGACGCGGACTCGCTCATCGTCGGCTCCGACATCGTCATCGAGCTCATGGGCGGCATCGAGCCGGCCCGCGAGTACCTGCTGCACGCGATCAACTCCGGCGCCGACATCGTGACCGCCAACAAGGCGCTCCTCGCGACGCACGGCCCCGAGATCTTCGACGCCGCCGACCAGGTGGGCGCCGAGGTCTACTACGAGGCGGCCGCCGCCGGTGCCATCCCGATCATCCGTCCGCTGCGCGACTCTCTCGCCGGTGACCGCGTCCAGCGCATCATGGGCATCGTCAACGGCACGACGAACTACATCCTCGACCGCATGGACACCGAGGGCGCCGAGTTCGCCGACGTGCTCGCCGACGCGCAGCGGCTCGGCTACGCCGAGGCGGATCCGACGGCCGACGTCGAGGGCTACGACGCCGCGCAGAAGGCCGCGATCCTGGCGAGCCTCGCCTTCCACACCACGGTGCCCCTCGATGCCGTGCACCGCGAGGGCATCACCTCGATCGACAAGTCGATGATGGATGCCGCGCGCCACGCCGGGTACGTCATCAAGCTGCTCGCCGTGTGCGAGCGCCTGACCGAGGCATCCGGTGAATCCATCTCGGTGCGCGTCTACCCGGCCCTCATCGACCGCGCGCACCCGCTCGCGAGCGTGCACGGCGCGAACAACGCGGTGTTCGTGCAGGCCGAGGCGGCCGGCAACCTCATGTTCTACGGCGCGGGCGCCGGCGGCGTGCAGACCGCCTCGGCCGTGCTCGGCGACGTCGTCTCGGCGGCGCGCCGCCACATCGCCGGGGGCGTCGGCGTGGGCGAGTCGACGCTCGCGAACCTTCCGATCGTCCCGGTCGGACGCGTCACCACGCGATACCAGATCACGCTCGAGGTCGACGACCAGCCGGGCGTGCTGGCCACGATCGCGGGAATCCTGAGCGAGGGCCGTGTGTCGATCGCGACCGTCGAGCAGACGGTCGTGGAGTCGGCCGACGGCGACAGCGGCGTGGCACGACTGGTGATCGGCACGCACAAGGCTCTCGAGCAGGACCTGAGTGAGACGGTGGACCGTCTCGCCGCGAGCGGCGTCGTCGAGCGCGTCGTCTCGGTGCTGCGTGTCGAAGGCAATTGAAGACTTTTCTGAAGGAGAACTGACATGGCACACGTTTGGCGCGGAGTCCTCCGCGAGTACGCAGATCGTCTGGGCGTCACGGATGCCTCGACCGTGGTCACCCTCGGCGAGGGCGGCACGCCGCTCCTGCCCGCGCCGGCGCTGTCGCGCCGCACCGGCACCGACGTGTGGGTGAAGTTCGAGGGCATGAACCCCACCGGCTCGTTCAAGGACCGCGGCATGACCGTCGCCGTCTCGCGAGCGATCGAGCACGGAGCGAAGGCCGTCATCTGCGCCTCGACCGGCAACACCTCCGCCTCGGCGGCCGCGTACGCCGCGCACGCCGGCATCACCGCGGCGGTGCTGGTGCCCGAGGGCAAGATCGCGATGGGCAAGCTCAGCCAGGCCGTCGCGCACAACGGGCGTCTCATCCAGATCCGCGGCAACTTCGACGACTGCCTCGAGATCGCGCGCGAGCTCGCCGACAACTACCCCGTGCATCTCGTCAACTCGGTCAACCCCGACCGCATCGACGGTCAGAAGACCGCCGCGTACGAGGTCGTCGAGCAGCTCGGCGACGCCCCTGACTTCCACTTCATCCCCGTCGGCAACGCCGGCAACTACACCGCCTACACCCGCGGCTACCGCGAAGAGGCGGAGGCCGGGGTCTCGACCCGCGTGCCGCGCATGTTCGGCTTCCAGGCCGAGGGCTCCGCGCCGCTGGTGCGCGGCGAGGTCGTCAAGCACCCCGAGACGGTCGCCAGCGCCATCCGCATCGGCAACCCGGCCTCGTGGGATCTCGCGCTCGAGGCCCGCGCGGCGACCGACGGGTACTTCGGCGCCATCGACGACGACCGCATCCTGGCGGCGCAGAAGCTCCTCGCGGGCGAGGTCGGCATTTTCGTCGAGCCCGCGTCGGCGATCAGCGTCGCGGGCCTGCTCGACCGCGTCGAGGCCGGCATCGTGCCGCAGGGTGCGCGTGTCGTGCTCACCGTGACCGGCCACGGCCTCAAGGACCCGCACTGGGCGCTGCGCAACGCCGACGGCTCGGAGGTCGAGCCCACTGTGGTCGACGCCACGACGTCGGAGGTGGCGTCCGTCCTCGAGCTGGCACCCGCGGCGGCGACCGCGTGAACGCAGCCGTCGCCCCGGCGCCGGGCCGCCGGGTGGTGGTGCGGGTGCCCGCGACGAGCGCCAACCTCGGACCCGGGTTCGACACCCTCGGCCTCGCGCTGAGCGTGTACGACGAGCTCGACGTCACGTCGCTGCCCGAGGGCGAGCTCGAGATCGAGGTCGAAGGGGCGGGTGCCGCCGACGTGCCGCGCGACGCGTCGCACCTCGTGGTGCGCGCGATCGCCTATGCCTACGAATCGGTCGGGCGACGGATGCCGGGACTCCGCCTGGTCGCCAAGAACGTGATCCCGCACGGGCGCGGCCTCGGTTCGTCGGGCGCGGCCGTCGTCTCCGGCCTCCTGGCGGCCAAAGGCCTGCTGGAGGGCGACGTCGAGTTCGGGCCCGACGCGCTGCTCGGCCTCGCGACAGAGCTCGAGGGGCACCCCGACAACGTCGCACCCGCGCTGTTCGGCGGCCTCACCATCGCGTGGGTCGACGAGGACGGTCCGCAGCACAAGAAGCTGCTCGTGCACCGCGGCGTGTCGCCGCTCGTCTTCGTGCCGTCGTTCACGATGTCGACGAAGCTCGCGCGGAGCCTCCAGCCGATGCACGTGCCGCGGGAGGACGCGGTCTTCAACGTCTCGCGCTCCGCATTGCTGATCGCGGCGCTCACGCAGAGCCCCGAACTGCTGCAGGCGGCCACGGAGGACAAGCTGCACCAGAACTACCGTGCGAGCGCGATGCCCGAGACCGACGGTCTGGTGCGTGCCCTCCGCGCCGCGGGCTTCGCGGCCGTCGTGTCGGGGGCGGGACCGAGCGTGCTCGTGCTCGCCGACGGCCCGGGGCGGCGCCTTGAAGCGGCCGCTCTCGCCGCGGCGGCGACCGACACCCCGTGGGAGGCGCTCATGCTCGCCGTCGACTTCAAGGGTGGTACAGTGAGGGAGTACGCGGAGGGTTCCACGTAAGACGTGAATCTGGCCTCCGTCGCAAATCTGCGAAACCACCGCACGGCATTCTGACCTGCCGACGTCCGCTGAGCACCCTCGCGGTCCCTCACCCCGTCGGCGGGTGTTTCGACAGGCGTGACAACTGTTCGAAACAGGCAGACGCCACCCGGCAGCGCCGTGCGATCGTGCACAATCGTTCGTTTTTCACAAGGGAGAACTCGTGGAGTCCATCTCCGAGATCCACGCCGACGTTCCGGCCGACGAGCGCGCGGAAGCGCCCGAGGGCGAGCTGAACGTCGACAGCATCGAGGCCTCGGCCGAAGCCGTGGCTGAGGAAGCCGTGATCGAGGCCGTCGTGGCCGAGGAAGTCGCCGAAGAGGCCGTCGAAGTCGCCGAGGCGGCGGACGCCGTCGCCGACGAGGCCGTCGTCGAGGCCCTCGCCGCCGAAGCCGTCGCCGAGGAGGCGGTCGCCGAGGCGATCGTCGCCGAGGAGTCGGGCGACCCCGCGGCCGCCGAGGCCGCCGAAGAAGCGGCCGAGGAGGCCGTTGCCGAGGCGATCATCGCCGACGCGATCGCCGAAGAGGCCGTCGCCGAGGCCGCGGTCGCGGACGCCGTCGCCGAGGAAGCGGTCGCCGAGGCCGTCGTCGCCGAGGTCGTGGCCGAGGAGGTCGTCGCCGACGCCGTCGCATCGGAGGCCGCCGCGGAGGCGCCCGCCGAAGCTCCGGCCGCGCCGGCCAAGGCCCCGCGCAAGCGCGCGCCGCGCCGCGCCAAGAGCACCGACGTCGCGCCGGTCGAGCCCGCCGCGGAAGCGCCCGCCGAGCCCGCCAAGGCCGACGCGCCCGCCGAGGCCGCAGCGCCCGAGGCCGCACCCGCCGAGGCCGGCGAGCAGGTCGCGGAGGAGGCATCCGTCCCCGCTGAGGCACCTGCCGCCGACGCAGAGGCTCCCGCCGAGGGCGAGGGCACCGAGCAGGCGGCGGAGGCCGAGGGCGCCGAGACGCCGTCCCGCAGCCGCAGCCGCAGCCGCAGCCGGAGCCGCAACCGCAACGCGCAGAACCAGAACGCTCAGAGCGGACAGAACGCCCAGGGCGGCCAGAACGCTCAGGGCGGTCAGAACGCTCAGGGCGGCCAGAACCAGAACCAGAGCCAGCCCGCCGCCGAGCCCGCCAAGGCCGACGCGCAGGAGGAGGAGCAGCCGGCCCAGGGGAACGGCCGCGGTCGTCAGCGCAACAAGCGCCGCAGCGGCCAGGCGACCGGTGACGAGTTCGAGACCGAGATCGGCGAGGACGACGTCCTCATCCCGATCGCCGGCATCCTCGACGTGCTCGACAACTACGCGTTCGTGCGCACCACCGGCTACCTTCCCGGCCCGAGTGACGTCTACGTCTCGCTCGGCCAGGTGAAGAAGTACAACCTGCGCAAGGGCGACGCCGTCGTCGGCGCCATCAAGCAGCCGCGCGAGGGCGAGCAGTCCAGCCGTCAGAAGTACAACGCGCTGGTCAAGGTCGACGCGATCAACGGCCTGTCGGTCGACGACGCCGCCGCGCGCGTCGAGTTCGGCAAGCTCACGCCGCTGTACCCGCAGGAGCGACTGCGCCTCGAGACCGCCCCCGAGAAGCTGACGCAGCGCATCATCGACCTCGTGGCGCCGATCGGCAAGGGCCAGCGCGGACTGATCGTCGCGCCCCCGAAGGCCGGCAAGACGATCGTGCTCCAGCAGATCGCCAACGCCATCGCGATCAACAACCCCGAGGTCCACCTCATGGTCGTGCTCGTCGACGAGCGCCCCGAAGAGGTCACCGACATGCAGCGCACGGTGAAGGGCGAGGTCATCGCCTCGACGTTCGACCGTCCCGCCGAGGACCACACGACGGTCGCGGAGCTCGCCATCGAGCGCGCGAAGCGCCTGGTCGAGCTCGGTCGCGACGTGGTCGTGCTGCTCGACTCGATCACCCGCCTCGGACGCGCCTACAACATCTCGGCGCCGACCTCCGGCCGCGTGCTCACCGGTGGCGTCGACGCGTCGGCCCTGTACCCCCCCAAGCGCTTCTTCGGCGCGGCGCGGAACATCGAGAACGGCGGCTCGCTCACGATCCTCGCCACGGCCCTCGTCGAGACCGGGTCCAAGATGGACGACGTCATCTTCGAGGAGTTCAAGGGCACCGGCAACAGCGAGCTGCGCTTGAACCGCCAGCTCGCCGACAAGCGCATCTTCCCGGCGGTCGACGTCAACGCGTCGTCCACGCGCCGCGAAGAGATGCTGCTGTCGCCCGACGAGGTCAAGATCACCTGGAAGCTGCGCCGCGCCCTGGCGGGCCTTGAGCCCCAGCAGGCCCTCGAGGTCGTGCTCGGCAAGCTCAAGGAGACGCAGTCCAACGTCGAGTTCCTGGTGCAGATGCAGAAGTCGATCCCGGCGCCCGCGAACGGGCACGGCGGTGGCCGCAGCCACGACCACGACAACAGCATCCGCTGACCCTCGATGTTCGAGTCAGTCAAGGGACTGATCGACGAGCACCGCGCGGTCCAGGAGGAGCTCTCGGACCCCGCGGTGCACGCCGATGCGGCGCGCGCCAAGCGGGTGAACCGGCGCTACGCCGAGCTGTCGCGCATCGTCAAGGCCCACGAGGACTGGGTGGCGGCATCCGATGATCTGGATGCCGCCCGCGAGCTCGCCCGCGAGGACGAGGCGTTCGCCGAGGAGGTCCCGGCGCTCGAGGCGAAACTCGCCGAGGCGCAGGAGCGCCTGCGGCGCCTGCTGATCCCGCGCGACCCCGATGACGCGCGCGACGTGATCATGGAGATCAAGCAGGGCGAGGGCGGTGCCGAGTCGGCGCTGTTCGCCGCGGACCTCCTGCGCATGTACCTTCAGTACGCCGCGTCGAAGGGGTGGAAGACCGAGCTGCTCGAGCGCAACGAGTCCGACCTCGGCGGGTACAAGGACGTCCAGGTCGCGATCAAGGGCTCCTCTTCCGACCCCGCGCAGGGCGTGTGGGCGCACCTGAAGTACGAGGGCGGCGTGCACCGCGTGCAGCGCGTGCCGGCGACCGAGTCGCAGGGCCGCATCCACACCTCGACGACCGGCGTGCTGGTGTTCCCCGAGGTCGACGAGCCCGAAGAGATCCACATAGATCCGAACGACCTGAAGATCGACGTGTTCCGGTCGTCAGGCCCCGGTGGTCAGTCGGTGAACACGACCGACTCCGCGGTGCGCATCACCCACGTCCCGACCGGGATCGTCGTCTCGATGCAGAACGAGAAGTCGCAGCTGCAGAACCGCGAGGCCGGCATGCGCGTGCTGCGGGCACGCCTCCTCGCCAAGCAGCAGGAGGAGCTCGAGGCCGCGGCATCCGACGCCCGCAAGTCGCAGATCCGCGGCATGGACCGCTCGGAGCGCATCCGCACGTACAACTTCCCCGAGAACCGCATCGCCGACCACCGCACCGGCTACAAGGCGTACAACCTCGACCAGGTGATGGACGGCGCCCTCGAGCCGATCATCGAGTCCGCGATCACCGCCGACGAAGAGGCGCGCCTCGCCGCCCTCGGCTCCGACGACTGACAGCTCGCGCCGAGACCGGGGCATCCGGCGACACCGAGCGCGACGCCACCCGCTTCCGACTCGCCTGGTGAGTTGGGGCGGAACGGGCATTCACCACCGGTGAGGCGTTGCGTTCGGGCTTCTCACGGCGCGATCTCGACGACCCGATCCTCGATCGTCAGTCCAACGAAGGAGCCCGAGGGAAGCGGCGCTGCGCGGGGGACGGATGCTGCGCCAGTAGGCTTCGAGCGTGCTCACGCTGCTCATCCGCGCATTGATCTTCCTCGTGTCGGCGGCGCTCGGCCTCATCGTGGCCGACCTGATCCTGGAGGGTTCTACCTGCATTGGAACGACTGGTGGGGGATCGTGCTCGCCGTCGTGATCTTCGCGGTGCTGCAGAGCGTGCTCGCTCCGTGGCTGCTCAAGATCACGCGGCGGCACGCCAATGCGCTCATCGGCGGCATCGGACTGCTGTCGACGTTCGTGGCCCTGCTCATCGCGGTGCTCATCCCGGCGGCGGGAATCGGCATCGACGGCCCGGTGGCGTGGATCATCGGAACGCTCATCGTATGGCTCGTGACGGCGCTCGCGACGTGGCTCCTGCCGCCGCTGTTCATCAAGAGCAAGGTGCAGGACCGCCGCGGCTGACGTCCCGTACACAGGGATTCCTCCCGATCCGCGGCGACCGCCTCACGCGGGGGGCTGGTGGGATGATGGGCGGTATGCAGATCGGCCGGGTGCCCCTCGTCGGCCGCCAGGCGGACCTCGACGCGCTGCGCGACGAGGTCGACGCCGTCGGCGCGGAAGGTCGCGCCGTCGTCGTGTCCGGCGACGCGGGCATGGGCAAGACCCGACTCCTGCGGGACTTCACCGAAAGTCTCGACGACGCGGTGGTCGTGCGCGGCGCATGCGTCGGCTCGGGTTCGGGTCCGGCGCCCCTGACGGCGATCACGGACCTCCTGCGCGACCTCGTCGACGCGCTCGGCGTCGACGCCGTGCGCGAGGCCGCAGGCCCCGGCGCCGATGCGCTCGGTGTGCTCGTTCCCGCTCTCGCCGACAGCCCCGGCGACGCCGAGCGGCTGGCCGACGTCGTGGTCGAGCTGTTCTCGCAGCTGGCCCGCACGCACCGGCTCGTCGTCATCATCGAGGACCTCCACTGGGCCGACAGCACCACGTGCGACATCGCCGCGCGGCTCGTGCGCCGGGCGGCGGCGCTGCCCCTCTTCGTTCTGCTCTCGTATCGCACCGACGACGTCGGGCGGGCCCACCCGCTGCGCCCCGTGCTCGCCGAGCTCGACCGCGCGCGCCTACTCACGCACCGGCCGCTCGCACGCCTCAGCCCCGCCGAGGTCGGCGCGCTCGCCACCGCCGTGCACGGCGACACGCTCGCACCGGGTGTGCTGAACGACATCGCCGCCCGCAGCGAGGGCATCCCGTTCTACGTCGAAGAGCTCGCGAGCTTCTCCGGCGCGCGTCTTCCGGTATCGCTGCGGGATGTCCTCCTGCTGAGATACGAGCGACTGGATGCTGAGGCCCGCCGCTTCGCGCGCGTGCTGGCCACCGGCGGGGTCGAGGTGGCGCACCCCGTCCTCCGCGACGTGTTCGACGGCGGCGAGGCGGCCCTCGAGGAGGCCGTGCGCAGCGCCGTCGACGCGCAGGTCGTCGTGATCCGCGACGATGCGTACGCGTTCCGCCACGCTCTCATGCAGGAGGCGGTGTACGCGGAGCTGCTGCCGACCGAGCGAACACGGCTGCACACGGCGTACGCCGTGGCCCTCGAGAGCTCCGCCCCCTCCGCCCGCGTGCTCGCCGACATCGCCCACCATTGGCGCGCGGCGCGGGTGCCCGACCGGGCGCTGACGGCGGGCGTCGCGGCGCAGCGCGCCGCGAGCGTCGCGTCGGCGTGGTCGACGGCGGCCGAGGCGGGGGAGCGGGTGCTCGAGCTGTGGGACTCGGTCCCCGACCCGGAGAGGATCTGCGCGATGCCGCGGGCCGAGGTGCTGCGACGAACCTCCGCCGCCCTGGTGTCGGCGAACCGCAACGATCGCGCCCTCGCGTTCGCGCGGGAGGCGGTCGCCCTGTGGCCGGAGGACGACGTCGTCGGGCGCGCGGCGATGCTCGGCGACCTCGCGACGATCGAGTTCCAGGCGGGAGTGTCGGACGGTGTCGAGAGCATCGAGCAGGCGCTCGCGATCCTCGGCGACGACCCGCGCCACGACGTGCAGCGCGCCGGTCTCCTGCTCAGCTCCGCGCGCGTCCACATGCTGAACGGCCGTCAGGCACGCGGCGCCGAGGTCGCCGCCCAGACACGCGCGACCGCCGAGGCGGCAGCCGCCGCGGGAGACCCGGCCGCGCGCGAGATCCTCGCGCAGGCGCTGCTCATCGCCGCGACCTGCCGGGCCAGTGTCGGCGACCCGGACGGTGTGAAGCTCTTCGAGGAGGCGCGCTCGCACGCGGAGGGGTTCGTCCGCGCGATGATGCGCTATTACATCAACTACTCGAACACCCTCATGCAGGTCGGCCGGTATGACGACGCGGTCGCCGTGGCGAAAGAGGGGATGGCGTACGGACGCTCTCACATCGCGGACCTCGGCCCCCTCGTGATGATCGAAGCCAACGTGATCGAGGCGCACATCTACGCCGGACGCCTGCGCGAGGCCGAGGAGCTCGGCGGACTGCTCCCACTGGTGGAACCCGGGCTGTACTCCGCATTCCTCCGGGAGCGGCTGGTCTGCCTCGCGATCTGGCGCGGGCGCATCGACGGCGCCGAGGCGGCGTTGGAGGCGGCGCGCCTCGAACTCGACCGGTTCGGCGCCTACGAGTACCAGACGCGATTCGGCATGGCGTACGACCTGGGAGAGCTGGCGCTCGCCCGCGGCGATGCGCGTGAGGCGCTGTCCCAGGCCCGCCTGGCGTGGGAGACGTCCGCCGGCGGCGTCCTCGCGCTGCCGCTGACCGCGGTCGCGGCCCGGGCCGTGGCGGCGCTGCGCGAACGCGGCGAAGACGCCGACATCGAGCCGTACCGCGCCGTGCTCGCCCGATTCGATGCCTGGCCCGTGACACCGCTCTGGGCGGCGGTGTTCGCCGCCGAGCTCGGCGAGGGCGAGTGGACCGCAGCGATCGACGCGACAGGACCCGCCTATATCCGCGCGTATGCGCGCGTGCGGTACGGCGAGGCGCTCCTGGCCGACGGCGAGCGCACCGGAGCACGCGAGGTGCTCGCGGCCGCCGCGTCGTACGCCGAGGAGATTGGTGCGGAGGGCCTCGCCACGCGCGCCCGCACCGTGATGACGGATGCTGGACTCGCAAGCGATGCTTCACGTTCGGCGCTGACCGCTCGCGAGGAGCAGGTTCTCGGGCTGGTCGCCGAAGGACTCAGCAACGGCCAGATCGCGGAACGGCTCTACATCAGCGTGAAGACCGTGTCGGTGCACGTGTCGGCGATCCTGCGCAAGCTCGAGGCGCCGACACGGACGGCCGCCGCCGCGATCTACCGCCGCAGCGCGGCGTAGGCCCGGCCGGACCCGGGCAGCGACGCGCGGCCGCAGGCCGCAGCATCCGTGTCCGGACGGTCAGATGTGGTACTCCGGCGTGGTCAGCAGTGCCCGGGTGTCGTCGCCGACGCGACGGGCGCGGGGCTTCGCGGGCACGCCGACGAGCACGCTGTCGGCGGGGGCGTCCTTGGTGACGACCGCGTTCGCGCCGACGACCGATCCTTCTCCGATCGTGATCGGGCCCAGGATCTTGGCTCCGGCGCCGACGGCGACACCGTCCTCGATCGTGGGGTGACGCTTGCCGCCCTCGCGCTGACGTCCGCCGAGGGTGACACCGTGATAGAGCATGACGTCGTCGCCGACCTCGGCCGTCTCGCCGATCACGACGCCCATGCCGTGGTCGATGAAGAAGCGGCGGCCGATCGTCGCTCCCGGGTGGATCTCGATGCCGGTGAGCCAGCGGGTGATCTGCGACCCGGCGCGGGCGGCGAAGCGGAAGTCCCGCGTCCACAGGGCGTGCCACACGCGGTGCGCCCAGATCGCGTGCAGTCCGGGGTAGAGCACGGCGATCTCGAGCCCGCCGCGGGCCGCGGGATCGCGCAGCTTCGCCGCGGCGACGTCCTCTCGGGCCCGAGCGAAGAATCCGATGCGTTCGTCGGTCATCTGGTCTCGGCCTCCGGCTCGCGCAGGTGCTCGTACAGAGCGGTGGACAGGTATCGCTCGCCGGAGTCGGGCACGATCACGACGATCCGCTGACCGGCGGCCTCCGGGCGGGCCGCGATCTGGAGCGCCGCCCAGACCGCGGCGCCGGCCGACATCCCCCCGAGGATGCCCTCGCGGGTGGCGAGCTCGCGCGCGACCCCGATCGCATCGTCGAACTCGACGTCGAAGATCTCGTCGACGACCGAGCGGTCGAGCACCTCGGGGACGAAGTTCGGCCCGATCCCCTGGATGCGGTGGCCGCCGGCGCGGCCCTCGGTGAGGACGGGGGAGTCCTTCGGCTCGACCAGGACGATCTTGACGTCCGGGTTGCGCTCCTTCAGCACCTGGCCGACGCCCGTGATCGTGCCCCCGGTGCCCGAACCCGCGACGAACCAGTCGACGCGGCCATCGGTGTCGCGCCAGATCTCCTCGGCGGTGGTCTTGCGGTGGATGGCGGCGTTCGCCTCATGCTCGAACTGGCGTGCGAGGACGGCGCCGGGAGTCTCGGCGACGATGCGCCGGGCGGTCTCGACCGCCTCGGTCATGCCCTTGTACGGGTCGGTCAGCACGAGCTCGGCGCCGAACGCCTTCAGCAGCGTGCGGCGCTCCTTCGACATGGAGGCAGGCATCGTCAGGATGACGCGATAGCCGCGCGCGGCGCCGATCAGCGCGAGCGAGATTCCCGTGTTCCCGCTCGTCGACTCGACGATCGTGCCACCCGGCGCGAGCTCTCCCGCCTCCTCGGCCGCCTCGACGAGCGCGTAGCCGAGGCGGTCCTTGACCGACGAGCCGGGGTTGTAGAACTCGAGCTTCGCGAGCACCTCCGCCCCGAGGCCATCGGTGAGCGCGTTGAGCCGAACGAGCGGCGTCTCACCGAACGCGGTCGTGATGTCGGAATGGATGCCGGGCACGTGGTGCTCCCTCGATCTCAGGCGGCGCGGACAGACGACGACGGCGCACCGGCGCCCGAACGGGTCGGGGTGGCCGGCGCGCCGTCGTGACGACTCAATCTTCGCGCAGATCCTCGTACAGCGCGGTCGACAGGTAGCGCTCGCCGAACGAGGGAACGATGACCACGATGTTCTTGCCGGCGGCCTCGGGGCGCGCGGCGACCTGCAGCGCGGCCCAGATGGCGGCGCCCGACGAGATGCCCACGAGGATGCCGTCCTGCGTGCCGACGGCACGCGCGGTCGAGATGGCGTCGGGGAATTCGACGTCGATGACCTCGTCGATGACACCCTGGTCGAGGATCGCCGGGACGAAGTTCGGCCCGATGCCCTGGATCTTGTGGGGTCCGGGCGTGCCCTTGGTGAGCAGCGGCGAGTCGGCCGGCTCGACGGCGACCACCTTGGCTCCGGGCACGCGCTCCTTCAGCACCTGGCCGACACCGGTGATGGTGCCACCGGTGCCGATGCCGGCGACGAAGTAGTCGATCTGGCCGTCGGTGTCGCGGATGATCTCCTCCGCGGTGGTCTTGCGGTGGATCTGGACGTTCGCCTGGTTCTCGAACTGGCGGGCGAGGATCGCGCCGGGGATGTCGGCGACGAGCTCCTCCGCCTTCGCGATCGCGCCCTTCATGCCGCCCGCGGGGTCGGTGAGCACGAGCTCGGCGCCGTACGCCTTGAGCAGGAGGCGACGCTCGATCGACATCGAGGACGGCATGGCGAGGACGACGCGGTAGCCGCGGGCGGCGCCGACCATCGCGAGCGCGATGCCGGTGTTGCCGCTCGTGGCCTCCACGATGGTTCCGCCGGGCTGGAGTTCGCCCGAAGCCTCGGCGGCGTCGACGATGGCGATGCCGAGACGGTCCTTCACGCTCGAGGCCGGGTTGTAGAACTCGAGCTTCGCCAGGACGTTCCCGCCGGCGCCGTTGGTGACGCGGTTCAGGCGTACCAGCGGCGTGTTGCCGAATGCGGACGTGATGTCGGGGTGAATGCCGGTCATATCGGGCCTTTCGCGGGTTCTCGGCTGATCGAGCACCAGCCTAGGGGGCGCGTTTTCCTGTGAGTCCTTCTGTGACGAAAGCGTGGACCAGCCCGGGTATCCTCGCGGGTCCCCGCCGGTTCGGTCCGCCGATCCGCGCGGCGATCACGGGCCCGCGCACGTCGCGCCGCCGGCCGGGGGAGTCGGCCTAGAGTGGATCGGTCATGGCTTCTCCCGACGCATCCCCCCTGCTTTCCGACGCCCTTCGGCGCGCCGCTGCGCGGCTGGCCCAGGTCGGCATCGCCGACCCGGCCGTCGATGCCGAGCTGCTGGCCGCCTTCGTGCTGGGCTCCGGGCGCGGGGGGGTGCAGGCCGCCGCCATCCGCGGCGACCGCCTCAACGCGCAGGACGCCGCCCGTCTCGACGAGCTCGTCGACCGCCGCGTCACACGCGAGCCGCTGCAGCACATCACCGGCACGGCCCCCTTCCGCCACCTTGAGCTGCGGGTAGGACCGGGTGTCTTCGTGCCCCGCCCCGAGACCGAGGTCGTCGCGCAGCTGGCGATCGACGCGCTGCGGGCCGCAGCATCCGACTCTCCCATCGCGGTGGATCTCGGCACCGGAAGCGGCGCGATCGCCCTCGCCATGGCGACCGAGGTGCCGCATGCCCGGGTGTTCGCTGCCGAGAACTCCGTCGATGCATTCGTGTGGACGAAGGAGAACTTCGCGCACGTCGGCGCCGACAACGCGACGCTCGCCTTCATCGACCTGGCGCACGCCTTCCCGGAGCTCGACGGCACCGTCTCGGTCGTGGCGTCCAATCCTCCGTATGTTCCGGATGCCGCGATCCCGCGCGATCCCGAGGTGCGCTTCTTCGATCCCCCTGCGGCGCTGTACGGGGGAGAGGACGGCCTCGACATCGTCCGCATCCTGAGCCGGGTGGGACTGCGTCTCGCCCACCCGGGAGGCATGATCGTGATCGAGCACGGCGAGTGGCAGGGAGAGGCGATCCGCGGGATCCTCGAGGCCGACGGCTGGCGCGCCGCCGCGACGCACCCCGACCTCACCTCGCGCGACCGCGCGACCACCGCGCTGCACCCTTGAGCGCGTCGCCGGTTCGGAGCGTTCGTCCGGGGCTTCGCAACTAGACTGGCGGGCGACATGTCCCCCATCTACGACTGCCGCGACGAGTCACAGCTGCTCACTGGCATGCGCCAGGCGCGCCAGGCCATCGGCCGCGGCGAGCTCGTCGTCATCCCCACCGACACCGTCTACGGCGTCGCGGCCGACGCCTTCGACCACGCCGCCGTCGCGCGCCTGCTCGCGGCGAAAGGCCGGGGTCGCCAGTCGCCGCCCCCCGTGCTCGTGGCCGGGCTCACGACGCTGCGCGCGCTCGTCGCCGAGGTCCCCGAGCCGATCGAGCGCCTGGTCGAGGCCTACTGGCCCGGTGGCCTCACCATCGTGCTGCCGTCGCAGCCGTCGCTGTCGTGGGACCTCGGCGAGACCCGCGGCACGGTCGCCGTGCGCATGCCCGCGCACCGAATCGCCCTCGAGCTCCTCGAAGAGACGGGGCCGCTGGCCGTCTCGAGCGCCAACCTCACGGGCATGGCGGCCGGCATCACCGCCGAGGACGCGGAGGGGATGCTGAAGGACAGCGTCGCGGTGTATCTCGGCGACGGGCCGTCGAAGACCGGCATTCCCTCGACGATCATCGACGCGACCAGCCTCGTCGTCGGCGACGAGCCGCGGGTGCGCGTGCTGCGGGACGGCGCGGTGAGCCGGGAGCAGCTCCGTGACGTGCTCGGCGACCTGCTCGAGCCCGACCCCGGCGCGGAGCCCGAGGCGGAACAGTCCGCTTCGGAGACGGATGCCGCGGCCGACGCGGCTGCGGCGCCCGAGGCGGCTGCGGCGCCCGAGGCGCCGGAACCCGACCGCTCGTGAAGCAGTACGTCTTCACGATCCTCCTCACGGCGGCCGTCACCTTCGTCCTGTCGTGGGCGGTGTGGCGACTCAGCCTGAAGTACAAGCTGTACCCCGGCATCCGCGAGCGCGACGTCCACAAGACCCCCACGCCTCGCCTGGGTGGCATCGCCATGTTCATCGGCGTGCTGGCGGCGTTCGCGGTGTCGTCGCAGCATCCGTATTTCTCCATCGTGTGGGCGCAGCCCCAGCAGATGTACGCGCTGCTCGGCGCGACCGCACTCATCGTCGTGATCGGCGTGCTGGATGACCTGTGGGACCTCGACTGGATGATCAAGCTGGGGGCGCAGTTCCTCGCCGCCGGCGTCATCGCCTGGTTCGGGCAGCTGCAGATCTACACTCTGCCGCTGGGCGGCATGACGATCTTCTCGAGCTGGGCGAGCTTCACCCTCACCGTGTTCTCGATCGTCGTCGTGATGAACGCGGTCAACTTCATCGACGGGCTCGACGGGCTGGTGGCCGGAGTCTGCCTCATCGCGAACGCCGTCTTCTTCGCCTACTCGTACATGGTGTTCCGCGACATCGGCTCGAGCAACTACTTCACGCTCTCGTCGCTGATCGCCGCCGTCCTCATCGGGGCGTGCATCGGGTTCCTCCCGCTGAACTGGAGCCCGGCGCGCCTTTTCATGGGCGATTCCGGTGCACTCATGCTCGGCCTCCTGATGGCGTGCTCGGCGATCTCGATCACCGGCAACTTCGACCCGGCGATGATCGCCGACAACGACGCCTTCGGCCGATCGCAGCTGCTGGGTGCATTCATCCCGATCCTCCTGCCGGTCGTCGTGGTGCTGCTGCCCCTGCTCGACTTCGGCCTCGCCGTGGTGCGGCGCATGAGCCGGGGCAAGTCGCCGTTCTCGCCCGACCGCAAGCACCTGCACCACCGCATGCTCGACATGGGCCACACCGACCGCGACGCCGTGCTCATCTTCTACGCCTGGACGGCGCTGGTGAGCCTGTCGGTGCTGCTGATGTACATCGGCACGACACTGCAGTGGCCGGGGGACTACCTCTTCGGCGTGTTCTACGGCATCGTCGGCATCGCCGCATGCCTCGTCGTCACCCTGCTTCCCTCGCGCCGCCGTCCGGCCACCGCGGCGCCGGCCTCCACCGAACCCGAGCCAGCACCCGAGCCCGATCCCGCGCCCGCACAGGAGGACGCCCGATGAGCACCAGCCCGAACCCCCGCACACCGGTCTCCAGCACCCCGATCCTGCGCACCGTGCTCATGTGGTCGGGCACGGTCACCGCGATCCTCGCCGTCGTCGGCGCGATCGTCGGCTTCCTCGTCGCGGGCACCACGGGCCTGTGGAGCGCGCTGGCCGGCGTGCTGGTCGCCGCGGTGTTCCTCGGCATCACCGGAGCGAGCATCCTCATCGCGAACCGCTGGTTCGGCGACCCGCTCTACGTGCCGATCTTCTTCGGCATCGTCATGGGCGGGTGGATCCTGAAGTTCGTCGTGTTCATCGTGATCCTCCTGGTCCTGCGCGGTCAGCCCTGGATCGAGCCCGCCGTCTTCTTCGTCGCGGCTGTCGTGAGCGTGCTCGCCTCACTGGCGGTCGACGTCGTCGTGATGGTGCGCATGAGGGTGCCGCACGTGAGCGATGTGGAGCTCCCGACCGACCCGGACGCGGGGGACAAGCGGGACGAGGAGTCCAGCGCGTCCTGATCCGCCACCGCGCGGATTCAGCGACCTCACAAGTTTGATAGGCTGAACGAGCGCCCGCCCACTCGCTTAGCGAGTACTTGCGGAGTGACGCTCATCGACCATCGTCGCAACGGTTCTCGACCGATGCCCCGAAGCTGGAGCCAGCGCTGTCTATTCATGCTGCGACCCTGATCGCCCCCTTTGCCACGGATGAACCGCCCGTCTTCCACGGGCCCTCGATCGATGAGTTCTTCCCTGAGGTCCTCTTCGAGCTGGCGGGTGTTCCGATCACCCGGATCCACCTCATCCAGTTCCTCGCCACGATCGCCGTCGTCGTGATCTTCTGGCTCGGCACGCGCCGCATGCGTGTCGTGCCGGGTCGCTTCCAGAGCCTCGTCGAGATGGGCCTGGACTTCGTCCGCGTCAACATCGGCGAGGACCTCCTCGGCAAGAAGGACGCGCAGCGCTTCCTGCCGATCCTCACGACGCTCTTCTTCATGATCCTGTTCATGAACATCACGGGCATCATCCCGTTCCTGAACATCGCCGGCACGAGCATCATCGCGGTGCCGCTGACGCTCGCGGTCGTGAGCTACGTCACGTTCATCTACGCCGGCATCAAGAAGAGCCCGAAGAACTTCTTCAAGAACTCCCTCTTCCCGTCGGGCGTGCCGTGGCCGATCTACATCATCGTCACGCCGATCGAGCTGATCTCGACGTTCATCATCCGTCCGGTGACGCTGACCCTCCGACTCCTCATGAACATGATGGTCGGCCACCTGCTGCTGGTGCTGTTCTTCGCGGCCACGCAGTTCTTCATCTTCGACATGGGCGGCTGGTGGTCGATCCTCGGCGCCGGCAGCCTCGCGTTCGGCTTCGTCTTCACCCTGTTCGAAATCCTGGTGGCCGTCCTCCAGGCCTACGTCTTCGCCCTTCTCACCGCGGTCTACATCCAGCTCGCGGTCGCCGAAGAGCACTGATACGGGACGGCGCTGCGTCCGGAAGACGCAGGGTCGCCCACAACCGAAAGGAAACACCCCCGTGGACGCAACTACGGTTCTCGCCGAGGTCTCCGGCTCCATCGCCACCGTCGGTTACGGCCTCGCCGCGATCGGCCCGGCCATCGGCGTGGGCATCGTCGTCGGCAAGACGATCGAGGGCGTCGCCCGTCAGCCCGAGCTGGCCGGCCGTCTCCAGGTGCTCATGTGGATCGGTATCGCCTTCACCGAGGCGCTCGCCTTCATCGGCATCGCGACCGGCTTCATCTTCGGCTTCTGATCGCCACACTCTCGTCTAAGGAGACAGGATGCTGAACGCTCTTGTCACGTACGCCGCGGAAGAGGGCGCCGAAGCGCACAACCCCCTCCTCCCCGCGTGGTACGACATCATCTGGTCGTCGGTGTGCTTCATCGTCATCCTGATCATCTTCTGGAAGGTCGCCCTTCCCCGGATGAAGAAGCTGCTCGACGAGCGCTCCGCAGCCATCGAAGGCAACATCGCGAAGGCCGACGAGGCACAGCGCAAGGCCGAGGCCGCCCTCGAGGAGTACACGGCGCAGCTCGCCGATGCCCGCAAGGAGGCCGGTGAGATCCGCGACGCCGCCCGCGAGGACGGCAAGAAGATCGTCGCCGAGGCCAAGGAGACCGCTGCGGCGGAAGCCGCACGCCTGACCACGACCGCGCACGCGCAGATCGAAGCGGAGCGCCAGACGGCTCTCGTGTCGCTGCGCAGCGAGGTGGGCACGCTCGCCCTCGACCTCGCCGGCGGCGTGATCGGCGAGACGCTCTCCGACGACAAGAAGGCTCAGGCCGTCGTCGATCGCTTCCTCGCCGAGCTCGAAGAGTCCGAAGGGGCCAAGGCGTAATGGGCAGCGCGACCACTCAGGCCCTGGCGACGACGACGGCGGCGCTGCGCGCCGCGTCGGGCGTCGACCTCGACGTGGCCGGCGAGCTGTTCGCCGTGGCGCGCGCCGTGGGCGACTCGTCGCAGCTGAGCGGCGCGCTCGCCGACTCCGCCGCGTCGCCAGAGGCCCGCCGCAAGGTCGTCTTCGACGTGTTCGGCAAGGCCGTCAAGCCTGCGACCGCATCGCTGCTGGCGACCGCCGTCGCCGAGCGGTGGTCCTCGTCCGACGATCTCGTCGACGGCATCGAGGAGCTCGCGGTGCGCGCCGCCGCGGTCGCCGACGCGAAGGCCGACGTCGAGGCCGAGCTGTTCGCGTTCTCGCGGACCGTGGCCGACAACCCCGAGCTCGAGCTCGCGCTCGGAAGCCGTCTGGGCGACGCCGCCGCGAAGGGCGAGCTCGTCGAGAAGCTCCTCGCGGGCCGCGCGAGCGCAGGGGCGACGCTGATCGCATCCTCCCTGATCCGTCAGCCCCGCGAGCGGCGCGTGCGGCAGCTGCTGGCGCGTGCCACGCGGCTCGTCGCCGACCAGCGCAACCGCGCGGTCGCGACCGTCGTGGCCGCGGCACCTCTCAGCGCGGCGCAGAGCCAGCGCCTCACGGCCGCTCTCACCAAGCGCTACGGGACGCCGGTATCGCTGAACACCATCGTCGACCCGACCGTGGTCGGCGGCGTGCGCGTGCAGATCGCGGACGACGTGATCGATGCGAGCGTCTCGTCGCGCCTGGCCGACCTCCGTCAGCGGCTCGCCGGCTGACACAGACTTCCCGCCCACGCGGAGATTTCGGGGCCGAGGCCCCTTGAACGAAGGAAAACAATGGCAGATCTCACTATCAGCCCTGATGTCATCCGTGACGCGCTGAAGGACTTCGTCGCCGCCTACGAGCCCACCGGGGCTGCGGCCACCGAGGTCGGCACGGTCGTCGACGCCGCCGACGGCATCGCCCACGTCGAGGGCCTGCCCGGTGTCATGGCGAACGAGCTGGTGACGTTCGAGGACGGCACCCAGGGGCTCGCGCTGAACCTGGACGAGCACGAGATCGGTGTGGTCGTCCTCGGCGACTTCGCCGGCATCGAGGCCGGCCAGCAGGTCACCCGCACCGGCGAGGTGCTCTCGGTGGCCGTCGGCGACGGCTACCTCGGCCGCGTCGTCGACCCGCTGGGCAACCCGATCGACGGCCTCGGCGAGATCGCCACCGTCGGCCGCCGCGCCCTCGAGCTGCAGGCGCCCGGCGTCATGCAGCGCAAGTCGGTGCACGAGCCGCTCCAGACCGGCATCAAGGCCATCGACGCGATGATCCCCGTGGGCCGCGGCCAGCGCCAGCTCATCATCGGCGACCGCCAGACCGGCAAGACGGCCATCGCGATCGACACGATCATCAACCAGAAGGCCAACTGGGAGTCGGGCGACGTCAACAAGCAGGTGCGCTGCATCTACGTCGCGATCGGCCAGAAGGGCTCGACCATCGCGGCCGTGAAGGGCGCCCTCGAGGACGCCGGCGCGCTGGAGTACACGACCATCGTCGCGGCTCCCGCCTCCGACCCCGCGGGCTTCAAGTACCTCGCGCCGTACACCGGCTCGGCCATCGGCCAGCACTGGATGTACGAGGGCAAGCACGTCCTCGTCATCTTCGACGACCTGTCGAAGCAGGCCGAGGCGTACCGCGCCGTGTCCCTTCTCCTCCGCCGCCCGCCGGGCCGCGAGGCGTACCCGGGTGACGTCTTCTACCTGCACTCGCGTCTGCTCGAGCGCTGCGCGAAGCTGTCCGACGAGCTCGGCGCCGGCTCGATGACGGGTCTGCCGATCATCGAGACGAAGGCCAACGACGTCTCGGCGTACATCCCGACCAACGTGATCTCGATCACCGACGGCCAGATCTTCCTGCAGTCCGACCTGTTCAACGCCAACCAGCGTCCCGCGGTCGACGTCGGCATCTCCGTCTCGCGAGTCGGCGGTGACGCCCAGGTCAAGTCGATCAAGAAGGTCTCCGGCACGCTCAAGCTCGAGCTGGCCCAGTACCGCTCTCTCGAGGCGTTCGCGATGTTCGCCTCCGACCTGGACGCCGCTTCGCGTCGCCAGCTCGCCCGCGGTGCACGCCTGACCGAGCTGCTCAAGCAGCCGCAGTACTCGCCGTACCCGGTGGAGGAGCAGGTCGTCTCGATCTGGGCCGGCACCAACGGCAAGCTCGACTCGATCGAGGTCGAAGACGTGCTGGCGTTCGAGCGCGAGCTGCTCGACTACCTGCGTCGCAACACGACGATCCTCGACACGCTGCGCGACACCAACGTCCTCGACGACGACACCGTCGCCGAGCTGACGAAGCGGACCGACGACTTCATCCTCGAGTTCCAGGCCGGCAAGGGCCAGGCCATCGGCAAGCCCGGCCACGAAGAGGTCGCGGCGGCGCAGGCGGACGACGTGAACCAGGAGAAGATCGTCAAGGGCCGCCGCTAAGGCGGGCCGGGGCTAGCACAATGGGCGCACAACTCCGGGTCTACAAGCAGAAGATCAGTTCTGCTCAGACGACCAAGAAGATCACGAAGGCGATGGAACTCATCGCGGCTTCGCGCATCCAGAAGGCGATGGCGCGTGTGCGCGCGTCGTCGCCCTTCGCGCGTGCCGTGACGCGTGCCGTCTCCGCCGTGGCGACGCACTCCAATGTCGACCACCCGCTGACCGTCGAACGCGAGACGATCCGCCGCTCCGCCGTCGTGATCTTCTCGTCCGACCGCGGCCTCGCGGGGGCGTTCAACTCGCAGATCCTCCGCGAGGGCCTCGAGCTCGCGCAGCTGCTGCGCGAGGAGGGCCGCGAGCCGGTGTTCTACCTCGTCGGCCGCAAGGCGGTGGGGTACTTCCAGTTCCGTCGCATGGAGAGCGCCGCGGAGTGGACGGGTGACACCGACACGCCGCACTTCACCACCGCCGAGGAGATCGCGGCGACCCTGCTCGACGCGTACGACCGTGGCGGCGAGGAGAACGGCGTCGACGAGATCCACCTCGTCTACAACCGCTTCGTCAGCATGATGACGCAGACGCCCGAGACCGTGCGCCTGCTTCCGCTCGAGGTCGTCGAGGCCGAGGAGTCGTCCTCCGCAGCGGTGTACCCGCTGTACGAGTTCGAGCCGGACGCCGAGACGGTGCTCGACGCTCTCCTGCCGGTGTACATCCAGAGCCGCGTCTTCAACGCACTCCTGCAGTCGTCGGCCGCCAAGCACGCCGCGACTCAGAAGGCGATGAAGTCCGCCAGCGACAACGCCGACAAGCTCATCACCGACTACACGCGCCTGCGCAACAACGCGCGCCAGGCCGAGATCACGCAGCAGATCGCCGAGATCGTCGGCGGCGCCGACGCTCTGGCGTCGGGCAAGTGACGCAGAAGACCACACGAAAGAGAAGAAGCCATGAGCCTCACCGCTGACAAGACCGAGACGGCGGTCGTCGGGCGCGTCGCCCGCGTCACCGGCCCCGTCGTCGACATCGAGTTCCCGCACGACTCGATCCCCGACATCTACAACGCGCTCAAGACGACGATCACGATCGACGGAGAGTCGACCGAGATCACCCTCGAGGTCGCTCAGCACCTCGGTGACGACCTCGTCCGCGCCATCTCGCTCAAGCCGACCGACGGCATGGTCCGCGGTCAGGAGGTGCGCGACACCGGCGGCCCGATCACGGTTCCCGTCGGCGACGTCACCAAGGGCAAGGTGTTCAACGTCACGGGTGACGTTCTGAACGCCGCTCCCGGCGAGACCATCGAGGTCACCGAGCGCTGGGGCATCCACCGCCAGGCGCCCTCGTTCGACCAGCTCGAGTCGAAGACCGAGATGTTCGAGACCGGCATCAAGAGCATCGACCTGCTCACCCCGTACGTGCAGGGTGGAAAGATCGGCCTCTTCGGCGGTGCGGGCGTCGGCAAGACGGTCCTCATCCAGGAGATGATCCAGCGCGTCGCGCAGGACCACGGTGGTGTGTCGGTGTTCGCCGGTGTCGGCGAGCGCACCCGTGAGGGCAACGACCTCATCGGCGAGATGGAGGAGGCGGGCGTCTTCGACAAGACCGCCCTCGTCTTCGGCCAGATGGACGAGCCGCCGGGGACGCGTCTGCGCGTCGCCCTCTCGGCCCTCACGATGGCGGAGTACTTCCGCGACGTGCAGAAGCAGGACGTGCTGCTGTTCATCGACAACATCTTCCGCTTCACGCAGGCCGGTTCCGAGGTCTCGACGCTGCTCGGCCGCATGCCCTCCGCGGTGGGATACCAGCCGAACCTCGCCGACGAGATGGGCATCCTGCAGGAGCGGATCACGTCGACGCGCGGTCACTCGATCACGTCGCTGCAGGCGATCTACGTCCCCGCCGACGACTACACCGACCCGGCTCCGGCGACCACGTTCGCGCACCTCGACGCGACCACCGAGCTGTCGCGTGAGATCGCCTCGAAGGGCCTGTACCCGGCCATCGACCCGCTGACGTCGACGAGCCGCATCCTCGACCCGCGCTACATCGGTGAGGACCACTACCGCGTGGCCACCGCCGTGAAGCAGATCCTGCAGAAGAACAAGGAGCTGCAGGAGATCATCGCGATCCTCGGTGTCGACGAGCTCTCGGAGGAGGACAAGATCGTCGTCGCCCGCGCGCGCCGTATCCAGCAGTTCCTGTCGCAGAACACCTACATGGCGAAGAAGTTCACCGGTGTCGAGGGTTCGACGGTCCCGATCAAGGAGACCATCGAGTCGTTCGACGCGATCGTCAAGGGCGAGTTCGACCACGTCGCCGAGCAGGCCTTCTTCAACGTCGGCGGCATCTCCGACGTCGAGGAGCAGTGGGCGCGCATCCAGAAGGAGAACGGCTGATCATGCCGCTCAAGGTGAGCCTCGTCTCCGCGGACGCGGAGGTCTGGTCGGGAGAGGCCTCGCTCGTCGTCGCCAAGACCGTCGAGGGCGAGATCGGCTTCATGACCGGTCACGAGCCGGTGCTCGCGATCCTCGCCGAGGGTCAGGTGCGCATCACCGAGACCTCGGGCACGAAGATCATCGCCAACGCGCAGGACGGGTTCCTGTCGATGGAAGGCGACGAACTCACGATCGTGGCCGGAAACGCCGCACTGATCTCCTGATCGACACGCATTCGCACTCGGCCGGTCCCTTCGGGGATCGGCCGAGTCGTTTCATCCGGAACCTCCGCCCCGAGCCGCACGGAGAATCATGCTGATCCTGTTGCCCCCGTCCGAGACGAAGCGCAGCGGCGGTACGGGCGCCCCGCTGGACGTCACGCGACTCGCGCTGCCCCAGTTGGCCTCGCAGCGCGAGGCCGTCGTCGCCGCCCTCGTCGCGCTCTCAGGCGACGAGGATCACGCGGCGCGCGTCCTCAAGCTCGGGCCGAAGCAACGCGACGAGGTGGCGGTGAACGCCGCGCTGCGCGAGGGGCCGTCGATGCCTGCGATCGATCGCTACACCGGAGTCCTCTTCGACGCGCTGGACGCGGCATCCCTGTCCGCCGCCGCTCGGCGCTGGCTCGGAGCGCACGTCATGGTGCACTCGGCGCCATTCGGACCGGTGGGGGCGCTCGACCGGATCCCCGCCTACCGCCTCGGCGCCGCGACGTCGCTTCCGGGCGTGCCGCCGCTGCGGCGCCTGTGGGGCACCGAGGTGACCGCGGCCCTCGCCGCGCTCGAGCCGCGTTTCGTGCTCGACCTCCGTTCCGAGGCGTACGTCGGGCTGGGCCCGGTGCCTGCGGACGTCAGGTCGCGGTACGTCCGCGTCGTGAGCGAGGGCGCCGACGGCGCCGTCCGCGCGCTCAACCACTTCAACAAGCACGCGAAGGGCGCACTCGTGCGCCGGCTCGCGGAGGATCGCCCGCGAATCGGGTCTGCCGCGGCTTTTCTGACATGGGCGGATGCTGCGGGCCTCCGCGTGCGGGAGACCGGCGCCGGCGAGCTCGAGCTCTTCGCCTGAGCTCTACGCGGTCGGCGTGCGCACCGCCGAGAAGCGGTTGCGGCGGCGCAGCGCGAAGCCGAGACGTTCGTACGCCGCGATAGCCCCGACGTTCGATGCCGCGGCGTGCAGCAGGGCGCGGTCGCCGCGCTCCTGGATATGGAAGGCGACGTCGAGCACGAGGCGCGACGCGAGGCCCTGACGGCGGTGGTCGGCGTCGACGGCGACAGCGCTGATCTCGGTCCAGCCCTCGGGGTGCAGGCGCTCGCCCGCCATCGCGATGAGGCGGCCGTCGCGGCGGATGCCGATGTACCGCCCCAGCTCGTAGGTGCGCGGTCGGAACGGACCGGGCTGGTTTCGCTCCACGATCGCGAGCATCTCGGGAGCATCCTGGGCGCCCAGGAGCACCGCCTCCGGGTCGGGGCGCGGTCTGAGCGCATCAGTCTCCACGAGCTGCACGCCCTCGCCCTGGCCGACGATCTCCCAGCCGGCGGGCACATCGCCGTCGTACCCGGAGAGCCCGATCTCAGCCCCCGGCCCGACGAGGTCGACGAGCGCCTGCCAGACCCCGGGCTCATCCCATGAGCGCACCGCGACGAAAGGCGCGACGTCTTCCGGGTAGCGGCGCACGAGGTCGCCCCCGATCGCGAACGACTCGTGCGGGCCGGTGAGCGAGTGCCACGGGGCGTTGTCGAGCACGTCGGCGTCGGCGTGCGGGGCGTCGAGGATGGGGGTGGGGGAAGGATCAGGCACCCGCCCACTCTGCGCCTGCAGCCCGGTCGCCGCAAACGGCGGGCGTCACCGCACGCAACACGCGGGCACGCCGCTGCGTCAGCGCTTCGTGTGCTCCGCAGTGCGCTCGGTGTTCTCGGCGATCGCGATCAGCGCGACGACCGCCTCGATGATGAACCTGAGCAGGATGATCGCGAGGAAGGTCACCACCGGCACCACGATGATCGTCGCGACGAGCCCCGTGATGCCCGCACCGACGTTCAGCCACATCAGCGAGATCGCGTTCAGGATCCCGCCGACGAAGTAGACGATGAACCCGATGGCGATCGCGATCAGGCCGACGAAGTAGAAGACGCTCGCGAGCCGCCGCGTGATGAAGGTGCGGAACGACAGGTCGAACAGCGCGGAGAAGAACCCTCGGCCGACGTCGTTCACCTCGCCCCGGATCGTCGGGACGCCCGTGTCGTCCGGATCGGCCGCGCGCGCGGCGTCGGCGGCGGACTGCGGCGGCAGCGGCGGGGGAGTCTGCGGAGTCTGATCGGTCATGGCGGCCCTTCGCTCGGGAGTTGTGCTCAGGCTATCCACCCGATGCATCGGGAGGCCATCCCCCGGAACCGCTCGCCAATGCTGACAGTCGGCTGAGAGCGTCGCTAGCATGTGTCGAGCGGAGCAGGGGCTCCGCGGGCGCGTGCCGACGCGTCCGAACCGACTCTCTCGGAGGTCGCTCCACAATGCTGATGGACTACTACGACGACGGCGGCGGAGTCGGGGCGCTCATCGCCTGGCTCGTCCTCGCACCATTCTTCTTCCTGCTCGCGATCGCCGGCTACGTGATCGGCTCGTGGTTCCTCATGAAGGTCTTCGACAAGGCCGGCGTGCAGGGCCGCTGGCGCGCCTGGGTGCCGGTCTACAACACCCTGATCTTCGTCAAGCTCGGCGACCTCAACCCGTGGTGGCTGCTGGTGCTGTGGGGAGGGGTCGCCATCCTCGGCTGGGTTCCGGTCCTGGGCTGGCTGCTCGGGCTCGCCGCCTTCATCTACACGCTCCTGGCCGCGTGGCGCGTGGGCCTGAAGCTGCAGAAGGAAGCCGTCTGGCTGATCCTGTACTTCTTCCTTCCCATCGTGTGGCTCGGCATCAACGCGTTCGACCGCTCGCGGTGGAACCTCGCGATCCCCGCCGCTCCGTGGGCCGGCAACTTCCTCGCCGACAAGACCGTGTGGTCGGGCGTTCCCGCCCAGGCACCGGCCGGCGGCTACCCGGCGAACCCCGCCACCACCCCCGGCTACGGCGCCCCTGCGGGCTACCAGCCCCCGGCCGGGTACACCCCGCCGCCCGCACCGCCCGCCGGCTACACGCCGCCGCCGGCTCCGTCGGCCGCGCCCGCGGCTCCGGTGCCCCCGCCCACTGCGCAGCCTCCGGCCGCCGAGCCGCCGGTGACGCCGCCATCCGCGGCCGAGCCCCCCGCGGCGACGCCTCCGGCGACCGAGCCGCCGGCGCCCGACGCGCCGAAGCCGTAGCACTGCTCGACAGCCCCTCGCCGATGGCGAGGGGCTGTCGTGTTGCGCGCGGGCGGCAGCATCCGTGTCCGGGGCTAGCGTGGAGGCATGACTTCGACTGTTCCGCTGCGCCGGGTCGGCGCGTCCGGCCTCCTCGTCTCCGCCGTCGGCCTCGGCTGCAACAACTTCGGCCGCCCCGGCACCCGCACCGAGACGCTCGACGGCACCCGGGAGGTGCTCGACGCCGCCATCGACGCCGGGGTGACCTTCCTCGACACCGCCGACATGTACGGCGGCGACCCCGGCCAGTCCGAGACGCTCATGGGGGAGGCGCTCAAGGGACGGCGAGACCAGGTCACCCTCGCCACCAAGTTCGGCCACCCCGGCCGCGACATGGGCTACCCGCCGTCGGGGGCGAAGGGCTCGCGGTCGTACATCCGGCGTGCGGTCGAGGCATCCCTCACCCGCCTGCAGACCGAGTGGATCGACCTTTACCAGCTGCACGTTCCCGACGACGACACACCGATGGATGAGACGCTCGATGCGCTCGGCGACCTCGTGCGCGAGGGCAAGGTGCGCTACATCGGGCACTCGAACTTCTCGGGGTGGCAGATCGCCGAGGGACACTTCACCGCCTTGATGCGGCACGGCGTGCCGTTCGTCTCGGCACAGAACCAGTACAGCCTCCTCTCACGAGGTGCCGAGAGGGACGTGCTGCCGGCGGTCGCGCGCTACCGCGTCGGCTTCTTCCCGTACTTCCCGCTGCACAACGGCCTGCTCACGGGCAAGTTCACGCGCGATGCCGCCCCCGCCGACACCCGCATCATCCGGCAGCGCCGCCACATCTACGACGACGCGCCATGGGACGCTCTCGAGGCGTATCAGGCGTTCTGCGAGGAGCGCGGGATCACCATGCTGCAGGCGACCTTCGGCTGGTTGCTGTCACATCCCGCGCTCTCGAGCGTGATCGCCGGCGCTACGAGTGCGGAGCAGGTGCAGGCCAATGCCGCGGCGGCCACCGCGTGGACGCCGACAGACTCGGATCTGGCGGCGATCGACGAATTCTTCCCGCCGGCCCGCGTCGCCCTCTGAGCGCCCGCCGCCGCGGCGAGCGGCGGTTCGCCGACGGCGTAGGCGCCGGACTGTCGGCGGCGTGCGCGGAGGCGTAGCGTCGCTTTCCGTGCGCGGTCCGTGAGAGCGGACGACTCCGCGCGCCGGAAAGGACCGTCGTGCTCGGAAAGCTCCTGGTGCGGTATCTGAGTCCCGCGTGGCCCCTCATCGTGGCGGTGGTGGTCTTCCAGCTCGCGCAGTCGATCGCGTCGCTGTGGCTGCCCACGCTGAACGCCGACATCATCGACAACGGCGTCGTGACCGGCGACATCCCCTACATCTGGTCGACCGGCGGCGTGATGCTGATCGTCAGCCTGGTGCAGGTCGTGTGCGCGATCGTCGCGGTGTACTTCGGGTCGCGCCTCGCGATGGGCATGGGGCGTGACCTGCGCGGTGACCTCTTCCACCGCGTCGTCGCGTTCTCGCAGCGCGAGGTCGGCCAGTTCGGGGCACCCTCGCTCATCACGCGGAACACGAACGACGTTCAGCAGGTGCAGATGCTGGTGCAGGTGTCGGCCACGCTCATGATCTCGGCGCCGATGCTCGCGATCGGCGGTGTCATCCTGGCCATCAGCCAGGACGTCGGCCTGTCGTGGCTGATGGCGGTCGCGATCCCGGTGCTGCTCATCATCGTCGGGCTGATCGTCTGGCGCATGGTGCCCGCATTCACGCAGATGCAGAAGCGCATAGACCGCGTGAACCAGATCATGCGCGAGCAGCTGAGCGGCATCCGTGTCGTGCGCGCGTTCGTGCGCGAGCGTGAGGAGCGGGCGCGCTTCGAGACGGCGAGCGACGACGTCAAGGCGACGGGCCTGCGCGCGGGCAACCTGATGGCGCTGATGTTCCCGGCCGTGATGCTGGTCATGAACGTCTCGAGCGTCGCGGTGATCTGGTTCGGCGCCTTCCAGGTGCAGAACAGCGGCGTGCAGATCGGCACGCTGTTCGCCTTCCTCACCTACCTCATGCAGATCCTCATGGGCGTGATGATGGCGACGTTCATGTTCGTCATGATCCCGCGCGCCGCAGTGTGCGCGAACCGGATCGGCGAGGTGCTCGAGACCGAGCCGTCGGTGTCGGCGCCCGTCGCCGCCGCATCCGCTCCCGCTCCCACCGGCCGCATCGAGTTCGACCATGTCGACTTCGCCTACCCGGGTGCCGAGGAGGCCGTGCTGCATGACCTCACCTTCACGGTGGAGCCGGGCACGACGACAGCCGTCATCGGGTCGACGGGCTCGGGCAAGACGACCCTGGTGAGCCTCGTGCCCCGCCTGTTCGACGTGACCGCGGGGAGCGTGCGCGTCGACGGCGTCGACGTGCGCGACTACGACCCCGACGAGCTGTGGACGCGCGTCGGACTCGTCCCGCAGCGCGCGTTCCTCTTCTCGGGCACCATCGCCTCCAACCTGCGGTACGGCGATCACGACGCGACCGACGAACAGCTCTGGGCGGCACTCGAGCTCGCGCAGGCCGCCGACTTCGTGCGGGCCATGTCCGAAGGGCTCGAGGCGCCGATCGCGCAGGGCGGCACGAATGTCTCGGGCGGCCAGCGCCAGCGTCTCGCGATCGCCCGCGCGCTGGTCAAGCGACCGGAGTCGTACATCTTCGACGACTCTTTCTCGGCCCTGGATCTGAGGACGGATGCTGCGCTGCGCCGTGCGCTCGATACGCACCTGCCCGACGCGACCCGCCTCGTCGTCGCACAGCGGGTCTCGACGATCCAGCACGCCGACCAGATCCTCGTGCTCGACCACGGACGCATCGTCGGCATCGGCACGCACGACGAGCTGGTGGAGTCCAACGACACCTACCGCGAGATCGTGGAATCGCAGCTCGCGGCGGAGGCGGCGGCATGAGCGGCCCTGGGCGGCCGACGCAGCGGATGCCGATCGGCCGCGGCCCCATGGGGCAGGCGATGGGGGGCGAGAAGGCGCGGAACTTCGGTCCGAGCGCGAAGCGCCTGCTTGCGATGCTGCGCCCGGACAGGCTGCTGCTTTTCGTGGTGCTCGTGTTCAGCATCCTGTCGGTCACGCTCTCGGTGATCGGCCCGAAGCTGCTCGGCGAGGGCACGAACGTCGTGTTCGCCGGCTTCATCTCGCTGCAGGTGCCGGCAGGCATGACCAAGCAGCAGGTCATCGACCAGCTCGTCGCGTCGGGCAACGAAGACCAGGCGAACATGATCGCGGCGATGGACTTCGTGCCCGGCGCCGGCGTGGACTTCGACCAGCTCGCCCGGATCCTGACCCTGGTGCTCATCGTCTACGTGTTCTCTAGCCTCTTCGGCTGGCTGCAGGCGCGCATCCTCAACGGTGTGGTGCAGCGCGGGATGCATCGGCTGCGCCTGCAGGTCGAGGACAAGGTGCACCGCCTGCCGCTGTCGTACTTCGACCGGGTGCAGCGCGGCGAGCTGCTCAGCCGCGTCACGAACGACGTCGACAACATCGGGCAGACGATGCAGCAGACGCTCTCGCAGGTCGTGATCTCGCTGCTGACGGTGATCGGCGTGCTCACGATGATGTTCCTCATCTCGCCGCTCTTGGCGGTCATCGCGCTCGTCACGATCCCGCTCACGATCTTCATCACGGTGCTCGTCGCCAAGCGCTCCCAGAAGCTGTTCGTGCAGCAGTGGAAGACGACCGGCGTGCTCAACGCCCGTGTCGAGGAGACGTTCTCCGGCCATTCGGTGGTGAAGGTCTTCGGCCACCAGAAGGAGGTCGAGGCGGACTTCCGCGCCGAGAACGAGGAGCTGTACCGCTCGAGCTTCGGTGCGCAGTTCCTGTCGGGCGTGATCATGCCCGCGATGATGTTCGTCGGCAATCTCGTCTACGTCGCCATCGCGGTGGTAGGGGGACTGCAGGTCGCCGCGGGGCTCATGTCGATCGGAGACGTGCAGGCGTTCATCCAGTACTCGCGCCAGTTCACGCAGCCGCTGAGTCAGCTGGGGTCCATGGCGAATCTGCTGCAGTCGGGCGTCGCCAGCGCCGAGCGCGTGTTCGAGCTGCTCGACGAGGAGGACCAGACGCCCGACGACGCCCCGGCCGACACCGCGCCGGAGTCGGCGAGCAGACTCGAGTTCGAGGACGTGTCGTTCCGCTACGTCGCCGACAAGCCGCTGATCGACTCGTTGACGCTCGCCGCGCGGCCGGGGAGCACCGTCGCGATCGTGGGCCCAACCGGCGCCGGCAAGACGACGCTCGTGAACCTCATCATGCGCTTCTACGATGTCGACTCCGGCCGCATCACGCTGGACGGCATCGACACGCGCCGTATGACCCGCGACGATCTGCGCGCACGAACCGGGATGGTGCTGCAGGACACCTGGCTGTTCGCCGGCACCATCCGCGAGAACATCGCGTACGGGAGGCCGGACGCGTCGGATGAGGAGATCGTGTCCGCCGCGAGGGCGGCCTACGTGGACCGCTTCGTGCACGCGCTTCCCGACGGCTACGACACGATGCTCGACGATGAGGCCACGAACCTCAGCGTGGGCGAGCGCCAGCTCATCACGATCGCCCGCGCGTTCCTCGCCGACCCGCGCATCCTCATTCTGGACGAGGCGACTTCGTCGGTGGACACCCGCACCGAGCTGCTCATCCAGCGCGCCATGTCGCGGCTGCGCGAGGACCGCACCGCATTCGTGATAGCCCACCGGCTGTCGACGATCCGGGACGCCGACCTGATTCTCGTGATGGAGGACGGCACGATCGTCGAGCAGGGATCCCACGGCGAGCTGCTCGCGCAGAAGGGTGCGTACTGGCGTCTCTACAACGCGCAGTTCGAGGGCGCGGCCGAGGAGGATGAGCCGGCCGACGTGCCGACGGCGCCGCAGTCGCCGCCCCCGACGACCGCGCAGATCGTGGTCGACGCCCTCGCCGAGTCCGAAGACGCGGTGGAGTAACCCACTAGGATGTGAGAACGCGGGGGCGAAGGGCTTCGGCGTATTCCGACGGGGAGGACAGGGCGTGCCCGAAGTTTCCACCCAGTCTCTCGCCGTCCCGGTTCCCGGTGGCGTGCTCGAGCTCTCCTGGGCCGCCGTAACCGACACCGGACGCCGTCGCGAGGTGAACCAGGATGCGATGTTCGCGTCGTATCCGCTCTTCGTCGTCGCCGACGGCATGGGCGGGCATGTCGGGGGCGAGATCGCCAGTGCCAGCACGATCGAGCGCCTCCACGCCGTCGCCGACAGCGGCACGGTGACGCCGAAGACGATCGAGAAGGCCCTCGCGCGCGCGGTCAAAGACATCGCGTCGCACCCCGAGGCCACCGATGAGGGGACGGGCACCACGGTGACCGGCGTGTTCCTCGACACGTCGGGGGATGCGCCCCACTGGGTCACGTTGAACATCGGCGACTCGCGCGTGTACCTGATGCGCGATGGCGCGATCGTCCAGATCACCACCGACCACTCCGTCGTGCAGGAACTCGTCGCCGCAGGACGCCTGAGTCCCGAAGAGGCCGAGAATCATCCCTATGGCAACGTCATCACCCGCGCCGTGGGGCCGAGCGACGGGGTCGAGCCCGACTACGTGCGCCTGGACGCGTTCGACGGCGACCGCTTCGTGATCTGCTCCGACGGGCTGACGAAAGAGCTCACCGATTACGGCATCCGCCATTTCCTCGAAGTGAACGCCGATCCGGCTGACGCGGTATCCGCGATGCTCGAGGCCGCGCTCGAGAATGGCGGCCGAGACAACATCACCATCATCGTGCTGGACGTAGCCCGCCGCGCCGACGGCGATTCCTCCACAGCCGAGGACTGACCCCGGCGATCCACAGATCTGGGCCGCGGCGACCCGTCGGGCGTCGGCGCGCGGTGGACTTGGCGCATGCGCTCGACCGCCCCTTCGACCTTCGCCACCAGTGGGATGCTCGACGATGAGCCGCTCGCCCTCCCCGCGAAGTGGACGCCGCCCCCGCGCCCGCCCCTGCCGGTGGTGGCCGCCATCGTGCCGGTGGTCGGCGCCGTCGCGCTGTGGCTCGTCACCGGTTCGCTCTTCTCCCTCTGGTTCGCGCTCCTCGGTCCGCTGATCGCCGCCGCGACCATGCTCGACGCACGGCGCGCCGCTCGTCGCGACGGCCGGCGCGCCGCAGCCGACGCCGTGCGCGCCCGTGAGCAGGTCGCTGCGGCGGTGGCGGCGCGACACGAAGGTGAGCGGGCGCAGCTGTGGGCGCGGCATCCCGATGTCGCCCGTCTCATCACGCGGGAGGGCGAGATCTGGCGAGGCGGCCGTGACGCGGCGCTCGTGATCGGCGAGGGCGAGCGCGCGAGCGTCGTCCGCGTGACCGGTGGGGACGGCGATACGGATGCTTCGGAGCTGCGTCGCCGCGCGGCTCGTCTCACGGGAGCACCGGTGACCCTCCCGCTCGCGGCGGGCGTAGTGGTCGTCGGCGGCGAGACGCTCGCCACCGCGGTCCAGCGGGCACTCGTGCTGCAGGCGTGCCTCGCGTTCGCCCCGGATGAACTGCGCATCCTCGGACCGCTGGGGCGAGGCCTCGACTGGATGGAAGCATTGCCGCACCGCGAGGGGCGAGGCGGATCGGCGCTCGCGGTCGTCGGACCCGGCGAGCTGGTCCCCGCGGATGCGGATCTGGTCATCGCGCGCGGCCGCTTCGGCGAACCGCTGCCGCCGCGGTGCCAGGCGGTGCTCACGATCTCGTCTCCGGACGTCGCACGACTCGAGCACGCCGGCGAGGTCGTGCCCGTGCGCGTCGAAGCGGTGGCGCGCGGGCAGGCGGAGCAGATAGCGGCCGAACTCTCCGCTCGAGCCGAGCACAGTCTCGGACTGCAGCGCGGGGTGCCCGAGCCGATCGCACTGGGTCCGCTTCTGGCCTCCCTTCCCGTGACACCGGGCGGGCTGGCCGCGGCGATCGGCGCGGACCGCGGCGAGCCGGTGATCGTCGACCTCGTCGCCGACGGACCCCACGCCGTCGTCGCAGGCGTCACCGGAGCGGGCAAGAGCGAACTGCTGATCACATGGATCCTCGCGCTCTGCGCGACGCATTCGACCGACGACGTCGCGTTCCTGCTCGCGGACTTCAAGGGCGGCACCGCGTTCGACGGGCTTGCCGGCGTGCCGCACGTCAGCGGGGTTATCACCGACCTCGACGGCTCGGGCGCCCGCCGTGCGATCGAGAGCCTGCGAGCCGAGCTGCGCCGTCGCGAAGCGGCGATCACCGCCGCCGGCGCCCGTGACGTCGGCGATCCTCGGGTGCGGCTGCCGCGGCTCGTCGTGGTGGTCGACGAGTTCGCCGCCCTGCTGGCCGACCACCCCGAGCTGCACGGGTTGTTCGCAGACCTTGCCGCACGCGGCCGGGCACTCGGCATCCATCTCATCCTCGGCACGCAGCGGGCGGCCGGGGTGATTCGCGACAACCTGCTGGCGAACTGCCCGCTGCGCATCAGCCTGCGCGTCACGGACGTGGCCGACAGCCGGGCGCTGCTCGGAACGGACGACGCCGCACGCCTGCCCGGCGGGCTCTCAGGGCGCGGGACGGCGTTCGTCCGTCGCGCCGGCGACGCCAGTCCGCGCCAGGTGCGCATCGCGCTGTCCGGTCCGGACGATGTGGCCGCTGCCGCGTTGCAGATCGGACACCGCGCCCCGAGTCGGCCCTGGCTGCCCGACCTGCCGCGGCAGATCACCCTCGACGAACTCGGGGCCCGAGCCGCGGCGGGTCGGGATGCACCCGCTGCCGGCGCCGTGCTGCTCGGGCTGGCCGATGAGCCCGAGCGCCAGCGGCAGCCGGTGGCTTTCCTGGGCGCGTCCGACCGCGGCCTGCTGGTGCTCGGTGGGCCGGCGTCGGGGGTGTCGAACGCGCTCGACGTCGTCGCGGCCCAGCTGGGCGGGGCCATGGTGCGCCTGCCGGCCCATCCGGAGGCGCTGTGGGACGCCGTCGCGGCGCTGCACGAGGAGCTGCCTCGCCGCGGTGCGGCGGTGCTCGTCGATGACCTCGACGCGATCGCGCTTCGTCTGCCGCCCGAGTACGCCCAGGTCGTCATCGAGCGGATCGAGGGCGTCGTCCGCCGGGCTGCGGACGCCGGCGTGCTCGTGGTGATCGGCACGCACCGGCTGACGGGGCCGGTGTCGCGCGTCGCCGAGCTCTTCCCGCGTCGGCTCGTGCTGCCGTATGCCACGCGGGTCGATCACGCATCGGCGGGCGCAGACCCTTCGACGTTCGATCCCTCCGCGCCCGCCGGGAGGGGACGGCTCGACGGGCGGACGCTGCAGCTCGCTGTCGCGCCGGCCATGATCCCCGAGCCGCTCGAGCCCCAGGCCGCCTGGATCCCCAGCACACCGCTCACCGGTGTTGTGGCCCGCCGCTCGCCGGCCGGTCGGCGCGCGCTTGCGGCCTGGTCAGCCCACGGACTGCGCGTGCTCGGCATCGATGACTATGTGGTGGATCCCGGTGCGGCGGCGAGCGGGCGCGTGGTCGTCGCGGGGGAGCCCGACGACTGGCAGCGACACTGGCGTCTGCTCGCCGACGTGCGCGGCGACCACGAGCTCGTGATCGACACGTCGTGCGCTGCCGAACTCAGGGTCCTCAGCGGATTCCGTGCGGTGCCGCCCTACTGCGAACCGGGCGCCGCTCGTGCGTGGCTGATCTCTGCGGGGGCCGATCCCGTCCGCATTGTCCTCCCGTCGTGAGATGTCCGGTCTGACCGTCGGGCCGACATGTTGACCGGCGCTTCTCGCACCCCATAGCGTCGGCCTGTGGCTACATCCCCGATCGATCTGCAACGGCCTGAGGGCAAAGGACTCGCCGCCGGCACGCTGGGACTCTGGGGTTCCACCGTCATCGGGCTCGCGTCGACCGCTCCCGTCTACTCGCTTGTGGCGACCCTCGGGTTCGTCGTGCTGGCGGTCGGTGCGCAGGCGCCCATCGCGTTCGTCATCGCGTTCATCCCGATGCTCTTCATCGCGTTCGCGTACCGAGAGCTCAACAACGACGTCCCCGACTGCGGCACCACATTCACCTGGGGCACCAAGGCGTTCGGGCCGTGGGTGGGTTGGATGGGCGGATGGGGCGTCGCCGTCGCCGGCATGGTCGTACTCGCGAACCTCGCGCAGATCGCCGGCATCTACTTCTGGGCGCTCGTGGACGGCATCGTCGGAAACCCCGATGACGCGCTGCTCGCCGACAACGTCCCCCTCGTGACCGCGACCGGAGTGGTCTTCATCGCGGCCATGACGTGGGTGAGCTGGCGAGGCGTCGAGATCGGCGAGCGCATCCAGAACGTGCTGCTCGCGATTCAGTACGTCGCGCTGGCGATCTTCGTCGTCGCCGCGCTGTGGCAGTTCTTCGCCGGCACCGCCCCGGACCCGACGCCGTTCGACTGGTCGTGGTTCAACCCGTTCGCGTTCACCGAGTGGAGCGGCTTCGTCGAGGCCGTCCTGCTGGCGCTGTTCATCTACTGGGGCTGGGACACGTGCCTGGCCCTCAACGAGGAGACGAAGGACCCCAAGCGCATCCCCGGCCGGGCGGCGTTGCTGACGACCGTGATCCTTCTGTTCACCTACGTCGGCGTGACGGTGGCCGCCATGATGTACGCCGGTCTCGGCGAGACCGGCACGGGCCTGGGCAACGAGGCGAACGCCGACGACTTCTTCCTCGCCATCAAAGACGGCCTGCTCGGGCCGCTCGGATGGGTGCTCGTGGTCGCGGTGATGATCTCGGCGATCTCCTCGACGCAGACGACGATCTTGCCGACCGCGCGCGGCACGCTCGCGATGGCCGCATACAAGGCGCTGCCCCGGCGCTTCGCCACGGTGCACCCGAGGTACAAGACGCCGTCATTCTCGACACTGGTCATGGGTGTGGTCGCGATCGTCTACTACGTCGGGATGACCCTGATCAGCGACAACATCCTGCAGGACTCGATCCTGTCGCTGGGCCTGGCGATCGCCTTCTACTACGCGATCACCGGCTATGCCTGCGTCTGGTACTTCCGGCGGGAGCTGTTCGACAGCACCAGGAACTTCTTCTACCGGTTCCTGCTCCCGCTGCTGGGATCGCTGATGCTCACCTACGCGTTCGTGCAGTCGGCCATCGACATGTACGACGTCGACTACGGGTACACCGTTCTGCTCGGTATCGGCGGCACGTTCGTGCTCGGCATCGGATCGTTGGCTTTCGGCGTGCTCCTGATGCTGCTCTGGTTCCTGTTCCCCCGGGCGAAGGCCTTCTTCCGAGGCGAGAGCCTCAACCGCGACACCCCGGTGCTCGTCCCCGAAGACCCGGCGGACTACGCCCGCTCGATCGACGGAGGACTCGTCTGATCGATGCGGCGCCACAGCCGCACTGCCGCCGGATCGGCATCCTTCAGGTGATCCTCGACCGTCCACACGTGTGGGTCCGTCATCACCCCATTCTCGGCCAGGGCGCGGACGCACGGCTTCGTCCCGCGCCTTCCGAAGCCCCGGACTCGCTCCGGAGTCCAGGGCTCCGGCCGTGCGTGTCGCTAGACCAGGGCGGCATCCAGCGGAGCGAGCTCGAGATCGTGAGCGGTCGCCACGCCCGCGTTGACCACGCGCCCACCCACCGTGTTGAGACCCGCCGCCAGCGCAGCATCCGCTCGGAGCGCTTCCTGCCAGCCGCGCCGCGCGATCTGGCGGACGTAGGGGAGCGTAGCGTTGGTGAGCGCCGACGTCGAGGTGTTCGGCACGGCGCCGGGCATGTTCGCGACGCAGTAGAAGATGCTGCCGTGCACCGGGAAGGTGGGATCGGCGTGCGTCGTCGGGTGCGTGTCCTCGAAGCAGCCGCCCTGGTCGACGGCGATGTCGACGAGCACCGAGCCTGGGCGCATGCGCGACACCATGTCGTTGGTGACGAGCTTCGGGGCCTTCGCGCCCGGGATCAGCACGGAGCCGATCACGAGGTCCGAGGCGGTGACCGCCCGGTCGAGGTCGAGCGGGTTCGACGCGGCGGTCTTGACCCGGCCCTGGAAGTGATCGTCGAGGTAACGCAGACGCTGAACGTTGGTGTCGAAGACGGTGACGTCCGCACCCATGCCCACAGCGATCACGGCGGCGTTGGCACCGGCGACACCGCCCCCGATGACGGTGACGGTGGCCGGCCGCGTGCCGGGCACCCCCGACATGAGCAGGCCGAGGCCTCCGGCTGAGCGCATCAGCGTCGCGGCGCCGACGGTCGGAGCGAGACGCCCGGCCACTTCGCTCATGGGGGCCAGCAGCGGGAGCCCGCCGCCGGGGAGCTGGACGGTCTCGTATGCGATCGCGGTGACGCCGTCGGCGACGAGGCGCTCGGTGAGCGGGCGATCCGCCGCGAGGTGCAGGTATGTGAACAGCACGAGGTCGTCGCGAAAGTAGCCGTACTCGCTCGCGATCGGCTCTTTCACCTTCAGGAGCAGCTCGGCACGCGCCCACACCTCGGCAGCATCATCGAGGAGCACAGCTCCCGCGTCGGAGTACTCGGCGTCCGGCATCGACGAGCCCTCGCCCGCGCCGCGCTGCACGAACACCTCGTGGCCGGAGGCCACCAGGTCATGCACGCCCGCGGGAGTGAGCGCGACCCGATACTCGTTGTTCTTCACCTCGGTGGGGACGCTGATCCGCATCGTGTGATCCTTTCCGCTCCGCCGTTGGAGCGCTCGGGCTCCTGGTGGGAGCGCCTCTAGAAGGCGGGGCGGATGGCCCCGACAGCCTGTCCGCCGCCGGTGACGGCCAGCGGAAGCCTCGACATCGTGTCGGCCACGTCCGGAGCGGCCAGGGCGCCGTGCCGCTCGAGCAGCCGCAGGGCGACGGCGGTGGCGGCGCGGCCGCTGCCGTCGAGCATCTTGAGCGCCACCGTGGTGCCGTTCGGGGCGACCATCACCATGACGCCCTCGGCGCCGCCCTTGGCGAACACGCCCAGCCGCTCGATGGCGATCGTGTCGGCACGGCCGGGGCCGTCGATGGTCCACGGGTCGGCCCGCACCGCCTCGACGAGGGCGCCGGCACTGCGGTGCAGGGCGAACGGGGACGTCGTCGACGAGTTGCCGATCCGGTGGATCGCGCGTGCGAGCCCGAAGAGGGTCATCGCGTAGACCGGGGCGCCGCAGCCGTCGACCGCGGTCGCGGCGACCTTCTCGCCGATCAGGCGCTCGACGGTCTCGCGGACGAGGATCTGCACCGGATGCTCCGGCGCGAGGTAGCCCTCGGGGTCCCAGCCGTTCACCACGCTGGTGAGGAGCATGGTGGCGTGCTTGCCCGAGCAGTTCATGCGGATGCGCGCCGGCTGGCCCAGCTCGCGAACCATCTCGTCGCGGGTCGCGCTGTCGCCCGGCCAGGCGGCGGGGCAGCCCAGCGCCTCTTCGCCGAGTCCGGCGATCGAGAGGATGTCGCGGACCACCGCGACGTGGCGGTCGGTGCCCGAGTGACTCGCGGTCGCCAGGCCCAGTCGCTCGCCCTCGAGCGGAGCGCCGGCCGAGAGGCACCCGAGCGCCTGCAGCGGTTTGAGGCTGGAGCGGGGGAGGATCAGGGCCGACGGATCGCCGAGCTTCTCGGCGATGGTGCCGTCGGGGGCGAGCACGAGGGCGATACCGGCGTGCCGGGACTCGACGAATCCGCTGCGTTCGACGACGGCGAGCTCGACGGCATCGGTCGCGGCGAAGGTCTGCGGCACCCCGACAGCCTACCGCCGGAGGGGCTCTGCGCCCGCATGACAGACTGTGCTCATGTGGGGCGAGCATCGATACTCCGTCCGGACGACGTGGAACGGCGACCGCGGCACCGGCACCTCTGGTTACCGGGATTACGACCGGGCGTCGACGATCGAGATCGACGGCAAGCCGGCACTGCTCGCCTCCTCCGACAAGCCGTTCCGGGGCGACCCGTCCCGCTGGAACCCCGAGGACATGCTGCTCGCGGCGCTCAGCCAGTGTCACCTGCTGTCGTACCTCCACGCGTGTGTGCAGGCGGGCGTGGTGGTCACCGGTTATGAGGACGAGGCATCCGGTCTGATGGTCGAAGACGGCCGCGGCGGCGGCGCCTTCCGAGAGGTCGTGCTGCGACCGCGGGTGACGGTCGCGGACGCGTCGATGACGGATGCCGCGACCGCGGCGCATGCGCAGGCCAACGAGTGGTGCTTCATCGCGAACTCGGTGAACTTCCCCGTGCGCCACGAACCCACGATCGCGGTCGCTCCGCCCGCTCGCTGAGCGGGCCCGGGAGCCGGCCGTGCGTCAGCGGCGCTCGTGGGGGAGGACCTGCTTGATGCGGTCGATGGTGTTGTGCGCGGGAACCTCGTTGTAGGCGTTCGCGAGCTCCTGGCCCGAGAGGGCGTGGATCGCGGCCATGATCTCGTCGGTCGCGAGCCGGCGGGCCTTGCCCGAGGTGGCGGGCCCGTGGTGGGCGAGATCGAGGGGCTCACCGAACCTGACGGTGATGCGGTGCTGGAACGACGGCTTCTTCGCGCCCACCGGCATCACCTTGTCGGTGCCGATGAGACCCACCGGCACGACGCGCGCCCCGGCCTGCAGCGCGAGGAACGCGACGCCCGTGCGGCCCTTGTAGAGGCGGCCGTCCAGCGAGCGCGTGCCCTCCGGGTAGAGGGCCACCGCCTTGCCGTCGTCGAGGAGGGCGCGCTGCTGGTCGAGCGCGTCGAGCGCCGCCTGTCCCGCGCCGCGCTGGACGGGGATCGCGCCGATCGAGGTGAAGAACCAGCGCGAGGCCGGCTTCTCGAAGTAGCTCGACTTCGCCAGGAAGTGGACGGGTCGCGGAGCGGCGACCGGGATGGCGATCGAGTCGATGAACGACAGGTGATTGCTGGCGAAGATGACCGGGCCCGACTTCGGGACGTTGGCCTTGCCCTCGATATGCGGGCGGTACACGATCCGCGCGAGGGGCGTGAGGATGCTGCGCCCCAGAGCGTACGTGAGGCCCATGCGGCGAGGCGCGGCCTCGGGGGACTGCGGCTCTTCCACCGTCTCGTCCGGGGTGTCTTCGGCGCCGGGCACGAGGTCGGAAGTCACCCGTAGAGGGTACTCCCCGTTGCATTCCGGTATCGGCATGCCGTTTCCCAGCGCGAACGGAGGAAAGATGCGAAAGGATGGAGCCTTCCCTTCCCCCTGACTCGAGGTTGTTCCGTGCGCATTCGCCCGTTCGCCGCCCTGTCCGTCGTCGCCGTGTCGACCCTGCTGCTTGCGGGCTGCTCCGGGTCGGCCGATCCGAACGCCACGCCCACGCCCACGTCGACCGCCTCTTCCGAGTGCCTGCTCGACGCCCAGCCGGGCGCGGACTCCGACGCGATCGAGGTCACGGGCAGCGGTGCGGATCTGGCGGCGACCCTCCCCGACACCCTCGCCTTCGAGGACGTCGAGCGCACGATCGTGACCGAGGGCTCGGGCGACGACGTCGTGTCGGGCGACCTCGTCAGCGGCTTCTACACCCTGTACGACGGCTCGACCGGTGAGGTCCTGCAGGATTCGTCTGACACCTCGGCCGACGACTCCGGCGCGGTCCCGATCATCATGGATCCGCAGCAGTACTCCCTGTTCGTCGCCGCCCTGGAGTGCGCGCCCGTCGGCTCGACGGTCGCGATGTCCATCCCGGGCAGCGCCTTCGGCGAGGGCGCGTCGCCGGTCGTGATCGTCGCCGAGACCACCGACTTCATCCCGACCAGTGCCGACGGCGCCGAGCAGGACCCGGTCGACGGCATGCCGACGGTCGAGCTCGACGACGACGGCGCGCCCACCATCACCGTGCCCGCCGAGGAGCCCCCGACCGAGGTGCAGATCGCGGAGCTCAAGAAGGGCGACGGCCCGGTCGTCGAGTCGGGTGACACCGTGTTCGTGCAGTACACCGGCGTGAAGTGGTCGGACGGCTCCGTCTTCGACTCGAGCTGGGATCGCGGCCAGCCCACGGCCTTCCAGACGACGGGCGTGGTCGCCGGCTTCCAGCAGGCGCTCGAAGGCCAGACGGTCGGCTCGCAGGTGCTCGTCGTGATCCCGCCGGAGTTCGGCTACGGCGCGAGCGAGGGCCACGAGCTGCAGGACGAGACCCTCGTCTTCGTCGTCGACATCCTCGGCGTGCAGCGCGCCGCCGCCCAGCAGTGACCCGAGGCGGCCCGCATCCGGCCCGGCGATAGGCTGGCCGGATGCGGCGCGTCCTCATCCTCGGCTCGACCGGCTCCATCGGCACACAGGCGCTCGACGTCGTGCGGGCCAATCCCCGGCGGTTCGAGGTGGTGGGTCTCGCCGCGGGATCCGACCGTCAGACGCTCGATGCGCAGGCCGCAGAGTTCGGCGTCGAGAGCACCGCGCTCGGCGCCGTCGAGGCCGAGCAGCTGGTACGCGATGTCGAGGCGGACGTCGTCCTCAACGGCATCACCGGCTCTGTCGGCCTCGGCCCGACCCTCGCCGCGCTCGAGACCGGTCGCACGCTCGCGCTCGCGAACAAGGAGTCGCTGATCGTCGGCGGCGACCTCGTCACGGCGCGCGCCCGACCGGGACAGATCGTCCCGGTCGACTCGGAGCACTCCGCCCTCGCACAGGCCCTGCGTTCAGGGGAGCGTGGCGAGGTCCGCCGGCTTGTGCTCACGGCATCGGGCGGCCCGTTCCGGGGCCGCACCCGCGAATCGCTCGAGAACGTCACCCCCGCCGAGGCCCTCGCCCATCCCACGTGGGACATGGGCCGCGTCGTCACCACCAACTCGGCGACCCTGGTCAACAAGGGCCTCGAGGTCATCGAGGCGCACCTCCTCTTCGCGGTGCCGTACTCCGAGATCGACGTCGTCGTGCACCCGCAGTCGATCGTGCACTCGATGGTCGAGTTCGTCGACGGCTCCACGATCGCGCAGGCCTCACCGCCCGACATGCGCCTGCCCATCTCACTCGGCCTCGACTGGCCCCATCGGGTCGCCGGCGTCGGCCGGCCGCTCGACTGGACCACGGCGACGTCGTGGACGTTCGAGCCGCTCGACGACGCCGCTTTCCCCGCCGTACGGCTCGCCAAGCAGGTGGGGCGCGCCGGCGGGACCTATCCCGCGGTGTTCAATGCGGCGAACGAGCAGGCCGTCGACGCGTTCCACGAGGGCCGACTCAGCTTCCTCGGCATCATCGATGTCATCGAGCGCGTCGTCGACAAGCACGACGCGCCCGACGCCCTCACCCGGGAGGCTCTCACCGACGCCGAGGACTGGGCGCGCCGCAAGGCCGACAAGGTCATCGCCGCAGCATCCTGATTACCGGAGACCGGGAGCGAGCGCTCAGGCCTCCGGGTAGACGGGGCGCAGGGGGTCGGAGGCCGGGGTCACGTCCTCCGGGTACGGCACCGGCCAGTGCGGCTCGGGCACGGGCCACCCCGCCTCGCGCAGCGCGCGACGGGCGAGCTCGCGTGCGGAGTACGGCGTGCGGACGCCGCGGATGTCGCGGTAGTCCTGGTGACCGGGGCCGGCCCAGAGGATGGCGTCGCCGTCGCCGACGAGGGCCACGGCCTCGATGATCGCGCGCTCGGGCGGCGAGTACTCATGGATCTCGGCATCCGGCTGTGCCCGCCGCGCCCCCTCGACGAGGGTCGCGCGGATCGAGTCCGGGTCCTCGTGACGCGGGTGGTGATCGGTGATGACCAGGATGTCGCTGCCCTGGACGCCGGTGCGGCCCATGTCGTGGCGCTTCGTGGCGTCCCGGTCGCCGTCGGCGCCGAAGAGCATCACGACCTTTCCCGGCGTGACGCGGCGCACGGCCGCGAGCGTCTTCTCGAACGCGTCGGGGGAGTGGCCGAAGTCGACGTAGACCGCGGGGCCGGTCTCGCCCGAGACGAGCTCCGTGCGCCCCGGCAGGTACGCCTCGATCCGGGCGCCGTCCAGCGCCGCGACCAGCCGCTCCCACGCGTAGCCGCCCTCGAGGATCATCACGATCGCGAGCCCGGCGTTGGCCGCCATGTGGCGCCCGATCACGGGGACGAGGGTGGTGAGCGTGCGTCCGTCGCGCGCGGTGAGGCGGAACTCGGTGCCGACCTGGCGCTCGTCGAGGATCTCGACCACCCAGTCGGCGGCGGCGGCGGCATCCGGATCCGAAGCCAGCGCGGGCGTGCCCACCGTCACGGTAGGCACCTCGCTGCGCGCCACGACCTCGGCGCCGGGCTCGGAGTCGACGCACACGACGGCGCGTCGCGCGCGGTCGGCGCGGAACAGCGGCAGCTTCGCCTCGAAGTACTCGCGCATGTCGGCGTAGTCGTCGAGGTGGTCGTGCGTGAGGTTGGTGAAGCCGGCGACGTCGAACACGATGCCGTCGACGCGGCGGCGGCTGAGCGCCTGCGCGCTCACCTCGACCGCGACGGCCTCCACGCCGCGTTCGCGCATGAGCGCGAGGAGGGCGTGCATCTCGTACGCCTCTGGGGTCGTGAGCCGCGACACGATGACCTGCCCGGCGATGTGGCGCTCGGCGGTGGACGACAGGCCGGTGGTGACGCCGATCTGCCCGAGGATGCCCTCGAGCAGGTGCGAGACGCTCGTCTTGCCGTTGGTGCCGGTCGTGCCGAACAGCGTGGGGAGGTCGTCGTCGCGGCCTGTGCTGTAGACCCAGGCCGACAGCTCGCCGAGGATCGCGCGAGGGTTGTCCACCAGCACCACGGGCAGCCCGCTCGCGGCGGCGGCGTCGGCTCCGGCAGCATCCGTCACGACCGCGACAGCGCCCTTCTCGGCTGCCGTCGCGGCGAACTCGGCGCCGTGGCGGTTGACCCCCTGCACCGCGACGAAGACGTCGCCGGGTCGCAGGTCGGCGGTCGCGAGTGTGAGACCGGTCAGCGTGGCGTCGGCGACGTCACCGCGGACGTCGACGGCGAAGCGTGCCGCGAGGTCTTTGAGCGAGTGAGTCGGCGGCGCGTCGGGACGCAGTACCGGGGGCAGGTTCGAGGGCGCGTCGGTCGGCATGGCGCATCCATCTTCGCACGGGGGCCGGTCGTCGAGCGGCGGGCGGCCCGCTCGCCCGACGACCGGCACGAGTTGCGATCAGGCCTTGCGGCGCCCCCGCACCAGCACGACCACGAGCGCCGCGATCCCCGCCGCGAGCCCGCCGACGGCGAGCCATCGGGCGACCGGGTCAGGGGAGGAGACGGATGCTGCGTCCCCGTCGTCGGCCCCCGCTGCGGCGCCGTCGTGCGTGGCGTGACCCGCGTCGTCGGCAGCGGCATCGCCGTGCCCGGTGTCGGCGTCGTCCGCCACGGCGCCGACCGTCACCAGCGGCGCAGGGGCGTCGAGGTCGTGCGGGTCCTCGCCCTCCTCGGCGATCTGCGTCCATGCGGTCTCGCCTTCGGCGCACGTCTGCGTCACCGGGAAGGCCGCAGTCGTGTCGGCGGCGCCCTCGGTGAAGAGCACGTCCATCGAGACGGCGGCCTTGAGGCCGTCCTCGACAGGCGTGTCGGCGGTGTACACGACCCGGGTCGGAACGCCGGCCGGGCCGAGCTCGCGCGTGATCGTCCACCCGCCCTGCACCAGGGGAGTCGCGTTGCCGACGCCCTCGGGGATCTCGATGGCGAGCGCGGTGGTGGGCGAGCCGTCGCAGCCATGCGAGAACGAGAATATGAGCGTCTGTGTGCTCCCGGCCGATGCCGTCTCGGGCGTGACGTGCACATGGGCGGACGCCGCGAGCGGTGCGCCGACCGCGAGTGCGAGGCCGGCGGTGAGGCCGATCACGGAGCGGCGGGTGCGGGGGGAACGGAAGGGGGAATCGGTCATCGCTGTCGTCTTTCGTCTGAGTCGTCGGCGGGATCGCCGATCGAGGCGCGCCGGCGGGAACCGGGCACGCGAGAGATTCCGGCGGGCGCATCGGGCGACGGCCGGCAGGGGGGTGGGGCGCGAGGCGCCGCTCAGACGAAGACGGGAGGACCGCGCCGCGAGACGTCCGACAGGACGATCCGCGCCGCGAGGAGCGCGCGGCCGGCGTGCCGAGGCGCCGACCGCGGCTGAGACGGCCGGGGCGCCACGGGGCGCAGGCGGGAGAACAGCGAACGGATGCCGCGGCCCAGGGCGCGCAGCATCCGTTCCCCGCCGTACAGCCCGGCGACGGTCGCGATGGCGGCGAACACGTGCGCGGCGAGCATGGGCGCATCGGGGACTACGAGGGCGCTGAGGTCGCCGCCGAGGCGCGTCACGTGGTGACCGTGGAGCGCGGCGGGATCGGCGTCTGCCGTGACGGCGAAGGCGACGTGGAACAGTGCCTGGCTCGCGAGCACGGTGGCGCCGATGCGCCAGGCCGAGAGCCGTCGGCCGACGAAGGCGACCGCCAGGGGAGCCGCGAGGATGCCGACCGCCGTCACGAAGGCGGGCGATGGGGCGCCGCCCCCGCCGAGGGTGTGTGCCGTGGCGGCCACGACGGTCGCGATCCACGCGGCGGCGGTGCCGCGCAGCGCGCGCACGTGGCGTGGGGTCACGGCTCCTCCTCGGGGTCGAGCCTACGGGAGGAGCGAGGCGCTCTCATGCCGCCTGCGGCGATCCGTCGTCACACCCAACTCAAAGGCTGGCGCGGGTACCGTGAGCGTGTGGAGATCCTCGCGTTCGTCATCGGTGTCGCCCTCATGGTCGTGGGCCTCGCCGTGTCGATCGCGCTGCACGAGCTCGGTCACCTGTGGCCGGCCAAGAAGTTCGGGGTGCGCGTCGGCCAGTACATGATCGGGTTCGGCCCGACGCTGTGGTCGAAGCGCTGGCGTGGCACCGAGTACGGATTCAAGGCGATCCCGCTCGGCGGCTACATCTCGATGGCCGGCATGTACCCGCCGTCGCCGCAGGCAGCCCGACGCGACGGACGCGCCGCCGGTGGCTTCTTCGCGACGATGGTGCAGGACGCCCGCGACGCGAACGACGAGACGCTGCAGGGTGAGGGCGACACGCACGTCTTCTACCGCCTGCCGATCCACAAGCGCATCATCGTGATGCTCGGCGGGCCGCTGATGAACTTCTTCTTCGCCATCGTGCTGTTCTCGATCCTGCTGACCGGCATCGGCATCCAGACGGCGACGACGGAGGTCGCGCGCCTCTCGGAGTGCGTTCCGACCGCCACCTCCGCCGAGTGCACCGACTCCTCTCCCGCGGCTCCCGCGGAGGCGGCCGGCATCCAGCCGGGCGACGTCATCGTCTCGATCGACGGGGAGCCGGTCGCCGACTTCACCGAGGCATCCGCCATCATCCGCTCCTCGCCCGGTGAGCAGCTCACCTTCGTCGTCGAGCGCGACGGCGGACAGCAGACGCTGCAGGTCACACCCGCGACGATCCAGACCGAGGTGACGGCCGCCGACGGCACGACCACCACCGAGGAGGTCGGATTCGTCGGCATCGGCCCGACCGTCGAGTACGTGCAGCAGCCGATCTGGGCAGGACCCCAGATGGCCGTTCAGAACGTGGGCGCGGTCGCGGGGATCATCTGGCAGCTGCCTGCCAAGGTGTGGCAGACCGGCGTCGATCTCGTGACCGGTCAGGAGCGCGACCCGAACGGCCCGCTCAGCATCGTCGGCGCGAGCCGCCTGTCCGGCGAGGTCGCGGCCGCCGATTCGCCCGTCCTCAACCGCGTCGCAGGCTTCCTGTCGCTGCTCGCGTCGCTGAACATCGCCCTGTTCGTGTTCAATCTCATTCCGCTCCTGCCGTTGGATGGCGGCCACATCGCGGTGGCGCTCTGGGAGGGCATCAAGCGGGTGTGGGCCAAGCTCTTCCGTCGCCCGCCGCCGAAGCCGGTCGATGCGACCAAGCTGGTGCCGTTGACGTTCGCCGTGTTCGTGGCGCTGCTGGTGATGGGCGGGGTCCTGATCCTCGCCGACCTCTTCAACCCGGTCACGCTCTTCTGACGCCCCGCGCACCGGCCGCGAAGAATCTTCTCTGGTCGTGTCGAAATCGGTCTTGTCCGTTCGCTGTAGGGATGCAACGGTTCCACTGACGAAAGGACACGACCGTGAAGTACGTGATCATGTTCACCTCCACCCCCGAGCTCGACGCCGCGGTGCCCGAAGAGCGCCGGCAGGAGGTCTACGGACGCATCTACGAGTGGTTCGGCACGAACGCCGACAAGATCGACGACTCGGGTGCGGAGCTGCACCCGGTGAGCACCGCGACGACGGTGCGCTCGGGTGACGACGGCCCCGTCGTCGCAGACGGGCCGTTCTCCGAGGCGAAGGAGGTCATCGGCGGCTTCAGCGTCATCGACGTGCCGGATCTCGACGCGGCGATCGATCTCGTCAAGACGTGGCCATCGCTGGAGCTGCCGGGAGTGGCCGTCGAGATCCGGCCGATGGTCGTCGACTACAGCCAATTCGAGTGATGTCCGGAACGGATGCTGCGGCCCCGCGCGACCCGGAACCTCCGGGCGGCGCCGGTGCCGCAGCATCCGATCCCGCACGTGCCGCCGCATCCGATCGACTCCTCGCCGGCGTCGTGCGCGAGGAGTCCGCGCGCATCACAGCGGCGCTGACCGTCTCGTTCGGCAGCTTCGATGTCGCGGAGGAGGCGGTCGCCGAGGCCGTCGAGGAGGCGCTCGGAGAGTGGCGGGGGCGGGGCATCCCGCCGAAGCCCGGCGCCTGGCTCATGCAGGCGGCGCGGCATAACGCCCTCGACCGGGTGAGGCGCGAGCGCGTTCTCCGTGACAAGGTGGCGCTGCTCGTGCCGGAACCGGGCGTCGACGGGCGTCCCGCCGACGAGCGGCTTCCCCTGCTCTTCGGGTGCTGTCACCCCGCGCTCGCACCCGACGCCCAGCTCGCTCTCACGCTGCGTGCGGTGTGCGGCCTCACGACCGCGCAGATCGCGCGGGCGACGTTCTCGACCGAGCCGGCGACGGGACAGCGGATCTCGCGGGCGAAGCGCAAGATCGCCGACAGCGGCATTCCGCTGCGGGTGCCCGAGGGGGCGGACGCCGCCCGACGACTGGACCTCGTGCTCACGATCGTGTCGGTGATGTACAGCGAGGCGCACTTCGTGGCGGGGGCGGATGCCGCGGCCGACCGCGATCTCGCCGACGACGCGCTGTGGCTTGCCCAGGTAGTCGCCGAGGCGCTCCCTCGTGCCGCGGAGGGCTGGGGGCTGCTGTCGCTGCTGCGCTTCCACCGCGCGCGGGAATCGGCCAGGTCGGTCGACGGGGACCTCGTGCTGCTCGCCGAGCAGGACCGGACGCGGTGGGACGCGACGCTCCTCGCCGACGCGCGAGAGGCGCTCGGGCGGGCGGCGCGCCTGCGGCGGCCGGGACGCTGGCAGCTGCACGCGGCGATCGCGGCGTGCCACGCGGATGCCGCCGACGCGGCGTCCACCGACTGGCTGCAGGTGCTCACTCTCTACGACATGCTGCTCGCGTACGACCGGTCCCCGGTGGCGCGGCTCAACCGGGCGGTCGCGCTCGCACGCGTCGAGGGCGCGGCGGCCGCGCTCGCCGAAGTCGACGCTCTCGAGGGTCCGCTCGCGCGCTCGCACCTGTGGCACGCGGTGCGAGCGTCGCTGCTGCGTGAGCTCGGCCGCGACGACGAGGCGCTCGCCGCGGACCTCCGCGCCCTCGAGCTCACCGCGAACGAGGCCGAGCGACGCCTGCTCGCCGCCCGCGCGGGCCGCTGAGCCGCAGCATCCGTCGTCGCTTCCTGGGTTTGGGGCGCACGGCGTGCGTTCGGGGCGCGCGACGTCCGCCCCGAACGATCGCGACGCGCCCCGAACCCCCAGGGCAGGGACGAGGGACGGCGCGCGAAGTCAGGCGGGGACGGGCGCGAAAGCCTGTTCGACCAGGCGCTGGAGGGTCGTCATTCCATCGCGCGAGAGGATCGACTCGAGGTGGCCCTGCACCGACGCGAGGCCGGGACCGCGCAGCGCATACACGTCGCCGGATGCGTCGGCGGCGATCTCGGCCTCGCCGACTTGGGTCGTCCCGGCCGGCACTCGGGCGGTGAAAGTGTTGTAGAAGCCGATCGACGCGGGCACGCCGAACACGTCCACGGATTTCTGCAGGCCCTGGTGGGGTGCGTCGAGCGGCGCGAGGTCGATGCCGAACGTGTCAGCCAGGATCTGATGGCTGAGGCACACCGCGAGGAGCGGCCGGCCGGCGGCGCGGCGGCGCGCGACGACCTCGCGCATGCGACGGATCCGGGGGCTTGCGGTGTCGCGCGGGTCACCTGGTCCTGGCCCCGTCACGAGGAGCTCCGCCTGGTCGACCTCGGCGTCGGTGACCTCGCTCCACGGCGAGATCTCGACGTCGAGCCCGAGGTGGCGCAGCTGGTGGGCGAGCATCGTCGTGAAACGGTCCTCGGCGTCGACGACGAGCGCGGAGCGTCCCTCGAACGGACCGGGCTCGCCCGACCCCTGCGGGTTGAGCCAGAACTCGGCGAGGCGCCCGTTGCGCGACGCGAGCAGCTCGGCGATCGCCGGGTCGTCGGCGAGGCGGCGCGGAGCATCCGTCGGGGCGTCCTCGTCGATCGCGGCGGCGGACTCCGCCTCGGTGTCGCGGGGGACGGCGCCGATCGCGCCGAGGACGCCGGCGGCCTTGCCGTGGGTCTCGCCGACCTCGCCGTACGGGTCGGAGTGCCGCACGAGCGTGGCGCCGACGGGAACACGCAGCCGGCCGTCCTGCAGGTACGCCGTGCGGATGAGGATCGGCGCGTCGAGGTCGTGAGTCGCCTCGCCCGCCGCGAGCGTGTCGCGGGGAGTGAAGAGCGCCGCGACACCCGAGTAGTAGCCCCGCGGGGTCGTCTCGTGGCGGGTGATGACGGTGCAGGCGTTCTGCATCGGGGAGCCGGTCACCGTGGGGGCGAACATCGTCTCGCGCAGGATGTCGCGCGGGTCGAGCCTGCTGCGGCCTCGCAGCACGTACTCGGTGTGCGTGAGACGCGACATCTCCTTGAGACGGGGTCCCGTGATGCGGCCGCCGTCGGAGCAGACGGCGCTCATCATCTTGAGCTCCTCGTCGACGACCATGAAGAGCTCCTCGGTCTCCTTCGTGGAGCGGAGGAATTCCGTGAGCGTCTCGGGGGTCGCGCCACCGGCCGGGTGGCGGAAGGTGCCCGAGATCGGGTTCATGGTCACGACGCCGTCGCGCGCACTGACGTGCGCCTCCGGGCTCGCACCCACCGCGACGTGCCCCGGCGTGACGACGGCGAACGTCCAGTACGCGCCGCGCTCGTGCTCGAGCAGAGCCCGGAACCATGTCAACGCGGCGGTGGCGGCATCCGTCGTCACTCCCGCCGTGAAGTCGCGACGGATGACGAAGTTCGCTCCCTCGCCGCGGCCGATCTCGTCGGCGATCACGCGCCGCACGATCTCGGCGTACTCCTCATCGGCGATGTCGAAGCCCGGATCGTCGAGGGCGACCGCGTCGGTCGGGAGCTGGGCGAGGGCCTCCTCACGGGCCAGCGAGGCGCGGCCGGTGACGACGAGGCAGCGCAGCGGTGCGCCGTCGTCGTGGCACTCGAACCCTCGCTCGCGCACCTGGCGGAACGGAACCAGCGCCAGCACCTCGCGCGGCGCGCCGGAGGCGTCATTGAGCGGGATGTCGGCGAGCAGGTCGACGTCTACGACGTCGCCGGTCAGCACTTCGACGGTGCGGTCGTCGCGCGCGATGAGCGCGAAGGGCCGACCGCTCGCGGCGAGGTCGGGAAGGGACGGGGATGCGGGCCCGGTCATGGTGCGTCGTCTTTCGTCGTGGGGCGGTGTCCCGTACGAAAAAGAAGACCGCCCCGTGGGCGGTCTGTGGTCGCGCGAACCCACCGCCTATGCGGTGAGCCACCAGGAGAGGTGCGCGGACATGCGCCGAACCTACCACACGCCTGATCGGGCGATCGGCCCCTCGGCGCCGGGTTACGCACCATACTGGGGCGAGCCCGTCTCCTCCCATCCCGCGCCGCGGAGGTGCGCCATGACCCAGCTGACGATGACCGAGCGCTCGCGCGAACCCGAACGGCCGGCGCGCCCGCGCCGGCGTGGTCCGTCGATCGCCGATCGCATCCGCAACATGGGGGAGCAGCGCACCGGCGCGCTCCTGCTCGTGCTGGCGACCGTCGTCGCGATCGTGTGGGCGAACATCTCCGCGTCGTCGTACCACGACTTCTGGGAGACCGAGCTGACCATCGGGTTCGGCGACATCCATCTCGAGTTCACGCTGCATGCGCTCGTCAACGACGCGCTCATGGCGATCTTCTTCTTCACCGTCGGCCTCGAGGTGCGTCGCGAGTTCGCGATCGGCGAGCTCACGAGCTGGTCTCGCGCGATGATCCCCGTGATCGCCGCCGTCGCGGGGCTGCTCGTGCCGGCGGCGCTCTTCCTCGCGATCGCGGCGGGCTCCGGCCAGGAGAATGCGTGGGGCGTCGTGATCTCGACCGATACGGCGTTCCTCGTCGGGGCGCTGGCCCTCATCGGGCCACGCGCCTCAGGGCGGCTGCGGGTGTTCCTCCTCGCCCTCGCCGTCGTCGACGACATCGGTGCGCTGAGCATCATCGCGCTCTTCTACACGGAGAACTTCACCCCGATGCCGCTCCTGGTCGCCGCCGTCGGGCTCGCGGGCATCTACTTCACCCGTTACGTGCGCCGCGGGCGCGGCCCGATCTACGCGACACTGTCGATCATCGTCTGGCTGGCGTTCCTCGCGTCGGGTGTGCACCCGACGCTCGCCGGGGTCGCCATCGCCCTGCTGATCCCGGTGTACCGGCCGAACCGCCGCGACGTGGAGCAGGCGCTCGAGCTCGCCCGCGTGTTCCGCCAGTCGCCGAACACCGAGTACGCGCGGCAGGCAGCGAACAGCCTGCGCGAATCGATCTCGATCAACGAGCGGCTGCAGTCGGCGTACTCCCCGTACGTCGCCTACGTCATCCTGCCGCTGTTCGCGCTCGCCAACGCCGGCGTCGAGATCTCGGGCCCGATCCTTGCGGCGGCGGCTCAGTCGCCGGTCACCTGGGCGATCATCGTGGGTCTGGTCGTCGGCAAGTTCGTCGGCGTCTTCGGGGCGGCCGCGATCATGAAGGTATTCAAGCTCGGGGAGTTCGGTCTCGGTCTCACGCTCGACCGCATCGCAGGCGGCGCGATGCTGTGCGGCATAGGGTTCACCATCTCGCTCTTCATCATCGATCTCGCCATCGACGACCCCGACGTGCAGAACGAGGCGCGCGTGGGTGTGCTCGCAGCATCGGTCCTGGCGTTCCTCCTGGCCGCCGTCATGTTCCGCATCTCCGACGCCCGGCGCCCCGACGACGACGGCGGACGCACCCTGGTGCGCCCGGTCGACCCCAAGCGCGACCACATCTACGGCGATGTGAACGCGCCGCTCACGATCGTCGAGTACGGCGATTTCCAGTGCCCGTTCTGCCTCAAGGCGTCGGGCTCGATCGAGGAGGTGCGGCGGGAGCTCGGCGACCGGCTGCGATACGTCTGGCGGCACGCTCCGCTCGAGCGGCAGCACCCGAACGCGCTCGCCGCGGCGGAAGCCGCCGAGGCGGCGAATCTGCAGGGCAGGCTCCCGGAGTTCTCGCGCAGCCTGTTCGCCGACCAGGATCACCAGCTGCCGTCCGACATCATCCGCCGCGCCCGCGAGCTCGGTCTCGACGTCGAGCGTTTCGAGGAGGACCTCAGCTCGCCGAAGGTCACCGAGCGGGTGCGCGACGACATGCTGGACGCCGAGGCCATGGACATCACCTCTGTGCCGACGTTCTTCATCAACGGCGTGCGCCATGTCGGACCGTACGACGCCCGCACGCTGATCCGCGCGCTCACCGGGTCGGAGTCGGCCGGGGCCGACACCCAGCCTGGGCCCCGCGCCGACGCGTAGTCGCGCCTGCGGCGCTCCACGCTTGGTCGCTCGGCCCCGTCCGCAAGCGGCCGGGCCTCACTCGCTGCGCGTAGGCTGTCAGACGTGCCAGCCGTCAACATCGGGATGCCCAAGGTCCCCGAAACGCTCGCTCCCCGTCGCAAGAGCCGCCAGATCAAGGTGGGCAAGGTGCTGGTGGGCGGCGACGCCCCCGTGAGCGTCCAGTCGATGACCACGACGCCCACCACGAACATCAATGCGACGCTGCAGCAGATCGCCGAGCTCACCGCTTCGGGCTGCGAGATCGTCCGTGTTGCGGTCCCGTCGCAGGACGACGCCGACGTGTTGCACATCATCGCGGCGAAGAGCCAGATCCCGGTGATCGCCGACATCCACTTCCAGCCGAAGTACGTCTTCCAGGCGATCGACGCCGGCTGCGGCGCGGTGCGCGTGAACCCCGGCAACATCCGGAAGTTCGACGACCAGGTCGGCGCGATCGCTGCGGCCGCGAAGGCCGCCGGGGTGTCGCTGCGCATCGGCGTCAACGCCGGCTCCCTCGACAAGCGCCTGCTCGAGAAGTACGGCAAGGCGACGCCGGAGGCGCTCGTCGAGAGCGCCGTGTGGGAGGCGTCCCTGTTCGAGGAGCACGACTTCCACGACTTCAAGATCTCGGTCAAGCACAACGACCCGATCGTCATGGTCAAGGCCTACCGGCTGCTCGCCGAGCGGGGCGACTGGCCGCTGCACCTCGGCGTGACCGAGGCCGGCCCCGCCTTCCAGGGCACGATCAAGTCGGCGACGGCGTTCGGCATCCTCCTCGCCGAGGGCATCGGCGACACGATCCGCGTCTCGCTCTCCGCGCCGCCGGCCGAAGAGGTCAAGGTCGGTCACCAGATCCTGCAGTCGCTGAACCTCCGCGAGCGCAAGCTCGAGATCGTCTCGTGCCCCTCGTGCGGCCGCGCGCAGGTCGACGTCTACACGCTGGCCGACAACGTCACCGAGGGGCTCAAGGACATGACCGTGCCGCTGCGCGTCGCGGTGATGGGCTGCGTCGTGAACGGCCCGGGCGAGGCCCGCGAGGCCGACCTCGGCGTCGCCTCTGGCAACGGCAAGGGGCAGATCTTCGTGAAGGGCCAGGTCATCAAGACGGTGCCCGAGGCCGACATCGTCGCGACGCTCATCGAAGAGGCGAACCGCATCGCCGACGAGATGGGCCCGGACGCCCCGGTCGGCACCGCCCAGGTCCTCACGTCCTAGAGGCGCCCGTGGTCACGGGGCGACGCGCCGGTCACGTCTCGCGCGCGCGTGGTACCGGCCCGCGATGACCGCTGAGGCCACTTTGAGCAGCGGCGCCTCGCCGAAACGGTAGTCCGCGCCGCGGACGAGGCGGGCCGCGAGATCCGGCCTCAGGCTCCACAGCTGCTCGCGGGCGACCGCGGCGTGGGGCGAGTTCGAGACGATCTTGATGGCGCCGGCGTGTTCGATGAGCGCCACTGCGTTCTCGATGTTCTGCTGCGTGGTCGCGCTCGTCGGATCGAGCAGGATCCGGCCGGCGTACCCCCGCTCGCGGGCGTAGCGCGCCATGAGGTCGGCTTCGGGGATGTCGCCGGCGACGCTGCCGCCGCAGAGCACCAGCACGCTCTCACGAGGACCCCGGCTCAGTGAACGCAGACCGACGCGAACGCGGTACCGGTTGACGAAGTTGGCGCGCCCGCCCCGATCGCGATAGCCCAGCACGACCACCGCCTCGATGCCCTCCGCGGCGGAGCCGTCGCCCAGCGCACGGTGCGAGGCGCGCCAGCTCACGTACTCCGCCCAGCCCAGGATGCCCAGGCCGCTCGCCGCTGCGACAGCCGTGAAGAGGGAGAGGGGGCGACGCACAGCCCCGACCCTACGGGACCGACGCCCGCTCGCATGGCAGGATCCGAGGATGCACGAGTCCCCGATCGAGGCCGCGCTGCCGCGGGCGGTCGGCGGCTTCGGCCGGATGTCGGTCGCGCAGCGCATGCTCGTGGACCGGTGGCTGCCAGGCGCCGAGGTCGTCGCGGATCTCAGCTGGAACCAGGTGGAGACCGTCGTGCTGCAGGTGCGCCACGACGACCGCACCCTCATCGTCAAGGCGGCAGGCGACTCCGATCACCACCTCGGCCGCGAGCTCGACGCCCACGAGGGCGGATACGTCGCGCCGTGGGCACGCGAGGGTCATGCGGCGAGGCTGCGGTTCGCCGACCGGAGCGCGCGCGTGCTGGTGCTCGACCGGCTGCCGGGCGAGCTGGCGTATCGCACCGCCTCCGGCGTCGACCCCGAGGTGCACCGTCGCGCGGGCACGCTGCTCCGCGGTCTCCACACATTGGAGACGCGACCGTCGAAGGGGACGGATGCTGCCGCCACACGCCGCGCGATCGCCTGGCTGGACTCGGCCCACGCGATCGCCCCGGACGTCGAGGATCGGCTGCGAACCGCGCTCGCCGCGCTGCCCCCGGTGGAGGCCGACCTCGTGCCGACCCACGGCGACTGGCAGCCGCGCAACTGGCTGGTCGACGGCGACGAGGTTCGGGTCATCGACTTCGGGCGCTTCGCCTTCCGCCCCGCCGGGACGGATTTCGTCCGACTGGCGGCGCAGGAGTGGCGTGAGAACCCCGCGTGCGAGACGGCGTTCTTCGAGGGCTACGGCCGCGATCCGCGGCATCCGTCCCACTGGATCCTGATGCGCCTGCGCGAGGCGATCGGCACCGCCTGCTGGGCGCACCAGGTGGGCGACACCGAATTCGAGGCGCAGGGCCATCGCATGATCAGCGACGTGCTCGAGGAGTTCGAGGGCTGATTCGTCGCGATCGCAGAGACGGGGCCCTGCCGCCGAACCGGGGTCGTGGACACCTGTCTGGGCAAGATCCCGGGTTCAGCGCGGGGCCCTGACACGACCCGGCGTGCAGGCATGGCATGATCCGAGGGTGTCCTCGCCCGCCGCATCCGCTCCGCCGGAGGCGCCCGCACCGCTGTCGCGCCCGATCGTCGCGGGGATCGTGACCTCGCTGGTCGGCGTGACGAGCTCGTTCGCCGTGGTGCTGACGGGGCTCGACGCCGTCGGCGCCACGCGCGCACAGGCGGCGAGCGGCCTCCTCGTGCTATGCCTCACGATGGGGGCGTCCGCGGTCCTGCTGGCGTGGCGCTATCGGATGCCGATCACGGTCGCGTGGTCCACGCCCGGCGCTGCCGTGCTCGCCGCCACGGGGGCGGTCGAAGGCGGCTGGCCCGCCGCGATCGGCGCGTTCCTCATGACCGCCGCTCTCATCCTGCTGACGGCGCTCTGGCCGCAGCTCGGTCGTCTCATCGCGCGGATCCCGCCGTCGATCGCGCAGGCGATGCTCGCCGGGGTGCTGCTCCCGCTGTGCCTCGCGCCGATCACCGGCCTGGTGCTGAACCCGTGGGGAGTCGTGCCGGTGCTCGTCACGTGGCTCGTGTTCGTGCGGGTCGCGCCACGGTGGGCGGTGCCGCTCGCGTTCGTCGCGGCATCCGTCGTGGTGGCGGTGGATGTCGCGGTCACGGGCGCGACGATCGACCCGGCGCTGCTCGTTCCCCGACTGGAGTTCACGGCGCCGACGCTCACCTTCGGCGCGGTGGTCGGACTCGCGCTGCCGCTGTTCCTCGTCACGATGGCGTCGCAGAACGTGCCCGGCATCGCGATCATGCGCAGCTTCGGCTATCAGGTGCCGTGGCGACCGGCGATGCTCGTGACCGGCGTCGGCACCGCTCTCGGAGCGACGGCGGGCGGGCACGCGATCAACCTCGCCGCGATCAGCGCAGCGCTCGCCGCGGCACCCGATGCCGATCCCGACCCGAAGCGGCGCTGGGTCGCCGGAGTGTCGACCGGTGCGAGCGGCATCGTGCTCGGCGGGCTCTCGGCGGCGCTCGTCGCGCTGGTCGTGGTGGCACCGGAGGCTGTCATCCCCGCGGTGGCCGGCATCGCGCTGTTCGGCGCCTTCGGCTCCGCGGTGCAGCAGGCGATCGACGATCCCGGGGAGCGGCTGCCGGCGGTGGTGACATTCCTCGTCGCCGCGTCGGGCGTCGCGATCGCGGGCGTGAGCGCCGCCTTCTGGGCCTTGGTCGCCGGACTCGTCGTTCGCGAAGTGCTCCATTTCGGACGCCGCTCCCGCTGATCGCGCCGAGGGCGGGTCAGCTGCGAACGCGCCGGGCGGCGCGACGGTGGATCGCCCCGTACGCGCCAAGGAGGCGCGGCACGACGACGTACACCGCGAGCGGCACGACGACTGCGGTGAGCACGAGCGCCCGCAGAACCGGGTGCCACGAGTCCGAGAACGGTGCCAGCGCCAGCATGCCGACCGAGACCAGGGGGAAGATGGCGAGCCAGGTCACCACGGCCCGCACGTGAACGGACGGCTGCGCGACGGGGGAGGAGGCCGGCATGCCCGGCGCAGTCGAAGAGGTCTCGTCGAGCGCGGTCGTATCGGTGGCGGTGTCGCTCATTGAAACTCCTGGGGATGGCGGCGAGGCGATGGAATGTTGCAAGCGCCGCGCGCCCGGGAGTATTCCGCGTCAGTGCAGCGCCCCGCCGGGAAGGGCGGTGTCGGTCGTGACGTCGAGACTCGTCCGCACCGCGATGTCGAGCGCACGGGCGATGTCCGAGAGGGGCAGGGTGGCAGCATCCGCCGACGGCGCATGCTCGGCAGACCAGGGGACGTGCACGAATCCGGCACGGGTTCCGGATGCTGCGGCCTCGAGCGCCGTGAAGAACACGTGGTTGCAGACGAAGGTGCCGGCCGAGTACGAGACCTCGGCGGGAATGCCGGCCGCGGCGGTGCGCCGTGCGATCTCCTTGACCGGCAGCGTCGCGAAATGGGCCGGAGCCGCGCCGGAGACGCTCGGCACATCGACCGGCTGATCGCCGTCGTTGTCAGGGATGCGCGCGTCGATCAGGTTGACCGCAACGCGCTCGATCCCGATCGCGGCGCGGCCGCCGGCGAGGCCGCTGGCGACCACGACATCGGGTCGATGCTCGGCGAGCAGTTCGCGCAGTCGCTCCGCCGCCCCCGCGAACGTGACGGGCAGCACGGCGGTGACGAGCGTCTCCGGCCCGTCCCAGCGCGATGCCACGAGGTCGACGGCCGCCCCGGAGGGGTTGGCGGCGTCTCCGCCGAAAGGCTCGAACCCGGTGAGCAGTGCAGTCGTCATCCGACCACGCTAAGCGGTGGGTTCGAGCAGGACGGTGCCCGAGGATACATCGACCGTCGTGAGACGCAGCCGCACGGTCGTGCCCGCGGCGGCGTCGAGTCCCGCGACCTTCGCGGTGACGGGCGGGTCTGTCAGCTGCACGCGGGCGCCGTCGCCTCGCATGCCGAGCACGACGGCATCGAACGCGTGACCCTCGTGACGGGAGAGCAGCGCCGCCTCGACGCGGTCGAGGGTCGCCGCCCCCAGCCGGTTCGCCACGCCGTCGCTGCGCGCCATGATCTTCGGCAGCGCGGGAAGGCTGTCACGCGCCCACGCGGGCACCTCCCGCGCATTGGCGAGGGCTTCGCAGATCACGAGCGACCAGCGGTCCACGAGTCGTCGCAGTGGCGCGGTGGCATGGGCATACGGTGCGCCGATCGCCGCCTGCAGACGGTCGACGGGCGGCGCCCCGTCGAACGTCACGTACGCCGCGCCGCGGAAGAGGCCCGCGGCGGCATCGAGGATCGCCAGCGCGGCGGGCGAGTCGCGCTCGAGACCGCGGAGGTAGTCGCCGTACGGAACACCGGCCGGCCACGGGATCCCCAGCGCCACGGTCTGTGCACGGAAGGCCGCCAGGTCGTCGGCCTCGGCCGCGGGCATCGTGCGGAGGATGCCGACACCGCCTCGGACCATGATGTCGGCCGCCGCCATGCCGGTCAGGAGCGAGACCTGCGCGTTCCAGTCCTCGACGGCGAGGGGCGCGTCGCGCTCGAGGCGGTACCCACCGTCGTCGGCGACGATGCGGGTCTCGGGCACGTTGAGGCTGGCACCGCCGCGCTCGGCTTCGCGAGCAAGTCGCAGCGGGCCGAACCACGCGAGAGCCTCGAGGCTCGGCGGAGCGGTGCCGCGTTCGATCGCCGCCTGCGCGTCGACGTAGCTCCACTGCGCGCGTGAGCGGATGACGGCCCTGCGCAGCGTCGTCTCGACAGGTCGTGCCCCGTCGTCGAGCACGAACCGCCACACGAACGCCCGCCGGTCGCGCTCAGGCAGCAGAGACGCGGCGTCTTCGCTGATGACGACGGGATGCAGCGGTATCCTGCCGTCGGCCGCGTACAGCGTCTGCCCCCGCAGCCTCGCCTGCGCGTCGACCGCGCCGCCCGGCGCGACGAATGCGGGCAGATCGGCGATCGCGTAGTGCAGCACGCCCCCGGTCGGGATGCGCTCGAGGTGGAGCGCCTGGTCGAGATCCGTGGATCCCGCGGGATCGATCGCGAGGAACTCGATGTCGCGGAGATCGTCGAGTCGCGCGGCACCCGGATCGGCCGCGACGGTGCGCGCCGCGTGCCGCGCCTCGGCCTCCACGTCGGCGGGGAACTCCGCCGGAAGATCAAGCTCTTCGCGCAGCCGGGCGAACGATTCGACGAGCTCGTCGTGGACGCGTGCGGGAGCGAGTCGCGGTCGGCGTGCGGGCACCCGATCAGTGTAGGCACCCGGCCGCAGGAGGGGCCGCGGACCCGCGACTCACCCGGCCGCAGCGGCGGTCATCACGGACGGAGCCTCGTCGAGAGTGCGGATGAGGCGCGCGGGCACCCCTCCGTACACCGCGCCCGGTGCGAGGTCGCGGGTCACGACGGCGCCCGCGGCCACCACCACGTCGTCTCCGATGGTCACGCCGGGCAGGACGGTGACATGCGCACCGAGCCACACCCGGTCGCCGATCGTCACGGGGGCGCTGCTGCGGCGGTGGGTCACCCCGGCGGGTCCGACCTCGTGGGAACTGGTGATGATGGTGGTGAACATCGCGATATGGCAGTCCACCCCGATGCGGATCGGAGCCACGGCCTCGAAGTAGCACCACACGTTCACCGAGGTGCGGGCTCCGATGTGGATATCGCGGCCGCCCGTGAAGGTGCAGCGGGACTGGAGCTTCGGCGTCTGCACGTCGAATCCCCGCATGCGCAGGATCGCATAACGTACGGCCCTCGGACACAGCGCCGAGCCGGCGACGCTGTTCGTGATGAACGACTTCCATCCCCACGACAGGTCCTGGGCGACGCTCCGGGCCAAGTCCCGGACGGTGGCCCCCTCCGCCATGATGTTGTCGCCGGTCACGGGGTCGCCTTTCCGGCGGAGCCGATCGGGGTGTCGTCGAGCTGGTCCTCGGGGGTGAAGGACATCCAGTCGATGACCATCTCGTTGACCACCGGAGTGGAGGCGTCCGGGTCGCCCGGCCAGTTTCCGCCCACCGCGAGGCTGAACAGCGCGTGGGTCGGAGCATCGAACACCCAGCGACCGGGGATGGGCACATCCCACTCCTCGACATCCATCACGATCTGGTCATCGATCGCCATGATGATCCGGCCCTCGTGCTTCTCGACCGTGTAGACGTGGAAGTCGTCCGCGAGGGGTACCGGCAGGTCGTAACCCTCGTCCAGCGACCACCTGTCCGTGATCCCGGTCGGGCCATGGAGGTGATGGGCGCTGCGGCTCGTGGTGTTGGGCGTCTCGATGATGTCGACCTCTCCTGCGGCCGGCCAGCCGACCCGGTCGACGTTGTCGCCCAGCAGCCAGAAGGCGGGAAGAAGTCCCTGGCCCTCCGGAAGCTTGATGCGCGCGGAAAGTCGCCCATAGGTGAACGACCACTTGTCGTGGGTGGTGATCCGGCCCGAGGACGGCTGGCTGCCGTCCTCGGGAACGGTGGCGGTGATCACCAGGTTGCCGTCGCCGTCGAGTGCGACGGCGTCCGCGGAGTACTCCTGCAGCTCGTTGTTCCCCCAGCCGCCACCGCCGGTCTGGATCGTCCACACATCAGGGTTCGGCTTCTCGCCGGCAGCGCCGTCGAAGTCCTCGAACAGCACCGAGTCGTCTCCGTACCGCGGCCCGAGGAAGGAGAAGCCGGTGAACCACCACACGCCGGCGCCGACCAGCACTATCGCGAGGATTCCAGCGGTGATGCCCAGGGTCAGCCGGCGGCGCCGTCGTCGCCGCGTCTGTGCGGCAGGGGCGGCGCTTGCGGGGTCGGTGCGAGGCGCGGTCGCTGTCACGGGAGGAGTCCCTTCGGGTCGTGGCGGAGGAGGTCGCACGCGGCGGTGACCGCATCGCGCTCCCACAGCGAGCTGTCGAAGCTCAGCGAGATATTGAGGCGACGGCGCAGCACCGCGGTGAGCGCTGTGATGCCGTTACGGCCCGCAGGGTCCACCGAGACCCGCACGACCGCGTCGTCCGACGCCCAGGGAAGCGGCTCGAGGGCTCGGAGGAAGCCCATGTCGCTGAGGGTTGGGCTCGCTGCGGCGGGGACCGTGGTCGGCGCGCGGCGCCGCCATGCCTGGGTGGCGAGGCCCGAGGTGAGGGCGGCGAGCGGACGCCCGACATGAAGATCCCGATGGAAGCGCGACCCTGCGACGTCGATGCCCTGCCGCACCGAGACCGGGTGGCCGACCACGAAGTTTGCGAGCGTCGATCGTCCGGAGGGCAGGTACCGGCGCAGGTCGACGAGGATCGCGCCCTCGTCCATCACCGGGACTCCCGTGCGGCGCAGCGCCTCGTGCAGGGCGAACATCATCGCAAGAGTCGGCGGCACGCGCCCTCTGCTCCAGTCGGCGAGATCGCGGAAGGTCGCAGCATCCATCGTCCCTGTCACGAGGTCCAGGCGGCCGCCTGCGGCGGGCACCGTCGGACCCGAGTACCCCGGACGAGCGTCGGCCCACCGATCCCGCAGCAGCGCGCCGAGGCGGCTCGCATGGCGCCCGTACGTTGCGGACAGCGCGGCAGGGAGGGGGTCGCGGTCGTCCGCGCTCGCGAAGACGGCCGGGGTGCCCCGTCCGGCGAGCGCGCCGGCGGTGAGCATCACGCCGAAGAACCCGTCGCCGAGCCGGTGATCGATGCACAGCGACGCCCGATCCTCGCCCAGGAAGACCATAAAGGGCAGGTCGGGCGCCACGATCTCGCGCAGCCGCGGCAGGCCCGCGTCGCCCGTGCGCTCCAGGGGCAGCGGCTGGACCATCCGCTCGGCCTGCTCGTCGAGCCGGCTGCCGTCGTAGCGCCAGCGGACGCCCTCGAACGTGCGACCCGCGCGCGCGTCGGCGCCCATCCCGATGAGCGCTCGCACGGCCCGCACCACGGTAGCCCGCTCGGGCACGATCAGCGGCGCGAGCTCGACGCTGATCCGCACGCCGTCCGAGAGCAGGTCCCTGCCGGGGATCCTCCCCGATGAAACGCCGACGCGCTGCGGCTCGACGGCGTCGTGCCGGGCGGGCGTCGGCGCGCGAGGCTCTCGTGCGATGACCACGGCTACACCATGTCCGTGGCTGCGGCCAGGTCGGGTGCGAACTCGAGCGGAAGGTCGAGGTCGCCGAACCACGTCGCGGCATAGTTGGTGAGCTTGCCGTTGGCGTTGTCTATCGCGATGACCCGCCTGCCCATCTGCAGAGCGATGAGCATCGCGTGCAGTCGATCGGTGATGATCGTCTCGCCGGGGGAGAGGAGCGCGACACCGGTCGCGAGCCGCTTGGACGCGTCGGCGAACCAGCGGTCGGTCGACCGGTTCATCGTGCGGGTCACCGCGCCCTCGAACACCGTGCGGCTCAACCGCTGCCGCAGTCTGTCGGCGAACGTCATGGCGGGCCAGTCGACCGCCGTCTCTATGCTGCCGGGGGCGGCGCTCTCATCGTCACGACGCAGCAGATGCACGACCGCGACGGAGGGCGCCGCCGATTCGAGGCGCCCCAGCATGTGCACGCTGTCGGGTGCGAGGATCACGTTCGGCACGAAAGCGCTGACCGCGGAGAACGAGACCCGGTCTCGCACAGCCATGCGCAGGCGGCGTCGCGGAGCCATTCGTGACGCGAACGCGCGTCGATCGGCATCCGACTCGAAGTGCACCGACTGCGGCTCCTGGATGAGCTCGATCCGCGGATCGAGGCGCTCGGCGAGGCGATAGCGATGCTCGCTGTGCTGCGGGTACAGCCCGCCGAAGTTGCCGCCGCCCTGGATGGCGACGGGCCACCGCGATTCATAGACCTTGGGCGAGATCGTGCGCCACGAGTATGCGGCTTCCAGGCTGATCCCCGCCTGGCGCCAGAACTCGGCCTGGCCGAGTGCGATCACGGAGTCGCCGATGTTCTCGTAGTCCGGGAAGTCGGTGAGCACGAGCCGGTCGATTCCCCGGTGCAGCGCAGACATCGCGATGTACGAACGGCGCTGCATCCTGCTGATCGCGTCGTCGGTGTGCGGCATGCGCGGGTTCGTGTTCTCGATCGGCAGCGTCACAGGGAGGCCTCCACGGTGCGGCGGCCGCCGCGCAGGCGGCGGGTGAGGGCGGATCGCAGCGACGAACGCGTCGCCGCGTCGAGGGCGATGAAGTAGTACAGGGTGATCGCCGCGATCGCCCAGACGGCGCCGATGACGGGGATCAGGGCGGGCGGCGGGTCGAGCAGGCTCACCATGACCAGCGCGGTGGCCAGCGGTGCCAAGGTTCCGAACGGCAGCAGCAGGCAGCGGATCGCGAAGTCCTTGACGGTGAGGTCCAGACGTCTCAGCGCGATCGCGATGTAGAAGGGCTCCAGCAGGAGGATCGGGAGGGTGAGCCCCCAGGCGATCCCGGTGAGCCCGGAGATCGCACCCAGCGCGACCGCGAGTGCCGTTCCGGTGACCGCCCAGATGGTGTGGAGCATCGCGTACCCGCGCACCGAGCCCTGCGCGGTGAGGATGGGGACCGCGAGAAGGTGGTTGTTGTTCGCGAACATGGACAGCACGAGGATCTGCGCGACGACGGCTGCGCCCACGCCTGACGGTCCCAGCCAGACGGTCATGATCTCGGGCATGAAGACGACCACGGGCACGAGGACGACCGTCATCAACATGTTCGCGTAGCTGGTGCCTCGAAGGTACATCTGGCCTATCGATGCACCCGCCGCACCGCCTTCGCGCATCGACGCGGTCGGCAGGATCGCCGTCGCGAGCGAGTTCGTCACCTCCTTCACGAGGAGGTAGATGCGCTGGCCCGCGGCGTACAGGGCGGTGTAGGCGATCGGCAGCATGAGAGCGGTGAGGATGCCTCCCACCTGCATGATCACGACGCCCGCGAGGCCGAGGACCATGAGCTGGGCCGACATGGCGAACAGCTCGCGGAACACGCTCCACCGGAAGTCTCTGGGGCGGGCGGTGAGCTGCGGCGCTCGTCGGCGTCGCAGGACATATGTCGCAATGCCGAATGCGAGGATGCCGAGCACATCCACCGCTGCGACGGCGACGATCCCGATCCCCGCCCAGCACACCAGCACAGTCAGCGCGATGCGGAACACGGCGAGGCCGATGAGGAGGTAGTTGACATCGTTGAGGCGCCCGATCCCGGTGAGGATCTGCCGATTCGCGGCGAACGACAGCAGGATGAACACGTTGGCGACGCCGAGGAGCGCAAGGATCCAGGCGGTACCGGTCAGTTCCGGACTGAACTGTGTCCGGGGGATCGTGAGGGCGAACACCAGCCCGCTTGCACAGGAGAGGATGACGGCGGCCGCGAGGAAGAACACATTGCTCGCCGCGGCGACCCGGCGCATGCGGGCGACGTCGTTGGAGGGGGCCGCTACTCCGATGAACCGCGTGGTTGCTCCGCCGACGCCGAGGTCCTGCTGGAACAGCGCGCCGACGGCAACGGTCAGCATGTAGAGGCCGTACGCCTCCGCGCCGAATGCGGCGAGAACCACCGGGAGCAGCACCACGTACGCGATCATCGACGCGAAGCGCGCCGCGTAGGTCGTGATGACCGCGCCCGCGATCCCTCCCGCGCCGGCGGCGAGGTCGGGCTGGGCGCGGTCCTTGCGCTGAGCTGCGGCGTCGACCGGGGTACGCATATCAGCCCTGCCCTGGGGAGTCGGCGCCGAGCGTGAGATCGAGGCGGTAGACGAGGGTCTCGTCCGACTCGTAGACCAGTTCCCAGCGGGGGTCATCCTCGAGGAAGCCCTGGAATCGGTCGAGCGCCCCGTCGGGGAGGGTGCCGTAGTACGTGCTGTACGCGCGCATCTGCTCCGTGATGACCACCAGGGCGGGACGCTGCTCCCACACCAGGCTGTCGGTGAGGCGTTCCACGCGGCGCGGGTCGGCGAACTCCTCGTCCTCCCAGCCGGGCCACGACGTCAGCCACATGTCGATTCCGCTGTCGAAGAGCTGGTTCGCGCGGACGAAGTCGACGTACTCCGCGACGATCCGGCCCGGGGCACCGGGTGCGACGCCGATCGTGAGGGTGGAGGGATCCTCTTCCGTGAGCACCTGGGTGGTCAGCCGAACGGATTCGGGGGTGACGAGGTTGGCGAACCATCCTCCGTACGACGTCTGGATCGACCCCAGGGCCACCGTGGTCAGAATGGCCGCGACGGCCACTTGCGCTGCGCCCCGGGCGCGAGCCAGCCCGCCGCCGAGCATGCGTGTGATGACGGGAGCGAGGATGAGCATGCATCCGGGGATCGAATAGAGGAAGACGCGGAACATCGCCTCGCCGCCATACCCCTGGCCCAGGAGGATCAACCCCGGGGAGAAGGCGACCACGGCCGGCACGGCGATGTCACGCCACCTCTCGCGATGGCGGATGAGGCGCACCGCGACGACCGCTGCCGTCGACACCCACACGAGGCCGGTGATCCCCCGTGCGATCCACGAGTTGACGACCTGTCCTATGCTCGGGGCTCCCAGCACCTCGTTGCGCGCCGACGGCGTCAGGATGTTGCTGAGGAAGTCGAGGTTGATGAGGTCTCCGAACTTCACCACGACCTCGAAGTGCAGGAGCAGGTAGCCGACCGCGATCGCGGCGAACACCGCGACGAGGTATCGAGGTCGCACGCGTCCGAGCAGCGTGAGCAGCAGGGTCGCCGCCAGAAGCCAGTACGGCGTGAGCTGATGCGTCACGACGATGGCGGCGAAGATCGGCACCGCGACCCACGAGGCCGCCCGGGTGCGGATCGACGCCAGCACCAGAGCGATCACGACGATCCCGAGGGCGAAGGCGATGGCCTGAGGCGAGAGGTAGTCCTGCCCGACCCAGTTCGCCAGGTGCGCACCGAACGCCGCGACCAGCGCGATCGGCGCGGCATATCCGTAAGTGCGGGCGAGGAAGAACACCGCCGCGGTGAACGCGAGCTGCGCACCGACCGCGAACCACTGCGCGATGACGATCGTCTCCGACCCCGTGATCGTGTTCATCCAGGCGATGAGCGAGAAGGCCCCCGGCCAGTTGTGGTAGATGTCGGCCGTCACGTCGACACTGCCGAAGCGCTGGATGTAGTCGATCGGACCGAAGTGCTTGTACGTCCACGAGTAGAGCGGCGCATCGGTCGACACGGCCGTGGGAAGACGCATCATCAGGACCGTCGCGACGAGCGCGGCCCCGGCCGTGCGGATCGCTCCGGACGCGATCGCGACGCAGAATGCGATGGTCGCCAGCGCGATCGACACCGGGAAGAGCGGACTGGCCGCCGGGATCAGCCCGAACAGGTTCCACGGGGCGTCGTGAAGGGTGGGGACGGCGAGCGCCCAGGCGACGACGGCCACGAGCAGCACGATCGCCGCGGGCTTCCCGCCACGACGCGTCGCCGGCCGGTCCGTCGCCGCGGGGGAGATGAGGCGCGGTTCGGTGACGGTCATGCGCCCCTCCTCGTGACGAACGTCGCCAGCGCACCCGCACACGTCGTGGCGGCCGCCGCGAGCAGCCATAGTGCAGGTGCCCACCATCGGAGGTTGACGGTCGCGGTCGTGAGGAGGATCACCGCCGACAGGCCGAGTGCGGGTATCACGATCGGCGCGAAGTGCGCCGGAAGGGGCACCCAGGCCCGCACGAGAGAGCCGGGGCCGATCAGGATGAAGATCGCCAGGAAGGCGAAGGACACCCCCGCGGCGGTGGGAAGGAGAGCGAGCAGACCGAAGAGGCCACCCAGAGCGGCCAGCACCGACCACAGCCGTCGATCGAGGGCGAGGTCGCGCGAGGGCGGCCCGGCGAACGTGCCGGCGTCGCGCTGCGCCCGCCGCTCGGCGAAGTAGGCCGCGGGGCCGCCGATCACGCTGGCCAGCTCGACCCGGCCGATTCCCTTCGACTCCCGCGACAGCGTGGCGGTCACCGTCGTCTCGTCCACAGATGCCATGGGCTTGTTGACCAGACGTGCGAGAGCTCGCGGCGATCTCGCGATGGCCGCGCCGACGGTGCGGGGATCCAGTGCGACGGTCACGGCCCAGGCGCCGAATCCGCGGCCATAGCCGACGGCCTGAGCCTCCAGCGCCGCCAGGTCGTCTCGGTGCCGGTGCCAGACGACGGCGGCCGGGTTGACCACGATCGCCTGCCCGTCATAGAGCATGCGGAGGAACATGTCGAGGTCCTCGCCGCCCTTCGTGCGGGTGCCGGCGCCCAGGGCGGTGTCGAAGCCGCCGAGGGCGAGCATGTGATCACGGCGTACGGCGAAGTTCGCACCTGTGCCGAACTCGCCGACGCAGAACGGGAACATCGGCAGGTCGTCCGGCGGATCGCTCAGCCGGAACGTGCGTGCAGCGGTGAGCTTCGACCAGCTCACGCGTGCGTCGAACCACGCCTGCACGGCATTGCGCAGCTCGCCGCTGGGCACGATCCCGCTCACGCATCCCACGTCGTCGCCCCGCGCGAATCCCGCCGCGATCGCCCACAGCCACTGCGGGTCGACGATCACGTCGTCATCGGTGTACGCGACGATGGTCGAGGATGCCGCCTTGAGCCCGGCGTTGCGAGCGTGCGACAGCCCCGCCTTGTCCTCCCGCACATAGCGGAACTCGGGGAACTCGCCTCTCAGCAGATCGCGGGTCGCATCGTCCGAGGGCGCGTTGTCGACCACGACGATCTCGGTGAGCGGGTAGTCGAGGGCACGGATCGCGCCGAGCGACTCCCGCAGGAGCGCGCCCCGATCTCGCGTGCAGACGACGACCGTGATCGGTTGCGGAGCCGGACGTGCCGCAGGCGGGACGGCGGGCAGGCGATCGACGGCCTCCACCACGGCGGCGGCATCCGCCTCGCCGTCCACGACGGGGACCGCGATGTATCCGCGGACCGAGCCGTGATCGCGCACCAGGAGTCTGGCGCGATCGAACTGGTCGCCCGATTCCAGCACGATGCGCTCGGGTGCGCGGGCGAGGTCGGATGCCTCGACGAGACCCACCCACGTCGCGACGGTTCTGTCGACCGCGCCGTGAAGCGGCATGGCCGGCGGGAGCGTGAGAGTCGTCATGCGGGTGCACCTTTCGAGGGGAGGGGCGCGGTGCGGTCGGGATGTGCGTGGCGGAGGCCGACGATGCCGATCACCGTCAGCACGAGCGCCGCGCACACGACGGCGGTCGACGCCCCCAGCGCCCCCCACCGGGGGACGAGGAGGAGGACGAATCCGCCCAGCGTCAGCAACCAGACCGCGTTGCCCACGAGCACCGGGCGCACGCGGTGCCGCGCGCGAGACAGTGCCGACCAGACGTCGTAACCGGGCCGAATCGCGCTCGCTGCGGCGAGGATCCCGACGACCGCCATTCCATAGAGGGGCGGATATCCCCGACCGAGGAGAAGGAACATGAGGGGAGTAGCGATCGCTGCCGCCGCGCCGAGAGCAGCCACCACGAGCGACACCTTCAGTGCGTAGGAGTGGGCGAGTTCGGCGGTGTGCGCGAATGCGCCGACCGCGCTGCGGGCGAGCGCGGTGGCCACCGCGACTCCCACGAGGTCGAGGGCGAGGCTGAACTGGAAGGCGATGGCGAAGATCGCTCCTTCCACGGGTGAGGCCAGCGTGGTCACGAGGAACGAGAGCGACAGCCCCGCACACATCACGATCCCGACGGCGATGGCGTTCTGGAAGGAGAACCGGCGGAATGCCCGCGCGAGGTCGTCGTCCCACCGTCGCACGGATCCCGAGAGCCGATCGTCGACTCGGAGCGCCCGCGGAATCAGCACCGCGAGACTCAGGGCCGTCATCGCGATCGCGGGCACGATCGTGGCGAGGACGAGGATGAGGGGCGTCGCCGGCGCGGCGACGGCGAGCAGCGCGAGCAGGCCCAGCTTCAGCAGGTTGGCCGATCCGTTGACGATGAGCGTCGCGCGCGCGTCGGAGGCGCCGGCGAGCGCTTGGGCTTGCAGGTTGAACAGCGCCCACGCGACGGAGCACGCCGCAACCGCGCAGACGATCCAGACCGGCGGCAGCGCCGACGGAAGAAGGCCGGCGACCAGCGCGCCCGCGCCGATCCCCAGCACGAGGGCCAGCACCGCGGTGGCGGCGAGCGCGCGTCGGAGCGTCTCGCGGGCGGCAGGCCCGCCGAGGGGGAGCATGACCACCAGTGCGCTGCCGGGTCCGTTGGACGCCAGGGCCGCGGCGGCCATCACTGCGGCGAGCACGGATGCCTCGATCCCGAGCTGGGACTGAGGGATCCACACGGCCGCGAGCAGCCAGAACACGAAGCCCGAGCCCGCCGTCGCTGCGTACCCCGACGCGAGCCACAGGGAGTCGCGCGACACGCGCGCGCGGACGCTCGCGGCCGGTGCGGTCCCGTGTGCGCGGGCGGGGACGGTCATACGCGCGCCCCGTCAGCGAGCGGCGACCGCGCGGCGCCCGGCCGCACCGCGGCGAGGCTGCCCCACACATATCCCGACGCGGCGAGCGCGAGTGACACTGCGATCGCGAACGCGGGCACCAGACCAGCGCGGCCGCGCCGCAGCTCTCGCCACACGCCGGCGGGAAGGATCCGCGTCGCGTACGCCGACTCCGCGGCGAGCGCGTCCTGCCGGCCCACGGTGCGTGCGATCCCCGCCTTCGACAGCCCCTCGCACCAGCTGCGGTGCGCGACATAAGCCAGCCGCACGCGGTCTGCGCTCACGTGATGACGCACGTTCGCCGTCGGAGCGTACAGGATGGCGTGCGCCGGGTCGGCCTGGCGCAGCAGGATGCACGCCTCCGTCTCCTCGCAGCCGATCGGGAGCGCGCCGATGCGGCCGGTGTCGGAGTTGAAGCCGCCGATGGTGAGGAGCGGCTCGCGGCGGAACGCCATCGAGCAGCCCATCACATTGCGGATGGGTCCCGCCTCGGGAAGACCGAGGTAGCTGCACCCGACGATCCACAGCAGCTCCTCCGGGAGCACCGCCGGTGCCGGCCCGGGCCAGATCGGGCTGGCGCTGCCGCCCACCGCGACCACGCTCGCATCGGCGAAAGGGGCGACGAGTGCTTCCAGCCACCCGGGTTCCGCCACGGCGTCGTCGTCGAGGAACGCGACGACCTCACCAGTGGCCACCTGAAGGGCGGTGTTGCGCCCGCCGGAGAGTCCGCGGGGAGCGGTGTTGGACAGGACGATGAACTCCGGCCAGCGGGAGCGGGCTCGCTCCAGCAGCTCATCGTTGTGGTCGACGACGAGGATCGTCTCGTGCGACGGGGTCTGCGCGGACAGCGAGTCCATCGCGAGCACGAGTTGGTCCCAGCGGTCGAGCGTGTACGCGCAGACGACGACGCTGACTGACATGGCTAGCCGGCCGTGTTGACCGATTCCTCGAGGACGGGGGCGGGTGGCGCGGAGCGGTTCGGGCTCGCGGTCGTCGCCTCGCGCACGGACGGCGAGAACACGGGCGTGGTGGCGCGACGGCGCGTGCGGCCCCACCGGTTGAGGCGCTCGTCGAGCACGGTGCGCAGCACGCGCAGACCGTCGCTCACGGCATTGAGGTTGCTTTCGCCGTGGATGCGCAGCAGCTCCACGCTGGGCACCTCCACGACGGTGAGACGGTTCTCGGCGAAGCGGCAGTTGAGCAGCGTCTCGATCTCGAATCCGTCGCCCCACAGCATCTCGCCCTGGGCGCCGGCGATGTCGGGCGCCGGCAGGTCGAGCGCGGGCACGATGCGGCGCCAGAAGGCGTTGTAGCCGTAGCAGAGGTCGGAATACCTGGTTCCCAGGAGCACGTTCGTCAGGAGGTTGAGGAACTTGTTGCCCAGTCGTCGATGGAACGTGATGTCCTCGCTGCCGCCGCCGGCCATGAATCGGCTTCCCTTGGCGACGTCGGCTCCGCCGATCAGCGCGTCGACGAAGCGGGGTATCTCGTCGGCATCCGCCGAGCCGTCGGCGTCGAACATCACGATGATGTCGCCGGTCGCGCGCTCGAACCCGCAGACCAGGGCGTTGCCCTTGCCTTTGCGAGTCTGGGTGATGACGTCGACCGAAGGGCGAACGCGCCGTGCGACCTCCTGGGAGCCGTCGACGGAGTGTCCGTCGACGACGATGATCTCGTGCACGTCAGGCAGGAGGGGGAGGACGATCTCGAGGTTCTTGGCCTCGTTCCGGACCGGAACGATGATCGAGACCCGCGGGGAGGAGAGAAGTGGATCGTTGGACATGTGACGCCCTTCCATGGGGAACGGTGGAGCGGTGATTGTCTGTCCGACGCCAACGGGCTGGTCGCACCCGTCGCGTCGATGCGGTCCAGCACACCCCGTGTGACTCCGATCCGCTCGTGGGGGGAGCGGATCCGGTGGGGCTCGGTTTGCCGATTTCGTTCTTCTTCGAGCGTGACCACGTGGTGTTTCCATCGCGTGAACGCGGCACTGGATTCGGGTTAACGAGGGCGATTTCGTGTCCCCTCTTCGGGGGACATTCCCAGGTGATGGCATAAAATGTCCTCCGTTAGGTGGACAAGAGCGGCGCCGGGCACCATGGAGCGTGATCTCAGGATCGGCGTTCAGAATGGCTGACGATCACCACCACCCCGAGCGCCGATCGCCTCGGGTCACTTCACTCTGGGGGCGAGGACACGTGGGAATCTCGAAGAAGACGGTTCCGCAAGCGAATGACATGTGCGCGTGTGGCCACGCGTTCGAAGCGCACGAGCACTACCGCAAGGGCACCGAGTGCTCGATCTGCGATGTGAAGGCGTGCTCGGCCTTCTCCGCAGCCACCGTCGCGGAGTACTCGAACGCCCAGTGACGCGGACGGTGAACCGGCGCCATGTCAGGGCGCTCGACGACATCGATGACGCGCTCCCGGCCTCGATCCGCCGGCATCACCCGCATGCTGGGCGCATGGGCTCGCTCTAGACTTGACCCTCGTGGTCACCCGTCTGTCGCACTTCTTCCTCCGCACCCTCCGTGAAGACCCCGCCGACGCCGAGGTCACGAGCCACCGGCTGCTCGTGCGCGCCGGTTACATCCGGCGTGCCGCCCCGGGCGTGTTCACGTGGCTGCCCCTCGGCCTGAAGGTCAAGGCGAAGATCGAGGCGGTCATCCGCGACGAGATGACGAACGCGGGCGCGTACGAGGTTCACTTCCCGGCGCTGCTGCCGCGTGAGCCGTACGAGGCGTCGGGCCGGTGGACCTCCTACGGTGACGGCATCTTCCGCCTGCAGGACCGCAAGGGCGCCGACTATCTGCTCGCGCCGACGCACGAGGAGATGTTCACGCTCCTGGTGAAGGACCTGTACTCCTCGTATAAGGACCTGCCTCTCACGATCTACCAGATCCAGGACAAGTACCGCGACGAGGCCCGTCCCCGCGCCGGCCTCCTGCGCGGCCGCGAGTTCACCATGAAGGACGCGTACTCGTTCGACTACACAGACGAGGGACAGGATGCCTCGTACCAGTCGCAGCGCGACGCCTACGAGCGGATCTTCCAGAAGCTCGGACTCGAGTACGTCATCGTCGCGGCTGACAACGGCCTGATGGGCGGCGCCCGGTCGGAGGAGTTCCTGCACCCGACGCCCGTCGGCGAGGACACCTTCGTCCGCTCGGCCGGCGGCTACGCGGCGAACGTCGAGGCGTACACGACGACCGCGCCGGATCCGATCTCGCTGGACGGCCTCGGTGCACCGGTCATCTTCGATTCCCCCGACACGCCCACGATCCAGACGCTCGTGGATCATTCGAACGCGCACCTCGACGCTCCCGTGCCCGGCATCGCGGGGCCGGCGACCGCCGACGCGACGGAGTGGACCGCCGCTCACACGCTCAAGAACGTCGTGCTCGCCCTCACGCACCTCGACGGCACACGCGAACTCGTCGTCGTGGGTCTTCCCGGTGACCGCGACGTCGACGACAAGCGTGCCGAGGTGGCCTTCGCGCCCGCCGCCGTCGAGGCGGCGACCGAGCAGGACTTCGAGAAGAACCCGCTGCTGGTGAAGGGCTACATCGGCCCCTGGTCCGAGACCGGTCCGGTGCTCGGCGAGGAGTCGGCGACCGGCATCCGGTTCCTGCTCGACCCCCGCGTCGTCGACGGGACGGCGTGGGTCACCGGCGCCAACATCGACCAGAAGCACGTGCACACCCTCGTCGCGGGCCGCGACTTCACGGGCGACGGATTAATCGAGGTGGCGAACGTGCGTCCCGGCGATCCGGCGCCCGACGGCTCCGGGCCGGTCGAGCTCGCGCGCGGCATGGAGATCGGGCACGTCTTCCAGCTCGGCCGCTTCTTCGCCGAGACGCTGGGGCTCAAGGTCCTCGACGAGAACGGCAAGCTCGTGACCGTCACGATGGGCTCGTACGGCATCGGTGTCACCCGCATCCTCGCGATCATCGCGGAGCTCAACAACGACGACAAGGGCCTCATCTGGCCCGCGTCCGTGGCGCCGTTCGATGTGCACGTCGTCGCGACGGGCCGGGAGCCGATCGTGTTCGAGGTCGCCGAGCAGCTGTCGGCCGACCTCGAGGCAGCAGGTCTCGACGTGGTCTACGACGATCGCCCCAAGGTGTCGCCGGGCGTGAAGTTCGGCGACGCCGAGCTCGTCGGCGTGCCGAAGATCGTGATCGTGGGCCGGGGCGCCGCCGACGGCCAGGTCGAGCTCTGGGACCGCCGCACCGGCGACCGTGAGGTCGTTTCGGCGGCGGAAGCGGTCGCTCACCTCATCGCACGCTGAAGCGAGCACCGCCGGCCGTCTTCCGAGGGCCGGCGGCTGACCGCGGCGGATCGCCGTGACGAGATCGTTCACGAGTCGTCCACCGAATTCAGGCTCGGCGTGGCACTCTGGGCGTCATGGGCCCCAGCGACACCGGAACCATCCCGCATCCCGTGACCGAGGAGCTCCGCGCGACGATCGCCGCCGCGGGCATCACCGAGAGCACCGACCTCGTGGCGCGCATCCTCGCGACCGGCATCGGACTGGGGATCGACGACACCGAGCGTCTCGACCTCAAGATCACGTCCGCGGCGCTCAGCGAGATGCGCGCCGCGTTCCGTCTGTTCGCTCCATACCGGGGCATTCCCAAGGTCACGATCTTCGGCTCTGCGCGCACGCTGCCGGACGATGCGCTGTACCGGCAGGCGTCGGAGGCGGCCACCGCCCTCGCCGAGCGCGGCTGGATGGTGGTCACGGGGGCGGGCCCGGGCATCATGCAGGCGGCTGCCGAGGGTGCCGGCCCCCACAACTCGCTCGGCGTCTCGATCCGCCTCCCATTCGAGGAGAAGCCGAACGCGATCGTCGGCGAGAACGCGCGCAACGTGGCGATGAAGTACTTCTTCACGCGCAAGCTCATGCTCGTGAAGGAGTCGAGCGGCTTCGTGTGCGTCCCCGGCGGCTTCGGCACACTCGACGAGATGTTCGAGCTGCTGACGCTGCAGCAGACCGGAAAAGCGGATCCCACGCCCATCGTCCTGCTCGATGCGCCCGGCGGCACGTTCTGGTCGGGACTGCGTCGCTTCGTCGACGACCATCTGCTGCCGTCCGGCGTGATCTCCCCGGGCGATTTCGATCGGGTGCTGGTGACCGACTCCGTCACCGCGGCAGTGGACGAGCTCACCGGGTTCTACCGCAACTACGACTCGCTGCGGTGGGTCGGCAAGCGGCTCGTGCTGCGTCTGAAGGCGGAGCCGACGGATGCTGAGGTCCAGGCGCTGAACGCCGCGTTCGGCGACCTTGTCACCGAGGGCGAGATCGAGCGGCGCGGGCCGGTCACGGTCGAGGTGGAGGACGACGACAAGCTCCACCTGCCCCGCCTGGTGCTGCGGCTGAACCAGTTCCGGGTGGGGGAGCTGCACCGCCTCATCCGGGCGATCAACGCGCTGGAGTCCGCGCCGGCCGCCTGACGTCTTGCACCTCGGACGCACGGTGGCCGCGGCATCCGCTCGATGAGCCCGTTCTCATGTCCTCGTCGCCGGCCGTTCACCTCGGGTTCCTGCCGGCGTCGCCCCACGGGACGAGGCTGGCGCCACCCACGCCAGCCCGCTGTCATGCATGCCGAGAGGACGCTCGTGAGCATCATCGAAGGATTCCGCCGTTCCCTGCCCATGGCCGACCACGCACGAGGCAAGCGCCTCGCCGTGACGTGCCAGTACAAGTGCGCCAACGCGTGCCTGGGTCCCGAGTGCAACTCGTCGCACAACGAGACGTTCCAGGAGGTCGCCTCAGCCGCGCTGTCGCGCCGTGCGCTGCTCGGACTCGGCGCGGCCGGCGCAGTCGCCGTCACCGTCGGCGGGCTGCGCGGGCAGACGCCGCTGTCGGGCCCGGGGTCGTCGGGCGTCGGGGGAGCAGGGGGGGCGTTTGCACGCCCCTCGGGTGGAAGCCTGCCGTTCGATCCGATCGCGCCCGTGAACCGTCTGGTCGACGAGTTCACCGTGCCGGCGGGCTACACCTGGCGGCCGATCATCCGCTGGGGCGACCCGCTCTTCTCGAACGCGCCGGTCTTCGACATCAACGCTCAGTCGCCCGCAGCCCAGGCTGTGCAGTTCGGCTACAACTGCGACTACCTCGACATCGTCGCCGATCCCAGCGGCAAGACGGGCGTACTGGTCAGCAACCACGAATACGTCAATCCCGAGATCATGTTCGCGCCCACCAGCGACCCCGCCGAGCTGCAGCGCCGCGGCGACATCTACAAGGCCGCGCAGGGAATGTCGGTCGTCGAGATCACCCGCAAGCACACCGGCGAACCGTGGTCGTACGTCGTCGACGGCAAGCGCAACCGCCGCCTCACGGTCGAGACGGTGTTCGAGCTCACCGGCCCCGCCGCGGGCAGCGACCTCGTGAAGACGGCCGCCGACCCCGAGGGGCGCTGGGTGCACGGCACGCTGGGAAACTGCGCCGGCGGCACCACGCCGTGGGGGACGATCCTCTCGGGCGAGGAGAACTTCAACGGCTACTTCGCCTGGGCCGCCGACACCGCCGCGCAGAAGCGCTACCAGGCGTCGCCGTCGACCTCCACCTCCACCGGCTGGGACAAGTACGATCCCCGCTTCGACGCGCACAATGCCGACTACGTCAACGAGCCGAACCGCTTCGGCTACATCGTCGAGATCGACCCGCAGGACCCGACCTCGACCCCGCGCAAGCACACCGCGATGGGCCGCTTCAAGCACGAGGGTGCCAACGTCATCGTTGCCGAGGACGGCCGCGTGGTCGCCTACATGGGCGACGACGAGCGCAACGACTACCTGTACAAGTTCGTCTCGAAGAACAAGATCTCGGGCTCACGCAAGAAGAATCTCGAGCTGTTGAGCGAAGGTGACCTGTTCGTCGCGAAGTTCTCCGGCAACTCGCCCGCCGGCGAGATCACCGGCACCGGAGCCCTCCCCGCCGACGGGAAGTTCGACGGGGGCGGGGAGTGGAAGGCCCTCACGCAGAACGGGGAGTCGGTCGTTCCGGGCTTCACCACGGAGGAAGTGCTCGTGTACACGCGTCTGGCGGCGGATGCTGTCGGCGCGACCAAGATGGACCGACCGGAGGACGTCGAGCCCAGCCCCAAGACGGGCAAGGTCTACCTCGCGCTGACGAACAACTCGGCACGCTCGGTGGCGACCCTCAACGAGGCGAACCCCGTGACCGGGAACCGCTACGGGCACGTCGTCGAGCTGACCGAGACCGCCGGGCAGGCGGGCACGACGTTCGGCTGGAGCATCCTTCTGCTCTGCGGCGACCCGGCGGTGTTCGCCAACTCGTACTTCGCCGGCTTCCCGAAAGAGCTCGTCTCGCCGATCTCCTGCCCCGACAACGTCGCGTTCGACTCGGCGGGCAACCTCTGGATCTCCACCGACGGGGCCCCGAGCACGATCGGCTACAACGACGGTCTCTTCCTCGTGCCGCTCGAGGGCGCCGAACGGGGGCACGTGCAGCAGTTCCTCTCGGTGCCCCGCGAGGCCGAGACCTGCGGCCCGGTCATCCACGACGAGGAGGGCCTCGTTTTCGTCGCGGTGCAGCACCCGGGTGAGGGCGGCACGTTCGCGGCGCCCACATCGCTCTTCCCGGACTACGGCTCGAGCGCGGCAGGGGCTGTGGCGACCGCGCCGCGCCCCTCTGTCGTGCAGGTGTACCGCGGCTGACGCCCGTCACGGAGTCGAAGCACCGCCCCGCCTGGTTCGTCCAGGCGGGGCGGTGTCTTCGATGCACTCCGCGAGCGAGGTCGCCACCATGAGCAGGATCGAACCCGTGACGGCGAGACCCTCGGACGCCGTGAACGCGGCGACGGACGCGGCGTCGGATTCAGGGCGGACGTCAGCAGCTGACCCTGCCGTGCGACATGGTGTCGTCGGGGGTGTCCCTCGTCACGAGCGCCTTGAGCATGCCCGCCGCGGTGACCAGCTTGCCGTGCCGGGGCTCCCAGAACTCGCATTCGACCGGCGTGACCCTCAGCAGGACGATGCCCGGCGTGTCGAGCCCGTCCTCGAACCAGATGTCGAGGCTGGGGGAGTACAGCTCCTTCATCTTCGCCTCGTCGCGGACGACTTCCGCGCGGCCGGCGACGGACACATACCGGTGTCCCTTCGAGTCGAGGTACGACAGGCCGACGTCGTGCTGTGGATCGGCCTGGCTCTCCGCGACCTTGGCCGTGCCGGCGAGCGTGAAGAACCAGATGTCGCCGTGCTCGTCCATCTGGCGCGTGCTCATCGGGCGGCTGACGAGGTTCCCCGACGAGTCGCGGGTGGTCAGCATCGTGAAGTCGATGTCTTCGACGAGTTCCTTGACCCGCGCGATCGCTTCGGGGCCGGTGACGAGATCTTCCTCTGTATCGGTCATGCCGCCAGCTTCCGTCGCGTGCGGGAGACGCGCCAGGGCATTGACAGCGCGGATGCCGCACCATACCTCCGCCCGCCCAGCGGCGGATTGCTCACATCCGCGCGAAGCGTGCGCGGGCGACGGTGAAGGCGGCGTATGCGAGGAAGCCGACGCCGATCGTCCAGGCGAGCGCGGGGCCGAGGGGAAGGGCCAGCATGGCGTCGACGGCGCCGTCGAGGCTGCCCGCCGTGTCGGCGTCGGTCAGGAACGCGGAGACGGTGAGCAGCGCGCCCAGACTGAACAGGGCGACGCCCTTGGCGACGAAACCCGACACCCCGAGCACCATCACCCACCGCCCTGGCGCGCCGTCCGGAATCCTCATGCGCGCGCGGAAGCTGCGCCGCACGCCCATCGCCACGAAAGCGATGCCGGCGATCGCGATGACCAGGCCGATGCCCGCCAGGACGATGGAGCCACCCGGTACGCGCAGCAGGGCGCGGCTGGCATGCTCGGCGGTCTGGTCGGCGTCCGGTCGGGCGCCGATCGCCACGGCCGCCGAGATCAGACCCAGCGCGAGGAACACCGCGGCCTGCCCCCACTCGGCGAGGCGGCGTCCCCATTTGCGAGCGGCCCCCTTCGTATCGCCCGACCGATCCCGGGCCAGAAGCCCCTCGGCGGCGTGCCACACCCCGAGCGCGCACAGCCCGATCGCGATGAGCCACAGCACGACGAATCCCGCAGGCGCAGCCGCAACGGCCTTCATCGCGCCCGCCTGGTCTCCTTCGCCCTTGCCGCCCGACGCGATCACGATCACGATGACGCCGATGAGTGCGTGGATGAGGGCGTTCGCCACATAGCCGGCGCGGGCGACGACCTCGAAGACGCTGCTCGACTCCGCACCGAGGGCGAGCTGCTTCGCGTTGCTCTTCACTCGCCCACCCGCCGTCATCCCCCTCACGCTAGACGGCTGCCGCGCCGCTCGCGGGGGCTTGACGGCGGCCCGCATCCGTTCCTCCCAGAGAGGCGGTCCTATCTTGGGGGGATGATCCGCGAGGGCCGTCGACCGTCGGCGACCGGCTGGAGCATCGTCCCCCGCCTGGTGCGAGGGGCCCCTCCGGTCGTGCTCGTCGTCGTCGGCGCGCTCTCGCTCCTCGTCGGCCTCCTCATCGTCACGCGGCCGCTGACATCCCTCGTGCTGCTGACCGTCTACGTCGGGCTCAGCGCGGTCTTCTCCGGGGTTGCGCGCCTGTTCGCCGCGCCCGAGACGCCCCTGTGGTCTCGAGTGATGTTCGGCGGCCTGTGGATCGCGCTGGGCCTCGCGATCCTCTTCGGTCTCGGCCGCACGCTCGAGCTTCTGCCCGGGATCATCGCCGTGCTCCTCGTGCTGGGCGGCCTGGCGTCGCTCTACGACGCGGTGTCGCGCGGCAGTGCGAGCCAGCGTGTGCTCGCCGGGGTGTGGGGCGGCACCCAGATCGCGTTCGGCGTCCTGTCGTACGCGTGGCCCGACGTCACGGTCCTCCTGGTCGCCGTGATCTTCGGTGTGCGCACGATCGTGTTCGGGGCGACGCTGCTGGTCCGGGCGGTGCGCGCCTTCGTGGAGGGAAGGCGTTCCGTGCCGGCGACGGGGCTGCCCGCAGCATCCGTCCCCGCATCCGCGTCCCCGAGACGCCGCCGGGCCCGCGCCGCATGGCTGGCCGCGGGGCGCTACGCCCTCTCGGCGCTGCTGGTGGGGCTGGCGATCGGCGGGTGGTGGGCGAACTCGTGGTTCGAGGACGGCGCCCAGGTGGTGGACGCGTTCTACGACCCGCCCGACGTCGTGCCGTACGACCACGGGCGTCTGATCCGCAGCGACGACTTCTCGGGTCAGAAGCCCGCCGGCGCCGATGTGCGCCGCATCCTGTACACGACCCGCGACGCGAACGGACAGCCGGCGGTGGCCAGCGCGCTCGTGATCATCCCCCAGGACCCGCCCCCCGGCCCGCGACCGGTCGTGGTGTGGAACCACGGCACCACCGGCGTCGCGCGAGGGTGCGCGCCGAGCCTGCGCGACGCGTCGGCGACGAAGTGGGCGATCCCGGGACTCGACCGCGCGATCGCCAACGGCTGGGTGGTCGTCGCTTCCGACTACTCGGGCCAGGGGGCGCCCGGCGTGTTCCCCTACCTCATCGGCCGGGGCGAGGCGCGATCGTCGCTCGACGCCGTGATCGCGGCTCGGGAGCTCGAGGGCCTCACTCTTTCGAGCCGGACCGCCGTCTGGGGGCACTCGCAGGGCGGGCACGCGGCGCTGTGGACCTCGCAGATCGCCGAGGAGTACGCACCCGAGCTCGACGTGCGCGGCACCGCGCTGCTCGCGCCGGCCGCCGAGCCTGTCGCGCTCGCGGAGGAGCTCACCAGCGGCGACGCGAACGCCCTGCTGTCCATCCTCATCTCGTGGGTGCTCGTGCCGTACGCCGACACGTACGACGACGTCGACCTCACCCGCTACATCGCACCGGGCTCGGAGGCGATCGTCCGTGAGATGACGCAGCGCTGCCCGACGGAGCCCGGCGTGATCGTCTCGGTCGCGACCGCCCTCGGCGTCTCGGAGGACCGCCCGCTGTACGTCGGCGACCTCACGGCAGGGGCGCTGGGCCGCCGCCTCGACGACAACACGCCGAAAGGTCCGTGGACGCAGCCGGTGCTCATCGCCTGGGGCGACGAGGACGAGGTCATCCCGCCCCACCTGCAGAAGGAGCTCGTCGACCGCCTGTGCGCGGACGGGAACCAGGTGCGCACCCTCGAGTACCGGGGTTACGACCACCTGCGCACGCTGCTGCCGGGGTCGCACTTCGTCCCGGTCCTCATCGAGTGGACCGAGGCCCGGTTCCGCCGATCCGACACGCACGTCGACGACTGCCCGAGGCTGTGATCGAGGCGCGCCCGGGGCGGCGCCTCGGGGTGCCGCGCGACGTGGAGCGCGCTCGCAGAACCGCCGGGCGCGGCATCCGGTAATGTTGGAGGGTTCCGGCGCGCGTCGACGTGCTGGTGAGAGCTGAATACGGAGGCCACTGTGGACATCGATCTCGGACTGCTGCGGACTGTCGAGCGCGAGAAGGAGATCCCCTTCGACGAGCTCGTGCGCATCATCGAACAGGCGATCCTGACCGCCTACGCCAAGCACACCTCGCCCACCGGCGAGCTGCCGGCGGGGGCGCGCGCGGAGCTGGACCGCAAGACCGGTCACGTTGCCGTGTTCATCCCGCTGCTCGACGAGGAGGGCGCCGTCGTCGGCGAGGAGGAGTCGACCCCCGAGGACTTCGGCCGCATCGCCGCCTTCGCGGCCAAGCAGGTCATCAGCCAGCGACTTCGCGACATCGCCGACGACGCTGTGCTGGGGGAGTTCCGTGGCAAGGAGGGCGACATCGTCGCCGGCATCGTGCAGCAGGGACCCAACCCGCGCATGGTGCACGTCGACCTCGGCACCGTGGAGGCGATCCTCCCTCCCGAGGAGCAGGTGCCCGGCGAGGACTACGCGCACGGCGCGCGCCTGCGCGTGTACGTGACCTCGGTCGCGAAGGGCACCAAGGGCCCGCAGATCACCGTCTCGCGGACGCATCCGGGACTCGTCCGCAAGCTGTTCGCGCTCGAGGTGCCCGAGATCCCCGCGGGTCTGGTCGAGATCGTCTCGCTCGCGCGCGAGGCCGGCCACCGCACCAAGATCGCCGTCAAGGCCAACGACCCGTCGATCAACGCCAAGGGCGCGTGCATCGGCGAACTCGGCCGTCGTGTGCGCGCCGTCACCGAGGAGCTGGGGGGCGAGAAGATCGACATCGTCGACTACGACCCTGAGCTCGCCAAGTTCGTGGCGAACGCGCTGTCGCCCGCGAAGGTGACGTCGAGCTTCATCCTGGATGCCTCGAACAAGGCCGTGCGCGCGCTCGTGCCCGACTACCAGCTGTCGCTCGCGATCGGCAAGGAGGGCCAGAACGCCCGCCTGGCCGCGAAGCTCACCGGCGCGAAGATCGACATCCAGCCGGACTCGATCCTCGAGGAGGGGTGACCGGGGGCGGCCCCGGTCGCCGAGTCCCCAGCCTGGGCGTGTAGAATGATCGCTGTACGAACGTGCGTCGGATGCCGCACGCGTGCTCCCCGGTCCACCCTCCTCAGGGTGGTCTCCATCGATTCCGTCCTCGTCGTCGACGAGCGCGCATCGATGCCCGGAAGAGGCGCGTGGGTGCACGAGACGCGGGAGTGCGTGGATGCCGCGATTCGGCGCCGCGCCTTCGTGCGGGCATTGCGTGTGTCAGGCCCGCTTGACACGCAGACCATCGAACAGCACATACAGCGAAAAGGCTGAACGGCTATGGAAACAAAGTGAACGGCTCGAAATGAGACCCGTCCGCCAATAACGGTCTGCCCTGTCCGGGGTGGACCCAGACAGGAGAATTTGTGGCTGCCAAACCACGCGTGCACGAGATCGCTTCCGAGCTCGGCGTCGACAGCAAGGTCGCGCTCGAGAAGCTGAAGGCGCTCGGCGAATACGTCAAGAGCCCCTCGTCCACCATCGAACCCCCCGTAGCGCGCAAGCTCCGCGCTGCACTCGAAGCCGACGGCGCGGCCAAGTCCGCTGACGGCGCGCCCGCTGCGGCCAAGCCCGCCGCGGCACCCGCTGCACCTGCGGCCAAGCCCGGCGCGCCCGCTGGTCGTCCCGGCCCGGCTGCGAAGCCCGGTCCGGCGCGTCCTGCTGCTCCGGCTGCCCCCTCGGCTCCGGCGGCGAAGGCTGCACCGGTGGCCCCGGCTGCGCCGGCGGCCAAGGCCCCCGCTGCTCCGGCCCCGGCCGCTCCCGCGGCTCCCGCCGCGAAGGCGCCTGCTGCTCCGGCCACGCCCGGTGCGCCCAAGCCCGGCCCCGCGTCCGCGACGCCGCAGCCGCCGCGCCCGGGCGGCACGCCGCGTCCCGGCAACAACCCCTTCGCCTCGTCGCAGGGCATGGGCCAGCGTCCCGCCGGCCCGCGTCCGGGCAACAACCCGTTCGCTTCGGCGCAGGGCATGGGCCAGCGCCCGAGCCCCGGCAACATCCCGCGTCCCCAGGCTCCGCGTCCGGGAGCTCCGCGCCCGGGCGCTCCGCGCCCCGGTGGTGCCGGCCGGCCCGGAGGCGGCGGTCGTCCCGGCGCTCCGTTCCAGCAGCGCCCCGGCGGCCCCGGTCGTCCCGGCGGTGCCGGCGGCGGCTTCCAGCGTCCCGGCGGCGCGCCCGGTGCGGGCGCACCCGGCGGCTTCGCGGGTCGTCCCGGCGGTGGCGGCGGTCGTGGCCGTGGTCCCGGCGGTGGCACCGCCGGTGCCTTCGGCAAGGGCGGCGGCAAGTCCAAGCAGCGCAAGTCGCGTCGGGCGAAGCGGCAGGAATTCGAGATGCGGTCGGCGCCCGTCGTCGGCGGCGTCAACGTCCAGAAGGGCAACGGCGAGGTCATCCGCATGCGCCGCGGCGCATCGATCGCAGACTTCGCCGACAAGCTCGAGGCCCTGAACGGTTACACCGTCCAGCCCGGAACGCTCGTGACGATCCTCTTCAACCTCGGCGAGATGGCCACGGCCACCGAGTCGCTGGACGAGGCCACGTTCGAGGTGCTCGGCGCCGAGCTCGGCTACAAGATCCAGATGGTCTCGCCCGAGGACGAAGACAAGGAGCTCCTCGAGGGCTTCGGTCTCGACCTCGACGCCGAACTGGAGGCCGAGAACGAGGAAGACCTCGAGATCCGTCCTCCGGTCGTGACCGTCATGGGTCACGTCGACCACGGTAAGACGCGACTGCTCGACGCCATCCGCCAGACCAACGTGGTCGCAGGCGAGGCCGGCGGCATCACGCAGCACATCGGTGCGTACCAGGTCTGGACCGAGCACGACGGCATCGACCGCGCCATCACGTTCATCGACACCCCGGGTCACGAGGCGTTCACCGCCATGCGTGCCCGTGGTGCGCAGGTCACCGACATCGCGATCCTCGTGGTCGCGGCCGACGACGGCATCATGCCGCAGACGGTGGAGGCCCTGAACCACGCGCAGGCGGCGAACGTGCCGATCGTGGTCGCGGTGAACAAGGTCGACAAGCCCGACGCCAACCCGGCCAAGGTGCGCCAGCAGCTCACCGAGTACGGTCTCGTGGCAGAGGAGTACGGCGGCGACGTGCTGTTCGTCGATGTGTCGGCTCGCCAGAACACCGGCATCCAGGAGCTCCTGGACGCCGTGCTGCTCACGGCCGACGCCGGTCTGGATCTCACGGCGAACCCGAACAAGGACGCGCGCGGTGTCGCGATCGAAGCGAAGCTCGACAAGGGTCGCGGTTCGGTCGCCACGGTGCTCATCCAGTCCGGAACGCTGCGCGTCGGCGACGCGATCGTCGCGGGCACGGCCTACGGCCGCGTGCGCGCGATGATCGACGAGAACGGCGACCCGGTCGAGGAGGCATACCCCTCGCGTCCGGTGCAGGTGCAGGGTCTGAACTCGGTGCCGCGAGCCGGCGACACGTTCATCGTGACCGAAGAAGACCGCACGGCCCGCCAGATCGCCGAGAAGCGTGAAGCGGCCGAGCGCAACGCCCAGCTGGCCAAGGCCCGCAAGCGCATCTCGCTCGAGGACTTCACCCGCGCTCTCGAAGAGGGCAAGGTCGAGTCGCTCAACCTCATCATCAAGGGCGACGTGTCGGGTGCCGTCGAGGCGCTCGAGGAGTCGCTCCTCAAGATCGAGGTCGACGACTCCGTCCAGCTGCGGATCATCCACCGCGGCGTCGGCGCGATCACCGAGTCCGACATCAACCTGGCGACGATCGACAACGCGATCGTCATCGGCTTCAACGTCCGTCCCGACACGAAGGCGCGCGAGCGCGCCGCCCGCGAGGGTGTGGACGTCCGGTTCTACTCGGTCATCTACAACGCGATCGACGATGTCGAGCAGTCGCTCAAGGGCCTGCTCAAGCCGGAGTACGAAGAGGTCCAGTCGGGCGTGGCCGAGATCCGCGAGGTGTTCCGTTCGTCGAAGTTCGGCAACATCGCCGGTGTCATCGTCCGCTCGGGCACGATCACGCGCAACGCCAAGGCGCGCGTCATCCGCGACGGCGTGGTCATCGCCGACGGCCTGGCTATCGAGTCGCTGCGCCGCTTCAAGGACGACGTCACCGAGGTCCGCACCGATTTCGAAGCCGGTATCGGCCTCGGCAAGTACAACGACATCCAGGTGGGCGACGAGATCGAGACCACCGAGATGGTCGAGAAGCCCCGCGCGTAATCCGCGCAACGTGAGGGGCGTCCTGCATCGTCAGGGCGTCCCTCACGCTTCGAAAGGAGCATCATCATGTCTTCGGAACGTCAGGCCCGTCTGGGCGACCGCATCCGCGTGATCCTGGCCGAGAGGCTCGAGAAGGGGCTGCGCGACCCGCGTCTGGGTTTCGTCACGATCACCGACGTCCGCGTCACCGGTGACCTGCAGCACGCTTCCGTGTTCTACACGGTGCTGGGCTCCGCCGAGGAGCGCGCGGATTCCGCCAAGGCGCTCAAGGCAGCGACCGGGATGCTGCGCTCCGAGGTGGGCAAGCACCTCAATGTGCGCCTCACCCCGTCGCTCGAGTTCATCCCCGACGCGATCCCCGAGAACGCGGGGCACATCGCCGACCTGCTGCGCGAGGCGCAGGAGCGGGACGCCGCGGTCGCGGGTCTCGCCGCCTCGGCGACGTACGCCGGCGACGCAGACCCGTACCTCAAGCCGCGCGAGCTCGACGACGACGAGTGACCCACTGAAGGGGCGGACCGTTATGACGGTCCGCCCCTTCGGCGTTCTCTGCCGCGCGGCGGCCCACCTCGACCTTGACCTCCTTGCCAGGGAGAGGGGCACCTGCGCCGGACGAGTCGGAGTCGACCACCCCGTCCGGGTCAGCTCGCGATGCGCGAGTGGCGGGCGACGGCGTCGTCGATCGTGTCGATGACGCCGGCGGTGCCCGGCGATGCCGCGATCTCCGCGGCCATCTCCACCGCGCGCAGCCGGTAGGACGCCTCCCCGATGACCTCGCGGACGGCATCCCGGATCCTGGTCGGTGACGGCCGCCGCGTGCGCAGACTGATGCCGACGCCCGACCACTGGACGCGAGCTGCGACCTCGCTCTTGTCCTCGCCACCCGGCGCGACCACGATCGGCACTCCGTGCCGGAGCGCGAACTGCGTGCCGCCATAGCCGCCGTTGGTCAAGAAGACCGACGTTCGAGGCAGGAGCACGTCGTAGGGCAGGAAGTCGGCCACTCGCACGTTCGAAGGCATCTCGCCGAGCGCATCCGCCGGTGCGCCTCCCGTCGCGACGACGACCAGCACGTCCTCGTCGGCGAGGGCGCGCACGGCGGGCCGGATCAGGTCGTCCATCTCGTTGTTGGCCAGTGTTCCCTGGGTCACGTGCACGATGGGGCGCCGGTGTTCCGAGACCTCCGGCCACCACGCGGGAACCCGGTGGTGATCGACGCTGCTCTCGGCGATCGGTCCGGTGAAGCGGACGACCGTGCTCGCATCGGGGCGCGGGTACTCGAAGGAAGCGACGGTGCACTGGGCGACGGCATCCGCCCTGCCGACCCACCCCAGGCCTGAGCCCGCTCTCGTGGCTCCGACGGTTGCCCGGCGCACCTCGTCGCCGGCGCGGCGCGCGCCCCGGAGGATGACGCGCTCTTCGAACCAGGTCAGGACCGCGTTCCGGGCACGCCCCGGCCACCCCGCCCGCGGTGTGAGCCCGAACCCGAAGGGCGGCACGTCTCTGCCGGGAAGATTGAGCGGGATGATCCCGGCCACCACGATGGCGGGCCGCTCGCGGGCGGGGAGCAGGGTCATCACCGCGCCGGCAGCGAGAGTCGGGTCGGCCACGACGGCGGCCGACGGGTCTGCCCGGAGGAGGTCCTGGATCGCACGGTATTGACCCACGCCGGGCCTGGTGAACACATGCTCGACGTAGAACCCCACGCCCCGGACGGGCGAGAGTCGCGCCAGCTCGGGAAACGTCTTCAGCAGATCCCGATCGTCGAAGTCTGCGTCCGCGGGGAGCGCGACGTGCGTGGCGCCCGTCGCCGAAACGGCATCGCGGAAGCGCGTGCCGGTGAGGAACCGCACGTCGTCGCCCCGCTCGACGAGCCCTCTGGCAAGCGAGAGGAGGGGCACGACATGACCGTGGATGGGAACGCTGGCAATGATGATGGAGGCCATTGCGACTCCGGCAGGTGAGGTGATCCCGCTGCTGTGGGCGTCACCGCCGCACGTGCCCCAATATTCCCCCATACGTACTGCGACCGCCAGTGGCGCCGGCGGTGACTCACGCCGGGAGCCGCAGCATCCCGTCGTCTGCCTCGGCGAGGCCGTCCGCGATGAGCGAGTCGATGGCGCGGTCGCGCTGCAGCGCGTCAGGCCAGTCGGGCACGACGTCGGCCAGCGGCACCGCGTGGTTCGCGGCATCCCTCAGCGTCCTCAGCACAGCCCCGCGTGCCTGGCGGTCGCTGCCCTCGTAAGGCGCCTGCTTGCGGCGTTCGTCTCCCGTGTCAGGGCGACCGACGGCGAGCCAGGCGCAGCGATCGCTGAGTGGACAGACGTCGCACCGGGGGATCCGCGCGGTGCAGACGGTCGCTCCGAGCTCCATCGCCGCGGCGTTGACAACGGCGGCAGTTGTGCGGTCCTCGGGCAGGATCGCGTTCATCGCGGCGAGGTCGCGACGCGATGGCGGCCCCGGCTGCGACCGGCCCTCGATTGCGCGCGCCAGCACGCGTCGTGTGTTCGTGTCGACCACGGGGTGCCGGTCGCCGTAGGCGAAGACGGCGACCGCCCTCGCGGTGTAGTCGCCGATGCCGGTGAGCGCGAGCAGCGCGTCGATGTCGCTCGGAACGACCCCGTCGTGGCGGTCGCGGATCTCGACCGCGGCGCGGTGCAGCCACAGCGCCCGTCGCGGGTAGCCAAGGTTCGCCCACTGCCGCACGGCATCGGCCGGGGCGGCCGCCGCGAGATCGGTCGGAGTCGGCCACCGTGCGAGCCACGCCTCGAGGTGCGGGATGACGCGGTACACGGGCGTCTGCTGCAGCATGAACTCGCTCACGAGCACGCCCCATGCCCCGAATTCCGGCTGCCGCCAGGGAAGGTCGCGGGCGTTCGCCCGGTACCACTCGACCAGTGGTGCGGCAAGGTCGGGCATGCGTTCCAGCTTAGGTCTGGGGGACGGGCCGACGGCCGTGGCGTCGGATCAGAGGAGATCTGCGAGCCAGAGGGCGATCCCGGGCCGAGTCTCCTCTGATTCGCAGATCCCCTCAGATCCGCGAGCCCGTGTCGGTTCCTTCACATGAGGCCGGTCGCGCCGGTTGTCCACCGGGCGTGTGCCACGGGCGCGACGGATCGGCCGGCACGCGCAGACTCGCCGGATGACACGCACAACGGATGCCTCCACCGCCGGCACGCCTCGCGGCCGAGTGGTGCGCACGTCGACGTTGATCGACGACGGTTGGAGCCGGCACATGATCCGCCGGGCGTTGGCCGACGGCGGCCTGGTGCGCCTGCGCAAGGGGTGGGTGGCCACGCCGGACGCCGACCCGTTCCTCGTCTCCGCCGCCCGAGCGGGCGTGGTGCTGAGCTGCGTGACGCAAGCGCGCCGCCTGGGGCTGTGGGTGCTCCACGAAGGGGCGCCGCACGTCGCGGCACCGTCCCACTCCGGCGCCGTGCGCCCGGCCGGCGCCCACGTGCACTGGGCGAAACCGGCCGTGCCTCGGCATCCGGATCACCTCGAGGACCCGATCGAGAACGTGCTGGTCCTCGCGGCCGGTTGTCAGCCGTTCGAGCGTGCGCTCGCGATATGGGAGTCCGCGCTCAACAAGTCGCTCGTCGGTCCGGAGGTGATGCGCCGATTGCGCCTTCCCCCTGCGGCACGCCGGATTCTCGAGGTGGCCACTCCGTGGTCGGACTCGGGGCTCGAGTCCTTCGTGCCGCCACGACTGAAGTGGATGCGGCTGCCGGTGCGACCTCAGATCTGGATCGCCGACCGGCCAGTGGACTTCCTGATCGGCGAGCGGCTCGTGCTGCAGATCGACGGTGGCCATCATGTCGGGGCGCAGCGGGAGAAGGACATCGCCCACGATGCGCTCCTCACGCTGATGGGGTACCACGTGATCCGCGTCGGCTACCACCGGGTGATCCATCGTTGGGAGGAGGTGCAGGACCTCATCATGCGGGCGGTGGCGCAGGGCCTCCACCTGGCGCGATGACAGTGATCCGTCGCCGTCGCGGAAGAGGAGATCCGCGGATCTGAGGATGCATGCGGCGGAGGGCTCCTCGAAACTGCCGATGTCCTCGGATCCGCCCCCGCGAGGTCACCGCAACCAACCGCACAGGCGGGGCACGACGTCGGTCGGCCGTAGGCTGGGAGCATGCGCCTGCCCGTCACTCCGACCACGACGCTGTGGCGCGAACTGCGCGACCGGGTGCGACGACGCTACCCCGCGGGACGGGTCATCGTCGCGATCGACGGGCTCGACGGCGCGGGCAAGACGGTGTTCGCCGATGGCCTCGCGGAGGTCTTCGCCGAGACGGGGGACGCGGTGTTCCGCGCCGGCATCGACGGCTTCCATCGCCCCCGCGCGGAGCGCTACGTCCGAGGGCGGCGCAGCCCCGAGGGCTTCTACCGCGACTCCTACGACTACGCGACGTTCCGCCGTGTGCTCATCGATCCGTTCCGCGACGGCGCACAGACCGCCGGGACGACCGGCTTCCAGCTCTCCGCGTTCGATGTGGCGCGCGACGCGCCAGTCGAGTCGCAGTGGGTCACCGCCCCGTTGGACGCGGTGCTCGTCGTCGACGGCATCTTCCTGCATCGTCCTGAGCTGCAGGACCTGTGGGACTGGTCGGTGTGGCTCGAGGTTCCCTTCGAGGTCTCTTACGCCCGCATGGCGCTGCGCGACGGCTGTGATCCCGACCCCGATGCGCCGTCGAACGCGCGGTACCGGCAGGGGCAGGAGATCTACCTGAACGAAGCGCGGCCGCGGGACGCTGCATCCGTCATCGTCGACAACGTCAATCTCGCGCACCCGCGGATCATCGGGCGCAGCTGATGGCGGCGCCCGGAATCCTGCTGGTCGACAAGCCCGGCGGCATCACCTCGCACGACGTCGTCGCGCGCGCCCGGCGCGCGCTGGGCACGCGCAAGATCGGCCACGCCGGCACGCTCGACCCGATGGCCACCGGCCTGCTGGTCCTCGGCGTCGAGGGCGCGACGCGCCTGCTCACGTTCGTGGTCGGGCTCGACAAGACCTACGACGCGACCATCCGGCTCGGGGTCGCGACCGACACCGACGACGCCGAGGGCCAGGTCGTCTCCCAGACGGATGCCGCATCCCTCGACGCCGTCGCGATCCGCGGCGCGATCGCCGCCCTGACCGGACGCATCTCGCAGGTGCCGAGCACCTATTCGGCCATCAAGGTCGACGGGCGCCGCGCGTACGATCTTGCCCGGGCGGGGGAGGACGTGCAGCTCAAAGCGCGGGAAGTCACCGTGTCGCGGTTCGAGGTGCTCGCCGAGCGCCGGTCGGCGGGCGTCGTCGACCTCGACGTGGTGGTCGACTGCTCGAGCGGCACCTACATCCGCTCGCTCGCGCGCGACCTCGGCGCCGCCCTCGGCGTCGGGGGGCACCTCACGGCGCTGCGCCGCACCCGCATCGGGCCCTTCGAGGTGGCGTCGGCCGCCGGCGTGGACACGCTGGCCGATGTCCCGCTGCTCGATCCCGCGGTCGCGGCCGCCGCCGTCCTCGGCCGGCTCGACGTGACCGCGGACGAGGCGCGCGACCTCCGCCACGGCAAGCGGCTCCTCGGCGCGGCCGGGCGACTCCTTGTGAGCCCGACCGCCGCCATCGACCCCCGCGGCGCGCTCGTCGGCATCGTGGAGCGACGCGGCGCCGACGTCAAGAGCGCCATGAACATGCCCGAGGAGGCCACCCGATGATCCTGTGGTTCACGATCGCCCAGGTCGTCGTCGCCGTCGCGGCGGGCGTCTTCTGCGTCATCGCCGGTCTCGCGGGACGCCGCCCGAGCGACTGGACCGTCGGTTCGCTGGCCCTCGTCGAGCTGCTGCTGCTCGTGCAGGTCGTGATCGCGATCATCGCGCCGTTCGCCGGCAATCCGCCGTCGGGCAGCCTGCTGGAATTCTGGGTCTACCTCGTCTCGGCGGTGCTGCTTCCGTTCGCGGCCGTCGCCTGGGCTCTGCTGGAGCGCAGCCGCTGGAGCACGGTGATCATGGGCATCGCGGCCCTGTCCATCGCGGTCATGGTGTGGCGCATGCACGTCATCTGGACCGTGCAGGTCGCGTGACGAAGCCGTGGCTCGGTGACACGAACTAAACTCGTCTGGTTATGTCGACCACTCCCGCCCGCCCCCGTATGACCGGCATCGGCCGCGTGCTCGTGATCGTCTACGCGATCATGGCCCTCGGTGCCACCGGTCGATCCTTCGTGCAGATCGTCGAGCGCTTCGACGAGGCGCCGGTCGCCTACACGCTGTCGGCGCTCTCTGCGGTGGTCTACATCGTCGCGACGCTCGCCCTCGTGTTCGCGGGCCGTCGCGGATGGTACGTGGTCGCGTGGGTGGCGATCGTGTTCGAGCTGGTCGGCGTGCTGGTCATCGGAACCCTGAGCCTCGTCGTGCCGGAGCTCTTCGCGCACCCGACGGTGTGGTCGTGGTTCGGCCTGGGCTACCTCTTCGTGCCGCTCGTGCTGCCGTTCCTCGGCATCTGGTGGCTGGCGACCCATCATCCCGCCGAGGCGCAGACCCCCGCACCCGCGGCGGTCGCGTCGTGATCGTCTTCCGCGACCCCGCCGAGGTGCCCGCGGGCTTCGGTCCCTCCGTCGTCGCGATCGGCAAGTTCGACGGGGTGCACTCCGGACATCGGGCGGTCATCGATCGGGCGAGAGTGGATGCTGAAGCCTCCGGTGCACGCGTCGTCGCCGTGACGTTCGACCGCAACCCGCTGGCGCTGCTGCGCCCCGAGATCTGCCCGGACAGCCTGGTGGGTGTCGAACAGAAGCTCCGCCTGCTGGCGGACGCGGGCGTCGACGCCACGCTCATGCTCACCTTCGACCGCACGCTCGCCGATCTCGGAGCGCGGAAGTTCGTCGAGCACGTGCTGGTCGGTGCACTCGGAGTGCGGATCGTCATGGTCGGCGCGGACTTCCGCTTCGGGCGCGGCGGTGCGGGCGATCCCGGACTGCTGCGGGAGCTCGGCGCCGAGTTCGGCTTCGAGGTCGACATCGTCGACGACGTCCGAGCGATCGACGCCGGCCGGCGCGTCTCATCGACCTGGGTTCGCGAACTGCTCGACGTCGGTGACGTGGCGGGGGCGACGCGTCTGCTGGGCCGTCCGCATGCGGTGCGCGGCGAGGTCGTCCATGGGCTGAAGCGCGGCCGTGAGCTGGGCTTCCCGACTGCGAACCTCTCTCCTGATCTCGAGGGCTTCGTGCCCGCCGAGGGTGTCTACGCCGGATGGCTGGTGGACGAGGGGATGCCTCGGGACGGGGCATCCGAGCCGCGCAGCAGCGTTCGGTACCCCGCGGCGATCAGCATCGGCACGAATCCCACGTTCGATGATGTGGTCGTGCGCCAGGTCGAGGCGTACGTGCTCGACGAGACCGACCTCGACCTGTACGGACACGTCGTCGAGATCGAGTTCGTGGCGCGGATCCGGGGCATGGTCGCGTTCGAGGGGATCGAGCCGCTCATCGCGCAGATGAGCGACGACATCGAGCGCGTGCGACGCGAGCTGACCTGACGAGCCGGGTGGCGGCATCCGTCCGCTCGTGTGCTCTCCGCACCCGTAGACCGGCGCGCCCGCTCGCCCCTACGATCGAGGCGTGCACGCGCTGGTCCTGATGGCCGCCGATGCGGCGGCCGACGATTCCGTCAACCTGTGGGGCGCCCTCGGGTGCGCGGTCGCATACTCCGCCTCGTTGCTGGCGACCCTCGACGCGTTCGCGGATCTCATCCTCGCGCGGGGCGATTCGCCGGCAGGGCGGCTGACGCCGGGCATGGGCATGAAGTTCGCGTCCAAGCTCATCGCGGCGGCCATCGCGGTCGTGTCGGCGGCGATCGTCCTCGCGCTCGACGACAACTGGTTCGCGTTCACGACGCTGTCCATCGCGTTCGTCGTCGTCGTGGGCATCGGCGTCATCGTTCTGCTGCGCCAGCCGAAGGTCACCGTCCGGCCGCCGGCGAGCACCGGCGGCTGAGGCATCCGTTCCGGTTCCAACTCCGGCGGGGTGCTCATCTGAGCAAACTCTGTGCAGATGTTGGCGCAGGCGGGTGGACTGTGTCAGCCTGGAGGGGACGACGAAGGGAGAACCGTGGACGCCGTCGACGAGCTTCTCTCGATTCGAGCCGCCGAGCTGTACTACGAGGAGAACCTCACGCAGGAGGAGATCGGCCGGAACCTCCAGATCACTCGATGGAAGGTCGGCCGTCTGCTCACCCAGGCGAAGGAGGAGGGGTTCGTCCGCATCGAGATCCTCCACTCCCGCGCGCGCCGGCCGCAGCTCGAGCGGCGTCTGCGCGACGAGCGCAGTCTGACCGACGCCGTCGTGGTGTCGCGCGCCGGCGTCCGCAGCGAAGACGAGCTCCAGCAGCGGGTGGCCCAGGCCGCCGCCGACTATCTGGCCGCGATGCGGCCGCACCCGCCCGTGCTCGGTGTCAGCTGGGGGCGCACGCTGTCGGACGTCGCACATCACCTCCGCGACGGGTGGTCGCAGGGCACCGATGTCGTGCAGATCAACGGCGGCGTCAGCATGAGCCAGCGGCCCGGCACCGCCGCGGCGACCGCGGTGAGCATCGCGCAGAAGGGCGGGGGCACCGCTGCGCTGCTGCCGAGCCCGGCCATCCTGGAGCGGCGTGCGACCAAGGAGGCGATCGAGGACGACCGCGTCGTTGCCGGCGTACTCGACGCGGCGCGCTCCGCGAACGCCTATCTCTTCAGCGCGGGCCCCGCCGACCACGGCTCCGTCCACGTCGACAGCGGGTACCTCACGACGGCCGACATCGACCGGCTCGTCGAGGCGGGTGCGGTCGGCGATGTCGTCGGGCGGTACATCACCGCCGACGGACGCATCGCCGATGACGAACTCGATGCCCGGACCGTGGGTGTCTCGCTCGACGACCTGCGTCGCGCCGATGTCGCGATCTGCGCGATCGCCGGCACCCCCAAACGCGCGATCGCGTCCGCGGTCGTCGCGTCGCGCCTGTGCACCGTGCTCGTCACCGACGAATCCACGGCGCAGCACCTTCTCGACGCGTGAACCGCGGCATCAGCATCCCCTTTCCGAACCCCAACGAAAGCCAGGTCAGGACATGTCAGGCACCTCCATCGTGACGCTGCCCGAGCGGGCCGTCGAGCTGCTCGGCGGACAGCCCGACGACACCACGCTGCGGCGCTACCTCCACGGGCTGTCCGGCGTCGACGCCGTCGGCCTCGAGCAGCGCGCCGCTGCGCTCGGCACCCGCTCGATCAAGACCACGTCGAAGGCGTGGGCACTCGACAAGATCATCGAGCTCATCGACCTCACCACCCTCGAGGGCGCCGACACGCCCGGCAAGGTGCGCTCGCTCGTCGCGAAGGCGCTGAACCCGGATGCCTCCGACCCGACCTGTCCGCGCGTCGCCGCCGTCTGCGTCTACGGCGACATGGTGCCCTACGCCGTCGAAGCGCTGGGCGCCGCGCACGGCGACCCGGACGACGGGGGAGTGAGCGTCGCGGCGGTCGCCACCGCCTTTCCGAGCGGACGCGCCTCGCTCGACATCAAGCTCGCCGACACCGCCGAGGCCGTCGCCCACGGCGCCGACGAGATCGACATGGTCATCGACCGCGGGGCGTTCCTCGCGGGTCGCTACGGACTGGTGTTCGACCAGATCGCCCGGGTCAAGCAGGCGTGCCGGCGTGAGGACGGCACCTACGCGTCGCTCAAGGTGATCCTCGAGACCGGTGAACTCACCACCTACGACAACATCAAGCGCGCGTCGTGGCTCGCGATCCTCGCGGGCGGCGACTTCATCAAGACCTCGACGGGCAAGGTGCAGCCGGCGGCGACCCTGCCGGTGACGCTGCTCATGCTCGAAGTCGTGCGCGACTGGCACCGTGCCACGGGGGAGAAGGTCGGCGTGAAGCCGGCCGGCGGCATCCGCACCTCGAAGGACGCCATCAAGTACCTCGTCACCGTGGCCGAAACCGTCGGCGAGGAGTGGCTGCAGCCGCACCTCTTCCGGTACGGGGCATCCAGCCTCCTCAACGACGTGCTCCTGCAGCGTCAGAAGCTGAAGACCGGGCACTACTCCGGCGCCGACTACGTGACCATCGACTGACCCGGGAAAGAAGACATGAGTTTCCTCGAATACGCACCTGCCCCCGAGTCCCGCGCGATCCTGAACCTCCGCGAGGAGTACGGGCTGTTCATCGACGGCGAGTTCCGACCGGGGTCGGGCGAGTCGTTCGCCACGATCTCGCCCGCCGACGAGAAGCACATCGCCGCCATCGCCTCGGCGAGCGACGCGGATGTCGACGCCGCCGTCGCCGCCGCGCGTCGCGCCTACGACAGGACGTGGTCGAAGATGAGCGGCCGGGATCGCGGCAAGTATCTCTTCCGCATCGCGCGCCTCGTCCAGGAGCGAGCGCGCGAGCTCGCGGTGGCCGAGAGCCTCGACAACGGCAAGCCCATCAAGGAGAGCCGCGACGTCGACGTGCCGCTGGTCGCCGCCTGGTTCTTCTACTACGCCGGCTGGGCCGACAAGCTCGACTACGCCGGGCTGGGCGCAGACCCGCGCTCGCTGGGCGTCGCCGGGCAGGTGATCCCGTGGAACTTCCCGCTGCTCATGCTCGCGTGGAAGATCGCCCCGGCGCTCGCCGCGGGCAACACCGTCGTGCTCAAGCCCGCCGAGACCACGCCGCTGTCGGCGCTCATCTTCGCCGAGATCCTGCAGCAGGCCGATCTGCCGCCCGGCGTGGTCAACATCGTCACGGGCGCCGGCGCGACGGGCGCGGCGCTGGTGCGGCATCCCGATGTCGACAAGGTCGCGTTCACCGGCTCGACCGCCGTCGGCCGCGAGATCGCGAAGGCGGTCGCGGGCACCGACAAGAAGCTCACCCTCGAACTCGGCGGCAAGGCCGCGAACATCGTGTTCGAGGACGCCCCCATCGATCAGGCCGTCGAAGGCATCGTCAACGGCATCTTCTTCAACCAGGGGCACGTGTGCTGCGCCGGCAGCCGCCTGCTCGTGCAGGAGTCGATCCACGACGAAGTCGTCGACCGGTTGAAGGACCGCCTTTCGACGCTGCGCCTCGGCGACCCGCTCGACAAGAACACCGACATCGGGGCCATCAACTCGCGCGAGCAGCTCGACCGCATCCGCGAGCTCAGCAAGGTCGGCGAGGAGGAGGGCGCCGAGCGCTGGAGCGCGGACTGCGTGATCCCCGACAACGGCTTCTGGTTCGCGCCGACGATCTTCACGAACGTGCAGGCGAGCCACCGCATCGCCCGCGACGAGATCTTCGGCCCGGTGCTGTCGGTGCTCACGTTCCGCACGCCGGCGGAGGCCATCGAGAAGGCCAACAACACCCCGTACGGCCTGTCGGCCGGCATATGGACCGACAAGGGCTCACGCATCCTCGCTGTCGCCGACCGCCTGCGCGCGGGCGTCGTCTGGGCGAACACGTTCAACCGGTTCGACCCGTCGTCGCCGTTCGGCGGCTACAAGGAGTCGGGCTACGGCCGCGAGGGCGGCCGCCACGGACTGGCCGCGTACCTCAAGGGCGCAGCATCCGTCGACTCCGCCGCCCGGGTCAATGCCGGCCGTTCGAAGAAGGAGGTCTCGGCATGAGCACGCGACTCACCGTTCCCAAGACGTACAAGCTCTACATCGGCGGCGCCTTCCCCCGCAGCGAGTCGGGCCGGACGTACGAGGTGGCGACCCCGAAGGGCGACTTCCTCGCGAACGCCGCGCTCGCCTCCCGCAAGGACGCCCGGGATGCGGTCGTCGCCGCCCGTGGCGCCGTGAAGGGCTGGTCGGGGGCGACCGCGTACAACCGCGGCCAGGTGCTGTACCGGGTCGCCGAGATCCTCGAGGGCCGTCGCGCCCAGTTCGTCGACGAGATCATCCAGCAGACCGGGGTCTCCGCTGCGGTGGCCGCCGCCGAGGTCGACGAGTCGATCGACCGCTGGGTCTGGTATGCGGGCTGGTGCGACAAGTACGGCCAGGTCGCCGGCAACGGCAACCCGGTCGCCGGCCCGTACTTCAACATCTCGGTGCCCGAGCCGACCGGCGTGGTCGGCATCATCGCTCCGCAGGAGACCGCGCTCGTCGGTCTCGTGTCGGCCATCGCGCCCGCGCTCGTGACGGGCAACTCGGTGGTCGTGGTCGCCTCGCAGCGCTACCCGCTGTCGGGCATCAGCCTTGCCGAGGTGCTCGCGACGAGCGACGTGCCCGGGGGAGTCGTCAACGTGCTGACCGGCTCGCCGGCCGAGATCGCGCCGTGGCTCGCCTCGCACCCCGACGTGCACGCGCTGGACCTGGTCGGCGCGGGCGACCTCGACTGGATCGATCTTCAGATCGCGGCGGCCGAGACGCTCACGCGGGTGCTCCCTCCCGAGAACGGGACGGATGCCGCGGCCCCGAGCCTCGCCCGCATCACCGCCTTCACCGAGACCAAAACGGTGTGGCACCCCAAGAGCCTGGTGTAGCAGCGCGGGACGGCGGACTGCCGGAGCGGAACGGATGCCTGGCCGAGGCATCCGTTCCGCTCCTTTCCGTTCTTTGACCCTCACCTCGCCATGACGAGACCTCGCAACAGCACGGTGGTCGGCTGTCGGCGGGTGCTATCGCCCGTTCTCCCGCCCCGTTGTGGGGCGCCATCTGCTCTGCCATAGTGAGGCCCACGCGGAATGCACGCGATCAATGGTGATCGAGGAGCAGGCCATGACCCTCGCCGAGTCCCGCCGGCCACATCGTCCGATGCGCGTCGTGCGCATCGTCCACCGCGGCGCGGGAGTGCTGCTGTGGCTGTGGGTGATGGCGAGTGTGCCCCTGTACCTCTACGAGCAGAACGGCGCGATCACTGTCGAGGGATGGCTCGAGATGTGGCAGGTCGAAGCTGAGGGCGGCGGACCGGCGAACGTCGCGTTCTTCCTCGCCCTTACCGTGATGGTCGCAGGACTCGGGGTGGCGCTGCTCATCGATCTGATCCGTCGCAGGCGTCGGCCCTTCAGTCGTGCGGGCTCCCCGCGGGGATGGCTCTATCTGGCGCATCGTTGGCTGGGTGCGGCGTTCGCCGTGACACTCGTGGCGTATCTCGCCACACGGCTGGGAGCCGGCGCCGCGCCACTGCCACTCGGTTGGGCATGGCTGGTCCTGCTCATGCTGGTAAATGTGGTCGGGGCCGGGGTGTTCATCGTCTGGGCCGTCGGTGCGACGCGGCGTAGGGGGGCGAAGCCGCACGCCCGCATCACCGCTAACGAGCCCGGCGAGCAACACATCGGGCGGTAGCACCGCGAAGGGGTGATGAGGTGACAGCGCGTTCCGGTGTCGACACCACGAACCGCTGAGGGATCGCTCAGCCCAGTTCGAGGCCGCCCCACTGGCCCGGCTCGCGGAGCTCCCCGTAGTGCACGTCGACGTCGTGCGCCGACACCGAGGCCACGCACGCGAGCAGTGACAGGGTCGGATAGCCGTGCGGGCGGTTGTCGCGGATGATCGCCCCGTCGTCGGTGGGAGGGAGTTCGGCGGAGCGCTCGAGCACCTCGACCCACGGCATCCACCATCGTCCGTCCGTCGCGGGTGCGGTGGCCTGGAACTCGCCCAGCCACCGCACGATGCGTGGCGTTGCGCTGTCGTCGACGTCGTCGTGGGCGATCATATGCGTGCCGGGCTCGAGTTCGGTCGTGCGCAGAGTCGCGCCGTCCCAGGTGAGCACGCGCGCGTGAGGGCCCTCGACCTCGACCAGGTTGAAGCCGTGCGTCGCGGGCGCGCCGGCAGGGGAGCGCCCGGCGACGGCGTCGAGCACGATGCTCCCACGGGAGACGAGCTCGGACTCGGGGCGCGTCGACTCGTCGGCGCGATTGAGGAGCACGGCCAGGCGTCCGGCAGCCGGGTCCGCCGCGAGCCATGCTCCGCCCGCGCGCACGTCGCGCACGCCCACGACGCCGTCGTTGGCCTCGGGCCACCAGCGGCCGAGCGGGTTCCACGGCCGGGCAGGGTCCTCGTCGCGGATCGCGAGCACTCGCGTGGGCTCGTCCGCCGATTCGGGGACGCGGATCACGACGGTGCACATGCGGGGCTCCTCGGGTGGTGTCGTCCGGTGCGGGACCGGGTGTCGGGCAGTCGTGCCAAGATCGGAGGGTGTTCGTCGTAGTCGGGGTCACCGGTGGCATCGCCGCCTACAAGACGGTTCAGCTCGTGCGTCTGCTGGTCAAAGCCGGCCACGAGGTTCACGTCGTTCCCACGGAGGACGCACTGCGGTTCGTGGGGAAGCCGACGTGGGAGGCGATCAGCCGTCAGCCCGTGACGACCTCCGTCCACGACGACGTCGCACGCGTGCGTCACGTCGCGCTCGGACAGGCGGCCGACCTCGTGATCGTGGCGCCCGCGACGGCGAACACCCTGGCGAAGATGACCGCGGGACTCGCGGACGACCTCCTCGGAACGACACTACTCGCCACCACGGCGCCGGTCGTCGTCGCGCCGGCGATGCACACGGAGATGTGGCGGCATCCCTCGACCGTTCACAACATGGCGGTCCTCGGCCAGCGCGGTGTCATCGTGGTGGGCCCTGAAGAGGGGGAGCTGACCGGCGGCGACAGCGGGCCGGGGCGGATGTCGGAACCCGAGGTCATCTTCGACGCGGCGCTCGCCGCGGCCGAGGGTGACGCCGGCGATCTGCGCGGACTGCGAGTCGTCGTGAGCGCGGGAGGCACGCGCGAGCCGATCGACCCCGTGCGCTACATCGGCAACCGTTCCAGCGGACGGCAGGGCGTGGCGCTCGCGCTCTCCGCCGCGGAGCGCGGGGCGGACGTCGTGCTGGTCGCCGCCCACGTCGACGACGGCGTGCTGGCTGCGGCATCCGCTCGTCCAGGTCTTCGTGTCGTGCGCGCCGGCACCGCGGCCGAGCTCGGCACAGCGATCGCGGCCGAGGCGGAACGGGCAGACATCGTCGTGATGGCCGCGGCTGTCGCCGACTACCGCGTGGCCGAGGTGTCGCCGCTCAAGCGCGCCAAGGAGTCCGCGCCGGTCGGGGGGATCACGCTCGACCTCATCGAGAACGATGACATCCTCGCGGGGCTGGTCCGCAGTCGCCGGGAGGGGCAGACGATCGTCGGCTTCGCGGCAGAGACTCCCGGCGACGGTGAGACGCTGCTCGACCGCGGGCGCCGCAAGGCCGCGCGCAAAGGCGCCGATCTTCTCGCGGTGAACGAGGTCGGCTGGTCCAAGGGATTCGAGGCGACAGACAACGCCGTCACGATCATCAGTGCCGACGGCGAGGTCATCGGCGCCCGGCGCGGGTCCAAGGATGACGTCGCGGAGGCGCTCTGGGACGCCGTCCGCATGGTGCGTGAAAGCCGAGCCAAAACAGAGTAACGAATAGGTAACGGCGCATGTAGAGTGGTCCGCACCACGTCGACGAGGACGTGGGGAACGACCCCCGGGAGGACATGCCCGATGCCCTACACCGCGGCCTCCGATCGCCCCCGCGACCGGATTCACGCTCTGTCCGTCATGGGCGTTCTCGCGACCGCGAGCCTGGTGATCGCCTTCCTCGGCGCCACTCCCGCGCGCGTGAGCTCGCGGGAGCTCATGGGCGATGAGCGCACGCCGGGGGCGGCCGCGTTCATCGCCAGCCATCGCGGGGGAGCGGCGACCGCGCCGGAGAACACGCTGCCCGCCATCAGCGCGGCTCTCGCGGGCGGGTTCGACTACGTCGAGGTCGACGTCGCCCTCACCGCCGATCGCCACCCCGTGCTCATGCACGACAAGACCGTCGACCGCACGACCGACGGCCATGGCCGGCTGGCCGCGCTGACGCTCGCCGAGGTGAAGGCGCTCGACGCCGGCGCGTGGTTCGACCGCGCCTACGCCGGCACGCCTGTCCCCACCTTCGTGGAGTTCCTCGATGCCCTCGCCGCCACCGAGGGTCGGGCCATCGTTGAGATGAAGGGCCAATGGGATGCCGCGGCCATCGATGCCGCCGTCGCCGAGGTGGCCGCGCGGGGCCTCGAGCGTCGAATCGTGTTCGCGAGCTTCGACGCACGTACGCTCGCGCTCGCGGCGGCCGGGTCGGACGTGCTGTCGCGGCTGCTCATCCTCAAACAGCTCCCTTCGGACGTGGTGAGCGCCGTCGCCGAGGCCGGCGCGCGCGGCGTCGTCGTGAACCGCAAGGCCGTCCTCGCGCGGCCGGGGATCGTCGACGAACTGCACGCCGTGGGCGCGCGCGTCGTCGTCTACACGCTCAACGACGACTCCCAGTGGGATGAGGTGACGGCCCTCGGTGTCGACGGCATCGTCACCGACGACCCGCATACGCTGTCGGAGTGGCAGAGCGCGTACGCGGGCCCGTGACTGCGGTGACCGTGCGCGCGGCGTGGCCCGCAGCATCCGTCCTTCCGCCTCGTTAGGGTCGAAAGCGCGCCGCCTTCCGCCTGCGGCGGCGCGCGAGAGGTGGCGTGGGAATGGTCGTGCAGAGCCGGTTGACACGGATCGTGATCGGGTGCGTCGCGCTCACCGCCCTGGCTACGGTCGTCACAGGATGTCGACCCGAATCCCCGGCTACTCCGTCGGGCAGCCCCACGAGCACGACGCAGGAACAGACGCCGGACCCGTCGGTCAGCCCGACCGAGACAGACAAGCCCGCGGCCGGCTTCGAGGTGCCTGGCGCCTGCGAGGAGATCTACTCGGCCGCGATGCTCGCTCAGCTGCAGTCGGCGAACCCGCCTCTCAACGACCCCGGCGTGACGATGCTGTCGACGGAGAACGCCGATCTGCTCGAGATCATCCACAGCGGAGCGCCGACGCTGCGGTGCTCGTGGGGTCAGCCGAGCGAGTACGGGCTCGCGACCAATGTGACCGCGATCGACGCCGGCCAGGAGGAAGCCGTGCTCGCCGCGCTGCCGCAGGCGGGCTTCGGCTGCGAGCCGCTGGGGGGCGGCACCGTGTGCCGCATCGAGCAGAAGGGCGTGACGCTCGACGACGAAGAGTACACCCGCGGCGAGACGCACTACGTCGGTGGCGGCGGGCTCGTGACGACCGCGTGGATCAACTTCGCGCCCGAGGGGTACACCGAAGACATCGTGGCGACCCTCTGGGGCTGAGTTCCGCGTTCTCCCGCGCCGGATTGCCCCGTTCGAGGGCCCGTTCCCCTAGAATGGTGCGTGGGAAAACCCGTTGACGATGCCGCAGCTCGCAGAAGCGAGTGCCCGCGACCGCCGGCGGCGAATCCCTGATCCCGCGTTCGCGACGGCGTTCGCGCCGCCCGCGGGAGCACGCAGAACCATCGGTGACATCCGATCCCCGCCGGACTCCCTATCCGGCACTCACGCTCAGGAGGAGCATGCCGACCACGGCACCCGCCCAGACGGCGCAGCGTCGCCGCAAGTCCTCGTCCGCGCGCCGCGACGACGAGGCCCCCATCATCCCGATCCTCGCCCGCAAGGTGCGCGAGGTCGAGGCCAAGGCCCAGCGCGGCAAGCTCGGGCCCACGAACCGCGTCAAGTTCCAGGTCATCGCATTCCTGGTGCGCGAGGAGCGCGCCCGTGTGAAGAGCGACACGGAGCTGACGGATGCTGCGCGCGCCGAGCTGCTGAAGCGGCTCGACGGGGTCGCCACCATCCTCGCGAAGACGGCCGCGCGCGACACGTCGCTCATCCAGCTGCTCGAGGTCGACCAGGCCACCTCTCCTGTCGCGCGGCGCATGCGACGCGACTGGCTGCTCGAGTCGGGGGCCGAGCTGGCGCCCGACGAGCTCATCATCACCGACGTCGCGCCGGTCGTGGCGCCGGTCGTGCCCGCCGCGCTCGCCGAGCGTCAGGTGGTGCCGCCGCAGGTCGAGGCCCGCCGCGACTCCAACCCGTTCCTCGCGCCGGATCTCACGATCCGTGCTCCGAAGCAGACGCCGCGCCGCCGCCTCGACAGCTGGGAGCTCATGGGCCCGCTGTACAAGGCATTCGAGACAGGCGCCGGCGGTGCGACCGCGTCGATGGAGCTTCCGCCTGTGCCGGAGTTCGACCGCCTGTCGCCCAAGGGCCTCGAGGTGATGCCGCACCAGTCGAGGTTCCTCGAATCCGTGCGCGCGGGGCACCGCACTTTCCTCCTGGCCGACGAGCCGGGCCTCGGCAAGACGGCGGAGTCGGTGCTCGCAGCATCCGTCGCGAACGCGTACCCGCTTCTCGCGGTCGTGCCCAACGTCGTGAAGATGAACTGGGCACGCGAGGTGGAGCGCTGGACGCCCCAGCGACGCGCGACGGTGATCCACGGTGATGGCGAAGGCATCGATGCGTTCGCCGACGTGTTCATCGTCAACTACGAGATCCTCGACCGTCACCTCTCGTGGCTCGGCTCGATCGGCCTCAAGGGCATGGTCGTCGACGAGGCGCACTTCATCAAGAACCTCACATCGCAGCGTTCGCAGAACGTGCTGGCGCTTGCGACGCGCATCCGCGAGCAGGTGCCCAACCCGCTGCTGCTCGCTCTCACGGGCACGCCCCTGATCAACGACGTCGAGGACTTCGACGCGATCTGGCGCTTCCTCGGTTGGACCACTGGTGAGAAGCCCGGTCCGGTGCTCATGGAGAAGCTCGACGAGACGGGGCTGACCCCCGCCGACAAGGCCTTCTACCCAGAGGCCCGCGACGCGGTCATCTCGATGGGCATCGTCCGGCGCAAGAAGAAGGATGTCGCGGCCGACCTGCCCGACAAGCTCATCGCCGACCTCCCCGTGGAGCTCGACGACGAGTTCGGCCGCTCGATCCGTCAGGCCGAGCGCGAGCTGGGCGAGCGGCTCGCCGCGAAGTACCGGCGCATCATCGAGGCGCGCGGGGACCGCGGCTACGGCCCCGGCCACATCGACGAGGACATCGTCCGTCTCGTCGCGCACAACGAGCTCGAGGAGTCGAAGGCCGCCGGCACGGGCTCCGAGAACGTCTTCACCATGGTGCGCAAGATCGGCCAGGCCAAGGCCGTGCTCGCCGCAGACTACGCGGTGCAGCTGCAGCGCTCGGTGGGCAAGGTCGTCTTCTTCGCCAAGCACATCGACGTCATGGACACCGCCGAGGCGCACTTCGCCGCCTCGGGGCTCAAGACCGTGTCGCTGCGCGGCGATCAGGCCACCTCGGCCCGCCAGCAGGCGATCGACGCCTTCAACAACGACCCCGAGGTCGGCATCGCGGTCTGCTCGCTGACCGCGGCGGGCGTCGGCGTGAACATGCAGGCATCCTCGAACGTCGTGCTCGCCGAACTGTCGTGGACGGCCGCGGAGCAGACCCAGGCGATCGACCGCGTGCACCGCATCGGCCAGGACGAGCCCGTGACCGCGTGGCGCATCATCGCCGCGCACACGATCGACACCAAGATCGCCGAGCTCATCGACTCCAAGCAGGGGCTGGCCGCCCGCGCGCTCGACGGCGAGCAGGTCGACCCGCAGTCGAGTGACTCGGTGCAGCTCTCGGCGCTCATGCACCTGCTGCGTCAGGCGCTCGGCGCCGCGTAGCGTCCGATTCGCACGAGGGGCGGCGGTGCGGTCTCGCACCGCCCCTCGTCGCGTCCGTCGGCGCGACCGCGGCCGTTGCGCGCGACCGCGGCCGTTGCGGGCGACCGCGGCCGTTGCGCGCGACGTCGGCACGCAGGGCGGCGAGCGGCGAGCGCCACGAGAACGATGTCTGGGAGCGGGTCGCGGACTGACCCGGCCATGGCCCGGCGACCGCGTGTGGCAGGGCGGCGCTTCCGGCACTAGTGTCGGGGGAGGCAGCGACGCCGACCCTCTTCACCGACCCGACAGCGAGGAACACAGCAATGAAGATCGGCATCCTGACGAGCGGCGGCGACTGCCCCGGGCTCAACGCGGTCATCCGCGGTGTGGTGCTCAAGGGCACGACCAACTACGACCTCGAGTTCGTCGGAATCCGCGACGGCTGGCGTGGCGTGGTGGACGGCGACTTCTTCCCGCTCACTCGTCACGAGGTGAAGGGCCTGTCGAAGATCGGCGGCACGATCCTCGGCACCTCGCGCACGAACCCTTACGAAGGCCCGCGCGGCGGCGCCGAGAACATCGCCAAGACGATGTACGGCCACCGCCTCGACGGCATCATCGCGATCGGCGGCGAGGGCACCCTGGCGGCGGCGAACCGCCTGTCGAACGACGGAATCAACGTGCTCGGCGTTCCGAAGACGATCGACAACGATCTCCGCGCCACCGACTACTCCTTCGGCTTCGACACCGCCGTCAACATCGCGACCGACGCCATGGACCGCCTGCGCACGACGGGCGACTCGCACCAGCGGTGCATGGTCGCCGAGGTGATGGGCCGCCACGTCGGCTGGATCGCGCTGCACGCCGGCATGGCTGCGGGCGCCCACGCCATCTGCATCCCCGAGGTGCCGATGTCGCTCGACGAGATCACCGCGCTGGTCTCCAAAGCCCACGACCGCGGCCGCGCGCCCCTCGTCGTCGTCTCGGAGGGCTTCACCCTCAAGGGCATGGACGAGGCCTACAGCGACAAGGGTCTCGACGCCTTCAACCGCCCGCGCCTCGGCGGCATCAGCGAGATCCTCGCGCCCGAGATCGAGCGCATCACGGGCATCGAGACCCGTGCGACGGTGCTCGGTCACATCCAGCGTGGCGGCTCGCCCTCCGGATTCGACCGTGTGCTCGCGACCCGCCTCGGCCTGCACGCCGCCGACGCGGTCGTCGACGGTGCATGGGGTCAGATGGTCGCCATGCGCGGTACGGACATCGTGCGCGTCCCCTTCGCCGACGCCCTCGGCGAGCTCAACACGGTTCCGCTCTACCGCTACGAAGAGGCCGCGGCGCTCTTCGGCTGACCCTCCGGCGCGCTGCGTCTCGCCGAACCAGGAAATTGCCGCCGAGACCGAGGGCGTTGTCCCCGGTTTCGGCGCGGATCCCCTGTTTCGGCGTGCGGTATGACGGATGCCTCGGCCCGCGGCATCCGTCCGCACCCCTGACGCGGGGCGGGCGCGCGTGCCACGATGGCGTCGTGGCTGGGGTCGCCGTGAGTCCCGTGCTGATCGGACGCCAGGCGGAGTTCGACGCGGTCCGCGGCGCGCTATCGGACGGGCGAGCCGGCGTGCCGCGCGCGGTGGTGATCCGCGGGGAGGCGGGGATCGGCAAGACGCGGCTCGTCGAGGAGGCGATCAGGTCGTTGCGCGCGGAGGCGTCGCCGGACGACCCGCCCGTCGTGGTGGCGACAGCGCAGTGCGTCGACGGGGGCGATGTCGCGCCGCCGTTCCATGCGCTCCGCGGCCTCGTGCGGGACCTCAGAGTTGGCGTGGGGGACGGCCTGCTCGACGTCGTGTCGACGTCGCCCGGCGCGGTGCGCACTCTGGCGGTGCTGGTTCCGGAGCTTGCGGAATCGTCTGCGACGCCGACACGCGAACCGGTCGAGCCCTCGTCGGACATCATCTCGGACACGATCGAGATGGTCGTCGAGCGCTTGAGCGAGCGGTTCCACGTCGTGATCGTGGTCGAAGACCTTCACTGGGCGGACGCCCTCACCGCGTCGTTCGCCACGATTCTCGCCACCACGTTGCGCGGCCGTCACATCACACTGGTGCTGACCTACAGGCCTGACGAGCCGGCGACCCGGACCACGCTCTCGGCGGTGGTGGCGCTGGAGGGCCGGCGCAGCATCCCGCACATCGAACTGGAACGGCTGTCCGCGGACGACGTGGGTGGCCAGATCGAGGCGATCGCGCCGGGTCGGTTCTCGCGGCCGGCGACCGACGCGATCGCCGCGCGCAGCGGTGGTGTGCCGTTCTTCGTCGAGGAACTCGTCGCGCTCGACGGAGAGGCGCTTCCGGGCGCTCTGCGTGATCTGCTGCTGCTGCGATACCGGAGCGCCTCGCCGCAGGCACGGCACCTGATCGAGGTGCTGTCCGTCGGCGGTGACGACGTCGACCACGACGTCCTCCTGCGGGTGACCGGAGCGGACCCCGCGCTCCTCGAAGACGGTGTCCGGGAGGCGCTCGACCGCGGGATCATCGCGGTGTCGGCGACCGGGTACCGGTTCCGGCACGCGCTGCTGCGGGAAGCGGTCTACGCCGACGTGCCTCCGGGGGCGCGCCGCGACGCGCATCGGTCGTACGCCGATGCGCTCGAGCACCGGGCCGGCGCGTCGTTCTCGGCCCTCGCCGCCGTCGCCGAGCATAGGGCGATGGCAGGGGATCTGTCCGCGGCCTTCGACGCAACGATCCGGTGCCTCGCTCAGCCCGGAGCCGAACTCGCTCCGTCCGTGACTGCGGCGCTCTGGCGCCGCCTCGCCGACTGGTGGGACGTCGTTCCCGACGCGGATGTCCGCGCCGGCGGCGCGTCACGGATGGAGGTGCTGCGGCGCGCGGGCGAGGCGCTCTGGCACGCCGGAGACTACGAGGAGGCGCGGACGGTCGTCAGGGCCGCGCTCGCGCTTCCGGAACCGAGTGATCCCGTCGAGCGCGCCGCCGCGCTGTGGTGGCTGGTGCTGTGCGAGGGATGGATTACGAACCGGGCCGACGAAGACGCTCTCGCCGAAGCAGAAGGGCTGCTTACGCACCGCGAGGAGCCCGCTGCCCGCGCGCTGCTCGCACTCGTCCGAAGCCTGCTCGGTCGCCACGAGATCGATGCCCTGCAAGCGGCGGTCGCGATCGCTCGCGACGCGGAGGATCCCGCGACGCTCGCGATCTGCCTGACGAACCTCGCCGGGCGGTTCGCGTTCGAAGGCGAGCTGGATCTCGCCGCCGCTGCGGCGCGGGAGGCGCTCGCGGTGGCGGATGGGGCGGTGGAACGGCACCGCGCTCGGATGCTGCTCGCCGACGTCGCGTTCTTCGAAGGTCGTTACGAGGGGGCGCTCGAGATCTACGCCCTGATGCTCCGCGAGGCGCTCGACGCCGGACGGGAGCGTGGTCATGGCGCGGTCGCCATGCTGCTGATGGGTCAGGTGCTCCTCCCGCTCGGCCGCGTCGACGAGAGTGTGGCGCTGGCGCGCCGCGCCCTGCAGCTCATGACGGTGCCACTCGACCGTTCGAGTGCGCTCCGCATCCTCGCCGAGGGCGACGTGTGGGGCGACCGGCTGGAGGCCTACGCCGAAAAGCGTCGGTTGGTCCGCGAGGAGATGCCGGAGGTCTTCGACGTGCCGGACGAGGACGCCGGGTGGCGGCGGCTCGACCTCCTCGAACGACTGGTCCGGGTCTCGGACGAGCACGACGACCGCCGCAAGCTCGCGCTGCTCTCTGGCGCTCTCGAGCTCGAGACGGTCCTGCGCGCCTCCGAGACCCAGTCCTGGGTGCGTCCATGGGCACTTCCGCTGCGAGCCTGGCTGGTCGCGGAGGCTGACGGGGTGCAGGGCATGAACGCCTCTATCGACCGCGGCGTCGCCGACGTCCGTGAAGAGGCCGAGGCGGTCGCCTCCGCGCTCGCGGATCGTGGGGCGCTCACTCCGCTCGTCGCCTGCGTGGCGGCGGAGCTCGCGGCGGATGCCTGGCCCCCGGCCCACGTGGCCATGTGGAGGGCGGCGCTCGCCGAGGCGCGCGTCGGAAACGGACTGCCTGTCCAGTTCGTGCACCTCGCCCGGCTGCGGCTCGCCGAGGCGTTGGTCGCGTCCGGCGACCGGGCTGGTGCTGAGGCGGCGCTCGCGGAACTGCGGGAACAGGCTCCGGCGACGGGTGATGCGCTCGTCGTGCGGTGGGCCGACGAGCTCGCGGCCCGCGCCGGCCTTGCGAGCGACCCGGGCACGAGGGTCGCGTCGCTCACGGAACGCGAGTCACAGGTTCTCGGGCTCGTAGCCCGAGGCATGAGCAACGCGCAGATCGGCCGGGCGCTGTTCATCAGCCCGAAGACAGCGTCGGTCCACGTCTCATCGATCCTCCTGAAGCTCGGCGTGGCCAACCGCACCGAGGCCGCCGCCTTCGCCCGCGACACCGGTCGCTGACCTGACCGGGGCCCCGGTCGCGTGGTACCCCAGACGTCCGGCCGAGACCGAGGGCGTCGTCCCCGGGCTCGGCCGGAACCCCCTGGTTCGGCGCGCCGCCGGCTCAGGCGTCGGCGACGCCGAGCACGTCCAGAAGCCACGCCAGCTCGAAGGCGCGCTCGCGCCACGCGTTGTAGCGGCCTGAGACGCCGCCGTGGCCGGCGACCATCTCGCACTTGAGCAGAGCGTCGGCGCCGACTTCGCGCAGGCGCGCGACCCACTTCGCAGGCTCGACGTACAGCACGCGGGTGTCGTTGAGCGACGTGACGGCGAGGATCCTCGGGTACGCAGCATCCGTCCGCACGTTCTCGTACGGCGAGTACGACTTCATGTACGTGTAGACGTCGGCGTTGTGCAGCGGGTCGCCCCACTCGTCCCACTCGATCACCGTCAGCGGCAGCGACGGGTCGAGGATCGTCGTGAGCGCGTCGACGAACGGCACATCCGCGAGCACGCCGGCGAACAGCTCGGGCGCGATGTTGGCGACCGCGCCCATCAGCAGCCCGCCGGCGGAGCCGCCTTCCGCGACGAGTTGGGACGCCGTCGTGTATCCGTTGTCGATGAGGTGCAGCGCGCTGTCGACGAAGTCCGTGAAGGTGTTGCGCTTGTTGAGGAGCTTGCCGTCCTCGTACCACTGCCGGCCCATCTCGCCGCCGCCGCGCACGTGCGCCACCGCGAACACGACTCCCCGGTCGAGCTCCGACAGCCGCGGCACCGAGAACCCGGGCTCGATGGAGTGCTCGTACGAGCCGTAGCCGTACAGGTGCATCGGCCGTGGCGCGAGGCCGGCGTCGCCGAACGAGCGCTTCCACACGAGCGAGATCGGGATCTGCGTACCGTCCTGCGCTGTCGCCCAGACGCGCGCCTGGGCGTAGTCGTCGGGCTCGTAGCCGCCCAGCACCGGCTGGCGCTTGCGCAGGTGCAGTTCGCGCGTGGCGACGTCGAGGTCGTAGACCGTGCCGGGCGTGACGAACGAGCCGTAGCCCAGGCGCAGCAGCGGGGGAGCCCACTCGGGGTTGCCGCCGGTGCCCACGGAGTACAGCGGTTCGTCGAACGCGATCTCGTCGACCCCGCCCGTCGCGTAGTCGAGCAAGCCGAGGCGTGCGAGGCCGCCGCGGCGGTAGCCCACGACGCCCCAGTCGCGGAACGTCGAGACGCCGAGCAGGCGCTCGCCGGGACGGTGCGGGATGACGACAGAGCGGTCGCCGGAGGGATCGGATGCTGCCACCCGCACCAGCTCGAAATCCAGGGCTCCGTCGTTGTGGAGGATGAAGAGGACGTCCTCGCCGTCGACGACGGCGTGCTCCGAGTCGTACTCGACGCCCTCGGTGCGCGGCCACACCACGCGCGGCTCGCCACGGAGGTCGTCGGCATCCAGGAGCCATTCCTCGGAGGTGATGGACGAGCCGAGGCCGATCACGAGGTAGCGGTCGCTGCGGGTGAACCCGGCGCCGACCCAGAACTTCTCGTCAGGCTCGTGGAAGAGCTTCGCGTCGCCCTGGACCGGCGTGCCGAGCTCGTGCAGCCACACGGTGTCGGGCCGCCACGCGTCGTCGACGGTGGTGTAGACGATGAACCGGCCGTCAGGGGAGAAGGTCGCGCCGGCGAACGTGTCGGGGATCTCGTCGGGGAGCTGTTCGCCGGTGGCCAGGTTGCGCACGCGCACGGTGTAGCGCTCGTCGCCCGCGACGTCGACGCCGTAGAGCATGAGCGTGCCGTCGTTCGACACCTCGAAGCTGCCGAGCGAGAAGAACTCGTGGCCCTCGGCCTCGACATTGCCGTCGAGAAGGATCTGCTCGCCCGGTACCTCGATGTCCGGGGACAGCTCGGGCGGCGTCCAGTCCTCGGCGGACGCGAGCGGAGCCCGGCACTGGATGCCGTACTGCTTGCCCTCGAGAGTGCGCCCGTAGTACCACCAGTCGCCGCGCCGGGTCGGCACCGAGAGGTCGGTCTCGAGAGTGCGGCCCTTGATCTCGCCGAAGATGCGCTCGCGCAGACCCTCGAGGTGTGCGGTGCGCTGCTGGGTATACGCGTTCTCGGCTTCGAGGTGCGCGATGACGGCGGCGTCCTCCTTCTGGCGGAACCACTCGTAGCGGTCTTCGACGTCATCGCCGTGATGCGACCGGACGGTGATCCTGCTGTCGGCGACGGGCGGACGGATGCCGGCGACAGGGGTGGACGGAGAGGGTGCGGAGTCGCTGAGAGTCACCGTTCCACGCTAGTCGCCTCCGAGTTGACCGTCAGGGTCGCCGATGTAGGATTCTTCCTGGCCGGTTGCCGGTACCTGAATCCTTGGTGAACTGTTCGTTCGTCGCGCCGATCTCGTCGGCACACCCCTCTCCACTCCTCCTCCCCGAAAGCGAACGGTGGAAACCGCAACCCTCATCATCGTTCTGGTGATCGCGCTCGCGCTGTTCTTCGATTTCACGAACGGCTTCCATGACACCGCGAACGCGATGGCGACGCCGATCGCGACCGGCGCGCTCAAGCCCAAGACCGCTGTACTCCTCGCCGCCGTCCTCAATCTGGTCGGCGCATTCCTGTCGACGGAGGTCGCCCAGACGATCTCAGGCGGCATCATCAATGAGGATCAGATCTCGGCGAACATCTTCCCCGAGATCATCCTCGCCGGCCTCATCGGCGCCATCACGTGGAACATGCTCACCTGGCTGCTGGGTCTTCCCTCGTCGTCGTCGCATGCACTGTTCGGCGGCCTCATCGGCGCGACGATCGTCGGCGTGGGCGTCACGGCGGTGAACTTCGGCGTCGTGATGTCGAAGGTGATCCTGCCGGCGTTCATCGCGCCGGTCACGGCCGGTGTGATCGCGTTCACCGCGACGAAGCTCGCCTACGTGCTCACGCGGCGCTACGACAGCAAGCCCGACGGGCGCGACGGGTTCCGGTTCGGCCAGATCTTCACGTCGTCGCTGGTGGCGCTCGCCCACGGCACGAACGATGCGCAGAAGACGATGGGCATCATCACCCTCCTCCTCATCACCGCGGGCCTGCAGTCGGCCTCGAACCCCGAGCCGCAGACCTGGGTCGTGTTCGCGTGTGCGATCACGATCGCGCTCGGCACCTACATGGGCGGCTGGCGCATCATCCGCACGCTCGGCAAGGGTCTCACCGAGGTGAAGCCCGCGCAGGGCTTCTCCGCCGAGGCGTCGACGGCGTCCACGATCCTCGCCTCGAGCGCACTGGGCTTCGCGCTGTCGACCACGCAGGTCGCGTCCGGCTCGGTCATCGGCTCGGGCCTCGGACGCCGTGGCTCGCAGGTGCGGTGGCGCACCGCCGGCCGCATCATGGTGGGCTGGATCCTCACGCTGCCTGCGGCCGGTGCCGTGGGGGCGGCTGCGGCACTCATCGTGGTGTGGCTCCCCGTGTGGGGCGTCATCATCGACGCCGTCCTCGCGGTCGCGATCATCCTGGCGCTCTTCCTGCGCTCCCGCCGCGATGAGGTCACCGCGTCGAATGCGATGAGCGAGGTGGCCGACTCCGGTCGCGCCGTGAAGGTCAAGCGCAACCCGCCGCCCACACGCCGCCAGCGTGCCATCGCGCGCGAGGAGGCGCGCCGGGTCGCCGCGGCGGAGATGGCGGCCAAGAAGGCCGCCAAGGCAGCCGGGCGATCCGAGAACCGGCCGAAGAACGGAGGCCCGCGATGACCATCAACTGGCTCGCCTTCGTTCAGGTTTTCGTCGCGGCGTTCACCTCTGCTGTCGTTGTGGTCGGTTTCTACGCGCTGGGGCTCCGGCTGCTGGTACGTGCGGGGCGTCCTCCCGTGGTCGCCCCGGCGGAGTTCACCGACGCCATCACCGTCATCTCCGAGAAGGAGGCGCGGCGCGCCGAGAAGGCCGCTGCGAAGGCGGCGAAGCGCAACCCGCTCACCGAAGGGCAGAAGCGCTTCGCGCTCGTCGGCGCATACGCGTGCTTCGCTGTCTGCGCCGCGGCGGTGCTCGGCGGCCTGCTTCTCATCGTCTTCAACCACTGAGGAACCCGAAGCCCCCCGTTCCGCGGGCCAGATCCATCAGTCTGATATCGGCCGACCTGGCGCGGGTATCAGCCTGATATCAGGGTCCTTGACGGAAACCGGCGCGGGTTTCACAGTGTCGTCATGGACCTCCGCGTGCTGGGGGCAGTGACTCTCGACGACGGCCGGATCGCCCTCGCGCCTCGTGATCGTCTCGTGCTGGGCGCGCTCGCGGCGCGGATCGGGAGAGCGGTCACGCTCGAGTCGTTCGCGACCGCGGTCTGGGGGGACGCGCCCCCCGCTTCATGGTCGAAGGTGATCCCTGGCTGCATCATGCGACTGCGGCGGCAGCTGCCCGCGTCCGCGATCGAGACGACGGCGGCGGGGTACATGCTCGCGCCCACCGCCGTCGACCTCGACGCCGCTCGATTCGAGCAGTTCATCGAGCGCGGGTCGCGGCTGCTCGAGATGGATGAGCCGGATCGCGCTGCCCATTCGTTCTCGCAGGCCCTCGGCCTCTGGCGAGGACAGCCCTTTTCCGAGCTGGCTGATTGGGAGCCCGCGCGCATCGAGGCCGATCGGCTCGACGAGATCCGCCTCGCCGCGGAGGAATCTCTGTTGGAGGCGCGGCTGCAGTCGGGAGACCTGATCGACGCAGCTGCTGAAGCGCGTGCCCGGGTGGCGGAATCGCCCATGCGCGAACGCCGCTGGGTGATCCTCGGTCTCGCACAGTATCGCCAGGGGCGCCAGGCGGACGCCCTGGCCACGATCCGTCGTGGACGAGAACTGCTCGCCGCCGAGCTCGGCCTCGACCCGTGCGTGGAACTCGCGACCCTCGAGCAGGCGATCCTCCGGCAGGATCCCGCACTGCAGTCCTCTGCCGTGTTCCGAGCGGGGAGCGCCGACTGTCCGTACTTCGGTCTCCCGCCGGCGGGGATGGACGACGGGGAACGGTACTTCGGTCGCGAAGAGGAGCTCGACCATGCACTTCAGGAGCTCGAGCGGCACGCCGTGCTCGTCGTCTCGGGATCCTCCGGGGTCGGCAAGTCTTCCTTCGTTCGTGCGGGGATCGCCGCGCACCTCGCGGCGCAGGGCAGGCGCGTGACGATCGTCACCCCCGGCGAGCGACCTCTGGAGATGCTGCGCGGACTCGCGGCGCACGATTCCGAGTCTCTGCTGATCGTCGACCAGTGCGAGCAGGCGTTCGCCATCGACGACTCGGACCAGACTCGCCAGTTCTTCGAGGAGCTCGGTCGACTGGTGTTCCAAGGTCCGCTCGTGATGGCGATCCGCGCGGATCGGCTGGGCGATCTCGCCGACCACCACGGCTTCGCGGGCCTCATTCAGGCGCACCTCATGATGCTGGGTCCGCTCGCGGCCGACGGCCTGCGCGCGGTGATCGAGAAGCCCGCGCGGCAGGCGGGACTGATTCTCGAGCCGGGGCTGGTGGAGGTGCTGGTGCGTGATGCCGACGGGCGCAGCCTGCCCCTGCTCTCGCACGCGCTGTATCAGGTCTGGCAGCGACGCGAGGGACGGGTGCTGAGTATCGACGGCTACCGCGCCTCAGGGGAGATCGACGGCGCCGTCGCCCAGACCGCCGAGGAGATGTTCGCGGACCTGCGGGGCGACGAGGCGCGGCTGGTGCGCGACATCCTCCTGCGACTCGTCGAGCCTTCCCGAGACGGCGGCGTCATCTGTCAGCGGGTGAGCCGCGCGACCGTCGCGGTGGATGGGGCGCACGCGCGCGTGGCCGAACGATTGGTGGATGCCCGGCTCGTGACCAGCGACGAGGACTCCTACCAGCTCGCGCACGAGGCCGTCGCCCGCGAATGGCCCCGTCTGCACGAGTGGCTCGCCGACGACGTCGAGGGGCAGCGAACCATGCGTCATCTCAACGCCGCGGCGACCGCGTGGGAGGAGATGAGGCGACCCGACAGCGAGCTCTATCGTGGGGGCCGACTGGGCGCGGCGGTTCAGTGGCGAGAGTCGGCGCGGCCGGTGCTCGCACCGGTGGAGGTCGCGTTCCTGGACGCCTCGGTCCAGCGAGAGGCGGAGGATCTCGACGCGACACGGCGTCAGCTGCAGAGGGAACGACGCTCGGTCCGGCGTCTGCGATGGCTGGCCGGAGCGACGGCGGCGCTCGCAGTGGTCGCGCTCGCGGCCGGTGCCCTCGCGGCGGTGCAGACGTCGGAGGCGAACAAGCGGGCGGTGATGGACGATGCGCGGCGGGTTTCCGCGCTCGCCCTCGCAGAGCCCGTTTACGAACGCGCACTCCTCTTGGCGGTGGAGGCGATCGGTCTGTGGGACGCGCCGACGACACGAAGATCTCTCCTCGATGTCATGGGCCGCAGCCCGCGCATCGCGAGCGTGACGCGATTGAGCGATGGCATGGGCATCGAGACGATGATGCTCGGCGCCGACGATTCCATCGCGCTGGTCATCGACGACACGATCAGCGCGAGCGTCGTCGATCTGGAGAAGGGGATGCAGGTCGCGTCGGCGGACGTGGGGGGAGCGATCGTCCTCGACGCGGCGGAGGGACCGGGCGGGCGGATCGCGCTGAGCGTGATGCAGGGCGATTGCGGTGGCTCCGGCTGGTGCGAAGCACCTGACCTTCGCACGCTCGACTCCTGGGGCCCCCGAACTCGCGAGCTGACCTTCCCCGAGTTCGACTCGGAGGTGCTCGACATCGAGTACTCGCGGGACGAGTCGCTGGCGGCGATCATCGCGCCCCTTCCGTGGGCGGCCGAGGGCGCGAACGTCGCGATGTGGAGGGTGAACGCACCGGACGAGGCCTTCATGCTCCACCTCCCGCGAGCGGGCACCAATCCCGGACCCCCGAGCTGGGCGGACTCGTTCGGAAGGGTGCGGTTCTCCGCCGACGGGACGAGGCTGTACGCGAGCGGATTCGGTCCTACCGCCGTGTTCGACACCGCGAATGGCGCGCTCATCGACGAGATCGAAGGGGACGGGCTGCTCGCAGTGAACCCCCATGGGCAGACCCTGCTCGTCAGGCAAGGTCGCCACGCGGCGCGCATCGTCGACCTGGCGGATCCGGCTCGATCGCGGCTGCTCCAGATGGACGACCCCGTCGTGGACGGCGCGTTCAGCCCTGACGGCACCCACGTCGCGACGATCGCGGGTGACCGCGCGCTGGTCTGGCGCACGAGCAACGGAGACCTCGAGGAGGTCCTCGACGGCCACCTCGACACCGTGCGTGCCGTGGCGTTCCTTCCGACGGGCGAACTCGTGACGGCAGGCAAGGACGGGGCGCTGTTCACGTGGATCCTGGACGATTGGACCGAGTCGTTCCATGTGGTCAGAGGTCTCGACGGCCTGCCCCTTCCGGACGACGAGCGCACCCTCGTCTACGACCTCCCGGAAGGCGGCCGCGTGAGGGTCTCTGCAGACCCCGACCTCTGGGTCCAGCGAGCCTGTGCCGTCGCAGGGCGCGGCCTGAGCGCGCAAGAGTGGCATGACGTCTTCGCTGATCGGCCGTACGAACCCGCCTGCGCGAAGGACACTCGGTCCGCGTTGCCCCAATAGACTCGCCGCATGGACGCGGCATCCGTGCAGTTCGGTCAGTACCCGCCCGCCAGACGCACGCTGCTGCACGTGAGCGACACGCACCTGCTCGCGGGCAACGTGCCGCTCGGCGGCCGTTTCGACACCGCGGCGAATCTCGCCCGTGCCCTCGAGGCGGTCGAGGCCACCGGCATCCATCCCGATGCCATCGTCTTCACTGGCGACCTGACGGATCTCGGCGAGCCTGACGCGTACGCGGCGCTGCGCGCTGCGGTGGAGCCGGTCGCGGAGCGACTCGGCGCGCCGGTGGTGTGGCTCGCCGGCAACCATGACGAGCGCCCGGCGCTTCGCCGCGACCTGCTCGGGCTCGAGGCCACGGAAGAGCCCGTCACGGGAGTCTGGGATCTCGGGGGACTGCGGCTCATCGGCCTCGACTCGACCGTCCCCGGCTGGCATCACGGCGACCTCGACCACGGGCAGCTCGAGTGGCTGGGCCGCGAGCTGGCGACGCCGGCACCGCTCGGAACGATCCTCGCGCTGCACCATCCGCCGCTGCCGTCGCACGTGCCGCTGTTCGACATCCTGGAGCTGCGCGACCAGGGAAGGCTCGCCGACGTGATCGCCGGCACCGATGTGCGCGCGATCCTCGCGGGGCACCTGCACTACTCCACGAGCGGCACGTTCGCGGGCGTCCCGGTGAGCGTCGCCGCGGCCACCTGCTACACGATGAACCTCGCGCGCCCCGCGGTGGACGTCAACGGCATGGACGCCGGCCAGTCGTTCCACCTCGTGCACGTGTACGACGACACGATCACTCACGCCGTCGTGCCCGTGTCCGAGGCGCCGACCGGCGACGTCTTCTCTGCGGAATGGGTCGAGCGGATGTCGCGGCTCACGCCCGAGGAACGGCTCGAGGCGTTCTCACGCAAACGGCCCTGACGACACCGTTCAGGTCGCCACGCTGCGACCGCCGCGGTGTACGTGACGGCGGAGCCGGGTGTACGCCGTGTACACCCCGGTCGACAGGCACCGCGAGTAGGCTCGAAGCATCCCCGCACACCGCTGTGAACGACCCACGAGGACTGCAACACATGGCTCTGGACGCAATGACGCGAACTCGCATCGAGACCGACTCCCTGGGATCCCTCGAGATCCCCGCCGACGCGTACTGGGGCATCCACACCGCCCGTGCGCTGGAGAACTTCCCGATCTCGAAGAGGCCGATCTCGGTCTACCCCGACCTGGTGCGGGGGCTCGCGATGGTGAAGCAGGCGTCGGCCCGGGCGAACCGTGAGATCGGCGTTCTCGACCCCGCCAAGGCCGATCTCATCGACCGCGCCGCACAGCTCGTCATCGACGGCGACTTCCATGACCAGTTCGTCGTGGGCGTCATCCAGGGCGGCGCCGGCACATCGACGAACATGAACGCGAACGAGGTCATCACCAACATCGCGCTCGAGCTCGCCGGCCGGCCCAAGGGCGACTACGCGTTCCTCTCGCCGATCGACGACACCAACCGCAGCCAGTCGACGAACGACGTCTACCCGACCGCGATCAAGGTCGGCCTCGGCCTGGACCTCAAGACCCTGCTCGAGGAGCTCGACCTGCTCCGCCGAGCGTTCCTCGCGAAGGCCGTCGAGTTCCACGACGTTCTCAAGGTCGGCCGCACCCAGCTGCAGGACGCCGTGCCCATGACGCTCGGCCAGGAGTTCCATGGATTCGCCACGACGCTCGGCTACGACCACCAGCGCCTCACCGAGAACGCCTACCTCCTGTACGAGATCAACATGGGGGCGACGGCGATCGGCACTGGGATCACCACGCACCCGTCGTACGCGCCTGCGGTGCTGCGCCACCTGCGCGAGATCTCGGGGCTCGACCTCGCCACGGCCTCCGACCTGGTCGAGTCCACCAGCGACACCGGCTCATTCATGTCGTTCTCGGCGTCGCTCAAGCGCAACGCGATCAAGCTGTCGAAGATCTGCAACGACCTGCGCCTGCTCTCGTCCGGGCCGCAGGCCGGGTTCGGCGAGATCAACCTGCCCGCGCGGCAGGCGGGCTCCAGCATCATGCCCGGCAAGGTGAACCCGGTCATCCCCGAGGTCGTCAACCAGGTCGCGTTCTCGGTGGCCGGCGCCGACCTCACCGTGACGATGGCGGTCGAGGGCGGCCAGCTGCAGCTCAACGCGTTCGAGCCGGTGATCGCGCACTCGATCTTCCAGTCGATCACGTGGCTGCGGCAGGCGATGTACACCCTGCGCGTGAACTGCGTCGACGGCATCACCGCGAACCGCGAGCAGCTCGGCGCCATGGTCGGCTCGTCGGTCGGCGTCATCACGGCGCTGACACCGTTCATCGGCTATGCGGCGGCCGCGGCGCTGGCGAAGACCGCCCTGCTCACCGGGCGCGCCGTCGCGGACCTCGTCGTCGAGGCCGGCCTCATGTCGCGCGACGAGGTCACCAAGCAGCTCTCGCCCGCCCGCCTGTCGGGGCTGGAGACCGTCACCGCCGCGATCCCGGTCGTGGGGGCTCCCGAGGAGGTCGTCGAGGAGGCTCGGGCGGACACGCGCTGAGCCGGTTGCCGCGGGCGGCTCCCGATCGATAGCGTCAGGGAGACTCGAACGAAAGGCGAGAAATGACCGATCCGCAGAACCCGTCGGCACCCGAGCCGCCGCAGCAGCCCGCGTCGCAGCCCACTGCGCCGCCGCCGGCCGACGCGCCGGCGCCTCCCGCCGCCCCCGCACCGGGGTACACCGCCCCCGCGGCGCCCGGGTACGCGGCGGCTCCGCCGGCGTACTCTGCGGGCGCGCCCGCCTACAGCGCCGCGCCGCCGGCGGCGTACGGCGCGCCGGCCGGCGCGCCCGTTCCGGGCAAGACGCTCGGCATCGTCGCGTTCATCCTGTCGTTCTTCGTGCAGCTGATCGCGCTTATCCTAGGCATCGTCGCCCTCGTGCAGAGCCGCAAGGCCGGAGCCAAGAACGGCTTCGCCCTCGCCGCCATCATCATCTCGGCTGTGCTGATGGTCCTCGGCATCATCCTGTTCTTCGCCCTCGTCGTGCCGCTCCTCACGTTCTCGGCGGAGGTGCTGCAGGCGTGCCAGGCGGTGGATTTCTCAGGCACCGTCGAGGTGCGCGGCCTCCCCGTCGACTGCTCGACGGTCTCGCGCTGACCGATCCCGGCGGCGGGCTGCTCCACGGAGCGCCCGCCGTCGCCGTGTGCCGGCGGCCGGGAGCGCCAGGGCCCGCGGCCGCGGCGCGCCTCAGCCGAGGATGCGGCAGTGCGTCGTGAGAGCCCCGATGCCGTCGATCCCGACGGTGACCGTGGAGCGGTCGCGCAGGAACACCTGCGGATCCCGCGAGTAGCCGGCCCCGCCGGGGCTGCCCGTCGAGATGAGCGTTCCGGGCAGCAGCGTCGCCGACTTCGACAGGTGCGAGATCAGCGTCGCGACCGGACGCACCATCTGACCGGTGGTCGCATCCTGCAGCGTGGTGCCGTCGAGCACCGTCCAGATGTGGAGGTCCTGCGGGTCCGGGATCTCGTCCGCGGTCACCACGAACGGACCCGTCGGCGTGAACCCGTCGAAGGACTTGCAGCGCGACCACTGCGCCTCGGAGTACTGGATGTCGCGTGCGGTGATGTCGTTGACCACCGTGTAGCCCCAGACGTGGTCGAGGGCGTCCTCGGGGGCCACGTCCTTCGCGGGGGTGCCGATGATGACGCCGAGCTCGGCCTCGTAGTCGACCGACTCGCTGAGAGATCGTGGCCAGATCGTGGTGTGGTCGTGACCGGCGAGGGAGTTGGGCCAGAGCACGAACACGGTCGGCGTCGAGTCCGTCTTGAGTCCCAGTTCGCTGGAGTGCGCCGCGTAGTTGAGCCCGATCGCGAGGATGACCGGCGGCGCGAGGACGGCGGACGCGAACCCCATCGCGTCGAGCGGATGCCGCGTCCCGTTGCCTGCGGCATCCCCCACGCGGGCGAGCATGTCGTCGCCGCCGGCGATGAGCTCTTCCAGTACCCGCGGCGCTCCGTCGAACAGCTCGGCGACGATCTCCACGTCGTCGCCGTCGACCAGGGCGAGCCTCGGCTCGCCCGACCCCGGTGGCACGACATGGGCGAAGCGCATGCCCCCAACCTAGCCGCCGGGGTGCGCGAACGGGCCGTCCACAGCTCGTATGACGGGTGAGCGTCGTGCACCCTAGGCTGTGCGCATGACGCTCGACCCCGGTGCTTCCCGTCCCCGGCCCTCGCTCACGCCGCCGGAGTTCGCTTCCGCACTCGCCCAGCCGCGCATCGCCGCGCCCGCGGCGATCACGCCGCCGGCGACGTCGCCCGCACCCGTGCCGGTCCCCACCGGCGCTGCCTCTCGTCGCGGACGCAGCGCGTCGGTCTGGATCATCGGCGTCCTCGTTCTCGGGCTGGCAGTGCTGGTGGCGTACTTCCTCAACGCACTCGGACCCGCCGCGTCGCTCCTCGGGATGGTGCTCGCTGTCGTGCCCCTCGTCGGTGTGCTGTTGGCGCTGCGGATCGTGGACCGGTGGGAGCCCGAGCCGCGGGGACTGCTCGTCCTCGCCATCGCGTGGGGCGCGATCGCCGCCGTCGCCATCGCGCTCGGCGTCGACCTCGTGCTGTCGATGGTGTTCGGGCCGGCGACCACCGGTGCTCGCGAGGTGCTGCAGACGGTCGTACAGGCGCCGGTGGTCGAGGAGTTCGCCAAGGGGCTCGGCGTCTTCCTCATCTTCGCGACCGCCCGGCGCGCGTTCGACGGCCCGGTCGACGGCATCGTCTACGGAGCACTCGTCGGAGCCGGCTTCGCGTTCACCGAGAACATCCAGTACTTCGCGGTGAGCTTCATCGAGGGGGGAGCGGCCGAGACCACCATGACGTTCTTCCTCCGTGGGATCCTCTCGCCGTTCGCGCACGTCATGTTCACGAGCGTCACCGGTTTCGCTCTGGGTCTTGCTGCGCGGCGCGGGCTGTCGGCCGCGCAGGCGATCGGACCCGGGCTGCTCGGGCTCGCGGGCGCGATCGCGCTGCACGCGTTCTGGAACGGCTCGGCGATGTTCGGCGACTTCTTCTTCCTGTACCTCACGCTGCAGGTGCCGCTGTTCATCGGGTTCATCCTCGGCATCGTGGCGCTCAGGCGGGAGGAGTCGCGCCTCACCAGGCGCCGGCTCGGCGAGTACGCGGCCGCGGGGTGGTTCACTCCGCAGGAGGTCGACATGCTCGCGACGTCCGCCGGGCGCAGGGCTGCGCTCGCGTGGGCGCGGACGCTGCGAGGAGACCGTACCGCCCTCATGAGGACCTTCATCACCGATGCCACGGCCCTGGCCGCGAGCCGTCAGCGGGCGATCTCGGGGCGGGATCCGCACGCGGCGGCGGAAGAGCGTGACCTGCTTGCGAAGACCGCGGCGACCCGGGCGGCGATGTTCGCGCCGTAGGCGCGGAGCGTCGCCCGCGAACAAAGACTCAGCGCTCGGTGCCGCGGCGATGCCTGCGTGTCTACCGAGCGCTGAGTTGGTCTGCCCCCAGCATGCCGGGGGCCTGGCGCGGGTGTCAAGGGAACGCGGGCGGTTCCCCTGACGGCGAACTCGCTCGGCGTGCGCGGGCTCCGGATGGTTGGATGGAGGCATGACTGACGACCGCACCAAGCCCGAGATCGACGCACCCGCCGGCCCGGCTCCGGCCGACCTCGTCGTCCGCGACATCGTCGTGGGCGAGGGCGCCGAGGCGAAGCCCGGCGACACCGTGACCGTCCACTACGTGGGCGTCGAGTACGAGAGCGGCGAAGAGTTCGACTCGTCGTGGAACCGCGGGGAGAGCATCCAGTTCCCGCTGCGCGGCCTCATCCAGGGCTGGCAGGACGGCATCCCGGGCATGAAGGAAGGCGGTCGCCGCGAGCTCGTCATCCCGCCGCACCTCGCCTATGGCCCCGCCGGCGGGCACTTCCTCGGCGGCAAGACGCTGATCTTCGTCATCGACCTCATCAAGGTCGGCTGACCCAGAGCGATCGAGAGGGGACGGGTGCGCGGCATCCGTCCCCTTCGTCATGTCGGCGTGTGAGAGACTTTCCATTCACGGGAATAGATCCGCGAGCCCCGCGCGTTCCACCCCGTATGCCGGCGCGAGCCGGCAGCCACCGGACCCCCAGACGAAGGACGACCATGACCGACACGACCACGATCGACGTTCCCGGCTACAAGGCGGGCACCTGGGTGCTCGACCCCGCGCACAGCGAGGTCACCTTCAGCGTGCGCCACATGATGATCTCGAAGGTGCGCGGCACCTTCGGCATGAAGAGCGCGACGCTGATCGCCCCCGCGAACCCGCTCGACGCCCAGGTCGAGGCGTCCGTCGATGTCACCTCCGTCGACACCAAGGACGAGGGCCGCGACAACCACCTGCGCTCGGCCGACTTCTTCGACACCGAGAACCACCCGACGATGGAGTTCCGCTCGACCGGCGCGCGCGTCGAGAACGGCGAGTTCCTCGTCGACGGCGACCTGACCATCCGCGGCATCACCAAGCCCGTCACCTTCGAGTTCGAGTTCGGCGGCTTCGGCACCGACCCGTGGGGCAACTACAAGGCGGGCGCGACGGCCAAGACGGTCGTCAACCGCGAGGACTTCGGCCTCACCTGGAACGCCGCGCTCGAGACCGGCGGCGTGCTCGTCGGCAAGGACGTCACGATCACGCTCGACCTGCAGGGCGCCCTCCAGCAGGACTGACGCGCACCAGCGACGAAGAGCGGATGCCTCGCCCCGAGGCATCCGCTCTTCGCATGTATGCGGGAGGTTCAGACGCGCGGGCGTCGGCGCAGCCGGTCCTGCGCGAGCAGGATGCCGAGGAACACGACGAGCGCGCCGACCGGCTCGTTCCACGTCACCGTCTCGCCGAGGATCACGATGCCGAGGATCACGCCGACGACGGGGGTGATGTAGGTCACGGTCGAAGCCCGAGTCGGCCCCCACGCACGCACGGTGTTCTGGTTCCACACGTACGCGATACCGGTGCCGAGGCACCCGAGCAGCAGCAGGCTCGCCACGATCGGGATGTCCAAGCGCACCGGCGTGAGTACGAGGATCGGTGTGAGCATCGCCATCACGACGGCCGCCATCGCGATGTAGCCGAAGGTGAACGCGAGCGCCGACATTCCGGTGTTCGAGACGAAGCGCCGCATGTAGGCGAAGCTGAAGCCATAGCTCGCGGTGGCGCCGAGGATCGCCAGCTCTGCGACCAGGCTCCCGTCGAACGCGATGCCCTGCCATGGCGCGATGATCACGACGACGCCCAGGATCCCGACGCCGATGCCGATGACCTGCAGCGCCTTCAGACGCTCCACCCGGAACACGAGCCACGCCATGATCGCGGTCATGATCGGGGTGGTCGCGTTGAAGATGCTCGCGACGCCCGAGCTGACGTGCTGCTGCGCCCACGAGAAGAGCAGGAACGGGATGACGCAGAACGTGAGACCGAGCACCGTCAGGTGCGCCCACACCGTGAGGCGGCGGGTCATCTGCTCGCGCCGCAGGAGCACGAGGACGCCGAGCGTGAGAGCTCCGAGGAGGATGCGCGTCCACGCGACCTGCGCCGGCGAGATGCCGGTGAGCGACACCTTCATGAAGAGGAAGCTCGCACCCCACACGATCCCGGCGAGCACGAACTGCACCGTGATCCACCGGGGGGACGGCAGTCTCTCCGCGCGCACCGCGGGGGGAGGAGTTCGAGTCGAGGTCACGGAGGCCACGGTACGCTCGCCCGCCGACGCCGGAGGCCGCGCCGCGATGCGACGTCTGAAATCCGCCGATGTGCGGCGGTCACGCTACGGCGTGACTTCCACGCGCTTGATGCGCGCGCTGTGGCCGCGAAGGATCGTCACGCGGCTCGGCGCCACCGCGAAATGCGCCGCGAGAGCGCGGACGACGCCCTCGTTCGCGGCGCCGTCGACGGCGCGCTCCCTCACGAAGACGACGAGTCCGTCGTCGTCTTCGTCGACCCGCGGTCCGCGTCGGCTGCCCGGTTTGACGCGGACGGTGTACTGCATGCGTCCGAGCGTACCTGGGCTTGCAGGCGGCCGGTTCGCCGGGGCATCCGTTCGCTGGTAGACTCTTCAGGTTGCCGTTGGATCGGCCGCGGAGAAAGAGAGCTCGCACATCGGGTGACGGGCACCGCGCAACAAGCAGAGAGGGGATCACCTATGGCACTGGAAGCAGACGTCAAGAAGGCGATCATCGAAGAGTACGCGACGCACCCCGGTGACACCGGATCCCCCGAGGTGCAGGTCGCGATGCTGACGCAGCGCATCAAGGACCTCACCGAGCACCTCAAGGAGCACAAGCACGACCACCACTCGCGTCGTGGGCTGTTCCTGCTCGTCGGTCAGCGCCGCCGCCTGCTGGGTTACCTGCAGGACATCGACATCAACCGTTACCGCTCGCTCATCGAGCGCCTCGGTCTCCGTCGATAAGGCATCGACCAGCGTTCAATCGCGCAAAACATTCTTGGAAGGCCTCCCCACGGTGTGGGGAGGCCTTCACCTTTGCCGGGGAGCGGATGCTGCGCCCCGGGTGAAGCCGAGCGGCACGTGCGAGACCGGGTCGAGGCCCGTCAGCGTGACCCATCCCTCGGCGAGGTAGGCCGCATCGGTGCCCGGCTCGGGGGTGTTCGGCAGATCCTCGACCGCGAGCCGGATGTGGCCCACGTCCCGTTCGCTGAGCGTCGTCTGCACGATGCCGAACGGTGCGAGCGACGCCTCGATCACGCCCCGGCTCGTGGGGGTGTTGGGAACGTTGAGGTTCACCACCGTTCCCCGCGGGCGCGCGAGCAGGAATGGCACCACATCGAGCGCTACAGCGGCCGCCGCGTCCCAGTGGAACGCGGTGGGGTTCATGCCGACGTCGAGCGAGACCGCGGCGCCCCACGCGCCGTTCAGTCCGCCCGTGAGCGCCGCGCCGACGGTGCCGGAGTGGAGGATGGCGCGGCCGACGTTCGCGCCATGATTCACTCCCGACAGCACGAGCTCTGCCGGATCGCCGAATGCGCCGTGGGCGGCGATGAGCGCGACCAGGCCGGGACCGCCGCGCACCGCGAAAGCGGGGATGCCGTCGAGCCGCGGCAGCCGGCGCTCCTCGATGGCGATGCGGCCGTCCTCCTCGGCGGCGACGATCGAGGCGCTCGAGCCGCTCGACTGCCGCATCGGGGCGGCGACCGTCACATCGAGCCCGGCGTCTCGCGCGGCTGCCGCGAGTGCGTGGAGACCGGGGGCGTCGATGCCGTCGTCGTTGGTGATGAGGGTGCGGGTCATCGCGGCACCTCCGCGTCGGGCGGCCGCGGGTCGGCCAGTGCGGCCAGCCCGTCCGGGCTGACATGACCGGTGACGGGCTGGGTGACCCCCGCCGCGGAGTTGTCGACGAGCTCGCGGACGGTCACCGACTCGCGCAGCTGTTCGATGGTCTCCGGATCGCCCGTGCCGAGGCCGTGCCTCGTGACGTTGAGCGCACCCGCCGCCGCGCCGGTGACGACCGCCTCGCGCACGGACTCACCGCGCGCCAGCCCGGCCGCGACACCGGCCGTGAGGGAGTCTCCCGCGCCGCGCATGTCGGCCACCTCCATCCGCGGCGACTCGACCTCGACGAAGCCGTCGGAGTCCAGCAGCAGGAGCGGCTTGCTGCCGCGCGACACGATGACCGCGGCAGCGCCTCTGCGGTGCAGGTCGCGCATGGTCGCGAGCAGCGCGGCGGGGGAGCCGTCGACGAGCAGGCCGTCCGCGACCAGTTCCTCCTCGCTCACCTTCAGCACGTCGACCCCGCCTTCCAGTGCCGCCACGAGCCGCTTGCCGGCCAGGTCGACGACGACCTTCGCTCCGCCCCGGCGCAGGTCCGCCGCCAGACGGCGGTACGTGTCGGCGGGAAGCGTCTCGCCGCCGGCGGGGCCGCTGAGGATCACGAGACCCGATTGCAGGCCGTCGCGGAGGGCGACGCCGTACAGCTCGTCGAGATCGTGGCGCGCCAGCGGCTCTCCCTCGCTCTCGGCGACGATGCGCCGTTCGCCGCCCCGGCGGTCGTGCACGTACGCCGACGCCTTGCCCGGCCGTTCGACCCCCACGACCGTCAGACCCTCGTCTTCGAGCAGGTGACGCAGCATCCGTCCGATCTCACCCGTGAGGGTGCAGCACATCGTGACGGAGGCGCCCAGCCCCACCAGCATGCGGGCCTGCCACACGCCCTGCCCGCCGGCGTGCAGGTGGATGTCGGGCTCGCCGTCGTGCTCCTCGACGGTGACGGTGAGCGTCGGGGACGGTGCGAAGATCGTGACGTCGCTCATGCTTCGACGCTAGGCGGGCACCGGTGCGGCCGCGAGCCCCTTGCGCACGCCGCGGGGGTGGTGCAGGCAGGTCAGGCGGATGCTTCGGCCCGGGCGGCGACGAGATCCGCGTGGTGGATCCCTGCGACGTCGGGGTGCGCGCGCAGGCGCGACTTCAGGGCGTTCTCACCATAAAGGGCGTGGATCGGATTGGATGGATCCTGCGTGACGCCGCGCGCCTGCGCCGCCAGCTCGGCCGGCAGCTCGATGAGCGGCAGGCGCTTGTCGAGGGCCGGGTTGAAGAAGAACGGCACCGAGATGCGGTCGTCAGGGTAACGCGGCGAGATCACGCGGTGCTTGGTCGCGATGAGGTACCCCTGCGTCGCGTACTCGAGCAGCTCGCCGATGTTGACGACGAAGGCGCCGGGCACCGGGGGAGCGTCGACCCACTCTCCGTCGCGCTCCACCTGCAGACCTCCCTTGCCGGGCTCGACCCACAGCAGCGTCAGCACGCCCGAGTCCTTGTGCGCGCCGACACCCTGCTGCGGCGTCGGGTCCTCCTTGCCCGGGTAGCGCACGATCTTGATGAGCGTCGAGGGCTCGCCGAAGTGCTCGTCGAAGTAGCTCTCGGGGGCGCCGAGCGACAGCGCCCACGCACGCAGCAGCTTGCGGGCGACCCCCGACAGGTGGTCGTGCCACTCCGAGACCACCTCGCGGAGCTCCGGCTGGGCGCTCGGCCACAGGTTCGGGCCGATGAGCCGCGAGAAGTCGGGGGCGTCTTCGTCGGTGATCGCTTCGCGCTCGGGGCCGATGTCGATCTGCTCGCGCCAGTCGACCTTCCCCTGCGTCCGTTCGCCGCCGACCCGCGTGTAGCCGCGGAAGTGCGGGCTGTTGACATTCTCGATCGCGAGCTTGTCGGCCTCGGGGAGGGCGAAGAAGTCGCGAGCGGCCTGGTGCAGGCGGGCCTCCAGCTCCGGGGAGACGCCCGTGCCGGTCAGGTAGAAGAAGCCGACGTCGTGGGTCGCGGCGCGCAGGTCGTCGCGGAACTGCGCGGCGGCCTGCGGGCCCGCGTCGAGCCGGGAGAGGTCGAGGATCGGCAGGTTGAGGTCGGTCATGGTGCGAGAGTAGGCCGAGGATGCAGCGTCCGCCCGTTTGTTGCGCACGGTTAAGCCGGGGCCGCGGAAGCGTCCGCAGCCCCGGCTGGGAGTCGCGTCAGGAGCGCGCGAAGAAGGCTCGGATGTCGTCGACGACGAGCTCGGGGACCTCGAGCGCCGCGTAGTGGCCGCCGCGCTCGAATCGGCTCCAGTGCACGATGTTCGTGTTGTCGCGCTCGGCGAACACCTTGATCGTCTGGAAGTCGTCCTTGAACACCGCGACACCCGTGCGCGCGTCGCTCACGCGGGGCTCGGCATCCGCCAGGGCGTTGTCGCGGTACGCGCGGCTCATCCCGGCCGAGGCGTTGGCGAACCAGGCGACGCTGACCTCGGTGAGGATCGCATCGAGCGGGACCAGCGACGTGCCGTTGCCGAACGAGTTGAACAGCTCGGCGTACGCGAGTGTCCCACGGGGGAGTCCGACAGCGCCGCGGCGATGGTCTGCGGGCGGGCGGCGTTCATGGTGTTGTATGCGCCGACCGACTGGAACCACTGCATGTGCTCGAGCGCAGCGTGATCCTGCGGCTTGAGGCGCTCGAACTCGGCCGGGTCGCCCGAGGGGAAGGAGAACAGCTGGAGCACGTGCAGCCCCAGGAATCCCGCGGGGTCGATGAGGCCCAGCTCGCGGGCGACCATCGCGCCGTTGTCGCTGCCGTGGATGCCGTAGGAGTCATACCCGAGGCGGCGCATGAGCGTGTCGTATGCGGCGGCGACGCGCGCGGTGGTCCAGCCGGCCTCGGCGACCGGCTGGCTGAAGCCGAAGCCCGGCGCGTCGGGCACGACGACGTCGAAGGCGTCCTCGGCGCGGCCGCCGTGCGCGACGGGGTCGACGAGGGGCGCGATCATGTCGAGGTAGTCCACGAACGAGCCGGGGTAGGTGTGGGCGAGCAGCAGCGGCGTCGCCCCCGCGTGCGGCGAGCGCACGTGCACGAAGTGGATGGTCTGCCCGTCGATCTCGGTGGTGAAGTGCGCGAACTCGTTCATCCGCGCCTCGGCGGCGCGCCAGTCGAAGCCGTCGCGCCACCGCGCGACCGCTTCGGCGAGGTAGCCGTTCGGCGTGCCCGAGTCCCAGTCGTCGGACGGTGCCGGCTGCGGCAGCCGCGTGCGCGCGAGGCGGTCGGCGAGGTCGTCGAGGTCGGTCTGCGCGATGTCGATGCGGAAGGGGCGGATGACGGCGGTGGGGGTGGTTGCGTTGTCCATGTCTTCGACGTTATGGTCGAATCAGGCAGGTTATCTTCCTGATATCTGAACCGGTGGCCGGAAATCCAGATCGGTGGTGTGCCGAGCGACATGGCCGACACATCCGCGCGGATGCTCGCGCTGCTGGCCCTGCTGCAGGGCCGACCACGGTGGCCCGGTCCCGAACTGGCCGCACGCCTCGACGTCTCGGTGCGCACGATCCGCACCGACATCGAGCGCCTGCGCTCCCTCGGCTATCCCGTCGAGGCCGAGCGGGGCCGTGCCGGGTCGTACCGGCTGGCGGCGGGCGGAAAGCTGCCGCCCCTGCTGCTGGACGACGAGGAGGCCGTCGCCGTGGCCATCGGGTTGCGCGTGGCCCGCGGCGTCGCCGGCGTGGACGAGGCGGGCGCCCGCGCGCTCGCGAAGCTGCTCCAGGTGCTGCCCGAGCGACTGCGGCCGACCGTCGACGCGGTCGCGGCGACGATCGACAGCGGGCCCGAGAACGTCGGCACCGACGCGCCCGACCCCGAGGTCGACTCACAGGTGCTCGCCGCCGTCGCTCACGCCGTGCACGCCGGGGAGTGGCTCCGCTTCGACGATCGAGGCACCCCGCGGCGTGTGGAGCCGTACCGACTGCTCAGCTGGCAGCGCCGGTGGTACCTCGTCGCGCGCGACCCCGACACCGAGGAATGGGAGACGTTCCGGCTGGACTGGATCCAGCCCCGCATGCCGACGCGGCGACGCTTCGACCCCGTGCCCGTGCCCGGGGGAGACTTCACGGACTTCGCTCTGCGCTCGATCGCGGCCGGGGGATGGAACGTGCACGCGCGACTGCGGATCGCGGCGCCTGCCGAGCAGGTGATCGCGCGTATCAATCCGACGGTCGGAGTGGTCGAGGCGGTGGACCCGTCGACCTCGGTGCTTGTCACGGGTGCCGACAGCCTCGAGACGATCGCCGCTTACATCGGGATGCTGGGCATGGACTTCACGGTGGACTCGCCCGCCGAGCTCCTGCCGCACCTGCGGCGTCTCGCGGAGCGCTATGCGCGTGCCGTGGACTGACGGGTGATCCGAGGTCGTGTGCGCCCGCACGCGACCGCCGGGTCCGCGCGGTTCGTCCTAGCCGTTCTGGCGCGGGTCGGGTCGTGGCGGCCGGGGGTCTTCCCGGGGCCGGCGCGAGCCCGTGGGATCGTTGCGCCGCCCCTCACGGCGCGCGAGGGTGCGATCGGCGAACAGCCACGTCGGGCGCGGCTCGACCAGCGGACGGAAGATGCGGCGCACCGGCTTCGTCGCGAGCCCCAGCGCGATGAGCACGGATCCGACGATCACGAGCGGCAGCCAGAGCCAGGTCGGCTCGGCGTTGCGCAGGAGGCCGTTCTCGCGGAACGGGTACAGCACGAACGAGTGCAGGAGATAGACGTACATCGTGTACTGGCCGAAGTGCGTCCACCAGTGCGTGTCGCGCGGCACGAGTGCGAAGAACGCCGTCGACAGCACCACGGCGATGACCATGAGCGCGAGACGCACGCCGCCAGCCCACCACTGCGTGCCGCCGATCGACGCGTAGTTCTCGTCGTAGAACAGCCACTCGCGCAGGTTCATCGCGCGCCAGTCGTCGACGAAGAACCACGCCGCCCAACCGGCGACGGCGAACAGTCCGAGACCGCCGGCGACCACCCACCAGGGACGGCGGTCGAGAAGGCGCAGCCGCGCCACGACGTCGTGCTCGCGCAGCCACCAGCCGAGCGTGAAGAACGGCAGCAGGCCCAGCGTGCGCGACAGCGAGAACGTCGAGCCGATGTTGGGCAGATAGCCGGCGCCGATCGAGATCGCCACCGTCCACAGCAGCGGCCAGCGCAGCAGGGCGAGGTAGGGGAGCACGAGCCGGAAGATGCCGAGCGCGAGCAGGAACCACAGCGTCCAGGAGGGCTGGGTGATGTTGGGGTTCGCCTGGCCCTCGACCAGCCACTTGGTCAGGGTCCACAACCCCTCGAAGACGAGGTACGGCACCAGGATGTCGGTGATCACGCGCGCCATCTGCGTCTTGGTCGGCGCATCCGACTTCGAGAAGTAACCGGAGATGATCGCGAATGCGGGCATATGGAACGCGTAGATCACCAGGTAAAGCCCCAGCGCGATGTCGGAGTCGTACGTGAGGCGCTGCACCGCGTGGCCGAGCACGACGAACACGATGCACGCGAACCGCGCGTTGTCCCAGAACGGCGTGCGTCGCCGCGGACGGGCGATGGATCCCGTCGGGGTCGGGGTCGTCGCCGTGGGCGGAACGCTGCTGCCGGTCATGGTCACCTCTCGCCGGGGCGCAGACCAGACTAGCCGCCGCGCGCCGCGACCCGCTGGCGCCCGACACCGAGTCCCACGCTGTCTGAGTGCGTCTACGGGCGTGGGGACGGCGGCCACATCGACTACGCGCCGCGTCAGAACGAGCTCGACGGTCGTCCCGAGCGGTAATCTCGCAGGCGCGATGACGACGATCGACGACGCGCTGCAGCGCGACCAGGCCATTGCCGACCTCGACTGGCATGTCTTTCCCACCGGCACCGTGCGCGACGTGTTCCGCGCCCCCAGTGGCGGTCTCGCGCGCGTGCGCCTCGGCGACCCCGACGCGCCGAGGGTCGTGCTGGTGCCGGGCGTCGCGGGATCCAAGGAGGACTTCGTCCTCCTGTTCCCGCTGCTGGCGGCCGCCGGCTATCGCGTCGAGTCCTACGACATCGCCGGGCACTACGAGTCGGCCGCCGCCGGCCCGCAGCACCTCGACCCGCCACGGGCTTCGTACGACTACGCGCTGTTCGTCGGCGACCTGCTCGCGATCCTCGAGGAGGCCGGCCCCGCGCACGTTCTGGGTTACAGCTTCGCGGGGCTCGTCACCGAGCTCGCGCTCGTCGCGCGCCCCGACCTCTTCCTGAGCCTCACGCTGATGGCGGCGCCCCCCGCGACCGGGCAGGTGTTCCGCGGGGTGAAGCACATCGGGCCGATCTCCGACATGTCGCCGCACCGCGCAGCGGGGCTCATCCTGTGGGGCATCCGCTACAACCTCAACCGCACGCCTCCCGGGCGCATCGCCTTCGTCCGCGAGCGCCTGGGCATCACGGGGCGCGCCTGCATCGACGACGTCATCGGCCTCATGATGGCGACGCCGGACTTCGCCGACGCGGTCGCCGCCGTCGACATCCCGAAGCTCATCGCCGTCGGGGAGCAGGACCTCTGGCCTCAGGCGCAGCACGATGCCTATGCCGCGCGGATCGGCGCGCGCGTCGCGATCTACCCCACGGGCCACGCGCCCTGCGAGACGGCCCCGCACCAGCTCGCGCGCGACATGCTGCAGCTCTTCGCCGACGGGCGACGAGAAGGCGGATAGCGGGGTTCAGCATCCGTCTCCCGCACTCGCCGGATCGGGGCCGCCATCCATTCCGACACGGGCCGGAATAATCTTGGAGCGCACACGTTGCACGAGATACATTCATTTGCATGGATTCGCACGACGGAGAACCCGCACGGCGAAAGAGCGGAGAAGCGATCGTGAGCGAGAGCACCACGTGGTCGGGTATGCAGTTCGGCATCTTCACGGTGTCCGACATCACCCAGGACCCGACCGACGGCACCACGCCCAGTGAGGCGGAGCGGATCAAGGCGACCCTGAGGATCGCGAAGCACGCCGAGGAGGTGGGCCTCGACGTCTTCGCCCTGGGCGAGCACCACAACCCGCCGTTCTGGTCGTCGTCGCCGACCACGACCCTCGCGTACATCGCCGCGCAGACCGAGCGCCTCATCCTCTCGACGGCCACGACGCTCATCACCACGAACGACCCGGTGAAGATCGCCGAGGACTACGCGATGCTGCAGCACGTGTCGGACGGCCGCGCCGACCTCATGATCGGTCGAGGCAACACCGGCCCGGTGTACCCGTGGTTCGGCAAGGACATCCGCCAGGGCCTGCCCCTCGCGATCGAGAACTACAACCTGCTGCACCGCCTCTGGCGGGAGGACGTCGTGGACTGGGAGGGCCAGTTCCGCACCCCGCTGCAGGGCTTCACTTCGACTCCCCGCCCGCTCGACGGCGTCGCGCCGTTCGTGTGGCACGGCTCGATCCGCACGCCCGAGATCGCCGAGCAGGCCGCGTACTACGGCGACGGCTTCTTCGCGAACAACATCTTCTGGCCGAAGGAGCACTACCAGCGCCTGATCGCGCTGTACCGCCAGCGCTTCGCGCACTACGGCCACGGCACGCCCGAGCAGGCGATCGTCGGGCTCGGCGGGCAGGTCTTCATGGCGGCGAAGTCTCAGGACGCGGTGACGCAGTTCCGCCCGTACTTCGACAACGCGCCGGTGTACGGCCACGGCCCGTCGCTGGAGGACTTCAGTGAGATGACCCCGCTCACCGTGGGCTCGCCGCAACAGGTGATCGACCGCTACGCCGCCATGCGCGAGACGTACGGCGACTACCAGCGCCAGTTGTTCCTCATGGACCACGCCGGCCTGCCGCTCAAGACCGTGCTCGAGCAGCTCGACATCCTGGGCGGTGAGGTGGTTCCGGTGCTGCGCAAGGAGCTGCAGAAGAACCGTCCGGCGGGTGTTCCGGATGCCCCGACCCACGCGAACCTCGTGGCCGCGAAGTACGGCGACGAGGCGCCGCGCCAGGCCATCCCCGGCGCGAACCGCGGTGACAACCTCGTGGGCGCGAGCCCCTACCAGGACAGCCCCGCCCCGGCGGGTGCCGCGTTCGGCCTCGGCCGGAAGGAGGCGTGAGATGACCACCTCAGCGCGCCGCATCGCGGTGGTCTCGGCCGGCCTGTCGAACCCGTCCTCGACCCGCATGCTCGCCGACCGCCTCGCCGCCGCGACGGCGAAGCAGCTGTCCGAGCGCGGTATCGAGGTCGAGGTGGACGTGTTCGAGCTGCGCGACTACGCGCACGACATCACGAACAACCTCCTGACGGGCTTCGCACCGCCGGCCCTCGAGTCGGTGATCAACGCGGTCGTCTCGGCGGACGCCGTGATCGCTGTCACTCCGATCTTCTCGACGAGCTACTCGGGGCTCTTCAAGTCGTTCATCGACGTGCTCGACCCCGACGCACTCACCGGCAAGCCGGTGCTGATCGGCGCGAACGCGGGCACCGCCCGGCACTCGCTCGCGATCGACTACGCAATCCGGCCGCTGTTCACATACCTGCACGCAGAGCCCGTGTCGACAGGCGTGTTCGCCGCGTCGAGCGACTGGGGCTCGTCGGCCGACAACGTGGCGCCGCTCGGGGAGCGCATCGACCGCGGTGCCCGGGAACTCGCGGACGCCATCGCGCGGCGCCAGCCCGCGACGGACTCCGACCCGTTCGATCCCGCCAACTACCTCGGTGAAGGCCGTTCGTTCGGTCACCTGCTCGGCGGTCTCGCGGGGGAGTAGTCGTCAGCCGAGAACGACATCCTCCGGTTCGCGGAGAGGGCGCCACGCGCTCTCTCCGCGAACTGCCGTCTGGGCGAGCACGTCCGCGTCGACGAGGGCCCCGAGGTCGGCACCCGACATCTCCGCGATGTCGGCGATCGGCACCTGGAACGTGCGGAAGGAGCCGAGCGTCGGCACGGCGAGCACACCGCGGCTCAGGTCGATGAGCTCCGACTGGTCCAGCACGAAGCCCGCGGCGGCGAGCCGGGGCACGCCGTCCTCCCGCGTCGTCCAGGTGGCGACCTTGAAGAACCGGCGCGGAACACGGATGCCCCGGTAGGGCGGGTCGTCCTCGGCCAGCACCGGTGCGGTGAAGACGCTGATCCGCTCGTCGGTGGTCTCGGCGAACTCGAGCACGTGGTCCTCCAATCCGAGCCAGAGCTCCTTCGACTGGTTGAACCCGCTCGCCTGCGGCGCCGCGTTCGAATAGGTGAACGTCGCCTCCGTCGCCCGCCTGGCCTCTTCCTCGGTGCCCCACCCGGGATCGCGGCGGCGCACGAGATGCCCCCGATCGAGGTCGTTCGACGAGTAGACGGCCGGGCCGGCCTGCTCTGTTGCCGGGATCCGGGGATCGAGATCCCATTCGCCCGTGCGGGGCAGATCCTGCAACGCGGCGCCGTCGATGTTCACTCCGGTCACGGCCGCGAGCCGGCGCTGCGGATCGAGCAGCACGGTGAACCGCGGGTAGGTCAGCTCGCGCACCTCGCGCCCGTCAGCAGGACGGGGGAGCGGGAGCGGGATGCCGAGGAAGCCGTCGTCGTATCCGTTCGAGGTCACGTCTGCCACCGCCCCATCATGCCGTGGTCGGGCGACATCGCCGGCCCGCGGTCATTCGCCCTCGGCCGCCCGCCTCGCGCCGAGCCGCCGGGCGAGAACCGCGTCGATGGCGAGCCCGAGGCCGACCGCGAAGGCCACAGATACGGCGACGGCGACGACCGGGCCGCCGGGGACCACCGCAGCGACGACGGCTCCCACCAGGGCCTGGTATGTCGCCCACGCGAGTGCGGCGAGTCCCGCCACCGCGAGGTATCGCGGCGCCGTCAGGCGCGTCGCACCCGCCGTCAGATTGATCGCGAGCCGCGCGAACGGGATGAACCGCGCGGTGAACAGCACGACGGCCGACCGGCGCTCCAGGCGCACCCGCGCCCACGCGACGGCGGCCTGTGCGCGTGACGTGCGCATCCACCGCCACCGCTCGAGGCCGATGGTCCGCCCGACGACATAGCATGCCGCATCGCCCATGAGCGCGGCAGCCGCGGCGACGAGCACGATCGCCGCGAGCGCCGGCTCGCCCTGCGAGACGGCCAGCGCACCCAGCGCGGTGACGGCCGCCTCGCCTGGGACCACCACGAGGAAGGCGTCGCCCAGCACGAGCACGAACAGCAGCGGCAGCGCCCATGCGCTCGACGCGACCGTGGTCAGCAGGTTCTCGACCATGTCTCCTTGGTAGCCGCCCGCGGTGAACGGCGACCGAACGGGGCACGTCCGGTGACCCGCCGCGGTGCATCCGGTGAACTCTTGCGCACGGAGGCCGGTTCGCGGCATCCGTGCTCGTCTGTCACGTCACCCTGGAGGCGTGAGAGTCGCACTGCTCGCCGAATCGTTCCTGCCCCACATGAACGGGGTGACGGGGTCGGTGCTCCACGTCCTGCGTCACCTGGCCGCGCAGGGACACGAGACCCTCGTCATCGCACCCCGCGCCGGCGAGATCACCGCCGATCTCCACGGCGCCCGCACCGAGCTGCTGCGCTCGGCGCCGCTGCCGTCGTATCCCGAGGTGCGCGTCGTGTTCGCGCGCGCGGCGCGGCTGACCGCGATCCTCCGTGGGTTCCGGCCGGATGTCGTGCATCTGGCATCCCCGTTCGTGCTCGGGTGGCAGGGGCTCGCGGCGGCCGACGCACTGCGCGTGCCGACCGTCGCGGTGTACCAGACCGACGTCGTCGCCTACGCGGAGAAGTATGGGATGCCCCAGGCCGCGGCGCTCGTCGGCCGGCACGTCAAGCGCCTGCACCGGCGGGCGACCCTCACCCTCGCACCCTCGACGGCGTCGCTGCGCCAGCTCGAGGACCTGGGCGTGGACCGCCTGCGCCGATGGGGACGGGGCGTCGACGTCGAGCGATTCGGCCCCGAGCGTCGCAACGACGACTGGCGTGCCCGGATCGCGCCGGACCAGACGATCGTCGGCTATGTCGGCCGCCTCGCACCCGAGAAGCAGGTCGAGGATCTCGCCGCGCTCGCCGGGCTCTCCGGCACCCGCCTCGTGATCGTCGGCGACGGACCGGCGCGAGCGGCGCTCGAGCGCGTGCTGCCCGGCGCCGTGTTCACGGGCCACCTCACCGGCCCCGCCCTCGCCGAGGCGCTCGCGAGCTTCGACGTGTTCGTGCATCCCGGCGAGAGCGAGACGTTCGGTCAGACGATCCAGGAGGCGCTGGCGAGCGGCGTGCCCGTCGTGGCGACCGGCGTCGGCGGCCCCGTCGACCTGGTGCGCTCCAGCGTCGACGGCTGGCTCTACCGCCCCGGCGACCTCGGAGACCTGCGTGCGCGCGTCGCCGACCTCGCCGGCGACGCCGGCAAGCGCCGAGCCTTCGCGGCGGCGGCCCACGAATCGGTGCGGGAGCGCACCTGGAGCGCCGTCTGCCGTCGCCTGGTGGAGCACTACGACGAGGCGCGGATGCTGCGCCCCATCGACGACGCGCAGCCACAGCGCGCGGCGACCCGGCCGGAGGTGCTGACGCCTGCGCCGCGCCGCTCGTGGTCGCGGTTCGTCGCACTCGGCGACTCCATCACCGAGGGGCTGTGCGACGCCTCGCGCATGCCGGTCGGGCAGTACCGCGGCTGGGCGGATCGCCTCGCGCAGCTGCTCGCCCACGCCGGGGGCTCCGGCGAGCCGTTCCGCTACGCGAACCTCGCGGTGCGCAGCCGCAGGGTGCGTCACGTGGTGAGCGAGCAGGTGCCCGAGGCCCTGGCCCTCCGGCCGCAGCTGGTGTCGATGCTCATCGGGGCCAACGACCTCGTCTCGCGCAGTGTCGACCCGGTCGCCGTCGCCGGCGACCTCGAGCGGGCCGTGCGCGAGCTGCGCGGCGCCGGCATCGACGTGCTCCTCGTCACGCCGTTCCTCCCGCGGCGCCGTCCGGCGCGGCTGTTCGCGCGCCGGTTCGCGGTGTTCTCGTCGGAGCTGCGGCGCATCGCGGCGGCCACGGGTGCGGTGCTGCTCGACACCGACGCGTTCCTCGACGAGGGCGGCCTCCCGGCGATCGGCGACCTCGATCTCTGGGCCGACGACAAGGTGCACCTGCGCCCCCGCGGTCACCGGTACCTCGCTTACCGCGCGGCTGAGGCGCTCGGCGTGCCCGATGCCGAGGCGCTCGGCGAGCTCGACGCCAGCCTGCACGCCGACGACGATCCGGTGCTGCCGGGCACGTGGCTCCGCCGCGATGCCCTGCCCTGGGTGTGGCGGCGCCTGCACGGCCGCACGGCCGGCGACGGGCTCGTCGCCAAGCACGCCGACTACGTGCTCATCGGCGGTCCGGGCGACGTGCCCGCCCGTGCGCACGCCGGCTGAGCGTCCTTTCAGTCCGCGTCGCCGATGGTGCGGCGTGCCAGGAGGGCGGCCGCGAAGAAGCAGAGCGCGCCGATACCGGTGCCGAGATCCGCCCACAGCGGGCTCAGCAGCTCGCCGGTCGAGGGCACGACGAACGCCGCGACCGCCGAGACGCCGAAGGCGATCGACCCCAGGAGGTTGAGACCGGTGCCATGCCACGTGCGGGCGTCGCGGTCCCACAGTGTTCCCCGGTCCTTGGTCGCGACCACCGCCAGCACGCTGGAGACGAGGAACGCGGCCGAGCCCCACGCGTCGGGCCGCCAGCCCGCGCCGACGTAGCTCGGATCGGTGATCGCGGCGATCAGGGCGGCGGCGGTGGAGACGTTGAAGAGGAGCGTTCCGGCGAATTGGATCGCCGCCGCCCACCAGTCCGCGCGATCCGCCGGGTTCATGCGGGCGTCGGGCGTGCGGCGACCGCTGAGCAGCAGCTGGATGAGCCCCGCGGTCGTGAAGAAGATCGACCCGGCGAAGAACGTCGCGTTCGCGCCGACCGGCCCCGCCCACGCGGCGTACGCCGGGACCACGCCGATGAAGAACAGCGCCGATCCGACCGCGAAGCCCCAGGACTCCCGTCGGAGTCGCCGGATCCGCCGCGCGGTCGGGTCGAGCGGTCGCCGGGCACTCAATGGTGGAAGGCGGCACCGATGCCGGGGTGCGGCATGGGGCTGTCGAGCGAGTCGAGGAATTCGGTCTCGCTGCGGATGTCGTTCATCAGGTCCTCGGCGAGGTCGCGGCTCAGTCCGTTGCGGCACACGATGCGCATCACCGTCTGATCCGACAGCTCGCCCGAGAGCGGATACGCGGGAACGAGCCAGCCCTTGATCCGCAGCCGCTCCGACAGGTGATACAGCGTCCACTTGTCGGTGTGGCCCGGGGTGAGCCGCCAGGCGAACACGGGGATGTCGGTGCCGTCGCTCAGCAGCTCGAACGCGTCGAGCTCGGCGACCGCCGACGAGAGGTACACGGCGACGTCCTGCGAGGCCTGCTGGATCGCCGTGTAGCCGGCGCGGCCCAGGCGCAGGAACCGGTAGTACTGCAGCAGCACCTGGGTGCCCGGCCGCGAGAAGTTGAGCGCGAAGGTCGGCATCGATCCGCCCAGGTAGCTCACCTTGAAGACGAGGTCGTCCGGCAGCGCCGCAGCGTTGCGCCACACCACCCAGCCCACGCCCGGATATACGAGTCCGTACTTGTGACCCGAGGTGTTGATGGACTGCACGCGCTCCACCCGGAAGTCCCATTCGAGGTCGGGCTGCAGGAACGGCGCGACCATCGCTCCCGAGGCGCCGTCCACATGCATCGGGATGTCGAGACCCGTCTTGGCCTGGATCTCGTCGAGCTTCGCGGCGATGGCCTTCACCGGCTCGTAGGCGCCGGTGTACGTGACGCCCACGATCGCCACCACGCCGATGGTGTTCTCGTCGACGTAGTCCTCGAGCCCGGTGCCGTCCATGAGCGGGTGCTCCGCCGTTACGGGGATCAGTCGCATCTCGACGTCGAAGTAGTTGCAGAACTTCTCCCAGCACACCTGCACCGCCGAGCTCATGATGAGGTTCGGCTTCTCGGTCGACTTCCCGGCGGCGCGACGCGCGTGCTGCCAGCGACGCTTCAGCGCGAGGCCGCCGAGCATGCACGCCTCCGACGAGCCGATGGTCGAGGTGCCGATCACATCGTCGTCGTCGGGCACGTTCCACAGGTCGCCGAGGATGCGCCAGCAGCACTCCTCGATGGCGGCCGTGGCCGGATACTCGTCCTTGTCGATCATGTTCTTGTCGGCGGACTCCACGGCGAGCCGGCTGGCGTAGTCGTCCATCCACGTCCCGACGAATGTCGCGAGATTCAGCCGCGCGTTGCCGTCGAGCATCGTCTGGTCCCGGATCACGCGGTATGCGGTCTCGGGCAGCATCTCGGCGTCGGGGATGACGTTGTACCTCGCGGTCGTCGCCTCGCCGGCTCGGGTGAAGGTCGGCTGAAGCGCCTCGTCCTGGTACATTCATCCTCCATCGCTGGGCGGACCGGCCGCGCCGCTGCGCGTCGGAGTCTGCGATGACGGTCCACCGCCCCCGGTCGGTCCCTTCGGTGCCGAAGCTATACCGATCGGGCGCCGCCGTCATCCCTCACATCGCGTGAGAGAGCGATGTCCGGTCTCTGCTCACTTACGGGACGGACGGATGCTGCGCCCACGCGTACTCCGACTCGGGCCGGCCGCGCGTGCCATACCGGGCGGCGCGGTGAGCGCGGCCCTCGGTCACGAGGTGCTCGAGGTAGCGGCGGGCGGCCACCCGCGACATCCCCAGCCGCTCTGCTGCCTCGGCGGCCGAGACCGGGCCGTGCTCGCGCACCTCGTCGCTGATCCGCGCGAGCGTGTCAGCCGAGAGCCCCTTCGGCAGCGCGACGGGCGTCGCCGGCCGGAGGGCTCCGAGGAGCGCATCGATCTCGGCCTGTGTGGGCGCGCCTGCCGCCTGGGCCGCGCGCCGCCGGAACTCGAGGTACTGCTCCAGGCGCTCGCGGAAGACCGCGAAGGTGAACGGCTTCACGAGGTACTGTGCGACGCCCAGCGACACCATCTGGCGGACGACGTCGGCGTCCCGGACTCCGGTGATCGCGATGACGTCCACCGTTGCCCCTCGCGCCCGCACGTGCCTCAGCACATCGAGGCCGGTGCCGTCCGGCATCGTGACGTCCAGCAGCACCAGGTCGACCTCGTCGCCGAGCTGCAGGACGGCGTCGATCGCCGCACGTGCGCCCGTGCACTCGCCGACCGCTTCGAAGCCGTACAGGCGCGCGAGATAGTCGCGGTGCAGTTCCAGGGTGAGCGCGTCGTCATCGACGAGGAGCACCCGGATCATGGCACACTCGCCGGCAGGGTCACCACGAAGGTGGTGGGGTCGTCGCGCAGCTCGATCTCGCCGCCTGCGCTCGTCACGATGGAGCGCACCAGCGCGAGGCCGACACCTCGCCCCTGGGCTCCGCCGGGCTTCGTGGAGAACCCGTGCTCGTAGATGCGCTCGCGCAGCGGCTCCGGCACTCCGGCGCCGCTGTCCGACACCTCCACCTGCAGCCCTGCGGGGGAGGAGGCCGTCGACCTGAACGCCACGCGCACCCAGCGCGGCGCGTCTGCGGCGGCCGCAGCATCCATCGCGTTGTCGATGAGGTTGCCGACGACGGACACCGCGTCGACGGCCGTCAGTACGCTGCGGGGCGCGTGCGGGTCGATCTCTGCCGACCACTCGATGCCGCGCTCGCGCGCCTGCGCGGCCTTGCCCAGCAGCAGCGCGCCCACCGTCGGGTCGCCGCCGCGGCGTGCGGCGACCTGATCGACGAGCTCCTGAGACTGCCGCGACGTCTCGGTCAAGATCTCGATCGCCTCCCCGGTGCGGCCGAGTTCGAGCAGCGACACAGCGGTGTGCATGCGGTTGCCGTGCTCGTGCGTCTGCGCCCGCAGCGCCTCCCCGAGCGTGCGGACCGACTCGTACGACGCGACGGCGTCGCGGATCGTCCCGGCGGGAAGGTCGCCCGCGACGCGCCGCGTCGTGCGGCGTGCGAGCCATGCGCCGACGAGGCCCGCCGCCAGCAGCGCGAGTGCGATGGACACGACGAAGGGCAGGCGAGGAAGGATCTTCGACCAGATGCTGCCTATGGTGACGCCGACAGAGACCCAGCCGACCAGTTCGCCGTCGACGGTGACCGGCACGATCGTTCGCACCGAGGGCCCCAGGGTGCCGGTGAACTCCTCGGTGAAGACGCGCGGCGTGCTCGGGATCGTGCCCAGGTAGTGGCGGCCGACCTCGGCCGGGTCGCGGTGGCTGACGCGGATGCCGTCGGGCGTCATGATCGTGATGAAGTCCAGCCCCGTTCGCGTCATCACCTCGGCGGCGAGAGGCTGCAGGGTCTCGGAAGGCTCCGGCGCCCTCAGGGACTCCGCGACCTCGGGCAGGGATGCCAGCGACGCCGCGACGGCGCGCGTCACCTCCTCCGCCTCGCTCCGTTCGGAGCGCTCCGCGTCGACGACGAGCACGGCGGCGAGGGCTGTGACGATCACGGCGGCGGTGAGCGCGACGGCGACGAACACGCGCGATGCCGCGCTGCCCTGCTTCGTCCTCGCCGACATGGCTCTCCTCATCGATGCCGCCGCCTCCATCCTCGCCCGTGGAGGGCGGTGCGAGGGAGCCCTGAGACGGGACCAATACGACCGTAAATCGCCCTCGGCGCGGTCGGCGCGCACGCTGTCTGACACGCCGCACACTCGAGCGGCACGCGGAACACCGCCGCTTCATCCCGCAGGAGGCAATGATGGCTCTCTCGACCCGCACCACGTCCTTCACGCTCCCCGGCTTCAACTGGAGGCGCGGCAAGCAGGCGTGGGACAAGCACACCTGGCTCTACCTCTCGGTCATCGCCGCGGTCGTCCTCGGGGCGATCGTCGGCCTGGTCTGGCCCGACGTCGGCGTCGCCCTCAAACCGCTCGGCGAGGGCTTCGTCGCCCTCATCAAGATGATGATCGCGCCGATCATCTTCTGCACGATCGTGGTGGGCGTGGGCTCCATCGCGAAGGCGGCGACGGTCGGCAAGATCGGCGGCCTCGCACTGCTGTACTTCATGGTCATGTCGACGTTCGCGCTCGCCATCGGCCTAGTGGTCGGCAACCTGCTGCACCCGGGCGAGGGTCTCAACATGGCGAACGCCACCTACGAGTCCACCGCCGAGGCCAAGACCACGCAGGAGTTCATCCTGGGCATCATCCCGACGACGTTCTTCTCCGCCTTCACCGGCGAGAGCGTGCTGCAGGTGCTCTTCATCGCGCTGCTCGTCGGCTTCGCGCTGCAGCAGATGGGCGACAAGGGCGCGCCGATCATGAACGCGGTCAAGCATCTGCAGGCGCTGGTGTTCCGCATCCTGGGCATGATCCTGTGGCTCGCGCCGATCGGCGCGTTCGGCGCGATCGCCGCGGTCGTCGGCAACACCGGCATCGCCGCGATCTGGGCGCTCGGCACGCTGATGATCGCGTTCTACATCACGTGCGTGGTGTTCATCGTCGGCGTCCTCGGCACGCTGCTGTACGTCGTGACGCGCGTGAACATCTTCAGCCTCATCAAGTACCTCGCTCGCGAGTACCTGCTGATCGTCGGCACGTCGTCCTCCGAGTCGGCCCTTCCGCGCCTCATCGCGAAGATGGAGCACCTCGGGGTGTCGAAGCCGGTGGTCGGCATCACCGTGCCGACCGGCTACTCGTTCAACCTCGACGGGACCGCGATCTACCTCACGATGGCGTCACTGTTCATCGCGAGCGGCATGGGGGCCCCGATGTCGATCGGCCAGCAGATCGGCCTGCTCGTCTTCATGATCATCGCGTCCAAGGGAGCTGCGGGTGTCACGGGCGCCGGCCTCGCGACTCTCGCGGGCGGTCTGCAGGCGTACCGCCCCGACCTCGTCAACGGCGTCGGCGTCATCGTCGGCATCGACCGGTTCATGTCGGAGGGCCGCGCCCTCACGAACTTCACCGGCAACGCTGTCGCGACGGTGCTGATCGGCACCTGGACCAAGGAGTTCGACGCGGCCCGCGCCCGCCGCGTCCTGGCGGGGGAGCTGCCGTTCGACGAGACGACGCTGTCGGGCGACGGCCACGACGGGATGTCGCCCGCCGCGGACGCGGTCGGCGTGCAGGGTCTCGAGGAGGCCGCGATCACCGAGGCGGAGGCCAAGGAGCGTCGCGCTCGCGAGCGCGACGAGCTGCTCTCACGCTGAGCGCGAAAGCGGGCGGGCGCGGGTGTCGAGCCCGCGCCCGCCCGTTCAGTCTTCGGGGCCGATCTCTCCTGCCTCGATCGCCGCCTCTCGCTCCTCCAGCTCCAGGTCGTCGACGTCCTCCTCGACCGCCTCGAGCGGGTCGATGGTCGGTGGCGGCAGCTCGAACTCCACCCCGTCGTCGACGGGCACGTCTCGTTCGTCGTCGGGGATGCGCTCCCGGAAGTCGCTCATGGCCGCCTCACGATCATTCCTCGCCGTACGGCGGGAGTTCGTTCGCCTCGTCGTCCTCCAGAGGAGGAGCCTCGTCCGAGCCGTCGAGGTCGGGCAGCTCGTCGGCCTGATTCGAGATCTCGTGGAACGTCGGGTCGAAGACCATGACCTTGCTCCTATCCGCTCTTGCGACGGAACTCGCGCTTCGTGACGGCCCCGTGCGTGCCGTGGATCGCCGAGTCGGCGTCCATGTGGGACTCGCCCTGGCGGTGGTTCGCGTTCTTCTTGTCGAGTGCTTCCTTGAACTTTCGCTTCATCTCATCGGATGCCGCAGACGCCGGCTTCTCGTCGGTGCTCATGACCCCCACCCTAGGCGCGGCATACGACGCCCGCCAGGGTGGGGGTCATCGGGCGCCCTGCTGATAGGCTTGGGAAGGTTGCCGTGTGGCAACCGCCCAATTCCACATGTGAGCACTGTGCTTCATATGGGCACTGTGGAGCAGGCCGGCAGGAAGCTGGTCCCCTGTGGTGGATTCCCCGCCGGCCGACGTCGGGTGGTCTTCTACTGGTGACCAGCGCTGGCGAACCCCGCGGCACTCCCGCGCGCCGAGATCTGCGTGTTCCTGCTCCTTCGCACAAGCTCGTGCGCGAAACGCGCGTGCGAGCCTAAACAAAGAAGGAGAGACCTCTTGGAAGGTCCTGAAATCACCGCCGCTGAGGCCGTTCTCGACAACGGCCGCTTCGGCACCCGTACCGTCCGGTTCGAGACCGGACGACTCGCGCAGCAGGCACAGGGTGCCGTCGCCGCGTACCTCGACGAGGAGACGATGCTCCTGTCGGCGACCAGCGCCGGCAAGTCGCCTCGTGAGGGCTTCGACTTCTTCCCGCTGACCGTCGACGTCGAAGAGCGTTCGTACGCGGCGGGCAAGATCCCCGGTTCGTTCTTCCGTCGCGAGGGCCGTCCCTCGACCGAGGCGATCCTCGTGTGCCGTCTCATCGACCGTCCGCTGCGCCCGTCGTTCGTCGACGGCCTGCGCAACGAGGTGCAGATCGTCGTCACGGTGCTCTCGATCGCGCCGGGCGAGTTCTACGACGCGCTCGCGATCAACGCGGCCTCGCTGTCGACGCAGATCTCCGGACTGCCGTTCTCGGGCCCGATCGCCGGTGTGCGCCTCGCGCTCATCCCGGGTCACGGCGAGCACGCAGACCAGTGGATCGCGTTCCCGACGGTGACGCAGCTCGAGGAGGCCGTGTTCGACCTCATCGTCGCCGGTCGTGTCCTGCCCGACGGCGACGTCGCGATCATGATGGTCGAGGCCGAGGCCACCGAGCACAGCTGGAACCTCATCAAGGCCGGCGCCACCAAGCCCAGCGAAGAGATCGTCGCAGCGGGGCTGGAGGCCTCGAAGCCGTTCATCAAGGAGCTCGTCGCCGCGCAGAACGTCGTGGCGAACGCCGCCGCGAAAGAGATCCAGCCCTACCCGGTCTTCCCGCAGTACAGCCAGGAGGTCTACGACTTCGTGGCCGGCCGCGCGTACGACCAGCTCGTGCCGGTGTACCAGATCGCCGACAAGCAGGAGCGTCAGAACGCCGACGACGCGATCAAGGAGGCCGTCAAGGCCGAGCTGCTCGCGGCTGTCGAGGCGGGCGAGCTCCCCTCGGTCGCGACGCTCGAGTTCAGCGCCGCCTACAAGTCCGTCACGAAGAAGATCGTGCGCGGCCGCATCCTCGCCGAGGGCGTCCGCATCGACGGACGTGGCCTGGCCGACATCCGCCCGCTCGACGCCGAGGTGCAGGTCATCCCGCGCGTCCACGGCTCGGCGATCTTCCAGCGCGGCGAGACCCAGATCCTGGGTGTCACCACGCTGAACATGCTCAAGATGGAGCAGCAGATCGACTCGCTGTCGCCGGTCACGAGCAAGCGCTACATGCACCACTACAACTTCCCGCCCTACTCGACCGGTGAGACCGGCCGCGTGGGCAGCCCGAAGCGTCGCGAGATCGGGCACGGCTTCCTGGCCGAGCGCGCGCTCGTGCCGGTGCTGCCGAGCCGCGAGGAGTTCCCGTACGCCATCCGCCAGGTGTCCGAGGCGCTCGGGTCCAACGGCTCGACGTCGATGGGCTCGGTCTGCGCCTCGACGCTGTCGCTGCTGAACGCGGGTGTGCCGCTGCGCGCCCCCGTCGCCGGCATCGCGATGGGTCTCGTGTCGGACGAGGTCGACGGCCAGACGCGCTACGCCGCGCTGACCGACATCCTCGGCGCCGAGGACGCCCTCGGCGACATGGACTTCAAGGTCGCCGGAACGAGCGAGTTCGTCACCGCCATCCAGCTCGACACGAAGCTCGACGGCATCCCGTCGTCGGTCCTCGCCGCCGCGCTGACGCAGGCCAAGGACGCACGCCTCACGATCCTCAACGTGCTCAACGCTGCGATCGACGGCCCGGACGAGATGGCGCCGACCGCCCCGCGCGTGATCAGCGTGCAGATCCCGGTCGACAAGATCGGCGAGCTGATCGGCCCGAAGGGCAAGACGATCAACGCCATCCAGGACGAGACCGGCGCGCAGATCTCCATCGAGGAGGACGGCACCGTCTACATCGGCGCGACCGACGGCCCCTCGGCCGAGGCCGCACGCGCCCAGGTCAACGCGATCGCCAATCCCACCAACCCGGAGGTCGGCGAGCAGTTCCTCGGAACGGTCGTCAAGATCGCGACGTTCGGCGCGTTCATCTCGCTCCTGCCCGGCAAGGACGGCCTGCTGCACGTCAGCGAGGTCCGCAAGCTCGCCGGCGGCAAGCGCGTGGAGAACGTCGAGGACGTGCTCTCGGTCGGCCAGAAGCTGCTCGTCAAGATCACGAAGATCGACGACCGCGGCAAGCTCTCCCTCGAGCCCGTGCTCGAGGAGGCCGCCGACCAGGAGGGTCGCGCCGCGGCCAGCGAGGGTCCCGAGGGTCCCGCGGAAGGCTGAACGTCACCGTCGCCGTCCGGCTCGTCCGGTCGATGATCTCGGATGCCCGTCCCCGCGAGGGGGCGGGCATCCGTCGTCGGTCGTCCGGTAGGCGCACCGCCCGCGCCGTCCGCCGTTCGGGGGACAGACGCCTGAGGGAACAGTGCTCCGTGACCAAAGCGTTATGTAATGTTCGTCCTTAGATCGCCTCAGTGAACGGCTCCGTGTCCGGACTGGCCTACCCTGTGTGTAAGCGCCGGGGGGCGCGCACAGTGATCACGACATTCCCCAGGGGATTCGTGAGGGGGTGGCACATGGCTTACTTCGGCGTTGACTCGACGCTCCCATCGTCGAGTCCGGATTCCGCACCCGCGTCCGGCGGCGTCCTGCGCGGCCCGCACCCCTCCGCCCCGATCCCGGTGCAGGGCCCCTCCATCGGCAGCAACCTGCGCGTCGCACTCGGCGAGAGCGGCTCGCACATCTTCCCGCTGATCCTCGGCGCCGCGGAGTTCGGGTGGAACGTCGACCTCGAGTCGAGCCACGCGATCCTCGACACCTATGCCGAACTGGGCGGCAACGCGGTGCACACCGCCGACAGCTATTCGAGCGGTCGCAGCGAGCACATCATCGGCCAGTGGCTGCATTCGCGCGGTCTCCGCGACGACATCGTGCTCGCCGTCCGTGTCGGCGGCCATGCCGACAACCCCGGTCTGGGCCCGGTCAACCTCGTGCGGGCTGTCGAGGCCTCGCTGAACCGCCTGCGCACCGACCGCATCGACGTGCTCTACCTCGATGCGACGACAGACCGCGCTTCATCGCTCGAGGACACACTCGCGACCGCGGAATGGCTCGTCGAGACCGGCAAGGTGCGCTCGCTCGGTGCCATCGGCTACAGCGCCGCGCAGCTGGTCGAGGCGCGCATCTTCGCGTCGGCGGGCTACCCCCGCATCACGGTGCTCGACGTTCCCTTCAACGTCCTGCGCCGTCACGAGTTCGACGCCGATCTGCGCCTCGTCGCAGGGGCGCAGGGCATGGCCGTGACGCCGTCCCACGCGCTGGAGCACGGTTTCCTCGCGGGCAGGCAGCGCTCGAAGATCCGCGGGGCCCTCTCGGTGCGCGGAGCGCAGCTCGCGGCGAACCTCAACCGGCGGGGGAGCCGCACGCTGCGCGCGCTCGACGCCGTCGGCGCCGAGCTCGGCGTGCCTGATGCGGCGGTCGCCGTCGCGTGGCTCCTGTCGCAGAAGCTCGTCACCGCGCCTATCGTGAACGCGTACGCGCCGCAGCACGTCGAGGAGCTCGTCCAGGGCGTCGGCGTCCGCCTCAGCCGCGGGCAGCTGTCCGATATCGCGCGCGCCTCGGTGTAGTCACCGCCCGTATGGGACTCGCCGTCCACAGGCAGTGAATCGCTGCGACGACGTGTCGTAGGGTGGAGGAAGTGCCTTCCCCAGGCACGCGATCCCCGACGGAGTGAACTGCGTGACGCACTACATCTACCTCGTGCGGCATGGCGAACATCAGGATGCCGAGCACGGACTCGTCGACGGACCCCTGTCGCCGCGCGGACGCCGCCAGGCCGCGCTGCTCGCCGACCGGCTCTCGGGCGTGCCCTTCGACGCGCTGTGGCACTCGCCTCTCGAGCGGGCCAGCCAGACCGCTCGCGCGGTCGCCGAGCGGATGCCCTCGCTCACGCCGGAACCGTCGGCGCTGCTGTTCGACTGCGTGCCGACCGGCATGACCGACGAGACGCCCGCCGCCTTCGAGCCGTTCTTCGGCTCGGTCACCGAGGCCGAGATCGAGGCAGGGCGTGCGCAGATGTCGGATGCCGTGAGCGAGTTCCTGGCGCGCAAGCGCGGTGAGGTGCACGAACTCCTGATCACGCACAACTTCGTCATCGCGTGGTTCGTGCGCGAGGTGCTGCAGGCCCCCGACTGGCGCTGGATGACGCTCAACCAGGCGCACTGCGGACTGACGGTGATCGCGCAGAAGCAGGGCCGCCCGTGGACCCTGCTGTCGCACAACGACCTCGCCCATCTGCCCGTCGAGCTGCGGACCGGCCTTCCTGAGGTCTACCCCGTCTGACCGGCGCTCAGAGTGGTTTCCCGAACCATCGGGACGCGTTCGGGTTGTCGTTGTAGGGCTCGATTGCGACGAACCCGGTGCGGGCGTAGAGCGCGCCTGCGGCTTCGAGCGAGTGATGCGTGTCCAGGACGAGCTCGGCGGCGCCGAATCCGCGCGCGCGCTCCATGAGGTCCTCGACGAGCAGCCGCCCCCAACCGCGTCCGCGGGTGACCGGCCTCAGGTACAGGTGCTTCAGCTCGTACCGCGTGCCGAGCGGACCCTCGGGGACGAGCCGGATGCCGCCGCAACCCTGTGCGACGCCCTCGTCGTCGTCGAGCACGACGAAGACGCCGGCGGGCGGCACGAAGGCCGCCGGGTCGGGGAAGGTCGTGCGGTACGCGACGCCCTGTTCGGCGAAACCTTCGGTGCGGGTCCGGAAGTACTCGGCGAGGAGGGCGTGGGCGTCGGGCGCGTCGACGGGGGAGGGGCGGAGGGTCACCACGCCTCCAGCCTAGGCGCCCGCCACGGTCCCGCCGGCCCGGCCGGTCGCGGGGCCGCCGCCTAGGATGGAGGCATGACGACACGCGTGGCCATCGTCGGCGGCACCGGAAAGCTCGGCGCGATCATCCGCGACGTGGTCGAGGCAGAACCCGGTTTCGAGGTCAGCGCGGTGCTGTCGTCCCGTTCGGAGCTGTCGGAGCTCGAAGGCGCCGACCTGGTGGTCGACGCGTCGACGCCCGCGGTCTCGATCGACGTCGTCCGCGCCGCGATCGAGCGCGGCATCAACGTGCTCGTCGGCACCTCCGGGTGGTCGGCCGAGCGGATCGCGCTGGTTCGCCCGCTCGTCGACGCCGCCGGCACGGGGGCGGTCTTCATCCCCAACTTCTCACTGGGCTCGGTGCTGGGCTCTGCTCTCGCCGCCGCGGCGGCGCCGTTCTTCCCGTCGATCGAGATCGTCGAGGCGCATCGTGAGACCAAGATCGATTCGCCGAGCGGCACGGCAGTGCGCACGGCCGAGCTCATCGCCGCTGCGCGCGACGGAGTCGGCCCGGTCGAGTCGCCCCACGTCGACCAGCGTGCCCGAGGTCAGCAGGTCGCGAGCGTGCCGATCCACTCGCTCCGCCGCCCGGGCGTCGTCGCCCGCCAGGAGACGATCCTCTCGGGGGCGGGGGAGTCGCTCACGATCGTGCACGACACCGTCGAGCCCGCGCAGGCCTACGGTCCCGGCATCCGTCTCGCCCTCGCTGCTGCACGCGACGCCTCGGGTGTCGTCGTCGGCCTCGACAGCCTGATCGACATCGGCGTCGGCCGCCGTGCCGCCGAGCCCGACGGCCGACCCGTCGACGAGGGCGGAGTGCCCGGCCAGGTCGCCCGCGCGACCGGCGCATGAGCGCCCGAATCGGCGTCGCCGTCATGGCGGCGCTGCTCGCGCTGTACATCGTGCTCGTCGGGCAGCGCGCGTGGCTTCTGCTGGTCAGCGGTGACCCCGTCGGCGTCGCGATGGGCGCCGCTCTCGTCGTGCTCCCGCTCATCGCCGCGTGGGCGCTCGGGCGTGAGCTGTGGTTCGGGGTGCGCGCGCAGCAGCTCGGCACCCGGCTCGAGGCGGAGGGTGCGCTCACGCAGGACGAGGTCGCAGTGCGTCCGAGCGGGCGTGTGCTGCGCGAGGATGGCGACGCCGTCTTCCCCGCGTACCGCGCCGAGGTCGAGGCGCACCCCGACGACTGGCGAGCGTGGTACCGGCTCGGACTCGCCTATGACGCCGCCGGGGACCGGCGGCGCGCGCGGGAAGCCGTGCGGGCGGCCATCCGCCTCGAGAAGACCGACCGCCTCGCCTGAACCCGCGCAGGATCAGGCTGCTGCAGGCACGGCCGCCGCGACCGCGTCCTCGACCGTCGGGTTCGAGAACACGAAACCCGACTTCTCGAGAGCCTCGGGTGCGACGTGGGCGTCGGCGGTGAGGATCGCCTCGGTGGCGTCCGCACCGAGCACGAGCTTCATGCCCCACACCGGCGCGCGCAGCAGGAACGGCCGGTTCATCCGCACCGCGAGGGCGAACCCGAGGTCGTTCGCCGTGGCGCGGGTCGGCCCCGAGAGGTTCACCGGCCCGGTGAGGCGGGCGTCGATGACGTGGCGGATCGCCCGCACCTCGTCCTCGAGCGAGATCCACGGCCACGCCTGCGTTCCCCGGCCTATCGGGCCGGAGAGACCGAGGCTGGTCAGAAGCATCAGCGGCTTCAGCACGCCGTCGGGGTGCACGACCGGCGCCGTGCGGAGCACCGAGACCGCAGCATCCGTTCCCGCGCCGAAGGCCGCACCCTCCCACTCGCCGCACAGGTCCGCGAGGAACGACTCGCCGCGAGCCGCGTTCTCCGTGAGCACGGCCCCCGGGCGTGAGCCGTAGTAGCCGACGGCCGACGCCGACACGAAGTGCGGGGCACCGGTGCCGAGCTCCCGTACCGCGCGGGCGAGCGCACGCGTCGGCGCTATGCGCGACCACAGCAGGGTGCTCTTGTACCCCGACGTCCAGGGGAATCGCCCGATGCTCGCGCCGTTGAGTCCGATCACGGCGTGGGCGCCTTCGAGCACCGCCGGATTCAGGGGCTCGCCCGTGGTGAGCCATTCGACCTCGTCGGCGACCTCTGCCGGGCGGCGGACCAGCCTGGTCACGGCGATGCCGTCGGCGCGGAGGCTGTCGACGAGCGCCCGGCCGATGAGGCCGGACGCGCCGGCGACGACGATCCGCCGACCGCCGTCATCGCCCGGAGGGCCTTCAGGCAAGCGTGGCCTCGATCGTGATCTCGATGCCCGCCAGGGCCTGCGAGACGGGGCAGCCGGCCTTCGCGCTCTGGGCGAGTCGCTCGAAGTCCTCGGGTTCGAGTCCCGGCACCACGGCATTGACGTTCAGGTGGCTGCCGGTGATGCCCGTGCCCGGCTTGAACGTGACCGAGGCGGTCGTGTCGATCGACTCCGGGGGAGTGCCGTTCTCCGCGAGAGCGAGCGAGAAGGCCATGCTGAAGCACGACGCGTGCGCGGCGGCGATGAGCTCCTCCGGCGTCGTGACCGACGTCGAGCCCTCGCTGCGTGCCTTCCAGTTGACGGGGAAGGTCCCGAGGCCGGAAGACACGAAGGTGGTCTCGCCGGAGCCGTCGAACAGACCGCCCTTCCATACCGTTGTTGCTTCGCTCGTGACGGTCATGTGGGCCTCCTCGCTGGCGGGGCGCCCGCGTGCCGGGCGTCTCGCGCCAGCCTATGGCGTCCGGTCGCCGCACCGCGATGGGTTGACACCGGATGCTGCGCCCCTCGGGCCTGGGAACGGCCGAGGCGGCGTCAGGCCGAGGCCGGGCGTGCGCGGCCCACGATGCCCGCGCGCTGCAGCAGGAGGTACAGCTGGCAGCCCAGGCAGAGCCCGAAGACGGCGTTGAGGAACGCCGCGACGAACGCCGCGGCGGCGGCGATGGTGAGCGCCCACGGCACGCCGAGCAGCTGCAGGACCAGGCCGAGGGCCGAGACGAAGAGGCCCACCCCCTGCGCGAAGCGCGGCGGCCGCGGGTCCTCGAGCTCGGTCGGGGCGGTCAGACGCGGTGCGACGACCGTGCGGAACAGCACACCCCACGGCGCAGTGCGGGGTGAGAGGACGCCCCACAGGAACAGGAGGGTCGTCACGAGCAGCAGCAGGAAAGCGGGGTCGAGGAACCGCTCGGCGACGCTCGCCGACGTGATCGCCCAGCCCTCCGCGGCCTGGGCCGTCGACAGCCCGGTGAGGCCGAGGAAGACGTCGATGAGGAGGAGCAGCGCGGTGATGCCCGCCGCGAAACGCGGACCTCGGGGGTCGATGCCGTGCAGGGGCGCAGCATCCGTTCGGTCAGACACTGGCGTCCTCCGCGATCAGGCGGTTGAGCTCGAGCTCGAGCACGTCGCGCCCGGGCGCTCCGCCGAAGCGGGTCTGCACCACGCCGTTGCGGTCGAGGACGAGCGTGGTCGGGGTTTGGAGCACGTGGAAGTGCTTGGCGATGTCGGGGCGGTGGGTGAGGTCGACATCGAGGTGGCGCACGCCCTCGTGGTCGTCGGCGATGGCCGCCAGGGTGCGGTGCACACCGGGGCAGCGGGAGCAGAGCTCGGTGCTGAACTGCAGGAGGGTGGCGACTTCGCCGAGTCCGTCGGCGCCGAGGCGGTGAGGCTCGATGACCTCGTGCTCGACATCGCGGCGGGCGCGGGACTGACGCCAGTTCAGGAAGACACCGAGGGCCACCGTCGCCGCGAGGAGCGCGGCGAGGGCGATGACGGCGCCGACGAGGTTCACAGCAGATGAGGCTAACCCCTTTCACCTGAATGGAGGCCGAAACGGCGAAAAATGACACGATGGATGTCACCCGAGGCGGGCCGCGGTGTCGGCTTTGGGCGGCGCGGGCACGGCCCCGATGTCGCGGGCCGCGGGTATCGTGGCAGCCGTGACGACGCCGATCCCGACCCCGTACGAAGACCTTCTGCGCGACGTGCTCGAGCACGGCACCCACAAGGACGACCGCACCGGCACCGGCACGACGAGCGCGTTCGGCCGGCAGATCCGGTTCGACCTGGGGCAGGGCTTCCCGCTCATCACGACCAAGCGGGTGCACTTCAAGTCGATCGCGTACGAGCTGCTGTGGTTCCTGCGCGGTGAGTCCAACGTGGCGTGGCTGCAGGAGAACGGCGTCACCATCTGGGACGAGTGGGCGGACGCCTCCGGCGAGCTCGGCCCCGTCTACGGTGTGCAGTGGCGGTCGTGGCCGACCCCGTCGGGCGATCACATCGACCAGATCGCGCTCGTGCTCGACCAGATCCGCGTGAACCCGGATTCCCGTCGGCTCATCGTGTCGGCGTGGAACCCCGCCGACATTCCCGACATGGCGCTCGCGCCCTGCCATGCGATGTTCCAGTTCTACGTCGCCGACGGCAAGCTGTCGTGCCAGCTGTACCAGCGCAGCGCCGATCTCTTCCTCGGCGTTCCGTTCAACATCGCGTCATACGCGCTGCTGACGCTCATGGTGGCCCAGCAGGCGGGGCTCGAGCCCGGCGACTTCGTGTGGACAGGCGGTGACTGCCACATCTACGACAACCACATCGAGCAGGTGCGCGAGCAGCTCACCCGCCACCCGTATCCGTACCCGACACTGCGCATCGCGCGGACGCCCGAGTCGATCTTCGGGTACCGCTACGACGACTTCGTGCTCGAGGACTACCAGCACCACCCCGCGATCCGCGGGGCGGTCGCCGTATGACGGCCCCGATCGGCCTGATCTGGGCGGAGGCGCACGACCGGGTGATCGGTGCCGACGGCGGAATGCCGTGGCACGTGCCGGAAGACCTCGCCCACTTCAAGGCGCTCACCCTCGGCGCGCCGGTGGTGATGGGCCGACGCACGTGGGAGTCGTTCCCCGCGCGCTTCCGCCCGCTGCCGGGACGCCGCAACATCGTGATCACCCGGCAGGACGACTGGACGGATGCCGGCGCCGAACGTTCCGGATCGCTCGAGGCCGCGCTGGCCCTGGCAGACGAAGGGTCGCCCGAGCGCATCTGGGTGATCGGCGGTGGGCAGCTGTTCCGTGAGGCCATCGACCTCGCCGACCTCCTCGAGGTCACCGAGCTCGACGTCGCCGTCGAGGGAGACACCCTCGCGCCCGACCGCTCGGACTGGGCCACCGTCGCGACGGACCCGGCCGAGGGGTGGCACACCTCGGGTTCCGGCATCCGTTACCGCTTTCTGCGACTGGTGCGACCGGCGGAGCGCGGCGCGCACTGACGCGGCAATAGGCTGGCGCGCATGGCGAAGACGGCCCTCATCACCGGTGCGAGTTCGGGTCTCGGCGCGGAGTACGCGCGTCAGCTCGCGGCGAAGGGCGCACATCTCGTGCTCGTCGCCCGCGACCGGCAGGCGCTCGAGCAGCTCGCGGTCCGGCTGCGGTCGGCCTACGGGGTGGAGGTCGAGGTCCTCGCGGCGGACCTGTTGAAGCGCCGCCAGCGCGAGCGCGTCGAGGCGCGTGTGGCCGATGAGAGCCGTCCGATCGAGATCCTGGTGAACAACGCCGGGTTCGGGCTCGCGCTGGCGTTCGAGCGCAACGACATCGACGACGAGGTCCGCCACCTCGAACTGCACGTCGAGGTGCCCATGCGCCTCACGCACGCCGCCCTCGGCGCGATGCTCGCCCGCGGCCACGGCCGCATCATCAACGTCGCGTCGGTGGCGGCGTTCATCCCGCGGTCCACCTACGGTGCCTGCAAGGGGTGGCTCGTGAGCTTCAGCCGGTGGGCGAACGGCCGCTACAGCCCGCGTGGCGTCACGGTGACGGCGGTGTGCCCGGGCTACACCCACACGAACTTCCACGAGCGCCTCGGGCTGCCGCCGGGGCAGGAGGGCATCCCCGACGGCCTGTGGCTCGACGCCCGCGAGGTCGTGGCCGAGTCCCTGCGGGACGCCGCTCGAGGGCTCCCGGTGTCGATCCCGTCGCTGCGGTACAAGCTGCTGGTGACGCTCGCCCGCTTCGCCCCGCCCTCGGTCGCCGCCCGCATCGGCGAGCGGGGGCGCTGACGCGGGCCGTCAGCTCACCGGCAGGTGGCGCGTGCGGCACATCCCGCGGGGCCGACAGGGAGGCAGCCCGGGAACGGGGGGAGGCCGTCGAGCCGATACCCTGAATTCATGACGCATACGGGCAACCCCTTCGGACAGGTGCTCGTCGCGCTCGTCACCCCTATGACGGCCGACGGCGAAGTCGACTGGCCCGCTGTCGAGAAGCACATCGACGACGTCATCACCGCGGGCGCCGACGGCATCGTCGTCACCGGCACCACGGGTGAGACGTCGACCCTCACCGACGCGGAGAAGATCCGCCTCGTCGAGGTGGGAAAGGATGTCGCCGCCGGCCGCGCCAAGATCATCACGGGTGGCGGCTCGAACGAGACCGCGCACGCGATCGAGCTGTACAAGGCGAGCGAGAAGGTCGGCGCTGACGGCATCATGATCGTCACGCCGTACTACAACAAGCCCACGCAGGCCGGCATCCTCACGCACTTCCGGCTGGTCGCCGACGCGACCGATCTGCCGGTGATCCTGTACGACATCCCGGGCCGCACCGGCGTGCCCATCCGCTACGAGACGATCCTGCGCCTCGCCAAGCACCCGAACATCCTCGCCATCAAGGACGCCAAGGGCGACTTCAGCGAGGTGAGCCGCGTGCTCAACCAGACCGACCTGATGTACTTCTCGGGCGACGACGCCAACGTGCTGCCGCACCTCGCGATCGGGGCCACCGGCCTCATCGGCGTCACCGCGAACATCGCGGCCCAGCCGTACCGAGTGATCGTCGACGCTGTGAACGCCGGCGATCTGAAGACCGCGACCGCCGCGCATCAGCAGCTCGAGCCGCTCGTGCGCGCCGTGATGACGCACGTGCCCGGCACGGTGTCGGCGAAGTACATCCTCCACGGCCTCGGCCGCATCGGGAGCCCCCGCGTGCGGCTGCCGCTGGTCGGTCCGGAGGAGTGGGAGGCCGCCAAGATCGAGGACGAGCTCGCTCTGGTGAGCGAGGTTCCCGGCGCCGACTTCTCGAACTTCCGCCCCGACCGCAACGCCGCCGCCGGCGGCGCGCTGCCGAAGGTCTCGGGCACCACGAGATGACGAATCGCGCCGTCGCCGAACGGTCGACGGCGCGCAGATGACGGGTGTGCCAGCGCCCGGAGGAGGCTTCGCAATGCCCACCACCCCGTACGACCCGCCGGAGCTTCCGGCAGGGACCCTCCGGATCGTCCCGCTCGGCGGTCTCGGCGAGGTCGGCCGCAACATGACGGTGTTCGAGTACGGCGGCAAGCTCCTCGTCGTCGACTGCGGCGTGCTGTTCCCCGAGGAGCACCAGCCTGGTGTGGACCTGATCCTCCCCGACTTCGAGCCGCTCAAGAAGCGCCTCGACGACATCGTCGGCGTCGTGCTGACGCACGGCCACGAGGACCACATCGGTGCGGTGCCGTACCTGCTGAAGCTCAAGAGCGACATCCCGATCATCGGATCGGGGCTGACGCTCGCGCTCACCGAGGCGAAGCTCAAGGAGCATCGCATCAGACCGTACGGCCTCACGGTCGCGGAGGGGCAGAGGGAGAACCTCGGCCCGTTCGAGCTCGAGTTCGTCGCGGTGAACCACTCGATCCCCGACGCCCTCGCCGTCGCGATCCGCACCCCCGCGGGCCTCGTGCTCGCCACCGGCGACTTCAAGATGGACCAGCTCCCGCTCGACGGCCGGCTGACCGACCTGCGTGCGTTCTCGCGGCTGGGGGAGGAGGGCGTCGATCTCTTCCTCGTCGACTCCACCAACGCCGACGTTCCGGGCTTCACGCCCCTCGAGCGCTCGATCGGTCCGGTGCTCGACCAGGTGATCGGCAAGGCGCCGCGGCGGGTCATCGTCGCGAGCTTCTCGAGCCACGTCCATCGCGTGCAGCAGGTGCTGGATGCGGCCGCGGCGCACGGGCGCCGCGTGGCTCTCCTCGGGCGCAGCATGCTTCGCAACATGACGATCGCCGAGGACCTCGGCTACCTGCACGTGCCCGAGGGCGTGCTCATCGACTACAAGAAGGCGCGGGACCTCCCCGACGACCAGATCGTCTACATGTCGACGGGTTCGCAGGGCGAGCCGATGGCCGTGCTCAGCCGCATGGCGAACCTCGACCACGCGATCGAGCCGGGTCCGGGCGACACCGTCATCCTGGCGTCGAGTCTCATCCCGGGCAATGAGAACGCCGTGTACCGGGTGATCGACGGGCTGACGAAGCTGGGCGCGAACGTCGTGCACAAGGGCAACGCCAAGGTGCACGTGTCGGGCCACGCCGCGGCCGGCGAGCTGCTCTACTGCTACAACATCCTGAAGCCGAAGAACGTGCTTCCCGTGCACGGCGAATACCGCCACCTCATGGCGAACGCGCGTCTCGCCCAGGACACCGGCATCGAGGCGGAGCGCACGATCCTGGCCGAGAACGGCACGGTCATCGACCTGAAGAACGGAGACGCGCACGTCGTCGGCCAGCTCGACCTCGGCTTCGTCTACGTCGACGGGTCGACCGTCGGGGAGATCACGGATGCCGACCTCAAGGACCGCCGGATCCTCGGCGAAGAGGGGTTCATCTCGGTGATCGTCGTCGTCGACGCCTCGACGGGCAAGGTCATCTCCGGGCCGGAGGTGCACGCCCGCGGATTCGCCGAGGACGACGCCGTGTTCGAGGACGTCAAGCCGAAGATCGCCGCGGCGCTCGCCGAGGCCGCCAAGTCCGGCGTCCGCGACCAGCACGCGCTGTCGCAGGTGGTGCGGCGCACGATCGGCCGCTGGGTCAACCAGTCGCTGCGTCGCCGGCCCATGATCGTGCCCCTCGTGATCGAAGCGTAGCCAGATCGCCATCGGAGGAGTATCGAGGCGTAACGCGGGGGCCGTACGATCGGCGTCGTGGCCTCCTCGTTCCGCATCCGCCCCGCCGTGTCCGCCGACGGCGTGTTCCTCGGCGACATGGTCGTCGAGGCGGCGAACTGGCGCCAGGGCGGTGCGAAGCCTCGTCACGAGGTGATCGGCGGCACCGACCACCGACGCTACGTGGCCGGCTGGATGCGGCCGGGCGACGCCGGCTTCATCGCCGAGGACGCCAACGGCGAGCCGGTGGGCGCCGCCTGGTACCGGATGCTGCCGCGCGACGATCCGGGATTCGGCTATGTCGGAACCGGGGTTCCCGAGCTCATCATCGGCGTCCGCCCCATCTGGCGTGCCCACGGCGTGGGCCGGGCGCTGCTGCAGCGCCTGTGCGAGCATGCGGGGGCGCAGGGCTTCGCGCGCATCAGCCTGAGCGTGGAACGGGACAATTTCGCGTCGACGCTCTACCGCAGCGAGGGGTTCGCGGTCACCCAGAGCGGATCGGGCCGCGACACCATGGTCAAACGCCTGCGCTGAAGCATCCCTCGTTCCGGCCCGTCGCGACGCGCCCGGCCTGCGGCCGCAGGGCGGCGTGGTTGCGGGCAAATGTCGCGGTGTCGGCCTACCGTGGGGGAATGGCCAGGAGCTCAAGCCCGACCAGCCGGTCGCGCGCGTCTTCGAGCGCGTCGACGAACGCGCGTTCCGGCGCGTCCTCGTCTGCGCGCAAGCCCGCGGCCGCCAAGCCGGCACCCGCACCCAAGCGCTACGTGAACGAACCCGACCGTCCGCCGATCGTCGTTCGCGCGTGGATGGGCCTGGCGCACGCCACCGGCGGCCTCTTCCGCGCGTTCGGTCCCGAGGCGCTCGAGAAGGACCAGCGCCGCGACGGCTTCCCGTTCCTCCTCGTGCTGCTCGCGATCGCCGGCGCGGTGAACGAGTGGTTCTTCATCGGCAGCGAGGTCGCGAAGACCATCAGCGCGTACACCGTGGGCGGCCTCATCGGCCGCGAGGCGTTCGTCCTGCCCGTGCTGCTGCTCATGCTCGCGGGCTGGATGTTCCGGCATCCGTCGTCGGTGCACGACAACGGCCGGGTCGGCATCGGCTTCGGCCTGCTCGTCCTCACGATCGCCGGCTTCTGCCACGTCGCCGGCGGCCGCCCTCAGCCGAACCAGGGGCTCCCCGCCCTAAGCGAGGCGGGCGGGCTCTTCGGCTGGATGCTCGGCGAGCCGCTCGCACTCGTGCTCACCGACGTCGGCGCGTACATCGTGCTGTCGCTTCTGGCCGTGCTCAGCATCCTGATCATCACGAAGACGCCCCCGAACCGCATCGGGCGCCGCCTGGGCGAGCTGTACGCCTGGATGTTCGGTGCCGAGCCGCGCGAAGAGAAGGCGACGGCGGATGCTGCGGCCCCGGCCGCTTCGGAGGACGAGGGCGACTCCTCGCTGCCGTTCTGGCGCCGCAACAAGACCGGGCGCGAGAAGGACCCGGAGGTCGGGCTCGGCTCGCAGGACCTCACCGAGCTCCTCCCGGCCGGTTCGTCACAGGGCGGGTTCGAGCAGGCCATGACGCCCCCCGTCACCCCGCCTCCGGCGCCGGCGACCGACGCGCTCACGGAGGTCATCGACCCCGCGGTGCTGTCGGCAGCGAAGGCCGCGACCTCGTCGCGCACGTCCCTTCGCGACGACGCCGAGGTCATCGAGGACGACGGCACGCTCCCCGGGCTCGACGGCATCGGCTCGGCCGCGGAGATCGACTCGCCTTCCGCACCGTACCGGCTGCCCTCGGTCAACTCGCTCGCCGCCGGCTCGCCACACGTGGCCCGTTCGCAGGCCAACGACGACACCGTGCGGGCGATCACGAGCGTGCTCGACCAGTTCTCCGTCGACGCGCGCGTGACCGGCTTCTCCCGCGGACCGACCGTGACGCAGTACGAGATCGAGCTGGGCCCCGGGGTCAAGGTGGAGCGCATCACCGCGCTCACCAACAACATCGCCTACGCGGTGGCCTCGAACGAGGTGCGCATCCTCGCGCCCATCCCGGGCAAGAGCGCCATCGGCGTCGAGATCCCCAACACCGACCGCGAGATCGTGACGCTCGGCGACGTGCTGCGCTCGCCCACGGCGACCAGCCAGACCCACCCCATGACGATCGGCGTCGGCAAGGACGTCGGCGGCGGGTACGTCGTGGCGAACCTCGCGAAGATGCCCCACCTACTGGTCGCCGGCTCGACCGGCTCGGGCAAGTCCAGCTTCGTCAACTCGATGATCACGAGTCTGCTGATGCGGGCCAAGCCCGCCGATGTGCGCATGGTGCTCATCGACCCCAAGCGCGTCGAACTGACGTCGTACGCGGGTGTGCCGCACCTCATCACACCCATCATCACGAACCCGAAGAAGGCTGCCGAGGCGCTGCAGTGGGTCGTGAAGGAGATGGACATGCGGTACGACGACCTCGCGTCGTTCGGCTTCCGTCACATCGACGACTTCAACAAGGCCGTGATGGCCGGCGAGATCACGCTTCCGCCGGGAAGCGAGCGCGTCCTCAAGCCGTATCCGTATCTTCTCGTGGTCGTCGACGAGCTCGCCGACCTCATGATGGTCGCTCCCCGCGACGTCGAGGACTCGATCGTGCGCATCACGCAGCTCGCGCGGGCCTCGGGCATCCACCTCGTGCTCGCGACCCAGCGGCCCTCGGTCGATGTCGTCACGGGCCTCATCAAGGCGAACGTCCCGTCGCGTCTGGCGTTCGCCGTGACGAGCGTCACCGACTCCCGCGTCATCCTCGACCAGCCCGGCGCCGATCGCCTGATCGGCCAGGGCGACGGTCTCTTCCTGCCGATGGGTGCCTCGAAGGCGCTCCGCGTGCAGGGCGCGTGGGTGAGCGAGAAGGAGATCGAGGAGGTCGTCAAGCACGTCACGCACCAGGCGCGGCCGGAGTATCGCGCCGATGTGGCGGCGGTGGCCGAGAAGAAGGAGATCGATGCCGACATCGGCGACGACCTCGAGCTGCTGCTGGCTGCCGCGGAACTCGTCGTGTCGAGCCAGTTCGGCTCGACGTCCATGCTCCAGCGCAAGCTGCGCGTCGGCTTCGCGAAGGCCGGGCGCCTGATGGACCTCCTCGAATCGCGCGAGATCGTCGGCCCCTCCGAAGGGTCGAAGGCCCGCGACGTGCTGGTGACGGTCGAGCAGCTGCCATCGGTGCTTGCGCGGCTGCGCGGCGAGGACGTTCCCGACGAGGCGCCCGCTCCCGCGGCGCCGGCTGCTGCGGCGGCGGACGACCGCTATGGGACGGATGCCGTGGGCTCGCAGTACGACGGCTACCCCGTTGTCGACGGCGACGAGGGCTCCGAGGACGCGTGGGGTCTCACCGGTCGCGACTGACCCGCCGTACGGCGCGGCTGCCGCCGCACCGCGACGGCACGCGCCGATAGGCTCGGGGCCATGGCGATCCCCCGGCAGCTGCCCAACGCGATCACGATCGTGCGCATCCTGTGCGCGCCGGTCTTCCTGTGGATGCTCCTGGCCGATGCGGGAGCGGACGGCGCCCTCCGGTGGTGGGCAGCCGTACTCTTCATCGTGGCGATCGCGACCGACGGGATCGACGGCTACCTGGCGCGCAAGTACGAGATCGTCACCGACCTGGGCAAGCTCCTCGACCCGATCGCCGACAAGGTGCTCACCGGCTTCGCGTTCATCGGGCTGTCGATCCTGGGGGAGCTCCCGTGGTGGATCACGATCATCGTGCTCATCCGCGAGATCGGCATCACCGTGTACCGGTTCATGGTGGTGAGCGACCATGTGCTCGCCGCGGCCTGGATGGGCAAGCTCAAGACGCTCGCGCAGGGTCTCGCCCTCTCGCTCGCCCTCCTGCCGCTGTGGACGCTCGTCGGGGAGTGGATCTTCTGGGTCAACGGCGCGCTCATGACGGTCGCGGTGATCCTCACGATCGCGAGCGGCATGGACTACATCGTGACCGAGGTGCGCGCGGCGCGCGCCAAGCGGAGGGACGCGTGACGAATGCCTCGCCCCTCGGCGCTGCGGTGCTGCGGGCGCTCGATGCACGAGGCTGGTCGATAGCCGCGGCGGAGTCGCTGACGGGCGGACGCGTCATCGCGACCCTCGTCGATGTGCCCGGGGCGTCCGCGCACGTGCGGGGCGGCATCGTCGCGTATGCGACGGACGTCAAGGCGAGCCAGCTGGGAGTGGATGCCGATCTGCTGGCCGCTCGCGGCGCGGTCGACGCGGAGGTGGCCGTGCAGATGGCACAGGGCGTCCGCCGCGCCCTGCGGGCCGATGTGGGCATCTCGACGACCGGGGTCGCGGGCCCCGGCGCGCAGGAGGGCAAGCCCGTCGGCACCGTCCACATCGCCGTCGTGACCCCCGAAGAGACCGCGGTGTCGTCCCTCGAACTGACGGGAACGCGCGACCAGATCCGCACCGGGACGGTGCAGAGCGTGCTGGAACTGACGCTCGCCGTGGTGGGAGGCATCCGTCATCCGTGACGACGCGTGCGGGAACAGATGGTGTTTCGTCTCGGTTACATTCGGAGATTCCCACCCATTGCCCAGTTCCCGGGATTAGATTGGCATCATCGGGTGCTGTACTGTGGGGCACCCGGATGACGGTGGAATCAGAAGTGAGGAGGGGCCCTGATGATCCTGGTACGTCAAGAGATCGGCGAAGTGCTTCGTGATTTCCGCCAGCAGAAGGGTCGTACCCTCCGGCAGGTCGCGAGCCGCGCGAGCGTGGCGCTGGGCTACCTGAGCGAGGTGGAGCGCGGTCAGAAAGAGGCCTCGAGCGAGATCCTCGCATCGGTGGCGGAGGCGCTCGACGTTCCGATCTCGATCATCATGCGCGAGGTCGGCGACCGTATCTCGGTCCTCGAAGGCCTGCAGACCTTCCCCGACGTCGTCCCCGACGACCTCGTCGCGTCGGTCGACGCCGAGCTGTCGCTGCGCTGACAGCGCTGCTGTCTCCCTATGCGTCGCAGCGAGTTCAACCGTGCGGTGAGCGATGAGTTCGGGCGGCGCGCGAACGCCGTCGTGACGGATCTCTACCTGTCCAAGGTCGGCGGCCGCACGGCCGCCGAGGCGATCGAAGCCGGTGTCGACCCGCGCGAGGTGTGGCTCGCGCTGTGCGAGGAGCTCGACGTCCCCGCTGAGCGCCGCTACGGCGTCGGGCGACTGGAGCCGCGGCGCCGCTGACTGGCCGGCGCGTGCGTCCCCGGTGGCCCGCGGTTCCGGCGTGTCATCGAAGAAGTGTTCGAGATCCGCGTAGGCTCCTGCACAGCAGGTGTCGAGAGCGTGTTTTCCACGCACCGGGAAGGAGCGAAGACGGATGTCGGAGCCCCTCCCTAACGTGAACAGCGTCGAACGACACCTCACGCCTTGTCGCAGCATCCATCCCACCGGGGCGGAGCGCGACAGCCTACAGGCGACGGAACGCGAGTACAGAGGAGCACGTCATGCCATCACCCGTTGACCGCGAGAAGGCCCTGGAGTCGGCCCTCGCCCAGATCGACCGGCAATTCGGGAAGGGTTCGGTGATGCGGCTCGGCAGCGACGAGCGCGCTCCCGTCGAGGTGGTGCCCACCGGCTCGATCGCCCTCGATGTCGCGCTCGGCATCGGCGGCCTCCCGCGTGGTCGCATCATCGAGATCTACGGACCGGAGTCGTCGGGTAAGACGACGCTGACCCTGCACGCGATCGCCAATGCGCAGCGTGCCGGCGGCATCGCGGCGTTCATCGACGCGGAGCACGCCCTCGACCCCGACTACGCGCAGAAGCTCGGTGTCGACATCGACGCGCTGCTCGTCTCGCAGCCCGACACGGGAGAGCAGGCGCTCGAGATCGCCGACATGCTCGTCCGCTCCGGCGCGATCGACCTCATCGTGATCGACTCCGTCGCGGCGCTCGTGCCCAAGGCCGAGATCGAAGGCGAGATGGGCGACTCCCACGTCGGTCTCCAGGCGCGCCTCATGTCGCAGGCGTTGCGCAAGCTCACCGGTGGTCTCAACCAGACGAACACCACGATGATCTTCATCAACCAGCTCCGCGAGAAGATCGGCGTGTTCTTCGGCTCGCCCGAGACCACCGCCGGCGGTAAGGCGCTCAAGTTCTACGCGTCGGTGCGTCTCGACATCCGTCGTATCGAGACCCTGAAGGACGGCGCCGAGGCGGTCGGAAACCGCACGCGCGTCAAGGTCGTCAAGAACAAGATGGCGCCGCCGTTCAAGCAGGCCGAGTTCGACATCCTCTACGGCGTGGGCATCTCGCGCGAGGGCAGCCTCATCGACTTCGGGGTCGAGCACGGCATCGTCAAGAAGTCCGGCGCCTGGTACACCTACGAGGGCGAGCAGCTGGGGCAGGGCAAGGAGAACGCCCGCAACTTCCTCATCAAGAATGCGGATGTCGCGGCCGAGATCGAGACGAAGATCAAGACGAAGCTCGGCATCGGTGTGCCCAAGGGCACAGGCGAAGTGGCGGACGAGCTGGCGGCGCGCCGCCCGGCCTGATGGTCCGCTTCGTCGACAGCGGGGGCGAATCCGACGCCGAGAATGACGACGGCCTCGCCCCCGTGACATCGCTCTTCGGCAACCGCGGCGCGCGGACCTACCCGAAGACGGCGGCCGATGTCCGCCAAGAGCTCGAGGATCGCATCCCCGAGCGTCCCGAGACTGCGCGGGATGCCCGTCCCATCGATCTGTCCACCGAGCGGACCGCCCGAGCCCGCCCCGGGGGGCGTCGCGGTGAAGGGCAGGTCGCCGGCGGCTCCTCCACCGCTGCCGACACAGCTGAGCTCGGCCTGCTGAAGAAGCTGCGCGCCCGTCAGCTCTCCGTCTCGGAGGCGAAGACCTATCTCGGCCAGTTCGAACTCGCCGGCGAGGGGGTCGAGGCGATCCTCGACTCCTTCCTCGAGCGCGGCTATCTCGACGACGCACGGCTTGCGGAGCAGGTCGTCCACGCCGGGGTCGACCGCAAGGGCCAGGGGCGGCAGGCGATCTCGCAGAGCCTCGCGAAGCGGGGCGTGCCCCGCGATATCGCCGATGCCGCGCTCGCGGAGCTGCCCCACGACGACGCCGAGCGTGCGCTCGAGTTCGCGCGATCCAAGGCGGGCTCCATGCGTGGGCTCGAGAGGGACGTCGCGCTGCGCCGTCTCGCCGGCCAGCTCGCGCGCCGCGGCTATGGCGGGTCGGCAGCCCTCGGGGCCGCGCGGCAGGCGCTGGACGAATCGATGCGCCCCTCCGGGCGCGTGAGGTTCGACTGACGCTGAGGGTGCGAGCGTACGCCGAGGTGCGGTGCCGCCCGCCGCTAGGGTGAGCAGATGCTCACGAAGTTCCTCGTCGATGAGGCGCAGCTGTCCGACCTCGTCGCACCCGTAGGGCGCCTGTCGTCCGCCGAACCGCTGTCGGGTGGGATGTTCGCGACGGCGTTCCGGCTCCACTTCGATGACGGACGTCGCGCGGTCGCGAAGATCGTGGGCGCCGACACCTCGCGCCTGCTCACATATGAACGCGGCCTCCTCGGCACCGAGGCGCTGACGTACCGCATGCTGGAAGACAGCGGCGTTCCGGTGCCCCGCGTGCTCCACACCGATTTCAGCCGGAAGCTGCTCGACGCCGATCTGGTCGTAGCCGAGCACCTTCCCGGAGTGTCGTGGTTCGGCCGTGAACTCGATGAAACGCAGACCGCCGTCGTGCGACGCAACCTCGGCGCCGTCATGGCGAGCCTGCACCGGGTCGAGGCGCCCTCGTTCGGGTACCCGGCGCCGGACGCCGCACTGGGCGCCCACACCTGGCGCGAGGCCTTCGTGCTCATGATCGAAGCGGTCCTCGCCGACGCGGAGCGGTGGCAGGTCCCCCTGCCCGCGGAGCGGGTGCGCGCGGCGGTAGCCCGGCACTCCGACGCACTCGACGCCGTCACGCGCGCCGCCGTCGTGCACACCGACCTCTGGGAGGGCAACGTCTTCATCGACCCCGAAACCCTCGACATCGTCGGGATCATCGACACCGAGCGAACGCTGTGGGGCGACCCGCTGCACGAGCTCGTGGGCGCCGACCAGTTCGGCACGGGCGAGCCGAACGCCGACCTGCTGTGGGGCGACGCGACCGCCGGCGGTGTGCTCGCCCGCGAGCTCGCCTCGCCGAGCGGGCCGACCCGCCTGCAGCTGTCGCGCCTGTATTTCTCGCTGGTCCTCACCATCGAACCGACGATGCGCGGCTACGAGGGCGAGTGGGTCGTCGGCTACGAGAAGGATGCGCGCGCCAACGTCGACCTCGCACTGGAACGGCTCGAGGCGATTCCGACCGCCTCCTGAGCTGCGTGGGACGCAGCATCCGCTCGCAGCCTCCGCGGATGCGGACGGCTCGTAGAATGGCGGGATCATGTCTTCCCCTTCCGCCACCCCGACTCTCATCGCGCCGTCTGCGGCCGCGCACGACGTCGACGGCCGCGCCCGCACCTACGAGGTGCGCACGTTCGGCTGCCAGATGAACGTGCACGACTCCGAGCGCCTCTCCGGCTCGCTCGAGAGCGCCGGCTACGTCCGCGCCGAGGCGGGCGAAGAGGCGGACGTCGTCGTCATCAACACCTGCGCCGTGCGCGACAACGCGGCCGGCAAGCTCTACGGCACGCTCGGTCACCTCAAGTCCCGCAAGGACAAGCACGAGGGCATGCAGATCGCCGTCGGCGGATGCCTCGCCCAGATGGACAAGGACGCCGTGCAGCAGAAGGCGCCGTGGGTCGACGTCGTCTTCGGCACCCACAACATGGGGTCCCTGCCCAGCCTGCTGGAGCGGGCGCGCCACAACGGCGAGGCCGAGCTCGAGATCCTCGAGGCTCTCGAGATCTTCCCCTCGACGCTGCCCACCAAGCGCGACAGCATCTACAGCGGCTGGGTCTCGATCTCGGTCGGCTGCAACAACACGTGCACGTTCTGCATCGTGCCGAGCCTTCGCGGCAAGGAGAAGGACCGCCGCCCCGGCGACATCCTGAACGAGATCCGTCTGCTCGTCGACGACGGCGCGATGGAGGTCACGCTGCTCGGCCAGAACGTCAACTCGTACGGCGTCGAGTTCGGCGACCGTCGGGCCTTCGGCAAGCTGCTGCGCGCCGCCGGCGAGATCGAGGGCCTCGAGCGCATCCGCTTCACGAGCCCGCACCCGGCCGCGTTCACCGACGATGTCATCGACGCGATGGCCGAGACGCCCGCGGTCATGCCGCAGCTCCACATGCCGCTGCAGTCCGGCAGCGACCGCATCCTCAAGGCGATGCGCCGGTCGTACCGCAGCGAGAAGTTCCTCGGCATCCTCGATCGCGTCCGCGAGAAGATGCCCGACGCGGCGATCTCGACCGACATCATCGTGGGATTCCCCGGTGAGACCGACGAAGACTTCGAAGACACCATGCGGGTCGTCGAGAAGGCGCGGTTCGCGAGCGCCTTCACGTTCCAGTACTCGATCCGCGAGGGCACGCCGGCGGCCACCATGCCCGACCAGGTGCCCAAGGAGGTTGTGCAGGAGCGCTACGAACGCCTCGTCGCGCTGCAGGAGCGCATCTCACTGGAGGAGAACCAGAAGCAGCTCGGCCGCGAGCTGCAGGTGCTCGTCTCGACCGGCGAGGGCAAGAAGGACGCCGAGACCCACCGTCTCACCGGTCGCGCGGAAGACAACCGGCTCGTGCACTTCGAGGTCCCGGCGGGCTCCGAGATCCCGCGGCCCGGCGACGTCGTATCGGTCGTCGTGACGCACGCCGCGCCGTTCCACCTGCTCGCCGACTCCACCGACGCTGCGCCACTGCGCATCCGGCGCACGCGCTCCGGCGACGCGTGGGATCGCTCGCAGGCGGAGTCCTGCGGCATCCCGGCACCCGCGGGGGATGCCTCGACGGGCGCGCCGCGCGCCGTCTCGCTCGGTCTGCCGACGCTGCGCATCGGCGTCTGATCCTTACGTGAGCACCCCGGCCGAAGACGCTGCGGCGAACCCTCGCCTGTGGGCGATCGTCGGCGCGACGGGGACGGGCAAGACCGCGCTGTCGCTTGATCTCTCCGAAGCCCTGGCGGCCCGTGGCCGCCCTGCCGAGATCGTGAACGCCGACGCGATGCAGCTGTACCGCGGCATGGATATCGGCACAGCCAAGCTTCCCGCGGGGGAGAGGCGCGGCATCCGTCATCACCTCTTCGACGTGCTCGACGTCACCGACGAGGCGGCGGTCGCCTGGTATCAGGATGCTGCGCGCACCGCTATCGGCGAGATCCACGGTCGTGGCGCCGACGCGGTGCTGGTGGGCGGGTCGGGGCTGTATGTGTCGAGTGTGCTGTTCGACTTCCGCTTCCCGCCGCGGGACGAGGCGCTGCGTGCCCGGCTCGAGGCGGAGCTCGAGGAGCACGGGCCCGGAGCCCTCTATGCCCGCCTGCGCGAGCAGGACCCCGCGACGGCCGCCAAGGTGGATCCGCGCAACGGCCGTCGGATCGTGCGCGCGCTCGAGGTGCTCGAGCTCGGTGAGCGCACACACGGCGCGACGCTGCCCGATGAGCCGGTGCTCTGGCACGACGGCACGCGCATCGTCGGCGTCGCGGTGCCGCGCGCCGAGCTGGTCGCCCGTCTTGACGCACGCGTCGAGACCATGTGGCGGGACGGGCTTCTCGACGAGGTGCGAGGGCTGCGCGAACGCGGTCTCGAGCGCGGCGTCACGGCTCGCCGCGCGATCGGCTATGCACAGGCGCTCGCGCAGCTGGCAGGCGAGATGACCGAAGCCGAGGCGATCGCCGAGACGCAGGCGCTGACGCGCCGCTACGCCCGACGCCAGGTGTCGTGGTTCAAGCGCTACGACGAGCTGCGCTGGGTGGATCCCGCAACGGATGCCGCAGCCCTGGCAGACTCGTGGTCATGAGCATCGCGATCCGGGCCTTCGATCTCCCCGACACCGAGGCCGTCGTCTCGCTGTGGCAGCAGACAGGGCTCACACGCCCATGGAACAACCCCTACCAGGACATCCGCCGCAAGCTCTCCGTTCAGCCTGAGCTGTTCCTCGTCGCCGTCGACGACCGGACGATCGTCGGCACGGTGATGGCCGGGTACGACGGCCACCGCGGCTGGCTCTATTACCTCGCGAGCGCGCCCGAGCGGCGTGGCGAGGGGATCGCGCGAAAACTCGTCGCCCAGGCCGAGGAGCTTCTCACCGATATGGGCTGCCCGAAGGTGCAGCTGATGGTGCGGCCTGAGAACGGGATCGCCCGGGGGTTCTACGACGCGCTCGGCTACGAGCCGTTCGAGACGTGGAACACCGGCAAACGTCTCATCGCCGACTGACGGGAAGTTGCGCGCGGTCCGCGAGCGGCTCGGCGGCGACGCGGTCCTGCGCGTACAGCGCCCATAGGCGGGCACGTAGACGCCGGGCGACGCTGCGCGTGCCGCGCCGGTCCGGGCCGAGATCGGGAGGCGGCGGCGGGGGCGGCACCGCGATGCGCATCCGCTCCGTGTCGTCGAGGGTGTGGCGCACGTCGATGTACTCACCGCCGGGCAGGCGCACGATGCGGCCCGTCTCGTAGCCGTGGTCCAGAAGCTCACGGTCCTTGCGCTGCAGGCCCAGGCACACGCGGCGCGCGACGGAGAAGGCGATGAACGGCCCGACGACGAGGGCGCACTGCAACGACAGGATCACCTGCTCGAGGCTCACGCTGAAGACCCCTGCGATGACATCGGCGCCGCCTGCGGCCCACAGCACGCCCGCGAACACCAGGCCGGCCACGCCGATCCCGGTGCGGGTGGGCGCGACCCGCGGCCGATCGAGGACGTCGTGCTCGCCGCGGTCGTCGATCACCCATGCCTCGAGGAACGGGTAGAGCGCGACGACGACGAAGAAGGCGCCGACGACGGCCAGGGGTGCCAGGATCGCGAGTGTCCATGTGCGGCCGAGCCACTGGATCTCCCACCCGGGCGGCACCAGTCGCAGGGCGCCGTCCAGGAAGCCGGTGTACCAGTCGGGCTGGCTGCCGGCGCCCGCGGACCCCGGGTCTGCGGGACCGTGGAGCCAGATCGGGCTCACCGTCACGGTGGCGCCGATCATCACGAGCAGAGCCGTCACGACGAGGAACAGTCCTCCTGAGCGGGCGGCTGCGGTGGGGATGAGCGGCAGTCCGTCGTGCGCCGCGCCGTGGCCTCCCGGGAACCGAGCGACCCCATGCCGCGACAGCGCGACGCCGCGCAGGGCGACGAACAGCAGGAGTGCCACGGGGAAGACCACGGTGTGAAGCGGATAGAGGTTCTCGATGATGCGGCCCGGGAACGGTCCGCCGAAGAGGACCGTCTTGAGCGCGGTGCCGACGACCGGGATCCCGAGCATGATGCCCTCGACGATGCGCAGCCCCGTTCCGGAGAGCATGTCGTCGGGCAGGGCGTAGCCGCTCCAGCCCGTCGCGAGCACGGTGATGAACGCGAGCAGCAGCAGCACCCACATGGCGCGGCGCGGCCGCCGGAATCCGCCGGTGAAGAAGGTCGTCATCAGCTGCACGACGATGGACGCGGGAAGCAGCAGCCCCGCCCAGTGGTGCGACTGCCGCAGCAGCTGCCCGCCGGGCACGTCGAACGTCACGCGCATCGTCGATGCGAACGCCTGCGAGACCTCGACGCCGTGAAGCGGCGCATAGGAGCCGCCGTATGTCGTGGGCTCGCCCGAGGGCGTGTAGAAGAACATGAGCAGCACGCCTGTCACAGTCACCACGACGAGCGCAGCGGCCGACACCACTCCGAACAGGCTCGTCCAGTGGCTCGCGGCGCGACGTCGCCGCAGTCCGGCCCAGACCTCATCGATGCGATGGCCGAACACGCGGGTCCGCGCCATCCGTTCGGCGAGCCGATCGGTCGCCGAACGCCGCCGCACTGTCTTCGCCTGGTGCCGATCCGTCTCGATCGCGCTGCCGTGCACGCCGCCTCCTCATGTAGCTCTCACTCATAAGACACCGGCACGCAGCGGAGTGTGACGCGTCGCCGCATGCTGGGTCGGGCCAGGCCGGCGCCCCCGATCACGCCCGTAGACTGGTGCGATGCCGCAGACGATCGCGTTCACCAAGGGCCACGGCACCGGCAACGACTTCGTGATCGTCCCCGACCCCGACGGCGTGCTCGACCTCAGTGACGACCAGGTCGCGGTGCTGTGCGACCGGCGCTTCGGGATCGGCGGCGACGGCATCCTGCGCGTGGTGCGCGCGAGCGCGATCGACGAGGGCGCCGAGGCGGCAGCTTCCGGAGCCGAATGGTTCATGGACTACCGCAACGCCGACGGTTCGAAGGCAGAGATGTGCGGCAACGGCGTGCGGGTCTTCGTGCGCTACCTCGTCGATGTCGGCTGGGCGGATCTGGACGGCACGCCCCTCAAGGTCGGCACCCGCGCGGGCATCAAGACGGTCACCCGCAGCGACCGCGGCTATGAGGTCGACCTCGGTCCGTTCGTCGTCGACGAATCCGGAGTGCTCGTCCGCACCCGCGGCGGGGGCGCACCGCGACCCGGCGTGGGCATCGACGTGGGAAACCCGCATGTCGTGGTGGCGCTGCCCGACGACGCGGAGCTCGAGGGGCTCGACCTGGCGGCGCAGCCGCTGCTGCAGCCCGAGCCGCCCCATGGCGCGAACGTCGAGTTCGTGGTTCCCAGCGACCCGCTCGTGCACGACGGCGTCGGCTCGATCCGCATGCGGGTGTTCGAGCGCGGAGTCGGCGAGACGCTCAGCTGCGGCACCGGTGTCGCGGCGGCGGCGCTGGCGGTGCGGCATTGGGCCGGACCCGCGGCACCGGATCACTGGGTCGTCGAGGTCCCGGGCGGCACGCTGGGCGTACGGATGCCCGAGGTCGACGGCGAGCGGCACGTTCTGCTGTCAGGCCCCGCGACCCTCGTCTATACGGGCGAGGTCACCCTCGCGTAGAGGGCGATCACACCCGGGCCTGCAGGCTCCCGGAGACGGCGTCAGAGCGAGGACAGGTCGGGCAGGTCGATCGGCTCGCTGGGCGGCGAGCCGTGACGGCGCACCTTGAGCACGCGGAAGCCGCGAGCCGTCGCTGCGCGGTGCACGCTGAAGCGACGATCCAGCGTCGCGGCGAGCCAGCGCTGCAGGGAGTCGGACCCGAGGTTGCGCTGCACCACGAGCCACGCGTCCGCCCGCTCGTCGAGCCGGGGCAGCCAGCGCTCGAGCAGACCGTGCAGCTCGTTCTTGCCCACGCGGATCGGCGGGTTCGACCGGATCGTGCGGAACTGGATGTCGTCGGGAACATCATCGGGCAGCGAGGCGTTGACGTTGTCGAGCCCCAGTGCTTCGGCATTGCGGCGCACCAGGTCCAGCGCTCTTTCGTTCACGTCGACGGCCCACACCGTCGCGTGCGGTGCATCGAGTGCGAGGCTGAGTGCGATCGGTCCCCACCCGCACCCGAGGTCCAGGAAGTTCCCGCTCGCCGGGGGCGGGGGAGTGTTCGACAGGAGCACCGCGGTTCCCGAGTCCACGTGATCGGGGCTGAAAACGCCCCCGGCGGTCGTGACCTCGAGATCGCGACCGGCGAGTGTGACCCGGATGCGGCGCAGATTCTCGGGGCTGGCGGGCGTCGCACTGAAATAGTGGTCACTCCCCATGGCTGATGAGCCTAGCGGAGGCGCTCGGCCTAGCGGGAAGCTAGAATTCACGGATGCTGCGAACCGGCCGATCATCGCCGGAAAACGGCATCCACGGCAACAAGCAAAGGAACACATGACGGATACCACGACACCCCAGAGCACCGACGAGACGCCGGTCGACCCGGTGGATCGCGTGCTGGCGCGCGCCGAAGCGCGCTCGGGGGTGCACGTCTTCGGAGCCGCCCAGGCGCTCCAGGACGAGGCCACGATCGGGCGTGCCGACACGGACGGTGAGCAGTGGGATCGCGAGGAGCGCGCAGCGCTCCGGCGCGTTCCCGGGCTCTCCACCGAGCTCGAAGACGTCACCGAGGTCGAGTACCGGCAGCTGCGCCTCGAGAACGTCGTTCTCGTGGGCGTGCACGCGCAGGGCGAGACGGAGGACGCCGAGAACTCGCTGCGCGAGCTCTCGGCACTGGCGGAGACCGCGGGCGCCGTCGTTCTCGACGGCGTGCTGCAGCGGCGTCCCCACCCGGACCCCGCGACCTACGTGGGTCGGGGCAAGGCGGAGGAGCTGCGCGACATCGTCGCCTCGGTCGGCGCCGACACCGTGATCGCCGACACCGAGCTCGCGCCCAGCCAGCGCCGCGCCCTCGAGGACGTCGTCAAGGTGAAGGTGATCGACCGCACGACCGTGATCCTCGACATCTTCAGCCAGCACGCGAAGAGCCGCGAGGGCAAGGCCCAGGTCGAGCTCGCCCAGCTCGAGTACCTCCTGCCGCGCCTGCGCGGCTGGGGTGACTCGATGAGCCGCCAGGCCGGTGGTCAGGTGGGCGCAGGCGGTGCGGGCATGGGCTCGCGCGGTCCCGGTGAGACGAAGATCGAGCTCGATCGTCGGCGCATCCGCACCCGCATGGCGCAGCTGCGCAGGCAGATCCGGGACTTCGCGCCCGCACGCGACGCCAAGCGCGCCGAGCGCAAGCGCAACACGATCCCGTCGGTGGCGATCGCCGGGTACACCAACGCCGGGAAGTCGTCGCTGCTCAACCGCCTCACGAGCGCGGGCGTGCTCGTCGAGAACGCCCTGTTCGCGACGCTGGACGCCACCGTGCGGCGCACCGAGACCGGCGACGGCCGGATCTACACGCTCACCGACACCGTCGGCTTCGTGCGGAACCTGCCTCACCAGCTGGTGGAGGCCTTCCGCTCGACGCTCGAAGAGGTCGGCGACGCCGACGTCATCGTGCACGTCGTCGACGGCTCGCACCCTGACCCGGCCGCCCAGCTGGCGACGGTGCGCGATGTCATCGGCGATGTGGGCGCGCGCGACATCCCGGAGATCATCGTCTTCAACAAGGCCGATCTGATCGACGACGACGCCCGCATGCTGCTGCGCGGACTCGAGCCGAAAGCAGTGTTCGCATCCTCCCGCACCGGCGAGGGGATCGACGAACTGCGGGCCCTCATCGAGGACACGCTGCCGCTGCCGGCCGTCGAGGTGCGAGCGCTCGTTCCCTACGACCGCGGGGATCTGGTCTCGGCGATCCACGAGCAGGGCATGATCCTGTCGCAGGAGCACGAGGAGGGCGGCACCGCCGTGCACGCCCGCGTGGGCGAGCACCTCGCCGCGCGTCTCGCTCCTTTCGCGGTCTGAGACCCGGAGCCGCCGTCCGAGCCGCTAGTCGAGCTCGAGCGGCGGCACTCCCGGTGTCTCGAAGCCGAACACCTGGCCGAGGAACGCGAGCTCGGCCTCCATCGTCCGCACGAGCGTCGTGGCGCTGCGGAACCCGTGGCTTTCTCCCTCGAACGCGAGGTAAGCGTGTGCGACCCCGTTGGCGGCGAGGGCGTCCCGCACCGCCTCGGACTGCGACGGCGGCACCACGAGGTCTTCGAGACCCTGCTCGATGAGCAACGGGGTCCGAAGCCGATCGAGATGCGACAGCGGCGACCGCTCGACGTACAGTGCCTCGGCCTCGGGAAGCGGTCCGACCATGCCGTCGAGGTAGCGGGCTTCGAAGTCGTGCGTGTCTTCGGCGAGCGTGCGCAGGTCCGCGACGCCGTAGCGGCTGATGCCCGCGCCGAACGCGTTCGAGTTCGTCAGGGCGCAGAGCACCGTCCATCCGCCCGCGGAGCCCCCCGCGATCGCGAGCCGGCGCGGGTCGGCCGCGCCCGACTCCGCCAGCCCGCGCGCTGCGGCCACGACATCGTCGACGTCGACGACTCCCCATTGCCCGAGGAGGCGCTCGCGGTAGGCGCGGCCGTAGCCGCTCGAGCCTCCGTAGTTGACGTCGAGCACACCGATGCCCCGGCTGGTGAGGTAGGCGATCTTGCCGGATGCCGCGCCGCCGACGTGATCGGTCGGCCCGCCGTGCACGAACACCACGTACGGGGGCCGCTCGTCGTCGGGCCCCGCGACTGCGGGGTTGGCCGGCGGATAGTCGAACGCGTGCACCGGGCCGTGCGGACCGGGCACGGTGATCGCCCGGGAGCGAGGCATCCACTCGGCGCCCCACGGGGACGCACCACCGACGAGGAGTCTTGTGGTCGCGGGCTCGTCGACGTCGACGTCCCACAGCCCAGCGCCGCCGGGACCTGCTCCCGAGAGCAGCACGCGCGTGCCGCGGGCGTCCTCGATCGACAGGCGCGTCACCGCGTCCACCGGCACCGTGCGGCGGCCGCCGGCGCCGTCGTGCACCACGAGCTCGTCCGATCCGTTGGTCTGCACGGCGACGATTCGGCCGTCGTCGAGCAGTGTGAACCACCGTGTGCCGAGCACCCAGAGCGGACCACCGGTGTCGGCATCCACCTCCGCCAGCGGCTCGTGACGCAGGTCGGCGGTGAGCCGCAGCCGCCACAGGTTCCACCGGCCGGTGGGGTCGTCGGCATAGAGCAGGTCGTCGTCGTCGATCCACTCGGGCTGCAGCGGCGAGGACCCGCCGCCGGCGACGGTGGTCCACTCCGGCCCGTCGCCGCCCTGCAGCCTCCCGACGCGCAGCTCCGCGCTGTCCCAGGCCATGTGCGGGTGATCCCAGGCGATCCAGGCGAGGCGCGTGCCGTCGGGCGAGAGCACGGGGTGGGCGACGAAGTCGCTGCCGCTCGCGAGCGAGTTGAGGTGCGCAGCATCCGTCCCACTGCCGTCCAGGGGGATGCTCACGATGTCGCGGGCGGGTACGGCGGTGCCGCGGGTGTGGTCCTCGCGAACCGCGAGGAGCTGGTCGTGCTGCAGCGTCAGGCCGCCGAAGCGGACGTCGCCGGCGTCGGGCGTCAGAGGGCGGGGTTCGCCGCCCGGGTCGAGCCGCCAGACGCGCTGGTCGGTCTTCTCGACGAAGTACAGCACGCCGTCGTCGTCGGCGGTCCACGAGCCGCCGCCGTACTCGTGCACGCGCGATCTGGCGCTCCAGGGTGCGGCGAGCACATCCCTGACGGCTCCGGATGCTGCCCGCCGCCGCACGGCGGAGCGGCCGCCCTCCTCGGGCACCGACTCGCCCCACCACACCTCCGGGTCGCCTGCGCCGACGAAGCGCGCGCCTTCCAGCCGGGGCGAGGCGGCGGAGACGTCTGCGGCCGAGATCGGTGAAGGCCAGCTGCCGTAGGGGAGCACGTCGGGTGTCGTCACGAGAACCACGGTACGACGAAGCCGGCGGGCGTCGCGATCGAAACACAACGTCACAGGTGACACGGCGAGGGTGGGCTCCGCTACCGTGGACGCATCGTCGCCCGGTCGTCCTCACGGACGCCCCGAACCTCGGGGGCCCGGGCAGGAGCGACAGCCGAGCCCGGCACCCGCCCGCGATGACACCCCTTTCGCCGCTGTGGTGGAGGGAGGTGCCGCGGCCGCCCGGGCCTTCCCGTACGGCTCAGCCCTGTCCGCCGATCCCTGAGAAGCAGGCCATGTCGATCGACCTGAGCACTCCTCCCGTGCCGATCTCCTTCGAGGTGTACCCGCCGCGCTCCGACGCGGGCTTCGCCGCCCTCCACGAGACCATCCGCCACCTGGCGTCCGTCGACCCCCGGTTCATCTCGGTGACCTATGGAGCGGGCGGCTCCACCGGCGGTCGCTCGCTCGAGCTGCTGACCCACATCCTGCGCGAGACCCATGTCGAGCCTCTCGCGCACCTCACGTGCGTCGGGAACACCTACGCCGGCGCGAACACGCTGATCCGGGAGTTCCTGGATGCCGGGATCACGAGCTTCCTCGCGCTGCGCGGCGATCCGCCGGCCGGCGTGTCGGAGGACGAGGTCTTCCTCGGCGATCTCGACAGCGCGGCGCAGCTCGTCCAGCTCATCGACCGGGTGCAGGCGGAGCGCGAGCCCTACAGCGAGGCGCCGATCCCCGGCGTGCCCGGTGCCGTTCGACTCGCGGAGCGTCCGAAGGTCGACATCGCGGTGGCGGCGTTCCCCAACGGCCACCCGCGGTCGCGGCATCCGTTCGAAGACATCGACGCGCTGCTCGCCAAGCAGGCGGCCGGTGCGACGCTCGCCATCACGCAGCTCTTCTTCCACGCCGACGATTACCTGGCGTTCGTGCAGCGCTCCCGCGAGGCCGGAGTGACGATTCCCATCCTCCCCGGCATCATGCCGATCACGTCGCCCACGCGACTGCGTCGCGTGCTCGAGCTGACCGGGGAGCAGCTGCCGGCTGAACTCGCCATCGCGCTCGACATCGAGCCCACCGCCGAAGGTCAGCGCCAGGTCGGCGTCGCTCACGCCGCGCGCCTGGCCCGCGAGGTCGTGGACGGCGGCGCCCCCGGTGTCCACCTGTATGCATTCAACAACCACGACACGGTTCTGGACGTGCTGCGTGAAGCCGGGGTGCTGCACCCGGCGACGCGAATGCCCGACGCCGTCCGCTGACCCGGACGCCGCGATCCGCCGGGTGCCCGACGGGTCTCGTCGGCGACCCCGAAAACCCCCCAGTTCGAGATGAAGGAAGAAAGAGAGAGCACGATGACCGAACCCCGAGCCACCTTTCCCCACGGCACGATCCTCGGCTACCCCCGCATCGGGCGCCGCCGCGAGCTCAAGCGCGCGGTCGAGGCGTACTGGTCGGGAAGCACCGACGCCGAGACCCTTGAGCGGACCGCGGCCGACCTGCGCCGCGCGACGCGCGAGCGCCTCGCTCAGCTCGGTCTCGGCCGCGACGACTCGTCGATTCCGGAGTCGTTCTCGTTCTACGACCAGGTGCACGACGCCGCCGTCACGGTGGGGGCGCTGCCCGAGCGCTTCGCCGCCCTGCGCGATGCCGACGGCGGCGTCGGACTCGATGCGTACTTCACCGCAGCGCGCGGCGCGGGCGAGGACGCCCCCCTCGAGATGACCAAGTGGTTCGACACGAACTACCACTACCTCGTGCCCGAGATCGGCCCGGAGACGGTCTTCGCCCTCTCCAGCGACCGCTTCGCGCGCCAGGTGGCCGAGGCGAAGGCGGAGGGCTACACGGTGCGCCCGGTGCTCGTGGGCCCGGTGACGCTGCTCGCTCTCGCGAAGGCGACGGATGCTGCGCCCCGAGGCTTCGATCCGCTCAGCCGGCTCGACGACCTCCTCCCGGTGTACGCCGAGCTGCTCTCCGCACTGCGCGCGGCAGGTGCCGAGTGGGTGCAGCTCGACGAGCCTGCGCTGGTGAGCGAGAGCCTGCCGGCGGAGCCGGCGGCGCTGGCGGATGCCGCGTCCCGCGCGTACGCCGCACTGGGCGTTCGCGGGGACCGGCCGGCGATCCTGGTCGCGGCCGGCTACGCGCAGCTCTCGCCCCAGGCCTGGACGGCGCTCGCCGCGGCTCCGGTCGAGGCCGTCGCCCTCGACCTCACCCGCGGGGCGGTGCCCGAGGCCGTGCCGGGCCTCGACCGCAAGACCCTCGTGGGCGGTGTCGTCGACGGCCGCAACGTGTGGCGCGGCGACCTCGAGGCCGCGTGGGAGCGACTGCAGGCGCTGAGCGTGCTCGGCGCATCGGAGGTCAGCGCGGGGACCTCGACCTCGCTTCAGCACGTGCCGCACGACGTCGCGGACGAAGCCGCGCTCGACCCGCGGCTCGCGTCGTGGCTCGCCTTCGCCGATCAGAAGGTCGGGCAGGTGGTGACGCTGGCGACCGGTCTGGTCGACGGGCGCACCTCCATCGCCGGAGAGCTGGCCGCAGCATCCGCCGCCCTGGCCGATCGGCAGAGCGCACCCGGCGTGCGCGACGGGGCGGTGCGCGAGCGGGCCGCGGCGCTGGGCGCCGGCGACTTCGAGCGCGGCGACTACGACGCCCGCGTCGCGGCGCAGGACGCCGAGCTCGCACTCCCCGTGCTGCCCACCACCACGATCGGGTCGTTCCCGCAGACAGGCGACATCCGCCGTGCCCGCGCCCGCCACGGCCGGGGCGAGATCGACGCCGACGAGTACGAGCGGTTCCTGCGTGACGAGATCGCCCGTGTCGTGACCCTCCAGGAGGACATCGGGCTCGACGTCCTCGTGCACGGCGAGGCCGAGCGCAACGACATGGTGCAGTACTTCGCCGAGAATCTCGACGGGTTCGCGGTGACCGAGAACGGCTGGGTGCAGTCATACGGCTCACGTGCCACGCGCCCGTCGATCCTGTGGGGCGACGTGTCACGGCCGGCGCCGATCACGGTGGCATGGTCGACGTTCGCGCAGTCGCTGACCGACAAGCCGATGAAGGGGATGCTGACGGGCCCGGTGACGATCCTGGCGTGGTCCTTCGTGCGCGACGACCAGCCCCTCGCCGAGACGGCGAACCAGGTGGCGCTCGCGCTGCGGGACGAGATCGCCGACCTCGAGGACGCAGGCATCCGTGTCATCCAGGTCGATGAGCCTGCGCTCCGGGAGCTCCTCCCGCTCAAAGCAGCCGACCAGCCCGCCTACCTGCAGTGGTCGGTCGGCTCGTTCCGCCTGGCGACCGCGGGAGCCGCGCCGGCGACACAGGTGCACACGCACCTGTGCTATTCGGAGTTCGACGTGGTCATCGACGCGATCGCGGCTCTCGACGCCGACGTGACGTCGATCGAGGCGGCCCGCAGCCGCGGAGAGGTGATCGGCGACATCGCGACCTCGGGCTTCGCGGCCGGCATCGGCCCGGGCGTCTACGACATCCACTCGCCGCGCGTGCCGACGGTCGGCGAGATCACCGACCTCCTCGACCGTACGGTCGCCGAACTCGCACTGCGGCGCGTCTGGGTCAACCCCGACTGCGGGCTCAAGACCCGCGGGTACGACGAGACGGTCGCCTCCCTGAAGAACCTCGTCGAGGCGACCGAACTCGTCCGTGAACGCGTGGAGGTCGGCCTCTAGGCGCGCGGGTTCTCGACGGATGCCTCGGCCGGCGCGGATGCGTCGGCCGAGGCATCCGTCGTCTCGGGGATGACCTCCGTGGTGTTCGCGTCGTCCACGACGACCGTGTCGGCGTCGATCACGAGGGTGTCGGCGTTCCCATCGGCGTCTTCGAGCACGGCCTCGTCAGCGACCACCACCTCGTCGGGGCGGACCTGCAGCAGCTCCAGGATCCACGTCACGACCAGGGCGACGATGAGCACGAGGAAGATGTCGCCTGCCGACAGCGGTCGCAGCGCGAACAGCCAGATGACGGCCAGGACGATGATGAGCGTGCGCACCAGGGTGCGGTAGCGGTAGAGCCAGACGCCGAAGCGCCCGGTGCGGAAGCCGTGGCTCGAAAGCTGACGGCGCGCCGACGAGTTGAGGCTGCCGATGGCCTGGCGTGAGCGCACGGCCGGCGCCCAGCGTCCGGCGAACCAGCCGAGGATCGCGATGACGACGCCGAGCAGCACCGCGATGGCGGCGGTCTGCTGCATCGCGCCGACGAGGCTCTGGTAGACGACGTCGAGAGCCGTGGCGGAGAGTCCGAGCTGGACGGCGGTCTGCCCGATGACGGGGTAGCCGACGGCGAACGCCAGCGCCAGCGCGCCGCCGCCGAGCGCGAAGCCGATGCCCGAGCCGAGTACGGCCGTGCTGCGTCGGCGGGCGATGAGGATGCCGAGCACGAACAGACCGATCGTGATGATCGGCAGCCACCAGCCGAGCGCCGTGGCCAGCGCGTACGTCGTGCGGATCGTGACGAGGGTCTCACCGGTGCCGATGATGACGACCTTGTCGACGGCCGGGATGAGCTGGGCGATGCCGACGCCGCGGTCGATGAGGTTCTCCTTGACGCGCTCGACGATCGCGCCCAGCTGGATGCCGAGACCCTCGTCGCTCATGACGACGATGCCGCCGCCGTCGGATGTCGCCGCCGCGGTGAGCGCGCGGTGAGCCGCGCGTGTGGCCGCCGTCCACGTGTCGGCGAAGGCGTCCGACTCGACGACGCGCGTCACGGTCTGCGTGAGGAGGTTCTCCAGACCCTGCGCCGCCGGTGCCTGGAGCAGCTGGAGCGCCTGCGAGGCCCGCGGCGGCAGGCCGAGCTGGTCGATGCCGTCGAACACGTTCGCCGTGAGCTCGCCGAAGTCGACCTGCGCCTGGACGGCCTCGACCGTCTCGTCGATGATCATCTGCTGGACCGCGGGATCGTCGGCGAGCGGGGCGAGGGTCTGCACGAACGCCGACTCGTCGACCAGCTCCAGCCGCGCCCACGCGGTCACGATCGAGATCGGGACGAGGATCGAGGCGATCACGATGCACAGCGCGGAGAAGAACGCGCGCCACCCGCTTCCCGCCGGACGGTTCGCCGTCCTGCCGGTGGCCGGCGCCGAAGCGGCGCCCGCCCGAAGGACGGCGTTCTCCGCCTCCAGCGCGTCGAGGCGGGCCTGAAGGTCGGGAACGTCGGGCGAGGGCGTCACAGCGGTCATTCCACCCTTATAGCGCGTCGCGAGGGTGCTCACCACCTCCGGAGTCGCGCGATTCGTGCGAAACCGCGTCAGACCGCGCGCAGGACCGCGACGACCTTGCCGAGCACGGTGGCATCATCGCCCAGGATCGGCTCGAACGCGGAGTTGCGGGGGAGAAGCCACGTGTGACCGTCGCGCTGGCGGAACGTCTTCACCGTCGCCTCGCCGTCGAGCATGGCCGCGACGATCTCGCCGTTGTCGGCCGTGGCCTGCGACCGCACCACGACCCAGTCGCCGTCACAGATCGCGGCGTCGATCATCGACTCGCCGGAGACCTTGAGCATGAACAGGTCGCCCTTGCCGACGAGCTGGCGGGGGAGAGGGAAGATCTCCTCCACCTGCTGCTCGGCGGTGATCGGAACGCCTGCGGCGATACGGCCGACCAGAGGCACGAGCGCGGCGTCGCCGACCGACGGCGTGGCGTCTGCGGGGCTCTCGGTGGCCGTCCCGGGCAGATCGATGAGCACCTCCATCGCGCGGGTCTTGCCGGCGTCGCGTCGCAGATAGCCGCTCAGCTCGAGCTGGTTGAGCTGGTGCGTGACGCTCGACAGCGACTTGAGGCCGACCGCATCGCCGATCTCCCGCATGCTGGGCGGGTAGCCGTGGCGGGCGATCGAGCGCTGGATCACTTCGAGGATCGCGAGCTGCTTGTCGCTCAGGCTCTTGCGCCGGCGGGTCTGGGGCTTCTCTCGCCCGGCCGCGTCGCTCATCTTCCGGCTCCGTCCTGCGCTCGGCCGCCGAGCGCTGTTTCTTCGAATGTCGGAGGCCCGTGGTGGGGTTCTCGTATCGAAACCGTATCCGGATCCCACGCGATGAGGGGGCAGCCTCACCGCGTGTCGCGTTCGAGAGATCGAAGCCCGAATCGGATATTGACATCGTACAGACTCGAAGATAGCTTCGGAAGAGAGGTTCGCATTCTCCGCTCCCGGCCGAGTGGAGAATGCGAATCTCTCCCCATCAGGAGGAGACGAGCATGACCGCCATCGACTTCACGACGTCCGTCCCGTCGCCGGCCCGCGCTGCCGGGGCGGCAGCCGAGCGCGCAACGCGCGCGGTGGCGGGGCGATCCACGCGCCTGCGCCTGACTGTCCGCGGCCGTCGCGTGCTCGCCGTGCTGGCGGCGCTGCCCGCGGTCGTCGCTCTGAGCGTGGCGGTCCTCGGCGGCGGCGCCGCGCTCGCCTCCCGTGACGCGGGCGCGCCGGCAGGGTCGTTCACGACGGTCACCGTCGCGCCCGGGGAGTCGCTGTGGACGATCGCCGAAGACGTCGCGCCCGACCGCGACCCGCGCGACGTCGTCGACGAGCTCGTGCGACTGAACGCCCTCGAGACCGTCCTCGTCCAGGCGGGGCAGCGCCTCGCGATCCCGGCGGCCTACGACCGCTGATCCCGAGGTGCGTCGCGGGGCGTCACGCGGCGGGAGGGTCATGACCGGCGGGCCTACCATGGGATGGGTGAGTGCACGTCTCGAAGACCTCCCCATACGCGCCGATCTCCGGGGGCAGCAGCCCTACGGTGCCCCGCAGGCACCGCTTCCGGTCGCCCTCAACGTCAACGAGAACACGCATCCGGTTCCCGCCGAGGTCGCCGACGACATCCTCGACTCGATCGCTCTCGCGCTGCGCGACGTCAACCGGTACCCCGACCGCGAGTTCACCGCGCTGCGCGAAGGCTTCGCGGACTATCTCGGCCACGGCCTCACGCGCGACCAGATCTGGGCCGCGAACGGCTCGAACGAGGTGCTGCAGCACATCCTTCAGGCCTTCGCGGGGCCAGGTCGCACCGCCTTCGGATTCACGCCCACATACTCCATGTACCCGCTGCTCACCCGCGGCACCGGTGCCGAGTGGATCTCGGGAACCCGATCGGCCGGCTACACGATCGACGCGGAAGACGCGGCATCCCAGATCGCCGATGCCTCGCCCGATGTGATCTTCCTGTGCGCGCCGAACAATCCGACGGGCACCCCGCTCGGGCTCGACGTCGTCGAGGCGGTGTACGAGGCGAGCGACGGCATCGTCATCGTCGACGAGGCGTACTTCGAGTTCGCCCCGCACGACGAGCGCTCGGCCTTGACGCTGCTGCCCGGTCGTGAGCGCCTCGTCGTCTCGCGCACCATGAGCAAGGCGTTCGCTTTCGCCGGCGCCCGCGTCGGCTATCTCGCCGCGGACCCCGCCCTCATCGACGCGCTGCGGCTCGTGCGCCTGCCGTACCACCTCAGCACGCTGACCCAGGCGGCGGCGTCCGCCGCACTGCGCCACGCTCCGGTCATGCTGGGCATGGTGGACGAGATCGTCGCCCAGCGCGACCGCATCTCGGCCACGGTGGAGGCGCTCGGCTACACGCCTCACGAGTCGTGGACGAACTTCGTGCTGTTCGGCGGCGTGGCCGACCCGGCCGCGACCTGGAAGGCGCTCTACGACGAGGGGGTGCTCATCCGTGACGTCGGAATCCCCTCGCACCTCCGGGTCACCGCGGGCACCGAGGACGAGACCACCGCGTTCCTCGACGCCCTCGCCTCGGTAGGATCGGCGGCATGAGCGCCGCACCACGTACCGCCTCGCTGCGCCGGGCGACGAGCGAGTCGACCGTCGAGCTCGAGCTCGACCTCGACGGCACCGGCCGCAGCCGCATCGACACCACGGTGCCGTTCTTCGACCACCTGCTGACGGCGTTCGCGAAGCACTCGCTCACCGACCTCACGGTTCGCGCGTCGGGCGACACCGACATCGACGCCCACCACACCGTGGAAGACATCTCGATCGTGCTCGGCCAGGCGATCCGCGAGGCGCTCGGCGACAAGTCGGGCATCTCGCGCTACGGCGACGCGCTCGTCCCGCTCGACGAGGCGCTCGCGCAGGCGGTGGTCGACATCAGCGGCCGTCCCTACCTCGTGCACACCGGCGAGCCCGTCGGCTTCGAGCACCACCTCATCGGCGGCCACTTCACCGGCTCGCTCGTACGTCACACTTTCGAGGCGATCGCCTTCAACGGTGCACTGACCGTGCACGTGCGCGTGCTGTCGGGTCGCGACCCCCACCACATCGCCGAGGCGGAGTACAAGGCCTTCGCCCGTGCGTTCCGCCAGGCGAAGGCACTCGACCCGCTCGTCGAGGGCGTTCCGAGCACGAAGGGCGCGCTGTGACCGCAAGCGCTCCGCCCGAGCGGGAGAAGCCGCTCGTCGCCGTCCTCGACTACGGATCAGGCAACGTCCACTCCGCGGTGAAGGCGCTGGTCGCGGCGGGCGCCGACGCGCGTCTCACCTCGGATCGGGGCCTCATCATGGACGCGGACGGGCTCTTCGTGCCCGGCGTCGGCGCATTCCGCGCCGTGGCCGAGGCGCTGCGCGCGAGTCGCGGCGACGAGCTCATCGAGCGCCGCCTCGCCGGCGGGCGTCCGGTGCTCGGCGTATGCGTCGGCATGCAGGTCTTCTTCGAACGCGGCGTCGAGCGCGGCGTCGACACCGAGGGAATGGGTGAGTGGCCCGGCGTCGTGACGGAGCTCGACGCCCCCGTGCTGCCGCACATGGGCTGGAACACGGTCGAGCCCGGTGAAGGTTCGCGCCTGTTCCGCGGCATCGAGCACGAGCGCTTCTACTTCGTCCACTCCTTCGGCGCACAGAAGTGGCTGCTCGACGTCCAGCCGCCCTTCCCCGAGCCCGTGCTGACCTGGTGCGAGTACGGCACGCCGTTCCTCGCCGCGGTCGAGAACGGTCCGCTGTCCGCCACGCAGTTCCACCCCGAGAAGTCGGGGGATGCCGGCATCCGGCTCCTCACGAATTGGATCGACGGCCTCAGCGGGGCTACCCTCTGAGACCGTGCCGTCTGCGGGAGCGCGTGTTCCCGCGAGCCGCCCCACAGCTTCCCCACGTCTGAGTCAGGATCCATGAACGATTTCGCGTCCACTCCCAAGCTCGTCCTGCTGCCCGCCGTCGATGTGGCAGACGGCAAGGCCGTCCGCCTGACGCAGGGTGAGGCAGGCACCGAGACCAGCTACGGCGATCCCGTCGATGCTGCCCTGGACTTCGCGCGGCAGGGCGCCGAGTGGATCCACCTCGTCGATCTCGACGCGGCGTTCGGTCGTGGCAGCAACGCCGGCGTGCTGCGCAAGGTCATCAGGCAGGTCCGCGGCGTGCAGGTGGAGCTCTCCGGCGGCATCCGAGACGACCGGACGCTCGAAGCCGCGCTCGAGAGCGGCGCGTCGCGCATCAACCTCGGCACCGCGGCGCTCGAGAACCCGGAGTGGGCGGCCGATGTCATCGGTCGCTACGGCGACGCGATCGCCGTCGGACTCGACGTACGAGGCACGACTCTCGCCGCGCGCGGCTGGACGCGGGAGGGCGGCGACCTGTGGACGGTGCTCGACCGCCTCGAGTCGGCCGGCTGCAGCCGCTACGTCGTCACCGACGTCACCAAGGACGGCACTCTCAAAGGCCCGAATCTCGACCTGCTGCGCGAGCTCACCACCCGCACCCCGAAGCCCATCGTCGCCTCGGGCGGCGTGTCGAGCCTCGACGACATCGCGGCGCTGCGCGACCTCGTCCCGCTCGGCGTCGAGGGCGCGATCGTGGGCAAGGCGCTGTACGCCGGCGCCTTCACGCTCGCCGAGGCGCTGGATGTCGCCGGACACTGATCCGCACGGCGCCCGCCACGGCCATGGGCACGGCGGCGACTCCGCCGGCGTCCCGTGGGAGGGTCGCAGCTTCCAGGCGAACCCGCACGCCGCCGACGACGGCTCCGCCGATCCGGCGCTGCTGGCCGCGATCACCGCGTTCCGGGCGGGCGCCGGCGGGCAGCGCGAAGTGGTGGACGCCTACCGTGCGGCGCGGCTGCTGATCCCACTTGTCGCAGAGAAGGGCGACCACGCCATCGGGGCGCACGGCCTCGAGGTCGACAAGTCGCAGGAGCTCTCCATCGTCACGGTGGCCGCTCCCGACGGTCGTCGCGTGCTGCCGGTGTTCACATCCGTCGACACGATGAGGCGATGGGATGCTGCGGCCCGGCCGGTTCCGGCTGACGGCGTGCGCACCGCCCTGTCGGCCGCGGCCGATGACACCGACCTCATCGTGGTCGACCCGGCCTCGGAGACCGAGTTCGTCATCCGCCGACCGGCCGTGTGGGCGATCGGCCAGGGGCAGCCCTGGGAGCCGAGCTTCCTGTCGCCCGAGGTGTTCGCCGGCCTCCAGGCGAGCATCGGCGGCGAGCTGTCGGTCATCGACCTGGCGGTGGAGGCCGGCGACCCCGACGCGCGCCTGCGCGGCCCCGAGCTCGTGGTGCGCCTCCAGCTCATGGACGGCCTCGAGAGGCCCGAGCTCGACGCGGTGCTCGCGCGTCTGGCCAAGCGCTGGGCAGCCGACGACCGCATCGCCGTCCTCGTGGACTCCCTGACCGTGAAGCTCGTCCGCGGCTGACGTGGCCCTTGCGCCTCGACGTGTGGGGGCGGAGGATCGGCCAGCGGAGGTAGATCCCATGACCCACGGCCCGCACGGCGAATACGGCGCAGTTCTCCACGTCGCGCATCGGCACGCGATGGCGTGGCTCGATTCCGTCGACCAGCGGCCGATCCGCCCGGATCTCGACGTCGACGGCGTCCACGCACGCCTTCCGCAGGAGCTGCCGGAGGACGGGATCGACCCCGTCGCAGTGATCGAAGAGCTGGCCGAGGCATCCACTCCGGGCCTCATGGCGATGGGATCGCCTCGCTTCTACGGCTTCGTCATCGGCGGAACGTACCCCGCCGCGCTCGCGGCCGACTGGCTCGTCACCGCGTGGGATCAGAACACCGGTTCCCGCCAACCGACGCCCGCGACCGCGGCGGTGGAGGAGGTCGCGGCGGCCTGGCTCCTCGAGCTGCTCGGTCTGCCTGCCCGCAGCGGCGTCGGGTTCGTGACCGGTGCCACCATGGCCAACTTCGGCTGTCTGGTCTCGGCGCGCGACGCCGTGCTTCGCGGCGCCGGCGCGGATCCGGTCGAGGGGATTCAACGCGCGCCCTCGGTGCGGTTCCTCGCCGGCGACGCCGTGCACACCTCGATGGTCCTCGCCGGCCGACTCGCGGGTCTCGGCGCGCCGCAGACGGTCGGGGCTGACGATCAGGGCCGGATCGATGTCCGGGGCCTCGAGCGCGCCCTCGGCGACGGCGAGGGTCCCGCGATCGTCGCCCTGCAGGCAGGCGACGTGCATTCCGGTGCGTTCGACGACTTCGCGGCGGCCGTCGAGATCGCGCACCAAGCAGGCGCGTGGGTGCACGTGGACGGGGCGTTCGGCCTATGGGCCGCCGCCAGCCCGCGGCTGCGGCAGCTGGTCGGTGGGCTGGCCGATGCGGATTCGTGGGCGACCGACGCCCACAAGACGCTGAACGTTCCCTACGACTGCGGCGTCGCGATCGTCCGTGACGAAGCCGCGATGAACGCGGCGCTCGGGGCTCACGCCGCTTACCTGCCGAGCGTCCAGAGCGTCTCCGATCCCTACGACCGCACGCCCGAGCTCTCTCGCCGGGCGCGCGGCGTGACGGTGTGGGCGGCGCTGCGTTCGCTCGGCCGTCAGGGCGTCGTCCGTCTGATCGACGGGCTGACGGATGCCGCCACCGCCCTCGCCGACGGGCTCCGGGCGATTCCGGGACTCGAGGTGCTCAACGACGTCGTGTTCACGCAGGTCTGCCTCGCGGCGGGGGACGACGCGTCGACGGCAGCGCTGGGGGAGTGGCTCCGGGCGGAGGGGACGGTCTGGGCGTCATCGTCCACCTGGCGCGGCCGCACGGTCGTGCGCTTCGCGGTGAGCAACCGCGGCACCGACGGCGAGGCCGTCCGCCGCACGATCGACGCCGTGGCGCGCGGAGCCGCTGCGCTCGGAGTCGGCGGGCAGTCCGCCAGGCCCCGCGACGAGCAGGTCAGGTGACCGGGCCGGTCCACTTCTCGCCGGGCCCCTTGCCGATCGGGTCGGGGATGACCGAGGCCTCGCGGAACGCGAGCTGCACCGAGCGCAGTCCGTCGCGAAGCGAGCGGGCATGCATATCGCTGATCTCGGGGGCGCCGGCGGTGATGAGCCCGGCCAGCGCGTTGATGAGCTTGCGTGCCTCGTCGAGGTCGGTCTGCGTCGCGGGGTCGTCCGCCAGTCCCACCTTGACCGCGGCGGCGCTCATGAGGTGCACGGCGGCCGTGGTGATGACCTCGACGGCGGGCACGTCGGCGATGTCGCGCGATGCGGAGGCGGCCGCTCGCTCCTGTTCCTCCCAGCGGGCCTGACGCTCAGCATCCACCGCCGTCGTGCTCGCCTGATCGCCGTCCTGGTCTCGAATCGTGTCCACGCCGTTCTCTCTGATAGACTGCTGCGGTCTCCGGTGCGTTCTGCACCGGATCGGAAAGTGGATCACATCCCACCCGCGCTTGCCGTTCCAGGCTACCGGGTCATGCACTCCGCCCCGACCGTTCCGCGGCCGGGGTAGCCGCCGGGGCGACCGGGCGGGAACTCCATCACCGGAGAGGGTGCAGGAAGTCGGCGCTTGAAGCGTCTGACGGGTGGAGTGGATCTTCCTCCGCCCGCGATACGAGAGCGTGTCGCGGTGGTCCAGCCCATATACCCAAGGAGTTCCGCATCAGCGATCCCCGCACCAACGACCGCATCCGCGTGCCCGAGGTCCGCCTCGTCGGCCCGAACGGAGAGCAGGTCGGCGTCGTCCGCATCGAGGTGGCGCTGCGCCTGGCCCAGGAGGCCGACCTCGATCTCGTCGAGGTGGCCCCGAACTCGAAGCCGCCCGTGGTCAAGATCATGGACTACGGCAAGTTCAAGTACGAGGCTGCGCAGAAGGCCAAGGAAGCGCGTCGCAATCAGGCGAACACCGTCCTCAAGGAGGTCCGGTTCCGCCTGAAGATCGAGGCCCACGACTACATCACCAAGCTCAAGCGCGCCGAGGGCTTCCTCCAGTCCGGCGACAAGGTCAAGGCGATGATCCTGTTCCGCGGTCGCGAGCAGTCGCGTCCCGAGCAGGGTGTGCGCCTGCTCCGCAAGTTCGCGGAAGACGTCGCCGAGTTCGGCACTGTCGAATCGAATCCCACGATCGACGGCCGCAACATGGTGATGGTGGTCGCACCGCACAAGAACAAGTCCGAGGTGAAGACCGAGCAGAACGCTCAGCGCGCCGCGAACAAGGAAGCTGCCCGCTCCGCCCGCAGCGGCGGCGCGACGCAGGCCGGTGCTGCGGCCGCAGCGGCCGAGGCCCCCGAGGCCGACGCCCCGGCCCCCGCCGCCGAGGCAGCCCCGGCCGAGTAAGGCCCCACAGACTCCCGCACCGCGGGATACCGACTCCCGCCTGGGCGGGAAGTGAAACGAAGGAAGAAGAGATGCCGAAGCAGAAGACCCACTCGGGCGCCAAGAAGCGCTTCAAGGTCACCGGCAGCGGGAAGCTCATGAAGCAGCAGGCGAACCTTCGCCACAACTTCGAGGGCAAGCCCACGCGCCGCACCCGTCGCCTGTCGCAGGAGCAGGTCCTCGCCCCGGGCGACGCCAAGGTCGCGAAGAAGCTCCTCGGCCGCTGACGCGCGCCGACGCAAGTTAGGAACATCAAGAAATGGCTAGAGTCAAGCGGGCCGTCAACGCCCACAAGAAGCGTCGCGTCATCCTCGAGCGCGCCTCGGGTTACCGTGGCCAGCGTTCGCGCCTGTACCGCAAGGCGAAGGAGCAGGTCACCCACTCGCTCGTCTACGCGTACCGCGACCGTCGCAAGCGCAAGGGCGATTTCCGTCGCCTCTGGATCCAGCGCATCAACGCCGCCGCCCGTCAGAACGGCATCACGTACAACCGCTTCATCCAGGGCCTCGGCCTCGCGGGTGTGCAGGTCGACCGTCGCATGCTGGCCGAGCTCGCGGTGAACGAGCCCAAGACGTTCGCGTCGCTCGTCCAGACCGCCAAGAACGCGCTGCCCGAGAACGTCAACGCTCCGAAGAGCGCCTGACACGCGGCATCCGTCGTCTCGACAGGGGCGTCCTCCTCACGGAGGGCGTCCCTTTCGCCGTCAGTGCCCGAGCGGGTCGCGGAGCGCGTGACGGGGGGACGGATGCCGCGACCCTAGACTGATGCCGTGCTCGAGAACCCTCGCTCTCCGCGTGTCCGCGCCGTCGCGAAGCTGACGAAGCGCAGCGCGCGTCAGGAGACCGGACTGTTCCTGCTGGAGGGTCCGCAGGCGGCGCGCGAAGCGCTGGCGTACCGGCCCGAAACCCTGGTGGAGATCTTCGCCACTCCGACCGCGCTCGACAAGCATGCCGATGTGCGCGACGCCGCGAGGGATGCCGGCCTCGAGGTCGTGTACACCACCGAGGCGGTCCTCGACGCGATGGCCGACACCGTGACGCCGCAGGGCATCGTCGCAGTCGCCCGCCAGTCGCCCACATCGCTGCGCGAGGTGTTCGCCGCCTCGCCGCGCCTCGTCGCGATCTGTGAGGAGGTGCGCGACCCGGGCAACCTCGGCACGATCATCCGCGCCGCCGACGCCGCCGGTGCGGACGCCGTCGTGCTCACGGGCCGCACCGTCGACCCGTACAACCCGAAGGTCGTGCGTGCGACCACCGGGTCGCTCTTCCACGTGCCCGTCGCGGTCGGAGTCGATCTCGCGGCGGCCGTGGAGAAGGCTCACGCCGCCGGGGTCCGGGTCATCGCCGCGGACGTCGGGGGAGGGGACTTCCTGGCATCGCGCGGCGTCCTCGCCGAGCCCACGGCGTGGCTCTTCGGCAACGAGGCGCGCGGGCTCGAAGGGGAGGCGCTGGCCTTGGCCGACCTGTCGCTGCGGCTCCCGATCTACGGCGCAGCCGAGTCGCTGAACCTCGCCACCGCAGCGAGCGTCTGCCTGTACGAGACGGCGTTCGCGCAGCGCGCGGCGGGGTGAGCGGAGGCCCGGTTCCGGCGCTGTTACAACACGGTAAAGACGCGGGCTACCTCTGGCACCCCGTCGGAGCGCACCTCTATGGTGAGGCTATGACGTCCGACGACAGTGCGCCGCGAACCAGCAACATCTCGGTTCGCCGCGGTGACCCGCTGGTCCAGATCACCAACGTCCAGAAGCACTACGGCGACTTCCAGGCGCTGCAAGACATCGATCTCACCGTGAACCGCGGCGAGGTGGTCGTCGTCATCGGCCCGTCCGGTTCGGGCAAGTCGACGCTCTGCCGCACCATCAACCGGCTCGAGACGATCACGAGCGGAACCATCACGATCGACGGCAAGGAGCTGCCCAAAGAGGGCAAGGCGCTGGCCGCGCTGCGAGCCGATGTCGGCATGGTGTTCCAGTCGTTCAACCTCTTCGCGCACCTCACGATCCTCGACAACGTGACGCTGGGGCCCATCAAGGTCAAGGGCATGAAGAAGTCCGAGGCCGAGGCGCTGGCCCGGCGCCTGCTGGATCGCGTCGGGGTCGGCCATCAGGCCGGAAAGCTGCCCGCCCAGCTCTCGGGCGGACAGCAGCAGCGCGTCGCGATCGCCCGCGCGCTGGCGATGGAGCCGAAGGTCATGCTCTTCGACGAGCCGACGAGTGCCCTCGACCCCGAGATGATCAACGAGGTGCTCGACGTCATGGTCGGCCTCGCGCAGGACGGCATGACCATGATCGTCGTCACCCACGAGATGGGGTTCGCCCGAAAGGCCGCCGACCGCGTGGTCTTCATGGCCGACGGTCAGATCGTCGAGGAGGCGACCCCCGAGGAGTTCTTCACGAACCCGCGCTCCGACCGCGCGAAGGACTTCCTGTCGAAGCTCCTCACCCACTGACGTCCGCGCCTGCACCGGCGCGGCGACCGAAGAAACACACGGAACGGACCTGGAGGATCACATGCGAAAGCTCAGGATGGGCGGCGCGCTCGCGGGTATCGCGATCGCGGCGCTCGCGCTGACGGCGTGCAACAGCGGCACGCCCGGCGCCACGTCGACTGATGAAGGCGACGCCGGCGACGAGGAGACCTCGAGCACGCCCTGGGAGGTGGCCACCGACGTCAGCATCGAGGGCAGCCCCACGTTCGACGCCATCTCCGAGCGCGGCTCGGTGAAGGTCGGTGTGAAGGAGGACCAGCCCGGGCTCGGCTACCTCGACCCCACCACCGGTGAGCGCACCGGCTTCGACGTCGACATCGCGCGCTGGATCGCTGCGTCGCTCGGCTACGACGAGGACCAGATCGAGTTCACGGCCATCCCCTCGGCCAACCGCGAGCAGGCCATCGTCAACGGCGACATCGACTACTACGTCGGCACGTACTCGATCACCGACAAGCGCAAGGAGCAGATCTCCTTCGCGGGTCCCTACTTCATCACCGGCCAGGGTCTGCTCGTCGCCGCCGACAATGACGAGATCGAAGGCCCCGAAGACCTCGCCGGCAAGAACGTCTGCTCGGCGACCGGCTCGACCTCGATCCAGCGGATCAAGGACGAGTACCCGGAAGCCACCACCACCGAGTTCGACACGTACTCGCAGTGCGTCGAGCAGCTCAAGAGCGGCCAGGTGGATGCGGTGACCACCGATGAGGCGATTCTCATCGGCTACGCCGCGCAGGACCCCGACGCCCTCAAGGTGGTCGGCGAGCCGTTCAGCGAGGAGCGCTACGGCGTCGGCATCCAGAAGGGCGACACGGCGTTCGTCGAGTTCGTCAACGAGATGTTCACCGATGGCGGCGACACGTGGGAGGCGATCTTCGAGAACAACCTCGGCGCCGCCGGCGTCGAAGGCGAACAGCCGGACGTCGATCCCGTCGACTGACAACCCACGGTGGCGGCATCGGGGGCGACCCGGATGCCGCCACCGCATCCGAGGAGGAGGACGCGCGGGTGAACATCATCACGGACTATCCCGACCTGTGGCGCGACGCGCTCGTGGGCACGCTCGTGCTGTTCTTCGGCGGCGCAGTGATCGCACTGATCCTTGGCGTCATCGTGGGAGCGATGCGCGTGTCCCCGATCCCGGTGGCCCGGGCGGTCGGGACGGTCTATGTGAACTGGATCCGCAACACACCCCTCACGCTCGTGATGTTCTTCTTCGCGTTCTGCGTGCCGCTCCTGCTGCCCGGTCGGGCGAACTTCCTCGTGCTGGCGGTGTGGGCCCTCGGCATCTACACGGCCACGTATGTCGCGGAGACCATCCGCTCCGGTATCAACACCGTTCCTGTCGGGCAGGCAGAGGCGGCGCGCGCGATCGGCCTGACCTTCGGCCAGGTCATGTCGCTCATCGTGCTTCCCCAGGCGGCGCGCTCGGTCATCCCGCCGATGATGAGCGTGTTCATCGCCCTGCTGAAGAACACGACGGTCGCTGCGGGCTTCTCGGTCGTCAACCTCGGCAACATCCGCGCCGAGATGAGCGAGAACGGCGAGAACCAACTCCTCACGATCGTGTGGGTCATGGTGTTCTTCGTCGTGATGGTGCTGCTGCTCGCCTGGCTCCAGCGAGTACTCGAGAACCGATGGAGGGTTGCGCGATGAGCTCGGTCCTGTATGACGTCCCCGGTCCGCGGGCCATCATCCGCAACCGCATCCTCGGCGTGATCACGGTGCTGGTCGTGCTCGCCGTGCTCGGCTGGGTGCTGTGGCGCTTCTGGGTGACCGGGCAGTTCAGCCCTGAGAAGTGGTACGCCTTCACCTTCACGCGCATCTGGGAGCAGTTCGGGCTCGCGACCCTGCGCACACTGGCGGCATTCGCCGTGGCTTCCGTCGGCGCCCTCATCCTGGGCTTCGTCCTCGCCATCGGCCGCCTGTCGGATCACGCCTGGATCCGGATGCCCATCGCCGGCATCACCGAGGTGTTCCGTGCCATCCCCGTGCTGATCTTCATGATCCTGCTGTACTACGGCCTGCCGGTGATCGGCATCAAGATGTCCTCCTACTGGGCGGTCGTCATCGCACTCATCGCGTACAACGGCTCCGTGCTCGCTGAGGTCGTCCGGGCCGGCGTGGAGTCGCTGCCGAGAGGACAGAGGGAGGCGGGCTACGCGATCGGCCTTCGCAAGGCCGGCGTGATGCGGCTCGTCCTTCTGCCGCAGGCCATCCGCGCGATGATGCCCGTGATCATCGCCCAGCTGGTCGTCACCCTCAAGGACACCGCGCTCGGGTTCATCATCACCTACCCCGAGCTGCTGTACTTCGCCCGCCTGCTCGGATCCAACGCGGTGCTCGGCTCACCGCTGATCCCGGCAGCGCTCGTCGCCGGCGCGATCTACGTCATCCTCTGCCTCGCCCTGTCGTACGTGGCGTACACGGTCGAGAAGCGGCTGCGTCGCTCGCCCAAGACCGGTGGTGTGGCCGGCGCGGGCATGGGTCCCGGCCCGGCGAATGCGCCGACGACCGACACGGAGCTGATCGCGGCCCAGAAGGGCATCGGCAAGTTCGATGCGGGCAGCACCGCCTGAGGCCGCGCATCGGGCGGAGCAGGTCACTGCCCGTCGGTAGACTCGTCTCTCGTGTCCGACGCTCCCGAAACCACCGAGATCACGCCTGAGGCGGTGAACGCCGCCGTCGACGCCGCCCTCGAGGCCATCGCGGCCGCCGGCGACACCGCAGCGCTGAAGGCCGCCCGCTCCGCGCACGCCGCCGAGGGTTCGCCGCTGGCGAAGCTCAACGCGCGGCTGCGCGACGTGCCGAACGACAAGAAGGCCGAGTTCGGCAAGCTCGTGGGCCAGGCCCGCGGTCGGGTGAACCAGGCGTTCGCCGCCCGCGAGGAGGAGCTCGCCGCGGCCGAGACGGCCGCGAAGCTCGACGCGGAGCGCGTGGACATCACGGCCCTCGCGGCCCGCGCGCGCGTGGGGGCGCGGCATCCGATCTCCCTCCTGCAGGAGCAGATCGCCGACATCTTCGTCGGGATGGGCTGGGAGATCGCGGAGGGCCCCGAGCTCGAGCACGAGTGGTTCAACTTCGACGCCCTGAACTTCGACGTCGATCACCCCGCACGTCAGATGCAGGACACGTTCTTCGTCGACCCGGTGGAGCGCCACCTCGTGATGCGCACCCACACCAGCCCGGTCCAGGTGCGCTCGATGCTCGAGCGGGACCTGCCGCTGTACGTGCTCTGCCCGGGCCGTGTGTACCGCACCGACGAGTTCGATGCGACGCACCTGCCTGTCTTCACGCAGTTCGAGGGCATCGTCGTCGACAAGGGCATCACGATGGCACACCTCAAGGGCACGCTCGACCACGCCGCGAAGGTGCTGTTCGGCGCAGAGGCCAAGACGCGCTTCCGCGCGAACTTCTTCCCCTTCACGGAGCCGTCGGCCGAGCTCGACCTGTGGCATCCGACCTTCAAGGGCGGCGCCCGATGGATCGAGTGGGGCGGCTGCGGCATGATCAACCCGAACGTGCTGCGGGCTGCGGGGATCGACCCGGAGGAGTACTCGGGCTTCGCCTTCGGCATGGGCATCGAGCGGACGCTGATGTTCCGCAGCGACGTTCAGGACATGCGCGACATGGCCGAGGGTGATGTCCGCTTCAGCGAGCAGTTCGGAATGGTGGTCTGATGCGCGTCCCGCTCTCATGGCTTCGTGAGTACGTCGACGTCCCGGCGGACGCCTCGCCGGAGGACGTCCTCGCCGCGCTCGTGCGCGTCGGGTTCGAAGAGGAGGACGTGCACCGCTTCGAGCTGCAGGGCCCGATCGTGGTGGGCGAGGTGCTCGATTTCGTCGAGGAGCCGCAGTCCAACGGCAAGACGATCCGATGGGTCCAGGTGCGCGTCGCACCCGACGGCGAGACCGCCGCGGACGGCGGCGACGCGGTGCACGGCGTCGTGTGCGGTGCGCGCAACTTCTTCGTCGGCGACAAGGTCGTGGTGACGCTGCCCGGCGCGGTGCTCCCCGGCCCGTTCCCGATCGCCGCGCGCAAGACCTACGGCCACGTGTCGGACGGCATGATCGCATCCGCCCGCGAGCTGGGTCTCGGCGACGAGCACAACGGCATCCTGCGTCTCGTCGAGCTCGGCATCGACGCGCCCGTCGGCACCGACGCCATCTCCCTCCTCGGCCTCGACGATGTCGCCGTCGAGATCAACGTGACCCCCGACCGCGGCTACGCCCTGTCGATCCGCGGCGTCGCCCGCGAGTACTCCCACTCGACCGGCGCGGCGTTCCGCGACCCGGCCGACCGCGCGTGGGAAGAGCTGGCCCCGGGCTCGGGCTTCCCGGTCAGAGCCGACGACCTCGCTCCGATCCGCGGCCGCGCGGGCGTCACCGAGTTCGTGGCGCGCGTCGTGCGCGACGTCGACCCCACCAAGCCGACCCCCGCGTGGATGATCGCGCGCCTGTCGCTCGCGGGCATCCGCTCCCTCGGCATCCTCATCGACATCACCAACTACGTGATGCTCGAGCTCGGCCAGCCGATCCACGGCTACGACCTCGACAAGCTGCAGGGCGGCATCACGGTGCGCCGTGCGACCCACGGCGAAAAGCTCGAGACGCTCGACGGCAAGGTCCGCACGCTGGACGTCGAGGACCTCCTCATCACCGACGAGTCGGGGCCGATCGGCCTGGCGGGCGTCATGGGAGGCGGCGCCACGGAGATGGGTGACACGACCCGCAACGTGCTCATCGAAGCGGCCACGTTCGACACGGTGTCGATCGCGCGCACGGCCCGCCGGCACAAGCTGCCGAGCGAGGCATCCCGTCGTTTCGAGCGCGGCGTCGACCCGCTCGTGCCTTTCGTCGCCGCGCGTCGCGTCGCCGACCTCATGGTCGAGTACGCCGGCGGCACCAGCGACGACGAATACGGCGCGGCGCTGTTCGCCGAGGTGTTCATCCCCGGCATCGACCTGCCGCCGACGTTCGTGCAGCACCTCATCGGCGTCGACTACACGCCGAGCCAGATCGAGGCCGCGCTGCGGCTCATCGGCTGCGAGGTCGTGGAGGCCGAGGACGACGCGGCCGGCTGGCAGGTGATCCCGCCATCGTGGCGTCCCGACCTCACCGACAAGTGGACGCTGGCTGAGGAGGTCGCCCGCATCGAGGGTTACGACCGCATTCCCTCGGTACTGCCCACGCCGCCGTCGGGCCGCGGCCTCACCGCCGCGCAGCAGGGCCGGCGTCGCGTGGCGAACGCGCTCGCCGCCGCCGGGTTCGTCGAGACCCCTTCGTTCGGGTTCACCACCGAGGAGCAGAACGACCTCCACGGCTCGCCGTCGGGGGAGCACCTGCCGAGCGTGAAGCTGGCGAACCCCCTCGACGGGCAGGCGCCGTTCCTTCGTCGCTCGCTCGTGCCCGGTCTCCTGCAGGTCGCACATCGCAACGTGGCGCGTGGCCTCACCGACCTCTCGCTCTTCGAGACGGGCGTCGTGTTCCTTCCGAAGCCGGGTGTGCAGTACGGCACGCCGTTCGTGCCGCCACTGGCGGTGCGACCGGATGCTGCGACCCTCGCCGAGCTCGATGCCTCGATCCCGCCCCAGCCCCGCCACGTCGCCGTGCTGCTCACGGGCAGCCTCGTGGCGAAGCAGCCGGGTGTCGCGCCGGTGACGGCCGAGCTCGCCGATGCGCTGGACGCGGTCCGCACGATCGCCGCGGCAGCGGGCGTCACGATCGACGTCGCACAGGGCCGGCGCGCCGCGCTGCACCCGGGCCGCACCGGCGTGCTGACGGTGGCCGGCACGGAGGTCGGGTACGTCGGCGAGCTGCTTCCGGCGGTGGCACAGGCATCCGATCTTCCGGGTCGGGTGATCGTCGCCGAGCTCGATCTCGACCTCGTGCTCTCGCTCGCAGGTGAGAAGGTCGTCGCGGCGTCGCTGTCGGGCTTCCCGGCCGCGACGCAGGACGTCTCGCTGGTGCTCGGTGTCGACGTCCCGGCGGCCGAGGTGCGCGCCGCGCTCGTCGCGGGCGCGGGGGAGCTGCTCGAGTCCGTGCGCCTGGTCGACGACTATCGCGGACAAGGTGTGCCCGACGGCGAGAAGAGCCTCACGTTCGCGCTGCGCTTCCGCGCCCCCGATCGCACGCTCACCGCCGCCGAGGCCACGGAGGCGAAGCTCGCGGGCGTGGCCGTCGCGACCGAGCGTTTCGGAGCGACGCTGCGCGAGTAGCATCCGTATCCCGGCGCGTCTGGTTGGGTGGAGCCATGACCGACGTACTGGTGCTGGGCGGGACGGGCTGGCTGAGCGGGCGCATCGCCGAGCGATGGGCGGATGCCGGCGCCGCCGTCACGTGCCTCGCCCGAGGCGGACGCGACGCACCGTACGGCACCACGCTCGTCGTCGCCGATCGCGACGACCCGGACGCGTACGACGAAGTCCGGCGCCGTGACTGGGACGCGATCGTCGATGTGTCGTCGAACCCCGACCACGTCGGGGCGGCTGTGGCGGCGCTGGGGGAGCGCACGCGCCACTGGACCTACATCTCGAGCGCGTCCGTGTACGCCGCCGACGACGTGCCGGGCGCCGACGAGACCGCCGACCTGCTGACGCCCGCCGGCCCCGATGAGGACGAGGACTACGGCCGCGCGAAGGTGCGGGCCGAGGCATCCGTCCGCTCGGCTCTCGGGTTCCGCGCGGCGATCGTGCGTCCGGGACTCATCGTCGGGCCCGGTGACCCGACCGACCGGTTCGGGTACTGGGTGGGCCGGTTCGCCCTTGCGGGTGCCGACGACGTGCTGGTGCCCGATACCGCCGAGCGGGGTGCGCAGGTGATCGACGTCGACGACCTCGCCGAGTTCGTGCAGTCGGTCGGCCGTGAGCGATGGACCGGCGTCGTGAACGCGGTCGGCGATCCGCTCACCCTCGACCGGCTCTTCGCCGAGGCGCGCGAGCTCGCGCGGCACACGGGATTCCTCGTCGCCGCAAACGACGACTGGCTGCAGCGGCACGAGGTCGCCTACTGGATGGGGCCGCGATCGCTCCCGCTGTGGCTGCCCGCCGACATGCGGGGATTCTGGACCCGTTCGAACTCCACCTACCGACTGCTCGGCGGCCGCCTGCGCCCGCTCCGCGAGACCCTGGACCGTACGCTCGCCGATGAGCGGGAGCGCGGCCTCGAGCGCGGGCGGCGCGCAGGGCTCACGCGTGCCGACGAGCTCGCGCTCCTGTCCTTGCTCGGCCGCCCCCGCGCGGTGTGACGCCTGGCGAGGCATCGATTTGCGGATGCCGCGGCCCGGCCGCTATCGTCGGCGCATGCCTTCGGCGACCCAGGGACTCTCGACGCTCGTTCCGAGCGCCGCTCCCGCGCGCCGACGCCGACTCCGCCTCTCCGTGAGCCTGGGCGAGCGCCGACTCTAGGCGACCCCGCACGCCGTCCTGTCATGGACCGTCGCGAGTGGGCGTCGCCGTCTCCGGCCCTCAGCCCCAGACTCTAAGGTGGAATCCATGACATATTCGGTCGCCGTCTCCGGCGCATCCGGCTATGCGGGCGGCGAGATCCTGCGGATCCTCGCCGCGCATCCCGACGTCGAGATCCGCACCGTGACCGCGCACTCCAACGCGGGACAGCCGCTCATCCAGCACCAGCCGCACCTGCGCTCGCTCGCGCACCTGACCCTGGCCGAGACCTCGCCCGAGGTGCTCGCCGGCCACGACATCGTCTTCCTGGCGCTGCCGCACGGCCAATCCGGGCAGTACACCGATGCGCTCGGCGATACGCCCCTCGTCATCGACGCCGGGGCCGACCATCGCCTCGAGTCGGTCGCCGACTGGGATCGGTTCTACGGCGGCGATTTCCACGAGCCATGGGCGTACGGCGTTCCCGAGCTTCCGGTGGCGGGCGCGAAGCAGCGCGAACGGCTGGTCGGCGCATCCCGTATCGCTGCTCCCGGGTGCAACGCCTCCACGGTGAGCCTGAGCCTCGCGCCGGGTGTCGCGGCCGGCGTCATCGACCCCTCCGACATCGTGTCGGTGCTCGCCGTCGGCCCCTCGGGAGCGGGCAAGAGCCTCAAGACCAACCTGCTGGCCGCCGAGATCCTGGGCACGGCCAATCCCTACGCCGTCGGCGGCTCGCACCGGCACATCCCCGAGATCCGGCAGGCGCTCGCGGCCGCGCGCCCGTCGAACGCCGAGCGCGCGACCGCAGACGAAGGCATCCGCATCTCCTTCACGCCGGTCCTGGTGCCGATGTCGCGGGGCATCCTCGCGACCTCCACGGCGCCGATCACCCCGGGCGCGACCGACGACGAGATCCGCGGCGCGTGGGAGGCGGCGTACGGCGACGAGACCTTCGTGCAGCTGCTGCCCGCCGGCCAGTTCCCGCGCACGGCTGACGTGCTCGGAGCCAACACGGCGCTGATGGGTCTCGCGATCGACCGCGCAGCGAACCGCGTGATCGTCGTGACGGCCGTCGACAACCTCGTCAAGGGCACGGCCGGAGCCGCCGTGCAGTCCATGAACATCGCGCTGGGACTCGCCGAGGGCACCGCGCTGAGCGTGAACGGAGTAGCGCCGTGAGCGTCACCGCGCCCCAGGGATTCGAGGCGGCGGGCGTCGCCGTGGGACTCAAGTCGACCGGCAAGCCCGATGTGGCCGTCGTCGTCAACCGCGGACCGCTCAAGGTCGGCGCCGCGGTGTTCACCAGCAACCGCGCGAAGGCGAACCCGATCCTCTGGTCGCAGGAGGTCATCCGCGACGGCGTGGTGGAGGCGATCGTCCTCAACTCCGGCGGCGCGAACTGCTTCACCGGCTCCTTCGGCTTCCAGACCACGCACCAGACCGCCGAGAAGGCGGCGGAACTGCTCGACGTGAGCGCCGGTGACATCCTCGTCTGCTCCACCGGGCTCATCGGCACCGGAGACGAGGTGTTCCGGGCGAAGGTGCTGGAGGGCACCGAGCGGGGCATCGCCGGGCTGTCCGCCGATGGCGGGGAGGCGGCATCCCTCGCCATCATGACCACCGATTCGAAGCCGAAGCGCGCCGTCGCGACCGGCGACGGCTGGTCGATCGGCGGCATGGCGAAGGGCGCGGGGATGCTGGCGCCCGGCCTCGCGACGATGCTCGTGGTGATCACGACCGACGCCGTGCTCGACTCGACGCAGGCCGACGCGGCGCTGCGTGCCGCCACGGGGCGCACGTTCGACCGACTCGACTCGGACGGCTGCATGTCGACGAACGACCAGGTGACCCTGATGGTCAGCGGCGCGTCGGGCGTCACCCCGGACGCCGACGCGTTCGCCGCGGCACTCGCCGACGTGTGCCAGGACCTCGCCCGGCAGCTGCAGGGCGATGCGGAGGGCGCCAGCCACGACATCACGATCGAGGTCGTCAACGCCGCGTCGGAGGAGGACGCCGTGGAGGTCGGCCGCTCGGTCGCCCGCAACAACCTCTTCAAGGCCGCGATCTTCGGCAACGACCCGAACTGGGGCCGCGTGCTCGCCGCGATCGGCACGACGCAGGCCGCGTTCGACCCCTACGACGTCGACGTCTGGATGAACGCCGTGCGCGTGTGCAGCGCCGGCGGCCCCGACGCCCCGCGAGAAGCCGTCGATCTCACGCCGCGAGCGACCCACCTCGTGATCGACCTCAAGGTCGGCGCGGCGACGGCGACGGTCCTCACGAACGACCTCACCCACGACTACGTCCACGAGAACAGCGCTTACTCCTCATGACCGACCTGCAAGAGACCGATCCCGGCGAGGCCAGCGCCCGGGCCGTGACCCTCATCGAGTCGCTGCCCTGGCTCAAGCGCTTCCGCGACCAGATCGTGGTGGTGAAGTACGGCGGCAACGCCATGGTGTCGGAAGAGCTGCAGGATGCCTTCGCCGCCGACATCGCCTACCTGCGCTATGTCGGGGTGAAGCCCGTCGTCGTGCACGGCGGCGGCCCGCAGATCTCGTCCATGCTCGACCGCCTCGCCATCCCGAGCGAGTTCAAGGGCGGCTACCGCGTCACCTCGACCGAGGCGATCTCGGTTGTGCGCATGGTGCTCACCGGCCAGATCAACCCGCAGCTCGTGTCGAAGATCAACGCCCACGGCCCGGTCGCCACCGGGCTCAGCGGCGAGGACGCGGGCCTCTTCGGCGGCCGTCGCCGCGGCGTCGTCATCGAGGGCGTCGAGCATGACCTGGGCCGCGTCGGCGACGTGGTCGAGGTCGACCCGCAGCCGGTGCTCGATCAGATCGAAGCGGGCCGCATCCCGGTCGTCTCGAGCATCGCCCCCGACCTCGACCACCCAGGACACTCGCTGAACGTCAACGCGGACGCCGCAGCGTCCGCTCTCGCCGTCGCACTCGGTGCGGCGAAGCTCGTGGTGCTCACCGATGTCGCGGGGCTGTATGCCGACTGGCCCAACCGCGACTCGCTCGTGTCGCACCTGACCTCGACGGAGCTGAAGGCGATGCTGCCGAAGCTCGAGTCGGGGATGATCCCGAAGATGGCGGCGTGCCTGGAGGCGGTCGAAGGCGGCGTCGAGACCGCGGCCATCATCGACGGGCGGGTGCCGCACTCGGTGCTCGTGGAGATCTTCACCAGCAAGGGAATCGGAACAGAGGTGGTGCTCGGATGACGTGGCAGGACGATGCGGGGCGCGACCTCGTCAAGAGCTTCGGTGCTCGCATGCAGATGTTCGTGCGGGGCGAGGGCTCCTATCTGTGGGACGCCGACGGCAAGCGATACCTCGACTTCCTCGCGGGGATCGCGGTCGATTCGCTCGGCCACGCCCACCCGGTGTTCGTCGACGCGATCTCGACCCAGGCCGCGACGCTCGCGCATGTGTCGAACTACTTCGCCACGCCGCCGCAGCTGGCGCTCGCCGCGACGCTGAAGCGTCTCGCCGGCACCGGCGACCAGGGGCGTGTGTATTTCGGGAACTCCGGCGCCGAGGCCAACGAGGCGGCGTTCAAGCTCGCCCGACTCCACGGCGGCTCCGAGCGGCCCCGCATCCTCGCGCTCACCGACGCGTTCCACGGCCGCACGATGGGCACGCTGGCGCTCACCGGCAAGCCGTACATGCAGGAGCCGTTCCTCCCCATGACCCCGGGCGTCGAGTTCATCGACTCGACCATCGAGGCGCTCGAGGCGGCCATCGACGACCGCGTGGCCGCGCTGTTCGTCGAGCCCGTCAAGGGCGAGGCCGGCGTGCTGCCGCTTCCCGAGGGCTACCTCGCCGCGGCACGCGAGATCACAGAGCGCCACGGTGCGCTCCTCATCATCGACGAGATCCAGACGGGCGCCGGCCGTACGGGGGAGTGGTTCGCCTTCCAGCACGAGGGCATCACCCCCGACGCGATCACCGTCGCCAAGGGCATCGGCGGAGGTTTCCCGATCGGCGCCCTCATCACCTTCGGCGCGGCGAGCGACCTGTTCTACCCGGGCACGCACGGCTCGACGTTCGGCGGAAACGCGCTCGGCACCGCCGTCGCGGGCGCCGTGCTCGGCGAGATCGAGCGGGCAGAACTCGTGCGCAACGCCGCCGAGCGCGGCGCACAGCTGCGAGCGGCGATCGAGGCCATCGATTCGGACCTGATCGACGGATGCCGCGGCTCGGGCCTGCTCATCGGTGTCGGGCTGAAGCATCCTGTCTCGAAGGCCCTCGTCGCCGCCGCGCAGGAGCACGGCCTCGTGATCAACGCGCCGAACGACGAGACCATCCGCCTGGTCCCCGCCCTCACGATCGGCGACGTCGAGATCGACGAGTTCATCGAGCTGTTCACCGCATCGCTGCGCACGGTCGAGGACGCGCTCGTGCTCGATGCTTCGACCCAGCTCGGCGCGAGCACGGAGGTTCCCGCATGACCCGGCACCTGCTGCGCGACGACGACCTGACGCAGGCCGAACAGGACGAGATCCTCGACCTCGCGGTCTCGCTCAAGAAGGACCGCTGGAAGCTCAAGCCGCTCGAGGGCCCGCAGACGGTCGCGGTCATCTTCGACAAGTCGTCCACGCGCACCCGCGTGTCGTTCGCGGTCGGCATCGCCGACCTCGGCGGCTCGCCCCTCATCATCTCGACCGCGAACAGCCAGCTCGGCGGCAAGGAGACGCCGGCCGACACCGCCCGCGTCCTCGAGCGCCAGGTCGCGGCGATCGTCTGGCGCACGTATGCGCAGGCGGGGCTCGAGCAGATGGCGGAGGGCACACGCGTGCCGGTCGTCAACGCGCTGAGCGACGACTTCCACCCCTGCCAGCTGCTCGCGGACCTCCTCACCATCAAGGAGCACAAGGGCGAGCTGGCAGGGCTCACCCTCTCGTTCTTCGGCGACGGCAAGTCGAACATGGCCCACTCGTACGTGCTCGCCGGTGTCACAGCCGGCATGCACGTGCGCGTCGCGTCGCCGGAGGCGTACGCGCCGCGCGACGACGTGATCGCGGACGCCGACCGCCGCGCGGCCGAGACCGGCGGCTCCGTGACCCTCTACACCGACCCGAACGAGGCGGCGGCCGGGGCCGACGTGATCGTCACCGACACGTGGGTGTCGATGGGAAAGGAGGAGGAGAAGCTGGAGCGCCTGCGCGACCTCGGCGGGTACAAGGTCACCCAGGAGCTGATGGGGCTCGCGAAAGACGATGCCATCTTCATCCACTGCCTCCCCGCTGACCGTGGCTACGAGGTCGACGCCGAAGTGATCGACGGCCCGCAGAGCGTCGTGTGGGACGAGGCGGAGAACCGCCTCCACGCCCAGAAGGCTCTGCTCGTCTGGCTCCTCCGCCAGGACTGAGAGCGCCCGGGTCGGTGAGCGCGCGAGGCACGAGTGAGACCGAGCGTTCCTCGCCGCGTGCCGACGGCTGGCTCGCCACCCGCTGGGAACGCCTGAACGGCCCCTCGCGCATCGGAGGGGTCGATCTCGCGCGCGGTCTGGCGGTGCTCGGCATGTTCGCCGCGCACCTGCTCTGGATCACCGAGCCCTTCGACGTGCTCGACCCGGACACGTGGGTCGCGGTGGTGTCCGGCCGTTCGTCGATCCTGTTCGCGACGCTCGCGGGCGTCTCGATCGGGCTCGTGACGGGAGGACGGATGCCTCTGCCCGCCGCCGACATGGTCACGGCGCGGGGCCGGCTCGCCGTGCGGGCGGCACTGCTCTGGGTACTCGGCATCCTGCTCATCGCCACCGGAGTGCCGGTGTTCGTGATCCTCCCCGCGTATGCGCTGATGTTCCTGCTCGCGCTGCCCCTGACGTCGCTTCCGGCGCGCGTGCTGCTGCCGCTCGCCGGAGCGCTGGCGCTGGTCCTGCCGTTCGTGCAGGTCTTCCTCGACGCGCTCCCGTTCTGGAGATCGCCCCTCGGGGAGCCCGTGTCGCTCGCCCTCGGCTGGCACTACCCGTTCACGACCTGGATCGTGTTCGTGCTCGCCGGGCTCGGCGTCGCGCGCACCGGCGTGACGCGGCTGCGTGTGCAGGTGTGGCTTGTCGTCGCCGGTGGGCTGCTCGCCGCACTGGGCTATGGGCTGGGCGCCGCGACCGGCTCCGACCCCGAAGCCGAGGCGGCGTCGTACCTCGGAGCCCTGTGGACCGCCCGGCCGCACTCCACGGGCCTTCTCGAGGTCATCGGCTCGGGGGGCTTCGCACTCGCCGTGCTGGGGGCGTGCCTGCTCGCATGCCGCACGTTGCTCGTGTGGGTCGTGCTGCCGCTGCGGGCCGTCGGCGCGATGCCGCTGACGGCGTACACGCTGCAGCTCGTGATCTGGGCGGTCGTCGCGGGCGCCCTGCTCGCCCGCGTCGGCGACCTCACCGGCTTCCGGGCTCTCGAGCCCTTCTGGCCGCTCACCCTCGGGACCATCGTGCTGTGCACCGCCTGGGCGCTGCTCGTGGGCCGCGGCCCGCTCGAGACGCTGCTCGATCAGGCGTCGCGCTTCGCCGTCCCGGGGGACCGCTCCCGCTGATCCTCCAGGCGGCGTGGGATGCAGCATCCGTCCGCCTGGCGCTGATGGGAAGGGGATGGGGGACGACACAGCGGCGGTGAGGCCGGTGGCGCGTCGGTAGGCTGGTCGAGTGAGTGAATCGAAGGGCGACGGCACCAACGAAGGCGCACTGTGGGGAGCCCGTTTCGCGACGGGACCATCCCCCGAGCTTGCCGAACTGAGCCGATCGACCCATTTCGACTGGGATCTCGCGCTGTACGACATCGCCGGTTCGCACGCCCATGCGACGGCCCTCGCCGCGGCGGGGTATCTCACCGCCGACGAAGAGCGCGCCATGCACGAGGGCCTCGACGAGCTCGCGCGAGGCGTGACCGACGGGACGCTTCGGCCCGCGGCATCCGATGAGGACGTCCACGGCGCTCTCGAACAGGCGCTGATCGGCGTCGTCGGCACCGAGCTCGGCGGCAAGCTGCGCGCCGGCCGCAGCCGCAACGACCAGATCGCGACGCTCGTGCGCATGTACCTGCTCGACCACTCGCGCACCATCGCGCGGGAGATCCTCCGCCTCGTCGATGCGCTCGTGGCGCAGGCCGACGCGCACCCCGACGCGATCATGCCCGGTCGCACCCACCTGCAGCACGCGCAGCCCGTGCTCCTCGCCCACCACCTGCAGGCCCACGCGTGGCCCCTCGTGCGCGACCTGGAGCGCCTGCGCGACTGGTCGGCGCGTGCGGCGGTGTCGCCGTACGGCGGAGGCGCGCTGGCGGGTTCGACGCTCGGGCTCGATCCGCAGCTCGTCGCACGCGAGCTCGGTCTCGACCGCCCGGCCGAGAACTCCCTCGACGGCACGTCCTCGCGCGACGTCGTCGCCGAGTTCGCCTTCGTCACGGCGATGATCGGCATCGACGTCTCGCGCTTCGCCGAGGAGATCATCCTCTGGAACACCCGCGAGTTCGGCTTCGTGACGCTCGACGACGGCTACTCGACCGGATCGAGCATCATGCCGCAGAAGAAGAACCCCGACATCGCCGAGCTCGCGCGCGGCAAGGCGGGGCGGCTGATCGGCAACCTCAGCGGGCTGCTCGCGACCCTCAAGGCCCTTCCGCTCGCGTACAACCGCGACCTGCAGGAGGACAAGGAGCCGGTTTTCGACTCGGTGCGCACCCTCGAGACCGTGCTGCCCGCCTTCGCTGGCATGGTCGCGACGATGCGCTTCCACACCGACCGCATGGCGGCGCTCGCGCCGCAGGGCTTCTCGCTCGCGACCGACGTCGCCGAGTGGCTCGTGAAGCGGGGCGTCCCGTTCCGCGACGCGCACGAGATCTCGGGCCACCTCGTCCGGGTATGCGAGGAGAACGGCCTCGAGTTGCACGAGGTGTCGGATGCGCAGCTGGCCGGCGTCTCCGAGCACCTCACGCCCGAGGTGCGCGAGGTTCTGAGCGTGGAGGGATCTGTCGCCAGCCGCACCGGCGTCGGCGGCACGGCACCGGTCCGAGTCGCCGAGCAGCGGGCGGAGCTGGTCCAGCGCGTGCAGGACGCCGCGCACTCTCTCGGCCTCTAGCCCTCAGCCGCGATGAAGCCTCGCGGTCACCAGATCGCGAGGCGCACCAGGGCCGCGACGACGCACGCCCACACCAGGCTGGCGAGCGTGCCGATGATGAAGCGCTCGCGCGCTTCCGCGCTCGCAAGCTCCGAGAATCGGCCGATGCCCTTGAGTGCCACGACCACGGCGATGGCCTCGGGGAATCCCGCCACGATGCCGAGTGTCACCGCCACCCGCTCGAGGTAGCCGATGGTGGTTCCGCCGCGCATCACCTCGCGCACGGCCCCCTCGCCGGCGACGGCGCCCGGCAGAGCGGGAGCGCGCAGGAGGATGCCGCCGTTGTCGCCCTCTTCGACGCGCCCGTGGCTCGCGATCTCGAGGATGCGCCGGGTGATCGGGTTGCCGCCGAGCGCGCCGAGCGCCGTTCCGAGCATGGCGATTCCGAGGCCGAGCAGGAGCGGCACGTTCACCGGCGACACCGTCACAGCGAGCAGGCAGAGCACGACGAGCACGGCCGCGACGACGAGCGGGACGGTCGTCGGCTTGCGAAGACTGATGACCACCAGCACGAGCGCTGCGCAGAGTGCGAGGAACAGGAAGATCGTGAGCGCGGCGACGAGGATCACGTCCGGGAAGGCCATGGCGTCAGTCTGGCACGGGCCCCGGACTCAGCCGGGCGAGCACGCGGGCGAGCGCGGGCACGGCGGCCTCCTCGGTGCGCAGACCCGCCGCCTTCACGCGCAGGCTCACCGCTGCCTCCGAGATGCCGAGGCGTTCGGCGGCTTCGCGCTGCGTGATGCCTTCCGCGAGCAGGTCGTAGACCTCCCACCCCTCGGCCGTGCGCCGGTCGCGCAGCTCCACCAGCAGGCGCACGAGCGCCTCGGCGTCGGCCCCGCCGTCGGGCGCAGTGATGGCGACGCGGGTGGCGGCCTTCTTGGCACGATCGACCGCGTCGCGCGCGTTCACGAAGGCCTCGCCGCGCGCGGCCCGGACGCTGTCGGGGAGGGGCGACTCGACCTCGCCGACGCCGACGCCGACGCTCCACTGACCCGACCGGGTCAGGTCGAGCACGATCGCGAGGAGCGCGTCGGCGTCGCCGACCGCGACCTGCACTTCGTCGCCCGCTGTGCGTTCCGGGGCCAGCGCGAGCCCGTTGCCCCCGTGCGCGCGGACGGAAGCCACGGCGGCCGGCACGAGGTCGGCGCTGCTGCGACTGTCGCGCTGATCGCTCGTGATCACATACATGGACTGCCCTTATGTATAGGAGCTTGAGTCTGCGGTAGTTTAGCCTCAAAGCTTCAGTAGCACAAGTCTCGAAGCTAAAGACATCATCAATTAAGTCTAAGAGCTGGAGTTTGTCCGCCTGTAGCCGCATCGTAGAGCGCAGGCGACACGGACGCGCGGGACGAGGCATCCGTCGCTGATAGCCTGGCGGGCGTGTCTGAAACCGTCGTGAGCGCGACCGCGCCCGCGATCGACCCCTCGTTCGAGAACGTGTGGGACGAGATCGTGTGGCGTGGGCTCGTGCATGTGTCCACCGATCAGGAGGCGCTGCGCGCCCTTCTCGCCGGGGACCCGATCACGTATTACTGCGGCTTCGACCCCACCGCACCGAGTCTGCACCTCGGCAACCTGGTCCAGCTGCTCACCATGCGCCGTCTGCAGCTCGCCGGCCACAAGCCGCTCGGGCTCGTCGGCGGCTCCACCGGCCTCATCGGCGACCCGCGTCCCTCGGCCGAGCGCACGCTCAACACCAAGGAGACGGTCGCCGAATGGGTCGGCTACCTGCGCTCCCAGGTCGAGCGGTTCCTGAGCTTCGAGGGCGACAACGCCGCGCGCATCGTCAACAACCTCGACTGGACGGCGCCGTTGAGCGCGATCGACTTCCTGCGCGAGATCGGCAAGCACTACCGTGTGGGCACGATGCTCAAGAAGGACGCCGTCGCGGCGCGCCTCAGCTCCGAGGCCGGCATCAGCTACACCGAGTTCAGCTACCAGATCCTGCAGGGCATGGACTACCTCGAGCTGTACCGCCAGTACGACTGCGTGCTGCAGACGGGCGGCAGCGACCAGTGGGGCAACCTCACCAGCGGCACGGACCTCATCCACCGCGTCGAGGGCGCGCACGTCCACGCGATCGGCACGCCGCTGATCACCAACAGCGACGGCACCAAGTTCGGCAAGAGCGAGGGCAACGCCATCTGGCTGGACCCCGCGATGTGCAGCCCGTACCGGATGTACCAGTTCTGGCTGAACACCGACGACGCCGATGTGATCCAGCGCCTCAAGATCTTCACGTTCCTCACGCGCGCCGAGATCGAGGAGTATGAGCGCCTCGTGGCCGATGAGCCGTTCCGCCGCGCCGCGCAGAAGCGCCTCGCCCTCGAGGTCACCGCGTTCGTGCACGGGACGGATGCGGCTGCCGCCGTGATCGCGGCCTCCGAGGCCCTCTTCGGCCAGGGTGACCTGGCCGCGCTCGATGCGACCACCCTGCGACACGCGCTCGAGGAGCTTCCGAACGCGTCGGTGCCGGCGGGGACGAACATCCTCCAGGCGCTCGTCGACACCGGGCTCGTGGCGAGCCTCTCGGAGGGCCGCCGGGCGATCGCGCAGGGCGGCGTCTCGCTCGACGGCGCGAAGGTGGACGACGACTCTGCGGTCGTGACCGGCGGATTGCCCGGCGGGGTGTCGGTGCTGCGGCGCGGCAAGAAGACGCTCGCGGGCGTGTTCGTCGGCTGACGCGGGGCTGGTGCGCGGCCGCCGCGACGACGGAAGGGTGACGGATGCCGTTCACGCCCAGTCACGCCGTCGTCGCGCTGCCGTTCATCCGCACGCCGCTCGTCCCGGCCGCGATCGCCGTCGGCGCGATGACGCCGGACCTGCCACTCTTCGTGCGGGGACTGCCGCTGCACTACGGCGCGACCCACTCGTTCGCGTGGCTGCCCGCGACGGTCGTCGTGGCGCTCCTGCTGCTCGTCGTGTGGCGGTGCGTGCTGCGCCCGGCGGCGCGCGAGCTCTCGCCGCGGTGGCTCGCCGCGCGGCTGCCGGGGGAGTGGGACGCCGGAGCCGGTCGGAGTCTCCGCGAGACGTTCGCGATCGTTCCGGGTCCGCCCTCACGCGTGTCGTGGAGCGGGATGCTGCTGCTCGTCGCCTCCCTCGTCATCGGGGTGGTGAGCCACATCGTGTGGGACCTCTTCACGCACGAGGCCCGGTGGGGCACGGAAGTGGTCCCTGCTCTGGCCGCTGAGTGGGGTCCGCTTCGAGGCTTCAAATGGCTGCAGCACGGCTCGAGCGTCCTCGGACTCGCCATCATCGCCGGCTGGCTGCTGTTGTGGCTCGTGCGACGGGAAGCGGAGGCATCCGTCGTTCGCACGCTGCCTGGATGGGTGCGGTGGGGCTGGTGGGCGTCGCTGCCCGCCGTCCTCGTCGCGGCCTGGGTGTGGGGGCTCGCGGTGTACGGCGGGCTCGACGCCGGGTTCACGGCCGCCCACCTCGGTTACCGGGTGCTTCCGCCGGCCTGCGCCGTCTGGGGTGCGGTCACGGTGGCGGCGTGCATCGCGGCCCAGGTCAGGCGCACGCGCTCGGTCACGGCACGCTGAACAGGAGGGTCGCACGATACCGCTCCCGGCGGGGTGGAGCCAGGGGCTCGGCGGCGCGCAGCGGACGAACGTACCGTGCCGACATGGACGTGGAACGGCCCGGCGCCGAGAAGTGGGTGCCTTCGGGCGCCGACGTGGATCGCCTGCGCGAAGCGGTGCAGGGATGTCGCGGGTGCGAGCTGTGGCGCGATGCGACACAGGCGGTATTCGGGGACGGCGAGGCGCCCGCGCGGATGATGCTGGTCGGGGAGCAGCCCGGCGACAAGGAGGACCTCGCGGGCGAGCCCTTCGTAGGACCGGCCGGGCGCGTCCTCGCGCAGGCACTCGACGAGGCGGGCATTGCGCGTGATGGGATCTACCTCACCAACGCGGTGAAGCACTTCCGGTTCGAGCAGCGCGGGAAGCGCCGGATCCACCAACGGCCCGATGCCGGGAACATCGCGGCGTGCCGCCCGTGGCTGGAGGCGGAGTTCGCGGCCGTCGACCCGGCCGTCGTCGTGTGCCTGGGGGCGACGGCTGCCCGTGCCGTCCTGGGCAGGGTGGTGAAGATCGGCGCCGAGCGAGGGACGCCGCTCGAGAGCGAGGGCAGGACCGTGGTGGTCACGATCCATCCCTCCGCGGTCTTGAGGCTGCGGGACTCGTCGGAGCGAGGGGCCGCCATCGCCGGTCTCGTCGCGGATCTGCGACTCGCGGCGGAGAGCCTCCGCGGTGCCGGAGCCGTGTGATCTCGCGGACCCAGGGTCGCGACACGCCCGGGACGCGGGGTGGATTCGACGTGTGGTGCGGGGTGGCGTAATGTTCTTGTTGTTCGCCCCAAAGGGTAGAGCGGAAGGCCTCTGGGTCTGGCTCCCCTCAAGTAGTGGACAGCCTCCCGCATATGAGATCTGGTTTCCGGGTCGTCCGCTTGTCGGTTGTGTGGGGGACTCGCCTGGAGGGCGCCGGTCAGTTTGACGGAGTCGCTCCCGCGAGGTAGGATAGTGAAGTTGCCCAGCCGGGGCGCGGGTCGTGGGATTCGTTGCTGGTTGGTGCGTCCGATCTTTGAGAACTCAACAGCGTGCACTTGTCAAATGCCAATTTTTTCTCTGTCGACCAGTTTTCTGGTTGGTGGGGGTCTTTTTGGATCAATTCATGGATGTCAGTTTGATATTCGTTTTTGGTCATGGTTGAACTCGCTGCTTTCTCGTCGTTTTCCCGGCGGGTGGTGGCTTTCATTTTTTTATGGAGAGTTTGATCCTGGCTCAGGATGAACGCTGGCGGCGTGCTTAACACATGCAAGTCGAACGGTGAAGCCCCGCTTGCGGGGTGGATCAGTGGCGAACGGGTGAGTAACACGTGAGCAACCTGCCCTGGACTCTGGGATAAGCGCTGGAAACGGCGTCTAATACTGGATATGAGCTCTCATCGCATGGTGGGGGTTGGAAAGATTTTTTGGTCTGGGATGGGCTCGCGGCCTATCAGCTTGTTGGTGAGGTAATGGCTCACCAAGGCGTCGACGGGTAGCCGGCCTGAGAGGGTGACCGGC
>NZ_JAEUAX010000039.1 GCF_019511645.1 Microbacterium ureisolvens | reverse complement strand
GCGCCGCAGCGCGAGCTCGCGTAGCGCCTGCAGCGTCCTGTCGGTAGCAGTCGCTAGCCGCGCAAACTCCTCCAGGTTCGAGCGCAACAAGGCCTCATATTCTTCGGCGCTGCGAGGGGCAATCAATGTCACTTCTGTTTGCAAGGCGAGAGTATGCAGCGGAGTGCGCAAGTCGTGATTGAGATCGGTGTAAATTGAGCGCACAGCCGCCACGGTCTCTTCGTGCTTCGACGAAACGTCGCGCAAGGCATCGACCAACGGTTGAACTTCGGTCGGTATGCTTCCCGACAGCGAAAGATGAACAATCCCAAAGGCTGTCTGATCGCCCTTGGCTGCGAGGCACCGCATTGGCGACAGGCTGCGCGAGACCAGACGATGGGTGCACATACCCACAATCAGCGGCAGGATCAGCGCCCAGA
>NZ_JAEUAX010000038.1 GCF_019511645.1 Microbacterium ureisolvens | reverse complement strand
CCTCGGCACCGCATTGGGCTAAGGCTCGGCGGCCAGTGGTGCCAACACGACCGCCGTCGGCTTCGGTGCTGCTGCAGCCGGTACCGGTGCCGTGGCGGTGGGTCAGTCCAGCGAGGACAGCGGCGAGGAGAGCGTGGCCATCGGTGGCAGCACCTTCTTCGGCCTGATCCCGTCGCGTGCCAGTGGCACCGGTGCGGCGGCGTTCGGTGCCGGCGCATGGGCGACCGAAGACTACGCCACGGCAATCGGCTGGAACTCGTGGGCCGCCGGCAGCAATGCCACGGCCCTGGGCGCCAACGCCACCGCCAACGGCAGCAACAGTGTCGCCCTCGGTGCCGGCTCCAAGGCCGACCGTGACAACACCGTGGCCGTCGGCAAGGCCGGTGGCGAACGCCAGGTGACCCATGTGGCAGCCGGTACCGAAG
>NZ_JAEUAX010000037.1 GCF_019511645.1 Microbacterium ureisolvens | reverse complement strand
CGACTCGGTCGAGCCGGGGCTGTTCTCGTATCCGCGGCTGGTGGAAACCACACAGCTGTACCAGGCGTGCCGCAAGTCAGATGGCGATTGCAAGATCCTCGTCAGCGGCGGCGATGCACGTCACCATGGCTCGCCGGAAGCCACCGTGTATCAGCGCGAGCTTGTCAGGCTGGGCGTCGCCAAGGACGACGTGCTCATAGAGCCCCAGAGCATGAACACGTGGCAGAACGCGCAATTCTCGCGCACGGTGTTGGCGCAATACGGCGCTGATCGCACCGTGCTCGTTTCATCGGCCATCCATCTGCGGCGCAGCCTGCTGTATTTCACGCACTTCGGCATGGCGCCGGTCCCCGTGCGCGCCGACGATCTGCAGGCCGCGGCGTCGCCCTTGCCGATGGCATACAACTTTGCGCTGACCGACTTCGCAC
>NZ_JAEUAX010000036.1 GCF_019511645.1 Microbacterium ureisolvens | reverse complement strand
ATCCAGAAGTAGGCGATGGCCACGAAGCCGATGCCGGCCAGCGGCAGCGCGACCGACTTGAACATCGGGATGTAGAAGGTCAGCGCTGCCGGCACGTCGGCCGTGTAGAACAGGAACAGGCCCGCAGCCAGGCCGAAGATCGACTGCAGCAGGTACTTCCAGCGCGACTTCAGGCCGTTCGGGTCACGGCGGACGATCTTGATCCAGTCGTCATACCAGCCGATGGCGCCGAAGCACAGCATCACCGCCAGCACCAGCCACACGTAGCGGTTGCGCAGGTCGGCCCACATCAGCACCGACAGGGTGATGGTGAGCAGGATCAGCGAACCGCCCATGGTCGGCGTGCCGGCCTTGGAGAAATGGGTCTGCGGACCGTCCTTGCGGATCGGCTGGCCGCCCTTGAACTGGGCGAGCTTGCGGATCATCGCCGGGCCCAGCC
>NZ_JAEUAX010000035.1 GCF_019511645.1 Microbacterium ureisolvens | reverse complement strand
ATCTACGTGTCGATGACCGGCGTGAAGCACCTGTTCGACCAGCAGGCTGCCAGCGCCAACAACCTCGCCAACGCCAGCACCACCGGGTTCAAGGCGCAGATCGACGCGTTCCATACGGTGGGTGTGCAAGGCGAGGGCTCGCCCACGCGCAGCTACGTCATGGCCTCGGCCATCGGTACGGACCTAGCGCCCGGCCCGATCGAGACCACTGGCCGCAGCCTGGACGTGGCCATCGACGGACAAGGCTTCTTTGCCGTGCAGACGCCGGATGGCGGTGAGGCTTACACCCGCGCCGGTACGTTCCAACTGGGCCCGGACGGCACGATCCAGACGCTCTCAGGCCAGCCCGTACTGGGCGACGGCGGTCCGATCACGCTGCCGCCCAACACCACGGTGCAGTTTGCCAAGGACGGTACGGTCAACGCGATCAGTGCCGACAGCCGTAC
>NZ_JAEUAX010000034.1 GCF_019511645.1 Microbacterium ureisolvens | reverse complement strand
CAGATCGAGGTTGAACACCTCGTCGCTCGTGTAGAAGGACGCCGGAAGGCTGTGTCCGGGCTGACGCTCGGCGATCAGCCGGCGGATCGCGACATCATTCTGCGGTCGGATCATGGTCGTGGGCATCCGAGCTTCCTCTCTCTTGTGCGTCTGATGAGACTGTGCGTCTGATGAGACGTGTTGCGTCTGACGCACCGGATGGAACGATCTTCGGATGCCGCTGACATCCATGTCAACGCGAGACGGCCCTCGGCGACGACTCTTCTCGCCCCCGAAACATCCGAGTTACACGGGCGGGAGGGCAGGCGTTTTCCGGGTATGAGGAACGCCCGGGCGGCACGCGGCGCCCGGGCGTTTCGTCAAGGGGTTCAGGCGTCGATGACGACGGGTCCGCGGGGGCGTGAGCAGCAGGCGAGGATCTTGCCGTTGTCGATCTCGCGTTGGCGGATGCCGCCGTTGTGGGCGATGTCGACGTC
>NZ_JAEUAX010000033.1 GCF_019511645.1 Microbacterium ureisolvens | reverse complement strand
TGCAGCCGGGGGCGGGCTCGGTGGGGAACCTGGTGTGCGGGTATCACCAGTGGACGTATCGTCCGGATGGTGAGTTGATCTACGCGTCGGCTGCCGAGGAGGGGTTCGACAAGAACTGCTACAGCCTGCGGAAGGTCGCGTTCCGGGTGATCTCGGGGCTCATCTTCATCAACATGTCGGATGAGCCGAACACGGACATCGATCCGGTCGCGAAGATCGTGGAGCCGTACTTCGACGCGCACCAGCTGGGGCGTGCGAAGGTCGCCAAGCAGATCGACCTCATCGAGGAGGGCAACTGGAAGCTCACGCTGGAGAACAACCGGGAGTGCTACCACTGCGACCTGCATCCGGAGCTGGGCTGCACCTACTTCATCACGTGGGGTTACCCCGAGGACCAGATCCCGCCGCACCTGCAGGATGTGCACCAGCGCTACCTCGCGGCCGAAGCGGAGCTGGAGGAGAAGTGCATCGAGCGCGGCATCCACTACAAGGGCAATGAGCAGCTGGACACCCGCGTCTTCGGGTTCCGGGTGCAGCGCGAGGCGCTGGACGGTGAGGGCGAGTCGTACTCGCTGACCGGCGCGAAGCTGGTGAACAAGCTGCTGGGCGATTTCGACGACGCGAAGCTGGGCCGGTTGTCGATGCACACGCAGCCGAACTTCTGGTGCCACTTCATGGCCGACCACGCCATCACCTTCGCGGTGCTGCCGATCGCGCCGGGTCGCACGCTGGTGCGCACGACGTGGCTGGTCCACGAGGATGCCGTGGAGGGTGTGGACTACAACGTCGATGACCTCACTCACGTGTGGCGCGAGACCAACAACCAGGACGCCCACTTCGTCGAGCTGGCGCAGAAGGGCGTCACCGACCCCGCCTACGTGCCCGGCCCCTACATGCCCAGCGAGTACCAGGTCAACGCGTTCTGCAACTGGTACCTCGACCGCATCAACGACTACATCGAAGAGGGCG
>NZ_JAEUAX010000032.1 GCF_019511645.1 Microbacterium ureisolvens | reverse complement strand
TGATGCGGATGCCGCATTCCTTGGCGGCGTCCAGCACGGTGAGCCCGTCCGCGATGGTGACCGTCTTGCCGCTCTTGGCGAACGTGACGGCGTGAAGCCCCTCCGCGGTGGGATCGACCACGACCTCCTCGGCCCCCGCCAGCACGAACGACTCCTGATGGATCTGCTCCGCGGGGACGCCGAGCTCGAGCAAGAGGGCCTCCGCCGTGACCATGTAGGCATCCGGGCCGCAGATGAAGACCTCGCGCGCCAGCAGATCGGGGACGTGCTCCCGAAGCATCCCGGCATCCAACCGGCCCACCGGACCCAACCAGGTGCCGTCGGGATCGTGCGAGACCGCCTGGATGACCTTGGCGTGCGGGTTCTGCTGATTGATGCGGGCGAGCTCCTCGGCGAAGGCGACGAACTCGGGGGCGCGGGAGTTGTGCACCAGCACGACGTCGACCGGCTCGGCCAGGTCGTGGATGGATTCGAGGATGGAGATCATCGGGGTGATGCCGACGCCGCCGGCCAGCAGCAGCAGCCGCTCGGCCGGGTGGAACGCCGTTGAGAACTCCCCCGCCGGCCCGCTCAGCTCGACCCGGTCGCCGACGCGCAGGTTGTCATGCAGCCACCGCGACATCACCCCGTCCGCCTCGCGCTTGATCGTCAGCTGCACCGAGTACGGTCTGGTCGAGGGCGAGCTCACGGTGTAGCAGCGACTTACCCGCTCCCCGCCGATGTCGGCGCTGATCGTGACGTACTGACCAGGCTCGTGCGGGAGTGCGCGCCGGTCGTCCGACGCGAACTCGAACGTGGCGATCTGGTCGGTGCGGCGCGTGATCCGCGTGCAGGTCAGCTGCCGTCCGGTAGGGTCCTCATCCCATCGGACGTGCTCCGCGAGGACCGCACCGGGTCCGAGCAGCGTGGCGGTGGTCATGCCTCATCGCCCTCTTCGATGTAGTCGTTGATGCGGTCGAGGTACCAGTTGCAGAACGCGTTGACCTGGTACTCGCTGGGCATGTAGGGGCCGGGCACGTAGGCGGGGTCGGTGACGCCCTTCTGCGCCAGCTC
>NZ_JAEUAX010000031.1 GCF_019511645.1 Microbacterium ureisolvens | reverse complement strand
TGGCGGCGGTCACTGGCGCGGACGGGCGTGCGGTTCAGGTTGCGATGACCACGAACGGGATCCGGTTGCCGCAGTTGCTGCCGGCTTTGGTGGAGGCGGGGCTTGACCGGTTGAACATCTCGATCGACACGTTGCGGGGTGACCGGTTCCATGCGTTGACGCGGCGGGACCGGCTGGGCGATGTGCTGGCGGGGATCGCGGCGGCGCAGGCGTCGGGGTTGCGGCCGTTGAAGCTGAATGCGGTGGCGATGCGGGGTGTGAACGAGGACGAGCTGGTGGAGCTGGTGGAGTTCGCGGTGGCGCATGGGGCGCAGATGCGGTTCATCGAGCAGATGCCGTTGGATGCGGGGCACACGTGGGACCGGTCGCGGATGGTGACGCAGGACGAGATCCTCACCGCGCTTTCGGCGCGGTGGGCGTTGACGGCGGTGCCGGGTCGGGGTGGGGCGCCGGCGGCGCGGTGGCTGTTGGATGGTGGCCCGCACACGGTGGGGGTGATCGCGTCGGTGACGGCACCGTTCTGCGGGGACTGTGACCGGTTGCGGTTGACCGCGGACGGGCAGCTGCGCAATTGTCTGTTCTCGACGACCGAGTACGACCTGCTGCCGATCCTGCGTGCGCAGACTTCCCGGGGTGGGGCGGTTGATGCCGGGATCGATGGGATGCTGCGTTCCTGTGTGTTCGGGAAGCTGCCGGGGCATGCGATCAACGACCCCGCCTTCCTGCAGCCTGCCCGTGGTATGAACGCGATCGGCGGTTGAGATGGGCCGGTTGACCACCCGCAGCCCCGTCACCCGCATCGCGGTGAACGACGGAGACGTCGCGGTGCGCCGGCGGCCGGACACGCTCGCGGTGGAGGAGCCGCTGGAGATCCGCGTCGCGGGCGAGCCGCTCACCGTGACGATGCGCACCCCCGGCCACGACATCGAACTCGCAGCCGGGTTCCTGGTGTCGGAGGGGGTGATCTCCGCACCCGGAGACCTCCGCTCCGCGATCCACTGCGGTGGTCCGGGTACCGGCTCGGTGGCCTCGACTGCGCTGCTGTCGATCGGCGTCGGACCGGCGGTGCCGACGGCGTCCTCGAGCGAGAACACCTACAACGTGCTCGACCTCTCGCTCGCGCCGGAGGTGGCGCCGTTGGTCACCGACATCGCGCGCAACTTCTACACGACCAGTTCGTGCGGGGTGTGCGGCACCGCGTCGATCGAGGCGATCCAGAAGCAGTCGCGCTACGACGTGGCCGCCGATGCGGCTGCGGTCGACGCGACGCTGCTCATGACTCTTCCGGACGCGCTCCGCGCCGGTCAGCAGGTGTTCGACAAGACCGGCGGCTTGCACGCGGCGGCGCTGTTCGACGCCGGGTCCGGTGAGCTGCTCGTGCTGCGCGAGGACGTCGGCCGGCACAACGCCGTCGACAAGGTGATCGGCTGGGCGGTCCTCGAAGACCGGCTGCCGCTGACCGGCACCGTGCTGCAGGTCTCGGGTCGCGCCAGCTTCGAGCTCGTGCAGAAG
>NZ_JAEUAX010000030.1 GCF_019511645.1 Microbacterium ureisolvens | reverse complement strand
TGCGATCAGAAATTGACTAATGATCTTTAAGATCATCAACACAAAACAACCCCGAAGGGTCATCTTGCAAAGATGCTCGCGTCCACTGTGTAGTTCTCAAAGTACGGGCGGCACCCCCCAACCCACCAGCAACAACCGGCAGCCAGGAGGCCCAGAGAGTCAGCCACCACACCCACCCCAAAAAAAGGGGCGATACGGCGCCCGGTCCCTCAGGACCCAACAGCGTGCAGGCACCCCGCTCACCAACCCCCACCCTCCAACCGGCCCCGAAGAACCGGCGTACTAGTGAGAATCAGCCGCGCTGATGCCATGTCAAATGTTCCACCCACGAGCCCCCACCAGGAACATTCGCCCTGGCTGAGGTCCTCCAGCCCCGAAAGACTGAGGTGCTCCTTAGAAAGGAGGTGATCCAGCCGCACCTTCCGGTACGGCTACCTTGTTACGACTTAGTCCTAATTACCGATCCCACCTTCGACGGCTCCCTCCACAAGGGTTGGGCCACCGGCTTCAGGTGTTACCGACTTTCATGACTTGACGGGCGGTGTGTACAAGACCCGGGAACGTATTCACCGCAGCGTTGCTGATCTGCGATTACTAGCGACTCCGACTTCATGAGGTCGAGTTGCAGACCTCAATCCGAACTGGGACCGGCTTTTTGGGATTCGCTCCACCTCACGGTATTGCAGCCCTTTGTACCGGCCATTGTAGCATGCGTGAAGCCCAAGACATAAGGGGCATGATGATTTGACGTCATCCCCACCTTCCTCCGAGTTGACCCCGGCAGTATCCCATGAGTTCCCACCATAACGTGCTGGCAACATAGAACGAGGGTTGCGCTCGTTGCGGGACTTAACCCAACATCTCACGACACGAGCTGACGACAACCATGCACCACCTGTTCACGAGTGTCCAAAGAGTCCCCCATTTCTGGGGTGTTCTCGTGTATGTCAAGCCTTGGTAAGGTTCTTCGCGTTGCATCGAATTAATCCGCATGCTCCGCCGCTTGTGCGGGTCCCCGTCAATTCCTTTGAGTTTTAGCCTTGCGGCCGTACTCCCCAGGCGGGGAACTTAATGCGTTAGCTGCGTCACGGAATCCGTGGAAAGGACCCCACAACTAGTTCCCAACGTTTACGGGGTGGACTACCAGGGTATCTAAGCCTGTTTGCTCCCCACCCTTTCGCTCCTCAGCGTCAGTTACGGCCCAGAGATCTGCCTTCGCCATCGGTGTTCCTCCTGATATCTGCGCATTCCACCGCTACACCAGGAATTCCAATCTCCCCTACCGCACTCTAGTCTGCCCGTACCCACTGCAGGCCCGAGGTTGAGCCTCGGGATTTCACAGCAGACGCGACAAACCGCCTACGAGCTCTTTACGCCCAATAATTCCGGATAACGCTTGCGCCCTACGTATTACCGCGGCTGCTGGCACGTAGTTAGCCGGCGCTTTTTCTGCAAGTACCGTCACAAAAGCTTCTTCCTTGCTAAAAGAGGTTTACAACCCGAAGGCCGTCATCCCTCACGCGGCGTTGCTGCATCAGGCTTCCGCCCATTGTGCAATATTCCCCACTGCTGCCTCCCGTAGGAGTCTGGGCCGTGTCTCAGTCCCAGTGTGGCCGGTCACCCTCTCAGGCCGGCTACCCGTCGACGCCTTGGTGAGCCATTACCTCACCAACAAGCTGATAGGCCGCGAGCCCATCCCAGACCAAAAAATCTTTCCAACCCCCACCATGCGATGAGAG
>NZ_JAEUAX010000003.1 GCF_019511645.1 Microbacterium ureisolvens | reverse complement strand
CGGGGCGGAGCAAGGGGTGCGGGAGTCGAGTCGATGGGGAGGACGGATGCTGCGCCCCCGGTGCCGCCGGCCGCCTCGCGCAGCGCGCGGGCCTGGGCAAGCGAGATCGTCGCGCCGTCGTGGTCGCCGGCGGGCGCGGGCGCCACGGCGGGCGCGCGGTCGCTCTCAGGGCGGGCCTCGGCGCCGTCGGCGGAGCGGATCACCGTGGCACCCCAGACATCGTCGAATCCCGTGGGGAGCTCGTCTTCGCCGGCCGGCACCGGACCGGCCGGAGGCAGCGGCGCGACGGCCGGTGCGAGCGGCGCGAGGGCTGAGTCGAGGGGAAGCAGGGTCTCGGCATCGACGACCGACGGCACGGAGTTCGAGTCGATGAGCCCCGAGGCGGTCGCCGTCGGGGTGGCCGCGGCGGCGACCTCGCGCCGACGCGGACCCAGAGCAGCCTCGGCCGGCGCGCCTCCGGCGGCCGAGGACGCACCGGCGGCCGCAGACGCACCCGCGGGCGCGGACGCACCGGCGGGGGCAGCATCCCATTCGATCCGGCCGGTCAGCACGATGCCGTCGGCGATCGCGAACTCGGCCGGAGCAGCGGACTCCGACGTCGTGAGCGCGACGCGCAGAACACCCGGGATCACGCGTTCGGTCCAGGTCGTGACGCCCGCTCCCGACACGCGCTCGGAGACCGTGGCGTCGACGTCGAACGCGAAGTCGCCGCGCACGGCGACGCGGACGCCGTCGCCCTCGGCGAGCGCGACGGCGAAGGCGGGGATCGCCGTCAGCGACGCGCCGTACGCGCCGGTGAGCGCCTCGATCACGCCGCCGAGGCCGCGGCCGTCGGCGAGGACGGCACGGATGCGGGTGAGCAGCGCGGCGGAGGTGCCCGGCTCGAGCACCGCGAATGCGCGCGGGGTGACGGCGGCCGGCGTGGCTCCCGGGGCGTACAGCGTGGGCATCAGAATCCTCCCGCGACCACCGCGCGGGGCAGCGTGTCGCCGTCGATGTCGGCGTCGTCGTGGGCGGGGGCACTCACCGGCACCGTATCGCGTTCGCACGCGCGGCTCGCGCGAGTGCGAACCGCCAGGGCATCCACGACGATGGCGGTGATGTTGTCGCGGCCGCCGCGCACCATGGCCTCGTGCACCAGCCGCGTCGCCGCCGCCTGCGGGTCGGCCTCGGCGAGCAGGACCCCGTGGATCGCATCCTGCTCGAGCTCGCCCGACAGGCCGTCGGAGCACACCAGGATGCGGTCGCCGTCCTCCGCAGGGATCAGCCAGTAGTCGGGCTCGGCGTCGCTGCCGGCGCCGATGGCGCGCGTGATCACGTTGCGGCGGGAATCGCGCTGGGCCGCGTCGGCGGCCAACTGACCGCTGTCGACGAGCTCCTGCACGACCGAGTGGTCGACGCTCACCTGCTCGAAGTGCCCTTCGCTGAGGCGGTAGGTGCGCGAGTCGCCGAGGTTGATCGCGAGCCAGTAGCCCTCACCGTCGACGTCGGCGATCACGACTCCCGCGAGCGTGGTGCCGGCGCCTGCGCCCGCACCGGCCGGCAGCGCCGCGACGCGGCGGCGCGCGGCGACGACGCCCGCCTGCACGTCGTCGATGGTCAGGCTCTCGCGGCCGGTGAGGCCCGAGAACTCCTGGATCACCGTCGCACTGGCGATCTCGCCGGCGTTGTGACCGCCCATGCCGTCGGCCACGAGGAACAGCGGCGACACGGCGAGGTACGAGTCCTCGTTGATGCGGCGGCGCAGGCCCGCATCCGTCGCCGCTCCGAACGCGACAGTGATCGGCGGGGTGTGTCCGGTCATCACGCGAGCCCCACCGTCACACGCCGGTCGCCGAATTCGAGCGTGTCGCCGTCGCGGAGGTTCGTGCGAACACCCGGAGTGAGCGGGATCCGCGCGCCGTCGCGGACCAGCGTGGTGCCGTTGGTCGAGTGGCGGTCGGCGATCCACGCGCCGGTGGCGCCGCCGCCGACCTCGAAGTGCGTCTTCGACAGCGACAGCGTCTCGTCGCGCACCGGGATCGCGACCGCGCCGTCCTCGCCCGCGGGATTGCGGCCGTACAGCGTGCGGCCGTACACGGCCATGCGCGTGCCGTCGTCCCACGTGAGCACCGCGATCACCGGCGCTCCGTCGTACAGCGCGGCCCGCTGCGCCGGCGGCGGCACGACGATGCGCGTGGCCTCTATATCCTCTTCGATCGACGTGGGGATCACGGATGCTGCGACCGCGGCGGCTGGGGCACGCACGGCCGGCGCAGCGGTCGCGGTGGCCGTCGCGGTCGCGGTCGCGCCGAACGGCTCGGTGGTCGTCGCGGCGGGGAACGGCACGGTGACGCTCGGGAAGGACTCCGGCTGCGGCGGATGAGTGACCGGCGGCTCGTGCGTGACCCACGGGATGTCGCCGATCACCCTGGTCGGCACGGGTGCGGCGACCGGACGCGTCGCGGCCGGGGCCGCAGTCCGCACGAACCCTGCAGCGGGCGCCGGGGCGACGGGGGGCGGCGGGGGCACAGGCGGCAGCGATGCCGCGCCCGGAGGCGGCAGGTACGGGTTCGCCGTGGCGAGGGAAGCGGGCGCCGCGGGCGCAGCATCCGTGTTCCTGATGTCGACGACGACCGCGCGCGCCGCCATGTCGTGCCACCCCTGCCGGCGGCCGCTCGTGTCGAAGAGCGGGGTGAGGTAGCCCACCACGATGGACGCGGCGAGGCTGAACACGATGTTGCGGAGGATCGCGCGCCAGAAGCCGATGGGGGCCCCGGAGGCGGCGTCCTGCAGGCGCAGGCCGAGGATGCGCTGCCCGATCGAGCCTCCTCGGCTGCCTTGCATCGCGGAGTAGACGAGCCACCAGACGAACAGCAGCAACGCAATTCCCGTGTAGCCGAGCAGGATCGTGGCCGCCAGCGCGCCGCGGTCCGCTGCGGGGCCGACGCCGAGCATGATGCCCACGACGGCGCCGACCAGCACGCCGCCGATGACCCAGGCGACGCCGATGTCGATCGCGAACGCCCCCACACGGCGTGCGATGGTCGCCGCAGGGGCGGCGCCGGGCGGGCTCACGGTCATTCGTTCTCCTGTGCGGGGTGGATGGAGGGCTCGGGTGCGCTCCGGGTCTTGCTGCCGCGACGGGAGCGCCGGGTCGGGCTCTTCGCCGCGTCGCCGCCGGGCGGCGGGGCGGAGATGGGCTGCGTCGTCCGTGCGCGCGGCGCCGGACGTGCCGGCAGCGCGAACCGCGTGCCCTCGAGGAGTGTACGGATGCTGAGCCTCGCGCCGAGACGCTGCCACACCGAGCGCCCCTTCCCCATGCCGCCGACGATCTCGTCGACCTGGGTCCAGAATGCCTCGATGTCGTCGGGCGACGGGTCGGTGGGTCCGAACACCTCCCGGTCGGCGCGCGTCGCGAGCGTCGCGACCCGCGGCTCGGCGAACGCGGCGGCGAGCACACCGGCGTCCTCCTGACGCGTCGCACCGGGGCGCACCGGGGCACCGAAGTCCGAGGCGCGGTCGACGAGCTCGTCCCACCCGCCGCTGATGCGGTCTGATGCGCGCTCCGCCTCGCGGCGCTTGCGGCGGCGCGCAGCCTTCAGCGCACCGATCACGATGAAGGGCGCGAGCAGCACGGCGAGAAGACCGAGCGCGCCGACGCCGATCGACACGATCGTCCACAAGAGGCCCGCGTCGAAGGCGTTCTCGTCCTCGGAGCCGCGGTCGTCGGCGACGGTCGGCGGCAGGTCGACGGGCTCCGTCGGCGGGGGCGGCGGCTGCAGGACCTGCGGCTTGGGGTCGGCCTTGGGCTTGGTCGTCTGGTCGCTCGGGACCTGGTCCTCGGGCGGAGTCGGGTCGAACGGCACCCACCCGGCGCCGTCGAAGGCGACCTCCACCCAGGCGTGGAGCGTCTCGCCGGTCGCGGTGTAGACCGGCTCGGCGGCGGCGTCCTCATCGGGGTAGAACCCCATGACGACGCGCGCCGGGATGCCGACCTGGGCCGCGAGCAGCGCCATGGCGGTCGCGTACTGCTCGTCGTCGCCCACCATCTGCTCCGAGCCGAGCAGTGTCGCGATGCGCTCGGCGCCGTGGCCGGCACGCGAGAGCGGCTGCCCGGCGAGGCCGTGGCTGAAGAAGCCGCCCTCCGACAGCATCTGCTGCAGGGCGCGCACCTGCTCGACGGGCGTCTCGGCGTCGGCGACGGTTTTCGACGCGATGTCGGCCAGGCTCTCGGGAACGCCGACCTGTTTCGGCATCCTCAGCGGCGCGAAGTCATGGTCGGCGAGCGCCTCGTCGCTCGGCACCTCGGGGATCACGGCCTCGAGCGTGTACTCGTCGCCCTTCTCGAGGCCGAGGGTGACGACGCCGGTATCGGTCGCCTCGTTGTAGTGCGCGGTACGGCGGAGGTCATCGACGCGGGCGCCGTCGAACGTGACACTCTGCACGGCGCCGGCGTCCGGCATCCACACGCTCTCGAGCTCGCCGATCTCGACGTGCACCGTCGCCGGCGTGCCCTGCGCGTCGGCCGACATGTTGGTGCGCGCGGGCGCGAAGGCGCTCGACGAGCCGGTGCCGTCGTCCGACACGTTGTAGACCGTGCCGTTGTAGGCGTCCATGGTGGCCAGGCGCACGCGGGCGCCCTCGGGCAGGCCGCTGACGGTGAAGAGCGGGTCGTCGGGGTGGTCGCGCACGTACGCGCGGAACGACTGCAGGGGGCTGGCGAACTCGCGGATGTCGAACGGCGGGATCACGACGTCGCGCAGGACGTACCGGGGCGACGAGGGCGCAGCGAAGGCGCTCGTGGCGACGCCCACGACCGCCGCGATCGCGACGACCCCCGCGCCCATCAGCACGCGCCGCATGCCGGAGCCCGAGCGGGCCGTGCCTTCGCCGACCGAGATCGCCGCGGCCTGCGGCTGCCACGCCTGGCGGAGCGCCAGCCACACCACGGCCACGAGTCCGAACGCGACGCCCTGCACCACGGGTGCGAAGGGCTCCGAGGTGCCCAGCGCGATCTGGATCGCGAGGAACGCGGCGGCCGGGATCAGCGCCCACGCGGCGCTGCGCAGCCGAAGCGCGAGGGACGTCGTGAGCACGGCCGCGACCAGTGACAACAGGAACGGGACGATCAGGTGGCCGTCGTCGGTGGCCACCGGAGCGATGGTGGTGAGCAGCTCTTTCCACGACATGACCGCACCGAGCGCGAGCCGGCGCAGCGTCTCGAGGGTGGGGATCACCCCTGCGACGGTGGTGTGCGGCAGCGCGAGCGCTCCGCCGAAGAGGAAGTAGACGACGATCGTCGCGGCCGTGAGGAGCAGGATGCCCCACCGGAAGAGCCGGCCGAGCACACCCAGCCCCATGCCGAGCACGAGCCCGCCGAGCGCCGCGACGAGGTAGCTCGCGCCGTCGAACGTCGGCGCGAACCCGACCACGGGGAGGAGGAGCAGCAGCCCGGCGGCGGTGAGGTCGAGGATCCAGCGGCGGGTCGGCAGGGCGTCGACGCGCGGCGCGCGGGGAACGGATGCTGCCGCCCCACCGGGTGCGGGTGCTTCGGCGCGGGTCCGAAGCGGTGTGACCGGCGCGCTCATGCGAGCACCTTCCGGAGCGCGTTCGGGAGCTGGTCGAGCGCACCGAGAGTCACGACATCCGCTTCTCCGATCCTCCGCAGCGACGGCGCCGCGTGGTCCGCCGACGCGACGACCGCGAGCACGCGCGCGCCGAACGGCAGGCGGCTGCACGCCGTGCGCAGGTCGCCCGGATCGACCTTGCTGCCGCACACGAGCACCACGACGCTCGCGAGGGGCAGCGTCGCGGCGACGACGCCGGCCAGCTCCACGACCGAGCCCGCCTTGGGCCTCGAGTGGCTGAGTGCCGAGAGGGAGTCGAGGAACTGCTTGCCGGTGCCCGACGGCAGCGCTCGCTCCTGCACGCGCACCTCGACGCGCTGGGAGTCGCGCAGCGCACGGAGGCCGAGGGAGCCCGCGGCCGAGATGGCGAGCTCGAACTCGTCGTCGTCGCGGTAGTCGGCGGGGCTCGTGGAGAGGCCGATCACGAAATGCGAGCGGCGCGTCTCTTCGTACTGGCGCACCATCATGTGGCCGGTGCGCGCCGTCGACTTCCAGTGCACGTGGCGGAGGTCGTCGCCCGGCTGGTATTCGCGCAGCGCGTGGAAGGAGACGTCGTCGGGCGAGAGGTCGGTCGCGGGGAGGCCCTCGAGGTCGCGGAGGAACCCGAGGGACTGACCGTCGAAGAGCACCGTGCGCGGGTGCACGAACAGATCGACGGGCTCGTCCCGGCGGTGCACGCGCTCGAAGAGGCCGAGCGGGTCGCCGCGCACGACGCTCACCGGGCCGACCTTCACGACCGCGCGCCGGGAGGTGGGGATGGCGAAGAGCTCCTCGGCCGATTCACCCGCCGCCAGCCGGTTCACGTCGAACACGCCCCGGCCGCTGCCGACCGGGAGCAGCACGCGGGAGGGCAGGATCGCGCGCGAGCCGGTGTTGGCGAGGGTGAGCGCACCCACCGCCCGCTCCCCCACGACGACGCGCGTGCGGTTGAGGTCGAGCGACACGTCGTACGCGGTGCGACCGATGAGGAACAGCAGACAGAGCGCCAGCACGACGGTGATCGAGATCGCCGCCACGGTGAGCTCCCACCACCCGAGCGACTGACCCGCGATCCACAGCGCGAGCGCGCCGACGATGAGCACCCAGGCGGCGGGGCGCACGACCCCGAACACGCGGCCGAGCACGGTGCCGGTGCGCCGCAGCGCGCCGAGCAGCAGCTGCCCGAACCAGGCGCGGCGGTCCTGAGCGGCCGGCGCCTGCCCGAGTGCTTCCGTCGCCATCAGGCCGCGGACCTCGCCTGCGGTGCGGCGACCGACTCGAGCACGCGTGCGATGACGGCTTCGGCCGACGTGCCGGCGAACTCGGCCTCGGGGTCGAGCACGATGCGGTGCGTCCACACGGGGGAGACGAGCGACTTGACGTCGTCGGGCAGCACGAAGTGGCGGCCCTGCGCCGCGGCGTAGACCTTGGCGACACGGATCATCGCGAGCGAGCCGCGCACCGAGACGCCCAGACGCGTGGCCGGGTCGTTGCGGGTCGCTTCGGCGAGCTGCGCGATGTAGCGCAGCACGGCGGGGTCGACGTGCACGGTTGCGGCGAGGTCGGCCATGTCGGCGACGGCGCCCGTCGTGATGATGGCGGGCAGGTGGGCCGACGGGTTGCGGTCGGCGGCGCCCGCGAGGATGCGCTCGGCCACCGCGAGGTCGGGGTAGCCGATCGACGTCTTCACCAGGAAGCGGTCGAGCTGCGCCTCGGGCAGTTTGTAGGTGCCCGCCTGCTCGATCGGGTTCTGCGTCGCGATCACCAGGAACGGGCGCCCCACCTCGTGCGCGACGCCGTCGACGGTGACGCGCGACTCCTCCATGACCTCGAGGAGCGCCGACTGCGTCTTCGGGGAGGCGCGGTTGATCTCGTCGGCGAGCACGATCGAGGCGAAGACCGGACCGCGGTGGAACTCGAAGCGATGGGAGGTCTGGTCGTAGATCGTGACGCCCGTCACGTCGGATGGGAGCAGGTCGGGCGTGAACTGGATGCGGCTCGACGTGCCCTGCACGGTGGCGGCGAGCGCCTTGGCGAGGCTCGTCTTGCCCGTGCCGGGCGCGTCCTCCAGCAGCACGTGTCCTTCGGCGAGCATCGCCGAGAGCACCAGCCCCACGACCTCGCGCTTGCCCATGAGGGCCTGGTCGACGTTGTCGACCAGTCGCGCGAAGGTGCCCTGGAACCAGGCCGCCTGTTCGGGGGTCATCGTCATGTTCGTCTCGATCTCTCGTCTCGTGTCGTGAAGGATGCCGCGACCGGGGCTAGTACCAGGTCATGGCGTCGGCGTTGCCCCAGCCCTCGATGGTCACCCACACGCGGTTGCCTGGGAAGCCGTAGTAGCAGTTGGCGCGGACGGTGCCGTTCTCGGGGACCCACGTAGCGCTGGCGCCGCCCCACGACCCGGAGCTGTCGTTGCATCGCAGGTGATAGTTGCCGGCCGGGAAGTTCTTCACCGTGACCGCCATGTACGCGCACGAGGCCGACCCGCAGTCGCCCCAGCTTCCGGAGGCGCCCTTGACGGTCTGCGCGGAGGGCTGCGGCGGCGCGACGGTGGTCGCCGCGTCAGAGACGACAGCACTCCACTGGCCCGCGGCGTCCTGCGCCCGCGCTTCGATCGTGTGCCGCTCGCTGTAGCCGTAGTTGTTGCTGCGCGAGCCGGTGTTCGCGACGTTCTGCCAGCTCCCCCCGTCGATGCGGATCTGCATCTGGGTGATAGCGCGGCCGTTCTCGGACGGCGGGCTCCAACGGTAGGTGATGCTCGTGCCGTCGGCGGTGGCGCTGACGGAGGGGTTCCTGACCGGGCCGTACGGGATGACCGAGTTCGATGCGGCAGATGCCGCTCCCGGCTCAGTCGCACCCGCGACGGTGGCCACGGCACGCACGCGCACGGAGTACGTCGTGCCGTTCGAGAGCCCGCCGATCACGCCGTTCCCGGCCAGCGCCTGCCAGTTGCCGTTGTTCACCGACGCCTGGTAGCTGATCTCGCCCGGGTTCGCACCGTTGGCGGGACCCGGCTGGTAGGTCACCGTCAGCGAGCGGTCGCCCTCGCGCGCGGTCACGTCCGTGGGCGCACCTGGTGCGGTGAACCCTCGCTGCGGCGCTGAGGTCGGGCTGAACGCGCCCCATCCGGCCTTGTTCTGCGCGCGGACACGGAACGTGTAATCCGTGGTGGATGTGTTCACCACGACCGCCTGGCTGGTCTCGCTCGCCGACACGGGAATGGTTCGGACGACACTCGAGCCCTGCAGCACGTCCAGCTGATAGCCCGAGATGGCGTCGCCGTTGTCGGCGGGGCTGTTCCACGAGACGCGAATCTGCGCCTGCGAGCCGACGGGTTCCAGACGAGCCGTAGTCGGCGCCCCCGGCGCCTCGGGCGCGCGCGCCGGGATCTCGCTCACCGACCACGTGCTCCAGCTCGACGGCTCGGGCGCGCGATTGTGCGCCTGCACGCGCACCTGGTAGGCGACGCCGTTCTGGAGGCCCTCCCACACGATCGAGTTGCCGACCACGTCGGTCTTCTGGCTGATGCCCGACGGCGGCGCCGGCGAGATCTCGAGCGTGTACTTCTCCACCGGCGAGCCGGGGGTCGTCGGGGTCACCCACGCGACGTTGAGGCTCCGATCGCCGAACGTCAGGCTCGGTGCCGCCGGGGTGTCCGGGCGCGCGTCGGGGCGCGCTGTCTCGGACGGCGCTGACGGGTCGGACGGGCCGACGCGGTTCTCGGCGACGACCGTGAAGTTGTACTCGACGTTGTTGGTCAGCCCGTCGAGCGTGCACGTGGTCGCCGAGCACTCCTTCTCGTAGTCGCCCGCGGTCGACGAGACGAGATACCGCTCGATCTCGGCGCCGTTGTTCGCCGGCGGCGTCCACGAGAGCACGACCGTGCGGTCCTGGACGCTCGACACGATCGGGGTGCCCGGCGCATCGGGCTTGCCCTGGACGGTCAGGCGGATGCGGCCCTCCACCTCGCGGTCGGGGTCGCCGGTGGCGTCCTGCACGCGGTAGCGGACGGTCATGGTGCCGAAGAACGTGGCGTCCGGGGTGACCTTCACGTCGCTGCCCGACACGACGACGTCGCCCTGGCCGGTCTCCAGCAGAGCGGTGGTGACCTCGAGCGGCTCGTCGGGGAACGGGTTCACATCGTTGGCGAGCACCGGCACGGTCACGGTCTTGCCCTGGTGCGCCTCATCGACGATGTCGTCGTTGGCGGTCGGCAGCTCCCGGGTCGACGCGATGACACGGACGTTCACGGTGCCCTCGATCGGCTCCGTGGTGCCGTCGGTGATGCGAAGGCGGATCGTCGCCGCGGTGCCCTTCTTCGTGTCCGCGGCCGCGCTCACGCGCAGCTCATCGTCCTCGATCACCGCCGCCATGCCTGCGGGCGAGCCGCCGACGATCTGGTACTCGATGCCGCCCTCGTCCTCGGGATCCGGGTCGGTCGTGAGCCCGCCGAGGTCGAGGGTCGTCGCGTCCTCGCCGGGCGCGACATCCATCTGTCCGTTCACGAAGGTCGGCTGCTGGTTCTCGGGCGGCAGCACGGTGATCGGCAGGGTCAGCGTCGCCTTGCGGCCTTCGGGGTCGTCGGGGCCGGTGCCGTCCGTCACCTCGAAGGTGATGGCATCGGGGCCGAAGTAGCCGGCGACCGACGTGTAGACGAGCGTGGTCTGGTCCTTCACGAGCGACGAGCCGTCGTGGTGCGCCGCAGTGACCTTCGCAGCCTCCGTGATGACGACCTTGCTGCCGTCGGCGGCACGCACATACTTCGACAGCGCCAGCTCGACCGTCTCGCCGCTGTTGACCTCGACCGGCTCGGTCGAGATGAGAGCAGGCGGCAGCGACGACAGGGACGGGACGTGGATGAAGGCGGATGCCTCGTTCCCGTCGCGGTCGGTGATCGTGTAGGTCACCAGCCTGCCCGTGTCGCCGAGCGTGACGCGCACCGTGCCGTCGGCGAGCACGCGCGAGTTCGCATCCGCGACCTCGAGCTCGAGGTCATCGACGGTGCCGTCGGGGTCCTCGTCGTTCGCGAGCACCTCGAGGTCGACCACGCCGTCCTCCACGTCGGCGGCGAGCACGTAGTCGTCACGCGCGATCGGCTTCTGCAGCGGCACGTCCTCTGCGACGGTGATCTGAAGCACGGCCTTCGCCTCGGCGCCGCGCGCGTCGCGGATCGTGTACTGCAGCGACGTCTCGACGGGCTGCGAGGGCGAGGTCACGACGACACGGTTGCCGTCGACCTTCGCCTTGAGCCCGGCGACGTCGGGCAGGATCAGGCCGTCCCTGACGATGCCGAACTCGTCGCCGTCGGGATCGGAGTCGTTGGCGAGCACGGGGACCGCGACCGAGCGGCCCGGCCGCATGATGACGGAGTCCTTGACGGCGTACGGCGCCTGGTTCACGCCCTCGGCCGGCGCGATGCCCACACGGATCGTCGCCGTCGCCTCGGCACCGAGGCGGTCCCGCACCCGGTAGCTGAAGGCGTCGACGCCCGCGGTGTCATCGAATGCCTCGTAGACGAGGTGGTCGGGTCCGGTTTCGGTGATCCGGCCCTTTCCGGGCGAGGAGGCGAGCCCCACGAGCTCGACGGAGTCGCCGTCGGAGTCGATGCCGTCCAGTGGCACCGCGATGCGGACGCGGCTGCCGGCGAGCACGCGAGCGGTGATGTCCCGCGGCCGCGGGGCGGCGTTGGTGTCGGCGTTGACCGGCAGCACCTGGATGGTGATGTAGCCGGCGTCCTTCTGTCCGGTGCTGTCGACGGCCTCGTACGTCGCATAGACCGTGCCCGGTTCGTCGGAGGCGCGGAAGCGCACGGTGTCCTGCGAGACGAAGATCTCGCCGTCCTCGGGCTCGATCAGCGGGGGCACGAGCTCCGGCGCGAGGTGGATCGTGTCGCCGTTGGGGTGGTAGTCGTTGTCGAGCACCGGGATGGTCACGACGTCGCCCGCGCGCACCACGACCTGGTCGTCGTTCGCGACGGGCGGGCGCAGCTGCGCCGGAGCCGGGATCGGGATGACGATGACGTCGCCCTCGGCCGACTGCGAGCCGTTCGAGATGCGGTACGAGATGCGCACCTGTTCGGACAGCGCCGCCTGGTCGCTGATGCGGAGGGTCTCGTGGTTGAGCACGGCCACCGCGATGCCCGAGTTGGGCTCCACCGTCACGGACTGCACGACGAGGATGCCGCCGGAGGGGTCGGAGTCGTTGGTGAGAACGTTGACGAGCACCTGGCCGCCGCTGGGCAGCAGCGCGACGTCGCGCACCGCGACCGGAGGCAGATCGGTCTCACCCTCGGGGAGGACGTCGACGCGCACGATACCGGGGACGCCTGCGGCGCCGGCCGCCACCATGTACTGGACGTAATAGGTTCCCGGCGTCGCCGAGCGGAACGTGAACGTCTTGTTCGCGTAGTCGGGGACGATGTCGGCACCCGGCACGGGATCGACCCGGGCGAGGCGCAGCGGCTCGCGGCCTGCACCGACGTCGTTCGCGAGCGGCGACACCGTGGCCGTCTGTCCGGTGCGTACGGCGATGTAGTCGGCGTTCGTGACCGGGTCGATCGAGCCGACGGGGCGCACGTCGAACCGCACGGTGCCGACGGTCACGTCGGACCCGTCCGAGACGGTGATCTCGACGTCCTTGCGCCCCTGCGCGCCGCCGACCGCCCGGTACGTGATGCGGCCGTCGGAGGTGTAGTCCGCCTCGTCGCCCTCGGCGGGCTGGACGGAGCCGAGGAACACGTCGTCGCCGTCGGGATCGATCCAGTCGGGCAGCACGTTGTAGGTGATCGTGCCGCCGGCCTCGACGGCGACCGTCGTGACGCGGTTCTGCTTCGGCGGGGAGTTGACATCCCAGCCGTGCACCGAGAACGAGACCTTCGCGGTGTCGGTGCCGCCGCGGCCGTCGGAGACCTCGTAGGTGAAGGATGCCGAGCCCTCGGCGTCCTCCGGGACCGCGATCTGCAGCGCCCGGCCGTTGTCGATCGACTGGATCTCGCCGATCGACGGGCCGCCGTCGACCACGCGCGTGGTGAGCAGGTCGCCGTCGGGGTCGCTGTCGTTGTCGAGGATGGGGAGGATCGTGGTGCGGCCCGGGCGCACGCCCAGGTCGTCGTCGTTCGCGTCGGGCGGGGTGTTGATCTCGGAGCGTTCGGGCAGGACCGTCTCGGTCGTCTCCTCCGTCGTCTGCTCGTCGTCCTCGGTCTCGCCCTCGGGAGGGGTCATCTCATCCCAGTTGTCGACGCGCTGCAGGTCGTCGGCGGCCATCCACGTGGCGCCGCCGACGACGTCGTTGAGCACCACGACGTCACGGTTGACGCGGAACTTCAAGAGCGACGTCGGCTCGATGCCGTCGATGTCGACGGAGAGGTCGTCGGCGTCGCCGGCGCAGTCGCGCACGAACCGGCCCGAGCCCGTCCACGCGGCGTAGCCGCAGCCTTCGAGCCACACCGGCTCCGCGGGGGCGCCGTCGGCTCCGGCCTCGACCGTCGTGGGCTCCGAGCCGTCGAACGGCACACGCACGAGCGCCGACGCGGTGGAGAGGGAGACGGCATCGGATGCCGCGGACGGCTGCTGCAGGACCGCGCTGCGTCCGCCGTCGACCTCCGCCCTGCGCCCGTCGACGATCACGGTGCCGGTGGTGGTGTCGAGCACGGCCGGCTTGTCGCCAACTGCCGTGACCGAGAGTTCCGCGTCGTCGCCGACGCCGGGGAGGCTGGAGCGGCTCGGCTCCTCGGGAGTGCCGTCCGCAGCGACGCGGATCGTGACGAGTTCGGAGGACTTCGGCGAGACGGCGTAGACGACGCCGTCGACGCCGACCGCGACATCCGCGCCCTTGCCGACGTTGGCGGTCGCATCCGTGCCCTCGATATGGAACGAGCCGACGCTGGCGCTCGGAACGACCCACAGGTCGCCCGAGGCGGGATCGAGGATCGCGACGGTGTCGCCGCCGAGCGCCACGTCGGCGCCGGCCGGGACGCCGGCCGCGCCCGAGAGCGCGACCATCGCCGGGTCGACGACGCTCACCGAGGACCCGGCGTCATCGACCAGGAGCACGGTGCTGCCCGACTGGAGGATGTCGTAGTCGTCGCTCGTGGTGCGCAGGGCCCCGTCGAGCACCTGCGACTCGTGATTGAAGTGACCGACGAGCAGGCTCGACTGCTTCGTGACCCACACACCGCCGTCGTGAAGGTCGACCTCCGTCGTGGGCACCCCCTGGTAGACGAACGCGAGGGTCGTGATCGTGACCGCGGCCGCGGTCACCGCTCCCGCCGACGCGAGGGCGCGCGGGCGCGCACGAAGCCAGGCGAATGAGCTCATGGGGACGTCGGCCTCCTCCGGGCATCGTGCGTCTAGTCGTGGCGTGGGACCCCGGCGAGGGGCGTCGCGAGCTCACAGAAGACCTGGGGGAACACCCCAGCCTAACGCGCGACCACGGACGCGACGAGACCGGGAGTGTCAACTGGGGAGATCGTATTCCCCTGGTCACACCGGGTCGATGGGGACAAACACCCATCCGCCGCCGGGCACCGGTCAGGCGCCGACATACTCCCGCAGGTGCTGGGCGGTCAGCGTCTCGGCGCTCGCGACCAGGTCGGCCGGCGTGCCCTCGAACACGATGGAGCCGCCGTCGTGCCCGGCGCCAGGGCCGATGTCGATGATCCAGTCGGCGTGCGCCATCACGGCCTGGTGGTGCTCGATCACGATCACGCTGTTGCCGGCCTCGACGAGGCGGTCCAGCATCCCGAGCATGTTCTCGACGTCTGCGAGATGCAGGCCCGTGGTCGGTTCGTCGAGCACGTAGATCGCACCCTTCTTCGCCATCGAGATCGCGAGCTTCAGGCGTTGACGCTCGCCGCCCGACAGCGTGTTGAGCGCCTGGCCGAGCGTGATGTAGCCGAGGCCGACGTCGATCATGCGCATCAGCGTGGTGTGCGCCGGGCCCTTCGCGAAGAACACGGATGCCTCGGCGGCAGACATCGCGAGCACCTCGGCGATGTTCTTTCCGTCGAGCGTGTACTCGAGCACCTCATCGCTGAAGCCCGACCCCTCGCAGAGTTCGCAGAGGGTCTCGACGGTCTGCGTGAAGCCGAGGTTCGTGATGATCACGCCGAGGCCGCGACACGCGGGGCACGCGCCCTCGGAGTTGGCGCTGAACAGCGCCGGCTTCACGCCGTTGGCCTTCGCGAACGCGGAGCGGATCGTGTCGAGGATGCCGGTGTACGTCGCCGGGCTCGAGCGCCGGTTGCCCTTGATCGGCGCCTGGTCGACGACCACCACGTCGTCGAAGCCCGGCACGTTGCCGTGGATGAGCGACGACTTCCCCGACCCCGCGACGCCGGTGACGACGGTGAGGATGCCGAGCGGCACATCGACGTCGACGTTCTTGAGGTTGTGCTGCGTCGCGCCCCGGATCTCGAGCACGCCCCTCGCGGCGCGCGTCGACTGCTTGAGCCGGGCGCGGTCGTCCAGGTGGCGTCCGGTGATCGTGCCGGAGGTACGCAGACCCGCGACATCCCCCTCGTACTGCACTTCGCCGCCCGCGCGACCGGCGCCGGGACCGAGGTCGACGATGTGGTCGGCGATCTCGATGACCTCGGGCTTGTGCTCGACCACGAGCACCGTGTTGCCCTTGTCGCGCAGCAGCTTCAGCAGCCGGTTCATGCGCTGGATGTCGTGCGGGTGCAGGCCCGCCGTCGGCTCGTCGAAGACGTAGGTGATGTCGGTGAGCGCCGAGCCGAGGTGCCGGATCATCTTGGTGCGCTGCGCCTCGCCGCCCGAGAGCGTGCCCGACGCGCGATCCAGCGACAGGTAGCCGAGCCCGATGTCGATGAACGAGGCGATCGTCTGGCGCAGGCCCACCATCAGCGGCGCGACCGACGGGTCGTCCACCGTGTCGAGCCACGTCGCGAGATCCGTGATCTGCATGGCCGCAGCATCCGCGATGCTGATCCCGTCGATCTTCGACGAACGCGCCCCCTCGTTCAGACGCGTGCCCCCGCAGTCGGGGCACGGCAGGAACTTCACGGCGCGATCGACGAACGCACGGATGTGCGGCTGCAGCGAGTCGCGATCCTTCTGCAGCATCGACTTCGTGATCTTCGGCACGAGGCCCTCGTAGGTCATGTTGATGTTCTGGATCTTGACCTTCGTCGGCTCCTTGTAGAGGAAGTCCGCGAGCTCCTGCTCGGTGAAGTCCTGGATGGGCTTGGCCGGGTCGACGAAGCCCGACTCGGTGAACCCCCGCACCATCCAGCCGTCGGGGTTGTAGCCCGGGACCTGGATCGCGCCGTCTTGCAGGGACTTCGTCTTGTCGTAGAGCTCGTCGAGGTCGACGTCGCTCACCTCGCCGAGGCCCTCGCAGCGCGGGCACATCCCGCCGGTGATCTCGAACGACCGGCGTTCCTTCACCTGCTTCCCGCCCTTCTCGAGCGTGATCGCGCCGGCGCCCGAGACCGAGGGGATGTTGAACGAGAACGCCTGCGGCGAGCCGACGTGCGGCTGGCCGATGCGGCTGAACAGCAGGCGCAGCATCGCGTGCGCGTCGGTCGCGGTCCCCACCGTCGACCGCGCGTTGGAGCCCATGCGCTCCTGATCGACGATGATCGCCGGGCTCACGTTCTCGAGCGCGTCGACCTCGGGGCGGCTGAGCTGCCCCATGAACTGCTGCACGAACGTCGGGTACGTCTCGTTGATGAGGCGCTGCGACTCGTTCGCGATGGTGCCGAACACCAGCGAGGACTTGCCCGAGCCGCTCACCCCGGTGAACACCGTCAGCCGCCGCTTCGGGATCTCGACCGACACGCCCTTGAGGTTGTTCTCGCGGGCGCCGACGACGCGGATGACTTCGTGCGAATCAGCGATGTGGGACTCGGATGCCATGCGCACGAGTATGCCCGGCAACCCGGACACCGCGCTTCCTGAATCCTGCTCGATCCGGTGTCGCATCGGGGTCTGGGGCGCACCGCGACCGTTCGGGGCGGGCGACGTGCGCCCCGAACGGACGGCATGCGCCCCAAACCCGTCAAGGCGGGGGATGGATGCTGCGGCTCAGGCCGCGTCGGACTCCGCAGGCTCGATCGCGAAGTTGTCGCGGAAGACGCACGTCGGGTCGTACGCCGCCTTCACGCGCCGGAGCCGCTCCAGCGTCGCGGGCGGGAACGCCTCGGCGATGCGCTCCGGCCGCTCGGACGAGTCGAAGCTCAGGTACATCCCGTCGACGTGGTCGTCGAGGGTGCGCCACTGGGCGTCGAGCCGTTCGGGGTTCGACCCGAGCGCCGCCACCGAGAAGTTCGCCGACCGATGCGCGTACGCGGTCTCATCCTCCGCGACATCGGCGACCGCTGCGCCGACCGCGCGGAGCTGGAAGAACGGGACAGCGCCGGATCGCAGCATCCGTTCCACCGCCTCCGCGAAGGCGGGCGTGACGTGCTCGATGAGGCCCGAGCGCGAATGCGGCTCGCCCGCGCCGTGCTGCGGGCCGAGGTCGGCGCTCGCCATGATCTGCGGGTAGGTGGTGAGCTGCACCGACTGCTGGACGAGCGGCGCGAGCTCGGCGAACGGCTGCAGGCGCGCGATGATCGTCTCCGGGTCGTCGGAGTCGACGATCCCGTAGAGCTGGACCACCTGCGGCTGGCCGGGGCGGGGTCCGCCCGTGAGCAGGAACAGCGTGAGGTCGCGCGGCGACGCCTCGACGATGCGGCCGTAGCCCTCGAGGAACTCCGCGACGTCATCGACCTGGAAGGCGAGCTGCGCGTACCCCACCTGGCCGACCTCGTCGACCTCGAACTCGAAGGCCGTGACGATGCCGACATTGGCGCCGGCGCCGCGGATCGCCCAGAAGAGGTCGGGGTGGGTCGAGGCATCCGTCCGCACGATCGAGCCGTCGGCGAGCACCACCTCGGCGGCGCGCAGGTGATCGATGGTGAGCCCGTGCTCGCGGGCGAGCAGCCCGATGCCGCCCGCCGTCGCCAGGCCGCCGACGCCCACTCCCCCGTAGTCGCCCGAGGTCAGCGCCCAGCCGTGCTCGCCCAGCGCCGCAGCGACCTTCGCCCAGCGGGCGCCCGGGCCGATGCGAACCAGCCGGCGGTCGGCGTCGAGCACCTCGATCTCGTCGAGGCGGCGGAGGTCGATCACGATGCCGCCGTCGTTCGTCGAGCGGCCGCTGATGCCGTGGCCGCCGCTGCGCACCGCGAGCGGGAGCTCGGGATGCCGGCGCGCGAACGCGAGCGCCTCGGCGACCTGCTCGGCCGACGAGGGCTGCAGCACGAGGCCGGGGCGTCCGCCGCGCATGTAGGTGGCACGCACGTCGCCGTACTCGAAGTCGCCAGGCTCGATCGCGCGAAGGCCCGCCGGCACGTCGTCGTAAGCGATGCCGTCGCGCCGCGCGGCGAGCGCCGCGGCGGATCGGACGGATGCTGCAGCCGTGCCTTGTCGGCCGCGCTCGGCGGCGACGAGCGCGCGGGCGGCCGGCGCGACGTCTTCGCCGAAGCGCTGGAGCAGGTTCGGGTCGTCGGCCGCGATGATGAAGGTGCCGATGCCGTCCTCGAGGGCGAGGCGGGCGAGGCGCTCGGCGAACTCGTTCGGGTCGGCCGCGAGCTGCCCGATGTTGAGCAGGCGCCGGATCTCGCGCGGGTCGCGGCCGACGGACGCCGCGGCGTCGTCGATCGCGGCGTTGCCCCGGGCGAGGTCGCCGGGCTTCATGTAGCCCAGGGACGGCAGCCACCCGTCGCCCTTGCGCCCGGTGAGCGCGAGCATGCGCGGCTTGTACGCGCCGATGTGGATGGGGATGTCGTGCGCCGGCCGCGGCCCGCGCTTCGCGCCGTGCACCGCGTGGTACTTCCCGTCGGAGAAGACGCCCCGGCGCTCGTCGGTGCGCCACAGCTCTCGGATGACGTCGATCGCCTCGCCCAGCGCGGTGACTGCCTGCCCGGGCGTCAGCCGCGTGCCGCCCATCGCCTCGATGGCGTCCCAGAAACCGCCGGCGCCGAGGCCGAGGTCGAAGCGCCCGCCCGACAGCAGGTCGATGCTCGCCGCCGCGCGCGCCACGACGGCGGGCGGGCGCAGCGGCACGTTCAGCACGTTGGGTGCGATGCGGATGGTGTCGGTGCGCGCCGCGACGAACGACATGAGCGTCCACGTGTCGAGGAAGGCCGGCTGATACGGGTGGTCCTGGAAGGTGACGAGATCGAGACCGGATGCCTCGGCCACCTGCGACAGCAGCACCGGCGCCTCGGGGCTCGCGGCGGAAGGGGTGATGAAGGCGCCGAATTCGAGTGGGTGTCCGTAGTCCACGATCTATTCGAACGCATGGGGACTGCTCGTTGTTCCTCGCCCTCAGCCGACGCGCCAGCAGCCGTTGACGTGGTCATCGACCATCCCGGCCGACTGCATGAGCGCGTACATCGTGGTCGGGCCGACGAACCGGAAGCCGCGGCCCCGGAGAGCCTTGCTCATCGCCTCGGCCTCGGCGGTGATCGCCGGCACCTCGGCGAACGTCGCCGGACGACGATGCGTGCTCGGCGCGAACGACCACATGAAGGCGTCCAGCTCGCCCGGCTCGAGTTCGCGCACCAGACGGGCATTGGAGATCGTGGCCTCGATCTTGGCGCGATTGCGGATGATCCCGGCATCCGTCATCAACCGTGCGACGTCGTCATCGCCGAACGCCGCCACCGCCTCGGGCTCGAAGCCCGCGAACACCTCGCGGAACCGCGGGCGCTTTCGCAGGATCGTGATCCACGACAGCCCCGCCTGGAACCCCTCGAGGCTCATCTTCTCGAAGAGGGCGCGGTCGCCGTGCAGGGGCACACCCCACTCCTCGTCGTGGTAGCGGGCGTACTCGGAGTCGTCGCCGACCCAGGCGCAGCGCGCGCGGCCGTCGGCGCCGAGGCGGACATCGGTGCTCACCGCGCCAGCCTAGGCTTCCCCGCGGACATGCAAGTGGCAGCATCCGATCCGAGCGAGACACCGCATTCGCGATCAGAAACCATGCATGCCGAGGTTTCTTCACGGATCTGCGGTTTCTCACGCTCGGGCGTCGCCGCCGGGCGCGAACGTTCAGCCGCAGGACACCGGCTCGATTCCCGGATGCCCCCTGCGTCGCTTACCTTGGAATGTCGGGCTGTTCGCGCCCGCGCAGCTGGGAGGCAGGACCATGAAGATCGTCGCGTCGGCGGATTGGCGGGACTCGGTCCCCTTCGAGAACCCCGTGCTCCTCGCAGACGTGGTCCCGGGCGAGCCGACGCGCTGCTTCTCATGCGGCCCCGACTCCGCGCTGCTGCCCCGCACCGAGCTGTGGGCCTACAAGCACCGCCACCCCAAGAACCACGACGGCTACGTGCGCTTCTACTGCGCGTACCACGTGCCCGCCGCGGCCATCGTCCCTCAGGCGGCGGCGCCGACGGCCCGCGCGAAGTCGTCCTCGCCGCGTCCGGCCGCTGAGCGCCGCGTCGCCAAGCCGGTCGTTCCCGAGCGCGTCCGCGCGATGTGCCCGAACTGCTTCATCGAGGTGTCGGCGACCGGCGAGTGCGGCAACTGCGGCTGGACGGCGGACTGATCGCACGGCGACGGGTCGCAGCATCCGTCATCACGAGCCTCCCGCTTCTCGTACCTACTTCTTCTTGAGCGACTTCTCCGACACCGGCGCGTTGCCCGACGCGGCGAGCGCGCGGTAGTACTCGCGGGCCTCGTCCTGCCGCTCGCGCTCGGCACCGGACGCGATCGGCGCGCGCACGTGCTCGGGCGCGAAACCGTAGGCGTCGACGAGATCCTGCGCGTGAGGGCGCAGTCGCGCTGCGAGGCGGTCGATGTAGCGGGAGACGGATGCTGCGCGCTGCGTCGAGAGCCGGCCGTTGATGATGTACCACGCGAGGTGCTTCTCGATCAGGTGCAGGCCGAACAGATCGCGCAGCCACGTCAGGACCTGCTTGGTGCCCTCGTCGGAGACGCGGTTCACGCCGTCGGTGAAGGCCTCCCACTGCAGCAGCTCGCCATGGGCGCGCGCCGCCTCGATCAGCTCGGCCTGGTGGCTGTTGAACAGGGCGGCGGCTTCGCCGGGCGAGAGCCTGGTCGCCGGACGCAGCGCCGCGGCGACATCCGCCACCATCTGCTGCACGCGGCCGGCGAGCAGCTCGTGCTGCTGGTCGGTGCGCAGGCCCAGCTCGATCGAGCGCGCGGTCGAGCCGAAGTCGGTCACCGTCTGCCCGAGCTGGCGCAGACCCGCACCGTGGAACAGCTTGCCCGCCGTGTGCTTGGCGGCGAATCGCGCCAGCTTCGCGGCATCCGCGCCCTTGAACTGCTTGGCGTAGTCCGACAGGAGGCGCTTGCCGACCAGCTGGAGAAGGACGTTGTTGTCGCCCTCGAAGGTGACGTAGACGTCGAGGTCCTGGTGGAGGCCGACCATGCGGTTCTCGGCGAGGAAGCCCGAGCCGCCGCAGGCCTCACGGGCCTCCTGGATCGTGCGCAGCGCGTTCCAGGTGCTGAGCGGCTTGAGCGCCGCGGCGAGCGTCTCGAGGTCCTCGCGCTCGTCAGGGGTGTCGGTGCGTCCCGAGAAGACCGCGTCGAACTTCTTGAGCAGCTCGTCGTGGCTGAAGAACTGCGCGTAGTTCTGCGCAAGGAGGGGCAGCAGGCGCCGCTGGTGCTTGCCGTAGTCGAGCAGCACGACCTCTTCGGTGCCGGCGCCCGAGTCGAACTGACGGCGCTGGTTGGCGTAGGTGAGCGCGATGTGGAGCGCGAGCGCGGTGCCGGTGGTGGCGGCGCCGTCGAGCGACACGCGGCCCTGCACCAGCGCCCCGAGCATCGTGAAGAAGCGGCGGCCGGGGGTGGGGATCTCACTGCTGTACGAGCCGTCGGCGGCGACCTGACCGTAGCGGTCGAGCAGATTGAAGCGCGGGACGCGGACGTGATCGAAGGCGAGGCGGCCGTTGTCGATGCCGTTGAGGCCGCCCTTCACGCCGTCGTCCTCGCTGACGACGCCCGGGAGCATCGCGCCCTCGTCATCGCGGATCGGCACGAAGAAGCAGTGCACGCCGTAGTTGACGCCGCCCGTGATGAGCTGCGCGAACACCGTGGCCGCCTTGCCGTGCAGCGCCGCGTTGCCGAGATAGTCCTTGTACGCGCCGCGGAACGGCGTGTGGATCACGAACTCTTCGGAGTCGGGGTCGTAGGTGGCGGTCGTGCCGATGGCCGCGACATCCGATCCGTGCCCGGTCTCGGTCATCGCGAACGCGCCCGGGAGGCTGAGGTCGATGACGCCGGGGAGCCACGCCTCATGGTGCTTCTCGGTGCCGAGCTGGAAGATCGCGGAGCCGAACAGGCCCCACTGCACGCCCGACTTGATCTGCAGGCTCGGGTCGGCGAGCACGAGCTCCTGGAAGCCCGCGAGGTTCGCGCCGTTGTCGTTCAGCCCGCCGTAGGCCTCGGGGAACGCCCGGCGCGAGCCGCCGTGCTCGACGAGCAGATGCAGCTGCGTGAGCACGCGCTCGCGGTGCTCGGACATCGACTGCCCTTCGACGCGCCAGAACGCCGGGTCCTTGATCATCTCGCGGGCCTCGCGGCGGGTGTGCGCCCACGTGCCGAGGAGCAGATCGGTGACCGCGGCGATGTCGATGCGGGGATCGGATGCCTCGGCCGCGGTGTGCGGAGCGGTCGGGGCTCCGCCGGCAGGCGTGTTCTTGTGGACGGCGGGCTTCTTGGTGCGGACGGCGGCGTCAGCCATGTGCATCACCTCTCGGTGCGACGGGGAAGGATCACGTTCCCCTCGACCGTAGGACTCCCACAACCTCCACTCAAAGCGACTGGTGGAACTCCACAACACCAGTGCGACACGGGTGACGGATGCCTTGTGCGAGACGCACAGGCGAGCCGCCGCAGGAGCCGGTGCCCGGGTCGTTGCCGGCGCACCCGCGCGAACGTCCGCGGCGAGGCCTAGGCTCAGGGCATGGCCCCGCCGACCGCGATCACGACCGCGTTCATCCCCGTGCACGATCCGCGTGCGAGCGCGCACTGGTACGCGGACGCCTTCGGCCTGGGTGTGGTGGAAGAGAGCGACTCCTCGAGCGTGCTCGCCGGCTCGCACGGACAAGTGACGCTGATGGGCCCGAAGAGCGGCATCCATGTCGACCCGGGCCTCCCGTGGGCGACGTGCAACTTCCGCGTCGACGATCTCGCCTCCGTGCACGAACGCCTCGCGCGGCTGGGCGCGCATCCGAGCGACGAGCTCGGCGACCCCGAGCGCTGCCTGTTCTTCACCGCGACCGACCCCGACGGGAACACCATCCTCGTCACCGACCGCTGAGGGCCCGATGGCCGACATGACCGACGACACGACGATTCTCGACACGTCGCCGCTCGACCTCGACGGCCGCGAGCCCGACCTGGACGAGCGCTTCGGCGAGGGTGTGCTCGACGAGAAGGTGTGGTGGCCGCACTACCTGCCCCACTGGTCGTCGCGCGAGCGCACCGCCGCCCGGTACCGGATCGCGCCCGACGCGCTCGAGCTGTTCATCGACGCCGACACCGCACCGTGGTCCCCCGAGTTCGACGGCGAGAACCGCGTCTGCCACCTCCAAACCGGCCAGTTCTCCGGTGAGCGCGGAAGCCCGATCGGGCAGCACCGCTTCCGCGACTCTCTGGTGGTGCGCGAAGAGCAGCCCGAGCGCCGGCTCCACCTCCCGCGCTTCGGTGTGATCGAAGTGCGCATGGCCGCGGTGCGCCACCCCGACGCGATGGTCGCCTTCTGGCCCATCGGCTTCGAGGACCGCCCGGAGGACTCCGGGGAGATCTGCATCGCCGAGATCTTCGGCAGCGAGATCGACGACGACGGCGGCTGGGTCGGCGTCGGCGTCAAGCGCCAGCACGACTCGCGCCTGCGCGACGAGTTCGAGAAGATCCGCGTCGACGGCGACCTCACCGAGATGCACGACTACGCCGTCGAGTGGACGCCCGATGCCGTGCGCTTCTTCATCGACCATCGGTGGGTGAAGACCGTGCATCAGCGCATCGACTACCCCGTCCAGCTCATGCTCGACCTCTACGAACTGCCGCGCGCCGACGGCACGCGCGACACCGCCGCGCTGCCCCACACCCTCCGCGTCGAGCGGGTGCGCACGTTCCCACCCCGCTGACGCGCGCGCCCTCGACGCCCTGCCGGCGCTCCCGCACCGCCCGCGAGGGCGGCTCAGAAGAGCCCGACGATGCGGCCCTGGTCGTCCACGTCGATGGAGTTGGCCGCCGGCACCGCGGGCAGGCCCGGCATCGTCATGATGTCGCCGCAGATCATCACGACGAAGCGCGCCCCTGCCGCCAGTCGCACCTCGCGGATGTCGACGACGTGGCCCGTCGGCGCGCCGCGCAGCTTCGGGTCGGTCGAGAACGAGTACTGCGTCTTCGCGACGCACACCGGGTAGCCGCCATAACCCTCGTCCTGCAGGCGCGTGATCTGCGCGCGGACAGCGGTCGACGCGGTGATCTCCGACGCCCCGTAGATGCGCGTCGCGATCGCGCTCATCTTGCGCCACAGCGTCGCGTCATCCGAGTAGGTGAAACGCAGAGCGGATGCCTCGTCCCCTGTCTCCGCCGCACGCTCGTCGCACAGCCGCACGACCTCGCGCGCGAGGTCCTCCGCCCCGGCGCCGCCCTCGGCGAAATGCTTCGCGACGACCGCCGTGACCCCGACGGACTGGGCGGCCGCGACGAGCGCCGCGGTCTCGGCATCCGTGTCCTCCGCCCGATGGTTGATCGCGACCACCGTGGGGATCCCCCACGTCTCGCGCAACGTCTTCAGGTGGCGGATGAGGTTCGACGTGCCGCGCTCGAGGGCCGCGACGTCCGGGAGCGCCAGGTCGGCGACCTCGACACCACCGTGGTACTTCATGGCGCGCACAGTGGCGACCACCACCGCGACGTCGGGGCGCAGGCCGGTGGTGCGGCAGAGGATGTCGACGAACTTCTCGGCGCCGAGGTCGGCGCCGAACCCCGCCTCGGTCACGACGTAGTCGGCCATGCGCAGCGCGGAGTCGGTCGCGAGGTACGAGTTGCAGCCGTGTGCGATGTTCGCGAACGGACCGCCGTGCACGAACGCCGGCGTGTGCTCGAGGGTCTGCACGAGGTTCGGGGCGAGCGCGTCGCGCAGGATCGCGGCCATCGCACCGTGCGCCTGCAGGTCGCGGGCGCGGATCGGGGTGCGGTCGCGGCGGTAGGCGACGACGATCTCGCCGAGGCGCTCCTTGAGGTCGGCGAGGTCGGTGGCGAGACAGAAGATCGCCATCACCTCGCTCGCCACCACGATGTCGAAGCCGTCCTCGCGGGGGTAGCCGTTCGACGGGCCGCCGAGGCCGATCACGGCGTCGCGGAGCGCCCGGTCGTTGACGTCGAGCACGCGCCGCCAGGTCACGCGCCGCATGTCGATGCCGAGGGCGTTCCCGTGGTGCACGTGGTTGTCGATGAGCGCCGCCAGCAGGTTCGTCGCGATGGCGATCGCCGAGAAGTCGCCGGTGAAGTGCAGGTTGATGTCCTCCATGGGCACGACCTGGGCGTACCCGCCGCCCGCGGCGCCGCCCTTCATGCCGAACACGGGGCCGAGCGCCGGTTCGCGCAGGCAGATCATGGCGCGCTCGCCGATGCGGCTCAGCGCGTCGCCGAGGCCGACGGTGGTCGTCGTCTTGCCCTCGCCTGCGGGCGTCGGCGACACGGCGGTCATCAGCACGAGCCGCCCGCGCGGCTTCTCGCGGAGCGTCCGCAGATGCCGCAGCGAGACCTTCGCCTTGTACCGGCCGTAGGGCTCGAGCTCCTCGTCCGGGATGCCGAGCCGTTCGGCGATCCGGGTGATCGGCCGGAGTTCGGCCAGCTGTGCGATCTCGATGTTGCTCGTGGCCACGCTCGCTCCCCGCTGCGGGCCCCGTCGCCCGCCTCCGTCAGCCTATGCGGCTGGCGCTCACTCGTCGCGGACGCGCACCGAGAGGCACGTCACGCAGCCCTCGAGCTTCTCGAACTCCGTGATCGGCGTGGTGATGACCTCCAGCCCGCGCGACCGGTAGAGCTCGGCGGTCTCGGGAGCGTCTGCCGACATGAGCACAGTGGCATCGTCCAGCACGACGACGGCGGTGCCGTGCTCCTCGGGCACCGCGAGGAAGTCCGGGTAGGCGCCCGGGTCGTCGACAAGCGGCTCGAACCCGACGACGGTGCCGTCCGGAAGCGCGGTCACGCCGCTCTTGAGGTGCAGCACCTTCGACACGGGCACGGCGACGACGCTCCAGCCGCGCGGCGAAAGCAGGTCGCGCAGCTGCGCGATCCCCTCGTCGTTCGTGCGCAGCGTCCGCCCGACGTACACCGTGCGGCCGATCTTGAGCACATCGCCGCCGTCGAGCGTGCCCGGCAGCTCGATCGCGCGATACGGGATGCCGGCACCCTCCAGCGCCGACCGCGCGGAGGCGATCTCGCCACGACGGGACTCGGCACCCGGACTCGTCAGCACCGCGAGATCGCCGAACATGACCACGGCGTCCTCGATGAACACACCGTCGGCATGCTCATCCGCCGGGTCTACCTCGACGACCTCCCATCCCCGCCGGCGGAACACATCGACGTACGAGTCCCACTGGTGCTGGGCGAGCTCGGCGTCCACCGGCACGCGCTCGATGTGAGTGAGCTCGCCCTCCGCGAGACGGGGCGACGGGCGGCGGACGAGAAGGCGCGGCATGGGCGCAAGGCTACCGCCGCGACGCCGAGAGGCAGCATCCGTTCCCGACCTCTCGTCTGTGATCTCAGACTTCAGTCCTGCCGACAGGCCTATGCCGGGTGCGCCTCGCGCACCAGACTGGGGGGCACCCCCCGGGCGCCGTGGCCCGGGCCACACCCCGTGGGGAGTCCGATATGGCCGCACTCGGCGAGCAGCTCTTTCGACGCAAGCCCATCGTCATCCAGCAGAAGCACCACAAGGGCGAGGAGCTCGCCCGGAACATCGGGACCTTCCAGCTGATGATGTTCGGTGTCGGCGCGACCGTCGGCACCGGCATCTTCTTCGTGCTGAGCGAGTCGATCCCCGAGGCGGGGCCCGCGGTGATCATCTCATTCGTCGTCGCCGCGATCTGCGCCGGGCTCTCGGCGCTGTGCTACGCCGAGCTCGCGTCCGCCATCCCGGTGAGCGGGTCGACCTACTCGTACACGTACCACGCGCTGGGCGAGATCTGGGCGGTCATCATCGCGGGCTGCGTGCTGCTGGAGTATGGTGTCGCCGTCTCGGCGGTCGCGGTCGGCTGGAGCGGGTACTTCAACGAGCTGCTCGAGAACACCCTCGGATTCCGGCTGCCGGACGCGCTGTCGGTGTCGTTCATCCCCGGATCGGATGGCGCGGCGACCGGCGGCATCATCAACCTGCCCGCTGTCGTCCTCGTCGGCCTGTGCTGCCTGCTCCTCATCCGCGGGGTCGCCGAGTCGGCCACCGTCAACACGATCATGGTGCTCATCAAGCTGGGCGTGCTGGTGCTCTTCATCGTGCTCGGCTTCACCGCGTTCAACTCCGACCACTTCGAGAACTTCTTCGCGTTCGGCGCGGCCGGCATCAGCGCCGCGGCAGGGACGATCTTCTTCTCGTTCATCGGCCTCGACGCCGTCGCGACGGCGGGCGAGGAGGTGCGCAACCCCCAGAAGGCGCTCCCCCAGGCGATCATCGGCGCCCTCATCATCGTCTCGACGGTGTACATCCTGGTCGCGATCGCGGGGCTGGCCGCCGAGCCGGTGGAGTTCTTCTCGACCGAGGAGGCCGGCGAAGCGGGACTCGCGCAGATCCTGGAGAACATCACGGGCAACCCGATCTGGAGCACGATCCTGGCGGCCGGTGCGGTCGTCTCGATCTTCTCGGTGACGCTGGTGACGCTGTACGGCCAGACCCGCATCCTGTTCTCGATCTCGCGCGACGGCCTCGTCCCCCGCCGGTTCCTCAAGGTCAACGCCAAGACGATGACCCCCATCTACAACACGATCGTCGTCTCGGTGATCGTCGCGATCATCGCCGGGTTCGTTCCGTCCGACTACCTGTGGGACACCGTCTCGATCGGCACGCTGGTCGCCTTCAGCGTCGTGGCGCTCGCGGTCATCGTGCTGCGGCGCACGAAGCCCGACCTCGAGCGGCCCTTCCGGGTTCCGCTGTACCCGGTCGTGCCGATCCTCACCATCGCCGCGTGCGTCTACATCCTGTCGGGACTCGCGGCCATCACCTGGGTGATCTTCGGCACCTGGATCGCGATCGTGCTGCTTTACTACTGGTTCTACGGGCGCAAGCACGCGACGCTGAACGACTACACCTCCCCGGAGCAGATCGCGGAGCCGATCCACCCCGAGGACGAGACGTGACGTACCTCGTCGGCTACGGCCCGCGCCACGACGATCGCAGCGCGATCGAGCTCGCGTTCCAGTTCGCCCGATCGCACCCGGAGCCGGTGGTCGCGGTGTCGGTCGTCCCGCAGGGGTGGGGCACCCCGCTCGCCGGCGGCGTGGACCGCGAGTACGAGGACTGGGCCGCCGCCGAGGGCCGGCTGAGCGCGGAGCTCGCCCTGGCGGACTTCGCCCACCACCCCGGCATCCCCGCGGAGGCGGTGTGGGTCGCGGGCAGATCGGCGCCCGCGACGCTCATCGAGCAGGCGGTGGCACGGGACGCGCGGATGATCGTGGTGGGATCCGCCGAAGAGGCGGAGCCCGGCCGGGTCCGGCTGACCTCCAAGACCGACCGTCTCGTCCACTCCTCGCCGCTGCCGGTGGCCATCGCCCCGCGCAGCTACCGTACGACGAGCCCGGTCACGAGGGTGACCGTCGGCTTCCGGGACGACGACGCCAGCTGGTCGCTGCTCAACCGCGTCGCCGAGTTCAGCCGGGTCGCGTCGGCCAGGATGCGGCTGGTCACCTTCCTCGTGAACCCGTCGCGCAGCCCCGTCACCACCGACATCAGCCACGCGCAGACCCAGGTCATCGAGCTGTGGGCCGTGCAGGCCGCCGCCGCACAGCAAGAGGCGGCGGCGCATCTGAAGACCCTGGGGTTCTCGGACGACGAGCTCGACTACGGCATCGCCGCCGCCGGCGACTGGGGCACGGCGGTGTCGTCGGTCGGCTGGAGCGAGGGCGATGTCATGGTCGTGGGGTCGTCCTCGACGCACCGCCTGGCGCAGGTGTTCCTGGGCTCCAGCGCCTCGAAGATCCTCCGCAACGCACCCGTGCCCGTCGTGGTGGTGCCGGGCGCAGCCGACTGACAGGACGACGGATGCTGCGCCGCCAGGTCCGCACAGATCAGCGGCGCAGCATCCGTGTCGATGGGTCAGAGCGAGAGACCGTGGCCGAAGCGGAACAGCGGGTCGGCGGTGTCGAACGGTACGTCGGGGCGCGAGGCCTCGACCGCGGCCATCGAGCTCGGCACGTCGAACGGCAGCTTGCCCGTGGCGGGGGTCCCGCCGGTCAGCACGTCGAGCAGCGCGTCGGCGCCAGCTCCCCAGTTCGCCGTGACCGCGGCCGCGGCCTCGACGATCGGCCCGAGGATCGCGGGGCGATCGAGGAACACGTCCACGACGGTCGGCACCACCGCCGAGACCTCTCGCACGTGGGCGACGACCTCCTCGGGGAAGTCGAGAGAGCCGGCGTGGAAGAAGTTCTCGAACATCGAGGCGCGCTGCTCGTACGGCGCCTGCAGGCGCAGGATCGCGGCATCCGCCTCCGCCGGCGTGTCGACGACCTCGCCGAATCGCGCTGCGACCTCGGGCGCGATGCCCTCGACGTAGAGCTTCCCGCCGCGGCGCAGCGGCAGGGCGCCGTCGTTCGAGAGCACTGCGATCGAGGCGCGCTGCGCGGCCTCGCCGGCGGCGCGGAACTCGGGTGAGCCGACGATGGCGTCGGCCGCCTCGACATCGACGTACGGGTTCTCGAAGAGGCCGAGCTCGAACTTCTCGCGAAGCAGGCGACGCGCCGACACGTCGAGGCGCTCCTCGCTCACGCGACCGTCGCGCACGAGGCCGATGAGCAGCGACGGGTCGTGCTCACCGCCGAACTGGTCGGCGCCGGCGTCGAGGATCTTCACCATGCGCTCGGCGGGAGTCAGGTGCTCGACGCCCCAGGCGCGCGCGGCGAAGTCCGTGCCCATGATCGGCTGGTCGGTGATGAGGCCCCAGTCGGTGCAGACGATGCCGTCGAAGCCGAAGCGGTCGCGGAGGAGTCCGGTGAGCACGCCCTTGTTGAAGCCGAAGCCGACCTCCTCGTACTCGGTGCCGACCGGCATGCCGTAGTACGGCATGATCTGGCGCCCGCCCGCGGCGAAGATCTGCTCGAAGGGCTTGAGGTGCAGCTCGAACTGACCGCCGGGGTAGACCTGCTCGCGGCCGTAGTCGAAGTGCGGGTCCTCGCCGTCCTTCTGCGGGCCGCCGCCGGGGAAGTGCTTGGTCATCGTGCTCACCGAGCCCGGACCGAAGGACTCGCCCTGGAACCCCCGCACGTAGGCGGCACCCAGCTCGCCGGCGAGATCCGCGTCCTCCCCGAACGTCTGCAGCTGACGCGCCCAGCGCGACTCGGTGGCGAGGTCGACCTGCGGGTGCAGCGCCACGCGGATGCCCACGGCCGTGTACTCCTGGCGCGCGATGTCGCCGAAGCGCTGCACGAGCTCCGCATCCCGCGTCGCCGCGAGGCCGAGCGGCTCGGGCCACTGCGAGAACGGGCCGGCGAACATCGCGGCGCCCGGGTTGTCGCTGAACGAGTGGCGTGGATCCGTCGAGATCGACACCGGAATTCCCAGGCGAGTGGATGCTGCGAGCTTCTGCAGCTTGTTGTGCCAGGCGGCGATATGACCGGCCTTGGGCGCGACGCCCAGCAGGTTGAAGTGGTTCATGTGACGCCCGGCCACGTACTCGCGGTTGGACGGGATGCCGAAGGCGGAATCGCCCTCGGACAGCTCGCCGGCCTCGCCCATCACGATCATCGTCTGGAAGAAGAGACCCGCCTTCTCCTCCAGGTTCATCTCGGCCAGCAACAGCTCGACGCGTTCGTCGACCGGCAGGCTCGCGTCGAGCCATGGCCGGTTCTCGGGCGAGCCCGGGGCTGCAGCATCCGCCTTCAGAACGTCTGTCATCACTTCACTCCCTTGATGCGGTAGACGAGCACGGCGCCGGCGAGGGCGACGAGCGCGCCGAAGAGGTAGTACACGGTGTATCCGCCGAGGGCGGTGGTCGCGCCGATCGCGATGATGCCCGGGGCTATCGCGGGTGCGATCGACTGCGGCAGGGCGTTGGCGATGTTGAGCACGCCGAGGTCCTTGGCGGTGTCGTCGGGGTTGGGCAGCACCTCGGTCGCGAGGGCCAGGTCGACGGAGAAGAACGAACCCGCGCCGAGGCCGATGATCGCCTGCGCCACGACGAGCGTGGTCACGTCGGGGGCGAACGCGAGCAGCACGAGGCCGACCACCATGACGACGCCGGCGATCGCGACGAAGGGGCGGCGCTTGCCGATCTTGTCGGAGAGGATGCCGCCGATCGGCGACGAGATCATCATCGCCGCCATCGACGCGACGTTGGCGAGGAGGATCGTCTGGATCGCGGTCTGCTCGTCGAGCTGGAACTTCTCGGTCAGGTAGAAGGGCAGGAAGGTGGCGATGCCGGCGTAGCCGAACATCACGAGGAACTTCGTCAGCCACGTCCATCCGAAGTCCGGGTGCTTGACCGGGTTGAAGACGAACGAGCCGAAGAACTGGCCGATCGTGAATCTCTGCGCCGGCTTCTCGTCGAGGCGGCGGTCCTTGAGCACGAGCACGAACAGGACCGCGAGCGCCGTCGCGATCGCGGCGGGCACCACGAAGCGCGCGAAGTCGTCGGACAGGAACGTCACGAGGAACGAGCCGCCGAGGATGCCGAGCGGAGTGGTGATGCCGACGACGCCCGAGACCTTGCCGCGGCTGGCCAGCGGCACCTGATCGGGCAGGGTCGCGTTCGCCGCGGCGAGCACGGCGTTCATCGACGCCTGCACGATGCACCACGCGATGAGCACGACCCACACCGAGTCCGCGATGCCGATGAGCGCGAAGCCGCCGAGGCCGACGAGCGCGCCGCCGAGCACCCAGGGTCGACGCATGCCGAAGCGCGACGTCGTGCGGTCGGAGAGACGGCCGGCGAGAGGGTTGGCGATGAGCGCGAAGAAGGCACCCACACCCAGGACGAGACCGAGGTTCGCGGTCGCCTGCTCGGTGGTCGGCGAGATGTGCTGGATCTTGAAGGCCATCGACACCATCACCGGTGTCAGGAGCGCCAGGTAGACGCCGAAGTTCACCGCGGCGAGGCCGGGCGTGTAGCCGCGGGGAGTCTTGCCGGGCGTCGTGCCGGGCGCCTTGAAGCCGGTCGTGCCGGCGGCAGCAGCCATTGCGGCGGGCGACATCTCTGTCATCGGAGTCCTTTCTCGGGTGCGACGCGTGTCTGCTCCGACGCGCGTCCACGCACGAGCGTACATGAAACCAGACCGATTGGTAACTGAACTTCGACCGCTTGGTAATAGACGAGGATAGAATGGTGCACGGCGAGCGCAGAGAGGCGGGTTTCAGGTGACGACAGCTGCTCCTGGCGCCGTGCGCACCGCTCGCGCCGAGCAGACGCGCGCCGCGATCGTCGCCGCGGCGCACGACGCGTTCGTCACCCGCGGGTACCGCGCCACGTCGCTCCGCGACATCGCGGCCGCCGCGGGCATCAGCCACCCCGGCCTGCTCCGCCACTTCGCCACGAAGGACGAGGTCCTCGCCGCCGTCGTCGGCCTGTTCGAGCGCGACAACGAGACGTTGATGCTCGAGCGTCTGGCGGCCGAGGATCCCGGGACCCTCGCGTACAGCGAGCTGGCCCGTCGCAACCAGACCGTACCCGGCTACCTCGCGCTGTTCGCCGCACTGACCGGCGAGGCATCCACCGCCCGTCATCCCGCGCACGAGATCATGCGCGACCGGTACGCCCGCCTGCGCGAACTGTCGATCGACGCCATCGAGGAGGCGATCACGCAGGACACCGTGGCCGCTGACCGCGACGCCGCGGGCGAGGCCGTGCGCATCGCGGCCGCATGGGACGGGCTGCAGCTGCTGGCGCAGTACCTTCCCGAGCGCGTCGACATCGCCGAGACCCTCGAAACCTACGAGGAATCACTCGCGCTGCCCGTGGGCTGGCGCGACGCCGACGACCCGCCACCAGCGTCGACGGCTGCTCCGGTGCCGCCGCTGCCCTCATTCTCGACGACGGATGCTGCGCCCCCGGGTTACCGCGTGGGCCGCGAGCGCCGCGCGCTCATCATCGCCGGCGCCACGGCTCTCTTCGCCGAGGAGGGGTACGGCGACACCAGCCTGCGCGACATCGCCGAGCGGGTCGGCGTCTCGAAGTCGACGCTGCTGCACTACTTCGGGTCGAAGGAGGATCTCCTGAGCGCCGTGCTGAGCCACCGCGACCAGCAGATCGAGTCGCGCACGGACCACACGCCCGCCGAACGCGCGGCCGACGAGCTGCGGGGTCTCCCCCGCGGGGCTGTCATCGACGCGGCGACGGCACCCGGACTCATCGAGGTGTACGCGGTCCTGTCATCGGAGGCAGTGCCCGCCGACCACCCGGCGCACGCGTACTTCGAGCATCGCTTCCGTAGCGTCGTCGACCACTTCGCCGCGCTGTTCCGCGCCGCCCAGGCGGACGGCGATCTCCCCTCCCACCGAGATCCGGAGTTCGAGGCCCTCTGGCTCACCGCCCTGTGGGACGGCCTGCAGTACCAGTGGCTCTACGACCGTTCCTCGGTGGATGTCGCGGCCCAGCTGTCGGCCCACCTCGACGACGTGCTGCCGCGGGCCTGACGCGGCAGCACGGATTCAGGCGGCGGCGACAACCGCGAGCACGGCCTCGCCGTAAGCCTCGCGCTTCTTCGCGCCGATGCCCGAGACACCGTCCAGGTCGGCGAGACTCTCGGGCCGGCGCTCGGCCAGCGCGCGGAGCGTCGCATCGCCGAACACGATGTAGGCGGGCACGCCGAGCTCCTTCGCGACGCCGGCGCGCCACGCCCGCAGAGCCTCGAACAGGCCGGCGTTCGCCGGGTCGAGAGCTTCGGGAGCGGTGGTCTTGCGCACCCGTGCCACACCGCCGGAGCGGCCCATCACGTCGCGGCGCAGCGGCACCGGCGTCTCGCCGCGCAGCACGCCGCCCGCCGATTCGCCGAGCGCGAGGGTGCCGTACTCGCCGCGGGCGACGAGAACGCCGCGAGCCAGCAGCTGGCGGATCACACTGCGCCAGTCCTGGTCGCTGAGGTCGGCGCCCAGACCGTAGGTCGAGAGCTGGTCGTGACCCTGCTGACGGATGCGGTCGGTCGAGGCGCCGCGCAGGATGTCGACGAGGTGGCCCGCACCGAACGCCTGACCGCGCTCGCGCTGCAACCGCACGATGGTCGACAGCAGCTTCTGCGCCGGAACGAGGCCGTCCCACGTGTCGGGCGCCTCGAGGCAGGTATCGCAGTTGCCGCACGGGGCGGAGGCTTCGCCGAAGTAGGCGAGCAGGTTCTGGCGGCGGCATCCGACCGTCTCGCAAAGACCCAGCATGGCGTCGAGGTGCTGACCCAGCCGGGTCTTGAAGGCACGGTCGCCGGGCGACTGGTCGATCATGCGCCGCTGCTGCACGACGTCGCCGAGTCCGTACGCCATCCAGGCGACGGATGCCTCGCCGTCGCGACCCGCGCGACCCGTCTCCTGGTAGTACCCCTCGACGGACTTCGGCAGATCGATGTGCGCGACGAAGCGGACGTCGGGCTTGTCGATCCCCATGCCGAACGCGATCGTCGCGACCATGACCACGCCGTCCTCGCGGAGGAATCGGGACTGGTTCGCGGCGCGCGTCTCGGCCGGAAGACCCGCATGGTACGGCAGCGCATCGACACCCTGGGCGCTGAGGAACTCGGCCGTCTGCTCCACGGACTTGCGGCTCAGCGCGTAGACGATGCCCGCCGCACCCGACCCCTGAGAGCGGATGAACGCGACGAGCTGACGCCGCGGGTCGGACTTGGCCTCGATGCGGTACTGGATGTTCGGCCGGTCGAAGCTCGACACGAAGTGACGCGCCCGCGGCAGCTGCAGCCGGTCGGTCATCTCGCGGTGCGTCGCCGGTGTCGCCGTCGCGGTGAGAGCGAGACGTGGCACACCGGGGAACCGCTCGGCGAGGGCGCCCAGCGCGAGGTAGTCGGGCCGGAAGTCGTGGCCCCACTGCGATACGCAGTGCGCCTCGTCGATCGCGATGACGCTGAGCCTTCCGCGCGCGAGGAATCGCAGCGTCGCCTCGGTGTTGAGCCGCTCGGGCGCGACGTAGAGGAGGTCGAGCTCGCCCGAGAGGTAGGCGCGCTCGACGGCCGCGCGCTCCGGCGGCGCCTGCGTGGAGTTGAGGTACGCGGCGCGAACGCCGTTGGCGACCAGCGCGTCGACCTGGTCGTGCATGAGGGCGATGAGCGGACTCACGACGAGTCCGGTGCCCGCACGCACGAGCGCCGGCACCTGATAGCAGACGCTCTTGCCACCGCCGGTGGGCATCAGCACGACCGCGTCGCCGCCGGCGATCACATGCTCGACGATCGCGCCCTGCTCACCGCGGAACGCGTCGTACCCGTACACCTCGCGCAGCACGGTGCCCGCGTCGGCGCCGGTGAAGTCGCGACGCGGACCTGCTCCGGCGAACGGGTCGATCGACGTCGAGCCGCCCGCCAGCGGATCGGGCGGCGGCATCCATCCGTCCTCCGGCGGCGCCCACGAGTCGTCCGGCGGGGGCGCACGGTACTCATCGGCCGGCGGCGCCCAGGCGGGCTCCCACGCGAGGTCGGCGTACGGGTCGCCCTGGGGGGTGGTCACCTGTCCCAGGGTAGCCGCGGCATCCGACGCCCTTCCCCGCGCGCCCGCCACGGTGCACAACCTGAGCCGAACCTCTCTCACCGGGTCGTGTGGAGGAGCGGGCCGGCGTCCTCAGCTGAGGACCAGGGCCGGACTGAGGAGGGCGTCGCGTGGCGTGATCCTCATCTCAGCTCATGTCCTCAGATGAGGATCGAAGCGGCGCAGACGTGGACTCAGCACCACTTGTCGGCGATCGCCGTGATCACGTTGAGGTTGCGGTTGGTCGCGACGCCGAGGAGCTTCTCGGCCTTGAGCGCGTCGACCGAGCCGGCCTGATAGCCCGGGCCGAGAAGCGCATGCGCCGCGCGACCTGACACGACCATCTCGCCGGCTGCGGAGTCCAGCGCAGCGATCCGGGTCCGGCTTTCGGTGGACGGTTCCTCTTTGAGCAGATAGACGTAATGACGCGCGAGGCCCGGGTTCTCCGCCGTCAGCGCCGAAGCCTCGGCGGCGATCGCCTTCAGCTCGGCTGTCGTGAACACGATCGTGGGCACGTCGAACCCGCGATCCGCGGCGAACGCGTCCTCGAGGGTCTTCTCGATCTTCGCTCGCGAGCGCATCGGCGTCGTGAACCGCACATTGCCCGTGTTGATGTGGGTCTCGACATCGGTGAACCCGACGCTCTCGACCACGCGCACGATATCGGCCTTCGGGAACTTCCGGTTCGCCCCGAGGTTGATCGCACGCAGGAACGCCACGTATGTCGGCATGACGCCATCATCCCGGATGCCTCCTCCCATCGCATGCGGTAGCCTCGCCGTCATGCAATGCCTGTGACCCGCATCCGTCACCCTCCCGTTCGTCGCATTCCGCGCCGACACAGAATCACGGATGCCGCGTGCCGGCGTCCCGGAAAGGCATCGCATGTTCTCCTCCTCGTCGTCCCTGCCGCTCGCCGGCAAGACCGCTCTCGTCACCGGCGTCTCCCGCCGGCGGGGCATCGGCTTCGCCGTCGCCACCCGGTTCGCGCGCCTCGGCGCCGACGTCTTCCTCCACCACTACCGCCCGCACGACACGCGTCTGCCGTGGGGCGGCGACGACCTCGACGCCGTGCGCGAGGGCCTGCGCGCGGAGCTCGCCCCCGGGGCGCGGCTCGGCGACATCAGCGCGGACCTGCGGGACGCAGCATCCGTCCCCCTGGTCATCGAGGCCGCTCGTGCGCTGACCGGGCGGCTCGACATCCTGGTGTGCAACCATGCGCAGTCGGGCGACGACGGGTCGATCCTCGACATGACCGCCGAGCGGCTCGACGCGTTCTGGCAGACGAACACGCGCTCGACGCTCCTGCTGACGCGGGAGTTCGCGGCGCTGCACGCGGGTCCGCTCGATCCGGGGTCGCGTCCCGGCGAGCGCGTCGAACGCCGCGGTCCGTTCGCGGAGCCGACCGGGCGGGTCTTCTGGATGACGTCGGGGCAGATCCACGGCGCCATGCGGGGCGAGGTCGCCTACGCCACGAGCAAGGCGGCCCTCGCGGGCGTCACGAAGACGGTGGCGGCGGAGCTCCTCGACCTCGGCATCATCCTCAACACGATCGATCCCGGTCCCGTCAACACCGGCTACCTCGACGCTGAGACGACCGACCGGCCGCTGGACGAGATCGAGGCGTGGATGCGGTCGACGCCCTTCGGCCGCTACGGCGAGCCTGCCGATCCCGCCCGGCTCATCGGCTGGCTCGCGACCCCCGACGGCGCGTGGGTGGTGGGCCAAGTGCTCTCGACCGACGGCGGCCTCGGGCTCGGCTGACTCGGGGACGAACCGCGCACCCGTCTACAGCCGCACGACCTCCGTGACGCGCACCACCGCGGTGCCGGCCTCCTCCGAGGCCGCGAGGTCGACCACGCCGCGGATGCGCCAGTCGTGGTCACCCGCCGGGTCGTCGATCGTCTGCTCGACGCGCCACAGGCCGGAGGCCGCAGCATCCGTCTCGTCCACGGTCACGAGCCTGGGCGAGCGCGCCGCCCCGCCGGTCAGGATCTCGTCGTGATCGTCGAAGTAGGCGTCGAGCGCGGCCGGCCAGTCGACCTCGGGGTCGAGCTCGACGAGCTCCTCGTCGCGCTGCAGCGCAGCCAGCTGCACGCGGCGGAACAGCTCGTTGCGCACCAGCACGCCGAACGCACGCCGGTTGGTGAGCACCGACGGCGGGGCGGGCGGCACGACCGGTGCGTCGGGGTCGTCGGCGGGATTCACCAGCGCCTCCCACTCGTCGACGAGGCTCGAGTCCACCTGTCGCACGACCTCGCCGAGCCACGCGACCAGGTCGTGCAGGTCGTCGGTCTGCGCCTCGGCGGGCACGGTCTGGCGGACCGCGCGGTACGCGTCGGACAGGTACCGCAGCACGAGGCCCTCGCTCCGAGCCAGCTGGTACAGCGAGATGAGCTCCGAGAACGACAGCGCGCGCTCGAACATGTCGCGCACCACGGACTTCGGCGACAGCTCGAAGTCGCGCACCCACGGCTGGCTCGACGCGAACACCTCGTAGGCCTGACTCAGCAGCTCCTCGAGCGGCTTGGGGTACGTGACCTCTTCGAGCAGCGCCATGCGCTCGTCGTACTCGATGCCGTCGGCCTTCATCGCGGCGACCGCCTCGCCGCGGGCCTTGAACTCCTGTTGCGACAGGATCGGCCGGGGGTCGTCGAGCGTCGCCTCGATCACGCTGACGACGTCGAGCGCATAGTGCCCGGTGCCCGCGCCGCTCCCACGCCGTGGTGAGGCGGTCAGACTTCGCAGAACCGCGCCGTCCTCGGACGATTCCGGCGAGATCGTGCGAGCTTCGTCAGATTCTGCGAAGTCTGTGAGTCGCGAAGGCGTCGCAGACCGGTCCTCAGGGTCGAGCAGCTCGATCGCGGCGAGTGCGAACGGCGACAGCGGCTGGTTGAGCGCGAAGTTGGGCTGCAGATCGACGGTGAGACGGATCTGATTCCGGATGCCGGAGGCCGCGGCATCCGTCCCGCCCCCGCGGTCGACCTCGACGACCCCCGCAGTCACGAGCGTGCGGAAGATCGCGATCGCCCGTCGCGCAAGCTCATAGCGGCGGGCGCGCGGCTCGTGGTTGTCGAACACGAGGCTGCGCACGTTCGAGAACACGTCGCCGCCGCGCGCGATGACGTTGATGAGCATCGCCGCCGTCAACGAGAGCTGGGGCACGAGGGGCTCGGGCTCGGCCTCGACGAGGCGCTCGAACGATCCGATGCCCCAGTTGACGACGCCCGTCGGGGCCTTCTTTCGCACGATCTTCTTGCGCTTGGCGGGGTCGTCGCCGGCCTTGCGCAGCGCCGCCTCGTTCTCTATCTCCCACTCGGGTGCCATCACGACGACGGTTCCGGAGGTGTCGTAGCCGGCGCGACCGGCACGACCTGCGACCTGATGGAACTCGCGGGCTGTGAGCTGGCGCATCTTCGTGCCGTCGAACTTCGACAGGGCCGTGATGAGCACGGTGCGGATCGGCACGTTGATGCCGACGCCCAGCGTGTCGGTGCCGCAGATCACGCGCAGGAGCCCCCGCTGCGCGAGCGTCTCGACGAGGCGACGGTAGCGCGGCAGCATGCCGGCGTGGTGCACGCCGATGCCCGCGCGCACGTAGCGCGAGAGGGTGCGGCCGAAGGCGGTCGTGAACCGGAAGCCGCCCATCGCCTCGGCGATGGCGTCGCGCTGCTCACGCGAGACGATCCTGATCGACGACAGCGCCTGCGCGCGCTCCATCGCGGCCGCCTGTGAGAAGTGCACGATGTACACCGGCGCCTCGTTCGTCTGCAGCAGCTCCTCCACGGTCTCGTGGACGGGCGTCCGCGCGTACGAGAAGTGCAGCGGCACCGGGCGCTCGACGCCGGTGATGCGCGAGACGGGCCGGCCGGTGCGGCGCTCGAGATCTTCGGCGATCGAGGTGACATCGCCGAGCGTCGCAGACATCAGCACGAACTGCGCACGCGGCAGGAGCAGCAGCGGCACCTGCCACGCCCACCCGCGCTCGGGGTCGCCGTAGTAGTGGAACTCGTCCATCACGACCTGGTCCACCGCGGCGTCCGCGCCCTGGCGCAGCGCGAGGTTCGCCAGGATCTCCGCGGTGCAGCACACGATCGGGGCATCCGGGTTCACCGACGAGTCGCCGGTCACCATGCCGACGTTCGCGGCGCCGAAGATGTCGACCAGGGAGAAGAACTTCTCGCTCACGAGCGCCTTGATCGGCGCCGTGTAGTACGTGCGCCCGCCCCGCGCGACGACGGCGGCGTGCGCCGCGACGGCGACGAGCGATTTGCCCGTGCCCGTCGGCGTCGACAGGATCACGTGCGACCCCGACACGATCTCGATGACGGCCTCGTCCTGCGCCGGGTACAGCGCGAAGCCCTGATCCCCGGCCCACTCGACGAACGCGTCGTACAGGGCGTCGGCGTCGGGCGCCCCCGCGGGCGCGCCCGAGGCCTCGGCCGCGGCCCTGATGGTCTCGAGAAGCGTCACCGTCCGAGTCTGCCAGGTCGCAGTATGCGTCCTTCCTCGCTTCCGGCGACCGCGACGGCGTGGGGCGAGCCGACATATCGATGACGGATGCTGCGGCCCGCAGCATCCGTCATCATCTTCGGCCGCCCGTCTGCGGTGACGCCGGCGCCCCGCCGGTCGGTCTCAGAGCTTCGAGAGGATGACCTGCATGTACGCGGTATAGCCCTCGAAGGTCGGATGCAGGAAGCCGGCCGGATCGTTCACCGGGTCGGTCCCGAACCACGGGTCGTTCGGCGCCTCCGGCACGAGCTGCATGCCGTGCCCGGCGAACGCGTCGACCACGTCCGCGTAGACCACGTTCGCACCGGTCCCGGCGGCAAGTGCCACGGCGCCCTCGATGGCGGCGTTGAGGGCGTCCGTCGCGGTGTTCACGGCGACGACCAGGGAGCTGAGGGCCTGGCACACCTCGATGCTCAGGAATTCCAGACACAGTTCGAGATTCACCGGCTCGAGCAGATGCGGGTAGCCCGTGACGACGATCGTGGCGTTCGGCGCGCGCTGCGCGATCGCCCCGATCAGCATGGCGAGCGGTTCGACGAGGGCGGGCGCGCCTCCGATGGCTGCCTGGACCGCTGCCAGGCACGCGTTGAGGTCGCCGCCGTCCGGAACCGTCGCGCACTGCGCGTACACCTCGTCGAGGCCGAGGTCGTTCGCGCCGACGGTGAGCGTCACGAGCGTGGTGCCGCGGTTCACCTGCGACAGCTGGTCCCAGGTGTCTTCGATCGTGGCGCCGGTGCACGCGGCGTTGCGCAGCAGATTGATCCTCGGCACGTCGTCGAGCTGGGCGGCGTAGCCGCCGTCGGTCCGTGCGCAGGAATCGAGCGGCACTCCCCCACCCTGCCCCGCCGCGATGGAGTCGCCGAGAGCCACGTATTTCACAACGGCAGGCGGCTGTGCGGCCGTCGCGCTCGCCGCGCCGGCCCCTGCGAAACCGAGTCCGAGTGCCACCGCCGCGAGCGCGGCGAGAATGCGTCGTTTCATGATTCCCCTTCGAATCCTTGACCGGATCGACTCCCCCGAATCGAACCACGGGTGCATCGCCGTGCTCCTCGCCTGCCACGACGCCGCGGATGAGCCTGACGATAGACCTGCCGCCCCCTTCCCGCCAGGGGTGCGGCGTGCACGCACGTGCACGCGCGGTGGCGGAATCACGCCGCGCACACGTACGTTGAGAAAGACGACGAAGGGACCGAAGTGACCGAGACGCAAACGCAGACCATCGTGACCCGCAACGACGAGGACCGCCGCTACGAGGGGCACGTCGACGGGGTGCTCGCGGGATTCACCGTGTTCCGCATCGACGCGAAGGGCCGCCTGCACTTCCCGCACACGGAGGTCGACCCCGCATTCCGAGGCCGGGGCATCGCCCAGACGATCGTGGCGGAGGCGATGGCGGATGTCGCGCGCCGGGGCGAGACGGTCGTGCCGCACTGCCCCGTGGTGGCGAAGTACCTGCGCACGCACGAGGTGCCCGGGCTCACGATCGAATGGCCCGACCAGCCCCGCCCGGAGTGATCGGAGCCGCTGACGTGACCCGACTGGACGCCGACGACGCGGTCGCCACCGAATCCGCTGTCGAGTGCGCCGGCCCGCGCACCCTGCTGCTCGAGGCGAGGGAGGTGCCGCTTGGCGGCGTCCGCGCGATGTCGGTGCACCGGGCGCTGCCGCAGCGCGAGCTGCCGCTGGTGGGCGCGTGGTGCTTCCTCGACCGGTTCGGACCGCAGGAGACGCGCATGCGCGTCGAGCCCCACCCGCACATCGGCCTCCAGACGGTCACCTGGCCGTATCTCGGCGAGGTGCGCCATCGCGACTCCGTCGGCAGCGACGTGGTCGTGCGCCGCGGCGCGCTCAACCTCATGACGAGCGGCGCGGGGATCGCCCACTCCGAGTACTCGGTGGGTGAGGATGCCGCACCCCTCGACGCACTGCAGCTGTGGGTGGCGCTGCCCGAGTCGCGACGTCACGGGGGCCCCGCGTTCGAGCAGCACGCGGTGCTGCCCGAGCTGGAGCTGCGGCCGGCCGCCGGCGAGGCGGGCTCGGCGACGGTCGTGCTCGGCGAGCTCGCCGGCGTCGCCTCTCCGGCCACCGTGTACACGCCGATCGTCGGGGCCGAGCTGCGGATCCCGGCGGGCTCGACCGTGACCGTGCCACTCGACCCCGCCTGGGAGCACGCACTCGTCGCCGTGTACGGTGAGGCCCTGGTCCCCGCGGACGCCGGCGGCGCCGTCGTGGTCGACGCGGCGCACCTGCTCTACCTGGGCACGCACCGCGACGACGTCGTGATCTCGAGCCCCGCCGGCGCGACGCTGTTCCTCCTCGGCGGCGAGCCGTTCGAGGACGACGTCGTCATGTGGTGGAACTTCGTCGGCCGCACCCACGAAGAGATCGTCGAGGCCCGCGAGGCCTGGGAGTCGGGCGCCGACCGCTTCGGCCACGTCGTGGACCACGGGGATGAGCGCATCCCCGCCCCGCCGATGCCCGCCGTACGCCTTACCCGGCGCCGGCGCCGCCTGTGACGCGTGCGCGGCACACGTCTTCGGTGAACGGATGCTGCGGCCCACAGCATCCGTCACCCGAAACGCGCAGAGGCGCCCGGGCCTGAACCCGGGCGCCTCCGCCGTGGCGAGAAGGTCAGCCCCTCGCGCCGGCGTCCACCGTCACCACGGTGCGGACGGCGGAGTCGCCGTACTGCACGAGGCCGAGGTAGCGGGTGTTCGCCCTGAGCTTGCTCCAGCTCAGCGTGTACTCGGCGTTCACGCCCTGGGTCACCGACAGCGGGTTCGGCGTGGCGACGAGCGACGGCTTGGCCGCGGCGACGTTCGCGTAACGCAGATCCCACGGCAGCTTGCCGTCGGCGGGGACGCTGAACACGTCGACGCGCACCAGGTAGGTGCCCGGCGTCGGGGTGAACAGGGTGACCTGCTCGTCCGCCGCCTCGGTGGCCGACTGGGTCACCGACGTGGCCGTCCAGTCCTGCTTGCTCTTGATCTTGTAGACGAAGAGGTCGAGGTCCGCCCCGTCCGCCTCGGTGGCGGCGTCGAGGTCGAACCGCGACACCGTCGTGCCCGCCGGCACGTCGACGACGAAGTACGTCGTGCCGCCGTCCGCCGCGCCGGAGTTCTCGTTGCCGGAGTGACCGCCGGCCTTCACCGACCTGTCGTACAGCTGGGTGAAGGGCGTCAGGCCCGAGACGTTGAGCGGCAGGTCGCCGTTCACACCCGACAGGATCGTGACCTTGGCCGAGCCGCTCGTGCCGGTTCCGGTGACCTCGGTGGGCGCGTCGGCCGTGACCGGGTACACGGCCAGCGGCGAACGCACCGCGGTGTCGCCGCTGGTCCAGGTGAGCGAACCCGTCGACCAGGCCTCCACTGCCGTCTCCGACGTCGGGGTGAACGTCACGGTGAACTGCTGGCTCGCGCCGGCGGCGATGGTGAACTCGCTCGGCGAGACCGCCACGTCGAGGCCCGGCACGCCCTCCACCGACGCCGTGTACGTGCCGGCGGTCGTCGCGGTCACCGTGCGGGTGACCGTCTGCTCCTTCGCGAGCGTCCCGATCGCGATGGACGCCAGGTTCAGGTCGCTGGGGTCGATCGGCTCGGCGTCCTCCGTGAGGTCCGTCTGGAAGACCCCCTCGAGGTACGCCGCCCAATCATCCACGTCGTTGAGGTAGAGCAGCCCGGCGTCGAAGAACTTCTCCGGGTCGACATGACCGGCACCCTGTGCGAAGACGTCGGTGCTGGTGCTGCCGTCGCCGTTCTTGCTGTCGTACGCCGTCGTCATGAGCGCCGACTTGATCTCGGCCGGGGTCGCATCCGGCCGCTCGCCCAGGTAAAGCGCGCCGAGGCCCGCGACATGCGGCGACGACATCGAGGTGCCGGACTTGAAACCGAAGGTCGGCTCGGCGTCGGGTCCGTTGTGCTCCGCGGCGAGGATGGCGACACCCGGTGCCGTGAGGTCGGGCTTGAGCACGTCGCTGCCGTCCGCGAGCATCGGGCCGCGGCTCGAGAAGCCCGCGATCACCGGGGTGGGCGTCTCGACGCCCGTCGTGTTCCCGCTCACCAGACTCAGCGTCGCACCGGACGTGCCGCGCACGAAGTCGAGCAGCGCCGTGCGGTGCTTAGCATCGATGTGCACGGTCGGCACCGAGTGGAAGTCGTTGTCGAGCGAGCCGGCCGTGACGTTGACGAGCACCATGCCGATGCCGCCCGCCTCGTCGACCGTCTGCGACTTCTGGACGCGGGCGTTGGTGCCGCGGTCGCAGACCACGATCTTGCCGGCGACCTTGGCTGCGTCCAGCGTGTCGAGGAAGCAGAGCGCCGCCTGCGCCGGGTCGGCCCCGGCCGCCGCGACGTCGCCGGCGTAGACGACCTCACCCTGCACGGATCCGCCGAACGGCACCGTGACGGAGACACCCGCCGCCTGCTGGCCGTTCCACTGCACGGTTCCCTCGTAGGTCGGGATGGTGGATGCTGCCACCGTCGTGTACCAGGGCGACGCGTGGTCGGCGGTCGACGCACCGGGTCCGTCGTTGCCGGCGCTCACCGAGACGAAGACGCCGGCTGCGGCGGCGCCCAGGAACGCGTCGTCGAAGGCGTCCCACACCGAGGTGGCAGCGCCACCGCCGATGGAGAAGTTGATGACGTCGACGCCGTCCTCGGTCGCCGCGTCGATCGCGGCGACGAGGTCGACACCCGAGCAGGTGTCGTCGTCGGTCACCAGCACGTCAGGCCCGGCGTAGCAGGCCTTGTAGGCCGCGACCTTGGCCGCGGGCGCGACGCCCGAGATGGTGCCGAAGTCGATGCCTTCGACGGACGCCGGGGTGTCGAGATTGCCCGCCGCGGTGCTCGCGGTGTGCGAACCGTGGCCGTCACCGTCGCGGGGCGAGAGGTAGTCGTACTGGAAGTCGAAGCCGCTCGCCGCCGCGCCCTCGGAGAAGTAGCGCGCGCCGATGAGCTTGGTCGAGTAGTCGTCGGCCGTCCAGTCCGCCGTCGTGCCGACCGGCGAGCGGAACTGGGTGCCGTCAGCCTTGTCGAACACGACCTCGCCGGCCTCGATGTACGGCTCGGCACCGGCGGTCGTTCCGAGCGCGTCGCCGGCGAACGCGGGGTTCTCGGGCGAGATGCCGGTGTCGATGACGCCGACGACGACGCCTGCGCCCGCAGCATCCGTTCCGCCGACCTGCTCCCACACGCCTCCCTGGCCGCTCAGGCCCAGGAACTCGGTCGAGGGGACGGCGGTCGGGTGCAGGATCTCGTCGGGGTAGACCGCCTTCACGCCCGGGGTGTTCTGAAGCTCGGCGGCCTGCTCCGGCGTCATCGTCGCGCTGAAGCCGTTGAGGGCCGTGTCGTACGTCGCGATCGGAGTGACGCCGACGGCATCGGCCGCCTTCTTCTGGTTGCCCTTCAGATACGCGGAGTACTTCTTGGCCGCCGGCGTGTGGGCGTCGAACTTCTTGCCCTTCTGCGGCGTCGTCGGAGCCAGCCCGGCTGTGCCTCCGGAGTACCGAGCGACCGGCGCATCGTCGAGGACCACGATGTACTGGCCGGTGGGCGAGACGATCGGGGCGGGTGGTGTCACCTCCTCCGGGACGGCGCCGAAACTTGCGGTGGCGGTGCCCGTGAACAGGGCGGCGAGTGTGACGACCGCGACTGTTCTGACGGAGGAACGACCCATGTATGGCCTCCATTGATTTGTGGGGGATTCGCCGCGACGCTTCATCAGGGCGCAGCGAACTCCAACGTAACTGCCAGGTGAATCCCAGTTAATGAGGATTCTGTGAGAAACGCGAGCGCGGCTCCCAGTACGCTGGGCAGGTGGCTCCCCGGACCCGGATTTCGACGAGCGTTCTGCTCACCTGTGCGGCGATCGGCGTCGCGACCGGAATCCTTCAGGCGGGCGCCGGGGCGATCAGCGGGTTCGTCTCGGCGGGCGCCCCGATCCTCTACGGCCTCGTGCTCGGTGTGCACGTGCTTCCCGGCGTGGTCGCCCAGGAGCTTCTGCGCCGCCCCTGGGTCGCGCTCATCACCCATATGGTCGCCGCGCTCGTCGCCAGCGCGGTCGTGCCGCTCTGGATCGGCCGCTACATCGGCACCGCCCTCCTCATCGGGGGACTGCAGGAGCTCATCGCCGCGACCTCGCGCTACAAGCGCTGGGAGCCGTGGCGTTTCTTCCTCTCGGCCGTGATCGTGGGCGCCGTCATCGCCGCCGCGATCTGGTTCGCGGCCGATGTGACGCGCTTCCCGCTCTGGGGCCAGATCGTCTACGTCGCGCTGTTCATCATCGGGCCCGTGGCATGGACGGCGGTCGGACTCGCCATCGGCTCCGCATTGCGTCGTGCGGGGGTCGCCCGGCGCAGTCAGCGCTGATTCTCGCGGTGAGGCGCCGTTTCCCCGGCGCCGGGTAGGCCGGTAAGTTAGGGAAGGCTAAGTTTCCCTCGACGATCGGATGACCGTGTCCTCTGCCGTGCCGCTGCTGCGGGTGCGCGAGCTCGGCGTCACACACGACGGCGAGACCACGCCGGCGCCGGCATCCGTGTCATTCGATATCACCCCCGGCGAGGTGGTGCTGCTGCTCGGTCCGAGCGGGTCGGGCAAGTCGACGCTGACACTCGCGCTGAACGGGCTGCTGCCGCAGGCCGTTCCGGCGACGGTGACGGGATCGATAGAGGTGGACGGACTCGATACGCAGACGACACCGGTCGCCGAGCTCAGCACCCGCGTCGGAATGGTCTTCCAGGACCCCGACGCCCAGCTCGTGACCGGCACGCTCCTCGATGAGGTGGCCTTCGGGCCGGAGAACCTGCGCATGCCGGTGGCCGAGGTGCTCGCCCGCGCGGAAGAGGCCCTGCGTCGCGTGGGCCTGTGGGAACGCCGGCGCGAGAACCCCGATCGGCTTTCGGGCGGCGGGCGCCAGCGGCTCGCGATCGCCTGCGCGCTCGCGATGGGATCGCCTCTCCTCGTGCTCGACGAGCCGACGGCCAACCTCGATCCCGCCGGAATCGAGGAAGTGTACGGCGCACTCGCCGAGCTCGTGACGGCCGGCGACCGCGCCATCCTCCTCGTGGAGCACAACCTCGACGCCGCCGTCGCCTTCGTCGACCGGGTCGTCGTTCTCGACCACGACGGCTTCGTCGCGGCAGACGGCCCGGTGGACGACGTGCTGCGCGGACGCGCCGAGGATCTGCACGCCATGGGCGTGTGGCTGCCGGTCTCGACGATCGCCGCCCTGCGTCTGCGCCGCGCCGGCTTCGCACTCGAACCGTTGCCGCTGACACCGGACGAGCTGCGGGAGGCACTCGACGCCGAGCCTGCCCCGATTTCTCGCTCGTTGAGCGAGCGAGCAACGAGCGAGTCGAAACGCGCCGAACCGGCGAGCAGTGCCACTCGAGTCATCACCGTCCGGAACCTCACCCTTCGGCGAGGACGCACCGAGGTGCTCCACGGCGTCGACCTCGACGTCCTCCGCGGCTCCTTCGTGGCCATCGTCGGGGCGAACGGCGCCGGCAAGACCAGCCTCATCCAGGCGCTCGCCGGCGTCGTCTCGCCTCCCAAGGGCACCGTGCACGTCGACGGGCTCGATGTCGGACGGGCCGACGCGCGCACCCTGAGCTCGCGCATCGGGTTCGTCTTCCAGAACCCCGAGCACCAGTTCATCGCGCACACGGTGTTCGATGAGATCGCCCACGGTCTTCGCCGCCAGCACCTCCCCGACGACGAGGTGCGCACCCGCACCGAGTCCCTGCTCACGCGGTTCGGTCTCGTGGCGAAGGCCGACAGCCACCCGTTCCTCCTCTCGGGCGGACAGAAGCGCCGCCTGTCGGTCGGCACCGCGCTGGTCGCCGGCGCCCCGGTACTCGTGCTCGATGAGCCGACCTTCGGCCAGGACCGCGCCCGTGCCGACGAACTCCTCTCGCTGCTGTCCGAGCTCAACGCCGAGGGAACCACCATCGTCGTCGTCACCCACGACATGCAGCTCGTGACCGACTACGCTGACCACACCGTCGTGCTGGCCGACGGGCGCGTGCTCGCCGAGGGCCCGACCGCCGACCTCTTCGCCGACGACGCGCTCATCGCCCGGGCGGGCCTGCGCCCGCCTCCGCTGCGCCGCGCGCTCCGAGGCGTGCGCAACCACCCCGAGCTGTCCCGCATCGCCCGCCTCGCCGACCTCCCCGAGCTGTCCCGCATCGCCCGCCTCGCCGACCTCCCCGAAGCTCCCGAACCCACCCCGACGTCCCGTTCGCAATTCAGGACGGATGCCGTGGAGACGACCCGAAGCCACCCGCCGCGCGCCATCGATCCTGAATTGCGAACCAGATCGGCGCCGACGGCCACGCATCCACCGGCCCCGCACGCCTCGGGAGGTGCCGCGTGACCGGCACCGGCCCGCTGACCGCGGCGACGGCGGCGCACTCGAGCTTCGATCCGTACGCGCGGCGGGTCGAGGCATCCGCCGTCAGGTTCCTCTATGGGTTGAACCCGCTCGCAAAGCTCGCCGCACCGCTGCCCGCGATGGCGCTGCTCGTGTTCGTGCGGGATCTCGCCACCCCTGCCGCGTTCCTTGCGCTCGCGTACGTCGTGCTGCTGGTGGGGGTGTCGTTCACCCGGCGTCTCGCGGCGATCCTGTTCCTGGCGCTGCCGCTCAGCGCGGTCGTGATCGGCTTCGGCTTCGCGCTGTGGACCGACGCGTCACGCGTCGACCAGTCCGTGGTGGTGTGGCAGATCGGCGCTTGGACGATGTACGGCGGTGCGCTCCAGGTGGGTTTCGCGACGGGGCTGCGCCTCGCCGCGATCGTCGCGCTCACGCTCATCGCCGGCCTCTCGACCACCGGCCCCGACCTCGTGCGCGCGGCCGTGCAGCAGCTGCGGGTGCCGTACCGCATCGGCTACACGGCGCTGGCGGCGTTCCGGTTCGTGCCGCGGTTCGGGCACGAGCTCGACGTGATCCGGCAGGCGCACCGGGTCCGCGGCGCCCACGGCGGCCGCGGGCCGTTCGCCGCGATCGCCCGCTGGTTCGGCTACATCGTGCCGCTCATGGCCGGCGCCATCCGCCATGCCGAGCGCGTCGCCCTCGCCATGGACGCCCGCGCCTTCGGCGCCCACCCCGACCGCACCGAGCGGTACCTCGTGCCGTGGCGCGTGCGCGACACCGTGTTCGTGATCGCGTTCTGGGCGGCCTCGGCCGCATTGTTCGCCGTCTTCTTCCCCTGGGGCATCTGACCCCCTCGCCCCCCCAACAAGGAGCACCGACATGGCTCACCCCCGACTGGTCAAGCCCGAGACACAGGGGCTCGTGCACCTCACGGTGCTGCACTCCGAGCGCCTGTCGCCGCACTGGATGCGCGTGACGCTCGGGGGCGGTGAGATCGACCGGTTCCGCGCGATGGGCTACGACCAGTGGTTCCGCCTGTTCCTCCCGCTGGGCGGCGACGAGGGTCTCGAGCGCCTGCCCGCGAAGGCGAACAAGATGTTCGGGTACCTGAAGTACCTCCGCATCCCCGACGGCGTGCGGCCGGTGATGCGCAACTACACCGTGCGCGCGTTCCGTCCCGCGACGGTCACGACAGGCGCCGAGATCGACGTCGACTTCGTGCTCCACGGCTCCGCCGCCGATGGCACGGCGGGCCCGGCCTCGCGCTGGGCGGAGTCCTGCCAGGCGGGCGAGAGCGTCGTCGTGATCGACGAGGGCCTCACCTTCAACCCCGACCGCGGCACCGACCGCGTCGTGCTCGTCTCCGACGAGACGGGGCTTCCCGCGATCGCCGGAATCTGCGCCTCGCTGCCGTCGCACGCGACCGGACGCGCGATCGTCGAGGTCCCCTCGGCCGAGGACGCGCTCGACTTCCCTCGGCCCGCCGGCGTCGACCTGCGCTGGATCGTGCGCGAGCACGGCGTGAAGCCCGGAACGCCCGCCCTGCAGGCACTGCGTGAAGCCACGATCTCGGATGCCACGACCCACGCGTACATCGTCGGCGAGCAGGCCCTCGCGACCGAGGGTCGCCGGCACCTCGTCGGCGAGCGCGGCGTCTCGAAGGACTTCGTGAGCTTCTGCGGCTACTGGCGCGTGGGCGCTGCGTCGCCCGCACCGAAGTCCCAGCGCGTGAGCGCCGAGGCCCACTCGTGAGCGGGCCCGCCGCCCCCGCCGCGCCCACGCCACCGCGGAGCAGTCGCGGCCGGGCGACGACGGCCTACCTGCTGACCTGCGCCGCGATCGGAGTTGCCGGCGGCGTCATGCTGTGGGGCGCCGGCTGGATCTCGACCGTGCTGTTCGCGACCGTCCCGTTCGTCTCGGTCGCGATCGCGGGGCTCTGGCTGCTGCCCGCGACCGTCGCGCTGCGGCTGCTCGAGCGTCCCTTCGCCGGGATCCTCGTCGGCCTGATCTCGGGATTGGTCGTGTTCCCGTTCCTCGGAGCCGCGATCTGGTGGGCGTTCTTCGCCGAGCTGGCGTTCCTGGTCACTCTGTACCGGTCATGGCGCACCTGGCAGTACTACGCCGGCGCCGTCTTCGTCGGCGCGATCTACCCCGTGCTCGCCGCCGCCTCGTTCGACCTGTGGGCGATGCAGCCGTGGGCGCTCATCACGTTCTTCGCCCTCACGATCGCGAGCTGCGTCGCAGGCGTCGCGCTGGGCATCCTCGTGGCCGACCGCCTCCGCAAGGCCGGCGTCGCGAAGCTCGCCCGCCGCCGCGGCCTGGCATCGCGCGGCCTCGGCCGGGGTGCGGGGCCTGCCGGCCAGCACTGATCCGGACGACGGATGCCGCGAACCGGCGCCTGTGAAAGGCGCAGGTCGCGGCATCCGGTGTCGAAATCGGGTCAGCGCTTGCCGACGATCTGGCGCGACACGATGTCGCGCATGATCTCGTTCGTGCCGCCGTAGATGCGGTGCACGCGGGCGTCGAGGTAGGCGCGGGCGATCGGATACTCGGTGATGTAGCCGTAGCCGCCGTGCAGCTGCACACCGACGTCGAGGAGCTCGGCCTCGCGGTCGGTCGTCCAGAACTTGACCTTCGCGGCTTCTTCAGCGGTCAGCTTCTCGTCCTTGTAGAGCATCATCGCGCGGTCGACGTACGCCCACATCACGTCGACGGTCGTGGCCATGTCGGCGAGCTTGAAGCGGGTGTTCTGGAAGTCGGCGATCCGCTCGCCGAACGCCTCGCGGCTGAGCACGTAGTCGCGGGTCCAGACGAACGCGGCCTCACCCGCGGCTGCCGCGGCCACACCGATCGACAGGCGCTCGAGCGGCAGGTTCATCATGAGCTGGATGAAGCCGAGGCCCTCCTTGCCGCCGATGAGGTTCTCCTCCGGCACGAAGACGTCGGTGAACGACAGCTCGGCGGTGTCCCAGCCGTGGAAGCCCATCTTCTCGAGCTTCTTGCCGTGGTCGAAGCCCTGCATGCCGTCCTCGAGGATCAGCAGGCTGAACGCGTCGGGGCGGTTGCCCTCGCCGGTCTTCACGAACGTCACGACCATGTCGGCGGTCTTGCCCGAGGAGATGAAGGTCTTGGCGCCGTTGACGATGTAGCCGCCCTCGACGCGCTTGGCCGTGGTCTTGATGCCGCGCAGGTCGCTGCCCGCGCCGGGCTCGGTCATCGCGAGGGCGCCGAGGATCTCGCCGGTCGCCATGCCGGGGAGCCACTTCTCCTTCTGCTCCTGGGTGCCCATGTGCACGATGTAGGGCACCGCGAGGTCGTCCTGGATGCCGAGTGCGCCGGCGAGCGAGCCCAGGCCGGCGCCGATCGTCTCCTCGAGCACGATCGAGCGGAAGCGGTAGTCCTGCAGCATGCCTGCGCCGCCGAACTCCTCCGGAACAGAGAGGCCGATGATGCCGGCCTCGCCCGCGGCGAGCATCGTCGCGCGGTCGATCTCACCATCGGCGTCCCACTGCTTGCGCTTCTCGTCCGACGCGTAGCGCTTGACGAACTCCTTGACGACGTCTCGGAACGCCTCGTGGTCCTCGTCGTAGATCTCGCGCTCCATGGTGCGCCTTCCTCTCGTCCTCGAGTTTGTGGGAGACGCGCCTCCGGATGGAATTGCATCTCACGAGATATGGTACTCAGTTTCAGCCGTCACGGATGCCTCTTCCCGCGGCATCCGTGATCCGCACAGTAGTGCAGACGCCCGACGTCAGCCGAGGTAATCGGGTGCCGGATCGAGGGCGAAGAACTCCTCGAGGGAGGTCCAGCCGCCCTCGTGATACGCCTTCGCGAGCTCGGGCCCGATGTAGCGGAGGTGCCACGGCTCGGGGAGGTAGCCGGTCACCGGCGTGGCTCCCTCCGTGTAGCGGACGATCCACCCGTGCTCCCACGCGTGCGCGGCGACGAATTGACCCTGCGGCGTCGCGGCGAGCTGGTCGAGCGTGCCGCACGAGCCGGCGCATGCGACGACGTCGGCGCTGAGGCCCAGCTGGTGCTCGCTGTATCCGGGCCGCGCGCTCACCTGGTCGGCACGCTCGCCCTTCTCGGCGAAGTGCCGCCCGTACGTCGCCTGCTGGGTCTGGTACGAGCGGAACCCGCTCTCGAGTGCGATCTCGCCGGCTCCGGCGGTGCGGGCGGCGGTCACGAGGGAGGCGAGAGCGGATGCCGCGTCCGACCGCAGCGCGCCGCCTTCGACATTGCGCACCCCGTCGGGGAGGACGAGCGCGCCGGGACGGTAGTCGATGGGATTGGCCGGGCGGATCTTGTCCATGACGGTCCAGACCCGGGCGGAGTCGCCGAGATCGACGCAGGGAGCGCGCCCCTCGACCACCGCGGTGCGGAACGCCTCGCCGCCGCCGGCCGCGACGATCGCGGCCTCGTCGTCGCCGCGCTGCACGGCCGAAGCGACGTCGGGGAGGGAGCAGATGTCGGCTGCCGGCGGGGATTCCTCGACCTGGGGAACGGGAAGCTGCTCGATCTCGGGCAGCTCGAGCGTCATCGTCAGCGCGGGAGCGGCGCCGGCGGCCTGCGGCTCGGACGGAAGCATCATCGCGGTCATCGCCGCCGACCCGAGCAGCAGCGCCGCGCCGGTGGCGAGCCCGGCCACCAGGACGAGGCGCTTGGTCAGCCGGCGCGGTCGTGCGTGGCGGACGGGCTGTGCACCCTCGTCGACGTCGAGCAGTTCGGCGGCGCGCGCCGCGCGCCGCTCGCTGACCACGGGCCGGGGCGACCGGACCGCTCGTCGACGCCCGCGAACCCGCGCCTCGGGGATGTGATGCGGCGTCGAATCCGTCCGTTGCGGCGCGATGCCCGTCGGGCGGAACTCGAGCGGCAGCGACGAGGGCGCGCCCGCCGAGATCGAGCCCGGCACGAAGTCGTCGCTGGGCAGTTCGAACGCCAACAGGTCATCGGGTGCATCGGCGGCCGGGGTGCTCGCGGCCGGAGCGGCTTCCGCCGTGCGGGCACGCTTGTCGGCCTCCTCGCGCATCGCCCGGGCGGCGCGACGAGTCTCGGGGACGGCTCGGGGGGTAGCGAGCCGGCCAGGCTCCGTCACGTCAGCCATTCTCACCTGTGACGGCCCGTTTTGGCCAGGCACGCGGCATCCGTCCCGTTGATGTTCTAGACACCGCCACGCAGCGCTTGACTTAAGTTCGAAGCTTTGTTCTGATGGACGCATGCGATGGCAGGGTCAGGAGTTGGGGGTGGCGGATGCTGCGGCCCTGCCCGGCCTCGAACAGCTGAACGGTCTGGTGCGCTCGGTGACCACCCCCGAGTTCGCGGGGGTGACCTTCCACGAGGTGCTGTGCAAGTCCGCCCTCAACCACGTGCCGAGCGCGTCGGCCATGCCCTTCGACTGGACGGTGAACCCGTACCGCGGATGCTCTCATGCATGCACATATTGTTTTGCCCGGGGCACCCACGAGTACCTCGAGCTCGATGCGGGGCGGGACTTCGACACGCAGGTCGTCGTGAAGGTGAACGTCGCCGAGGTGCTCCAGAAGGAGCTGCGACGCGGCAGCTGGCAGCACGAGCCGGTCATGCTCGGCACCAATACCGATCCGTATCAGCGCGCGGAGGGGCGCTACAAGCTGATGCCGGGAATCGTGTCGGCGCTCACGGAGTCGGGCACGCCGTTCTCGATCCTCACGAAGGGCACGCTGCTGCGGCGGGATCTGCCGCTGTTGACGGATGCCGCCAGTCAGGTGCATGTGACGCTCGCCATGTCCATCGCGGTGTTCGACGACGAGCTGCAGCGCCTCATCGAACCGGGCACACCCAATGCGACGGCGCGGCTCGAGACAGTGCGCGCCGCGACGGAGGCGGGGTTCCGCGTCACGGTGTTCCTGATGCCGATCATCCCGCACCTCACGGACTCGATCGCCGCGATCGACCACGCGCTGTCGCGCATCAAGGAGGCGGGCGCCGTGCGGGTCGTCTACGGCGCGCTGCACCTGAGGCCCGGCGCGAAGCAGTGGTTCCTCGAGTGGCTCGCCGAGCGGCACCCCGAGCTCGTGTCGTCGTATCGAGGGCTCTATCCGGGCGCGACCGCGTACGCACCCAAGGCCTACCGGTCGTGGCTCGCCAAGCGCGTGCGCCCGCTGCTGCGCGTCCACGGCCTCGACGGCCAGGCCGAGGAAGAGAATCCGCGGGGTGCGCCGGTGGCGGGTCTCGCCGATCGCGCCGATGCGCGCAGCGCACCGCCCATCGTCGTGACATCGCGCGGGCGCGCCGCGGCGACGTCGCTGAGAGCGGCCTCTGCACGGTCGGCGCCCGGGGCAGAGGCTTCCGCTCGCCTCTTCTGACGCGCTACGCCGCGGCCGGGGCCTCGCCGAGTTCCTCGACCTCGGCCGGTGCGGCCACATCGAGCGGCGAGCGGACGTGGCCCAGCACCGCATCGAGCACCGCGTCATCGGTGAGGATGCGGTTGTGCCCGAGGCCCTGGGTGGCGAGCAGCCGCGACCCGTGGTTCGCGGCGATGATCCGCCCGGCCTCGCCGAACGGCACGACACGGTCGCCGTGGTCGTGAGCCACGAGGAGCGGCACACCGGCCGGAAGCGGGCGCCGCACGCTCGACAGCCAGGCGAACGGGTCGGCTTCACCCGGGAAGTACCGCCTCGCGAAGAGCTCCCGCATGCTCGTCGCGACCGCGTCGGGGTAGCCGAGCATGCCCTGGAACTGGCTCAGCAGCAGGTCCGCGTCCGCGGGTGCGGCGATGGTGACGACACGCGCGGCATCCACGCCGCCTGCGACGCCGACGAGGGTCGCGAGTCCGCCGAAGGAATGCCCGACCATCGCCTCGAAAGCGCCGTGGCGCTCCTGAAGAGCGGCGAACACGCCGAGCCAGTCGACGAGATACGTGCGGCGACCGCCCGACGCTCCGTGGGCGGGGGCGTCGAACGAGACGACCCGATACCCCTCGGCCACGAGCTCGCGCACGAGCATCGAGAACTGACTCGCGCGCCCGTTCCAGCCGTGCGACAGCACGACGGTGCGGGGGCCGTCGCCCCACTCGTAGGTGTCGACGTCGACGCCGCGCCGGTCGACCCCCGGCACGCGGACTGTGCGAGGACGTGCGCGCAGCATCGTGGGCTCGTCATCGGCGTGCACCGGCCGGGGCTTCGCGACGTAGCCGAAGAGAGGCATGGCCACCGCGGCTCCCCACCGCGGCGAGAGGGCTGCCGCGGCGCGAACGGAGGCGCCTGCGGCGGTGAGTGCGAGATTCATGGTGCTCCGATCAGAAGAATACGAACGGTCGTACTTATGAATACGAACGATCGTACGGTAATCTCGAGGCGTGACACAAGCCCCCGTCGACCGGCGCCGCATGAGAGGCGACGAGTCACGCCGCGCCGTGCTCGCTCGCGCGGTCGACGCCGCGACGGTCGACGGGCTCGACGGCCTCACGATCGGCCGACTGGCGGATGCCTCGGGGCACAGCAAGAGCGGGATCGCGACGCTCTTCGGCTCCAAGGAGCAGCTGCAACTGGCCGTCGTGGCCGCTGCGCGCGAGGTCTTCATCGACCGCGTCGTCGCTCCGGCCCGCGCGCGGACGCCCCGCGGGCTCGTGCGTGTGTGCGCGCTGCTGGGCGACTGGCTCGCCTACTCGCGTGATCGCGTGTTCCGCGGCGGATGCTTCTTCGCCGCGACGTCCGTCGAGTTCGACGCGAAGCCGGGCGTCGTCCGCGACGCGATCGTCGCCGCGTCGAGCGAGTGGGAGGACTACCTCACCGTGAGCATCGAGTACGCGATGGCCGCGGGTGAGCTGCCCCTCCTCGACGACGCGCGCCAGCTCACATTCGAGATGGTGTCGTTCCTCGAGGCGGCGAACACCCGCTCGCTGCTCCACGCGAGCGAGGAGCCCTACCGCCGGGCCGAGGCCGCGCTCCGTGCGCGCCTCGTCTCACTCGGCGGCGGCGATCCCGAGCTCATCGCCACGATCGGCGCAGCGCCCGCGGCCTGACCCGGCGCCCACGCCCCGCATCGCCGCCGAGGCAGGGCCGGCTCCCACCCCGCCTTCGCTGGGCTGCAGCATCCTCAATCGAGGAACAGAGCCGAAATGCGGCCACACCCGGCGCATCTTGGTCCTCACGTCGGCCCATAACCTCGAATGAGGAACGGATGCCGCGGCCCACCGTCCCCCCGGAAGCGCGTCCTGCCGCGCGCGAGGGCCCTGGTGCGTCTGCCCTGCTTGCGACACGATGTCTCAATGGCCCGATTCCTGATGACGGCCATGCCATTCACCGGGCATGTCCTCCCGCTGTGCGCGGTCGCCCAGGCGCTCGTCGCACGCGGCCACGACGTGCGCTTCTACACGGGCGGCGCGTTCCGCGCGCGGGTCGAGGCATCCGGAGCCGTCCACGTGCCGTGGCGCGATGCGCCCGATTTCGACGAGAACGACCTGCGCGCGACGTTCCCTCGGCTCGAGGGTCGCAAGGGCCTCCGGCAAGTCTTCCTGAACCTCGAAGACGTCATGATCGACACCGCTCCGGCGCAGGTCGCCGACCTGCAGGCCGAGTGGGATCGCGAGCCCTGGGACGCGCTCGTCACCGACGACACCTCCATCGGCGCGGCCCTCTTCGCCGACCGGTCGGGTTGCCCGCGAGCGACCATCGCCGTCCTGCCGCTCAACCTCACGAGCCGTCAGGGCCCGCCGAGCGGCATGGGCCTCAGGCCGGGCCGCACTCCCCTCACGAAGGCACGGGATGCCGCGCTCAGAGGCATCGCACCGCTCGCGATGCGGCCGCTGACGAAACCCATCGTGCGCGCGCGGGTCGCGGTCGGCCTGCCGCCCGCCACGCTGACGTTCGAGCAGACGGTGCTGTCTCCCCAGCGCATCCTCGCGAGCGGATCGCCGTCGCTGGACTTCGCCCGCACCGACCGCCCCGCGCACCTCGACTTCGTCGGCCTCCTCGCCGCGCCGCCCGCCACCGCGCCGACCGACCTCCCGCGATGGTGGGGAGATCTCGACGGCCGCACCGTGGTGCACGTCACGCAGGGCACGCAGAACATCGACCCCACCGACCTCATCCGCCCGGCGCTCGAGGCCCTCGCCGGCCGCGACGTGCTCATGGTGGTGGCGACGGGGGTGCGCGGCCGGAACGAGCTGCCCTTCCCCGTCCCGGCGAACGCGCGCGTCGCGGGATTCCTCCCTTATGACGCGCTCCTCCCCCGCACCGACGTGGTCATCACCAACGGCGGCTGGGGCGGCACTCTGACCGCGCTCAGCCACGGCATCCCGCTCGTCATCGCGGGCGGCGACCTCGACAAGCCCGAGATCGCGGCGCGCGTCGCGTGGGCGGGCGCGGGCGTCGACCTCCGCACCGGCACGCCCACTGCAGCCCGGGTCGCGGCGGGCTTCGAGCGTGCCTTGACGGATCGGACGATGAGGGATGCCGCCGCCCGCGTCGCGGCCGAGCTCAGCTCTCTCGGCGGAGCGCCGCGCGCCGCCGAACTCCTCGAAGGGTTCGCGGCCCGGGCGGGGCGGTGAGCGACGTGACGTCAGCGCCCGGCGAGCTCCTCGAGCAGGTCGTCGCCGGGGCGCACGTCGTCGAACGGCGCCTCGATGTCGGCACGTTCCAGCAGGTCGGCGAGGCGCTCGCGCCGGGCCCGCGTCACCAAGGTGACGACGGTTCCCGAGCGCCCGGCACGGCCGGTGCGGCCCGACCGGTGCAGGTACGTCTTGTACTCGTCGGGCGCGTCGGCCTGCACCACGAGATCGATGTCGTCGACGTGGATGCCGCGTGCCGCGACATCCGTCGCCACCAGCACGTCGATGCGACCCGACGTGAGCTTCTCGAGGTTGCGCGTGCGTCGCGCCTGGTCGAGGTCGCCGTGGAGCGCGAGGGCGCGGATGCCGACCTCGTCGAACTGCTCGGCGAGCATCTCGGCGAACGCCCGCGTGCGGGTGAACACGAGCGTCTTCCCCGAGCGGTCGACGAGCGAGCGCAGGACGTCGCGCTTGTCGCGGTGGTCGACGACGAGCACGCGGTGGTCGATCGTGCCGGTGTGCTGCGTCTCGCCGGCGACCTCGTACACCGCCGGCTCGCTGAGGAACTCGCCCACCAGCGACGACACCTCGCCGTCGAGCGTCGCGGAGAACAGCAGCCGCTGCGCGTCGCGGGGCGTGCGGCGCATGATCCGCTGCACGGGTTCGAGGAACCCCAGCTCGCACATGTGATCGGCCTCGTCGAGCACGGCGATGCGCACCTGCGAGAGGTCGAGTGCGCGGGCCTCGACCAGGTCTTCGATGCGACCCGGCGTGCCGATGACGATGTCGATGCCCTTCTTCAGCGCCCCGAGCTGCCGCGCCTTCGGCACGCCGCCGTAGATCTGCGTCGTGAACAGGCCCACGCTTCGGGCGATCGGCTGGATGGTCGCGTCGATCTGCAGCGCGAGCTCGCGCGTCGGCGCGAGGATCAGCGCACGCGGCGGCCGGCCCATCTCGCGCTTCTGCCCCGCCTGCGACCGCAGCACGCTCTCGACGAGCGGTGCGCCGAACGCGATGGTCTTTCCCGATCCGGTGCGCCCGCGCGCGAGCACATCGCGACCGTCGAGGATCGCCGGGATCGTCGCCGCCTGGATGGGGAACGGATGCTGCGCCCCGAGCTCCGCGATCGTCTTGACGATGTTCTGGCCGAGTCCGAGATCGGCGAACGTCGCGCCCTCGACCGCGGCGGGGGCGAGCGCGTCGGCCGCGAGCCGCTCGTGCACCACATCGCGGCGAACCGGCTCATCCCGGCGCGGGCCAGCGTCCGTGCGCGCACCAGAGTCCCGGCGCACACCAGAGTCCCGGCGCGGCGCAGCGTCTCGACGCGGCGCCTCGCCGCGTCGAGGATCGCGGCGGTCGTCGCGTTCCCGACCCGGTCGCCCGCGGTCGTCCCGCGAGTGCGTCCGGATCGCCCGGGCCTCGTCGCGCCCTGCGCGCTCCTGCTCGGTCCAGCGGCGCTTCGGAGCTGCCGCATCCGTCGACTGCGGACGATGCCCGCGGTGCCCGGCGCTGCGGCTGCCCGGCTTTCCCGCCGAGGACTCGCCGGGGCGGCGCTTGGCGTCCTGACCGTCCCGGGCCTCGCCTGCCGCACGGTACTTGGGGTTGTACCGGGGGTCGAAGTTCTTGGCCGCGCGGCCCCCGCCGGGCTTCTTGTTCTTGGGCATCCGGCTCCTCCAGGTGCGGGTCAGCGGCACCCGCACGCCGTCCACGCGGCGCGGCGCGTGGACCGGCATGTCCAGCGTACCCGGCGCGCCGCCGGCACCACGGATACCCCATATACCACCGAACAGCGCATTCCCGGTTCCACCGGATACAGTTTCGGTAAGCGGTTCGCCGCTGACCTGGGGATCTACCGTCTTGACCAACGGGCCCCGGACCGGGGGTTCTTTGGGGGGATGTCCGGCTTCGGGCACGCCGTGCAGAACCGATCGTGAGTCGAATAATGCCTCCCACGACCCTTTCCGACGCTCCGCCGGTCACCGTCTCGCCGTCGTGCGCGACGGCCGCCGTCACCGCGTCGACGCTCACCCGCGTCGACCCCGAGCCCGCCGTGGCGCGGGTGCTCTCGCACGCCGCGACGAGCACCACCACGGACGCAGCATCCCTCTCCGCGACGACGACCACCGCCGTCGCGGCCACTGCCACAGCCACCGTCACGACCACGACGGTGGCCACGATCCCGGCCCGCCCCGCGGCCCCGGAAGGCGATAACGGCTACATCGCCCACCGCATCGGCCGGCTGGCGGTGCTGTCGCTCCCGGTGGGCGTCGCCGTCGCGATCCTCACCACCCACGACGCGACATGGTGGCAGCTGCATTTCTCGCAGCTCGGCACCCACAGCGACCTCTCGGGCCGCACGTTCAACAGCATCACGATCTTCTCCGGCTTCTTGCTCGCGGTGTACGGCGTGCTCATCGCGGTCGCGCTGCCCGGCCGCATCCATCGTCGTGCATCACGTGCGTTCCGCGGATCGGTCGTCTCCGCCGGCCTCTCACTCACCGGCGTGGGGCTCGTGCCGATCCCGGTGAGCCCGGTGGGGCACGACCTCATCGCCACCACGCTGGGTCTGTCCTTCCTCTCGACGGTCGCGACGGGACTTGCGATCCCCGGTCGCAGCCGGCGGTTCCGCGGGGCCACCATGCTCTGCGTCGCGCTGCTCGCGGCGGGCATGGGCGTGCTCACCGCCGGGCTCATCACGCTCGCGCTCTTCGAGTTCGTCGCGTTCGTGACGATGGGCATCTGGCTGCTGTCGCTGCCGCGCGCTCTCGCGTACGCACCCGCACCCGCACCCGTGACGGTGACGACCACAGCGCCGGCGTCCGCAGAATGGATGGCATGGCAGAACCCGTGGCCCACCCCATCACCGTCGCGATCGAACGACGCATCGATCCCTCTCGCACCGTCGAAGCCACGAGCTGGATGCAAGCGGGCACCGATCTCGCCGCGGGCTTCGCGGGCTTCCTCGGCTCCGGCTGGGTACGCGCGGGCGAAGGCAGCGACCTCTGGTACATGCTCTACCGCTTCCGCGACATCCCGACCCTCGAAGCCTGGGAGGACTCGCCGCAGCGGTCGTGGTGGCTCGACTCCGGCCGCGCATTCGCCAGTGAGGTCAGGGTCGAGCGTCGCACCGGCATCGAGGGGTGGTTCGACGCCCCGTTCGCCACGCACGTCGAGTCGCGGCATCCCGATCACCCGACTTCACCGGTCACCGGCCCGGTGCAGCAGCCCATCCCGGCCGCCCCGCCGCGCTGGAAGCAGGCCGTCACGATCTGGCTCGGCTTCTTCCCCACGAACCTCCTCGCGTCGTGGCTCCTCGGTTTCGTCCCGGGCTTCGCGGAGTGGCCGCTGATCGCTCGCGTGCTCCTTTCGACGGCGCTCCTCACCCCCGTCATGACGTACGCGGTGCTCCCCTGGGTGACACGGATGCTGCGCCCCTGGCTCCAGCGCGGCGCTTGATGATTCCGTGACCGAATCTTCCCTCGCCGATCACCCTCGGGGTGCTCACGCGGTCGTACTCTGACCTCGTGAGCACTGTGAACACCTCGCCGCTGCCCGACGCCGCTGCCCCGACACCAGGTCGCCGGGCGGAGTCCGAGGCGATCTACGCCGCGTTCGCCGCCGGAATCCTCGGCGCGATCTACGGCCTGCTGGTGGGGATCTTCGCCCCCGATCTGCAGCTCGCCGGCGTCGCCGACTCGTTCTCGGTCTGGGCCGCGTGCGGCGCCGCAGTCGTCGCCGCGGTGGCGTCGACCCTGGAGTACTGGCGCTCCCGCGACCGGCCCGGCCAACAATGGCGCCAGTCGCTGGCGCCCTGGAAGTACATCGTCAACACGATCTCGGTCGTGATCGTGCACACTGCGCTCGCGTTCGTCGCGGTGTATGCGCTCTACCGCGTGCTCGCGATGGGCTTCATCGGGCTGCCGATCGTGACGTTCTGGGCCGTCGTGCTGATGTCGGTCACGCTCGGCCTCACGACATGGTTCGTCTACCTGTCGGTGTCGGCGATGACGACGCAGCGCATGTCGTCGCTGCTGCTCACGTTCATCGCGATCGGCACGCTCACCGCCATGGTGACCACACCCGATCCGAAGTGGTGGACGATCCACTTCAGCCACCTCGGCACCTTCGAGGACGACCTCTCGAGCTGGGTCTTCAACGGCACGCTCATCGCCGCCGGCCTCCTCGTGACCACGTTCGCCGTCTACGTCGCCAACGACATGCGCGAGCTCTCCGAGGCGGGCATTCTCGAGAACCCCCGTGCCGTGCGGACGGTCCCCGTGCTCTTCGTCATCATGGGCATCATGCTCGCGTGCGTCGGCATCTTCCCCGTCGACGTGAACATGCCGGCGCACAACCTCTCAGCTTCCGGCATGGCCGTGATGTACCTGGTGCTGCTCATCGGCGGCCCGCGGTTCTTCCGCGGCATGCCGCGCACCTACTTCGTCGCGTCATGGGCGTTCCTCGCCGCGATGATCGCCTCGGTGATCCTCTTCATCCCCGCCGTCGGCTACTTCTCCCTGACGGCATTCGAGATCATCGTCTTCGCACTGATCTTCGGCTGGATCGCCGTGTTCATCCGCTTCCTCGGCGTCGCCGGCCGCAAGGACTAGCAGCCAGCGCGTCGACAAGCGGACGGTGGATGCTGCTGCGCGCGGCATCCGTCATCCCTCAGGAGTCGCCGGGGGCGAGGAAGACGCCGATGCGGGTGCCGTCGAAGACGAACTGCAGGGCGCTGTCGGCGGGGAAGCGGTCGCGGAGCTGCTGCGGGGCGCTGCTGTCCACGACGAATTGGATCGTCGCCGGGAACGAGCCCGCGCGGCAGCCGTTGTACATGATCCCGGAGATCGACCACGTGTTCATGTCGGCGTCTGGCTCGGGCAGCTGCTCGCTGTCGACCAGGGCGAAGCAGTCGGTGCCCACGCCGGTGTAGCCGCCCGTGCTCTCGAACAGGGTGAGGCCGTAGTACTCGAACGCGATCGAGCTCGGACCGGCGCCGAACCAGCCCGAGGGGACCTCGATGAACGGATCGGGCTCGAGCGTGTCGATCTGCGTCGCACCACTGGAGTCGTCTATCGGCGTCACGGCGGTGAGCGAGTACGTGAGCCCCGCGGCCAGGCACGCCGCGGCGATGACGGAGAGTGCCCAGAGCGCCGCGTTCCGGCTCGACAGCAGATGGAGCTTGGGCGGGCGTGCCGGCTCGTGGTCACCCGATTCGGCGGGCAGGCCGGAGCCGACGCCGCCGGGCGCGATCTCGCCGCTGAGCGGTTCCGGCACGGTCACCTCGGCCGAGACCGGCGCGGGCTCGTCGGTGGGTTCAGGCGGGTCGGAGGGCAACGCCGTCTCCGCGTGGGGCGCGCCACGGCGGGCCTCGAGCTCGTGGAGCCGCTGCACCGCCGCAGGGTCCTGGTCGATGTCGGCCGAGGGGCCGTAGGCACGGGCCCGCAGCGTGCGCAGCTCGGCGAGGGTTGCAGCATCCATCTCGTGCATCGTCTCACGCGGGTCGGAACAGCTGACGGATCCGGCACAGCCGGGAGTCTCCCGATCAGTCGGACGGCGGTCTCACGAAGACGTCCACCGCGTTCTCGCCGAAGCGGAAGTCGACGCTGCTTCCGTCGGGCAGCCATCGGCCGAAGTCGTCGCCATCGGATGCGACGATCAGCGTCAGCGTGACCTGTGTGCCCGGCGGGGCGCACTTGATGGAGAACCTGCCACTGGACGTGAGGTCCCATACGACGAAGCAGACCTTCCCCGCGGCGTTCTCGACCGACCACACGCCCACGTCGTGGTACGGCTCGAACTGGCGGAGCGTGGACGCGTCGGGCCCCCTCCCCTGTGCGCTCAGCACGCGGATGACGTCGCTGCCGCCGCCGGCGTCGGTCTGTCGCAGCGTCGCGTCGGGGCGCTGCACGAGGTTCCAGACGGTGGCGGCGACGATCGCGAGAAGGCAGATCGCCCCCGCGACCACCCAGGTCCGGCCCCGAACTCCGCGGGATCCGCCCTGCGATGAGGAGGGGCCCGTCGGCTCCCCGGGCGTCACGGTGACGGCCGTGGCGACGGCGGCGGGTCCGGCGGATCGCGCAGCCCGCGCGGCGCCCAGGTGCGCAGCCTCGAGCTCGACGAGCCGCGCCAACGCCGCCGGATCCGCGTCGATGTCGGCGTCCGGTCCGTACGCCCGGGCGCGCAGTCCGTCGAGCTCGCGTTCGATGTCTGACGGGCGCGAGCTTCCTTCCGTGAACTCGAGCGAATCGGGGCCGGAATCGGGTGCGGAGGGCGATCCACCCACACCCTCAAAGTACGCCCAGAAGGGACGCAACGGGTGGACAATCAAGCCATGGCACGCGGTGCGTGGTCGCAGGGAGCACGCCTCGAGGCTGCCGCGGTGCGGGTCGAGAGACAGCTGCACCGTGACGGGGTGATCGAAGCGCGTCGGTTCGCCGTGCGCACCGAAGCACGGGCGATCGTCGTCGCCGCCCTCGCGTTCGCCATCGGTCTGGCCGGCGGAGCGTTAGGGTTCTGGGGCCGCGCGGCACCCGTGTGGGAAGGGGCATCGGTCGGTGCGGCCGGCATCGTCGTCGCCGCATCCGTAACCCTCACCTCGGCGTCGGTGAGCTACCGGCTCGCCGCCCGCGATCCTCGGCAGGCTTGGCTGAAGGGCGTCACGCACTCGCGGCGCCGGTGGATGACCGCAGCCCTGGCAGTCTCGCTCGCGGCCGTGTTCGCACTGGTGCAGTGGATGCTGTTCCACGCCGCCTCGCTGATCTGGCCGGGCGCCGCGGTCGACACGATGACGGCGAGCATGATCGTCGCTCTGGTGGCCGGCGGCTGCGGCTACACCGCTTTCACGCTCGCCGCACATGTCACCGCGACCCGGCTCGTGCTGCTGCTGTTCGCCGTCGTGGCCACCGGGTTCACGGTGAGCGTCGCCACGACACAGGACGACGAGTGGTACCGCCTCAACTTCAGCGAGCTCGGCGGGCGCGGCGGTGTGACGTCTGCGGTCTTCAACGCGACGCTGATCCTCGCGGGCGGGGTGACGGCACTGCTCGCGATGTATCTGCTGAAGAGTCTGGAGGCATGGGCGCGCACCGAATCCCGCGTCACCCGAACGAGGGCGCTCATCGTGTACGTCGTGTTCCTCGTACTCGCGGCGTGCTTCATCGGCGCTGCCCTGGTGCCTGTCTCGTTCAGCCAGGTGGGCCACAACATCTTCGCCATCGGCATGGCCATCGTCTTCGGAGGCTTCCTCCTCGGCCTTCGCTGGGTGCTGCCGTGTCTGCACTGGCCGATCATCGCGCTCGCCTTCGCGGTCGCGGCGGGCATCTTCTTCTCGGCGAGCCTGTTCTGGATCGGGTACTACACCCTCGCCACCCACGAGATGGTCTGCGCCGGACTCGTGGTCGGCTGGCTGCTGCTGTTCACGCGCACGCTCGCTGCGGCCGAACGAGCCGACTCGGCGGCGGCGGAGACGGATGCTGCCGCCTGACGCCGGCGGACACCTGCCGAACGAGCGGTTCGGCCGGTCGGTACCGGAGCCCGACCCGCAGGAGCGAGAGGGCGGCTGGTGCCGTCCCTCTCGCTTCTGCTCGTCCGGGCGTTCAGTCCTTGCCGAGTCCGGCGGCGGAGACGGGTTCTTCTCCGGCGGCTTCGAGCTGCTCGTTGAGCAGGGTCAGGTCGAACAGGCCGTCGATGGAGCCGTCTTTCTGGGTGCCGGCCTGGATGCCGTTCTCGACGAGGGTCTGGAAGGTGTCGGCGTGCGGGTCGACGGAGAACGACACGTGCTGCAGCGCCCGGGTGATGACCTCGTCGGCCAGCGGCTTGCCGGTCTCCTTCTCGATCGCCCCGTTGATCACCGCCGGCGCCTGGTCGGGGTTGTCCGCGATCCACTGCACGGCGGCCTCGTGGCCGGTGAGCAGGTCGGCGACCACGTCGGGGTGCTCGTCGAGGAACTCGGTGCGCACCAGCAGCACGGTGGTGGGGAACTGGCCGTCCTCCCACAGCTCGGCCTCGTCCTGCAGCACGTGCGCGCCGGCGTCGACGATCAGCCGGGACACCCACGGTTCGGGCAGCCAGGCGCCGTCGAGCTGCCCGTCCTGGAACAGCGTCAGCGTCTGCGCGTTCTCGGTCGGGGTGATCTGCACGTCCCCGCCGCCGGAGGTGTCGGTCTCGAACCCCTGGTCGGCCAGCCACACCCGGGCGGCGACGTCCTGCGTGTTGCCCAGCTGCGGCGTCGCGATCGTGGTGCCCTCCAGGTCGGCCGGGTCGTCGATGCCGTCGCGGACCACCAGCGCCGCCCCACCGGTCGCGGCCCCCGCGATGATCCGGGCGGACTCGCCACCGGACTGGATGAACGTGTTGATCGACGGGTTCGGGCCGATATAGGTCGCATCGATCGCGCCCGCCGAGAGCGCCTCGATCGCCGCCGGGCCGGCGTTGAACACCTGGGTGGTCACCTCGACATCGCCCAGCGCGTCGGCGAACAGCCCCTCCTCCAACCCGACCAGCGCGGGTGCGTGGGTCACGTTCGCGAAATACCCCAACCGCAGCTCATCCACCGACGGGCCACCATCACCCGCGGTCTCGCCCGGCTCCGCTGCGGCGGAGGCGCAGCCGGCCATCATCGCGGCCACGAGTCCCAGGGTTGTGAGTGCTGTCGCGGTGCGGATCTTGTTCACGGTGTCGCCTCCTTAGTCGGGTCCTGCTCAGGGTGAAGGGTGCGCGCGGGACCACCGTCCCGCACGATCCCGGCGACGCTGAAGGCGCCGGGCGAGGACCCTATCTGGGCCCATCCGCGAGCGTAGAAGCGCCGAGGCCCCGCGCCTATCCGGTCGTCAAACCGAGTCACCCAGCGTCATCGTTGGTCACCTGAGTTGCGTTCGGATGACCGATCGCCACGCAAGCGCCAACGGGCAGACCAGCCGAAGTGGCGCCCATTCGGCGACCCGGCTCGGATATATCCGCAGAAATTCCATCGGCCGATGTAGAGATCGCCGGGTCGGTTCCGTCTCCTCTGTGAAGCGGCAGAATGGGCCGCACCGAACGGGAGGCTCTCATGGCCAAGTACCTGATGCTCAAGCACTACCGGGGCGGTCGTCCCTCGGTGAACTCGGTCCCGATGGACCAGCTCACGGCGGACGAGTGGGCCGCGCACGTGCAGTACATGCAGGACATGGAGCGGCGACTCATCGACTCGGGCGAGCTGGTCTCGTCCGAGGGTCTCGCGATGGGCGGCGCCTGGGTGCGCTTCGACGGCGAGGGGCGCCCGCCTGTCGTCGACGGGCCGTTCGCCGAGACGAAGGACCTGATCGCGGGTTGGATGATGATCGACGTCGACTCGTACGATCGCGCCGTGGAGCTCGCCTCCGAGCTGTCGGCGGCGCCGTGGGCCGGCGGTGAGCCGCTCGGCGAGTGGCTCGAACTGCGTGAGGTCATGTTCACGACGCCCATCGACGCCGGATGACGCAGACGGATGCCGCGGCACTTCGCCGCGCGATCCCCGAGGTCGTCGGCATCCTCGTCCGGCGCGGCGCGGACTTCGCGTCGGCCGAGGATGCCGTTCAGACCGCGCTGCTGCGCGCACTCGAGCGACCGGTGCGGGAAGGAGTCCGCGACATCCGTGCGTGGCTCGTCACCGTCTCGTGGCGCGCGTTCCTCGATCAGCTGCGCAGCGACAACGCACGGGCCGCCCGTGAGGAGCGGCTCGCGCAAGAGCCCGAGCCCGGTGCGGTGCCGCAGCACGACGACACGCTCGGGCTCTACTTCCTGTGCACCCATCCCGCGCTCACCGCGACATCGGCGATCGCCCTCACGCTGCGGGCGGTCGCGGGCCTTACGACGCGACAGATCGCGGACGCCTTCCTCGTGCCCGAGGCGACGATGGCGCAGCGCATCAGTCGCGCCAAGCAGCGGCTCACCGGGATCCCGCTCGATCAGCCGGGCGATCTGTCTCGGGTGATGCGCGTGCTCTATCTCGTGTTCAACGAGGGCTACTCAGGCGAGATCGACATCTCCGCCGAGGCGATCCGCGTGACACGGCAGCTCGCCGCGCTCACCCGTGAGCCCGAAGTCGACGGGCTTCTCGCCCTCATGCTGCTGCACCACGCCCGGCAGCCGGCCCGGGTGATCGGGGGACGCCTCGTCCCGCTCGCCGATCAGGATCGCACCCGGTGGAACGTGGACGCGATCACGGAGGGAGTCGCCGTCCTGCAGTCGGCGCTCGCACGCGACCGACTGGGGCAGTACCAGGCGCAGGCCGCGATCGCAGCGCTGCACGCGGATGCGCCGACCGCGGCCGATACCGACTGGGTGCAGATCGTGGAGTGGTACGACGAGCTGCTCGCCTTCGGGGATTCGCCCGTCATCCGGCTGAACCGCGCGGTCGCGGTCGGAGAGGCGGACGGGCCGCTCGCGGGTCTCGCCGCCCTCGATCAGGTCGGCGAGGATGTGCCGAGGTACCACGCCGCTCTGGCGTACCTCCATGAACGGGCCGGAGACACGGATGCCGCCGCCGCCGAGTACGGGGAGGCCGCACGCCGCGCGACCAGCGCCCTCGAGCAGCAGCACCTGCTGCGCCAGGCCGAACGTCTCCGTCAGCTCCGGCGGTAGGCTCCGACGACAGGGCAGTCGAAGGGGTCGCGCGCGGCGAGGCCGACGCGGTTGAGGTAGGCGATGACGATGCCGTACGAGCGCCACAGGGTCGTCTCGGTGTAGGGCACGTCAAGGGCTCGGCACTGGTCGATCACGATATCGCGTGCGCGCGCCAGGTGCGGGCGGGGCATGTTCGGGAAGAGGTGATGCTCGATCTGATAGTTGAGCCCGCCCATCAGCCACGTCGCCCACCAGCCGCCCCTGATGTTGCGGGAGGTGCGCACCTGCTTGCTGAAGAAGTCGAGCTTCGCGTCCTTTGCGATGATCGGCATGCCCTTGTGGTTCGGTGCGAACGATGCGCCCATGTACACGCCGAAGACCGCGAGCTGCACGCCGACGAACGCGAACGCCATTCCCAGCGGCAGGAACAGGAAGATCGGCGTGAGGAGAAGAGCGAAGCGCGCCGCGATGAGCGCGAGCTCGATCCAGCGGTCCTTGACGCCCTCGCGCGAGGAGAGGTGCCGGAACGCGTGCGCGTGCAGGTTCAGACCCTCGAGCGTGAGCAGCGGGAAGAACAGCCACCCCTGCTTGCGCGTCACCAGAGCACGCCAGCGACCCGCGGACGCGGCATCCGTCTCGAGAAATGAGATGGTGTCGATCTCGATGTCGGGATCCTTGCCCACCCGGTTGGGGTTCGCATGGTGGCGGTTGTGCTTGTTGTTCCACCACGAGAGGCTGATGCCCACGATGCCGGCGGCGAGGAAACGGGCGAGCCGGTCGTTCGCGGGGCCCGAGGCGAGGATCTGCTTGTGCGCCGCCTCGTGCGCGAGGAACGCGACCTGCGTGAAGAGGATTCCGAGGGCGCCGGCCATCAGCAGCTGGTACCAGGTCTGCCCGAGCAGGACGAAGCCTGTCACCACACCCCCGAAGCCCAGAAGAAGGGCGGCCCCGACGAGGGCGTAGAACCACTCGGCGCGGCGGAGGAGACCGGTCTCGCGGACGACCTGCGACACCTCGGTGTAGGCCCGGGTCATCTGCGGGAACTCGGCGGTGCCGGCGTACGTCTGACGGATGGGGCCGAGTCGGGACTCGATGGCGGTGGAAGAGATGATGCACCAGTTCCGATGGGGACCTATTGGCCGTTGAAAGCCAGAGGCGGTTGCCCATCGCTGCCCTCAGGCTACGTGTGCCCGCATGAGCCGCGGGGAATACTTCCGGGGTTCCTGGGTGATGCCCAGGTGAACAGCAGCGCCCGCCCAGGCCGAAGCCTGGACGGGCGCCTGTGAACGCGGGAGCGTCAGAGCGGGCGGATGTTCGCCGCCTGCATGCCCTTGGGGCCCTGCTCGGCGTCGAACTCCACCTTCTGGTCTTCGCGGAGCTCCTTGAAACCGCTGCCTGCGATCGCGCTGAAGTGTGCGAAGAGATCGGCCGAGCCGTCATCGGGTGCGATGAAGCCGTAGCCCTTCTCGGAGTTGAACCATTTCACGGTGCCAGTGGCCATCGTGTCTTTCCTATTCTTCGGGCCGCCGGAGCGACCGGGGGTGCCGCGCCGGCGAATGCGGCGCGGACGGACAGGGACCGGTGCCGGTGTCGACAACGGTGAGATGACGGATGCTGCGACCGCCGCGCGTGCGAAATCCGGCGTCGCGTGGAGCCCGAGGTCTTCACCGCGGGGTCCTTGCGCGCGGAAGCCGCGCGGCGTCGTGTCGATGAAGCCGGCGTACTCGTCGGCGCGGGTCGCGACATGGACGTCGTCGTCGGCCTGTCGCCAGGCGAGCGCCGGTGGGGCGGAGTGCATGATCGTGTGTTTCGTTCGTCAGGCGCGAAGCGATGAAGCTTCACGGGAGGCGGCGTGGAGAAGCCGCGGAAAGGATGGGGCGTTCAGATCTGCGTCTCCACGATGAGGCAGAGAGGTGAGCGCACGATTCCCGTAAGGAACTCACAACAGTAGCACGCGCACCGGCCGGCACCCAAAGCGGGGTAGCCGACGGGGCGCGTGAGGGATACGTTCGCGGTGTCGTCCGGTTCCCGTGGAAAGAGGCGGTGTCGCCATCTCTCAGACGAATATCGCGCAGTCCCTGCCCACTCCGCGCAGGGTTCAGGGCACGTATTACACGCTGATGCTCGGCAACACACTCGCCGCATCGCTCATCTGGGGCGTCAACACGCTGTTCCTGCTCGACGCCGGGCTCTCGAACCTCGAGGCCTTCGCGGCGAACGCCTTCTTCAGCGTCGGGATGCTGATCTTCGAGATCCCGACCGGTGTCGTGGCCGACACGGTGGGACGTCGCGCGTCGTACCTGCTCGGCACCGTCACGTTGGCGGTGACGACGATCCTGTACTGGTTGCTGTGGGTCTGGCGATCGCCGTTCTGGGCATGGGCGGTCGTCTCGGTGCTGCTCGGTCTCGGCTTCACGTTCTTCTCCGGGGCGGTCGATGCGTGGCTCGTCGATGCGCTGAAGGCCACCTCCTACCAAGGCAGCCTCGAGACGGTCTTCGGCCGAGCGCAGATCGTCGGCGGGGTCGCGATGCTGTCGGGATCGGTGCTCGGCGGCGTCATCGCGCAGGTGACGAACCTCGGCGTTCCTTTCCTCATGCGGGGCGCGATCCTGCTGCTGATGTTCGTCGTCGCCGCGCTGCTGATGCGCGACCTGGGCTTCACCCCCGACCGGAGCGAGAGGCCGCTGCGTGCGACCCGCACCGTGCTGCGGGCCTCGATCCGCTACGGCCTGGGCGATCCGCCCGTGCGCTGGCTGATGCTCGCGAGCCCGTTCACCGCGGGCGTCGGAATCTACGTGTTCTATGCGCTGCAGCCGTACCTGCTGGAGCTCTGGGGCGACGAGGAGGCGTACACCGTCGCCGGCCTTGCGGCCGCGCTGGTGTCGGGCACCGCGATCCTCGGCGGCGCGCTCGCCCCGTGGGTGCGGAGGCTCTTCCACCGGCGCACGTCATCCATCCTTCTCGCGACGGTCACCAGTGCGCTCGTGTTGGTCGGGGTCGGACTGGTGCGCAACTTCTGGGTCGCCGTGGTGCTCGTCGCGCTCTGGGGCATCGCATCGGCGATCGACGACCCCGTCCATCGGGCCTACCTCAACGACATGATCCCGTCGAAGCAGCGAGCGACGGTGCTCTCCTTCGATTCGCTCATGGGTTCGAGCGGCGGTGTCGTCATCCAACCCGTGCTGGGCCGAGTGGCGGATGTCGGCGGCTACGGTGCTTCGCTGGTGTGCAGCGGCGTGATCACCGCGATCGCCGTTCCCTTCGTGCTGTTGAGCAGGGCACAGAATCCGCCGGCCGACACCGCCCGGGAAGTCTCCTCTCCGAAGCCACAGTGATGCGGGGATGGCGTCCGCCCCTGGTCACGCCTCACGCCCTACCCGGCCTGGGCCAGAGCGGTGCGCCTTCACCAGTCGCGCGAGTCGCCCGAATTCTCGTGGTCGCGGCTCAGGATTCCGGGCACACCGTGGCGGTGATGCGTCCGTCCTCCGTCGACGGGCGCCGTCTCGTGCCCGGCCAGCTGGTGGATCCACGGCGGCTGGTGGTCCATCGTCACCGACCCCGCGCCCGTCGTGAAGTACGCGACGACCGCGGGGCTCCCCACGAACGCGGCGGCCACGACGACGCCATCGCGGATGCGCACCAGCGCATCGCGCGCCAGCAGATCGCGCATGAGCTGCGCGAACGCGTCGGGATCGACGGATGCTGCCTCGTCGGGCGCGTCCGGCAGTTCGGCGCTCAGCTGGCCGACGACGTCCTCGCGCTGCGCCTGCGAGAGCCGCGCGAAGGCGGCGGCGTACGCCTTGTCGGCCACGCTCGCCGGCACGGTTCCGAGGACGTACGCGTACCGCGCGATCTGCTCGTCCGGCGTGATGGCCTGCTGGGTGCGCCGCCTCTTCACGATCACTCTCCTCTGATGACGTCAGAGTACGCTCACGGCGCGGCGCCGTCGATCAGGCGTCGCGCGAGCGCCACAGCAGCCACACGAAGTAGGGAGCGCCGATCAGCGCGACGACGAGTCCCGCAGGAAGCTGGGCCGGCGCGATGACCGTCCGCCCGAGAGTGTCGGCCGCTCCCACGAGCACCGCGCCGAGCAGCACCGAGACCGGAATCACCCGGCTGTGCCGCGCCCCCACGAGGGCGCGGGCGGCATGCGGTGCGACGAGCCCGACGAAGCCGATGACCCCCACCGCGACGACGCTCAAGCCCGCGAGCACGGCCGCCGCGATGAGCAGGAGCAGGCGGGTGCGCTCGAGGCGGATGCCGACGAGGCGCGGAGTGTCCTCGTCCATCGCGAGGATGTCGAGGTCGCGCCGGTGCGCGAACACGAAGGGCAGCGCGACGGCGAGGACGATCGCGAGCGGAATCACCTGCTCCCAGATGCGGCCGTAGGTGGTCCCCGACAGCCACGTGTAGATCTTGGGCGTGTCCCAGGGGTTCGCACGAAGCAGCACGAAGGTCGTCAGGGCGACGGCGCCGTAGGAGACCCCGATGCCGATGAGGATGAACCGGTCGGCGCTCAGGCCCCCGCGCCAGGCCAGCCCGTACACGAGCGCGAACGCGAGCAGCCCTCCGATGACCGCGGCGACCAGCATGCCGAACGTCGTCGCGGTGGCGCTCGTCACCACGAGCACCGCACCCAGACCCGCGCCACCGGTGATGCCGAGAAGGCTGGGATCGGCCAGCGGGTTGCGGCTCACCGCCTGCGTGACGCTGCCCGCAAGCCCCAGCGCGGCGCCCGCGACGACGGCGGCGATGACACGCGGGGCGCGCTCGTCGAGGGCGAAGGCGATGCGCGGGGGCGCGGCATCCTGCAGCCACAGCACGATGTCTCCGGTCAACAGCCGCGTGCTCCCCAGGAGCATTCCGGCGAGCACGACGGCGCCGACGGCCAGCGCCGCGACGACGACGACGATCACGAAGCGGCGGCCGCTGCGCACGCCGATGCGGATCGTGGGCGGTCGTCGCGTCGGCCCGGAGTCGCGCAGTCGCCGTGCCATCACGACCAGCACGATCGCGCCGAACACCGTCGTCGCCACACCCGTCGGCACGGCGATGGCGCCTTCGGCACCGATGAGGGCGCGCAGCAGCGCGTCGGCGAGGATCACGACGATCGCGCCGACCAGTCCCGAGAGGGGGATCAGGAGCAGGTGCCGGCCGAGCGCCGGAACGACGCGCGCGAGCAGCCGGGCGAGCACCGGCGCGCACAGGCCGACGAACCCGATGGGGCCGGCCAGGGTCACCGCTGTCGCGGTGAGGAGAACGGAGAGAAGGATGCCGCAGATGCGCGTGGAGCGGATCGGCACACCGAGCGACGACGCGGTGTCGTCGCCGAGGGCGAGCACGTCCAGTCGGCGGGACATGACGAGGGCGAGCACGACCCCGACGACCACCACGGGCGCCGCGCGCAGGAAGCTCTCGAGTCCGAGCTGAGACAGGCCGCCGCTCCCCCACGCGAGCAGGCCCTTCGTCTGCTCCGAGAACAGCACGAGCAGCGCCGAGGTGCCGGCCTGCAACGCGAGCGCGAGGGCGGAGCCCGCGAGGACCAGACGGGTGGTGGACGTGCCGGCACCCCCGGCGAGGCCGAGCACGAGAGCGGCGGCGGCGAGCCCGCCGGCGAAGGCGACGAAGCCGGAGGCCCAGATCGGCACCGCGATGCCGAAGGCTGCCACCGCGGTGACCGCCAGGTACGAGCCTGCAGTGACGCCCAGCGTGTCCGGCGAGGCGAGCGCGTTGCGCGAGAGGGACTGCATCAGCAGGCCCGCCACGCCCAGCGCGATCCCCACGGCGACGCCGGCCGCGAGACGCGGGACGCGGGAGCCCCACACGATGTCGGGGTCGGCGAAGACCGCGCCGCTCGTCCCCTGTGTCAGGTGCCAGCCGGCGGCGAGCGCCAGCACCACAAGCAGGGCGACGAGCACACCGACGGCTGCACCGGTCGTTGAGCGAGCGAGGCGAGCCGGCGCAGCACCCTGCACGGGCGCCGAGTGCGCAGCATCCGTGCCGTCAACGGCTTCGCTCGGCGAGGGAGTGGGTCGCTCGCTCAACGACCGACCGCTCACTGGGTGATCGCGGCGACGTAGGCGTCGATCAGCTGCTCGGCCGAGCGGGGGCCGCCGAAGGTCCAGATTCCGCCGGGGAACGGGGCGATGCGGTCCTCCGCGACGGCCGGGATCGAGGCCCATGCCGGGTTCTCGGCCGCGGCGTCGACGAAGCTCTCGGAGTCGGGATCGACGGTGCCGGTGTAGAAGAGGCTGGCGTCGCCGATCGTCGTCATGCCCTCGATGTCGGTCTGTCCGAGGCCGTAGGCCGGGTCGACCTCGCCGGTCCACGCGTTCGTGAGACCGAGCTCTTCCCCGATCTCACCGACGAGCGAACCCTGACCGAACGGACGCAGCGACACATTGCCGCCGTCGACCCAGCCGTCGAAGTAGACGAAGTCGGTGACGGCCGGTTCCGAGCCCGCGATCTCGGCCTTCGCGTCGGCGAGGTGCTGCGCGAACTCGTCCTTCACGACGTCTGCGCGCTCGGTGCGCCCGGTCGCCTCGGCGATCAGGTCGAAGGTGTCGAGCATCTGGCCGATCGGGTCCTCCGCGTTCGCACCCAGCGTCGCGAGCACCGGCACCCCGTACTCCTCGAGCTGCGAGATGATCGCGTCGTCGCGCGTATACGCCTCGACGATGACGAGGTCGGGCTCGGCCGCGAACAGCGCATCGAGGTTCGGCTCCTGGCGCGTGCCGACGCTCTCGACGCTCGCCGGCAGCTCCTCGGCGGTGTCCCAGGTGCGGTAGCCGTCCGCATCAGCGACCGCCACGGGCGTGAGGCACAGCGAGAGCACGTCCTCGATCTGCTGCCACTCGAGCACCGCCACCTTCGCGGCCGGTTCGTCGAGGGTGACCGTCCGGCCGAATGCGTCGGTGAGTTCGACCGGGTCGGTCGACGTCGTGGTGGTGTCCTCGGCGCAGCCTGCACTGGTCGAGACAGCGGTGTCGGTGTCGGCGTCGGCACTATCGGCGACCTGGGTGGTGCCGCACGCGGTGAGGGCGAGGGCGACGGCGCCGAGGACGGCGAGGGCGGCGATGGGCTTGGGCATCGGGCAGGCTCCAGAACTGTCGGATGGGAGGGGGGTAGGGAGGTAGTCGAGGGGGCGGCGTCGGCGTCAGGCGGGGAGAGCTGCGCTGCGGCGGACGCGTTCGTGATGACGCCCGCGCGGGATCACACGCACACGGCCGGTCGCGTCATCCACGGCGGTGTCGATGCGGAAGCCGTACACCGCGCTGAGGTTCTCGCCGGTGAGCACGTCGCGGGGCGCGCCGGCCGCGTGGACACGGCCGCGGCACATGAGCACGACATCGTCGGCGACGGATGCCGCGTGGTCGAGGTCGTGCAGCACGACACCGACCGCGGTGCCCTGGTCGGCGAGATCGCACACGAGGTCGAGGGTCTCGATCTGGTAGCGCAGGTCGAGGTGGTTCGTGGGCTCGTCGAGCAGCAGGATGCCGGTGCTCTGCGCCAGCGCGGTCGCCAGCCACACGCGCTGCAGCTCGCCGCCCGACAGCTGGTCGACCGGGCGGTGCCCCATCTCGGCGAGACCCGTCAGGCCGAGAGCGCGGTCGATGGCCTCGCGATCGGCGTCGGTGACTCCGGAGAAGCGGCCGCGGTGAGGGTGCCGACCGTACGCGACGACATCACGCACCTCGAGGCCCGACGGGTGCGGACGCGACTGCGAGAGCATCGCGACCGTGCGCGCGAAGGCCTTGGCAGAGAGGGATGCCGCATCCCGCCGTCCGTCGGCGCCATCGATGTGCACGGAGCCGGCGTCGATCCGGTGCAGGCGCGCGAGGGCTCGCAGGGCGGTCGACTTGCCGCTGCCGTTCGGACCGACCAGAGCGGTCACCGTCCCCGGACGCAGGTGGAGCGAGACCTCGTGCACCACCCGGGTGCGACCGTAGCTGAGCGCCAGCGCGTCGCCGTGCAGCTCGTCGGCCGTTCGCGTGGCGTCGCCATCCGTGATCACGTTAGGTGAGCCTAAGCTATGTAAAGGGGCGCCTTCAACCTCGTGACGTCACGCGGGCCGCGGGAGGTGGGCTCTCCCCTATCCCGCTGACTTGTTCAACCATCGGGCGTTGCGGTAAGACATGCCCATGGCGAGGACCCGTGCTGCACGTCCGACCTGGGTTCCGATCGTCGGCCAACTCCGGTCCTACAGGCGCGACTGGCTGCGCGCCGACGTGATCGCCGGGGTCACCGTCGCCGCCCTGATCGTCCCGAAGAACCTGGGTTACGCCGGTATCGCCGGTGTGCCGTTGCAGAACGGTCTCTACGCGGCCGCCGCCGGCGCGATCCTCTATGCGATCTTCGGAACGAGTCGACAGATCTCGATGGGTCCCAGTTCAGGGCTCGCGGCGGTCGCGGCCAGCGCCGTGCTCGCCGCGGGCATCACCGGCGAGCAGGACGTCGCCTCGTTCGTCGCCGGCATCACGCTCGGCTCGGGCATCCTGTTCCTCCTGCTCGCCGTCTTCAGGATGGGCTGGATCTCCCAGTTCCTCTCCCGAGCCGTGGTCACCGGCTTTCTCTTCGGCGCGGCGATCGATGTCGTGATCGGCGAACTGCCCAAGCTCACCGGTACCGAGACCACGGGCGCGAACCCGATCCAGGAACTGTGGTCGTGGTTCGGGACGCTGCGCGACGTGCACGGGACCACGGTGCTCGTGGGGGTCATCTCACTCGTCGTCGTGTTCGGACTCCGGGTGATCGCCCCGCGAGTGCCCGGCGCCCTGGTGCTCGTCGTCGGCGGACTGCTGGCATCCGCGCTTCTCGACCTCGGTGCCAAGGGGGTGGCTGTGGTCGGGGATGTGCCCCGAGGTCTGCCCGCGCTGGAGGTTCCGGACCTTCAGCAGCTGTGGGATCACGCAGGCACCGTCGCCCTGGCCGCTGTGGCCCTGGTCATGATCGGCTTCTCCCAGACCGCGGGCGACGCGCGCACCTTCGCGGCGAAGCATCGCTATCAGATCGACATCAACCAGGAATCGGTCGCCCAGTCCATGGCCAACATCGGCTCCGGACTGTTCCAGGGGATGCCGGTCTCCACCAGCCTGTCGGCCAGTTCACTCAACGACCGCTCGGGCGCCAAGACCGGCGTGGCGTCGCTGACCTCGGGCGTCACCGTTCTGCTGACACTGCTCGTTCTCGCGCCGCTCTTCTCGGACTTGCCCAAGGCGGTCCTCGCCGCGCTGATCATCGAAGCCGTCGTCAGCGGCATGATGGACGTCCCGGAGATGCGACGGCTGTTCCGGGTGAAGAAGGCCGACTTCTGGATCGCGATCACAGCCCTCCTCGGAACCGTGGTCTTCGGGGTGCTCGCCGGCGTGATCATCGGGATCGCACTCTCGCTGATCTGGCTCGTCGCAGTGGCCACGCACCCGGAGATGCCGACCCTCGGTCGCGAACGTGGCACACAGGTCTTCCGCGAGGTCGACGCGCACCCGGGCGACGAGGTCCTGCCCGACGTGGCCGTGGTGCGGTTCGACGCGGGCCTGTTCTTCGCCACCGCGGACGCTCTGCAGGACCGCGTGCGCGAGGTGATCCAGGCGAATCCGCAACTGGCCGGGATCGTCCTCGACTGCGGTGGCATCAACTTCGTCGACTCGCAGGGCGCGGCCGGCATGGCGGACGTCGTGAGCCTTGCCCGCGACGCCGGCGTCCAGCTCCGCCTGACCCGGCTGAAGCCCGGCCCGCGGGCCGTCCTGGAGCGCGAGGGAGTGATCCAACTCATCGGCGCGGATCACATCCACGGCAACATCCACCGAGCAGTCGCAGCCGAGCGGAACGAGGCCGGAAGGGGGCGCGACGGCAGCAGGTAGCGCGCGGCCGCCCGCCCCGGGCCTGCGTTCAGAGCAGCGGCTTGCGCAGGAAGACCTGCTGGATGCCGTCGTCGCCGTCGACGCGCTGCGTCTCCTCGTACCCGAGACGAAGGTACAGTCTCAGGTTCGCCTCGCTCAGCGAACCCGTGAACAGCTCGGCTTCGGTGCACCCCGCGCCCCGGCCGCGATCCTCGACGGCGGAGAGCAGCCGAGAGCCGATGCCGAGACCCTGCTGATCCGGTGCGATCGCGAGCCGGCCGATGAGCAGCAGCTCGGACTCCCGCCGGGCGCGGACGGCGCCGACCAGTCTCGAGCCCATCAGCGCGACCTGGCCCAGATTCTCGGCGAGTTCCGCCCGCAGCTCTTCGAGGCTCTGCGTGAGAGGCGGCATGCGGACCGTGTCGTAGATGAGCGCCTCCTGCACGAACGCGGCGCGCTGAAGCGTGAGCACCTCCCCGGCATCCTCTTGACGGATGTCGCGGATGGTGAGGTCGTGCGGATCACGGCTGTTCATCGAGACCAGTGAACAGCGCCGGGGGCGGCGGCGCCAGCACGCCGGGCGCGTCACGAGCGCGCGGTGCCGCTTCGATGCGCGCGGTCGGCTGTCGTATCCCGATGACAGAATCGGTGCTCGAGCCGAGCCACGACGCGGGAAGGCTCGCTCCGTCGGTCGAGGAACGAAGGCAAGGTCCGCTGCATGATGAAGTTTCCGGTGATCACCGCGAGATCGTGGGTTGCCCCCGAGTATTTCCACGCGCGCTGGTGCGACGTGACCACGCACCCCGAGTGGGCGCCGGGCATGGAGTACATCCGCCTCGACGGACCCCTGCGACCCGGCGTGCACGGTGTGATGAAGACGCGTGAGGGGGAGGAGACCCCGATGATGGTCAGCGACATCGTCCCCGGGCTCGCCTTCCAGGACACCGTCTTCCTCGACGGAGGAACGTTGACGGTCCGCCATGAGTCGCACGGTGAGAACGCGGGGAGTCGGCTCGAACTGCATGCGGAGATCGACGGACCACGAGCGGAGGAACTCGCCGCTGACCTGGCCGGATTGGATGAGGTGCTTGCGGCCGACCTGGCCGGCCTGATCGCGCTGGTGGAAAGCGAACACGCACCGCGCTAGCCGGCTCCGGGCTTCACGACTGAACGCCGTGCGCGTCGGGCGGGTGCGTCAGTCACGCGAACTGGCGTTCACACTCCCCGACCGTTGCTGGCCGCTCAGGCGCGCGATGGCGGCCATCATGCGCTCCGTGATCTCGCGACGGGCCTTGCCGTCGGGCACGCCGTCCAGGTCTGCGAGGTCGAGCGGCTTGCCGAAGTGCACCTCGAGGCGTGACCTCCCCGGCAGCAGGTGGCCCAGCGGCTTGGCGGTGCCGGTGCCGATCAAACCCACGGGCACGACCGCGGCGCCCGTGTCGCGCGCCATCCACGCCGCGCCACCGTGGCCCTCGTGCAGTTTCCCGTCGCGGGAGCGGGTTCCCTCGGGGAACACCGCGAACACGCTCCCGGCCCGCAGGATGCTGCTGCCCGCGTCGAGCGCGGCGCGTGCATCGCGACCGGTGGCACGGTACACGGGCACACCGCCGATCGATGTGAAGAACCAGCGCTTGATGCGGCCGAACATCCCTGAGCCGGTGAAGTACGAAGACTTGATGAGGAACTGCACGGGGCGGGCCGCGGACGTCGGGATGATGACCGTGTCGAGCGATGCAAGGTGGTTGCTCGCCAGCAGCACCGGCCCTCGCTCAGGCACGTTCTCTCGGCCGACGATGCGAGGGCGGTACATCAGCCAGAACAATGGCCGCAGGACCACCCGCCCGAGGAAGTAGATGGCGCCCGGCTGCGGCACAGGCGGAAGGCTCGGCGAGGCAGGCGCTGTCACCCCGCCACCCTATCCGGCGCCCGCTCGCTACGATCGGCGGGTGGGATTCGAAGGGCTCGATCGCGACGCCGTCTCCTTCTACGCCGAGCTTCGCGCCGACAACACGAAGACATGGTGGACGGCCAACAAGGCTCGCTACGACGCGGTCGTTCGCGGGCCCTTCGAGGCGCTCGGTGCCGAGCTCGAGCCCGAGTTCGGTGCGGTCAAGATCTTCCGCCCGTATCGCGACGTCCGCTTCAGCGCCGACAAGACGCCGTACAAGCTCCACATCGGCATGGTCTCGCAGGCGCGGGTGGCGCACTATCTGCAGCTGAGCGAGGACGGTCTGATGGTGGGCGGCGGCCTGTATGACGTGCCGCCCGCGGCGCTGGCGCGCTTCCGTGATGCTGTCGATGACGCGCGCACTGCCGAAGATCTCGACGCGCTGCTCGCGGAGCTGCGCACCGCAGGCTTCGAGCTCCTGCGCACCGATGCCCTGAAGACCGCGCCTCGCGGCTACCGCACCGACCACCCGCGACTGCAGCTTCTACAGCTCAAACGACTCGCGGTCGGCAGGCGAGAGCCTCCCGCCGAGTGGATGTGGACGCCCGATGCGTACGACATCATCGCCGACGAGTGGCGCACCGTCTCGACGTGGTGCGCCTGGCTGACCGACACGCTCGGCGCAGAGCTGATGGAGGCCGCACAGTCGTCGAGGCGGGGCGGCAGCGACCGGGCGTGACGACGGGCTTCTGCTGACGCTCTCGCGAGTCTCAAGTGCCGGTCGTGGAGATCAGCACACCGCCCGCGGTCAGGAGCGCGAAAAGCGGGGCATCCGCGCCCGCGCCGGTCGTGTCAACGCTCATCCGAGGAGCCCAGGCGGTCGTGCTCGCCGTGGTCGCGGGTGCCCGGGCCCTCAGAGGAGGGCAGCAGCAGCACTGAGGCCTTCAGCATCGGCCGAGGCCCAGCGGGTCACGATGCGCCGGGCGCGTTCTGCCTCCGTGCCCGTGAGGCGGGCGAGCAGCGGTCGCACCACGTCCAGGGCCAGCGGCTCGATGAGAGCGGGGATGCGGCCGTCACGGAGGAACCCCTCGATGCGGGTGAGGTCGCTGGCGCTGAGCGTGTCGACCTGCCCCTGCAGCAGCACGATCGCTGCGAAGCGACGCTCGAAGACAGGCGCCGCCCACAGCTCCGATGCGAGTGCCGTGATCTCGTCGTGCTGGAGTCCGCGATGTCGCCGGAGCGCGTCACGGACGGTGCCGCGGATCGCGCCGACCGACGCCCCGTAGACCCGCAGCCCGCCGACCGACGCATCGCCGTCCGCCCAGGTGCGCCACTCCGACGCCTCGGCCCGCAGAGTGCGGTCGATGAAGGCGGCGGGTGATTCCACATCACCATCCTCGCCCCATGAGGCCGACGGTGACCCCTGTCGCGCGCTCCGCAGACGGGCTGCACTGGGGCGCATCACCCGGAACGGATTGGTATCGGGCGACTGCACGACCCGCGCGGCGGCGTCCCGCCCGCCTACGACGAGATCAGTTCTCGCCGCACCACCGCGGCGCTCCACCGTCCCAGCATGGCGCCCGCGACGGTGTCCGAGATGTGGTGCTGGCCGCGGTAGACCCGCGAGAACGCGATCGCTCCGGGAATGCCGTATCGCAGGAGCGGGCCGAGGAGCCGGGCGCCGCGGGTGCCGCGGCTGTCGAGCAGATCGGCGAGAGTGCCGTGGAGCGCGAAAGCTGCAGCCGTGTGCCCGGAGGGGAACGACGATGTCGCGTGCGGCTGCTCCGGGCGCCACACCCCTTCGGGTCGTGTCCGTCCGACGAGCCCCGCGGATGCGACGAAGCACGCGGTCTCCAGGGCGAGCACCACCGCAGGGGCGACCGCTGCGCGCCGGTCGCGCGTCAGCAACCAGGTGATACCGCACCAGATCGCCCCGTTCGCGATGGTCTGCGGCACGCCGGAGTACCACGAGAGCGGCTCGGTCACTCGGTCGATCCGCTCGCGAGGGTCGGCCGGGTCAGCCGGGACGGCGGCCTCGCCCTCCCCCGGCCGGTGGCCGAATGCGTCCTGCAGCGCACGCACAGCCTGATCCTCGCGTGGGTCGTGGCCGCCGAGGTGCCGGATCGCCCGCCCAGCCGTGGCCAGCACGGCGATCGCTCCGAGCCCCGGCAGAACCACGGCTCGGAGCAACGGCATGCCCGCATCGTAGTGCCTCTGCGCGGACGCGAGTGGCTCGCCGCGGTGCCACTGCCGACTGGGTTACGCTGGAAGTGTGCCCAAGCCCGACGACCGTCCCCGCGTGTCGGCCACGCGCATCGGCATCTGGGTGATCGCCGGAGTCATCGGTCTCTACATGGTCGTCACCGGCGTGGCGGGCGCGCTCACTTCCGGCGGCTGACGGGAATCATCGCGCCGGCGGACGCGGTGGGACGTCGCTCAGCCCGGTGAGGAAGCGGACGATCCCTTCCGCGGTCCCGTGAAGCTCTGGGCCTTGTCCGAGCCGCCAGTCTCCGTCGACAGCCACGACGCTGTGCCCGGAGATCGCGGCGCGCCGGTCGAACGGGGCGGTGGTGGACGCATACATGGCGACCGCGCCGTAGGTGAGTGGCGCGATTTCGGCATTCAGGCCCAGGGCGTCGCTGAGACGCAGCGCCGCCTCGACCACTCGTTCGAGCTCGGCGATCTTGCGACGATCGCCCGACTCGATCGCGTCGGCCGACGCCGGAAGGGCGTCGGCGGAGTCGGCGGGCGGCGCAGGCATGGCCAGCCCCGCGTTCGCCGCGAACGTCCGCGCGCGGGCATCGCGCTCACCTTCCGGCGCAGACAGGATCAGACGGTGCGCTTCGCGCACCACGGCGGCGATCTCCGCCCGACGGTCACCGGTGACGTTGACCTCGTCCGCCGGCCGGCGCTGGCTGAGCGGGAGATACTTCGCGAAATCCATCGATGCCCTCCTTGGCATGTGACGATGTGACGCTCACGTCGCCGAACGAGCGGCTCATGTGACTGTCACATCCCCATTCTGGGCGCCTGACCTACTTTTGTGCCAGTCTGTTTGTGACCGTACACATACTTCGACGGAACTGAGATGAGCGACGACGCCAACGGCCGCCGGCCGAGCATCCGGGATGTCGCGCGCCTGGCCAACGTGTCGTACCAGACCGTGTCCCGCGTGCTCAACGATCATCCCAGTGTGCGCCCTGAGACGCGGGATCGCGTCAACCAGGTGATGGCCGAGCTCAACTACCGGCCGAACCAGGCGGCTCGGGCCCTGGTGACGAGCAGATCCCAGACGATCGGGATCCTCGCGGCGTCGAGTTCGATGTACGGGCCCGCGTCGAGCATCGCCGCGATCGAGGCAGCCGCCCGGCTGCGCGGCTACTGGGTGAGCACGGCGAACATCGACGCGTCCGACCCGGGTTCCATCCCGGAAGGTCTCGCGCACCTGCGAGCGCAGTCGATCGAAGGCCTGGTCGTCATCGCACCGCAGGTGCGGGTGGTCCGCGCCCTCGCTGCGCAGGCGCTCGACATCCCGTACGTCACGCTCCAGTCCACCGACCTGGACGTCGATCACATGCTCTCGGTGGACCAGGTCGCCGGTGCACGGATGGCGACGAAACACCTGATCAGCCTTGGACATCGTGGCATCTACCATCTCGCTGGGCCGCAGGACTGGATCGAGGCCGAGGCTCGGATGCGCGGATTCCTCGAGGAGCTGGGTGCCAGCGACGTACCGACGACGGCTCCGATCCTCGGAGACTGGACGGCGGACTTCGGCTACTACGCCGGCCGTGAGCTGCTGCGGGTGCGGGACTTCACGGCCGTCTTCTCGTCGAACGACCAGATGGCTCTGGGCTTCATCCATGCCGCCCGCGACGAGGGCCTGGACGTACCGAGGGACCTCAGCGTCATCGGGTTCGACGACATCCCCGAGGCGGCGCATTTCTGGCCGCCGCTGACCACGGTGCGGCAGGACTTCGCCGAGCTCGGCCGTCGCTGCGTCGAGCTGCTGCTCGGGCCCGCCGACGGGCTCGAGTCGCCGAGCCCGTCGACGATCGCACCCGAGCTGATCGTGCGCGGATCGACCGCGCCCGCCGCGTGACGATCCCGCCGTTACGAACCCGAGACAATTCCCGATTGACATTTCGATCGCGGTGATGGCTATAGTTCTTCGATGTGAACGGTCACACGCCGATCACACCGCGAGAGGTTCATTCCAACGAGGGAGACGACGTGACGCACGGCAGGGACGCCGAGCTCCGCGAGAGATACGTGAGCGGAGTGCGCACCGAGGTGGCGATCGCCCGCACGCGCTCTGATGTGGCCGCCGCCCACGCTGAGCTCGTCAGCGCCGGCGCCATCCACGCCGCCGGCGGCGCCGTCTCCGGTCGTATCCCCGGAGCCGACCTGTTCGTCGTCACTCCCGCGGGGATCCGCGTGCAGGACGTGGCCCCGGAAAACCTCGTCCTGTGCGACCTCGACGGGGCGGTGATCGCGGGGACGCCGGGCAGCAAGGGCCGGCCGCACGGCCAGGCCCGTCTGCACGGCCACGTGTACGCGTTCTCGTCGGCCATCGGCGGGATCGTCTCGAGTGCTGCTCCGTACACATCGGCCTGGGCAGCCCGAGGTGAGTCGATCCCGTGTGCCCTCGCGACGATCGCCGAGGAGTTCGGCGGCCCCGTGCCGCTCGTGCCCGAGGCGGGCTCGGACGAAGACGCCGGCAGGGCGCTGACCGACGCGCTACTCGGTGGACGGGCGCCGGTCGCGATCCTTCCCGCACGCGGCGCCATCGCCGTGGGCTCCAACGTCGACGATGCGGCGAGAGTCGCCTCGTTCACCGAAGAGGTCGCCCGGATCGTCCACCTCGCTCGTGACCACGGCGCCGTCCTCGCACTGCCGCAGGACCAGATCGAAAGGCTCTACGAGTCGCATCGCGCGCCGACGCCCGAACCCGCGGATCGGGGCGCTCCGGCCACTCACTCCCACACCTCCCGGTCCACAACTGAAGAACGCTCCAAGACGAAGACGTCAACGTCACGATGAAAGGAATCACAGTGAAAGCGAAGAAGTTTGTGTTCGCCGCGGTCGCGGCAGGCGCGCTCCTCCTGTCGGGCTGCGCGGGCGGCGGCGCCGCCGGCGACGGCGGCGGCGACAGCGGCCTGATCGGTGTCGCAATGCCCACCAAGAGCTCTGAGCGCTGGATCGCCGACGGCAACGCCGTCAAGGCGGCGCTCGAGGACGAGGGTTACAGCGTCGACCTGCAGTACGCAGAGGACGACATCCCCACGCAGGTCTCGCAGATCGAGAACATGATCACCAAGGGCGCCGAGGCGCTGATCGTCGCCTCGATCGACGGCACCACCCTCTCGGAGGTGCTCCAGACCGCCGCAGATGCCGACATCCCGGTCATCGCCTACGACCGCCTCATCAAGGGCACGGAGAACGTCGACTACTACGCGACGTTCGACAACTTCCTCGTCGGCCAGCAGCAGGCGTGGACCGTCCTCAACGGCCTCGGCCTGACCGACCTCGAGGGCAATCCGACCGACGGGGCGCCCGCGGGCCCGTTCAACATCGAGCTGTTCGCCGGCTCGCTCGACGACAACAACGCGTTCTTCTTCTTCGACGGTGCGATGGACGTCCTGCAGCCCTACATCGATGAAGGCACGCTCGTCGTGAAGTCGGGTCAGACCGACATCGAGCAGGTCGCCACGCTTCGCTGGGACGGCGAGACCGCGCAGAGCCGCATGGAGGACATCCTCACGGCGAACTACTCGGATGGCACCGAGGTGGACGCCGTCCTCTCGCCCTACGACGGCATCTCGCGCGGCATCATCTCGGCCCTCACCGATGCCGGCTACTCGGTCGGTGAGGACTGGCCGATCATCTCGGGTCAGGACGCCGAGGTCGACTCGGTCAAGGCGATCCTGTCGGGCGAGCAGTACGCCACGATCTTCAAGGACACCCGTGAGCTCGCCAAGGTCGCGGCCGGCATGGCCGTCGCCCTGCTCAACGACGAGGAGCCCGAGGTCAACGACACGGAGACCTACGACAACGACGTGAAGGTCGTCCCGTCGTACCTGCTCGCGCCGGTTCCGGTCATCAAGGACAACGTCGAAGAGGCGCTCGTCGACACCGGCTACTGGACCGAGGAGGACCTCGGCCTCTGAGCCGGGGCCACCGGTCCGCACCGAAACTCGGCGGCGGCGGGGAAACGCACCCCGCCGCCGCCGACACCACCACCCTCCCTGTCAGCCCTACGAGGAAGTCGGCGAACGTGACGAACACGATTCTCGAGATGCGTGGCATCACCAAGACATTCCCCGGCGTCAAGGCGCTCTCGAACGTCAACTTCGAGGTGCAGCGCGGCGAGATCCATGCGATCTGCGGCGAGAACGGCGCCGGCAAGTCCACACTCATGAAGGTGCTGTCGGGTGTGTACCCGCACGGCACGTACGACGGTCAGATCATCTACGCCGGCGAAGAGGTCGAGTTCAAGAACCTCAACGACAGCGAGGCGAAGGGCATCGTCATCATCCACCAGGAGCTCGCGCTGAGCCCCTACCTCTCGATCGCCGAGAACATCTTCCTCAACAACGAGCGCAAGACCGGTGGGCTGATCGACTGGAACAAGACGAACTTCGAGGCGGGTGAGCTGCTCAAACGAGTCGGCCTCCGCGACAATCCGACGACGACCATCAATCAGATCGGAGTCGGCAAGCAGCAGCTCGTCGAGATCGCCAAGGCGCTTTCGAAGGAGGTCAAGCTCCTCATCCTCGACGAGCCGACGGCCGCCCTCAACGACGAGGACTCCGACCACCTGCTCGAACTGATCCTGAGCCTGCGCGAACAGGGGATCACATCGATCATCATCAGCCACAAGCTGAACGAGATCAAGAAGGTCGCGGACACGGTGACCGTCATCCGCGACGGGAAGACCATCGAGACGATCGCGAAGCTCGACGTCACCGAGGACCGCATCATCAAAGACATGGTCGGTCGCGACCTCGAGCACCGCTACCCCGACCACGAGCCGCAGATCGGCGAGGAGCTGCTGCGGGTCGAGGAGTGGACGGCCCATCACCCGCAAGACCCGTCACGCGTGGTGGTGGACAACGTCTCGCTCACGGTCCGGGCCGGCGAGATCGTCGGCATCGCGGGGCTCATGGGCGCCGGCCGCACCGAGTTCGCGATGAGCCTCTTCGGCCACTCGTACGGCAGCCGCATCTCGGGCAAGGTCTTCATGCGCGGCAAGGAGATCAAGACCCGCACCGTCGCCGAGGCGATCGAGAACGGTCTCGCGTACGCGACCGAGGACCGCAAGACCTACGGCCTCAACCTCATCGAGGACATCAAGCGGAACATTTCGATGGCGTCGCTGGGCCAGCTCACCAAGGGCGGCCTCGTCGACGACAACGAAGAGTTCAAGATCGCCAACGACTTCCGCAAGAGCATGAACATCAAGGCGCCGAACGTGCTCGTCAAGACGGGCAAGCTGTCGGGCGGCAACCAGCAGAAGGTCGTGCTCTCGAAGTGGATCTACTCGAACCCCGACGTGCTGATCCTCGATGAGCCCACGCGCGGCATCGACGTCGGTGCGAAGTACGAGATCTACACGATCATCAACAAGCTGGCAGCATCCGGCAAGGGGATCATCGTGATCTCGTCGGAGCTCCCCGAGCTCCTCGGGATCTCGGACCGCGTGTACGCCCTCTCGGAGGGACGCATCACCGGCGAGCTGCCCATCGAAGAGGCGACGCCCGAGTCCGTCCTCAAGCTCATGACCATGGAGAAGCCGCGCTGAGCGGCCCAGCAGGAGACGCAGACATGTCAGACACCATGACCAACTCCGGCACCGCCGTCGGATCGAACATCAACCCGCCCGAGAACAAGTTCACGAGCTGGCTCAGCCACGTCCTCAGCGACCTCGGCAAGAACGGCATCTTCATCGCGCTCATCGCCGTGGTGGCGCTGTTCGCGATCCTCACCAACGGCATCATCCTGCGACCGCAGAACATCTCCAACCTGGTCGTCCAGAACGGGTACATCCTCGTCCTGGCGATCGGCATGGTGATGGTCATCATCGCGGGCCACATCGACCTGTCGGTGGGCTCGGTCGCCGCGTTCGTCGGCGCCTGCTCGGGTGTCTTCGCCGTGCAGTGGGGCCTGCCGTGGTGGCTTTCGGTGCTCCTGTCACTCGCGATCGGCGCGCTCGTCGGTGCGTGGCAGGGCTTCTGGGTCGCCTTCGCGGGCATCCCGGCGTTCATCGTCACGCTCGCGGGCATGCTCATCTTCCGCGGTCTCGCCCTCGTGGTGCTCGGCAACCAGAACATCGGCTCGTTCCCGACGGAGTACCGCGCGCTCGGAAACGGCTTCCTCACCAGCATCTTCGGCGAGAGCGACCCCGATGTCTTCACGCTCCTCATCGGCGCGGTCGCGATCGTCGCGCTCATCGTCCAGCAGGTGCGCACTCGCGCCGGCCGCCAGAAGTACGGCCAGGAGGTCGAGCCGCTCACCTGGTTCGTCATCAAGCTCGTGCTCGTCTCGGCGGTCATCGGCTGGTTCACGTGGGCGCTCGCGTCGTACAAGGGCATCCCGGTCACGCTGATCATCCTCGCGGTCCTGATCCTCGTGTACGGAGTGGTCATGAACCGCACTGTGTTCGGTCGCCACATCTACGCGATCGGCGGCAACCGCCACGCCGCCGAGCTCTCGGGCATCAAGACGCGCCGCGTCGACTTCTGGCTGTTCGTCAACATGGGCTTCCTCGCCGCGCTCGCCGGCCTCATCTTCACGGCCCGCCTGAACCTCGCCGGTCCCAAGGCGGGTGACGGGTTCGAGCTCGAGGCGATCTCGGCCGCGTTCATCGGCGGCGCCGCCGTCCAGGGCGGCGTCGGCACGATCGGCGGCGCCATCATCGGTGGTCTGATCATCGGCGTGCTGAACAACGGCATGTCGATCATGGGCATCGGCATCGAGTGGCAGCAGGCCGTGAAGGGTCTCGTGCTCCTCCTGGCGGTTGCGTTCGACGTCTACAACAAGCGCCGCTCCGGCGTCTGATCCACCACACTTCGGCCCGGTGCGTCTCACGGCGCACCGGGCCGAAGCGCGTGTCCGCACTTGCGGACCGAGACAGGACCCTGTTCCCGTCGCAATATCGGCAGCGGTACGATGACGCGCAGGCGCTCCGCTGGGGGCGAGCGCAAGTCGCGACAGCGGCAACCAGGCTCACAACGCGTCGCGGCGAGTCATTTTCTCTGCATGGGAGCAGTGATGACCGACACGACGAATGGGAAGATCGTCCCGCAGCAGCAAGCCCAGGATGAACAGCCCGACTTCATCACCGCGGCGCTGAAGACCCACCGCTATCTGCGGCTGTCGTTCGTCTTCGCCGTCGCAGCCCTCTTCATCGGGGTGATCATCGCCTCGGTGGCCGGCGGATCCGTGAAGGGGTCGATCAGCTACTACTACTGGACCCCGGCGCGCAATGTGTTCGTCGGCGTCCTCATCGCGGCATCCCTCGCGATGCTCGCGCTGAACGGCCGGGGAGGTGCGGCGAAGATCCCGCTGGGAAAGCGGACCCTCAGACTCCCCAGCCCGTCGACGCTTCTCGACTTCGCCGCGATCTTCGGACCGCTCATCGCTATCGTGCCCACCGACGTGAAGGCCACTGAACAGGGTCTGACCACGTTCACGTGCGAGGGCGAGGAGCAGAGCTGCCTGCCGAAGGCCGCCTTCCCCGAGGTGCAGAACGCGGTCCTCACCTACATCATCACCCTCGTGGTGATCGTCGTGGTGATGCTGATCGTCCAGCGCAAGGAGAAGCGGAAGCGGTTCGCACTCCTTGTCCCCGTGACCGCCGCGGTCACCGCCGTCGCCCTCTTCTTCTTCACCTTCGTGTCGAACGCCGCGTTCCCCTACTTCCGAATCGGCCCGTGGAGCTTCAGCATCCACTACATCGTCACGTTCCTGTTCTTTGCCGCCTTCGCCACCGTGGTCTGGATCCGCGGGATCCGCGACAACGACCCGGAGGACCGGACCCCGGCGAGTGAGACTCAGAAGCTCTGGTACAAGATCCTGGCGGTGGCGATGGCTGCCGACATCCTCTTCCTTGTCGGGCTGGCCGTTCTGGCGCAGTTCGGCATCGAAGACGCGATCCCCGGCTTCCCGGAGGTGTTGTTCGGCGAGGCGGTCGGGCTGACCCTCTTCGCCGTCTTCTGGGCCATGCAGACGCGACAGCGATGGAACGAGCGCATCACCGTTCTCCCGGAGCCTGGGACTGCTGCGGCAGCGCAACTGCGCCAAGATCTGGCGCCGGCGGCGTGACGACGTCCCCGGGTCGCCCGCGCGTCAGCCGGTCCGTCGGCGCATCCGGCGCGGGTGCCGACTCTCGATGGTGCTGCCGGCGCCGACAGACACGACGGTCGCGAGGACAGCGGTCATCGACGCGGTGACCCCCCTGCGGCCGCGCTATTCGCGCGGCGGCACGGGTTGGTCGCGGCGTCGATCGCGCTGCGACGCGTGAGATGCCTCAGTGACCGTCGTCCGCACGATTCTCGCCGGTCTCGGGCTTCTCGGCGCCGTCACCGTTCGCGTCCTCTGCCGGCTGCTCGGCGGACTCCTGCGCATCCTCGGACTCCGAGGGCTGCGCATCGACGTCGGTATCGGAGTCGTCCGCGACTGCGGCGTCCGGCTTGCCCTCGACGTCCGGCTCACCAGCCTGGTCGAGCTCCACGTCGGCCGCCGGCTCGGCGTCGCTCGCCGCCCCGGACTCCACGTGCTCCGCGTGATCGGTCGGCGCCGGCGTGGACTCCGGCTCCTCGGTCTCGCCCTCAGACCGGTGCGAGACGGCGGCGTCCGGGTCTCCCGGGGCGGGCGCCGCGTCCGACACCTCGGCGTCCGGCTCCGGACCAGCCTCGGGTTCGCTCGCCGCGGGCTCCGCAGCCGTCGCCTGCGCCGCAGGCTCCTCCGCCTCCACAGGCTCCCCCGCCTCCGCCGGCTCATCCGCCGACTGCATCACCACCTCGGCCCCGGCGGGCGCAGGGGTCGAGTCCGACACCTCGACGTCAGGCCCCTCCTCGATCACGGGGACCACGACCTCCGCGGTCTCGGCCGCAGCCGCCGCGCCTGCATCACGCTGCCGCCGCTGCCGGCGGGTCTCGAACGCCGCCGCACCAGCCGCGCCGGCAGCCCCGGCGCCGTCCGCGGCACCCGACCCGGCAAGCCCGCCCGAAGCCTCCGTCCCAGCCGCACTCAGGCCCGCACCGACGCCGGCGCCTACGAGAGCCCCCGCCGCCGCAGCATCCGTGCCGCCGTCAGGCCCATCGCCCTCAGGAGCCGGGCCGCCACCGCCATCGCCTTCGTCGCGGCGTCGGCGGCGCTCGGCGCGACGCTCCTTCGCACCCTCGACGAGGTTGTACAGCGTGGGCAGCACGAGCAGCGTCAGCACGGTCGACGATACGAGGCCGCCGATCACGACGATGGCGAGGGGCTGCGAGATGAAGCCGCCCTGGCCGGTGATCCCGAGAGCCATCGGCGTGAGCGCGAAGATCGTCGCGAGCGCCGTCATGAGGATCGGCCGGAGGCGTCGCGAGCCACCCGCCACGGTGGCGTCGTGCGCCGTCAGACCCCTCTCGCGGTACTGGTTCACGAGGTCGACGAGCACGATCGCGTTCGTCACCACGATTCCGATGAGCATCAGCACACCGATGAGGGAGGCGACGCCGAGCGGCACGCCCGTGATGATCTGCAGCAGGATCGCGCCGGTCGCCGCGAACGGCACCGAAACGAGCAGCAGCAGCGGCTGGCGCAGCGACTTGAAGGTCGCGACCATCACGATGTAGACGATCAGGATCGCGGCGAGGAGGGCCAGGCCGAGCTGCGAGAACGCGTCCTGCTGCTGCGTCACGACGCCGCCGAGCGTTGCGTCGGCCGACGACGGCAGGTCGGCGTCGGCGAGCGCCGTCGTGACCGAGGCCGTCGCGGTCTGCAGGTCGTCGGTCGACGGGGTCACCGTGACGGTCGACGTGCGCTGGCCGCCCTCGGTGGTGATCGAGGTCGGGCCCTCGCTCTCTTCGACCGTCGCGACCTCTTCGAGAGCGATCGGACCGGTGGCGCTGGGCACCTGCAGCTGACGCAGGTCGTCGAGCGACGCGGGCGTCTCGGACGCCGCCAGGTACACCGTCAGCGCCGTGTCGTCGATCTCGACCGTGCCGATCGACTGCGGCTGCATCGTGTTCGACACGAGCGCACCGACCGCGACCTCCGAGAGGCCGAGCTCCGCGGCCTTGTCGCGGTCAACCGTCACGGCGATGTACGGCAGCGAGGCCGACAGGTTGCTCGTCACCTGGCCCACGCCGTCGGCTCCTTCGACGGCCGAGATCACCGCATCCGTCGCATCCTGCAGGGTCGACGAGTCGGGAGCGGTGACATCGATCGCGATGTCGGTGGAGCCGAAGCCGCCGCCGCCGCCCGACGCGACGGCGATCTCGCCGGCGTCGTCGAGGTCGGCGACCGCAGCCTGCACCTCTTCCCGCAGTGCGACCTGGTCGACGTCCGGGTCGGTGGTGATCGAGTAGGTGATGCCGCTGCCGCCGCCTGAGAAGGCGTCGCGCAGGGCGGAGCCGCTCGAGCCGATCGACACCTGCACCGTCTCGATGCCGTCGATGCCGAGGAGCACCTCCTCGACCTGCTCCGCGGCGGCGCTCTCCGCCTCGAGCGAGGGCGCGGGGCCGATGTCCTGCGTCATCGTGAAGGTGTTCTGGCCCGAGTCGCCCAGGAAGTTGGTCTTCATGAACGGCGCGGCGGCGATCGTGCCGACGAGCACCAGCACGGCGAGGCCGAGGGTGATCCACGAGTGCCGGAGCGTCCAGCGGAGGATCGGCAGGTATGTCTTCTGCAGCCGGCTCGGCGGCGCGGCCGGGTCTTCCGGGTCGACCGCGACGCCTTCGGCGTCGAGGATCGGCTTGCCGGGCTTGAGGAACCAGTACGCGAGCACCGGCACGATGGTCAGCGCCACGAACAGCGACGCGGTCATGGCGATGGTCACCGTCATCGCGAACGGCCGGAACAGCTCTCCCGTGACGTCGCCGACGAACGCGATCGGCAGGAACACCGCGACGGTCACGATCGTCGACGCCGTGATGGCCGAGGCCACCTCTCGCACCGCACGGCGGATGGAGTCGCCCTTGTCGGCGTCGCCGACGTAGTGCCTCTTGATGTTCTCGATGACGACGATGGAGTCGTCGACCACGCGCCCGATCGCGATCGTGATCGCGCCGAGGGTCAGGATGTTGAGCGAATAGCCGAACGCCTGCAGGCCGATGAAGGTGATGAGGATGCTCGTCGGGATCGAGATCGCCGCCACGAGCGTCGAGCGCACCGACAGCAGGAACACGAAGATCACCAGCACCGCGAACACGAGGCCCAGCAGGCCCTCCTTCGCGAGGGTGTCGATCGACTCCTGGATGTACGGCGCCTGGTCGAACACGACCGTGAACTCGGCGCCGTCGAGCGAGTCCTCGAGGTCGGGAAGCACCGCGAGCACGCCGCGCGACACGTCGACCGTGTTGGCGGCGGGCAGCTTCGTGACAGCGATCGTGAGGGCGGGCTCGCCGTTCACGCGCGAGATCGTCGTGACGGGGTCGGCTTCTTCCGCCACGGCCGCCACGTCGGCGATGGTCTTCGGGCCCGCGACGAACTGATCGGCGGTGGAGGGCACGAGCGGCAGCGCCGCGATCTCGTCGACCGACGAGATCTTCGCGCCGGTCTGCACCGTGAGCGTCTCGTCGCCCTCGGTGATCTCCCCGCCGGGGAACAGCACGCCGTTCTGGTCGAGCGCGTCGCGGATCGCCTGCTGCGTGTAACCCGACGCCGCGAGCTCGGCCTGGTCGGGGGTGATCGTGACGCGCTGGCCCACGCCGCCGACGATCTGGGCGGCGTTGACGCCCGCGACATCCTCGAGGTCGGGGATGACGGATGCCTCGAGCTGAGCCTGGATCGTCGCCTCGTCGTCGTAGCCCGTCACGGCCAGCTGGATGACGGGGAAGTCGTCGATGCTCGCTGAGATCACGTTCGGCTCGACCTCGGCCGGAAGCTGGGACTTGATGCGGTTGATCGCCTGCGTCATCTTCTGCTCGGCGGTCGCGAGATCGGTGCCGTAGGTGAAGGACGCCTGCACGACCGACGCGTTGGTGGTGCTCGTCGCGCTCGTCGACTCGAGCCCGGGAACGCCCTGGATGGCGGTCTCGATCGGCACCGACACGTCGTTGCTCACGACCTCGGGCGACGCGCCCGGGTACGTCGAGACGACGATGAGCGCGGGGAACTCGATCGAGGGGATGAGCTCCTGCTTGAGATTCGTGAGGGCGAGGCCGCCGAAGATGGCGGCGACGATCGTGATGAGCGCGATGAGCGCGCGGTTCTTGAGACTCAGAACGGCGAGGTTCGACACACGGAGGCCTTCGCTGGTGTGGTGATGCAGGGGGAGGGCGGGAGCCCGGACGATACGAAGATGTATCGCGTTTCAGTATTTCATGCGGCTCTCATGAAACCGCTCCCCCGAGCAGCAGCCCAAGACCGGCCGCGACGGCGGCGAGCGCGAGCGTGCCGAAGAGGTTCAGCGCGGCGTGCCGCCAGCGCTTGCGCTGAGCGAGCAGCACGGTCTCGACCGACACCGTGCTGAACGTCGTGTAGCCGCCGAGCAGGCCCAGCCCGAGCACGAGCGACAGCTCGGGTGCGATGGCCGCGCCCAGCCCGGTGATCACGCCGAGTACGAACGAGCCCGAGACGTTCACCACGAGGATCCCGACCGGGAACCGCACGCCCGCGGCGGGCGTGAGCCACCGGTCGACGAGATACCGCAGCCCTGCTCCCACTCCGCCCGCGAGCGCGGCGAGCAGCAGCCACGGGCTCACTCGGCGTCCTCCGGGTATTCGATCTCGCCCGGCCGGTCGGCGATCCGGCGCCCGATGAACAATCCCACGACCGCGCCGCCGACACCCGCGATGACGGATGCTGCGGCCAGCCCCGCCGCGAGCCACGGCGTCGCGACCCAGAGCGCCGTGGCCACCGCGAAGGCGCTGTAGGTCGTGAAGCCGCCCATGATCCCCGTGCCGAGGAACGAGCGGAGGACCGGGCGGCGGTCGTCGAGCCAGCCCACGACGACTCCGAGGATCAGCGAGCCGACCACGTTGATCCCGAGCGTCACCCACGGCACAGCCGTCGGATCCGCCACCGGGTCGAGCACGAGCCCGCGGGCGAGCACGCCGATCGCGCCGCCGGCCACCGTGACCCCGAGGATCCGGGGATCGACGGGCTGCGGCATCCCTTCACGCTACTCCGCGAGCTCGACCTCCTCCGCGAGCTCGACCTCCTCCACGAGCTCGACCTCCTCCGCGAGCTCGGGCTCGCCGCCTCGCCGTGCGGGCTTCAGCAGCAGCGCCCGGATCGCGGACTCGCCTGTCTTGGAGAGGTCGAGGAGGTGCCCGTCGGCGTACCGGGCGAAGACCCGCGGGTCGATGTACGAGCCGCGCGCGACGGACGGCGTGTTGCCGAGCGCCTCGGCGGTCGCGCGCACGGCGAGCACCTCGGCGCGCTTGCGCTCGGTCTTGGTGTCGACGGTGCCGATGCGCGCGAGCGCCTCAGCGGCGAGGATCGTGCCGCGGAGCGTCCGGAAGTCCTTGGCGGTGAACCTGCCGCCCGTCAGCGACCGCACGTAGGCGTTCACCTCGGCCGGGGTCAGCGGCACCCGCCGGCTCCCGCGCTGCCACGCGAGCAGCGGCGACCGCGGGCGTCCCGTGGCGAGCAGCTCGATGGCGGCGGCGAGGTCGGCGTCGTCGAGCTCGAGCATCTGGTGCTTGCCGCTCTTCCCGGGAAACGCGAAGGTGACGATGGATGCCTCCACCGCAGCATCCCGTCGCTGCAGAGTCGTGAGCCCCCGGCTGCCGTGCGCAGCGAGGTAACGCTCGGAGCCGATGCGCGGCGCGGCCTCATCGAGGAGCCGGAAGGCGACGGCGAGCACGCGTTCGCGGTCGAGAACCTCGCGGCGGATCGATGTCGTCACCCGCGCGCGAGCCCGCGGCAGCGCCTCGGCGAGCGCCAGCGCCCGCGCGAACTTGCCGCGATCCCGGCCCGCGGTCCAGTCGGGGTGATAGATGTACTGCCTGCGGCCGGCGTCGTCCACACCGACCGCCTGGATGTGACCGTCGGGTCGCGTGCTGATCCACACGTCCTTCCACGCGGGCGGGATCACCAGCGCCTGGATGCGCGCGAGGTGGCGGGGTCCGGGCGGGCGGCCCTTGGCGTCGACGTACCGGAAGCCCGAGCCTGCGCGCAGCCGACGGAAGCCGGGGTCCTCGTAGGGACGGACGCGGACGAGCTTCGGCATCCGTTCACGCTACCGGGGTCGTGGGGTCGGCCGACGGGCTCGGGTTACCCGCCGGCCGAGTCTCCCCCGGTCTCAGTGGTTGCGGATCATCGAGATGAGCTCGGACTTCTTCTTGCCCGAGTAGCCCCTCAGTCCGAGCTCCTTCGCGCGCTTGCGCAGCTCCGGGACCGTCCGGTCCTCGTAATCCTTCGCGTTGCCACCACGCCTGCCGACCTTCTTGCGGCCCTGGCTCGCCGCGGCGTTCGAGATGCGCGCCGCCTTCTCCTTCGAGGCACCCTCCTTGCGGAGCTCCTCGTACATGTCGCGATCCTTCAGGTTCGATCCGCGTCCTGCGGGCATCGCTTCCTCCTTCCCTGATCGCTCCCGCCGTGGCGGGTGCGGGTGTCACAGGCCCTTGCCCCCGGTGACCGGCAGGATCGCCCCCGAGGTGTACGACGCCTCGTCGCTCGCGAGGTAGACGTACGCGCCGGCGAGTTCGGCGGGCTGCCCTGCGCGACCGAGCGGCGTGTCCTGTCCGAACGACTCGAGGCGCTCTGCATCCCAGCCGGTGGCGGGGATGAGCGGGGTCCAGATCGGGCCGGGGGCGACACCGTTCACACGGATCCCCTTCTCGCCGAGCTCCTGCGCGAGCGCCTTGACGAAGGCGACCTGCGCCGCCTTCGTCATGGCGTAGTCGATGAGCCCGGGCGATGGGTTGAAGGCCTGGATCGAGGTGGTCACGATGATCGACGCTCCGGGCTCCAGGTGGGGGATCGCGGCGCGGGCGGTGAAGATCTGCGCGAAGAGGTTGGTGCGGAACACCCGCTCCATCTCGGCGGTCTCGAGCTTGTCCAGACCCTCGCGGTCCTTCTGATACGCCGCGTTGAGCACGAGAAGATCGAGCCCGCCGAACTCGGCTACGGCGCGCTCGACGATCTCGGCGCAAAACTCCTCCTCGCGCAGGTCGCCTTCCAAAGACAGTGCGCGCGCACCTGCCTCGGTGATCCAGCGCGCGGTCTCGTCCGCGTCCTTCTGCTCCTCGGGCATGTAGGTCAGTGCCACATCCGCACCCTCGCGCGCGAACGCGATCGCCACGGCCCGGCCGATGCCGGAGTCACCGCCCGTGATCAGGGCCCGCCGACCGTCGAGGCGCCCGGAGCCCCGGTACGACTGTTCGCCGTGGTCCGGTTCGGGACGCGTCTCGTCGGTGACGCCCGGCTGCTCCTGCTGCTGCGCAGGGAAGCCCTCTTCGTGGTGAGCGGTCGTCGGATCGGTCGCGGATGTGCTCATACCGGGAAGCTACGGATGCGGCGCGGAACGCTCACGGGGGTTGACAGCACCCGTCGGATCGCCCTAGCGCAACGCCGGTCGGCCCGGCGTATCACCGCAAAACCGGCGTCGTCAACCCCCTACGGACGCCGAAGGCCCGGTGCCACTGTCGAGGTGTGCCCACGAGGCACGCGATGCATCACATGCATCGACGACGAAGAAGGAGAAGCTCCTATGAACCTCGCCCTGATCATCATCATCGTCGTCGCGATCATCCTTGCGATCGTCGGCGGCCTCAATTCGGCGCTGAGCTGGCTGCTGTGGGTGGCCATCATCGTCGGTGTCATCGCCCTGATCGCCTTCCTGTTCCGGGTCATCAGCGGCGGACGAGGCACCTGACCCCTGCACCCATCTGACGCACGGATGCCGCGGCCACCGGTGGCCGCGGCATCCGTCCGTCTGGTGTGCTTCAGGTTCCGATCTACAGGTTCGTCTCCGCGTACACGCGGAGCGCGTCACGCACGAACTCGGGGCCGTGCGTGCCGCCCTGGCTCGTCGCATAGTTCGCGCCGAACCGCGGGTCGGCGACGTACATCTCGCCGAGGCCGATCACGTAGCCCCTCACGTCGCCGCCGGGCGCCGCCGCAGGGGTGCCGGGGATGCCGGCCAGCCACTCGACATGCCGCTTCGCGACCGCCTGGGCCTGTTCGCTGTCGGGAGCGATCCCGGATTCCGCCGCTGCGATCCAGTCACGGCCGAGGTCCGAGGCGCGCTGCTGCCACGCGGACTTCTCGTCGGCGCTCATCGAGCGCCACCAGCGGTCGCTGTCGGCGTACGCCTTCTTACCCCAGCGCTGCTCGACCTCGTCCTTGTACTGCGTGTGATCGAAGCCGTCGAACATGTTCTCTGCCATCAGTCGTTCACCTCCTCTCACTGCACTGATCGTGTTCTCGACCGACGCGATCTGCCGCGCCAGCCGATCCTGTTCCTGCCGGAGCCACGCGAGGTGCGCCTCGAGGGCGGGCACCTCTCCGGTCTCGCGCTCGATCACCGCCGCGATCTGCGGCAGTCCGAGCCCCAGTTCGCGCAGCAGCAGGATGCGCTGCAGCCGTACGAGTGCGGCACGGCCGTAGTACCGGTAGCCGTTGCGGCCGATGCTCGACGGCGGGAGCAGACCGATGTCGTCGTAGTGGCGCAGCGTCCGGCTCGTCGTGCCGGCGAGCTTCGCGATCTGCTGGATCGACCACTCCCGCTCGTCATCCATGACGACCTCCTTCCGTTCTCTTCGTCGTCGCTGACCACGCTAAAGGTTGACGCTGCGTCAAGGTCAAGCCGCAGCATCCGTCCCCTTCTGGGTTTTGGGGCGCATCGCACGCTGTTGGGGCGCGCGACGGGCGCCCAAACGGTCGCCGTGCGCCCCAAACCCGGAAGAACCTGAACATCGACGACCACGCTGTTGACACAGACGCGATATATCGTGTTACTCTCGTATCACGCGATATATCGCGATACGGATCACCCCTAGAGACCGCAGGAGAAGCAGTCATGACCCTGGAGAAGTGGATCATCCACCCGGGCGAGACGCGCGTCATCGACATCGAGACCGCGCGCACGCTCAAGATCGGCCTCGTCGGCGGGCAGGTCGACGTCATCGCCCACGACGAGCCCGGCATCCGCATCGAGGTGCACGAGGTCACCGTCAAGGACCTCCGCATCGAGGTCGCCGACGACCACGTCGAGATCGACCACCCGCAGCTTCGCTGGGACAACTTCCTCGAGGTGTTCCGCAACTTCGGCGCCTCGGGCCCCAAGGCCGAGATCAGCGTCGCAGTCCCGCGCGACGTGGCCCTGACCCTCGGCGTCGTCAGCGCGAGCGCCCTCGTGTCGGGCCTGCGGGCCGGCGCTTCGCTCAACACCGTGTCGGGCGACATCATCGTCGACGGTCTCGCCGGCGACCTCTCGGTCAACGCCGTCTCCGGCGACGTGCAGGTGCGCGAACTCGTCGGAGCCCTCAACGCCAACAGCGTCTCGGGCGACGTGGCCGCCACCGGAACGCTCCGCAAGGCCACCATCGACACCGTCTCGGGATCCGTGCTCGTGGACTCGACCGGCGACATCCTGTCGGTCGGCCTCAACACCGTCAGCGGCACCTCGACGGTGCGCCTCGACGAGGGCCACCCGGCCAACTATGTCATCCGCAGCGTCAGCGGCAAGGTCCAGATCGACGGCGTCGTGCGCTCCGGCAACGGCACCGGCCGCACCACCAACTACGCCGGCTCGGTCGGCGAGCTCAGCGGCAGCTTCGCCGACGTGCGCGCCCACAGCGTCTCGGGCGACATCACCGTGCTGCGCCGCGCGGCCACTCCGGTGACGGATGCTGCGCCCCCGCCGTCCGTCGACGCCCCGGCGTCGGGTCCGGCGTCGGCTCCGGCCGAGGCGTCGGCCCAGCCGGCGTCAGCCCCGGCTGCCGGCGTCGACGAAGCGGCCGCCGGTGAAGCGACGGCCGGCTTCGACCGAGAAGGGCTGTGAACCATGGCCCCCGTTTTCTCGCACGGCGACCTGCGCCTGTACCTGCTGAACCTGCTCGATGAAGGGCCCCGCCACGGGTACGACATCATGCAGGCCCTGTCGGACCGCACCGGGGGCACCTACACCCCGAGCGCCGGCACCATCTACCCGCGGCTGGCGAAGCTCGAAGAGGAGGGCCTCGTGACCAAGACCGTCGACGGACGCAAGACCGTGTACGCGATCACCGAGGCCGGCCACGCCGAGGTGCAGTCGCGCGCGGGTGAGCTCGAGGGCATCGAGGCGGGCCTCGCGGACTCCGTGCGGCTCATCGCCGACGAGGTGCGCGGGAGCGTCCGCGAGGCGATGAAGAGCCTCCGCGCGGACCTCGCCGCCGCGTCGCGCGACGAACGCGAGTCCACGCCGCAGCCCTCGCGCGAGGACGACCCCCGCGTGCGCAGCCGCGAGCAGGTGCAGCGCGTCGACGCCCTCGTGAACGAGTTCCGCGCGAACGTGCGCGGCGACGTCCGCGTCCACGTCGCCCGCGGCGGCGAGCTCGCCGCGGCCGTCGTCGACCAGCTCGCGAGCGAGCTCGACCGGGTGGCGCGCGACGTGACACGCGCGCTGCGCGGCTGAGCTGCAGCATCCGTCCGTCGAACGCCCTGGGTCTCGTCAGAGACCCAGGGCGTTCGCCTCGGTCAGGCGGGCCAGATCTCCTCGTCGTCGGGAACCGGCTCGCCGAGCGGCACGATCAGGATCGGTCGGTGCTGCCGGTGTGCGAGGCGGGCCCCCACCGAGCCGGTGAAGAACTCGCGCACCGACTCCCCGAAGCCGCGCTTGCGGGTGCCGACGACGAGGAGGCGAGCGTCGATCTGGTCGGCGAAGTGCTTGATGGCCATCGCGGGGTCGCCGACGAGCTGGCGCACGGTCCATTCCGGTCCGGAATCGCCGAGGACGGATGCTGCGGCGTCCTGCACCTTCGCGAGCTCCCCTTCGCCGGCGGCGATGTTGATGTCGATGGGTGCGGAGTGGACGTACCCGTCCGGGTCCTCGTAGGTGACGAAGCGCGTGACGTCGACGTGCACGACCACGAGCGGTGCCTGGAACAGCTGCGCGTAGCGCGCGGCCTCCTTCAGGACCCGCGGCGACTGGTCGGGGATGACGCCCGCGATCACCGCCCCGTGCAGGCTCTCATCGGTCGCCGCATCGCCTTCCGGCTCGGATGCCTCGTCGGTCATATGTCCGCACTCCTCCTCCACCGCTGGCGTCGGAGCCGCCGGGGTACGGGGGCTCCGTGTTATCCTGAATGCTACTCTTACCGGTTCGAAGCCGGATTCGTGAATGCCCGGGTTTGCGAGGCTGAGAGCCTGCAGAATAGCCCGCGATCCTAAATGAGGGGGTCTCGCATGGGGCGTGGCCGTCAGAAGGCGAAGCACACCAAGATTGCTCGCGAGCTGAAGTACGACACCTACAACGTGAACTACTCCGCGCTCGAGCGCGAGCTCGGCCACCACAGCGAGGACGAGTACGTCGACAAGTGGGCCGACCAGTACAGCGACGAAGACGAGGACGAGACCTCGCCGCTCTCTTCATCGCAGGCGTGACACCTCGCGTGTCGGCCGCCGTCTCGGTGGCCTGACCGGTGTTCGCCGACCCTCGATGACCCGGATGCCCCATCGGGCGCGGCGGCGTCACCAGGTGCCGTGGCGCCGCTCCCAGTCGTCTTCAACGGTGTGAGGGCGGGCGGCCACGACGCCCGCGGGGATCGCTGCCGCGACGACGATCGCCAGCACGATGAGCGGACCCGTCCACGAGTCCGTCGCCTCGTGCAGGAGGCCGATGCCGAACGGGAAAAGCGCCGCGATCGCGTAGCCGCCGCTCTGGGCGAACCCGCTCAGAGCGACCGAGCCCTCGTGCGTCCGCGTACGCAGGCCGAGCAGCACGAGGATCATCGGGAACAGCAGGGGCGCGAGCCCGAGCAGCACCACCCACAGCCACGGCGCCGCCGTCGGCGCGAAGAGGAAGCCCGCGATGCCGGCGAACCCGCACGCGACCGCGACGCCGAACAGCAGTCGCGTGGCGTTCCAGCGGGTGACCAGCAGTGGCACCACGAGGGATGTCGGCAGGCCCATGAATCCGAAGAGCGACAGCAGCGCGCCGGCCGTGGCCGGCGTGACGCCCGAGATGTCGACGAGCAGCTTGGGCATCCACGCGAACGACGTGTAGGCGATCGTGCTCGACACCGCGAACGAGACGAGCAGCGCCCACGCGAGCGGAACCCGCCACATGCGGCCCAGCGCCTGGGGCGTCGGCTCGTCGAAGCCGTCGTCCTCCTCCTCGGCCTGGGCGGCACGGTGGCGCATCGCGAGGCCGATCCACGGGATCATCGCCACCAGGGCGAAGACGGCCCACAAGCCGAGCGAAACGTGCCAGTCCGCAGCATCCGCCATCGGAACCGCGATGAGGGGCGGCACGAAGGTCGACACGGCCATCGTGGTGGAGAAGATCGTTGTCATCAGCCCGATGCGATCGGGGAAGTAGCGCTTCACCAGCGGCGGCAGAAGGATGTTGCCGGTGCCGACGGCGGCGAACACCAGCGCGGTGCCGGCCAGCAGCAATCCCCAGCTCGGCGCGAAGCTGCGCGCGACGAGCCCGAGCGTCACCACGGCCATCGCCGCGACGGCGAGGCGCTCGAGTCCGAATCGGCGCTCGAGCGCCGGCGTCAGCAGTCCGAAGATCGCGAAGCACACGGGCGGCGCCGTGCCGATGAGCCCGATCACCGGCGGCGGGACCGCGAAGTCCGCCGCGATGTGGTCGTAAAGGGGCGACAGCGAGGCGACGGCCGAGCGCAGCGAGAACGCGAACAGCACGATGCCGACGAGCGCGAGGGTCCTCCCCTGCCAGAGCGGGCGGGCAGGAGACGGCTTCACCTATCCACCCTACGGGCGCGAACGGATGCCTCGGCTCGCGGCGCCGCGCCCGTGCGCATGCCGAAGCAGGCGGGGCTCAGGACTCCTGCGAGCCCTCGACCCAGGCCAGGTACTCGTCGGTGACGGTGCCGGTGATGTAGCGGCCGTCGAAGCAGCTCATGTCGAGGTCCTCGACGTCGGAGCCCTCGAGGATGGCCGCCTTGAGGTCTTCGACCTCCTGGTAGACGACGAAGTCGGCGCCGAGCTCATCGGCGATCTCGGGGATCGTGCGGCCGTGGGCCACCAGCTCGTGCCGCGAGGGCATGTTGATGCCGTACACGTGCGGGAAGCGCACGGGCGGCGCGGCCGAGGCGAACGTGACGCTCTTGGCACCGGCATCCCGCGCCATCTGGATGATCTCCTTCGACGTCGTGCCGCGCACGATCGAGTCGTCGATGAGGAGCACGTTCTTGCCCTTGAACTCGGTCGACATCGCGTTGAGCTTCTGGCGCACGCTCTTCTTGCGGACCGCCTGGCCGGGCATGATGAACGTCCGGCCGACGTAGCGGTTCTTGTAGAAGCCCTCGCGGTACTCGACGCCGAGTTTGCGTGCGACCTGCATGGCGGCCGGGCGCGACGAGTCGGGGATCGGCATGACGACGTCGATCGCCTCGCGCGGCGTGTACTTCGCGATGGTGTCGGCGAGCCGGTCGCCCATGCGCAGCCGCGCCTCGTACACCGAGATGCCGTTCATCACCGAGTCGGGGCGGGCGAGGTACACGTACTCGAACGAGCACGGCACGAGCTGCGGATCGGTCGCGCACTGCTGCGTGTGCAGGTTGCCCTCGAGGTCGATGAAGACGGCCTCGCCCGGGTCGACGTCGCGCACGACCTCGAACTCGCCGTTCTCGAGCACCAGCGACTCGCTCGTGACGACCCACTCGTAGTGGCCGTCGTCGTGCTTGCGCGTGCCGAGGATGAGGGGACGGATGCCGAACGGGTCGCGGAATGCGAGCAGCCCGTAGCCCGCGATCAGCGCGATGGCCGCGTACGAGCCCTCGACGCGCTCGTGCACGCGGCTCACGGCCTGGAACACCTGTGCCGGGTCGAGCTCGAGACCCGAGATGGAGGACTGCAGCTCGTTCGCGAGGACGTTGACGAGCAGCTCCGTGTCGGACGACGTGTTGAGGTGGCGGCGGTCCTTGTGGAAGAGCTCCTCGGTGAGCTCGCGCGTGTTGGTGAGGTTGCCGTTGTGCACCAGCACGATGCCGTACGGGGCGTTCACGTAGAAGGGCTGCGCCTCTTCCTCGTTCGAGGCCGTGCCCTTGGTCGCGTAGCGCACGTGGCCGAGGCCGATCTCGCCGAGGAGCGCGCGCATGTCACGCGTGCGGAACGACTCGCGCACCTGCCCCTTGACCTTGTGCATGTGCACGACGCCGTTGCGCTCGGCCGTCGAGATGCCGGTGGAGTCCTGACCTCGATGCTGGAGGAGGAGGAGGGAGTCGTAGATCTCCTGGTTGACGGACCCGCGGCCCACCATTCCGACGATTCCGCACATGGGTGTTGCCTGCTCCTGCTGTGAGTTCTTCTGGCGTGGCTCAGCGAGCCGTGTGGTCTGCGTACGCGCCGACGAGGCGCACCGCGCCGCCGTCGACGCCCTTGGCGCCCTGCTCCCAGTGGCCGTCGGCGGGGCGGTCGCCGGTGTGCACGACACCCACCTGCCACGTCGCGATGCCTTCACGGGAGAGAGCGGATGCTGCGGCCTCGGCCTTGTCGGCCGACACGACCGCGAGGAACCCGACGCCGAGGTTCCAGGTGCCCTCGGTGGCCTCGAGCTCGAGGCCTCCGAGGTCGGCCAGGACCCGGAACACCGCGGACGGCGACCACGTCGAGCGGTCGACCTCGACCCACGTGCCGCGGGGGAGCACGCGCGCGAGGTTGGCGGCGATGCCGCCGCCGGTGACGTGGCTGAGCGAGTGCACCGCGTCGCCGGTCTCGGTGATGAGGCGCAGCAGCGGCAGCGTGTAGAGGCGCGTCGGCTCGAGCAGGGCCTCGCCCCACGTCGTGCCGAAGTCGGCGGCGTTGTCGCCGTAGTGGATGCCGGAGCCGGCCACGATGTGACGCACCAGCGAGTACCCGTTGGAGTGCAGGCCCGAGCTCGCGAGCGCCAGGACGACGTCGCCCTCGCGCACCCGCTCGGCGCCCAGCACGCGGTCGGCCTCGACGACACCGGTCGCCGCACCGGCGACGTCGTAGTCGCTGACGCCCAAAAGGCCGGGGTGCTCGGCGGTCTCGCCGCCGACGAGTGCGGTGCCGGTGGCCGAGCAGCCGTCGGCGATGCCGCGCACGATGTCGGCGATGCGCTCGGGGAACACCTTGCCGCACGCGATGTAGTCGGTCATGAACAGCGGCTTCGCGCCGACCACGACGATGTCGTCGACGACCATGCCGACGAGGTCCTGACCGATCGTGTCGTGCTTGTCGATGGCCTGCGCGATGGCGACCTTCGTGCCGACGCCGTCGGTGCTGGTCGCCAGCAGCGGCTTGTCGTAGGCCTTGAACGCCGTCGCGTCGAAGAGCCCGGCGAAGCCGCCGACGCCCCCGAGCACCTCGGGGCCGTGGGTGCGCCGCACCGCCGACTTCATCAGCTCGACGGCGAGGTCGCCTGCGGCGGTGTCGACGCCGGCAGCCTGGTACGGGTTCACGGGCTGTTCGGGGCGGGAGGGGGCATCGCGTTCGGATGAGGCCACGGCTACCAGCCTACCGGCGCCCCACCTGGACGGATGCCGGGCGCCGACCCTGTTACGCCTCCCCCCGCTCCCAGCCGAGGACCACTTCTGCCCCGCGGATCTACAATGGCGGCATGGGCGGCGCCGGTGCTCCGGAGTGGCTGATCCGCGAAGACGCCGGTCAGCCGGTTCTTCTCGCCCTGTACCTGCGGCAGGTGCTCGGCATCCGCTCTCCGGAGGAGCTGCCGCACCTGCGCGGCATCCCTCCCCGCGCGAACGATCGGTCCGAAGAGGCGCAGGCGCTGCTCGAACGCCAGTGGCGCGAGTTCTGGGCGATGACCGTCGAACCGCAGGCGCATCCGTCGCCGGTCCCCCTCGATCTCGTCGACGGGTTCGACACCGCGCTGGCCCTGCCCGTCGAGGGCTGCGACCAGCTGCGCGCGGCCTTCGAGCCGCACGCGGCCGAGGCGCTGGCCTTCGCGCAGTCCGCCAACGCGCGGTATCGCAAGGAGGCGTCGCACAGCACCGGCACGGCGTACCGCGCCTACGCCGGGGCGATCGCCGAGCACGAGCGACAGGTGGGCCGGCGCGCGCACTCGTTCGAGCTCAACGTGCAGGTGCTGCCGCTGAATCAGCGCGGCGTGTGGTGGATCGGCTCGCTCACGATCGCCGTCACGGACGGGCTGCGGGGAGATGTCGCGGCCTTCGACGCCGCGATCCACCCGATCATCGCCGAGCTGGCGTAACGGCCCGGGTTCAGTGGCCCGGGGTCAGTGGGCCGGGCCGTGGCCGTTGGTGCCGGGCTCGGGGTCGACGTGCACCTGCTCGTGGTCGACGGCGACCTGGTGCGAACGGCGCCGTGACCGGCGGTCGAGGATCAGCGCGAGGATGCCGCCGAGGGCGAGGCCGATGGGCGCACAGATGAGCGCGAGGAATCCGAACACCTGACCCTGCGAGTACATGACGCCCGTGTTGGGACTCACCTCGGCCGTGCCGTTGAACGCGAACGTGAGGATCATCGCCACGAAGACGCCGACCAGTGCGCCGAGGATGAGGAACACCGAGATCTTCGGTGCCCGTCGCACGCGCACGGTCTCGATACGGTCCTGGCTGTGCTCGGGCATGCACCCATTGTCCCACCCGGTGGGCGGGATCGCGCCATGAGAAAGGCGGCCCGCCCACAAGCCGAGGGCGGGACGGCCCCGGGGGGTTCCGCGGGTGTCAGGGGCGCAGCGGCAGGAGGTCCGAGATGTCGGCACGCGTGCCCGAGGCGCTGATGCGACCCGCGGCGGCAGCATCCGCCCACCGCTCTGCGCCGGTGGCGAGGGCGATCCAGGTCGCAGGGTCGGTCTCGACGACGTTCGGCGGCGTGCCGCGGGTGTGGCGCGGGCCCTCGACCACCTGCACCGCTCCGAACGGCGGCACCCGCACCTCGACCGAGTTGCCCGGCGCCTTCTCGGCCAGCAGCTGCAGCAGGTAGCGCACGGCCGTCGCGTTGTCGGTGCGGGCAGGCGGAGCGGATGCTGCCACCGCCGCCGCGACCGCGCTCAGCGCTGTGCGGCCGTCGTCGGTCGAGATCTTGCGGGCCACCGTGCCAGGTTACGCCGCCGCCCGGTTCGCAACTCAGGATGGATGCGGCGCGAACCCCCTCCTGCGCACGTCAGGCCGCAACGATCCTGAATTGCGAACGCAGGAACGACGCTGGCCACCCCGAAACGCAGAGAAGGGCCGCCGGTAGGCTGGACGCCGTGAAGATCCTGGTTCTCGGCTCGGGCGCGCGGGAGCACGCCATCATCCTGGCGCTGCGGTCGGAGGAGGCCGAGCACGAGATCTTCGCGGCCCCCGGCAACGCGGGCATCGGGCAGGACGCGCAGCTCGTCGCCCTCGACCAGAACGATCCCGTGGCGGTCAGCCAGTTCGCGATCGACCACGACATCGCCCTCGTGGTGATCGGCCCGGAAGCCCCGCTGGTCGCGGGAGTCGCCGATGCGGTGCGCCAGCGCGGCATCCCGGCGTTCGGGCCCAGCAAAGACGCGGCGCAGCTCGAGGGCTCGAAGACGTTCGCCAAGCGGATCATGGAGGCCGCCGGCGTGCCGACCGGCCGTGCGGTGCGTGCGCACTCGCGCGCCGAGGTCGAGGCCGCGCTCGACGAGCTGGGCGCCCCGCACGTCGTCAAGGCCGACGGGCTCGCCGCCGGCAAGGGGGTCATCGTCACCCCCGACCGCGACGCCGCCCTCGCACACGCCGACGAGTACCTGCCCTCGGGCTCCGTGCTCGTCGAGGAGTTCCTCTCGGGCCCCGAGGTGTCGCTGTTCTTCCTCAGCGACGGCGACCACGTGCTGCCTCTCAGCCCCGCCCAGGACTACAAGCGCCTCCTCGACGGCGACGAGGGCCCCAATACCGGAGGCATGGGCGCGTACTCCCCGCTCCCCTGGCTCGACGGCAGGTTCGGCAGCGAGCGCGAGTTCGTGGAGCTCGTCACGCGCGACATCGCCGAGCCCGTCATCCGTCAATTGGATGCTGAGGGCACGCCGTTCATCGGACTCCTCTACGCCGGCCTCATCCTGACCGACGACGGCGTGAAGGTCATCGAGTTCAACGCGCGATTCGGCGATCCCGAGACCCAGGTCGTGCTGCCGCGGCTCGTCGACCCGCTGTCGGAGCTGCTGCTGGCGGCGGCATCGGGTCATCTCGAGGACCTCCCCCTGCCGGCCTTCGCCAACGACGTCGCCGTGACCGTCGTGCTCGCGAGCGAGGGCTACCCGGCGTCGCCCGTGACCGGTCGCGCGCTGACCGACCTCCGCGAGGCCGAGGCCGTCGAGGGAGTCCACCTGGCCCACGCCGCCACCGCCGAGACCGACGGTGGTCTCGTCGCGACCGGCGGCCGCGTGCTCAACGTCGTCGGCGTCGGCACCACGTTCGTCGAGGCCCGCGACCGCGCCTACCGCGCGCTCGGTGCCATCGGCCTCGAGGGCGGCCAGCACCGCACCGACATCGCCGCGCGCGTCGCCGAAGGGCTCTGACGCATGCGCCGGGCGGCAGCATCCGTCCTCTCCGTCGCCCTCCTGCTCGCCGGCGGCGTGATGGCGGGATGCTCGGCGGGCGTCGACATCGACGCCCCGGGCAAGGAGCTGATGGACCAGGCGCACCAGGTCGCGAACGAAGCCCTCGTGGCCGCGGCGACGACCGGGCTGCAGGCGCTGCAGGCGGCGGGTGGCATCACCGAGGACGCGGTGCGCGACGCCCTCGAGAAGGCCGGTGCGGCAGAGGTCGAGACGCGCGTCGTCGGCGACAGTCTGCTCTTCGGCGCTGAGGTCCCGGGCGGGTGCGTGTACGGATCGGTCGGCGCCTCGGGCACCGTGTCGATCGACCTCGGCGGCGTGAACGCCGACGGCGGGTGCCTCCGCGAGGGGTGAACCGCACGGCCTCGGCCGATCGGACGAGGCGTTTCGGGCCGGGCGGCCGAAGCGGCGCGGCATGCGCGCCCGCGAACATGGCGGCATGACAACCCTCGCCACTCGTCCCCGAGCCGGCCGCCCCGAGTGGCTCGTGCCGGCCGGCCTCATCGCGCTGAGTCTCGTGCCGATCGTCGCCGGCTCCGCCCGGCTCACGCAACTGACCACGGGCGCCGCGGTGACCGCCGAGAACGCGCGCTTCTTCGACTCGCCGGTCCCGGTCGTCGCGCACATCGTCGGCTCCAGCGTCTTCCTGGTGCTCGGCGCGCTGCAGTTCGCACCGTCGCTGCGGCGTCGCCGCTGGCATCGCCTCGCAGGGCGCATCGTCGCGCCCGCGGGCCTGGTGTCGGCGCTGTCGGCGCTGTGGATGACGCTGTTCTACGCCATGCCGGCATCCGTGACCGGGCCGGGACTGTCGGCCGTGCGCATCGTGCTGGGCACGGGCATGGCCGCGGCCATCGTCGTCGCCTTCGTCGCGATCCGGCGCGGCGACGTGCGCACGCACAGCGCGTGGATGACCCGCGCGTATGCGATCGGCATGGGCGCCGGCACGCAGGTGCTCGTGTTCCTGCCCTACACGGCGCTGGCCGGCACGCCCGCGCCCCTGACGCACACGCTGCTGATGACGGCGGGCTGGGTGATCAACCTCGTCATCGCCGAGATCGTCATCCGCCGGCGTGCCCGCGCCGGACGCCGCCGCACCGGCGCCCCGCGGGCGGCGACCGGTGCCCGCCTATCATGAGGGCATGACGAGCCCGGTCCGCGCGCTCTGGGACGCGCCCGCGGCGGTTCCGGGGCCGCCGCGGCGGCTCTGGCGCGATTGGCCGCTCGTCGTCGCGGTCGCGCTGCTCGCCGTCCTCGAGGCATCCGTCCGCACCGACGTCCCGTGGCGCTGGCTCTGGGCCGTCGTGCTCATCGCGCTCGCGCCCACGCTGCTCTGGCGACGCTCCCGTCCGTTGACGATGCTCGCGATCGCGTTCGCCGTCGGCACCGCGGTGGGACTCGCCACGGCGGGCGATCCGCAGCTGTACACGACGGCGTACTTCCTGATCCTGCTGTACGCGGTGTTCCGGTGGGGCTCGGGGCGGGCGATGCTCGCCGGCGGCGCCCTCGTCGTGATCGGGATGCTGCTCACCTTCCTCGCCACGCCGCCCGAGCCGGCCGACATCATCGGCGGCGTGGCGGTGGCGGTGACGACGAGCACGCTGGGCCTTGCCGTTCGCTGGCGACGGCGCGCCCGCACCCGCGAGCTCGAGCAGGTGCGGCTCCTCGAGCGCGAGCAGCTCGCCCGCGACCTGCACGACACCGTCGCGCACCACGTGTCGGCGATCGCGATCCAGGCCCAGGCGGGCAGCGCCGTGGCGGCGACCGATCCCGGCGCGACGGTGCAGGTGCTGCACGCGATCGAGGCCGAGGCCACCCGCACGCTCCGCGAGATGCGCGCGATGGTGGGCGTGCTGCGCGCACCCGCCGACGCGCTCGCGCCCACTCCGGGACTAGCCGAGATCCGGTCCTTGGCGCAGACGGATGCTGCCGTCCCGGCGGTCGTCGTGCGGGTCGACGGCGATCTCGACACCGTGCCGCCGGCGGTCGCCGCAGCGGTGTTCCGCATCGCGCAGGAGGCCGTGACGAATGCCCGCCGTCATGCCCGCGGCGCCACGCGGGTCGAGGTGGGTGTGGACGTCGACGCCGGCGGTGTGAAGCTCGAGGTCCGCGACGACGGCGAGGGTGCAGCATCCGTCTCCCCGGGCTACGGGCTCACCGGAATGCGTGAGCGTGCGGCGCTGCTCGGCGGGGCCTGCGAGGCCGGCCCGGCACCCGGCGGCGGCTGGATCGTCGCGGCGACCCTTCCGCGAGCAGGATGGACGGCATGAGCGTGCGCGTGCTGGTCGCCGACGACCAGGACCTGGTGCGGACAGGCCTGCGCATGATCCTGGACGCGCAGCCCGGCATCGAGGTGATCGGCGAGGCGGCCGACGGCGCCGAGGCGGTCGCGCTGGCTCGGAGCCTCAAGCCCGATGTCTGCCTGCTCGACATCCGCATGCCGGCGATGGACGGGCTCGCCGCGACCCGGATCCTCGCCGGCCCGGACGTCGCCGACCCGATCCCGATCGTGGTGATCACGACGTTCGACCTGGACGAGTACGTCTACGAGGCGCTGCGCTCGGGTGCGCGCGGGTTCCTGCTCAAAGACGCCGGCGCGGTGCTGCTCGCCGAGGCCGTGCGCGCGGCGGCGCGCGGCGATGCGCTCATCGACCCGAACGTCACGGTGCGGCTCATCGAGGCGTTCGCGGGGGCGCGGCCGGAGCCGCCGGCACCGCCGTCGAGCCCGCTCACCGACCGCGAGGAGGCGGTGCTCGCGGGTGTCGCCCGCGGTCTCGGCAACAGCGAGATCGGCGACGAGCTGCACGTCTCGCTGAGCACCGTGAAGACGCACCTCGCGAGCATCATGACCAAGCTCGGCACCCGCAACCGCGTCGAGCTCGCCATCTGGGCCCACGAGCGCGGCCGCGGCCGGCGGTGAATCACTGGGAACGCAGAAGGACGCCGGCGCCGCGTGCTGGGGGACATGCGGGTGCCGGCGTCCTGTCGACGCCCGGGATCGGGAAGGACCCTGCAGGCGCCGAAGACCTGAGCTGGGGAATCAGGTCTGACGGCGGATGAAGCGCATCAGCCATGCGATCACGGCGATGACGATGATGACGAGGCCGATCCACAGCAGGAACTTGGCCGCCTCGATGAACACGCCCAGCAGCAGCAGGACGATTCCGACGATGAGCAGGATCACTGCGAGTCCGGTCATGCAGACCATGGTGGGCGGCGGGGCCGCCGCCCACCAACCTCTTGACAAGCCGGCCGAACGGGGTTAGTCCGACGCTGCAGCGGCGTTCGCGGCCTGCCATTCCTCGGTCGACGTCGTCTTCGGCCGACGCAGGAACAGCACCACGACGACGCCCACCAGCATGACCGCGGCCGGCAGCAGAATGGCTTGGGCCATCGCCTGGGAGAAGCCGTCGATGACGAACGGCGGAAGCGATCCCTCGCCGAAGCCGCCCGCGGCCTCCGACGCCCCCGGCAGGTTCGCCTCGAGGCGGGCCTGCATGAAGGCGGCGATCGATGCCGAACCGATCACCGATCCGATGGTGCGCGTGGTGTTGTAGATGCCCGCGCCCGCGCCGGCCTGCCGAGGCGGCAGGTTCCTCGTGGCGGTGGTCGCGAGCGGGCCCCACATCCCGGCGTTGCCGATGCCCATGAGCGCCGACGGAAGCAGGAACATCCAGATCGGGGTGTCGACGTTCATGAGCGACGAGTACCAGAACAGCGATCCGGCGACCATCATGAGGCCCGGCACCAGCAGGAACCGCGGGTCGGTGCGGTCGAGGAGGCGCCCGGCGAACGGCGCGCCGACGCCCGACAGCACCGCCATCGGGATGAGCAGCAGCGCCGACTCGGTGGGGGTGAGCCCGCGTGCGAGCTGGATGAAGAACATCAGCGGCAGCGACATGCTCGTGACGGTGAACCCGACGATGGCGATGCCGAGGTTCGAGACCGAGAAGTTGCGGTCGCGGAAGAGCGGCAGCGGCACGAGCGGCTCGTTCCTGGTGCGCGCCTGCGTCCAGATGAAGAGCGCCATCACCGCGACACCGCCGATGATCATCGCCCACACCCACGGTGCCCAGTCGTACTTCTCACCCTCCTGCAGGCCGAACACGATCAGGAAGAGACCGATGGCGCTCAGGACGACGCCGACGACGTCGAAGCGGTGCGGGTGCGTCTCGAGCTTGGGCACCAGGATCCACGCGAGCACGAACGCGATGACACCGACGGGGATGTTGATGAAGAAGATCCACTCCCAGCCGAGGCCGTCCACGAGCAGGCCGCCGGCCAGCGGTCCGACGAGCGTCGCGACACCGGCGGTCGCCCCCCACAGGCCCATGGCCGCGCCGCGGCGGTCCGGCGGGAAGGTGCGGGTGATCACGGCCATCGTCTGCGGCGTCATGAGCGCCGCGCCGAGGCCCTGCACCGCGCGCGCGACGATGAGCATCTCGAGGGTGCCCGAGAATCCGCACCACAGCGACGCGAGGGTGAACACCGAGAGACCGATCAGATAGATGTTCTTCGGCCCGAACCGGTCGCCGAGGCGTCCGGTGATGAGCAGCGGCACCGCGTACGCGAGAAGGTAGGCGGAGGTGACCCACACCACGTTGTCGAGGTTGTTGGTGTCGGGATCGAGCGCCGCTTTGATGGCGGGGTTCGCGACCGAGACGATCGTCGTGTCGACGAGGATCATGAAGAAGCCGATGACCAGCGCCCACAGGGCGGGCCACGGGCTGCGGGGCTTGTGCCCCGCAGCATAGGCACCGGTGATCGGGCCGGCGACCCGGTCGTTGACGGATGCTGCGCCCGCCGTATGGGCGGCGTCCGGGGTTTCGGGGGTGGTCACTGTCGTGCTGCCTTTCTCTGGGCGAGATAGGGTTCCGAGGGAGTCGCCGGGGGACCCCAGGCGAAGTCCGGGTCGGCGATTCGCGGAAGGATCGAGTCCATCCACGCGAGTTCCGCGCCGAAGAGCGCGAGCTCGCGATCGATCTCGATGAGGTACTGCTCGGGTACGCCCTTCTCCCGGGCGTGGCGCCGGCCGTCCTCCAGGGATTCGAAAGCCGCGGCGAGCGCCGCGCGACGGGTGCGCAGCAGCTCGATCGCCTCATCGCGATCGAGGCCGTGCACCTCGGCGAGAGCGACCCGGAACTCGGCCGGGCGGTCCACGCGCGGCAGCTCGCGGCGCACCCATTCGACGACCGCGGCGGCGCCGGCATCCGTCTGCGTGTAGGTGGTGCGCTCGGGGCGATTGCCCTCGCGGTCGACGCCCACCTCCGCGATCAGCCCCGCCCGCTCGAGCCGGGCGACCGTGTGGTAGACCGTGCCGTTCGTGATCGTGACGAGCCGGTCGTCGCGGCGCAGATGCATCAGCCGGATCATCTCGTACGGGTGCATGTCGCCCTCGCTCAGCAGTGCGAGCACGGCCACCCCCAGCGGGGTCAGGCGGGCGACGGCGTCGGTCACGATGGTCTACTCCAGTTCGATTAGTCCACGTGGACTATACGCCCCTTCACCGAGATATGCACCCTCGCGCCGTGTCGGTGGGCAGTCGTACGGTGAGGGTCATGGCAGACAAGGGCGCCGCACGACGGGAGAAGTTCCCCGAGGCGTACGCGATCTTCGACCCGATCGTGGCGGAGTGGACCACCCGCCCCGATGTCTCGCTCGGCGCGATGTTCGGCTCCGAGGGCCTCAACGTGCGCGGCAAGGTGTTCGCCTTCGTGACCTTCGAGGGCGCCCTCATGGTCAAGCTGCCCGAGGGCCGCGTCGGCGAGCTGGCCGAATCGGGCGAGGCCGAGCCGGCCGTCATGCGCGGAAGGCCGATGCGCGAGTGGGCGACCGCGCGGACGGATGCTGCGGAGCGCTGGCCCGCACTCGTCGCCGAGGCCTTCGCGCACGTCGACGCCATCACGCCATGAGCCCGCCTCCCCGCGCGACATCCGCCCCGAAACCCGCCCGAGCCACCCGGGATAATGGACGGGTGACGGCTATCCCCACCCCCACGACCGAGCTCGCCGGCTGGCGCCACGCCTACTCCGGCAAGGTGCGCGACCTGTACGTCCCGGCGGAGACGCCCGAGGGGGCGACGCCGGAGCGCATGCTGGTCGTCGCGAGCGACCGCGTCAGCGCGTTCGATCACGTGCTCTCGCCGGGCATCCCGGGCAAGGGCGAGCTGCTCACCACGCTCAGCGTGTGGTGGTTCGACCGGCTCGCGGGCGCGGACGGGGGGCGCAGCATCCCGAACCATCTCGCCGCCTCGCACGAGCTCACCCTCGGCGCCGACGGTCAGGCGAACACCCCCGACGACCTGAAGAGCCTGATCCCGGATGCCGTCGCCGGGCGCGCGATGGTGGTGAAGAGCCTCGACATGCTGCCGATCGAGTGCGTCGTGCGCGGGTACCTCACCGGATCGGGGTGGGCGGAGTACCGCGAGAACGGCACCGTGTGCGGCATCGCGCTGCCCGACGGCCTGTCGAACGGCGACCGGCTCCCTGAGCCGATCTATACGCCCGCGTACAAGGCCCCGCTGGGCGAGCACGACGAGAACATCTCGTACGAGCGCACCGTCGAGCTCGTGGGCGCCGAGCGTGCGGCGGAGCTCCGCGACCTCTCGCTCGAGATCTACGCGCGTGCCGCCGCGACCACCGAGGCGCACGGCGTCATCCTCGCCGACACGAAGTTCGAGTTCGGAATCGACGACAACGGCGTGCTGACCCTCGCCGACGAGGTTCTGACGAGCGACTCGTCACGATACTGGGATGCCGCGGCCTGGGCCACGGGCACGACCCCTGACGAGCGCATGGCGAGCTTCGACAAGCAGATCGTGCGCGACTGGCTCGCCGCGAACTGGCCGGCGCCGCGCGAGGGCGAGCCGCCCGCGCTTCCTGCCGACATCGTCGAGCGCACCACCGCCCGCTACCGTGAGCTGCTCGAGCGCCTCACCGCCGCCTGACCGCGCGCCGCGGCATCCGCTCGATCAGGCGTTCTTCATCGCCTTCAACCGAGCGAGAAGCACCGGACCGGTGCGGTCGAGCATGCGCCCGCCGATGAGGACGCCGGCGACGAGCACCGCGGTGCCGAACCCGATGCCGATGCCGAAGGCGACCCAGCTCAGGGCCGGGTTGCGCAGGAAGTAGCCGGCGACGCCGACGATCACCGCGGGAGCCGAGAGCACGAGTGCCACCAGCCAGATGCCGAAGAAGGCCATGCCCTGCAGGAACGTCGTGCCGGGGACGCGCTTGAACGGGTTGTCGCCGGAGGCCGGCACCGGCACCACGAGCTGGGCCGACGTGACGGCGCAGACGCCGTAGCAGGTGAAGAGGATCCCGAGGGCCATGCCGACCATGCCGGGAAGCTGCGCCCACTCGCCCGCGAACGCCAGCGGCAGGACCGCCGCCACGAGCACCAGCGGCACCGCGACAGCCGCAGCGGCGAGGGTGCGGCCGAGCCGGTCCGCGCGACCGCTCGCTCCGGTCGCGACCTCGGTGCCGAACGCGGTGCCGTCGTAGGAGATGTCGGCGTACACCACGATGCCTATGATGAACGCGATGATCGGCGCCGAGAACGCCAGCGCCCCGAGAGAGTCGCCGTCTCGGGCGTAGAACCACAGGAGCACCGGCACGAGCGGCACCGCGATGAGCTGACGGAGATACCGCGGGTCGCGCGTCCAGTAGGTCACCGCACGCGCGAACACCGCGCCGGCGGCGCCGGTCGGCACCCGGCCGAACCACCCGATCGACCCGGCACGCACCGCCGCGGCCGAGGTGAGCCGGGGGCGCACGAGCGAGCGCGCCAGCGACGCGCGCCACAGCAGCCAAAGCGCGGCAAGGGTGGCGAGCGCGATGAGCAGCTTCGCCGCCGCCGCGGGCAGGTCTCCCGCGGCGGTGTCCGCCGGCACCGCCCACGCCGCGCCGAGCGGGGTCCAGCCGACGAGCGGCAGCAGCTCGGCGACGGTGTCGGCGTTCACCCTGACCCCGCCGGCGAGGCCCGCGATGATCGGCCCCGCGAGGATGATCGGGATGAAGACGAGGATGCCCGCGACCTCTCGGAAACGTCGACCGCCGCCGAACCCGGACGCGACCGCCGCGACGGCGCGCGAGGCGACCACCGCCGTGAGGACCGCCAGGGGCGTGCTCACCAGCCACGCCGCGATCGCGGCCGGCCAGTGCGCCCATGTGGCGATCGTCGCGAGCGCGGCGAGGGACGTGATGATGCCGGGGATGCCGCAGACCGCGGCGAGCGTGAGCGCGACCATCATCCGCGAGGTGGTCATGGGGAACACGACGAGGCGGTCGGGGTCGAGCGTCGTGTCGACACCGAACGCCACGAGGGGGATGAGCGCCCACCCCAGGGTCACGACCGATCCCGCGCCGACGATGACGATTCCGGCGAGGCGGACGTCCGTGAATCCCAGCAGCACGAGACCGGCGATGATCCCCATCAGGATCACCGCGCCGTACAGCGCGCCGAGGATGAACCCGACCAGCTGCCACGGGCTGCGCGCGAGCTGATTGCCGAGGACCCGGAACCGCAGCCTCAGGAGCGTCGCAACCATTCCGGTCCCTCGGTGTGACGGCGGCCGCCGACGAGATCGACGAAGCGGTCCTGCAGGGACTCACCCGCGCGCACGTCGTCGACGGTGCCGGCCACGAGGAGGCGGCCCGCGGCGACGATCGCGACGTGGTCGCACATGCGCTGGACGAGATCCATCGAGTGACTCGAGACGATGACGGTGCCGCCGCCGGCGACGTACCCGGCGAGGATGTCCTCGATGTTCGCCGCCGACACCGGGTCGACCGACTCGAACGGCTCGTCGAGCACGAGCAGCCGGGGTGCGTGGACGAGGGCGCACGCCAGCGCGATCTTCTTGGTCATTCCGGCCGAGTAGTCGACGACCATCGTGCCCGCAGCATCCGTCATGTCCATCAGCGAGAGCAGGTCCGCCGTGCGCTGGGCGATCTCGTCGTGCGGCAGACCGAACAGCAGCCCGTTGTAGGTGACGAGCTGCTCGCCGGTGAGGCGGTCGAACAGCTTGACGCCGTCGGCGAGATTGCCGACCATCGCCTTCGCCCTCACGGGCTCGCGCCACACGTCGACCCCGTGCACGAGGGCCTGGCCGGCGTCCGGCATGAGAAGCCCCGTCGCCATCGACAGCGTGGTCGTCTTGCCGGCGCCGTTCGGGCCGACCAGCCCGTAGAACGAGCCGACGGGCACGCGGAGGGTGAGGTCGACGACCGCGAGCTTGTCGCCGAAGCGCTTGTGGAGTCCGCGCAGCTCGACCGCGGCGACGTCGCCCGCATCGGCGGACAGGATCGGCGGTGTCGCTGGGTCGGTCACGTCTCTCCACCGGTTCGGCCTCAAGGCGCCCGGTGCGCTCCGGGCCCTGTTCAGCCTTTCGGATGCTGCGTCGCCGAGGCAACCGCCACGCCCACGGCCGCGGCATCCCTCCCCCGCTCGTGACACAGGGGCTTCCGGCTGAGACCGGGGACATCGCCCTCGGTCTCGGAGAAGATCCCCCGGCTCGCCGCGCCGCTAGGGTGATCCTCGCACCATCACCTGAGCGCTAAGGAGCGCGCATGCCTCTGTGGACCATTCACGGCAACGGCCGGACCGTCGAGCCCGGGAAGGTCGTGAAGCCCGACGAGCGGCTGAACTGGCCGGCAACCGTCGCCATCGGCGCGCAGCACGTCATCGCGATGTTCGGGGCCACGTTCCTCGTGCCGGTGCTGACGGGGTTCCCCGTCTCGACCACGCTGCTCTTCTCCGGTGTCGGGACGCTCTTGTTCCTGCTCATCACGAAGAACCGCCTGCCCAGCTACCTCGGCTCGTCGTTCGCCTTCATCGCACCGGTCACCGCCGCCACGGCATCGCAGGGCATGGGGTCGGCCCTCGCCGGCATCGTCGCGGTCGGCGTGCTCCTCGCCGCCGTCGGCTTCATCGTGCAGTTCGCCGGCCTCGGCTGGATCGAGAGGCTCATGCCGCCGGTGGTCGCCGGCGCCATCGTCGCGCTCATCGGCTTCAACCTCGCGCCGGTCGCGTGGCAGAACTTCCAGCAGGCGCCGATCACCGCGACCATCACCCTCGTGGCCGTGATCCTCGGCAGCGTGCTGTTCCGCGGGTTCCTCGGTCGCATCTCGATCTTCCTCGGCGTGATCGTGGGTTACGTCGTGGCGCTCCTGCGGGGCGAGGTGGACTTCGACGCCGTGAACGAGCTCATCGCGAACGGGCAGTGGGTAGGCCTCCCGACCTTCCACTTCCCGACTTTCGGCAACCCCGGGACGTGGAGCGTGATCGCGATGTTCCTGCCGGTCGTGCTCGTGCTCATCGCCGAGAACGTCGGACACGTGCGGGGCGTCGCGACGATGACCGAGGCATCCGTCAACCGTTACACCGGCCGCGCGCTCATCGCCGACGGCGCGGCGACGGTGCTCGCGGGCACGTTCGGCGGCTCCGGCACGACGACGTACGGCGAGAACATCGGCGTCATGGCCGCGACGCGGGTGTACTCGACGGCCGCATACTGGGTCGCAGGCGCCTTCGCGATCCTGCTGTCGCTGTCGCCCGTCGTGGGCGCGGTGTTCAACTCGATCCCCGCCGGCGTGCTCGGTGGCGTCACGACCGCCCTGTACGGCCTCATCGGCATCATCGGCATCAAGATCTGGGTCGACAACCGCGTGGACTTCTCGCGCCCGGTGAACCAGTACACCGCCGCCGTCTCGCTCGTGATCGCGATCGCGGGCTTCACGATGGTGTGGGGCGACTTCCAGCTCGGTGCGATCGTCATCGGCGCGGCCGCGGCGCTGCTGATCTACCACGTCGGCAATGCCATCGCGCGCTGGCGCAGGACCGGCGCCGACGACGGCGGCCCGCTTCCCGCGGTCGGCCAGCTCGGCGGCGACCCGCAGGGCTCGCAGGTCAAGTAGGCGCCGGGCCGCAGCATCCATTCCCCTCCTTCGCGCAAATGAGGGGGAATGGATGCTGCGGGCAAATGGTTGTAGCTACACGTGAATGAGATCACGCACCCGGACCGCCTCGCCGCCGACACCTCGATGGGGGCGGTCACGCTCCTCGTCGGCGACCTGGACGGCATGACCGCGTTCTACCGCGACGTCATCACCCTCCAGGTGCTGTCGGCCGAGGGCGACGAGGTCGTGCTCGGCCGCGCGGGCCGCCCGGTCGTCGTCCTGAAGCACGAGCCCGCCCTGCGCCACGCGAGCCCCGGCGCGGCCGGACTCTTCCACACCGCGATCCTGTTCGAGACGCAGGAGGCCCTCGCGGCCGCGCTCTACAGCGTCGCCCAACGCGCGCCCCACACCTTCACCGGATCGGCGGACCACCTGGTCAGCCAGGCCTTCTACCTCACGGATCCCGAGGGCAACGGCGTCGAGCTGTACTGGGATCGCGCTCGCACCGAGTGGTCGTGGACCCACGGCAGCGTCGAGATGGCCACCCTGTACCTCGACCCCAACGGCTTCCTCCGCGAGCACCTCACCGAACGGGCCGCGAGCGGCGGGACCGTGCAGGACGCGGCATCCGTCGGCCACGTGCACCTGTCGGTCGGCGACGTCGCGAGCGCCAGGGCGTTCTACGTCCACGCGCTCGGCTTCGACCAGACGGCGGCGATGGGCGACCAGGCGCTGTTCGTGAGCGCCGGCGGGTACCACCACCACATGGCGATGAACGTGTGGAACTCGCGCGGCGCAGGACCACGGATGCCGGCGCTCGGCCTCGGCCTGGTCGACCTGGCGCTGCCCGACGCCGACTCCCTCGGCGAGCTCGCCGAGCGTCTGCGACACCACGGCCTCGAGGTGCGCGATGACGGCCGCACGCTCTCGTTCGACGACCCCTGGCGCAACCTTCTCCACGCGACGGTTCCCGGCCGCGGCTGAGCCGCGGCCGACCCACCGGCGCTTCCCCCGGCGTCTCCCGCCCTGGCACAGGCGCCCATCCACCACCCGGAGAGCAGAACACCGCCCGACCCGGTGCGCAACTCAGGATGGATCCGCCGAAAGCGCCTCCCGATGGCGCCCGGGCGCCATCGGTCCTGAATTACGAACAAGGAGGCCGTTCGGAGGGCACCGGCCGCGGGGCACACGTCGTCGAGCGAGCAGGTGGGCGAGGGCACGCCGCAGGGCGGTGGGCTCAGACCGAATCGCGGACCACGAGCTCCGTCTCGAGGATGGTGACGTGGCGCGGATGCCGCCCCGCGAGGAGGTCGAGCAGCACCGTGGCCATGCGCTCCCCCTGCGCGAACGACGGCTGGCGCATCGTCGTCAGCGGCGGGATGACGGACGTGGCCACCGGTGAGTCATCGAAGCCGATGATCGCGACGTCCTCGGGAACACGCAGCCCCTCGGCCGCGAGCACCGTCAGCACGCCGCGCGCCATGAGATCGCTGGCGACGAAGACCGCATCGGGCCGCGCTCCGGTGGCGAGCACCCGGCGCATCGCCTCGGCGCCTCCGTCGGCGGTGAAGTTGCCGTCCTCGACCGCGATCTCGTCGAGGTCCCACGCGGCGAGCGCATCGCGGTACCCCTGCAGACGGTCGACGCCGGCGGGCATGTCGCGCGGGCCGGTGATCGTCGCGATGCGGCGCCGCCCGCTCTCGATCAGGAACACCGTGGCGTCGTACGCCCCGCGCACGTTGTCGACGTCGACGTAGTAGTCGCGCTCCCGCTCGCGCACCGGGCGGCCGCCGTAGACGACCGGCACGACGCTGGCGATGCGGTCGATGAACGTGTCGCTGGTGTGGTGCGAGACCACGATGGCGCCGTCCACGGCACCCGAGCGCACGTAGCTCGTCGTCTTGTCGCCCGGGTCGTCGCTGGCGATGAACAGGTTGAGCACGTAGTCCGAGCGGCTGAGGCGGGAGTTGATGCCCGACACGATCGCCGCGAAGAACGGGTCGCCGAAGAACCGCGTGGTGTCCTCAGGCACGATCAGGGCGATGGCGTGCGTCTTCTGGCTCGCGAGCGACCGGGCGGCCCGGTTGGGCACGTAGTTCAGCTCGTTGATCGCGCGCGTCACCGACTCCAGGGCTTCGGGACTCACGGCGGTCGAGCCGTTGACGACGCGGGACACCGTCGAGCGCGAGACCCCCGCGGCCGCGGCGACCTCTTCGATCGTCACGGCGTGCGCGCTGCCGGCTCCCCGATGGGTCTGCCGCATGGCATCGGTGCTCATTCCTGTCCCCTCCTCCCCGGATGCTACTGCGCCGCGACCGCCCGCGGTGCTGTGCTACGACGCGACGGTCGCCGCGCGCGCGGACTCCAGGTCGATCGCCCGGGCGCCGATGATGCGGCTGTACTCGAGCGCACTGTCCTTCGGCGTGCGCTCCTGGGTGTCGTAATCCACGCGCACGATCCCGAACCGCTTCTCGTACCCCCACGCCCACTCGAAGTTGTCGAGCAGCGACCAGTAGAAGTACCCGCGCACGTCGACGCCGGCCTCGGCCGCGTCGAGGATCGCGCCGAGATGGCCGCGCAGGAACTCGACCCGGTCGGCGTCGTGGACGCGCTTCACGTCGCCCTCGACGACGAGCTCGTCGTCGTACGCGGCGCCGTTCTCGGTGACGTAGAGGACCGTGCCGGCCGGCTGCGCGTACTCGTCCCACACCCGCTCGAGGAGCGTGGTGAGCCCTTCCGGCTGCACCTCCCAGTGCATCGGCGTGCGCGGCAGTCCCCGTTCGTGCCAGTAGATGCCCTCGTGGGACGGGAACGGCGAACGACCGGGGCGGTCGGTCGGCGCGTCGCCGCCGATCGGCGGGTTCACCGGCTCGTGGCCGCCCACGTACTCGCCGTGGTAGTAGTTCACGCCGAGCGTGTCGATGGGCGTCGCGATGGCCTCGAGGTCGCCCGGCCGCACCGCGGCCTCCCACGCTGCGATGGCCCCAGCATCCACCTCGCGGATGTCTTCCACGATGTCGACCGGGTACTGCGCGCGGAAGATCGGGTCGAGGAACCAGCGGTTGAACTGGCCGTCGATGCGGCGCGCGGCGTCGACGTCGGCCGGGTCGCTCTCGTCGACCGGCTCGGCGACCGTGAGGTTCAGCGTGATGCCGAGCCTGAGCGACTCGTCGCGTGCCCGCAGCTCGCGCACCGCCTGGCCGTGGCCGAGCAGCAGGTGATGCGCGGCGAGGACGCCCTCCTCGACGCTGTAGTGCCCCGGGGCGTGAAGGCCCGCGGTGTAGCTGAGGAACGACGAGCACCACGGCTCGTTGAGCGTCGTCCACACGTTCACGCGGTCGCCCAGCGCATCGTGCATCGTCAGCGCGTACTCGGTGAACAGGTCCGCGGTGTCGCGGTTCGCCCAGCCGCCCTTCTCCTGGAGCGCCTGCGGAAGGTCCCAGTGATAGAGCGTCAGCCAGGGCAGGATGTCCGCCCCGAGCAGCTCGTCCACCAGCCTCTTGTAGAAGTCGACGCCCTTCAGGTTGACCGCGCCGCCGTCGGGCCGAACGCGCGACCACGACGTCGAGAAGCGGTAGGTCTGAAGGCCCAGCTCCTTCATCAGTGCGACGTCTGCGCCGTAGCGGTGATAGTGATCGCACGCCACGTCGCCGTTGTCGGCGTTGATGACGGCGCCCGGCACGCGGCAGAAGGCGTCCCAGATGGAGTCGCGGCGGCCGTCCTCGTGGGCGGCGCCCTCGATCTGGAAGGCGGCGGTCGCGGCGCCGAACAGGAAGTCCTGGGGGAAGGCGCGAGGGATCGCGGTCGTCATGAGGTCAATGATCCTCTCGGGGAACGTCGGTGTCAGGATGCCGAAGGGTGGAGAAGGGGCCTAGCCCTTGACGGCGCCGGCCATGATGCCGCTGACCAGCTGCCTGCCGGTGAAGGCGAAGACGATGAGCAGCGGAATGGTGGCCAGGAGCACGCCGGCGAGGACGATCGAGTAGTCGACGAAGTAGTTCGACTGCAGGAGCGAGAGGGCCACCGGCAGGGTCGGGCTCTGCCGGTCGAGCACGATGAAGGGCCAGAAGAACTGGTTCCACGCGCCGACGAAGGTGAACAGGAACAGCATCGAGGCCGCGGGGCGCGCGGCGGGCACGCCGACGGTCCAGAACGTACGGAGCATGTTCGCCCCGTCGACGCGCGCCGCCTCGATGAGCTCGTCCGGCACGGTCTGCGACAGGTACTGCGTCATCCAGAACACGCCGAACGCGCTGGTGAGCGCCGGGATGATGATCGCGCCGATCTGCCCGGTCCAGCCCAGGTCGGAGAAGAGCAGGTACAGCGGCACGACGCCGAGCTGCATGGGCACCGCCATGGTCGCGACCACGAAGGCCAGCAGCCACTTGCCCCCGGGGAAGCGGAGCTTCGCGAAGGCCCAGCCGGCGAGGGTGGAGAACAGCACCACGGATGCTGCGATCACGGTGGAGCTGAAGATCGAGTTCCACAGCGCCTGCCAGAAGTTGACGGCCGGGTCGTTGACGACCTTCAGGGCGTTGTCGATGAAGTTGCCGCCGGGCAGCCACGACATGTCGGGGTCGTTGATGGTCGAGGCATCCCCCGAGCCGATCAGGAACGACCAGTAGTAGGGGAAGATCGCCGAGGCCACGACGACCCCGAGACCGACATACACCCAGAATCCGGCGCGCACGCCGCGGATCTTCGTGGTCTTACGGCTGCGCCGCGCGTGGGGGAGGTTCTCCTCGACCACCGCGAGAGGCGGGGTGCTGATGGCGCTCACTGCTGGGCTCCCTTCCGGCGGCGGCCTCGCTGGATGACGCCGCGGCCGCCTTCGTCGCGCACGAGGGCACGGGTGATGGCGAGGTTGATGAGGCCGATCGCCAGGATGATGATGAAGAGGATCCACGCGAGCGCTGCGGCGCGGCCGAAGTTGAACTCGCCCCAGCCGATGTTGTACAGGTACAGCGTGATCGTCAGCCACTGCCCGGCGGCGCCGCCGCGACCGGTCTGATCGAACATGCGCGGCTCGTCGAAGATCTGCAGGCCGCCGATCGTCGACGTGATGATGACGAAGATCAGGGTGGGCTTCAGCGAGGGGAGCGTGATGCTCCAGAACTGGCGGAAGGCGTTCGCGCCGTCGACGGTGGCGGCCTCGTAGTACTCGCGCGGCACGGCCTGCATCGCAGCCAGCAGGATGAGCGCGTTGTAGCCGGTCCAGCGGAAGTTGACCATCGTGGCGATGGCGACGTGGCTCCAGAACGGGTCCTTGTGCCACTGGATGGGCTCGAGGCCGATGCTGGTGAGGATGTTGTTCACGAGACCGTGGTTGTCGCCGAACATGTTGCTGAAGATCAGCGCGACGGCCACCGGGGCCATGACGTACGGGAGCAGGACGCTCATGCGCCAGAAGGTCTTGGACCGGATGTTCTTGTCGAGCATCGCGGCGATGAACATCGCGAGGATGAGCTGGGGCACCGACGAGAGCAGGAAGATGCTGAAGGTGTTGCGCAGCGCGATCCAGAAGTCCGCCTGCGACAGGATCCAGATGTACTGGTCGAAGCCGACGAAGGTGCCGGAGTTTCGGACCAGGTCCCACTCCTGGAACGAGATCACCGCCGTGTAGACGATCGGGAAGAGTCCGACGATCGCGAACAGGATGAAGAACGGCGAGATGTAGAGGTAGGGCGAGACCTTCAGGTCCCAGCGGCTCAGCTTGTGGGAGAAGGAGAGGACGCGCGGCTCGCGGCGCGGATCGGGCCGATCGGCCGGCCCGGATTCCGTGGTGCGGGTGGCGGTGGTGGTCACCGGTGGCTCCGATTCGGTTGTCGAGGGTGGGCGTTGAGGCGGAGTGCGTGCGGACCGGGGGACCCGCACGCACTCCGCATCTGCTGTCAGACCTCGTCCGTGCGAACGGACGCGGTCGTCAGTGTCGGCCTATCAGAAGGCCTCGACCTCGGCGACGTACGTGTTCCACGACGTCTCCGCGTCCTCGACACCGTCGAAGACTCGCGTGATGGCGTCCTGGATCGCGGAGTTGTACTTGAAGTAGTCCGCGCTCTTGTACGGGGTGACGGTGATGGCCTCGGAGCGGTCCGCGAAGATCGTGCCCGTGGGCGCGTCGGCGAAGTACTCGTTGGTCGATTCGGTGATCGACGACGCGCTCTGCGCCTCCAGCGCGCTCGGGTAGGCACCGACGTTCACGAACGTCTTCTCCTGCTGCTCCGGAGCCGTCAGCCAGTCGGCGAGGGCGAGGGCCTCCTCGACGTTCTTGCCGTTGGCGGGAACGGTCAGGTACGAGCCGCCCCAGTTGCCGCCGCCGTTCGGGAACGCGTTCGCGATCTCCCAGCCGGTGACCTCGGGCGCGTTGCCCGAGATGATGCCGAGCATCCACGGCGGGCACAGCATCGCGGCGAACTCGCCGTTGGCCATCGACGCGTTCCAGTCGTCCGACCACTGGCTCGAGTAGGCGGAGTTCGGGATGCCGCGCTCGACGACGAGGTTGTAGGCGGCCTCGAGATCGGGGTTGCTGGTCGCGACGACGGTGCCGTCGGGCTCGTCGTACGGGAACTCGATCTGGTTGACGATGCCCTGGAACGCGGAGTTCGCGGAGTCGAGCATCGGCTTGCCGGTCGCAGCCTTGTACTGGTCGGCCAGGTCGAAGAACGTGTTCCAGTCGCCGTCGATGGCCGATGCGACCTCGTCGGGCGTCGATGGCAGGCCGGCGGCGGCGAACAGGTCGGCGCGGTAGCAGACGGCCTGCGGGCCGATGTCGGTGCCGAAGCCGACGAGACGCCCGTCGGCGTCGGTCGCGGCGGCTTCCTTCCACTCCACCCAGCGACCCTTGGCGCTGTCGGGCACCTCGGCGAGCAGGTCGGAGTACTGCATCGCCTCGGCGAACCAGTCGACCTCGACCGCCTCGATGTCGGCGAGGCCCTCCTTGCCGAGCTTCGCGAAGAAGTTCGTGCGGGCGTCGTCGGTGATGGCGGCCTTGTTGTGGACGATCTTGATGTTCGGGTTCTCGTCCATGTACTCCTGGAGGAGTTCGTCGTCGTACCCGAAGTCGTTGAACGTGGCCAGGGTCAGCGTGATCTGGCCGTCTTCGCCACCGGCCTCGTCTCCGCTGCCGCCGGCGCAGCCGGCCAGGACGATGGCCGAAGCCGAGAATGCGGCGATTGCCACGGCGCTTCTGCGGAAGGCGCGTGCGTTCACTGTCACTCCTTTGTGTTGTCAGGGTCGTGTGTGTTGCAGGACCGGCGCGGAGGGAACCGTGCCGGGTGGTGGTCGTGGGAGCGTTCCCATCGATCGAGACGCAACGCTATGGGATCGCTCCCACGAAGTCAAGGGAGCGCTCCCACGGATTGATCACGGTTGTGTCACGGCGGTTTCCGGCCGCCGGAGAAACGCCGTGCGCGCGGGACCGTAGACTGGAGGCGACCCCTGCCCGCGACATCCGGAGCTGTCACATGCCCACCATCGTCGTCGACGTCATGCCCAAGGCCGAGCTTCTGGACCCGCAGGGGAAGGCCGTCTCCGGCGCATTCGCCCGTCTCGGCGTCTCCGACTTCTCAGGTGTCCGCATCGGCAAGCGGTTCGAGCTCACGGTCGACGGCGAGGTCACCGACGAGGTGCTCGCCGAGGCCCAGCGCATCGCCGACGAGATCCTCTCCAACTCCGTGATCGAGGACGTCGTCGGCATCGAGGTCGTGCAATGACCGCCCGCATCGGCGTCATCACCTTCCCCGGTTCGCTCGACGACCGCGACGCGCAGCGCGCGATCGAGATCGCCGGCGGCGAGCCCGTCGCCCTGTGGCACGGCTCGCACGACCTCGACGGCGTCGACGCGCTGGTCCTCCCCGGCGGCTTCAGCTACGGCGACTACCTGCGCGCCGGAGCGATCGCGGCCCTCGCGCCGATCATGGCGGAGGTGAAGGATGCCGCGGCCAAGGGCATGCCGGTCCTCGGCATCTGCAACGGCTTCCAGATGCTGGTCGAGGCGCACCTGCTGCCGGGCGGACTGATCCGCAATGCGCACCAGCAGTTCATCCGCCGCGACCAGAAGCTGCGCGTCGAGAACAACGACACCGCCTGGACGAGCGATTTCGCCTCCGGCCAGGAGATCGTGATCCCGTTGAAGAATGCGGACGGCGGCTACATCGCCTCGGAGTCCGAGCTCGACCGCCTCGAGGGCGAGGGTCTCGTCGCCTTCCGCTACCTCGGCGTGAACCCCAACGGGTCGCTGCGCGACATCGCCGGCATCACCAACGAGCGCGGCAACGTGGTCGGTCTCATGCCGCACCCCGAGCACGCCGTCGAGCCCGGCTTCGGCCCCGACACCGCCGCCGCGATGCGGTCGGGCGTCGACGGCCTGTCGTTCTTCACGTCGGCCATCGCCGCCGTGGTGGGCGCCGCGGCCTGAGCCCGCGGCATCCGACCGGTCAGACGGTCCCGGCCGGCGGCCACACGCCGATGATGAGCGCCATCACCACGATCGTCACGAGTTCGTGCGAGATGTTGAGCACGGTGAGCGAGGACGGCCGCCCCTCGAAGGCGTCGTGGGTGATGAAGCGGGCCGCCGTGAAGCCCGCCCACAGGATCACGCCGGTCAGCAGCGCGGCCCACAGGTAGCTGCCGCCGTAGAAGTGCCACGCGATCGACGCGGCGCCGGCCAGCACCCACGCGGTCACGAAGCTGACGATCACGGTGACCACGATCGGCACCACGGCGCTGGCGCCGGGCCGGTTCATGTCGACGTTCGCGAGCTTCGCCCATCGGGTGCCGAACACCTTCGGCGTGTACCAGATCGAGCCGACGACCATGCTCGACGCCGTGGCGATCAGCACCGCCCAGTAGTTGATCTCGGGAACCACGTCCGCCTCCTCCCGCGCGCCGCACGGGTCGCGGTCGCCGCTCGACGCGAGCGTAGCGCCGCGAGGCGCTGCCGACTCCGCACCGCGCCGGTAGCCTGGAGCGGGTGAGCACAGACACCCGGAATATCGTCGTCAGCGTCCCCACCGAGCAGCTCGCCGCGGATCTCGGAGCCCTGCCCGACGGCGTCGAACTGGTGGTGTGGCCGATGGATGCTGCCGCCCCGCGTGACCGGTTCGACATCGTGGTGCCGCCCTACATGTCGATGGCGCGTGTGCTCGAGCGTCTCGAGGGCGTCGAGGTCGGGCTCGTGCAGGGCCAGTCGATCGGGTACGACGGCGTCGCCGACATGCTGCCGAAGGGGCTGGTGTTCGCCAACGCCGCGTCGGTGCACGAGACGTCGACGGCCGAACTCGCGGTGGGACTCGCCATCGCGGCGCAGCGGCACATCGACGCGTTCGCGGTCGACACCGCGGCCGGCCGCTGGGCTCCGGTCTTCGCGCAGAGTCTCGCCGACCGGCGGGTCCTGCTCCTCGGCTACGGCGGGGTCGGCAAGGCGGTGGCCGCGCGGCTCGCACCCTTCGAGGTGGAGCTCACTCCGGTCGCATCGCGCGCCCGCGACGAGGACGGCGTGGCGGTCCACGGCATCGACGAGCTGCCGGAGCTGCTCCCCCACGCCGAGATCGTGATCGTGACCCTGCCGGGCGGCGAGGCCACCCAGGGACTCGTCGACGACGCTTTCCTGGCGGCGCTTCCGGACGGCGCTCTCATCATCAACGTCGGTCGCGGCACGATCGTGGACACCGATGCCCTCGTCGATCACGTCCGTCGCGGCCGCATCCGCGCGGCACTGGATGTGACCGAACCGGAACCGCTCCCCGAGGGGCATCCCCTCTGGGCCCTGCCGGGCGTGCTCATCGCCCCGCATGTCGGCGGTGCATCGAGCGCGATGCGGCCGCGAGTGGCGAAGCTCGTGCGCACGCAGATCGAGCGCCTGGCCGCGGGCGAGGCGCCGATCAACGTCGTCCTCGGCGGCTGACACTCGCGCACGGACGCCGCTGAGCGCCGCAGAAGGCCCGGTCCGCACGCGGTCGGCGCCCGCTGTCATGGAGCATCGATGTCGGCGCCCGACCACAGGTCGGCGCACTCGACCTCCGCGGCACCGTGGCGCTCCAGGTACGCGCGCGCACCGCGGTCGCCCGTGACGTCGGCGATCAGCCCGGGCAGGTGGCTCGCACCGATCGCGACCGGGTGCCCCGGACGCCCGCCGTACACCGCCTGGGCGAGGCCGTCCCGCGGCGCCGGCCCGAGCGCGCCGAGCACCCGCGCGACCGCCTGGGGCGCAGCATCCGGAGTATCCACCGGCGTGACGACCGCGACATCGGCCTCGCCCGCCGCGCCGAGCCCCGCGCGCAGTGCCGCCGACAGACCGACGGCCCAGTCGTCGGCGACGACCACTCGCGCGTCGGCGGGGGCGAGCCGCGCCACCTCGCGCCCCCTCGCGCCGACCACCACGACGACGTCGTCGCACCCTGCCGTGCGCAGCATGGCGGTCGCCCGCGCGACCCACGGGGTTCCCCCGGGCGTGCGGGCCAGCCCCTTGGGGAAGCCGAAACGCGACCCGGCCCCCGCCGCGAGCACGATGCCGCACACTCGCATCCGGCTCACCCCCTGTCGCCCGGGCCCGCGGAGCGCGGGGCGTTTCCTGAGCGTAGCCCGCGCGAAACATCGCCCGCCTAGCGTGACGCCATGCTCGAGCTCGCCCGCGATCTGTTGCCGCTGCTCGCGAGCGGCGTCCCGGTCGCGGCGGTCACCGTCACCCGGGTGGCGCGCAGCGCGCCGCGGGGCCCAGGCGCGACGATGGCGGTGACCGCCGACGGGCGCGTGATCGGATCGATCTCGGGCGGGTGTGTCGAGGGCGACGCCGTGCTGCTCGCCCACCACGCCCGCCTCACCGGGCGCCCGCAGGCCGCGCGCCTGGGGTTCTCGGACGACGCCGCCCACGCCGCCGGGCTCGCGTGCGGCGGAAGCGTCGACGTCATCGCCTACCCGGTGTCTGCGGAGGACCACGTCATCCGATTCCTCGAAGCCGCCGCCGCCGGGCGCGGCGTGACGATCGGGATCGTTCTGTCGGGCGCGTCCGCGGGGCAGGCGATGGACGAACGGATGCTGCGCCTCGCGGTGGCCGCCGACACCCTGGCTCCGGCGATCGGGGCGCGCGACTCGCTCGTGCTGCCCGGCGCATGCGGGGGGCACGACGTGCTCGCGATCTCGTCGGCACCGCGCCCGCGGCTCCTCCTGCTCGGCGCGGGCGAGCACGCTGCGGCACTCTGCCGTGTGGCGACGGCGGCCGGCTTCGCGGTCGAGGTGTGCGATGTGTGGCCGACGCTCGTGACGCGCGAACGCTTCCCCGACGCGGTGCGGCTCGTGGCCGAGCTCCCTCAGGTCTACCTCGCCGGACTCGAACCTGAGGCGCTCGACACCCGCAGCGCGATCTGCGTCCTGACCCACGACGAGCGCGTCGACGTGCCGTCGCTCGAGGCCGCGCTCGCGCTGCCCGTCGGCTTCGTCGGTGCGATGGGGGCGCGGGCGACCGTCGCCCGCCGCGACGAGCTGCTGCGGGAGCGGGGCGTTCCCGAGGACGACCTGGCCCGCCTGCACGCGCCGCTCGGGCTGGACCTCGGCGGTTCCACTCCGGAGGAGACCGCGGTGTCGGTGCTCGCCGAGATCATCGCGGCGCGCCACGGCGGAAGCGGGGCGGCGCTGCGGGAACGGTCGGGCCCGCTCCACAGGCGTGCGTCCACCGGTGCCCCTCCGGCCGCCCCTGATGTCGACGCCTCACCCGCGGCCCCCGTCGAGGTCGCCGCGCGTTCGTGCGCAGCATCCATCGTCCCTTTCCCCGCCGGAGCGACAGGAGCCTCATGACCCGCACCATCATCGAGCACGCGCACATCGCCACGGTCGACACCGCGGGGACGGAGCACCACGACGGCCATGTCGTGATCGAGGGCGCACGCATCGCCGCCGTCGGAGCGGGCCCGGCGGACCCCGCGCTGCGCGACGGGGCCGACATCGTCGATGCGCGCGGCTGCCTCGTCACCCCGGGCCTCATCAACACCCACCACCACCTGTACCAGTGGCTCACGCGCGGCTACGCGCAGGATGCGATCCTGTTCGATTGGCTCACGGCGCTGTATCCGCTGTGGTCGCGCATCGACGCCGACCTCACGGGCGTGGGGGCCGCCGGCGCGATGGCCGTGCTCGCGCGGTCGGGCTGCACGACCGTCGGCGACCACCACTACGTCTTCCCGAGGGGATCCGGCGACATCGTCGGCGCGATCGTCGACGCCGCCTCGACCGTGGGCGTCCGGCTGCACGCGACGCGCGGGTCGATGGACCTGGGCGCCTCGCAGGGCGGGCTGCCGCCGGACTCGGCGGTCGAGACGACGGATGCTGCGCTCGCGGCGTCGCAGGAGGCGGTCGAGCGCTATCACGACCCGTCGACCGACGCGATGGTGCGCATCGCGATCGCCCCGTGCTCGCCGTTCTCGGTCACCGCCGACCTCCTGCGCGAATCCGCGACGATGGCCCGATCGCTGGGGGTGCGCCTGCACACCCACGCCTCGGAGACGGTCGAGGAGGACGCGTACTGCGCCGAGCACTTCGGCCGCACCCCGACGCAGTACCTCGAAGACCTCGGGTGGCTGGGTGACGACGTGTGGATGGCGCACGCGGTGCACCTGGACGCCCCGTCGATCGCGCGCTACGCGGCGACGGGCACCGGCGTCGCGCACTGCCCCTCGTCGAACGGGCGGCTGGCGGCGGGGATCGCTCCGGTGCGAGCGCTGCTGGATGCCGGGGCACCGGTGGGGCTCGGGGTGGACGGCGCCGCGTCCAACGAGTCGGGGCAGCTGGGCGTCGAGATCCGGGAGGCGGTGCTCATGGGGCGCCTGCGCACCGGGTCGGACTCGATGAGCGTGCGCGACGGCCTGCGCATGGCCACGATGGGCGGCGCCCGGGTGCTCGGCCGGGAGCAGGAGATCGGATCGCTCGAGCCCGGCAAGCTCGCCGACATCGCGGTGTGGCAGGTCGACCGGGTCGAGCACGCGGGCATCCTCGACCCGGTCGCCGCCCTCGGCCTGGGCGCCCTTCCGCCCCTGAAGCGGCTGTACGTCGGCGGCCGCGCCGTCGTCGAGAACGCGACCCTGGTCACCGCCGACGAAGACCGTCTCGCGCGCGCGGTGGCCGCGGCATCCGTCGCCCTTGCCGAGCGGCTCTGACGAGGCACACGTGGACATCACCTCCATCACCTCGTTCCGGCGGGCGCGCACGCGCGACGACCTCGTGCTCGCTCCGGGCGAGACCTTCATCGCCGGCGGCACATGGCTCATGAGCGAGCCGCAGCCCGGCACGACGGGGTTCGTCGACCTCACGTCGATGGGGTGGCCGGCGCTCGAGATCACCGCCGCGGGCCTGCGGATCGGCGCGACCTGCACGATCGCGGAGCTCGTGGCATGGGCCGGTGGCCGTGGCGGCCTGCGTGTGCCGGAGGGGTGGGCGGCAGCATCCGTCATTCCCCACGCGGCCAACGCGCTGCTCGCCTCGTTCAAGGTATGGAACACCGCCACGGTCGGCGGCAACGTCTGCCGTGCCTTCGCCGCCGGGTCGATGACGGCCCTCGTCGTGACGCTCGACGGCATCGCCGAGGTGTGGCGGGCCGACGGGTCGGCGTACCGGATCGCGGTGGCCGAACTGGTCACCGCCAACGGCGAGAACGCGCTCGGGCAGGGTGACGTGCTGCGGGCGATCGACCTGCCGGACGCCGCGCTGCGGGCTCGCGCGGCGCTGCACAAGATCGCGCTCGCCGAGCACGGCCGATCGGGAGCCGTCGTGTCGGGGCGGCTCGATGAGGACGGCTCCTGCGTCATCGTGGTGACCGCAGCGACAGAGCGACCGTCGGTCTTCCGCTTCGAGGGGATCCCGGATGCCGCGGCCCTCGCCGCCGCGATCTCAGGCGCCGCGGGCTACTACTCCGACCCGCTCGGCGCCGCCGACTGGCGGCGCGGTGTCAGCGTGGTGCTCGGCGAGCGGATCCGCCGCGATCTCTTCGACGGGGAGGAGACCGCGTGAAGCTGCACGTCAACGGCGAGCCGATCGAGGTGGAGCCGCGGCCCGGCCAGTGCCTGCGGACGCTCCTGCGCGAGAGCGGGCGCACCGAGGTGAAGAAGGGGTGCGACGCAGGCGACTGCGGCGCGTGCTCGGTGCTCATCGACGGCGTGCCCGTGCACTCCTGCATCGTGCCGGCCGTCCGCGCCGAGGGCGTCGACGTGACGACGGCGGCCGGCCTCGCGCCCGGCGACGAGCTGCACCCCGTGCAGGAGGCGCTGATCGAGCACTTCGGGTTCCAATGCGGGTTCTGCACGCCGGGCATGGCCGTGACGGCGTCGACGCTGTGCGCCGGCGACCTCCCCGACCTCGATCGCCGCATGAAGGGCAACCTGTGCCGCTGCACGGGGTACCGCCCGATCCGCGAGGCCCTCGAATCGGTGCTGGGTCCCGTGCGCGAGACCGGGGCGGCTCCCGACGCCGGTGAGCTTCGCGTCGGCGCATCGGTGCGGCCCGAACCCGGACGCCGCGTTGTGCAGGGCCTCGAGCCGTACACGTTCGACACCGACCTCGACGGCGCGCTCGTGCTGCGCGTGGTCGGCTCGCCGCACGCGCACGCACGCGTCACGAGCATCGACGACACCGCGGCGCGCGCGCTGCCCGGGGTTGTCGCCGTCTTCACCCACGAGAACGTCACGGCGCGGCTCTACTCGACCGCCCGGCACGAGCTGCGCGAGGACGACCCCGACGACACCCGCCTGCTCGACGACGTGGTGCGGTTCGTCGGCCAGCGTGTGGCCGCGGTCGTCGCCGAGACGGCGGAGATCGCGGATGCCGCCTGCCGGCTGATCGACGTGACCTACGAGGTGCTCCCCGCGGTGTTCGATCCGGAGGAGGCGCGCCTGCCGGGGGCGCCCCTGATCCATCCCGACCGGACGCCGCAGGAGCGCGTCTCCGAGGCCGACCGCAATGTCATCGCGACGCTGCACGACGGCATCGGCGGCGACGCGGACGCCGCACTGGCGGCCAGCGCCGTGACGGTCTCGGGCACGTGGCGTACGAGCCGCGTGTCGCATGCCCAGCTCGAGACGCACGGCGCGATCGGGTGGCTCGACGACGAGGGCCGGCTGGTCGTGCGTTCCAGCACGCAGGTGCCCTTCCTGGTACGCAACGAGCTGTCGCGGCTGTTCCACCTTCCCCGCGAGCGGATCCGCGTGTTCGCGGCTCGGGTCGGGGGCGGGTTCGGGGGCAAGCAGGAGATGTTCACCGAAGACTTCGTCGCCCTCGCCGTGCTGCGCACCGGCCGCCGGGTCGCGTACGAGTTCTCCCGCGCCGACCAGTTCCGTCGCGCGTCGGTGCGGCATCCGTTCCGCGTGGCGGTGACCCTCGGCGCCACCGCGGACGGCGTCCTCACCGCCATGAAGCTCGACGTGCTGAGCGACACCGGCGCGTACGGCAACCACGGGATCGGCGTCATGTTCCACGGGTGCGCCGAGTCGATCAACGTCTACCGGAGTCCCGTCAAGCGCGTCGACGCGGAGGTCGTGTACACGAACACGGTGCCGTCGGGGGCGTTCCGCGGGTACGGGCTGGGGCAGGTGATCCTCGGCGTCGAGTCCGCCATGGACATGCTCGCCCAGAAGCTCGGGATCGACCCGTTCGACCTGCGGCGCCTCAATGCCGTGCGCGAGGGAGATCCGCTCCTCACGGTGCGCGACGAGCACGACGAAGACCTCGTCTGGGGCAGCTACGGACTCGACCAGTGCCTCGACGACGCCCAGGCCGCGCTGCGCCGCGGCAACGGCGTCGCCGCCCCCGAGGGATGGCTGGTCGGTGAGGGGATGGCGCTGTCGTTCATCGCCGCCATGGCGCCGGGCGGACACCACGCCCACACCGTCGCGACGCTGCGGCCCGACGGGGTCATCCTCGTCGCCGCCGGCACCGCCGAGTTCGGCAACGGGACGAGCACGGTGCTGCGGCAGATCGCGGCGACCGTGCTCGAGGCCGAGGCCGCGCGCATCGTGCTCCGCGCGGCCGACACCGACCTCGTCGCCCACGACACCGGCGCGTTCGCGTCGGCGGGGGTCACCGGCGCGGGCAAAGCACTGACCGCCGCGTGCACCGAGCTTCGGGCCCGCATGCTCGCGACGGCATATGCCGTCGCGGGGTCACCCGAGGGCGTCGTTCCGGAGCTTGCACGCGACGGGGTGCGGGTCGGGCGACGCACCGTGCCATTCGAGGAGATCGTGCATGCTGCCGCCCAGGAGCAGCGGACCCTCGAGGGCCTCGTCGGTCGCGGCAGCGAACACGGCGACGAGCGCAGCCTGTCGTTCAACGTGCATGCCGTCCGGGTTGCCGTCGAACCCGATACGGGCATCGTGCGGGTGCTGCAGTCGGTGCAGGCGGCCGACGCCGGGCACCTCATGAATCCGGCACAGGTGCGCGGCCAGGTCGAGGGCGGCGCGGCGCAGGGTCTCGGCAGCGCGCTCTACGAGGAGGTGCTGATCGGACCCGACGGGGCCGTCGTCAACCCCGCGTTCCGGCAGTACCGGGTGCCCCAGTTCGCCGACATCCCCGTCACCGAGGTGCTCTTCGCCGACACGTCCGACACCGTCGGGCCGTTCGGGGCGAAGTCGATGAGCGAATCGCCGTACAACCCCGTGGCCGCCGCCGTCGGCAATGCGATCGCGCGCGCTGTCGGCCGCCGCCCGTTCCACCAGCCCTTCACCCGCGAGCGGGTCTGGCGACTGATCCACGGAGTCGACGAGTCCTGACCCCGACGGACTCCGACGGGACCGGATGCCGCGGTCCGCGGCATCCGGAACCACCTGTCACATCGCCGAAACACCCTGACGCACCGGCTGAAACGCGCCAGGCCTAGCGTCAGCGTGATCACATCACCCGTGCTCACACCGCATGAAGGGAAGCCACACCCGATGGCACGACACAGCAACCTGGGGCGGCGCGGCCGTCTCGCCGCCGGCGCAGCCGCGGTCTTCGCCTCCGTTCTCGTCTTCGCCGGCTGCGCGTCGGGCGGCACCGCCGCTCCCGGCTCCAGCGACGGCGGCGAGGCGGCCTCGTACGGCGAGATCAGCGTGCAGTACTCCTGGATCAAGAACGAGGAGTTCGCGGGCGAGTTCTACGCGTACGAGAACGGCTACTACGACGAGGCCGGCTTCGACGACGTGATCGGCATCTCGGGGCCCGACACCGGCGTCGCCAAGCTGCTCTCGGGAACGGTGCAGGTCGCCCTCAGCGACGCGGCGTCGCTCGGGGCCGCGATCGCGGAAGAGGACGCGCCGCTGAAGATCATCGGCGCGACCTTCCAGAAGAACCCGTTCACGATCCTCTCGCTGGCCGACGGCGGCAACATCACCACTCCCGAAGACCTCGTCGGCAAGACGATCGGCGTGCAGGACTCGAACGCCTCGGTGTTCGCGGCGCTGCTCAACGCCAACGGCATCGACCCGGCCGACGTCACCGTCGTGCCCGTCGACTTCGACCCGACGCCGCTCATGAACGGAGAGGTCGACGGCTTCATGGCGTACCTGACGAACGAGGCCCTCACGGTCGAGCTCGCCGGCTACGAGATCACCAACCTCTCCTACGCCGAGAACGGCGTCCCGTACGTCGCCGAGACCTTCAGCGTGACCGACCAGTACCTGGCCGAGAACAAGGAGCTGCTGAAGGCGTTCCTCATCGCCGAGATCAAGGGATGGACGGACGTCTTCAAGGAGTCGACCGACGACACCGTGAGCCTCATCGAGCAGTACTACAACCAGGCCGCCGCGGAGTCGGAGGAGGGTCTCGAGGCGGTCTTCGGCGCCCTCGACCCCGAGAAGACCGCCCTCGGCCTCGAAGCCGAGAAGCTGCTCATCTCGACGGAGGAGACCGAGGCCAACGGCCTCTTCACGATCTCGGACGAGCTCAAGGAGCAGACCGTCGCCTCCCTCGCCGCCGCCGGCTGGGACGTCTCAGTCGACGACCTCTTCGACACCACCATCATCGACGAGATCTACGAGGAGAATCCCGAGCTCAAGGACTACCTCCCGTAGTCCAGGATCGGCACCGCATCATGACCGAGACCGATATCACGGATGCCGCGGCCACCGCGTCGCCGGCGGGGGAGACCTCGCCGGCGGCGCCGGCCCTGACTCCCGCGCAGGGCACCGGCATCCGCATCGACGGGCTGAGCAAGACGTTCCAGACCGGCCGCGGCGGGTCCGTCACGGCCCTGCAGGACACCCACCTGCACACCGACAAGGGATCCTTCCTGGCGCTGCTCGGCCCTTCGGGCTGCGGCAAGTCGACGATCCTCCGCATCCTCGCCGACCTCGAGACGCCCACCACCGGCGAGGTCTACGTCGACGGCAAGACCCCCGCCCAGCTTCGTCGCGACAGCGAGCTGGGCATCGCGTTCCAGGACCACGCGCTGCTGCCGTGGCGCAGCGTGCTCACGAACATCCGGCTCGTCTTCGAGATCGCCGGCCGCCGCCCCGACAAGGCCTACATCGACGAGCTCATCGCGCTCGTGGGGCTGAAGGGCTTCGAGAAGGCGAAGCCCGCGCAGCTGTCGGGCGGCATGCGGCAGCGCGTGTCGATCGCCCGCGCGCTGGCGCTGAAGCCCTCGGTGCTGCTGCTCGACGAGCCGTTCGGCGCGCTGGACGACATGACGCGCCAGAATCTCAACCTCGAGCTGCTGCGCATCTGGACCGAGAAGCCCGCCACGACGCTGCTGGTGACGCACGGCATCTCGGAGGCGATCTTCCTGTCGGACCGTGTGGCCGTGATGTCGCCGCGACCCGGGCGCATCAAGGAGATCATCGAGGTCGACCTGCCGCACCCCCGCACGCCCGACATGCAGCGCTCACCCGAGTTCCATGAGCTCGTCGACCGCGCCTCGGAGCTCCTCTTCGGCGCCGACGGCCGCGCGGCTGCGGAGTCCTGATGCGCGGGCGCGCCCTCCCGGGCTGGCTCGCGGGCCTCATCGGCGCGGCGGCGCTCATCGCCGCGTGGTGGCTGTTCTCGGTCACGGTGTTCCGCCCGCCGCCGGGAACGACGTTCACGCCCGTGCCCTCACCGTTCGTCGTGTTCCAGACCATCTGGCAGGACGGGCTCGCCGCGTACTGGTCGGTGTTCCAGGTGACGATCACGGAGGCCGCGATCGGCTACGCGTGGGGCAACGGGCTCGCACTGCTCATCGCCGCGACCGTGCTGCTGCTCCCCCGCATCGAGACGATCGTCGTGCAGATCGCCGTGGTCAGCTACTGCCTGCCGGTGGTCGCGGTCGGCGGCATCGCGATCGTCGTGCTCGGCGGCGCCAAGCGCGCCGGCGACCCGAGCGCGACGGCGATCTTCCTGGCCGCGCTGGCGGTCTTCTTCACGACCGTGGTCGGCGCGCTGCTGGGCTTCCGCTCCTCCGACAGAGCGAGCCTCGACGTCGTGCGCGTCTACGGCGGCTCGCGGTTCACGCAGCTGCGCAAGGTGCGCCTGATCGCTGCGCTTCCCGCGATCCTCAACGCCCTTCAGATCGCCGTGCCGTCCGCGTTCCTCGGCGCGATCCTCGGCGAGTACATGGGCGGCACCGACCGCGGCGTCGGCATCACGCTGATCCGCCTGCAGGGCGATCTCGACTCCGCGCGGGTGTGGGCGGTGTTCCTGCTCTCGGCGGTCGTCGCCCTCATCGGCTACGCGATCGTCGGCCTCATCGCACGCGCGGTGACGCCGTGGGTGTCAGGCAAGGGAGTGACCTCATGACCGCCACCGCTCCTGCGGCCATGCCGCTCGAGGCGACCCCGCACACGGCCAAGCGCGCCACCGCGATCTCACGGGCGGTCGGCCGGTCGCTCCTGAACGCCCTCCTCACGTTCGTGATCGTGCTCGCCCTGTGGTGGGCCGTGGTGAACCTGACCGGCATCTCGCCGTATGTCGCGAAGGGCCCGGCAGACGTGTGGGAGTTCTTCTTCACGTCGCCCGAAGCCGCCGAGAACCGTGCGGAGATGATGCCGCTTCTGGCGCAGACTCTCTCCGATGCCGCGCTCGGCTTCGTCGTGGGCATGGTGGTGGCGATGGTGCTCGCCCTCGCCTTCTCACTGTCGCGATCCGTCGAGATGGGCGTCATGCCGCTCGCGCTGCTGCTGCGCTCCGTGCCGCTGGTCGCGATCGCCCCGGTCATCATCCTGATCACGGGACGGGGGACTCCGGCATCCGTCGCGGTCATCGGCTCGATCGTGGTGCTCTTCCCGGCACTGGCGTCGATCATGTTCGGTCTCAGCCGCGCGTCGAAGGAGAGCCTCGACCTCGTGCACGTGTACGGGGGCGGCCGGCCCACGCAGCTGCGCAAGGTGAACGTGCCGGGCGCGCTGCCCTCGCTGTTCGCGGCGGCACGCGTATCGGTGCCGGGAGCCGTGACCGGTGCCTTGCTCGCCGAGTGGCTCTCGACCGGACAGGGCATCGGGGGCATGATCCAGAAGTTCAGCGCCTCGGCCCGCTTCGACGAGCTGTGGGCGTCGGTCGCCCTGATCACGATCGTCACGCTGCTGCTCTACAACCTGGTCCAGATCGCCGAGAACATCGTGCTCGCCCGCATGGGAATGACGACCTCCTCCCGCTGACGCACAGGAGGATGATCGGCGGATGTTCCCGCGCTGTCACGGCATGGAAACACCCGCCACCTAGCGTCGGTTCATGGAACGCTTCACGATCACGGTCTTCTGCGGTTCGTCCCCCGGCAGCGACCCGGTCTACGCGCGGGCGGCCCGAGCGGTCGGCGAGGCGATCGGACGCGCCGGTATGAACCTGGTGTACGGCGGCGGGCACGTCGGTCTCATGGGCACTGTCGCGGACGGGGCGCTGCAGGCCGGAGCTCACGTCACCGGCGTGATCCCGCGGGCGCTTCAGGCGCGCGAGGACGCCCACCACGAGATCAGCGAGCTGGTGCTCGTCGACACGATGCATGAGCGCAAGACGATCATGGCCGACCGCGCGGACGCCTTCCTGGCGCTCCCCGGCGGTCCGGGGACGCTCGAGGAGCTGACCGAGCAGTGGACGTGGGCCCAGCTGGGCATCCATGAGAAGCCGGTCGCCGTGCTCAACATCGCCGGCTATTTCGACCCGTTGCTCGCGTTCGTGGCGAACATGCGCGACCGCGGCTTCACCCACCCGCGCTACACCGACATGCTCGTGGTGGCCTCCGAGCCCGATGAAGCTCTCGCGCGGCTGCGCGACTACGTGCCGCCCGTGCGCTCGGAGGCCTCCCCGGGCGCCGAGATGACCGGCGCGCTGTCGATTCCGCTCCGCCCCTGACATCGAGGCATCCGCTTCGGAGTCAATCGCTGGATCAGGCCGTGCGCGCCCGCCGGTGAACCTCGCCGGCGACCACGACGATCGCCGTGACCGCGGCGGCCAGGAGCACGCTCCACGAGAAGTGGAGGTCGACCAGATGCGCACCGGCCCACGCACCCAGGCCGATCAGCAGCACCGACAGGAGCCGGCGGGGCCACGGACTGCCGCCGTTGCCGCCCGCGAGTCGCGAGTCGTAGACGAGACCCACCAAGGTCGACGTGACGACGACCGTGGTGACGTCCTTCGCGCCGACAGCGCGTGCGGCGCCCGCCTGGACGCCCATGGCGAGCCCGAGGAGCGCGGTGAGCACGTTGTGGTCGATGGCGTCGATGCTCTCGCGCGCGGCGCCCAGACCGGCCGCGGCGAGAAGTGCGATCGTCACGAGAAGCAGCAGCAGGCTCGTACGGCCCGACCATCCCGACGCCGTGCCCCGGCCCGCCCTTCCCGCGATCGCCGCGCCGGCGATGAACGCGACCAGAGCGACGATCGGGCCGACCACCGGCAGGTCGTCCGCGCCGGCGAGACCCATTCCGAGGATCACGACGTTGCCGGTCATGTTGCCGGTGAAGACGCGGTCGAGCCCGAGGTACCCCGCCGCGTCGATCACACCCGTCGAGAAGGTCAGCGCGAGCATGCACCACAGCTCGACCCGCTCCGGCTCCTGCCTGCCCCACATCGCTCTCACGAACTCCTCGATCCCTTCCCTGTCACAGCGGCACCCGGCCGCCGGCGCCTCGACGTCACGCGCGGTCGGCGGCGAGCTGCAGCACCGACTCGGCGAGCGCCTGGATGCCGCGGGCGACATCGCCCGCCGACACGGCCTCATCGGGGTGGTGGCTGATGCCGTCGGGGTTGCGCAGGAACAGCATCCCGACCCCGGTCAGCGCGCCGATGGCCATCCCGTCGTGTCCGGCACGGCTGAAGATCACCGCCGGGTCGTCCGCGCCGGCGGGCAGTGTCGACGCGATGCCCTCTCGCACGACATCCTGCAGCAGCGGCGCGCAGAAGACAGCCGGTGCGGAGTGCACTTCGCGGGCGCGCCACCGCAGCCCCCGGCGCCCCATGATCTCGTCGATCTCGCGCTCGATCGCGAGCCACACCCGGTCGCGCTCACCGTCGAACTCGCCGCGCAGGTCGAGCGACAGGCGGGCCTCGCCGGGCACGACGTTGACCGCGCCGGGGTACGCCTCGAGCCGGCCGACCGTTCCGATGATGTGGTGCTCGCCTCGGCAGATGCGCTCGACGGCGAGCGCCGCCTCGGACGCACCGAGCAGCGCGTCGCGCCGCCGGTCGTACGGCGTGCCCCCCGCGTGCCGCGCCTCGCCCTCGACCGTGAGCTGGAACCGACGCGCCGACGCGATGGACGACACCACCGCGAGCGACTCACCCCGGTCGTCGAGTTCGGGCCCCTGCTCGATGTGCGCCTCGAGATAGCCGACCAGCTCGTCGGGGCGCCTCGCGGCCTCGGCCACGCGCCCGGGGTCGAGCCCGAACTCCAGGAACGCCTCGCGCAACGTCGTGCCGTCCGCGTCCGTCAACGCCCACCAGTCGTCACTCCACTGACCCGCCACCGCCGACGAGCCCAGCAGCGCCTTGCCGAACCGGGTGCCCTCCTCGTCCGAGAACGCGACGATCTCGAGCGCGAAGGGCAGCGCAACGGTGGATGCCTCGTCCCGCGGTGCGGGCGTCCGCAGCAGCCGCACCACCTCGAGGGCCATCAGCACCCCCACGATCCCGTCGAACCGACCGGCATCGGGCACGGTGTCGAGGTGCGAGCCGAGCAGCAGCGCCGGGGCGTCGGGATCGGGCGCGCCGCCTGCCGCGGCGCGATCGATGCGGCCGAGCTGATTGCCCACCGCATCCTGCCGGGTGGTCATGCCGACCTCCCGCATCCACTCGGCGGCGAGCCGGTTGACGCGCGCGTGCTCAGGCGAGAGGTAGACCCGCTCGATCGATCCCGGCGTCGCCGAGATGCGTGCGAGCTCGTCACAGCGAGACATCACACGGCGCGCGGCGACCGCGATGCGGTCGCGGTCGACGCCGGCGAGGAGGGCCCTCACGCGCGCCCCACCCGGTAGGCGTCGGTCGCCGCCTCGACTCCCCCGCCGGCGGGGACCGCCGCCCCGAATCGGCGCAGCACGGCCTCGAGGGCGGCGAGGGTGGTGAGCACCGCGTCCTCGCGGGCGTTGTAGCCCATCGTGCCGATGCGCCACACCCGCCCGTGCAGCGGGCCGAACGACGTGCCGATCTCGATGCCGAAGTCCTCGAGGAGCGCCGCCCGCGCGGCGTCGCCCGGCACGCCGGCAGGGATCTCGACGGCGACGACGTTGTTCATCTTGTGAGAGGCGTCGCCGAACACCTCGAGACCCAGCCCCTGCACGCCGGCGAGCATCGCCGCCCCTGCCAGCCGGTGTCGCTCGATCACGGCGTCGCGCCCCTCGAGCAGCAGCACGCGCGCGCATTCGCGCGCGGCGTACAGCATGGAGGTCGCCTCGGTGTGGTGGTTGAGGCGCCGGGGTCCCCAGTAGTCGAGGATCATGCCGAGGTCGAAGTAGTTCGAGCGCACGAAGTCATCGGCCGACGCGTCGCCGTCCTCGCGGATGCCCGCCTCGATGCGCGCACGCGACCGCACCACCTCGACAGCGCGGTCCGACAGCGTGATCGGCGCCGACCCCGAAGGACCGCCCAGGCACTTCTGCAGGCCCGCGGTCGCGGCATCCACACCCCATTCGTCGGCCTCGAACGCGTTGCCGCCGAGCGACGCCGTGGCGTCGGTGTAGAACAGCACGCCGTGCTTCGCGCACACCGGGCCCACCTCGTCCAGCGGCTGGTTCATCGTCGTGGAGGTGTCGCCCTGCACGAGCGCGAGCACCGTCGGCTTCACCCGCACGATGGCCTCTTCGATCACCGACACCGGGAAGACCTGCCCCCACGCGGTCTCGATCGTGTGCACCTCGGCCATCGCCCGTTCGGCGATCTCGGCGAGCAGGTGGCCGAACCTGCCGAACACGGGCACCAGAACGCGGTCTCCGGGCCGGATGAGCGAGATCAGCGCCGCCTCGATCCCGGCGCGCGAGGTGCCGTCGATCACCAGCGTCGCGTCGTTCGCCGTGCTCCACACGCCCCGGTACAGCTGCTGCGTCTCGGCCATCGTCGCCGTCATGAACGGGTCGTACTGCCCCACGAGCGGTGCGGACATCGCCCGCAGCACGCTCGGATACGCCGAGATCGGCCCCGGGCCCATCAAGAGGCGCGCGGGCGGGTCGATCGGGCCGGGGATCAGGGTCATCGGTTCACTCCAGAGGCGGAAACTCGGTCGGCGAGCCGGCGCGCGAGACGCACCAGCGCGATGTCGGTGCCCTCGCGCGAGATGAGGCACACGCCCACCGGCGCGGGGCCCAGAGGAGACGGCACGGTGAGCAGCGGTGCCGACAGGGCCGGAAGGCCCGCCACCGCCGCCGGCGTCGTCATGCGCAGGGTCGCGGTGCGCACGGCGTCGAGCCGCTCACCGGCGAGCCCTCGCGCAGGCGCTGCATCCGGTGCGGTCGGAAGCAGCAGCACGGCGCCGCGCACCCGGTCGCGCACGAGGTCGCGGAGCGGGGCGAGATGGGAGCGAGCGGATGCCTCGTCCTCGGCCGTCACCGCGGCGGCGGCGCGGAACCGCTCGGCGACGGCGGGGCCGACCGCCCCCGGGTGGTGCTGAAGCCAGGCGCCGTTGTTGCGCCACGCCTCGGCGGCCTGCACGGTGCGGAACGACACGAGGTAGTCGTCGAGGTCACCGAGCGAGACACGCTCGATCGCCGGGGCATCCGGCCCTTCGGCGAGGGCACCCAGCAGCGTGTCGAATGCGTCGCGCGTCGCGGGCCCCACCGCGTCGAGCGCCTCCTCGGGCACGGCGAACCGCCACGGGAGGTCCTCGCCGGACTCCCCCCATCGGCCGCGGCCGAGATCGTCCTGGTCGGTCGCCGCCGACGCGTCCGACCCGTCGTAGCTCAGGCACCAGTCGGCCACGCGCTGGAGCGTGTCGCCGTCGCGGGTGAGCCAACCCACGGTGTCGAACGACTGCGCGAGCGGCAGCATCCCCTGCCGAGGCACCAGCCCGTGGGTGGTTCGCAGACCCCACAGACCCTGGTACGAGGCGGGGACCCGCACCGATCCGGCGGTGTCGGTGGCGAGGCCGATGTCGGCCTGACCCGTCGCGACCGCGGTGGCCGGCCCGCTCGACGATCCGCCCGGGAGGGCGCCCGGCAGCGCGCCGTTCGGCGGTGTGCCGTAGTGGGCGTTGTCGCCGGCGATCGAGTACGCGAACTCGTCGGTGCGGGCGATGCCGCGCAGTGATGCCCCGCCGCGCAGCAGGTCCGAGACAGCGGGCGCGGTCGTCGTCTCGGGGCGCGCGCTGTCGAGGTAGACCGGGTTGCCCGCGCCGATCCGGTAGCCCTTGATGGCGAAGAGATCCTTGACGGCGACCGTGAGCCCCGCCAGCGGTCCCTCCCACGCTCCCTGGAACAGGGGGTCGCCGACGGTGCGCCACACGGTGCGGTCGAGCGGCTGCGCCCGCGGGGTGACGTGGGCCGCGGTGATGCGCCACGCGCCGTCGATCCGCTGCCACAGCTGCGTCTGCAGGCCGCGCCCGCCGCCGGCGTAGCGCGAGACGGACACCAGGAGCGCAGCATCCGTCCCCACCGGCCGGTACTCGATGCGCTCGATCGTGCGCGGCGCGACCCCGCCTCGCGTGCCCCGGAAGGCCGAGATCGCGTCGTGCCCGACCAGCAGTCCGGCCCCGTCGCCGCGCAGGGTGTCGGGACCCGGCGCGAAGGTGTCGTCGAGCACCGCGATGTCGTCGACGACGATCGCCGCCTCGTAGCGCTCGAAGGCCGCGAGGAGATCTGCGGGGACGGATGCCTCAGCCACGGGTCACCGCCCCGAAATCCGCCTCGCGGATGCGCGCGTGAACACCGCAGACGATGTCGACGACCTGCGAGATGTCGAAGTCGGCCGCCGCGGAGAGGTAGGCGTAGGCGAGGTGCTCCGCCATGCCGTACCGGGCCTGCAGAAGGGCGAGTGCCGCGCGGACCGCCTTGCGCATCGCCTCGCCCAGGTCGGGGTCGAGCCCGGTCGGCACGAGGTACTCGTCGGTGTGCACGAGCGGCCCGGCGAGCTCGCCGAACGCGGCGAGCGCCTCGTCGCGCGGCACCACGTCGAAGCGCAGCGTGGCGCGCAGCGACGCTTCGAGCGCGGTGAGCGCGACCTCGCCGTCCCCCTGCGCGAAGTGAGGGTCGCCGACGTACGCGAGGGCCCCCTCGACCTGCACCGGGAGGTAGAGCACGGCCCCCTCGACGAGCAGCTTGATGTCGATGTTGCCGCCGTGCGCGCCGGGCGGCACCGAGTGCGGCCGGTCGTCGGAGTCGACGGCGACGCCCATGGTGCCCAGGAACGGCGCGAGCGGGAACTCCACGACCCGATCGCCCCCCTCGATGAGCGGCAGCGCGCCGACCAGGCCGGTGTCGCGTCGCTCGACGGGAGCGAAGACGCTGACGTTCGCACTCCCGCGGGGCAGCTCGCCCGGCAGCGCACCCTTGCCGTGACGGTTCGAGATCACGCCGTAGGGAACGCGGGGGTCGAGGTGCTCCACGGTGATCTTCAGCAGGTCTCCCGGCGCCGCGCCGGCGACATGGATCGGGCCCGTGACGACATGGGGCCCGTCGGCCGCCGGGTCGCGTGCGAGGGCGGCGGCGATCTCCACGGCGTCCTCCAGGACGGATGCCGGGTCCACGCCGTGCGCTCCGAAGAACGCGAGCGGGTCCTTGCCCTGGTCTTCGAGGATGCCCTCGTGGCTCACCGTGTCGATCGTCACGGTCTCACCCGGCGCGATCGTGAGCACCGCAGCATCCGTCCGACAGGGCAGCCGCCCCCACATCACCGTGGCGGGCGTTGCCGGAAGGTAGTGGTCGCCGGGCCGGGGGCCTGTTCCCGGCTGCAGGATCGTCGTCGACATGCTGTCAGTGAACCCCACCGAGGTTTCGTTCGCATGTCGGGGCGTCATGCCGGGTGCGCCCGCGCCGGGCTCTGCGAATCTCGAACGCATCAGTCGGCAGCATCCGCCTTCTCGAACTGGGCTTGCAGCTCGACGAGGTCGACCGAGTCGGTCGTGACCGACTTCTTGCCGTCATAGACGTCGCGATCGATCTCGTTGCTGGCGTTCGCGACGAGCATGGCGACGAAGGTGTCGCCGTTGACGTTGAGGAAGGTGCGGAAGATCCCGGCGAACCAGTCGACCGCGATGAGCAGCCCGACGGCCTCGAAGGGCAGTCCCAGCGACGTCGCGAGGAACATCGCGACGACGGGGAAGCCGCCGGGCACGGTGATGGTGCCCATGTTCAGAAGGATGGCGAGAGCCATTCCCAGGACGATCGTGCCGAAGTCGAGGGTCATGCCGCCCGACTGCGCGAGGAACATGACCACGATCATGTAGTTGAGCACCGCACCGTACGAGCCCATGGTCAGCCCGACCGAGAGCGTGAAGTTCGCGACGTTCTGGCTCACGCCCACCTTCTCGACCGCCGAGCGCAGCACGGTCGGGAAGGTCACCGCCGAGCTCGTCGTCGTGATCGCGATCAGCGTCTGGTCTGCGAGCTTGCTCGGCAGCTTCGCGGGGTTGAGGCCCGTGCGCAGCCAGACGACCGCGACGAACAGGGCGAAGACGATCAGCACGCCCAGCAGCGTCGATCCGAGGTACTTGAGGGCGCTCGTCACGACCGCGAATCCGACGGTGCCGGCGAGATTCGCCAGCAGGCAGAACACGCCGATCGGTGCGATGAGCATGACGAACCGGATCATCGTCAGAACGACCTGCTGGATCGAGTCGAACAGGTCGAGCACCATCCGGTTGCCCGTCTTCGCGATGTAGGCGTTGAGGGCGACACCGAACAGCAGCGAGAAGATGATGATCGGCACCATGGTCGCAGTCGACATGGCGGCGAAGATGTTCGTGGTGATGAAGTTGAGGAGGGTGTCCTGCCAGCCGGTCGCCTCGCCTGCGGCGTCCTGCAGCGCCGGGTCCACGGCGCCGGTGAAGTCGATCCCCGCCCCGGGCTGGATGACGACGCTGATCCCCCATGCGACGATCGCGGCGACGACCGAGAAGCCGATCATCCACTTGAACGTGCGGAAGGCCATCTTCCCCATCCCGGATCCGCTCATCGAGCCGGTCGCGACGATCACCGAAGTCATCACCAACGGCACGATCGACATCTGGATCAGCCGGATGAACATGTCGCCGATGAACTTGAGGTTCGCCGCCCACTCGCCCACCAGGAGGCCGAACGCGATCCCCAGGATCGCCGCGACGCCGATCTGGAACGCCGGGTGCTTCACGGTCTTCTTCATGTCGGCTCCATTTCGCTTGACGTCAGAGCAAGCTCGGACGCGAGGTGCGACCAGGCTAAGGAGCTTCACTTCTCGAAAAAGCCGAATTGGTAGGACCGTAACGCGGGTTTTACACGGCAACCGATCTCCGAAACGTGGCGTTTACGTACCCGAGTGGTGATCACCGTGCAATTGGTCCTACCGAGGGAGGGTGACGCGCCCCGCACGGCGGGTGCAGCCCGCCGTGCCAGACTGGGGAGGCAGCCGAGGGGTCGCGCTGCGTCCACACCGCCTGTGGCCCGTCTGGAGGGCAATCGTGACCGACCGCCTGCAGCTCGGTCCGCTCGCCCGGGAGGGCGGGTCGGTCGCCGACGACGTCGTTCGTCATCTGCAGCGTCTCATCGTCACCGGGGTGCTCGCGCCCGGCGAACGGCTCGCCCCGGAACGCACTCTCGCCGCGGAGCTCGGGGTCTCGCGCAACGCCCTGCGCGAGGCGCTGCTGCGCCTCGAGCTGCTCGGGCTGCTCGACCGGCGGCAGGGCCGCGACACGCGTGTGTCGGCGAACCTGCCTCTGACCAGCACCTTCACGGCGCACCTCGAACAGGATGCCGCCCGGTTCCACGACTCGGCAGAGCTGCGCACCGTCGTCGAGCCGCAGATCGCCCGGCTCGCGGCGGGGCGGATCCAGGCGGACGAGATCGCCGCGCTGACCGAGCTGCTGCGCCAGGCCGCGGCGGCTCCCGACGCGGATGAATCGGTCCGCCTGGACGTCGCCTTCCACGTCGAGGTGGCCCGCGCGACGCGGAATGCGCTGCTGGCGTCGCTGAGCGAGCTGACCGTCGCCTGGACCGTGGAGGCACGTGTGTACTCGCATCTGGAGGACCACGGACGCCGGCTGTCGTCCGCCGGGCACGGGCGGATCCTGCGCGCACTCGCGGCGCACGACGGCGACGCGGCGGAGGCCGCCATGCGCGTGCATCTCGACGAGATCGCCGAGGTCATCGAAGCGGTCCGGGCGGGGACGCCTGATCTCTCCTGATCACGCCGGGAAGCGGCTGCGTCGCGTCCTCGGAGCGCACGTCATCTCCTGCCCGTGGCCCACTCCGCGCGCAGCAGCCTGCCGCCCGGGTGACCGCGCAAGCGCGGCGCCTCGCCGGGACCGCCCTCGGTGACGTCGTAGACCGTTCTGCCGTACAGCCACGTGCGCCGCACGCGCCCGGTGAGCACGCGGCGGTCGTAGGCCGTGATCGGGTTCTTGTGGAGGAGCTCTTCGGCGTGGATCTCGAAGGGATCGTCGACACCGAAGACGGTGAGGTGCGCGGGGGCCCCCACGGTGATCTCCCCCGCACCCTCGAGTCCCGCCACCGCGGCAGGCCCGGTCGTGTACAGCGGCAGGATCCGCTCGAAGGGGATGCCGCGGTGACGCGCCTCGGTCCATACGGCGGAGAGACCCACCTGCAGCCCGGCGATGCCACCCCACGCGAGCCCGAAGTCGCCGCCGCCCGACCGCTTCAGGTCGACGGTCGACGGGGAGTGGTCGCTCACGATCGCGTCGATCGCGCCGTCGACGACTCCCTCCCAGAGGAGGTCGCGGTTGGACGCCTCGCGAATCGGCGGGCAGCACTTGAACTCCGCGGCGCCGTCGGGGATCTCCTCCGCGGCGATGGTCAGGTAGTGCGGGCACGTCTCGACGGTCAGCGCGACGCCCTCGGCCTTGGCCGCGCGGATGGCCGGGAGCGAGTGGGCGTCGCTCAGGTGGAGGATGTGGGCACGCGCCCCGGTGCGACGCGCCTCGGCGATGACGGCGTCGATCGCCGAGGCCTCGCTCGCGGCCGGGCGGCTCGCAAGGAACGCGCCGTACTGGGGCCCGAGCGCGCCGCCGGTGGTGGGAGAGTCGTGCAACAGCGCCGGGTCTTCGGCATGCACGATCAGGCGCGAGCCGAGCGCGGCGATCTCCTCCATCGCGGCGGCGAGCTGCGCGCGGTCGAGGTGCCCGAACTCGTCCACCCCCGACGGCGAGAGGAAGCACTTGAACCCGTACACACCGGCCTCGTGCAGCGGGCGCAGCGAGCCGAGGTTCTCGGGCACCGCACCGCCCCAGAACCCGACATCGACGTGAGCGGATGCCGCAGCGGCGGCCCGCTTGATCTCGAGGGCTTGGACGGTCGTGGTCGGCGGCACGGAGTTGAGGGGCATGTCGACGATCGTCGTGATGCCGCCGGCGGCCGCCGCGAGGGTCGCCGAGCGGAAGCCCTCCCACTCGGTGCGGCCCGGCTCGTTCACGTGCACGTGCGAGTCGACGAGCCCCGGGAGCAGGACCGCGTCGTCGGGCACGATCGTCGTGCCGCGTATCCCCGAACCCGGTGTGGAGATGCCGGTGATGACGCCGTGCTCGAACTCGATGTCGGCGGGCCGGAACGCTCCCTCGATCCACGCCTGCGCCGCGCGGATGCGGCCGCTCGCGCCTCGGCGGGTGCTCACCTCGGTCATCGGAACTCCTTCTGCTCGTGGCGCCAGCATCCTCCACATGTGTTCCCGAAGCGATGCCTCCCCGTTTCGCTGGTGTGAATCGAGCGGTCCGGAGCCGACTCGCGGCGATGGTCACACGCTCGTCACAACGTCGAAACCCCCCACGCACGACACACCGGTAGCCTCCGGAGCGAGGGGATCGACGTGAGAATCGAAGAGTTCAACGAACTGGACACGGCTTCCGCCCGCGCGCTCGTGGCGGTGTGGGCGGCGATCCCCGCGTGGGTCGACGCCGTCGTCGCGGGGCGACCGTACAGCTCGGTCGACGAGCTGGCCTCCCGCGCCGCGGACCTCGCCGCCGGGTGGACGCGCGCCGACCTCGACGCCGCTCTCGCGCACCACCCCCGGATCGGCGAGAAGCCCGCGGGCGCGGGCGCAGAGGCTGCGGCATCCCGTCGCGAACAGGCGTCGATGACGGATGCCGCCGCCGATGTCGCCGGACGGATCGCCGCGGGCAACGCAGCCTACGAGGCGCGGTTCGGGCGGGTGTTCCTGATCCGCGCGGCGGGCCGCTCTGCGGAGGAGATGCTCGCGGAGCTCGAGCGCCGCCTCCGGACCGACGACGAGACCGAGGCCGCCGAGGCGACCGGCCAGCTCGCCGAGATCGCCCTGCTGCGGCTGCACGCCGCGATCCACGACGGCCACCAGGACGACGAGGGAGCTGACGCGTGAAGATCATGATCATCGGGGCCGGCGTCGGCGGCACGAGCGCCGGCATCGCCCTCAAGAACCTCGGTCACGACGTCGTCATCTACGACAAGATGCGTGAGAACAGGCCGGTCGGCGCGGCGCTGTCGCTGTGGTCGAACGGGGTCAAGGTGCTCAACTGGCTCGGCCTCGGCCGCGAGGTCGCGGCGCTCGGCGGCCGGATGGACCACATGGCCTACCTTGACGGGCACACCGGCGAGCAGCTGTGCCGCTTCAGTCTCGAGCCCGTCACACGGCAGACCGGCCAGCGTCCGTACCCGGTGGCGCGTGCCGACCTGCAGGCGCTGCTGATGCGCACGTTCGGCATGGAGCGCATTCATCTCGGCATGCAGATGGTCGCCGTCTCGGACGACGGCCACACCGTCACGGCGACCTTCGCCGACGGCTCGACCGACACCGCCGACATGCTCATCGGCGCCGACGGCGCCCGGTCGATCACGCGCGACCACGTCACCCGCGACGGCGGCGACACCCCTCGCATCGAGCGCACCTACTCGGGATACACCAACTTCAACGGGCTCATCCCCGCCGACCCGCGCATCGGCCCCGCCGACCAGTGGACCACCTACGTCGCCGAGGGCAAGCGCGCCGCCGTCATGCCCATCGAGGGCGACCGCTTCTACTTCTGGTTCGACGTGCCGCAGCCGGCCGGCCTTCCGTATGACCGCAGCTACGGCACCGCACCCCTCGTCGCGGCGTTCGGGGGCTGGGCGCCGGGTGTTCAGGCGCTCCTCGGCGCCATCGATCCGGAGGTGTCGCTCAACCGCGTCGAGATCTGGGACATCGACCCGTTCCACACGTGGGCACGCGGCCGCGTCGCGATCCTCGGCGACGCCGCACACAACACCGCGCCCGACATCGGCCAGGGCGCCTGCTCGGCGCTGGAAGACACCTTCGCCCTCGCGATCGCCGTCGCGACCAACACCGTGAGCGTCGAAGACACGCTCCGACGCTACGAACGCAGCCGCACCGAGCGTGCCGGGGACCTCGTCTTGCGCGCGCGAAAGCGCGGCGACGAGACCCACGGCTACGACCCCGACGCGACGGCCGCCTGGTACGAGAGCCTGCGCGGCGCCGACGGCGCCGGCATCATCCGCGGCATCGTCGGCAACATCGAGGGCAGCCCCATCAACCTGGGCGTCGGCGCGATCTGACGCGCCCGCCCTCCGAACCCTCTCGGCGTCATCGCCTCGCGGCGCGCCATCGTCTTCACGGCGACGGGGCCCCGGTATCCGGTCTCCGGGTGCCCGCCGCCGTCCTCCGGCAGAGGGCGCTCGCGCACTGCCTCCGCCTCCTCGTCGGACACTGGCAGTTCCCCGGATGCGCGACACCCGCTCCTCCGGGTGCGCCTGGTCCGTGGCTGTGCGGATCCGACTCGCTCGCGTGCGCTCCGTTGCGGTGGATCGACGATAGAGGGGCATTCGCGCGAGCGCCAGCCGGTCGACCAGGTCGTCGCCGGGAATTCACGTTGTGAAACAGGATTGCAATGGCCCGATACTCCGCAGCCGCACGCTTCCGGTCGCGGTCCGGTCGGAAGGTCTCGGGAAGGCGTGGCCTTCCGCCCCTTCACATCTCGTTCGCACTGAGGTACACCCGAAGGGAAGGACGGTGATGCGCGATGAACGACTCTTCCCCGGCGGGCCGCAATCCGGCCGTGGAGCGCCTCGACGCCTCCGCATGCTGGATGTACCTGCAGACTGCCGAACTCGGGCGCCTCGCCGTCGACAACGCCGACGGCGCCCCCGACATCTTTCCCGTCAACTACGTCGCCCACGAGGGAGCGCTGTACATCCGCACGGCCCGCGATGCGAAGCTTCTCCACATCGCGCAGCACCCGATGGTGGCCTTCGAGGTCGACGGTGCGGATGACGAAGACCACTATTGGAGCGTCGTCATCCGCGGCAAGGCGGAGCGCGTCACCCGCGACGAGGAGATCCGCGACAGCGGGGTCCGGCATCTCGCATCGTGGAGTCCGACGGCGAAGTTCTTCGTCATGAAGGTCGTCGCGAACACCGTGACGGGCCGGCGCTTCCCGCAGCACATGAGCCGCACGGATCCCGTCAGGGCGTTCGAGGGCGACGCGACGCGCCCGACTCCGCCCGAGTCATCGCCCCAGCCGCGCGCCGAGCGACCGGAGCCGATCCCGCACTTCACGCCGCGCACCGGTCCGCAGGACACGCTCCCGGCACCTCGCTCCGACGGGTGACCGCAGATGCCGACGGAGGGGGCGACGTCAGGCGGTGAACACCGTGTGCACGTCGCCGACGACCTCGCGGCCGCCGAGCGCCGTCAGCTCCATGAGCACCGCCGTGCCCACGACCATGCCGCCCAGCGTGTGCACGAGCTCGTGCGCCGCGACGAGCGTGCCTCCCGTGGCGAGCACGTCGTCGACCAGCAGCACCCGGGTGCCCTGCGCGATGTCGTCGTGCGCCTCGATCGTGGCGGTGCCGTATTCGAGCGAGTAGGTGACGGATGCCGCGGGCAGAGGCAGCTTGCCGGCTTTGCGGATCGGCACCAGGCCGACTCCGGCCTCCATCGCCACGGCGCCCGCGAGCAGGAACCCGCGCGCCTCGACCCCGGCGACGACGTCGAAGGACCCCTCGAACGGGGCGATCATCGCGTGGATGACGGTGCGGAGAGCTCGGGCATCCGCCAGCAGAGGCGTGATGTCACGGAACTGCACGCCCGGTTCCGGATAGTCGGGGATCGTGCGGATGAGGGATTCGGCGCGCGTGAGGGCTTCGGACAGCACCCGCCAACCCTACGCCCGGGCCTTGTGTGTCATTCGTTACGAAGGAGTGTAAGCGCTTGCAGTATGCTGGCCGGATGACTTCCCCCGAGACGCTCGAGCGCACGGACGCGTTCCTCGCCCCCATAGGCGACGAGTGGTGGCGCACCGCCGTCATCTACCAGATCTACCCGCGCTCCTTCGCGGACGCATCGGGCGACGGCATCGGCGACCTCCCGGGCATCACCTCGCACCTCGACGACCTCGCGCATCTCGGCATCGACGCGATCTGGCTGAGCCCGTTCCAGCGCTCACCCCAGAAGGACGCCGGCTACGACGTGAGCGACTACTGCGACGTCGACCCGCTCTTCGGCACCCTGGCCGACTTCGACGACATGCTCGCCGCAGCGCATGCCCGCGGCATCCGTGTCATCGTCGATCTCGTTCCGAACCACTCATCCGCCCAGCACGAGTGGTTCCAGCAGGCGCTCGCGGCGGCGCCGCACAGCGCCGAGCGCGCGCGGTACATGTTCCGCGACGGAAAGGGCGAGAACGGCGAGCTGCCGCCGAACAACTGGGAGTCCGTCTTCGGCGGCCCGGCGTGGACGCGCGTCGTCGAGGCCGACGGCAAGCCCGGCCAGTGGTACCTGCACCTGTTCGACTCGTCGCAGCCCGACTTCGACTGGTCGAACGCCCAGGTGCGCGAGGAGTTCCGCCGCATCCTGCGCTTCTGGCTCGACCGGGGCGTCGACGGGTTCCGCGTCGACGTCGCCCACGGCCTGGTGAAGGCCGAGGGTCTTCCGGACTACATCCCGAACCCGGAGGCCGGCTCCATGGGCGGGGAAGCGGAGAACGTCCCGTACTGGGGCCAGGACGCCGTGCACGAGGTGTACCGGGACTGGCGCAAGATCCTCGAGGAGTACGAGGGCCACCGCGCCCTCGCCGCCGAGGCGTGGCTGCCCACCGCCGCGCGCACGGCCGAGTGGGTGCGCCACGACGAGATGCACCAGGCGTTCAACTTCCCGTATCTCGAGACGAAGTGGAACGCCGCCGACCTCCGCGAGGTCATCGACGTGTCGCTCGACGCGTTCCCCGGCGTCGGTGCGCCCTCGACGTGGGTGCTGTCCAACCACGACGTGGTGCGCCACGCGTCGCGCCTCGCGCTGACCGCCGAGAACCCGCAGGGTCACGGCATCGGCCCGGACTCGCCGGGTCAGCCGATCCGCGAGGTGGGACTCGCTCGCGCCCGCGCCGCCACGACCCTTATGCTTGCGCTCCCCGGCTCGGCGTACCTCTACCAGGGCGAGGAGCTCGGCCTTCCCGAGGTCATCGACATCCCGGGCGACGCCCGTCAGGACCCGACCTGGTTCCGCACGAACGGCGAGCGCTACGGCCGCGACGGCTGCCGCGTGCCGATCCCGTGGAACGCGGAGGCTCCGGCTTACGGCTTCAACGAGTCGGGGGCGTCGTGGCTGCCCCAGCCCGCGGAGTGGGCGACGCTGGCGCGCGACGCGCAGACGGGCGTCGAGGGATCGACGCTCGAGCTCTACCGGACCCTTCTCGCGGAGCGCCGCGCCCGCGCGCTCGGCGCCGGTTCGCTCGAGTGGATCGACGGCTACGGCCCTGAGGCTGTGGCATTCCGCAACGGGAATGTCACCGTCATCGCGAACACCGGCTCCACCCCTCTCGCGCTTGCGGACGGTATCGTGATCGCGTCGAGCGGTCCGATCTCGGACGGCGAGCTCCCGGGCGACACGACGGTCTGGCTCGAGACCGCCTGACAGCCGCGCCGGTCTACGAGAAGGTACGGTGACGACGTGGTCAGCATCGACGAGGTCGCCCGCGCGGCGGGCGTCTCGACCGCGACCGTCTCGCGCGCGCTGAGCGGGCGCGGCCATGTGTCGGCCGGCGCGAAGGCGAAGGTCGAGGAGGCCGCCAAGAGCCTCGGCTACGTCGTTTCGGCGTCGGCATCGAGCCTGGCCTCGGGGCGCACGCGCAACATCGGCGTGCTGGTGCCCTTCCTCGACCGCTGGTTCTTCTCCACCGTGCTGAGCGGCATCGCGTCGGCGCTGATGCGCCGCGGGTACGACATCACGCTCTACAGCCTCACCGCCGACCGCGCCGAGCGCCACGACGTGTTCGACACGTTCCTCAGGCGCCAGCGCGTGGACGGGGTCATCGCGATCTCGCTCGAGCTCGGCCAGGAGGAGACGGAGCGCCTCGTCGAGCTCGACCTGCCGGTGATCGCGATCGGCGGGCCCAACCCACTGCTCACGACCCTCACGGTGGACGACGTCGCCGTCGCGCGCCTGGCCACCGAGCACCTGCTCGCGCTCGGCCACCGACGGATCGCGCACATCGGCGCGAGCCCCGAGTTCGACATCGACTTCCACATCCCCACGCAGCGCCGGCAGGGCTTCGAGCAGGCGCTGGCCGACGCCGGCATCGAGGTCAGCCCGTCGCTGTTCGAGCCCGCCGACTTCACCATCGAGGGCGGCTTCCGCGCGGCCAAGCAGCTGCTGGGCAAGCCCGGCAGCCGGCCGACGGCGATCTTCGCGGCATCCGACGAGATGGCGATCGGGGCGCTGCTGGCCGCCCGCGAACTCGGCTACCGGGTACCCGAGGACCTCTCCGTCATCGGCATCGACGGCCACGAGCTCGGCGAGTTCTTCCGTCTCACCACGGTGGACCAGTTCCCCCTCGGCCAGGGCGAGCGCGCGGCCGACGCGATCCTCGAAGCGCTGGAGTCGACGGATGCCGAGATCCCCACGCACCGGCCGGGCGAGCTGCCCTTCGACCTGATCGTTCGGGGCTCGACCGCCCGCCTTCCCCAGTAGGACGGGCGCGGAGGTCCCCCGTTAGGCTCGACCGCATGACCCTCGACCTCGAAGCGATCTACGTCGATCTGCACCGGCATCCGGAGCTGTCCTTCCAGGAGACCCGCACGGCGGGGGTGATCACACAGCACCTGACCGGGCTCGGCATCGAGTTCGAGGAGGGGATCGGAAAGACCGGCATCGCCGGGGTGATCCGCAACGGCGAGGGACCGGTCGTGTGGCTGCGGGCCGACATGGACGCCCTTCCCGTTCCCGAGCAGACCGGTCTCGAGTACGCGAGCACGGCGCGGGGCACCGATCCCGCCGGCAACGACGTGCCCGTGATGCACGCCTGCGGCCACGACATGCACGTCACGGCGCTCCTCGGAGCCCTCGAGCGCCTGGTCGCCACGAAGGACGAGTGGTCGGGCACGATCGTCGCCGTCTTCCAGCCCGCCGAGGAGTACGGCGCGGGCTCGCAGGCGATGATCGCCGACGGCGTGCTCGACCGCTTCCCGAAGCCCGACATCGTGCTCGGCCAGCACGTCACCCCGCTCCCCGCCGGCACCATCGGCGTGCGCAGCGGCACGCAGATGGCGGCCTCCGACGGCATCACGGTCACCCTGCTGGGTCGCGGCGGCCACGGCTCCCGCCCCCAGGCCACGATCGACCCCGTCGTCATGGCGGCGGCCACGGTCATGCGCCTGCAGACGATCGTGTCGCGCGAGGTCGACCCGCGCGACGTCGCGGTCGTCACCGTCGGCTCGATCCACGCGGGCCTCAAGAACAACATCATCCCGGCCGAGGCGAAGCTCGAGCTGAGCCTGCGCTACCCCGACGACGAGGCCCGCGCCCGCGTGCTCGAGAAGGTCGAGCGCATCGTGCGCGCCGAGGCGCAGGCCTCGGGCGCAGAGGAGCCGCCGGTCATCGTCACCGACCACACGCTCCCCCCGACGATCAACGACGTGCACGCGACGGCGCGCCTGGTCCTCGCGTTCGACGCGGCGTTCGGCGAGGGGACTGTCATCGACCCCGGCATGTTCACCGGCAGCGAGGACGTCTCGTGGTTCGCCCGCGAGGCCGGCGTGCCGCTCGTGTTCTGGTTCTGGGGCGGCGTCGACCCCCAGAAGTTCGCCGAGGCGTCGTCGGCGGGCACGGTCGAACGCGACATCCCCACCAACCACTCGCCGTTCTTCGCACCGGTGCTCCAGCCCACGCTGAGCCGCGGGGTCGAGGCGCTCGTGGTCGCCGCGCGCGAGTTCCTCGCCGAGCCGACGGCGTAGACGGCAGACGGATGCTGCGGGCCGCAGCATCCGTCTCGTCCGGCCTCGTCTGCCGCCGACCGCGATCGGTCAGGCGGATCCGGCGTGCGCTCGGGCGTCTTCGGCGTCCAGCAGACGCTGGAGGCCGACGAAGTCGCGCATGAGGATGCGGGCCAGCACGAACGTCGGCAGCAGCGCGACCAGTCGGAGCCATCCCGCGACGTCGCCCCCGTAGTCGGCGCGCACGCGGGTGCCGCCGCCCTCGGGCGCGCAGGCGTACTCGACACGCGAGTTCCACGGCGACGTGGAGTGCCACACGACACGCTCCTCCGGCTCGACGACCTCGAGCACGTCCTCGAAGCGCACGCGGAACGGGCCGATGATGCGGTCGACCGCCGACCAGCGGCTGCCGACGCTCGATGGCCCGTCGCCGACCTGTCGCCGCATCTCGACCGCCGGTGCCCAGTCGGGCCACGTCCCGGGGTCGGCGAAGTACCGGAACACCCGCGCGGGCGGGTGGTCGAGGTGCACGTCGAGCGTCACTCGTCGCCACATGGCCGTCACACCATCGCCGGCACCGGGCGGTCGGGGTACAGCTCCCGCATCGCCCGGTCGTACTGGCGCTTCATGAGCAGCAGGTACAGCAGCCGGATCGGCGCGGGGAGGTTCGCGCGCATCCACTCGTCGCGCTCGGCTTCGGGCACGCTCGCGAGGATCAGGCCGAGCTGGAGCGACATGATGTCCTTGCCGAGCTCCTTCCGGTGCGCCATGAGCTCCGCGCGCGTGTGCTCCTCCATCCAGTCCCACTCCTGCTGGGAGAGGACGGCACCGGCCACCGGGAGGATGTCATCCTCCTCCTGCCCGAGGTGCACGATGAGGGTGTCGCGGAGATGCTCGATGTCGCGGGCGAACGCATCGCGGAGCCCGGCGTCGGCGGTGCGGAGCCAGGGCTCGAGCTGCGGCTCGATCCGGTCGAGCTGGGCGGCGACCTCGGCGTGCTGCGCACGCATCTGATCGACGTGCAGCGCGCATCCCGGATCACGCGAGACCAGCTTGTCCCACAGCGCCACGTCCTCCGTGTGGTGGTGCATGTGCAGCGCGTAGAAGTCGAGGTGCGCGTAACGGCCGACGACGGCGGCGCGCTCGACGTCACCGGGCGGCACGCCGCGCACGAGCTCCGGCAGCTCGCGATACAGCCAGCGGAAGATCCTGTGCACGAGGATCAGACCCGACGTGTCGCAGCCCGGCTGCTGTCCCTCCGGCATGGATCCCGATGAGGGCAGTCTGGTAGCCATATCGCACCCCCGATCTCCGCGTTCGTCACCAGCGACGACCCCAGGCGGTGATCAGCCGGGATTCTACTCCCGGCCCCTCGCCTGCGCAGTCCCCCCGCCGCCGAACTCGCTGAGACCCGGGAATCGGGTTGAGACCGACGACCACGCCCCCGGTCTCAGCGCGGACGCCGGGCTTCCACGACCCCGGCGAGACCGCGCTTCACGGGACGCGGCGGGAACCCGGGGGCGCAGCATCCGGTTCCTCCAGCTCCCTCGCATCGGTGAGCCGCTGACCCGACGCCAGCCCCGGGAGGCCGCGACGCCCGGCGGTCGTGAGGGCGAGCACGATCGACACGACCGCGAACACGGAGGCGACGAAGGTCCAGGCGCCCGGGAGCGCGTTGAGCATCAGGTAGCCGCCGATGCCGGTCGCGAATCGCAGGAACCGCGCGAGCCCGACGGGGAGCGGTCCGCCGGTGAAGCGCAGCTGCACGGCGTGGTCGCCGACCGTGGCGCCGGTCGCAAGCGTCACCCCGAGCCACACGACGATCGGCACGGCGGAGCCGATGAGGCTCGCCGCCGTGCCGTCGCGCACCGCCGCGTCGGCGCCGAGGAGATAGAGCACGAGCTGCACCGCAACGACGACGGTGAGGCTCAGCACCCAGGCGGCGAGCGCGTCGCACAGCATGCCGAGCAGGCGCCGGCCGCGCGTGACCGGCTGCGGCTGGTCCGCGTCGGGAAGCCGCGGCGACCCGCGGTACCGTCGCGGCACGGCGAGCCCGAGCAGCGAGCCGAGGACCGCGCCCAGGGTGTTCGTGAGCAGGTCGTCGACGTCGAACACGCGGTAGGCGCACGGGTAGAGGCCCCACACGCCGGTGAGCTGGGTGACCTCGACGAAACCCGACAGCGCGACGCCCGCGACGAGCGCCGTGAGAGCACCGCGGCCGCCCAGCACGCGGAGGAAGAAGCCGAGCGGCACGAAGAGCAGGACATTGAGCAGCAGCTGCCGCACCGCGGGGTCCGCCGCGAAGGCGCCGCCTCGGCGCACGATCGCCCCTCGCACGTCGTCGGCGATCGCCGTCACATCGACGTTCACCCCCGCGCACGCGATCGTGTCGGGGTCGGGAAGGGGAAGGAGCGTGTAGGTCCAGATCGCCATCGCGTACACGAGCGCGGCGCCCCAGATGACGAACCGCCCGACGCCGAATCCGCCCCTCCGGCGGTAGCTGAGCGCGACGAACGGGACGAACAGCAGCACCCCCACGACCAGCCCCAGGGTGATCGCGAGCACACCGAGGATGATCTGCTCGTCCACGGTAAGAGTGTCCCAGAGAGGCGCCGTATGGATTTCGTGAGGATGGCGGTCTGGATGCGTCCTCACGTTGTCCTCGCGAGTAGCCTTACGGGCCGTGACGAACGAAAGCCGCGAGCAGTCGGTGGATGAGCCCCCCATCGCCAAGCGCCTCATCCTCGGGGACCCGCTCGCGTCCACCGACTCCGACGAGCACCTGCTCCCGAAGAAGCGGGCACTGCCGATCTTCGCCTCCGACGCGCTGTCGTCGGTCGCGTACGCGCCGCAGGAGCTGCTGCTCATCCTGCTCACGGGCGGCCTGGCATTCCTCGCCTTCGCTCCGTGGGTGGCCGCCGCGGTCATCGTGCTCCTGACCGTCGTGGTGATCAGCTACCGCCAGCTCATCAAGGCGTACCCGTCGGGCGGCGGCGACTACGAGGTGGCCCGCAAGAACCTCGGCGAGATCCCCGGTGTGATCGTGGCGTCGGCGCTCCTCGTCGACTACGTGCTCACCGTCGCCGTCTCGGTAGCGTCCGGTGTCGACAACATCATCTCGGCGCTGCCAGGCCTCAACCCCTGGCGCGTCGAGCTGGCGGTGGGCTTCGTCATCCTCATCGTCGTCGTCAACCTGCGCGGTGTACGCGAGGCGTCGAGCGCATTCGCGATCCCGACGTACATCTTCATCGGCTCGGTCGGCCTCATGATCGTCGTCGGTCTGTTCCAGATCGTCACCGGCAACCCGCCGGTGGCCTCCAGCGCGCAGTACGCGGTCGAGACCCAGAGCCTCACTCAGGCGGCCGTGATCCTCCTCGTGCTGCGCGCGTTCTCGAGCGGCTGTTCCGCCCTCACGGGCGTCGAGGCCGTCTCCAACGGCGTGCAGGCGTTCCGCCAGCCGAAGGTGCGCAACGCCCAGACCACGCTCGCGATGATGGGCGGCATCGCGATCCTGCTCTTCGCCGGGCTCACCGCGATCGCGCTGGTCTCCGGCGTGCACTACGCGGAGAACCCGTGCGACCTCATCGGCTTCGACTGCTCCCAGCCTCAGCCCAGCCTCATGGCCCAGGTGTCGGCGGCCGTGTTCGGCATGAACTCGATCCCGTTCTTCATCATCCAGGCGGCGACCGCGGTGGTGCTGCTGCTCGCCGCCAACACGGCCTTCAACGGATTCCCCCTGCTCGGCTCGGTGCTCGCGCGCGACGGCTACGCCCCGAAGGCGCTCAACACCCGTGGTGACCGGCTGGTGTACTCCAACGGCATGATCATCCTGGGCCTCGTCGCCATCGGCGTGCTGATCGTCTACCAGGCGAACCTGACGAACCTCATCCAGCTGTACATCATCGGCGTTTTCGTCTCGTTCACGATCGGCCAGATCGGCATGATCCGGCATTGGATGCGGGGGATCCGGGGCATCCGCGATCTGCCGGCCGATGCGCGCCGCAGCGCTTCCACCCGCACCGAGCTGTTCGGTCTGCGCAAGGGGCTCGTCATCAATTCGCTGGGCGCCACGATGACGGCATCCGTGCTCATCATCGTGACCATCACGAAGTTCACGCACGGCGCGTGGCTCGTCTTCCTCGCGATCCCGGTGCTGTCGTTCCTCATGGTCGGCGTGCACCGCTACTACCGCGACGTCGACCACGAGATCGCGATGGACGACCACATCCACTTCGGCTCGACGGGCGACGTCGCCCTCATCCTCGTCAACAAGCTGCAGAAGCCCGTCGTGAAGGCCGTCGACTACGCCCTCGCGGCCAAGCACGACAAGACGTTCGCCGTGCACGTGTCGGTGACCAAAGAGGATGCCGCAGCCCTCGAGGCGGAGTGGCGGGAGCACCGCATGCCGATCCCGCTCAAGATCATCGAGTCGCCGTACCGCATGTACGCGAGCCCGATCGCGGAGTTCGTCAAGAAGTACCGCGAGGAGCACGGCTCTGCCGTGGTCACCGTGTACCTGCCGCAGTACATCGTCGGCCACTGGTGGGAGTCGATCCTGCACAACCGGCGCGCGCGCCGCATCGCGCAGCAGCTCATGCTCGTGCACGGCGTCTCGATCACGCTCGTGCCATGGCTGCTGGACTCGTCGGAGCTCATCTACGGGCGCCGCTCGCGCGCGCTGCCCGGCGACGACCGCGCCGGACGCGCCACGGCCCCCGAGGTGCATCGGGTGGGCCGCCGCGCGATCCGGCCGGCAGGTCCGCCCGAGAACGCGGACGCCGCCGAGCCGACGATCCCCACGAAACCCTGACGCCGGGCGCCGGATGCGCGAACCCCGAACGCCCACCCCGGGTGGCGGCATCCCGCGTAGCCTTGAATGGTGAGTTCCTCCGCACCCGCACCCTCGTCGACTGCGCCCCTCGACGCTGCCGCCCTGCGCGCCGACTTCTCCATCCTCGGGCAGCGCGTGAACGGCGAGCGCCTGGTCTACCTCGATTCGGGGGCCACGAGCCAGAAGCCGCAGGCGGTCATCGACGCCGAGGTCGACTTCCTCACGCGGGCGAACTCCGCCGTGCACCGTGGCGCGCACACCCTCGCCGCCGAGGCCACCGAGCTGTTCGAAGACGCCCGGGCCACCGTCGCAGGCTTCGTCGGCGCGCGCCCCGAGCAGCTGGTGTGGACGAGCGGCGCCACCGCCGGCCTCAACCTCGTGGCGTACGCCATCGGCAACGCGAGCCTCGGCCGGGGCGCCCCAGCGAGTGCACGCTTCGCGCTGCAGCCGGGCGACGAGATCGTCATCACCGAGACCGAGCATCACGCCAACCTCATCCCCTGGCAGGAGCTGGCCGCCCGCACCGGCGCGGTGCTGCGCCACATCCCCGTGAACGACGACGGCACTCTCGACACGGATGCTGCCGCCACCCTCGTCGGCGAGCGCACGCGGATCGTCGCCTTCACGCACGTGTCCAACGTGCTGGGCATCGTGAACCCCGTCGCCGAACTCGTCGCCCTGGCGCACGACGTCGGCGCGGTGACCGTGCTCGACGCGTGCCAGTCCGCGCCCCACCTGCCGCTCGACCTCCCGGCGCTCGGCGTCGACCTCGCGGTCTTCTCGGGGCACAAGATGCTCGGGCCCTACGGCGTCGGAGGCCTCTACGGCCGCGCCGACGTGCTCGAGGCGCTGCCGCCCTTCCTCACCGGCGGCTCGATGATCACCACCGTGACCCTCGACGAAGCCGCGTACCTGCCGCCGCCCCAGCGGTTCGAGGCCGGCACGCAACCCGTGTCGCAGGCGATCGGGCTCGCGGCCGCCGTCCGCTACCTCGACGGCGTCGGCATGGGCGCCGTGCACGGGCACGAGAAGGCGCTCGAGGCCCGGATGGGCGAGGGCCTGCGGTCGATCCCGGGCGTGCGCCTGCTCGGCGACGCACCGGGTGCCGAGCGCGTCGGACTCTGGGCGTTCGACGTCGACGGTGTGCACGCGCACGACGTCGGACAGTTCCTCGACGCCCGAGGCGTTGCCGTGCGGGTCGGGCACCACTGCGCGCAGCCGCTGCACCGCCGCTTCGGGCTCACCGCATCGGTGCGCGCCTCGTCGTCGCTGTACAACACGGCGGACGACGTCGACGTGTTCCTCGACGCGCTGTCGGGCGTGCGCGCGTTCTTCGGGGCCGGCGCATGAGCGGCCTCGAATCGCTCTACCAGGAGCTCATCCTCGACCACTCCAAGCGCCCGCACGGCAAGGGGCTCGGCACCGAGGGCGATGCCGACGGCGCCCGGGTCGCGACCTCGTTCCAGCGCAACCCGATCTGCGGCGACGAGATCACCCTCCGCGTGCGCCTCTCCGACGACGGCACGACCATCGACGAGGTCACCTGGGACGGCGCCGGCTGCTCCATCTCGCAGGCATCCGCATCGATGCTCGCCGCACTGGTCGAGGAGGAGGGACGGATGCCGCGGGCCGAGGCATCCGCTCTCATCGAGGGCTTCCGCGAGGCGCTGCGCTCGCGGGGCGAGATCGCGCTCGACGAAGAGGTCTTCGGCGACGCCGCCGCACTCTCCGGCGTCTCGAAGTTCACCGCGCGCGTGAAGTGCGCGATGCTCGCGTGGGTCGCCTTCGAGGACGCCACCGCCCGGGCGTGACCCGTCGCCGTCAGTCCGCGCCCGCGACCGGGTGCGTGCGGTGCACAGTGATGTCGCCGTACCCCGCGCGCGCGTAGAGTTCGACCGATGCCTCGCCCCCGATCGGGCCGGCGGCGGCAGCGAGCTCGTTCCGCACGATGCCGTGCCGGCTCGACACATCGAGCCACGCCGCCGTGCCCGAGCGGATGCCGAGGTCCACGGCGCCGTACGACGCCTCGACCCGCGCGGTGCCGCCGTTGAGGTCGCCGATACGGACGGGGCCATAGGCCGAGCGGACGGTGAGGGCGGGGCCGGGATCGCCCACGTGCACGACACCGCTCGACGTCGCGATGTCGGCCGCGCCCGAGACCGAGCCGACGTCGATGCCGGCGTCCGATCCTTTGAGGCGCAGCGCCCCGTCGACGATGCCGATGCGAGCACGGCCCGATTTGATGTCGACGTCGGCGTCGCCGCGCACGTGCTCGACACGCAGCTCGCCGTGCCCGAGCCCGAGGTCTGCACGGCCGGTGCGCTCTAGGGTCGCGTCGCCGTAGTCCAGCGCGATGCGCGCCGTGCCGACGGCGCCCGCGACGCGGATCGACCCGTACTTGAGGGCCAGCGACACGTCCGAGCCGGTGGGGATCCGCACCGAGACATCGACCGAGTCGCCCGAGCCGAACAGATTGAACCGCACCGGACCCACGATGCGCAGGTCGGCGCCGGCCTGCGTCACCCGTACGGCCTCGGCCGCGCTGCGGTCCCCCGCGCGATGCGGGTTGGCGGGGGCTACGTCGACGGAAAGGTCGCGTCGGCGCTCGGCGACGACATCGATGCGGCCCATCTGCAGCTCGACCCGCACCGCCAGAGGCCCCGGCGCCGGGAATGTCGGCATCAGCGCACCCAGCCGGTGTACGCGGAGCTCGAGCCGCGAGCCGCCGGAGGGGCGGGCTCGACCGCGGCCGCGACGGCGCGCACGAGCCACGTGTTGAGCGAGAGCCCCTCGGCGGCCGCCGCCGCCTCGGCCCGCGCCTTGAGCGAGTCGGGCAGGCGCAGGGTCGTGCGCGCGGTGGCGTCGTCCGGATCATCGGATGCTGCGCCGGCGAGCGCGACGGGACCGCTCGGGTGGGACGCGGCCTCGGTGGCAGGCTCCGCCTCGGGGCGGGCGACGACGAAGTCGACCTCGCGCCCGCGCAGGCGCAGGTCGACGGACCCGGGCGCGAGCTCACGCGTGATCTCGCCCGCCGCTTCGGACAGTGCCTCGAGGATCGCGAGCCGCGCCGCGGGTTCGAGCACCGTCGCGAGCCTCGCGGCGACCTCCGCCGCCTCCGGGGTGGCAGCCGCCGCCAGCTGGCGCTGGAACTCTTCGACGTGCGTCGCGATCTGCATGACGTCAGAGTGACATCACGCTGGTGTCATGTCAATGCCGTCGCGCACGCGTCAGCGTCCCGTGAGCGTCGGCTGGAAGAGCGTTCGGATTCCGTGAGGACCGCGGCTGCCGCGTCCGCGGCGGAGTTGCATCGGAGCCGCACCTCAACGCACCTACCGGGAGTCCCTGTGCTCGATGTCATCTACCTCGCCGTGACGCTCGCGCTGTTCGCGCTCGTCGGACTCGTCGCCAAGGCGGTGGAGAAGCTGTGATCGTCTTCTCCCTCATCGGGGCCGTCCTCGGCCTCGCCGCGATCGTCTACCTCGTCGTCGCCCTCGTGAAGCCGGAGAAGTTCTGATGGATGCCTTCACCCCGTGGGCGGGCCTCCTGCAGATCGCGACGGTCGTGCTGATCCTCGCGCTGCTGTACCGCCCGCTCGGCGACTGGATCGCCCACATCTACACCTCCGATAAGGACTGGCGCGTCGAGCGCGTCGGCTACCGCCTCGTCGGCGTCGACCCACGCTCAGAGCAGACGTGGCAGGCGTACCTGCGCAGTGTGCTGGCGTTCTCGCTCGTCGGCGTGCTGTTCGTCTACGCGCTGCAGCGCTTCCAGGCCGTGCTGCCGTACTCGCTGGGCCTGCCTGCCGTGCCCGAGGGCCTCGCGTTCAACACCGCCGTGTCGTTCGTGACGAACACGAACTGGCAGTCGTACTCCCCCGAGCTGACCATGGGCTACACCGTGCAGCTGGCGGGGCTCGCAGTTCAGAACTTCGTGTCGGCGGCGGTCGGCATCGCCGTCGCGGTCGCCCTCGTGCGCGGCTTCGCGCGCCGCGGATCCGCCACCATCGGCAACTTCTGGGTCGACCTCACCCGCGGTGTCACGCGGCTGCTGCTGCCCCTGTCGGTCCTCGCCGCGATCGCGCTGATCATCGCCGGCGTCGTGCAGAACCTCAACGGGTTCGTGGAGATCGGAACGGTGTCAGGCGGGACCCAGCTGCTGCCGGGCGGCCCGGTCGCCTCGCAGGAGGCCATCAAGGAGCTGGGCACCAACGGCGGCGGATTCTTCAACGCGAACTCCGCCCATCCGTTCGAGAACCCCACGCCCTGGTCGAACGTGCTCGAGATCCTGCTGCTGCTCGCGATTCCGGTGGCGCTGCCGCGCGCCTTCGGCCGCATGGTGGGCGACGACCGTCAGGGCTACGCGATCCTCGCCGTCATGAGCACGATCGCCCTCGTGTCGATCACCGCTGTGACATGGCTGGAGTCGCTCGGCCTCGGCACGGCGCCTCAGCTGGCCGGCGCAGCGATGGAGGGCAAGGAGGTGCGCTACGGCATCTGGGGCTCGACGCTCTTCGCCGGCGCGACGACCCTCACGTCCACCGGAGCGGTGAACTCCATGCACGACTCGTACACGGCGCTGGGCGGCATGATCCCGATGATCAACATGATGCTCGGCGAGATCGCGCCCGGCGGCGTCGGCTCCGGCCTGTACGGCATGCTCGTGCTCGCCGTCATCGCCGTGTTCGTCGGGGGCCTCCTCGTCGGCCGCACGCCCGAGTACCTCGGCAAGAAGATCGGGCCGACGCAGATCAAGCTCGCGAGTCTGTACATCCTCGTCACCCCCGCCCTCGTGCTCGCGGGCACGGCGCTGAGCTTCGGCATCCCGGCGATCCGGTCCGACGTGGAGTCCACCTCGATCTGGAATCCCGGCGTTCACGGCCTCGGCGAAGTGCTCTACGCCTTCACCTCCGCCGCCAACAACAACGGCTCCGCGTTCGCCGGCCTCACCGCGAACACGCCGTGGCTCAACACGGCGCTGGGCGTGGCGATGCTGCTCGGCCGTTTCATCCCGATCGCGCTGGTGCTCGCGCTGGCGGGGTCGCTCGCCGCGCAGTCGCCGGTGCCCACGACCGCCGGCACCCTGCCCACCTACCGCCCGCAGTTCGTCGGCCTGCTCGCCGTCGTCGCGGTCGTCATCACCGCACTCACGTACTTCCCCGTTCTCACGCTGGGTCCCCTGGCGGAAGGGCTCGTCTGAACCATGTCCACCTCCACCCTCATTCCCGAGCCGACTCAGCAGCCCGTCGCGGGCACGGTCGATCGCAAGCCCACCAGGCCGTCCTCACGGGCCTTCAGCTGGTCGCAGCTGATCCAGGCGCTCCCGGGTGCGCTGCGCAAGCTCAACCCCGCCGCGCTGTGGCGCAACCCCGTCATGTTCCTCGTGTGGGTCGGAGCGGCGCTCACCACCGTGATCGCGATCGCCGAGCCGTTCCTCGGCGGGGCCGAGGAGTCCGGCGGCACGGCGGTGCCGTTCGGCTTCACGTGGGGCATCGCCGTGTGGCTGTGGCTCACGGTGCTCTTCGCGAACCTCGCCGAGTCGGTGGCCGAAGGCCGCGGCAAGGCGCAGGCCGCGTCGCTGCGCAAGACCCGCACCTCGACCATGGCCCGTCGAGTCACCGCCTATGACGCAGTCACGGATGCTGCGGCCGAGCGTGCCGAGACGGCCGAGGTCGCGTCGGCCGACCTGAAGCTCGGCGACGTCGTCATCGTGTCGGCCGGAGAGCTGATCCCCGGTGACGGCGACATCGTCGCGGGCATCGCGACCGTCGACGAGTCCGCGATCACGGGCGAGTCCGCCCCCGTCGTGCGAGAGTCGGGCGGAGACCGCTCGGCCGTGACCGGCGGCACCCGCGTGCTCTCGGACCGCATCGTCGTGCGCATCACGTCGAAGCCGGGCGAGACCTTCGTCGACCGGATGATCGCGCTCGTCGAGGGCGCCGCGCGCCAGAAGACGCCCAACGAGATCGCGCTGAACATCCTGCTCGCGAGCCTGTCGATCGTCTTCGTCATCGTCGTGCTGACCCTGAACCCGATCGCCTCGTACCCGGCGTCGCCCGTGAGCATCCCGGTGCTGATCGCGCTGCTGGTCTGCCTCATTCCGACGACGATCGGCGCGCTGCTGTCGGCCATCGGCATCGCCGGAATGGACCGCCTCGTGCAGCGCAACGTGCTCGCCATGTCGGGCCGCGCCGTCGAGGCGGCGGGCGACGTGACGACGCTCCTCCTCGACAAGACCGGCACGATCACGTACGGCAACCGCCGGGCGTCGGAGTTCGTCGCGATGCCGGGCGTCGTCGACGACGAGCTCGCGCGGGCCGCCGCGCTGGCGTCGCTGGCCGACCCCACCCCCGAGGGCGTCTCGGTCGTGGAGCTGGCTGCCGTGCGAGGCATCCACATCACCGAGCCCGCCGGATCCACCGTCGTCCCCTTCACCGCTCAGACCCGCATGAGCGGCGTCGACCTCGCCGATGGCACGCAGGTGCGCAAGGGCGCCGGGTCTGCCGTGATCGCGTGGCTCGCGGCATCCGGATCCGACGTCCCGACCGCGACGCGCGCCCAGCTGACGAGTGAGACCGACGCCATCGCGGCCTCCGGCGGCACGCCGCTCGTCGTCGCAACGCTCGCCGGCTCCGGCGAGGGCAGCGTGCTGGGTGTCATCCACCTCAAGGACATCGTGAAGGACGGGCTGCGTCAGCGATTCGACGAGTTGCGCTCGATGGGCATCCGCACGGTCATGATCACGGGCGACAACCCGCTCACGGCCGCCGCGATCGCGAAGGAGGCCGGCGTCGACGACTACCTCGCCGAGGCGACTCCCGAGGACAAGCTCGCGCTGATCCGCAGGGAGCAGGAGGGCGGCAGCCTCGTCGCCATGACCGGAGACGGCACCAATGACGCCCCCGCGCTCGCCCAGGCCGACGTCGGCGTCGCGATGAACACCGGCACGTCGGCCGCCAAGGAGGCCGGCAACATGGTCGACCTCGACTCCGACCCGACCAAGCTCATCGACATCGTGCGCATCGGCAAGCAGCTGCTCATCACGCGCGGCGCGCTGACGACGTTCTCGCTGGCCAACGACATCGCGAAGTACTTCGCGATCATCCCTGCGATGTTCATGGGGGTGTTCCCGGGCCTCGCGGCGCTGAACGTCATGCAGCTCTCGTCGCCCGCGTCGGCGGTCACGAGCGCCATCATCTTCAACGCCGTGATCATCGTGATCCTCATCCCGCTGGCGCTGCGGGGCGTGAAGTACCGCCCGGCGAGCGCCTCCCAGATCCTCAGCCGCAACCTTCTCGTCTACGGGCTCGGCGGCGTGATCGCCCCCTTCATCGGCATCAAGCTCATCGACCTCGTCGTGAGCCTCATCCCGGGTTTCTGAGCCCGGCAAGGAGGATCCCCGTGTCCACTCGCACCACCGTCCGCACCGCCGGCGTCACCGTCCGCGCGATGCTCGTCTTCACCCTCGTCCTCGGCGTCGGCTACACCCTGCTCGTCACCGGCATCGGCCAGCTCGCGCTGCCGTGGCAGGCGAACGGCTCGCTCGTGCGCAACGCCGGGGGCGACCCCGTCGGGTCGGCGCTCATCGGGCAGTCCTTCACGGATGCCTCGGGCGCGGCCGATCCGCAGTACTTCCAGTCGCGTCCCTCCGCCGCCGGCGACGGGTACGACGGCGGGGCGTCGAGCGGTTCCAACTGGGGCCCGGAGAACCCCGACCTCGTGTCGGCCATCGAGGAGCGCAAGGCTGCGATCGCGGGGCTCGAGGGCATCGAGCCGTCCGAGGTGCCCGCCGATGCGGTGACCGCGTCGGGCTCGGGCCTCGACCCGCACATCAGCCCCGCGTACGCGCTGCTGCAGGTGCCTCGCGTCGCTGAGGCGCGCGGGCTCGACGAGTCCGAGGTGCGCGCCCTGGTCGAGGCGCACATCCAGCAGCGCGACCTCGGCTATCTCGGGGAACCCCGCGTGAACGTCGTCGAGCTCAACGTCGCCCTCGACGCCCTGGGCCGTTGACCGTGCCGCGGGCCGTAGCATCCGTCCCGTTCCGGATTCGGGGCGCATCGCTGTCACTCGGGGCGCGGGCCGTGCGCCCCGAACGCACAAGACCCGCCCCAAACCCAGGAGCATCAGGAGGAAATAGGGTGAGCACGTGAAGCGCGGGAAGCTGCGGGTGCTGCTCGGCGCCGCGCCCGGCGTCGGCAAGACCTACGAGATGCTCGAGGAGGGGCGCCGCCTCGCCGAGGACGGACGCGACGTCGTGATCGCGGTCGTCGAGACGCACGGGCGTGCCGCCACTGCTGCGCTCATGGAAGGGCTGCCGGGCGTGCCCCGCACGGTGGTGTCGCACCGCGGCGTGGAGCTCAGCGACATGGACCTCGAAGGGGTGCTCGAGCGCAGCCCCGAGATCGCCCTCGTCGACGAGCTCGCGCACACGAACGCGCCGGGCCTCAGGCACCCCAAGCGCTGGCAGGACGTCGCCGACCTGCTCGACGCCGGCATCGACGTCATCACGACGGTGAACGTGCAGCACATCGAGTCGCTCGGCGGCGTGGTCGAGCAGATCACGGGGGTCGCGCAGCGCGAGACGGTGCCGGATGCCGTGGTGCGCGACGCCGACCAGATCGAGGTCGTCGATCTCTCCCCGCAGTCGCTGCGGGATCGCCTGTCCGCAGGGCTCGTCTACCCGGCCGAGCGCATCGACGCCGCGCTGTCGAACTACTTCCGGCTGGGCAACCTGACCGCCCTGCGCGAACTCGCACTGCTGTGGCTCGCCGACGAGGTCGACAGCGCCCTGAAGTCCTACCGCGCCGAGCACGGCATCGAGGGCGCGTGGCAGGCGCGGGAACGCGTGGTCGTCGCCCTCACCGGCGGCTCGGAGGGCGAGACGCTGCTGCGCCGCGGCGCCCGCATCGCCGCGCGGTCCGCCGGTGGGGAGCTGCTGGCGGTGCACGTGTCGAGCCAGGACGGCCTCGTCTCGGGAGACCCCGGAGCCCTCGCGGCGCAGCGAGCGCTGGTCGAGTCGCTCGGCGGCACCTACCACCAGGTGGTCGGCGACGACATCCCGCGCGCGCTCGTGGACTTCGCCCGCTCCGTGAACGCGACCCAGCTCGTGATCGGCGTGAGCCGGCGCGGCCGCCTCGCGACGCTCCTCACCGGACCCGGCATCGGGGCCACCGTGATCCGGGAGTCCGGCGACATCGACGTGCACATCGTGACGCACGATGCAGCGGGCGATCGCTTCCCGCTGCCGCGCCTCAGCGGCGGTGCCCTCAGCGTGCGCCGACGTGTGCTCGGCTTCGCGCTCGCGCTCATCGGCGGGCCGCTGCTGACGTGGCTGCTGGTGTCGCTGCGCAGCGAGGACACCATCACGACCGACGTGCTGGCGTACCAGCTGCTCGTCGTGCTGGTCTCGCTGGTCGGCGGGATCTGGCCCGCGGTCTTCGCGGCGGTGATGTCGGGATTCACCCTGAACTACTTCTTCGTCGCCCCCTACTACACCGTGTCGGTCGCCGATCCACGCAACGTGTGGGCGCTCATCCTCTACGTCGTGATCGCCGTGCTGGTGAGCTTCATCGTCGACCGCGCCGCACGCGCGGCGCGGTCCGCCCGCCGCGCCGCCGCCGAGGCCGAGCTGCTCGCGAACGTCGCGGGGAGCGTCCTGCGCGGCGAATCCGCCGTGCCCGCGCTGATCAGCCGCACGCGCGAGTCGCTCGGCCTCGCCGGCGTGCGCCTCGTCGATGCCGACGGCACCGTCGTCGCGACCGACGGCGAGCCGGTGCGCGACGGCCGGTACGAGGCGGTCACGGTCGCACGCCGCAACGGCGGCCCACCGGCGATGCTCGAGCTGCACGGCCACGTGCTCGACGCGTCCGAGCGCCGGCTCATCGACGCCGTCGCGGCCCAGCTCTCCGCCGCCCTTGAGCACAGCGACCTCACGGCGACGGCGCGGCAGGCCGGGGCTCTCGCCGAGACCGACCAGGTGCGCACTGCGCTGCTGTCCGCGGTGAGCCATGACCTGCGCCGCCCGCTGGCCGCCGCGGTCGCCGCCGTCGGCGGGCTCCGCGCGGCAGGGCCGAACCTCTCGCGCGAGGACCGCGTCGAGCTGGTCGCCACGGCCGACGAGTCGCTCGCGACGCTGTCCGCCCTCGTGACCGACCTGCTCGACGTCAGCCGTGTGCAGGCGGGCGTGCTCGCGGTGTCGCTGCAGCCCGTCGACTGCGCCGGCGTCGTGCTGGCCGCCCTCGACGAGCTCGACGGCGGCCCCGACCGGTTCGAGCTGGCACTCGACCCGGATCTCCCACTCGTGGAGGCAGACCCCGTGCTGCTGCAGCGCGTGCTCGTGAACGTGCTCGCCAACGCCGCGCGCCACTCGCCGGCGGGCTCGCGCGTGCGCGTCTCCACGAGCCGGCTCGGCCGCACGGCCGAGATCCGCGTGATCGATCACGGCACGGGCGTCTCACCCGAGCGCCGCGACGACATGTTCGTCCCGTTCCAGCGCCTGGGCGACACCGACAACACGGCTGGACTCGGACTGGGCCTCGCCCTCTCGAAGGGGTTCACCGAGGGCATGGGCGGTACGCTCGCCCCCGAGGACACCCCCGGAGGAGGCCTCACGATGGTCATCGCGCTGCCGGTCGCGGACGCGATCCCCACCGAAGAGAGGTCGCTCCCGTGAAGGTCCTGATCGCCGACGACGATCCCCAGCTCGTCCGCGCGCTGCGCATCACCCTCGCCGCGCACGGCTACGAGGTCATCGCCGCTCCCGACGGCGCCGCGGCGATCGCCCTCGCCGCCAAGGAGCATCCCGACATCGTGATGGTGGACCTCGGGATGCCGCGCCTGGACGGCGTGCAGGTGATCGAGGCGCTGCGGGGCTGGAGCAGTGCTCCGATCCTCGTGATCTCGGGCCGCACCGGCTCCGCGGACAAGGTCGAGGCGCTGGATGCCGGAGCCGACGACTACGTCACCAAGCCGTTCCAGATCGACGAGCTGCTCGCACGGCTCCGGGCACTGTCGCGACGGGTGGCCGCAGCATCCGGTGTTCCCGTGGTCACCTTCGCGGACGTCGTGGTCGATCTCTCGACCAAGACCGTCACCCGCTCCGGCGAGCTCGTGCACCTCACGCCGACCGAGTGGAAGATCCTCGAGTTCCTCGCCCGCAATCCGGGCTCACTGGTGACGCGGCAGGCGCTCCTGAAGGACATCTGGGGCACCGAGCAGGTCGCCGACACCGGCTATCTGCGCCTGTACATGTCGCAGCTGCGCAAGAAGCTCGAGCGCGACCCCGGCAGCCCCGCGCACCTCCTCACCGAGTCGGGCATGGGCTACCGCCTCCTCGCCGACACCGCCGCCTGACCGGCGGCGTCCGTCCCCCGGATCCTGTCCAGCTCGGCTGTCAGTCGAGAACCTCCCGAAGGCGCGCGGCGAATCCCGCGGGGTCGCCGGGATACCCGGGCTGATCGGTGAACCCGGCGTGATGACTCGGGAAGTCCGTCACCGGGACGCCGATCGCGGCCGCCGTCGTTCGAGCGCCCCGCGCGGCCATCGTCTCGCCCGATTCGACGCCCGCCGCGATCACCAGACGGTCGCCTCGTGCGCGGAGGGCTTCGACATCGACGCGATACTCGATGATCGCGGGCATGTTGCGCAGCAGCGGGTTGGTGCGCGTGCCGTCGTCGACCGACGACATCCCGAACATCGCGGGGTCCGGTGCCGGCTGGTCGAGGTAGTCGTCGGGGACAAGGCCGTCGAGCATCACGAACGGGATGAACTTCGCCATTGCGGCGCCGTCACCCTGCTCGGCATACGTGCGCTTCATGTCGGCCACCACCGCGAGCACCGCGTCGCGATCGGGGAGGTGCTCCGCCAGCGGCGGCTCATGCACCACCGCGATCCGCACGTCATCGGGGTGCGCAGCGAGCAGGGCGAGGAGGTTCACGGCCCCGCCGCTGGAGCCGAATGCGTCCACCGGGCCGACGCCGAGGGCCTGGATGACACGATGCAGGTCGTCGGCGTGCTGCTCGGGGCTGATGTCGGCCGTGCCCACCGGATTGCGGCCGGCACCCCGCGGGTCGTACGTCACGATCGGACGGTCATCGAACTGATCGGCGAGCAGCTCGAATCCCGTGGCGTCCATCGGCCCCGCGAACAGGAAGAGGGCCGGACGATCCGGGCTCGCCGCGGCCAGATCGCCACGCACGTCGTAGGTGATCGCGTCGTCGCCCGCACCCACGACGTGGGTGGTGACGGTCCGTGCGACGGTGTTCTCGGTCATCTCCGCCCTCCTCGGAGTCACACGCCCGCGAGAACGCCCTCGAGGCGGCCGTAGCTGGCCTCCATGCCGTCGGTCATGCCGGTGGCGAGGACGATGTCGCGCGTCTGCTTGTCGGGGTACTCGATGAGGAGCGTGATGAGGGTGGCCCCGTCCTCCTCGTAGAGGTTCAGGTCGTTGAGCGTCGACGGGTAGTCGGTGCCCGTCATGTGCTCGGTGGTGACTGCTCGCCGCGGGGCATCGGAGAGCACCGTCTCGCCGTCGAACCCGAAGGTCCCGCCCTCGGTGCCCTCGAGAGGCTCCCACTCGTAGCGGTACTTCCCGCCCACGGACGGGTCGACCTCGCACACCGACATGCGCCATCCGTCGGGACCGAGCATCCACTTCTGGAGAAGCTCCGGCTCCTGGTGCGCGCGCCACACGAGGTCGATCGGGCCCTCGATGAGCCGCGTGATGCGCACGTGGGTGTCGTCGAGGATCTCGGTCTGCGTGCCCTTGCCGGCGGAGTAGGCGCGCAGGCCCTCGAGCACGCGGTCGAGCTGGTTGATCGCCATCGTCGAGCCCTCGACGGCGCCCATCGCGACGACCTTCTCCAGCGCCTCGGCGGAGTCGAAATGGGTCGTGTTGACCAGGCGCGACCCGGTCGACGTCTCGGCGAAGGTGAACACCATTCGCGAGGTCGGCATGTCTGCCAGCGCCCTGCCGTCCGCGTCGGCGAACGAGTCGAGCGCGGTGAACGTGCGTGGTCCGTCGATCTCGAGGAACTCCCACACCCCGTGGTACTCCTCGCCCTTCGGGCTGGTCATGTGGTACCTCGCGCGGCCGCCGGGCGTGAGGTTGAACTCGCTGAAGGTGGCGGGGTAGCCGGGAGGGCCCCAGAACCGCTCGAGCTGGCGCGGCTCGGTGAAGGCCTCCCAGAGCCTCTCGACCGGGGCGGCGAACTCGGCCGTGAGCGTCATGGTGAGCGCTTCGGGATCGGTGGTGACGTCGGTGACGGGCATCGTCATTCTCCTTCGTTCCTGCGGTGGTCGTTCTTCGGTTCTTCGGGCGTGCCGGACGAGCCGGCGGGTTCGGCGAGCAGCGCGTCGAGCCGGTCGATGCGGGCACGCCACATCTCCTCGTAGCGGGCGAGCAGTGCCCGGGCGCGGGCGATCATCTCGGGGTCCGCTCGCACCAGGCGCTCGCGCCCCTCGGCGCGCTTGACGATGAGCCCCGCGGCCTCCAGCACGGTGACGTGCTTCTGCACGGCCGCGAACGACATGTCGTACTCGCGGGCGAGCGCCGACACGGAGTACTCGCCCGAGAGCGTCCGGCGCAGGATGTCGCGCCGGGTCGCCGCCGCCAGTGCGTGGAACACGCGGTCGATCTCGTGATCGCTGAGCTCAATTCCTACAACCATTTGGTTGTACGTTAGCCCTGCTTGCAGAGCCCGTCAACCCCTTTCCGTCGAACGGTCGGGGGGACGGATGCTGCGGCCCGCGGCATCCGTCACCCCTTCTCTGGCCGAACTAGACTGTTCAGGTCCGGCATCCCCCGAATTTCTGGAGCTGAGCCGCGTGACCACCCCCGCTTCGACCGCTGTCGCCGATACCGTCGAGAACGCCACCGCCACCCCGGAGAAGGAGCAGCCCTACGCGGCGCTCGGACTCAAGCCGGACGAGTACGACAGGATCCGCGAGATCCTCGGCCGCCGCCCCACGTCCGGCGAGCTGGCGATGTACTCCGTCATGTGGTCGGAGCACTGCTCCTACAAGTCGTCCAAGATCTACCTCCGCAGGTTCGGCGAGAAGGTCTCGGACGAGATGAAGGAACGGCTCATGGTGGGCATGGGCCAGAACGCCGGCGTCGTCGACATCGGCGAGGGCTGGGCCGTCACCTTCAAGGTCGAGTCGCACAACCACCCGAGCTACATCGAACCGTTCCAGGGCGCCGCGACCGGCGTCGGCGGCATCGTGCGCGACATCATCTCGATGGGCGCGCGCCCGGTCGCCGTCATGGACCAGCTGCGCTTCGGCGCCATCGACAACCCCGACACCGCGCGCGTCGTGCACGGCGTGGTGAGCGGCATCTCGTTCTACGGCAACTGTCTGGGCCTGCCCAACATCGGCGGCGAGACCGTGTTCGATTCGGTGTACCAGGGCAACCCCCTCGTCAACGCCCTCGCGGTGGGCGTGCTCCGCCACGAGGACCTCAAGCTCGCCAACGCCACCGGCGCCGGCAACAAGGTCGTGCTGTTCGGCGCCCGCACCGGCGGCGACGGCATCGGCGGCGCGTCGATCCTCGCGTCCGACACGTTCGCCGACGGGGGCCCGACCAAGCGCCCCGCCGTGCAGGTGGGCGACCCGTTCGCCGAGAAGGTGCTCATCGAGTGCTGCCTCGAGCTCTACCGCGGCGAGCTCGTCGAAGCCATCCAGGACCTCGGCGCCGCCGGCATCTCGTGCGCGACGTCGGAGCTCGCCGCCAACGGCGGCTCGGGCATGCGCGTGGACCTCGAGAAGGTGCTGCTGCGCGACCCGACGCTCACGCCGGAGGAGATCCTCATGAGCGAGAGCCAGGAGCGCATGATGGCGATCGTCTCCCCTGAGAAGCTCGACGCGTTCCTCGAGGTCGTCGGCAAGTGGGACGTCGAGACCTCCGTGCTCGGCGAGGTGACCGGCGACGGGCGGCTGCAGATCTTCTGGCACGGCGAGCAGATCGTCGACGTCGACCCCTCGACCGTCGCGGTCGACGGCCCGGTCTACGAGCGCCCCGTTGCGTACCCGACGTGGATCGACGCGCTGCGCGACGACTCGGCATCGGCTCTCCCGCGTCCCAGCGACGCCGAGACGCTGCGGGAACACTTCACCAAGCTCGTCGCCAGCCCGAACCTCGCCGACACGTCGTGGATCACGAACCAGTACGACTACTACGTCATGGGCAACACGGCGCTGTCGTTCCCCGACGACGCCGGCATGATCCGCGTCGACGAGCGCTCGGGCCTCGGTTTCGCGATCGCGACCGACTGCAACGGCCGCTACTGCCAGCTCGACCCGTACCAGGGCGCGAAGCTGGCTCTGGCCGAGGCCTACCGCAACGTCGCCGTGACCGGCGCCGAGCCGACGGCCGTCACCGACTGCCTCAACTTCGGCAGCCCGGAGAACCCCGAGGTCATGTGGCAGTTCTCGCAGGCGGTCGACGGCCTGTCGGACGGATGCCTCGAACTCGGCGTCCCGGTCACCGGCGGCAACGTCTCGTTCTACAACCAGACCGGCGACCAGCCGATCTTCCCGACCCCGGTCGTCGGCGTCCTCGGCATCATCGACGACGTCGCGCGCCGCATCCCGTCGGGCTGGCAGGATCCGGGCGAGAACATCTACCTTCTCGGCGTCACCTCGACCGAACTGTCGGGCTCGCAGTGGGCCGGGACGATCCACGACCACCTCGGCGGGCGCCCGCCGGCGGTCGACCTCGGCCAGGAGAAGAAGCTCGCCGAGCTGCTCCACGCCGCGGGCCAGCAGTCCCTCGTCTCGTCGGCGCACGACCTCTCGTCGGGCGGCCTGGCGCAGGCCCTCGCCGAGACCGTCATGCGCTTCGGCGTGGGCGCGCGCGTCTGGCTGAACGAGATCATGGAGCGGGACGGGGTGGATGCCGCGACCGCCCTGTTCTCGGAGTCCACGGGCCGCGTCATCGTCTCGGTTCCCCGCGAGGACGACGTGAAGTTCCGCGGCCTGTGCGAGGGCCGGGGCTACCCGGTGCTGCGCATCGGCGTGACGGACTCGGCCGCGGACGGCGACGAGCCGGCGCTCGAGGTGCAGGGTCTCTTCACGGTTCCGCTCGCCGAACTGCGCGAGCTCTCGACGTCGACGCTGCCCGACGCCTTCGGTCCGATCATCACCGAGCACACCGCCTGATCCGCTCACTTCCCGGGTTTGGGGCGCACCGCGTGCGTTTGGGGCGCATCTGTTGCGCCCCAAACGGACGGGTTGCGCCCCAAACCCACAAGTAGGATGAGAGCCATGGCGGCGGAAGACGACGAGTACAGCGGTTTCAACGACACCCGGCAGCGGCGCGTCAAGATCATCGCCTGGGTGACCATCGTCGCCCTCATCCTCGTGGGCGGCGGCGCGACCGTCTTCGCCCTGCTCTTCGGCTGACGTCGGTGCGGGTGGCCGAGATGTCAGCAGACTCCCGGCGACAACCGCGCTATATCGCGTTTATCATGGCAGGGTGGAGCCCATCCTCCTCATCGTGTCGAGCTGGTGGTGGATCGCTCCGGCAGCCGCGGGTGCCGGAGCGGCGACCTATGCGGGCATGACTACGCGCAGCCGCCGGGCCCGTCGCCTGGAACTCGATGCTGCGCGCGCGGAGGAGTCGCAGGCCTATCGCGACCTCGTCGCCGCCAGGGCCAGGCTCCGCACCGCGCAGGCCGACCTGCTGACCGCGAAGTCGCGCTCCACGGTTCCGCCCGCCCACGCCGCCGAGGCGCGGCGCGAGCTGCAGGCGGCGAGGCAGGACGAGAAGACCGCGTCCCTCGCGCTTCGCGCCAGCCGCACCCGGGTGAAGGCGGGGTACGCGCAGTACCGCGCCGCGTCCTCCCACGACCCGCTGCCGATCGACCGCCTCTACGCCGCTCACGACGGCGTGAACACGCGATGGCTGGCCTACGAGACCGACGTCGACAAGGCGCTGGCGTATCCGCAGATGACCGACCCGCGGCATCCGGCGACCGTCGTCTTCCTGCGCGCACAGCGCGAGGCTCTCGCGAAGCGGCCGACCCTGCGCGATCGCGTGACGCCGCAGCAGTTCCTCGAGTACCGGGTGGCGGTGCGTCACCTCGAGGCGACGTTCGCCGAGGCCGAGCGGCAGGCAGGGGTTCCCGGCGCCGCGCGCCCCTCAGCAGCGGGCGCGACGGCCGCAGCCGGGCTCACCGCCGCGGCCGCCGTCCTCTCCGAGATCGCCGACCGCCTGCCGTCACTCATCGCCCGGATCCCCCCGGCCCGTGCGAGCGAGCCGCCTGCTGGCAGGGTGCCCTGAGCCGACCACGCGGCGGCGACCGGCCGTTAGCATGACAGTGTGCAGCAGTTCTGGGAGTTCGCGGGCAACTTCTGGTGGCTCGTCTTCCCGCTTATGGGCGTCCTGGGCATGGTCGGCAATGCCTGGGAGCGTGGCGCGCGCATGCGCCACAAGCGTCGCCTCGAGGTGATGCACGCGAAGGCCGAGCTCAAAGCAGCCCAGGCTGCGGCGCGCGGCAAGGCCGTGCCGGCAGCATCCCTCCCTCCGATCACCGCGCCGACGGCGACAGGGGCGTCGGCACAGGGCGGGGCGGGATCCCGCGAGACGCAGGTCACCCAGCTCGAGCGCCTGTTCGCGACGCACGACGCCGTCACCGCGCGCTGGCTGGAGTACGAGCTCGACGTCGCGAAGATCATCGCGTTCCCGGCCATGAGCGATGGGCGCCAGCCGCTCACCGCCGCGTTCCTGCGCGCCAAGCGCATCGCCGACGGACTGCGGCCGGCCTCGGCGAAGGCGCGGCTGTCGAAGGAGCAGCTCGCCGAGTACCGCAACGCGGTCGCCGACTTCGAGGTGGCGTTCGATGTCGCCGAGCGCGACGCGCGACGCCTGCGCGACTCGACGTTCACCGAGGACGAGCGCAAACGCCTCGACACGGCCAAGAAGCTCCTCACCGTCGCGATCGACGAGGCCGCGACGCCGGCCGAACGCCAGCTCGCGTATCGTCGCGTGCGCGAAGAGCTCGACGGCCTCATCTCGATCTCGGACGAGGCCATCGAGGTGCTCGAGAACAAGGTCATGCTCGAGCTCGGCCCCGTCGCCACCACCACGACGACGGTGACGGATGCCGCCCCGCCTCGTACGGAGACGCCGACGCCCCGCGCTCCCGAGCCCGAGCCCGAGCCCGAGCCCATGCCCGAGGCCATCCCCGCGCCGAAGCGCCCCGGCACGACGCCGCCGCCCGCCGCGACGTGGCCCGTCCCGTCGCGCAGCAGCGGGGACTCGCCGGGCCGGGTGACGCACCCGAAGCCCCACCGCTGACCATCTCGCGATCGAGGCCTCGTCCACCCGCCTCGGCCGCCTCGGGGGCCACGACACGCGGGATCGCCGCCCCCATCCGCGTATCGCGGCCCCTCGAACGGCGCGGGCGGCGGCGGGCGTCCTCAGGCGGCGAGTTCGTGGTGGGCGTCGATCCAGCCGTCGATGCGGGCGAACCAGTCGAAGAGCCACGCGGCGCGGGCGTCGCGGTCGTCGGGGATCTCCGCCCGCGGCACGCGCCACGCGCGCATGGTGATCCCCTTGTCCATCGGCAGCTCGCGCCAGATGTCGTGCAGGGTGCGCAGCCGGTCGAGGCCGGTGTGCGCGATGAACACCACGTCCGCGTCGGGCGCGGCGTCGAGCGCCGCGCTCATGCCACCCGGCTGCGGCGCCATGACGTGCGTCATCGCCTCGGCCCGCTCGGCCATCGCCTCTCGGCCGGCGTCGCGCAGGCGCTTGATGCGAGAGCGGCGGCGCGTCGGACTGACCTGGCCGCCCTCGGGGAAGATGACGAACGCGTCCTCTGATCCGAGCCCGCTCGCGAGGTCACCGAGCGCTGCCTCGACCGAGGCGCCTCCTCCCTTGCGACCGCGCCCGAACCCGGACGGCACGATGAAGCGCGCCGGGATCCGGTGCAGCAGGATGTCGATCGCGGGGTCCCACTGCAGCGTGTATTTGAGCACGATCCGGGGCCGGCGGGCGACCGCGTTGAGCAGCGTGTGGATGAGGATGAACGAGTCGCCGGGACCGCCGTGCCGACTCGCCACGACGAGCGGGATGCCGGGCGCGAACAGCGCCGCGAAAGCGGCGCGGCCGGACGCAGCATCCGTTCCGTCCGAGCCGGTCGTCGTGATCGTGAGCCGCAGCACGCCGGCGAAGAGCCAGAAGAGCACGCGCAGCGACCAGGCGCCCAGGCGGTAGTGCGCCGTGACGAAGCCCGGCCGCTGCAGGGCGTAACCGAAGCCCGACGCGATCCACAGCGCGAACAGCGCGATCACGAGCGTCGCGTCCCACAGCAGGTACACGGTGATGAGCCACAGCACGCGCGGCAGCCGGAAGTGCCCCGGCACGAGCGACGTGAGCGCGAGGGCGACGAGCAGCCACACCGGCGCGAGCAGCAGCATGGCGATCGCCGCCACGATCACCAGCGGGGCGAGAAGGATGCGGCGCACCCAGGCGGGCGGCATCCGCATCACGTCTCCCGGCTCTCGGCCAGCCCGCGGTCGGCCAGGAATGCTCGGCTGGCGTCATAGGCCGCGGCGATGCGGCGGTGGACGGTGTCCATGCGGCGGTACGACATGAGCGAGTCGTCGCCCTCGAGTCCGCCGCCGCTGGGCAGCACGTGCAGGGCGACGCCCTCGGGCAGCGTCGCCACGTCGCGGGCGTAGCGGTGCCGGCGGGCGATCTCGAAGGCCACCCGCGCGGTGTCGACCGCCGACTCCGGCGCCACGAGCGGGGTCTCGATGCGGCCGACCTGCAGCACGTAGACCGTGGTGGCGCCGACCTCCACAGCCTGCTCGATCGGGATCGAGTTGACGATCCCGCCGTCGATGAAGTGCTCGTCGCCGATGCGGGTCGGTGGAAGCAGGCCCGGCACCGAGGCCGACGCGAGGATCGCCTCGATGAGCGGTCCAGATTCGAAGACGTGCTCCGCAGCGCGCTCGATGCTCGCGGCCACCACGCGAAGCCGCACGGCCAGGTCCTCGAACCTCGTGTCGGCGCCGAGCGCCCGCTCGAGCAGGTGCCGCAACGGCACGGGCGAGTTGAGGTGCGTCTTGGTCTTCACGAGCCGCGTGAACTGCGCGAACAGCGAATCGCCGTACACCGCGTTGGCCTCGGGAGAGGTCCACGCGTCGAGCAGGCGCTCGATCACCGCGGGTGTCGGGTCGCTCGCGACGAGGGCGCCGTTGATCGCGCCGATCGACGTGCCGACGACGACATCGGGGCGGATTCCCGACTCGAGCAGCGCCTGCAGCATTCCGATCTCGACGGCGCCGCGCACACCCCCGCCACCGAGAACGAAGGCCACCGTCATGCCCACACCCTATTGCGGCGCCGGACCGTGCACCCGCGTTCCACGTGAAACGGGCGGTCAGCGCGAGCCGGCTGCCTCGGTGTGGTGGCGGATGACCTCGGCGACCACGAAGTTGAACCACTTCTCGGCGAAGGCGGGGTCGAGGTCGGCCTGCTCGGCGAGGCTGCGCAGGCGCGCGGTCTGCTGCTCCTCGCGGGCAGGGTCCGAGGCGGGCATGCCGTGCTCGGCCTTGAGGTGGCCGACCTGCTTGGTCGCCTTGAAGCGCTCGGCGAGCAGATACACCAGGGCGGCGTCGATGTTGTCGATGCTGCTGCGCAGCCGTGCCAGCGTCGTCGTGGGGTCTTCGGTCATGGCGCTCCTCCTCGCCCCTCGACGATACCCGAGCGCCTGTGCGGCCCCGTCCGCGATGACGACGCCTCATGCGATCCGGGTGAAGTTGCGCGCACACCTCGTCGCGCCTGTCGCCCAGCCCTAGAGTGTGACCCATGACCGATGCCTCGCCCACCCTCGGTGCCACCGCAGCCGAGGCCGCAGAGCCGCTGTCCGTCGACGCTGCGGCGGGCACGGACAACCACATCGCCACGCCCGTCCCCTCAGACGCGCTCCCCGACGACGCTCCGGTGTTCACGGGCGAGGCCCCGGAGGGCAAGACCTTCTGGGCGAACCTGAACAGCCCCTTCCGGTTGGGCCTGGTGCTAACCCTGGGCGCTCTGGCCGCCGTCGCGCTGGGCCTGGCGTTCTGGAACCTCTCGACGATCATCATCTACGTGGTGTTCGCGCTGTTCGCCGCGCTCGGGCTCGACCCCGTCGTCCGCTGGTTCGGCCGCCACAACGTCTCGCGGCCGTGGGCGATCGTCATCGTCTACACGGCGTTCGCGCTCGTGTTCGCCGGCGTCATGCTGCTCGTGATTCCCGCGCTCGTGAAGCAGATCACCGCATTCTTCAGTGATCTGCCGCAGACCGTCGACGAGTTCCAGCAGTCGGACTTCTACTCGTGGCTGACGTCGACGTTCGGCACGCAGGTCGGCGCGATCACCGATCAGATCGAGACGTTCCTCACCAATCCGGCGAACATCGCCGCGATCGGCGGTGGTGTCGTCAACTTCGCGATCAACGTCGGGACGACCATCTCGGGCCTCATCATCGTGCTGGTGCTGAGCCTCTACTTCCTCGCCGGCCTGCCCAACATGAAGGTGGCCTTCAACCGCTTCGTCGCCGCCCGCAACCGCAAGAAGGCCGCGGCCATGACGGACCAGATCACCGACTCGATCGGCGCCTACCTCATGGGCATGGTGGTGCTGGCGTTCTGCAACTCGGTCGTCGCCTTCCTGCTGCATCTGTTCCTCGGCCTGCCGTTCCCGGCTCTCATGGGTGTGCTGGCATTCCTCATCACCCTGATCCCGCTCATCGGTTCCGTGCTCTACTGGATCACCGCGACCGTGATCGCCCTCTTCACCGGCTGGGTGCCGGCGCTGATCTTCGCGGTCATCTACCTCATCTACATGCAGCTCGAGGCATACGTGCTGACGCCGAAGGTGATGAACAAGGCGATCTCGGTGCCGGGCGCCCTCGTCGTGATCGGTGCGATGGTCGGTGGGACGCTGCTCGGACTCCTCGGCGCGCTCGTCGCGATCCCGGTGACGGCGTCGATCCTGCTCATCATCAAGCAGGTCTTCATCCCTAAGCAGGACGCCAAGATCTGACGCTCCGATCCCGGTGCCCGCGCCGCGGGCCGGGCCTTGTCGGCGCCCACGGCCGCGCTCATACTGTGCGCATGGCGATCCGGGAGGCCGGCGTCGTGGACTGGACGGGCCGGTTCGAGGAGCTCACGGCACGCGAGGCTGCGCTGGCGGGCGATGAGCTGGACGAGCTCGGCCAGGCGGCGTGGTTCGTCGGCCAAGACGATGTCTCGGTGCGGGCGTGGGAGCGCGCGCACCTGCGCTACCTGGACGACGGCGACCTGTCCTCCGCGGTTCGCTGCGTGTTCTGGCTCGGGTTCACGCTGAGCGAGCGCGGCGACGAGGTGCGGGGCGGCGCGTGGATGGGCCGGCTCATGGAGCTGTGCGCCCGCGACGACGCGACACCGGTCACCGAAGCCGTCCGCGCCCTCTGCATCGCCCACGGCGCGTTCGCACGAGGCGACGTGGAGGCCGCCGTCCCGCTCTTGCGTCAGGCGGTGGAGAGGGCGGATGCCGCCGCCGACGTCGACACGTTCACCCTCGCCACGATGAGCCTCGGCCGGGCGCTGATGATGGCGGGTCGCATCGACGACGCCATCCGCGAACTCGACCGGGTGATGCTGCTCATCGCCGACGGCCGGGTGAGCGATCGCGCCGCCGGGCCCGCCTACTGCGCCGTGATCGCGAGCCTGCTCGGCCGGGGCGACGTCGAGCGGGCCCGGGTGTGGACCCGTGAGCTCGGCGACTGGTGCGACTCGCAGCAGGGGCTCGAGCCGTTCCGCGGCGAGTGCACGCTGCACCGCGCGAACGTGCTGCAGCTGGGGGGCGAGTGGCAGGCCGCGACGACCGCCGCCGAGGAGGTCTGCGCGACGGAGAAGCGCAGCGAGACGTTGGCGAACGCCTGGTACCGCGCGGCGGATCTGCACCGCGTCGCGGGTCGGCCGACAGCCGCCCGTCAGGCGCTTCGCCAGGCGGCGGCGCTCGGACGCGAAGTGCAGCCCGGCCTCGCCCTGCTGAGCCGCGACGCCGGCGACCTCGCCGGCGCGTGGGCCGGGCTCGAGAGCGCGCGTGCGGCGGCCGTGGAACCGGCAGTGCGCGCCGAGGTGCTGGCCGCCGCCGTGCGAGTGGCCCTCGACCGCGGCCGTCTATCGGATGCGGCGGCGGCGGCGCACGAGCTCTCCGCGTGCGCCACGGCATTCGACACGCTGTACCTGCGCGGCTTGTCTTCGCGCGCCGACGGCGAGCTCGCCCTGGCGCAGGGCCGCGCCGCCGAGGCTCTCCCCCTGCTGCGCGCCTCGTGGGCCGCCTGGCGGCGCATCGACGCACCGTACGAGGCGGCGCTCACGCGGGTCGCGATCGGTGCGGCGATCCGAGCGATCGGCGATGCCGAGGGTGCCGAGCTCGAGTTCGACGCGGCCCGGGGCGTGCTCGAGGGCCTGGGCGCGATCCCCGACCTCGCGCGGCTCGAGCGAGTGGCGGCCGCGGCGCCGGTCGCAGCATCCGATCCGGGACTCAGCCGTCGCGAGCGAGAGGTCCTCGCGCTGGTGTCGCGGGGCTGGTCGAACCGGCGCATCGCCGAGCATCTCTTCCTCAGCGAGCGCACCGTGGCGCGGCACGTCGGCAGCATCCTCGCCAAGCTCGGCGTGCCCAGCCGCTCCGCCGCCACCGCGTACGCGTTCGAGCACGACCTGGCCGCCGCCCGCTGACCCACGGGCGTGCTCCTCGTGTGAGGCTCTGGGCCGGGATGAGGAGCCGACCCGGCATTTCGCCCCTCATTCCGGCAACGCTCCTCAATCGAGGATCCGCATCGACTCAGATCGAGCGCCGGACGGATGCCACGGCCCGGGCGCAATTGGTCATTTCTGCCGATGCCGCCCCGGCAGCCCCACTCCTACCGTGAGCGGAAGGAGGTCATCATGGACACCACAACACTCGACAGCGTGGTCATCGGCGCGGGCGCGGCGGGCCTTCGCACCGCGCGTCTGCTCGCCGAACGAGGGGTCGACGTCGAGATCATCGACGGCCACGACCGCGTCGGCGACGCCTGGCGCGAGCGCTACCGCTCGCTGCGGCTGTTCACGCCACGGCGCTGGGCGGAGATTCCGGGCATGCGGATGGGCATCCGCTTCTTCGACTACCCCACCGGCATGCAGTTCGCGGACTACCTCGAGCAGTGCGCCGCCGCGATCGGCGCGCGGCTGCGACTCTCGACCAGAGTCGAGCGGCTGTCGCTGACAGAGGACGGACGCTTCCGCCTCGCGCTCTCCACCGCAGGCGATGTCGTCACTTCGCACGTCGTCATCGCCGCGGGCGCGCACGAGCGACCGGTCCTTCCGGCGTTCGCCGCGGCCCTCGACCCGGCGATCCGTGCGCTGCACTCGCTGGACTACCGCGGTCCGGAGGACTTCGCGCCGGGACCGGTGCTCGTCGTCGGCGCCGCCAACTCGGGCACCGACATCGCACTCGAGGCCGCGGCATCCGGTCATGCGACCACGCTCGCCGGCCGACACCCCGGACAGGTGCCGATCAGCATCGACACCCCGGTGGGCAACCTCGTCAGCAGCATCTTCATCCGCCGGCTGCGCGGCCTGACCCTCGACACCGAGCGCGGCCGCCGCTTCGCGGTCGCGAATCGTGGTCACGGCGTCAACCTCGTCCGAAACCACCTGGCCGACCTCGCCACGGCGGGGGTGCGTCAGGTCGGGCGCGTCGCCGGCCTGGACGGCGACGGCCGTCCGGTGCTCGAGGACGGAGAGCGGATGGATGCCGCGACCGTCGTGTGGTGCACCGGCTCGCTGCCCGACCTGCACTGGGTCGAGATCCCCGCCGCCTTCGACGGCAATGGCGACATCGCACACGAGCGCGGGCTCGCGGCCGACGTGCCAGGGCTCGCGTTCGTGGGGCTGCCCTTCCAGTACTCGGTCGCCTCGCCCACCCTCATGGGGATGGAGCGGGATGCCGAGTATGTCGTGTCGCACCTGTTCGAGCCGTCGCGCCCGGCGCGATCGGGGTCGGCGGCACCGGTCGCCGCGTGAGCGTCAGCGCACGGGGAGCAGGCAGGTCGGCGACGGGGCGTCGGTGCGGTGCCGTACGCGACCGGGCACACCCGTGCGCACGTCGAGCGTGAGCGAGGCGACCTCGTTCGACAGCTGACCGGCGACGAGCAGGATGTCACGCACCACCACGTGGTGCCGCGGCCAGTCCACCCCGGCGTCGACGAGGGCGACCGGCTCGACGTACTCGCCCGCGCCGCGCACGCGCAGGGTCGCGACCGTGTTGCTGCCGCGAACTCCGGCGTACAGGAACTCCCCGTCGCGCGATGCCGCGAGCTCGGCGGCGCTGTCGCCCGGAAGGCTCCCCGCGCCGAGCGGCGTGCCCCCGACGAGGTTCCAGGTGCCGTCGGCCGCGGGCGCGAGCACGAACAGCTCGCACGAGAACTCGGTCACGACGTACAGGTGCCCGCTCGGGTGCCACACCATGTGCCGCGGCCCGCTGCCCTGCGGCAGTGCGACCTGCTGCACCTGCCGCAGTCCGTGCGCACCGTCACGCCAGAGTCGCACGACGTCGTAGCCCAGATCGGTCGTCGCGATGAGTCCGCCCGGCAGGAAGACCGCCTCGTGCGCCCGCGAGGGACGGGAGACGGATGCCTCGGCCCCGCCTTCGGCGGCTGCGGCGGGGGCGTCGCGATCATGGTCGGGCACGAGGTGCGCGTACTCCTCGCCGGCGGCCTCACGCAGCGCCCGGGCGGCCGCGGCGAGGTCGATGTCGCCCGCGTGTTCCGGCGCACCGGCGGGCCCGTACGGATCGACCGCCGCGGGAGCGATCACCGGCGACGAGGGGCGGCCCGCGGCATCCAGCTCGACCCGGACCACGCGTCCGTCACCCCAGCAGCTCGCGACGAGGAAGCGGCCGTCGGGCGACACGGCCACGTGGCACACGGCCTCGCCGGCCGCGACGGGCGCACCGAGCGGGGCGAACGTCGACTCTCCGGTGCGGCGGAAGGCCTGTACCTGCGCCCGCTGCTCGAGCGCCGCGTAGACGACGTCACCCGGGGCGACCGTCAACGAGCCCGGGTGCGGCGCGAGCCACGACGGCGAGTCGGTCGTCGCGACCTCGCCGGCATACGCCAGCGCGCCGCCCGCCGAGGCGTCGTCTGCGGCGCCGGCGAGCAGCATCCCGAATCCGGACGCGCTGCCGCCCATGTCGGCGGTGTACCCGCCCAGCCAGAACTTCATGACCCTCCGGGGGGCTCAGGGCGTTTCGACTCGCTTCGCTCGCTCAACCGGGTGAGAGAGCTCAGTCGACAAGATCGTGGCGCACGATCACGGCGTCGCGGGCCGCGCCCACGCCGATCACCGAGATGCGGGTGCCGCTCATCGCCTCGAGGGCGAGGACGTACTCCTGCGCCTCGCGGGGGAGCTCGTCGAACGTGCGGGCCCCCGAGATGTCGTGCTTCCAGCCGGGGAAGTACTCGAGGATCGGCTTGGCGTGGTGGAAGTCCGACTGGTTCACCGGCACCTCGTCGAACCGCTCGCCCTCGACCTCGTACGCCACGCACACCGGAATCTGGTCGAGGCCGGTGAGGATGTCGAGCTTGGTCAGCACGAGGTCGGTGATGCCGTTGATGCGCGTCGCGTAGCGGGTGATGGGCGCGTCGTACCAGCCGACGCGGCGCGGGCGGCCGGTGGTGGTGCCGAACTCGAAGCCGCGCGAGCGCAGGAAGTCGCCGTTCTCGTCGAACAGCTCGGTCGGGAACGGGCCCGAGCCGACACGCGTCGTGTAGGCCTTCACGATGCCGACGATGCGGTCGAGGCGGTTCGGGCCGACGCCCGAGCCGGTCGCCGCGCCGCCGGCCGTCGCGGACGACGACGTCACGAACGGGTACGTGCCGTGGTCGACGTCGAGCATGGTCGCCTGACCGCCCTCGAACACGACGACGTCGCCGGCGTCGAGCGCGTCGTTGAGCAGCAGCGACGTGTCGGCGACCATCGGGCGCAGGCGCTCGGCGTACGACAGCAGGTCGTCGACGATCTCGTCGCACGTGATCGCGCGGCGGTTGAAGACCTTCACCAGCAGGTGGTTCTTCTGGTCGAGCGCGCCCTCGACCTTCTGGCGCAGGATGTTCTCGTCGAAGAGGTCCTGCACGCGGATGCCGACGCGGTTGATCTTGTCGGCGTAGGCCGGGCCGATGCCCCGGCCGGTGGTGCCGATCATGCGCTTGCCGAGGAAGCGCTCGGTGACCTTGTCGAGCGTGCGGTGGTACTGCGTGATGATGTGCGCGTTCGCGCTCACCCGCAGGCGCGAGGTGTCGAGACCGCGCGCGTGCAGTGCCTCGAGCTCGGCGAAGAGCACCTCGAGGTCGATGACCACGCCGTTGCCGATGACCGCGTTCACGCCGGGAGAGAGGATGCCGGAGGGCAGCAGATGCAGCGCGTACTTCTCATCGCCGATGACGACCGTGTGGCCGGCGTTGTTGCCGCCGTTGAACTTGACCACCCAGTCGGTGCGCTCACCGAGGAGATCGGTGGCCTTGCCCTTGCCCTCGTCTCCCCACTGGACTCCGACGATCACGATGCCTGGCATGGGCTACTCCCCCGTTATCGGACGGTTACACCCCATCCTATCGGGATGCTCCGTTACGCCTTCTGGCGCCGTGAGTCCTCCCATGACATCCCGCGTTGGACGCACATACGGCGCCGCGGGAATCGTGAGGAGCGGATCGCCTCGTGCGACGAGGCCGCACGCGACGCAGGTCGCGTGCGGGGCTAGAAAGGACAGCTCCCGTGACCGATCAGGTTCACCTCGCCATCGCCCTCGAACGGGCCGGATGGCACCCCGCCGCGTGGCGGGAGGCCACCGCCCGTCCGCACGAGCTGACGACGGCGCGCTACTGGCGCGATCTGCTGCGCACGGCCGACGACGCCGGCATCGCGCTCGCGACGATCGAGGACGCCCTCTCGCTCCCCGACCGCTTCGAGCCGGTCGAGGGCCTGCGACGTGACCGCGTGCGGGGCCGTCTGGACGCGGTGCTCATCGCGTCGTACGTCGCGCCGCTGACGCGCCGCATCGGCCTGGTGCCCACCGTCACGACCGCACACCCCGAGCCCTTCCATGTCGCCACCGGCATCCAGACGCTCGACTTCGCCAGCCGAGGCCGCGCCGGCGTTCGCCTGGTCGCAGGCGCTTCGACCGCCGAGCGCGCCAACTTCGGCCGTCGCGCAACCGGGGTCGACGCCATTCCCGCGTCGGGTCGCGTCGAGGACTCCCCCGAGATCCTCGCGGCATTCCGCGAGGCGGGCGAGTTCGCCGATGTGCTGTCGCGCCTGTGGGACTCGTGGCAGGACGACGCCATCATCCGCGATGTCGCCGCCGGCCGATTCCTCGACGCCGACCGTGTCCACAACATCGAGTTCGAGGGCGAGTTCTTCTCGATCACCGGCGCCTCGATCGTGCCGCGGTCTCCGCAGGGCCGGCCGCTGATCACGGTCCTTGCGCATCAGACCGTTCCCTATCGCCTGGCGGCAGAGCGCGCCGACGTCGTGTTCATCACGCCCCACGACGGGGCGGAAGTTCCCGGTCTCGCCTTGCCCGCGATCCTGTCGGAGCTGGATGCTGCCGCCGACGAACTGCGCGATGCCGGCGAGCGTCTGCGGGTCTTCGCCGATCTGCTCGTGCTGATCGAAGACTCCGAGTCGGCAGCGCGGGACGCCCTCGCGCGCCTGGACGAGTGGGACGGTGCGCCGCTCGCGTCAGACGCACGCGTCGTCGTCGGCACACCCGCCGACGTCGCCGACGCTGTTCGCGAGCTCGCCGCCGCGGGCGTCGACGGTGTGCGCCTGCGCCCCGCGCGCCAGCCGGCCGACGTCGCCGCGATCGCCGAGCAGGTCGTGCCGCTCCTGCGCTCCACCGGCACCCTCCGGGCCGATGACGGTGGCCGGTCCCTCCGCGCCCGTCTCGACCTCGCACGCCCCGAGAGCCGCTACGTCCGAGAGAAGGTCTCGCTGTGAGCCGTCCCCGCCAGATCCACCTCGCCGCGCATTTCCCCGGCGTCAACAGCACCACCGTCTGGACCGACCCGACGGCGGGCAGCCAGATCGACTTCTCATCGTTCGAGCACTTCGCCGCGACCGCCGAGCGCGGGCTGTTCGACTACGTCTTCCTCGCCGAGGGCCTGCGGCTGCGCGAGCACAAGGGTCGCATACACGAGCTCGACGTGCTGGGACGGCCGAACACCCTGTCGATCCTCGCCGCGGTCGCCGCCGTCACCGAGCACGTGGGTGTCGTCGGCACGCTCAACACGACGTTCAACGAGCCCTACGAGCTCGCTCGCCAGCTCGCGACCCTCGACCACCTGTCGGGCGGCCGCGCGGGGTGGAACGCCGTGACGAGCTCCGACGCCTTCCACGGCGCGAACTTCCGTCGCGGCGGCTTCCTCGACCACGCCGACCGCTACGAGCGCGCGCGCGAGTTCGCGGCGCTCGCGAAGCAGCTGTGGGACTCGTGGCCCGGCGGCGGTGTGCGAGCGGATGCCGCGTCCGGCGTGTTCCTCGACGACGGCGTTCCCGTGCCCGTCCGACACAGCGGCCCGCAGTTCGACGTCGACGCGCTGTTCGACGTGCCCCGATCCCCCCAGGGACGCCCGGTGATCGTGCAGGCCGGCGACTCGGCCGACGGCCGCGCGTTCGGCGCGGAGCACGCCGAGGTGATCTTCTCGCTGCACCAGGAGTTCGAGGATGCGCGCGCGTTCTACGACGACGTCAAGGGGCGCCTGGCCCAGTACGGCCGCGAGGAGGACTCGCTCAAGATCCTGCCCGCGGTGACCTTCTCCATCGGCGACACCGACGCCGAGGCCCGCGAGCGCGCCCGCGAGGTGGCGCTGCAGCAGGTGCGGCCCGAGGTCGCGCTCACGTACGTCGAGCAGGTGTGGGGCCGCGACCTCTCGGGCTACGACCCCGACGGCCCGCTCCCCGAGGTCGACCCCGACACCGGTTCCGAGACCGCACGGGGCTGGGCCAACCGGCACGCCGCGGTGCGCGCCCGGATCGCGAAGCTGCGGGCGCTCTCGGAGACCGAGGGACTCAGCATCCGTGAGACCGTCATCCGACTCACGGCCACACCGACGTTCGTCGGGACGCCGGACCACATCGCCGGGGAGATCGACCGCTACGTGCAGGAGCGCGCGACCGACGGCTTCACCGTCGTCGGGCACCTGACGCCGCACGGGCTCGACGAATTCGCCGAGCGTGTCGTGCCGCTGCTGCAGGAGCGCGGCTCGTACCGGCAGTCGTACGAGGAGGGCGCGACGCTGCGCGACCTGCTCGACCTCCCGGCGACCCAGACGGTCCCGGCACAGTCGGCACCGGCACTCGCCGCACGATGACGGGCCGCGCGCGCCTGCTGTTCGTCGGAGCCGGCCCCCGGGCGATCATGCTCCTCGAACGCGTGCTGGCGCGCGCGGACGCGTCGACGCTGCTCGACATCGACCTCGTCGACCCGCATCCCCCCGGTGCCGGCCGCATCTGGCGCCATGCGCAGTCGCCGCTGCTGAAGCTCAACTCGATGGCCCGTGACGTCACGGTGTTCACCGACGACAGCTGCACGATCGACGGCCCCGTGCGTCCGGGTCCGTCGCTCAGCGAATGGCTGGAGCTCTGGCGCGCGGGCGAGCTCGCCGACGTCGACCTCGATGAGCTGTCGGCTGCCGAGGCCCGCGCGCTCGGGCCGGAGGGCTTTCCGACGCGGCGCCTGCACAGCCACTACCTCGACTGGTTCTTCCGCCGCACCAGGGCGAGCGCGCCCGAAGGCGTGCGCATCCGGCTCCATGTCGACACGGTGACGTCGGTGCGGTCTGGGAACGACGGGAGGCACACCGTCTCGCTCGAGAGCGGCCGCGCGATTCAGGCGGATGCTGTCGCCTACTGTCTGGGGCACACCGAGCGCGACCCCGATCCGGCGACCGCGGAACTCGCCGCTGCCGCCGCGCGGGAGGGACTCGTGTACGTGGGCCCGGCGTTCACCGCGGATGCCGACCTCGCGGGACTGGCTCCGGGCGCGGACGTGCTCGTGCGCGGAATGGGCCTCGCGGCGGTCGACCTCGTGGTGCTGCTCACCCAGGGTCGCGGCGGACGCTTCGACCGCGCGGCCGACGGCGTGCTCCGGTATCTGCCGTCGGGGCGAGAGCCCCGTCTGCACCTCGGCTCGCGCCGCGGGGTGCCCTATCGCTCCAAGGTCACCTCGAGGCTGCAGGGGACCGTGCCGCAGCGCGAGGTGCTCACGCCCGACGTCATCGCCGCACTCGTCGACGGCGGCCGCCCGATCGACTTCGACCGGGACGTCTGGCCGCTGATCGCCGCTGAACTGCTGCACGGACACTACCGCGAGCTCTTCACCGGGCACCCCGACCGGGTCGCGACCACATGGGACGAGTTCCGTCCGGTGCTGCGCGACCATGCATGGGACGAGCCCGCCCTCCGCGACGCGATCGCCGCCGTCGTGCCCGACCCGCTCGACCGGTTCGACGTGGCCGCGTTCGACCGCCCGTTCGCCGACCTGGAATTCGCGGATGCCGATGACGTGCAGCGCCGGGTGCGGGCGCACATCGTCGACGACCTCGAGATGCGCACGACGCAGGAGCGCAGTCCCGCGCAGGGCGTCTTCATGGCGGCGCTGCTGTCGTTCATGGCGCTCTCGGAGATTCCCAAGGAGCGCTTCACCGCCCGCTCCCGCGCGTACACGCTGCCCGTCCGGTGGCACACCTTCTTCAGCTACCTCGCCAGCGGTCCCCCGCCGCACCGGCTCGAGGAGCTGCTCGCCCTCGCCGACGCCGGAGTCGTGCGCTTCCTCGGCCCCGAGGTCGAGGTGGAGGTGAGCGAACGCGGGTTCACGGCATCCAGTCCCCGCGTGCCCGGCGAGACGGTCGCCGGTGCTCTCGTCGACGCGTGGCTCCCCGCGGCCGACGCCGCCCTCAGCACGAACGTCGCACTGCGGGAGCTCGCGACCGTGCACGGCGGGGAGCTGCACGTGACCGACGCCGAGTTCAGCGGCTCGCTCGGCCGCGTGCGGGTCAGCGACGAGGGCCGCGTGCTGCGCCCCGACGGCTCGGCGCACGACTCCCTGTTCGCGATCGGGCCCTTCACATCGCAGACCGAAGCCGGCGCATTCACGCGTCCCGCGGCGAACTCGCTGTCGCTGCGCCAGACCGACGTGGTCGCCGGCGCCATCGCTGCCCGCCTCGCCCTCGCGGTGCCCGTCGGGCGGTAGCCCCGCGATCTGTGTGACGCCGCGTGACGGCGCATGACCGCGCGCAACCGTCGTTCACGCCGCGTGACACGGCCGGTCGAGTCTGGCACGACCTCTCCGAGACGCTGAGGGCACGAGCCCGGCACGCCGCGGGGCTCGCCCGACACAGCTTCTGGAGACACCATGTCGTTCACCCGACCCCGCACCGCCGCTCTCGCGGCGATCGGCGTCGTCGCGCTCGCGCTCACCGCGTGCGCGACCGGCGCCGGCGACGCCGCGCCCACCGCATCCGCCGAGGCGGAGCCCGTCACGGGCGGCAACCTGACCTTCGCGATCTCGGTCGACAGCCAGTGCATCGACCCGCAGCAGGTCGGCAACAACGACGCGATCGCCATCGCGCGCCAGACCGTCGCCTCCCTCACCGTCCAGGACCCCGAGTCCGGCGAGATCCTGCCGTGGCTCGCCACCGACTACGAGGTGAACGACGACGCCACCAGCTTCACCTTCACCCTCCAGGACGGCCCCACCTACGCCGACGGGGAGCCCATCGACGCGGCATCCGTCAAGACCAACTTCGAAGCGATCCAGGCGCTGGGCGCCAAGGCGACGCTCGGCTCGTCGTACCTCGCCGACCTGGAGAGCATCGATGTCGTCGGCGATCAGACCGTCACCATCAACTTCTCGCAGCCCAACGCGCAGTTCCTGCAGGCGACGTCGACCTTCACGCTCGGCCTCCTCTCACCGGCCACCGCGGCGGTGAGCCAGGCCGACCGCTGCCTCGGCGACCTCGTCGGCTCGGGGCCGTTCTCGGTGCAGAGCTACACGCCCAACGAGGGCGCCGTGCTCGAGCGTCGCGAGGGCTACGAGTGGGGTCCGTCGACCGCCGGCCACACCGGTGAGGCCTACCTGGACACCATCACGTACAAGGTCGTGCCCGAGTCGGGCAACCGCACCGGCAGTCTGCAGTCGGGCCAGATCGACGCGACCACCGGCATCGCGACGGCCGACGCCGTGCTGTTCGATTCCGACGACTTCTGGAGCCTCAACCGCGCCAACCCCGGCTCGGTCTACAACCTCTACGCGAACCAGTCGACCGAGAAGCTCGCCGACGAGAACGTGCGCCTCGCGATCCAGAAGGGGATCGACCGCGAGCAGATCACGTCGACTCTGCTCGGCCCCGACGACGTGCCCGCCGTGTCGCCGCTCGCCTCGTCGACCCCGTACTTCACCGACCTGAGCGACGTGCTCGAGTACGACCCCGAGGCCGCCACCGACCTGCTGGAGGAATCCGGCTGGACCGAGGGCGAAGACGGCATCCGCGAGAAGGACGGCGAGAAGCTCAGCTTCCACGTCACCTACTGGCAGTCGCCCAAGGAGGTTCTCGAGCTCGTGCAGCAGCAGCTGCGCCAGATCGGCGTCGACCTGCAGCTCACCTTCGCGAGCATCGCCGACGTGCAGGCCGCCAACGCCGACGGCACCTACGACTTCTCGTACGGCAACCTGACGCGCGCCGACCCCGACGTGCTGCGCACGGTCTTCTCGGTCAGCGGCACCAACAACGCCACGAAGCGCGCCGAGCCCGCCGAGATCGACGAGCTTCTCGATGAGCAGGCCGCGATCATCGACCCGGCCGAGCGCCAGAAGGTCGTGGACGAGGCGGCGGAGCTTCTGATCACGGGCGGGTACTCGATCCCGATCTACCAGCTGTCGACCACCATCACCGCCGCGTCCAAGGTGCAGGGGCTGACGTTCGAGGCGTCCAGCCGCCTGGACTTCTACGACGCGTGGATCGCCGAGTAAGCCCGCGCGGCCGATCGCACGACGAAAGGGATGAGGAGCGAGATCATGTGGGGCAGATACATCGCCCGGAGGATCGGACAGGGCCTCGTGGTCCTGTGGGCCGCGTACACGATCTCGTTCCTCATCCTGTACCTCCTGCCGGGCGACGCGGCGACGCTGTTCGCGGGCGGCGGTGACCAGGAGGCCATCGATCCCGAGCTCGTGGCGCGGCTGCGCAGCGAGCTCGGGCTCGACCGCCCGCTGTACGAGCAGTACCTCGTGGCCCTGGGCAAGGCGCTGACCGGAGACTTCGGCGTCTCGACGCAGACCGGGCGCCCGGCATCCGATCTCCTCCTCGAATCGCTCCCTCCGACGCTCGCGCTGACCGCGTTCGCGTTCGTCCTGTCGGTCGTGTTCGGCGTCGTCCTCGCCCTCTCGGCGTCGCTCGCCCGTGCGCAATGGCTGCGCAACCTGCTGTCGTCGCTGCCGCCGCTGGGCGTCTCGATCCCGGTGTTCTGGATCGGCCTCCTGCTGCTGCAGGCGTTCTCCTTCCGCCTGCGACTGTTCCCGTCGATGGGCAACGAGGGCTTCGAGAGCCTCGTGCTGCCGGCCATCACGATCGCGATCCCCTCGGGCGCCTTCATCGCGCAGCTGCTGTCGCGCAGCCTCCGCTCGACGCTCGCCCAGCCCTACGTCGAGATCGTCCGCGCGAAGGGAGCGAGCGAGCGCCGCGTGCAACTCGGCCACGCGTTCCGCAACGCGGCGATCCCGTCCCTCACGATGGTAGGCGTTCTCATCGGCGGCCTGCTCTCGGGCGCCGTCGTCACCGAGACCGTGTTCTCGCGCCTCGGCATCGGCCGCCTCGTCGTCACCGCAGTCAACAACCGCGACGTGCCCGTCGTGCAGACCGTGGTCGTCTTCGCGGCCCTCGTCTTCGTGGTCGCGAATCTCGTCGTCGACCTCGTCTACCCCCTCATCGACCGCCGCATCACGCTCGCCCGCACGGCGTTCGTCGCAGCCTGACAGGAGCCGCCATGACCGTCGAGAACGTGCTCTCCCCGCCCGCGCGCACCCTCGAGCCGCACGACCCGTACCTCGAGTCGATCGTCGACCCCGACGCCGATCCGTCGGGCGGCCCGCACGCCGCCGCCCTGGATCAAGAGCGGACGGATGCCGCGTCCCGCCGCTCCGCGCTCACGCCGGTCGTCGCGGTGCTGAAGCAGCCCACCCTCGTCGCATCGATCCTCGTGCTCGCGCTGGTGACGCTGTGGGCCCTCGCGCCGTCATGGTTCACGGCGTGGGACCCGATCGTCGGCGTCCCGCAGGATCGCCTGCTCCCGCCGAGCCCCGAGCATCTCTTCGGCACAGACAACCTCGGCCGCGACCTTTACGCCCGCGTCGTCTACGGATCGGCGACGTCGCTCGCCGCCACCTCGGTCGCCGTCATCGTCGGCCTCGCCGTCGGGTCGCTGTTCGGCCTGCTGGCCGGCTTCCTCCGCGGTGTCGTGGACGACGCCATCATGCGCTTCATGGACGTGCTGCTCGCGATCCCGAGCCTGCTCCTGTCGCTCGCGCTCATCACGGCGCTGGGCTTCGGCACGCTCAACGTCGCGGTCGCGGTGGGACTCGCGAGCGTCGCATCCTTCTCCCGCGTGATGCGCGCCGAGGTGCTGCAGATCGCGACCGCGGTGTACGTCGAGGCCGCGCACGTCTCGGGCGTGCGCTGGTACACGGTGCTGCGCCGGCACGTGCTGCCCAACGCGTCGGGCCCGGTGATCGCCCTGGCCGCCCTCGAGTTCGGCGTCATGGTGCTCGCTATCTCGTCCCTGTCGTTCCTCGGCTTCGGCGCGCCGCCGCCCACCCCGGAGTGGGGCTCGCTCGTGGCGGGCGGCCGCGACTACCTCGCCGTGGCCTGGTGGCTCACGACCTTCCCCGGCCTCGTGATCGTCGCCGTCGTGCTGTCGGCCAACCGCATCTCGCGCGCTCTCGAGCGCAACGGAGGAATCCGATGACCGCGCTCCTCGAAGTCTCGAACCTGTCCGTCTCGTACACGGTGGGCGGCGAGTCGCACCCGGCCGTCCGCGACGTGAGCTTCACCGTCGACCGCGGTGAGGTCGTCGCGATCGTGGGCGAGTCCGGGTCGGGCAAGAGCACGACCGCGCACGCGGTGATCCACCTCCTCGCCTCCAACGCATCCGTCGACGCCGGCTCGATCGGCTTCGACGGCACCGATCTCACCGGACTCTCGCGGCGTGCCTGGCGCGAGGTGCGCGGCCGCGCGATCGGGCTCATCCCGCAGGACCCGACGACCAGCCTCAACCCCGTCAAGCGCGTCGGCCGCCAGGTCGGCGAGCCCCTCGTGATCCACGGGCTCGCGACCCGCCGCAGCGCCGATGCGCAGGCCGTCGAGCTGCTGCGCCTCGCCGGCATCGGCGAGCCGGAGGCGCGCGCCAAGCAGTTCCCGCACCAGTTCTCGGGCGGGATGAAGCAGCGCGCGCTCATCGCCACGGCGCTGGCCGCCGAGCCGAAGCTCGTGATCGCCGACGAGCCCACCAGCGCCCTCGACGTCACCGTGCAGAAGCAGATCCTCGACCACATCGACACGCTCGCCTCGACGCTCGGCACCGCGGTGCTGCTCATCACGCACGACCTCGGCGTCGCCGCCGACCGCGCCGACCGCATCATCGTGATGCAGAACGGCGGCATCGTCGAGACGGGGCCGGCGCGCCAGGTGCTCGAGGATCCGCAGCATCCGTACACCCGCGCGCTCATCGCCGCGGCACCGGGGCTCCGCGGCGGCACCGCGCGCGTGACGGAGAGACCGGAACGGGCCGAGACGGATGCCGCGACCCCGCCGCTCCTGGAGGTCACGGGTCTGCGCAAGGAGTTCGCGCTCCCCGGGCGCGCGAAGCTCGTCGCGGTCGACGACGTGTCGTTCCGCGTGGACCGGGGCGAGACGCTCGCGATCGTCGGGGAGTCCGGGTCGGGCAAGAGCACGACGGCACGGCTCGCGCTGCGGCTCGAGAAGCCGACGGCCGGCAGCATCCGCTTCGACGGCAACGACCTCGTCGCCGCGAGCCGCGAGGAGCTCCGCGCCCTGCGGCGGAGGTTCCAGCTCGTCTATCAGAGCCCGTTCGCCTCGCTCGACCCCCGGTTCACGATCGCCGACGTGATCGACGAGCCGCTGCGGGCGTTCGGCGTCGACAAGGCCGAACGTGCGAGCCGCGTGCGCGCGCTCATCGACCAGGTCGCGCTGCCCGCGGCCACCGCCTTGCGGCGACCGGCGGAGCTGTCGGGCGGCCAGCGCCAGCGGGTCGCCATCGCGCGCGCCCTCGCCCTCGAGCCCGACCTCGTCGTGCTCGACGAGGCGGTGTCGGCGCTCGACGTGTCGGTGCAGGCGCAGATCCTCGAGCTGCTGGCAGCCGTCCAGCGCGATGTCGGGGTGTCGTACCTGTTCATCAGCCACGACCTGGCGGTGGTGCGCGAGATCTCGGACCGCGTCGCGGTCATGCAGCGCGGCCGCATCGTCGAGCAGGGTGCGACCGCGCAGGTGCTGAGCGCGCCGCGCGAGGACTACACGCGCCGGCTCATCGACGCGATCCCGGGCTCGACCCTGTCGGCGCCTGTGCTCGCGGGAGGGGTGACCGCGTGAACGTGCGGGCACGCTCTCGCGGCAGGCGACCCGACCCCACAGACTTCGCAGTTCCGCAGCGTCCTCGCACACAACTGCGGAATCTCTGCGAGATCCGCGCGTCACTGCGAAGTCTGTGAACGCACCGCGGACAGGCACACGGCATCCCTTCCATCCACCCACCAGGAGGAACCCATGACCACCACGCGCAACACCGACGTCGACCGCGCCCAGTTCGGGCGCGAGTGGGAGGAGTGGCACCGCACGCACGAGACGCGGCGCGCCGACTCCCTCGGCTTCTTCGCGATCACGGGCCTGCACTGGCTCGGCAGCGACCCGATCACCCTCCCCGGGGCGCCCGGCACGTGGCATCTCGGCACCGACGGGGTCGTCGTCGAACTCGCCGAGGGGGAGAGCCTGACGCTCGACGGCGAGACGATCACCGGCACGCACGCGTTCGGCGAGATCGCCGAACGAGGCAGCGTCACACCCACCTTCACGGATGGCGAGGTGGCCGGCGCTGTCGAGATCGCGATCCGCGGCGGGCACACGATCCTGCGCCCTCGTCGCGCCGACCACCCGTTCCTCGCGGAGTACCCGGGCACTCCCACGTACGTGCCGAACCCGCGCTGGCGCGTCTCGGCGCGCTTTCGCCCGTTCGACGCCCCGCGGCCGACGGAGGTCGGCGCCGCCGTCGACGGCCTCACGCACGTCTACGACGCTCCGGGGGTGCTCGAGTTCTCCTGGCGCGGCGAGGAGTTCACGCTGACCGCGTTCGAGGGCAAGACGCCTGGTTCGCTGCTCGTGCTGTTCACCGACGCGACGAGTGGGATCACGACTTACGCCGCAAACCGGTCCGTCGGCATCGAGGCGCCGGACGCCGACGGCTGGACGACCATCGACTTCAACCGCGCGGTCAACCTCCCCTGCGCGTACACCGATTTCGCGACGTGCCCGCTGCCGCCGGAGGGCAACCGCCTGCCGATCGGCATCGAGGCCGGCGAGAAGAAGCCGCTTTCACGCGTGCTCTCTAACGCGGCGCTCGTCGCGCCGGGGGTGGCCGCATGAGGTTCCAGCTGCTCGACATCGTCCCCTATCGCGCCGATCCGATCACGGGCCGCCAGGTCTCGCCGGCCGAGCGCTTCGCCGAGACGCTCCAGCAGGCGATCCGCGCCGAGGAGCTGGGATTGGATGCTGTGGCCATCGGCGAGCGTCATGCCGGGCACTTCATCTCCTCGTCGCCGACGGTGCTGCTGGGCGCGATCGCGGCCCGGACGCGCAGCATCCGTCTCAATTCCGGTGTCACCGTCCTGTCGGTGCTGGATCCGGTGCGCGTCGCCGAGGACTACGCGACCATCGACCAGCTCTCGGGCGGGCGCCTCGACATCACGATCGGCAAGGGCAACGAGGTCGCGCAGTTTCCGCTGTTCGGGCTCGACATCGACGACCAGTGGGAGCTGCTCGCGGAGAAGTACGAGCTGCTGCGGACGCTGTGGCGCGAGGACGACGTCACGTGGCCGGGCACGGAGTTCACCCGGGCGCTTTCCGGCGTCACGACGCTGCCGCGGCCGTTCGACGGCGCGCCGCGGGTGTGGCACGGCTCTGCGACGACGCTGTTCTCGGCGGGACTCGCGGCGCGCTTCGGCGATCCGCTGTTCAGCGCGAACGCCATACAGCCGCTCGAGAACTACGGCGTGCTCGTCGACCACTACCGTTCGGAGTACGCGCGGCACGGCCATGATCCGGCCGCCGCGTTCGTCGCCGCAGGCTCGGGGGCGCTGTTCATCGCCGACACGACGCAGGAGGCGATCGCGCAGTACGGCCCGGTCTACAACGCGATCGTCGCCGCCACCAACGTGCCCGGCAACAACACCCCGTTCCGCGACATCGAGCACGCCGTCGCCGAGGGTCCCGCCCTCGTCGGCACGCCGCAGCAGGTGATCGACAAGATCGCGCGGTTCCACGGCCGGCTCGGGCACGACCTGCAGTCCATCAGCCTGCCGACGACCGTGCCGTTCGAGCGCCAGCTCGAGATCCTCGAGCGCTTCGCGCTGGAGGTCGCGCCGGTGCTCCGCCGGGAGTTCCCGACGACGCTGTGGACGGATGCCGATCCTCTGGGTCGGCGCGCGCGCGAACTCGCGGCTGCGTGACGTCGGGAGAGCCATGACCGACCAGAGCGCGGGCTCCGCGCCGCGATCGCGCGCGCGGCCCGCGCTCTGGGCGTGTCTGGCGGCGGGCTTCGCGACGCTGTTCGACGCCGTCGTCATACGTACGCGGCGCCGGCGGTGAGCGCGACGCTCGGCGGCTCCACGGCGGGCGTGCAGTGGCTGCTCGCCTCGTTCTCGCTGACATTCGGGCTCGGGCTCATCCCTTCGGGACGATTGGGTGATGTGTACGGGCGGCGGCTGCTGTTCCTCGTCGGTCTGGGGATCTTCCTGGTCGGCGGGGTCGCCGCGGTGGCCGCGCCGACGATGGCCGTGCTCGTGGCCGCGCGATTCGTGCAGGGCCTCGGGGCCGGCGTGATCAGCGCCCAGGTTCTGGGCGCGATTCAGGACCTCTTCACGGGAAGGTCGCGCCTGAGCGCCCTCGCCGCCTACACCGCGGTCGGCGGTCGCGCGGGCGTGCTCGGTCCGGTGCTCGCGGCCGCGCTGCTCGGGCTGTTCCCTGCCGACACCGCGTGGCGCCTTGTGCTCCTGACGCCGTTGCCTCTGGTGATCGCGGCATTCGTTCTGGGATGGCGAGGGATGCCGGGGCCACGCGCCCGTCCGAAGCGCACTGGCTCCGAACGGGTGTGGCTCGATCTTCCGGGCATCGTGCTGCTGTGCCTCGTGGTGGTGGCGCTGACGCTGCCGGTGGTGGAGCCGGGACTCAGCGGAATGTCGTAGGAGCCTTCAGCCGATGCGGACGGCCGATCCTGAGACGACGATCCCGCCCTCTGCGGGGATGTCCACCGTCAACTCGCTCGGCCGGCCGACGTGGCTGCCTTGGAGGATCACGACGCGCGCGGGTGCCCGCACGGCGCCCGTGGCGCGGAGGTAACCCCCGGATGCGGCCGCGGCGGCTCCCGTAGCGGGATCCTCGATGATCGGCCCGACCGGGAAGACATTGCGAGCGTGCCACGTATCCGGGGCTTCGGGCCACAGAACGATCATGGTCGCCGGCCAGCCTCGCGCGTCGAGCACAGCTCGAGCACGAGCAGGATCGATCGTGAAGGCGTCGAACCGCTCCCGGTCGGCGAGCACGATGAGGGGATGCCAATTACCGCCGAACGCCTGCGCGGGCGGAAACGCCGGGTGCAGGTCGGCGTCTGACAAACCGATCGCGGCGAGTACATCGGCCAGAGCATCGGCGGGCAACGGAGCCGTCTCGGGCGAGACGCTGGTGAACGACACCCGTCGGTCCCCCGCCTCGGATTCGGTGACGATGTCGACGACTCCGACCGGCGTTTCGAACGAGATCCGGCCATCGCCCGCGACCTCGGCGATCGCGGCCGCCGCGGCGACGGTGGCATGGCCGCAGAACGGCACCTCGGCGTGGGGAGAGAAGTAGCGGATCGCCTGCCCGGCTCCGTCGCCGGCCGCGGTCACGAACGCCGTTTCGGCGTACCCGAGGTCTGCAGCGATGCCGAGCATCGCAGCATCCGTGAGTCCATCTGCGTCCAGCACGACGCCCGCGGGATTGCCGCCCGCGGGGTCGGTGGAGAAGGCCGTCCAACGCTGAATGTCGATCGAGGTCACCCGGTCACGATAGGTCACCCTGGGGCGCACCGGTCGCCACAAGCCGACCGATTCCTGCCGATCAGCGAGCGCGACGGCGGCGGGCGATCCCGATCCAGATCAACGCCAGGCCGATGACGAGCACGATCGGACCGATCGTGGCCCACAGCGTGGACCCGGTCATCGACGACCCCTGCAGCACGCCGACCCCCTGCAGGGTCCACACCAGCCCGATAGCGCCCAGGATCACGCCGGGCACGAGGAACGGCCACATTCGCTTCACGGTCCCGACTCTAGGGTCGCGGCTCCCCTGGCGACAGGCCCCGTCGAACAGGACGGTGGCAGGATCGAGGCGTGGCCGACGGCGAACGGGTGTCCTGGACGAACCCGGCGAGCGCACAGTGGCGCGAGCACCCCGAGGGCTTCCGACGCTGGGAGACGTCGACTCGCCTCGGCGACGGACCGGCCGTCTGGGACTGGGCGAGCACCGAGGTGCTGCGGTGGGGCGTCAAGACCCGCAGCGGCTTCACCGTCTCGCCGGCGGCCGCCGTTCGGACGGGCGACCGGCCGGTGATCATGGCGCACCCGTTCGGGCTGTCCGTGCGCGAGCCCGTCGAGGTCGTCGCCGTCGTCGACGCGAGCGACCGCGTGGGCTTCGCTTACCGGACGCTCCCCGGCCACCCGGTCACGGGAGAAGAGGCCTTCGTCGTGCACCGAGACGGCGACTCGGTGCTCCTCACGATCCGCTCGCTCACGCGGCCGGGTCGCGGGCATTGGCGCGTGATGTACCCGGTGCTGCTCCTCGCACAGGCGGTCGCCCGCCGCCGCTACCTTCGCGCGCTCCGGGTCCGTGCCGCCCGCTGACCCTACTCCCCGCCGAGCGCGCCCGGGTTCATGAGGCGCCACGATTCCGTCGGCGGGACGATGTCGCCGTCGATCTCGATCGGAGACGTCACGGTGTTCGGCCCCGCCGTCCACGTGAGGGTCCCGATCACTTCACCGTCCGTATAGGTCTCAGGCGTGGTCGTCGTCATCTCTACGGTGATCGGGGTGTCGGACCACGTGAAGATCGTCACGTAGTCGGAGACGACGATCTGCGCCGACGAGCCCCACGGCGTCGTGATGGTGCCGACCCGCTGATCGCGCTCGGCCACCGGCACCTCGTGGAAGCCGGCACGGATGCTGTCGATGAGTGCCATGACGTCGTGATTGACGTTCGCGCGGGTGTAGCCCCCGAGCACCACTCCGGTCACGCTCAGGGGCTCTGCCGTTCCGACGGGCACGGATGCGGTGAACAGCAGGTTGTACGTGCCCTCACCGAGGTTTCCCGTCTTGAGGCCGGTGATCCCGTTGCTCCCGAGGAGGTCGTTGGTGTTCGCCATGCGGCCCGGACCAGGCAGCGACAGCGACGGGGTCGCGGCGATGCTCGCGATCGTGGGATTCGCCGCGGCGATCTTGCCGAGCGCGATGAGGTCGGCCGGGGTGCTGGTGTTGCGCGCATCCAGGCCGGTGGGCTCGACGAGCGTCGTGCCGGTGAGCCCGTTCGCCGCGAGCCACCGCTGCGCGGCACCGCGGAAGGCTCCCTGCGAGCCGAATGCCCACGTCGAGACGGCCTCCGCGTAGTTGCTCGCCGACGGGATGAGCATCGTCGCGATCGCGTCGTGCAGCGACATCGAGCTGCCCGTCGGCATCGCCGCGATCGTGGCGCCCCGCACGTAGTACTGGTCGTAGAGGTCGTGGTCCGCCTTGCTGAAGGTGATCGTCGGACCGGGATCCGAGGCATCCGCGAGCGGATGCCGGTCGAGGATGACGAGTGCCGTGATGACCTTCGTGATGCTCGCGATCGAACGCGGCTCGTCCGTGCCGCTCGTCGCCCAGATGCCGCTCGCGTCGGCCCCGAGGTACTCATCCCCGCCGGCGACCGCGATCGCCGACGCGCCGGTGGACGGGAGGGCGACAGCGGCGGCCGCCGGCACCGTCACGGGCGGCTCGTGCGTCTCGACGACGGGAGCGCTCACCGGTGCCGTCAGCGCCCACCACACGTAGCCGCCGGGGACGGCCACGAGCACGAAGAGCACGATCGCGGTGACGATCAGCCCGATGCGCCGGCGGCGGCGGCGCACCCGCGGGTCCACCCCGCCGCGCGCCAGGGGCTCGCGCTCGTCGTTCAGCAGCTCGGTGAGGCCGAAGAACTCATCGGTGGGCTGCTGCGGCGTCGAAATGGAAGTCTCCCCTCAAGATGCTGAACCCATCATGCAGCATTGAGACTCCCCGTCTCACCCCCTCACACCGGCGGCGCGAGCTCCTTCTCGAAGCACTGCGAGAACGCGAACGCCTTGTACGGCTCGAAGATCGGGATGCGGCGATACCCGATGCGCTCGTAGAGGACCACGGCGTCGTGCTGACGGTCGCCGGTCTGCAGGATCAGCCGGCCCGCGCCGCGATCCTGCGCGATGCGCTCGAGCTCCCCCATCAGCGCGCGGCTGGCGCCCGTTCCACGCGCGCGCGGCTTCACGAACACGCGCTTCACCTCGAGGTCGCGTGTGCCGTCATGCACGAGGTCGCGCAGCGCCGCATGACCGACCGCGTCGCCCCCCGCATCCACGGCGAGCACGGTGGCGACGATCGTGTCGGGGTCGACCGCGAACGTGCGCTGCGCCTCCTCGGCCGCCTCGGGTGCAGCATCCGTGAGTCGATCCGCATAGCGGGGCGAGACCTCGACGTCCATCTCGGCGCGCAGGGCTTCGGCGCGCGGGTCGTCCCACGGCACCGTCTCGAAGGTCCACGAACGCTCGGTCGGCGGCTCCGCGGCGGGCGCGGGCGCGAGGTCGTAGCCGAACGTGTACAGCTCGATCCAGCGTCCGGGCTGCACCTCCTTCAGTCCCTCGCGCTCCGGCAGCCTTCGGAACCCGAGCTTCGCGTAGAGCGCGTGGGCGCCGGTCATCTCGGGGCCGCTGTTCATCACGACGCGGTGCGAGCCGCGCTCGCGCGCGAGGCCGATGACGTGACGTGTGAGCGCCTCGCCGACGCCGCGGCCGCGGGCGACGGGAGCCACCGCCAGCTGCCGGAAGTCCGTCTCGCCGGGCAGGGCCATCGCGGCAAGCGGGCGGTTCGGACGCGCCACCCACACCGTCCCGAGGATCTCGCCGTCCGGTTCGACCGCGATCCAGACATCTCCCTCGCGTACGCGGCTCGCGACATCGCGCAGCGACGCCACGTACTCCGGCGACAGCGAGTCGTAGCTCGACAGGTACGCGTCGGCGGTCACCTCTCCCGCTCGCTCGTACTCCTCGGTGCGAACGAGGCGGATGATCCAGTCGGCGGGAAGGGATGCGGCGTCCCCGGCCTCCGCGGAGGCACCGGACTCCCACGCCTCGGCGAGGAGCTCATACGAGCGCACGCGGTCCGCGGGGTCGTGGGTGACCGTGGTGACGAGGAGCTCATCGGCCCCGGTCACGCGCTGGAGCGTCTCGAGCCTCTCGACCACCGTCTCGGGCGAGCCGACGAACTGCGTGTCGAGGCGATCGTGCACGACGGCGAGCTCGTCCGCCGTCAGCGGATCGGCCGTGGCCTCGTCGGGCGAGGGGAAGGGGACGGCGCCCTGGCCGGCGCGGATGCTGTGCACCCATCGACCGTAACCCGCCGCGAGGCGGCGGGCCGCGGCATCCGTCTCTGCGACGACGGCGTCGACCGACACGATGACGTAGGGCTCGGCGATGCGGCCGGGACGGAACGCGGCGCGGTACTCGTCGATCGCCTCGAGCACGAAGCCGGGAGCCACGTGGTAGTTCGCGCCGAAGGGCAGCCCGAGCTCGCCGGCGAGGCGGGCACTGGGGCCGGCGGTGGACCCGTGGATCCAGACGGTGACGTCGGCACCCTCCGCGGGCGTGACGTGGATCGGCACGTCCTCGGGCGGAGCGAACGTGCCGTCGAAGAACGACAGGATGTCGGCGACATCCTCGGCGAAACGATCGGCGTCGGCCTCCGTGCGCCCGAGCAGCCGCCCCTGCACCACGAAACGCTCGGCGTCGAACCCGGCGAACGGGCGGGCCGCGGGAAGCAGCAGGCCGTCGACCACGCGATCGTGCCCGGCCACGGGGAGCGCCGTCGCTGCGGCGCCGCGCGATCCGGAGCGGCCTATGCCGAGGTCGAAGCGTCCGGGGTGCAGCTGCGCCACGACGCCGGCGGCCTCGGCGACCTGAGCCGGGGAGTAATTGCCGATGATCGTGGCGGCGGTGCCGATACGGATGCTGTGCGTCGCGGCCGCGACGGAAGCCAGCAGCACATGCGGTGCGGCGCCGGCGATGCCGGGGTTGAAATGATGCTCGGCCACCCAGTAGCGCCGGTAGCCGAGGCGCTCGGCCGCCTGCGCCAGTCGGACGCTGGCACGCAGGCCGTCGGCGGCTGTCTGGCCCGTGCCGAACGGCGAGAGGTCGAGGACCGAGAGCGGAACGCGGGACATGGGTGCTCCCTGGAGGTGGTGCATGCGGGTAGTGCGTGGGAGAGGCCGCGCACAGAATCGGAGCTTCTCGGTGACGCGCCGGGCGGCGGCATCCGTTTCCCGGCGTGTCGTCCGAACCTCCGATTCTGTGCGCGCGGATGTCAGGACTTGGGAAGTCCCGGCGGGTTGATGAGGCTCTCGTCGACGCGCTCCGACTCGAGGTCCCAGATCTTCAGGACCTCGTCGTACTGGCCGTTCTCGATGAGGTGGTTCAGCGCGATGTTCACAGGCTCGATGAGGCCGTTGCCCTTGGCCGTGGCGGCCGCGATGTTGGCCGTCAGCGGCCAGCCGCCGGGCACGAGGCCGACGAGCTTGGTGTCGCCGGTCTCGCGGGCGGCCCACGCCGAGGTCGCGTTCGGACCGAACGTCGCATCGATCCGGCCCGACTGAAGTGCCAGCACGGTCGCCGCGTTGTCGTCGAAGTACTGCAGCTCTGCGGGCTCCTCGCCCGCGGCCTCGAGCTCCTCGTTCCAGGCGAGCAGCACCTGCTCCTGGTTCGTGCCCGAGCCGACCGCGATCTTGAGACCCGAGATGTCAGCGGCCTCCTCGATCTTCTCGATGTCGCTGTCGCTCTTCACGTAGAAGCCGAGCAGGTCCTCGCGGTAGCTCGCGAAGTCGTAGAGCTCCTTGCGCTCCTCGGTGACGGTGACGTTCGACGTGATGAGGTCGTACTTGCCCGACTGGATGCCGAGGGGCCAGTCGGCCCACGCCACGACGACCGGGTTGTACTCGAGGCCGAGTGCGTCGGCGATCAGCGCGCCGATGTTCGGCTCGGTGCCGGCCGGGTCGGTCTCGCCCTCGGGGATGTAGCCCAGCGGCGGCACGTACGCGGAGTGCGCGACGGTGAGCTTGCCCGGTTCGACCGGCTCGAAGCCGCTCGCCTCGAGCGCCTCGACGGCCTCGGCCACGGGCTCGTCGAGCCGCACCCACTGGATGTCGTCGGTGGCGACGTTCGCCGACGCCTCGGTCGCCTCGGGGGCGGCCGCCTCGGCGGGGGCGTTCTGGTTGACGCCCCAGACGATACTGCCGACGATCGCGGCCACCGCGACGGCGCCGACACCGATCGCGATGCCCTGCTTCTTGCTCAATGCCATGTGATTGCTTCCTTTTCTCGGGTGAGTGCTCGATGTGCGAGAGCTCGGGTGGGTCAGGCCAGAACCTTCGCGAGGAAGTCCTGGACGCGGGGGTGCTGAGGGCGCACGAGCACTTCGGCGGGCGGGCCCTGCTCGATGACGCGTCCGCCGTCGAGGAACACGACGCGGTCGGCGACCTCGCGGGCGAACCCGACCTCGTGCGTGACGATGACGAGGGTCGTGCCGAGCTGCGCGAGGTCGCGGATGACGTCGAGCACCTCGCCGACGAGCTCCGGGTCGAGCGCGCTCGTCGGCTCGTCGAACAGGATCACCTTCGGCTTCAGGGCGAGGGCGCGGGCGATCGCGACGCGCTGCTGCTGACCGCCCGACAGCTGCCGCGGGTAGTGCTCGGCCTTGTCAGCGAGCCCGACGCGGTCGAGGAGGCCCAGGGCGAGCTCGCGGGCGTCGTCCTTCGAGAGCCTGCCGAGCGCGACGGGCGCCTCGGTGACGTTCTCGAGCGCCGTCAGGTGCGGGAAGAGGTTGAAGTTCTGGAAGACGATGCCGATCTGAGTACGACGCTCCAGCACTTCGCGCTCACGCAGCTCGTAGAGCTTGCCGCCGCGCAGCTCGTACCCGATCAGCTGGCCGTCGACGGTGACCGAACCTCGGTCGACGCTCTCGAGGTGGTTGATCGTGCGCAGCAGCGTCGACTTGCCCGAGCCGCTCGGCCCGAGGATCGCCACCACCTCGCCCGGCTGGACGGTCAGGTCGATGCCGCGCAGCACCTCGATTCCGCCGTAGCTCTTGTGGACGTTGTGGATCTCGACGAGCCCCTTGGTGGCGGTCTCGGCCGCGGTCTCGGTGATAGTGGTGCTCATGTCAGCGTCCTCCTGAGTACGTGGCGTCGTTGCTCGAGCCCTGCTGTGCCGTGGCGGGCAGGGGCGCGGCATCCGTCCCCTTCAGAGGAGGTGGCGAGGAGTCGCCGTCGCCGAGACGGGCCCACTGCACGGCGATCCAACGGCGCGCCCGCTGCACGGGGGTCGGCGGGAGCACGCGCACGGTGCCGCGGGCGTAGTGCCGCTCGATGTAGTACTGCGCGATGCTCAGGATCGTGGTGATGATCGTGTACCAGACCACCGCGACCAGGAGCAGCGGGATCACGCGGCTGTTGCGGTTGTAGATGACCTGCACGGCGTAGAACACCTCGGGGATGGCGATCACGAACACCACCGATGCGCCCTTGACGAGGCCGATCACCTCGTTGGTGGCGTTCGGGACGATGGAGCGCATCGCCTGGGGCAGGATGATGCGGGTCAGCCGGCGGCGCGGAGGGATGCCGAGCGCCGCGGCCGCCTCGAGCTGGCCCTGGTCGACCGACAGCAGGCCGCCGCGGATGATCTCGGCGGAGTATGCGGCCTGGTTGAGGCTGAGGCCGAGGATCGCCGCGGCGAACGCGCTGATCAGCTGCACCGTCGGGAACTCGACGATCCAGAAGTCCGTCGTGAACGGGGTGCCGAGCCCGAGTGTCGGGTACAGGTAGCCGAGGTTGTACCAGACGATGATCTGCACGACGAGCGGCACCGAGCGGAAGAACCAGATGAACACCCAGGCGGCCGAGCTGAGCAGCGGCGACTTCGCGAGGCGGGCGAGTGCGAGGAGCGTGCCGAGGAAGAAGCCGATGGTCGCCGAGATCGCCGTGAGCGCCAGCGTGATGCCCACGCCCTGCAGCACCGGCTCCGAGAGGAAGTAGTGGGCGAAGACATCCCACTCGTAGTTCTCGTTCGTCACCAGCGACCACGCGAACTGGGCGACGACGAACAGCACGACGGTGCCGATCGACCAACGGAACCAGTGCCGGGTGTGGACCACGCGGAGGTCGCCGAGGTCGACGCGCGACGACGCCGCAGGCGACGGCGGCGCGGTCTCGGCGGCGCCGGCCTGGCGCGGAAGTGTGTCGGTCATGAGGGGGCTCCTCGGTCTGGGCGCGGGGTTCGGGGTGCAGGGTCGGTGCGCCGGTAGGCCGAAGCTAGGGCCGTGCCGTGTCGATGGCCCAGTCGCGGGGGCCTCACGACGACACGGATCGTGACGGTGTGCAACGCGGCGTCACACTCCGGAATCGGGCGTCGCACGCGGCCGTGATCCGCGCGCCGCCACCTACCGTGGCTCGCATGTCCGACACTCCGTTCGCCATCGCGCTCGAACTGGACGCCCTCGGCGCCCATCCCGCGTCCTCTTCTGCCTCCGCTGCGCTGTCACCCCGTCTTCTGGCTTCTCACGTCGCAGCGGCCGAGCGCTTCGGGTTCACTGCCGCGACCTTCGACGACTCGCCCCTGCCGGTGGGCGGTGTGGTCGCACGGCTCGACGCCGTGCAGCGCGCCGCGTTCGTCGCTCCCCTCACGTCGGCGATCGGCCTCGTGCCGGTCGCGCACGCCGCCTACAGCGAGCCGTTCCACGTCGCGACGCAGCTCGCGAGCCTCGACTGGGCGTCGAACGGACGCGCGGGCTGGATCGCCGCCGCCTCCGGCACCGCACGCGAAGCCGCCGCGTACGGCCGCGAGGCGCTGACCGACGCCGAGCTCGCCCGCGAGCGCGAGGACGTCATCGAGGTCGCGCGCCGGCTCTGGGACTCGTGGGAGGACGACGCCGTCATCCAGGACGCCGCGACCGGCCGTTACCTCGACGCCGACAAGCTGCACTACGTCGACTTCGAGGGCGAGAGGTTCTCGGTGAGGGGCCCGCTCATCACACCGCGGCCCCCGCAGGGGCAGTTGGTGGTGGCGGCGTCCGCCGGCACCGCGGGCGCGGATGTCGCGCTGGTCGCGGGCGCCGATTCAGCGGCGATCACGGATGCTGCCGCCCGCGCCCGCGCCGCAGGTGCGGCGCTCGTCTGGGCCGAGGTCGAGGTCGTGCTCGACGCGCGCGGGGTGTCCGCGCAGCGGAGGCTGGATGCCCTCGGCGCCTGGCCGGAGGTCGGGCGCCTTCGCTTCGCGGGCGGCGCGGACGGCCTGGTCGCGCTGATCGCGGAGGTCGCAGCATCCGTCGACGGTGTTCGCCTCCATGTGGCGGAACTCGACCTCGACCTCGAGGAGGTGGGTCGCGCGGTGCTGCCGGCCCTGCGGGAGCGGATCGGGTTCCGCTCACCGCGCGCCGGGGAGACCCTGCGCGACGCGCTCGGCCTCGAGCGCCCCGTCAGCCGCTACGCCGCCACCGCCGTGAAGGAGTTCGCATGACCACGTCCCGTCGCATCCAGTTCGGTGTGTTCTTCCAGGGGGTCAATTTCGGCACCATCTGGTCGAGCGACCGGAGCGGGTCGCAGTACGACTTCGAGTCGTTCCGCCGCATCGCGCAGACGGCGGAGCGCGGGCTGTTCTCGGCCTTCTTCCTCGGCGAGGGCCTGCGGTTGCGTGAGCACTTCGGCCGCATCCACGACCTCGACATCGCCGGTAGACCCGACGCGCAGACGCAGCTGGCCGCTCTGGCGGCGGTCACGGAGCGGATCGGCCTCGTCGCGACGCAGAACACCACGTACAACGATCCCTACGACCTGGCGAAGCGCCTCAACTCGCTCGATCTGTTGAGCGAAGGCCGAGCCGGCTGGAACATCGTCACGACCGACAACGCCTGGACGGGCGCCAACTTCCGACGCGGCGGGTACCTCGAGCACGCCGATCGATACCGCCGCGCAGCGCAGTTCGTCGCCGCCGCACAGCGGCTGTGGGACGCCGGTGACCATGGCGTCGGCACTGCGGTGTCGGTGAACGACCAGCTCGTGTCGTTCGAGGCGCCCGCGCCGCTGCCGCCGAGCGCACAGGGGCGTCCGGTGCTGTTCCAGGCCGGGGACTCCGACGAGGGCCGCGAGTTCGCCGCCTCGAGCGCCGACGTCATCTTCTCTGCGCACCCCGGCCTGGAGGAGGCCCGGGCGTTCGCGGCGGACGTACGCCGACGGCTGCCGCGGCACGGGCGGAGCGAGGAGGACCTCAAGTTCTTCCCGGGAGCGCAGTTCATCCTGGCCTCGACCGACGCAGAGGCCCGGGAGAAGGCCGAGTGGGTCACACGGGCGCAGGTGTCGCCGCAGACCGCGATCCGCTTCCTCGAGCCGATCTGGGGCCGCGACCTCTCGGAGTTCGACGCCGACGGCCCCCTGCCCGACATCGACCCCGTCGTCGACGAGGTGGACGGTCAGCGCGGATCGCTGTTCCAGGGCCGGCGCGCGCTGGAGACGGCGCGCGAGTGGCGCGAGAGCGCGGCGGCCGAGGGGCTCTCGATACGCGAGTTCGTCATCAAGCGGTCGTCGCTGCGCACCTTCGTCGGCGGGTACTCGACGATCGCCGACCGCATCGCGCAGTACGTCGAGGCCGGCGCGGTCGACGGGTTCAACGTCTCGCCCTACCTCGTGCCGGAGGGGCTCGACGACATCGTCGACGGGCTCATCCCCGAACTGCAGGAACGCGGGATCTACCCGTCCGAGTACCCGGGCACGACGCTGCGCGAGAACCTCGGCCTGCCGGAGGCCGGCGAGCGCGCGGAGCTCGCGGCCTGACTTCCCTTGGTGGGATCAGGAGATCTCGGGACGGCAGGACGATTCGCCCCGGATCGTCCTGCGCGGGTCAGATCTCCTGATCCGGAGTACGGATGCTGCGGCCGTGGTCTCGCTTCGGACGCCGTCGTAGGGTGGGCCTGTGTCGATCCGGTCGGTCGTGGCGCGGATGCCGGCGGCGATCGTGCTTCGACGTTCACCGGGTCCGATTTCTGATCGAGCCTGATCGGGTTGGACTCTCCTTCAGTGTCGGAGGTCAGTTCTAGAGTCGAAGCATGTTCACTGACCCGGCGCTGCCCGACCAGCTGCTCCCGGATGAACTCGATCTGGTCGTCGAAGCCGCCGACATGATGACGGTGATCGCCGCGCAGCGGCTGGTGCGCATCGACGCGATGCGGCGGGAGGCCCTCCGCGATGCCACGCGCAACGGACGGGTCCTGACCGAGGTCGTGGAGAGAGGCGTGCGGTTGGAACTCGCGGCCGCGCTGCGCATCACCGAGCACGCGGCGGGCGATCTGCTGGGCTTCGCGGAGTCGCTGGTGCATTCCTATCCCGCGGTGCTGACCTCGATGGAACGCGCCCGCATCACGGAGCGGCACGCCGAGATCCTCGTCGCGGCGGTGAGTGTGCTCGAGCCAGAGTTCCGCGAGCAGGTGCTCGAGCCGGGCCTCGCGCTGGCCGAGGCCGAGCCGGTGGGCACCTTTCGCCGCAAGCTCCGCACGCTCATCGACACCGTGCGATCGGCGACGCTCACCGAACGGTACGAGCGCGCCGTGACGAAGCGCCGGATCGTGGCCGAGCCCGACGACGACGGGATGGGTTGGCTGCATCTCTACGGCCCCATGGTCGCGATCAACGCCGCACAGGCGAGAGCCACCGCGATGGCGAAGGTCGTCAAGGCGGTCGACGGCGACACGCGCACTCTCGACCAGGCCCGCGCCGATGTGGTGCTCGACCTCCTCGTCGACGGTTCGGTCGAGGCTCATCCCGTCGAGGCCCGCGGGGTGCGGGCGACGGTGTTCGTCACCGTCCCGGTGCTCGCGCTGCTCCACGAGAGCGACGCCTCCCGAGCAGCCGCCGGGGTCGACCCGCCGGTCGTCGAGGGGATCGGCCCGATCCCCCTGCCCGTGGCACGGGAGTTGGCAGGCGGCGCGCCCGGCTGGACGCGGGTGCTCACCCATCCCGAGACCGCAATGGTGCTCTCCGTCGGCCGCGATCAGTACCGGCCGCCCCCGGCGCTCGCGAAGCTGGTGAAGTGGCGAGCGGATCGATGCATGGGGCCAGGCTGCGGGATGCCGGCCTCCCGGTGCGACGTCGACCACAACGTCGACTGGGCTCTGGGCGGAAGCACGGAACTGACGAACCTGGGCCCGTTGTGCGAGGGCCACCACACCGTCAGGCATCACACCGACTGGAAGATCGAGCAGGTCGCGGGTTCGGGTGGCGCGATCCTGTGGACGTCGCCCGCGGGTCGCCAGTATCTCGTCAAGCCGGAGCGCACGGTGCCCGTGTTCCGCTCGTCGGACCACGGCGACGCACCGTTCTGATCGCAAGCCCGCTGTCGATGAGCTCGAGCGGGCCGAGGTGTCCGGCATGGCCGCTTCGCGTCCGGATGTGAACCACCGTGGCGCCATATGACGAGACGATGCCCGGCGTCGCATGCCCCGGTCGTAGCGTGACGCCGAGGCGCGGCATCCGCCCGCCCCGCATCCGCCCGTCCGGCATCCGCCCGTCCGACATCCGCACGTCCGAAAGGATCACCCGCATGACCGACACCACCGACACCGCCGCCGAACCCACGTTCGACGCGCCGCTCATCACGCCTGAGCAGGCGGCGGCCCGTGCCGCGGCCGGCGCCCTCGTCGTCGACGTGCGCAGCGACGCCGGGCGCGAGCGCGACGGCGTCATCCCGGGCTCGATCCGCGGTGACCGCAACAACCTCGACGCGCAGTTCCTCATCGACTCGCCCGAGAAGTTCGCCGAGATCACCGACTGGGACCAGGACATCGTCATCGTGTGCGGCACGATCGACGGTTCCGGCCCCGTCGCCGAGCAGCTGCGCGCCAAGGGCTTCACCAACGTCGCGCACGTCGACGGGGGCTTCCCCGCCTGGAAGGAGTCGGGAGCGCCGACCGCGGAGGTGGACCCCGCCCCCTAGCCCGCGTCAGGCGGTCCGCAGGATCCGCTCGGTCACGCGCGCCGAGAAGTACAGCGCGTCGACCGGGATGCACTCGTCGGCGGCGTGGAACTGCGCGAACACGTCGAAATCGCGGGGTACGCGCAGCGGCACGAATCCGTAGCCGTGGATTCCGAGCTTCGCGAAGTGCTTGTTGTCGGTGCTGGCCGGCAGCAGATAGGGCACGACGACACCGTCGGGGTCGTCGACCGAGATCGCCTCTTGGAGGACGTCGATGATCGGCGCGTCGACCGGGGCCTCGGTCGCCGACCACCACCGGCCCTCGCGGATGTCGATGTCGTCACCGACGAGCTCGCGGAGTCCGTCGCGCAGGGCGTCGTCCTGGCCCGGGAGAATGCGGATGTCGAGCCGCGCCGCCGCCTCGGCCGGGATGATGTTCGTCTTGTCGCCGGCGTCGAGCACGGTCGGGGTCGCGGTGTTCCGGGTCGTCGCGCCGACGAGCGACGAGACGAACCCCAGGCTCTCGAGGTCGTCCGCGAGCGACTCGTCGGTGAAGGCGAGCCCCCGCGCCTCGCCGAACACATCCAGGAAGCGCTGCAGCGCGGGCGTGCGCACCACCGGGAACCGGTGCTCGCCGACCGCGGCGACAGCCCGCGCGAGACGCACGACGGAGTTGTCCGCGGTGGGCCGCGAACCGTGGGCGGCGTGCCCACGGGCACGCAGGGTCGACCACGCGACTCCCTTCTCGCTCGTGGCCACGAGGTACGCGCGGCGGTCGTCGTCGGGATCAGCCACCAGGGGCACCGAGAACCCGCCGACCTCGCTCAGCGCCTCCGTGACGCCGGCGAACAGCTCGGGCCGGTTCTCGACGAGCCATCCGGCGCCCCACACGCCGCCGCTCTCCTCGTCGGCGAGGAACGCGAACACCAGGTCGCGCCGCGGCACGATCCCCTCGCGGGCGAAGTGCCGCGCCACCGCGAGGATCGTCCCGGCGTAGTTCTTCATGTCGACGGCCCCGCGACCGTACAGGTAGCCGTCCTCGATGTCCGCGCCGAAGGGCGGGTGCGTCCAGTCCTTCTCCTCGACCGGCACGACGTCGAGGTGGGCGTGCACGAGCAGCGCGCCGGCGTGCAGATCGCTGCCCCGAATTCGGGCGATGAGCGACCCCCGACCCGGACGCGACTCGATGAGCTCCGACGCGATTCCCACTTCGGCGAGGCGCTCGCGCACCCACGATGCCGCGCGGGTCTCGCCGTCGCCGATCGTCGCGGCGACGCCGGTGTTCACGGTCTCGATGCGGATGAGGTCGCGCACGAACTGCAGCGCCTCGTCCTCCAGCAGCGTCGGCACGGCATCCCCCTCGGTCCGGACACGGCGGTCCCTCCGCCGCGGCCGAGGTTAGCCCGACTGCCCCGGCTGTGCGCCGCCCCGCGCCATGCGGAGTCACACCCTGACGTACCGCGACACACCCGCGCCGATATGGTGAGCGCATGACGCGCACGCGGGGATGGGCGACGGTATGGACGGTGCTGCGGCTCGCGATGGCGGCGTTGATCGGCACGGCGATCTCGGCTCAGCTCGCGAAATCGATCGGCACGGCCACCGAGCTCGGCCGCGACGTCCCGACGACGATCGCGAACTTCTTCAGCTTCTTCACGATCCTCTCGAACGCCGCCGCGGCCATCGTCCTTGCCTGGATCGCGCTCTGGTACGTCTTCAAGGGACGCCGGCAGGACACGGATGCTGAGCCCCACGGACTCGCGCTGGCGCTCGCCTGCGTCAGCACCTACATGATCATCACGGGCATCGTCTACAACTCGCTGCTGCGGGGCATCGAGCTGCCGCAGGGCAGCGCCCCGATCCCGTGGTCGAACGAGGTGCTGCACCTGATCGGCCCGATCTTCCTGCTCCTCGACGTGTTCCTCGGACCGCTGCGCCGGTCTCTTCCCTGGCGGAGCCTCTGGGCGGTGGTCGCCTTCCCGATCGTCTGGGTGGTCTACACGATGATCCGCGGCCCCCTCATCACCAACCCGGTCAGCCGCGATCCGTTCTGGTATCCCTACCCGTTCCTCAATCCGAACAACCCCGGCGGATGGCTGTCGGTCGGCCTCTATGTGATCGGCATCGCGGCCGCGATCATCGCGGTCGGAGCCTTCGTCGTGTGGTGGGGACGCCGCCGGAGTGCGGGCGCGGGCGCATCGGACGACGCCGCGGCGGCGGCATCCGTCCCCTCCTCCGTCGTACCGGAGTGACGCTGAACCCGCCGTTCACAGCGGCTGAATGGTGTCCCCCGAACGGCGGACACGCCCGGAGTTCCGCGGCTTTTGTCGACGTTGTCCACCAAACGGTGGACACGTTGTAGCTTCCTCACAACACGGGCGAGTGGGCGCGCGTTTTCCGCACCTCGCCGGCACAAAGGTTTGATACACCCCTGTATCCGCGGGAGTACATCTGTGCTCGGGGCAACAAGCGACACGCACTACGCGTGATGTCGAAAGGGGTAGGACATGCACTGGGCATGGTTTCGAATCGCCGCGGCACTCACCGGGATCTCCGGAGTCGTCGCGGGGTTCATCGTCAACGTAGACCGCGCAGCGCGCCAGGGGCAGGGCCTCGGCGACGTGCTGGCGAACTACTTCAGCCTGTTCACGATCGTGTCGACGCTGCTGAGCATCGTCGCACTGTTCGCGGCCGCGTCATGGGCGATGCGGCACCCGGGCTCTTCGCGCGAGCCGTTCGGCATCGCACTGGCGCTGGCGGCGGTCACCGGTCCCGTGCTGCTGCTCGGGCTCGTCTACAACGCGCTGCTGCGCGGACTGCCGTCGGCCATCGCGCTCGGCGACTCCGCCGGGATCGCGATGCTCGACAAGTACGCGGCCGAGGTGCTGCACGTGGTCCTGCCGATCTACTTCGTGCTGGATCTGCTGCTCGCCCCGCGCCGGCGGGCGCTGCCGTGGTGGTCGCTCGCGGTGCTGGTCGGCTACCCGCTGGCATGGACGACGTACACGATGGTCCGCGGCGAGCGCGTCGCGAACCCCGACGGCACCACACCGTGGTGGTACCCGTACCCGTTCCTCGACCCGCACGGCGCGGGCGGCTACTCGTCGGCGTTCGCCTACATCGGCGTGATCCTCGTCGGCTTCCTGGCGATCGGCACGATCATCATCCTGATCGGCCGGTACCGCGACAAGCGTGCGACGCGTCACGGCGCACCGGCCGCGCGCCACACCCTGTTGATCTGATCAGCGCAGCAGCGGGAAGACGGATGCCTCGGAACGAGGCATCCGTTCCCCCTTAACTAGACTTGACGCCATGTCGAAGGTCCTCCAGTCCCTGCCCGTCGGCGAGCGCGTCGGCATCGCCTTCTCGGGAGGACTTGACACCTCCGTAGCGGTCGCGTGGATGCGCGACAAGGGTGCGATCCCCTGCACCTACACCGGCGACCTCGGCCAGCCCGACGAAGACGACATCGACGCGATCCCGAGCCGCGCGCTGGAGTACGGCGCCGAGGTCTCGCGCCTGGTGGACTGCAAGCCGGCCCTCGTCGAGGAGGGCTTCGGCGCCCTGGCGTGCGGTGCGTTCCACATCCGCTCGGGCGGACGCACCTACTTCAACACGACGCCCATCGGCCGCGCCGTCACCGGCACGCTCCTGGTGCGGGCCATGAAGGAGGACGGCGTCGACATCTGGGGCGACGGCTCCACGTACAAGGGCAACGACATCGAGCGGTTCTACCGCTACGGCCTGCTCGCGAACCCCGCCCTGCGCATCTACAAGCCGTGGCTCGACGCCGACTTCGTCACCGAGCTCGGCGGCCGCCAGGAGATGAGCGAGTGGCTCGTCGAGCACGGCTTCCCGTACCGCGACTCCGCCGAGAAGGCGTACTCGACCGACGCGAACATCTGGGGCGCGACGCACGAGGCGAAGACCCTCGAGCACCTGAACGTCTCGCTCGAGACCGTCGAGCCCATCATGGGCGTGCGCTTCTGGGACCCGTCGGTCGAGATCGAGACCGAGGACGTCACCGTCACGTTCGAAGCCGGTCGCCCGGTCGCGCTCAACGGCGTCGAGTTCGCCGACCCGGTCGCGCTGGTGTTCGAGGCGAATCGCATCGGCGGCCGCCACGGCCTCGGCATGAGCGACCAGATCGAGAACCGCATCATCGAAGCCAAGTCGCGCGGCATCTACGAGGCGCCCGGCATGGCGCTGCTGTTCACCGCCTACGAGCGCCTGGTCAACGGCATCCTGAACGAAGACACGCTCGCGACGTACCACGAGCAGGGCCGCCGCCTCGGGCGGCTCATGTACGAGGGCCGCTGGCTCGAACCGCAGTCGCTCATGCTGCGCGAGTCGATCCAGAAGTGGGTCGGGTCGACCATCACCGGCTCGGTCACCCTGCGCCTGCGCCGCGGCGAGGACTACACGATCCTCGACACCACCGCGCCGCGCCTGTCGTACCACCCCGACAAGCTCTCGATGGAGCGCGTCGGCGACGCCGCGTTCGGTCCCACCGACCGCATCGGGCAGCTCACGATGCGCAACCTCGATATCGCCGACTCGCGCGTGCGCCTCGAGCACTACGCTGCCGCCGGCATCATCGGCGGCGCCACCGGGGAGCTCGTCGGCCACCTCTCGCAGGGCGAGGCGGGGGAGATCACCGAGCACGCCGAGCAGTACAGCGCAGAGCGCGAGGAGCTCGCCGAGGCGACGGATGCCGCGAACGAGGCGTCCGCCTTCGACCTGGGAACCGACTGACAGATGCCGCAATAACTTGCACACAAGTGTGCAAGTTACGTAGCGTGGAGGCATGACCTCCCCGATCGATGCGGCGCGCCGTCCGCGACGCGACGCCCTCGAGAACCGCGCGGGCATCCTCGCCGCGGCCCACGTCGCCCTCGCGCACGACCCCCGCGCGTCCGTCGACGCCATCGCCCGCCAGGCCGGCCTGTCGCGCCGGGCGCTCTACGGGCACTTCGACGACCGCGACGCGCTCGTGCGCGAACTCGTGGCGCAGGGTGCGACGCGGTTCAACGCGGTGGCCGAGTCGATCGACGACGCCGACGCGAGGGTCGCGCTCGCCCGTCTCGCGGCCGCCCTCTGGAACGAGGCGGCCCACGTGCAGGTGCTCGCGGCGATCGCCCTCGACGAGGCCCACCTCGAAGAGACCGCCACGGCCCTCGCACCCCTGCGCCGCACCGTCGTACGGATCGTGCGCGAGGGACAGGATGCCGAGGTGCTCCGCACCGACGTCGCCGCGCCGACGCTCGCCCGCCTGGTCGAAGAGACCGCGCGCACCGTCATCACCCGCATCGACGCGTCGTCTCCCGCGGCCCGCGACCTCGCGGTGCGCGCGGTGCTCAGCATCGCCGGACTGTCGTGGCGGCAGGCTGACGCGCTGCTCGCGGCGCATCCCGAGATCCTCGCGGGCCCCGAGGCGGCGAGCGCGTGAGGGTCGTGCTCGACGCCGTCGGCAAGGGCCGGCGCGAGCACGCGCTGCCGGTGACCTCGGTGTCCTTCGAGTCCGGGCGCGCCACGCTGGTCGCCGCCGAGACCGAGCAGCGGCCGACGGTGCTCGGTCTCATCGCCTCCGGTCGCATGCGTCCCGACACGGGCCGCGTGCAGCTGGACGGGCGGACGGATGCCTCGGCCCTCCGCCGCCGGGTCGCCCTGGTCGACGCGCCCGAGGTGTCGGAACCGGAGCCCAACGTCACGCTCGCCGGTGTGGCCAGTGAAGAGCTCATGTTCGCCGGACGCCGCTCCGACCCGGTGGCGGTGCGACGCTGGCTCGAGGAGCAGGGCCTCGGGGACGAGGCATCCGTCCCCGTCTCGAACGTCGACCCCGCAGGCCGCGTACGTGCCCTCTGCGAACTGGCGGTGCTGCGCACCGGCGTCGAGGGGATCGTGCTGGTCTCCCCCGACCGCCACGGTGGCGAGCCCGCCGCGTGGTGGGCTGTCGCCGAGGACTTCGCGGCCCGCGGGTTCGCGGTGCTCGTGATCGCCGGACAGGCGTCACAGCGAGTCGAGCGCGCCGGCGAGCCGAGACGTGCCGTCGAGACGCCTCGGAGCATCGGACGCCCCCGGGTGCGCAGGTTCACGACACCCACGAAGGGAGGCCGGGCATGAAGGTCCCCCAGATGATCCTCGCCGAGCTCCGGCGACTTGGGTCGACACGCATGTCGCTCATCGCCCTGATCGCGCTCATGGTCGTGCCGATCCTCTACGGCGGCCTGTACCTGTGGGCGAACCGCGACCCGTACGGGCAGCTCGACCAGGTGCCCGTGGCCCTCGTCGTCGCCGACACGGGTGCCCAGCTCAACGGCGCCGAGCGCAACCTCGGCGACGAGGTCGCGCAGGAGCTCATCGAGGACGGCACGTTCGACTGGCATCTGGCCACCGCTGAGGAAGCCGAGGCGGGGCTCGACGACGGCAGCTACGACTTCGCCATCGAGCTGCCCGCGGACTTCACCGCGGCGATCGCCTCCATCACGACCGGTGACCCTCGCACGGCCGACATCATCCTCCACACCAGCGACGCCAACAACTACCTCGCCTCCACGATCGGCACGCAGGCGGTCGAGCGCATCCAGGCGACGATCACCGAGAAGGTCGTGGCCGAGGCGGGCCTCACGATGCTCGACGCCCTCGACACGATCCGTGTGCGGTTGACGGATGCCGCCACCGGCGCCTCGCAGCTGGTCGACGGTCTCGCACAGGCGGGTGACGGCGCGTCGCGGCTGTCGGAGGGTGCTTCCCAGCTCGCCGACGGCACCGCCCAGCTGCGGGACGGAGCGGCTCAGCTCTCCGACGGTGCCGCGCAGGTCTCCGACGGCGCCGCCCAGGTGGCCGACGGCACGGCTCAGCTCGACGCCATCGCGGACCGCGTCGGCGCGGCATCCGCGTCGGCGATCTCGACGCTGCCCCAGGTGCGCGACGACATCTCCGCGAAGCTCACCGAGGCCGGTCTCGACCAGGCGCGGATCGACGACGTGCTGGCGGCGCTCGACCCCGTGGGCGACCGCCTCGACGCGGTGGACGGCCGCGTGCAGGGCGCCGTCGCCCAGATCGACCGACTGAACTCCGGCGCGCAGCAGGTCTCGGCGGGTGCAGCATCCGTCGCCGCGGGCTCCGCCACGCTCGCCTCGGGAACCGCGACCGCCGCGGACGGCGCGGCGCAGCTGCGCGATGGCGCGGCGACGCTCGGCGGCGGCCTCACGCAGCTCGAGGACGGCGCCACGCAGCTGCGTGACGGTCTCTCCGAGGGTGCCGCCCAGCTCCCCTCCTACGATGCCGACACACGCCAGGCGCAGGCCGACACGCTCGCGGCCCCCGTCGAGGTCGAGCGCTCGTCGCTCACGCAGGCGCAGAACTACGGCGCGGGGCTCGCACCCTTCTTCGCCGCCCTCGCGGGCTGGATCGGCATCTACGCGCTGTTCCTCATCGTCAAGCCCGTCTCGAAGCGCGCGGTGACGGCGCTGCACTCGCCGATCCGCATCACGCTGGCCGGATGGGCGACGCCGGCCCTCCTCGGCGGCGTGCAGATGCTCGGCCTCTTCGGGGTGCTGTCGCTCGCTCTCGGGTTCTCGTTCGCGCATCCGCTCGCGACCCTCGGCATCCTGCTGCTCGCCTCGGCCACGTACGCAGCCATCGTGCTCGCACTCAACGTGTGGCTCGGCTCGGTCGGGCAGTTCCTCGGCCTCGTGCTGATGGTGCTGCAGCTCGTCACCGCCGGGGGAACGTTCCCGTGGCAGACGCTGCCGGCACCCTTGGCAGCGCTGCACCACGTGCTGCCGATGGGCTACGTCGTCGACGCGATGCGCCAGGTCATGTACGGCGGCGACGCCGAGCGCGTCTGGCTCGACCTCGCCGTGCTGCTCGCCTGGCTCATCGGCGCGGGCGTGATCGCCGCGATAGGCGTCACCCGCATGACCCACTTCCGCACCCTGCGCGACCTGCAGCCGAGCGTCATCGGGTAGCGCGCCTGCAGGAGGGACGGATGCTGCGCTCCGCCGCATGCGTCCTCTCGATGGGTGCGACAAGGGGCCGGTCAGGGGGAAAAGCGAGCGCGATTCGGCGGGAGGCGCCCGTCGGGGTTAACATGCGGAACAGTGCCGCTGCGACCCGAACCGCGCGTGGCACTGAATTCCGCGGTGGCCGGCACCGCGTATCCCCCACTGCCCCGGAAAGCCTTTCAATGACGAAGCCCCAGCCCTCGCCCTACGCCGTCGATGACACCGTCCGTCGCCGGTCCGTGGGGCGGACCATCGGGATCACCCTGTTCAGCATCGTCGCGGGCATCGTGGTGCTCGCCCTCATCGCGGTGGGCTTCGTCGCATTCACGGCGCAGCGCTCGTTCCCGCAGCTGAGCGGCGAGGTGAAGGCCGCGGGACTCGAGGCCGACGTGACGGTGCAGCGCGATGTGCTCGGCATCCCGACGATCACGGCGGACTCCTCCCACGACCTGTTCTTCGCGCAGGGGTACGTGCACGCGCAGGACCGGTTCTGGGAGATGGACTTCCGCCGGCACGTGACGAGCGGGCGCCTCTCCGAGATGTTCGGGGAGTCCCAGCTCGGCACGGACAAGTTCCTGCGCACCCTCGGCTGGCACGACATCGCCGAGCAGGAGGTCGACGCCCTCGACGACACCCAGCGCGCGTACTACGACGCGTACGCCGACGGCGTGAACGCCTACCTCGCCGACCACCAGGGCGCCGACGCGTCGTTCGAGTACGCCGTCCTCGGTCTGCAGAACTCGGGCTACGAGATCGAGCCCTGGACGCCGGCCGACTCGGTCGCCTGGCTGAAGGCGATGGCCTGGGACCTCCGCAGCAACATCGAGAGCGAGACCGAGCGCGCCGTCATGGCCCCCGACTTCACCGAGGCCGAGATCGACCAGCTCTATCCCGGCTACCCGTTCGACCGGAACCCGGTCATCGTGCCCGAGATCTCCGCGGTGCCGGCGGTCGGCACGGCTCCCGAGACGGATGCTGCCACCGCCGCGATCGAGTGGACCGAGGTCGGCAGCGTGATCGAGGCCGTCGGCGAGCTCGTCGGCGACACCGGCGAGGGCATCGGCTCGAACTCGTGGGTCGTCTCGGGCAGCATCACCGACACGGGGATGCCGCTGCTCGCCAACGACCCGCACCTCGGTGCGTCGCTGCCGAGCGTGTGGCACCAGATCCAGCTCAGGTGCAGCACCGTGACGGAGGAGTGCCCGTTCGATGTCGCCGGCTTCGGCTTCTCAGGGCTTCCCGGTGTCGTGATCGGGCACAACGCGCGCATCGCGTGGGGACTCACGAATCTCACCACCGACGTCACGGACCTGTACCTCGAGAAGATCGAGGGCGACTCCTACTGGTACGACGGCACGCTCGTGCCGCTCCAGACGCGCACCGAGACCTTCAAGGTCGCCGGTGGCGATGACGTTCAGCTCGAGGTGCGCTCCACCGCGAACGGGCCGATCGTCTCGGGCCTCACCGACGACTTCACCGCGATCGCCGACGCCCCCTACACGGGAACAGGGGGCACCGTGACCGAGCCCCCGGCCGACGCACCCGGCGGCGAGGATGCGGTGAGCCTGCGCTGGACGGCGCTGCAGCCGGGCACCACGGCATCCGCCATCTTCGCCCTCAACACCGCGAACGACTTCGACGACTTCCGCGCAGCCGCCGCGCTGTTCGACGTTCCGGCGCAGAACCTCATCTACGCGGATGTGGACGGCAACATCGGCTATCAGACGCCGGGCAAGCTGCCGATCCGGGGCGCCGGCGACGGTTCGATGCCGCAGCCCGGATGGGTCTCGACGTATGCCTGGCAGGGATATATCCCGTTCGAGGAGCTTCCGGTCTCCTACAACCCGGCCGACGGCTACATCGTCACCGCGAACAACGCGATCGTTGCTGCGGACTACGCCTATCCGCTCACACGCGACTGGGACTACGGGTGGCGAGCCGCCCGCATCACGGAGCTGATCGAGCGCGCGATCGCCCAGGGTCCGCTCACGGCCGACGACCTCAACGCCATCCAGGCCGACAACTATTCCTTCATCGGAATGCGCCTGACCGCGGCCTACGCCGACATCACCACGGGCGACGACGAGACCGATGCCGCGCTCGAGCTGCTGCAGCAGTGGGACGCCCAGAACAACGCCGACTCGCCGGCCGCGGCCTATGCGAACGTGCTGTGGGACACGCTCGCCGAGAACGTGTTCGTCGACGGACGTGAGAACGCGGCGCCCCTGACCGGCCAGGGCCGGCAGTTCCTCATCATGGACACGATGCTCGAGGACGAGACCTCGCCATGGTGGACGAACGAGGAGCTCGGCGTCGACGGCATGACCGACATGCTGAAGCGCTCCGCGATCGACGCCTATGAGCGACTCGTCGACTCCCAGGGCGACAACCCGTCGCGCTGGAACTGGGGCAGCCTCCACGCGCTCCCGCTCGAGAACGAGAGCTTCGGCCAGTCGGGCATCGGGGCGATCGAGTGGCTCTTCAACCGGGGGCCGTTCCCGGTCGGCGGCGGCTCATCCGTCGTGAACGCGACCGGCTGGGACCTCGGCTCGAGCTTCTCGACCGTCACCGTGCCGTCGATGCGGATGATCATCGACCTCTCGGACTTCGACGACTCGCGCTGGAACCAGCTGACGGGCCAGAGCGGCCACGCCTTCCACACGAACTACATCGACCAGGTCGCCTCGTGGCAGGAGGCCGAGCTGACGCCGTGGGCGTTCAGCCCCGGCGCGGTGGACGCGTCGACGACGGACACCCTCGTGCTCACACCCTGACGCGGGCCCGCCCGCCTCTTGCCGGCGCCTCAGCCGCCGGCGGCGGGCGGGGTGCGCTTGGACTCGGCCAGCTCGTCGACGTGCAGCGCCGCCTCGTCGATCGTGCCGTTGCGGTAGGCCTGCCGTCCCACCATGTGTGCGGACAGCGGAGCCGTGGCGAGCTGGATCAGCACGACCGGAACGAGGAACGCGACCACCGGCCACGACCGCAGCGACAGCGCGATCGCGAGGCAGATGAGGATCAGGCCCAGCACCTGCGGCTTGGTCGCCGCGTGCAGGCGGCTCGGCACGTCGCGGAAGCGCAGCACGCCGATCGCGGCGGTGAGGCACAGCAGCGCGCCGATGAGGATCAGCACCATGGCGGCGAGGTCGACAGCGGCGTCCATCAGCGGTCCTGGTCCCTTCTCGCGACGAACCGCGCGATCGAGATCGACCCGAACACCCCGACGGCCGCGATGATCAGCAGCACCGGGAGCGTGCGGGTGTGGTGGTTGATCGCCATCTCGGCACCGAGCACGCACATCACCAGCGTGAGGAGGACATCGGATGCCACGGCCCGGTCGAGGATGGAGGGCCCGATGACGATGCGCCACAGGGTGAGCAGCGCCGCAACGGCGAAGATGACGTAGATCGCGAGCAGCAGCACGTTCATCGGCCACCTCCCTTGATGGCCTGCAGCTGCGCGCGCGAACCCACGGCACGCACGATGCGCTCCTCCCAGTGGTGCACGCTCGCGCGCTGCTTCTCGACGTCGCGGTCGTCGCGCACGCCGATCACATGCAGGTAGAGGATGCGCCGGTCGCGATCGGTGTCGACGATGAGCGAGCCCGGGATGAGGGAGCAGGTGACCCCGACGTGCGCCATGATCAGGTCGTCGTCGGTGCGCAGCCGCACCCCGATGATCGCCGCTCCCGGCTGCCGGCGGAAGTCCAGCACCTGCCACGCCACCGTGAGGGAGCCTTGCACCACCGCGGCCACGAACTCCACGACGAACACGAGGCCCCACCAGAGGTTGACCCGGCCCGACAGCTCGACAGGCGGCAGGCGGAAGACCCGCGTCACGACGAGCGCGGCCACGAGTCCCGTGAGGAACGCGAGCCATGTGAACTGGCCCCACAGCAGCATCCAGAGCGCGATGAGCCATACGAAGAACGGCAGCTGCCGCCACGCCGTCGCGAACGCGCGGCGAAGCCGGCCCTGGGGCAGGTCGGGGCTCACGGGGTCTTCTCCGTTCCCGCGAGGTCGTCTTCGAGCTGAGTCAGCGACACCGGCTGCAGCAGAGCCGCGCCGATGCGCGTGCACACGTCGTACAGCGGTCCGGCGAAGATCGTGAGGGCGACGGTGATCGCGACCATGCCGGTGGTCGCTGCGGTCATGATCTTCGGGATGACGCGGCGCTCCGTCTCGACCCCGGCGGCGGGTGCCGAGCCGAGATACGAGATGCGGGCCTCGGTCTCTGCCGAGTCGTCGTCCTCGCGCCAGAATGAGAGGTTCCACGCCCGCATCAGCGCGTACAGGGTGAGCAGGCTGGTCAGGATCCCGCCCACCATCAGCACCATCATGATCGGCGTTCCCACCTGCGCGGCGGCGTCGAACAGCGCGAATTTGCCGATGAAGCCCGAGAACGGCGGCAGACCGCCCAGGTTGACCGCGGGGATGAAGTACAGCACCGCGATGACGGGCGCCGCCTTCATCAGGCCCTTCACCCGGAGGATCGACGTCGAGCCCGCGCGGCGCTCGACGAGGCCGACGGCGAGGAACAGGGTCGTCTGCACCACGATGTGGTGGACCATGTAGTAGATCGTCGCGCCGATGGCGGCCGGAGTCGCGATCGCGAGCCCGAAGATCATGTATCCGATGTGGCTCACCAGCGTGAACGACAGGATGCGTTTCAGCTCCGCCTGCGCCACCGCGCCGAGCACGCCGACGATCATCGTCGCGAGCGCGACCCACATCAGCAGTTGGTTGACGTCGTTCTCGAGGAAGAGCTCGGTCTCGGTGCGGATGATCGCGTAGACACCGACCTTCGTCAGCAGGCCCGCGAACACGGCGGTGACCGGCGCAGGCGCGGTGGGGTACGAGTCGGGAAGCCAGAACGACAGCGGGAAGACGGCGGCCTTGATGCTGAAGGCCAGCAGCAGCATGAGGTGGAGGATCAGCTGCGTCTCCTGCGGCAGCTCACCCATGCGCTCGGAGATCTGCACCATGTTCACGGTGCCCAGAGCGCCGTAGATCATCGCGATCGCGGCGAGGAACAGGATCGACGACACCAGCGAGACGACGATGTAGACGACGCCGGTCCGGATGCGCGACTCGGTGGAGCCGAGCGTGATCAGCACGTACGACGCGACGAGCAGGATCTCGAAGCCGACGTAGAGGTTGAAGAGGTCCCCGGCGATGAAGGCGTTGAAGATGCCCGCCCCGAGGATGAGGTACGAGGGGTGGAAGATCGAGACCGGGGTGTCGTCGTCGCCGTCCGCGGCTCCCTGACCCACCGAGAACAGCAGGACCGCGAGCAGCACGATGCTCGACACGACGACGAGGAGCGCCGCGAGCCGGTCGACGTAGAGCACGATGCCGAACGGGATCGGCCAGCCGCCGACCGACACCGCGATCGGCTTGTCGCCGGTGTCGACGACGTACAGCAGGACGGCCGCGATCACGGTCACCGCGCTCAGGGTCACGACCGAGACGGCGACCTGCGTCTTGCGGTGCCGGCCCGCGATCAGGGCGATCGCGGCGCCGAGGAGGGGCAGCGTGACGAGCAGCGGGACGAGGGCGGGCGCGATCTGCATCATGCGTCGTCACCCCTGTCGCGGGATCCGGGGTGCGGCCTGTCGACCGGTGCGTCGTCGCGGAGACCGGCAAAGTCGCGCGTGCCGAGGATCGTGATCGGAGCCGTGTCGGTGCCGACGAAGTCCGTCGTGGCGTCGTCGTCGACCGCCTCGATCTCGGTCTCCTCGTCCATCGTCTCCTCGTCCTCGGCCCCGCGCTCGCGCACCTCGAGGTCGGCCTCGTCGTCGGTCACCGTGTCGGCCCGGCCGAGCTGCCAGGACCGGTAGATGAGGGCGAGGAGGAATGCCGAGACCGCGAAGGTGATGACGATGGCGGTGAGGGTGAGGGCTTGCGGGAGCGGGTCCGACATGTCGTCGACGGATGCTGCGGACCCGAAGAACGGCGCGACGCCCGGATCTCCCATCACGATGAGCAGGAGCAGGTTGGTCGCGTTGCCGAGCAGCAGGAACCCGATGAGCACGCGCGTGAGGCTGCGCTCGAGCATGGCGTACACGCCGCAGGCGAAGAGCACGGCCATCACGATGATGAGGACGAGCGACACGTTCACGGGGCCGTCACCCCCTGACGCTCTCGGGCTTCCTGCGCCTGACGGTCGACCTCGGCGCCGAGGCTGCGCAGCACGTCGAGGACGAGCCCGATGACCACCAGGTAGACGCCGATGTCGAACAGCGTCGACGTCACGAACTCGACGTGGCCCAGCAGCGGCACGTCCCACTCCCAGAAGTAGCTCGTGAGCGGCTGGTCGCCGAAGAGCACCGGCACGATCGCGCACGCGACCGCGATCGTCATTCCCGTGCCCAGCAGGCGCCCGGCGTCGGTGGGGGCAGCGGCACCCAGCTCGTAGCGGCCGCCGGCGACGTAGCGCATGACGAGTGCCATGCCCGCGACGAGACCTCCGGCGAACCCGCCGCCAGGCAGGTTGTGGCCGGCGAAGAGCAGATACAGCGACACGATGATGATCGTGTGGAAGAGGATCCGCACGATCACCTCGAGCATGATCGAGCGGTTCTCCGGACGCACGCGCTGACCTCCGACGAGCCACGCCATCCGCCCGCCACCGGAGCCGCGGGGCCGCACCCCCTCGGCGGTCTCGACGAGCGGTCGACGCGTGCGCGTCGCTCCCGTGGGCAGTGACGAGATCGCGCGCGACAGCGTGTCGGCCCGATGGGTGACGAACACGAGGGATGCCACGCCCGTCGCCGCGAGGATCAGCACCGACAGCTCGCCCATCGTGTCCCAGCCGCGCAGGTCGACCAGCGCGACGTTGACGACATTCTTTCCGTGGCCCAGCTCGTACGCGAGGTCGGGGAACGCATCCGAGATGGGCTTCTCGACGCGGGCGCTGGTGGCCACGATCGCGACGAGCGCCATCGTGATGCCCACGGCCGCGCCGAGCACGGCTCTGGCCACGGGCCACACCGAGGCGTTGTGCTCGCCCAGACGCGACGGGATGCGCCGCAGCACCAGCGCGAAGGCGACGAGCGTCACCGTCTCGACGAGGATCTGGGTGAGCGCGAGGTCGGGCGCTCCGCTCGTCGCGAAGAGCAGGACCATGCCGAGCCCCGTCACCGACACGAGGACGACGCCGGTGTACCGCTTGCGTGCGCGGATCGCGATGAGCCCCGCGGCGATCATGATCGGCGCGACGAGCAACTGGGTCGGCGTCTGGTACGCGTCGAGCTTCGCCTGCCAGTCGTCGCTCGCGAGCAGCGCGGTCGCCTCCGCCGCGACGAACACCACGAAGATCGTTCCGACGTACACGGGCAGCGAGCCGCGCTGGGTGAGGCTCGTGGTCAGCACCGACAGACGCGCGACCACGCGCAGCACGCCGTTGTAGGCCTCGGCCGCGGTGAAGGGCAGCAGGCGCCTCGTGGGGCGCCAGCTGCGCGTCAGCCAGAAGACGAACACGCCGACCGCGATCGTCGCGAGCGAGATCCACAGCGCCGGCTCGAGGCCGTGCCACAGCGCGAGGTGGGCGGGATGCTCAGGCGGGGTAACGCCGGGAGTCGATGCCGGCGCCTGGTCGGCGTAAGGCGTGAGGACCTTGTCGAGCCATGGCGCGAAGGCACCCGCGACGACGGTGAGGCCCGAGAGCACGATCGGCGCCACGAGGAAGCCGATCGGGGGGTCGGGCCATTGCGTGTCGGGCATGCGGTCGCCATTCGCCTCGCGCTTGGTCGAGAACGCGCCCCAGAGGAAACGGATGCCGTAGCCCGCCGTGAGGACCGAACCGAGGCCCACGCCCAGCAGCGCCACGATCCCCCACACGGCGCCGCCCAGCGCCTCGTGCAGGAGCGCGGCGAGGGCGCCCTCCTTGGCGACGAAGCCGATGGTCGGGATGATGCCGATCATCGATGCGACCGCGATGATCGAGAACGTCGCCATGACGGGCGCCTGCCGACCGACGCCCGACAGCTCGGTCAGGTCTCGGGTCGACAGCTGGCGGTCGATGACGCCGACCACGAGGAACAGCGCCGACTTGAAGAGGGCGTGACTCAAGAGCAGCGCGAGACCTGCGAGCGCGGCATCCCGTGTCCCGTAGCCGAGCACGACGGTCAGGAGCCCCAGCTGGCTCACGGTGCCGAACGCGAGCACGCGCTTGAGGTCGGTCTCGCGCAGCGCCTGGAAGCCGCCCAGCAGCATGGTGAACACGCCCAGCGAGATCACGATCGGCCGCCACGGCGGGGCGATCGCGAAGACGGGGGAGAAGCGGGCGATGAGATAGATGCCGGCCTTCACCATGGCCGCCGCGTGCAGGTAGGCGCTCACCGGGGTGGGCGCGGCCATCGCGCCGGGAAGCCAGAAGTGGAAGGGGAAGATCGCCGACTTGCTGAGCGCGCCGACGAGGATCATCACGAGCGCGGCGTCGACGACGGGTCCTGAGGGGGCCTCGGCGAGGATCGTCGAGATGCGGGAGGTTCCCGCGTCGACGACGAGCAGCACGACGCCGATGAGCATGACGAGCCCGCCGAGCGTCGTCACGAGGAGGGCCTGGAGCGCGGCACGACGGCTCGCCGCACGCTTGTTGTAGTACCCGATGAGGAGGTACGACAGCACGCTCGTGACTTCCCAGAACATCACCAGCACGACGAGGTCGTCGGTGAGGACGAGACCGTACATCGCTCCTGCGAACGCGAGCAGCACCGCCGCGAACTGGCCGAGATTGTCCTTCTTGCCGCGGAAGTACCAGCGGCAGTAGATCATCACGAGCGCTCCGACACCGGTGACGACCAGCGTCATGAGCCACGACAGCGTGTCCATCCGCATCGAGAGGTCGATGCCGAGCGGGGGGATCCACGCGTATGTCTCGAACGGAATGTCACCCGCGAGCACCTCCGGCGTGACCGCGGCTGCGTGGACGAAACCCACGATCGGGAGGATCGCCGCGATGTAGAACGCCCGGGCCCCGATGCGCGCCACGATCCACGGCAGCAGGATCGGAACGACCGCGAACGCGCCGAGAACGAGGAGCATTCGGGCCTCCTCGTGGTCGTCGGCAGACGCTCATCGGTGGAGGACGGCGCAAAGCCCAGGCGATCGGGGTGTCGGGAACCATCCTACCGGGCGGGTCGCACCGGATCGCCCGAACGGCATACATCGCGTCCCTCGGGCGCGGATGTTCCTCAGTCTCAGGCCGGCGTGGGCGCCGGTCCGGTGGTGTTTCCTTCACGGAAGGTGCACGTGAACCGGATCGACGCCGCGGGGGCGCCCTCGAGCATCGCGGCGACGGCGGCGCCGGCCGCGCGGCCCTTGTCGGTCGCGGGCTGCACCAGGGTGGTGAGCTCGTACGGGGCGAGGCCATCCACGACGATGCCGTCGAAGCCGGTGACGCTCACGTCCTCCGGCACGCGGAGACCCGCCTCCTCTGCCGCCCGGATCACCCCGGCGGCGAGCAGATCGCTCTGCGCGATGACCGCGGTGGGTCGTCGATCGGGATCCGCGAAGATCTCCCGGCCGGCAGCCAGCCCCTCGTCGATGAAGCTTCCGGCGGCGGCGAAGGCGGCGGCGCCCGGGAACACGTCCAGGGCGCCCGCGAGCCGCTCGCGGGTGACGTCCACGGTGACCGCCGTGTCGTCGTGCAGCCAGCCGCGCTGCCAGTCGACGCGCGCGGGCAGCGTCACGAGGGCCACGTCGCGATGCCCCAGCGCGCGCAGGTGACTCGCGGCCTGCCGCTGGGCCTCGCGGTTGTCGAGCCCGATGCGCGGCACGTCGTCTCCGGCATCCCCTTCGATGACGACGACGGGGATGCGACGTGCCTTGACGGTCTCGAGGGACTCGCGCAGCAGACCGCTGCAGCCGATGAGCACCGCGGCGTCCAGCGGCGCGGTCGTGAGCGAGGGGCCGCTGCCGGTGGGCTCGTGGTCGCGCAGGAGAAGGAGCCCGGCGCCCAGCGGCGTGACCGCGTCGGCGAGGCCGTCCATCATGAGGGTCTTCACCGGGTCGAGGAACGCGGTGCCCAGATGCTCCTCGAACACCACGCCGACGATCCCCGAGCGGCCGCGGCGCAGGGAAGCGGCGCGCGGGTCGGGGCCGGTGTAGCCGAGCGCGGCGGCCGCGTCGAGCACCCGACGCCGCGTCGCCTCCGACACCGGCGTCTTGCCGCTGAACACCACGGAGGCGGTCGACGGCGAGACGCCTGCCTCGCGGGCGACGTCCGAGATGGTGGCCCGGCGGATGCCGGTGTCCTGTCGGCTCATGCTGTCACGATCGTAGCCCGTCCCGAACCGGTGATGTCGAATCGATTCGGTAGCATGTGCGGATGGATACCGCGCTCACCCGCCGGCAACTGGTCGCCTGGCGTACCGCGATCTTCACGATCTTCCTCATCATGGGAGTCGGCTTCGCGTCGTGGGCGGCGCGGCTGCCGGCCGTGAAGGTCGACCTGGGCATCAACGACCTCCAGGTGGGCGTCCTGCTGTTCGTGTCCGGCGCCGCCTCGATCGTGGGCCTGTCGCTGGCCAACGTGATCGTCGCGCGCTGGGGCGCGCGACGGGGCATGTTCGCGACGATCATCACGTTCGCGCTCGGCGTCGTGGTCGCGGGGGCCGGCGTGGAGTTCCTGCAGTCCTACGTCGTCGCCGCCGTCGGGCTCGGGCTCATGGGCCTGGGCATGAGTGCGACCGACGTCATGATGAACGTCGAGGCGGCGGCGGTGGAGCAGGCGTTCGAACGCACGCTCATGCCGCTGTTCCACGCCTTCTTCAGCCTGGGCACGGTGGCGGGCGCAGGTCTCGGTGTCGCGATGGCGGCCCTGGGCGTCGGAGTCGGCTGGCACCTCGGCGCCGCCGGCCTGCTGGTGGCTGCGGCAGGCCTGCTGTCGCTGCGCGCCGTCCCCGTGCGCGAGAGCATGCACGACGATCCGGCCACGAGCGTCACGCGCCGCGAGCGCTTCGCCGAGGTCCTGGCCGTCTGGCGCGACCCGCGCACCTACGCGATCGGCGCCATCATGCTGGGCATGGCGTTCGCCGAGGGCAGTGCCAACGACTGGCTTACGATCGCGATGGTCGACGGCCACGATCAGACCGAGGCCGTCGGGGCCATCGCCCTGACCGTGTTCTCGGTCGCGATGACCACGTTCCGCATCCTGGGCGGCCCGCTGGTGGATCGGATCGGCCGCGTGTGGTCGCTGCGCATCCTGTCGATCGCGGCAGGCGTCGGCCTGGTCATGTTCATCCTCGCGCCGAACCTGCCGATCGCCTTCATCGGCATCGCGCTGTGGGGCGCCGGCGCCTCGCTCGGCTTCCCTCTCGGCATGTCGGCGGCGGCCGACGACCCGAGGAAGGCGGCGGCGTCCGTCTCGGCGGCCGCGACGATCGGGTACCTCGCGTTCCTGTGCGGTCCCCCGATCCTCGGCTGGATCAGCCACGAGATCGGCATCCTCCCGACGCTCTGGATCATCGTCGGCCTGATCGCGATGTCGGGGCTCGCCTCGGGCGCCGCGAAGCCGATCGCCGGGTCGAAGGTGGGTGCGGGCGCGGGTCACGCGCACCACTGAGCCGGCCCCCGCACCGGGTCGGATCAGCTCGGATCAGAGCCGGTCGGCCACCGTCGCGGCGACGGTGAGCCAGGCGTCGCGCGTCTCGGGCGACAGTGCGTCGAAGTCGATGGGCCCACCGTCGACCAGCGACGGATCGAACGGCGCGTTCACGACCGCCGACGTCACCTGCTCGAAGTGCTGCGAGAGGCGCGACTCGAGCTTGCGGTCCGGGCGGGAGGAGGGCGCCGTGAGCACGGTCACCGCCTCGTCGATCTTCCTGCCGAAGCCCTTCTCGCGGAGTCCGTCGAGCAGCCACGCCGCGCTGGCCGCGGTGTCCTCGCGCACGGTCGACACGATCACGAGCTGGTCCGCGGCGGCGACGGCTGCGACCCAGTTCGACGCGCGCATGTTGTTGCCGGTGTCGACGATCATCAGGCGGTAGTAGCGGCGCAGCAGGGCGTGGAGCCGGTCGAACGCCGCAGCGTCGATCGTCGAGGATGCCGCGGCATCCTCGTCCGAGGCGAGCACGTCGAAGCGGGCGTCGACCTGCGTGCGGACGTAGTGGTCGAGCGCCGCGAGGCTGGAGCCGCGGAAGTTGGAGGCTTCGTCGAGGTCCTCGAGGAGGTCGACGGCGGTGCGGTGGTGCGGCGCGTGCTGCGCGCGCCATCCGAGCGTGCCGCGGGTCTCGTTGTTGTCCCACGCGAGGGTCGCACCGCCGCGCAGCGTGCCGAACGTCGCGGCCAGCAGCAGCGTGCTCGTCGTCTTGTGCGCGCCGCCCTTCGGGTTGAGCACGACGATCGTGCGCGGGGCGTCGAGGCGACGCTGGACGCGCTTCTCACGGTCGAGTCGCGACTGCTCGACGCGACCGGGCGCGGGAGAGATGAGGCCGCCCGTGGCGCGCCGCACGGCACCCTGCCAGCCCGTCGTCGCACGGGGCCGCCCCCCGCCGCCGCGCGAATCGAGCAGGTCCTGCACGGTCGGGCGCGCCACCTCCTCCGCCACCGGCGCGAGTGTCGGCACCGCGGGCACCGGCGTCGGCGCAGTAACCGGGAGGGCCGCTGCCGGAGCAGGCGCGGGCGCGGGCACCGCCGCCGCCACGGGGACCGCCGTCGTGTCCACCGCAGCCTCCTCCAGCGCTTCGTCGAACGTGCCGTCCGGATGCACCACGAGAGGCCAGCGGGACGAGCCCTCGACGAGCGTCGCGTGGGCCGGTTCGCCGGCGGATGCTGCGATCTGGCGGATCTCCTCGACCACGCGGTCGCGCAGCGCGAGGCTGTCGGGGGCGACGACCTCCGCCACGTCGCTGCCGACGTGGAGCTCGGCGACGGTGCTGGACAGGATGTGGACGGTCGCGTCGGGGTGACGAGAGTTCATCGGTTCTTCTCCGGACGAAGGAAACGGCGTGAGATGCCGGGGGTCTGGGGGCGCGCCGCAGAGCGCGCAACGAGGGCAAAGGCTATCCGACCAGCCTGCAGGCAAGCTGATGCGGGAGGCTAGGCTCTTCGGGTGCGTCTTGTCATCGCCCGCTGCTCCGTCGACTACACCGGGCGGCTCAACGCCCATCTGCCCCTCGCCACCCGCCTGCTGGTGCACAAGGGCGACGGGTCGCTGCTGGTGCACTCGGACGGCGGCTCGTACAAGCCGCTCAACTGGATGAGCCCCCCGTGCCGGCTCGACGTCGAGGTGCCCGACGAGGAGTCGGCGTCCGCCGGAGTGCTCGAGCACTGGCGTGTGACGCACGCCAAGACGGGCGACGCGCTGCTGGTGCGCATCTACGAGGTCATCCACGACTCGTCCCACGAGCTCGGGATGGACCCGGGGCTGCAGAAGGACGGCGTGGAAGCCGACCTCCAGCGGCTCCTCGCCGAGCAGGTCGACGTCATCGGCGAGAACCTGACGCTCGTGCGCCGGGAGTTCCCGACCGCGATCGGCCCGGTCGACCTGCTGCTGCGCGACCCCGAGGGCGGGACGATCGCCGTCGAAGTCAAGCGCCGCGGCGACATCGACGGCGTCGAACAGCTCACGCGCTATCTCGAACTGCTCGGCCGCGACCCCCACCTCGCTCCCGTGACCGGTGTCTTCGCCGCCCAGGAGATCAAACCGCAGGCGAAGGTGCTCGCCGCGGACCGCGGCATCCGTTGCGTCACCCTCGATTACGAGGGCATGAAGGGCATCGAGTCCGGCGCCCCGCGCCTGTTCTAGCCCGCACGCCTCGCGGCGACGGGGTCGGGGCCCGCTCCGCATAGGCTGGTCGGTATGCCGAGCCGATCGCCGTGGACCTGTGTGCTGTGGGACGTCGACGGAACGATCGTCGACGCGTCCGACGGCATCCTCCGCCGCCTCACCATCGCCCTCGAGCACTTCGGCAAGCGTCCGCCGACCCGCGCCGAGCTCGTGCACTGGATCGGCCCGCCGATGTACCAGTCGTTCCAGGTGAACGTCGGCATGACGCCCGAAGAGGCGGCCGAGGCCGTAGCCTTCTACCGAGGCCTCAACAAGACCGACGGGTACACGACGGGCGCCAAGCTCTTCCCCGGTATGGCTGAGCTGATCACGGATGTCGCGGCCTGCGGCATCCCGCAGGCCACCGCCAGCTCGAAGCCCGAGGTGCAGGTGGTCGCGCTCATGGACCACTTCGACCTGTCCACCTCTCTCACCGCGATCGTGGGCGCGACGCAGGACGAGAAGACCCTGAGCGCGAAGGCCGACATCGTCGCCGAGGCGCTGCGGCGCCTGGCCGCCGCGGGCGTGGACACGAGCCGGCCGGTGCTCGTCGGAGACCGCCATCACGACGTCGAGGGCGGCGCCGAACAGGGCGTGCCGGTGATCTTCGTGCGGTGGGGCTTCAGCTGGCCGCACGAATCCGAGGGCGCGCAGGCCGTGGTCGACGACGTCGACCAGCTGCGTGCGCTGCTGATGTTCGGGGAGTACGCCGACGACGGCGCGACCACGACCGCCGGCGTCGCCGATGCCTGAGCTCGCCGCCACGATCCTGGGGTGGCTGGTGCCGGCCCTGGTCGTGTTCGGCGTGACGGCGATCGCCGTCGCCGCCATCGTGTGGGCTGTGCGCCGTGCGCGCCGCTCCCCGCGGGCCCGTTCCGCCGCCGACAAGGCGCGGGCGAAGGCGGGTGCGACCCTCGTGCGACTCGACGACGAGGTCGGCGAGCTCGACCTCGAGGTCGGCCTCTCGGGCGCGCTCTACGGCGGCGACGCTCCGGCGTCGCTGCGGCGAGCGCGCCTGACCGCACAGCGCGTGCGTGACGACGCCTTCGAGGACTACCGCGCGATCAGCGATCCCGCCGTCGCTGCACCGGAGGTGCACCGCGTCGCCGCGCGCATCGAGCGACACGCGGGCGAGGCTCTGGCGGTCGTCGCCGCGGCCCGAAAGGAGCATGGCGCGTGGGTCGCGGCGAACGTGTCGGCCGCCGGGCAGATCGACGCCGCCCGCCGCCGGCTCGCCGAACTGAACGCGTCGATGGGCGATCCTGCCGCGCTCGTCGCGGACCTCTCGTCACGCTTCGCCGAGGAGGAGTGGCGGGATGCCTCGCGCTCGGCGCACGCCGCGCTCTCCGGGGTGTCCGCCGCCCGGCGCCACCTCGACGCCGCGTCGGCCCGCGCGGCCGACCCGTCGCTGAGCGCACTCCCCGAACTCGCCGCCGCCGAGCGGGCGCTCCGCCAGGCGGAGGCGGACGCCCGCAACCTCGAGGAGTCGCACCGGCTCGTGCTGCAGGCCGCACAGGCCGTGCCCGACGAGATCGCGTCGGCGCGCAACGCCCTGCGCCAGGCCGGCGTCACGCGGGAGCACCTCGACGCCCCCGACGCCGCGCGGCTCGGCGCGGAGCTGCACGCCATCGACGCCGAGCTGAACCGCATCGAGACGGATGCTGCCCGCCGCCCCACCCGCACCGTCGACGCCATCGCGCGCCTGCGCAGCCGCCTCGACCTCGCCCTCGGAGACGCCCGCACCGCGCAGCAGCGCCTGCGCGGCGCGCGCACCGCCCTGCCGGGCACCCTGGCCGCCGCGCGCGGCGCACTCGCACAGGCCGAGGCATCCGTGTCCCGCTCCCGGGCCGGAGCCGACGCGCGGTCGCGGCTGCTGTCGGCCCAGCGCGAGCTCGCCCAGGCCCGACAGACGCAGGATCCGGTGGCCGCACTCGACGCGGCCCGCCGCGCGATGCGCGACGCCGAGGACGCCAAGGCCCTCGCGGACTTCGCCCACCAGGCGGGCCCGCCCGCGTAAAGGCACAGCGGAATGCCCCACCGCTATCGTGAACCCCATGAGCGACGGGGCGACTCAGAGACCTGACCGCATGCTCGCCGGGGTGAGGCGGCTTCCGGCGACACTCACGATGATCGCGCTGATCCTCGTGGCGGGCGTCGTCTGGCAGGGGCTGTGGCGGCCCTTCGAGGAGTCCGACCTCTTCGACGTCGTCGCATACGGACTGCCCGCCTTCGAGGCGGGGCGGTGGTGGACGCCGTTCACCGGCACGTTCTTCGTCAACGCGCCGTGGGTCTACGCGTTCACGATCGCAGGGTTCGTCGGCATGGCGTACCTGGAGTTCCGTCGCGGCTGGCGCGTCGCCCTCGCGTACTACTGGGTCGGTCAGCTGTTCGCGATCTTCGCGACCGCCCTCGTGCTGTGGGGCTGCTCGGCGATCGCATCGTGGGACTGGGCACAGGCGCAGGCCGCCGCATTGGACGTCGGCGCGTCGGGCGGCACGATGGCCTGCGTCGCCGCGGCCGTCGGCCTGCTGCGCAGTCCCTGGCGCGTGCGCGCGTGGCTCGTCCTCTTGGGCTTCGTGTTCGTGGCGATGCTCTTCTGGGGCACGCTCGCCGATCTCGAGCACCTGCTCGCCGTGCTCCTCGTGCTCTTCGTCGATCGCTCGCTGCGCCTCCAGCGCACCACGATGCGCGAGCAGCGCCTGATCGCGTTCATCTCCGTGCTGGTGCTCGGCGCGATCGAGGTCATCACGATCCTCGTGCCGACGAACGGCCCGTTCGGACCCACCGAGCCGGCCTCGGGCGGCTTCTGGGACTTCCTGATCGACGTCGTCATCATCGTGATCATCGCCAACGGGCTCCGGCGCGGGCGCCGGTGGGCGTGGGTGCTCGCCGTCATTCTGGCCGCCTTCAACATTCTGACGGCACTCCTCGTCGGGGCGGCCGTCATCATCGCCTCCGAAGCCCAGGTCGAGGCGACGATCGACGGCGAGACGGAGCTGTCCCTCGCGAGCGGCGCGATGTGGCTGCTCATGCTCGTCTACCTGATCTGGGTGCGCCACGCCTTCCGCGCCCGGCGTCGGTCGCGCATCGGCCGGCAGCCCGCGCCCGGCGTCGAGGACGTGAAACGGATGCTGCACGCCCACGGGGGCGGAACCCTCTCGTGGATGACCACGTGGGAGGGGAACGCCTACGCGCGCACGACCGGTGGCATCGTCGCGTATCAGCGGCGAGCGGGTGTGGCGCTGGCCCTCGCGGACCCGATCGGTCCGGAGGCGTCGCGCGCAGCATCCGTGCAGGAATTCATCCGCGATGCCGAGCGGGCGGGGCTGATCCCGTGCTTCTTCAGCGCCGACGAGGCCACGCGCGCCGCCGTGCCGGGGTCATGGCGCAGTCTGGTCGTCGCCGACGACACGATCGTCGATCTCCCCGGCCTCGAGTTCACCGGCAAGCGGTGGAACTCGGTGCGCTCGTCGCTCAATCGAGCCGGGCGTGAGGACATGACCTTCCGCATGACCCGCCTCAAGGAGGAGCCATGGGGCGTGCAGCAGCAGCTGCGGGCGATCTCGGAGATGTGGGTGGGCGACAAGGGTCTTCCCGAGATGGGGTTCACCCTCGGCACGCTCGTCGAGGCGGAGGACCCGGAGGTGCGGCTCGCCCTGGCGCTCGCGCCGAACGGCGACGTCGACGGCTTCTTGTCGTGGCTGCCGGTCTATGGCGAGGGCGGCGCTGTCAAGGGATGGACACTGGACCTGATGCGCCGGCGCGAGGGAGGGTTCGGCCCGGTGATGGAGTTCTTGATCGGCTCCTCGGCGAGGCAGTTCTCCGATGAGGGCGCGGAGATCATGTCGCTGTCGGGGGCACCGCTCGCCCACGACTACCCGCCGGACGCCGGCATGATCGCCGCGCTCAGCGACAGGCTCGCCGACACGCTGGAGCCGGTGTACGGGTTCCGGTCGCTGCATCGCTTCAAGCAGAAGTTCCACCCGCGGTACGAGACCATGTACCTGCTGTTCCGCGACGAGAGCGACCTCACCCGGATCGGCGGCGCACTCGCCCGGGCGTTCCTGCCCGACGCGACGCTGCGTCAGTTCGCCGGCGCGGGAATCGAACTCGTGCGCGGCGCCCGGGACTGAGCCGCGGTTCGATCGCTTGCGCGCGACGAAGCCGCGGCACCCACCGATGGGATACCGCGGCTTCGACCGCGCGAAGCGATCGGTCCGCCGCTCAGAGCGGACGGATGTTCTCGGCCTGGAGGCCCTTGGGTCCCTGCGCGATCTCGAACTCGACGCGCTGGTTCTCCTCGAGGGAGCGGTATCCACCCGACTGGATCGCACTGTAGTGCGCGAAGACGTCTGCGCCGCCCTCATCGGGGGCGATGAAGCCGAATCCCTTCTCCGAGTTGAACCACTTGACGGTGCCCTGCGTGCTCATTACTTGCCGTTCTTCGTTGATCTCGTCGCGATTGCGGCGATTGCATCCAACGTAGTGAACAGGCGGGCGCGCGGCGAGACCCAGTTGCGAAGGTGACACAAATGTTGCAGAGCAGCCGGTGGACCACCGTGCCCGATTCCATGAGCCATCGTCCGCCCGGGCTGAGCTCCGCTCGAAAGCCCGGGCGTCGACGGATCCCCCCGGATAAGCCACGTCGTAACGTGGACAGGAAACATCGTACCGATATATCAGTGCGAGAGCGAGGCCGGATCCTCAGTGTTTGCGCACTTTCTGGTGACGTCCGGCGGGCTGGCGGGGAACCGCCTGAAGGCCACCTCAAGAGGGTCTATGCAGCTGAATCCTCCGGCGTACACTGGTGCCACTCATGACCGCCCCCTTCGTCCCGCTCGAGCCGAGCCGCGCCGTGCTCGGAGACGAGGTGTACGCCCGCCTGGGGGAGGCCATCCTCGACGGCCGCCTGGCTCCTGGCGACCGGCTGCGCGACCAGGAGCTGGCCGAATGGCTCGGAGTCTCCCGCACACCGGTGCGCGAGGCGCTGCAGCGCCTGGAGCGCGCGGGACTCGTCGAGGTGTCCCCGCACCGCTACACGCGGGTGTCCCACCCCAATCAGCAGAACGACACGCTCGAGCTCGTCGCCTTCAACATGGGCATCGCGGTGCGCATGGCATCCGAACGCGCCGACGCGGAGACGCTCGAGCTCGCGCTGGAACGACTCGACGACGTCATCGCGGCCTCCCGCGCCAACGACCCCGACGCCCTCGCCGTGGCCAGCCACGCTTTCTTCTTCGTCGTCACCCGTGCGAGCGGTAACTTCGCCCTGCTGCAGTTCGTCCGCGAGTACGAGTTCGCGATCCGGCGCGACATGGTCGGCTGGCGGCCGTTCATCGAATGCCCCGTCGGGCGCACGTCCGCCTACGAGGACTTCCGCGCCGCATTCGTCGCCCGCGACGCCGACCGCGCCGAATCCCTCCTCCGCGGCATCCACGGCCTGAACTGATCCGCGCCCTTTCTCGGTGACGGATGCCGCGGCTACCGTGAGACCGTGAACCACATCGAGCTGCGACCTGTCGATGAAGACGACCTCGACGCCATCTTCGAGATGATGCGCGACCGCGAGGCGATCGCGATGGCCGCGTTCACCGCTGAGGATCCCGACGACCGGGACGCGTTCGACGCGTGGATCCAGCGGCAGCTCGCCACCACCGATGTGCTCTCCTTCGTGGTCACCGAGAACGGCGGCTTCGCCGGGACCGCCGCATCCTTCACCGTCGACGGCGACCGCGAGGTCACCTACTGGATCGCCCGCCACGCGTGGGGCCGGGGCGTCGCGACCGCAGCGCTGCGCCATCTGATCTCGCGCGAGCCCATCCGCCCGCTCTTCGCCCGCGCCGCCGCCCACAACGCCGCGTCGATCGCCGTGCTCACCAAGGTCGGCTTCACCGAGGTGTCGCGCAACGTCGACTTCGCCCCGGGCGTCGGCCGCGAGATCGAGGAGATCGTCTTCACACTCCCCCCGGCGCTCGACGGCGCGTGAGCGGCTGCACGCCGCGCCGCGCATGAAAGAAGAGGACCCCCTCACGGGAGTCCTCTTCTGCGCTGTGCGCGAGGGGGGAGTTGAACCCCCACGCCCTTTCGGGCACTGGCACCTGAAGCCAGCGCGTCTGCCTATTCCGCCACTCGCGCGAGCCGCCGGATCCTCAGATCCCGCGAAACTCAACTTCCCGAGGATATCATGCGTCGCGGCCCCTTCCGAACTCGCCTGGTCGGGGGCGCGATCCATGACGGGTACAGCCTGTGCAATTAGCATGTAGCAACCGGCACCCCCCTCTAGAGGAGCTCCGTGGGACTACTTGACAGCTTCGAGAAAGGTCTGGAGCGCGCAGTCAACAGCGCGTTCGCCAAGACCTTCCGCAGCGGCATCCAGCCTGTCGAGATCGCATCGGCCCTGCGCAGCGAGCTCGACAAGAAGGCGGCCGTCGTCAGCCGCGACCGCATCCTCGCACCGAACACGTTCACGGTGCGCCTGGCGGCCGCGGACGACGACCGCATCTCGGCGCTCGGCGACGCGCTCCTGCACGAGCTGGACACGCTCGTCCATGCACACGCGAAGGCCCAGGGCTACTCGTTCGCCGGACCCGTGACGATCGCGATCCGCCGCGACGACGAGCTGTCGACCGGCACGCTCCGCGTCGAGTCCTCGACGGCCCAGGGCGGTCGCGTGTCGTGGCGGGGCGTCGTCGACGTCGAAGGACGCCGCATCCCTCTCACGAAGTCGCGCACGGTCATCGGGCGCGGCAGCGACGCCGACATCACGGTCGCCGACTCGGGCACCAGCCGCAAGCACGTCGAGATCCTGTGGGACGGCGAGCGCGCCATGGTGCGGGACCTGGGCTCCACCAACGGCACGATGCTCGACGGCCGCAAGGTGACGGAGGCGGCGCTCCCGCCCGACTCCACCGTGCGCATCGGCCGCACCGACATCGTGTTCCGCGTCGTCGCGCAGGCGAGCGCGCAGCGGCCCGCGGCATCCGTTGACGATGCCACCCGGGCGTTCGACGCGCAGGAGAGGGGCCCGCTGGCATGAGCGAGCTCACCCTGCTGCTGCTGCGCATCGGGTTCCTGGTGCTGCTGTGGGCGTTCGTGTTCGCCGTCGTGTATTCGCTGCGCGCCGACCTCTTCGGCGTGAAGGTGAGACGGATGCCGGATGCCGCGGCCGCCGCAGCGGTCGCGCCCGCGGCATCCGTGCCCGGCGCCGCGTCTTCCGCGACCGCACCGGTCGCCCCTGCGGCGGCCGCGCCGGCCGCCAGGCCCGGCGGACCGGCCACGACCGCCACCGCGTCCCGCATCGTCATCACGAGCGGTCCGAAGACCGGGCTCGAACTGCCGCTGGGCAACGAGCCGCTCACGATCGGCCGCTCGAGCGAGTCGGGCCTCGTCGTCCGCGACGACTACACCTCGAGCCACCACGCGCGCCTCGTGCTGTGGGGCGACCAGTGGATGATCCAGGATCTCGACTCGACGAACGGCACCTGGCACGACGGTGCCCGCGTGACGGCTCCGGTCCCCGTGAACCTCGGCGCCCCGATCAAGGTCGGCGCGACGACGTTCGAGCTGCGGAAGTAGCGGGCGGACCCCTCGCACATGGTCTTCCAGGGCTCGAGCGCCGCGATCTCGCACACCGGCAAGGTGCGCTCCAACAACCAGGACTCCGGGTACGCCGGCTCGAACCTGTTCGTCGTCGCGGACGGCATGGGCGGCCACGCCGGCGGCGACGTCGCGTCGAGCCTCGCGATCTCGCGCCTGCAGGATCTCGACCGGCCGTTCGACTCGACCGCCGAGGCGGAGCGGGCGCTTCGCGACGCGATCTCCGACGCCGCGGTCGACCTGGTCGACACGGTCGGCGCCCGCCCGGAGCTCGCCGGCATGGGCACCACCGTCAGTGCCCTGATCATGGTGGACGAATACGCCGTCATCGCCCACATCGGCGACTCGCGCATCTACCTGTTCCGCGACGGTGCCCTCACGCAGATCACGACGGACCACACGTTCGTTCAGCGCCTGGTCGACTCGGGCCGGATCACACCCGAGGAGGCGCGCTACCACCCGCGCCGCTCGGTGCTCATGCGCGTGCTCGGCGACATGGACACCGACCCCGAGCTCGACACGTTCATCATGCCGACGCAGCCCGGCGACCGCTGGCTGCTGTGCTCGGACGGCCTCTCGGGCGTCGTCGACGATGCGCACACGTCCAAGGCCATGGGGCTCGGGCTCGCGCCCGGCCGCACCGCCGACAACCTGCTCAAGCAGGCACTCGACGGCGGCGCCCCCGACAACGTCACGATCGTCATCGTCGACGTCGGCGGGCAGCATCCGCTCTTCTCCGGAACCCCCACGATCGTGGGCTCCGCGTCGAACCCGGTCGGCGTCGAGGTGCCTGCCGCCGCCCCCCGGCGCTCGAGCTGGCTGCACCCGAACCGCCAGGCCGCCAATGAGCCCACCCACTTCGAGCCGGCGCCCGAGTTCCTGGAAGAGCTCATAGAAGAGGACCGCCGCCGCGCGCGCCGGCGCCGCATCGGATGGATCGCGGGCCTCGCACTGGTGCTCGTGATCCTCGCGGGTGCGGCATGGCTCGGCTACCAGTGGACCCAGACGCGCTACTTCGTCGGCGCCGACGAGGACACCGTCGTCATCTACCAGGGCGTGCAGCAGGGCATCGGGCCGATCTCGCTGTCGACCCCTTACGAAGACACCGGCATCCCGCTCGATTCGCTCTCGAACTTCGCCCGTGCGACGGTGGAGCAGACCATCTCGGCGAACTCGCTGTCGCACGCGCGGCAGATCGTGTCGGGAATCAGCGACCTGGCGGGAGGAGGCGGGTGAACGCATCCACGAACACGCCCACCGACGCCGTCTCCGCCGACACCGCCGTCGTGCGGGCGCTGCGGCGCATCCGCGTGCCGCAGACCCAGCGTAACCGCGAACTGGCGCTGCTGATCTTCGCTTTCGCGATCAACGGGTCGGCGATCGCGCTCGTTCAGCTCGGCGCGCAGGGCGTCATCGACTGGACGTTCCTCGTCTACTGCGGAGGCCTCACCGCCCTCGTGATCGCCCTGCACATCCTGCTGCGTCTGCGCGCCCGCGCCGCCGACCCGTTCGTCGTGCCGATCGCGACGCTGCTCACCGGCCTCGGTCTCGCGATGATCTACCGGCTCGATCTGTACTGGGAGCGCCACGGGTGGGACGCGTTCTCGACGCGTCAGCTCGCGTGGGCGGCGATCGCCCTGGTCGCGGCCATCCTCGTCGTGATGTTCCTCAAGAACTACCGCGTGCTGTTCCGGTACACGTACATCTTCGGCTTCGTCGGCATCGTGCTGCTGATCCTGCCGGTGATCCCGGGACTCAGCGGCGGCGGCAATGCCGACGTGTGGGTCGACCTGGGCTTCTTCACGTTCCAGCCCGGCGAGCTCGCGAAGATCGCGCTCGGCATCTTCTTCGCCGGCTATCTCGTCCGAACGCGCGAGAGCCTGACCTCGACCGGCACACGCTTCCTCGGCATGACCTGGCCGAGGGCTCGGGAGCTCGGGCCGCTGCTGGTGATCTGGCTCGTGTCGCTCGGCATCATCGTGCTGCAGCGCGACCTCGGCACCGGCGTGCTCATCTTCGGCATGTTCGTCGCGATGCTCTACGTCGCCACCGGCAAGACCAGCTGGGTGCTCATCGGCGTCGTGCTCGCGGTGTCGGGCGCGTTCCTCGCCTCGCGGATCCTGCCGTACGTCGGCGCGCGCTTCAACAACTGGCTCGACGCCTTCAACCCCGAGCTGATGGACAACTCCAGCTACCAGCTCGTCAACGGCATCTTCGGCATGGCGAACGGCGGCCTGCTGGGCACCGGCCTCGGGCAGGGGCGGCCGTACCTCACGCCCGTCGCCGAGAGCGACTACATCCTCCCGGCGCTCGGCGAGGAACTCGGCCTCATCGGCGTCTTCGCGATCCTGTGCCTGTACATGGTGTTCACGAGTCGCGGCATCCGCATCGGCCTCGCCGGGCAGGACGACTTCGGCAAGCTCCTGGCCACCGGGCTGTCGTTCACGATCGCGCTGCAGGTGTTCATCATGGTCGGCGGCGTCACGCGCCTCATCCCGCTCACCGGCCTCACGACGCCGTTCCTCGCCGCGGGCGGCTCGTCGCTCGTGGCGAACTGGATCATCGTCGCCCTGCTCTTGCGCATCTCCGATGCGGTCCGCAGCCGGCCGAGGGTGGTGATCGGCTGAGATGACGAAGGAATTGAGAAGGCTCAGCATCCTGATGCTGGTCATGTTCCTCGCCCTGTTCGCCTCGACCAGCTGGATCCAGGTGATCCAGACCGACGAGCTGGCCGCGAACCCCGCGAACCGGCGGTCGCTGTACGACTCGTACGAGGTGCAGCGCGGATCGATCATCGCGAGCGGTTCGGCCATCGCGTCGTCGGTGCCGTCCGGCGACCTCTACAGCTGGCAACGTGTCTACACGGATGCCCAGATGTGGGCGCCCGTCACCGGCTACATCAATCCGGCCCTGAACTCGGCGACCGGCATCGAGCAGGCCATGAACCAGGAGCTCAGCGGTACGGCGGGTTCGCAGTTCCTGTCACGCATCGAGCGGATCTTCACGGGGCAGCCCCCGCGCGGATCGAACGTCGTGCTCTCCCTCGACGCCGACGTCCAGCGCGCGGCGTACGAGGCGCTCGGAGACCTGCAGGGCGCGGTCATCGCCATCGAACCGGCTACCGGGCGCGTGCTGGCGATGGTCACGAGCCCGAGCTTCGACACCAATGTGCTGGCCTCGCACGCCACAAGCGAGGTGAACGCCGCCTACGACGCTCTGGTCGCCGATCCCGGCAAGCCGCTGTCGAACCGCGCGATCGCCGGCGACCTCAACCCTCCCGGCTCCACCTTCAAGCTCGTCGTCGCCTCGGCGGCCCTTGCGTCCGGTGAGTACACGCCCCAATCCACGCTTCCGAACCCGGCGACCTACCAGCTGCCGCAGTCGTCGAGCGTCGTGCACAACGCCAGCGGAGGGACGTGCGGCGCCGGCGACACCGTCACCCTCGCCGACGCTCTGCGGCTGAGCTGCAACATCCCGTTCGCGGAGCTCGCGGTGAAGCTCGGCGACACCGCGATCCGCGAAGAGGCGGAGAAGTACGGCTTCAACCTGTCGTTCGAGCTGCCGCTGATCTCGACGCCGTCTGGCTATCCCCGCACGATCCAGGACGACGCGCAGACCGCGCTGAGCGGTTTCGGCCAGGGTCAGGTCACGGCGACGCCGCTGCAGATGGCGATGGTGTCGGCGGGCATCGCGAACGACGGGATCGTGATGAACCCGAGGATGGTAGACCGCGTGATCGGCCCCGATCTGTCTGTTCAGAAGACCTTCGACGACAGCGAATTCGGACGCGCCCTCGACGCTGACCTCGCGGACGAGATGGTCGGGATGATGGTCGCCAATGTCCGTGACGGTGCCGCGTCGGGTGCAAGAATAGACGGGGTCGACGTGGCCGGAAAGACGGGAACCGCGGAGAACACGGGCGATGAGCCGTACACGCTCTGGTTCACGGGGTTCGCTCCTGCCGCCAACCCCGAGGTCGCCGTCGCCGTGGTCGTCGAAGACGGCGGCAGGCAGGGACAATCGGGCAGCGGCAACACCATCGCCGCCCCTATCGCGAAGAAGGTCATGGAGGCGGTGCTGGGACGATGAGACCGACGCAGGGCGTGACCTTCGGCGGCCGATACGAACTCGATTCGCGCATAGCGATCGGCGGCATGGGCGAGGTCTGGGAGGCGACAGACCACGTCATCGGGCGAACCGTCGCCATCAAGATCCTCAAAGACGAGTACATGGGCGATCCGGGCTTCCTGGAACGCTTCCGTGCCGAGGCCCGCCACGCGGCGCTCGTCAACCATGAGGGAATCGCCAGCGTCTTCGATTACGGCGAGGAGAACGGCAGCGCCTTCCTCGTGATGGAGCTCGTCCCCGGCGAGGCGCTGTCGACGATCCTCGAGCGCGACGGATCCCTGTCGACCGACAAGACCCTCGACGTCGTGGCCCAGACCTCGGCGGCACTCCAGGCCGCGCACGCGGCGGGCCTCGTGCACCGCGACATCAAGCCCGGGAACCTTCTGATCACGCCCGACGGACGCGTGAAGATCACCGATTTCGGCATCGCACGCATCGCCGACCAGGTGCCGCTGACCGCCACCGGCCAGGTCATGGGCACCGTGCAGTACCTGTCGCCGGAGCAGGCATCGGGGCACCCGGCATCCCCGGCCACCGACATCTACTCGCTGGGCATCGTCGCGTACGAGTGCCTTGCGGGCAAGCGCCCGTTCACCGGCGAGTCGCAGGTCGCGATCGCGATGGCGCAGATCAACGAGCAGCCGCCTGCGTTGCCGGCGACGGTCGCCGCTCCCGTTCAGAATCTCATCATGGCGATGATCGCCAAGAAGCCCGAGGAGCGTCCTGCGTCGGCCGCAGCCGTCGCACGCGCGGCCACGGCGCTTCGCCGGGGCGACGTCGCGGCCGCCGCCGCGGCGGTTCCCGCGATCGCGGGGGCGGCCGCCGCCGGCGACGCGGCGACCCAGCTGCTCGCCTCCGGCTCCGACACGTCCGCGGCGACCCGCCTCATGCCCGCGCCGGGCGAGGAGGGCGCCGAGGAGACGCCGGAGAAGAAGAAGCGCAGCCCGTGGACGTGGCCGCTGATCGCGCTCATCGCGCTGCTGCTGCTCGTGCTGATCGGCACGATCTGGGCCGTCGTCGCGAACTCCGGCAACGAGCCCGAGCCCGACCCGACGAAGACCTCCGCGTCGCCGACGGCAACACCCACCAACACCCCGACGCCGACCCCCACGACGGCGAACGTCGTCGCGGACGACTACGTGGGCCAGGACTGCGCCACCGCGTCGGCCGCGCTCGACGCGCTGGGCCTCGGCGCCAGCTGTCAGGAGGGCAACTCCGCTCCCGATGAGGCCAGCGTCGGCAAGATCTACAGCGTCAGCCCGACGGGCAACGTGCCGAAGGGCACGATCATCGAGCTGACGACGTACGCGGGTCAGACCCCGATGCCCGCTCCGGCTACCCCGACGTTCCAGGGATCCCCGGCGACGGTGGAGCCCGGCGGCGAGCTGACGGTGATGTGGGAGGGCTACACGTGCCCGTCCGGCACCGGCTCGGTGAGCGCGTACACCTTCACGGTTCAGAACGGCACGATCGCCAATGGCCCGAACTTCCCGCAGAACGCGCGCAACGCGACCGTGACCGCGGGCGACGCGGCCGGTCAGACCGTCATCGTCACGTACACCGTCACCTGCAGCGGCGGGACGGCCGGGAACCGCACATCGGGTGCGTCCGCCGAGGCGACCGTGCTGATCGAGGCCGCGGCCCCGACCCCGACGCCCACGCCGTGAGCTTGGCTGAGTGAGTCCTCCGAGCGGGTCGTACGGCACGTGCGACCCGCTCGGGCTCGGCTAGTGTGGCTGATGTTCCAGGCAGGGAGTGACCGTGACAGCTGAGCCGCGCGTGCTTTCGGGGCGCTATCGCATCGATGAGCCGATCGGCCGGGGCGGCATGGCGAGCGTCTACCGCGGGTACGACCTCACGCTCGGCCGCGAGGTCGCGATCAAGATCCTCGACCGTGAGCTGGCCGACGACAACGCGTTCCGCACCCGGTTCCGCCTGGAGGCGCAGGCGGCGTCCCGTATGGCGCATCCGACGATCGTTCGGGTCTACGACGCCGGCGAGGACTCGCTGACCGCACCCGACGGCTCGGTGCGCCCGGTCCCGTTCATCGTGATGGAGCTCGTCAAGGGACGCCTGCTCAAGGAGATCATCGCCGCGGGCCCGGTGCCGGTGACCGACGCCGTCCGCTATGTCGACGGCATCCTCGAGGCTCTCGAGTACTCGCACCGGGCGGGCGTCGTGCATCGCGACATCAAGCCCGGCAACGTCATGGTGACCGATGCCGGTCAGGTGAAGGTGATGGACTTCGGCATCGCCCGCGCCGTGTCGGACTCGTCGTCGACGGTCGCCGAGACCACCCAGATCCTCGGCACCGCCGCGTACTTCTCGCCCGAGCAGGCCAAGGGCGAGCCCGTCGACGCGCGTGCCGACGTCTACTCGACGGGTGTCGTGCTGTACGAGCTCCTCACCGGACGCCAGCCGTTCCGCGGCGAGTCGCCCGTCGCGGTCGCGTACCAGCACGTCAGCGAGGCGCCGGTGCCGCCGTCCGAGGTGAACGACACCGTGCCCCGGGCGCTCGACACGGTCGCCCTGCGCGCCCTGGCGAAGGATCCGTTCCAGCGCTACCAGGACGCCGCCGGCTTCCGAGAGGCCCTCGACGCGACGGTCGACGGCCGCCAGCCCACCAAGCGCCAGGTCGGCGCTCTCACGAGCGAGCTGTACGGACCGAACCCGCGGCAGGCCGCCGAGACGGCCCGGTCGCTGCGTCAGCTGAGCACCGACACGACGATGAAGCGCACGCAGGCCGGTCCGCCGGTCGCGTGGATCTGGGCGGGCGTGGCCCTCCTCGCGGTGCTGCTCATCTCGCTGCTGTTCTGGGTCCTCACGATCCAGCCGCGCGACGAGCTTCCGGACAACGTCCGCGAGGTGCCGGACGTGTCGGGCATGACGTACGAGCGCGCGAACGACACCCTCGCCGATTCGGACCTCCGCGCGATCCGCGTCGACGAGGAGAGCACCGAGGTCGCGGAGGGCAACGTCATCCGCACCGACCCCGAGGCGGGCACATCGGTCACGCCCGATCAGCAGGTGAAGGTCTACGTGTCGACCGGGCAGGACATGTCCACGGTCCCGACGCTCACCGGACTCGGACAGGATGCCGCGACCTCCGCGATCACCGGAGCGGGCCTGCAGCTGGGCACGATCACTCAGCAGAACGACAAGGACCTCGCCGCTGGAACGGTCATCTCGAGCGACCCCGTCGACGGGGCGAGCGTGCCCACCGGCACGATGGTGAACCTCGTGGTGGCCTCGGGCCGGGTGGCCATCAACGACGTGCGGGGCTACACCGTCGAAGCGGCGACGCGGGAGCTCGAGAGCCTCGGCCTGACGGTGATCCCGGCCGAGGACCCGAACTGTGCGGGCTCGACCCAGCCGACGGTGTCGTCGCAGTCCCTGACGCCCGGCGATGTCGCGGTGCACTCCGAGATCACGCTGACGTACTGCACGGGCGCCTGAGCCGTCCGCTCGACGGCCGGACGCTCAGCGCACGCTCAGCGCCGCGGGCTCAGCGCCGCGCCGCGGGACGCAGCATCCGTGTACCCGATCGAGGCGAGCCAGTTGCCGAGCAGGCGGTACCCGCCCTCGGTCAGCACGCTCTCGGGGTGGAACTGCACTCCGACGATCGGCGCGGAGCGATGCGCGACGCCCATGATGACGCCGCTCGCCGTGCGACTCGTGACGACGAGGTCGCCGGGGAGCGTCTCGGGAACGATCGCGAGCGAGTGGTAGCGGGTGGCGGTGAACGGATCCGGCAGTCCCGCATACAGGGGCGAGGAGTCGTGGTGCACGAGCGAGGTCATGCCGTGCATCAGCTCCGGCGCGTGATCGACCGTGGCGCCGAACGCCTCGCCGATCGCCTGATGACCCAGACACACACCGAGGAGAGGGATGCCGCCGGCCGCCGCCGCGCGGACCACGTCGATCGACGCCCCCGCGTCGGCAGGGGTGCCGGGTCCGGGGGAGACGAGGACCCCCGGTCGTCCGGAGATGTCGAGGGGCGGGTCGGCGATGGAGTCCGCCTCGACCAGGTCGGTGTCGGCGCCCAGCTCGTGCAGGTACCCGATCAGGGTGTGCACGAAGCTGTCGTGGTTGTCGACGACGAGGATCGGCGCCGGCGAGGGGGCCGTCACGTCAGGGCCACCCCGGCCGGTGCGGCGGGGAGCGTGACGGTGACCTCCTGCGGGTTCACGAACTGGCTGACCCACGGGAAGACGTAGAAGAGGAGTCCGTACAGCACCGCGGCGATCAGCACGAGCAGGATGAGCACCCGCACCCACCACGGGCCGGGGAGGATCCGCCACAGTCCCGCGTACATCAGGCCACCGCCTGGAGGGATGCCGGTTCGCCGGCGGAGCGGGGGGTGAACGACTCGAAGACGCCGTACGCCACGATGCGCTCGGTCATCGCGTACATCGGGCTGCAGCTGGTGAGCGTGATGTAGGCGGTGCTCGCGGGGACGTCCATCGCCTGGGGAACCGGAAGGAGCACCTCGACCTCGTTCGGTGTGACGTACTCGAGCGTGCGGAAGCGGTAGGTGTACCAGCCCTCCTGCGTCTCGACGACGATCGCGTCGCCGACGCGCAGGTCGGCGATGCGGTTGAAGGGCTTGCCCCACGTGGTGCGGTGCGCGGCGACGGCGAAGTTGCCCACCTCGCCCGGCATCTTCGTGCCGGGATAATGGCCGATGCCGATCGGATCGAGGGTGCGGGCCCGCGTGACGCCACCGGCCATCGGCACGGCGTAGTCCGCACCGAAGCGGGGGATCCGCATGATGGCGAAGGTCTCGGCGTCTGCGGGCTCCGGGATCACCGGCGGCGCGGCCGTGACGGGCTCGATCTGCGGATCGGCCTCGGGGTCGGTCGTCGGAGCGGGCGCGGCCTCGGGATTCTGCTCCTCGTACTGCTGCTGCCACTCCTGCGACAGCTCGGTGCCCTCGGCGTTGCGCTCGGCGCCGTAGATGAGGTCTCCCACCCACAGCTGCCACACGACGTAGAGGAGAACGATGACACCGGCGGTGATGAGGACCTCGCCGATCACTCCGACGACGGACGTGCGCCGCCGGGGGGCTCGGGCCCCGCGAGCAGCTCGCCTCGGGCCGGGCAGCGCGTCATCCACAGGTGGATTCTAATCAGGGCGGGCTGTGGCGTGCCTGGCAGTTAGACTCTTCTGCATGGCACGACCCGGCAAAGACGACGACTCGCTCGTCGAGCGCGCAGAAGGCGAAGCCGCACCCAACCCGGTGTGGTTCAAGCCGATCATGATCGGACTGATGCTCATCGGTCTGGTGTGGATCCTCGTCTTCTACCTGAGCGGCATGGCGTTCCCGATCCCGGACATCGGGGCATGGAACCTCGTGATCGGCTTCGGCATCGCCTTCATCGGCTTCCTGATGACGACGCGCTGGCGCTAGCGACACACTTCGAGAGAGAAACCCCGGTCTATGACGACCGGGGTTTTTCCATACCCGGATGCTGTCGACCCGGCCGATCCGGAGTTGTTAACAACTCTGTTAACACCTGTGAATTACACCGGTGTCATTCTCCCCAGGGTGTGGATGAGCCTGTGGATAACTCTGTTCAGAGGATGACGAGGCCGGGGAGGAGGACCGGCACGAACAGCAGTGCGACCAGTCCCGCGCCGACGGCGACGAGCAGGCCGATCTGCAAGCCGCGCTGGCGGACCGCACGCGTGCGCGTGTAGATGAAGGCGACGAGCACGCCGACGACGAGTCCGCCGACATGGGCCTGCCACGACACGTTGAATCCGGGAATGAACCCGATCACGAGGTTGATTCCGAGTACCAGCGCAATGCCGGCGATGTTGGCGCCGATGTGACGACCGATCACGAGGAGGGCTCCGAACAGGCCGAAGATGGCCCCCGATGCCCCTACCACGGGGGTCGTGAACGACAGGAGCGTGACGGCGACCGAGCCGCCCAGCGCGCTCAGCAGGTACAGCGTGAGGAACCGCCAGCGGCCGAGAAGGGGCTCGAGGCTGCGTCCGATCATCCACAGGGCGAGCATGTTGAGTCCCACATGCCAGATGCCCGAATGCACGAGGGAGACCGTCAGCAGACGCCACGGTTCGAACGTGCCCTGGATGTCGGGGTACAGCAGGGGAGCCCAATAGAGGAGCCATTGCGACACGGTGTCGCCGAACCCGCCCGGGATGAGGGTGAGCAGATACACGAAGACGGTGATCGCGATGATCGTGTAGGTCACCACGGGCTGACCGGACGACGCCGACATCGCGCGCGGGCGAGACCACCGCCGTTCGGCCTTCTTCTGCGCCGGCGACTGCGCCTTCTGCTGGTCGCGGAGGCACTCGGGGCAGATGACCCCGACCGCACCGGGCGTCTGGCACTCCGGGCAGATCGTGCGCAGGCATCGCTGGCAGAGCACGAAGCTCTGTCGGTCGGGATGCCGATAGCAGAAGTTTTCGCGGTTGCGCTGGAAGTCCTGCGTGCTCACGCGGGCCCCGTCTCTGTCTCGCCGGGCTCAGGGATGCGGATGTCCGGGTCCGGGGCAGCGCGTGCTCCGGACCCGGTGGCGCGATGCGCTCAGACCGTGGCGATGTCGATCGACTGGATGACGACGGGCTCGATCGGGCGATCGCCGGCCGCGGTCGGCACGTCGCTGATGGTGTCGACGACGGCCTTCGAGGCATCGTCGGCGACCTCGCCGAAGATGGTGTGCTTGCCCTGCAGCCACTCGGGCCCGCGGCCGCCCTGGCCCGGGACGGTGATGAAGAACTGCGAGCCGTTGGTGCCCTCGGGCTTGCCGGTGATGGCGTTGCGGCGCAGGCCCGCGTTGGCCATGGCGAGCTTGTACGGCTCGGTGAACGTGAGCTCGCCGTTGATCTCGTCGTTGAAGTTGTAGCCCGGACCGCCCACGCCCTGACCGAGCGGGTCGCCGCCCTGGATCATGAAGCCCGAGATGATGCGGTGGAAGATGACGTCCTTGTACAGCGGGCCTTCGCCCGGCTTGCCGGTCGCCGGGTGCGTCCACGCCTGCGAACCGTCGGACAGGCCGATGAAGTTCTGCACGGTGCGAGGAGCCTGGTCGCCGAAGAGATTGACGACGATGTCGCCGTAGTTGGTGTGGATCGTTGCGACAGCAGTGTGAAGCGGCATTCCTACATTGTCTCAGAGTTCCCTGCAACCCCTCCCGTCCGAGCGGCGGTCTGGCAAGATGAAGAGACCGACATCCCCACGACAGGGAGGGCAACCGTGAGCCTCAGCCGCAAGCGCAAGAAGGAACTCCACAAGCTGCAGAAGCAGGCCGGAAACCTGTGGGAGGCCCAGCAGATCCTGGTCGGCGAGGCCGCCGGCATCGCACGGGAAGCGAGCCGGCAGCTCGGCAACTACGGGCGGGAGCAGGTCAAGCCGCAGGTGCAGGCCGGCTACGACAAGTACGCCGCACCCTACGTCGACAAGGGCCGCAACGTCGTCAACCGCACCGTCATCCCGGCAGCGGGCGCCGTGGTCGGCTCCGCGCTGTCGGTGTGGGATGCCGCCAACGAGCAGCGCTCGCACCTCTCCTCCGGGCGCGGGTTCAGCCTCCCATCGTCGTGGACGAAGGCCGCGCCGGTCCCGGCCAAGAAGGGCATCGGCGCCGGCGGCGTCATCGCCATCATCCTGGGCGTCGCCGCCGCGGTCGGCGTGCTGTACGCCGCGTGGCAGACGCTGCGCGCCGACGACGAGCTCTGGGTCGCTGACGACCCGCTGCGCGCGCCGGATGCCTGAGCCCGCCACGGGTGAGGCTCTGACCGGAGTCGACCGCGTCCGCGCGGCGGCCGCCCAGCGCGGCCTCGACGTCGAGATCCGGGAGCGTCCGGCGGCGAACAGTCTGCCGGAGGCTGCCGCGATCCTCGGCATCCCGCCTTCGGGCATCGTGAAGACGCTCGTCGTCAAGCGCAGCGACGACACCTACCTGTTCGCCCTGATCCCGGGGGACCGTGCGATCTCGTGGCCGAAGCTGCGCGCCGTGGTGGGCGTCAACAAGCTTCAGCTGCCCGATCCGGCGCGCGCCCTGGCGGCCACCGGCTATGAGCGGGGCACGATCGTGCCGCTAGGCAGCACGCACGACTGGCCGATCTACGCCGACAGCGAGATCGTGGGTCAGCGGATCGCGATGGGGGCGGGAGCGCACGGCTACAGCATGTTCGTCGACGCCGACGCGCTCATCGCGGCCTACGGTGCGACGGTCGCCGACATCTCACAGCCCATCGGTTGACGGCATCCGTCCCCGTCAGTCCGCCGGCGGCAGTTGGATCCCCGCCATATCGAGGGCGATATCGACCAGCTTGACCCGCTGGAGGGCGCGCACCTCCGCCAGCGGGAACCACTCGGCGCGGTCGGTCGAGCCGCCGGTCTCGTTGCGGAGCCTCCCGCCCGTGATGCGGGCGCGGTAGACGATGCGCAGCGTGTGCAGGGGAAGGCTCGCACCGGGTCGGAGCCTGCGGCCCGGGGGGATCACGCGGGAATGGATGCCGAGAAGCCCGTCGATCTCGACCCGATAGCCGGTCTCTTCCTTGACCTCACGGCGCGCGGCGCTCTCGGGGTCCTCACCGGGCTCGAGCCCGCCGCCGGGCATCGTCCACGCGGCGCGACGACCCTCGTTCCAGTGCGCGAGCAGCAGACGGTCGTCATCGTCGACGATCACCGCGTACGCCGCGACACGCAGGTCCATGCTTCACCCTAACTGCGCAGGACTCCCGGGAGAACGCAGAAGCCGGTCCCTCTCGGAACCGGCTTCGTGTCTGTGGAGCCTAGGAGATTCGAACTCCTGACATCCTGCTTGCAAAGCAGGCGCTCTACCAACTGAGCTAAGGCCCCGGGGCTTACGGTGGGGCTACCAGGACTTGAACCTGGGACCTCTTCATTATCAGTGAAGCGCTCTAACCGCCTGAGCTATAGCCCCGTTTGTCTGCGGAACCTGCGCTCCGCAACCTCCAAGACTTTACCCGACGAATCGCGATTTCACGAATCGGCCTGGTTGACTGGGCTCGTGGCGCGGATTTCTCACCCCGGCGAACCGCACGGCGTCGGACTCGGACAACGGCTCAACTGGCTGCGCGCCGGAGTTCTGGGGGCGAACGACGGCATCGTCTCGGTCGCGGCCCTCGTCGTCGGCGTGGCGGGGGCCACGACGAACACCGGTGCGCTCTTCACCGCCGGCATCGCCGGCCTCGTCGGCGGCGCCATCTCGATGGCTCTGGGGGAGTACGTCTCCGTCAGCAGTCAGCGCGACACGGAGCGGGCGCTCATCGCCAAGGAGAGCGGTGAATTGCGCGACATGCCCGACGCGGAGCTCGAGGAACTGACCCAGCTCTACCGCGACCGTGGCCTGACCGACGCGACAGCCCGTCAGGTGGCGCAGGAGCTCACGGCGCACGACGCCCTGTCCGCCCACCTCGAGGTGGAGCTGCACATCGACCAGGACGATCTCGTCAACCCGTGGCATGCAGCGGTCTCCTCCGCGATCGCGTTCACCCTGGGCGCGTTGCTCCCGCTCCTGGCGATCCTGCTCCCGCCGCCCGAGTGGCGCGTGCCGGTGACCTTCGTCGCCGTGCTCGTTGCGCTGGCCGCGACCGGCACGGTCTCCGCCCACCTCGGCGGTGCTCCGAAGGGGCGTGCGGCCACCCGCCTCGTGCTCGGCGGCGCGCTCGCCCTCGCCGCCACGTGGCTCATCGGCACCCTGCTCGGCACCACCGTGGTGTAGTGCGCAGACGCCGAGCGCCGGCATCCGGAATCGAATCACGGATGCCGGCGCTCGGCCAGTGCGTCAGTTCGAGGTGAAGCCGACCAGGAGGCCGCCGGTCACCTTGACCGCGAGGTTGTAGATGCCCGCGATCACGGCGCCGAGCACCGTCACGACCACGAGGTTCAGGATGGCGACGACGGCCGAGAAGGCGAGCACCTGCGGGAAGCTCACGAACTGCGACAGCAGGATGCTGCCATCGGAGAAGCTCGAGAAGAACTCGTCGGCCTTCGCGATCAGGCCGGTGGTCTGCACCACCAGGAAGACCATCACGAACGCCACGACCGTCACCACCGCGATGGCGATCGCGGCGAGGAAGGACAGCTTCACTGCGGACCAGAAGTCCACGTACACCAGGCGCAGGCGAACCTGCTTCGCGCTGGTCTTGTGACTCGATTTCTTGGCGAGCTTGTCGGCTACCGTGCTCATGCGTCAGTGCTCTCTTCGGGGGTCTGGGGCGAGGCATCCGATCCGAGAGTGTCGGTCTGGAGGGGGGTCTCGGACGACGGTGCCGCGTCGACGCCGTCGGTGGATGCATCCTCGGATTCTTCTGCGAGGCCGCGTTCGCCGTTGCGCGCGATCGCGATGATGCGATCGTCGTCGCTGGAGCGGGCGAACACGACACCCATCGTGTCTCTGCCCTTGGCGGGGACCTCGGCCACGGCAGAGCGTACCACCTTGCCGCTGGCAAGAACCACCAAGACCTCGTCGTCCTCGGAGACGATGAGACCGCCCGCGAGATCGCCGCGATCCTCGCTCAGCTTGGCCACCTTGATGCCCAATCCGCCGCGATTCTGCATGCGGTACTGGTCGACCGCGGTGCGCTTGGCGTACCCGCCCTCGGTCACGACGAAGACGTAGCCGTCGTCGGTCGCGACCGACGCCGAGAGCAGGCTGTCGCCGGCGCGGAAGTCCATTCCCTTCACGCCGGAGGTCGACCGGCCCATCGGCCGCAGCGCCGAATCGGTCGCCGAGAAGCGCAGGGACATGCCGTGGCGGCTGATGAGGAGGATGTCGTCGCCCTCGTCGACCAGCAGCGCGCTGACCACCTCGTCCTCGGGACCGGCCTCGACCTCGTCGCCGTCCTCGGGGACCTGGCCGCGGATCTTGATGGCGATGATGCCGCCCTGACGGTTCGTGTCGTACTCGGTGAGGCGCGTCTTCTTGACGAGTCCGCTGCGGGTCGCCAGCACGAGGTAGGTCGCGACGGAGTAGTCGCGGATGTCGAGGATCTGCGCGATCTCCTCGTCGGGCTGGAGTGCGAGGAGGTTCGCGACGTGCTGGCCCTTCGCGTCGCGCCCGGCCTCCGGCACCTCGTACGCCTTCGAGCGGTACACGCGGCCCTTGTTCGTGAAGAACAGCAGCCAGTGGTGGGTCGTGGTGACGAAGAAGTGCTCGACGACATCGTCGGCGCGCAGCTGCGCGCCCTTCACGCCCTTGCCGCCGCGGTGCTGCTGGCGGTAGTTGTCGCTGCGGGTGCGCTTGATGTAGCCGTCGCGCGTCACCGAGATGACCATCTCCTCTTCAGGGATCAGGTCTTCCATCGACATGTCGCCGTCGAACCCGTGGAGGATGTGCGTGCGGCGCTCGTCGCCGAACTTGTCGACGATCGCCGTGAGCTCCTCGCGGATGATGTCGCGCTGACGCTGCGGGGTGGCCAGGATCTCCTGGTAGTCCGCGATCTGCAGCTCGAGCTCGGCGGCCTCGTCGATGATCTTCTGCCGCTCGAGGGCCGCGAGGCGGCGCAGCTGCAGCTGGAGGATCGCATCGGCCTGCGCTTCGTCGACGTCGAGGAGCTTCTGCAGTCCCTCGTTCGCCTCCTGCGCGTTGGGCGAGCGGCGGATCAGCGCGATGACCTCGTCCAGCGCATCGAGCGCCTTGAGGTAGCCGCGGAGGATGTGCATGCGCTCTTCGGCCTTGCGCAGGCGGAAGCCGGTGCGGCGGACGATGACGTCGATCTGGTGATCGAGCCACAGCGTGACGAATCCGTCGAGCGACAGCGTGCGCGGCACGTTGTCGACGATCGCGAGCATGTTGGCGCCGAAGTTCTCCTGCAGCTGGGTGTGCTTGTACAGGTTGTTCAGCACGACCTTCGCGACGGCATCCCGTTTCAGCACCACCACGAGGCGCTGACCGGTGCGGTCCGAGGTCTCGTCGCGGATGTCGGCGATGCCGGTGATCTTGCCGTCACGGGCGAGGTCGCCGATCTTGACCGCGAGGTTGTCGGGGTTGACCTGGTACGGCAGTTCGGTGATGACCAGGCAGGTGCGGCCCTGGATCTCTTCGATGGCGACGACGGCGCGCATCGTGATGGAGCCGCGGCCGGTGCGGTACGCCTCGCGGATGCCCTTGGTGCCCAGGATCTGCGCGCCGGTCGGGAAGTCCGGCCCGGGGATGCGCTCCATGAGCGCATCGAGCAGCTCTTCGCGCGACGCCTCGGGGTGCTCGAGCGCCCACAGTGCCCCGGCGGCGACCTCACGGAGGTTGTGGGGCGGGATGTTGGTCGCCATGCCGACGGCGATGCCGACGGAGCCGTTGACGAGCAGGTTCGGGAAACGCGCCGGCAGCACCGACGGCTCCTGGGTCTGACCGTCGTAGTTGTCGTGGAAGTCGACGGTCTCTTCCTCGATGTCGCGCACCATCTCGAGCGCGAGCTGAGCCATCTTCGTCTCGGTGTAGCGCGGGGCGGCGGCGCCCATGTTGCCGGGCGAGCCGAAGTTACCCTGCCCCTGCGCGAGCGGGTAGCGCAGCGACCACGGCTGCACCAGTCGGACGAGGGCGTCGTAGATCGCGGTGTCACCGTGGGGGTGGTACTGACCCATGACCTCGCCGACGACGCGCGCGCACTTCGAGAACGACTTGTCGGGACGGAAACCGCCGTCGTACATGCCGTAGATCACGCGGCGGTGCACCGGCTTCAGGCCGTCGCGCACGTCGGGGAGCGCGCGGCCGATGATGACGGCCATCGCGTAATCCAGGTAGCTGCGCTGCATCTCGAGCTGCAGGTCCACCTGGTCGATGCGACCGTGGTCGTGCTCGGCGTTCACGTCGGGACGCTCGTCTTCTGCCATGTCTGTTATCTCGTCTTCTTTGTGAACCGCGGTCTCTGAGCCTGGGGAAGCCTCAGATGTCGAGGAAGCGGACGTCCTTCGCGTTGCGCTGGATGAACGTGCGACGCGACTCGACGTCCTCGCCCATCAGCACCGAGAAGATCTCGTCCGCGGCGGCCGCGTCATCGATGGTCACCTGGCGCAGGGTCCGGGTGCTGTGGTCCATCGTGGTCTCCCACAGCTCCTTGGCGTTCATCTCGCCGAGACCCTTGTAGCGCTGGATGCCCTCCTTCGGGATCCGCTTGCCGTTCGCCAGGCCGTCGGCGAGCAGCGCGTCGCGCTCCTTGTCGGAGTACACGTACTCGTGCGGCGAGTTGGTCCACTTGAGCCGGTACAGCGGCGGCATCGCGAGGTACACGAACCCGGCCTCGATGAGCCCGCGCATGTAGCGGAACAGCATGGTGAGCAGGAGCGTCGTGATGTGCTGGCCGTCGACGTCGGCATCCGCCATCAGCACGATCTTGTGATAGCGCGCCTTGTCGATGTCGAAGTCCTCGCCGATGCCCGTGCCGAAGGCCTGGATCATCGCCTGCACCTCGCGGTTGCCCAGCGCTTTGTCGAGCCGTGCGCGCTCGACGTTGAGGATCTTGCCGCGGAGGGCCAGGATCGCCTGGGTGTGCGGATCGCGGCCCTGCACCGCCGAGCCGCCGGCCGAGTCGCCCTCGACGAGGAAGATCTCGCTGATCGACGGGTCCTTGCTGGTGCAGTCCTTCAGCTTGTCGGGCATCGCCGCCGACTCGAAGACGCTCTTGCGGCGGGCGGTCTCGCGCGCCTTGCGGGCCGCCATGCGAGCGGTCGCGGCGTCGATGGCCTTGGTGATGACGCGCTTGGCCTGCACCGGGTTGCGGTCCAGCCAGTCGGCGAGCTGATCGCCGACGACCTTCTGCACGAAGGCCTTCGCCTCGGTGTTGCCGAGCTTGGTCTTGGTCTGCCCCTCGAACTGCGGCTCGGAGAGCTTGACCGAGATCACGGCGGTGAGACCCTCGCGGATGTCGTCGCCGGTGAGGTTGTCGTCCTTCTCCTTGAGGAGGTTCTTGTCGCGCGCGTAGGCGTTGATGCGCGTGGTGAGAGCCGCACGGAAGCCCTCCTCGTGCGTGCCGCCCTCGTGCGTGTTGATCGTGTTCGCGAAGGTGAAGACGTTCTCGGTGTAGCTCGACGTCCACTGCATCGCGAGCTCCAGCGAGATGTGGCGGACGGTGTCCTCCGACTCGATCTCGATGATCTCCTCGTTGACGACGTCGGCATGGCGCACCTTGTTGAGGTACTCGACGTAGTCGACGAGGCCGCGCTCGTAGTAGAAGTCGTCGAACGGCTGGCGCTCCTCGGAGCCTCCGCCCTCGGCATCCGTGACGTAGGTCGACTCGGGGCGCTCGTCGGAGAGCGTGATCCGCAGCCCCTTGTTGAGGAACGCCGTCTGCTGGAAGCGCGTGCGCAGCGTGTCGTAGTCGAAGTTCACCGACTCGAAGATGGTGTCGTCGGGCCAGAACTGAATCGTCGTGCCGGTCTCGTCGGTCGGCTCACCCTTCGCGAGGGGCGCCTGCGGCTGCCCGCCATCGCGGTAGGACTGCCGCCAGACGTGCCCCTGGCGCTTCACCTCGACCTCGAGGCGCGTCGACAGCGCGTTCACGACCGACGAGCCGACGCCGTGGAGGCCGCCCGACACCGCGTACCCGCCACCGCCGAACTTGCCGCCCGCGTGCAGCACGGTGAGCACGACCTCGACGGTCGACTTGCCCTCGGTGCGGTGGATGTCGACCGGGATGCCACGGCCGTTGTCGACGACGCGCAGGCCACCGTCGGGGAGGATCGTGACGCTGATGGTGTCGCAGAAGCCGGCGAGCGCCTCGTCCACGGAGTTGTCGACGATCTCGTACACCAGGTGGTGGAGGCCGCGCTCACCTGTCGAGCCGATGTACATGCCGGGTCGCTTGCGCACGGCCTCGAGACCCTCGAGCACCTGGATGGCGTCTGCCCCGTAGTCGCTGGCTGATCCGTTGGGAGCCTGAGCGGGCGTTTCGGGTTCCTCGGAAACGTTATCGGGGTTGTCAGACGTCATCTTCGCGAGGGCTCCAAATCCTTCGACACGGGCCTCGACAGTCTATCGGGTAACGGCCCGATCACAGCGCTCTACGCCCCTGTAACGGGATAAAATTCCCCTGGATGCCTCCCGACGTGTCTTATCCGTAGGTATCGCGCGGACCCCGCCCTGGAATCGTTCTGGGACCCCATTTCCAGGAGGGGACGTCCGGCCCGATGAACCGGACCGCATCGACCCCCGCCTCGGGGTAGCGGCGAACGATCTCCGAGAGGATCTGCGCGCGCATCAACTGGAGCTGCTTCGCCCATGCCGTCGAGTCGGCCCGGATGGTGAGCGTTCCGTCCGAGAACGCGACCGGCCGGGTGTGCTTCGCGGTGTCTTCGCCGGCCACCTGGTCCCACGCGCGCACGACGTCTTCGCGCGCGAGCTGCGGGTCCCAGCCGGCCTCCCGGGTGAGATCGGCGAGCACGTCGCCCACCCCGCGCGGGTCGCGTCCCGGGGCGAACGGGATGTTGTCGTCGTCCGCGGTGCGCCGCCGCCGCTTGCGGTACGACCTGGCCGAGGGCTCGAGCCCGCGCAGGCGCAGGTAGGTCGAGATGGTCTCGGGGACAGCCGTGCGATCGAGCGGTGCAGCTGCAGCAGGAACGGATGCGGCGTCCCGCGGCCGCTCGGAAGGCTCGGGTACACGTGGATCAGGCATCCGTGCCCTCGCCATCCACGGGGCCCACGATGCGACCGGCCTCGACCCGCACCATCCGCGCCCGCAGCCCCTTCGGCACATCGCCCTCGACCGCGGCGGTCACCACGACCTGCTCGTAGTCGGCGGCGAGGTGCGCCAAGCGGGCGCGGCGATCGGTGTCGAGCTCGGCGAAGACGTCGTCGAGGATGAGCACCGGATCGCCCAGGCGCGAGTCGGCGCGCAGGAGCTCGGCGGACGCCAGCCGCAGCGAGAGCGCGACCGACCACGACTCGCCATGCGACGCGTACCCCTTCACCGGAAGACCGCGGATGCGCAGCAGCAGGTCGTCGCGATGGGGTCCGACCAACGTGAGCCCGCGCTCGAGCTCGGATGCGCGCTTCGCCGAGAGCGCCTGACGGAAGAGCTCCGCGATGCGGCTGGTCGAGGCATCCGTGCGTCCGGCGTCTGCGTGCGCGGCCGTGGATGACGCGGCCGCCGAGCCGCCGTCGGCGTCCTCGCCGGTATCGGCGCCCGCGACCGAGAGCGCCCACTCGATCTCGGGCTGGTGGTCGGCGCCGGCGATCGCGGTGTACGCGGCCGCGAGCGGAGTCGCGAGATCGGCGGCGAGCACAAGGCGCGCCGCGATGAGCTGTGTGCCGAGCGAGACGAGCTTGTCGTCCCACACGTCGAGGGTCGAGAGGGCGTCGCCGCGGATGCCGCGGGCCTTCGCCGACTTCAGCAGCGCGGTGCGCTGCTTGAGCACGCGGTCGTAGTCCGCGATCACGCCGGCCATGCGCGGAGCGCGCTGCACCAGGAGCTGATCGGCGAATCGGCGGCGCGCCGACGGATCGCCGCGCACGATCTGCAGGTCTTCGGGGGCGAAGAGCACGACCTGCGCGTAGCGAGGCAGTTCCGCCGGCTTCACCGGAGCACCGTTCACGCGGGCCTTGTTCGAACCCTGCCGATTCACCTGGGCCTCGAGCTGCACGCGACGCTCGCCGTGGGCCAGTCGGGCCCGGATGATCGCGGCGTCCGCTCCGTCGCGCACCATCGGTGCGTCGTTCGAGACGCGGTGCGAGCCGAGGGTGGCGAAGAAGCCGATGGCCTCGGCCAGATTCGTCTTGCCCTGGCCGTTGCGGCCGACGAACACGTTGGGGCCAGGCCCGAGCTCGACGTCGGCGGCGGCATAGTTGCGGAAGTCGACGAGACTCAGGTGCTCCACGATCACCGCACAAGCCTCACGATCGGGACCGACGTTCTGCTGCGCTGATCCGTGATCAGCGCAGCAGCAGGTTCGGCTGCAGCAGGTAGCGGAACGAGTCCGACCCCGCGCGGTCGACCGAGGTCTGCGGCGTGATGAGAACGGGGCTGAGCTTGTTCGCGTTCTCGCTCGAGGTGAACGTGATGCGCACGAACTCGCTCTTCACCGCGCCGAGCGACTCCAGCAGGTACTGGGGGTTGAGACCCAGGGTGACCTCGTCGCCGCCCAGCAGCGTCGCGTCGACGGACTCGGTGGCGCGCGCCTGCTCGGTGCCCGAGGCATCCATCGACACGCTGTCGGCGGTGAAGGTGAAGCGCAGCGGGGCCGAACGGTCGAGCACGAGCGACACACGGCGCACGGCCTCGGCGAGCTCGGCCGTGTTGACCACCGCGTGGTGCTCGGTCTGCTCGGGGAACAGACGCCGCACGGGCGGGAAGTTGCCCTTGATGAGCAGCGACGTCACGGTCTTGTTGCCCGCGGTGAAGGCGATGATCTCGCGATCGCCCGAACCCGAGAACGCGATGGAGATGTCGCCCCCGTGGGCGAACGTCTTGCCCACCTCGGTGAGGGTGCGGGCGGGCACGAGTGCGGTGGTCGACTCCTCGCTCGCCACGGTGCCGGCGTCCCACGGGATCTCGCGGAGGGCGACCCGGTAGCGGTCGGTGGCGACGAGGCTGAGGCTCGTGCCCGAGACCTCGAGCTGCACGCCCGTGAGCACGGGGGTGACGTCGTCCCGGGAGGCGGCGAAGGCGACCTGCGCGATCGCGGTGGCGAAGTCCTCGGACGGCACGAGTCCGGAGTCGCCCGTGACCTCGGGGATCGCAGGGTACTCCTGGACGGGCATGGACGCGAGGGTGAACCGGGCGGAGCCGCAGGTGAGCAGGATGCCGCCGTCGTCGTCGACCTCGATCTGGATCGGCGCGTTCGGCAGGCGGCTGGCGATGTCGGAGAGGAGCCGGCCGTGGACGAGGATCGTGCCCGGCTCGTCGACGGTCGCCTCGATCGTGGTGCGCGCGGACGCTTCGTAGTCGAACGCCGCAAGCGAGAGACCCTCTTCGGATGCCTCGATCAGCACGCCCGCGAGGATCGGCTGGGGGTTGCGCTGCGGAAGAAGCTTCACGACGAACGATACGGCTTCGCTGAACACATCGCGATTGACGTGGAACTTCACGAACGCTCCCTCTGCAGCGGGCCCTTCGACTGCGGGCTCGGGGTTCTCATGCTAGTGCCAGCCTCGGAGATTGCCAGTCCGCATCCGGGTCTCGGGACTTGTCCACCGCAAAGGTGATCGGACGGGGTTCATCTCAGGGATTTCTTGTCATGGTGTTAACGGCTGTGGAAACTGTGGACAACAGTCGAGTTGCCAGTCAGGAGACGGAAACCACACACGTGTGAGTTGTGGAGACGCTCCGGAGAGCCGTCGGAAAGCCGAATGACAGAACCTGTGGACAGTTCAATCCATCCACAGGTCTCCCCCGCTCGTTCACAGGGGTTTCCGCAGCTTGGGAGAGTTATCCACAGGTTTTCCACACTGTGAAGAACCGAAATGATGGCCCTGCTCCCCGCGCGTGTCAAGAACTTCTTCGGGCATATGCGCCGAGGGGCCCGCGCGTCGTGACGCACAGGCCCCTCGGGGGGTGTAGAGGACGCTTCAGCGACCGTTGCGGCCGAGCTGCGCGGTGATCTCCGTCACCTGGTTGTAGATCGACCGGCGCTCTTTCATGAGCTCGCTGATCTTCTTGTAGGCGTACATCACGGTCGTGTGGTCTCGGTTGCCGAACAGCTGCCCGATCTTGGGAAGCGACAGGCTCGTGCGCTCCCGACACAGGTACATCGCGATCTGACGCGCAGTGGCCACCGACTGCGAGCGGCTCGACCCGTACAGGTCGTCGACGGTGAGCTTGAAGTAGGCCGCCGTCGCCGTGATGATGTCGGTCGGCGAGATGACGTTGGCGTCGTCCTGGTCGACGATGTCACGCAGCACCGTCTGGGCGAGCGACATGTCGAGCGTCGAGCGGTTGAGGCTGGCGAACGCCGAGACACGGATGAGGGCGCCTTCGAGCTCGCGGATGTTGCTCGACACCACCGTCGCGATGTACTCCATCACCTCGTCGGGAATGTGGAGCCGCTCGGACTGCGCCTTCTTGCGGAGGATCGCGATGCGCGTCTCGAGGTCGGGCGCCTGCACATCGGTGATGAGGCCCCACTCGAACCGGCTGCGCATGCGGTCCTCGAAGCCGGTGAGGTGCTTCGGGGGCACGTCGCTCGTGATCACGACCTGCTTGTCGTGGTCGTGCAGCTGGTTGAAGGTGTGGAAGAAGGCTTCCTGCGTCTCGGCCCGGCCCTGGAGGAACTGGATGTCGTCGATCAGCAGGATGTCGACATCACGGTACCGCGCCTGGAAGGCCGAGCCGCGGTTGTTGGCGATCGAGTTGATGAAGTCGTTGGTGAACTCCTCGCTCGACACGTAGCGCACCCGGATGCCGGCATACAGACTCAGTGCGTAGTCGCCGATCGCATGCAGAAGGTGCGTCTTGCCGAGGCCCGAGTCGCCGTAGATGAAGAGCGGGTTGTACGCCTTCGCGGGCGCTTCGGCGACCGCGACCGCCGCGGCATGGGCGAAGCGGTTGGACTGCCCGATCACGAAGTTGTCGAACGTGTACTTGGGGTTCAGCCGGGTGTCGCTGCGCGAGACGGATGCTGCATCCCCCGGCTCGTCGAGCGGTGGGCGTCCGACGGGCGCGGCGGTCTGCAGTCCGATCGCCGGCGTGACCGGTGCCGTGACCGACTGGACGGCGATCGGCGCGGTGAGGTGCACGTCGGCGAGGTCCGGGTTCACGACGACACGGAAATTCGACGCCGGGTCCTGGACGTCCTGAGCGACGCGTGTGAGCGCCTCCAGGATCGGCGCCCGCATGCGCTTGGTGAATTGGGCGGCGGTCAGATCGTTGGGAACGTCGAGATAGAGCGTTCCGCCCATGACACCCTGCGGTACCGCCAGGCTGATGAAGCCGTGCAGCTGCGGGGTGATGCGATCGTCTCGCACGAGTTCGTCCAGAACGGCCGTCCAGACCGGTACATCTGGAACTTCGTGCGGTGTCATGGCCCCCCCGGGTTGTTGATGATTCCACCGGAGGCCGCGGAAACGTCGGTCCAGGCCTGTGGATAACTGCCGGAGCCACGCTAGTCAGGAGGCGTCGCGTGAGCAAACTCCACTGTAGAACCGGCCTGCGTGTCGGTGCCAGGGTCGACCGCCTCGCCGGTGCATAATGACACGTTCTGCGCTCGGTTTGAGTTCTCGGGCTTCTCGACGTAGCCTTAATCGGTTGACTTATGCCCTCGTGGCAGTCGCCCCTGTACACACGTCCCCGGTCTCGAGCGTCCCGGTGACACCTGATCGGAAGTAGTCCCCATGAGCAAGCGCACCTTCCAGCCCAACAACCGCCGCCGCGCCAAGAAGCACGGCTTCCGCGCCCGCATGCGCACGCGTGCCGGCCGCGCCATCCTCTCGGCTCGCCGCGCCAAGGGGCGCACCGAGCTCTCGGCCTGAGCCGAGCGGTGCTCGCGAGGCCCAACCGACTCACCCGCGGAGCGGAGTACAAGGCCGTCGTCCGTCGGGGTCGTCGGTGTGCCGGAGCGCACACCATCACCTACGTGAACCGCGTCGTGACCGATGGTCCGGCGCGGTTCGGCTTCATCGTGAGCAAGCAGGTCGGCGGCGCCGTCGTACGCAACACCGTGCGTCGGCGGCTGAAGGCGCTGTGCTTCGAGTCGATCGAGGCGGTCGCGCCGGGCAGCGACGTCGTGATCCGCGCTCTGCCGAGTGCGGCATCCGCGTCCTTCGATGATCTGCGCAGCGACGTCGTGAAATGCCTCGCACGGAGGGCCGCATGAGCGTTCTTCCCGCCTACGCGTTCGGAGACGCCGAGTTCTCGGCATCCGATTCCCTGCGCAGCATCCCGCTGCTCCCCCGCAACGCGGTGCTCGCTCTGCTGCACGGCTACCGGGCCACGATCTCGCACACGTACGGCGACGTCTGCAAGTACTACCCGTCGTGCTCGGCGTACGCCGTCGGCGCGGTGCAGCAGCACGGCGCCGTCGTGGGATCAGCGCTGACCGCGGCGCGCATCGCGCGCTGCCACCCTTGGGCGGTCGGCGGCGTCGACGACGTGCCACCCCGCAAGAACTTCCGGCACGCGCTGACCCGCCACGGGTTCGTCGTGCCTGCCCCCACCGGAAAGGACTGATCCTCCGCATGGATCTCTTGTCAGCCCTCGCCTCGACGCCGTCGCCGTCGCCCGCAGCGACGAACGGAGGATTCGACCTCTTCGGGATCATCCTGTGGCCGCTCAAGTGGGCCGTCGAGGCGGTTCTCGTCTTCTGGCACTGGCTCTTCACGGCCATCGGGCTTCCGCCTGCCGACGGCATCACGTGGGTCCTCGCGATCATCGGTCTTGTGATCGTCGTGCGTTCGGCGATGATCCCGCTGTTCGTTCGGCAGATCAAGAGCCAGCGCAAGATGATGGAAATCGCTCCTGAACTGCGAAAAGTTCAGGAGAAGTACAAGGGCAAGAAGGACCAGCTCTCGCGCGAGGCCATGAGCCGCGAGACCATGGCGCTGTACAAGAAGCACGGCACGACGCCAGTCTCGAGCTGTCTGCCGCTTCTGGTGCAGATGCCCGTGTTCTTCGCGCTGTTCAGCGTGCTGAACGACGTGACCAAGCACGCGACGGCCGGCATCGGCGGTGTGGGTCTGCTGAACGCGGAGCTCACACAGGAGTTCTACAACGCCAAGCTCTTCGGTGTCGCGTCGCTGCACGAGACGCTGATCGACGCCGTCAACACGGGCAACACCCCCGCGATCATCATCCTCGTCGTGCTCGTCGTGCTCATGATCGCTTCGCAGTTCTTCACGCAGCTGCAGATCATCTCGAAGAACCTCTCCCCCGAGGCGAAGACCGGCCAGGCCTACCAGATGCAGCGCATCATGCTGTATATCCTGCCGCTGGGCTTCATCTTCTCGGGTATCTTCTTCCCCCTCGGCGTCGTCATCTACTGGTTCGTGTCGAACCTGTGGACGATGGGCCAGCAGTTCCTCGTCATCCGCGAGATGCCGACCCCGGGCTCGGACGCCGCCAAGGCTCGTGAGGAGCGCCTCGCGAAGAAGGGCAAGGCGATCGACTCGTCGGGCAAGGTCGTCCCGATGGAGAAGTACCTCGCCGAGCAGCAGCGCCTGTACGAAGAGGCCGAGCGCGCCAAGGCCGCAGCCCCGAAGCGTCAGCAGCCCGTGAGCAAGCAGCGCGCGAAGAAGCAGGGGCAGAAGCAGCCCGGGTCCGGCCAGAAGCAGGGCGGGCAGGTCCCCGGTGGGACCGACTCCGGCACGCCCGGCACCGGCTCCGCCTCCTGAACGCATTCGACCGACGTCACCCCACGAGGATCACCCAATGACCACGTCCCCTGAGTACGCCCCTGCCGACGCGCGCGAAGAGCGGGTCCCCGCGACCGTCGCTCAGCTCGAGGAGGAAGGCGACGTCGCCGCCGACTTCATCGAGGGTCTGCTGGACATCGCCGACATCGACGGCGACCTCGATCTCGACGTGCGCGCCGGCCGCGCCTACGTTTCGGTCGAGGCCCCCTCGGGCGGGTCGGTCGCACTGATCGCGGCGCCCGACACCGTTCAGGCGCTGCAGGAGCTCACCCGCATTGCGGTGCAGAATCGCACGGGTCGCTTCTCGCGGCTGATTCTCGACATCGGGGGTTCGCGCGATGCTCGGCAGAACGAGTTGACCGCTCTCGTCGACCGGGCGATCGCGCGTCTGGATGACGGTGCCTCGCAGGCGTCGTTGCCGGCGATGTCGAGCTACGAGCGCAAGGTGGTCCACGACATCGTGGCCGAGCGCGGTTTCGTGTCGGAGTCGTACGGCGAGGGCGCCGACCGTCACACGGTGATCCGTCGCGGCTGAGCCGCGCGTTTCACGTGAAACACTCGTGCTGAGCTTGTCGACGTGTCGATGATCGAGATCGAGCAGGAACCCGCGGCCGCCGCCGAGATCTTCGGCGACCGCATCGAGGCCGCGCGGCAGTTCGCCGCCGCGCTCGGCCACCACGGTGAAGAGCGCGGACTGATCGGTCCTCTCGAGCCGCCGCGTCTGTGGTCGCGTCACATTCTGAACAGCGCGGTCATCGCTCCCCTGTTTTCAGGCCGAGTGGGAGACGTCGGCTCGGGTGCCGGCCTTCCCGGGCTCGTGCTCGCCATCGCGCGTCCTGATGTCGAGTGGGTGCTGATCGAGCCGATGGAACGCCGCGTCGCGTGGCTGTCGGAACAGGTGGAGTCCCTGCAACTCGACAATGTGGAGGTGCTGCGTGCACGGGCCGAGGACTGGAAGCGCGGACCCGTTCTGGACGCGGTGACCGCACGAGCCGTCAGCGCCCTTCGCACGCTGGTACCGATCACCGCTCCCCTGGTCCGTGACGGTGGTGAGCTCATCCTCCTCAAGGGTACGAGCGCCAACAGCGAGATCGAGGCTGCCGAGAAGCAGCTTCGCAAGTTCAAGATCACCAACCCCCGCGTCGAGATCGTCGGCGAGGCGCTGCTCCCCGAACCGTCGCGTGTGATCCGGGCCACTGTCCGCTGAAACCAACGCGGTCGGTTGTCGGTCGCGTCCGAGCACTGTCGGCACTGATGCCTGCGCAGTGGTCGTTGATCGAGAGATTGCTGCCTCGCCGGTGATGGGACGTGGGACACGGCGTTGGACCGACTGCTGTCGGCCGCGGACGCTGCGGGCGCGGTGAATTGGTCGTCCGCAGTCGACTCGACCATCGCCCGTGCGCATCGCATGCGACGACCATCACGCACATCACAGGGGCATCGTCGAATGACACGAGCCCGGGCCGTCGAATCGCCTGATCGCCCGGTCGGACACTCATGGGCCGGGTTGCCCACGAAGACCCACCGACTCGCCAGGCCTGGGCGACGATGCACCTCGAAGTGCACGGCGCACGTTGGCGCGCGGCCGCCGACTGCGTACCCCTTCCACCCATCCGCCTCGGAAACAGCACTCGCTTCGCCGGAGTAGGCGACTCCAACGGGTGGATCGACCGGATGGGCGTCGGGCACCCCCCTCTTCGTGCGGTCCTTTCGCGCACCGGCTGGTCGTCGAATCAATGCCGCAGCTATGCTCGCCGTCCTCTCTCGCGGCCGAGAGATCACGATCGCACTACCGAGATGAGCCACCCAGGTTTCGGTGTTTCACGTGAAACATGGATCGCGTCTGAGTCCGCGTCTCCGCGTCGGCGACGGGTGGTGCGGTCGAATGCCGGACGAGCCCGTCGTGCGGGGCCTGCGACCGACGATCACACCGCCCGCGTCAGCGCGGGCAGTGCGCGGAGCTTGCCGGCGGTCGTCCCCGAGCGCGACCGGGTCCTCCCCCTCGCTGGGTTCCTACGAATGGCCGCCTACGAAGAGGCGAACGGGCGAGCCGCGTTGAAGGGATGCGCGAGCCGCCGGATCATTCCGCCCCGCGGCGTGCGTGGTTGGGCATGCAGGCCGTGGAACGGGCCGCATGCCCCGAATCACCGGCCACTCGATCGAGCGATCACGGAGCGATGCGCGCTGTGCGGGGTTGCGCATGACACCTGGCGGTCTCCCCCACGCGACAGGGTGAGTAGCTCAGCGTGGTGGCATTTTCCCGTGGTTCTTCATGGTCGTTGACGTGGGAGGCCATTGTGGGATTGCCAGTTGTCTCCGGCATGAAGCAAAGCAGCTCATCCGCACCCTGCACCAACACACCGAGCCCGCACGGCTCGAGCTTTACCTCACCGTCTGACTATCGCCCACCATCGGCAACAACAGAAGTGGCACCACGCCACAGGACCTGACCACGGGACAGGATTCTTGCAGCGGCGTTCGGATGAATGGCCAGGCGGGACGAGTGGGACGACGAACGAGACGCCTTCAACGGATGCTGAGCCGCCGCCGGTTCCATTCAGCCCGTTGGCGAGTGTCGGTCGGGCATGCCGGCTGCGCGATCCAGACGCCGAATCGGCGCACGTCCAGGAGGTCTGCGCGGCCGATGCCGAACCAGGGTGGGAGCCACCGAACGCTTCAGCCGTGGGTTGGGACGCTCGCGTGGGAGAACGGCCGATCGATCCCACGATCAGCGGGCGCGCTCCTCAGGGCGCAGGTTGGCGCATGACCCGGGTGGCCGCGACGCGTCGTCGGTGTTGTCGGCGTGGGAGCGCGACGCGCCGGGTCAAGCTCTCGCGTCAAGGTGATGTGCTGGTCGGCGGTGGGGTGAGGCGCGGCGCAGTTGGCCGGCCGCGTCGCGCCCACAAATCGTCGCCGTTGACGCTGTGTGTGGCGACTGACGCAGAGCCCGAACCCCTCGGGAGGGATCGAGTCGAGGCGCCCGGCGGACAGATTGTTTCACGTGAAACACCCCGCTTACCCGTGGCGCGCGCTGTCGTTCAGAGCGGCACGACCGGCGCCGCGAGCCCGGGTGTCGACGAGCTCGTCTGAGACGTCGCGGTGCCTATGGGACTTGAGCCGGGTGCGGAAATCAACCGCCATCGGCTGGGATGAGACCGTGTTCCTAAAGGCGCTCCCCTGCGCCCGAAAAATGCAATCACCACATATCAGCATGATCGGCCCTCCGATGATCCCGCACCACAGGTCACGGCGATGAGCCACGCGGTGTTGCCGCGGCTGGTGTGGCGCCCGTCTGCGGTGCCGGCAGCCACGCGATGCTCGGTGCCGATGTTGTGCCTCGGGCGGGGTCACTCCAACTCAACTGACAATGCCGACGATGCGAGCTGATCGTCGATGGCGCTGCGTGCGGAGCGATTGAGCGGCGTTGACGCCATCATTGGGCTGCTGCTGGTTGCGCTGCCATTCAAGCGACGCGCAGAGCTTGGCACTCGACACGCATCGCCGGCCGCGCAGCCTGACTCGTCCCCGCTGCTTTCGCAGTCGGGTCGGTTTTGCCCGCTGGGACTTTCGGCGGTGCCCGCTCTTCGCACCGTGAAGGCGGGCTCGGCTACAGCGAGGTGCTGCGGCGACGCCACGCGCTGGCCTACTCGCCTGGATCCCGGCATGCAGCCCCCGCCGCGGTCCGTGCGGGTGAGACAGCCCTCCGCTGGAAGCATTCGTTTCACGTGAAACATCGCTCCTGCGTCCACGCAACCGCCCGTGATCGACAAGGTCAGCGGCGTCGGCACGGTAGTGAATTGATGGCTGACCGTGGCAGCGACCTGAAAATCAGCACGGGACGTCGACGAAGGGAGAGCCAGACCGCGCGGCTGGCTTGGGAGGGTGGCCGAGGCGATCGGGCCAGCGCCCCTGCGGCGGAGTCGTCGACTCGATGCGATCCACCCACCGCCCAGTGCGCTAAGCGCCTGAAACCCGCCGAGGGAACCGGGCACGCGGGGTTCAAGAGCTCAGTGATGTGCGTGAGTTCCTTCATCTCTCGGCTGCGCACGGAGCAGGCTCGAGTGGCCTCGGGCACCGGTGGATGCGCCCCCGGCAACAGTGAGTCAGCGCATACCGAGAGACGGCGAGGGGCGGTGCAGTCGCCGGCCGTGCGCCGAGAAGTCGGCCGTCGCCCATGGTGCTCGGTGGAGCCGAGGCAGGGCTGGCGCGCGCGGCGATCAGCAGTTGGTATGGCGCCGTTCATGCCGCACCGGTCCGGGTGAAGAAGGGCGCCCGCGACCTGTCGTTTCACGTGAAACATCGTCTGGCGTGCCGCCCGCCGCCCATCTCATGCGCGGCTGATGAATGACGTGGAATCGAAACGATGGCGCAGTCGTCAGGATACGGCGATGGGGACGCGCCGCAGCGGTGACACCGGGCCTCTTTACCTCGTCCGGCGCACTCTCCCGCATTATCGGATGCGCCACCACCCGAGCGTTGTCCGCCATCGTTCGTGACGTGGTGGTCGACGCGTGGCGGCTCCGAGTCGTGGCCGGCAAAGCCAATCGCACGCATTCACGGATCTTGTGCCGTGGCTGCATCTCGGGCTCCACCGCGTCGCCCGAACCACCTGATCTTCCCGTCTCCTGTAGGCGGCGCAGCTCGGGTGCGGCAACGAGCGCGCTCGAAGGACGCACGGCCAAAGGGGCAGGTGCGACGGAGACGTATGCCTCCATGCGGTGGGCGGACATGGACGCGAACTCGATGAGGCCCGTCCTTCCCCCGGCTGTCCTCGACAAGGCGGTCGATGACAAGCTGATGCCCCGATCGCGTGGCCTTTCGCGACACGTGCCATGCGCATGCAATGCCAACAGGCGGCGAGCACGACATCCACGTTCGACGACAAGCGCACCCCTGAACTGGAGCTCCACCCTCATGCGATCGCCTCTCAACGCGCTGTGCGGTGAAGGGATGAGTCGAGCGCCCGTGAACGCGGCGGGAAGTTCGATGAGTCCCGTCCAGGGATGACCCATAGCCAGTCTGCCCACCCTGACTGCCGAAGCGCTCGCCGTGCCCGACCTCGCTCACTCGGATGTGTCCCGCCGGATGCTGCAGGCACGAACACACCGAGCCCGCACGCCCCGACCTCTAGCTCACCCGCCTGACCGTCACCCGACTATCGGGCGAGAACGGAAGTGACGACTCCACGCCACGGGATTTGACCGGAATGCTCACGGGGCGACCTGCCGTGCTGAGCTGCGCGCCGCAGGTGCGCGTGTGCGGGCTGCGCCAGGTGCACTCGCAGGTCGCCGTTTCACGTGAAACGCCGCACCCGATTCATGCGCGGCCCTCCGCGGGCAGGTCGCTCCGTGTCGGGCTGGCGGGGCCGGCCTGCGCCAGCCGATAAGCCCGCACGGTCGGTCATGCACGCATCGTGGGCCACAGCATGTGTTTCGCGCCTCGAGGTGCGGACGCGTGGCCCGCTCGCGATCTGTCGGGTCCGTTGACGCGCGGCGAAAGAGCGCGAACCGGATCGGACGCTTCTCGTGAGATGAGGGATTTCTCAGTGTGCTCGAGCGGCGGGTTGGCGGGACCCAACGCGCCGTCCGAGGTTGACTAGAGGTGGCGGATCATCCGCCCGGAACGGTAAGGAACGCATGAACAAGTGGCTCCGGCGGCTGGGAGTGGGGGCAAGGCGGGATAGGGTGGAAGACGATGTTGAGCGGCTCGGGCACGGGGGAGAGTTTCACGTGAAACAACCCGAAGAGGTCCAGGCTCCAGCATCCTTCTCGTCTGAAGAACCTGCGAGGGACTGGACCCCGGAGTCCTCGGTGACCGAGGTCGCACCCGACGAGATCCAGGCCGACGAGACCGATCCCGACCGCGAAGAAGATGTCGCCGCGGCCAGTGGAGGCGCGATCGCCGACCAGGAGTCCTCCCTGGAGGACGCAATCCCCGACGAAGACGCCACTGCCGAAGCTCCCCTCGATGATGAGCGGGCCGACCCCGACAGCGGTGTCGCACCGGACGAGTACGCTGGCTCCACCCCCGCACCGCTTGAGGACTCCACCGTCACGCAGGAAGAGGAATCGCCCATCGCGCAGCACGACGGCGCCACACTCGCGCAGGATGAAGACGACTCCCCCATCGCGCGGGAGCTCGCCGACCTCTCCGCACGCCGCAGGGCGCTGGAAGAGGCCGAAGTCCAACTCACCGGGCGCACCCGAGTGTTCACCGTCTCGAACCAGAAGGGCGGCGTCGGCAAGACGACCACGACCGTCAACCTGGCCGCGGCCCTGGCCGAGCGGGGTGCCAAGGTGCTCGTGATCGACCTGGATCCGCAGGGCAACGCCTCGACGGCACTGGGCGTGCCGCACACCGCCGATACTCCGAGCGTGTATGACGTCCTCATCGACGAGTTCCCGCTCGCCGACATCATCCAGGTGAGCCCGGAGTCACCCAACCTCCTCTGCGCGCCGAGCACCATCCACCTCGCCGGAGCCGAGATCGAGCTCGTGTCGCAGGTCGCCCGTGAGCATCGCCTGCGCGTCGCCGTCGATGACTACCTCGCCGCGAACGCCGGGGAACTCGACTTCATCCTCATCGACTGCCCGCCCTCGCTCGGTCTGCTGACCATCAACGCCTTCACCGCAGCGAGCGAGCTTCTCATTCCCATCCAGTGCGAGTACTACGCACTCGAGGGTCTGAGCCAGCTGCTCGGGACGGTCCGGATGATTCAGAAGCACCTGAACCCGCGACTCCAGTTGTCGACCATCATGCTGACGATGTACGACGGTCGCACGAGGCTCGCGCAGCAGGTTGCTGACGAGGTGCGTGCCCACTTCCCCACTGAAGTGCTCGACACGATCATCCCGCGGTCGGTGCGCGTCTCGGAGGCGCCGAGTTTCGGGCAGTCCGTTCTCGCCTACGATGGACAGTCGGCCGGCGCCATCGCGTATCGCGAAGCGGCTGTCGAGATGATCCGGCGCGACAGCGCCTCGAATGAAAGGGGCGCGTGATGGCAGCGAAGCGCACAGGACTCGGCCGCGGAATCGGCGCACTGATCCCGACCAGCGAGCAGGCCGACGAGCGTCCCGCAGACGTCTTCTTCCCCCGGGCGGTCGCCGTGGCCGAAGCGGAGCCGCCCGTCGACGTCGCCGAGCCCGACGGGCAGGAAGACCTCGTCGAGGTGCCCGGCGCCCGACTGGCGCACATCGATCCGCACGACATCGTGCCCAACCCGCGTCAGCCGCGCACCAACTTCGACCCCGAGCACTTCGCAGAGCTCGTGCACAGCGTGCGCGAGTTCGGCGTCCTGCAGCCTGTGGTCGTGCGGCTCAACGAGAAGGGCGACTACGAGCTCATCATGGGTGAGCGGCGCACCCGCGCCGCCCGCGAGGCCGGCCTCACCTCGATCCCCGCGATCGTGCGCGACACCGCTGACGAGCACCTCCTCCGCGATGCCCTGCTCGAGAACCTGCACCGCTCGGAGCTGAACCCCCTCGAAGAGGCCTCGGCATACCAGCAGCTCCTCGAGGACTTCGGCATCACGCAAGAAGAGCTCGCCACGCGCATCGGCCGCTCGCGTCCTCAGATCAGCAATACGATCCGCCTCCTCAAGCTTCCGGTGCCGGTGCAGCAGCGTGTCGCCGCCGGAGTGCTCACCGCCGGGCACGCCCGGGCGATCCTCTCACTCGAAGACGCCACGGCGATGCAGCGGTTCGCCGACAAGATCGTCAACGAAGATCTGTCGGTCCGTGCCGCGGAGGCTGCGGCGAAGCTTCCGGACGCCTCCCCCACTCGTTCGGCGAAACCGCAGGCAGGCTCCCGCCGGGCACACCTGGACGATGTGGCCGCACGCCTGGGCGACCGGCTCAACACCCGCGTCAAGATCTCGCTGACCGCCCGAAAAGGCCAGATCAGCATCGACTTCGCCACGATTCAGGACCTCAACCGGATCCTCGCGGAGCTCGGTGAGACGGAGTACGGGGCTCTCGACGCCTCATAGCGACAGCAGTGCCCCGGCGCGCCGGCGCAGGGCTTCAGCCTCTGCGGCGTTGCCGGGCAGCTCTGCGGCCGCGAGGAACTCGGCGGCCGCAGCATCCGTTCGTCCGACGCGCTGCAGAAGCTCCGCGCGCACGGCGGGCAGGGGCCGGAAGCCCGGCAGCTCGGGAGCGAGCGCGTCCACGACGGCGAGAGCGGGCTCGGGGCCACGTGCCATGGACAGCGCCACGGCGCGGTTGAGGCGCACGACGGCCGACGGTGCGAGCGACTCCAGTGCGTCGTAGAGCCTCAGTATCTGCTCCCAGTCGGTCTCGGCGAACGCGGGGGCGACCGCATGGCACTGCGCGATCGCAGCCTGCAGGCCGTAGTAGCCGAGGCCCCGGGTCGCAGTATCCGCTCGCTTCATCGCCTCGTTGCCGCGGGTGATCGCCGATCGGTCCCATCGGCGGCGGTCTGTTCCTCGAGAGTGAGTGGCAGGCCCTCGGCGTCGAGGCGGGCGGCGAAGCGTGACGACTGGAATTCCATGAGCGCGATGAGCGACCAGATCTCGGGCTCGCGCGGCATGAGCGCGACCAGCTGCCGACCCAGTCGTACCGCCTCGCGTGCGATGTCGGGCCGAATGAGCCCCTCCCCCTCGGCGGCCGAGTATCCCTCGGTGAAGAGCAGGTAGATCACCTGCAGCACGCTCGCGAGCCGCGTCGGCCGCTCGGCGCGGTCGGGCACCTCGAAGGGCACGCCTTCGGCGGCGAGGGTCCGCTTGGCTCGGACGATCCGCTGCTGCACAGTCGGCACGGTCATGAGCAGGGCCCGCGCGATCTGTTCTGTGGTGAGGCCCGCTACGGTGCGCAGGGTCAGGGCGAGACGCGCCTGGGGGGCGAGCACGGGGTGACAGGCGACGAAGACGAGACGCAGCACGTCGTCGTCGATGCGGTCGGGGTCGGCGTCGTCGGGCACCGAGTCGATCGCCTCGATCGCGAGGGCCTCCGCCACGAAGAGCGGCTCGCGCTGCGTCATCCGCTCGCGTCGCCGCCACCCGTCGATCGCGCGCCGCTTCGCCACCGACATGAGCCATGCGCCGGGATTGTCAGGGATGCCGCTGCCCGGCCATGCGGCGAGGGCCTCGACGAGCGCCTCCTGGGCGAGATCCTCGGCCCCCGCGAAGTCGCCGGTGTGCCGCGCCAGCGCCGAGACGATGCGGGCGGACTCGTCGCGCCACACGGCCTCGACCGCGCGGCGCGCGTGCGCATCGTCGTCGGGGGTCATGCTGTCAGCGTAAACGGGCGGCCCACGGTGTCGGGATCGCCACGTACCCTGGATTGATGGCGAACGACGAGCAGACCCCGCGGCGACGTGCGAGCCTCGAGCTGCTCCGAGCCGAAGCCGCCGACGAGCTCTCGGTGCTGGTGCACGAACGTCTTCGTGCCGGTGAGGACCCGTGGGAGTTCATGGACGATCTGCCGTCCGTCGATGAACTCGTCGTCTACCTGCTCCGAGCCGAGAACATCGCGGCCGACGGCGGGTCGCGGCCGAACGCCAGTCGCCACTACCGCGTTCTGAGGCAGATCGCCCTCGACTATCCGCCGCTCACCCGGGCCGTGTGGTCGCTGCTCGGCGACGCCAACACGCACCGCCGGTGGGACCCGACGGTGCGTGCCGAAGCGAGCTGACGAACTGCGCTGGAGAGGTCGCGTCATGAATTCGCGGCGCGCCACTCCTTCTCCTTGGCGACCCACTCGTCGCTCTGATCGAAGTCGCTGAGTTCGTTGACGCGGCGCACCTCGAGCGCCGTGCCTGGTCCGAGCGGGCATTTGCGTGCCCAGTGCTCGGCTTCCTCACGCGACGCGACCTCGAGGATCCAGTAGCCGGTGAACACCTCGCGCGCCTCGGCGAACGGCCCGTCGGTGACGGCGGGCGGAACCGAGTCGAAGTCGACGCGGAAGCCCTCGGAGGCATCCGACAGACCCTCGGCGCTCAGGAAGACGCCGGCCTTCTGCAGTTCCTCGTTGTAGCGACCCATGGCGGCGTACGCCTCGGCCATGTCGAAGGCCTCGGGGTCGAACGCCGCGGCAGCTTCGGCGCCGACCTGCATGATGAGCATGTAACGCATGGATTCCCTTTCGTCGGGGCGGTGATGGCCCGGTTGGGGCCCCGTTCGGCCCCTTCATCTTGTGCGTCGAACAAGGCTCGCGCAGATCGACACGGCTCGCCGAGAACTCCGGGGGAATCTGGGATGCCGCCTCCACCCTCCTGCGAAAAACCCAGGTAAACGCCGAAAACCCCGCCGAATGGATTCGGCGGGGTTTTCGTCAGAACGTCGGGAACTCAGCCGATGTAGGCCGCGAGGTCCTGCTCGAGAGCGAACTTCGGCTTCGCGCCGATGATCGTCGTCTCGACGGCGCCCTTGTTGAAGACCTTCATCGCGGGGATCGAGGTGATCTGGTACTTCATCGCGAGGTCGGGGTTCTCGTCCACGTTGAGCTTGAGGATCGTGATCTTGTCGGGGTGCTCCGACTGGATCTGGTCGAGGACGGGCGAGACCATGCGACACGGGCCGCACCACTCCGCCCAGAAGTCCACGAGCACCGGACCCTCGGCCTGGAGCACGTCCTGCTCGAACGTGGCGGAAGTCGTCGCCTTGGCGGTCATCTGTGTATCTCCTTCTGTGGGAAGTCTTCCACGCTCATTCAACGCGACACGCGCGAGAAGTGTTCCCGGCTTGCGCGGCGCCGGTCCCCGCGCTAGGCGGCGTCGACCTTGGCGACCGGCTCAGCGCCGGGCAGCCCGTCGATCTCGGCGGCGTCCGGGGCCGGGGCGCCGGCCTCGCCGAGGGCGGCGAGGAAGTGCTCGACGTCGAGGGCCGCGACGGTTCCGCTGCCGGCGGCGGTGACCGCTTGACGGTAAGTGGGGTCGATGACGTCACCGGCGGCGAACACCCCGGGCACCGACGTGCGCGACGAGCGGCCGTCGACCCAGACGGTTCCCTCGGGGGTGAGATCCAGCTTGTCGTGCACGAGGTGTGTGCGAGGGTCGTTGCCGATGGCGACGAACACGCCGTCGAGCGCCAGCTCGCGGCGCGATCCGTCGACCGTGTCTTCGAGCACGACGCCCGTGACCGCGTCGTCCCCCAGGATGTCGACGACCTCGCTGTTCCAGACGAACTCGATCTTCTCGTTCTTGAACGCGCGCTCCTGCATGATCTTCGAGGCACGCAGCTCGTCGCGACGGTGGATGATGTAGACCTTCGACGCGAACTTGGTGAGGAACGTGGCCTCCTCCATCGCGGAGTCGCCGCCGCCCACGACCGCGATCACGCGCTCGCGGAAGAAGAACCCGTCGCAGGTGGCGCAGTACGACACGCCGCGGCCGGACAGCCGCGACTCGCCCTCGATGCCGATCTTGCGGGGCGCCGAGCCGGTGGCGAACACCAGCGCGTCGGCCTCGTGCGAAGCGCCGCTGCCGAGGGTGACCTTCTTGACCGGTCCGTCGATGTCGAGCGACACGACGTCGTCGTACAGCACCTCGGCGCCGAACCGCTCGGCCTGCTCCTGCATCTTCGCCATGAGGTCGGGCCCCATGATCGCCTCGGGGAACCCGGGGAAGTTCTCGACCTCGGTGGTGTTCATCAGCTCACCGCCGGCCTCGACCGAGCTCGCCACGACCAGCGGGCTGAGGTTGGCGCGTGCGGCGTAGATGGCCGCCGTATAACCCGCGGGACCTGAACCGATGATGATGACCTGACGCACGTGCGCACCTTTCCTCATGAAGCCCGGCGAAGCGTCTGATGACACACGCGATGGCTCCGGATGCCTCAACACATGGTAACCGCGTGGCATTCCGTGACCCGTTCCCCGCGCCCCTCGCGGACACATGGGCGAGCGGTCTCAGCGGCGGCCGGGCAGGAGGCGGCGCACGAGGCCTGTGGCCACTGAAAGCTCGGGCGCCCGCAGCAGCGCCAGGAAGCCGACGTACACCGCGATGGAGACCGTGCCGATGACGGCCGCGCCGACCGCTCCGAGCAGCTGACTCGACGCCGTCCAGCCGTCGGGGCCGCCGAACCACAGGAACACGAGCCACCCGGCAGCGGCCGCCGGAATCGCCGCGAGAACGAACCGGCCGAGCGACAGCATCCATGATCCGATCGCCAGGCTCCCGAGCCGCCGGTGCAGCAGCCATGTCGCGAGGACGACCTGGACGATGCTCGAGAGCGACTGGCCCACCGCCACAGCAGCGGCGAGATACTCCAGCCCGATGACGTCGGCGTCGACCAGCGCCCGCGCGCCGAACGCCGTGGCGATGACGATTCCGCACTGCAGCAGCGTGAAGAAGAAAGGCGTGCGGGTGTCGCTGTAGGCGTAGAACGTCCGCTGGATGACGAACAGCACCGCGAGCGGCACGAGCCCGATCAGGTATGCGAGCAGCACCCATGCGGCATCGACGGCGTCGTCGGCCGAGTTCGTGAAGATGCGGGAGGCGGGAACTGCGGCCGCGGCCAACGCGAACGTCGCGATCACGATGAACACGCCGAGGGTGCGGATGCTGCGGCCGATGTCCGCGCGGACGTCGTCGTCGCGGCCGGCATGGGCGTGCTCGCTGAGCTGGGTGAAATAGGGGGTGCCGATGGAGAGCACGATGATCGAGTACGGAAGCATGAACAGCAGCCATGCGTTCGCCGAGACCGCGGCGGCAGGTCCGGCACCGGAGGCTTCCGAGACCACGCGGGATTGCAGCAGCCCCGCCAGCTGACCCGCGACCACCATCAGGAAGGTCCACCCCGCCAGGCGGCCGATCTGACCGAGACCGACCCCGCGCCAGCGGAAGTCAGGGCGCACGTGAAGCCCGGTCCGGCGCCAGAAGAAGAAGAGGATGACCGCCTGCACGACGATGCCGAACGTGGCGGTGCCAGCGAGGAGCACGATCATCGTCTGCGTCCAGTCCACGACCTCCGTCACCGGACCGCCGAACAGCGCGAGGAAGAGGAGGAAGCCGGCGATCGACACGATGTTGTTGACGATCGGCGCCCAGGTGAACGGGCCGTAGATCCGTCGCGCGTTGAGGGCCTCGCCGACGAGCGCATACAGCCCGTAGAAGACGATCTGCGGAAGACACCAGTAGGCGAACGTGGTGGCGAGTGCGAGCTGATCGGGCGCGTAGCCGGGCGCGTAGAGCCGCACGAGCCACGGTGCCGCAAGGGTCGCGAGCACCGCCGCGACGAGCAGGACGACCGTGCCGAGCGTGAACACCTTGGAGATGAACGCGCGGCCGCCGTCTTGGTGGGACGCCGCCTTGACGATCTGCGGCACGATCACCGCGGTGAGCAGGCCGGTGGAGATGATCGCGTAGATGTTGTTGGGAAGCTGATTCGCGGTCGTGAACGCGTCACCCGCGCGGCTGCCGACCGCGCCGACGACGGCCACGAGAACGATGCCGCGGAGAAACCCCGTGAGGCGCGAGACGATCGTGCCGGCGCCGATGAGCACGCTCGCGCGCCCGATCCCGCTCACTTCTCGTTCCCCTCGGTCGTCGCGGGCACGCCGGCCGGGTCGGCCGCGGCCCGAGGCTCACCCCCGACCCCCGGCGTGGCACCTTCGACCTTGGCCCCGGCCTGGGTGTCGACCGTCTCCGGCTCGGACCCCGCGCCCGCCTCAGCGTCGGCATCACCGGGGGCGGCAGCATCCGTCCCCTTCCGTCGACGGCGCATGCGCAGGACGGTGCGGGCGATGCCGAACAGCAGGAGGATTCCGACGAGCACGGCGAGGGCGGCGATGCCGACGGCCTCCCAGTCGGCGTAGACGTTGACCTCGACGGATTGCGGCTGCCCGATCGCGACGAAGGCTGGGCTGCGCAGCTGCAGGGTCAGGGTGACGTCGCCGCGGCCGACGCGGGCCTGCACAGGCACCTCGACGCGCGTGTTGCTCTGCGGTGTCGCGACGATGGGCGTCTCGCCCTGCACGTCCAGGCGCAGGTTGTCGCGTGTCGTGTAGAGCACGAGGTTGACAGGGTACGGCAGGTCGTTGCGCACCCAGAAACGCAGCGCGGCGCTCGAGCCGTAGAGGTCGCTCGGGCTCGTGGGGAGAAGTGCGACGGAATCCAGCGTGGCGGCGGTTGCGGCGCGATGGTCCGCGAGCACGGTGGGCCATGTGGCGTCGCCGACCCACGCGACGCCCAGGAGCTGCAGGATGTCGGCGCGCTCCGGCCCGGTCAGCAGCGACGGCTGATCGAGGATGGTGGCGAATCGCGCGAGCTCGCCTTCGTCTGCGACGAGAGCGGATGCGGCGGCCGCGCGTTCCGGCGAGGACTCGACGTCGGTCAGCTCGACGTCGAAGGCGTCGCCCGCCGCGACCGTGGCGATCGTGCGGGGCGTCACGTCGGGGGCCGAGAAGGCGGCCGAGATCGCCGCGCCGAGGTCGACGCGGGAGCGTCCGTCGCCGCGGCCGACCGTGACCAGGAGCGGGCCGTTCGTGTCGGCCGCCGCGAAGGCGAGGTAGGCCGTCGCGGCGGTCAGCGGTGCACCGCGCAGCCAGGACTCCTCCTCCTGCGATGCGTCGTCGAGGGCGGCCGATATGTCGCTGTCGTAGACGAGCACCTCGCCCTCGCCGACCCGGCCGTGCGCCGACACGGTACGCCCGTCCGAGCCCGCGTCGGTCGTCGAGGAGGGGATGAGGGTCACCGGAGCGGTGCCGTCGGTGGTGGCGATGTCTGCGAGGCGCGAGATGATCTCGGCGTCCGCGGTTCCCTCGGCGGGCCAGTACACGCCCTGGCGAGTGGCGGGGCCGACCGTGAGCAGCTCTTCGGTGCTCGGCAGCGCACTGTCGGGTGCCGGTGTGGGCGTTGGCGCGGGTGCGTCCGACGGAGCCGGGGTGGGTGTCGGAGCAGGCGTCGGTGTCGGAGTCGGCGCCGCGAAGTTCGACTCGGACATGTAGGCGGTGAAGGAGGTGGGCTGGAGCGGCCGGGGCACCCCCGCCTGAAGCTGCGCGGTGACGTCGGCGTCTCCGAACTGGAGGGCAAAGCGCGAGTTCTGGATGCTCTCGAGGCGCGAGAGCCACTCGAGAGCGGACTCGGGCGCCGACGTGCCCAGCACGCGGATCGACGCAGGCACTGCCGGGTCGATCGCGAGGATCGCGGAGGTTCCGGTCACGCCGTCGAGCTGGTTGGTCAGGTCACCGTCGGGGGCGGTGAGCTCGGCGAGCTGCTCCGCGGTGAGGAGGCCCTCGCTGAGGGCGCCCGCCGTGATCGGCACGATCACGCCGATGCCGACGTCCGTCGCCTCGGTGGGCGGGACGATCATCGTGCTCGTTGACGTGACGGTGCCCTCCGGCCCGGGGTACGACGCGGCGAGGGGGTAGACGCCGGGCCCGAGGCCCGCGAGCGCCGGATCGTCGGCGGCGATCGTGATGCCGCGCACCTGGAAACCGCCGGGCTCGACCGCAGCGATCTCGTCGGTGCCGATCTCCTGGAGCGCCAGGTCGGTTGGGGCACCGTCGAGCCAGTCGCCCAGATCGTCGCGATCGGCGATCGGCGTACGCCCCAGCGACAGCGTGACGGCAGCCGGGGCGACCTCGGCATCGGTGCCGTTCTGGATCGACACCGACACGCTCAGCGCGTCGCCCGGGTTCACGATGCCGTTCGCGACGGGCGAGAGTGTGAACACGGTGGTGCCGGCAGGCACGGCGGAGGTCGCGGTCGGCGAGGGCGTCGGCGTCGGGTCTGCGAACGCCGGAGCCGGCAGCGAAAGCCCGGCGAGCACCGCCACGGCCGCCAGGCCGGCGGTCACGAGGCGCGGTGCGCGGCGCGGGGCACGCCGCGGGGCTCGCGGTGAAGTCACGATCATCCTGTCGGGGTTCGCTCCTGTGCGATGTCCTGACCGCACGATCGAGGAGATTCTACGGTCCGAGCCTCCGAGCCCGCCTGAGGACAGGCGGCGCGGTTGAATGGACGGGTGCTGCCCGAACCGGATACCGACCTCTGCCGTGACCTCGCCGCCGACCTCCGGAGCGCGGGGTTCACCGCCGAAGCACTGCGAGACGCGTGGGGCGCCGCGGCCGACGACGCGATCGCGCGCGGTCTCCGCTCGCCGGCGTCGCGCGCCCTCGGCGACCGCGGCGACGCCCTCGCCGTGCTGGGCAGGCTTCTTGTGCTCGGGATGCCGCAGGCCGCCCCATCCGTCGATCAGGCGCTCTCGCGAACCGGTGCAGCAGGACTCGCACGGCTGGGGCTCGCCGAGATCGACCACGAGGTGCGCCCGCTCGCCGTGGTGCGGCCGCAGTCGTACGCCGACGCGTCCGGGTCCGGACAGTGGTGGATCGCGAGCGATCTGGACGAGGCTGCGCTCGGCGGACCGTTGCCCGAGGATCACGTGCTCGGCGTGGGCGGCGCGTCACTGACGCTCGCCGGACTGCAGCTGCCGACCCCCGCGGGGCGCGCGCTCGACATCGGGGCGGGGTGCGGTATCCAGGCGCTCCGCGCCCGTGCGCACGTCGACCACGTCGTGGCGACCGACATCTCGCCGCGCGCGCTCGCGTTCACCCGGCTGAACGCGCTCCTCAACGGCATCGACGGCATCGAGGTGCGCCTCGGCAGCCTCTTCGAGCCGGTCGTGGGCGAGCAGTTCGACAGGGTCGTGTCGAATCCGCCGTTCGTCATCACGCCGCGGGTCGCGGACGTTCCCGCATACGAGTACCGCGACGGGGGCATGGTCGGAGATGACGTGGTGGCCGCGTTCGTGACGGGCGTCGGCGCGCACCTCGCGCCCGGCGGCGTCGCGCAGCTGCTGGGCAACTGGGAGACGCGGGACGGTGTGGCGGGCCTCGAGCGCGTGCGCGGGTGGGTCGATTCGTCGCCGATGCCGCTGGACGCCTGGGTGGTCGAGCGCGAGCGCCTCGATCCGCTGTCGTACGCCGAGCTGTGGGTGCGCGACGGCGGCACGCTGCCCGGCACGCCCGGCTTCGCGAGGCTCGTCGACGCGTGGCTCGACGACTTCGCGGCGCGCGCGGTGACCGAGGTGGGCTTCGGCTACCTGCTGCTGCGCCGTCCGGCCGATGGATCTCCCACACTCGGCCGGTACGAGACCCTCCACACCGCGCTTCCCGGTGAGGGGCTGGGAGCGCACCTCGCGGCCGCGCTCGAGGCGCACGACCGCTTGCGCACGCTCGACGACCCGGGTCTCGCAGCATCCGTGCTCGTCGTCGCTCCGGATGTCACCGAGGCGAGGCATCACCTGCCGGGCGCCGAGGATCCGACGGTGATCGAGCTGCGGCAGGGCGGGGGCTTCGGGCGGTTGCTGGGCGTCGACCCGGGGCTCGCGGCGCTCGTGGGGGCGTGCGACGGCGATCTGGCGGTGGGCGTGCTCATCGACGCGATCGCCGATCTGCTCGAGGTCGAAGCCGGCGCGCTCCGCGCGGACCTGCTGCCCCGCGTGCGCGAGCTGGTGTTCACGGGGTTCCTGCGTTTCGCGTGAACAGCGCTCGCTAGGCTGGAGGCCATGCTCAACATGGCCGAGGGCATCGCGCGCCTCGGCGCGCTCGCCGAGTCTCCCGTCGTCTCCACGCTCGCCCGCGCCTTCTCGGACGCCGGCTTCGACCTCGCGATCGTGGGCGGTCCCGTGCGTGACGCACTGCTCGGCCGGCCGACGAACGACCTCGACTTCACGACGAACGCGCGCCCCGACGACATCCTCAAGATCGTGAAGCCGATCTCCTCGGCGCGATGGGACATCGGCCGTGCGTTCGGCACGATCGGCGCCCGCATTCACGGCGAACAGGTCGAGGTCACGACCTACCGCGCCGACAGCTACGACGGCGTCACACGCAAGCCCACCGTCGAGTTCGGCGACACGATCGAGGGCGACCTCGTACGGCGCGACTTCACGGTGAATGCGATGGCTCTCCGGGTTCCCGGGCAGACGCTGGTCGACCCGACCGGCGGCGTCGAGGACCTCGTCCGGGGCGTGCTGCGAACCCCCACCGACCCCGCCGTGAGCTTCGGCGACGATCCGCTGCGGATGCTGCGGGCCGCCCGCTTCGCGTCGCAGCTCGGATTCGCGATCGACCCCGCCACCGAAGCCGCCATGGAGCAGCTGCGCGGCACCCTCGAGATCGTGAGCCCGGAGCGCATCCAGGCCGAGCTGGTGAAGCTGCTCGCGACGGACGACCCGGTGCGCGGCATCCGCGTTCTCGTCGAGACCGGACTCATGGCCGAGTTCCTGCCCGAGATCCCCGCGCTGCAGCTCGAGGTCGACGAGCACCACCACCACAAGGACGTCTACGAGCACTCCCTCACGGTGCTGCGGCAGGCGATCGAGCTCGAGAAGGCCCGGAATCCGGATGCCGCACCCGACGTCGCCCTCCGGCTCGCGTCACTGCTGCACGACATCGGCAAGCCCGCGACGCGCCGGCTCGAGCCGGGCGGCGGCGTCACGTTCTATCACCACGATCTCAAGGGCGCACGGATGGCGCGCAAGCGCCTGCAGGAGCTGCGCTTCGACACCGCGACGATCGCGACGGTGAGCCGGCTGATCGAGCTGCACCTGCGCTTCTTCGGCTACTCCGAGGGCGCATGGACCGACTCGGCCGTGCGCCGGTACGTCCGTGACGCCGACGCTGAGCTCGATCGCCTGCACATCCTCACGCGGGCCGACGTGACGACCCGCAACGTCAAGAAGGCCACGCGTCTCGCGCGCGCCTACGACGACATCGAGCGCCGCATCGCCGAGCTCGCCGCGCAGGAGCAGCTCGACGCGATGCGCCCCGAGCTCGACGGCAACCGCATCCAGGAGGTGCTGGGCCTCACGCCCGGCCGTGAGGTGGGCGAGGCGTACCGGTTCCTGCTCGACCTGCGGCTCGACGAGGGCATCGTCGGCGAAGAGGAGGCCGAGCGCCGCCTGCGCGAGTGGTGGGCCGCCCGCGCCTGACGTCGACGGGACGGCCCGGGGTCGTCACGCGGCGCTGGATCCGCGGAGCTCCGCCAGCTCGCGACCGGAGCGCACGGCACTGCTCTCGGCCGAGCGCTTGAGTTCGGCGGCCGGCTCGGCGAACGCGTCGAGCGCGGGGTTCACGCCCACGAGGGTGAACGGGCGGTGGACGACCCGCAGATCGAGGCCCCACACGTCCTCGAGCACGCGGCGCAGCCAGGCGGTGGAGTGGTCCCAGCCCTCCTTGGGTGTGCCCTCGTCGTAGTTTCCGCCGAGGACGGTGACCAGCGTCGCGGGCTTGCCACGCAGATCCGTGCCCTGGGGATCGATGCCGGGCACGGTGTAGGCGAGGTCGAACCACGTCTTGAAGTGCTGCGAGACGCCGTAGTTGTACAGCGGCACCGTGAACAGCAGCGCGTCGGCGCCGCGCAGCTCATCGGCGAAGGTGCGGGCGAGGGCCATCGCCTCGCGCTGCGCGTCGGTGCGGTCCGCCTCGGGCGTGAACCCGCCCTGCACGGCGTCGCGCCACGCGGTCGCGGGAACCGGGTCCGCCGAGAGGTCGCGGCGCATCACCGGCGAGTCGGGGTGGGCAGCGGTCCACTCGGACTCGACGAGGTCGCCCAGCTCACGGCTCGCCGACGTCGCCGGAAGGATGCTGGCGTCCAGACGGAAGAGTGTCATGACAGGTCCTTTCTTCTTCTCATAGTCACTAGCAAAAACAGAGCGACTAGCGCGAGCGTAGCATGCCTAGAATGGGGTGATGGTCGATGAGGAAAGCGAGATCCACGCGTGTGACGCGGCGGTCACCCTCGCCTTCTCGGTCCTCGGCAAACGCTGGAACGGCATGATCCTCGACGTGCTGGGTGGTGGGCCGCTGTCGTTCGTCGCGCTTCGGCGCGCAGTATCCGGCATCAGCGATGCGGTGCTCTCCGACCGGCTCTCCGAACTGGCCGAAGCGCAGCTGGTGACCCGCCACGTCGACCCCGGCCCCCCTGTCGCAGTGAGCTACGCGCTGACCACACAGGGCGAGAAGCTGATACCCGTGCTGCAGCAGCTGGGCACGTGGGCCCGAGAGAACCTCGTCGTCACCGCCCGCGCCTGAGTCGCGGCATCCGTCGTCCGCATCGGGGTGCCGCACCTACACTGGAGGCACGCTCCACCGACGTCGATCGGAGCCGCCGTGTCATCTTCCTGGTCGCAGCGCCGCGCGGTCTCGCCAGAGACCTCGCGTCTGCTCATCGAGCGCGCCCATGAGGAGCTCGTCGCCGGCAACACCGCCGACGAGCGGCTCCGCGACGTCCGCGTCCTGGTTCGCGACTCGTGGCGCCGCTCGCTCGACAGCCTCGTCGGCGCCGAAGGGCTGCCACCCCTCGACCTCACGGCCGAGGAGCTCGACGCGTACCGCCGTGCGCACCCGCTGTCCGCGGTGATCGACATGGTGCGAGGGCTCCTGCTTCCCGGCGAGGCATCCGAATCGGGCGTCGTCGTCGCCGTCGGCGACGCTGCCGGGCGCCTGCTGTGGGTCGAGGGCGACCGCAATGTGCGCCGGCTCACCGGCGGGATGGGCTTCGTCGAGGGCGCCAACTGGTCGGAGGACGCCGTCGGCACCGCGGCCCCGGGCACCGCGATCGCGCTCGACCGGTCGGTGCAGATCGCCGGCGCCGAGCACTTCAACCGGCTCGTGCAGCCTTGGTCGTGCAGCGCCGCGCCCGTGCACGACCCCGAGACGCGACGCATCCTCGGTGTGATCGACGTGACCGGTGGGCTCGAGGCCGTCACCCCTCAGGCGCAGTTGCTGGTGGATGCCACGGCCCGCGCGATCGAAGGCGAGCTCCTGGTCGCGCGGCTCCGCGCGCGTGCAGAACCGCCGCGACCGGCCCGGCGGGCGCCCGCCCGGCGCGTGGAGCCCACGCGTGCGACGCTGCGGGTGCTCGGGCGTGACCGTGCGCAGCTCGAGGTGACGGGCGAGGGCTTCGAGAGCGTGTCGGAGCTCGGCCCGCGCCACGCCGAGCTGCTGCTCATGCTCGCCGTGCACCGCCAGGGCCTGTCGGCCGAGCGGCTGGGCGACCTGGTGTACGGCGAAAGCGCCGGGGACGGGGCATCCGTGACCCTCCGTGCCGAGATGGTGCGTCTGCGCAAGGCGCTGACGACGGCCGCCCCGGCTCTCGTTCCCGAGTCGCGGCCGTACCGCCTCGGGGTCGAGGTCGAGACCGACGCGCACCAGGTGCTGTCGCTGCTCGATCGCGGCGCCCACCGCGTCGCCCTCGCGGCCTACCGTGGCGACGTGCTCCCCGACTCCGTCGCGCCGGGGGTGGAGGAGTTCCGCGACACCGTCCGCGTTGCGCTTCGCGAAGCGCTCATGGCCGAGGCATCCGTCGACGTCCTGCTCGCCTTCGCCGACACGGATGCCGCGGCCGACGACGTCGAGCTGCTCCGGCTGTGCCTCTCGATGCTGCCCGCCCGCTCGCCCCGCCGCGCCGGCCTCGTCGCCCGCATCGAGAAGCTCGAAGCCGCCCTCTGACCCGGTCGCAACGTTCTGCAACCTCGCGCGTCCTACCGTCGATGCATCGCGACGACGACCGTCGCGGAACGCGTCGAAGGAGACCAGCAATGACCATCGTCGAAGAGGGCGTCTCGAGCGTCTACGCCGCACCCGGGCAGCGGGGATCTATCGCCGACTACCGCCCCCGCTACGGGCACTACATCGGCGGCGAGTTCGTCGAGCCGATAAAGGGCCAGTACTTCGAGAACATCACGCCCGTCACCGGCAAGCCGTTCACCGAGGTCGGCCGCGGCACCGTCGAGGACGTCGACCGCGCGGTGGACGTCGCGTGGAAGGCGTTCGAGTCGTGGAAGCGCACGACGCCTGCCGAGCGCGCCATCATCCTCAACAAGATCGCCGACCGCATCGAGCAGAACCTCGAGCGGATCGCCGTCGCCGAGACGTGGGAGAACGGCAAGCCCGTCCGCGAGACGTTGGCGGCCGACATCCCCCTCGCGGTCGACCACTTCCGCTACTTCGCCGGCGTGCTGCGCGGCCAGGAGGGCTCGCTCAGCCAGCTCGACGAAGACACGGTCGCGTACCACTTCCACGAGCCGCTGGGCGTGGTCGGCCAGATCATCCCGTGGAACTTCCCGATCCTCATGGCCACGTGGAAGCTCGCCCCGGCGCTCGCCGCCGGCAACTGCGTCGTGCTGAAGCCCGCCGAGCAGACACCGGCGTCGATCCTGTTCCTCTTCGAGATCATCGGCGACCTGCTGCCGGCCGGCGTCGTCAACATCGTCAACGGCTTCGGCATCGAGGCGGGCGCGCCGCTCGCGCAGCACAAGCGCATCCGAAAGGTCGCGTTCACCGGCGAGACCACGACGGGCCGCCTCATCATGCAGTACGCGTCGCAGAACCTCATCCCGGTGACCCTGGAGCTCGGAGGCAAGAGTGCCAACGTGTTCTTCGAGGACGTCGCCCGCGACACCGGCGACGCCTACTACGACAAGGCGCTGGAGGGCTTCACGCTCTTCGCCCTCAACCAGGGCGAGGTCTGCACGTGCCCGTCGCGCGCGCTCATCCAGCGCTCGATCTACGACGGGTTCCTCGGCGACGCCCTGGGCCGCGTCGGCAAGATCGTGCAGGGCAACCCGCTGGACCCGGCGACGATGATCGGCGCCCAGGCATCCAACGATCAGCTCGAGAAGATCCTGTCGTACATCGAGATCGGCAAGGCGGGCGGCGCGAAGCTGCTCGCCGGTGGCGAGCGCGTCGATCTCGGCGGCGAGCTGTCGGGCGGCTACTACGTGGCCCCCACCGTCTTCGAGGGCACGAACGACATGCGCATCTTCCAGGAGGAGATCTTCGGGCCCGTCGTCTCCGTCACCTCGTTCGACGACTTCGACGACGCCATCTCGATCGCCAACGACACTCTGTACGGCCTGGGCGCCGGCGTCTGGAGCCGCTCCGGCGACACCGCCTACCGCGCCGGTCGTGCGATCGAGGCGGGTCGCGTCTGGACGAACACGTACCACCAATACCCCGCGCACGCGGCGTTCGGCGGCTATAAGCAGTCCGGCATCGGGCGCGAGAATCACCTCAAGATGCTCGACCACTACCAGCAGACGAAGAACCTCCTCGTCTCGTACGCCGACGGGGCCATGGGCTTCTTCTGATCCTGCCCTCCCCATGAGACCCGGGCGGGAGCGAGCCCCAGCGCCTCCGCCCGGGTCGCACCGTTCCCCGAGGAGAACGCGATGACCCCGACCCGGACCTACGCGCGCGTCGCGGTGACGGATGCTGCCACCGCCCTGCTGCGGCAGCTCACGGCGCAGCACGGCACGTTGATGTTCCACCAGTCCGGGGGCTGCTGCGACGGCAGCGCACCCATGTGCTACCCGGTGGGGATGTTCCTGACCGGACCGTCGGACGTGCGCCTCGGCGAGCTCGACGTGGGCCTGGACGATCCCGTCGAGGTCTTCATCTCGGAGGCGCAGTTCGAGTACTGGAAGTACACCCACCTCACGATCGACGTGGTGCCCGGCCGCGGGGCGGGGTTCAGTGTCGAGGGCCCGACGGGCAACCGGTTCATCATCCGCAGCCGCATGCTCGATGACGAGGAGCTCGTGCATTTCGGTCTGGGACCGCCGTGAGGCGGTGAGATCGTATGCTGCCGACGCAGTCGCCTCGGTAGCATTCGCAGAGCGGGCGGATGCGGCGAACCCGGCCCGTGGGCGGAGGTTCGATGAGCGGCGAGCTGATCCTGGTGCTCGTGCTGCTGGCGATCACGATCGTGCTCTTCGCGATCGGCCGGCCACGCATGGACGTGGTCGCGGTCCTGGTGATCGTCGCCCTGCCGCTCACCGGCGTGCTGACGGTGCCCGAGACACTCGCGGGCTTCGCCGATCCCAACGTGATCCTCATCGCAGCACTCTTCGTGGTGGGCGAGGGTCTCTCGCGCACGGGGGTCACCTACCGCCTCGGCGATTGGCTGTCGGCGCGCGCAGGGAGCAGCACCCCGGGGCTCATCGTGCTGCTCATGCTGTCGGTCGCGGCGCTCGGTGCGGTGATGAGTTCGACGGGAGTGGTCGCGATCTTCATCCCGGTGGTGCTCAGCATCGCAGCCCGCACCGGTCTTTCGCCGCGGCAGCTCATGATGCCGCTCAGCATGGCCGGCCTCATGAGCGGCATGCTCACTCTGATCGCGACGGCACCGAACCTCGTCGTCGATGCGGAGCTGCGCCGCATGGGCTTCGACGGGTTCGGCTTCTTCAGCGTCACGCCGTTCGGCCTCGTGATCCTGGCGCTCGGCATCGGCTACATCCTCCTGGCGCGGCGGTTCCTGGGCGACGACCGCGGCGCGTCCGGCAGCGACCGCCGCACGTTCGGCAGCCTCATCGCCGACTATGAGGTCGACAGCCGGACCGGGCGCTACCGCGTCGGCGCCGCATCGCCCCTCATCGGCCGCACTCTCGCCGCGGCCGACCTCGCCCCGTCCCTGAGTTCCGTGCTCGGCCTCGAGCGCACGCGATTCCTGCGAGGGACGACGCTCAGCACGGCAGGTGAGACGGTGGTGCAGCGCGGCGACACCCTCGTCCTCGACATCGTGCCGTCGCCGGCCGAACGCCGGCGGCTCGACCTCGAGCGGCTCGACGTCGTCGGCGACTTCTTCGAGTCCTACGCCCGGCAGGTCGGGATGGCGGAGGTGATCGTCACCCCCGACTCGCGGGCCATGGGCCGCAGCATCCGTGAAATGCGCTTCCGGACCGAGTACGAGGTGACGGTGCTCGGTGTGCGGCACGCGGGGCACGCCGCGGGTGCGGATTTCAGCGACCGGCGGCTCCACCCGGGAGACACCCTGCTCGTCGCGGGTGGCTGGAACCAGATCCACCGGTTCCGCGAGGAGGCGCGGGACTTCGCACCGATGGACCTGCCGAGCGAGGGCGACGAGGTCGCGCCCGCCGCCGACCGCGCGCCGTTCGCCCTGCTCAGCGTCGCCGTGATGATCGTGCTGATGGTGACCGGATTCGTGCCGAACGTCATCGCCGCCCTGATCGCAGCGCTCATGATGGGCCTGTTCCGCGTGATCGACATGCCTTCGGCGTATCGGTCGATCCACTGGCCGACGCTGCTGCTCATCGCGGGCATGCTGCCCTTCGCCCAGGCGCTCGAGGTGACGGGCGGCATCGACCTCGCCGCCGACGCCCTGCTGAGCGCCTTCGGCGGCGCGGGCCCTGCCCTCATCCTCGGCGCCCTCTTCGTGACGACCGCGGTGATCGGGCTGTTCGTCTCCAACACCGCGACGGCGGTGCTCATGGCCCCCATCGCCATCACCGCCGCCGATCACCTCGGGGCGTCGCCGTACCCGTTCGCGATGGTCGTGATGCTCGCGGCGTCGTCCGCGTTCATGACGCCGGTGTCGTCGCCGGTGAACACGCTCGTCGTGGAGCCGGGACGCTACCGTTTCGGCGATTTCGTCCGGCTGGGCGTGCCGTTCACGGTGCTCGTGCTCGTCGTGAGCGTCCTCATGGTGCCGCTGCTCCTGCCGCTGTAGCAGGAGCAGCGGTCACCTGATGTCAGGCGCCGTCGCGGATGTCGCGCGCGAAGCCTTCGGCGTGTGCACGCAGGGCCTCGATGCGCCGCTGGCGCGCGGCCCTCACGTCGAATCCGAGATACGCCGGCGGCATCGGGCGGCGGGCGTTGACCGAGCACTCGAACCGCTCGCACAGCAGGGTGCCGACGGTGTCGCCGTTTCGTCCGGCCTTTCCGGCGCGCTTCGCGCCGAACAGCACGACGTCGTTCGGCAGGGTGACGTCCTCGCACCACGAGCACTGCGGGCGGGTGCGGGTGCGCTGCTCGGCCTGCCGCAGCAGGATGCCCACGGGCTCGTCATCGACCGGCACCACGATGAAGCCGGCGAGCGGCTGCTTCGGGTCGCGCCAGCCGAGGTAGTCGAGGTCGTCCCAGCCGACATGGGCCAGGTCGGGAACGATGATGGCGTTGCGCTCGCGCAGCGAGGCGTTGACGAAGGACGCGCGGATGTCCTTCTCGGTGAATGCGTGCATGATTTCCCCTCTTTCACAGGGCAGAGTTCACAAGGGTCGCCGCGAGGACGACAAGGAAGCGGATGCCGCGGGACCGGCCCGGTCCGCGGAGAGTCGAGCGGCGTCGCAGCCGGCCTCAGGCCGGGCGACGGGCCCGGCTACCTCCGCTCGGCGCGTGCAGCGCCGAGTACCCCCTCACGCCCGCCGGGCGTCGCGAACGTCGAATGCACGCCCGACAGCATACGCCCGACCGCCTCCACGCCCGCTTCGCACTCAATGAAGGAACGTCGGGCTCTGGGGGGAGTCGCTCGGCCCGTGGCCCGGCAGCCGGACACCTTCGCGACGTACCCCGGAGTAGCCGCGCGTATCGCTGACATCGGCGCGATACCTCTCTTATACGCAGCGGGTCGACGATGTCGATCGCACCGGCCGGCATCGGGGAGAATCGACCCACACGCGCGAGTGCGCGATCCGACGCGAGGAGGCGCCGTGCCCGATGTCCGCCGTGACCCCGACGATCTCGCCGCGCTGCGCGAGGCATCCGACGTCCTCGGCATCGACGGTCAGCTGAGCCCCGACGAGCGCGGCACGCGCGACCGCGTGCGTGCGTTCGTCGACTCCGAGCTGCGCCCGCACATCGCGGACTGGTTCGACCGCGCGCACTTCCCCGTCGAGCTCGCACCCGAGCTGGGACGCCTGGGCGTGCTGGGCATGGAGCTGGAGGGGTACGGATGCCCCGGCCGCAGCGCCGTCGAATACGGCCTGGCTGCGCTAGAACTCGAGGCCGGCGACTCGGGCATCCGCACGTTCGTCTCGGTGCAGGGCTCACTGGCGATGGGTTCGATCCACCGCTGGGGCAGCGAGGAGCAGAAGCAGGAGTGGCTGCCGCGCATGGCAGCGGGAGAGGTGATCGGCGCGTTCGGGCTCACCGAGCCGGGCGCCGGATCTGACCCGTCCAGCATGACGACGTTCGCCCGCCGCGACGGCGATGACTGGGTGATCATGGGAGCCAAGCGCTGGATCGGGCTCGCCTCGATCGCGCAGCTCGCCGTGGTCTGGGCGCAGACCCACGACGGCGTCCGCGGCTTCATCGTCCCGACCGACGCCGCCGGGCTCGGGATCACGGTGCTCGAGCCGAAGGGCTCGATGCGGGCGTCGGTGCAGACGGCGCTGCACTTCGACGACGTCCGGGTGCCGGCATCCGCTCTCCTTCCCGGAGCGCGAGGATTGCGCGGACCGTTCTCCGCCCTCAACGATGCGCGGTACGGGATCGTGTGGGGCGCGCTGGGCGCCGGACGCGACAGCTACGAGGCCGCCCTGCGCCACGCCCTGCGGCGCGAGCAGTTCGGGCAGCCGATCGCGGGGTTCCAGCTCACGCAGCGCAAGCTCGTCGACATGGTCGTCGAGCTGCAGAAGGGCGCCCTGGTCGCGCTGCAGATCGGACGGGCGAAGGACGCCGGCACCCTGACGCCCACGCAGATCTCACTGGGAAAGCTCAACAACGTGCGCGAGGCGATCGAGATCGCCCGCGAGGCGCGGACGATCCTCGGCGGCGACGGCGTGCTCCTCGAGAACTCGCCGATCCGTCACGCGGCCAACCTCGAGTCGGTCCGGACCTACGAAGGCACCGACGAGGTGCACACGCTGGTCCTGGGGCAGCACCTCACCGGGCTCGGCGCGTTCCGCTGACGGGCGCTCGCACCCGACGCGAATCGGGCCGGGTTCGGCGTCTGCTCGGCCATCCGGTACCATAGGAGGGTTGTCCGCACGCGCAACCCTGCGCGGCGAGTCGGACGACGTGCAACACACCCTCCTGCTGCCGGGAAATGCCCGACAGCCGTTCTAGTCCGAAGGAGGTGGGTTAGTGACGCACCAGTACGAGCTCATGGTCATCCTGAACCCCGAGATCGACGAGCGCCAGGTCGGCGCCAACCTCGACAAGTTCCTGAAGGTCATCACGACCGACGGCGGCACCATCGAGAACATCGACATCTGGGGCAAGCGCCGTCTTGCCTACGAGATCCAGAAGAAGACCGAGGGCATCTACGCCGTCGTCAACTTCACCGCCACGGCTGAGACCACGCAGGAGCTGGACCGCCAGCTCAACCTGAGCGAGCAGATCATGCGCACCAAGGTCCTCCGCGCCGAAGAGGCGATCGCCATGATCGCCTCGGAGAAGCAGCGTGCCGACGAGCGCGCCGCCCGCAAGACCGCCAAGGCTGCGAAGGCGTAAGGACGATGGCCGGCGAGACGATCATCACCGTCGTGGGCAACCTCACGGCTGATCCCGAACTGCGTTACACGCAGAACGGACTCCCCGTCGCGAACTTCACGATCGCGTCGACGCCTCGCAACTTCGACCGTCAGGCGAACGAGTGGAAGGACGGCGAAGCGCTGTTCCTCCGCGCGAGCGTGTGGCGCGAGTTCGCCGAGCACGTGGCCGGCTCGCTGACCAAGGGCATGCGGGTCATCGCGACCGGCCGCCTCAAGCAGCGCAGCTACCAGGACCGCGAAGGCAACAACCGCACCGCGATCGAGCTCGAGGTCGACGAGATCGGCCCGTCGCTGCGCTACGCGACCGCACAGGTCACCCGCGCTGCGGGCGGCTCGGGCGGCGGCGGCAGCTTCGGCGGCGGTCAGTCGCGCCCGCAGCCGCAGGTCGCCGACGAGCCCTGGTCGACCCCCGGTTCGTCGAACGCCGGCGGCGACGCCTGGGCTGCTCCCGGCGCCTACGGCGACGACACCCCGTTCTGATCGGTCAGATCTCAGCAACAGATTCCGGATGCCCCGTGACGAGGCATCCGATCAGCAAAACGTAAAGGAAACACCATGGCTGGAAAGGCAACCGGCGACCGCCGGAAGCCGCGGAAGGGCGCGAAGAACGCCGCCCCCGCGAAGGCGATCCGTGTCGGCGTCATCGACTACAAGGACGTCGCCACCCTCCGCAAGTTCATCTCGGAGCGCGGGAAGATCCGCGCCCGTCGTATCACCGGTGTCTCGGTGCAGGAGCAGCGTCTGATCGCCAAGGCAATCAAGAACGCGCGCGAAATGGCGCTCCTGCCTTACGCCGGCGCTGGCCGCTAAGGAGTACCCACATGGCAAAGCTCATTCTCACGAACGAGGTCGCCGGGCTCGGTAGCGCCGGTGACGTGGTCGAGGTCAAGAACGGGTACGCCCGCAACTACCTCATCCCCCAGGGCTTCGCGGTCGCGTGGACCCGCGGTGGCGAGAAGCAGGTGGCGTCGATCCGCGCCGCCCGCGAGGCGCGCGCGATCCACGACCACGAGGAGGCCGTGGCCCTCAAGAACAACCTCGAGACCAACAAGGTCCGCCTGGCCGTCAAGGCCGGCGCCGAGGGTCGCCTGTTCGGTGCGGTCAAGACCGTCGACGTGGCGGAGGCCGTCAAGGCCGCCGGACTCGGCGAGCTCGACAAGCGCAAGATCCACATCACCTCCCCGATCAAGTCGGTGGGCGAGCACGAGGCGACCGTTCGCCTCCGCGACGACCTCACCGCCGTGATCACCCTCCAGGTGGTCGCCGCCAAGTAATTCTGGCGAGAGCGAACGGATGCCGCAGACCTCCGGGTCTGCGGCATCCGTCGTATCCGGGGGTCAGAAGATCCAGTTCGCGCCGGCCGCGACCGGCCACGACCATGCCGCTGAGGCCGCGCGCAGCGCGTCGGGCCTCCCGACGCCCACGAGCCCCGCCTGGGCGAGCGACGCGAGCGAGATCGACCCGAGGTGCGCTGCGCCGAGCTCGCGGACGTCGAGCACGAGGTCGGGTTCGGAATCGGATGCCGCCACCTCCGCGTGCTCCCACGCCGCGGCGCGCACGCGCCAGCGACCCGCGTTCGCGGGCAGCATCGTGTCGGCCACCTCGAGCACGACGTCGACGTCGCCCGCGTAGCGCCGCTGGCCGAGCGCCGCCGGCAGGTCGAGGATGCGGATCCACGAGTTGTCCTGGTAGTCGGGCACCGCGGGCCGGATGTCGACGAGCAGCGAGACGATCGGGTCGTCGACGGGCAGGTTCGAGACCTGGACGCGGCTCGTGAGATCGAGGTCGAGCAGCACCGACCACATGCGGTGCGCCGCGGCCGCCGTGAGCGCGACGGCCTCGCGCACGTGCACGGTGCCTTCGGCGCCGGCGCGCTCCCACGACATCGCACGCCGGAAGGTCGCGTACGCGAGCGTGTTGTCGGCGCTGTCACGCACCAGCAGGAGCCGAAGCGACTCCTTGCCGCCGCGGTACGCGGGCGGGTCGGCCTCCCGCGCGGTGCGCTGCTCGGGCGTCTCGCGCGTCGCCCACCCGGGGCGGCCGAGCCCGGCCGGCTGCCGCGCGTAGTCGCGATGGATCGAGGCCACGAGATCGCCGTGGGCTTCGGCATCCCATTCCTCCAGCTCGACCTCGAGTTCAGACGCCCCGGCCACCGGGCGCAGTGCGGCTCCCCGGGGGATCGTGAGGTTCAGCTGGGTGGAGGCCATGCCGTACCCGAAGCGACCGTAGATCGGGGTCTCGGCGGCCATCAGACCCGAGATCGCCTCGCCGTTCGCGAGGCAGTCGGCGAAGTGGTGCTCGATCATGCCGCGCAGGATGCCGCGGCGCCGGTGTCCCGGGTGCACGCCGACCCAGGTCAGCCAGCCGCACGCGACCTCGGCACCGGGCACGGGGTATGCGCGCAGCGGATACGCGCCGTGGAATCCCGCGAGGACCTCGTCGTCGTCGACGCGGGCGACGCCGTACGTGCGATCCCAGCTGAGCGGGCTCGGCAGCTCCCGGAGAGCCTCGACCGAGCGCTCGGTGGGGAACGCCCACGTGTCCAGGCGCAGGACGTCGTCGAGCCGGTCGGCGTCGATCGGGGTGAGGCGGTAGGGCGGGGGAAGAGGCATCCCTCCACTCTGGCGAGGAGGGCACGGGCGCGCAACGCGCCGGCCGGACGAGGCGGATGCCGCGAGCCCCCCGGGTCGCGGCATCCGCTCGTGGCATCTCCCGGTGCGGAGACCCGATCCAGGGCATCGCCTGGACTCCGCACCGCGGAGATGGGTGTGGACCCCCGATCGCGACGTGCGGTCCAGGCAAGGCCGGGCGCCGCGATCGGGGGCGTTCAGGGCGGGAGGGCCGCTGGGGTTCGGCCCTCCCGCGTGCTCACGCGGGTCGGACGGGTGGGGCAGCGGGGGAACGCCGGCTGCCCCGCCGACTCACGCGGAGCGCCGCCGCGACGCGCGTGCGATGGCGCCCGCTGCGAACAGCGAGAGCCCGAGCAGCAGGAACGGCATCACACCCGTCCCTCCCGTCGCGGCGAGCTGGGCGGCGGAGCCGGCCGACGCCGCCGAGCCGGTGGCAGCCGCCGGGGCGGTCGTGCCGGCGGTGCCGTCAGCACCCGGCGTGCCGGGGTTCCCCGGAGTGGTGGGGTCGGTCGGGTCGGTCGGGTCGGTCGGGTCGGTCGGGTCCGTCGGGTCGGTCGGGTCCGTCGGCACCACGGCGTCCACCGTGGTGCTGTCACCGACGACCGAGATCGCGTTGCCGCCGACGGTGACCGGAAGCCCGATCGGGGCGAGGATCTGCGTCCCGCCGAGGATCGAGCCTGAACCGCCGGTGCTTCCCGTGGTGCCCCCCGTACCGCTTCCCGGCGCCGCGACGGCACCGGTCGACTCGCTGTCACCGATACCCGAGATGGCGTTGCCGACGACCGTGACCGGGGCGGTGACGGGTGCGAGAACCTGGGTGCCGCCGAGGACCGAGTCGTCCCCGTCCGTGGTGCCCGTGGATCCGCCGCCCGTCGAACCGGTCGAGGGTGCCGTCGTGGCGCCGGTCGACTCGCTGTCTCCGATGACGGAGATCGCGTCGCCTGCCGCCGTGACCGGGGCGGTGACGGGTGCGACCACCTGGGTGCCGCCGAGGACCGAGCCATCCCCGTCCGTGGTGCCCGTGGATCCGCCGCCCGTCGAACCGGTCGAGGGTGCCGTCGTGGCGCCGGTCGACTCGCTGTCTCCGATGACGGAGATCGCATTTCCCGAGACGGTGACCGGGGCGGTGACGGGTGCGACCACCTGGGTGCCGCCGAGGATCGCGTCCTCACCGTCCGTCCAGGCGTCGGTCCCCGCCGCGGAACCCGACGAGGGTGCGGTGGTCGCGCCCTCGCTCGAGCTGTCGCCGACGACCGAGATCGCGTTGCCCGACACCGTGACGGGTGCGGCGACCGACACGACCCCCTGGGTGCCGGAGAGCGCGCCGTCCTGGCCCGACGTCTCGGCGGCAGGCGCCGGGGCGGGTGCCGGCGCGGCGGTCGCAGCATCCGTCGATGAACTGTCGCCGACGACCGCGACGGAGTTGCCGCTGACCGTGACCGGGACGTTCACCGAGACGAGCCCCTGCGAGCCCGAGCCGACGCCGTCGTCGCCGCTGGTGGACGCGGCCGGTGCCGTCGCGGGAGAGGCAGCAGCGGTGGTCGCGCCGCCCGACGAGGAGTCGCCGAGGACGGAGAGCGACGTGCCGCTGACCGTGACAGGGACGGTGACGCCGATGACGGCCTGGCTGCCCGAGAGCAAGCCGTCGTCGCCGGTGGTCTCGGCCGCGTTGGCGACCGTTGCGCCGAGCAGCGTGATGCCGCCGGCCAGGAGCGTGCCCCAGAGGGCGCGCTTGTAGAAAGTGCGCATGATGTTCCCCTTTGTGGATTGATCGGTTCTCGGCGCGGGAAGGAGCCGCGCTGTTCAGCGCGGAAGGCGCGCTGATGCTCTGGCGCCCGGGCTCGGATGAGCAGGGCGGCCGAGACCCGATCAGTCGGGGGAGACGTCGGTGGATCCGGCAGGCGCCGGCGGGGCGTGCTCGTCGTCCGGTCCGGCACGGCGCACCCAGGCACGGTGTGCGGCGAGCGGAAGGAGGGCAGCGAGCGCCCAGGCGCCGGGACCCGCACCACCGGGTCCCGCGGAAGAGATCGACAGGCAGAGTCCGCCTGCAGAGCCGAGGAGTCCGCCCGCCACGAGCGCGGCGGACGAGAAGACGACGGCGGCACGCGTGGCCGTTTCGGAGACGGATGCCGCGGCCCAGTGGCCGAACGCACGCGCTGTCGTCGTGAAGAGGGTGGCGGCAGCATCCGTCCGCGAGGCGAGAAGTGCGATCGCGTTCGGCGCCGATGAGTCGGCCGGGCTGCCGAGAAGGCCGGGAAGCTGCGGGATCACCGGGCGGACGGGGATTCCCGGGCCCGTTGCGGGCGGCTGACCGATCGTCGCGCCCGTCTCGCCGACGGCGCCGACGAGTTCGCCCAGCGTCTCGTCGACCGTGCCGCCGAGGTCGGTCACCGCGTCGTCGAGACCGGTATCCGAGACGATCCCGCCGACGGCCGGCACCTCCGTGACGAGGTCGACGACCGGTGCCGCGATGTCGTTCACGACCCCGCCCGAGACGGCCTCCGTGACCGGCTGGGTGACGGTTGTGACGACGGTGCCGACGGTCTGCGCGATCTGGCTCACCGGTTGCCCCACGGGAGCGGGGACGGCGGCGACGACCGTGTTGACCGTCTCGGCGACGCCGGTGGATGCGGTCGAGACCGTGCCGGTGCCGGTCGACGCGGTCGCGTCGACCAGCGAGGTCACGCCTCCGAGGGCACCCCCGAGCACTCCCGCGTCGTCGGCCTCGTCGGCGTGCGCCTGTCCGAGGCCGATGCCGAGGACCAGCGAGACGACGATCCAGGCGAACGCGGCCCCGGCCCCGATGAGGGCCAGCCGCACGATCCTCGGCAGCTGCGAGGTTGCGATCTCCACGTTCACCTCCCACGACGAAAGAGCCGCACGTTCCGGACGGATCGTGCGTGAGGGTGCCTGGAGTTGAGAGGCTACTCCCTCGTGATTCGCTCTGTCCAGACCTGTGTGGACGGAGAGTCCCTTCGTCTCGCCCGGTGGACGGCCGACGCGGCGGCCGGTGCGCAATTGTGCACAGGACAGCCTTCGGATCCAAACCTTCAACCCCGACTTCAATCGCATATCTCTCCACAGGTTGTGAAATACGCAGCCCCTGGTCAGGTGCGGTTTCGGACACATAACCCCCAGAAAGGCCCTGAGTTCTCCACAGGGGTTGTTCACAGCTGTGACGGCGTTTCTCCCCCACTCTCCACACAGTTATCCACAGGGTGTGTTGCGACTGTCGGAGGCCATCCTTAGCGTGGGGTGCGGCCCATTCGGGCGTCGCGCCTCCGTGCTGGGTTCGGTGGAGCGACGGCGGCCGGAATCGAACGACGCGAAGCGAGCGGGGGGCGGGAAGCTGCCGCATCCCGCTATTCGCACGTGTCCCGGCGCGCCGACTCGGCGAGCCGTCCCGATGCCGCCGGCAGAGCTCGGATGATGTGAACAACGGTAGGGAGGACGCGCAGCCTATGTCGATCGCCGACATCTCCGAAGAGCGCATGGGGGGCCCTCGCGACTTCGAACGCACTCCCCCGCACGACCTGCTCGCCGAGCAGAGCGCCCTCGGCGGGATGCTGCTGTCGAAGGATGCCGTCGCCGACGTGATCGAGACGCTGCGCGGCAGCGACTTCTACGTGCCCAAGCACGAGCTGATCTTCGAGGCGATCCTCACCCTCTACTCGCACGGCGAGCCGACGGACGTCGTCGCCGTCACCGACGAGCTGATCAAGACGGGTGAGCTGCAGCGCGCCGGCGGCGCCGACTACCTGCACACGCTCACCTCGATCGTGCCGACCGCCGCGAACGCCGGCTACTACGCATCGATCGTGTCGGAGCGTGCGCTGCTGCGCCGCCTCGTCGACGCCGGCACCCGCATCGTGCAGATGGGGTACTCGGGCCAGGGCGAGGCGCTGGATCTCGTCAACAACGCTCAGGCCGAGATCTACTCGGTGACCGGGGCAGAGCAGGCCGAGGACTACGTGCCGCTCACGATCGCCGTCGATGCCGCGGTGGAAGAGATCGAGGCCGCCCGCGGCCGCGACGGCCAGATGACCGGCATCCCGACCGGCTTCTCGGGGCTCGACTCGCTGACCAACGGTCTGCACCCCGGCCAGATGATCATCATCGCCGCGCGACCCGCGATGGGTAAGTCGACGCTCGCCCTGGACTTCGCCCGGGCGGCGGCGATCAAGTCCAACATGCCGACGATCTTCTTCTCGCTCGAGATGGGGCGCAGCGAGATCGCGATGCGCCTCATGAGCGCCGAGGGCGCGATCCCCCTGCAGTCGATGCGCAAGGGAACGCTCGACTCACGGGACTGGACCACGATCGCCGCCACGCGCGGCCGCATCAACGACGCACCTCTGTACATCGACGACAGCCCGAACATGACGCTCGTCGAGATCCGCGCGAAGTGCCGCCGACTCAAGCAGCGTGCCGGCCTCAAGCTCGTGGTCATCGACTACCTGCAGCTGATGACCTCGGGCAAGCGCGTCGAGTCGCGCCAGCAGGAGGTCTCGGAGTTCTCGCGCGCGCTCAAGCTCCTCGCGAAGGAGCTCGGCGTGCCCGTCATCGCGCTTTCGCAGCTGAACCGTGGCGCCGAGCAGCGCGCCGACAAGAAGCCGGCGATGTCAGACCTGCGTGAGTCGGGCTCGATCGAGCAGGACGCCGACATGGTCATCCTGCTGCACCGGGAAGCCGCGTATGAGAAGGACTCACCGCGCGCCGGCGAGGCCGACCTCATCGTCGCCAAGCACCGCAACGGTCCCACCGACACGATCACGGTGGCGTTCCAGGGCCACTTCTCGCGCTTCACGGACATGGCCCCGGGCGACTTCGGGTGACAGTCGGACCCCGACGGATTGGATCGGCCTGCCCGCAGGCGAGCCCGAGCACTTCGTGGCGGAGTATGGGGCGGAGCAGGTGCCCGCAGCGATGAAGAGCGACCGCGATCCGCGCTGAATGCCGCTGAGGCAACGGGGAGTACCCCGACAGCGGCGGCCGGCCGGGAGAACCCGACCGGCCGCCTCGGCGTCGCACCGGATCAGTGGACGGCGATCAGATCGTTGGCCCAGCCGATCATCCGGGTGCCGAACACCGCGTCCACACCCTTGCCGAGCTGCGCCTCCAGCTGCTCGACCACCGCGGCGAGCTGGTTCACCTCGGTCGCATGCCTGGCGGACACGTGGCTCTTCAGCGCCGCGTCCAGCTTGTCGCGCAGCCCCTTCTCGACCTTCGGGTCGGTCACGAGCTTCTCGGCGACAGCCCGCGTGAGGTTGTTGCCGAGGGACTCGGTCGTGGCCAGGAGCGTGAACGCCCGGGTGGCCGTCGCGGTGTTGCCGACGAAGTCCGTCGCCGTCGCCACCGCGGCGTGCGCACCGGTGTCGAGCGTGAACATGTCGAGCACGTAGCCCGTCGGCACCTCGGCACCGTCGAACTGCACGGACTGCGTCTCGACGCCGCTCAGTGAATCCGTGATCGTGTACTGCACGCTCGCGAAGTCGTCGGTGTCGTAGCCGGTGGCTGCGGGCTCGGTGAGGTCGATGACCGGAGCCGTGCGGTCGACGCGGACCGTCTGAGTGCCGCTGACCGCCTCGCACTCGCTCGACGTCTTCCACTCGATGACCCACTCGAGGGTCTCGTCGGCGTCCGCGGGGAGGGCGAACTCGACGACAGCGCCGTTCACCGTCGTCCAGGCCGGCGCAGCGCCGACCGGGTGTACCGCGTACGTGGTCGTCAGCGACTCCGGCGTGAAGGATTCGTCGGCGGCGGTCACGGTGAACGTGTGGTCGACGCCCACCCACTGCACGCCCGACACGACGGCTTCGTCACCGGTGATCTGGAAGTCCGCGCTGAGCGAACCGGTGATCCATGCCGGCACGCTCGGCGCGTCGCCGTGGTCGGGGAAGTTCTTCCCCGGCTGGTCCCAGGCGCCGTTCTCCCAGTCGCGGAAGACGTCGCGGAAGGTCGAGCGCGCGATGCACGACTCCCACAGCGGCATCTGGCCGGTGCCCGCGTAGTGCGGCTCCTCATCCGAACTGTGGCCGGGGTCGGGCGAGTCGAAGATCGGCAGACGATCGGCGCGCCACGAGTGGTCGGAGTCGATGCTGCGCAGCCAGGGCTGACCGTCGAGGCCGTCGATCATGACGTTGGCGGGGCGACCTGCGGGATCGGCGTAGATCGCCGTCGACACGCTCGGCAGCAGGCCGGGGCTGCGGTGATCCGAGATGACCTGGTTGAGGCCGTTCGCGTCGAGCAGCAGCAGCTTCGCCATCTGCACGGCGTCGTAGGCGGGCTCGAAGTCCTCGAGCGTCCACTCGGCGCTGTCCTTGAGGCGCGACGAGGGCACGATCGTGCCGTCGGGCAGCTCCACCTGGTCGCCGACGAGCGGGTCGACCAGACCCATCACGGCGTCGAGATACTCGCGGTCGCCATCGTCGAACAGGTCCACATGCACGTCGTCGTCGGAGAACGGCACGTCGATATCGGCCGAGCCGACCTCCATCCAGTGCGTCGGGTGCTTGAGGAAGTCCGACAGCAGCTCGACGTCGAAGCCCAGCGCCTCCGAGGCGAGCTCGAGCACCAGCTCTTTGGCGTCGGCCATCACCGGGTCGAGGAAGTCGATGTCGGGCATGATGGTCGCCATCAGGTCCTCCAGCCACAGGAAGACGTCGCCCCCCTCCTCGACCACCTCGCCGACGAAGTCGGGAGCACCGAGCATCGACAGCAGGTACTCGTTGATGAAGCCCGGCCGATCGGTGTCGTCCAGTCCGCCCAGCGTGTAGCCCGCGACCTGGAAGATGCCGACGCCGTCCTCGCACGTCGCCCGGTCGGTATCGAGCACCTCGTCGGTCTCGCCCTCCTCATCGTCGTTGCGGCAGATGAAGTTCTGCGCGTCGCGGAATGTGCCGGCGTCGAACAGCGTCTTCGACAGCGCCTCGCCGAGCTCCGGCCAGTGGCGCAGGCCGCGGTCGATGTCGGCGATCCACGCGTCGAGGTATGAGACGATCGCCGGGTTGACGAGAGCGTCGTCGGCCTCGTCGATCGGGCTCGTGACGCAGAAGACGTCCGCGCGGCACTCCTGCACGGTGACCGCCTTGACCGTCACGCCGCGCACGGTGTCGACCGTGACGTTCTCGACCACCTCGTAGCAGTCCCAGTCGACGATGTTGCAGTCCTCGTAGTCGAGGTCCTTCTGGATCGCCGCACGCTCGACCTGCAGCTCGGCCTTCAGGTCGATGAAGTAGTCGATGAGCGGCCCGCGGTTCGGCTCGGGGTCTTCGCCGACGGTGTACGCGAGGCCGGGGCATCCGTCATCCGCGGTTCCGTCGCCGTCGTCGTCGATGCCGTCGCCACACGTGCCGACCGGCAGCGGACTGTTCGGATCGACCAGGGTGTCGTAGATCCACTCGTTCGGCGCAGCGTACTCGAACGCCGGCGTGGCGTCGTTCGAGTACTCGGGTCCCGTCTGGTCGGTCTCGCCCGCGACCTGGGAGCGCCGCGAGTTGCCGTCGAAGCCCGCCGTCGCGTCACCCACGTAGCCCTCGGCGATGACATGGCGCAGGGCGATCTCGAGCGCGGTCGGGTCCTCGATGTCGAGGATTTCGCCGACACCGGGGAAGACCCCCTCCGCGACCTGGTTGATCAGCGTGTGCGCCCACATGTCGCCGGCGGCATGCGTCATGAAGCCGTACGCGAAGGCGAGGATCTGCTCCTTCTCGGCGGCACTGCGGCCTGCGTCATCCTGCGCATCCCAGGCCTCGGTCATGACGTGCTGCAGCCACTTCCCGGTCTCGTCGGGGTGGATCGCCGACTGGCCGTAAGCCAGGTCGGGGAACCCGTCCGGTCCGATCACCCCTGCGTTGTACGCGGCCGGCTGGTTGCGCAGAGCCGTGACGATGTCGCCCCGCACGGTGTACTCGGTGCCCTCGATGGTCACCTTCCCGTCATCGGTGACGTCGTCGTAGGCGTTCTCGGCGGTGGCGTTGTGGGTGTACGGCTTGAAGGCGGCGGCGGGCAGCGCGGTGACGACGAGTGTCGTCACCGTGAGCGCCGCGGTCGCGGTCAGGCCGGCCGCGAGCTTCGTGAAGCTGCGGCGTCGGCCGGTGGGTCGAGACATGGGCATTCCTCCCAAAGAGCGGACGTGCGGAACTGAGGCACCACGAGACTGGTTGTCCCGATGCACCGAGAGTCACCTCGGCGTTCGCCAGATACACGATTCGGGGACGGATGCTGCGCCCCGACGCCCGCTACCCCGAGCGGCGGGGAGGGGAGTCAATCGTTCCCGTTGCCGTTCCCGTTCCCGTTGCCGTTGCCGTTGCTGTCCTCGTTCCCATTCCCGGTGTCGTCCGGGGGCTGAGCGGGGGCGGGTCCGACGCGCGGCGGCGGCGCCGACCGGCGCACCAGCTCGGCGGGCGGCGCGGGGAAGCTGCCGCCCGGGTACAGCTGATTGGCGGCGGCCTGGATGTCGCGGGTCATCGGCAGGCGGATCGTCGACAGGGCGCGGCCGTTGTAGAACGAGCGGAACACGTCGCCGTATCCTGTCGTGTTTCCCACCCAGACGGCGGTCGTCACCCGAGTGCTCGACTCGACGAGCCACGTCTGGATGTTCTCGTGCGTCCCGGTCTTTCCGAGCAGGGGCGTCCCGTCGTTGGGGTTGCCGCCCGACCCGGTGCCACCGGGGCGCATGACGCCCTGCAGTGCGAACGCCGTCGCCGCCGCCACCTCGGGGCTGATCACCTGGGAGCACCGGTTGCCGGGTACCGGGAGCTCTGTGCCGTCGGCGTTGACCACGCGTTCGATCACGCGAGGCACGCAGTAGACGCCGCCGTTCGCGACGGTCGCGAAGGCGCCCGCCATGGCGACGGGCGCGATGTTGTTCGTTCCGATGATCGCCGCCGCGCCGTCGATGTCGACGGGGTCGCCGTCGCCGCGCGTCACGCCCATGCGGGCCGTGACGTTCTCGATGTCGCAGAGGTCGAGCTGCTCCGCCATGCCGAGGAAGCCGCTGTTGAGCGACTGCGCCGTGAACTGCATCGGCGTTCCCACATAGCCGGCCGCGCCGCCGAAGTTGCGCACGACGTGCTTCTCACGGTTGATCCACGTGCCCTCGCAGCGGTCCCGGAGGCGCGGGATGACCCGCAGCGTGCCGTTGACCGAGTCGGACAGGGTGTGCCCCGTCTCGAGCCAGTCGACGAGGGTGAACAGCTTGAAGGTCGATCCGGTCGGGAATCCCGTCGAGACGCCGTGCGTCATGTCGCCCGCGTAGACCAGCGAACTGTACGCCGGGTCGCTGAGGGAGAGGTCGCGGTCCTCCGTGAAGCGGTTGTTCTGGCTGATCGCGAGGATGCGCCCGGTGGTGGCCTCGACGCTGACCGACGCCGAACCGAACGACATGCCCGCGACGGTCTCCGGCGCGTAGCGGTGCATGGCGTCCTGCGAGGCGTTCTGCAGGTTCCAGTCCAGCGTGGTGTAGATGCTCAGGCCCTCGCGCGTCAGCGATTTCTGGCGGTCCTCCGGGGTCGCGCCGAACGCGGTCGCATAGTCCGGGTCCAGGCGCACGGTGTTCACCACGTACTGGCAGAAGAACGGCGCTGCGCTGGAGCCGCACCTCGTGGGCGGCGGCTGCAGCACCGGTGCGATCGGCTCGACCGCTGCGGCGACGTACTGCTCGGCAGTGATGCGGCCGTCTTCGCGCATGCGGTCGAGCACGTAGAGCTGCCGCCCCTTGGTGGCGCTGTAGGCGTCTCCCGCGGCAAGGTACTGCTCCTCGGTGATGGTCCCGTCGGCGAGGAGGGTGTCAAGTCCCGCGAGGGTGCCGGGCGTGACGTCGTCGTCCGAGCCGTCAGCGGCCTTGTTGTACCTCGTCCCGTCGCTCCCGAAGATCGAGCCCGCGGGGCGATCGATGCGGAAGGTGTTGGGGTTCTGCACGATCCCCGCGAGTGTGGCCGCTTGCGTCAGTGTGAGGTTCGCCGCGGTGGTGCTGAAGTAGTAGCGTGCTGCGGCCTCGATGCCGTAGGTCGTTCCGCCGAAGTTCGCGATGTTGAGGTAGCCGAGGAGGATGTCGTTCTTCGAGTACTTCTGCTCGAGCTGGACGGCATAGCGGATCTCCTGAAGCTTGCGTTCATAGCCCTCGATGCCGTCCGCCTGGGTCGCGTCCTTCCAGCACTCCTGCAGCGCCTGGTCGCGAGTCATCTTCACCACGGGGTCGCCGTTCCCGTCGACGACCGTCTCGCCCGCCTCGTTCGTCTCGTACACCGTGTCGGCATCGCGTTCGCAGCGCTGGACGAGCACGTTCTTCACGTACTGCTGGCTGATCGAGGAGCCGCCCTGGGTCTGACCGCCCTGGGCGTTCTTGATGAGAGCGCGGGTCGTGCCGAGGATGTCGATGCCGCCGTGCTGGTAGTACCGGGGGTCTTCGGAGGCCAGGATCGCGTCGTACATGACGAGCGAGACCTGGTCGAACTCGACGGGCTCGCGGTTCTGGTCGTAGAACGATGTCAGCTCGACGTCCTGCCCGCTGGAGGGGTCGCGGGCGTAGATCGTGGTCGGCAGCATCAGCCGGTCGATCTCGAGGTAGCTGGGCATGCTCTCGAAGAGAGACACGGCGGAGCTCGCCGCGTGTCCTGAGATGGCGATGGCCGGGGCGAGAGGGGCGACGACCAGCACGCCGGCGATGACGCTGAGCGCCAGCAGTCCGACGAGACCGCCGAGCACCCCGGCCACCGTGCGCCGGTAAGGCGGCAGGGACGAGTCCTCTGCCGAGACCTCTCGTGACCGCCTCATGACTGCTTCCCATCTGCGGTGGGAGAAATCATGTCAGACCGCTCGCGATTGCGCGACGGGTTCCGCCATCGCTGACCGGCGCCTAGGGTCGGGGACGCAGCATCCGTCCAGTCACATCGTGCGCGCGTGCTCCACGAACGCATCCAGCGCGGTGCGAAGCGCGGGGGAATCCTCCTGCGAACGCCGGTGGACCGCGAGCACGTCGCGGGTCGACGCGGGCGCCACGGTCGGGATGGCGACGAGGTCCGGTCCGAGGTCGCCACGGCCCAGGCGCGGCACGAGCGCGACCGCGCGGCCGGCGCGGGCGAACTCGAGGTGATTCTGGAACTCCATCGACTCGTGCACGATGCGCGGTGCGTTGGGGACGCCGTCGAACAGACGCCGGAGCCACTGGCGGCAGATCGTCGCCTCGAAGGTCGCGACCCAGGCCTCGCCCGCGAGATCCTCGGGGCGCAGCTCGCTGCGGCCGGCGAGCGGGTGGTCGCGGTGCAGGATGACGTCGGCCACGTCGGTGAACAGCGGGGTCGAGACGAGGTGATCGGGCATCGCCAAGGCGACGCCGCCCCACCGGTGGACGATGCCGAGGTCGCGCTGGCCGGACGCGACGAGCGCGATCGTCTCCCATGGCTCGCTCTCCCGAAGCGGCAGGGAGAGATCGGGGTGCCGCTCGGCCAGCTCGCTCAGCACGGGGATGACCAGCCCGCGCACGACCGTCGAGAACGCGGCGATCCTGATCTCGCCGACGACACGGTCATCGGCCCCGGCAGTGAGCTGGAGATCCGCGCGGAGGCGCTCGAGGTCGGCGAGGATCGGCGTGGATGCGACCACGAGACGCGTGCCCGCTTCGGTGAGGATCACTCCGCGCCCGGCGCGCTCGAGGAGGGCGATGCCGGTCTCACGTTCGAGCCTCTTGACCTGCTGCGACACGGCGGACGGTGTGTACCCGAGGCTCGTGGCCGCGGCGACGACGCTCCCCTGTGTGGCGATCGCGCGGAGCGACAGCACCGCCTCGAGATCGATCATGAAGCAACGCTACATCGTTTCATGGCAAAAGCATCGCTGGTGCTTCATCCAACGTTCAGCTGAAGTGGAACCTGTGAACAGACGCGACATGGTGCTGGCGGCGGCGGTGGCATCGTTCTGGGGGTTCAACTTCGTCGTGATCGACTGGGGGATGACGGGCGTCCCACCCCTGCTGTTCGTCGCGATCCGCTTCCTGGTGGTTGCGCTCGCCGTCTTCGTCGTGCCTCGGCCCCGCACATCGTGGCGCACGGTCCTGGGCGTCGGCCTCTTCATGAGCCTCGGGCAGTTCGGTCTGCTGTACACCTCGATGGCCCTCGGGCTGCAGCCGGGCCTCGCCGCCCTCGTCCTGCAGGCGCAAGCCGTGTTCACGATCCTCATCGCCGCCGCAGCTCTGCGGGAGCGCCCGACCGCGCCGCAGATCGCCGGTGTCGCCATCGGCGTGGTCGGCCTCGCCATCGTCGCCGCCGGACGAGGTGGCGACGCTCCCGCCCTCGCCGTGGCGCTGGCGCTCGCCGCGGCGTTCTCGTGGGGCATCGGCAACGTGATCTCGCGTCGCGCCGGGTCCGTCAGCGGACCGGGAAGGCTCGGCTCGCTGTCGCTCACGGTGTGGTCGGCGCTGGTGGTGCCGATCCCCGCGCTGATGCTGTCCTTCGTCGTCGAGGGTCCGACGGCGATCGCCGCCGGGATCGCCGCGTTCGGCTGGCAGTCCGCGCTCTCGACGCTGTACACGTCGGTGCTCTGCACGATCATCGGCTACTCGATCTGGAACGGCCTCCTCGCCCGCAACCCGTCCGCGGCGGTGGTTCCGTGGGTGCTGCTCGCGCCGGTCGTGGCGATGACGTCGGCCGCGCTGCTGCTCGGCCAGGTCCCCACGCCCGCAGAGCTCATCGGGGGAATCCTGCTCGTCGGAGGCGTGCTCGTCACGGGACTGCGCCGGCTGTCGGTACGCGGGCGTGCGATGACGGATGCGGCCACCCGGCGATCCGGCTAGAAGGGCGGTGCGCCCGGGAACCCGGGTGGATCGTCGGCACGTGTCTCGGAGTGGACCGTGAACCGGCACGCAGCTCCGCACCTCGCCGAGGGGTTTTGCGCAAGAACGCGACCTGAGGATGGTGCGTCCGAATCGATTCGATACACTGGCGTCTGCCACTCGCCAAACCCTCCGTCGCCTGCGGGCGCGGCATCCGTCCCCTTCTCGTCTTCTCGTTCGAGAGCCGCCCTCATGACCACCGCCCTGACGACGGGCCGCCCGTGGCGCGTCATCGTCCTGTTCTCTGTTCCGCTGCTCATCGGCAACGTGGTGCAGCAGCTGTACCACTTCGTCGACGCCGTCGTCGTCGGGCGCCACCTCGGCGTCGATGCACTGGCGGCAGTCGGTGCGACGGGCAGCATGCTGTTCCTCCTGCTGGGCTTCGCGTGGGGCCTCACGTCGGGCTTCGCGATCCCGACGGCGCAGGCGTTCGGCGCGCGCGACCACGAGGCGGTGCGACGATCGGTCGCCGCGGGAACCATCCTGACCGGCGCGTGCACGCTGCTTCTGACCGTGGGCGCGCCGCTTGTCACCGCACCCCTGCTCGAGCTGCTGCAGACACCTGCGGAGCTCATGGACGACGCCATCGTGTTCGCCCAGATCAGCTTCCTCGGCGCGGGCGCGATGATGTTCTTCAACTACCTGTCGGCGATCATCCGCGCCATCGGCGACTCGCGCACGCCGCTCATCTTCCTGACGCTCGCGTGTGCACTCAACGTCGTGCTCGTGATCGTCATGGTCGGCACACTCGGCTGGGGCGTGGGCGGCGCGGCGCTGGCGACGGTGGTGTCTCAGGCCATCTCCGTACTGCTCTGCCTGGAGTTCGTACGGCGACGGATACCGGTGCTCCATGTCCGTCGGCGCGATTGGCGTGTGAGCCGCGCCGAGCTCGCGGAGCACCTCCGCCTGGGCCTGCCGATGGGTTTCCAGGCCTCGATCATCGCCATCGGAACACTCTCGGTGCAGGTCGCTCTCAACGAGCTCGGCGCCAACGCCGTCGCGGCGTACACCGCCGCGGCCCGGGTCGACGGTCTCGCGCTCGCACTGCTGCAGTCGCTCGGCCTCGCCGTGTCGATGTTCGTCGCCCAGAACCACGGTGGCGGCCGGCCCGACCGCATCCGCGGCGGTGTGGTGCAGGCGACGTGGATGTCGGTGGGCGCCGCCCTCGTGCTCGGAGCGCTGCTCATCGCGTTCGGCGCGATGACGGTCTCGCTGTTCATCGACGAAGGCTCGGCCGAGGTCGTCGACCTCGCGGCGCAGATGCTCGCCATCAACGGGGCGACCTACTGGATCCTCGGCATCCTGTTCGTCCTGCGCGGAGCGCTGCAGGGACTCGGCCACACCCTCATCCCGACGGTGACCGGCGTGATCGAGCTCGTCATGCGCGTCGGCGCGGCGGTCGTGCTGGGGAGCATCTTCGGCTTCATCGGCGTCGCGGCGAGCAACCCGCTGGCGTGGCTGGGCGCCGTGGTCGTGCTCGCGCCCGCGTACATCCACGCCCACCGCCGGCTGGGCAGGGTCCCGGTCGCGCCGACGGTCGCGACCGCGACGACGCCCATCGCCGTCATCGGCCCGACCGACGGCTCGATGGTCGTCGACGCGATCGTCACGCAGCCCATCGTGCTGCCCACCGTCGCGCAGGCGCCGTCGCGCCACCCGCGCCGGTTCCGGTTCGTGCCGTCGCGCGACAAGCGCCGCGCGCGGGGCTGAGGCGGCGCTCGGTAGAGTGCGGCCATGACCGGCGAATACCCGCGGGACCTCGCCGTCATCGCGGCCGCCTTCGGGGTCGCGGCACTGGTGTGGGCGACGTGGGCGCAAGGGCGTCCGCCGCATGGCTGGTGGTGGCGCGCGGTGCTCGGCCTCGAGAGCGTCGCCGGGCTGGCACTGGCAATGGGCGGTGTCGTGCTCCTCGCCCGTCTGTGGTCCACGCCCAGCGCGATCGAACCCGGAACGACGGCGTTCGTCGTCTACATCGTCGTCTTCTGGGTCGAGCTCGCGTTCGCCGTCGTGCTGGCGATTCTCGCGATCGGGGCGGGATGGTCGGACTACATCTCGCCCGCCCTGCTCGTGCTCATCGGTCTCGACCTCGCCGTGCTCGCGCCGGCGCTCCAGCAGCCGTTCCTCTTCATCCCGGCGGCGCTCCTGATCGGTGTCGCCGCCGCCTCGCTGGTCGCTGCGTCGGACGACGTCGCGCGCGGCTTCTGGTGCGGCCTCTTCGGGGCGCCGGTGTTCGTGACGACCGGGACGTGGGCCGCTCTCGCTGTCGTCCCCGCCGCCGTCGGAGGTGCGACATAGGCTCGTCTGCATGTCCGTGACGACGCGCCGCATGCAGGACCTGACCATCGACGACCACTTCCTCACGGTCCCTCTGGTGTGGGGCGATCCGGCCGATGGGCGCACGATCGACATCCACGCGGCCGTGGTCGCACGTGACGGCGGTGAGAGTCTGCCGTACCTCGTCTTCCTGCAGGGCGGGCCGGGCCATGAGGCGCCGCGCGCGTTCCACTCCCCGTCGGGGCCGTCGTGGCTCGACACCGCGCTCGAGCACTACCGCGTGGTCATGCTCGACCAGCGCGGCACGGGCCTGTCCTCACCCGTCGGCGACGACGACCTTGCGCGCGATGCGGCCGAGCTCGCCGAGTACATCACCCATCTGCGCGCCGACGCGATCGTGCGCGACTGCGAGGCCGTGCGCCAGCATCTCGGCGCCGAGCGGTGGAGCGTCCTGGGGCAGTCCTTCGGCGGTTTCACCACCCTGGCGTATCTCTCGACGGATGCCGCGTCCCTCGAGCACGTCTTCATCACCGGCGGCCTGAGCGCCGTGGGTCGCCACCCCGACGACGTCTATGCCCTCACGTACGACAAGATGCGCGAGGAGTCGGAGAAGTACTACCGCCGGTTCCCCGCCCATCGCGACGCCATGCGGCGCGTGATCGATCTCGCCCTCGACGGCGAGCTGGTGCTCCCCGGTGGCGAGGTCGCGTCGGTCTCGCGCGTGCGCTCGGTGGGTTCGGCGCTGGGCACCGACGACGGCTGGCAGACCCTGTGGGGCCTGCTCGAACGCGACCCGCGCTCCAACGCCTTCCGTCACGACCTCGCCGCGGCGATGCCGTTCGGCGCGCGCAACCCGCTGTACTTCGTGTTCCACGAGTCGAGCTATGCCGACGGCTACGCCACCCGCTGGTCGGCCGAGCGTACCGAGCCCGACGACTTCCGCGAGGACCCGACGCTCTTCACGGGCGAGCACGTGCGCCGCGAGTGGCTCGACACCGTCCCCGGTTTCCAGCCCTGGCGCGACGTGACCCTCGCGCTCGCCGAGTTCGAATGGCCGTCGCTCTACGACGCCGACGCGATCGCGGCATCCCACGCCCGTGGCGCCGCCGCGGTGTACGTCAACGACGTCTACGTGCCGCTCGAGTTCTCGATGGAGACCGCGCGACTCCTGCCCGGGGTGACGCCGTGGGTCACGAGCGAGCACGAGCACAACGGCCTCCGCGCCGCCGGGGGCGATGTGCTCTCGCGTCTCATCGAGCTGGCGCACGGTCGCCGGGTGCGCTGACCCGCGACATAGACCCCGACGGACGCTGGGCACACGCACGTGCCGCAGCCCCGTGTCACGGCGTTCAGGCCTCCTTCACGAGCTCCGGGAGCCGCCACGTCTTGTCGAACCAGGGCTCGAGCGGGCCGTAGAGCCGGAGCATCGGGAACCACGACTTGCCGGGGATGGTCGGGATCCAGTTGGACTCCCTGCCCTCGGGCGGCGTCGGCGAGAACCACAGCACGTACGAACCGTCGTCCTCCGCCTGCACCGTGCCCGTGAGACTGGTGAGCGCGGGGTATGCCGTGGACTGAAGGAGCGACCGGGTCTGCGTGTCGTACAGGTCGATCGACCAGAAGTTTCTCGCAGGCGGATCGGCGGGAACCCTCAGCGAGTACGTGGCGGCACCGTCGAGGACATGGCCGTCGGCATCCTCGGCCGTGTAGGCGTACGCGGATCCCGCGCCCACCTGCGCGTGCGCCATCGCGGGCGTGATCACCGTGGCGAAGTAGTGGAACTGCGTGCGCGCGTCGAGGTTGCGCGCGCCGCCGCGGAGGAACTCGTGGCTGCCGCCGGTGAACGCGTTCTTCCACGACGAGCCCTCCCAGAAGTAGGCGTCGGGGTCGCGCGGCTTGTACACCAACGCGCGCGAGATCGCGGCGCCGATGCGGGCGGCGCCGTCAAGAATGGCGCGCCGGTGGTCGTCCGGCTCGAACGGCGTTCCGTGCTCCAGGCCGATCGTCGCGAGCGTTCCGGCCCGCTCGGGGTCGAGCGCCATGGCGGGCTCCTCAGACACGAGCTGCGCGATCTCCTCGAAGAACGTGAAGTCGTTGGCGTGCACCGTGTTCTGCAGCACCGCGGCGATGTTGAGGAAGGTGTTCTCGCGCGGCGCGCCCGCCTCGCTCAGCGGGTAGATGCGCGTCTGCTTCATCGCCGGCACGCCGCCCAGTGCACGGAGCACCACCCAGTTGGTGAAGGTGGGCGATTCGTAGGTGAAGTAGCCGTCCGGTCGCTCGCCGTCGTAGCCGGGTGGCAGGAAGAGGTACTTGCCGCCGGCGCCCTTGTCGGGGCCGGCGATACCCATGTCGGCGACGTACCGGAACCAGAAATCGTCGACGACGCACAGCGACTGCGGCGGCGCCTCGATGACCGTCGGGCCCCACGCCTTGAGGTCTAGGAACGTCGTGCCGTACGTCGTCTCGGTGTTCGGGGTGAGAAACAGGCTGCCCGAATTGGCGCGCGGATCGGTGAAGCCGATCTTGTCGGGTGCATCGACGCCGGCGCTGCGCAGCCCCCGCCGCATCGCGACGAGCGAGGCGCCCGGAACCGCGGTGAGGAACGCGTCGATGCCGCGCAGCAGGTCCAGGGCATCGAAGATCGACTGCACGGAGTCCGTCTTCGGCACGCCGTCGAAGAACTCGAGATCGCCGAACGGCGTCGAAAGAACGTCGGGCGTGGCGAGGTGGGTCACCTCCTCCGCAAGCTGCTCCTTCGTCAGTCCCGCTCCGGGGGTGCCGTCGATGGCCATACTCGTCCCTTCGTTGCAAGCGCCGCCCCCCGGCGGCGCCCAATCCCGCATTGTGTCAGGTGGCCGTGTCGCGCAGTAACGCACGAAGTGGGTGATCCTCCGCACGTTTGATCCACAAAGGGGGGATGCCGCAGCATCCCCCCTTCGGATCGACGGGTGTCGTACCGGCTCAGCCCGTGAGCGTCACCGTGTCGATGGTCACTGCGGCGATGCCCGGGTGATCGCTGAAGACGCCGTCCATGCCGGCGTCGATGAACGCCTGCAGCTCACCGGCCAGGTCGCCGTACGCGGCAGGGTCTGCGCTCGAGCGGAACTCCGCCGGCAGGAACTGGTTCTCGGCACGGAACGTCCAGCCGTGCACCGTCAGCCCGGCAGCGTGCGCGTCGGGGATGACCGCGGTCGGCGTGCCCAGGCGGCCGTCGGCCGTGCGCGGGATCATGACGGACTTCTCGAGGCCCACGCCGTCGGCGTAGGTCGCGATCTCGGCCAGGCCCGCGGGCGTCACGATGTCCTTGTACGTGCGGGGGTCGCCGGCGAGCGTGAAGTCGTACGGCCGGCCCGAATTGCTCACCAGCTGGGCGAGCGTGACGTCGGTGAGCGCATCGAGCTCGCGGAGGTTCGCGGTTTCGAAGCTCTGCACGATCACCGGTGCGTCGGCGCGGTCGAGCCCGTTCGCCTGCAGGGCCGCCACGAGCGGCTCCTCGAGCGACAGACCGATCGAGTCGAAGTACGACGGATGCTTCGTCTCCGGGTACACGCCGACGGGCCGGCCGTCGCAGCTCACCGAGTGGCGGGCGAGGTCCATGACCTCGTCGAGCGTCGGGATCACGTAGAGCCCGTCGAACGCGGTGTTGGCCGGACGCGTCTGCGGCAGGCGCTCCTTCGCGCGGAGGGTGCGCAGCTCGGCGAACGTGAAGTCCTCCGTGAACCAGCCGCTGATCGAGGTGCCATCGATGATCTTCGTGGTCTTGCGCGCGGCGAACTCCGGCCGCGTCGCGACATCCGTCGTCCCGCCGATCTCGTTCTCGTGTCGCGCGACCAGAACGCCGTCCTTGGTCGAGACGACGTCCGGCTCGATGTAGTCCGCGCACTGCACGATCGCCGTCTCGTATGCCGCGAGCGTGTGCTCGGGGCGGGAGCCGCTCGCGCCGCGGTGCCCGATGAGGCTCACCGTCGACGGCTCGATCTTCGTCTTGTCGAGGTCGATGATCGCGAACTCGGTGTCGTCGGGCGTGCCCGGGATGCGCGCGTCGTTGCCCGGGTAGTTGTTGTCATTGCCGATCAGCAGGCTGCCGTCCTTCAGCTGCACGACGGTCTCGAACGACTGCACGGGCAGCGAGTAGATCTCGCCGGTGCCGTAGCCGTCGCCCGCACCGATGCCGCTCGGGTTGGCGATGCGCAGCGCGTCGAGCACGAGGCTCTTCTCGAGGTCGCCCTCCGCGTCCGTCCGGCGGAGGTCCACCTCGTAGACGCGCTTGGTGACCGACTGCGCACCCTCGAAGTCGTCGCGCTCGATGAGGATCAGCACGTCGCTTCGGACGGTGAACGCGTCGCCGATGACGTTCGGCTCCTGATCGGTCTGATAGCTCCACGTGCGACCGGTGTAGGCGCCGGCACGCGTGTCGAACTCGAGGATCTCACGGCGACGCAGGTCGGAGTCGTCGGCGTACGAGCCTTCGACGACCGGGTACAGGTAGCGCCCGTTCACCGAGGCGGCGAGGGCCTCGAAGCCGCGGCTCGCGCGCACGCGCGGGGTCTCGCCGGCCTGGAGGTACGGGTTCTGCGGCGACTTGGCGCCGTCGAGCGCGAACGGCTTCTCGAGCAGCGTGCCGTCGGCGTCGAAGTGCAGCAGGAACGGCCCGAACTCCTCGCCGACCCAGAAGGTGCCGTCCGTGGCCTTGACGACCGACTCGATGTCGAAGTCCGCGCCCGTGAGGAGCCGCTCGGCGGTGTCGTCGTTCACGATGGGGAAGTCGAGCACGCGGTTGCGGTCGTTGTACGAGATGAACCGCTCGATCTGGATCTCGCCGGAGCCGCCGTCAGCGGTCTGCCAGGCGGGGCGCACGAGGTAGTTGCGCAGCAGGAAGTCGGCGGAGTTGCCCTTGGCGCCGAACCCGTTGTCGGGCTGCGCCCAGAAGGTGCCGTCGCCGTTGTCGATCGCGGCCGAGAAGCCGGGGATGACCTGGCCGTCCCAGGGGCCGGTGCGGCCGTTGGCCGAGCTGGCCAGGGCTCCCGATGCCGGACCGGGCTCGAGGTGGTCGGCCGACAGCGTGGCGCGCGCGACGAGGGTCGGCACGTGCGTCTGCACGTACGGCGACTGCGAGTTCGCGGGCGCCGTGGCGACCGGCTGGGCGGAGGCGGCCGTGGCGGGAAGAAGGGCGACCGCGGTGGCCGCCGCTGCTGCCACGGCCAGAAGGCGCGGCAGGACGCGTCGTGTGGGGATTCGACTCATGCCCTCGAGGCAACCGGTGCCGATCAGCCGCCGTCTGACGGGCCGGCGACCGACACGCGACCGCCCGGTGAACGGGCGGCGAGCGGGCGGTGAGAAGGGTCTCACGACCGCCAGGAACACGGATGCTGCGGCACGACCCCCCGGATCACCGCCGGGGTGGTGTCGGTCAGAGCGACGCGAGCAGCGCGGCGAGGGGCGGCGGCACCCGATCAAGCGGCACCGCCGCCGCGAGCAGCCGGGCGTAGCGCGCCTTGTTGCCGCTGCGCCCCCCGAAGAAGCGCGCCAGCTGCGCCTCGACGGGGCGGTCGCGCTGGAACGGCTGGCGCTGAAGGCTCCGGAACGAGTCGAGCTCGCCCTGCTCGGCGATCACCGCCTCGACCCCCTCGACGCCGAGTGCGCGCACGAACTCGGCCTCGAGGTCGGGGTCGCATACGAACACCGTGTCGAGCACCCGCTCGAAGTCGCGGCGCTCCCCCACGTCCACGAGTCCGATGAGGTGTTCCCCCGCGAGCTCTGCGGCAACGCGGCGGGCACCCTTGGAGCCGCCGACGACGCGGATGCGCGGCATCCGTGTCCCCATCCGGGCAGCGAGCGTCTCGAGAGCGATCCGGTCGCTCTCGCCCTCCACCAGCACGACGCTCATGCGGCTTCGGCTTCGGCTCGCTCCTCGTCGAGGATCTCGAGAAGCCGCGGCGCGAGCGACGCGCTGCCGGCGACGAGGGTCGACACGACCCATTCCGGTGCGCCAGGCGGGACCGGGAGCGCGACCAGGCCCCTCGCCTGGGGCTTGTTCGCGACGTGCTGCGGAACGATCGCGACGCCGAGGCCGCGCACGACCAGGTCGAGGAGAGTGTGCACGTCGTCGACGCTGCAGCGCACCCGCCGCTCGACGCCGTGTCGCTGGAACGCGTCGTCGGTGATGGTGCGCAGCGCCCACGCCGGGCGGAAGTCCACGAAGTCGGCGTCACGGAGGTCCCGCCAGCGCGCCGGCGGGCGCTCCGCCAGGGCATGACCGGGGGGAACGAGGAGCACGAGCGGAATGCGCGCCAGCTCCTCGACCGCGAGGGCCGGCGGGGGGTCGGCGCTCGCGACGAAGGCGACGTCGAGCTCGCCATCGGCGACATGGTCGACCAGCTGGTGCGAGCCCGCCTGCACGAACTGGATGTCGACGGCGGGGTGGCGGCGATGGAAGCGCTCGAGGAGCAGGTTCACGTCGACCGCGCCCAGGCACTGCTCGGCGCCGACGCGCAGCGAGCCGGCGAGCTGGTGCGAGGCGCGGATGACGGCGTCTCGCCCCGCGGCCGCCTGGGCGAGGATCTCGCGGGCGTGCGGAAGCAGGGCGAGGGCGGCGGGTGTCGGCTCGACCGAGCGCGTGGTCCGCTCGAACAGCTTCGCCTCGAGCTCCTGCTCGAGCCGGCGGATCGCGGCCGACAGACCGGATTGCGAGACGCGGCACCGCTCTGCGGCGCGGGTGAAGTGCCGCTCCTCGGCGAGCGTGACCAGGTACTCGAGCTGGCGGTGCTCCATGGCGGATCCATTCGTTCGGGTTCTCAATCGCAGAATATACAGTTGTTGGACTTCTTTGTGAGCGATGCCTAACGTGGACCGGGCAGTACTGCCCCGACCCGAGAGCGAACCCATGAAGACCATCGAAATCAGCGGCATCGAGCATCCGGCACCCAACGTGGTGCTCGGGCTCATGCGCATCCAGGACCTCGACGACGACGCCGTGCGCACCCTCGTGCGCACCGCGCGCGACGCCGGCATCGACTTCTTCGACCACGCCGACATCTACGGCCGCGACCTCCACGGCTGCGAGGCGCGCTTCGCCGAGGCGATGCGCCTGTCGCCCTCCGAGCGCGGGCAGATCACCATCCAGACCAAGGCGGGCATCGTGCGCGAGGGTCCGTACTTCGACTTCTCGTACGAGCACATCGTCGAGTCGGTCGAGGGGTCGCTGCGTGCGCTCGACACCGACTACATCGACATCCTGCTGCTGCACCGGCCGGATGCGCTCGTCGAGCCCGACGAGGTCGCGCGCGCATTCGACGAGCTCGAGGCCGCGGGCAAGGTGCGGGCGTTCGGCGTCTCGAACCACACTCCCCGTCAGATCGATCTGCTCAAGAGATCGGTGCGCCAGCCGATCGTCGCGAACCAGATCCAGCTGTCGATCACCCACTCCCCGACCATCGCGCAGGGCGTCGCCGCGAACATGCAGGGCGAGGAGCAGTCCCTGACGCTCGACGGCGGGGGGATCATCGACTACTGCCGCCTGCACGACATCGCGGTACAGGCGTGGTCGCCGTTCCAGGCGGGCTTCTTCACCGGTGTGTTCCTCGACTCGCCCGACCATCCCGAGCTCAACGCCGTGATCGACCGCCTCGCGCGGAAATACGATGTGCCGCCGATCGCCATCGCGGTGGCGTGGATCACCCGCCACCCCGCGCGCATGCAGGTGGTTCTGGGCACGACGAACCCCGAGCGGGTGAGCGGCGCCGCGGAGGGTTCCGGCATCCCCCTCACCCGCGCCGAGTGGTACGAGCTGTTCCGTGCCGCGGGCTACCGCGTGCCCTGACACGCCCTCGGTCTCGGCTCGCGATCGAGTGCGCGCCCTGCCGTCCGTCTGCGCCGCGTCGACGGGAGATGCGCAGGACCATCTCCTTGCCGAGAATGGGCACGGTGCCATGCGCCGCGGGCGATGTCGTCCGAACCCAGGACGACGATCCGGGAGGCGATGCGCACGTGGCGCCCGACCCTCGAAGGAGAGCACAGGATGACCGACATCGAATACCGCCGGCTCGAACCCGTCACCGTCTATGCCGCATCGGGGGTCGCGCCCGGTGCCGAGGGCGTGCCCGCCGTGATCGACCGCATCTCGCCGCCGCTGCGCGCCGCCCTCGAGGCCGCAGGTGTCGAATACCACGAGCCCGGCACGTTCTGGTACGAGCCGCTCGACGGCGGCGCCCTGCGCGTGTGGGTCTCGTGGATCGCCGGCGACGAGCCGCTCGAGGGCGACGGGTGGCAGGTCGTGGAGCTGCCCGCCTGCGAGCGGGCCGCCGTCACCACCTACCGCGGCGAGATGAGCGGCATCGGCGAGGCCTGGGGCGCGTTCATGCAGGCGGTCGCGGCCGACGGCGGCGAGTTCGACGGCCCGAGCCGTGAGGTGTACCTCCAGGCCGACGGCCCCCAGTCGACGTGGGTGACCGAGCTGCAGCAGCCGGTCGCCTGACCCGTCGCGCCGACAGGAGACGGATGCCGCGGGGCGCGGCATCCGTCCGGGTCGGCGTCAGCGCGCCGCGAGCAGCTCGACGAGGCGCTCAGCCGTCGCGACGCTCGACTGCGGGTTCTGCCCGCTCACGAGCGTCCCGTCGGCAACGACGGTGACCGACCACGGCTCGCCCGACTCGACGATCGCGCCGAGATCCCGCAGCCGGGACTCGACGAAGTACGGTGAGCCGTCCTTGAGACCGCCCTGGTGCTCCTCCTGGTCGGTGAAGACCGCGAGCCGGCGCCCCGCGAACGCGAACGAGCCGTCCTCCCGCACCGCGCTCAAGAGTCCCGCCGGACCATGGCACAGCACGCCGACCACCGCGTCTCGGTCGACCGCGTCGACGAGCAGGCGTCCGAGATCGGCATCGGTCGCGAGGTCCACCATCGGGCCGTGCCCGCCGGGCAGCGCGATCGCGTCGTACTCGCCGGCCTTCACGTCGGCGAGGGCGCGCGGGTGCGCGAGCACGGCCTCGATCGACGCGAGATACGCGCGCAGCTCGTCTGCGTCGTCCCCGCCGAGGCTGCCGGGGTCGACCGTCGGGCGCACGCCGCCCGGCGTCGCGATGTCGACTGTGTGACCGGCGTCGATGAGCCCGCGGTGCAGCTCGACGAGCTCCTCCGCCCAGAATCCGGTCGGGTGCGCCGTGCCGTCGGTCAGCGCGATGGCGTCCGCGCCGGTGACCGCCATGAGTACGTGTGCCATGTGTTCTCCCGTTCAGGTCGCGACTCGTGCGAGCCGCCGACCGAAGGAACGAGGCATCCATCGACATCATTTCCTATGCTGGTTATCGGCCATAGATTTCTTGATGGATAGATGCCGCATGCGAGAACTCGACCTGCTGTACACGTTCCTGGAGGTGCACCGAGCGGGATCGATCACGGCGGCTGCAGCGCGGCTCGGGGTGAGTCAGCCGTCGGTGAGCGAGCGCATCGCCCGGCTCGAGGCCGAGCTCGGCACTGCACTGTTCACCCGCTCGGCGCGCGGCGCCGTCCCGACGCCCGCCGGCGAGGCCCTGGCTGCCCGTGTGTCAGGGCCGGTGGACCGGCTGCGCGAGGTCTGGGCGGCACCTGTGACCGAGCCCGTCGAGACGGTGCGCGTGGGCGGCGCGAGTGACGTCGTGGCGTCACGGGTCATTCCCGCCCTGGCGCCGCTCACGAATCAGGGCGTGAGCCTCGCGTTCACCCTCGGCCTCGCCCACGAGCTGCTCCAGCGACTGGCCGACGGCGGGCTCGACGTCGTGGTGTCGTCGGTGCGGACGCCGATGCGCGGCATCCGCTATCGCGGTCTCGTGGACGAGGAGTTCGTGCTGGTCGGGGCGTCGGCGCTCGCCCGCACGATCGACCGGAAGCGCCTCGCGGCCGATCCAGCCGCCGCGCTGCAGCACCTGCCGCTCGTGGCGTACGACGCCGACCTGTCCATCGTGCGGCGGTACTGGCGCAGCCAGTTCGGGAATCGGCCCGCCAACCCGGTGGCGGTGACGGTGCCCGACCTGCGCGGGGTGCTCGCCGCGGTGGTGGCGGGGTCGGGTGTCTCCGCGCTGCCGCGGTATCTGGCCGAGCCCGCCATCGGCGCCGGCACCGTCGAGGTGCTGCACCGGCCGGAGGAGGCGCCGATCAACACGCTGCACCTGGCGATCCCGGCGGCCGAGCCGCCGACGCCGGCGACGACCCGCGTCATCGACGCCCTCGCCGAGCGCGCACGCGACTGGGACGTGTTCTGAGCCGGGCGCCCGCGCGACGATGCCCCGGGTCCGCCGGGATCCCGAGGCATCGTCGTCAGCAGATCATCGATCGTCGGTGAACGCGTCCTTGATGTCGTCGCCGGCCTTCTTGATCTTGGCGCTGGCTTGATCGGCCACGCCCTCGGCCTGCAGGCGCTCGTTGTCGGTCGCGTCGCCGACGGTCTCCTTCACCTTGCCTTTCACGTCTTCGGCATTGTGCTTGATGTCGTCATCCAGACCCATGGGCGGATCCCTTCTCTTCGTGTTCGTTTCAGGGGGCGAGGTTCAGTAACGGTCGCGATCGGCGCGCGCCACACCGTCGAGGCCGACGCGGTCGACGCGGCGGTGATAGCTCATGCCGGCCATGCCGCCCAGGACCGCGGCGACGAGCGTGATCACCGCGGCGCCGATGGCGGTGAGGATGCCGGTCAGCGTCGCCGTGTCGGCGGTGACCGGGATGCGCGGGAAGATGTCGACGTTCGCGAGGATGTCCCACTGGCTGCCGGCGATCAGCGTGATCACGGCGACGACGATCGCGATGAGGATCGCCCACAGCCACACGGCGAAGCCCTGCTTCGCACCGCTGAACCGCGCCATACGGCCGGCGACGTAACCGCCGGCGAAATACGCGACGAACAGCACGAGGGCGATGGCGATCGCTCCGATGACGGTCGCGGCGCCCATGTTGTCGGTCGCGGCCTCGGCGGCGTCGTCCACCGCCTGAGGCGAGGTGAGGCCTGTGGCAGCGCCGATCGCGGCGACCACGGCGGTCAGCGCGACGAGCGCGCCCAGCGCCGTGAGCCAGCCGAAGAAGGCACTGCCGAACTTGATGCCGCCGAAGCGCTCCCGCTCGCGCGCGGCCACGACGTCGCGCAGCGACGCCTCACGGTTCTCGGCGGCGACGTCGATGTCGCGGGCACGGCGTGTCTCCTGCACGTCCGGCACGCCGTCGCGGTCGGTGTCGACCCGGGGGTCCTGGGCCAGTGGACGGGTGCGGTCGACATCGGGGTCGCGGGCGAGGTCCCCGTCGGTCCGCCGCGGATCCGTCGTGCGGTGATCGCGGTTGTCGGTGCTCATGCCCCGAAGGTAGGCGGCGGGGTGCAGGTTGCTCAGCCCGTTGCGATTCGTCGCGCGGCGGCGTAATCTGTACCGCTTTCCGCCCGGGCGGAAAGGACTGGGGAACGCCTTCCAGGCTCGTGTGCGGGTCGACGTGCGGGTGCGGGAGCAGAATGGCGATATGGATGCCGTCGCCCCGCTCGTGCGCACCGAGATGCCGCCCCCGAGCTACATCATGTCGGCCGAGGGTCATCAGCTCGCGACGTACTCCTGGGGCGAGCCCGACGGCGACACAGTCTTATGCGTTCACGGCTTCGCATCGAGCTGCCGCGACAACTGGGTCGCGACAGGATGGGTGCGCATGCTCACCGACGCCGGGTACCGCGTGATCGGCGTCGATCAGCGCGGCCATGGTGCCAGCGACAAGCCCCATGACCCGTCGGCGTACTCGATGGGCGCCTTCGTCGCCGACCTCATCGCGGTGCTCGACACGTATCTCGTAGACGATGTCCGGTACGTCGGGTACTCCCTCGGGGCTCGTGTGGGCTGGCAGCTCGCCGTCGACGCCCCGGAGCACGTCAGCCGGGCGGTGCTGGGCGGAATCCCCGACGGACGCCCGCTCGGGCGGCTGCGGATCGAGCAGGCCCGCGCGTATGCCGAGAAGGGCATACCCGTCGAGGACGCGGTGACGCAGAACTACGTGAAGCTCGCCGAGCGTGTACCGGACAACGACCTGGGCGCTCTCATCGCGCTCGCCGAGGGCATGCGCTTCGGCGATGCCGATCCCGATCCCGAGCGGCCGCCGCGGCAGCCGGTGCTCTTCGCGACGGGATCGGAGGATGCGATCCTGGAGCGCTCACGCACCCTCGCCGCGACGGCGCCCCACGGCACGTTCCTCGAGATCCCGGGGCGGCACCACTTCAACGCGCCCGGCTCGCGGGCCTTCCGGGACGCGGCGGCGGAGTTCCTCGCGGCTGAGGGGAGCGCCGCATGACGCACATCATCCGCGTCGTCTACTGCACGCAGTGCGCATGGATGCTCCGTGCGGCATGGGTCGCGCAGGAGCTCCTGACGACCTTCCAGGACGAGCTCATGGGCGGCGGAGCGACACTGCAGCCCGGCACCGGCGGGATCTTCGAGGTCTACGCCGACGACGAGCTCGTGTGGTCGCGCGCGACCGACGGCGGCTTCCCCGACATCGTCGCGCTCAAGCGCCGCGTGCGCGACCGCATCGCCCCGGGCCGAGCCCTGGGTCACGCCGACCGCGCGGCGGCGAGGCCGGCCGCCCCCGACCGCTGACCGCGATCCACGACAGCGGCGGGGCGCGGCATCCGTTCCGATCACGGATGCTGCGCCCCGCTGTGCGCCGGCCGTACCGACTTAGGCCACCGCCGTGGCGACGAGCTCGCTGATCTTCTTCTCGACGGCGGGCGTCCAGGCGAGCACGGCGAAGCCGGTCGACCAGATGTCGCCGTCGTCGAGGTGGGCGGGCTCGTCGAAGTTGATGGTCGCGTAGCGTGTCTTGAACTTCGAGGCCGGCTGGGTGAAGACCACGACCTTGCCGTTCGCGTTCGCGTAGGCGGGGAAGCCGTAGAACGTCTTGGGCACGAGGTCGGGGGCGACCTCGCCGACCACCTTGTGCAGGCCTTCGGCGATCTCCTTGTCGGTGCCGTCGAGCTTCGCGATCGCCTCGAGCACCTGCTTCGTGCCCGCCTCGCGGCTCTTGCCCGCCTTGGCCTGGTCGCGCAGCTCCTTCGCGCGCTGCTTGACCGCCTCGCGCTCCTCCTGCGACAGGCCGTCCGATGTCGTCTTCGCCATGATGCTCTCCTCACGCTCGTGGGCGCCGTCGCGTCCCGTGAGCCTCACGCTACCGACGCGGTCTCGGCGCCGCTTCTCCATTCGTGCTCGATCGTCGCGAACGGCAAGACACAGGGGCGAGGCATCCGCCCCGCCCCTGTTCTCCCGCGTCACCCCGTCGGTGTCACTCGAACCGCATCACGATGCGGCCGTCGATCTTGCCGTGCTCCATGCGCTCGAAGATGTCGTTGATGTCGTCGATCGACTCCACCGCGACGGTCGGGTGGATCTGACCGCGCGCGTAGAAATCCAGGGCCTCGATCATGTCCTGGCGCGTGCCGACGATCGATCCCCGGATCGTGATCGCGCGGAGCACGATGTCGAAGATGTCCGCGGGGAAATCCCCGGGCGGGAGACCGTTGAAGACGATGGTCGCGCCGCGGCGGGCGACACCCAGCGCCTGGCCGAAGGCCTGCGGGTGCACCGCGGTGACGAGCACGCCGTGCGCGCCGCCGGTGCGCTCCTGGACGACGGCGGCAGGGTCCTGGGTGAGCGCGTTGACCGTAAGCTCGGCGCCGTGCCGGCGGGCGAGCTCCAGCTTGGCGTCATCGATGTCGACGGCGGCGACGCGCAGGCCCATCGCGCGGGCGTACTGCACCGCGATGTGGCCCAGGCCGCCGATCCCCGAGATCACGATCCACTGGCCGGGCCGGGCCTCGGTCATCTTGAGTCCCTTGTAGACGGTGACGCCCGCGCAGAGGATCGGGGCGACCTCGACGGGGTCGGCACCCTCGGGGATGCGGGCGGCGAAGCGCTCGTCGACGAGCATGTACTCGCCGAAGCTGCCGTCGACCGAGTAGCCGCCGTTCTGCTGGTCGGGGCACAGGGTCTCCCATCCGGTGCGGCAGAACTCGCAGACGCCGCAGGCGCTCCACAGCCACGCGTTGCCGACGAGGTCGCCGATCGCGAGCGAGGTCACGCCGTCGCCGAGGGCGACGACACGGCCGTACCCCTCATGCCCCGGGATGAGGTCGGCCTTCGGCGCGACGGGCCAGTCGCCGCGGGCCGCATGGAGGTCGGTGTGGCACACGCCGGTGGTCAGCACCTTCACCAGCGCCTGGCCGGGTCCGGGTGTGGGCACGGGCACGTCGCGCACTTCGAGGGCCCGGTCGGGCGCGGTCACGACGGCGGCGCGCATCGTTCCCGTGGGGGCCGCGGCGGCGTGGGCAGCGTGCGAGTCGGTCAGGATCGTCATCGATATCACTTCCCTGGGGCGGGCGTTCGCCGCCCTCTGATCCGAGGCTAGGCGCGCGCACGTTGCACCATGTTGCGATGCCCCGGCCGCGGCGTGCGCGCCCTTGAACGGCGGCCCTCCACCCCTCTAGCGTGAGGTGTCACCCGATCGGCAGGAGCACCCCATGACCTCGCCCAGCGCCCCCGAGCAGATGCACGCCATCTCGGCCGACACCCGTCACACCGTCGAGGACGTGCTGGAGTACGCGCGGCGCCGCGCGCTGTACGAGGATGTGCCGCTCGACAAGCCGAAGACCCCCCGCGACCTGGAGCGGCTGGCGTCCGGTTCGATCACGCCCGAGGGCATCGGCTCGCGGCGGGCGATCGCTCTGTTCGAGAACGTCCTCGCCCCCGCGTGCGTGTCGACCGACCACCCCGGGTACCTGTCGTTCATCCCCTCGGCCCCGAGCAAGGCCTCGCTCGCGTTCGACGTGGTGGTCTCCGCATCCGCCATCTACGGAGGCTCGTGGGTGGAGGGGGCCGGCGCCGTGTACGCCGAGAACGAGGTGCTGCACTGGCTCGCGAAGGAGTTCGACCTGCCTGCCGGGGCTGGGGGCGTCTTCGTACAGGGCGGCACGATCGGCAACCTCTCGGCGTTGGTGACGGCTCGGGATGCTGCGCGCCGGCGCGCCGCCGACGAGGGGCGCGCGACTCCGCCGCGGTGGGTCGTGGTGTGCAGCGCCGAAGCGCACTCGTCGATCGCCTCGGCCGCGGCGGTCATGGACGTCGACGTCGCCACGGCCGAGGTCGACGCGAACGGGCGCCTGCACGGCGACGCCGTCGAGCGCGTGCTCGACGAGTACGGTGACGCGGTGTTCGCGGTGGTCGCCACCGGGGGCACGACCAACTTCGGCATCGTCGACGACATCGCGAGCGTCGGGGCCGTCGCGCGCGAACGCGGCATCTGGTTCCATGTCGACGGCGCGTACGGCCTCGCGGCGATGCTCGTCGAGAGGATGCGACCCGTGTTCGCGGGCGTCGAGCTCGCGGACTCGGTCATCGTCGATCCGCACAAGTGGCTGTTCGCCCCCTTCGACGCGTGTGCGCTCATCTACCGGGAGCCCGCCCTGGCGCTGGCGGCCCACACGCAGAAGGCCGAGTACCTCGACACGCTCACCGGCAAGCCCGACTGGAACCCGTCGGACCTCGCCATCCAGCTCACCCGCCGCGCGCGGGGCCTGCCGATGTGGTTCTCGCTCGCCACCCACGGCACCGACCAGTACCGCGCCACCATCGAGTACGGCATCGACCTCGCCCGGCGCATCGCCGACGAGATCGAGTCGCGCGGCGCACTGTCGCTCGTGCGCGACCCGCAGCTGTCGGTCGTGGTGTTCCGTCGTGAGGGATGGACCCTCGCCGACTACGAGGCGTGGTCGGATCGCCTGCTCGAGGAGCAGCACGCATTCGTGGTGCCCAGCTCCCACGCCGGCGAGCCCGTGCTGCGGTTCGCGATCATCTCGCCGCTGACCACCTTCGAGCTGCTCACCGCGATCCTCGACACCCTGGAGTGACAGGGCGGATCGTGCCCGGAAGCTCTCAGCCGCGACGGACGTAGACTGGGGGCATCCGTTCTCACTTCTGAGAACCCGCCGCTCCGCAGGATCACCGTGACCTCAGCCGATTCCCGCACGTTCGCCGTGCGCCACGTGCAGCTCGCGCGCGCCGCCTTCGCTGCGCTCGCTGCGCTCATGATCACGTTCTCGCCCGACCACTCCGCCATGGTCGGCAGCTCGGTGTTCAGCGGCTTCACCATCGCGACGGGGCTCGTGCTGCTGCTCGCGGTATGGCTCGTCTACCCGAAGGGTCTGCGCTGGCCCTCGGCCGCGCTCGGCGGCGTCGCCATCGTGGCGGGCATGGCGAGCGGCCTCTACCCGCTGCGCACCGTCACCGGGTACTTCGTCATCGTGATCGCGTGGGCCCTCATCAGCGGCGTCATCGAGCTCATCGCGGGCTGGCGCGGCCTCCTCGGCCGTCGCGAGCGTCGCGAGATCGTGCCCGGCGTCGCCGATGCGCGTCCCGCCGCGGTCGTCGGCCCCCGCTCCGAGAGCCGCGATGCGGCCGTCGTCGGCGCCCTGACGATCCTCCTCGGCATCGCGCTGCTGTTCGTGCAGCCCGCGTACGCGCTGGATTACACGATCGACGAGGCGCACGCCACGTTCACCCTCACCGGCATCACGATCGGCGTCGGCCTGTTCGGCGGGTACGCCGCCATCGTCGCGGTGTACCTCGGCATCGCCGGCTTCTCGCCGCGCCCCGCGGATGCCGAAGACACCCCCGACATCACGGCGGAGGCGTCCGCGTCCGCCGATCCCACCCCGCAGAAGGACTCCGCGTGAGCCACGAAAGCCCCACCCGCCGCGACCTCATGAAGCCCCTGCAGCTGCTCGGGCTCGCCTTCGCGGCAGCCCTGTTCGCGGGCATCGTGACCCTCGTGTCGATGGGCTTCTTCCAGCAGCGCGCACCCGGCGAGGCCGAGCGCGCGGTCGTCACGGCCCTCGTGATCGCCGGCATCAGCTTCATCGCCGTGCTGCTCGTCGTGTCGCTGCTGCTGCTCGCGGTCGACCCCGCGCAGGTGACGAAGCAGATCGACAAGCCGGTGCTCTTCGACGACGACTCCGACGGCCCCGAGCACGGCGACAAGCCGGATGCCGCGGCATCCGGTGATCCGAAGGCCTGACCCCTACGCCCCGAAGGCACACAGACTTCGCAGAATCGCACGGATCTCGCAGGTCTTGGCTCGATCCCTGCGAGTTCGGTGATGGTCTGCGAAGTCTGTGAGGGCTTCCGGCCCCGACGGGTCAGCCGAGCTCGTCGACCAGCTTCGAGGCGAGGCCGTCGTACGTCGCAGGCGTCAAGGCGAGCAGGCGCTCCTTCGCCTCGTCGCCGATGTCGAGGCCCCGCACGAACTCGGCGAGTTCGGGAGCGCCGACACGGCGGCCGCGGGTGAGGTCCTTGAGCAGCGCGTACGGGTCGCTGATCTGCGAGCGGCCGGCAGCGATCTCGGCCCGCACGACGGTCTGGATCGCCTCGGCGAGCACCTCCCAGTTCGCGTCGAGGTCGGCCAGCAGCGCGTCCTCGGCGAGGGAGATCTCCTTGAGCCCCCGCTGCAGGTTGTCGAGGGCGAGGAGCGAATGCCCGAAGGCCACGCCGATGTTGCGCTGCGTCGTCGAGTCGGTGAGGTCGCGCTGCAGGCGGCTCGTGACGAGCGTCTGCGACAGCGTCGCGAGCAGGCCGCCCGAGATCTCGAGGTTCGCCTCGGCGTTCTCGAAGCGGATCGGGTTGATCTTGTGCGGCATCGTCGAAGAGCCGGTCGCGCCGGCCACCGGGATCTGCGTGAAGTAGCCGATCGAGATGTACGTCCAGATGTCGGTGGCGAGGTTGTGCAGGATTCCACCGGCGTGACGGACGCGGTCGTACAGCTCGACCTGCCAGTCGTGCGACTCGATCTGGGTGGTCAGGATGTTGAAGTCGAGACCGAGGCCCTCGATGAAGGCACGCGAGACCTCGGGCCAGTCCACGTCCGGAGCGGCCGAGAGATGGGCGGACCACGTGCCGGTGGCGCCCGAGAACTTCGCGAGGTACTCGCCGCCCTCGATCTGGTCGGCGACGCGGGCCAGGCGCCACGCGAACACGCCGAGCTCCTTGCCCATGGTCGACGGCGTCGCCGGCTGGCCGTGCGTGCGCGAGAGCATCGCGGCGTCGCGGTGGTTCACCGCGAGCTCGGTGAGCGCTGCGATGACGGCCCGCAGCTTCGGCAGCCACACGCGCTGCACGGCGCGCTGCACCGTGAGCGCGTAGGACGTGGAGTTGATGTCCTCGCTGGTGCATGCGAAGTGGGTCAGCTCGGCGATCGCGTCGAGGTCGAGAGCCGTGAGGCGATCGCGCACCAGGTACTCGACGGCCTTGACGTCGTGGCGGGTGACCGACTCCTTCTCGGCGAGCCAGTCGATCTCGGACTGCCCGAACTCGAGGTACAGCGCGCGCAGGCGCTCCTTGTCGGCCTCGGCGAGGGGCGACGTGCCGAACAGCGAGCGGTCGGTGAGGGCGATGAGCCACTCCACCTCGACCTCGACGCGGGCGCGGTTCAGGCCGGCTTCCGAAAGGTATTCGCCGAGCTCGCCGACGGCGGGACGGTAGCGCCCGTCGAGGGGGCTGAGGGGCTGAGGAGGCAGAGAGGTCATGGGGGCTCCCGTCGGTCTCGGAGAAGACGACCGTCGATCCGGCGTGTTCACACCGGGCGGATGGCGGGTTCGAGTTGCCGGAAGAGCGCCCGGCTCGCGCTCTCGATCATACCGAGCACCTCGTCGAACATTCCGGGCCCGGCATAGTACGGGTCCGGCACGTCCATCGTGCGGGCCGCCGGATCGAACGACAGCAGTAACGCGATCTTGTCGGCGTCGCCCTCGGTGCGGGCCCATCCGCGCAGGATCCTCTCGTGGCTCCGGTCGAGCGCGACGACCAGATCGCTGCGCGCGAAGTCCGCGTGCGTGAACTGCCGCGCGCGGTGGTGCCTGCCGTCGTAGCCTGCGCGCTCGAGCGCCTCGATGGTCCGCAGATCCGCCTGCTCGCCGACGTGCCAGTCGCCGGTGCCGGCGCTCGTCGAGGCGACGCGAGCGCCCAGCCCCGAGGCATCCGCGAAGTCCCGGAACACCACCTCCGCCATCGGCGACCGGCAGATGTTGCCGGTGCACACGAACACGACGCGGAAGGGCGTCGCGTCGGTCGCGGTCATGGGTCCCATTCTGGACCGCGGCGATACCGAACGTTAAGGAGTTCTCCGCCCGGGGGTCTTCCGATGACGGATGCTGCTCCCCTAGCTTGTGACGAATGGGCGGCGACCACGCCGCCCCTTTTCCATGCGCGGTCCACAGACCGCCGTCATCCTGTGGAGGTTTCGTGTCCCCAGCACACCGTCCCATCGCCGCCGCGATAGCGGCGGCGGCGCTCGCCGCCGGAGGAGTCGTCGCATCCGCGGCGCCCGCGGCCGCAGCATCCGGCGATCTGCTCATCAGCGAGTACGTCGAGGGCCTGTCGAACAACAAGGCGATCGAGATCTACAACCCGTCGACCCAGGCGGTCGACCTCGCGGCCGCCGGCTACAAGTTGCAGGTGTTCTTCAACGGCGGTGCGACTGCCGGCTTCACGGCCGACCTCACCGGCACGGTCGCCCCGGGCGACGTCTTCGTGTTCGCTCACGCGTCCGCGGCGCCCGCGATCCTCGCGCAGGCCGACCAGACCACCGCCTCAGGGCTCTTCAACGGCGACGACGCCGTCGCGCTGGTCAAGGGAACCGCTGCCGTCGATGTCATCGGCCAGGTCGGCGCCGACCCCGGCACCGAGTGGGGCACCGGACTCACCTCCACCGCCGACAACAGCCTGCGCCGCAACGCCGGGGTCGGGGTCGGCGACGCCGACGGCACGAACCCGTTCGACCCTGCTGTCGAGTGGAGCGGCTACGCAACCGACACCTTCGACGGCCTCGGCTGGCACCTGACGCCTTCTGACCCGGATCCGGAGCCGGTGGCGGACTGCGCGGCCACGCCGGTCACGATCGGGTCGGTGCAGGGTTCTGGCGCCGCGTCGCCGATCCAGGGACAGGACGTGCTGATCGAAGGCGTCGTCGTGGGCGACTTCCAGACCGGCGGGTACGACGGCTACTACGTGCAGGACGCCGGTGACGGCGACCCGGCGACGTCGGACGGCATCTTCGTCTATGCGCCCGGCGGCGCGGCGGTGAACCCCGGCGACAGCGTCAGCGTCGCGGGCGAGGTCGCGGAGTACTACGGCCTCACCCAGGTCGTAGCGGGCGACGTCGAGGTGTGTGCGACCGGCCAGGCGCTTCCGACGGCGGCGGAGCTCACCCTCCCGGCGACGACCGCGCAGCGCGAGGCGCTCGAGGGCACGTACGTGACGCTCCCGCAGAACCTCGCGATCGGCGAGACGTTCGAGTACGGCCGCTTCGGCACGATCACGCTCACGAACGGGCGCCTCGACCAGCCGACGGCGGTCGTCGAGCCCGGGGCGGCGGCCAACGCCCTCGCCGCGGCGAACCTCGAGAACAGCATCACGCTGGACGACGGTCGCGGCAGTCAGAACCCCGATCCGGCCCTCCACCCGGACGGCGCGGTGTTCACGCTCGAGCACTCGTTCCGCAGCGGCGACCTGGTTCAGAACGCCAACGGCGTGCTCGACTACCGCTTCGACACGTGGGGGGTGCAACCGACCGAGGGGGCCGACTTCACGCTCGCCAACGCGCGGACCGGCGTGCCCGACGTGGGCGGCGACCTGAAGATCTCGAGCTTCAACGTGCTGAACTACTTCACCACCATCGACCCCACCCCGACCAACGACCGCGACGACGACCGCACTCGGGGCGCCGACTCGGAGGAGGAGTTCCAGCGCCAGCAGGACAAGATCGTGGCGGCGCTCGCCGACATCGACGCCGACGTGTTCGGGCTCCTCGAGATCGAGAACAACGGCACAGCGGTGAAGGCGCTCGCCGACGCGCTCAACGCGAAGGTCGGCGCAGGCACCTACGTTCCGGTGACCACCGGTGTCATCGGCACGGACGCCATCGCCACGGCGCTCATCTACAAGCCGTCGACGGTGACACCGGTGGGCGGGTACCAGTTGATGACGAGCGCGGTCGACCCGACCTGGTCGGACGATCGCCATCGTCCGGGGCTCACGCAGCGGTTCGCGGCGAGCGCGTCGGGCGACGAGTTCGTCGTGTCGGTCAACCACCTGAAGTCGAAGGGCTCGGCGTGCGCCGAGAGCCCCGACCTCAAGGATGGCCAGGGCAACTGCAGCGCGTCCCGCACGGCAGCGGCCAAGGCGCTCACGAACTGGCTGAACACGACCGTGGCGCCCGACGGCCGCGCGATCGTGATCGGCGACCTCAACTCGTACGACCACGAGGACTCGATCGACGCGTTCGTCGCGGGTGGCTTCACCGACCTGGAGAAGCAGTTCAACGGCGAGCACGCGTACTCGTACGTGTTCGACGGCCAGTTGGGCTATCTCGACTACGCGCTCGCGCAGCCCGCACTCACCGCGGACGTGTCGGGTGTCGAGGCGTGGCACATCAACTCCGACGAGCCGAGTCTGATCGACTACGACATGTCGTTCAAGCAGCCGGCACAGGACGCGCTGTACGCGCCCGACCCGTACCGCTCGAGCGACCACGACCCGGTGATCGTCGGGCTGAACCTGACGCCCGACACGACGGCCCCGACCATCGAGGTGACCGCCGATCCGGAGCTGGTGTGGCCGCCGAACAACGGGATGCGCACGATCGAGTTCACGATCGACGCGGCCGATGACCGCGGCGAGGTGAGTGTCGAACTCACCGAGGTGAGCGACACCGGAGCGCGGGCATCGTGGACCCAGGTCGATGACGACACCTTCGAGGTGAAGGCCGTGTTCGGCGCCGTCTACCGCTTCACCTGGACGGCGACGGATGCTGCGGGCAACACCGCGACCGACACGGCCGAGGTGGTCGTGGGCCGGTAATCCCCGGCGGTGCGCCCGGAGGGGCGCCGTTCCGCGTCGGAACGGCGCCCCTCCTCCACATGCGGGGCGGGGCGTTCGCTGTGAACAGATCGCGGCCGGCGCAGCCGACGGCAGCGCCCGCCCCGCGACGATCGACGGGTGACACTCGTTGACCCGACCGCCGCAGCGGCATCCCTCCAGCTGGCCCAGGCGGCCCGCGAGCTCGCGCGACTCATCGACCGGATCATGGATGCCGCGGTCGTCGCCCGCGGTCTCGCCGATGCCGTCCACTGGCAGGCCAAGGCCGCGACCGCGTACCACGATCGGGCGACCCTGTGGGCCGGCGACGTCTCGGGGCTCGCGTGCCTGGCCGAGACGGCCCGGTACGACGTGGCGCAGGCGCAGGACCGTGCCGCCTTCGCGGAGTCCTTCCCCGGCCTGTTCCCCGGGGCCCGGCGATGAGCGACACGACGCCCGGCCCCGACCTTCACCACCCCGACCTGGCGCCGGAAGTGGGACGCCTCGGACCGAACGAAGGCGTCATCGGTCTGCTCGCCGAGCACTGGCCGCGGGTCGACGACGGACTGCAGATCCGCGGTGGGGGCGCGGTCGCCGTCGACACCGCGACGCTCTGCGCGGCGGCGGTCCGCTTCGACGCCGCCCGCGAGGAGCTCGGGGCGATCGCTGCGCGACTCGGCTCGCTTCGCGCCGACCTGGCGACGCTCCCCGAGCACACCGCCGACGCCCGGGCCGCGGCATCCGTCCTCGCCACGAAGCTCGATGCGGTGCAGTCCGAAGCCGACGAGATCGCCGCGGCTCTGCGGGAAGCCGCCTACGCGTACGAGATGGTGGAGATCGAGGCCGAACATCGGCTCGCCGTGCTCGCCGGCGACACCGCCCGGGCGCAGCGCCTCGACGCCCGCATGACCGCGCTGGTCGACGCGCACCCGGACGCCTGGCGGATGGCGCTCGGGGCGCAGTTCGAACGCGCCGTGATGTGGCCGTCCGAGCTTGTACGGCAGGCGACCGAGTGGGGCGTGGCGGCAGGCGGCGAGGTCAGCGATCCCGGTTCGATCGTGGTCGGCGGCGCCGCGGGGCTCCTCACGCTGGGCGGCGCGGCCGTCGTCGGGGCCGCGGGCGCGGGGCGGCTGGCGAGGGATGCTCGGCTTTCGGGCACGGCCGGCCCGATCGCAGTGACGCCCGTCACACCCGCGCCGACGGTCGTCGGCGCGGCCGGTGCCGCGGTCGGGGCCGGAACCCCGCCATCCCGCTCGCCGGCGGCCGTGGCGCCACGGAGCCTGGCCGCCGTGACCGAGCGGATGCCGGGTGCCGGCGATGCGCGGGTGCGTGTCGAGCGGTACACGATGCCCGACGGGTCGCGGCAGTACGCGGTGTACCTCGCCGGCATGCAGTCGTTCGACGTCGGAGGCGACGACCCGTGGGACAACGCGTCCAACCTCGAGCTGTACGCGGGCGAGGCGTCGGACTCGTACGCGGCCACCGAGCTCGCCCTCGAGCAGGCGGGCGTGCGGCCGGGCGACGCGGTGCACGTGTTCGGGTTCTCGCAGGGAGCGATGATCGGCGCGCACCTCGCGCTGGAGGGCGGCTACGACACGCGGACGCTGGTCTCGATCGGGTCGCCCGTCGACGCCGACGTCGGCGGCGCAACGCTCAGCGTGACGCTGCGGCACACCGACGATCCGGTGGCCGGACTGGCCGGGGGCGGCCACGCCGCCGCGGTCGGCGCGCCGGGGAGCTTCGTCGCCGAGCGGGTCTTCGACCCCGATGTCGGCGCGGATGAGCCCCGGCTGCCGGCGCACCGGCTCACGGCCTACGCCGAGACGGCCGCGCTCGTCGACGCCTCGGCCGATCCGCGGGTCGGGGCGCTGCGTGACGTGTTCGCCGATCTCGCGGGCGCCGAATCCGTCTGGGTGACCGAGTATGCGGCGACGCGCCGTGCGGGCTGAGTCAGTCCTTGCGCGGGCGGATGAAGATGCCGACCACCCAGTTGATGAGGGTGATGATGACGGCCGCGACGACGCCCCACCAGAAGTCCTCGACCCGCAGGCCCCAGTTCCAGAAGCTCGTGAACCATGCGGTGAGCCACAGCAGGAACGCGTTGATGAGGAGGCCGATGAGACCCAGGGTCAGGATGTAGAGCGGGAACGCCAGCACCTTGATGACCGTGCCGATGATCGTGTTCACGAGCGCGAAGATCGCGGCGACGATCAGCAGCGTCAGGATCAGCTGGAGGGTCTCGCCTGGCGGGAACGGGATGACCGAGACCTGGAGCGCCGGGATCAGGGTGACGACCCAGATCGCGAAGGCGTTGATGACCACGCGGATGAGGAAGCCCATAGTCCGCCCAGTCTTCCACGGCGCTGCGGCGCCGCCAATGCCCGGTCCGGGCCGTCGACCGCCCGGTGCCCGGCCGTCGACGTCCCCGGCCGGACATCGCGCTGGCGGGCAGGACGCTCGAGACACCTGTCGCGTCTCGCTCGTAGACTCGGGGCGTGACCGACCCTCCCCAGATCCCCGTTCGCGTGCGCCCGGAAGTCGCTGCTCTGCCTCCGTACAAGCAGGGCAGGCAGGCCGGCGCAGACGCGTTCAAGCTGTCGAGCAACGAGAACCCGTTCGACCCGCTGCCGGGCGTGCTCGAGCGGGTGCGCAACGCCTCGGCGCTGAACCGGTATCCGGATGCCACGGCCGCACGTCTGCGGGAGCGGCTGGCCGAACGGTTCGGGGTCGGCGCCGACTCCGTCCACATCGGCGCGGGCAGCGTCTCGATCCTCGCGCAGCTCGTGCTCGCGACATCCGGTCCCGGGGACGAGGTCATCTACGCGTGGCGCTCGTTCGAGGCCTACCCCTGGCTCGCCGTCGTCGCGGGCGCCAGGGCCGTGCAGGTGCCGCTCGCCGAGGGCGCCCGTCACGATCTCGACGCGATGGCCGCCGCGATCACCGACCGCACCCGCGCGATCATCGTGTGCAGCCCCAACAACCCGACCGGCCCGATCGTCACGCAGGCCGAGTTCGACGCCTTCGTCGAGAAGGTGCCGTCCGACGTGCTCGTCATCCTCGACGAGGCGTACGCCGAGTTCGTCACCGACCCCGAGTCCGTCGACGGGCTGCGGGTGCTCGGCGGGTCGGATCGCCCGAACGTCGTCGTGCTGCGCACCTTCTCGAAGGCCTACGGTCTCGCCGCGCTGCGCGTCGGCTACGCGATCGGGCACCCGCGCGTGCTCGACGCCGCCCGCAGCACCGCGATCCCGCTGTCGGTCACCGCCCACGGCGAGGAGGCCGCGCTCGCGAGCCTCGACGCCGAGGAGGAGCTGCTCGCGCGGGTACGGGTCATCGCCGACCGCCGTGATCGCCTCGCCGAGGGTCTCCGCGAGGCCGGCTGGAACGTCCCCGCGGCGCAGGGCAACTTCGTGTGGCTGCCTGCCGGGGAGCAGACGACGGCGTTCGCGGCCACGTTCGAGGAGGCGGGCCTGATCGTGCGCCCGTTCGCCGGTGACGGCATCCGCATCTCGGTCGGCGAGGAGGAATCCGTCGAGAAGGTGCTGCGGATCGCAGCGACGGTCGCTGCTCAGCGTGAAGGATGAGCGTCGATGCGATTGTCGATCGCGTGCGGAGGATTGCGGCATCCGTTGTCGAACGCATGCAGAATCGCGCATGCACGGAGAGATAGCGTGAGTTCATGATCCCGGTCGACGACGCCGCCCTGGTGCGGTTTCTGGAAGCGGACGGAACGTTCGCGCCGAGCCCTGCCGCGGAACCCTATCGGGCGGCCGTCGAGAGTCTCAGCGACGCCGATCTCGAGACCTTCTACCGCGACATGGCCGTCATCCGCGCCTTCGACGTGCAGGCGACCAACCTGCAGCGCCAGGGCCAGCTCGCCCTCTGGCCGCCCAGCCACGGCCAGGAGGCCGCGCAGGTCGGCTCGGCCCGCGCCGCACGTGCGCAGGACCACCTCTTCCCGTCGTATCGCGAGCACGTCGTCACGAAGATCCGCGGCGTCGATCCGATAGACATCATCCGCGTGATGCGCGGACTGACGCACGGCGGGTGGGACCCGACCGACCCGAAGAACGGCAACACGCACATCTACACGCTCGTCCTCGGCTCGCAGACGCTGCACGCCACGGGCTTCGGGATGGGGCTCGTCTTCGACGGGCGCTGCGGCACCGGCGATCCCGACCGCGACGAGGCCGTCATCGTCTACTACGGCGACGGCGCGTCCAGCCAGGGCGACGTGCACGAGGCGATGGTGTTCGCGAACAGCTATCGCACACCCGAGGTGTTCTTCCTGCAGAACAACCAGTGGGCGATCTCGGTGCCCGTCGCCACGCAGTCGCGTTCGCCGCTGTACAAGCGCGGCGAGGGGTACGGCATGCCGAGCACCCTGATCGACGGCAACGACGTGCTCGCGAGCTGGGCCGTGACCCGCACCGCACTCGACCAGGCGCGTGCCGGCGGCGGACCGCAGGCGATCGAGGCGATGACGTACCGCCTGGGCGCCCACACCACGAGCGACGATCCCACCAAGTACCGCACCTCGGACGAGGAGGAATGGTGGCGTCGCCGCGATCCGATCGCGCGGATGAAGGCGTTCCTGGTCGGGAAGGGGGCATCCGACGCGTTCTTCGCGGATGTGGATGCCGAGTCGCAGGCGCTCGCCGACGACGTCCGCACCCGCACGAACGCACTGGGCGGCCTCGACCGCGACGACATGTTCGCGCATGTGTACTCCGAGCAGCACCCGCTCATCGACGAGCAGCGGCAGTGGCTCGCCGACTACGAGGCATCCTTCGAAGGAGGCGCATCGTGACCACGTCGACGACCACCGCCGCGGCGGCCACCGACAGCGCCGCCCCCGCTGTCCAGACCATGCCCTTCAGCCGTGCGATCAACGCCGGCCTGCGTGCGGCGCTCGCCGGCAGCGACCGCGTCCTCCTCATGGGCGAGGACATCGGAAAGCTCGGCGGCGTGTTCCGTGTGACCGAGGGGCTGCAGGCCGAGTTCGGCGAGCAGCGCGTGCTCGACACACCCCTCGCGGAGTCGGGGCTCGTCGGCACCGCGATCGGACTGGCGATGGCGGGCTTCCGGCCGGTCGTCGAGATCCAGTTCGACGGGTTCGTGTTCCCTGCCTTCGACCAGATCACGACGCAGCTCGCGAAGCTCACCAACCGGCACGAGGGCGCGCTGCAGATGCCCGTCGTCATCCGCATCCCGTACGGCGGGCACATCGGCGCCGTCGAGCATCACCAGGAGAGCCCCGAGGCGTACTTCACGCACACGGCCGGCCTGCGGGTCGTGAGCCCGTCGACGCCGAACGACGGCTACTGGATGATCCAGGACGCCATCGCCTCGCCCGACCCGGTGATCTTCCTCGAGCCGAAGAGCAAGTACTGGCAGAAGGGCGAGGTCGACACGTCGGCGCGCGCGCTGCCCCTGCACGCGTCGCGGGTCGTGCGCCGAGGCACCGACGTCACCCTCGTCGGCCACGGCGCGATGGTGACCACGATGCTCCAAGCCGCCGCGCTCGCCGAGTCCGAGGGCACGAGCGTCGAGGTGGTCGACCTGCGCTCGCTGTCGCCGGTGGACTACGGCCCGATCCTCGACTCCGTCCGCCGCACCGGCCGGATGGTCTACGCGCAGGAGGCACCCGGGTTCACCTCGCTCGGCTCCGAGGTCGCAGCGACCGTCATGGAGCGCGCCTTCTACGCGCTCGAGGCCCCCGTCCTGCGCGTGTCGGGCTTCGACGTGCCCTTCCCGCCCGCCAAGCTCGAGGGCGCCTATCTCCCCGACGCCGACCGCATCCTCGAGGCCGTGGACCGGTCCCTCGCCTACTGACCCTTGGTTTCCGTGAGACTGCAGTGGACCGCCGAGACTGCGGGTGAAATCCGCAGTCTCGGCCGCCCGACCCAGTCTCGCGGTCAGCCGAAGGCCGAAAGGACATGACATGAGCACCCAGACGTTCGTCCTCCCCGATGTCGGCGAAGGCCTCACCGAGGCCGAGATCGTGCAGTGGCGCGTCGGCCCCGGCGACAGCGTCGCCGTCAACGACGTGCTCGTCGAGATCGAGACCGCCAAGTCCCTCGTCGAGCTGCCGTCGCCGTTCGCCGGCACCGTGGGCGACCTGCTCGCCGCCGAAGGCGAGACGGTGAACGTCGGTGCGGCGATCATCACGATCGCATCGGAGACGGATGCTGCGCCCCCGGCGACCGTCGGACAGTCGGAGCACGGCGAGCCCGCCGAGGCGGCGGGCGACGGCGCGGTGCTCGTCGGCTACGGCACGGGCGGGCACGTCCAGTCGCGGCGGCGCAAGCCGGCGGTCCCGGCCGAGCAGCGGGTCGCGGCATCTGTCGGGGTCATCGCGAAGCCGCCGATCCGCAAGCTCGCGCGCGATCTCGGCGTGGATCTGTCAGCGGTCGCTCCCAGCGGCCCCGCCGGCGAGGTGACCCGCGAGGACGTCGTGCGGCACGCGTCGCAGGCGAGCGTCTTCCGAAACATCGAGACCCCGGAGTGGGGCCGCGTGCGCGAGGAGACGATCCCCGTTTCCGCGCCCGCCCCCGCGACCGGGCCGGCCACGGTCGCTCCGTCGACGCCCGCGCCCGACGCCGCCGGCCGCGAGGAGACCATCGCCGTGCGGGGCGTGCGCAAGGCCACGTCGTCGGCAATGGTGCAGTCGGCCTACTCCGCGCCGCACGTGTCGGTGTGGACCGACGTCGATGCCAGCCGCACCATGGAGCTCGTCAAGCGGCTCAAGACGTCGCCGGACTTCGCCGACATCAAGGTGTCACCGCTGCTCATCATGGCGCGCGCCGTGATCTGGGCCGCCCGCCGCACCCCGATGGTGAACGCCGCGTGGGTCGATGTCGAGGGCGGCGCCGAGATCCGCGTGCGCAACTACGTGAACCTCGGCATCGCCGCGGCCACGCCGCGCGGCCTGCTGGTTCCCAACATCAAGGACGCACAGGACCTGTCGATGCGGGAGCTCGCCCGTGCGCTCGAGAAGCTCACGCTCACCGCGCGCGAGGGCAAGACGACGCCCGCCGACCAGCACGGCGGCACCATCACGATCACCAACATCGGCGTGTTCGGCATGGACGCGGGCACCCCGATCATCAACCCCGGCGAGGCCGGCATCGTGGCGCTCGGCACCATCCGCCAGAAGCCGTGGGTCGTCGACGGCGAGGTGCGCCCCCGCTGGGTCACGACCGTCGCGGGCTCGTTCGACCACCGCGTGGTCGACGGCGACGGCATGTCGCGCTTCATCGCGGACGTGGCATCGATCCTCGAGGAGCCCGCGCTGCTGCTGGACTGACGCCGGCCCTCTCGGATCGGATCCCGTCAGTAGTCCACGCGCGATTCGATCACGATGTCGAGCTGGGTCTCATCTGCCGCCCAGTCCGCGAGTGCCGAGGCGAGCTGTCGACGGAGCCACTCTGCGGTCAGCGTCCGGCCCGCGGTCTCCAGCTGGACCAATCTGGCGGCACGCTCGTCAGCGGTCCCCGTCAGATCCGCCGGTTCGTCCTGTGTCATCGTTCCCACCTCTCGCGATTCGCGGTCCGCGCGCAAGGCGGGCCGCTTCCGAAGCTAGACCCTCGCGCGCCGAGGCCGTACGACGGATGTCGAGAACTCGTCAGCGGTCGCTCGGACGATGCGTCGCACGGTCATGCCTTTCGCTCCGCCAGCAGAGCCCTCGGAGCGCGGCGCGATGCCAGACGCCGGCCGGGTTAGGCTCGGGCAATGAGCGACGGGTGGGCGGCATCGAACGCAAGCCCGCTCGACCTGCCCGGTGTGGACGCCCTCGGCGAAGGCGTCTATCTCGCGGTGCTGATGGAAGGTCGCGTGCGGGTCGCAGACATCGCGACCCGGGTCCAGACGGACGAGGCGACTGCCCTCACGTGTCTCGAACGGCTGCGGTCGGCGGGCCTCGTCACCCGCTTGGAGTCGGAGGATCCCGAGTATTCCGCCGTGGACCCCCGCTTCGCGGTCCGCTCTCTCGCCCAGCAGCTCACCGAACGAGGACAACGGCTGCGCGACAGCATCCCGGTGCTCGCTGAGCACTTCGACGCGGCCACCGCGTCGTCCGCGGATGAGCCGCAGAGCCTGTTCGTGACGGACCCGGACGCGGTGGCGGGCTGGTACGCGCGCCTGCAGCACCAGGCGAAGGCGGAGTTTCTCGCATTCGACCGGCCGCCGTACGTGGCGGCGTCGTTCGATCCGTTCGAATCCGCGGTCCTCGCGCGGGGCGTTCTGTGGCGCGCCATCTACACCGTGTCGAGCTTCGATGAGGGAGCCACCTGGGAAGAGGTCTCCGCCCTCGCAGACCAAGGCGAGCAGTCCCGGATCACCGACGATCTGCCTCTCAAGCTCGTGGTCGTGGACAGCAGCGTCGCGCTGGTGTCGCTCAGCCTGTCGCCCGGACAGGTGACGGCTCTCGTCACCTCGGCGCCTCCTCTGGTCGCGGCGCTGCGGAGCCTGTTCGAATACGAGTGGGAGCGCGCCGTGCCCCTCGCAGTCGCTGCCCCGCTCCGAGGCCTGCCCGAGAGGACACGCCGCTATCCGCCTTCACTTGCGGGCCAGCCGTCGGCCGAGGACCTCTCCATCCTGACGTTCATGGCAGTCGGGATGAAGGATGACGCGATCGCGCGCCAGCTGGGTATCTCCTCGCGCACACTTCGGCGTCGCAGCCAGGAGCTGATGGCAGTGCTCGGTGCGGGGAACCGTTTCCAAGCCGGCGTCGAAGCATCTCGCCGCGGCTGGATCTGAACGCCGGTGTAACACCGGTGTTTCGCCACGTGGCCGTTGGCGGCCATTGACCGAACTCGGCCAGCCCCGCGAGCACGGGGCCTCTGAGAATGAGGTCCAAGCCCGGCCCACACGGGGGCCGGCCTCGCGATCCCGAGGACGATCTGTGACCTTCTCCCCCCGTCGCGCCGCCGCTGTCACCGCGGTCGTCGCGCTTGCTTCCTGCCTCGCTCTCGCTACGGCGCCGGCGTTCGCCGCACCCGCGGACGAGTTCGAGAGCGGCCGCTACATCGTCACCCTCAAGGGCGCGCCCGTCGCCACGTACAGCGGGTCGCTGCCGTCGTACCGGGCCACGCAGCCGGAGGACGGCAACAGCCTGAACCCACGTGCCAAGGCGGCCGCCGCGTACGCCGACCATCTCAGCGCAGAACAGGAAGCCGTCGCGGCGGACGCCGACGCCGAGATCGTGACGTCGTACACGCTGGCGACGAACGGCTTCGCGAGCGCGCTCAGCGCCGAGCAGGCAGCCGATCTCGCCGCGGATCCGCGCGTGGCATCGATCGTGAAGGACGAGCTGCTGCACCTGCAGACCGCGACGCCCTCCACTGACTACATCGGGCTCAGCGGAGACGACGGCGTGTGGGCATCGCTCGGCGGCATCGAGGACGCGGGCGAGGGCGTGGTGGTCGGGGTGATCGACTCCGGCATCGCCCCCGAGAACCCCTCATTCGCCGGCGAACCGCTCACTTCCACACCCGGCGACGCGCCTTATCGCGATGGCGACACGATCGTGTTCGACAAGGCGGACGGCACGCAGTTCCGCGGCATCTGCCAGGCCGGCGAGACGTTCGACGCGGACGACTGCTCGACCAAGCTCATCGGCGCGCGCTACTTCGCGGACAGCTACGGAGCGGACTACATCGGCGGGGACCGGGGTGAGGTGGTCTCGCCCCGCGACGGCAACGGACACGGCTCGCACACCGCGAGCACCGCCGCCGGCAATCATGGCGTGCCTGCCTCGGTCGCGGGACGAGACCTCGGCGAGATCTCCGGCGTTGCTCCCGCCGCCAAGGTCGTCATGTACAAGGCCTGCTGGACCGGGCCGACGCCTTCGGACGACGGCTGCATGACCGGCGATCTGCTCGCTGCGATCGACGCGGCCGTGGCCGACGGCGTGGATGTCATCAACTACTCCATCGGCGGTGGTGGGGCGCTCAGCACGGTCGCCTTGACCGACCAGGCGTTCCTGGGCGCTGCTGCCGCCGGCATCTTCGTCGCGGCGTCGGCCGGCAACGACGGCCCGAGCGGATCCACCGTCGACAACGCGGCGCCGTGGATCACGACGGTCGCCGCCAGTACCATCCCGAGCTACGAGGCGACCGTGCGCACGGGCGACGGGCAGGCGTTCACGGGTGGCAGCATCGGCGAGCTGGAAGGGGTGACCGGCCGCCTGGTGGCTGCAGCGGCCGTCGCGGCGGAAGGCGCCACCGACCCTCGACTGTGCGGCCCGAACTCCCTCGACCCCGGCAAGACGGCCGGCACCATCGTCCTGTGCGAGCGAGGGATCGTCGACCGCGTCGCGAAGTCCGCGGAAGTCGCACGAGCCGGGGGCATCGCCATGGTGCTCGCCAACCCGACGGCGAACTCCGTCGATCTCGACGTCCATGCGGTGCCCACGATCCATGTGGACGCCGATGCGTACACGGCGCTGTCCACATACGCGAACACGGAGGCCGCAACCGCGGAATTCGAGGACGGGAACACCACGGGGCGGCCGTCACCGGTCACCCCGCAGCTGGCCGGGTTCTCCTCACGAGGACCTGTGCTGGCGGATGGCGGAGACATCCTGAAGCCGGACATCACCGCGCCCGGAGTCGCGATCCTCGCCGACGGACGAAACGGGCTCGGCGAGGACCCCTCGTTCGAACTGCTGTCAGGAACATCGATGGCCTCGCCGCACATCGCCGGACTTGCCGCGCTGTATCTCGGGGCACACCCGCATGCGGCACCCGCCGAGATCAAGTCGGCCCTCATGACGACCGCCTCCGACACGCTCAACGCCGACGGCTCGGCGTACACGGACCCGTTCGGACAGGGCGCTGGTGTGGTCGAGCCCGCGCGCTTCCTTGATCCCGGACTGCTGTTCCTCAACGACGTGAACGACTGGAACGCCTATGTGCAGGCCATCGGCGCGGCCGACCTCGGCATCGATCCCGTCGACCCTTCCGACGTGAACCTTCCGTCCGTGGCGGTGGGAAGCCTGGCAGGGGTGCAGACGGTCACCCGCACCGTGACCGCCACCCGTCCGGGCTCGTACAGTGTGCAAGCGGCATCCATCCCGGGCGTCGAAGTGGCGGTCAGCCCCACCCGCATCGATTTCGCCGTCGCCGGTGAAGAGAAGTCGTTCACCATCACGTTCCGCCGCACCAGCGCCCCCCTCGACACGTTCGCGACCGGTACCCTGCGCTGGTCGGGTCGGGACGGTGACGCCGTGGTGATGCCGCTGGCTGTGCGCCCGAGCGTCATCGCGGTGCCGACCGCGGCACACGGCGACGGCGAATCCGGCTCCGTGGAGATCCCCGTGGCCGCGGGCGAGACGATGGACGTCGACGTCACCGTCGCGGGGCTCGTCGCCGGACGCGTGATCCGGGGCGCCGGCATGGCGGGCTCCGCACCCGACCGTCATGTCATCGACGTCCCGGAGGGCACCACTACTGCGCGCTTCGAACTGGTCGGAATGACGCCTTCCAGCGACCTCGACCTCGCCCTGTACAAGGTGGACGAGTTCGGGGGCCTGCTCTATCTTCAGGAGGCGACATCCCCCAGCTCGCGGGAGACCATCACCCGCGCGGACCTCGAGCCCGGTCAGTACGTCCTCGACGTCTCCTTCTTCAGCGGTGAGGGCGACCTCGATTACGACCTCACGAGCTACCTCCTGGGTGGCGACCCGGATCTCGGCGAACCGCGGGTGGATCCCGCTTCGCTCGCCCTCACGATGGGTGAGACCTCGCCGGCGAAGGTCACCTGGAGCGAGCTGCCCACTGGCACCCGCCTCTACGGTCGAGTGATCTTCGGGGCGACCGGGGCGGCCACCGACCTGTATGTGCGGACGTCCGGCGATGTGGAAGCAGACCCGGTGGAACCGGCGGTGAGCATCGCGCCCGGGTACGTCCGCCCCGGCCGCACATTCACGGTCTCGGCCGTCGGCATGCCCGCCGACGCCCCCTACGAGGTGGCGCTCGACGGCTCCGTCGTCGCTCGCGGCACCAGTTCGGCCGTCGGGTCGGCGGCGCGACGACTCTCGCTGCCCGAGGATGCGGCAGACGGCGTCCACAACGTGACGGTGTCGGCGGGCCCGGTCACTCTCACGGGGTCCCTCGTCGCGAGCCGCGTGCTGCTGCACGATGTGTTCGAGAACATCGAGTACCTGCAGGACGGCGGGGCGTCGGTGTCCGCCGAGGTCATGTTCGGTGGCGCGGGCACCGTGCATGCGACGATCACGGGTGCCGGTGGGACGGAGGTCCTGCGCGAAGACCTCGAGGTCTACAGCGACCCGATGTTCGACGCCGACTCCGCACGCACCTCCGCGGTCGCGCTCACGCCGGGCGAGTACACGGTTCGCGCGTGGATAGACGGGATCGATGGGCCGGCGCTGCTCCGGGAGCGCACGTTCACTGTCGAGGAGACCGCACCCAGCGTGCTCACCTTGACGCAGAATGCGAGCGACGAGAACTCCGTCGATCTCGTCTACAACAACTCCGTCGGCGCGGTCACGCAAGCGACCATACGCTCGAAGACGTGCGCCGGGCCGGTGATCTTCGGCTCCGTGTGGATTGACAAGCCGGTCGTGACGGCGACGTTCGACCTGACAGGCATCACGGGGATCGACGTCCTCGTGGATGGGAAGTTCGCGGGCTCGTACGCCAACAGCGGTTCGGCGAGGTGCGCAGCGGAGACCCACGTGTCCCATGACTTCTGGGTCGTCGCCGCCGACCCCTCCGCGGACGATGCCGAGCGAGCGAGCGAAGTCCTCGAACTCACCGTGAGCAACCGATACCCGGCGTACAGCAGCGGGTTCGACCTCTCTGCCGGGTACGGCTCCGACATCTACGGTGATCGCATCCACGACGAACAGGTCGCCCATGACAGGGTGACCGAGCCAGGACCTGTCGTCAGCCGCAGCTTCGCCGCGGACGAGGGCTCACCGTTCTGGGTGCGCGCGAAGTACGAGGTGCTCACCCCTGACATCCACATCTCCGCGCACCGAGTGGTCTACGCTCCGGCCGTCACCACGGCAGAACTGCAGCCCGTGGTGGACCCCGCGCCACCGGGGTCGGGCGAGCCGGCTCCCGGCACGGGGCAGCCGAACCCCACCACGCCCCACGACGGCGCACCGGCAGAGGGGCCGTGGCCGGGGAACCTCGCGGTGACCGGTGGAACGGTGGCCACAACCGCGATCATCGCCGCGGCGGCCGCGCTGACCGTCGGCACTGCGCTGGTGATGTGGCGTCGCCGGCGTCGAACCTGACCGCCACGGGGGAGGGTGGTGCACCGCACGGTGCATCACCCTCCCCTCGCAGATCCCCAGACCGCCGATTTGAGAACGATTCTCATTAGTCTTAGGCTCGAGGGTATGACCTCCCTGCGACGTTCCCTGCCCGTGCTCGGCCTGGCGGCAGCATCCGCCCTCGTCCTCGCCGGATGCGCGGGAACGGCGGCCGGCGACGACGCGACCGACGGGAAGATCGCGGTCGTCGCGTCGACGAACGTGTACGGGCAGATCGCGGAGGAGATCGGCGGCGACCTCGTCGACGTCACGTCGATCGTGGCGAACGAGTCGCAGGACCCGCACTCGTTCGAGCCGAGTGCCCGCGACCAGCTCGCGGTGTCGAAGGCCGACCTCGTCATCGAGAACGGCGGAGGCTACGACGCGTTCATCGACGCGCTCATCGAGTCCAGCGCCACCGAGGCGCCGGTCGTCACCGCGGTGGAGTACTCGCACGACTGGCCCGAGAACGCCGGGCACGACGAGGAGAGCGCCGGCGACGCCGAGGATCACGCCCACGACCACGGCGACCACGAGCACGTGGAGGGCTTCAACGAGCACGTCTGGTACGACCCGCACACGATCGCGCATGTGGCCGAGGCGATCGCCCACGAACTGGGCGAGCTGAGCCCTGACGACGCCGAGACCTTCACCGCCAACGCCGAGGCGTTCGCCGGTGGGATCGAGGGCCTCGAGGCGTCGCTCGACGAGATCGGCGCGGCCCACGGCGGCGAGAAGGTCTTCGTGACCGAGCCGGTGCCTGTCTACCTGGTCCAGGCGGCGGGCCTCGAGAACGCGACGCCCGAGAAGTTCAGCGAGGCGGTGGAGGAAGGACAGGATGTCGCGCCCGCGACGCTGCTCGAATCCCTGGCGCTCGTGCAGGGCGGCGAAGTCGGCGTGGTCATCACGAACACCCAGACCGGCGGCGCCGAGACGCAGCAGATCGTGGACGAGGCCGACGGGCTCGGCATCCCGGTGATCGCGTTCTCCGAAACGCTGCCGGAGGGGCAGACTTACATCTCGTGGATGCAGGCGAACATCGAGGCGCTGAACGGGGCGCTCCAGGCGTGACACCGGCATCCCGCGGTCCGTCGCGTCCGGTGGTGCTCAGCATCCGCGACGCGGCGCTGCGGCGCGGCGACCGGGAGCTGTGGGCGGGACTCGACCTCGACGTCCACGCGGGCGAGCTGGTCGCGGTGCTGGGCCCGAGCGGGTCGGGCAAGACGACCCTGCTGCGCGCGATCCTCGGCCTCGAGCCTCTCTCACGCGGCGCGATCACCGTCGGGGGGCAGACCGTCGAGCACCGCGGCAGCCGCAGCATCGGCTACATCCCGCAGGCGCGTCCGCTGCCGCGCGACACCTCGCTGCGGGGACGCGACCTCGTGACGCTCGGCGTCGACGGCCACCGCTTCGGCTTGCCCATCCCCCGCCGCGGGGATCGGGCCCGCGTGGACGCCCTCATCGACGCGGTGGGCGCCCGCGACTTCGCCGACCGCCCCGTCGGCCTCCTCTCCGGCGGCGAGCAGCAGCGCCTGCGCGCCGGCCAGGCGCTCGCCGACGACCCGCGGCTGCTCCTGTGCGACGAGCCTCTCACGAGCCTCGACCTCGCCAATCAGCAGGCGGTCATCGGGCTCATCGACCGGCATCGCCGGGAGAAGGATGCCGCGGTCCTCCTCGTCACGCATGACATCAACCCGCTGCTGGGCAAGGTCGACCGCATCCTGTACATCGCCAACGGGCGGTTCACACTCGGCACGCCGCAGGAGGTGCTGCGGTCGGACGTGCTGACCGCCCTCTACGGCGCGCACGTCTTCGTGCTCCGCGCGGGCGACCGGCTCGTGGTGGTCGGCGCGCCCGATGCCGAGGCATCCCATCACCACCACGACCACGGGGTGCACGAATGAACAGGGCGCACGAGTGAACTGGAACGACATCGCCGACGCGATGTTCGGCGGGCTGCCGTATTACGGCGAGATCCTCGCCCTCGTGTCGAACTCCGTCTGGGCGGGCGCGGTTCTCGGGCTCGTCGGCGGGCTCGTGGGCGTCTTCGTCATGCAGCGCGACATGGCGTTCGCCGTGCACGGCATCAGCGAGCTGTCGTTCGCGGGCGCCGCGGCGGCGCTCCTCATCGGCTGGGATGTCGTCACCGGATCCATCGTGGGCTCACTCATCGCGGCCGCCATCATCGGCGTGCTGGGGGCTAAGGCGCGCGACCGCAACTCGATCATCGGCGTGCTGATGCCGTTCGGGCTGGGTCTCGGCATTCTGTTCCTCTCCCTCTACGACGGCCGCAGCGCCAACCGGTTCAGCCTGCTGACCGGGCAGATCGTCTCGGTGCAGACCGGCCAGCTCGGCTGGCTGATCGGCATCGGCGCCGTCGTGCTGCTGGGCCTGCTCCTCATCTGGCGCCCGCTGCGCTTCGACTCGCTCGACCCTCAGTCCGCTGCCGCCCGCGGCGTGCCCACCACCGCGGTCTCGCTCGGGTTCATGCTGCTGCTCGGTCTCATCGTCGCCGTCGCCGTGCATATCATCGGCGCGCTGCTGGTGATGGCTCTGCTCGTCACGCCCGCCGCCGCGGCGATGCGCATCGCATCGGGGCCCCTGTCGGTGCCGCTGCTGTCGGCGCTGTTCGGCTTCGTGTCGGCGGTGGGCGGCATCCTCCTCGCGATCATGGGCACCCTCCCGGTGAGCCCGTACATCACGACCATCTCGTTCGCGATCTACGTCGTCTGCCGCGTCGCAGGCGCCCGCCGCGACCGCGTGACGCGGGTCCCCGTCTCCGAGGCCGCCCGGTGACCGGCGCCCGGGAGACGCACAGGACCCGTCGGTAGACTCGCCCCCATGGCACAGCGCAACACGTGGCAGCGCGAACGCGTGCGCGAGGCGCTGTCCGACGCCCGCGGATTCGTCAGTGCGCAGTCGCTGCACGCCACCCTCCGCGACGAGAACACCGGCATCGGACTGGCCACCGTGTACCGGGCGCTCGCCGGACTCGCCGCCCAGGGCGAGGCCGATTCGCTGCAGAGCCCCGAGGGCGAGGCACTGTACCGTGCGTGCGCGAGCACCGGCCACCACCACCATCTGATCTGCCGCTCCTGCGGACTGACCGTCGAGATCGAGGCGACCGACGTCGAGCAGTGGGCGAAGCGCACCGCCGAGCGCCACGGATTCCGCGACGCCGAGCACGTCGTCGACATCTTCGGGCTCTGTGCGAACTGCGCGGCCGCCCGGGATGCCCAGCGTGACGCGGACTGACCCGGGCACACGGGCGCGCTCCGCCGAGCACCGCCACGGATCGACGACGGATGCTGCGCCGCAGCCATCCGCGCAGGCCCGCACCCTGCTCTGGCTCGGCGTGGGCCTTGCCGTCGTCGCCGGCCTCTTCCTCATCGACTGGCTCGCCCCGACCCTGTTCCCGGCGTCCCTCCCCACCCGCGCACAGGACGGACTGACCCTCGCGATCAGCGTGCTCATCGAGTCGCTGCCGTTCGTGGCACTCGGCGTGGTGCTGTCGATCGTCGTGCAGGTATGGGTCCCGCCGGGGGCCATCGAGAGATGGATGCCGCGGCGAGGCTGGGCCAGACGCGCCGTGCTGTCGCTGCTCGGCATGATCGTGCCGGTCTGCGAGTGCGGAAACGTGCCGTTCGCGCGTGGCCTTCTCATGCGCGGATTCTCGGTGCCCGAGACCCTCACGTTCCTCATCGCGGCGCCGATCGTGAACCCCATCGTCATCATCACGACGCACCAGGCGTTCGGCTTCAGCGACGGCATCCTCATCGCCCGCCTGCTCGGCGGGTACGCGATCGCGAACCTCATCGGGTGGCTGTATTCGCGGCATCCGTCTCCCGACGCCCTGCTCACCGACCGCTTCCGCGACACGTGCGAGCTCGTGGTGCACGAACCCGGCGGCAAATGGCGGCGCACGCTCGCGCAGTTCGTGATCGAGCTGCGCGCGGTGATGCCGGCGCTCGTCATCGGCTCGGCGCTGGCCGGAGCGGTGCAGGTGCTGATCCCCCGCGAAGCGCTGCTCGCGATCGGCGCGAACCCGGCGCTGTCGATCGTCGCGATGATGGCGCTGGCGATGGTGGTGTCGATCTGCTCGAACGTCGACGCCTTCTTCGCGCTGTCGTTCGCCTCCACGTTCACGCCGGGCTCGATCGTCGCGTTCCTGCTCGTCGGGCCGCTCGTCGACGTGAAGATGCTCGCCCTCATGCGCACGACGTTCACATGGCGCACGCTCGGCGGAATCGTCGTGGTGGTCGTCCTGTCGGCCTTCGCGATCGGGACGGCGGTGAACCTCCTTGCGTAAGGCGGGGTTCGTCGGCACGCGGTGGCTCGGGGTCGGGCTCGCCGCGGCGCTCGCCGTCTTCACGATCTCCCTCGCGGTGACGGGGCGGCTCGGGCTGTACATCAACCCCGACTCGACGTGGTTCGCGGTGTCGATGGCGGTGTTCGTGCTGATCGGCGCAGTCGCCTCCTTCGCGCTTCCCCTCGGCGCGGAGGCCGACCACGGTCACGACCACGGCGAGAGTGACGGCGCGGGTGTTCACAGACTCCGCAGTGTCGCACCGACCTCGCAGGATTCTCGCCCAGAGCTGCGAAGCCCGTTGCATTCTGCGAACTCTGGGCGCGATCAGCATGACCACGACCGCCACACCTCGCACCCGCTGGCCGTCGCGGCCACTGTCGTCGGCGGGGCCGCGGCATCCGGAGTCGTCGTCCTCACGCTGGTGCTCCCTCCCGCCTCCCTCAGCGCGGAGCTCGCGATGTCGCGCGACGTCGGGGCGACACCGCTGTTCGGCGGCGCGGATACCGTCCAGCTGGCCTCGACCGGCGACACGGCCTCGTTCGGCGTCGGCGAGTGGGCGACGGTGTTCGCAACGGCGACCAATCCCGACGCGTTCGACGGCGAGGCCGTCGAACTCACGGGGTTCGTGACACCCGGCGAGGACGGCGCCTTCGATCTCACGCGCCTGGTCATCACGCACTGCGTCATCGACGCCCAGCCGGCGAGCCTGCCGGTGGTGGCCGGCGACGGTGCGCCCGCCACCGGGCAGTGGGTCACGATCACCGGCACCGTGCGCTCGTCGTCGGACGGGCAGCTCGTCGTCGACGCCGCGGCGGTGGAGGAGATCGCCGAGCCCGAGGACCCGTATGAGTACTGACGGAACCTCACGTCGTTCACGGTCGCGGCGCCGTCGGGGGCGCGCGTTCGCCGGCGCCTTCACGATCGTCGTGGGGCTCCTCGCCGTGTTCGGGCTCGCCGGAGCGGCCGCGAGCGTCGCGCAGGGGCCGCGGGTGACGGAGGCGTACGTGGATCCGCAGGCGGCGGCCGCAGCATCCGGTGCCCGTCTCATCGTGACCACCACCCAATCGCTCGCCGAAGTCGACCCGTCGCAGGTGTCGATCACGCCGGCGACGCCGTTCGCCGTCGACACGTCGGGGCGCAGCGTCGGGGTGCGCTTCACGCTGCCGCTGTGGGACGACACCGAGTACACCGTCACGATCGACGACGTGGCATCGCTCGGCGGCGGCCCGACCGCGACGATCACGGAGACGTTCCGCACGCCGGCGACCGACGTGTTCCTCATGCAGCGCGGGACGAACGCCGGTGATCTCATCTACCGCACCGACCTCACCGGGCAGAACGCGGTGCCGGTGTTCCGGCACGCGCACATCGAGGACTTCCGCGCGACCGCCCAGCACCTCGTCGTCTCGGTGCGCACCGACGACGACCGGGCCGGCCTCATCGTGACCGACCTCGACGGCGACAACGCGCGCGAGCTGGCACTGCCCGGCGACGGGTATGTCTCGAATCTGCAGACCGCCGACCGCGGTGAGCGCATCGGCTACACCTTCTCGGACGCCGAGCTCAGCGCCGACTCGGGCCGCGAGAGCCGGCTCTTCACGGCTTCGCTCAGCGAGCCCGACGCGGACCCGGTCGCGATCGAGGTCGAGGGCGCCGACCCCCGCGTCGCGGAGTGGCGGTTCGTGCCCGACACCGACAGCATCCTGCTCCTCTCGTTCGACGGCTCCTTGCTGCTGACCGGATCCGAGAACGGGAGCGGCGCGCCGACGGCGCTCGGCGACGCGATGACGATCGAGGGCATCGCGCGGGGCTCGAGCGAGGCCGTCGTCGACCGCCTCGACCACGCCGCCGTCATCGACCTCACCGACGCGAGCGAAGAGCCGCTGGTCGAGTCCGACACCGACCTCGGCGGAACGACGTCGGTCACGCCTCTGCCCGACGGCTCCACGATCCGCACCGCGGCGGTGCTCGACGCCGACGGCGTTCCGACAGGGCGCACGTCGGTCGCCCACGTGGACCCGGACGGCGCGACGACCATGCTCAGCGAGATCGCCGACACGGATGCCGTGATCCAGGTGTGCGTGTCGCCCAGCGCTCGCTACTTCGCCGTCCTCGTGGCGCCCGACGCGGTGACGAACTCTTACGACACCTACCAGCACCCGCTGCCCGAGCGCCCCGAGACGCGCATCCTCGAGGTGGACGACGGCGACCCGGTCGTCGCGCTCAACGGCGCCTCGATCTCGTGGTGCCAGGTGCCCCCGCGCTGACCTCGAGGCGAGGCATCCGTTTCGCGCTCCTCAGTCGAGGACGAGAGCCGAGATGCGGACGGCTCGCGCCGTTCTGCTCCGCGTCTCGGCGCAGATCCTCAGTTGAGGACGCGATGGGTCAGGAAGAGCGAGCGGATGCTGCGTCCTCGTCGTCCGTCTGGGCCGCGGCGGGAACGGGGAGCTTCGAGGGCAGCCCGCTCGACAGCATGAGCCCAAGCACCGTGAGCGCGAAGACGAAGAACAGCGACTGCCGCAGCGACTCGACCTGCGTGTCGGCGTAGAGCTGGGCGATCTCGGTGGCGGATCCGGGGTCGGCGCCGGCATCCGTCAAGAGGTCCTCGGCCTGCTGCTGCGAGATGATCGGCGCGCCCTTCGAGGCGGTGGCGACGACCTGGGCGCGGATGTCGTCGGGGATCGTCGTGCTCTGCTCCACCGCGGCCGTGAACCCCGAGGTGAGCAGCAGGATGAAGACCGAGCCGACGATCGCCGTACCGAACGACGAGCCGAGGTTCTGGAAGGTGCCCTGGAGGCCGCCGACCTCGGACGTGTCGGACTGGTCGACGGCCGACATGTTGACGTTGCCGAGCTGCGAGGCGAGCAGGCCGAATCCGGCGCCGACCACGAACATGCCGGCGGCGAACGCGAAGTCGGCGAGCTCGGGCTGCACCGCGAGGAACACCACCAGCACGCCGAGGCCCAGCGTGAGCTGTCCGATGCGGCCGATGTTCTGCGCCGAGCGCACCGTCGACAGGCGAGAGCCGACGATGGAGAACAGGATCAGCCCGAGCGACAGCGGGAGGATCTTCAGGCCCGTCTGCAGCGCGTCGTAGCCGAGGATCGTCTGCAGGTACACCGGCACGACGAAGAACAGCGCGGCGATCGCGAAGTACTGCGCCATGAACATCGTCAGGCCGCTGCGCAGCGCCGTGATGCGCAGGAGGCTCACTTTGAGCAGCGGCACGCGGCCGGTCCGCTCGAGCTGCTGCTGCCGCTTCACGAACAGCCACAGCACGACGATCGACAGGAGGATCAGGTAGGCGACGGGCGAGATGCCCAGCGGCGCGAACGGCTGGCCGTTGACGACGGGCGGGTCGAGCGGCTGGAACCAGCCCCACGTCTTCGACTGCAGGATGCCGTAGACCAGCAGGCCCAGGCCCAGCGCCGAGAGCACGACGCTCAGCAGGTCGATGCGCAGCGTGCGGTCGCCGGGAACATCCTTGATGCGGCCCGAGACGATCAGCACGAGAGTCATGACGACCGCCTCGGCGACGAAGACGTAGCGCCACGAGGAGTAGGTCGTGACGAGTCCGCCGATGAGAGGTCCGGCGGCGGCTGCGCCGCCGGTGACGGCACCCAGCACGGCGAACGCGACCACGCGCTCGCGGCCGGTGTAGTTGATCGCCGCGAGGGCGGCGATCGCGGGGATCACGAGCACCGCGCCCAGGCCCTCGACGAGGGACCAGCCGAGCATCAGCACCGTGAGGTTCGGGCTCAGCGCCGTCGTCAGGGAGCCGATGCCGTACACCACCGACCCGATGCGGAACGCGAGGCTGCGGCCCCAGCGGTCGCCGAGCTTGCCGCCGGTGAGCATGAACGCCGCCATCGTGAGCGCGTAGAACGTGATCGCCGCCTGCATGCCCGAGATGTCGGTGCCGAGGTCATGCGCGACGGTCGAGATCGACACGTTCATGACGGTGCTGTCGAGCACCATGATGAACTGCGAGACGCTCAGCAGGATGAGCACGAACCACTTTCCCATTCGGGAACAGTAACGCTCTCCGCGACCTGCGGACGCACGTGTTGCGTCGGCGCGCGGACGTAGACTCGGCCCATGGCGCGGGATCCCTGGCGCGCGGCGACCCGCGCAGACCTGCAGGGCCTTCCGGCCGACGTGGCGCCGCGCCTGCTCGGGGCGCGCCTGACGACCGTGGTCGAGGGCGAGACGGTGGCGGTGCGCCTCACCGAGGTCGAGGCATACCACGGCCGCGGAACGGGGCCGGTGCCCGATCCGGGCTCGCACGCCCGCATGGGACCCACCGCCCGCAACGCCACCATGTGGGGTGAACCGGGGCACCTGTACGTGTACCTCAGCCACGGCATCCACTCCTGCGTCAACGTCGTGTGCGGCCCCGAGGGGGTCGCCGGCGGTGTGCTGCTGCGGGCGGGCCGGGTGTTGGAGGGGACGGATGCTGCGACCCGCCGCCGACCGGCGGCACGCACGCCGCGCGACCTGGCTCGCGGACCCGGCCGGTTCGGCGACGCGGTGGGGCTGCGGCATCCGGTGCACGACGGCATCGATGCGGTCACCGGTATGCCGCTGCACGGCGCGGTGGCCCGGCTCGAGCTGCTCGCCGAGCCGCTTGCCGAGGTTGCGTCGGGGCCGCGCGTCGGGGTGGCCGGCATCGCCGGCACCGGCGTGTTCCCGTGGCGGTACTGGATCCCCGGCGATGAGACGGTGTCGCCGTTCCGCTGGGGGCGCGGCGCGCGCGAGATCAGCGAAGCGACGTGACCGCGGCGACGGTGGTGCGCAGCGCCTTCATGTTCTTCTCGTAGCGGGCGGCCATGAAGATGAGCAGCGCGCCGCCGAGGCCGAGCCACAGCCACCATGGCACCGCGACGTAGGCGGTGGAGATCCACGGCCACAGCTGGGCGACCCCGTGCACGATCAGCACCACGGCCCCGAGCAGGAGCGGGGCCTGCAGCCGGTAGATCGCCCCGACGACGACCATCGCGAGTGCCACGACGCCGAGCGACACCATGCGCCACAGCTCGGGCTCCCCCGGCCAGGGCTCGCCCGTGGCGCCCGAGATCGCCGACCCGCCGAAGTCGTGCAGCAGCGACGGCACCGTCAGCAGCGCCAGCCACGGGCCGAGTGTCGGCCAGGTGCGCGACCGGGGTGCACGGCGCAGAGTGCGCACGCCGTACGCGATCCCGCCCAGCGCGGGCGGAACGGTGACGAGCTCGAGGGGCCGGACGTCTCCGACCGTGAGTGCCACGACGCCGAAGCCCGCGCCCGCGAGGGCGGCCGCGAGCGGGAGCACCAGACCGAGGCGGGCGCGGGCGGCGGTGCCGACGACCACCGCGGCGGTCAGGGCCGACATCACCGCGGCGGTGCGCAGCTCATCGCCGGTGCGCTGGACGAGCAGCAGCTGCAGCTCGGCGAGGGCGAACAGCACCGAGGCGACGGCGAAGCCGGCGCCGGCAGTCAGGCCGACGGCGCGCGACGGCGTCGCGCGCAGCGCCGCGAGGGCGACCGCGCCCGCGATCCCCGCGCCGGCCACTGCCCAGAGGTCCGGCTCCAGGCCGCCGGCGGGTGCGATCTCGACGAACCGCACGCCGCACGCGACCAGCGCGACGACGAGCCCGCCCACGGCGAGCACGCCCCCCAGCGGCGCCCAGCGGCGCAGGCCCAGCACTGAGGCGCCTGCGACACCGAGGACGCCGCCGATGACGGCGGTCATGGCCGTGAGCACGAGGTCCGCCTCGGGGCGGGTCAGTGACATCGCGACGAGCAGAGCGGTGCCGGCACCGGCCAGGACGGCCGCGCCTCGGGAGCCGCCACGCGTCGCCCCTCGCGCCGTCAGCAGCACCGCCACCGCGACGGCGCCCAGGCCCGCGACGATCGCCGCCGAGGCGTCCCCCTCGACGCCGGGCGGCACGAGCCCGCGCAGCCCCATCGCGACGGCGGCGAGGGCGAGCAGCATCGCCGTCGGCGTGCGCAGGCTCCAGACGTCGATGAACCGCGGCGTCCGCGGCGCGGGAGGTGCGGCCGGGGGTCCGCCGGGGGCGCCGGCCGGCGCGCCGGCGAGGGCGCCGGCCGGCGGTGCGTACGCCGGCGGCGCAGCGACGCTCGCCACGTCGACCGGCTCCGCGTCGTTCGGCCCCTCGCGCGTGGGCTCGCGCAGCGCGGCCGCTCCGGCTGCCGCAGCGAGGGTGAGCGCCACGTAGACCCAGACGCGCGCGGGTTCCGCCGCGACGAGGAGACTCGGCGCCGTGGCGAGCACGAGACCCGCGATCCACGCGGGGCCTTCGGCGCCGGGCCACACGGTGCCGGCCCGCCGGCGGCGCAGCATGCCCAGCGCGGCGCCGACGAGACACATCGCTGCCACGGGGAGCGACACCGCCTCCACCTCGGTAGCCACGCCCAGGAACCAGCCCGCGACGCCGACGACGAAGGCGCCCGCGAGCGAGATCCAGCGGGTGGCGCCGGTCAGCGGCAGGCGGTCGAGCCCCGCCGCCGAGAGATGCAGGGCGGCGAGCATGATGATCGTCCCGGCGACGATGCGCGGTTCGTCGGCGACGGGCACGATCGCCACGACGGCGGCGATGAGCGCCGCCGGAGGGACGATGAGCGCGTACAGTCCCGACGACAGCCTGGCGGGCCGCCCGCGCATCATTCCCCAGCCCGACGCGTACGAGACGGCGACCAGCAGCACGAGCCACAGCACCTGCGACCCCTGCCCCTCGAAGGCACGCTCGACGGCGACGAGTCCGATCCCGATCACCGCGACGGCAGCACCGAGCGGAGCGGCCGGACGGATGCTGCGCACCTGCGTGAACGACAGCGCCAGGCACACCGCCACCGCGGCGAGCGCGACGATCACGCCCCGCAGCGGCTCTCCGGTCCACCCCTCTACGGCGGGCGCCCAGAGGCCGAGGGCGAGCCCGCCGGCCAGCGCGATGCTCGCCTCGACACGGCGGCGCAGCCGCGCCAGGAGCGCCGCGAAGACCACGAGCAGCACCGCCGGCGGCACCGCGTACGTCTCCATGGTGTACGACGTGCCGGGGGTCCCCGCGTCGAGCAATGACCACCACGCCGCGATCGCCGCGACGACCGCCGGCCACGCCAGTAGCCGGCGGGGGGCGTCGAGGAGCAGCATCCCATCGCGCTTCGTCGCGAAGCGATCGTCGGACGGATCGGCCGCGAGCACCCCCACCCAGCCCCGGGACACGGATGCCGCAGCGAAGCCGAGTGCGACGAGCGCGAGCGCGGCCCACGCGAGTACGGGCGACACCGTCCACACGACGACGAGCACGGTGAGGGCCGCGCCGAGGTCGGCGGCGAGCCGGCGGAGCCCGGTGGGCAGCGGTCGGGCCGGCGCCGTGGCGTCGACGGCCGGGGACGCGGGTGCCGGTGGAGCCTCGTTGCCGCCGCGGCGCCGGAGCACGTCGAGCGCCGAGACGAGTGGCACGACGACCGCAGCGGCGGTGAGGGCGAGCGGTGCCCAGTCCGCATCGCGCAGGTCGAGGGCGCCGAGGACGTCATACGCCGTCGCAGCGGCCACCGGCGCCGTCAGCGCGGCGGCGAGGATGGTGGGCACTCCGGCGACCCGGGTGATGCCGAATGCGACGGTCGTGAGGCCCGCGAGCAGCAGTGCGCCGCGCGCGACGCCGAGCCCGGGCTCGCCGATCGCGGCGAGCAACGCGTTCGGCGAGACATCGGTGCCCGTCGTCACCGCCGTGAGCGCGCCGATGAGGCTGAACGCCACGAGCACCTCGGCGGCGACGGCCAGCGCGACGCGGCTCGCAGGTTCCACCGGCAGCGCGATCGCGGCGATGAGGGTCGCGAGGGCCACCCACTGCAGCAGCGCCGCGATGACGGGGCCCGTCTCGCCGGTCAGACCCGTCACCGCCGCGATGGCGCTGGGGGCCAGCGCCGTCGACAGCGCGGCGACGGCGACCGGTGCGATGGCTGCCGCGACGGCGGCGATGTCGGTCGGCCGCAGCACGATCCGCAGGGCGATCGGGTACGCCATGGCGACCGCGATCCCGACGAGCCAGAGCCACGGTGTGGCGACCCCGCCGACGTACGCGGTCACGGCGGCGATCCCGCCGGCGACCAGATACCCGACCGGCACTCCGCGCGATGCGAGCCCGGCGTCTGGCTCGGCGTCGGCCGGGTCGCCGCGCCGCCTGTCACGGTGGCGGAGCACTGCCGCGACGGCGACCGCGGCGGCCACCAGCGCCACGGCCATGCCGACGAGCACGGCGGGCACGGCTGTCCGCGCGCCTGCGACCAGGAGGAGAACCGTCGCCGCGATCGGCACGAGCTCGCGCAGCACCGGACGCGCGAGCGTAGGCGCGCCGAACAGGAGCCCCCCGATGAGGGCAGCGGAGATCACCGCGAGCAGCGGTGCCTCGGGCGCCCCGACGGGGAGAGCGAAGGCATCCGTCCGCCACACCGCCCACGAGACGCCGATCGCCGTGACGGCGAGCATGCCCCATCCGAGCACCACGACGGCGAACGACAGCCCCGCGACGATGGCGGACGCGATCGCCGCGGGCAGCCACGCCCGGGTGGCGCGGCGGCTGCGCACGACGTCGACGGCCACCGCGACGAGCACAGCGAGCACGGGCGCGACGAGCACGCCGTACACCGGGAGGTCGCTGCGGAGGGCGAGCTGCCAGCCCGCGAGACCAGCTGCCGCCGCTGCGACCACCGAGCCGACGCCTGAGACCGCGCCTCCCGCGGGCAGCACCGAGCCGTCGACCGGCCGGTGGGCGAGCCACGCGTGCGCGCTGCCGAGCACGACGAGACCGATGCTCGACCAGATCACCACCGGCAGCGCGTCCCCCGTGAAGAACGCCGCGGTGACGGCCGCCGCCACCAGCGCGCCCACCCCGCTCAGGGCGAGCACGAGGCGCTCGGCCACGGCGTCCCCGCCGCGGCGCGCGGACGAGAAGGGCGCGGGGAGCGCGTGCACGAGGCCGCCGGCCGCCGCCCCGAGCAGCCCGGCCGTCAAGGCCTCCGCGGATGGCATCGACGTCAGCCCGCCCACGAGGAATCCGAGTCCCGCGGGCAGGGCGAGCGAGGCGGCGAGGTCGGGTCCGCGCAGGTGCGAGATCCGCGCCCACAGGCGGCCGATCACCGCGACGACGAGAGCCGCCACTCCGGCGTACAGTGCGGCATCGGTGGACCCGGTGCCGAACAGATCGTTCGCCCGCACAGCCCACGCGTCGAGCGCGAGCAGGCCCACGCCGAGCACGCCGATCCCTTCCGCCGTCGCCCCCAGATCCCGGCGGCGCAGCCACGACGCCAACGCGATCGTGGCGAGCGTGATGCCGCCGATGATGAGCGCCCGCACCGCGATGCCGGCGACGAACCACGCCAGCAGCAGGAAGAACACGGCGGCGACGCCGACCAGCGAGACGCCGACGATCAGCAGCAGCACCGGCACGGTCAGCCGGCGACGGGGAGCGGATGCCGTCACCGCCGCGGGTGCGGACGAAGCGGGCCCTTGGGGCGCCGAGGCAGCGGGGTACGCCGGTACCGGTGGTACCGGCGGAACGACCGGCGGCGAGGGCAGCGGCGGCGCGGGAGGTATCGGCGGCGCGCCGGCTGCGGTGGATCCGAAGTTCGTCGTGGATTCCGCCGCCGTCACCAGCTCGATCGAATCCGGCGCGGTGGTGGAGGCGCTTGCCGACCCGGTGATGAGGGGTACGGCGCCGGTCGGCGGTGCAAAGTCGCTGAAGGGATTCTCGGCCGCGGGCGCCAGGTGCACGGAGACGTGTTCTGCCGCGACGGCCGCCGGCGACGCTCCCAGCGTTGCGGGCGCAGCATCCGTCGTCGTCACGAGAGCCCTCGCGTGTGCGAGGCGGATGTCGTCGATCAGCTGCTGGCGCGAAAGCTCCAGGGTGAGCATCTCGCGGCCGATCTCCAGCACGCGCGGCGCGCGCGCGTCGGTCAGCGCGAAGCCGCACTCCGCGCACACGGGCGCTGTGACGACGGTGAAGCACGACGGGCACCGGTGCGCGTCGGCGAGATCGTAGGGAGACGCGGGCCACAAGGGACCGTCGTCGGGCGATTCGCTCATGTCCTGCCCCTCTCCGGGATTGCGAACATGTTCCACCCGGTACACGTCCCCGCCCGGGATTTTGTGGGCGAACACAGCGTGGCGGGCCGCCGATGGCCGCTGTCTTGGAGCAACTCCGAAGACGCATTCCGATGACGGAATGCAGGCGTGTGACGGCCGCCGTGCTCATCAGCCTGCTCAAGCTCCTGCTCGGGGGCATGCGCGTGCGCCGGCGGCGCCAGGAGCGACACGCCGCCCGTGCTAGACTGACTCTTTGTCTGCGCGCCTCCAGCACGCAGTACGTATCCCACATCAGATCGCGGGCCTTCACCGGCCGGGTCGGGCGCGGGGTGCAGACAAGGGATCTTGGGTGGGGCCGTCCGGCTCCACGGTACTAAGGAGACATCACTATGGCAGCAGTGTGCCAGGTGACTGGAGCAGTTCCCGGCTTCGGTCACAACATCTCGCACTCGCACCGCCGGACGAAGCGCCGCTTCGACCCGAACGTGCAGAAGAAGACCTACTTCGTTCCGTCGCTGGGTCGCAGCATCAAGCTCAACGTCTCGGCCAAGGGCATCAAGGTCATCGACGCCCGCGGCATCGAGGCGGTCGTCCGTGACCTCCAGGCGAAGGGTGTGAAGCTCTGATGGCCAAGAAGGCACAGGACGTCCGTCCGATCATCAAGCTGCGTTCGACCGCCGGCACGGGTTACACCTACGTGACGCGCAAGAACCGCCGCAACAACCCCGACCGCATCGTGCTCAAGAAGTACGACCCGGTCATCCGCAAGCACGTCGATTTCCGAGAGGAGCGTTGATCCATGGCTAAGAAGAGCAAGATCGCGCGCAACAAGCAGCGCCAGGAGGTCGTCGACCGCTATGCGGCGAAGCGTCTCGAGCTGAAGAAGGCGCTCGTTTCGCCGACGTCGACCGACGAGGAGCGCGAAGCCGCTCGCGTGGGCCTGCAGAAGCTGCCCCGCAACGCGTCGCCGGTCCGCCTGCGTTCGCGCGACGTCATCGACGGCCGCCCCCGCGGTGTCCTCACGAAGTTCGGCATCTCGCGTGTCCGCTTCCGTGACATGGCGCACCGTGGCGAGCTGCCCGGCGTGACCAAGTCGAGCTGGTAAGCCTCACAGGCCGTTGAGCCTGTCGAAGTGAAGGCCCGGAGTTCCTCGGAACTCCGGGCCTTCCGCCTTTCATGTCGACATCGGTCTCCAGCGTGTGTATCGTTACAAACCTCCACCACCCCATGTTTCGAAGGAGAAACCCCGTGCCCGACCTCCGCGCTCGCGCCGTCGTCGACCTGGACGTCCCCGGTCCGGTCATCAGCCGCCACCTCTACGGCCACTTCGCCGAGCATCTGGGGCGCTGCATCTACGGCGGCTTCTACGTCGGCGAGGACTCCTCCATCCCCCACGAGCGCGGCATCCGTCTCGACGTGGTCGAGGCGCTGAAGGGCATCGGCATCCCGAACCTCCGCTGGCCGGGCGGCTGCTTCGCCGACGAGTACCACTGGCGTGACGGGATCGGCCCGAAAGAGTCGCGGCCGCGCATGGTCAACACCCACTGGGGCGACGTCGTCGAGAACAACCACTTCGGCACCCACGAGTTCATGGACCTGTGCGAGATGCTCGGCGCCGACGCGTACGTCAGCGGGAACGTCGGCAGCGGCAGCGTGCAGGAGATGAGCGACTGGGTCGAGTACCTCACCCGCGACGGCGACAGCCCCATGGCGAGCCTGCGCCGCGAGAACGGCCGCGACGAGCCCTGGAAGGTGCCGTTCTGGGGCATCGGCAACGAGGCCTGGGGCTGCGGCGGCAACTTCACCGCCCCGCAGTTCGCCTCCGAAGCGCGTCGTTACGCGACCTTCTGCCGAGACCACGGCGACAACAAGCTCTACCGCATCGCCGCCGGCGCGTCCGACGACGACGTGACCTGGACGACGGCGCTCATGGAGGCGCTCAACTGCCTGGGCTGCCAGCACGACCCGAAGAACATCTTCCAGGCGATCTCGTTCCACTACTACACGGTCGCCGGCACGTGGGAGCACAAGGGCAGCGCCACCTCGTTCTCGACCGACGACTACTACTCGACGATGTCGAAGGCACAGGACGTCGAGCGGGTCATCAGCGCGCACGCGCGGATCATGGACGCCTACGACCCCGGCAAGAAGGTCGGCCTCGTGCTCGACGAGTGGGGCACGTGGTGGGACGTCGAGGAGGGCACGAACCCCGGCTTCCTCTACCAGCAGAACACCGTGCGCGACGCCCTCGTGGCCGCCGTGCACTTCGACGCGTTCCATCGCAACGCCGACCGCCTCGTGATGGCCAACATCGCACAGACGGTGAACGTGCTGCAGGCGATGCTGCTGACGGACGCCGAGACCGGAGCGCTCGTCCTCACGCCGACGTACCACGTCTTCGAGATGAGCCGCGGCCACCACGATGCGACGTCGCTCGCCGTGCACGTCCTCGAGGCTCCCGAGCTCCGCGAGGCGGATGGCCGATCGCTTCAGGTGGTGTCGGCGTCGGCCAGCACCACGGGCTCGACGGCGCTGCTGTCGCTGAGCAACCTCGACGCCGAGGCATCCCTCACCATCGAGGTCGACCTCCGCGGCCGTGCCGTGACGTCCGCGACCGCCCGCGTGCTCACGGGCGACTCCGCCGCCGCGCACAACACGGCCGAGGCGCCGGATGCCGTAGCCCCGGTCGCGCTCGACACCGAGCTCGACGGCGGCACACTGAGGGTGACGCTGCCGGCGCACTCGTTCGCGACGGTGTCGATGGAACTGGCGTGATGGGGCCGACCGGCGGCCACGGATAGAGTTCAGCCATGGCCACCCTGCACGACGTCGCCAGGGCAGCGGGCGTCTCGCCGATGACCGTGTCGAACGTGCTCAACAAGCATCCGCACGTTCGCGCGGAGACGCGCGAGCGCGTCCTCAAGGCGATCGACGAGCTGGGCTATCGCGTGAACGTCGCCGCGCGCAATCTCCGCGCGGGGCGAACCGACACGATCGGGTTCGCCGTGCCGGAGGTGGACTCGCCCTACTTCGGGCAGCTGGCCTCCCGCATCATCGCGAAGGCGCACGACGCGGGCTACCGCGTCGCGATAGAGCGGACCGGCGCCGACCGCGAGAACGAGCTGTCGGCGATCACCTCGTCACGCACGCGGATGTACGACGGGCTGATCCTCTCGGCGGTCGGGCTCGGCACGGCCGACCGCGAGCTGCTCAACACCGACGTGCCCATGGTGGTCCTGGGTGAGAGCATGGCCGACGCGCCCGTCGACCACATCGCTCTCCCGAACGAAGCGGGCACCTACGCCGCGACCGCGCATCTGGTCGATCGAGGCTGCCGGCGGATCGCGATCGTGCAGGGCGAAGACCAGAGCCGGCTCAGCGTCACGTCGCTGCGGCACGCAGGCTATCGACGGGCCCTCGCGGATCGCGGCATCGAGGCCGACGACGCGCTGGTGATCGGGCGGCGCCACCTCTCCATCGAGGACGGCCGCAGCGCCGCGCACGAGCTCGTCGACGGCGGGGCCGCGTTCGACGGCGTCGTGTGCATCACCGACACCGTGGCGCTGGGTGTCCTCCGCGGACTCGCTGATCGCGGGCTGTCGGTGCCGGGCGATGTGCGGGTGGTGGGCTTCGACGACATCCTCGAGGCGCGCTACAGCGTACCCAGCCTCACCACGATCGACCCCGACCGGGACGAGGTGGCCCGCCTCGCGGTCGACCTGCTCCTGACGCGGATCGCCGGGAGTCCGGGCTGGCAGCCGCACGACCACGTGACCGGCTTCCGGCTGGTCGAGCGGGAGTCGACCGCGTGAGGCGGTGAGCCGCGTCACGACAGCGCGTGACCGTGGCTGCCCGCGGCCGCCCGCAGCACGTCATCCGTCGACTCGCCGGTGATGTGCGGGTACTGGTCTGCGAGCACGCGCGCGAGCTCGTCGAGCACGTGCGAGAGCACGGCGCCGGCGGCGCGCACGTCGGGGTCGCCCGCCGCCAGTGCCGCGTCCCGCAGCTCGATCGCGTAGCCGCTGGCGCGCGCGGCCGAGAGCCGCTCGTCGTGCTCCGTGAAGTAGAAGATCTCGGTGTTCTGGACGAGGTCGGCGGTCAACTCCGCGAGAGCGCGTGTGACGGACGCGATGACGGATGCTGCGAACCGCGGCGACACCGTGGGCGGCAGGGTCGTGAGGCCCGACGTGTGAAGGCTCGTCAGCTCGACGGCCAGCGCGCGGCGCCGCGCGAGCGCCGGGTACAGCTGCATGAACCACGAGACCGAGGCCGACAGCAGCGCGAAGCCCGTGAGCGCCTCCAGCGGCGACAGGAGGCGGATGAGGGGCTGGGCCGGCACCACGTCGCCGAGGCCGAGCGTCGTGAGGGCGACGAGCGAGTAGGTCACCGACTCGAGGAACGGGTTGTAGTCAGCGGGCTCGACGCCGCTGTACGAGAATCCGGCGGGGATGTGCGGGAGGTAGACAAGTGCCCAGCCGAGGGTCACCAGCACGATCCAGACGGCGATGGTGGCGAGGATGGTGAGCGGCCCGCCGGCGGTGACCCGGCGACGTCGTCGAGACAGCGACCAGGTCGCCCGGAACACGAGCGTCGTCAGCCGTCCCGTCGATGCCGGGCGCAGCAGCGTGTGGAACACGTCGTTGAGCGCGATGGCGATGAGGATGACGCCGGCGATGGTGCTGACCACGGCCATGGCCTCACACTATTCGCCCGCGGCGGGGATCGGACAGGTCATCGCATGGACTCCGGATCCCTCGTTTGTCAACCGATGCGCGTGCGCCCGGCGACGGGCGGGAGGATGGATCCATGCCTCTGGACCCGTTCTTCGAAGAGCGCCTGCGAGTGCACCGCAAGTACATGTTCGACCAGGCGATGAGCACCGTGAGGACACGCCTCACTGCGCTCTGGCCGTTCAGCCGCGTGCCGATCGTCCCGGCAGCGGCGTCGACCGACACGGATGCGAAGTCCGCGAAGAAGGCGAAGACCGCACCGGCGCTCGGCCCGCATGCCCGGGCCCGCGCGCGGCACCGTCGCGCGGCTCTCGCGTGGGACCGCACCGAGCTCAGCACGGTCGGCACCCCCGGGCCCGAGGTCCGCATCACCGAGCACGAGATCGCCGTGCCGGGGTATCCGTCCGTGCGGGTGCGGATCTACCATCCTTCGGTCGTGGGAGATGCGCCGGTGCCCGCCGTGCTGGCGTTCTTCGGCGGCGCCTTCCGCATCGGGGGCATCGATTATCCGACAACGGATGCTGCGTACCGCCGCCGCTGCGTCGACGCCCACGTCGCGATCGCCGCTGTCGACTACGCCCTCGCGCCCGAGCACCGCTACCCGGTGCAGATCGAGCAGGGGTACGCGGCACTGGACTGGCTGTTCGCCTCCGCAGGCGAGGTCGGCGTCGACCCCAGCCGCATCGGCGTGATGGGCGTCTCCGCCGGCGGCAGCCTCGCCGCCGCGCTCACGCTCGTGAACCGCGATCGCGCGAAGCACCGGCTCGCGCTGCAGGTGCTGGAGGTGCCGGTCGTCGACCTCACCGGCGCCCATATGGACCTCGGTGCGATGCGCGCGCTGCGCATCCCGCGCTTCCTCACGACGCGGGAGCTGCGCTCGGTCGCCCGGACCTACCTCGCGCGCGCCGCCGACGCACGGGAGGCGTACGCGTCGCCGTTGCGCGCCGCGTCGCACGAAGGGCTGCCGCCGGCGGTCATCCTCACCGCCGAGTACGATCCGCTGCGCGGCGACGGTGACGCGTACGGGGCCGCGCTGCGCCGGGCCGGCGTCGACGCGAGCGTGGTGCGATACCAGGGCGTGACCCACGACACCCCGATCTTCACGGGTGCGCTTCCGGCGGCCCGCCGTTGGCACGACGACGTGGTGACGGCGCTGCGGCGCCTCCACGCCTGAGGCAGGGCGAAGGCCCGGGGATCCGAAGAACCCCGGGCCTCTGCGTCCCACCGCGGACACCGGCCGGGACACCACCCGACCGCCGAACCACCAGATGCGACTGGGAGCTCGACGACCGGGTGCTGTCGCCGCGGCGCGGGGGCGCAGCATCCGTCTACTGTGCCGCCTCCGCCTCGGAAGCCGCCGCCGTCTCGCGCACCTGGTGGGTGGTGGCCCACTGGAGTGCGTAATCGGCGATCTCCTCCCAGCCGTCCTGGCTCACCAGGCGGTGGGTGCGGCCGGCGTACTCCTTGTACTCGACGATCGCGGGGCTGCCGGTCTTCTGGTACTTCTTCACGACGGCCTTGCCGATCGCCGGCGGCACGACATGGTCGATCTCGCCGGTGATGATGAGCAGCGGCGCGCGGTCGGTGCGGCCGTAGTCGACGTGCGTGACGCCGCCCTTCTCGTTGAACACCGACGAGACGCCCTCGAAGAACACGCGGTTGTAGGAGTTGACCGCGTACTCCTCCCAGAGCTTGTCGGACTCCTCGCGCGGCAGGTCGTTGCCGAACGTGAAGTGGAAGTGGCGCTTCGAGAGCGGCTTGGCGCCGTTGATGCCGAACGGGTTCGAGAGGATCGGCGTGCCGGTCCACAGCGTCGACAGCGGCAGCGTGGTGACGCCGGCGGTCTGTCCGGGAGCGACGCCGACGTAGGCGACGCCGAGACCGCGGTCCGCGAGCATCTGCGTGAGGACTCCCCCGAAGGAGTGACCGATGATGATCGGCTTCTCCGGGAGCTCGCGGATGATGCGCTCGTAGTTGTCGGCGATCTGCTTCAGGCCGATCCCCTTGAGCGCCTCGGGGTTCTTCCGGATGTCTTCGACGGTGCGGTCGTCGATCCCGGGCCAGCCCGGGACGATGACCTGGTGCCCGGCGGCGCGGAAGCGCTCGGCCCATGTGTCCCAGCTCTTCGGGGTCATCCACAGGCCGTGGATGAGGACGATCGGGGTCTTGGTCGTGGTGTTCATTTCGTGCTCCTTGGGTGGTGTTGCGGTGGTTCGGTCGGGGTGTCGGATTCCGGATCCTGGTGTGTCTCCGGCTGATGCATCCGATGGTAGACCGAACGTTCTATCTACGCAAGACTATTCCCGAGATTTCTGAAATGGCACGATGGAGGGACCTGAGGGGGGAACCATGAGCACCACGAGCGCCGCGACCGCCGCGGCAGCCCACTCGTCGCCCGCGCGTCAGCGACTGCTCGACGCCGCGACGCAGCTCTTCTACAACGAGGGCATCCACTCGGTGGGGGTCGACCGCATCATCGAGGAGGCCGGCGTCACGCGGGCCACCATGTACAAGCAGTTCGCGGGCAAGGAAGGCCTCGTGCTCGCCTACCTCGAGGGCGAAGACGAGGGCCTGCGAGGGCTGTTCGCCCAGGCCGCCCAGGCATCGGACGACCCCGATGCGCTGCTCGACCTCGTCGTCGCGGGCATCGAACAGGACATCCGCGATCGCCACACCCGCGGCTGCCCGTTCATCAACGCCGCCGCCGAGTATCCGGACGAGGGACCGGTGCGCGCCCTCATCGCCGACCACCGCGAGTGGTTCCGCGAGACCCTGCGGCGGCTGGCCGAGGGTGCCGGGCTGCGGGACCCCGAAGGGGTGGCCGCGTCCCTCGTCCTGCTGCGCGACGCCGCGCTCGTCGGCGGCTACCTCGACGGGCAGGATCGGGTCGGCCCTGCGTTCGCGCGCACTGCGCGCGACCTCATCGCCGCGCACAAGGCCTGAACGCTCTCGGCGTAATCGAGGCTCACGAGTCACTTCCGTCACTCTTTTCACACGACACGCGGTCCTAATCCGCGGAAATCCGCAGAAATACGCGGATGCGGCGGCCAGGTCAGGTACATTCGGGACCGGTCGATAGGACCAGCCGGGGGGCGAAGCCAACCGGTCCGAGCAATGACAAGACGGCACTCGTCGTCTTTGGAGGACATACCAAATGGCCGACAAGACCATCACCAAGACCGAGCTCGTCGCGAGCATCGCGAGCGCGACCGGCCAGAGCCAGTCCGCCGTCTCTGGCGTGCTCGACTCCCTCTTCTCCACCGTCTCCGACGCGGTCGCCGCCGGCAGTAAGGTCTCGATCCCGGGCTGGCTCGCGTTCGAGCAGGTCGCCACCTCGGCTCGCACGGGGCGCAACCCGCAGACCGGCGAGGAGATCAAGATCCCCGCGGGCAAGCGCGTCAAGGTCACCGCGGGCTCGAAGCTGAAGGCCGCCGTCAAGTAATCCCGACGCTCCCAGAGGGGATGCCGCACCGCGCGGCATCCCCTCTTCGTCGTCCCGGGCGGGAATCCGCACAGGAACCGCGACGTAGTCTTGAGGGGTGAACCCCCGCGCCCTGCGGGCCGCCGGGCCCGTGATCCTCGTCGTGGCCGCGCTCGTGGTCATGGTGTGGGCGCTGGCGTTCGGCGGCGGGGCAGCGCCGCTCGCGATCGCCGATCCCGGGCCCTTCGCCCGCTGGGGCCTGCCGACCGCCAAGCTCTTCGTCAACCTCTCGGCCGCGGGCATGGTCGGCGTGCTCGTGACCGCGCTCTTCACGCTGCGGGCCGGGGATCGCGAATTCGACACCGCCCTCGACACCGCCTCGATCTCGGCCGCCGTGTTCACGATGGCCGCGGCCGCGACCGGCTTTCTCACCTTCGTCGACGCGTTCAACCCCGTCCTCAGCATCGGCCCGGAGTTCGGGGCACAGCTGGGCCGCTTCATCGTCGAGACCGAGGTCGGCCGCACGTGGCTCATCACCACGATCGCCGGCGCCGCGCTCACCGTGCTGACCTTCGCCGTGCGCTCGTGGACCGCGACGTTCTTCGTCGCGCTTCTGGCCGCAGCATCCCTCGTCCCGATGGGCACCCAGGGCCACTCCGGTGAGGAGGCGTTCCACCACGAGGCGATGACCGCGCTGATCCTGCACATCATCGCCGCCGCGGTGTGGCTGGGCGGTCTGCTGCTTCTCGTGGTCGTGCGCCCGCTGCAGTCCCGTGACGACAACATCGCGACGGTCGCCCGCTACTCGAGCATCGCGCTCGCCGCCTTCGTCGTGGTGGCGGTGTCGGGCACCGTGCGCGCGGCGATCGGACTGCAGGACTGGTCGGCACTCGTCTCGCCGTACGGCGTCATCCTCGGCGTGAAGGTGCTGGCGCTCATCGGGCTCGGGCTCCTGGGCGCCTGGTACCGCACGCGCCTCATCGGGAAGATGAAGATCGCGGATGCCGCCACCCGCGCCTTCTGGACGCTCATCGCCTTCGAGCTGGTGCTCATGGGCGTCGCGAGCGGCGCAGCCGCGGCTCTCGCGCGGACTCCCCCGCCGGTCGCGCCGCTGATCCCCGAGACGCCGACGCCGGCCGAGCGCCTGACCGGTGCCCCGCTGCCGCCGGAGCTCACGATCGACCGCTGGTTCACCGCGTGGAACGTCGACCTGCTGTGGGCGGTGATCGCCGGGTTCGCGATCTTCTTCTATCTCGTGGGCGTCTGGCGCCTGCGTCGCCGCGGCGACGCATGGCCGGTGTACCGCACGATCATGTGGGTCGTCGGCTGGCTCCTGCTCGTGTGGGTCACGGGCGGGGTCATCAACGTCTACCAGGACTACCTGTTCAGCATGCACATGGTGGGGCACATGCTGCTGACCATGGCGATCCCGCTGCTGCTCGTGCCCGGCGCTCCCATCACCCTGGCGGCACGCGCGATCCACAAGCGCGACGACGGCACCCGCGGCGGCCGCGAGTGGCTGCTCTGGGCGGTGCACTCGCCGGTGGCCCGGGTGCTCACGAACCCGTTCGTCGCGGCGGGCCTGTTCATCGGCTCCCTGTGGGTCTTCTACTACACCGACCTGTTCCGCTGGTCGCTGTACGACCACCTCGGGCACGAGTGGATGATCGCGCACTTCCTCATCACGGGGTACCTGTTCGTGATGAGCCTCATCGGGATCGACCCTGTGCCCTACCGCCTTCCCTACCCGGGGCGCCTGCTCCTGCTCATCGGCGTGATGGCGATGCACGCGTTCTTCGGCATCGCGATCATGATGCAGGAGGGCCTCATGATCGCCGAGTGGTTCGGCTCCATGGGCCGCACGTGGGGCGCCACGCCGCTCGAAGACCAGTACGCCGGGGGCGGCATCGCCTGGTCGATCGGCGAGATCCCCACCCTCATCCTCGCCATCACGGTGGCCATCCAGTGGAGCCGCAGCGACGACCGCGAGACCCGGCGCCGCGACCGCCACGCCGACCGCACCGGGGACGCCGAGCTCGAGGCGTACAACGCGCGCCTGGCCGCCCTCGCCGAGCGCGACGCGCGCACCGGCGGCTGAGAGCTACTCTTTCCGCCGCCGGCGGGTGTCGTCGCCGCGGAGGGGCGGAGGACCTTCGGGCGCAGCATCCCATTTCGTGCCGCTGATGTCGCTGCGGAGGGTGCCCGTGACATCGTCGACCGCCGCCCCGACCGTCGGGGCGAACCGATCGGGCGTGAACCGGTCGGTGAGGCCGTAGCGGGCGAGGGCGTCGACGACCGGTGACTTCATCTCGGCGATGATGAGACGGATGCCGCGTGCCCGGAGGTACTCGTCGAGCTCCACCAGTTCGTCGGCCGCGGTGGTGTCGATATCGGTGATGGGCTCAGCGGCGAGGATCACGGTGTTCACGTCGGGGCCGGCGGCACGCACCCGCGAGCGCACCCAGTCGTCGAAGATCGCTCCGTTGGCGAAGAACAGCGGCGCGTCGAACCGCACGATCACGATGCCGGGCACCCGCCTTCCCTCGGGGTTGCGCGACAGGTCGTGGTAACCGCGCAGGCCCTCGACACGCCCGAGCTCGGCCCGGTACGGGCGCCAGGAGCGGTTGACGAACGCGATGAAGGAGAGGCCGATCGTGATGACGATGCCCTCGAGCACGCCGAAGACGAGCACCCCCAGGAACGCGGCGGTCGAGAGCACCGCGTCGACGAGATTGATGCGCACCAGCCGCACGACGCCGCGGACGTCTATGAGGCTGACCGCGGCGCTGATCACGACGGCGGCGAGGGTCGCCGAGGGGAGGAATCGGGTGAGATCCGGGAGGGCCAGGATGAACACGATGAGCAGGACCGCGCCCACGACGCCGGTCAGCTGCGTGCGCGCGCCGGCCTGCTCGGCGACCGGGGTGCGCGATGACGACCCCGAGACGGGGAAGCCCCCCAGTGCCCCGCCGGCCATGTTCGCGAGGCCCAGGGCAGCCATCTCCTGGCTGCCGCTGACGCTGTCGCCCCGGCGGGCGGCGAAGGTGCGCGACAGCACCGCGGTGTCGGTGAACGCGATGAGGGCGATGCCGGCGGCCGGGAGCGCCAGGGCCGCGACATCCGCCCACTCCAGCCCCGCGAGGGCGGGTGCGGGAAGGCCCTGCGGGAGGGCGCCGACCACGGGGATCGCGTTCGCCAGGCCCAGCATCGCGACGAGGACCATCGACAGCACCACCACGACGAGGGTCCCGGGTACGCGCACGCGCGAGCGCAGCGCGCGCAGCGCGAAGATCACGACGAGGGAGCCGACGCCGAACGCCGTCGCCACGGGGTCGATCTCTCCCGCCGCGATCGCCTCGACTGTGCCGACGGCCCCCTGCCACAGGGTCGGCGCGTCGACCGAGAAGCCCAGCAGCTTGGGCAGCTGCGAGAGGATGACGATGACCGCGATGGCGTTCAGATAGCCGACGCGGATCGGCTTCGACAGCAGGTCGGTCACGAAGCCCAGACGCACCAGTCCGCCGATCAGCAGGAGCGCGCCGACCATGATCGCGAGCAGCCCCGCGAGCGCGACCGCCTGGCTCTCGTCGCCGAGGGCGAGGGGCAGGATCGCCGCGGCGATGATGGGCGCGAGGGACGAGTCCGGTCCGAGGACGAGAACGCGCGAGGGGCCGAATACCGCGTAGGCGAGCAGTGGAACGATCGTGGCGTACAGGCCGGTGACCGGCGGCAGGCCCGCGACCTCGGCGTAGCCCATGCCCGCCGGGATCAGCAGCGCGGTCACGACGATTCCCGCCCGCACGTCAGGCCACAGCCACGCGCGCTTGTACTCGCGTGCGACGGCGACGGCCGGAATCCAGCGCGCGATGCCTTCCATCGACCTCATCATCGACCCCGGCACCCATCATGGCGGAAAGGGGCTGCGTGAGGGGCGGGCGCTACCTCGTGTCGGGGCCCGTCACGACGATGGTCGCGGTGCCGTCGGGGCGCACGGCGATCGTGCCCTTGACGATGAAGGGGACGTCCTCGCTGACGGCACGCACGCGGCCGTCGAAGAGGGAGCGGATGCCGACGTCGATGTGCGCGACTGCTTCCGCGGCGAGGATCGACCAGCCTGCGCCGTCGGGCTCGACCGCGACGGTCGGCTGCTGTGTGATGGACCACTTCGGCGGCGAGGTGATGCGGTCCTCGACGAAGAAGCCGAACGGGCACGCCGTCGGCTGCAGCACCTCCTGCGTCGCGCACGAGGTGAGGAACTCCTCGACCTTCTCCTGCACCACGCTGAGGAACTTCTCCGTGGGCTGGGCGACCACGTTCACCGGGATGGCGCGGAACGGGCTGTCGGAGAGGACGGCCACGCCGGGCGTGCTCGAGATCGCGGTGTCGACCGACACCGAGTACAGGCCGGGCGAGAACACGAGGAGCGAGACCGGGGCCGAGGGGTCGGCATCCGCCCCGTCCGGCGAGACCTGCCGCTTGTCGATCTCGAAGCCGTTGACGTCGAAGACCATCGAGCCGGTGACGCCGAGGTTCATGACCGCGAGCGGGCTCTTGGCGAACCGCCACGTCGGTGCGAGGCCGATGGAGCCGTCCTGCTCGACCGAGAACGTGGTGCGGCCGTCGTGGCCGCGCGCCGTGTACTCGATCGTGACGCGCGTCACGTCGCCGTCCTGCTCCTCGGAGACCACATGCGCATCGCGGATCGGGGCGAGGGCGGAGCTGCGCAGCAGTGCTTCGGACGCCGTCGGCGGCAGCCCCGCGGCCTCGAGCTCGGCGGAGCTCACCGCGACGCCGGGCACCGCGAGGGCATCGGCGGCCCGCCCTTCCGCAAGCAGCTGCACGTAGCTCTCGACGAAAGCCCTGGGGCTGTAGAACTCCCGCTGGATCACTCCCCACGCGGCGAAGGCAGCGGCGATGAGGAGCACGCCGATGACGCCCAGCAGTGTCAGATCGAGCGCGAGACGGCGGCGCGTGCGTCCCTTGGCAGGTGGCTGGATCACATCCCGCTCGGGGGTTGCGGCGGCGGTGCCGGGGGTCGCCGAGGCGGCCGGAGGCGCACCCGCGCGACCGGACGACGTGTCCATCACCCCCTGGTCCACGCGCCCAGTCTAGGAAAGTGTGGCCGGGAGGCCGCTGTGGACGGCGCGCTTTGGACGGGAAGTCTCAGGGCGTGATCGCGTCGCGCACCGCGCTCGCGCCCGCGAGCTGACCGGAGGCGATGGCGGCGGCCAGCGACACCATGGGGCCGGGCACCGCCGCCACGTGCGCCATGTCACCGCCCGCGTACACGCCGGGCACCGTGGTGCGCCCCATCGCGTCGATCTCCACCCCGCCGCTCGGGAGGACCCTGCAGCCGAGCTGCTCCGCGAACGGCGCGCGCTGCACGGCGGTGGCCGCGGTGAAGACGCCGGCGACGTGCTCGACCGAGCCGTCGGCGAGTGCGAGTTCGAGCCCGCCGTCGACCTCGGAGACCAGCGTCACGTCGGCCGGGCGGGCCAGGAAGGCCGAAGCGACGACGGGGCGCAGCATCCGCTCGATCATCCCGGCGTGCTCGCCGTCGATGAGGATGCCGACCCGTCGGCCGGCGAACTCGTGCCCGTGACAGAACGGGCACTGCGCGACGAGGCGGCCCCACTGCTCCGCGAGCCCGGGGACCGGCGGCAGCTCGTCGCGCATGCCCGTCGCGAGAACGAGGCGCGCGGCGCGCGCGACGCCGTCGGCGGTGACCACGTCGAAGTCGCCGAGTTCGCCCGACACCGAGGTCACCGGCTTCGTGCGCACCGCGACGGTGTCGTACGCGGCGAGCTCGTCCCGGGCGATGCGCCGGAGTTCGGCGGGACTGCGACCGTCGTTGGTGAGGAGGTTGTGGGCGTGCTCGACGGTGCTGTTGCGGTACTCGCCGGAGTCGAGCAGGAGCACGTCGCGGTGCATGCGGCCGATGGTGAGCGCGGCCTGCAGGCCGGCCGGACCGCCGCCGATCACGATGACGTCGTACATGGGGATCCTCTCGTCGGGTTGCGTCTGGAACGATCCTGTGACTTCATGTCGACATGAAGTCAAGTCTGTCGATCGGCGACGCCGCGGCCAGGTTCTCGCTGCCCGCCAGCGTGCTGCGGCACTGGGAGGACGTCGGGCTTCTGGATCCCCAGCGTGACAGCGGCGGGCGGCGCCGTTACGGCGACGACGACCTCGTGCGCATCGGAGTGATCGTGCGCAGCAAGAACGCCGGCATGAGCCTCGAGCAGATCGGCGTGCTCGTGGACGAGCAGGCGCCCGAACGGCATCGCGTGCTCGAGGAGCACCTCGCCGACCTCGACCGCCGCATGGCCGACATGGAGCGCTCCCGACGCATGACGGAGCACGCCCTGCGCTGCCGTTCGCACGACATCACGACGTGCCCGCGGTTCCGGGCGATCATGGAGGAGGTGGTGGCGGGCACGGGGCGGTGGCGTGAGGCCGAGGAGCCGCCTGTGGAGACCGCGGCGGTGTCCACCGATCGCGGCCGGAAGGGCCGGGAGGCGGCATCCGCTCGTTAACATGATTCGGTGAACACTCCGCCTCTGTCTGCCGAGCAGGAGGCGCTGTTCCGGCTCATCGAAGACACCCGCGAGCACGTGTTCGTGACCGGCCGCGCGGGCACCGGCAAGTCGACGCTGCTGCAGCACCTGGCGTGGAACACCGACAAGCAGATCGCGGTGTGCGCGCCGACCGGCGTCGCGGCGCTCAACGTCGAGGGCCAGACGATCCACTCGCTCTTCAAGCTGCCGCTCGGCATCATCGGCTCGCACGACGAGGACCAGTCCGACGCGACCCGCAAGCTCCTCAACGCGATCGACACGCTCGTCATCGACGAGATCTCGATGGTGAACGCCGACCTCATGGACGCGATCGACCGGTCCCTCCGCAAGGCCCGCGGCCGGCGCGGCGAGCCGTTCGGCGGCACGCAGATCGTCATGTTCGGCGATCCGTACCAGCTGGCGCCGGTGCCGCCGCGCGGCGACGAGCTGCGGTACGTGCAGGACCACTACCGGTCGTTCTGGTTCTTCGACGCCAAAGTGTGGGTGGGCGAGGCCGCCACCGACGGCATCCTCGATGTCGGGTCGTACGGGGCCGACCTCAACATCCGCGAGCTCGTCGACATCCACCGCCAGTCCGACCCCGCGTTCAAGGCGATGCTCAATGCCGTCCGGTATGGGCGGGTGACGGCCGACATCGCCGAGGTACTGAACACGACTGGCGCCCGCACTCCCCCGGATCCCCTCGACGGCGAGCACCCCATCATCACGCTCGCCACGCGCAACGACATCGTCAACAACATCAACCGCCGACACCTGAACGAGCTGGTCGGGCGGGAGCAGACGGCGATGGCGGAGGTCAACGGCGACTTCGGACGAGGGGATGCCGCGTACCCGGCCGATCTCGAGCTCAAGCTGAAGGTCGGGGCCCAGGTGATGTTCCTGCGCAACGACACCGCCGCGTTCGGCGAGCCGCCGCGGTGGGTGAACGGCACCATCGGCACCGTCACGCGCATCGCGGGTGAGACCGTGCGCGTCGACGTCGAGGGCGAGGAGTTCGACGTGGAGCCGTCGGTATGGGAGAAGTACCGCTACTCCTACAACCCGGGCTCGAAGGAGCTGACCCGCGACATCGTCGCCGAGTTCACGCAGTTCCCGCTGCGGCTCGCGTGGGCCGTGACGATCCACAAGTCCCAGGGCAAGACCTACGACCGCGCTGTCATCGACCTCGGGTCGGGGGCCTTCGCGCCGGGCCAGACCTACGTCGCGCTGTCGCGGCTGACCTCCCTCGACGGCCTGTACCTGTCCCGCCCGCTGCGACCGCGCGACATCCAGGTCGACCCCGACGTGCGGCGGTTCATGGCGTCCGCGGTCCGGGGGACGCCGGTGGCCTGACTATCGCGCAGCCGTCAGGCGACGTCCGAGGTCGCGGCCTCGGCGGCCTTGGCGGCGGCGAGGTCGTCGAAGAGCTCGGTGTTGAAGCGGTAGGCGAGCAGGACCTCGTCGATCACGCGCTCCTGCTCCGCAGCATCCCACGGGGCCGCGTCGAGCTGCTCGCGGTAGACGTCCTTGAAGGCCTTCGGGTCGGCGATGTCCTCGAAGAGGTAGAAGCCGATGCCGTTCGTGTCGAACCCGAAGCGGCGGGCCATCAGGCGCCCGATGAACTGCCCGCCCGACAGGTCGCCGAGGTAGCGCGTGTAGTGGTGGGCGACGAAACCGCCGGCCCACGTCGCGCCGACCTCGTTGATGCGGTCGACGTAGCGCTTCGTGGTCGGCAGCGGCTCGATGCGGTCGCGCCAGTCGGCACCCACCAGGAACTCGAGGTCGGCCTCGAGAGCGGGCAGGCGAGTGAGCTTGTCGGAGATGAACACGGCCGCGACCGGGTCGTTGCGCATCTGGCCGGCGGTGCGCTCGAGCGCTTCGTAGATGAACCAGTGCTGCACGACGAGCGCGACATAGTCCTCGCGCGTGCCCTCCCCCTTCATGAGGTCGGCCATGAAGCCGGAGTGCTCGCTCGACGAGTGCGAGCTGCTGGAGCGCTCGCGCAGCGCGGCGGAGAACGGGATCGGGTCGCTCATACCTTCATGCTAACTGAAGATAAGGCGAACCTAACCCCTGATTTCCTCACCGTGCGGCCGGGGTTCGATTCCCAGGCGGCGGCACGCCTCGTCGTACAGCGCGACGATCTCACGCCGCACCTCGCGCCTCTCGGTGATCGGTCCGGTCGGCCACGGCACCGCGATCTCGGCCGTCGTGCCATCGGCCAGGGTCGCCTCCCAGACGCCCTGGTCGCCGTCGAAGCCGGTCATCGTCGCGGCGCTGATTTCGGCGCCCTCGATCCCCGCGTCGGCGGCGAACGCGCGCGAGATCAGCAGGTTGTCGTCGGAGTGATCACCGTTCATGTGGCCGAGCACGCCGGTCAGCGCCGCATCGTCGAAGGGGCGCCCGCGGCCGGGCTCAGAAGAACTGGTCATGCCCTCACCCTACGGACCGCCGTTCAACGCAGGCCACGATGGTGTGTTTGAATTCATTGCACGATCATCGGGGGGTGAGAATGCGGACCCGCTCCACACATCGACGCGCCATCGCGGTGATCGCCGGTGCCGTGACATCCGCTCTGCTCCTGGCCGGCTGCTCGTTCGGGGGCGACATCGAGCCCGACGTGCCCCCGCAGACGACCGCGGCCTTCTCCGACGAGACGGTGCAGCAGCTGACGGACGCCGTCACCCACGCGATGGGCGTGACCGGGTCGTCCGGCGCGATCGTGGGCGTGTGGGCGCCCTGGAGCGGCAGCTGGGTCTCGGGGCTCGGCACGCAGCGGCCGGACGGCGGCGGCGAGGTCACCGATGACCTGGTGTTCCGAGCGGGCAAGGTCACGCGCGCCATGACGTGCGACGTGCTCTTCGAGGCCGCTGCCGAAGGCAAGGTGGAGCTCGACGACAGCATCACCGAGTACGTCTCCGGCGTGCCGGACCTCAAGGACGTGACGCTCATCGAGCTCTGCGACGGGACGTCCGGCATCGGCTCGTACGCCGGCCAGCTTTACTCGTCGTGGCTCTCCAACCCCGATCGCGTATGGGACCCGCGCTACCTGGCGAGCTTCGGCCTCGGCCAGCCGCGCACGAGCGACCCCGGCGCGGCCTATCGCGACTCCGACGCCGGGTACGTGCTGCTCGGCCTCGCCCTCCAGCGTGCGACCGAGGCGACGGCCGCCGACCTCATCCACGGCTACGTGGCCGATCCGCTCGGGCTCGAGGCCACCGCGCTCGGCGACCTCCCGTCGTCGGGCGTGCTGCAGGGCGGGCAGTCGGTCAACAACGCCGAGGGCGCCCTCGACTGCGCGCAGCCTCTCGATCTCACGGGCGCCTCATCGAGCAGCGGCTTCACCGACGCCGGCGTGGTCACCGACATCCACGATCTCGGCCGCTACGTGCAGGCGCTGGCGTCGGGTTCGCTGGTCGAGGACGACGACCGGTTCGACGCACCGGTGGCGGTCGCCGCCGATGCCCCGTCCTGGTACACGGCCGACGGCGGGGCGCTGATCGCGGGCTCGCTCATCGGCCAGTACGGCAAGGTGCCCGGCTACATCACCGCGGCGTTCGCCGATCCGACGACGGGCCTGACGGTGGCCGTCGTGCTCAACAACTCCGCCGCCGACGCCGCCGTGGGCGAGTACCTCGCATGGGAGCTCGCGGCGATCGCATCGAAGACGCCCGCGTCAGCGGGTGAGACGGCGCCGGAGGCGGGCCTTCCGTGGACCGCCGAGCAGTACCACGCCGCGATCGACACCCTCGCGGTCTGCACTCCTCCGGCAGCGGAGTGAACGCCGGGGCTGGTTCCCCCGGCAGAGCGGTGACGGGTTCCGCACGCTCCGGAACGACGCCCGCCGTCCTGCTGGTGATCGCGGGTCTGGCCTGCCAGGAGGTCGGCGCGTCGATCGCCGTCCTGCTGTTCCCGCAGGTCGGGCCGCTCGGCATGGTGATGCTGCGCCTGGTCTTCTCGGCGATCGTCTTGCTGCTGATCGCGCGGCCCCGCGTGCGCGGCCACTCGCGCGAGGACTGGACAGCGGTGGCGCTGTTCGGGCTCGTGCTCGCGACGATGAACGGGCTGTTCTACCTCGCGCTCGAGCGACTGCCGCTCGGCGTCACCGTGACCATCGAGGTGCTCGGACCCCTTGTGCTGTCGATCGTCGCGGCAGGTCGCGCCTCGGCGTGGCTGTGGGCTCTCCTCGCCCTCGCGGGCGTCGTCGCGCTGGGCGGCGGCGGATGGGATCGGCTCGACCCGCTCGGCGTGCTGTTCGCGCTGGGCGCCGCCGGCAGCTGGGCGTTCTACATCCTCGCCTCGGCCCGCGTCGGGCGGGCATTCCCCAAGCTCGACGGGCTCGCGCTGGCGATGACCGTCGGCGCGATCATCGCGCTGCCCTTCGGGATCGCGGATGCCGGCGCCGCTCTCCTGCGGGTCGAGATCGTCGCGCTCGGCGCGGCCGTGGCGGTACTGTCGTCGACGATCCCGTACGCGTTCGAGCTCATCGCGCTCCGGCGCCTTCCGGCCGCCGTCTTCGCGATCCTGATGAGCCTGGCGCCGGCGACCGCGGCGTTGGCCGGCTTCATATTCCTCGGGCAACATATGACCTGGCTCGAGATCCTCGGCATCGCGCTGGTGATCGCCGCGAGCGTCGGGGCGATCCGCTCGTCCGCCCGCGCCGCGCGGGAGGCCGCCGAGCCGCTCGCCTGATCCGGAGCGGGCGGTGCCGCGGCTCGATAGCATCGGGGCGTGACTCAGGCGAAGACGAGATGGGCGGTCCTCGGGCCGGGGCAGATCAGCCGTGACTTCGTGGTCGGGCTTCGCGCTTCGGAACACGGGATGCTGCACGCCGTGGGCAGCTCGTCGGCCGAGCGTGCGTCGGCGTTCGCGGCGGAGCACGGAGCCGCAGCATCCGGCACCTACGACGAGATCCTGGCGCGCGACGACGTGGACGCGGTGTACGTCGGGACGGTTCATACGACCCACGCCGACCTTGCGATCCGCGCGCTCGAGGCGGGCAAGGCCGTGCTGTGCGAGAAGCCCGCGAGCCCGACACTCGATGAGGTGGAGCGGATCCTCGAGACGGCCGAGCGCACGCAGCGGCCCTTCCTCGAGGCGTTCAAGACGCGCTTCGGGCCGTTCGCCGATGCCCTGCGCGATCTCGCCTCCGGCGGCGAGCTCGGTCAGCTGCACCGCTTCGAGGGCGCTTTCGGCTTCGATGCCGGTACGCGCGAGGGGCGGCTGTTCGACCCGGCGGTCGGCGGCGGGGCCATCCTCGACGTCGGCTGCTACCCGCTGGCGCTCGCGATCGACCTCGCGGCCGCGGCGGGCCAGCCGATCGACGCGCCGGAGTACCGCAGCTTCCAGGCGGAACTCGTGAACGGTGTCGACGGCTGGGCCACCGCCGAGATCGGATTCGGCTCGGTGACGGCGCAGATGGCGACGGCGGTCGTCGAAGACCTGTCGGACCTGGCGACGCTGCGGTTCGACGACGCCGATGCCGACGTGCTCCTGCCCAACGCGTGGGGCAGTCGCACCGCGAGCCCGTCAGCGTTGATCGTGCGTCGCGGCACCGAGGAGCAGGTCATCGAGCTGGCGGTCGTCCAGCCGATGGCCGCCGAGGCGGACGCCCTCTCGCTCGCCCTCGCCGAGGGCCGCCTCGAGGTGCCGGAGATGCCGTGGGCGCACACGCGTGCTGCGGCGCGGGTGCTCACCGACTGGCGCGCGGCCGCCCTGGCCGGCTGAGGCCGGCGCTTCCCGGAGTCATTCCCACGTGTGCACCGGCTCGTTCGTGTGCATCGCATCGCGGTACTCGAGCAGGGTGGCGCGCAGGGCGTCGTAGCGGTCCATTCCGGTTCGCCGGCGCATCCGATCGGTGAGCCACGCGGCACCCGTGACGCCGGTGAGGCAGCGCCCCTCGATGATGCCGAGCAGGCGATCCCGATCGGACGCCTCGACGCCCCACGCGTCGAGGCCCCGATATGCGAGCGGCAGCAGGCGCCGCAGCACGAGCTCGGTGGCGGGCACCTGACCGACGCCCGGCCAGTACAGCTGCCCGTCGATGCCGTCACGGGCCGCGGTGTGGAAGTTCTCCTCGGCAGCGGTGAACGACAGCTGCGACCACAGCGGCCGGTCGTTCTCGGCGATCGCGCGCACGAGCCCGAAGTAGAACGCGGCATTGGCGACGGTGTCGACCACGGTCGGCCCGGCCGCGAGCACCCGGTTCTCGACCCGCAGGTGAGGCACCCCGCCGGCGACGTCGTAGATGGGGCGGTTCCAGCGGTAGATGGTGCCGTTGTGCAGGCGCAACTCGGCCAGGGCGGGGATGCCGCCCGACTCGAGCTCGGCCATGGGGTCGTCGTCGTGGACGATCGGCAGGAGGGCTGGGAAGTAACGTACGTTCTCCTCGAAGAGGTCGAACACGGAGGTGATCCAGCGCTCGCCGAACCACACCCGCGGCCTCACGCCCTGCACCTTGAGCTCCTCGCTGCGGGTGTCGGTGGCCTGTTCGAACAGCGGGATCCGGGTCTCGCGCCAGAGCTCCTTGCCCAGGAGGTAGGGCGAATTGGCCGACATCGCCAGCTGTACGCCCGCGATCGCCTGCGAGGCGTTCCAATACGCGGCGAACGAGTCGGGCGAGGTCTGCACGTGCAGCTGTGCGCTGGTGCACGCCGCCTCGGGCAGGATCGAGTCCGCAGTGGTGAAGAGCCGCTCGGGGCCGTCGATCTTGATCACGATGTCTTCGCCGCGCGCGTTCAGGATCTGCTCGCTCAGCAGCCGGTACCGGGGGTTGGCGCTGATGCTGTCCGGCCGCAGATGTCCTTCGGCGAGCGTGGGCAGGATGCCGATCATCACCAGGTGCGCGCCCACGGTGGACGAGCGGGCCTCGGCGTGATTGAGGCTCTGACGCAGACCCTCTTCGAAGGTGGTGAGTCCCCGCTCGCGGAGGCGGGCCGGCGGCACGTTGATCTCCAGGTTGAACTGCCCGAGCTCGGTCTGGAATGCCGGATCCGCGATCGCCTCGAGAGCCTCCGCGTTGCGCAGGGCCGGGTCCCCCGCCTCGTCGACCAGGTTCAGTTCGACCTCGAGGCCTGTCAGCGGGTCATCGGTGTCGAAGTGCGCCTCGGCCAGCATGCGTGCGAACACGTCGAGGTTGCGCCGCACCTTCTCGCGATGGCGAGTGCGGTCGGCGCGGGTGAACTCCTGTGCCGGGACGTCCTCCCCCATGGCGGCACTCTAGCGAGCCGCGGGCGTTTCCGCGCCTGCACGCCCCGCGGCGGCGCGGTCGAGCCGCGCACGGCGGTCGCTGCGGCCTGACTACGCTGGCGAGGTGCCCCGGACTCCCACCCCCCAGCCCGATTCATCGACGGATGCTGCGCCCCACGCGAACGGCCGGGCTGCCCTGCCGGACGCGATGGGTGAGCGGCGGTTCGCGATCGGCGAGACGAACTTCCTCCTCGACGGCGAGCCCTTCCGCGTGCTCGCAGGAGCCCTGCACTACTTCCGGGTGCACCCGGGTCAGTGGGCGGATCGCATCCGCAAGGCGAAGCTCATGGGGCTCAACACCATCGAGACCTACGTCGCATGGAACGCGCACGAACCGGTGCGCGGCGAGTGGGACGCGACCGGCTGGAACGACCTCGGCGCCTTCCTCGATCTCATCGCGGCCGAAGGCATGCACGCCATCGTCCGGCCGGGACCCTATATATGCGCCGAATGGCATAATGGGGGGCTCCCCGTCTGGCTGACCGGTCTCGAGGGTGTCGGTCTGCGCCGTTCGGAGCCTCTCTACCTCGCCGCGGTCACCGCGTACCTCGAGCGGGTCTACGAGATCGTGGCGCCCCGGCAGATCGACCGGGGCGGACCCGTCATCCTCGTGCAGATCGAGAACGAGTACGGCGCCTACGCCAGCGACACCGCGTACCTCGAGCACCTCGTGAAGGTGACGAAGGACAAAGGCATCACCGTCCCGCTCACCACCATCGACCAGCCGACCGACCAGATGCTCCGCGACGGCTCGGTCGCGGGCGTCCACCTCACCGGCTCCTTCGGATCCCGCGCGGCGGAGCGCCTCGAGACCCTTCGCCGGCATCAGCCGACCGGGCCGCTCATGTGCGCCGAGTTCTGGGACGGGTGGTTCGACTGGTGGGGCAACACCCACCACACGACACCGGCCTCCGCGTCTGCGGCCGAGCTCGATGCGCTCCTGGCAGCCGGGGCGTCGGTGAACTTCTACATGTTCCACGGCGGCACGAACTTCGGACTCACGAACGGTGCGAACGACAAGGGCCGCTACCTGCCGATCGTGACCTCGTACGACTACGACGCCCCGCTCGATGAGCGGGGCGACCCCACCGAGAAGTACTTCGCGTTCCGCGACGTCATCGCGAAGTACGCGCCGGTGCCCGACGAGGTGCCCGCGAAAAGCGGTCCGGCGCCGTCTTTCGTGGTCGCGCTGGAGCCGGTCGAACCGGGGGTCGCGGCATCCGTGTCCCGTCACGAGACTCCGCCGACATTCGAGGACCTCGGACATTTGAGCGCCCTCCTCGCTTACGAGGCCGATCTCGACGGTCGTGGGGGAGTGCTGCGCTTCGGCGAGGTGCGCGACCACGCGTGGGTGTCGGTCGACGGCGTGTCGGTCGGCACGCTGTCGCGCACGCGGCACGAGGACGCCCTCGTCGTGCCCGCCGGCGACCGGCTGCGCGTGCTCGTCGAAGAGCAGGGCCGCGTCAATTACGACGCGCGTCTGGGGGAGCCCAAGGGTCTCATCGGCCCGGTGACGCTCGCGGGTGCGCCCCTCACCGGGTGGACGGCGACACCCATCGACGTCGCCGCTCTCGGTGCTTCGGCGACGGATGCTGCGACCTCGGTCTCCTCCCTCACCGGCGTCGCCCCGTTCGTGCTGCGGGGGTCGTTCGACCTCGACGAGCCCACCGACCTCTTCCTCGCTACGACGGGCTGGGGCAAGGGCTTCGCTCTCGTCAACGGGTTCCTGCTCGGCCGCTACTGGTCGAACGGTCCGCAGCGGACTCTCTACGTGCCGGCCGCCGCGCTGCACGAGGGGGAGAACGCCCTCGTGATGGTCGAATTGGATCGCGTGACCGAGGCCGAGGCGTGTTTCGTGGCTGAACCCGGTCTCGGACCCCTCGAGGAGTGAACGAACCTGCTTGACTGGGCCGATGCCCCTCGCTGACGCCCGGGTCGCTGTGTGCGGACCCGCCTCGTGGAACCACCTCGTCCTCCTCGACCGCCTTCCCGAGCCGGTGCCGCACATGCAGTTCGCGCTCGGCGACCTGCACACGCTCGGCGGAACGTCGGCCGGCAAGGTCCTGCACCTGGCGGATCGCGGCGTCGACGTCACGCTTCACGTGCTGCTCGGCTCCGACGACGACGGCCGCCGGGTGTCGGCCTCGCTCGATGCGGCGGGCGTGCGTGTCGAGGCGCATCCGTCGGAGCGCACCGAGCGCCACACGAACCTGATGACGGCGGCGGGGGAGCGCGTCAGTCTCTACCTCGCGACGCCGTCGACGGCATCTGCCGACGCGGTCGGCCGCATCGAGACCGCTCTCGCCGACGTCGACATCGCCGTGGTCGATCTCAGCGAGGTCGGGGCGACGATCGTCCGTCGCCGGCTGGCCGGCGCCGAGGGAGCCCCCATCTGGACGGACCTGCACGACTACGACGGCGCGGCGGAGTTCCACGAGCCGTTCGTGCGCGCCGCCGACGTCGTCTTCATGAACGACGACGCCACCGACGATCCGTGGTCGCTCATGCAGAGCTGCCTGGACCGCGGACCACGCCTCGCGGTCTGCACCCTCGGCGCGCGGGGCGCCATCGCGCTCGCCGCGTCGGGGGAGCGCGCGTCGGTCGATGTCGTCCCCGTCGACGTCGTCGACACCAACGGTGCCGGCGACGCGTTCTTCGCGGGCTTCCTCGCTGCCTCGCTCTCCGGTGAGGACGTGAGCGGATGCCTCGCCGCCGGCGCCCGTCAGGCCGTCGTGGCTCTGTCGTCCGAGCACCTGCACCCGGCGGTCGCCGCCGGCGCCGTCACCAGCGCGCTTCGGTGACGTTCGCGGGGCTTGCCGACGCGTCGTAGACCCGCACCCACGCGGGCCGGACGACGACGACGGCGAAGTCGGGGTCGAGTGCGCGCGACCCGGGGAACTGCGCGTTGTAGGCGCTGCCGTACTCCTCGCGCAGGGTGCCGTGCACGATGGTGCCGAAGCCGTCGACCTGTGCCGACACCGAGCCGTCCGTCCCGATGACGACGGCGATGCGGTGGTCGTGGCGCAGGTTCTCGGCTTTTCGCGAGCCGATCAGCGTGTCGAACACGAGCGTGCCGTCGTCGAGTGCGGCGATTCCGACGAGCGCCGCCTCCGGCGCCCCCGACGGCGACACGGTGGCGACGACGCCCTGTGCCTCGGTGCGTACGAAGGCCACGAATGCCCCGATATCAGCAGGATCGAACGCCATCCGCTCACAGTACGGCAGGGAACCATTCCGGGGCACCGAATCGCAGAGCAGCGGATGCTGCGTCCCGCCGTTCGTTCAGAAGCCCGTGTTGAGGGCCAAGATCGACCGCTTCTCCGCCTCGGTGAGGTCGGACAGCGCGAGCACCTCCTGAAGCACCGGCGACTTGAGAGCGAGGTAGGTCTCGATACTCATGCCAGGGTCGCGCGCGATCTCGGTCTTGACCGCTCCGTAGCGATCGCGCAGATCGGCCCGTTCGCGCAGGATCGCCCGCACAGCGAGGTGGTTCCGCAGGTGCAGCGTCCCCTCGACGCACACGTAGACGTTCCGGCGCGGCGCGTCGTCGGGTGCTGCCATCGACTCCCGGTCCGTGACGCCGAGGTCACCGCGGTGCGTGTATCCGCCGGCGATAAGGGCCGCGATCGCGCCCTCGACGTGCGCCCGCTCGACCACGACGTCGATGTCGATGACCGGCTTCGCCGCCAGCCCGGGCACGGACGTCGACCCCACGTGTTCGATCGCGAGCACCGGAACCCCCTCCAGTGCCCGCCGAAGGTCGGTCGCCACGCGCTCGAACTGCCCCGGCCACGCGTCCGAGTAGGGAACGACCACGACTGCCATGCCCCCACCCTCCCACTTCGTCGCACCGTGCGCGTCGGGCCCCGCTGTCCCGCTGATCCCGAATGCCCTGGCCCGCGACCACTCGTCGAGCCACGATCGGGGTGTTCGAGCTCGCTCAGGCCTCGTCATGCCGCCTCGAATCGTCGAGGCGATTTCGATCTCAAGGCGACGGGGTCGCCGACCTCACCAGTCGCGGGGTCGGGCGGAAGATGCAGCCAGTACGTGTCGGCGTCGGTGATCGAATCCCGGGTTCGGGTGATGCGCCACCGTTGATTGTGGAGGCGTAGGTGGCAGTTCCGGCAGAGCGCGATCCCATCGTCGACGTCGGTGCGACCGTGATGCTCCCACCAGTGGTCGATGTGGTGATATTCGCATTGCGAGATCGGGGCGCCACAAGACGGCCACATGCAGCCGCCGTCGCGGGCCGCGATCGCGAGGCGCTGTTTTCTCGTGAACAGGCGAAGCTCGCGCCCGACGTCGAGGGGGCGGCCATCCGGTCCCCACATCACCGGGATCACGCCGGAGTCGCACATGCGGGCCTCGATGACGCCCGAGGGGAGGGCCTGTCCGCCGTCCTCCAGATGGCCGACTCCGGTGACGTGCATCTCGCCTCGCCGAGTGCCGTCCGCGACGGCGGACGCCTCGACGACGATGCGTACACCCGGCTGTCGATCGCCGAACGCCTGCTGAGGGTCGGCGTTCGCGCCCGTACGCAACACGGCCATGATCGTGTCGTACTGCAGCTGCTCGTTCGTCCGCTCGTCCGCATCGGCCGCGCGCGTCTTCTCCGCGGCGTCGGTGCCGACGAAGCGGGGTCCGCGACGTGGGCGCAGGGCGGCCTGCAGCAGTGCGTCCACCCACGCCCCGGCCTCATCGTCGAAGAGGATATGCGCGTGGCGTTGGCCATCCTGGTCCGTCCATGCACGGAACGACCGCGCCGCGAACCGCTCTTCGAAGCGGAGCGTCACCCCGACCGGATCGAGTCGATCTCGCGCGATACGTGCTTGGCTGCGAAGGTCTTCGACCGGCAGCGCCGCGGCTTCCTCGAGCAGCACCTGAACGGCGCGCGCCCAGGCTCGGGGGAGGAAGTCCGGTGCCAGCTCCGGGTAGCGCGCCACCGGCGGCTCGCCGAGGCCCGCGCGGATCGCCTGGAACTGTGCTTGCGTCAGGCGACCCGACGCAAGTGCACTGCGAAGCGCGCCGAGCCACTCATCGACGACAGATACGGCAGGAGCGGTCGCGCTCTGGACATCGCCGACCGACTCCGGCACCACCGGAGCCAGCTCGTTGCCCGCTTCGACGGCCCGCGTCACATCGGTCCGCCCGAGCCCTGTGATGTGCTGCACGAGCGCCGTGCCGGATCGCAGACCCTTCCGCTGCGCCAGGCCGTCGTAGCCGAGGTCCCGTGACGAGCGGCGCGACACCTCGGCCGAGGCGCCTGCCACGATCAGCTCGAGCGCCTTCCGTGCCTCCGTCGCGTCGGCGAGCAGCTCCAAGAGCTCGTCATCGCCGAGCCCGCCGACTTCGGAGCCGCCCCCGCCGAGCCGAAGCGCGACCCGCGCCGCAGCATCCGTCAACCGCGAAGCGGGAGAGGAAGCGGCGGGAACGTTCATAGAACAAATATACGAATGGCCTCCGACATTGCCGCCCACGAGCCCCGCTGAGACCGACGAGCTCACCAGGACACGGCATCATGCGCTGACGCGGCGCTGGGCACAAGCCCCTGCGATCGGGCGGCCCGAAAGCCTAGCCTCGGCGCCATGGACATCTCGGGAGAGGGATCATGAACGGCGCGAGCGCGCACCACCGGGTCGTCGTCATCGGGGGAGGCAACGGCGGCATCTCCGTCGCCGCGCGCCTGCGCAACGCCGGCGTCGACGACATCGCGATCGTCGAGCCGCGCGAGGAGCACCTGTACAAACCGCTGTTCTCGCATGTGGCCGGGGGCACCGCGCCCGGGAGCATCACGGTGCGTCCGCAGCGCGACGTGATGCCCAAAGGGGTGGAGTGGATCCAGGATGCTGTCGCCTCGGTGCAGCCCGACAGCGATGCCGTCGTGCTCGAAGGCGGCGACCGGCTGACCTACGACCAGTTGATCGTGTGCCCGGGGATCCAGCTCGATTGGGACCGCGTGCCGGGACTCGTCGAGGCGATGCAGACGCCGGCGGCAGCATCCCATTACGAATTGGAGCTGGCGAAGAAGGCGTCGTCGCTGCTGCGGGACCTCAAGGAGGGGACCGTCGTCTTCACCCAGCCCGACGGACCCGCGTCGTGCGCCGGCGCCGCACAGAAGCCGATGTATCAGGCGTGCGACTATTGGCGGGCCACGGGCGTGCTCGACGCCCTCCGGGTGATCATGGTGGTCCCGACGCCGACCGTCTTCCTCGAGCCCTTCGACCGCGAGCTGGAGCGCAAGATCGCCGAGTACGGCATCGAGCTGCGCACGCGAAGCGTGCTGCTGCGCGTGGACGCAGCGGGGCAGGAGGTGGTGCTGGGCGGTCCGAACGGTCCGGAGCACGTGCACTACGACGTGCTCAACGTCGAGCCGCCGCAGTCCGCACCCGACTGGCTGAAGGCGTCGTCACTGGCGGTGCCCGGCGTCTCGGGCGGCTTCGTCGAGGTGGACCCGCGGACGCTCCGGCATCCGCGATTCGCCAACGTGTGGGCGCTGGGGGATGCCGCCGCCACGACGAACTCGAAATGCGGTGGCGCTCTGCGCAAGCAGACCTGGGTGGTGTCCAAGAACGTGAAGAGGGCGCTGCGCGGCAAGGAGCCCTCGGCCCGCTACGACGGCTACGCCGTGTGCCCGTTCACGGTGTCGCGGTCGACGGTCGTATGGGCGGAGTTCGACGACCAGGGCAGGCAGAAGCCCACCATCCCGTTCTACAAGCGGATGTACCGCGAGAGCAGGCTGTCGTGGGTCTTCGACCGGCACGTGCTGCCCTGGGTCTACTGGCACCTCATCCTGACAGGTCGCGTCTGACGATCAGGTAGCCGATCGATATGGAGGGGCTGACGGGAATCGAACCCGCGCTGTCTGCTTGGGAAGCAGAAGTTCTGCCATTGAACTACAGCCCCGGACGCCGAATGCGGCGTTCGCGCGCCTGTTACAGCGCCCGGCCAGCATAACAGCATGGTCCGGATAGGCTGGCTCCGTGCTGCTGAGTGACCGCGACATCCGGCTCGAGATCGACGCGGGGCGCCTGGCGCTCGACCCCTGGGATCCCGGGATGGTGCAACCGTCGAGCGTCGATGTGCGGCTGGACCGGTACTTCCGGCTGTTCGACAACCACAAGTATCCGTTCATCGATCCCGCCGAGGACCAGCCCGAGCTGACGCGCCTCATCGAGGTCGACCCTGCGGAGCCGTTCATCCTCCACCCGGGGGAGTTCGCGCTCGGTTCCACGTTCGAGCAGATCACCCTTCCCGACGACATCGCCGCCCGTCTCGAGGGCAAGTCATCGCTCGGCCGTCTGGGACTGCTGACGCACTCGACCGCCGGCTTCATCGACCCCGGATTCACCGGCCACGTCACGCTCGAGCTGTCGAACGTCGCGACGCTCCCGATCAAGCTCTGGCCCGGCATGAAGATCGGCCAGGTCTGCTACTTCCGCCTCACCTCGCCCGCCGAGAGCCCGTACGGCTCGGGCGCGTACGGCAACAGGTATCAGGGGCAGCGCGGGCCCACGGCATCCCGTTCGTTCCAGCACTTCCACCGCAGCGACGTGGGGGCGACGGATGCCGGGAGCCGCGGCGCCTGAGGCGCTCAGGGCTCGACGACGCTGGGCTCGCGCGCGTAGACGTGCACCTGCTCACCGTCGAGCACGAACTGCATCGCCGTTCCCACGGGGAAGCGGTCCCGCAGCTCCGACGGAGCCTGCCGGCCGACGATGAAGACCGCCTCCGCGGGGAAGGATCCCGCGCCGCAGGAGCCGCCGAGATACGAGGGGTTGTCGCCCACTCCACTGAAGACGATGAGGCACGGCACCGGACCCTGGGTTCCGTCGCCTGTCACCTGCGGCTGCGACAGCACCGTGAGGCCGTAGAAGGTCTCGAACGCGAAGGAGTCCTCGGTCTCGCCCGCCCACACGTCCTCGGGCCACTCGGCATCCGGATCGATATGCAGGACCCCGACCCTGCCGGCCTCCATGCTCTGCACCAGCAGCGTGAGAGCCACGCCGGCCAGCACGGCGGCGACGACCGAGGCGGCCCACAGCACCGGTAGGCGTCGCCACCACGGACGCGCGGTCGCCACCGCAGCGCCCTCGGCGTCGGAATCGACGACCTCGTCACCTGCGCCGCTGCCGGAGTGCGCAGCATCCGTCCCGCCGGCGTCGGCATCCGTGCTCCCCGCGCCGGGAGGCGTCGGTGCGGGGGACTCGCGCCCGTCACGATCGGGGGCGGTCGGGTCCGCCGCGGCCGCGGCATCCGCTCGCTCCGGCGGAGGCAGCGTGAGCGGGACGGGTTCCGTGCCCTCCTCGTCGTCCACGGCCGACCTCCGCGGGAGAGCGCCGTCGGTCGAGAGGTGCGTCCATGCGGAGTGCGCTGCGATGTTCGCGGCGCTCGCGGCCGCCGCCTGCTCCTCGAGTTCGCTGAGCCGCGCCAGTGCGGCCGGATCGTCGTGGATGTCGGCGTTGAGCCCGTAGGCGCGCTCCCGCAGGGTGGCGAGCTCGTCGCGCGAGGAGTCCGTCGGCGTTGACATCGAGGCCATCCTTCCCCACCGCGCGCCGCTGGCTAGATTCCGACGACCAGCGCGAGCGACGTGTCGCCGCACGCGAGCACCGATGTGCCGTCCGCGAGGCGCACCGGCACCGGCGACAGCGCTCGCACGGCGGCGATGAGCCCGTCACCGCGGAGCATGGATCCGGGCTCGCGGCGAGCGTCGGTCGAGGTGACCACCCTGCCTGACGCGTTGACCAGGGTCGCGGGGGACCGGCCCGTGCGCAACACGGGCAGGAGCACGCGCTCGAGCCTGTCGACCAGCGCGTCCGCTCCGACGACGCCGATCATCGCGCCGTCGCGCATCACGGGGGTGGTGACCGTAACGGTGTAGTCGTCGGTGCACACGTAGTCGACGTACGGGCCGGTGAGATGGCGCGCGCCCGTCGCCTGGGGAACCCGCCACCACTCGAGCGCCGTGTAGTCGCGGAACTGCTCGTGCGACGGATCGTCGATCGTCGCCAGCCGCCGTACCCCGTCGGCGGAACTGGTCGTTCCGAGCCACCACGCGAGGTGCCACTGCGCATCGGCGAGCGCGCCCGGCGCCGCGACGAAGCCCGCGCCGGTGAGCAGCGTCGTGCCCGAGACGGCCGGCACGGCGAACGTCTCGACGAGTGGATCGACGGTCTCGGCAGTCAGCGCGTCGGCGGCGGCGAGCCGGTCCTCCAGCAGGTCGCGCCATCCGTCGATGGTGGCGAAGATGCCGTCGATGGTCGCGGCGACGCTGATCGCCACATCGGCTGCAGACCTCGTCGCGATGGTGGTCATGGGACGTCCTTCGGGTCGGATGCTGCGTCCTCGGCGCGCACGTCGATGCGAGCTCGCTCGTCGATGAGCCATTCGAAGGCGCTGTTGATATGTGTGATCGTCTCCGCGCGGGCCTTGTCGGGTGCGACGTCGCGGATCGCGTCGATCACCCGCGTGCGGGCGTTGGCGCTGCGGTCACGGTACTCCTGCTCCCGCAGGCACATCCAGAGCAGAGAGCCGGCCTCGCCCTGTAGGCGCATCTCCTCGTGCACGAGGCGCGGCGACTGACTGACTGCGGCGACCTCGAGCTGGAACCGGCTCACGGCGCGCCGCGCGCCGCCGGCGGTCGTGAGGTCCGCGGCTTGCGCGATGCGCATCAGCGTCTCGATGTCGTCGTCGCTCGCGCGGCTGGCGGCGGTCTCGGCAGCCGTGCCGGCGATCGCGGATGCGTGCAGGGCGAAATCGCGCAGCTCGATGCGGCTGAGTTCGCGCAGGCGCCGCTCCAAGAGACGCGTGGCCGCGTCGCGATCGAACGTGACGAAGCTTCCGCCGTCGCGGCCCCGGCGCGTCTTGACCAGTCCCTTGTCGCGCAGCACCTCCAGCGCTTCGCGGGCGGTGACGAGGGCGACTCCGAGGCTGCGCGACAGGTCGGCCTCACTGGGAAGGCGCTCGCCGTCGTGCAGGACGCCCGTCACGATCGCGTCGGTGAGCCGCTTCTCGACGAGTTCGGCCCTGCCCGTGCCGTCCAGCGGGGCGAACACGACGGCTCGGGCGGCGTCGACTCTTCCCGTCGCGTGTGGCATGGGACTCCCAGCTGGATCCGCGGAGGAGCCCTTCCTTCGCGGCTGTGACCCGACCGTAACACGCTCGTCCCCCTTTTGACATATGGATCCATATGATTAACTTCGACCGACATCGAGGGAGACGTCATGACCGAGCAGCAGCCCGCCATCCGGCTGACCGGACTCACGAAGGAGTTCGGGGCCGTCACCGCCGTGGACCATGTCGACCTCGAGATCGCCGCCGGCGAGTTCTTCTCGATGCTGGGCCCCTCGGGATCGGGCAAGACCACCGTGCTGCGGCTCATCGCCGGCTTCGAGCAGCCCACCGGCGGCACGATCCAGCTGTTCGGACAGGACGTCACGAAGAAAGCGCCGTTCGACCGCGATGTGAACACCGTCTTCCAGGACTACGCGCTCTTCCCGCACATGTCGGTGCTCGACAACGTCGCATACGGACTCCGGGTGCGGGGGATGGGCCGTGCGAAGCGCCGCGAGCTGGCGCTGGCGGCACTGGCCGCGGTGCGACTGGACCAGATGGCCGCGCGCAAGCCCTCGCAGCTATCGGGTGGCCAGCGCCAGCGGGTGGCTCTCGCGCGGGCCACCGTCGTGCAGCCGAAGGTGCTCCTGCTCGACGAGCCGCTCGGCGCCCTCGACCTCAAGCTCCGCGAGCAGATGCAGGTCGAGCTCAAGCAGATCCAGCGCGAACTCGGCATCACGTTCATCTTCGTGACGCACGACCAGGAGGAGGCGCTCACGCTCTCCGACCGGATCGCGGTGTTCCACGACGGCCGGATCGTGCAGCTCGGCACTCCGCAGGACCTCTACGAGCGTCCGGCGTCGCGCTTCGTCGCGGACTTCGTCGGCACGTCCAACCTGTTCGACCACGAGCGGTCCGCGGCCCTCATCGGCCGCGAAGGCGAGCACTCCATCCGCCCCGAGAAGCTCACGCTGGCCTCAGCGGCCGCCTCGGCTCCCGGCGAGCACTCGGCGGAGGGGACGGTGGTCGAGTCGATCTACGTGGGAAGCGGCATCCGTCGCGTGATCGATCTGGATGCCGGGATGCGGGTGACCGTGCTCGAACGCAATGACCGCACGCGCACGTCGGACGATGACCGCGGGAACCGCGTGCACGTCACGTGGCGCGACGAGGACGTCGTCTCGCTGATCCCGCCGGGCACCTGAGCCCACTCAGACCTGGGCGCCCGCGCCCCGGAACGCACAGCTCCACATCAAGAACAGCACCGAGAGGAACACCATGATGCGCACATCACGCGGAGCGCGCTTGGCCGCGACCGCCCTGACGGTCGGGTCGATCGTCGTCCTGGCCGGCTGCGGCACGTCCAGCGGCGGTGCCGCGCCGTCGGAAGAGGCCGAGGAGCTCGGCGACTACGAGGGTCAGGTGTCGATCCTCGCGTGGCCCGGCTACGTCGAGGACGGCAGCAACGATCCCGAGGTCGACTGGGTGACCGATTTCGAGGAGAAGACCGGCTGCGAGGTCACCTCCAAGACGTACGGCACGTCGGACGAGGCGGTCAACCTCATGAAGACCGGCGACTATGACGTCATCGCGGCATCCGGGGACGCGACGCTGCGTCTCATCGCGGCCGGCGACGTCGCACCCGTCAACACCGACCTCATCCCGAGCTACGCGGGGATCTACGACTTCCTCAAGGAGAAGGAGTGGAACTCGGTCGACGGCCAGTCGTACGGGGTCCCGCACGGGTACGGCGCCAACCTGCTCCTGTACAACACGGAGGTCGTCACCCCGGCGCCCACGTCGTGGGATGTCGTCTTCGACGGCGCGGACGCGTACTCGGGCAAGATCACCGCCTACGACTCCCCGATCTACATCGCCGACGCCGCCGTCTACCTGATGACCCATCAGCCCGACCTCGGCATCGAGAACCCGTACGCGCTCGACGAGGAGCAGTTCCAGGCCGCCGTCGACCTGCTGAAGGCGCAGCGGGCGCACGTCGGCGAGTACTGGTCGGACTACCTCAAGGAGATCCAGGCGTTCGAGACCGGTGACTCGGTGGCGGGCACCACGTGGCAGGTCATCCAGAACGTGCTCGCCGGCGGCGACGCGACCACCGAGGTGGTCCTGCCGGAGGAGGGCGCGACCGGATGGTCCGACACGTGGATGATCGCGTCCGAGGCGGAGAACCCGAACTGCGCGTACGCGTGGCTGGACTGGATCGCCAGCCCCGAGACCAACGCCGAGGCGACCGCCTACTTCGGTGAGGCTCCGTCGAGCCAGGAGGCGTGCGACTACCGCGACGACTGCGAGGCGTATCACGCCGGCGACGAGGAGTACGCGTCGCAGATCTGGTACTGGACCACGCCCATCGCGGACTGCGTCGACGGGCGCACCGACGTCGAGTGCGTCGACTACGCCCGCTGGACCGAGGCCTGGTCCGAGATCAAGGGCTGACGCCCGCCTGAACGGCCGGAGGCGGCGCCGCTCGACGACAGCGGCGTCGCCCCGGCCGGAACGACCGGAGAGACGGATGACCGACACCCTCACGCACGAGCCCGCAGGCTCCGCGCGACCCGCCGTGCCCGCGACGCGCGCCGTGCCCGCGCCACGTCCGACGCCCGCCCGGCGCGCCTCGGCGTGGTTGAGCGCGCACCCGCGCTTCCGCCTCGCGTTCCTGCTGACCGCGCCGCTGTTCTGGCTCGGCCTGGTCTACATCGTGGCGCTGGTGCTGCTGCTGGTGACGGCGTTCTGGACCGTCGACAGCTTCACGGGCGAGATCGTCACGGAGTGGACGCTCGACAACATCGTGACGGTGCTCACCGGGTCGCTGTACCAGACCGTGACGCTGCGCACCGTGGGGGTCGCTCTGCTCGTCACGGTCATCGATGTGGCGATCGCGCTGCCGATCGCGTTCTACATGGCGAAGGTCGCGTCGCCGCGGGCGCAGCGATTCCTCGTCATCGCCGTCCTGATGCCGCTGTGGGCGAGCTACCTGGTCAAGGCGTACGCGTGGCGCTCCGTCCTGTCGCAGGAGGGGATCCTCGAGTGGATCCTCGCGCCGTTCGGCCTCCATACACCGGGGTACGGACTCACCGCCACGGTCATCACACTGTCGTACCTGTGGCTGCCGTATGTGATCCTGCCCATCTACGCAGGACTCGAGCGTGTGCCGGACTCGCTGCTCGAGGCATCCGCCGATCTCGGCGGCCGGACGTGGCGCACCCTCGGGTCGGTGGTGCTGCCGCTGGCATTCCCGGCGATCATCGCGGGCACGATCTTCGCGTTCTCGCTGTCGCTCGGCGACTACATCACCGTGAACATCGTCGGCGGTGCGAACCAGATGCTCGGCAATCTCGTGTACACCAACGTCGGAGCCGCGAACAACCTGCCCCTCGCGGCGGCGATCGCACTCATCCCGATCGTGATCATCTTCGGCTACCTCGCTCTCGTGCGCCGCACCGGCGCCCTGAACAACCTCTAGGACCCGGCGATGCGACTCTCGCGACTGTCCCGCACCGTTCTCGGCATCGTCGCCGGGCTCATCCTCCTCGCCGTGTACCTCCCGCTGTTCGTGGTGCTCGTCAACTCGTTCTCGACGTCCACGTCGCTCACGTGGCCGCCGCCGGGGTTCACGCTGGAGTGGTGGGGCAAGGCGTTCCAGAGCACCGGCGCCATCGAGGCGGTGGGAACGAGCGTCGTGATCGCGCTGGTCGCGACGGCGGTCTCGCTCGTGCTCGGCACGCTCATCTCGCTGGCGCTGCAGCGGTTCGAGTTCTTCGGCCGTGACGCCATCTCGCTGCTGATCATCCTGCCGATCGCCCTGCCCGGCATCATCACGGGTATCGCGCTGAACAACTTCTTCCGCACCATCATGGGAGTGCCGCTGTCGATCTGGACGGTGGTGATCGCCCACGCGACGTTCTGCATCGTCACCGTGTTCAACAACGTCATCGCGCGCCTGCGGCGCACCGGCACGAACCTCGAGGAGGCCTCCGCGGATCTGGGCGCCGGCATCTGGACGACGTTCCGCCTCGTGACCTTCCCGCAGCTGCGCTCGGCGCTGCTCGCCGGGGCGCTGCTCGCGTTCGCGCTGAGCTTCGACGAGATCATCGTCACGACGTTCACCGCCGGGTCGGGTGTGACGACGCTGCCGATCTACATCCTCAACAACATGTTCCGCCCCAACCAGGCGCCGGTCGTCTCGGTCATCGCCGTGGTGCTGGTGATCGTGTCGATCGTTCCGATCTACCTCGCGCAGCGGCTGTCGGGCTCGGAGCAGACGCGGCGCTGACGGGGGCACATGCGGCGGGCGATCCCCGGATCGCCCGCCGCAGGGGTGGGTCATCGTCCCCACGCATGACCCACCCGCGGCGCGGCCTTTGTCCCCACGCGATGCCCCGCCGATGGTTACTGCAATCTGCAGTATAAGGTCGTTCCAGCGTCGCGGGATAGCCTTTACGTTCTGCGACGGCGACCCGAACGTCGGCGGGGAAGGAGCGTTGTCGTGCCCGAACGCGAACCCACGATCACGGGGTACCTCACGCTGGGCCTCCTGGCGGCACGCGATTGGTCGGCGTACCAGCTCGCCGAGCAGCTCGGCCGGGGCGTCGCGGAGCTCTGGCCGTCGGCGGACCGCGGGCGCTACGCGGTGCTCAACCGCCTCCACAAGGCGGGATTCGTCCAGACGCGGCAGGAGCACACCGGCAAGCGCGCCCGCACGATCTACTCGATCACGCCGGAGGGACGGGAGGCCCTCGCGGCATGGCTCCGCACGCCGGTGCGCCCGCCGAGCCTCGAGTTCGAAGGAATGGTGCGGGTGCTCCTGTCCGACCAGGGCTCGCTCGACGAGATGCGCGCGACGCTGGCGCGCACCCGGGAGCAGGCCCTCGCCAACCGCGAGATGTTCGCGCGGTACGCCGCGTTCATCAGCGCGACCGGCGGCACCTTCCCCGAACGCAGGCACCTGTTCGCACTCGCCAACACGTTCATGATCGGCCACTACGACCACATCATCTCGTGGGCGGACTGGGCCGAGCAGCAGATCGCGGAGTGGCCCGACACGGTGACGCCGGCGACCACTCACGGCGACCAGGTGCGAGAGATGCTCGCGCCCGGCCGGGAGCGGTTCCAAGCGGAACAGGAGGGCGCGCGCTGACGAGCGCCCTCCTCGTTCAGCTGCCGTGACGAGAAGAGGAGATCCTGGCCGGCCGCGTAGTCGGCGAGGGTCTCAGACCTCGACGGCGGCGGGCGTCTGACGCGGCGGGGCGACCGGCAGACTCAGTTCGAAGACGCATCCGCCGCCCGCGTTGCGCACGGTGGCCGTTCCCCGGTGCGCGTCCGCGACACTGCGGACGATCGCCAATCCCAGTCCGGCCCCCGCATCCGGCTGCCTCGCCGTCGTGCCGCGCCAGCCGGTCTCGAACACGTGCGGCAGGTCGGGCGGCGCGATGCCGCCGCAGGCGTCGGCGACGGCGACCACGACCGTGTGGTCGCGCAGCTCGACAGTGGTGCGGACAGTGGAACCGGCGGGGGAATGACGGATGCCGTTGCTCACGAGGTTCGCGACCGCACGCCGCAGCTCGCGCGCGGCGACGCGGGCTCGGACACCGGTCTGGGCGCCGCCCGCCAGCTCGACGCCGCCGGCCGCGGCGAGGGGACGGAGCGTGGCGACCGTGTCGGACACGAGGTCGCCGATGTCGATCTCCGTGCGTTCCAAGGCGACGGACGGCGCCTGAAGGCGGGAAAGCGTGAGCAGGTCGTCGACCATGTCGCTCATGCGCAGCGCGTTGCGCTGGATCGCCGTGGCCGCTGTTCCGGTGTCGGTGAGCACGCCGTCGCGGATCCCTTCGGCGGTGGCCTGGATGCCGGCCAGCGGGGTGCGCAGGTCGTGCGAGATCCACGCCACGAGGTCGCGCCGCTGGCCTTCCACCCGCCGCTCGGTCTCGGCGGCGGCGGCGGCGCGTTCGGCGGTGCGCGCTGCCGACTGGATCCGGGCGGCGATGACCACGCCCGCCGCGAGCGCTGCGGGGACGCTCGCGAGCAGCACGAGCAGCAGACCGGTCATGTCGGCGGGCGTCAGCAGCATCGATGCGGCGCCCACGAGCACACCGACCCCGACCGAGAGCACGACGACCAGCGGGGCGGCGACAGCTGCCAGCGCGATGCGCACCCGCGCCAGGGCGAGCACGATGACCGCCCCGAGGACGCCCGTCAGCGCTGCCGCCGCGGCCGACAGGAGCAGAGCGTCTGCGGATACGTTCACGGCGCAGCATCCCAGCGATATCCGAGGCCGAAGACGGTGACCAGTCGGCGGGGAGTGGAGGGCTGGGCCTCGATCTTGTCGCGGAGCCGGCTGACGTGCACGGTCACTGTCGATGCGTCGCCGAAGTCCCACCCCCACACCTCGCGCATGAGGTCGTCGCGTCGCACGGCGTCGCCGGGGTGGCCGACGAACCAGGAGAGCAGATCGAACTCGCGAAGCGTGAGCGTCAGTTCCCGCCCGCCGAGATGCACACGACGGGCGCGCCGGTCGACGGTCAGGTCGCCGTCGACGACGACGACCGGCTGCTGCGGCGGTCGGTCCGTGTCGAGTTCCGGGCTGCTGCGCCGCAGCACGGACTGCACGCGGAGCACCAGCTCGCGCGGGCTGAAGGGCTTGGTCACGTAGTCGTCGGCCCCGACCTCGAGCCCGCGGATTCGGTCGTCCTCCTCGCCGCGGGCGGTGAGCATCACGATCGGGATGCCGGGCGACCTCCGACGCAGCCGTCGACAGACCTCGAAGCCGTCGACGCCCGGAAGCATGAGGTCGAGGACGACGAGGTCCGGGGGCTCCGTCGCGGCCAGCTCGAGGGCGTCGATCCCGTCTGCCGCCCGCCGGACGACCATGCCGGCGCGTTCCAGGTACGCGGCGACGACCTCGCCGACGCTCTCGTCGTCGTCCACGACCAGGACCTTGCCCACGACGTCAGAATAGGCGCGGCGCAGGCGGCACGCACCGTTCGCTGCCCGGTGCGGGGGAGGCGAAAGAAGTCCGTAAGAACACGGTGAGGAGCCGGTCATGGAGTCCTCCGGCGGTGACGCGTTGACTGGGGTCGTTCCGGTCGAGCGGCCGGTGGAAGGGTAGAAAGCCAATGCCTGGTATGCAGTCCTCACGGAGCCGGCTGATCGCCGGAGTTCTCGGCGCCGCCATCGGCGCACTCTCTCTCGCCGCAGCGACCCCGGCCTTCGCCGCGGGGTCCGGGGGCGTCACCGACGACGGCGTGATCTACGTGGACCACGAGCTGTGGCGCACGGTGGCTACGCCGACAGATCTGTCGCACACGCGCGCGCCGGCGCAGTCGTGGGACATCATCTACAGCTTCGGCGGCCTTCAGATGAGCGTCGCAGAGGTGGCGCCCGGTGATCCGGGCTTCAACGGCGGCCGCTGGCAGGTGCACGCCCTGTCGGCCCCCAACGGCTACGCCGCCGCACTGGCCTCCGGCGACCTCGACCATGACGGCGTCCTCGACGCGGCCGACGAGGTGCGGGCCGCCCTGACGGCGGGCGACCTCATCGACAACGGCGTCGTCAAGCAGTTCGTCTGCACCCTCAACCGGGTGCCGTAGACCGCGCCACCGGCCGGCGCGCGGGCGCGCCGGCCTCAGTGGGCGGTGCTCACCCCGACGAGATCGTGGACCATCACCGCGGCCGCGCGTGCGCCCTGCCCCGCGGCGACGATGAGCTGCTGCGGACCCGGGGACGCAGCATCCCCGGCGGCATACAGGCCCGGGACCGATGTACGCCCCGAGCGATCGGTGACCAGGTTGCCGGACGCATCGCGCTCGAGGTCGATGCCGCCCACGAAATCGAGCGCGGGGTGCCACTGCGGCCGCACGAAGCCGCCGTCGATCTCGACGCGAGCGCCGTCGGCGAGGCGCACCGCCGTGACGGTGCCGCGGTCGCCTTCGAGGTCGTCGATGATCCGTCGTTCGACGACGATCCCGGATGCTGCGAGCTCGGCCTCTTCGACCGTGTCCACCGCGTCCGATCCGTTCGTGAAGACGGTGAGCCTGTCGGTCCAGCGGGCGATGAGCCGGGCACGGGCGGCGAGATCGCGGGTCTCGCCGATGAGGGCGAGCGGCCGGTCCTGCAGCTCCCACGCATCGCACGCGGCGCAGCTGAAGACCGTCATGCCGTAGAACGCCCGCAGGCTCGGGATGGCGGGGAGCGTCTCGCGCAGGCCGGTGGCGACGAGCACCGAGCGCGCGGCCACCGCGGGCGGAGTGCCGGTCCCGCGCCCCCGCAGCGCCGCGAGGAAGCGGAGTCCCTCGCCGCAGTCGCGCATCTGCAGCGCGGTCACGACGGTCCGGTCGAACACCTGCACGTTCGGGTAGGCGGTGAGCTCGGCGCGCGCCAGCTTGCGCAGCTCGAGTGGCGGGACGCCGTCGCGCGTGAGGAAACCGTGCGAGCGCAGCGTCGCGGCGTTGCGCGGGCGGCCGGCGTCGATGAGGGCGACCGACGCGCGGGCGCGCCCGAGATTGAGCGCCGCCGACAGCCCGGCCGGACCGCCGCCGATGATGACGACATCGACCTCGGTCGAGGGGGTGGCGGAAGGGGAATCAGTCATGGCCGTCTCCTTGGGGAGGAAGCGCCGCGATGACCGGGTGGTCCTTCGCGATGACGCCGGTCTTGGCCGCACCGCCAGGCGAGCCGATGTCGTCGAAGAACTCGACGTTCGCGGTGTAGTAGTCCTGCCACTCTTCCGGCAGGTCGTCCTCGTAGTAGATCGCCTCGACCGGGCAGACCGGCTCGCAGGCGCCGCAGTCGACGCACTCGTCGGGGTGGATGTACAGCGACCGCTCGCCCTCGTAGATGCAGTCCACCGGGCACTCGTCGATGCAGGCTCGGTCCTTCACATCGACGCACGGCAGGGCGATCACGTACGTCATTTGACGAGCGCTCCCCGCGAGATCGCGACCTGCTCGTCGCGCGGGACGACCTTGACGCGCTCGCGCGTGTGGAGGTGGTTCGCCCCGAGCTCGCGCTCGTGCGCGTCGAGGGCCAGCCAGCCGTCCCACGTCGTGAAGGCGACCTCGCGCTCGTCCAGCAGGTCGAGCACGTCACCGTCCACGGTCGGAGCCGACAGGCGCCCGGCCTCGACATCCGAGACGAGGTGCCCGATGGTCTCCATCGCGTCGGACTTGGTGTGGCCGATGAGGCCCACCGGTCCGCGCTTGATCCAGCCCGTGGCGTACAGGCCGGCGATCACCGGGGCGTCGACGTCGCCGGTGGTGGTGGCATCCTTCACCCGTCCCTCGACGTTCGAGACCACGCCGGCCTTCTCGTCGAACGGCGCGTCGATCACGGGGGTGCCGTAGTAGCCGACGGCGCGGTAGACCTGCTGCACGGGGTAGTCGCGGAACTCGCCGGTGCCGCGAACGCGGCCGTCCTCGGTGGGCTCGGTGCGCTCGAAGCGGAGGCCCTCCACGCGGTCGGAGCCGAGCACCTCGACGGGCGAGTGGTAGAAGTGCAGGTGCAGGCGGCGGCTCGCGCCGGTCGACTCGCGCGTGCGCCAGCTCTGCAGGATGCGCAGCATGACCTTCAGCTGGTTGTTCGCGGGCACGAGGCCCTCGAGATAGGCGAAGTCCTCGTCGCTCACGACGATGTCGACGTTCGGCACCTCGCCGAGCTCGCGCAGCTCGATCGGCGTGAACTTGATGTCGGCGGGCCCGCGGCGGCCGAAGACGTGCACGTCGGTGACGGCCGACGCCTCGAGCCCGGCGAGCACGTTGTCGGCGATCTCGGTCGAGCGGAGGTCGACGGCGTGCTTGGCGAGGATGCGGGCGACGTCGAGCGCGACGTTGCCGTTGCCGATGACGGCGACCTCGGGCTGGTCGAGGGTCCACTCGGTGGGCACGTCGGGGTGTCCGTCGAACCACGCCACGAAGTCGGCGGCGCCGTACGAGCCGGGCAGGTCGATGCCGGGGATGTCGAGCGCGGCGTCGCGGATCGCGCCCGTGGCGAGGATCACCGCGTCGTAGCGCTCCTGAAGCTCGTCGATCGAGATGTCGCGGCCGACCTCGACGTTGCCGATGAACCGGGTGGTGCCGGCATCCAGCATCTCGTGCAGCGAGTTGACGATGCCCTTGATGCGGGGGTGGTCGGGCGCGACGCCGTAGCGGATCAGGCCGTAGGGCGCCGGCAGCGACTCGAACAGGTCGATGGCGACGGTACCGCCCGCCTCGACCACGGAGTTCGTGAGGATGTTGCCGGCGTAGATGCCGGCGGGCCCCGCGCCGACGATCGCGACGCGGAGGTTCTGAAGGCTCGAAGAAGTCACTGTGGTCTCTTTCGGGTCAGGAGGAGGTTCGCGGGGGCGGTCTGGTCAGGCGCGCCGCGGCGGGGTGAGGGGGTCGTACTGGGAGAGATCGAGGGTCGCGAGTTCCGCGGGCGCATACGGGCTGAGCCGCACGACGTCGCCGACGACCACGACGGCGGGGGAGCGGATGCCTCGCTCGGCGGCCTGGTGCGCGATGGTCGCGAGCGTGCCGACCGTGACCCGCTGGCGGGGTCCGTACCCGTCCTCGACGACGGCGACGGGGCAGGCCGCGCCGCGCTCGCCGCGGGCCAGCGTGATCGCGGAGTTCGCGAGCGTGCCGATGCCCATGAGGAGCACGACGGTGTGGTCGCGGCCGCCGCCGAGGCTTTCGATCTGGTCGTGGGCCGTGGCGACGGTGAAGGCCGTCGCGACCCCACGATGGGTCAGCGGGATGCCGGCGATCGCGGGCACCGAGATGGCGCTGGTGATACCCGGAACAACCTCGACGGCCACGCCCGCCTCCTGGCACGCGTGCAGCTCCTCGCCACCGCGGCCGAAGACGTAGGGGTCGCCGCCCTTGAGCCGGACGACGGTCTTGCCCTCCTGGCCCAGGTGGACGAGGAGCGCATTGATGGCGTCCTGCGGAACGGCGTGGTGGCCGGGGCGCTTGCCCACGTCGACGACCTCGGCCCGCAGCTCGACGCCGTCGGCGGCGAGGCCGTCGAGCACCGCGCGCGCACCGAGGCGGTCGGCGACGATCACGTCGGCCGCCTCGAGGGCGCGCAGGCCCTTGACGGTGAGGAGGCCCGCGTCGCCGGGTCCGGCCCCGACCAGCCACACCTTGCCGGCGCCGCGTTTCGTCTCGTCGCTTCGCTCGTCGCTCGACGACCGGGGGCCGGTCATCGGACGCCTCCCGTGATGAGCAGGCCGCGGCGCTTCAGCATCCGTCGCTCCAGCGGCCCGAAGAAGACGAGCTCGATGAGGATGCCGATGGCGAGGATGAGGATGATCGTGGCGAGGACACCGGCCATGTCGGCGAGCTCGCGCGACTGGTCGAGCATCGAGCCGAGACCGAAGCCGATCGAGCCGCCGGTCGCGATGATCTCGGCGGCCATGAGCGAGCGCCACGAGAACGCCCAGCCCTGCTTGAGGCCGGCGAGGTAGCCGGGGAGTGCCGCAGGCAGCACGACGGCCGTGGCCAGTTGCCAGCGCGAGGCGCCGAGCACCGTGCCGACGCGGCGCAGCTGCGGGGGTACCTGGTCGATGCCGGCGATGAGGCCGTTGACGATCGACGGGATGGCGCCCATCAGGATCACGAAGTAGACGGTCGCGTCCGACAGTCCGAACCAGATGATGGCGGCGGGAACCCAGGCCACCGACGGCAGCACCTGCAGTCCCGAGATGATGGGACCGACCGCGCGACGGATGGGGCGTACCTCGGCCAGCAGCAGCCCGATGGGCGTGCCGACGATGATCGCGATCAGGAAGCCGACGATTCCGCGCTCGAGGCTCGTCGCGACGGCCTCCTGCAGACGCCCGGTGTCCCACGCGAGGCCCAGCGCGTTCCATACGTCGACGGGGCTCGGAACCTTGTCGGGGCGGGGGTCGGCGATCACGACGTAGAGCTGCCACGCGACGATCAGCAGGATGACGAAGACGACGGGGGGCACGACGCTGGCGGTGATGCGGCGCCAGCGGCTCGGACCGCGCCCGGCGTCGGTCTGCAGGCGATCGAGGCCGGCTTCGAGGGAGCGCAGGTCATCCGAATGCGCGGATGCCGCAGCATCCGTCTTCGCTGCGGTCAGGGTGTCATGCGGCATTGCGGCGGATCTCCTCCCGCAGCTGCTCGGTGATCTCCACCGAGAGGGCGGCGACCTCGGGCGACTCGATGCGCCGGCCGGTCGTCTTCGCGATCTTCCACTCCTGGACGATGCGGCCGGGACGGCTCCCCATGAGGACGACGCGCTGGCCGAGGCGGGCGGCCTCGCGCACGTTGTGGGTGACGAACACGATGGTGCGGCCGGTCGCGCGCCACACCCGTTCGAGCTCCTCGTGGAGGAGGTCTCGCGTGATCGCGTCGAGCGCCGCGAACGGCTCGTCCATCAGCAGCACGGGTCGGTCCTGCGCGAGGGCGCGGGCGAGTGCGACGCGCTGGCGCATGCCGCCCGAGAGTTCGTGCGGGCGCTTCTCGGCAGCATCCGCGAGATTCACGGTGTCGAGGAGGGCGAGCGCCTTCTCGCGCCGCTCGCCGCGCGGGACGCCGCGCAGGCGCAGCGCGAGCTCCACGTTCTTGCGGGCGGTGAGCCACGGCATGAGCGCCGACTCCTGGAACATCACGGCAGAGCCCTCGGCCGGGGTCTCGATGCGGCCGGCGCTCGGCTTGTCGAGGCCCGCGATGAGGTTCAGCAGCGTCGACTTGCCGCATCCCGACGCGCCCAGCAGGCACACGAACTCGCCGGGAGCGATGGCGAGTGACACATCGTCGAGCACGATCGGACCGGAGCCGAAGCGCTTGGAGACCCCGTCGATCTGCACGGCGGGAGCGGGAGCGGGCGCCGCGACGGGCACCGGCGTGACGCTGTCGAAGCTCGGGGCGAGCGGCTTGGTCGTGCCGGCCGCGGCCGGCGCCGAGGCGTTGACGGGTGAGGTGCTCATGGTCAGTCCTTGCCGAGTCCGGCGGCGGAGACGGGTTCTTCTCCGGCGGCTTCGAGCTGCTCGTTGAGCAGGGTCAGGTCGAACAGGCCGTCGATGGAGCCGTCTTTCTGGGTGCCGGCCTGGATGCCGTTCTCGACGAGGGTCTGGAAGGTGTCGGCGTGCGGGTCGACGGAGAACGACACGTGCTGCAGCGCCCGGGTGATGACCTCGTCGGCCAGCGGCTTGCCGGTCTCCTTCTCGATCGCCCCGTTGATCACCGCCGGCGCCTGGTCGGGGTTGTCCGCGATCCACTGCACGGCGGCCTCGTGGCCGGTGAGCAGGTCGGCGACCACGTCGGGGTGCTCGTCGAGGAACTCGGTGCGCACCAGCAGCACGGTGGTGGGGAACTGGCCGTCCTCCCACAGCTCGGCCTCGTCCTGCAGCACGTGCGCGCCGGCGTCGACGATCAGCCGGGACACCCACGGTTCGGGCAGCCAGGCGCCGTCGAGCTGCCCGTCCTGGAACAGCGTCAGCGTCTGCGCGTTCTCGGTCGGGGTGATCTGCACGTCCCCGCCGCCGGAGGTGTCGGTCTCGAACCCCTGGTCGGCCAGCCACACCCGGGCGGCGACGTCCTGCGTGTTGCCCAGCTGCGGCGTCGCGATCGTGGTGCCCTCCAGGTCGGCCGGGTCGTCGATGCCGTCGCGGACCACCAGCGCCGCCCCACCGGTCGCGGCCCCCGCGATGATCCGGGCGGACTCGCCACCGGACTGGATGAACGTGTTGATCGACGGGTTCGGGCCGATATAGGTCGCATCGATCGCGCCCGCCGAGAGCGCCTCGATCGCCGCCGGGCCGGCGTTGAACACCTGGGTGGTCACCTCGACATCGCCCAGCGCGTCGGCGAACAGCCCCTCCTCCAACCCGACCAGCGCGGGTGCGTGGGTCACGTTCGCGAAATACCCCAACCGCAGCTCATCCACCGACGGGCCACCATCACCCGCGGTCTCGCCCGGCTCCGCTGCGGCGGAGGCGCAGCCGGCCATCATCGCGGCCACGAGTCCCAGGGTTGTGAGTGCTGTCGCGGTGCGGATCTTGTTCACGGTGTCGCCTCCTTCAGGTTCGGTGTCGCGGGTGTGCGTTGCGATGCGGACGGGTTCAGTCGCGCACGATGCCGGCGGCGAGTGTCGCACCGTCGGCGGGATGGATCACGAGGAAAGAGCCCCCGTGGCGGCTGGTGGCGTAGGGCTCGAGCGGAAGGTCGCCCGCCAGTCGCAGCCGCACCCGGCCGATGTCGTTGGTCTCGAGGGTCTGCGTCGGCTCGTGCGTGAGCGCATCGAGGTCGTAGCGCGACTCGATCTGCGCGACGATCGCCTGCACGGTCGCGGTCCCGTGCTTCACGAGGACGCGGATGCCGGGCGTCAGCGCCCGCGCGTCCAGCTGGAAGAGCTCGGCATCGAACTCGCGACGCCCCGCCGGGAGCGTCCCGGCGGAGCCGACGAGGGCTCCGCGGGCGGTGTCGATGTCGCGGTCGAACTCGAGCGAGATGGACTGCGGTGCCGTCGCCTCGTCGACCTCGGCGCCCGCTGCGCGGATGCCGGTCACCGTGGTGGCCGAGCCGCCCGGGAAGATCTCGACCCGGTCCCCGACGCGCACGACGCCGCTGGAGATGCGGCCCGCGACGGCGCGGTAGTCGCGCAGGCGCTCCGCCTCGGCGGGGTCGATTCCGGGGGCGAGGCCCCCTTGCGGGCGCAGCACGAGCTGTACGGGGAGGCGGAAGGGCTCGCCCTCCCGCTCGGCGTCGTCGGCGGCGGGCAGGGTTTCGAGAAGCTCGAGCAGCGCCGGCCCGTCGTACCACGGCGTGCGCTCCGAGCGGTCGACGATGTTGTCGCCCCCGAGCGCCGACACCGGGATGACGTGCAGATCCTCGATGCCGAGCTCGGCCGCGACCGCCTCCGCCTGCGACGCCACCTCGGCGAACGTCTCCTGAGAGAACCCGACGAGGTCGATCTTGTTGACCGCGACGATCACGTGGGGAACGCGCAGCAGCGCGACGACGGCGAGGTGCCGCTTCGTCTGCTCGAGCACGCCCTTTCGCCCGTCGACGAGCACGATCACGGCGTCGGCGGTGGTCGCGCCGGTGACCATGTTGCGCGTGTACTGCACGTGGCCGGGGCAGTCGGCGAGGATGAACGAGCGCGCGCCGGTCGAGAAGTAGCGGTAGGCGACGTCGATCGTGATGCCCTGCTCGCGCTCGGCGCGCAGGCCATCGGTGAGGAGGGCGAAGTCGAAGTCGCCGTGCGCGAAGCCGCGATCCGCCGACGTGCGGGCGACCTGCTCGAGCTGGTCGGCGAGGATCGCCTTCGAGTCGTGCAGCAGGCGGCCGACGAGCGTCGACTTGCCGTCGTCCACGGAGCCGGCGGTGGCGAACCGGAACAGCGTCGGGGTGGCGGTGAGAGTCGCAGTCATCAGAAGTACCCGTCCTTCTTGCGGTCCTCCATGGCCGCCTCGCTGAGGCGGTCGTCGGCGCGCGTGGCACCGCGCTCGGTGAGGGTGGAGACGGCGACCTCGGCGACGATCGCGGCGAGGTCCGCGGCATCCGATTCCACCGCTCCGGTGCAGCTCATGTCGCCGACCGTGCGGTAGCGCACGGTACGGCGCTCGACCGTCTCGTTCTCGCGCGGCGGCGAGAAGGGGCCGACGGGACGCCACATGCCGTCGCGGGCGTACACGTCGCGCTCGTGTGCGAAGTACAGCGGCGGCAACGCGATGCCCTCCCGCTCGATGTAGCGCCAGACGTCGAGCTCGGTCCAGTTCGAGATCGGGAACGCGCGGACGTGCTGGCCCGGGGTGTGGCGGCCGTTGTAGAGGCTCCAGAGCTCGGGGCGCTGGTTGCGCGGGTCCCACTGGCCGAACTCGTCGCGCAGGGAGATGATGCGCTCCTTGGCGCGGGCCTTGTCCTCGTCGCGACGCGCACCGCCGAAGACGGCGTCGTGGCGGCCGGCCGCGATCGCGTCGAGGAGCGGCAGCGTCTGCAGCGGGTTGCGCGTGCCGTCCGCGCGCTCCTGCAGGCGGCCGTCGTCGATGTAGTCCTGGACCTTCGCGACCTCGAGCCGGATGCCGAGGCGCTCGACGGTCTCGTCGCGGAAGGCGAGGACCTCGGGGAAGTTGTGGCCGGTGTCGACGTGCAGCACCGGGAACGGCACCTTGCCGGGCGCGAACGCCTTGGTGGCGAGGTGCAGCACGACGACGGAGTCCTTCCCGCCGGAGAAGAGCAGCACGGGCCGCTCGAACTCGGCGACGACCTCGCGGATGACGTGGATCGCCTCGGCCTCGAGGAGGTCGAGCGTGGACAACGCGGTGGGGGCGGCGGTGACGGTCATTCGTGGAGCCCGCATTCGGTCTTCGAGGACCCGGCCCAGCGGCCGGATCGGGGGTCTTCGCCGGGAGCGACCGGCTTCGTGCACGGCTCGCAGCCGATCGAGGGGTAGCCGAACCCGACGAGGAGGTTCACCGGCGCCTTGTGCGCCGCTGCGTACGAGAGCACGTCGTCGAAGCTCCACGCGGCGACCGGGTTCACCTTGACCAGGCCGTTGCGCTCGTCCCACGTCACGAGCGGAGTGTTCGTCCGGGTCGGTGCCTCGTCGCGGCGGACGCCCGTGAACCACACCTCGTAGCCGCCGAGCGCCTGCTGAAGCGGCGCGACCTTGCGGCGCGCGCAGCACAGGCTCGCGTCGCGCTCGAAGAGCTTCGCGCCGAACTCGGCGTCCTGCTCGGCGACGGTCTGCTCCGGCGTGATGTCGACGATCCGCACGTCGAGTGCGCGCTGCACCTCGTCGCGCGTCGCGTAGGTCTCGGTGAAGTGGTAGCCGGTGTCGAGGAACAGCACGTCGACGCCGGGCAGCTGCTCGGCCACCAGGTGGGGAAGAGCTGCGTCGGCCATCGAGCAGGCGACGGCGGCGGCATCCGTCCCGAAGTTGCGTGCGACCCAGGCGACGACCTCGGCGGCGGATGCCTCGTGGTCGGTCAGGCTGCCGAGCTCGAGGTTGCCCTGCTCGGCGAGGGCCTTGAGCTCTTCGTGCGTGCGCTTCGCGGTGACGCGGGGTGCGAGGGAGACGGTCACTGGAGGGCCTCCTCGTCGGCGCGGTGCGCCCACTGGGCGAACGTCTCGTCGGCAGCGGCGTCGCGCTCGGCGAGGAACCGCTTGACGACGCGCTCGGTGTAGTCGGCGATGCCGTCGGCGGCGACCTTCAGTCCCCGCACCGTGCGGCCGAGGCCGGCGTCGTCGCGGTCGGCGTTCACGAGCCCGCCGCCGAGGTGCACCTGGTACCCCGGCACCTGCTCGCCGTCGATGGTCACGAGCTGACCCTTCAGGCCGATGTCGGCGGTCTGGATACGGGCGCACGAGTTGGGGCAGCCGTTGACGTGCAGGGAGATCGGATGCGGCAGCTCGAACTGCTCGAGACGCTTCTCGAGATCGAGCACCGCTGCCGTCGCGTACGCCTTGGTCTCGACGATCGCGAGCTTGCAGAACTCGATGCCGGTGCACGCGATCGTGCCGCGGCGGATGAGGCTCGGGCGCGCCGACAGCCCGAGCTCGTCGAGGCCCGCGATGAACGGCTCGACGTTCTCTTCGGCGATGTCGAGGAACACGAGCTTCTGGTGAGGCGTGGTGCGCAGGCGCGTCGAGCCATGGGCCTCGAGCAGGTCGGCGAGCTTCGCGAGCGTCGGGCCCGAGACGCGGCCGACGATCGGCGTCGCACCGATGTAGAAGCGGCCGTCCTTCTGCTTGTGAACGCCGACGTGGTCGCCCTGCGTGAGGGGCTTCGGGGCGGCGGGGCCGTCCGGCAGGGCGTAGCCGAGGTACTCGTCCTGCAGCACCTGACGGAACTTCTCGGTGCCCCACTCGGCGAGCAGGAACTTCAGGCGGGCCTTGTTGCGCAGGCGCCGGTAGCCGTAATCGCGGAAGATCTGCGCGACGCCGTGCCAGGCATCGGCGACCCGCTCGGGCGAGACGAAGACGCCGAGGCGCTCGGCGAGGCGCGGGGTGGTCGAGAGGCCGCCGCCGACCCACAGGTCGTAGCCGATGCCCAGCTCGGGGTGCTCGACCGCGACGAATGCGACGTCGTTGATCTCATGGACGACGTCCTGGCTCGGATGGCCGGTGATCGCGGACTTGAACTTGCGGGGCAGGTTCGCCAGGGACTCGTCGCCGATGAAGCGCGAGGTGATCTCGTCGATCTGCGCGGTCGGGTCGATGAGCTCATCGGCCGAGATGCCGGCGACGGGCGAGCCCAGGATGACGCGGGGCACGTCGCCGCACGCCTCGGTCGTGCCGAGGCCGACGGCCTCCAGGCGGCGCCAGATCTCGGGCACGTCCTCCACGCGCACCCAGTGCAGCTGCACGTTCTGGCGGTCGGTGAGGTCGGCGGTGTCGCGTGCGAAGTCGGTCGAGATGCCGGCGATGACGCGCAGCTGCTCGGTGGTGAGCTGGCCGCCGTCGATGCGCACGCGCATCATGAAGTACTCGTCCTCGAGCTCTTCGGGGGTCAGGGTGGCGGTGCGGCCGCCGTCGATGCCGGGCTTGCGCTGCGTGTACAGACCCCACACGCGGAACCGGCCGTGCAGGTCGGTCGGGTCGATCGATGCGAAGCCGCCCTGCGAGTAGACGTTCTCGATGCGCTCGCGCACGCTCAGGCCGTTGTCGACCTGCTTCCACTCCTCGTTGCCGTTGAGCGGGGTGGTGCCGTCGACCTTCCACTGGCCGTTCGGCTTCGACGACGCGCGCGGCGGGCGCACGGCCGCGCGCGGGCGCTCGGCTTCGCGCGCTTCGGTGTCGCTGATGGTCACGGTGGCCTCCGGGGTGAATCCCGGGGCGTCCCCCGGGCGGGACCCTATCGAGTCCATTGCCCGAGGCTAGAAGCGAGCGTGCGTGAGACCTATCCGAGCGTCAAGAGGCGTTAACCGACGTAACCGTGCGTCACACAGTTGCGGACGCGCGCTTTTGTCGACTCGATTCGGCTACCTGGCGGCTTCGTTGTAGCGATCGACCACGATGTCGACCACGGACGCGGGCGGCTCGTCGTCGCCGAGCAGCGGCGGTGCGACGGGCGCGCCGGCGGCGAGCCGCACGGCGAGGTCGTGGAAGTACCCCGGCGCGAGGAGGTAGTCGGCGACGACGACGCGCTCGGCGTGCGTCTTGGCGTCCGCGACGGCCGCATCGACGCGCGGGTCGGCGGCCGCGAGGAAGCCGACCGTGGTGTCCCGGTCGAGTCTGGCGCTCAGCATCCGTCCGATCTCGCGGCAGTCCTCGTTCGCGCGGTCGTCGGTGGAGCCGGCCACTGCGAGCACGACGGCGTCGTCCGGCCCCGGGGCGAGGGGCGCGAGACGAGCCATCAGGGCGTCGACCAGTCGCGCATCGGGACCGAGCGCCGGCGCGATGACGATCCCCGCGCGCCCCGCGGACTGCTCGATGAGGTCGACGCGCACGTGATACCCCGCGGACAGCAGCAGCGGCACGATCACGACGGGCGTCCCTTCGGGGATCGCATCGAGGGATGCCGCGACATCCGGCTGTTGCACGTCGACGTGCCCGAGCCGCACCGTGACGTCGGGGAGCCGCTGGGCGACGGCATCCACCAGCGCGGCCACCGCCGCCTGCCCCGCGGGCGACGACGTACCGTGCGAGATGGCGAGGAGCGCGGGCTGGGGCATGTGGCCCATTGTGCCCCGCGCGTGTGACGCGCGTGTGACCGCGTCGTCCGTCGTCCCCTCCGTCCCCCCGTTCCCTC
>NZ_JAEUAX010000029.1 GCF_019511645.1 Microbacterium ureisolvens | reverse complement strand
GTGTCGGCGGCGCTCGAAAACTGAACACTTGCGGCGCCGAAAAGTGAACACTCAACGATTGGAGAGTGATCACTTTGGAGGACTGGGCACTAATCCGCCGGTTGGCTGCGGAGGGCGTTCCGAAGGCGCGGATCGCGGGGAGGCTGGGGATCTCACGGACGACGGTGATCAAGGCGGTGAACTCCGACTCGCCGCCCAGGTATGAGCGAACACCGCGTCCGACGTCGTTTACCGTGTTCGAGGCGCGGGTGCGGGAGCTGCTGGTCGAGGCGCCGGACATGCCGGCGACGGTGCTCGCGGAGCGGGTTGGCTGGACGGGGTCGATTCGGTGGTTCCGCGACAACGTGAAACGGCTGCGGCCCGAGCAGCAGCGGATCGATCCAGCGGACCGGCTCGTGTGGGAACCGGGTGATGCGGCGCAGTGTGATCTGTGGTTCCCGCCGCGGAAGATCCCACTCGAGGACGGCACCTCGAAGCTGCTGCCAGTGCTGGTGATCACACCCGCGCACTCCAGGTTCATCACGGGGCGGATGATCCCGACTCGCAAGACCGAGGACCTGCTGCTGGGGTCGTGGGAGCTGATCCAGCAGCTGGGGCGGGTGCCGCGGCGGCTGCTGTGGGACAACGAGCCCGGCATCGGTCGCGGGCAGCGGCGCGCGGATGGGGTCGCGGCGTTCATGGGGACGCTGGCGACGAAGCTGGTGCTGCTGCCGCCGAGAGATCCGGAATCGAAAGGGGTGGTGGAGCGCCGCAACGGCTGGTTCGAGACCTCGTTCATGCCGGGCCGGTCGTTCACCTCGCCGGCGGACTTCAACGCCCAGTTCACCGACTGGCTGGGTCGCGCGAATGCCCGGGTGGTGCGCACCACTGGCGTCGCCCCGGTCGACAGACTCGATGCAGATCGGGTGGCCATGCTGCCGTTGCCGCCGATCCCGTTGCATCTGGGCTGGCGCAATCGGCTCCGGTTGGGCCGGGACTACTACGTCCGGATTGACACCAACGATTACTCCGTCGATCCGCACGTGATCGGTCGGATCGTTGATGTCACCGCGGACTTGGATCGAGTCCGGGTGCGCTGCGATGGGCGGATCGTGGCCGACCATCCTCGGCTCTGGGCACGTGGCCGAGTGGTCACCGATCCCGCCCATGTGGAGATGGCGGCGGTGCTTCGCCGCGAGTTCCAGCAGCCTCGAGCCGCTGTCGGTGATGATCTTTCCAGGGATCTGGCGGACTACGACCGGGCGTTCGGGCTCATCGATGGCGGGTTGAGCTGATGGTCACGAAGACGACAGACGCCGCGAAGCAGATCACCTATCTCTCCGGCGCGTTGAAAGCGCCACGGATCACCGAAGCCGCGGCCCGACTCGCTGACCAGGCGCGGGATGCCGGCTGGTCGTTCGAGGACTATCTCGCTGCCGTGCTCGAACGCGAGGTCTCGGCGCGCAACGCGTCGGGCGCAGAGCTGCGGATCAAGGCCGCGGGGTTCCCGGCGCGGAAGACGTTGGAGGACTTCGACTGGGATGCGCAACCGGCCGTCCGGCAGCAGGTCGCCGCTCTCGCTTCCGGCGGGTTCCTGCTGGAAGCGCAGAACGTGGTGCTGCTCGGTCCGCCCGGAACGGGAAAGACGCACCTCGCGACCGCGCTGGGCATCGTTGCCGCCCGCCACGGGCATCGGGTGCTGTTCGCCACCGCCACGGACTGGGTCACTCGGCTCACCGACGCGCACCGGCAAGGCATGCTCCCGAAGGAGCTCGCGAGGCTGCGGCGATACGGGCTGATCATCGTCGACGAGGTCGGCTACCTGCCGTTCGAGCAGGACGCCGCGAATCTGTTCTTTCAGCTCGTATCGAGCCGCTATGAACATGCGTCGCTGATCCTCACCTCGAACCTGCCGTTCTCCGGCTGGGGCGGTGTCTTCGGGGACCAGGCCGTCGCCGCCGCGATGATCGACCGGATCGTCCACCACGCCGACGTGCTCACCCTCAAAGGCGCCAGCTACCGGCTCCGCGGTCGAGGGATCGACAGCCTCCCAAGCATCCGCACCACCACCGCCGAAACCCCTGACTAGACTGCCCGCAACCGTTCACTTTTCAAGCGCCGGAATCGACCAGTTCTGCAGCGCCGCCGACA
>NZ_JAEUAX010000028.1 GCF_019511645.1 Microbacterium ureisolvens | reverse complement strand
GAACATCACGGGCGCGAGTCGGAGTCGCTCGATGGCCGACCGCACTGCTTCGCGTTCTTCCGCGAGCTCGCGCAGGGTCGAGCTCACGAACACCCGGATCCGCTGGTCGGGCGTACGGATCACGGGGGTGCGCTCGAGGCCTGTCACCACGAAGGCACCTTCGCACGGACGTCCGCGTCGGCCTCGGGCAGCGCGATCGCGATGGCCTGCGCAAGACCCATCTCCCTGCCCGCGTGCTCACCGGCCTCGACGCTCTCGGGGTCGACGGCCCGCAGGGCCTCGAGCGGCGCGAGGTGGATGGCGAAGCCTTCGATGTCGTAGATGCCCGTCGTCTCGCGGATCGTCGCCGCCACCGCGGACAGAGCCCCCGCGCGCCACGCGTCGCCGTGCGAGGCGGCGATGGCGCACATGCCCTCCAACCCGTAGGTGGCACCGTCGACGAAGTGCAGCCGGATCGACAGCAGCAGCGTGAGCCGGAACTCCTCCTCGGCCGCATCCCGCTCGCCGAGCACGAAGCGCAGGCGCGCGCGGTTGTTGCCGGCGACGACGCGGGTGAACGCGTCATCGGCGGCGTCGGCGATGTCGACCGCACGGCCGAGGTGCTCCAGCGCCGCGGGGATGTCGCGACGCAGCATGCCGAACTGGCCGAGCACCACCTCGGCGAGGGACTCCGCCCAGCTGTCGCCGAGGTCGTGGAGCGTCGCGATCGCCTCGCCGATCTCCGCCCGGAACACCTCTTCGTCGAGATCCGTGAACTGCAGCCGCGTCGACGCCTTCGCTGCGAGGGCCATCGCGGCCGCGTGCCGGTCGCCGCTCTCGGTGAACAGCCGCACGACCTCGCCGAGGCCCTCCACCACCTGGTTGCTGGGCCGCTGCCACAGCTCGGCCCACAGCGGGAAGAACGTCGCGATCGCGCGCGTGCGCGGGGTCAGCGGCATCCGCTTCTCCAGCAGCTCCAGCATCCACAGCCGCACATCCGCGAAGTACCCGCAGATCCACCAATAGGGGAACATCGTCCATGCGAAGTCGCCCGCATCGTCGAGCCGGTCCATGAAGACGAGGTGGCGCGCCGCCGCGCGCAGGTTCGGCACCTCGAGCCCCAGTTCGGCGACGGCGTCGATCTGCTCGGCACCGCGCAGGCGCGGCGCCACCCGGTGCACCAGGTCGAGGTAGTAGTAGGCGTGGGCGATCCGCATCTCGTCGGCCGCCCTGCGGGACTCGAGCGTCTCGAGGGCGTACTCGCGCACGATCGTGAGAAGCGAGAACACCGAACGGCCGCCGGAGTCGATGCGCTGCACCAGGGACGCGTCGATCAGCGCGGCGAGCGTCTCGATCGCCTCGGGACCCCACGAGCGGTTCTCACCCACCGCCTCGACCGACTCGAGACTGAACCGGGCGGCGAAGACGCCGAGGTCCTCGAGCATCGCCCGCTGCTCATCGGTCAGCAGGCCCACGCTCCAGTCGATCGTGGCGCGCATGGTGCGGTGACGGTCGGGAAGATCGCGCACCGACGTCGACAGCAGCGGGAGGCTCTGCCCCAGCCGCTCCGCGACGTCACGGGGCGAGAGGATCCGGATCTTCGCCGCGGCGAGCTCGATGGCCAGGGGAAGGCCGTCGAGCTGGCGGCAGATGGCGATGACATCGGCCGCGTTCGCGGTCGTCAGCTCGAAGCCGGGGAGGGCGGACGCGGCACGCTCGGCGAACAGCACGCACGCCGAGGCGGCCTGCGCCTGCGCGAGCGTGGTGGGGGAGTCCGGTGCGGGGGTGTCGAGCGTCTCGACCTCGAACACGCGCTCCCCGCGGATGCGCAGCACGATGCGGCTCGTCACGAGGAAGCACGCGCGCGGTGCCAGCGAGTACAGCCGTACGAGGACCGGCGCCTCGTCGATGATCTGCTCGAAGTTGTCGAGCACGATCAGCACGTGACGGTCGCCGATTGCCTGAGCGATCCTCTCCTCGAGCGTGGCGGCGCCGGTGTCGCGCACGCCGAGGATGTAGGCGATCGTGGGCAGCAGCAGCCCGGGTTCCAGCACGCCCTCGAGCGGTACGAAGTACACGCCGTCGGGAAACAGGTCGGTGTTCGCGTGCGCGGCCTCGATGGCGAGCCGGCTCTTGCCGATGCCGCCCGGCCCGATGAGGCTGACGACCCGGTGGAGGCCGCCGGCCAGGAGCGCCCGGATCTCGGCGAGCTCCCCCTCGCGGCCGATCGTCTCGGTGTACGGCTCGGGCACGCGCGCGGCGAGGGAGATCTCGGCTGCCGTGGCCGGCTCGGCGCGCCGCGACTGGTCGAAGCGTTCGGCGAGGAGCATGGCGAGGTCGCCGGCGACGTGGTCTTCGAGGTCTTGGGCGTTGTGGAAGTGGAGGTAGGCGGCGGTGTCGTCGGCTTGGATGCGGGCGATGAGGTGGGTGAGT
>NZ_JAEUAX010000027.1 GCF_019511645.1 Microbacterium ureisolvens | reverse complement strand
GCCCCGGCCCCGGCCCCGTCCGCGGCCGCGGCACCAACCCCGGCCGCGGCACCAACCCCGGCCGCGGCACCGACCCCGGCCGCGGCACCGCCGGCCGCCGTCCCGGCCCCGGACCCGGCCGTCGCGGCACGGTCGGCCGCCGCACCGGCGGTGGCTTCCGCGGAGCCCGACGCCCCGGCATCCGCCGCATCTGCGCCCGGCGCATCAGCCTCGGCGGACTGCGTCCGGTCGGCGGCCTTCTTCTCCGCCTCGGCGACCTCGCGTCGGTGTGCGGTGTCGATCTTCTTGATCAGCTTGGCCTGCTGAGTGGTGCGATCGAGGATGCCGTGGGCGATGACCGTAGGCAGCAGGTGGTTCAGGAGCGACATGCCGTCGTCGAGGTCGGTGACCCAGATGCGGCGTCCCAGCATCGCGAGGTCGTGCCGTTCCTGCATCGTGCGCGGGTTGAAGATGTCGGCCTGGGAGCGGGCGAAGGCGCGGGTGCGCGCCGCGGTGGTCGTCTCGGCGTAGCCCAGCACAGCCTGCTCGAAGGCGGCACGGGCGGATGACTCATCGATCACGCGGCCGATGTCGACGATCGCGGTCGCATGCGCCCGTGTGATGCGCCCCTCCTCGAGCGCGGCGAGCGTCGGCTCGAACGATGTCGCGAGCACGTGCGCATCCCAGAGGTGGGACTGCATCGTGCGGTCGTTCACCCGCACAGCCATCGCGAGCTCGGCCGCCATCGAGCGCAGCGGCATTTCGCGGAGCTTGGATGCGGCCGAGGGGATCCGTGACGTCTGCGCCTCGGCGATCTCCCACGCCTCGGCCAGCACGCGCGCCCGCCGGGCATGCAGCGCCGCCTCGTCGGCCTGGATCCGCCGCAGCTCGTCGGCGAGAGCGCCGGCGCGCTGCGCCTCCGCCTCGTCGAGCTCTGCGTCGTCCACGTCGTGCCTTCTTTCGCGCGGGTGCGCGATCCGTTTCATCGCGCGGTGGTGCGCGATCCCTTCCCCACGGGGGGCAGCACCCATCCAGCGCGCCTGAGGCACGCGGTGACCGGACCTTCAGATCGGCTCCGGATCACCAGCTTCTTCGTCTACGTCCATCATGACAGGGGCCTCCGACATCGCCGAGGCGCGTTCACGACCTGGGCCTGACGATCTCGATCAGATGTCGGCGGATGCCTCGGCGACGGCCGCCCGCGAGACGCTCGACTACGCAGCCTGGCCGGCGGGCCGCCCGTGAGACGCTCGACTACGCAGCCCGGCCGGCGGGCCGCCCGCGAGACACTCGACAACGCACCCCTCGGCGACGGCCGCCCGCGAGACGCTCGACTACGCAGCCCGGCCGGCGGGCCGCCCGCGAGACACTCGACAACGCACCCCTCGGCGACGGCCGCCCGCGAGACGCGCGACAACGCAGCCCGCCCGGCGGGCCGCTCGACAACGCAGCCCGGCCGGCGGGCCGGCCGCGAGACGCTCGACATCGCAGCCCGGCCGCGAGACGCTCGACAACGCAGCCCGGCCCGCGCGCCGCCCGCGAGACGCTCGACTACGCAGCCCGGCCGGCGGGCCGCCCGTGAGACGCTCGACTAGGCAGCCCGCCCGGCGGGCCGCCCGTGAGACGCTCGACTAGGGCCGCCCGCGAGACGCTCGACAACGCAGACCGCCCGCGAGACGCTCGACAACGCAGCCCGCCCGCGAGACGCTCGACAATGCAGCCCGGCCGGCCGGCAGTGCGCAGGCCGCGTCCATCTCGCTGGACTGGACGGATGCCGCAGCTCGCCGCGACACCGATGGAGCAAGCGCGCGCAGCCGGCGGTGCCGCAACCGCCCTCTCGGCCGTGTGGCGCGGTCGGAGGATGCGTCCGGACGGGTCGGGCGCCCGTTTCGCCCTGCTCGTCGCTTGCCCCCTCGTCCTTTGACTCGGCGCCCGACATGCTCGTCGACACCGATCATGGTCACGCCGTCGACGTGCCCGGGTCGTCGATCACTCGCCGGCGTCCCCCGACGATCACGGTGTTCGCGGTATGCCACGGCTCCCGGCCCGTGGGAGCGCCGGTCATGGTGAGGTGCAGATGGTGAGTGTGAAAACTCCCATCCTGGAAGACCTCGATCCTTCTCGCCCACCGGTCCCTCCCCGAGGATCACGGTGTTCGCGGTATGCCTCGGCGCCCGGCCCGTGGCAGCGGGTCATGGTGAGGTGCACATGGTGAGTGTGAGAACTCCCATCCTGGAAGACCTCGATCCTTGTCGCCGTCGCCGACAATCGCCCGCCCACGGGACGCGCCTCGGTCAACCACTCAACGGCCAACAGCCAACATGCCTCTAGATTCGAGAGGGCGGACCGTGACGGGCTCGGCCGCAGAGGAGGGTGGACGTGGCCGAACCGCAGAACACATCCGGATGGAAGCGCTTCTGGGAACGAGGTGGCTGGTGGCGCTCGCTGCTCGTCGTGGTCGGGTACTACGTGCTGTGGCAGCTTCTCTCCCTCGCGCTCGGACCGATCATCGCAGCGGTCGACACCTCGAACGAGGCGGTCGCGGTACTCGTGAGCTACGGCCTGCCGATCGCGCTCGGCTGCGTCATCCTCGTGGTGTTCGCCCTGACTACCGGCTGGCTGCGCGAGCTGTTCGGCAAGCAGCCGATCCGCGGGCGCGGGTGGATGTGGATCGCCGTCGTCGTCACCGTTCTCTTCAATGTCCTCCACTTCGCCGGCATCGACTACGCCCAGGCGGGTGGCGGCCTGGTGGCTGCCTGGGTTGTGTCGAGTCTCTTCGTCGGTTTCGCGGAGGAGTTCCTCACTCGCGGCCTCGTCGTGAATCTGATGCGCAAGGCCGGCTACCGGGAGATCGTCGTCGCCGTGGTGTCGGCCGCCCTGTTCGCTGCCCTGCACGCCGGCAATCTGCTCTCCGGCCAGTCGGTGCTCGCGACAGGATTCCAGCTCCTCTACACGTTCGCGTTCGGCATCTGCATGTATCTCGCACTGCGGGTGACCGGAAACCTCATCTGGCCGATCCTGATCCACGGCACGACCGACTCGGCGACGTTCCTGTTCACCGGCAACCCGGCACCCGGTGCGATCTCCGCCCTCGCAGCGCAGGGCAACATCGTGGTCATCCTCACCGGCCTCATCCTGCTGATCTTCATCCGCGGCCGCGTGGACGCACCGACCCCAGCGTTCGCGGACACCCAGAAGCCCGCGTAAACCCGTCCCGAAGCCTCGTGGCCTGCAGACCGGGCTCACCGTTCCCCGAGGACCCGGCCTCGAGCGCGGACACGATCTCCGGTTCGAGGTCGACACCAAACCTCGGCTCCCAACTCGAGGCTGCTGTCCCGCCACCTCACCGCGCGCACAACCTGAACTCGCAGCCGCGAGGAGCCAGAAAGGCCCACCCCCGCCC
>NZ_JAEUAX010000026.1 GCF_019511645.1 Microbacterium ureisolvens | reverse complement strand
GTTAACGCGAAATGGCCACCCTGCGTTGGGTGGCCATTTCGTGAAGGGGTGTCCGGCGGTGTCCTACTCTCCCACAGGGTCCCCCCTGCAGTACCATCGGCGCTGAGAGGCTTAGCTTCCGGGTTCGGAATGGGACCGGGCGTTTCCCTCTCGCTATGGCCGCCGTAACTCTGTTGATGTTTCGGTGTTCACAACGTGAAGTGTGTGTGTTGTTGTGTGTCCCGACCGTACATCGGGAACCACTCAGTGGACGCGAGCTGTTGTCCCCACCCGGGGGTGGGGGGTGTTTTCAAGTCGTCGGCTTATTAGTACCAGTCAGCTGCACACGTTGCCGTGCTTCCACATCTGGCCTATCAACCCAGTAGTCTGGCTGGGAGCCTCTCACCCGAAGGTATGGAAGTCTCATCTTGAGGCCGGCTTCCCGCTTAGATGCTTTCAGCGGTTATCCATCCCGAACGTAGCTAACCAGCGGTGCACTTGGCAGTACAACTGGCACACCAGAGGTTCGTCCAACCCGGTCCTCTCGTACTAGGGTCAGATCCTCTCAAACTTCCTACGCGCGCAGCGGATAGGGACCGAACTGTCTCACGACGTTCTAAACCCAGCTCGCGTACCGCTTTAATGGGCGAACAGCCCAACCCTTGGGACCTACTCCAGCCCCAGGATGCGACGAGCCGACATCGAGGTGCCAAACCATGCCGTCGATATGGACTCTTGGGCAAGATCAGCCTGTTATCCCCGAGGTACCTTTTATCCGTTGAGCGACAGCGCTTCCACAAGCCACTGCCGGATCACTAGTCCCGACTTTCGTCCCTGCTCGACCTGTCAGTCTCACAGTCAAGCTCCCTTGTGCACTTACACTCGCCACCTGATTGCCAACCAGGTTGAGGGAACCTTTGGGCGCCTCCGTTACTTTTTGGGAGGCAACCGCCCCAGTTAAACTACCCACCAGGCACTGTCCCTGAACCGGATTACGGTTCGAAGTTAGACATCCAGAGTGACCAGAGTGGTATTTCAACAACGACTCCACCATAACTGGCGTCATGGTTTCATAGTCTCCCACCTATCCTACACAAGCCACACCGAACACCAATACCAAGCTGTAGTAAAGGTCACGGGGTCTTTCCGTCCTGCTGCGCGTAACGAGCATCTTTACTCGTAGTGCAATTTCGCCGAGTTCGCGGTTGAGACAGTTGGGAAGTCGTTACGCCATTCGTGCAGGTCGGAACTTACCCGACAAGGAATTTCGCTACCTTAGGATGGTTATAGTTACCACCGCCGTTTACTGGGGCTTAAATTCTGAGCTTCGCCTTGCGGCTGACCCGTCCTCTTAACCTTCCAGCACCGGGCAGGCGTCAGTCCGTATACATCGTCTTGCGACTTGGCACGGACCTGTGTTTTTAGTAAACAGTCGCTACCCACTAGTCTCTGCGGCCACCACACCCTTTTTGGAGCAAGTCCATATAAGTGGATGGCCCCCCTTCTCCCGAAGTTACGGGGGCATTTTGCCGAGTTCCTTAACCACGATTCTCTCGATCTCCTCGGTATTCTCTACCTGACCACCTGAGTCGGTTTGGGGTACGGGCAGCTAGAACCTCGCGTCGATGCTTTTCTCGGCAGCATAGGATCACCCACTTTTCATCCGCATCGTGTCTCAGCCTCACGAGTCACGGATTTGCCTATGACTCGGCCTACGCACTTGCCCCGGGACAACCATCGCCCGGGATGGGCTACCTTCCTGCGTCACACCTGTTAATACGCTAACCGCACCAGCATGGGGTCGTACGCTAGGCCCACAGCATCACCCCGAAGGGATCCGTCAGTGGGATTCAGATACTTAGCACTACTGGATTGATTGGGGCGGTTCTTCGCCGGTACGGGAATATCAACCCGTTGTCCATCGACTACGCCTGTCGGCCTCGCCTTAGGTCCCGACTTACCCAGGGAAGATTAGCTTGACCCTGGAACCCTTGGTCTTTCGGAGGACGTGTTTCTCACACGTCTTTCGCTACTCATGCCTGCATTCTCACTCGTGTAGCGTCCACGGCTGGGTCACCCCGCCGCTTCACTCGCCACACGACGCTCTCCTACCCATCAACACGGCTGGACCACGAAGGCCTACCAATAATGTCAATGCCACAACTTCGGTGGCGTGCTTGAGCCCCGTTACATTGTCGGCGCGGAATCACTTGACCAGTGAGCTATTACGCACTCTTTCAAGGGTGGCTGCTTCTAAGCCAACCTCCTGGTTGTCTAAGCAACTCCACATCCTTTCCCACTTAGCACGCGCTTAGGGACCTTAGATGGTGGTCTGGGTTGTTTCCCTCTCGACTATGAAGCTTATCCCCCACAGTCTCACTGCTGCGCTCTCACTTACCGGCATTCGGAGTTTGGCTGACGTCAGTAACCTTGTAGGGCCCATCGGCCATCCAGTAGCTCTACCTCCGGCAAGAAACACGCAACGCTGCACCTAAATGCATTTCGGAGAGAACCAGCTATCACGAAGTTTGATTGGCCTTTCACCCCTATCCACAGCTCATCCCCTCAGTTTTCAACCTAAGTGGGTTCGGCCCTCCACGACGTCTTACCGTCGCTTCAGCCTGGCCATGGATAGATCACTTCGCTTCGGGTCTAGGACATGCGACTCAATCGCCCTATTCAGACTCGCTTTCGCTACGGCTACCCCACCCGGGTTAACCTCGCCACATATCGCTAACTCGCAGGCTCATTCTTCAAAAGGCACGCTGTCACACCTACCAGGGGTGCTCCAACGGTTTGTAAGCAAACGGTTTCAGGTACTATTTCACTCCCCTCCCGGGGTACTTTTCACCTTTCCCTCACGGTACTTGTCCGCTATCGGTCATCTGGGAGTATTTAGGCTTATCAGGTGGTCCTGACAGATTCACACGGGATTTCTCGGGCCCCGTGCTACTTGGGATACGCTCCACGCCAGAACACGCATTTCGACTACGGGGCTGGCACCCACTCTGGCCCGCCTTTCAAGACGGTTCGTCTATACGCTTCTGTCACGTCGACCACTCGGCAGAATGATCAGGAACGTCCCGCAACCCCCCACATGCAACGCCTGCCGGCTCTCACACACATGAGGTTTAGCCTCATCCGATTTCGCTCGCCACTACTCACGGAATCACGGTTGTTTTCTCTTCCTGTGGGTACTGAGATGTTTCACTTCCCCACGTTCCCTCTACCCGCCCTATATATTCAGGCGGGAGTCACTGGGTCAGCACGCCGCCCAGCGGGGTTTCCCCATTCGGACACCCTCGGATCAAAACTTGCTTATCAGTTCCCCGAGGCTTATCGCAGATTGCTACGTCCTTCTTCGGCTCCAGATGCCAAGGCATCCACCGTTTGCTCTTAAAGACTTGAAAACATGAGAATCAAAACTCGACCACACTCCGAAGA
>NZ_JAEUAX010000025.1 GCF_019511645.1 Microbacterium ureisolvens | reverse complement strand
ACCCCGGCCCCGCCGCCTTCCCCGTCGAGACCCCCGCGCAGTTCGCGGTCGACGACGAGCCCGAAGACGCAGAGGCCGCGACCGCGCGGGTCGCGACGCTCGCGCCGCCGCGCGAGGGCCAGGTGCTGCCCCGCACCGAGATCGCACCGCCGGTCGAGCGCGACGATGAAGACGACGACCCTGCCGACACGGATGCCGTCGCCGACCTCCCGGTGCCGCCCACGGTCGCCCCGCCGCTGACGCCCTTGGTCACGACGCGGGGCGCCGGCGTGCAGCGGTACGGCGAGGCGGTGGTGCGTCAAGTGCTCGGCGCCACGTTCGTCCGCGAGGAGCCCTACGAGCCGCCCACGAGGTTCAGCTAGCCCATGTACGACGGCATCGTCCAAGACCTCATCGACGAATTCGGCCGCCTTCCCGGGATCGGGCCGAAGTCGGCCCAGCGCATCGCGTTCCACATCCTGCAGACGCCGAACTTCGACGTGTCCCACCTCGCCGAGCTGCTCAGCGAGGTGCGCGAGCGGGTGCGTTTCTGCGAGGTGTGCGGCAATGTCTCCGAGCAGGAACGCTGCTCCATCTGCCGTGACCCGCGTCGCAACCAGACGCTCATCTGCGTCGTGGAGGACGCGAAGGACGTCGCGGCCATCGAGCGCACGCGCGAGTTCCGCGGCCTCTACCACGTTCTCGGCGGCGCGATCAGCCCGATCGCCGGCATCGGCCCCGACGACCTGCGCATCGCGCAGCTCATGCAGCGGCTCGCCGACGGCACGGTGCAGGAGGTCATCCTCGCCACCAACCCGAACCTCGAGGGAGAGGCCACCGCGACCTACCTGAGCCGTCTGCTCCACACCCTCCAGATCACCGTCACCCGCCTCGCGTCCGGCCTTCCGGTCGGGGGCGACCTGGAGTACGCCGACGAGGTCACGCTCGGCCGCGCCTTCGAGGGCCGTCGCTCGGTCTGATCCGCTCGTCGTGCCGACCCGATCCCCGGATCCGTCCAGGATGTCGGGAGTCCGTCGTAGATTGGCGGTCGGCCGTCTCGCGCTCAGCGGGGGCGGTGGCAGAACCTGAGTCGATGACGACCGCCGGATGGCGTCGCCGCCGTCACACCACCGTTGGGAGACACCTCGCATGAACTCTGCGCAGCGATTCGACACGCGCGCATGGCTGCTGTTCGGCGCGATGGCGCTGCTGTGGGGCATCCCGTATCTGTTCATCAGCGTGGCCGTCGAGTCGTACTCGCCGGCCGCGGTGGTGGCCGGCCGCACGCTTCTCGGGGCCCTGCTTCTGCTGCCCTTCGCGCTGCGGCAGAAGGCGCTGCGCCCCGCGTTCGCGAAGATCGGCTGGGTGCTGCTGTTCGGTGCGATCGAGATGGCCGGCCCGTTCCTGCTGCTCGGCCACGCCGAGCAGACGCTGCCTTCCGGACTCACGGGGCTCCTCGTCGCCACCGTGCCGCTGTTCGCCGCGCTGATCGCGTTCGGGGGCGGCGACAGGTCTGTGCTCAGCCCGGCGCGGGCGATCGGTCTCTTCATCGGCTTCGCCGGGGTGTTCGTGATCGTCGCAGGCCCGGGGCTCGCCGTCGAGGGCGGCGTCGGTCTGCTGGCCGTCGGCGAGGTGCTGCTCGTCGCACTCCTGTACGCGATCGCACCGTTCGTCATCGCGACCAAGCTGCGCGACGTCCCCTCTCTGGGATCGATCACCCTCGCCCTCTTCGCCGTGGGCATCTTCTATACGCCGATCGCGTTCCTGACCCAGCATCAGGTTCCGACGGTCGAGAGCACGGTGTCGCTCATCGCCCTCGCGGTGCTCTGCACGGCGCTCGCGTTCATCGTCTTCTTCGCGCTGATCGCGCGCGTGGGGCCGGTGCGGGCACCGCTGTTCACGTACGTCAACCCGGTGGTGGCGATCGTGCTGGGCACGATCATCCTCGGTGAGCCGCTGACCGCGGGGCTGCTGATCGGCTTCCCGCTGGTCATCCTCGGCTGCTGGCTCGCGGCTACCGGCGGCGCGCTGCGTGCCCGCAAGCCCGAGAACGCCGATCTTCCGCCGATCTCGACCGGGTGAGCGTCAGCGCAGCACTTCGACCAGCACGATCCACGACACCAGCAGTGCGGCGACGATCGCGGCGATCGACCCGACCGCGAACCACACGAGGCCGACGGGCTGGCCGCCCGCCAGGAGTGCGCCGCCGACGAGGTACGCCAGCGGCGCCAAGAAGCCCACGGCCGACTTGAGCCAGCGCATTCGGTTGGCGGGATGCCGGTTCTCGAAGATCCTGCGGGTCGCCTGCACCTGGAACACCCCCGCGCCGACCGCGATGACGATCATCGCCACCCCGTACGGGACGGGCCCGACGTCCGGGATGAGCCCGATCGCAGAGCCGATCAGCGCGAGCACGAGCCCTGAGATTCCCGCGGCGAGACGGGCGGTGAGCGACGCCTCCTTGATGATGTAGCCGATGTTGACGCTCGCGGCGACGATCACGAGACCCGCGAGCGCCGCCGTCGCACCGACCATGGCCACGTTGAACTCGGACCACGTCTCGATCTGCTCCATGCTCGGATGCTAGCGGCGCAGTGTCTCTGCCCGCCCGCTCCACGCGACACATGGCCGACCGTTCATGAGCCCGTCCGTAAGATGGATCGGTGGGCGCGGCATCCGTTCGCCCTCATCCTCACTTACCCGTGCCGTTCGGCACGTCCGGGAGTTCCAACGTGGCGCTGATCGTCCAGAAGTACGGCGGATCGTCGGTCGCTGATGCCGAGAGCATCAAGCGCGTCGCGAAGCGCATCGTCGACGCCCGCCGCGCCGGCCACGATGTCGTCGTGGCCGTGAGCGCGATGGGCGACACGACCGATGAGCTGCTCGACCTCGCGGGTCAGGTCGCGCCGATCCCGGCACCGCGGGAGCTCGACATGCTGCTCTCGAGCGGCGAGCGCATCTCGATGGCGCTGCTCGCGATGGCGATCCACTCGATGGGATTCGAGGCGCGCTCCTTCACCGGCAGTCAGGCCGGCATGATCACGACCGCGGACCACGGCTCGGCGCGCATCGTCGACGTGACGCCGATCCGCCTGCGCGAGGCGCTCGACGAGGGCGCGATCGTCATCGTCGCCGGCTTCCAGGGGTTCAACCGCGACACCCGCGACATCACCACGCTCGGCCGTGGCGGCTCCGACACGACCGCCGTGGCGCTCGCGGCGGCGCTCGAGGCGGATGTCTGCGAGATCTACAGCGATGTCGACGGCATCTTCACCGCCGACCCGCGGGTCGTGCCGAAGGCGAAGAAGCTGGGCGTCGTGTCGGCGGAGGAGATGCTCGAGCTCGCCGCCAACGGCGCGAAGGTGCTGTACATCCGCGCCGTCGAATACGCACGCCGCCACGGCGTACTCATCCACGCCCGGTCCACGTTCAGCTCGGGCGTGGGGACCTACGTGCTCGGCCCCGGGATGAACGTTCCCGAGGCTGAAAAGGGAGAAGAGATGGAAGAGCCCATCGTCGCCGGCGTCGCCACCGACCTCGGCCAGGCCAAGATCACCGTGATCGGGGTCCCGGACGTGCCCGGCAAGGCCGCCGAGATCTTCAAGGTCGTCGCCAAGTCCGGCGCCAACGTCGACATGATCGTGCAGAACGTGTCGGCGGCGGCCACGGGCCGCACCGACATCTCGTTCACGCTCCCGAAGACCGACGCGGCGACCGCGCTGAAGGCGCTCGCCGCCGACCAGTCCGAGATCGGGTTCGAGAACCTGGTCCACGACGACCAGATCGGAAAGCTCTCGGTCGTCGGCGCCGGCATGCGCACGCATTCGGGCGTCTCGGCCACCCTCTTCGAGGCGCTCAGCGTCGCGGGCATCAACATCGAGATGATCTCGACGTCCGAGATCCGCATCTCGGTCGTGGTGCGCGGCGACGATCTCGCCGAGGCCGCACGCGTCGTGCACACCGCGTACGGCCTGGACGGCGACATCGAGGCCACCGTCTACGCCGGCACCGGCCGCTGATCCACTTCTGCGGTGACGGATGCCGCGGGCTGCAGCATCCACCTCTGAGATCAGGAGATCTGGCGGAGGAGGTCGGTTCTGCGCGAGCCGTCCTGCGCTGGTCAGACCTCGTGATGTCGGCAACCGACCACGCCGCCGGGCGAACGGCAGGAATCGCATGCACGCTGTCCGCTCCGACAGGTAACACCGCGGTCCATGTCCGGCCCAGGCCGGTAGAATCGCCCAAACCCCGCGCGATCGACGGCGCCCGCGCGTCCGCTCCACGCTGCTGCACGCGCGCTCCATCTGAGGAAGACCCATGACCCGCATCTCCGATTCAGGACTCTCCGTCGCCGTCGTCGGCGCCACCGGCCAGGTCGGTACGGTCATGCGCGAGATTCTCGCCGAGCGCAACTTCCCGATCCGCGAGCTGCGTCTGTTCGCGACGGCCCGCTCCGCCGGCACCGCTGTGGAGTTCGGCGGCGAGACCGTGATCATCGAGGATGTCGCCACCGCCGACCCGTCCGGCATCGACGTCGCGCTCTTCTCCGCCGGCGCCACCGGCAGCCGCGCGCACGCGCCCCGCTTCGCCGAGGCGGGCGCCATCGTCATCGACAACTCCAGCGCGTGGCGCATGGACCCCGAGGTGCCGCTGGTGGTCAGCGAGGTGAACCCGCACGCGATCGCGAACCCGCCCAAGGGAATCATCGCGAACCCGAACTGCACCACCATGGCCGCGATGCCGGTGCTCAAGCCCCTCGACGCCGAGGCCGGTCTCGAGCGGCTCATCGTCTCGACCTACCAGGCCGTGTCGGGCTCGGGTCTCGCCGGCGCTCAGGAGCTGCTGGGGCAGGTCGAGGGCGTCCTCGCACAGGGCAACACGCTCGACCTCGTGCACGACGGCGCCGCCGTGGACTTCCCGCAGCCCGAGAAGTACGTCGCGCCGATCGCGTTCGACGTGATCCCGCTCGCGGGCAACCTGGTCGACGACGGCCTCAACGAGACCGACGAGGAGAAGAAGCTCCGCAACGAGAGCCGCAAGATCCTCGAGCTGCCCGACCTCCGTGTGGCGGGCACCTGCGTGCGCGTGCCGGTCTTCACCGGCCACTCGCTGTCGATCCACGCCGAGTTCTCGCGCGACATCACGCCCGAGCGCGCGTACGAGATCCTCGCGTCGGCGCCCGGCGTCGTCGTCGAGGAAGTCCCGACGCCGCTGCAGGCGGCCGGCAACGACCCGAGCTACGTCGGCCGCATCCGGGCGGACCAGTCCGCCCCCGAGGGCAAGGGCCTCGTGCTGTTCATCTCCAACGACAACCTCCGCAAGGGTGCGGCGCTGAACGCCGTGCAGATCGCCGAGGTCGTCGCCGCCAACCTGGGCGTCAGCGCCTGACGCGCTGCCCGCACGGCCTCGAAGGCGGACGGATGCCGCGGCCCGCCGCATCCGTCCGCTTGTCGTTTCGGCAAGAACCGCAGGACTTTCGGTGGGAGAACCCGGCTCCGGTCGGGGGTGCTTTCGCGCGGAACTAGAATCGTCTGGTGACCGCAACGCCCGCTGAGACCCACACCGAACACAACTCCCACGTCGAGACCGTGGACGTGCTGCTGATCGGCGGCGGGATCATGAGCGCGACGCTCGGCACGCTGCTGCAGCAGCTGCAGCCCGACCTCCGCATCGCGCTGTTCGAGCGGCTGAGCGACGTCGCGCTGGAGAGCTCGAACCCGTGGAACAATGCGGGCACCGGCCATGCCGCGCTCTGCGAGCTCAACTACATGCCCGACAGCAAGGACGGCGGCCCGCTGGATCCGTCGAAGGCGATCTCGATCAACGAGCAGTTCCAGCAGAGCCGCCAGCTCTGGTCGTCCCTCGTCGAGGCCGGCGTGCTGGATGCGCCGTCGACCTTCATCAACTCGACCCCGCACATGACGTTCGTGCGTGGCGAGAAGGACGTCGCGTACCTCAAGAAGCGCTACGAGGCGCTGAAGGATGAGCCGCTCTTCGCCGGCATCGAGTACAGCGAGGATTCGCGCGTCATCAACAAGTGGGCGCCGCTGCTCATGCAGAAGCGGCGCAAGGGCGAGCCGTTCGCCGCGACCCGCGTGCCTGCGGGCACCGATGTCGACTTCGGCGCACTTACGCGCCAGCTGATCGACCGTCTCGCCGAGAACGGTGCCGACGTCCGCACCAACACGGAGGTGCGCAGCCTCAAGCGCCTGCCCGACGGCACCTGGCGGGTGAAGTACCGTCGCACCGTCGGCCGTACGCCCGGTGAGATCCGCGCGAAGTTCGTGTTCGTCGGGGCCGGTGGCTGGGCGCTCAAGCTGCTGCAGCGCTCCGGCATCCCCGAGATCGCGGGGTACGGCGTCTTCCCGATCGGCGGCCAGTTCCTCAAGACCTCCAACCCGGCGATCGTCGCGCAGCACAAGGCGAAGGTGTATTCGCAGGCGTCGGTCGGTGCGCCGCCCATGTCGGTGCCGCACCTCGACACGCGGGTGGTCGACGGCGAAGCATCGCTGCTGTTCGGCCCCTTCGCGACGTTCAGCCCGAAGTTCCTCAAGACCGGCTCGTGGTTCGACATCGTCGGCCAGGTGCGCCCGGGCAACATCGGACCGATGCTCAAGGTCGCGTGGGACAACCCCAGCCTCATCTCGTACCTGGTGGGCGAGCTGCTGAAGAACCACAAGAAGAAGGTCGACAGCCTGCGGGTCTTCATGCCGACGGCGAAGGACGAGGACTGGGAGATCATCCAGGCCGGTCAGCGCGCCCAGGTCATGAAGAAGGACCCGGAGAAGGGCGGCATCCTGCAGTTCGGCACGGAGGTCGTCACCGGTGCCGACGGCACGATCGCGGGTCTGCTCGGCGCGTCGCCGGGTGCTTCGACCGCCGTGTCGATCATGCTCGGTCTGCTGAAGACGTGCTTCCCCGATCGGATCGAGGCGTGGGAGCCGCGTCTGCGCGAGCTGATCCCCAGTTACGGCGAGACGCTCAACGCTCGCCCCGAGCTCGCTCGCGAGTCGCTCGGCGAGACGGCAGAGGCTCTGGCGCTCACCGCCTGACCCGACGCGTCCCCTCGGCCCTGGGCGAGGCGGCCCGCCACCCCTAGGGTAGGGGCATGTCGGTGTCACGACGCGGGTGGCGTCGCTGGGGGATCGCCGCCGGGGTGCTCGTCGCGCTCGCTGTCGCGGGCGCGATCACGCTCGGCCTCGCGAGTGCTTCTGCGGCGCCGGCGGCGATAGCGGCGCGCGGAAGCGAACGGCCGGCGGTCCTGAATGCGATGGGCGCAGCATCCGTCGACGATTTCACGTTCGATTCGTTCGAGGCCGACTACTGGCTCGTCCGCGGCACGGGCGAGCGCAGCCGTCTGCTCACGACCGAGACGATCGTGGCCCGCTTCCCCGACGTCGACCAGAACAAGGGCATGGTGCGTGCCCTGCCTGTCGTCGACAGTGGCATCGACCTCGGCACCGTCGTCTATACGGTGACCGGCGCCGATGGCGCCGCCATCCCCTGGTGGACCGAGCGGGACGGCGACTGGATCTACGTGCTGACCGGCGACGACTCCTACGTGCACGGAGCGCAGACGTACGTCATCACGTACGAGATGAGCGACGTTGTGCTGCGCTACGAAGACACCCTTGCCGACGAGTTCTTCTGGGACACCGTCGGCACCGACCACGCGCAGCCCTTCGACGTCGTGACCGCCCACGTGCATGTGGCGACGGATGCTGCGGCCGGCCTGATCGAGGGGCGGGCGTTCTGCTACACCGGGCCCTACGGGTCCACCGAGCAGCGCACGATCGAGCGCGCCGCGGAACCGGAGTCGCTGCCCGACGTCGTCCGGGCGTGGGCGCAGGCCGTCGGCTCGGCGGCGACGAGCGCGGTGACGTTCACCGCGGGGGATCAGGGGATCGGCCCGTACGAGAACGTGACGGTGGCGCTGGGCTTCGCGCAGGGCACCTTCGCCGCGCCGAGCCCTCCACCGCCGCCCCCGTACCCGTGGTGGCTCTGGATCCTCCCGGCGCTCGCACTGCTGTCGGGCATCGGCGGCCTGGTGTTCGTGCTCGTCGTGAAGGCCGCCGCGCGCCGCAACCCCGACCGGTCGCCGGTGATCGTGCATTACACGCCGCCCGACGACGAGTCGCTGACGCTGTCGGCCGGCGTGCTCGACGTTCCGGAGCGGGCGCTCGCGGCGCATGTCGTCGATCTCGCCGTGAAGGACGCGGTCGAGATCCGCGCGACGGGCGACCGGGAGGACGCCGACGACTTCGAGGTCGTGCTGCGCGACACCACCGGGCTCGACAGCGACGAGGGGCGCATCGTCGACACCCTCTTCGGGCGCCAGGCCGACGTCGGTGCGGACGTCGACCTCGGCGCGTTCGCGCGGAAGCCGCCCTCGCGCGCCGTCACCTACGTGCGGCGGATCGACGAGTTCACCGTCCAACGCGGGTATCGCAGCAAGCTGCCGGGCTGGATCACGACGGCGCGGGGCTTCATCCAGTTGGCCGGGCTGCCGCTGGCGATGCTCCTGATCTTCTTCGCCGACGGCGCGTTCGTCGTGCTCGGCCCACTCGGATCCCTCGGCAACCTCATCTACTTCGCCGCGGTGGCGAGCGCCTTCTTCGCGTTCATCTGCCTGCCGTTCTTCTCGCTCCCGAAGTCGGTGCTCACGCTCGCCGGCGGCATGCACAAGACGTACCTCGACGGCATCCGCGAGTATCTGCAGCTTGCGGAGGAGGATCGCCTCCAGGCGGCGCAGTCGCCGCAGACCGCCGACCTCGTGTCGTCGGGGCGCCGCCCATATGGCGATGCGGCGGGCGCCCCGGGCGCATCCGTCGTGAACCTCTACGAACGCCTGCTGCCGTACGCGGTGCTGTTCGGCATGGAGCGCGAGTGGGTGAACGTCATCCGGGCGGCGGGCGCCGTCGAAGCGGCCCCGCAGGTGGCGCTCTTCGACGCGGTGACCTCGCGGTCTCTGTCCGATGCGTCGTCGTCGATCGGGCGGCTCGCCGCAACTCCGGCGTCGCGACCCGGATCGTCGTCGAGCTCGTCCTCGAGCTCGAGCTGGTCCTCTTCGGGCGGGTCATCGGGGGGCGGATTCTCGGGTGG
>NZ_JAEUAX010000024.1 GCF_019511645.1 Microbacterium ureisolvens | reverse complement strand
GCCCCGGCCCGCAGCCCCGGGTTCGCCGCATCCGGGAACGACGAGAGGGCCGGATGCCGAAGCATCCGACCCTCTCGTTACGCGCAGTGCGCGAGACTCAGCGGACGACGACCGCGAGGACGTCGCGAGCCGACAGGACGAGGAACTCGTCGCCGCCGAACTTGACCTCGGTGCCGCCGTACTTGCTGTAGATCACGCGGTCGCCGACGGCGACGTCGAGCGGGATGCGGTTGCCGTTGTCATCGATACGGCCCGGGCCCACCGCCACGACTTCGCCCTCCTGGGGCTTCTCCTTGGCGGTGTCGGGGATGACCAGACCGCTGGACGTGGTCTGCTCGGCCTCGACCTGCTTGATGACGATGCGGTCCTCGAGCGGCTTGATGGAAACCGACACGGTCTACCTCTTCTTTCTTGAGACTAAGACTCGTTAGCACTCTGACGTTGAGAGTGCTTACGTCAGTCTAGGCAACGGGCTGGCACTCATGCAACGTGAGTGCCAATGAGTCGTCATGCTCGCACACGCTGTTTCGCTGAGTGACGTCGTGACTTCGCAAAGCGGACGGACCCCTTGAGGGCGATTTGAAACCGGATGTATCATCGCAGGCGTCGGCCGCTCTCTCGTGGGGAACGGAACTAGAGCGGTCGATGCGAGATCGGGGGAGCTCGCACGCAGACGATGTGGGGGCGTTTCAGCGTGGAATCCTATTTCCTCTCGGTGGATGTCGGGACCAGCCGGGTGGGGGCCGCAACGGCCAGGCTTGCTCCCGACGGCAACATAGTCACCTCCTCTTTCCCGCTCGGTCGTCGCGCCGACAGCGTGGCAACCGTGGTCTTCGTCGCCGAGGACGGCGAGATGCTGTTCGGCGACGCGGCCGAGCGGCGCGGGGTGACGCAGCCCGAACGATTGATCCGCGAGTTCAAGCGGAGCATCGGGGACGAGATCCCCATCGTCGTCGGCGGACACGCGATCCCCGCGGAGCAGCTGTACGCCCGGACCGTTGCCGATGTGATCGAGATGGTGGCGGAGCGCGAGGGCGCTCGCCCGGAGGGCGTGATCCTGACCCACCCCGCGATGTGGGGTCCGCATCGCATCGGCCTGGTGCGCTCCGCCCTCGAGGCGGTCGGTGTGAGCGACGTCGCCTTCATCACCGAGCCCGAGGCCGCTGCACGCCACTACGACGCGTCCCGCAATGTCGACGACGGTCAGATCCTGGCCGTGTACGACCTCGGCGGGGGCACCTTCGACTGCGTGGTCCTGCGCAAGGAGCAGGCCAGCTTCGATCTGGTGGGCGAGCCCGTCGGCATCGACAACCTCGGCGGCGCGGACTTCGACGACGCCGTCCTGCGTCACGTGCTGCGCACGGCGGAAGTCCCCGCCGACGTTCTCCAGGATGCCTCCCCCGACTCACGCATCGCGCTTTCTCAACTGCGTCGCGAGTGCGTCGACGCCAAAGAGGCGCTCTCCTTCGACTCCGACGCCGTGATCCCGGTGCTGCTGCCGGGCGGCCGCTCGAGCGTGCGGCTGACGCGCGCGGAGTTCGAGGGCATGATCGACGATTCGCTGGCCAAGACGATCGACGCTCTCGAGGATGCCCTCGAGGACGCGGGCATCGAGCCCGATCAGGTCGAGTCCATCCTGCTGATCGGGGGCTCGTCGCGGATCCCGCTGGTCACCCAGGGCCTGTCGGAGCGCTTCGGCCGGCCGACCGCGATCGACGCCGACCCGAAGTCCTCGATCGCGCTCGGCGCCGCCCACACCGCGCTCATCCGCGCAGCCGACGTGCAGCTGGGGGTGTCCGCTGAACTGGCGATCTTCGAAGGCACACCGGCGGCGGCCGCGGAGATCGAGCTCGCGGCATCCCCGGTCGAGCGCGGCATCCCGGCCCCGATCGGACCGGTCGCGGCAGCCTCGTCCGCGCCCAGCGCCCGGCACATCGTCGCGATCGCGGGCGGCGCGGTCGTCGTCGCGGCTGCGATCGTGTTCGGAAGCACGCTCACAGCGGGTACGGGGGCGCTGAACGGGTTCTTCACCGTCTCGCCCGAGCCGACGCCCGAAGCCACGACCGAGTCGGCCCCCGACGCGGGCGCTCCGGACGCCCAGCCGCAGGCTCCGGAGAGCGCAGCGCCCGTCACCGAGCAGCCGGCTCCCCGTGGGGCCAACCCGCAGCGCAAGGGTGCGACCCCGCAGAAGAAGACCACCACCACGACCACCACCACGGCCGACGCCGCACCCGCGCCGCGTCCCACCAAGGGCGCATCACCCGCCCCGAGCACCGGTACGTCGAGCACCGGCGACAGCGGCAGCACGGGCACCGGCGACAGCGGCGGCACCGGCGGGACCGGCACCACCGACCCCGGTACCACGGACCCGGGCACGACCGACCCCGGTACCACGGACCCCGGCACCACCGACCCGGGCACGACCGACCCCGGCACCACGGACCCCGGCACCACGGACCCCGGCACGACCGATCCCGGCACGACCGACCCGGGCACCACGGACCCCGGCACCACGGACCCCGGCACGACCGACCCCGGCACCACGGACCCCGGCACCACGGACCCCGGCACGACCGATCCCGGCACGACCGACCCGGGCACGACCGATCCCGGCACCACCGACCCGGGCACGCAGACCCCGCCGGCGGATTCGCCACCGCCCGCCGAGCCCGCGCCCACCCCCACTCAGGAACCGCTGCCCTGACGCCGGTCGACGACGGATCCACCATGCCTTCAACCACAATGACCGTGGCGGCGTTCTTCGACGCGACGACCTTCACCGGTTCACGCCACGCACGTCCTCTCATCGACGCGCTCACCTCTCACGACATGCCGCCGCGGGTGCTGATCTCGGGGAACGCCGGCTCGGGCAAGACCACGATGCTGCGAGGCGCCCAGCGCTTCCTCACGCAGCAGCGCGCCGAGGTCAGCGTCCTCGGGCCCGAGACCGACGTGCTCGACGTCCCCGCCTCGAGCATCCTGCTTGTCGACGACCTGCATCTGCTCCCGGCCGCTCAGGTGGAGGGGCTGGGAGTACGCGCGAGCGACCCCGACGCGGCTCTCGTCGTGACCAGCCGGCCGTGGCCCCATTCGCACGCGCTGTCATCGATCGCGCGGCACCTCGAGCGCAGTCGCCCCGCAGTGATGCTGGGCCACCTCACGCGCTCGGACGTGCTCGATCACCTGGAGGCGAACGAGCGGACGCTGAAGCCGGAGTGTCTCGATCACCTGCTCGAGGTGACCGGCGGGGTGGCATGGCTCGTGTCGGCCGCGCTGGCCGCGCACGACGATCGGGACTGTGCGGACGACGGCACCCACGCTGCCCTCGGCAACGTGCTCGAGCAGAGCGTCGCCCACCGGATGGGGGTCGTGGACGAGGATGTGCGCCGGGCCATCGAGGCGATGAGTGTGCGGTCGGACGACGCGCCGGTGCTCGCCGATGCACTCGACGACGAAAGCGTCATCGCCCAGGGCTACGCGGAAGGGCTGCTGCTGCGAAACGGCCGGCCGGTGCCCGTGGTGCGCTCCGCCGTGCGCGCGAACCTCTCCGCTCGGCGGCTGGTCGATCTCATCGCGGCGATGCCCGACGGCATGGACCCGCTCGTCTCGCGGACCGGAGGCTGGCTCGCGGACGTCCGCGACCCGCGTCTGTCATCGACCCTCGTGGAACACGGCGACCAGCTCCTGGAATCCGACCCGGCGCGCGCCGGCGAGCTGTACCGTGCCGCGGCCGAGGCCGGACCGGCCTCGGCCGACCTCGCCGCGAAGCGTGCGCAGGCGGCGTGGTCGTGCGGCGACATCGACTCCGCCGCCCAGCTCGTCGACGATGCCATGACCTTCGACGACCGCTCGGAGAGCGTCACGGCCCGCATCGCCGATGTCGCCGCCGCCACCTGGTCCATGCGGGGCATGCTGCACACCGGGTCGGGGTTCTACGATGCCTTCCCGCCGACGACGGCCGAGGCATCCGTCCGCCGCTCGATCGCCCGCATCGGCGTCGGCGAGGCGGGCGCGGCAGGGCCCGATGACGCATCCGCGCCCGAGATCCAGCGTGCAGCGCCTTCGACACTCGGCGTGGCGATGAATCTGCTGCAGCGAGGTCTGCAGACGTCGCTGCGCGCCGACCATGCCGAGGCGGCCGTGACGGATCTCGTGCGTGCGTCGCACCTGTACACGGCGTCGCGCTCCTCCACGCCGATGCCCGAGCATCCGGCGGTCATCGCCGCCGTCGCCGCCATCAGCGCCGGAGATCTCGCGACGGCGCGCGCGGTCGTAGATGCGGCGATCGAAGGACACCAGGGCACCCCGTGGGTGATGTCGCGGCTTCTGCTGTGGAAGTCATGGATCGCGCTGCAGCAGGCCCGAGGTGCGCGGGCGCGCGAGGCGCTCGAGGCCGCGGTCGCACTGACCCCGAAGCCGGCGGCCCGCGACGAGCTGCTCGTGCAGGCGATCCGCGTCGGACTGGCGCGGCGGTATGAAGACGCCGCGGGCCTCGAGGCCGCGTGGGAGCGCGGCCGAGACGGCCTGCTCGACGCCGATATCGACCTCTACACGCTGCTGCCGCTCGTCGAGTTCGTGAGCGCCGGCGCCAGGGTGGGCGACGAGGCGGTCACCGAGCCGCTCTTCACGCGCGCGCTCGCGCTCGTCGACGCGCTCGGCCGGCCGGCGCTGTGGTCGGCGCATCTGCGGTGGGCCGGCATCCAGCGCGGCATCCTCCGCAATCGCCCCGAGTCGTTGAGCTCCCACGCCCACGCACTCGTGGACGCCGCCCCGCACAGCGCGGTCGCCGAGACGATGGCGAAGGCCGGGCGGCTGTGGACATCCGTCCTCGCCGGCTCCGTCGACGTCGACGAGGTCGACACGGCGGCCCAGTCGCTCGCAGCGATCGGACTGAGATGGGATGCCGCGCGCCTGGCCGGTCAGGGAGCCGGACGCTCCGACGACCGCAAGGTGTCGGCACGCCTGCTCGCGCGGGCGCGAGAGCTGTTCCCGCAGGAGAAGCCGGCGGTCGCGGAGGCCTCCGGCCCGAACGCCGAGACACCGCCGGGCACCGTGGCATCGGTGCTGAGCGAGCGCGAGACGGACGTCGCGCGCCTGGTCGTGGAGGGCAAGACGTACGCCGAGATCGGCGAGACGATCTTCATCTCCCCGCGCACCGCCGAGCACCACATCGCCAGCATCCGCAGGCGCCTCGGCGCGACCTCGCGCTCGGACCTGATCGCCAAACTGCGCATCGCCCTCGCTCAGACCCGGCCCCTCGCAGAGGACGGCTGAGGGTACGCGTGCGCAACGCCCTTCGAACCCCCAAGGACCCCCCTACCGATTCGGGAAAACCCCCGATTCGCCGATTGTGAGAAACACCTAATGTCGAAAGTGATTCTCGAAGTGACAGGAGCCGAGTCATGACAACACCCTTGGCAACGATTGCCGACGCATTGATCGAGTTCATACTCAGCCTCCTGGGGGACCCGGCCGCAGCCGCCGAGTTCGAGGAGGACCCTGAAGGGACGCTGGCCCGCAACGGCCTCAGCGACGCGTGCGTCGAGGACGTCCGCGCCGTCGCCCCCGTCATCGTGGACCACCCCCACGTCACCCCGAAGCCGCCGATGCCTCCGGCACCGCCCAAGCCGCCGTCGGTCGAGAACGAGATCTACAACATCACCAACGCCTTCGCGATCGACAACCGCGCGACGATCGTGGACCAGTCGGTGAACCAGAACATCTGGGCGGACGGCGACGTCACCCAGATCTTCGACCAGGAGGCCGTCGTCAACAGCGGCGACAACGGTGCCGCCGCCGGCGACGACGCCGAGGTCGACAACTCCGAGGACACGACCACCGTGGGCGACGTGTCGATCGGCAACGAGGACACGACGACCAACATCGACGGCTCGTTCAACGACAACTCGACCAACACCGACACGGAAGTGGATGCCGAGGCCGACGAGTCCTTCAACAACTCGCCCGGCGCCGCCCCTGTCGTGTCCGTCGAGACCGCGGCCGCCGAGGCCCCGCCCGTCGAGGCCCCGCCCGTCGAAGCGGTGGCACCGCCCGTGGAGATCGAGACGGTCGCCGAGGACGCCTACGACTACGCCGCCGACGCGGCGACGTTCGTCGACGAGGAACCTCCGCTCGAGCCGGAAACCGAGGACCAGTACTAAGGATCCGACGTGCCCGATCGGGAAGACGACGATCGCTCGCGCGCCCTGGCAGGACCAGGGCGCGCGAGCGCGCGTCCCAAGCCGCCGCCGCCCACATTCGAGGACTCCCCACCCCCGGGGAAAGCCATCGGCCGTGTGCCGGTGCGCAAGGTTCCGGCGCAAGCCGCGCAGCGCCCGCCCGCGCCGGCGGCCGCGCCCGCACAGGGGACTCCTCCGCCTCCGCCGACAGCACGGCGGGAGCCTCCCGCGCGCCCGCCGACGGCCAGTGCGAACGCGGCCCCCGTGCTCACCAAGCGCCCCCCGCCGTTCACCGTCAGGCTCAGCCAGTTCCTGTGGGTGCTGAGCCTGCTCACCGGCGGCATCGCGGTGGTCTATCTGTTCGTCATCCGCGAGGACCAGCTCCCCGTCATCGCAGACGTCGTCCGCGCCGTCGAGGAGGGCCGGAGCGAAGAGACCTACACCGCGGCGGCCGACATCATCTTCTGGGTGGTCTTCGGCGCCGCGCTCGCGCTGCTGCTGGTGCAGATCGTGCTTCTCGTGTCGTTCACCAACCGCAAGCCGCACGTCCGGTGGTGGCAGCTGGCCACCGTGGTGGGGCAGATCCTGCTCTTCCTGCTGTCAACGGAGATCTTCACCACGGGCGAGCACGGCCCTGTCCTGCGGCAGGTGCTCCTCGCGCAATGGGCCCTCGCCCTCCTCGCGCTCCTGTTCAGCACGTTCCACGGCGCCCTCCAGTGGACCGCCCGCAAGTACGACGTCCGACGCGCCGGCGCCGACGGCGACCAGTTCTGACGCGACCTCTTCGAGACTGCGGATCACCGAGCGGGCGACCTCCACGGTGGCCCGCTCGGCGAGGGGCGACTCGCTGAGCGTGCGCCACCGCGCGAGGAGCTCGTCGACACGTACGCGGCTCTCGGCGGTGGTGGCCGTCTCGGGCAGACCCAGGCGGGCGGCCGGGGATGGTCCGGATCCGCCGATGATGCGCTCCGCCTCCTCCGCATCGAGTCGGCTCAGCGGCAGTCCCGAGGAGCGCGCCCGCGAAAGCAGCGAGAGCTCGCGCAGCGTGTGCGCCGAGGCGTAGATGCGCTCGACGCCACCCAGGACGGCGTCGGCGCCGTCGCGCGGTTTCTCTCGCAGGAGCGTCTGCAGCGCATCGAGCACGCCGCGCACCTTCAGCGCCCCGGCGCGCGTGCGGAACTGCAGCTGGATGAACTGCTGGAGTTCGTTCAGGCCGCTCTGCTGCACGAGTTGTTCCGACAGCTGCGACGAGTCGGCGGCACCGCCTCGGATCAGCGCACTCGCGAGGCGGACGCCGAAGATGCCGAAGCGGCTCAGCAGCTCACGACGGACCTCCTCGCTCAGGGTCGTCGCCTCGGTAGGGCGCACGAACCGGTCAGCCGACACCATCAGAGCCTCACGAGACGCACGGTCCAGGCTCGCCAGATCGCGGAAGGCGGCGAACTCGTCCTCGCGGAGCGTCCGCGCGCTCTCGGCGAGGAGCCCCGCGACGGGCACGACCCCGAGCGACAGCGACGCGAGGTCGCCGTCCTTCTCGTAGCGGCGTGCCACCTTGCCCGCCGACAGCAGCGAGTCGATGCGACCGGATCCGATCTCGTCGGCGCGCGACAGCACGGCGACCGCGTTCACGGTCTGCGACGCCCCGGCGGCCGTGTCACGGAACGACTCCAGGAACTTCAGATCCGACGCGTGCAGGTGGCGCATCAGGTACACGATCGCGTCGGCCGACGAGGGCTCGGTGTCGGGGACCAGAAAGTCGGTCGAGCGCGCGGACACATCCCGCGACAGCGACGCGATGCCCGGGGTGTCGATCAGGATGAGCGATCGCAGCCCCGTCGAAGGCCAGCCGACGTCGATCCAGGCGACGTCTTCGGGCGGGATTCCGCCGAGGTCGAGCACGAGCCTGCCCGCGTCGCGACGGATGGGCATCCGTCGCTGCTCGCCCTCGACGAGGTGCATGGTGATGGTCGGGGTCGCCGAGTAGCGGTACCACGTCACCACCCGCGTGCACTCTCCGGCATCCGTGGGCGCCAGGCGTTCGCCGAGCATCGCATTCAGCAGCGTGGACTTACCGGCCTTCACCATGCCCGCCAGCGCGAGACGGATCGGCTCGCTGAGGCGGCGCTCCAGGTCGCTCAGCAGGTCGCACGCTTCCCGATCGTCGGCATAGAACTCCCGTGCGGCGCGCACCAGAGCGCTCGCGTCGTCGAGGATCGACACCCTCACCGCTTCGCTGCCTCCACTGCTCGCAGCGGCGGCAGCGCGGGGATCTTCGCCTTCAGGGTCTCGAGCTGCTGCACACGCAGCTGAAGCTCCTTCACCCGCTGATCCTGCTCCCCCGCGTACGTCCCGGCGGCCTGCTTGGCGGCGAGGACCGCGTCGGAGAGGGAGCGGTGCAGCTCGTCGGCGATGCTGCCGAAGTGATCGCGCGCGGCGCGCTGTACGATGCGCAGTCGATCCTTGAGCTGCTTGCCGACCTGGAACTGGACCTCGTCGAGATACCGGCGCACGAGGGTCTTCGCCTCGAAGCGCCGGCGCGACAGCCGCGAGTTCATGTCCTCACGATAGGCCCTGCGACCCACGAGCACGCCGGCCAGCAGCGACAGGGGGTTGATGAGCGACAGGCCGATGAGGCCGGTGGCGAGACCGACCATGAGCACGCCGCCGTACGAACCGCGCACGCCGATGAAGATCTTCTCACCGGCACCCATCTGCCGGTGGTCGAGCGTGGCGATCTCCTCCACGTCGTCCAGAATGCCTTCGGTGTCGCCGACGTAGATCACCGGCAGGTCGGTCTCACCCTGGATGAACAGCTCTGCGACCTCCTCCGACAGCCACCGCGACCGCTCGTCGGTCCACACGAAGGTCTCCGACACGGCCGCCGACACGCGCTGATCGAGCCACTCGGTCAGCTGGTCCCAGATCGGCCCGGGGTCGCCCTCGTCGATGGCGTTCTCGGCCTCGCGCTGCACTTTGCGCAGGCGATCGCGCAGGTCGTGCTCCATGTCAGAGATGAGGTCGGCGACGCCGTCGTTCAGCTGCACCTGCCACTTGGACGAGCGTCCCCGGAATTCGTCGGCGCGCGCCTTCGCGTCCTCGAGCTGGGCGATGAGCTTGGGGGTGTCCTCGGGATGCAGGATCGCCTCGAGCTCGGAGGTCAGCGACATCTTGAGCTGGTCGACGACCGAGATGAGGTCGTGCACCGCGCTGCGCGCCTGGATGATCTCGGCGCGACCGAGCACCTCCTGGCGCAGGTGGCTCACGAGCGCGGGGAAGCCCGACTCCTCGTTGAGCTCGCGGTCGCGTTCCTCCGCCGCGATGAGGCGCAGGTCGCTGGACACGGCGAAGATCGGCACGTCGCCGATGTCGCCGAGATGCGAGCGATCGATGCGCTCGATGTCACGCCATTGCGGATACAGGTCGGTCTTGGCGAGCACCGCGGCGACGTTCGGCGAGACGCGCATCGCGTGCTTGAGGAACTGCACCTCGGGCTCGGTGTACTCCTGCGACGCGTCCGACACGAGGAGAACGGCATGCGCCGACGACAGCGCCGAGAGCGTGGCGAGTGCGTTCGTCGAATCCAGGCCGCCGACACCTGGCGAATCCACCAGCCGCAGGCCGCCCTTGAGCAGCTCGCGGGGAAGGACGACCTCGGCGGTGATGACCTTGCGCTCGTTGCCGGGATTGCCGCTCTCCGACACGTACTGGGCCAGGTTCTCCAGCGGAATGCGCCGGCGCTCGGCAGGGGTGTCGTCGTCGCCCTCGATCGTGACCCAGGCGTCGGGCTCTGTGGCGTAGCCGACGGAGGTCGGCACGCTGGTCGCCACGTCGTCGTCGACGGGGCAGACGGGCGCGTTGACGAGGGCGTTGATGAGCTTGCTCTTGCCCTGCTTGAACTCGCCCACCACGATGACCCGGACGTTCGGGTCCTGCAGACGGGCATGTGTGTTCTCCAGGCGCTTCGCGAGGTCGCCGCGACCCGTCGTCGTGGCGAGCTGCCCGACGTTGTCGACGATCGAGACGAGCGCCTTGCTCGCCGCCGGTGCGACCGGCGGCGCGGTCGGCTTGTCGGCGTCCCCCGTGACCGATTTCTGGACGGCTGTGCTTTCAGCCACGAATGCTCCCCTTTGTACGCACTCCCCCACCCCACGCTAGTCGAAGGTCAGGAAGCGCGGGCGGTACCGGAAAATACATGTCCGCAACGTGGTCTTGCCCGGCCACCCTTCGGAGGGCGGCCGGGCAAGTGCTGTGCGAATGGATCAGAAGTCGACGATGTCGTCGCCCGCGACGTCGCCGCCGGGGCTGAAGAAGTTGCCGCTGTTCTCCCACTCGAGCTCGTTCTCCACCGAGTTGTCGACCTCGCTCGTGAACGAGTCCTCGATGTCGACGTCGACGTCGGTCGACTGGTCGTTGAACGAGTCGTCGATCTCCACCTCGAACTCGTTCCACTCGTTGGTGGAGTTGTCCTGGAACGAGTCCTGGATGTGGGTGTCGATCCACGTGTTGCCGATCGACACGTCGCCGACGCTGATCGTCGTCTGCGAGTTGTCGACGTCGGCGTCGTCGCCGGCGGCCGCACCCCAGTCACCCGAGTTCGCAACGGCCTCCTGCTCGAACTCCTGGTCGACGTCGCCGTTCACGAAGCCGAACGACTGCGAGACCGACTGGTCGACGACCTGTGCGCGGTTGTCGATGTCGAGGTTCAGCGCACCCGACGCCGCGGCGGCGGCAGCAGCAGCGCCGCCGGCACCGCCGAGGGCGAGGTTCAGGTCGCCGCCGACACCGGTGTTGTACTGGCGGACGCCGACCGTCACCGAGTCGTCGTTGAGCGTGGTCTCGTTGAACGAGTCGGTGTAGTCGTTGTACGAGTCCTCGGTCTCCGAGTTGTCGTTGTACGAGTCCTCGGTCTCCGAGTTGTCGTCGTTCGAGTTGTCGGAGTTGTCGTTGAACGAGTCCTCGATCTCGACCTCGAGGTCGGTCTCGACGGAGTTGTCGGAGTTGTCGGAGTTGTCGGTGTTGCCGCTCAGGTTGCCGCTGAAGTTGCCGTTGCCCGAGTCCTCGACGTCGACGTCGGTGTTGCCGATCTCGTTGCCGACGGCGCTGTTGATGTTGTTGTCGTCGTTGTCGACGGCGCTGTTGACGTTGTTGTCCTCGACTTCGACATCGGTGTTCCCGACCTCGTTGTTGGAGAGGACGTCTTCGATGTTGGTCTGAACACCGAGGACATTCACATTCTCGTCAGCCATGATCATTCCTTTGTTCGCGGAGCCTGGTGGCGTACGTGTATGAGTTTGTTCTCGAGGCCGCGCGCTCACATCCGGGGGGACCCCGCAACCTCCCCGGGGGGAATAGGGG
>NZ_JAEUAX010000023.1 GCF_019511645.1 Microbacterium ureisolvens | reverse complement strand
GAGCTGGCGCAGAAGGGCGTCACCGACCCCGCCTACGTGCCCGGCCCCTACATGCCCAGCGAGTACCAGGTCAACGCGTTCTGCAACTGGTACCTCGACCGCATCAACGACTACATCGAAGAGGGCGTGTCGTGAACCAGCTGGGACCGGGCGCCGTGCGTGCCGAGTACGACCGTTGGGACGAGGATCCCATAGGACGCCCCCTCACGTGCACGCGCATCACGCGGCGAACGGGGCAGATCGCCACGTTCGAGTTCGTCGCCGACGATCGCCGTGCGCTGCCGCACGAGCCCGGGCAGTACATCACGGTGAGCGTCGACATCGGCGGGGAGCGGGTCAGTCGGTGCTACACGGTCAGCTCCCCGTCCACCCGGCCTTACTCGGTGCAGCTGACGATCAGGCGCGAGGCGGACGGGGTGATGTCGCGGTGGCTGCATGACAACCTGCGCGTCGGCGACCGGGTCGAGCTGAGCGGGCCGGCGGGGGAGTTCTCGACGGCGTTCCACCCGGCCGAGCGGCTGCTGCTGCTGGCCGGCGGCGTCGGCATCACCCCGATGATCTCCATCCTCGAATCCATCCACGACCTGGCCCAGCCGGTCGACGTCGTGCTGGTGCACAACTCCCGCGCCCCCGAGTTCGTCGCCTTCGCCGAGGAGCTCGCCCGCATCAACGCCGAGAACGCGCATGTGCGCGTCATCCAAGCGGTCTCGCATGACCCCGACGGAGCATGGCTCGGACCGGTCGGTCGACTGGATGCCGGGATGCTCGGCGAGAACGTGCCCGATCTGCTCGACCGGGAAGTGTTCATCTGCGGCCCCGATGCATATATGGTTCACGCCGAATCGCTGCTGTTGAGCCTGGGCGTCGATCGCGACCGCATCCATCAGGAGTCGTTCGTGCTGGCGGGGGCCGAAGAGGTCGTGGTCGATCCCACCGCGGAGGGGCTTCACGCCGTCACGTTCGCCAAGAGCGGCAAGACGGTCACCATCGCGGACGGGCTCACCGTGCTGGACGCCGCCAAGGAATGCGGCATCCGCATCATGACGTCCTGCCAGAACGGCATCTGCGGCACCTGCAAGACCGGCAAGATCTCCGGCGACGTCGACATCGCCCACAACGGCGGCATCCGCCAACGCGAGATCGACAACGGCAAGATCCTCGCCTGCTGCTCACGCCCCCGCGGACCCGTCGTCATCGACGCCTGAACCCCTTGACGAAACGCCCTGAGAGGAGGACGATATGTTGCTAAGAGCGAACCGGTTGCGTGATAAGCAACAGTCAGCCCCTTTTCGAGGGACAGAGATGTCCACACTCCGTCAACGTCGACGGCTCGACACACGGTGACACGCCAGAAGCAGCACCGTATGCACACGAAGGAGGGACCGCCGCTGGAGGACATCCAGCGGGTCACATCGAACAGTCCGGGAACGCAGCCATCGTTCGACGATCCATCGAGCAGGCGTCGCGACCCATCGCACACCCATGAAGGAGGTGGATGGCCGTCTCCGATACCCCCCATCAGGAGAGGCCGCCGCGTATGACTTCCACAGATACAACCCGCATCCTCATCGATTCGTTGAAGGATGCCCACTCCCTCAAAGAGCAGCCCCGTCGCCTGGGGCTGGACAAGATCGTGTTCGGCGTCGCGGCTCTTCTCGCCGTGGGCTTCGTCGCGTGGGGCGTCATCAGCCCGACAAGCCTCGGTTCGGTCGCCGCATCGGCCCTCGAAGGGACGATGAACAACCTCGGCTGGCTGTTCGTCAGCGCTGCGACGATCTTCACCGTGTTCGTCCTCGTCGTCGCTCTGGGACGGTTCGGGCGGATCCCGCTGGGCAAGGATGGCGATCAGCCTCAGTTCCGGACATCCTCGTGGGTTGCGATGATGTTCGCGACCGGCATGGGCATCGGCCTGGTCTACTGGGGCGTCGCCGAGCCCCTGTTCTTCTACCTCTCCCCGCCGCCGGGAACGGTGGAGCCGCAGACGCCCGAGGCGCTCAACGTCGCCATGGGGCAGACGCTCTTCCACTGGACGCTCTTCCCGTGGGCGATGTACGCCATCGTCGGGCTGGGAATGGCATACGGCACCTATCGCCTGGGTCGCTCGCAGCTGTTCTCGTCGATGTTCACGTCGATCTTCGGCCCGAAGGTCGTCAACGGGGCCGGTGGGCGCGTCATCAACATCCTGGCGATCCTCGCCACGCTGTTCGGCTCGGCCTGCTCGCTCGGGCTCGGCGCGCTGCAGATCGGCGCGGGCATCGAGACGTTCGGCCTCCTGCCCGAGGTGGGCTCGCCGGTGCTGGTCGTGATCATCGCGGTACTCACCGCGGCGTTCGTTGCGTCGGCGGTCTCAGGCATCGAGCGCGGCATCCAATGGCTGTCGAACATCAACATGGTGCTCGCGGTCATCCTCGCGATCATCGTGTTCCTGGGCGGACCCACGCTCTTCATCCTCAATGTGCTGCCTGACGCGGTCGGCGCGTTCGTCGGCAACCTTCCCGAGATGGCCTCGCGCACCGCGGCGGCCGGTGACGAGTCGATGGCCGCATGGATGTCGGGGTGGACCGTCTTCTACTGGGCCTGGTGGATCTCGTGGACGCCCTTCGTCGGCATGTTCATCGCGCGCATCTCGCGCGGCCGGACGATCCGTCAGTTCGTGACCGGTGTGCTCCTGGTGCCGTCGATCGTGTCGACGATCTGGTTCGTCATCTTCGGCGGCGGGGCCATCGGGATCCAGCAGCGGGCGGAAGCCGTCGGCGACCTCTCTGCCGGCATCGCAGACGTCGTGGATGGCGTCCCGGTCGTGAACTCCGACACCGCGCTGTTCAACCTTCTGAACGCCCTTCCGTTCCCGACGTGGGTCACCATCGCGCTCACCGTGTTGACAGTGGTGCTCATCGGCATCTTCTTCGTCACCGGCGCGGACTCCGCGTCGATCGTGATGGGGATGCTGAGCGAGAACGGCACCGAGCACCCGCGTCGGCGCATCATCGTGTTCTGGGGCGTCGCCACCGGCGCCGTGGCCGCGGTCATGCTGCTCGCCGGCGGTCAGGATCCGGCCGCCGCCCTCAATGGCCTGAAGAACATCACGATCGTCTCGGCGGTGCCCTTCGTCATCGTGATGCTCCTGCTGTGCGTCGCGCTGTGGAAGGACCTGGCGCGAGATCCGCTCGTGATTCGCACCGACCTCGCACAGCACCTTCTTGCCGAGTCGGTCGCGCAGGGGGTTGAGACCCACGCGGGCGTGCCCTTCACGCTCAACACGATCGAGGTGCCGATCGTCTCGCCGGCCCCGGACGCGCCCGCCACAGGAGTGTCACCGTCCACCAACGGCGGGGGATCCCCGCCGGATCCCGGCCGCCTCCGCTCGACCAAGATCATCGCCACAGAACCCGTGGCGAGCGATTCGGAGGCCACGGCACGGCTCGACGAGAGCGCGGCCCCGAAGGTGGCTCCGAAGAGCTGAGCGCGCCTGATAGCGAGAGGCGCCGCGCGGCATCGATCTTCGAGCGAGCCGCGCGGCGCCTTTCATTTCCGGCGACGAAACCATTGTGCAGGGGACACCTACGCCGCATAATGGTTGCATCAGACGCACGTTGTGCACACGACGCAACAACTGAATCCCGACTTCTCACCAATCGCAAGGATCTCCCGTGACTCTCACCTCCCTCTCGGCGCCGGCGGCCGACAACGCGGTCGCCTCGCCCGTCGTGCTCACGCTCAGCTGCGCGCAGGCCCCCGGCATCGTCCGCGCCGTGACCGGCTTCCTCTACGAACGCGGCTTCAACATCCAGGAGCACCACCAGTTCGACGACGCTCACCTGGACGCGTTCCACCTTCGGACGTCGTTCTCCGGGGGCGAGGGCGACCTCGACATCTCCGAGCTCGAGGAGCAGTTCGCCGAGATCGCCGCGCAGTTCGACATGGAGTTCGCGTTCCACACCAGCCAGTCGCCCCGCATCCTGGTGGTGGTGTCGAAGTCCGGCCACTGCCTCAACGATCTGCTGTTCCGCTGGCGGGCGGGCACCCTGGGCGGTGAGATCGTCGCCGTGGTGTCGAACCACGAGGACCTCCGGCAGATGGCCGAGGCAGCGGGCCTTCCCTTCGTCGTCGTGCCCGTCACCGCCGACACGAAGGCCGCCGCCGAGGATCGCCTGCGCGGACTCGTCGACGAGTACGACGCCGATCTGGTCGTGCTCGCCCGCTACATGCAGGTGCTCTCGGACGAACTGTGCCGCGACCTCGCCGGGCGCGCCATCAACATCCACCACTCGTTCCTGCCCGGCTTCAAGGGCGGCCGCCCGTACCACCAGGCATACGACCGGGGCGTCAAGCTCATCGGGGCGACCGCCCATTACGTCACGGGCGACCTCGACGAGGGCCCGATCATCGAGCAGGACGTGCAGCGCGTCAGCCACGCCGCCGACCCGCGCACGATGGCCACGCTCGGTCAGGACGTCGAAGCCCTCGTCCTCTCGCGGGCCGTCCGCTGGCACTGCGAGCACCGCGTACTCGTGCGCGGCCACCGCACCATCGTCTTCAACTGATTCAGGACTCGAGGAAACACCATGGCAACCGCACCCCGCGTCGTCATCATCGGAGCCGGCGTCGTCGGCGTCAACATCGCCGACGAGCTCGCCCAGCGCGGCTGGACGAACACGCTCGTCCTCGAGAAGGGCCCGCTGGACCTTCCCGGCGGCTCGACCTCCCACGCGCCGGGCGTCGTCTTCGCCACCAACGGCTCGAAGAGCATGACCGAGTTCGCGATCTACACGATCGACAAGTTCAGCGATCTCAAGACGGCCGACGGCAGGGGCTCGTTCAACCACGTGGGCGGGCTCGAACTGGCCACCACGCCGGAGCGCCTCGCCGAGCTGCACCGTCGCGCCGGCTGGGCGGCATCCCGCGGGCACGAGGGCCGCGTGATCGACGCGAGCGAGGCCAAGCGTCTCTATCCGCTGATCGACCAGGATCGCGTCCTCGGGGCGTACCACACGCCGCGCGACGGCATCGCGCTCGCGGTGCAGGCCAACCGCCTCCTCATCGAGCGCACGCGCGCAGCGGGCGTCGAGTACCGCGACGCCACGACCGTCACCGGCATCGACCAGGCAGGCGGCAAGGTCACCGGGGTGTTCGTGAACGACGGCGAGCGCATCCCGGCCGACATCGTGATCTCCGCTGCGGGGTTCTGGGGCCCGGCGATCGGCGAGCTGATCGGACTCAAGGTTCCGCTGATCCCGCTCGCGCACCAGTACGCCTGGACGACGCCGCTGGAGGTGCTCGCGGGGCGCAACGAGCAGCCTGCCGGCGCGTCGCTGCCGATCCTGCGTCATCAGGACCGCGACCTCTACTTCCGCGAGTGGGGGGACCGCATCGGCGTGGGCTCCTACGACCACGACCCGATGCCGGTGGACATCACGACGCTCGAGGAGTATTCCGCGAGCACCATCACCGCCGAGCAGATGCCGTCGAGCCTCGCGTTCACGCCGGAGCACTTCGCCCCGGCGTGGGAGGCCACGCAGGAGCTGCTGCCCGACACTCGCGGCGCGCAGATCCAGAAGGGCTTCAACGGCATCTTCTCGTTCACGCCGGACGGCGGGTCGCTCGTGGGCGAGGCGAAGACCCTCGACAACCTCTTCGTCGCGGAGGCCGTCTGGGTGACGCACTCGGCCGGTATCGCGCGGGCCGTCGCCCAGCTCCTCACCCAGGGCTACTCGGAGGTCGACCTCGGAGACAGCGACGTGAACCGGTTCGAGGCCGCCCAGCTGACACGCGAGTACGTGCAGACCACCTCGGAGCGCAACTTCGTCGAGGTCTACGACATCCTCCACCCGCTCGACCCCAAGAAGGAGCCTCGCGGTCTGCGCACGAGCCCGTTCTACGAACAGCAGAAGGCGCTCGGGGCGTACTTCCTCGAGGGCGGGGCGTGGGAGCGTCCGTACTGGTACGAATCCAACGCCGCGCTGCTCGACGAGCTCCCCGACGAGTGGAAGCCCCCGCAGCGCGAGGCGTGGGCGGCGAAGTTTTCCTCGCCGATCTCCGCGGTCGAGGCGTACAAGACGCGCACCGCCGTGGCGATGTACGACATGACGCCCCTGAAGAGGCTGGAGGTGTCGGGCCCCGGCGCGGGGACGCTGCTGCAGCGCCTCACCACGGGTGAGATGCTGCGCGCCCCCGGAGCGGTGACGTACACGTTGCTGCTCGACCGCGCCGGCGGGATCCGCAGCGACATCACCGTCGCCCGGCTCGACGAGGAGACCTACCAGGTCGGCGCGAATGGCGCGATCGATGAGGCCTACCTTCAGCGTGAGGCCCGCTGCCAGACGAGGAACGACCCGTCTCAGTGGGTCCAGGTGCGCGACACCACCGGTGGCACCGCCTGCATCGGGCTGTGGGGTCCGCTCGCGCGAGAGGTGATCTCGCGGGTGTCCGCCGACGACTTCAGCAACGACGGTCTCAAGTACTTCCGTGCCAAGCAGGTGTCGATCGCCGGCGTCAGCGTGACGGCGATGCGCCTGTCGTACGTGGGCGAGCTCGGCTGGGAGCTGTACACGAGCGCCGACACCGCCCGCTTCCTCTGGGATGCGCTGTGGGAGGCCGGTCAGGAGTCGGGCATCGTGGCGGCCGGCCGCGCCGCGTTCAATGCGCTGCGCCTGGAGAAGGGGTACCGCTCGTGGGGAACCGACATGACGACCGAGCACGAGCCGGGTGAGGCGGGTCTCGGGTTCGCCGTCAAGGCCACCAAGACCGACTTCGTGGGCAGCCGCCGGCTCGAAGCGCGGGCCGCGGCATCCACGAAGCGTCTCCGGTGCCTCACGATCGACGACGGCACCTCGATCGTCCTCGGCAAGGAGCCCGTCTACCTCGACGGCACGCCCGTCGGCTACGTCACCAGCGCCGCCTACGGCTACACCGTGGGTCGTCCGATCGCGTATGCGTGGCTGCCGCTGTCGATCGATGTCGGCGACGCCGTCGAGATCGAGTACTTCGGCACGCGTGTGGCGGCCACCGTCGCCGCGGAGCCGTTGTTCGACCCCGACATGACCAGGCTCCGCGGATGACATCTCGCCCGCCGATCCTCGCGGGGACGGCCGACTGCGGTCGTCCCCGCGACGCGACGGCGCGCGCATCCGCCATAGACTGGCCGAGTGAGTGCCGAGCCGACGATGAAAGCCGAGACTCCTCCTGCGTCGGGCGAGACCTCAGCCGTGCAAGCCGCTGACCGCGTGCTTCAGATCCTCGAGATCCTCGCGGACAACGGCCCGACCGGCGTCAGCGCGATCGCGCGGGAGCTCGGCGTCCACCGGTCCACGGCCTTCCGGCTCCTCGCCACTCTCGAGGGCCGGCGCTTCGTCGTCCAGGAGACGCATCGAGGTACCTACTCACTCGGCGCCGGCGCCCTCCGCATCGCCGGTGCCGTGGCGCTGCGCATCGATCTCGCCCGCGAGGCACAGGAGATCTGCGACGAAGTGACGGCGCGTCTCGGTGAGACGTCGAACGTCGCGATCCTCGTGGAGGATGCCGCCGTCAACATCGCGCAGGCCACCGGCACATCCAGCGTCGCCGTGCGCGACCAGTACGTCGGCCAGCGGACGCCGCTGCATGCGACGTCGTCCGGCAAGGCACTCCTGGCGTTCGCGGGGGATGATGCCATCGAGGCCGTTGCGGGTTCCCTCGAGCGATTCTCGGACACGACGATCACCGATCCCGCGAAGCTGCGCGACGAGCTCGCGCTCGTGCGGGAGCGCGGCTGGGGCAGCGCCCTCGCCGAATGGCAGGACCACACCAACGCCGTCGCCGTCCCGGTGTTCGCCACCGACGGCTCGGTGGTCGCCGCGCTGAGCATCACGGCGCCGGCCTTCCGTCTGCCGCCTGAGGCGCTTCCCGGACTCGCGGAGGAGCTGCGCGGTTTCGCGCAGGAGCTTGCTCGCCGTCTGGGGCACCTGACGCCGCGCTGACGCGGCAACGGTCAACGGGGGCGGGTGCTCGCGCGATGACGAGGAGGTCAGGATGCTGTTCACTCAGCTCGAATACTTCGTCGCGGTCGCCCGCGAGAAGCATTTCGGCCGTGCCGCGGCGGCGTCGTACGTGTCGGCCTCGGCCCTTTCGGAGTCCATCCGCAAGCTGGAGACCGAACTGGGCGTCCCGCTCGTGCGGCGAGGGCGGTCTTTCCAGGGGCTGACGCCCGAGGGCGAGGCCGTGCTGGTGTGGGCGCAGCGCGTGATCGCCGATCATCGCGCGCTCAAGGACGAGGTGTCCAGCGCGGTGGGGCGATTGAGCGGGGTGGTGCGCGTCGGCGTGATCCCTTCGGGGGTCGCGCTGGCCGCTCGCGTCCTTGCGGAGCTCTGCGCCACGCATCCGGATCTCCGGGTGCGTCTCATCACCGGACTGACCTCAGAGCAGGTGGTCGGCGGGCTTCGCTCCTTCGAGTTGGATGCCGGCCTGCTCCACCCGTCAGCGGCGGCCGACGACATCCGCCACATCCTCGTGGAGACCGATCGGCTCGTCGTCGTCGGATCCGCGATGCGACCCGACCTGAACGACGCGATCGAACTGGCCGAGCTGGAGCGGATGCCGGTGTGCGTGCTCGAGCCGGGCATGCGCGCCCGGCACATCCTCGACGAGGCGCTCGCCGAAAGAGGGGCGCGACTGCGCCCGCGCGTGGAGGTGGACTCGGTGGAGGCGCTGCTCGCATTGGCGCGTACCGGGGAGTGGGTGAGCGTGGTGCCGCGCTCAGCCGTGCCCAAGGCGGCGGCCAGCATCGGAGTGAAGGTGGCCGAGATCGTGCGCCCGGAGGTCAGCATCCCGATCGTGCTCGCGACGCTCGGTGACGAACCGCGGCCGCCGCTGTCGCTCGCGGTCGACGAAGCCGCACGCCGCCTCGTCACGCCTGCGGCCTGACTTCTCGGCGCGGGATGATACCGGATCCTGCTCGGTCGCGCGAGGCGAATTCTCCCGGTCGACCTCACCGGACGAACGGCGCGAGCGTCGCCCTTCTGCCGGACATAACCTGGCGCCATGGCGACGCAGCCCCCGAAGACAGACATCGACGAGACCCGCATGCACGTGTCGCGACCCAAGAAGGTCGCGGTGGGCGTGCCCGCAGTGCTGCATGCGCTGCAGATCGCCAACGCGCAGATGGGCGTCAAGCGCTCGGTGCAGACGCTCCTGCGCGTGAACCAGAAGGACGGCTTCGACTGCCCCGGCTGCGCCTGGCCCGAAGAGGACAAGCGCCATATGGCGGAGTTCTGCGAGAACGGGGCCAAGGCGGTGGCCGAGGAGGCGACGCTGCGCAGGGTGGGACCGGAGTTCTTCGCCGCGCACTCGCTCGATGAGCTCCGCACGCACGACGACTGGTGGCTCGGCCAGCAAGGGCGGCTGACCCACCCGATGGTGCTCGACGAGAGCGGGACCCACTACCGCCCGATCTCGTGGGACGACGCGCTGCGGCTCGTCGCCGATGAACTCAAGGCGCTCGACCACCCCGACGAGGCCGTGTTCTACACCTCCGGACGTACGTCCAACGAGGCCGCATTCCTGTACCAGCTGCTCGTGCGGGGCATCGGCACCAACAACCTCCCGGACTGCTCCAACATGTGCCACGAGTCCAGCGGCTCGGCCCTCACCGAGACCATCGGCATCGGCAAAGGCACCGTCTCCATCGAGGACGTCCACGAGGCCGACCTGCTCATCGTCGCCGGCCAGAACCCCGGCACCAACCACCCGCGCATGCTGTCGGCGCTCGAGAAGGCGAAGCAGCGCGGCGCCCGCGTGATCGCCGTCAACCCGCTGCCCGAGGCCGGTCTGATGCGGTTCGAGAACCCGCAGACGGTACGCGGCGTGGCGTTCGGCGGCACGAAGATCGCCGATCGATTCGTGCAGATCCGCGCCGGCGGTGACCAGGCGCTGTTCCAGGCGATCGGCAAGCACCTGCTCGAGGCCGAGGAGGCCGAAGGCGGCGTGCTCGACCACGCCTTCATCGCGGAGCACACCAGCGGCTTCGACGCCTACCGGCAGGCGATGACGGATGCCTCGTGGTCCGAGCTCGTCAAGGCGACCGGGCTTCCCGAGAAGACGCTGCGCCGGGTGGGCGAGGAAGTGCGCACGTCGAAGGCCACCATCGTCTGCTGGGCGATGGGACTGACCCAGCACAAGCACTCGGTGCCGACCCTGCGCGACGTGGTGAACGTGCTGCTGCTGCAGGGCAACATCGGCCGCGCCGGCGCGGGCGTGTGCCCCGTGCGCGGCCACTCCAATGTGCAGGGCGACCGCACCGTCGGCATCTACGAGAAGCCCGCCGAGGAGTTCCTCGAGGCCCTGGACCGGGAGTTCTCCTTCCGGGCCCCGCGGGAGCACGGGTTCGACACCGTCGAGGCGATCCGGGCGATGCGCGACGGCCGGGTCCGGTTCTTCATGGGCATGGGCGGCAACTTCGTCTCCGCGACCCCCGACACCGCGGTGGTCGAGGCGGGCATGGCACGGGTCGATCTCACGGTGCACGTGTCGACGAAGCTGAACCGGTCGCACGTGGTGACGGGGCGTCGCGCGCTCATCCTGCCGACCCTCGGCCGCACCGATCGCGATCGTCGCGGCGGTACGGAGCAGCGGGTGACGGTCGAGGACTCGATGGGCGCTGTGCACGCCTCGCGCGGCCGGCTCGCCCCGCCGTCGGAGGAGCTCCTCAGCGAAGTCGCCCTCGTCGCGCGGCTGTGCGGCCTCGTGTTCGGGGAGGGGTTCTCGCCGGCGGTGGCCCCTGTCTCCCACGGGGGCGATGCCGAACGCGGCCTGCCCGAGCACGGCGCGATCGAGGGGACGCCCGCCGCCCCCGCCGCTTCCCACTCCGCGGCCGCCGACTCGGTGGCCGTCGCGGCGACCGAGCCGCGCACCGCGGCAGCCGAACGCCACCGCTCGGTCGCTGACCTCGTCGACGCGCCCAACGTCCCCCGGGCCGACTGGGCGGCGCTCGAGGCCGACTATGCGCTCATCCGCTCGCACATCGAGCACACCATCCCCGGATTCGAGGACTTCGAGACGCGCATCCAGAAGGGTCGCACCTTCTTCCTGCCGAACGGTCCCCGCGACTCGCGCCGGTTCGCGACCGTCGACGGCAAGGCGCGGTTCACCGCCAACCCGCTCGAGTACCCGGTGATCCCGCGGGGTCGGCTGCTGCTGCAGACGCTGCGCTCGCACGACCAGTACAACACCACGATCTACGGCAAGGACGACCGGTACCGCGGCATCCACGACGGGCGACGCGTCGTGCTCGTGAACACCAAGGACATCCAGGCTCTCGGGTTCGCTGAGGACGAGATCGTCGACCTGGTGTCGGAGTGGACGCGTCCGGACGGCACGATCGAGGAGCGCCGCGCCGAGGAGTTCCGCATCGTCGCCTACAACACGCCCAAGGGCAACGCCGCCGCCTACTACCCGGAGACGAACGTGCTCGTGCCGCTCGACTCCGTCGCCGACATCTCGGGCACGCCCACCTCGAAGGCCGTGATCGTCCGTCTCGAGCACCGCGGATGAGCTCGATCGCTCGCGCGTCGCTCCGGGAGGCGAAATCGGTGCGATTGGCGGTGATCAGCTCGGCCCCACTCGACGTGGACGCGCATCTTCGGGCGGTCGACGATCCGTCAGCGGGGGCGGTCACGACGTTCGTGGGGCGGGTGCGCGATCATGATCCGGATGCCGCGATCGCCGTCGACGCTCTCGAGTACTCCGCGCACCCCGACGCGGAGCGCGCGCTGCAACGGATCGCAGAGTCGGCAACGGACGAGAGCGATGCGTTCGTCGCCGTGTCGCATCGAGTCGGGCGCCTGAGCGTCGGCGACATCGCGGTCGTGATCGCCGTGGCCTCCGCCCACCGCGGCGACGCGTTCGCCGTGTGCAGGACCCTCATCGAGACGATCAAGACCGATCTCCCGGTGTGGAAGCGGCAGGTGGAGATCGACGGCACGGCCACCTGGCTGGGGCTCGGCGGATGACGGCGATCCCGGTCACGATCGCGCGGCGGATGCCTCGTTCCTCGGCGTCCGTCGCGCTCCGAGCTCCTGCTTCCGCGGCCTCTGCACCCGTCGCTCCGGCCGCGACGATGGGCGATCCGCTCGTGGATACGCATGGGCGGGTGCATCGGGATCTGCGGATTTCGTTGACGGATCGGTGTTCGTTGCGGTGCACGTATTGCATGCCGGAGCAGGGCAATGAGTGGTTGGCGAAGTCGAGCATTCTGACGGTGGATGAGAT
>NZ_JAEUAX010000022.1 GCF_019511645.1 Microbacterium ureisolvens | reverse complement strand
TCGATAACCCGGCCAAGACGACGCTTGAAAACTAGGCCGCCCAGACCAGATTGGGTGGGTGATCTCCTTGGAGGATTGGGCGCTGATCAGGCGGCTGTTCGCGGACGGGGTTCCGCAGCGCCAGGTCGTGAGGGAGCTCGGGATCGCGAGGGACGCGGTCCCGGCAGCGGTGCGGTCGGACCGACCGCCGAAGTATCAGCGAAGGTGCGGGCGACGTTGTTGTCGCCGTTCCAGGCGCGGGTGCGTGCGCTGCTGGCGGGAGTACCCGTCGATGCCGGCGACGGTGATCGCAGAGCGGTCGAACGGACCGGCTCGATCACCTGGTTGGGAGAACGTCAGGCGGTTGCGGCCGGAGCACCGCCCGGTTGACCCGGCGGACCGGTTGTCGTGGGCGCCCGGGGATGCGGCGCAGTGCGATCTTTGGTTCCCGCCGCGGAAGATCCCGCTCGAAGACGGTGGCAGTGTGCTGTTGCCGGTGCTGGTGATGGTCGCCGCGCACTCCAGATTCATCACTGCCAGGATGCTCCCGACCCGCAGGACCGAGGACCTGCTGCTCGGCTCGTGGGAGCTGATCCAGCGGCTCGGCCGGGTGCCGCGCCGGCTGATCTGGGACAACGAGCCGGGCATCGGCCAGAAGGGGCGACTCGCGCAGGGCGTCGCCGCGTTCGCTGGCACCCTCGCGACCAAGGTGGTGCAGCTGCGGCCCTACGACCCGCAGTCGAAGGGATCGTGGAGCGCCGCAACGGCTGGATGGAGACCTCGTTCATGCCCGGCCGCACGTTCACCTCACCCGCCGACTTCACCCCGCAACTGGCCACAGGCGTTCGATCATCGCGGCCGCGACGGCCCGGTCGCACCCGGCCCCAGCCGGAGAACGGCAGGTGAGCAGTGAGGATCAGCGACGCATGATCGTAGCGCGACGAGACGAGCTGGAAGAAGAGATTCGGGGCGTCCTGTTCGAAGGGCAGTTAGCCGACCTCGTCGACGATGATCAGTCCGTAGCGCCGCAGCCTCGCAAGCTCGGGGGAAAGGTTGTCTTCCGTCGTAGACCACACCGACGTGCTCACCCTCAAAGGCGCCAGCTACCGGCTCCGCGGCAGAGGCATCGACAGCCTCCCGAGCATCAAGACGCAAGATCCGGCAGACTGAGCAAACGACAACCAGGTGGCTAGTTTTCGCCCCTCGGTGGCGGGTTCTTCAACAGTCGCCGACACTCCCCGCGGTGATGACCGGGTGGGGCTGCAACTCGAATCTCGGCTTCGTGGAGCTTTATCAACCGCTGCTCGGCCAATTTCAGTGAGCGTCACTACTGAATTGTGTGACCTGCGGTGTATGGGGGCGGCCTACGCACAGATCGGAAAACACCGCGATCTCGCGCAAATCCATAGCGCGACAGGGTGTCGGCACGGCAGCGCAGATGGCGCCCTGCTTGAAGGTTCGCGCGGATCGTCGAGTGGGTGAACCCCCGCACGGCGGCGCCATGATCCGCGGCCCCAGTTCCCGCACGCGTTCGTCCGCAGCCCCCGACACGCTCGGAGCCACGTTGCCTTATCTTGCCGCCGTGCGGGCGAGCGCATCGTCGAGGGCTGTGATGAATCTGTCTGCTTCCGGTTGCCCCCAGCTGAGAAGGGGTCGCGCTTTGACGGTGGTGGAGTGGGGCCCTGCGACGGAGACGAGGACTCCGTCCTCGCGGAGGGCGTTGACGATCGCGCGCGCTCGCGCGGGTGCTGGTTGGCTCCCCCCCGGCTCGGCAACGATCTCGATACCGAAGAATAGGCCGGCTCCGCGTACATCACCGATGTGTGGATGCCGCGTCTGGAGGGTCCTCAGGTCGTCGAGTAGCTGGGCACCGAGTCTTTCTGCGTGATCGGCGAGGCGATTGTTGAGGATCGTGTCGAGTACGGCATTAGCGGCGGCGACGGGCACGGTGCTGCCGCCGAAGGTGTTGAAGTAAGGCACCGTGGTGCCGAATTGTTCTAGTACTGCTGCGGAGGCGATCATGGCGGCGACCGGGACGCCGTTACCCATGGGTTTGCCGAGCGTGACGATGTCTGGTGTGACGCTGTGTCGGGCGTAGCCCCAGAAAGCGCTTCCTGTGCGGCCGAAGCCGGGTTGGACTTCGTCGGCGATGACGACGGCGCCCGCCGCGCGGGCTGCGGCGTAGGCCGGGGCGAGCACGGACGTATCGGTGACGACGCCGTCCGAGGACAGGATGCTGTCCAGGACAAGCGCCGATGGAGCGTATCCGTTGCGTCGCAGGTCGGTAAATGCTTCCGCGACGCGAGCACCGAACCAAGCGCCGATGCCTTCTGGGGGAGCCAGGCGGAAGGTGTCGGGGGCGGGAACGGTGCGAACGTGCGGGCCGAGCGCGAAGCGGCCGATGGATGGGGAGATTGCGGTTACCGCGGCGCTTGTGCCGTGGTATGCCTCACTGGTGACGACGACACCGCGGCCGCCGGTGGCTGCCTCGGCTACGCGCAGAGCGAGGTCGTTGGCCTCGGAGCCGGAATTGGTGAACATCACATGGTCCAGCCCGCGCGGGAAGGTGGTGAGAAGCTTCTCGGAGTAGTCGATGACGCCGCGCTGAAGGTAGCGGGAGTGGGTGTTCAGCTGGGCCATCTGGCGGTGCACCGCTTCGACGACCGCCGGGTGCGAGTGTCCGATGGAGGCAACGTTGTTGTATGCGTCGAGGAATTCTTGACCGTCGGCACCATAGACGTAGCTGCCGTGTCCACGCACGAGGTGGACGGGGCGCTCGTAGAACAGCCGGTAGCTGGGGCCGAGTGCTCGCCGACGTCGCAGGACGAGGTCCCGATCGCTGGGGCTTAGTTCGGCGAGGCTCGCCGGATCCGCCTCATCGAAGGCGTTTCCATCAATGATGCTGGAGGTCGTGGTGGTCACGAATCGTGCCTTTCCGTCATATTGCGTGCAGCCACTGACCCCAGCGGGGGTCGGCCACTTTGGTGCGGGCGCGCAGGAGCTTCCATACGCCGTATTTGTGGAAGTCGTAGTCCCATGAGGCGTTGAGCTGGTGGTTGACGCAGCCCCATAGTCCCCACTTGATGTCTGCGAGCGCGGATGCGACCTGCACCCGCGAGACGATGTCCCAGGATGTTGTGCCGTAAACGGCGTCGATGCACCGCAGGATTGCTGGCTCGTCGTAGAAGTACTCTGTGAACGTGACGGCGAGGTCGTATGCCCTCTCGTTGTTCGAAGCGAACTCGAAGTCGACCATCCGCATCGGTTTGCCGGGACTCACCAGGAAGTTGCCGGGCATGGGGTCGTTGTGGCAAGGCACGATGTCCAACCCAGACGCTGTATAGGCGGCGCGTGCTGCTTCGTATTCACGCAGCAGCGGCTCGGCGAAGGAAGGTAGACGTACGCCGATTTCTTTGACTTGGGTGAGATGTTCGTCGATGAGCTCGAAGATCGTTTTGGTGACGGGAAGCGGGGCGATCGTGTGGAATGCGTTTTGCAGCGCCAGAACCGACTCGGTGACCTCCCAGCGCTTCATGTCACCGTTTGTGCAGGCGCGGTACCCCTCGAGGAACTCGATGACTTCCACCCCGTTTTCGGCGTCGAAGTGGACGATGCGAGGGCTGATGCCAAGTTCGCCGGCGCGCACTGCGGCGAGATGGGAGTTGCCTCGATCGATGAAGTCCTCGGTGCCTTCGCCGGGCACTTTGAGGAAGTACGCCACGGGGTCGCCAGTGACATCGACTCGCCAGTTGCTGTTCTGCAGTCCCCCCGAGACTGGCGTGTAGAACACCTCCCGTCCTGCCCACTGGGTCACGCGTCGGAGGCAGTCTTCAGCCCGCTGCTCGGAGATCGTTCTTCCGTCTCCGAGCCGTCGCCGCAGGTCGGTGTGAACAGCTGAGGGGGTGGCGGCGTCGACGTCGGTCATGACAGTCTCCTCAGGTGGTCGTCGAATGCAGGGTCGCCGAGCAGCACGCGTGCGCGCAGAAACATCCAGTCCGAGAACTTTGAGTACTCCAGGGTTCCAGGGTCCTGACTGTCGACCCATGCACCGATGAGGCCCCCGCGCAGAGCCTCGGCCGCGGCGTAACAGCGGGCGCGTGCGTACAGAGCTTCATCGAACGATCCCCAGGCGAGCTCGAAAACTTGGCGAGCATCGAGGCGGCCGAAGGCGTGCTCGAGGAGTACGGATCCGACGTCTTGCACCGGGTCGGTCACGGCGGCCCAGTCGAAGTCGAGCAGGAGGATCTCCCCGTTTCCGTGTGCGACTGCCGTGTTAGAGCAGTTGGCGTCGCCGTGAATCAGCACCGCATCGGTGTGAAGGGCGATGCGGCGCTCGGCGGCAGTCACGAGCCGTCGCATCCAGGCGTAGTCGGAGGGCAAGGTCGCTTGCACCGCGCGCAGACGCGCGTCGAGGCTCCGAACGTCGTCGAAGACAGATGCACGGCGGACCTCGCCGGTGGGCAGATCCCAGACAGCACGCCGCACGGCAACCAGACGCTCCAGCGCACCGGTGTCGAGGAAGTCGGCGAGTGTGCCGGTTTTGTGGGTATCGGTCAGATCGGCAAGGACCAGCCGCCCTTCGGCTTGCTGGGCGTCGAGCAGTGCAGGGCCGAGTCCTGCTTCGCCCGCCGAACGGGTGGCTCGCACAGAGGAGCCGACCGCGATGTAGCCGGCCGCGGTGGGCGTGTAGATCTTCACGAAGACGCTGTCACCGGAGGTGACATCGCGGGCCCGCGAGCGGATGGAGTCGGCGCCCCACCATTGCGGGCTCGCCATGGTCGGGGCCGGGGGAGTGAGGGTCTGATCAGGAACGAGCGAGAGCATCACGCCTCCTGGTACTCGCTTGCGAACAGGGCAGGTTCCAACGGATCCGCGGCGACCGGTATCACGGGCCACGCGAGCGAGATCGTGCGATGGCGCTCCAGCCACCCGGCCACCTGCATCACGCGGGCATCGTCAAATCGCCGGCCCACGATCTGGACACCGACCGGCACGCCCTCCTCCGCACCGAAGGGAACCGTGGCGGCCGGCGCGCCGGTCTGGTTGTGCCAGCAGGTGAACGAGCAGTGCGCGAGTGGAGCGGTCGGGTCGAGGCCTACCATTTCGGCTCGGTGGCCCAGACCGGGCAGGATGGGCGACAACACCATGTCATACGGAAGCAGCGCCTGCTGGACCTGCGCGGCCGATCTGGCCACCGCCCCGAGATCGTTCTCGTGCTGGGCCCCGGTGATGCCGACGGCCCGACTGGACCACTCGCTGATCTCCGGCAGGACCTGATCGCGGCCCGCTTCTGACAGGCTCTCCCATTCCGCGCGGGCCCGCACCTGGAACAACCTGTCAAGCGCTGGGTACGGGTTGTGATCGAACAGCGCCTCCATCTCCTCGACGCTGGCCCCCGCGGCGCTGAGGGCGTCCGCGGCTGCTCGCACCACGCGCTTCACCAACGGGTGCAGGCCCGGCCCGTAGCCCATATCCGTCAGCACACCGACCCGCAGCCCGGGAAGGTTCAACAGGTCTGGCATGCACTGCTCTACGCGCACTGCCCCGCCTGGGAGGCTGAACAGATCTCGAGCGTCGGGACCTGAGAGAACGGAGAGCAGCTCGGTTGCTTCGGCGACCGTTCGAGCCATGGGGCCCGCGGATCGCACTGTGCTGGGCGCGAGGTGGGGGATCCTGCCCTGCGTGGGTTTGAGGGAGACCAGCCCACAGTGGCCGGCGGGCAGCCTGACCGAACCGGCGATGTCGCTGCCCACGGCAGCCCACCCGATCCCCGCCGCCAGGCTCGCGCCAGCTCCCGCGCTCGACCCTCCTGGGCTCATCGACAGGTTCCAGGGGTTCCGGACGATCCCGTAAAGCGAACTGACCCCTGAGGCCAGCATGCCGAAGTCGGGCATGGTCGTCTTCGCAAAGACAATGGCGCCAGCCTCTTTCAGGCGCGCCGCCGGCGGGGCGTCGAAGGTCGAGTCGGGTACCCGCCGATTCGCTGCAGCGCCGTGTCGCCACGGGGTTCCCGTGGAAGCCACACTGTCCTTGATGGAGACGGGCACTCCGTCGAGAGGCCCGAGCTGATCACCAGTGGCCCATCGTGTGGCAGACGCCTCGGCCTGCTCGCGAGCCTCCGAGGAATTCAAGTAGGCGATGGAATTGAGCACCCCATCCACGGCGTCGATCCTGTGGAGAACCGCCTCGAGCGCGTCGACTGGGGTCAACTCGCCGGCGCGGTAGGCGCTTCGGAGATCGGCGGTGGTCACAGTGGTGGGATCGGTCAGGTCCATGGCGTTCCTTGTATCAGGTGGCGCGCGTCCCACGAGGTGAGCTGCGGCCTTTGGTGCTGACCACCCTTTCGGTCGGCCATTTCAGGTTCATGGGTCCGACGTTAAAGGTTGTGTGGGATCGAGGGAACGCAACCTTTCCGTTACGGTGGTGCATCACGGCCGACGCAAAGACGGGATGTTCATGACCAAGACGACCGAGGTCGGGCAAGCGCTGGCGCGGCTGTGTGAGGAGTTGGCAGCGCGCGGCGCGGTGAAGCTTCCTGCCGAGCGGGTGCTCGCGGAGCGGTTCGCCGCGTCGCGTTACACGGTCCGGCAGGTGCTCGATGGGCTCGAGCAGCAAGGCGTGGTGCGTCGGGTATTGGGCCGAGGAGGCGGCGCTTACCTGACGGCGGCCGAGACGCGTCCGCTCGCGCCGGATAGTGTCGGCGGGCTCGGTGGCGAACGCAAGGTCGTCCGTGACCTCAATCGCGGTGCCGTGAGCGTTCCCCGCATGCTGGTGGCCCAAGGATTCAACGCGGGCGCGCAGGTGCTTAGCGCCGCCTTGGAGGTGCCGGATGAGTCCGTTTCTCGTGCGTTGGGGCTGAGAGCAGGGGAGTTGGTGGCGTCGCTCGTGCGGCTGCGGTTCGCTGATGGGGACACGCTGTCACTCGAGCACGTATACGTTGCCGCGGAGCGCTTCCCGTCGCTTCTGCACCACCGTCTCGATCAGTCCATGTATGACCTGTTCGAGACCCAATACGGGGTGCGTGTGGCCGACTGCGAGGAGTTCATCGAAGCGACCCTCGCTCCGGCTGACGTGGCACAGGCGCTGGGAATCGATGAGGGCGTGCCGGTGATCAAGCTCACCCGCAGGTCGTGGGACCCCGACGGCGAACCCATCGAGTACTCGGTTGACGTGTTCCGCGCCGACCGGACTCGGCTTGCCGTGCGAGCGGATAACGTGGCCAACCGTGTCCACCCTCGAACGGTCGACCATTCTGCCGCCCAATAGCGCGGTGTCATCGAACCTTTACACGTGAGAACCGCGGCCAGAAATGGTCGACGGGCAGGTTTCTGGTCAACACCAGAATCTTGCCGGTAGCTCCCCGCCGGCACTGTCCGCAAGGAGATCCACGATGAAGGCATCACTCCGCTCGAGTTCGCTGCTTCTGCTCGGCTTGGGCGCCATGGGGCTCGCCGGCTGCAGCGCGGCCGACGCCACCGCAACCGGCGCAGACGGTGAGGCGTGCGATGAGACGTACACGATCGGCTTCAGCCACCCCGTAGGAGAGGCGGACGCTGTCAAACAGGTCAAGGGCTTTGCCCAGGCTCACGCGGATGAGGTCGGCTGCGTCGAACTGCTGCTCGACAACACCACGGGCAGCAGCCTCGAATCCCAGCGGCAGACCATCGAAAGTTGGGTGACGCAGGGCATCGATGCGATCGTGATGCAGCCGGTGGACCCCACAGCCTTCGCCGGCTTGCAGCAGCAGGCACAGGAGAAGGGCATCAAATGGCTCACCTACTCGTCAGAGATGGATGGCCGTGACGGCTCGGTCGGTTTCGACAACGAACTCAGTGGCAAGCAGATTGCGGACGACGTCACCACGTGGATTGCTGCCACTCATCCTGAGGGAGGAATCTCCGCGGCCGTCACCACCCTTGTTTCGGTGCCGGTCTACGCCGGACGGTGGGAGGAGCCGATCGCCGCTCTCGACGAAGTCGGCGTTCCTATCGTCTCGGAGCAGGAGTGCGCCGACCAGACCTGCGGTCTGCAGATCGCTGAGGATGCGCTGCGAGAAAACCCCGACCTGCGCATCTTCATCGGGCTTAACGACTCCGCTGCGCTGGGCGCACTGAAGGCCTTCGAGCAGAGCGCGATCAGCGCGGATGAGGTCTACATCGCCGGTCAGGACGGAGCCATCGAGGCCCTGGAGGCAATCGAGGCCGGTGGCCCGTACAAAGCAAGCGCAGCGATCCTTCTCGACGAACTGGGTGCGTCGATCATCGACAACTCGATCGCCGCGATCACCGGTGATGGCGAAGTGGACACCGTCACGCCTTCGGTGCTGGCAAGCCTCGCCGACCAGGCCCAGCTTGACGAGTTGAAGGAACTGCTCAAATGAGTGCGCACCCCAGCGGGGGGCTCCGGATCCGCGATCTCCGCAAGTCATACGGCACCGTATCCGTACTCAAAGGTGTGAACCTCGACTTCGCTCCGGGAGAAGTGCACGCGCTGCTGGGTGCGAACGGGGCCGGTAAGTCTACCCTGCTGGGGTGCCTCAGCGGCGCCGTCGCGCCAACCTCTGGAACGATCCACGCAGGAGGCAAGGAGCACACCGGCTTCACGCCCCGGTCCGCTTTTGAAGCGGGCACAGCCATCATCTATCAGCACTTCCAGTTGGCGGAAACGCTCACCGTTGCCGACAACGTTTTCCTCGGCGTCGAGTTGCGCACACCCCTCGGCACGATCCGGCGGCGCGATCAAGAGCTAGCCACACAGGCCATCCTGGAACGGCTGGATGTTCCCCTCGACCCGCGCACAGGTGTGGACACGCTCACGGTCGGACAACAGCAGATCGTCGAGATCGCTCGCGCTCTGCGCCGCGATCCGGAAATACTGATCCTCGACGAACCCACGGCAGCCCTTGGACGACACGAGGTGGAGGCGCTCCTCGCGCTGGTGCGTCGTTTGGCCCACGAGCACGGAATCGCGGTCGTGTTCGTCACGCACATCCTCAGTGAGGTCATGGCGGTCGCCGACCGTGTCTCGATCCTGCGCGGGGGCACGTTGTTGTGGAGCCGCGATCGCGAAGACGTAGAGCTCGGGGATCTCGTCGCCGGCATTTCCCCGGATCGCATCGACAGCGCAACCGACACAGCGCGTCAACTGGGCGAAGAACTGGTGCGACTCGACGGACTCGTGACGTCGTACTGCGGCCCGATCGACCTTTCCATTGCCGCGGGGGAGATCGTCGGCGTGTTCGCACTGCTCGGCGGCGGGCGCACCAATCTGCTGGAAACCCTGGCGGGCGCGCGCCCCGTTAGTGCCGGTCAAGTGACTATCGGCGGGGTGCCCGCTCGGATCGGTCGCGTGGCTGATGCAATGCGATCCGGCATAGCGCTGGTTGCATCCGACCGTCCCCACCAGTCACTCTTTGGGCGATTGTCAGCACTCGAGAACATGCTCATGCCGCACTATCGCCGGCTGTCGCACGGTCTACGCCATCCCCCCCGGGAAAATCAGATCTTCAACGACGTAGCACGTCGTGTACAACTCTCACCCCGGAGTGCGACCACCGAAGCCTCCGCGTTTTCCGGAGGCAACGCCCAGAAGATCGTGGTCGGCCGTTGGCTCGCTGGGCTCGACGACGTGCGACTTCTGCTGCTCGATGAGCCCACCCAAGGGGTTGATATCGGAAGCCGCGCGCAGATCTACGAATTGCTGCGAGGGTACGTCGGCGCACAGACCCGCTCCGTTCTGTTCGCGACCAGTGACCCCGACGAGGCTATTGCCCTCGCAGATCGAATTGTCGTTCTCGTCGACGGCCACATCGAAGCCGTCGTCGCTCCCTCCATCGGCGAGCATGCCCTTCTGGCGCTCGCACAATCCGTCGATATCAGTAAGGCACACTCATGAGCACCTCCGCTCTCACCTCCACGCGCTCCGCCGCAGACATGCGCGTGCTCGTCATCCGCGCCCTAAGCGCTGTAATGCCGCTCGCGACTGTCGTCATGATGATCGTGTTCGCCGTCAACACCAGGTCCTTCCTGACCGTCGACAACCTCGTCGCCGTCATCGCTCAGAACGCCGCCCTCTTCATCGTCGCCATCGCGTTCGCCATCCTGCTCATGGCCGGCTACGTGGACCTGTCCGTAGGGTCCACGATGGCCCTGGCCGGCGTGGCCGCGGGCCTCGCTTTCAATTCCGTCGGTGTGGTGCCCGGCATCATGGCGGCGCTGATCGTTGGCCTTGCGGTCGGCGTCTTCAACGGTCTGCTGATCGGACGCTTCGGGATGTCCGCGCTCATAGTCACGCTCGGAGTGCTCGCCGCAGCCCGGGGAATCGCAATGACGCTCGCGCCCGACTCGATCTACGGTTTCCCCGACGCGGTTCGGGTCCTGGGAGCCGGATCCTTCCTCGGCGTGCCATACATCGTATGGATCGCAGTAGCCGTCGCAGCCGCTGGTCTGTTCGTGATGGGCATCACGCCGATCGGTCGGCATGTTCTCGCGATCGGCGTCAACCCGCGAGCCGCCTTCCTGGTCGGTATCCCGGTTAAGCGGGTCGTATTCGCACTGTATGCGGTGGTCGGTCTCGCCGCGGGCCTCAGCGGGTTGGTCATGGTCGCGCGTCTCGACAGCGCACCGTCCGGGACACTCGGTCTCGGCTTCGAAGTAACAGTCCTCACCGCAGTGCTTCTCGGCGGCGTTCCCTTTACTGGCGGCCGTGGGAGCCTCTGGAAGGTTCTCCTCGGCGTCTGGTTCATCGCGATCATCAAGAACGGCTTGACGCTGATGAACGTCGGACCCGAAGTGGCCAACGTCGTCTCCGGGTGCGTTCTCATCCTCGCCGCCGGACTCGAAACTCTGCAGCACGTCCTCCGCCGGAGACTGTGAGCACATGAGGATGCCTACGCACACGATGAGATCCCGCGGCCGCTCAAGCGCGGCGACGGCGACCGCCTGACACCGGATCCGGTATGCGGACGAAACCTCGTGGATTAGTTCAGCTGCTGGTGGAGGCATCCGCAGGTAGCGCCGACGTCGTGGCGATGTCCGATGCACCGCTCGTCTGCGCAACCGCACGCGTCGCCCACCCAGATGCGGCGCCCGGAAACCAAAAGAGAATATTATTCGCGGACGGTCGTGTAACGCGTTGGTGAGGCTGTTGAAGACGCGGGGGATCTCCAGCTGCGCGTCCTCGCAGGGTTCGACGTCGACCGCGGGACACTAGGGTCAGGTCCGGCTCGGGCCATTCCAGCGGTACATCTTGTCTTGGGTCTGACACCGCATCAGAAGACGGGGATCCTGATCCGTCCGCGGGCCACCAGTAGGGGAGTGTGTGTGTCGCTCAGTCCCCCGCCGCAACGCCAGACGAGTCAGCGTGTCGGCACGCTTCGAGGGACCTGCGGCGCCGAACGACGCCGATTCTCTGGGCGGTGAAGCGGGGCGGGAGTACAGTGACTCTCGCCCCGCTGCTTGTTGGTTCAGGTCAGCGTGACAGTTCGGCGCCGGCGTACGAGGCCGGTGTCGCTACCGGCGCCGAAGCGTGTGCTGCGGGGCCGTTAGCTTTTGGGGCACGGTCGACGATGACGTCGGCGAACTTCAGTGACGCGCCGACGTTGTCCGCGACGCCGCGAACACGGCCACGAGGAACGCCGCGGTGCCGACGGGGATGTTGATGTAGAACGCCCACTGCCATGTGAGGTGGTCGACGAAGAAGCCGCCGAGGAGCGGCCCGGCGACCGCGGCGAGGCCGAAGAGACCGCCGATGGGGCCGAGGTATTTGCCGCGCTGGTCGGCCGGCACGATGTCGGCGATGATCGCCTGCGACAGGATCATGAGCCCCCCGCCGCCGAGGCCCTGGACGGCCCGGAACGTCACGAACATCCAGAAGTCGGTCGCGAAGGCGCAGCCGACCGACGCGAGGGTGAAGATCGCGATGGCCGCCATGAACAGGCGGCGGCGGCCGAGAACGTCGCCGAATTTGCCGTAGATCGGCATGACGATCGTGGTGGCGAGGATGTACGCGGTCGTGATCCACACCTGGTGCGACACGCCGCCGAGCTCGCCGACGATCGTCGGCATCGCGGTCGACACGATCGTCTGGTCGAGGCTCGACAGCAGCATGCCGGCGATCAGGGCCGAGAAGATGATCCAGATGCGGCGCTGGGTGAGGAGGAACGGCGCGTCGCCGCCCGGTTTCGTGGTGGGGATGGTGGCGGTGGTGATGCGGGGGTTCCCATCAGTGCGGTCTGCGTGACGAAGAGGTCGCGCGCCGCGCCGATGCGTCGCTCGAAGATCTCGATGAAGGTGTCAGTGTTGCCCGGCTTGAGGAACTCGCCCGCCGCGGTGCGGACGATCGCCCCGACCACCTGCGCGGCGACCTCTGCCCGGAGGTCGCCGGAGTGCAGGTTCTCTCGCTGCTCGATGAGGCGCGCGTCGAACTGCTCGGCCTCGAAGCCCAGCTCGAGCATGCGCGCGAGCAGCCGGGGCTCCTTCTCCACTGCCTGGAACAGCTCGTGCACGGTGTCGGGCGCGATGTCGAGGGCGCGCCACCGCGCCTCAGCGAGGGTGGCCAGGTCGGTGACGCGGTCGGGCGAGAGTCCCCGGCCGGTCGACTCGCCGGTGAGGAAGCGCCGCGGCATCCGCTCTCTCCAGCGGCACACCGAGCACCGCATCGTCCTTGGAGGCGAAGTAGTGAAGAACGTGCGCCGCGAGACGGCAGCCTCGCTGCAGAGCTCCTCCACCGTGAACCCAGCCAGGCCCCGTTCAGCGGTCAAGACACGCGCCGCCCGGATGAGGGTACGCGTAGTCTCCGCGCGCCGACGTTCGCGGAGTCCTTCTGCACTATCGCTCACATCATGCGTTTTTGCACTCTTTCGAGCTGGGTGCAATTTCATCGCCGGTCGCCACGGTTAGTGGCGACGATCGTGTCGATGGGCGTCTTGCAACGCCACTCGAAAGGTCGCGCACGTGCGAAGCTGTCGCTGCGCCGACCGGCACGCAGGGGCACAAGCAACAAAAGTACTTCAGACTCCGCGAGTTTGAGGCCTGGCAAGGTCGACCAAGCAGAAGTCAGACTTCGGCACGGGGAACTGATGGGTCCACACTTGCTCAACGAATCCTGAGCTCGCTGTGTCCTTTTGCGACCAGGTCCTACCTAAGATCGATCGCATTACATCCGCACGTCGGCGTATGTGCTGCGGCATCTTCCCTCAGTCAGGCGCGCGTCGGGAGGTCGAACACAGCGATGCGGTCGACGCACCCGCCGAGCACACCGCCGAACTCCTGGTGCATGGGATGCGACAGGTACTCGTCGCGATCCGAGGCGGACTCGAAGCGCATCGCGAATGCGTACTCGAAGCCGTCTTCGAGGCCTTCGGTACTGATGCTCTCGCCTTCTTCAAGGCTGACGATCTCGGGTATCGCTTCGCCAAGGCAACGGAGGCCTTCGCGGATGGCGGCGCGGTCATCGCCCGTTGCGGTTGTCGCGAACGTCACGAGCACGATGTGCAGGATGCCGGTCATCGCCTAACCTGGGCGGTCGGCAGTTCGACCCGAACGGGGCCGGTGTGGCGCACGGTGTCGTGAACCAGCGTTGTGCCTTCCGGCACCTCCACGATCGTCCGCGCGCGATCGGCGTGCACGACGAGGTCGCCGTGCGGCGTGGGGATGACAGCGCCCGCCCATCCCAGCTCGCCGAGCATGGGGTCCACCGAGAACTCCCGCCAGCCGTCGGCGAGCGGCGCAAGCCCGAGCACCAGCTGCGGCAGGATCGCAGCGGGGCCGGCGGACCAGGCGTGGCAGAGGCTCTTTCCGTAGGGGCGGCGGTACATCTCATACGGCGACGTACCGGTCTCGCCGAACTCCTCCCAGAAGGTCAACGCCCCCGCGTCGAGCATGCGCCCCCATAGCCGGCGCACCTCGGCGACGGCCTCGGGGCGCCGTCCCAGCCGGCCGAGGCCGAGCAGAGCGAACGCGCGCATGAACGGCGTTCCTGCAACGGTGTTGGCCACGATGTCCGCTACGCCGTCTTGGTGGTGCTCGGCGGTCTCGGGAGCAAGGCCAGACAGCGCGGCGAGGAAGTTGGGATAGGCGGTCGGGTCGCCGTCGTGATCGAGATACTCGCGCCAGCGGAGGTCACGCCTGCTCCAGGCCCGCTCAAGCAATGCAGACCGCGTACGGCCAGCGAGCTCGCTCCATCTGTTCGCCCCCGGATGACCCGCCTTGGCGAGCACCTCAGCGCCGGAGCGAAGCGCCCAATGCCACAGGATCTGGATGGCGGTGGCGTCTCCGTCCGGCTTGAGCGTCACGCCCCAGTCGAGGAACAGTGATCCGGGACCGGACTCCGCGAAGGAATCGGGTAGCTCCGACGGACGGAATACGCCGTCTGCACCGGCGTGATGTGCAAGGTCCGCCAGGAAGCGATCGATATGGTCGCACTCCCGCGCGAGGTGGGCCGTGTCGTCGAAGAAGCGCTGGTACAGCCCCTGCGAGATCACCCACCACAGCGAGTAGTCCGAGATCCCGTTGATGTAGCCGTGTCGCGGCCGGCCGAGGGCGGTGAGGGTGTCGCGCACGAGGCTGGCGTCGCCGAAGGCGTAGGCGTTGGTGAGCACGCCGAGGGCGTGATCGCCGATCCATGGCATCCGGTCCCGTTTGATGCCGTCGATGAGGAAGGTCTGCATGCACAGCCGGAGCGTGTAGGCACTCGTCGCCCAGATCGCGTTGAGGACGCGGTCGTCCGTGACGAACGCGCCGCGGTGCGTCGCGGGCCTGATGGCCGCTCGCACTGTGACAGCGTGCACGTCGGCGCCCGACAGTCGTGCGAACCGGAACCCGAGCTGGTGGCGGCTGACATACTCGCCGTCGCAGGCGACATCAAGCGTCGCTCGACTCTCGCTGAAAGCGGGATCGGCCAGCGCCTCTTCGATCGATTCGCCTGTTGTGAGCGCCGGCTCGCCGTCCGCGCACACCACGATGCGCCCGAGCATCGGTGCGGGGAGCGCGAACACGCCGCCTCCGACGGCCTGCATGGGCACGACGACTTCCGCCTCACCGCGGCGGTGCGGCGGGACGTCGTCCGAATCTCGTGCATCCGCCTCGGCCCAGGCGACACCGTCTTCGGTGGTCTCCCAGCGTTGAGCGAGCGCGGGAGAATCGCGGATGCCGACGGCCGGAGGCTCGGGACCATCGGCATCCACCAGCACATCGACGCGGCATCCTGCGCGCAGAGCCCCGGCGGAGATCGCGCCTCGCTCGCCTTCGACACGCGCGTGCCCATCCACGAGCACGGTCGCGCGGCCGGTGGTCAGCAACCGGAAGTCGTCGGTGTCCAGCGCAAGGGTTGTGCGGAAGTGTGCGCGACCGCGCGGAGCGGCGAAGTTGAGCGCATAGTCCACGAACCGGTTCGTTGCGTGGCCTTCGGTCACAACCCTCGACAGGGCGGCTGCCTGGTAGTCGCCGTGCGCGTAGAGCCAGGTGTGCCCAGCCGGCGCGGCGACGAAGTCCGGCAGCGCGTCGGCTCCGGCGGAGCGAGCCGCCTGCACGAGGTCATCCCGCAGGTGGGCCATCCGGGGCGCCCTCGGCGCGCCGAAGTCGCGGGCGACGGAGGATTCCCGCGTGGTCACGATGCCTCGACGACGGATGCGGCGCTCACGATGATGCGATGCTCGCCGTGCGACAGGCGGCGCGGGGCTGGTGCTCCGTCGACCGTCACGATGGACGCGTCGGTCGTGGGCAGGTCCAGGCGCGCTTCGGATCCGAACGGCACGCGCAGCATCAGACGAAGCGTGTCGTCGTCATCGAGGGTCCACTCCGACGACAGCGGGCCGAACCCGGTCGCGATGGTGGCGCGGGCGCTGCGCAGCTGTTCGGCCGGGCGGGGCGCGACGCGCACGACGCGGTAGCCCGGCTCCGCGGGCGCCAGCCCGGCGACGTTGCGGTAGACCCAGTCGATCACCGCGCCGTAGGCATAGTGATTGAACGAGATCATGCTGTCGTCATCGTGCGTGGCCATCTCGCCGCGATGGATGCTGCCGTCCTCCTTGATGGCGTCCCAGCGCTCCCACACCGTCGTCGCGCCCCGGTCGACCTGATACAGCCACGACGGGGCGTCGCGCCGCAGCAGCATCAGGTACGCCTCCGCGAGGTGACCGTTCGCGCTGAGGGCGTCGAGGACGAGCGGCGTCCCGAGAAAGCCGGTCGCGATGCGGCCGCGCTCAGCGCGCACGGCGGCGGCCAGCTGCGCGGCGAGGGTCGCGCGCTCAGCGTCGGGAACGATGTCGAATACCAGGCACATCGCCGCACCGGTCTGGGTCCGACCCGCCTCGGCGCCCCACCTCTGCCACACCGCGGCCGCGACCGACTCGGCTAGCCGGAGCGTCGCCTCGCCCGCCGCCGCGTCGCCGAGCTCGCACTCGGCCCGCGCCAGCAGCCGGGCGGACTGCACGTAGAAGCTGTTGGCGACGAACAGGGAGTCGACCTTCGCCTCCCACGGCCGGTCGGCCGGAGCGTCCGGATCGAGCCAGTCGCCGTATTGAAAGGGCTCTTCGGGAAGCAGCACGTCCTCGCCGGCACGACGGCGAAGGTGCTCGACCCAACGGCGCATGCTCGACAATTGCGCAGCAAGGACGTGGCGGGAGCCGTACGACTGGAACACCGCGAGCGGCACGATGGTGGCCGCATCCGCCCATCCCGCGCGACCCATCGTGTCGGTATTCTCGACACCCATCTGCATGTCGCCTTCGAAGATGATGTTCGGCACGATCGACGGCACGCCGCCCTCGTCCGTCTGCTCGATCTCAAGGTCCTGGAGCCAGGACTCCCAGAAGGTTTCGGTGTCGAACAGCGTCGACGCCGTCGCCGCGAACGCCTGGGCGTCACCCGTCCAACCGAGACGCTCGTCACGCTGCGGGCAGTCGGTGGGAAGCGACACGAAGTTGTCCAACTGCGACCAGCGCACATTCTCGTGGAAGCGATTCAGTGTCTCATGCGAGCTCGCGAACGACGCCCGTGCCGGCAGGTCGGTCGAAATCGCGATCGCCGTCGCCTCGACAACCTTCGCCGTCCCGGTCACCTCGGCGTAGCGGAAGCCGTGGAAGGTGAACGGCGGCTCGAGCACGGTCACCCCGTCGTAGCCCAGCACGTAGGTGTCGGTCGCCTTGGCGGTGCGCAGCGCGGCGGTGTGCAACGCGCCGTCCGGCTCCAACACCTCGGCATGGCGCACAGTCACGGTGTCTCCGCGACGGCCCTCAACCGTGAGCCGTACCCAGCCTGCGATGTTCTGCCTCGCGTCGAGGGCAGTCGCGCCCCCGCGGACCGACGTTTGCATCGGGAACTCCGCGATGGCGCGCACCGGCGCGACGGCACGGGGCTGGAACACCGCCTTGTCCGTGGGAACAGTGCGCACCGGCATCCAGTCCGCGTCATGGAACCCCGCGATGCTCGGGTCCCCGTTGTCGAGCGTGAAGTCCACGGTCGAGCCGTCGTAGATGCCGGCGGCGAGGATGGGGCCGAAGCCGCCGCGCCAGGACTCGTCGGTTGCGACTACCACGGTGCCGTCGGCTTCAAGCTGCGCGATGACGCCGATGCGGTCGCCGTAGATCTCGGTCCGCCCGGCGAACCCCATTCGTCCGCGGTACCAGCCGTCGGCCACGGTGATCGCGATGGCGTTGCGGCCGGCCTGAAGGAGAGTGGTCACGTCCACGGTGTCGAGCAGGATGCGGCGCTGGTATGCGTTCCATCCCGGGTTGAGGAAGCCGTCGGTGGCGCGAATGCCGTTGAGCCAGACGTCGTAGACCCCCAGCGCGGAGATGCGCAAGAGGCCGCGCTCGGGGACGGCGTCGAGTTCGAACTCACGACGCAGCGTCGGGACAGGTCCTCCAGTGCGACTCGGCACGTCGATCACGAGCGCCTCCAGCGCGTCACCCGGAACCCCCGCATCGACGCGTACGGGGTCGCTCCACTCGGTCCAGCCGTGCGGCGTGGCGATGCGCACGGCGTACTCGCGGGAATCGCGGACGGCGAGCGGTCCATCGGCGGCCGGGAGATCGATCGCCTCCGAGCCCTCCAGGGGCTCCGCGACGGTCCAGTCCGCACCAGGACGACGCGAACGCGTTTGGAAGCCGAGTTGCGCAGCGGTGGCATCCGCGCTCTCGACCATCCACCGCAGGCGCACGTCCCCGCCGGGCACACCCAGCAGGCGGGGGTCGTGCTGACTGCGCAGCCCCACGATGCGGGTGGCCACGTCGACGGAATGGAAAGCAGGCAGTGTCAAGGGTCGTCCTCTCGATGCGCGGCTTCGCGGCGTCTCCGGATCCGCAATGAACCGCTTCAGAGTGGGACTCTACGGAGACACCGCTGCCCGCGTCAACTCATGTCCCCCGAAATCGTGCGCCGCAACGGCGTTACCCGACCGTGATCTTCGCTCGTCTTGACACGCGGTGGAGACCGCTCTACGGTGGCTCGCGAGTGAACCGCTTCAACCTTCCGTGAGCGAGGACGCAGGCGGACGGACATTTACATGGAGGTAAACGTGATCAATCACAAGACGCGCTGGGTGGTTGGGGCCACCGCCGCGACGGCCGCGCTCGCGCTGGCCGGCTGCTCCGCGGGTGGTGGGGGAGGCGACGATGGCGAAGCGACCGAGCTTTCGGTCTACATCGACAGCACCCCGTCGTCGGTGGCGCTGTGGGAGGGCCTCGCGGCCGCGTACGAGGAAGAGTCCGGCGTCTCGGTCGAGGTCGAGACGCACCCGGCCGGCGGCGAGGGCGACAACCTCATCAAGACCAGACTGTCCACCGGTGACATGAGCGACCTGTTCTGGTACAACTCCGGCTCCCTCCTGCAGGCGCTCAACCCCGATCAGACGCTTGTGCCCCTCGGTGACGAGGACTGGGCGGGTTCCCTCGACGACAACTTCGTCGACGCGGTGTCCACCGACAACGGGCTTTACGGCGCGCCGGTGGGCGCCTCGTTCGCGGGCGCGATGATCTACAACAAGGACATCTACAGCGAGCTCGGCCTCGAGGTTCCGCGCAGCTGGGATGAGTTCATGGCCAATAACGAGGCGATCAAAGCCGCCGGCAAGGTGCCGGTCGTTCAGACCTACGGCGACACCTGGACGTCGCAGCTGTTCGTCCTGGGTGACTTCTACAACGTCAGCGCCGAGGACCCGGACTGGGCCGAGGCGTACACTGAGGGGGAGCGCAAGTACGCCGACCCGCCCGCGCTTGCCGGCTTCCAGTACATGCAGGAGATCTCCGAGGCCGGACTGCTCAACGAGGACTTCGCGTCGGCCATCTACGACGACGGTGTGCGCATGATCGCCGAGGGCGAAGCCGCGCACTACCCGATGCTGACGGGGAACGTCGCGGCCGCTCTCGGTGAGAACTACCCGGACGCCGATGCCTCCGTCGGCGTGTTCCCGATCCCCGGCGAAAACGCCGACGCGAACGGACTGACGGTGTGGATGCCGAACGGCGTGTACGTGCCGAAGACCACCGAGGGTGCGAAGCTCGAGGCGGCGAAGGAGTTCCTGGACTGGCTCGTCACCCCCGCGAGCTGCGAGATCCAGGCTGAGTCGATCACGCTCGGCGGCCCGTTCGTGGTCGAGGGTTGCGACCTTCCCGACAATGCGCCCACCCTGGTGAAGGACATGCAGACGTACTTCGACGAGGGCAACACCGGCCTTGCGCTGGAGTTCCTGTCGCCCATCAAGGGACCGGCGCTCGAGCAGATCACCGTGGAGGTCGGCTCGGGCATCCGTTCGGCGGCTGACGGTGCAGCCCTGTACGACGAGGATGTCGTCAAGCAGGCCCAGCAGCTCGGGCTGGACTGGTAACACTCGTCCGGTGGGGTGGGGTCGGCCACGCGCCGCCCCCACCCCTCCCGTCAGGAGAGAACGATGACGCTCATCTCGCAGCAGCTCGAAGAAGCTGAGACCGCACGCGCGCCGCGCCGCCGCTCGAACGGGATCGCGGCCAAGCCGTACCCGCTCTGGTTCCACATCCCGGCGGGGGTGTTCTTCCTCGTCCTGTTCCTCGTCCCCACAGGCGCCTCGTTCTACTTCTCGCTGACGCGGTGGACCCTTTTCGACGTCGAGTTCATCGGATTCGACAACTTCGTCCAGTTCTTCCGCGAGCCCGCCCTCGTCCAGGGCTTCGTCAACACCTTCATCTACGCGTTCGTCACGTCGGGCGCCAAGGTGGTGCTCGGGCTCCTCCTCGCCGTGCTGCTCACCTCTCAGATCGTCGGCCGCGGGTTCCTCCGCTCGACCATCTTCTTTCCGGTGCTGGTGAGCACGATCGGCGTCGGGGTCACCTTCAAGGTGCTCCTCGACCCGTTCGACGGACTGGTCAATCAGACCCTCGCCCTGGTCGGCATCCAGGGACCCGGATGGCTCACCGACCCAAATCTCGCCCTGCTGTCTGTCGCCTTCGTCGACATCTGGAAGGGCGTCGGCCTAGCAACCCTGATCTACATCGCCGGCATCGTGGCGATCCCTCAGGAGTACTTCGAGGCCGCGCGCGTCGACGGCGCGACCGCGTGGGACAACTTCTGGCAGATCATCCTGCCGCTCGCCCGACCCGCCACCGTCACCGTCATCATCCTCTCGCTCATCGGCGGATTGCGGTCGTTCGACCTCATCTGGACCATGACCCGCGGAGGCCCGGGCTTCACGAGCGACGTCATCGCCTCCGTCATCTACAAGCAGTACCAGGCCGGATTCTTCGGACTCTCCACGGCGGGTAACGTGATCCTCTTCGTCGTCGTAGCAGCGATCATCGTCCCGCTGTCCTTCTGGCTGAACCGGAAAGGCAGCGACGCATGAACTCCCAGAGCATCGCTCCGGCCGCGCCGGCGACCGGATCCACCGCAATCACGACCCCGAATGGCCGGCCCGCGCGTCGTCGTCGGCGGAAGGGGGTCGTCCTCGGCCTCGTCAGCATCGCCGTGAGCGTCTTCGTCTTCCTGGTGCCGTTCGCCTTCATCGTCGTCACGGCCGCCAAGACGCAGCAGGAAGCCGCCGGCCTGCAGTTCAGCTGGCCGACGCAGTGGGCGCTCCTAGACAACCTCGTCACCGTGCTGCAGACCAACGACTACGTGCTTCCACGCGCCTTCGTGAACAGCACGATCCTCACCGTGGGCGCCGTCGCCATCATGGTCGTCCTCTCTGCGATGGTGGGTTACGTGCTGCAGCGCAGGCAGTCGCGCTGGAACCCGGTCATCAACTTCCTCGTGCTCGCGGGTCTCATCATCCCCCCCGCCGTGGTGCCGACGATCTGGGTGCTGCAGGGTACGGGCATGTACCGCACGCTGTGGGGACTCATCGCCGTCCACGTCGCGTTCGGTCTGTCGTTCTGCATCCTTCTCTTCAAGGCGTTCGTCGCGTCAATCCCTCGAGAGCTCGACGAAGCGGCGCTCATCGACGGAGCGGGTCCGATCCGGCTGTTCTTCCAGGTGATCTTCCCGCTGCTGCGCTCGGTGATCGTGACCGTTGTCGTCGTACAGGCGGTCACCGTGTTCAACGACTTCACCTATGCGCTGTACTTCCTGCCCGGCGATGAGAACGCGACGGTGCAGCTCACGCTGTATAACTACCAGTCGCAGGGGCTGAACCAGTGGAACCTGCTTTTCATGGACGTCCTGCTGATCACCATCCCGCCGCTCATCATGTATATCTTCTTCAACAGGCAGATCGTCGCAGGCATGACCTCGGGAGCTGTCAAGGGCTGATGGGACTGGACTCGATGCGCGCGCCGACGCTTCGCGACGTGGCTCGCCATGCCGGCGTCTCCATGGGCACGGTGTCTCACGTCCTCAATCACCCCCAGAAGGTGAGTGAGTCCACCATCGCGAAGGTGCGCGCGTCGATCGAGGAACTGGGGTTCGTGCGCGATGCGAACGCCAGCTCGCTCGCGGCCGGAGGATCGCGGAGCATCGGACTCGTGGTCATCGACCTGGGCAACTCGATGTTCGTCGATGTGGCCCGCGGGGCACAGGAGGCCGCCCGTGACGCGGGCCTGAACCTGATGCTCGCTGCCAGTCAGGACGACTTCGCGGCGCAGGGCGAGAACGTCGACTTCTTCGCCGAGGCCCGCGTCGCGGGGTTGCTGCTTGCCCCGCTGCAAGACTCTTCTGAGCAGATGCGGCGGTTCTCTGCCCGCGGGCGTCCGGCGATCCTCGTGAACTACGACCCCGGGGACGAAGGCGTCTGCTGCGTGGTCGTCGACAACGAGCAGGTCGGCTACCTCGCTGCGCGGCACCTGATCGAGCAGGGATGCCGCCGGCTGCTGTTCGTCTGCGGTGATGAGGCGATCCAGCCCGTCACCCTCCGCCGCGCAGGTCTGCGCCGGGCCGTCTCCGAAGCCAAGGGTGTGCGGTTCGAGGAGGTCCACACTCCCGACCTGACCGAGCAATCCGGCGCGGCGCTCGCGCACCGCGTGGCAGCCCGAGGCCCGGGAACCCGCCCTGACGGGATCGTCACGGTGACGGACACGCTCGCGGCGGGTTTCATGAACGCCGCCGAGGCGCTGGGCATCTCGGTGCCGCGCGACATGGCAGTCATGGGGTGCGACGACAACCGCCTGGCGGAACCTACAACGGTGGGCTTATCGACGGTCGCGATGGAAGGCAAAGCGCTCGGCGGAGCGGCGATTCGCATGCTCCTGGAGGAGCTCAGCGCTGCGGCTGGCATCCCGCATGTACACCAGCGCATCGTCGTAGAGCCCCGTCTCATTCCGCGCCGATCCACTCTGGGTTTCGAGAGAGGGTGACGCCGGGGCCGACGCCCCACCCATGCAACCCTCGAGGAACACATCTCGTGCTGTCGCGCCGCACCGGATCATCGGTAACGCTCCATACGCGGAAGCGCGCGAGGCACACCATGACGTCGTGCCAGCTCGTTCCTGGGGACGCTGTCGCGTCACACGTCAGAACGTGCTTCGCAATGACGGGACGCGGCCGTAGCTTCCCGTGTGCGGTTCCAGAGGCTCAACGTTCTCCTCATCTTGGCGCTGCTGCAGCGGCCCGACGAAGGCGATCGCGAGGGCGCGCCTGCTTGACCGTGACGGACTGCGCATTTCCTGCTCCAGTCAGATGCGATCCGAATTGGCACTTGACACCGAATTCGACGCTTGAGATGGTAGACCGGTCTACGAACGTAGATCGGTCTACAGGATCGGCCCGCAACGAAGAGGGATTGCACGATGACGTTGGCTCAACGACCTGAGGGAGCGCCTCCGCGGCGGTTCCGGCGCACGGCGGCGATGCTGCTGGGCGCAACGATGCTGGCGACGGGAGGTGTCGTCGCGATCGGCGCCCCTGCCGCTTCGGCCGTCGACTGCTCGACCGTGCCGTGGATGGACACGAGCAAGACGGCGGACGAGCGCACCCAGGCGCTCCTCGCCGCGAGCACGCAACACCAGAAGTACCGGTGGCTCGTGGAGCAGCCGGCGAACGACCCGACCCGCACCCAGTGGAACCCGGCCTTCCCGGGTGAAGCACCGGTGATCTACCCGGCGCAGGTCCCCTGCACGCCGGTCGTGATCTACAACAACGGCCCCGACGGCGTCTACCTGGCCGCGGGCACCACCGCATGGCCCGGTCCCATCGCGGTGGCGGCTACCTGGAACCTCGAGCTCGGCGAGGAGAAGGCGATCGCACACGGCAGCGAGTCGTTCGACAAGCGCAACGCCGTGATCCTCGGGCCCGGCATCGCATCCGGCCGGACGCCGCTGTCGGGCCGCGGCTCGGAGTACTTCGGCGAGGACCCGGTGTTGTCCGGCCTGATGGCGGCGGCGAACGTCAACGGTCTCGAAGACGGGAACCCCGACAAGCCGATCATCGCGAACCTGAAGCACTACGTCGCGAACGAGCAGGAGATTGCGCGCGAGGAGAGCTCGTCGAACATGGACGAGCGCACGTTCAAGCAGATCTATGACCTCCCTTACGAGATCGCCGTCCGAAAGAGCGACCCGGGCAGCCTGATGTGCTCGTACAACCAGGTCAACGGCGTCTACGCGTGCGAGAATGACATCCTCACCACTAGCCTCCGCGAGGACTACCCGTTCACGGGCTATGTCATGAGCGACTTCGGATCGGTGCATTCGACGGTGGAATCGCTGAACGCGGGGCTCGACCAGGAACTCAACCGTCCCATCTGGTTCACGCCGGCTCGACTGGACGCCGCGCTGCAGGCTGGGGAGATCACCCAGGCGCGCATCGACGAGGCCGCCTACCGCGTAGTGCACTCCTACATCGACGGTGGTCTCTTCGACCACCCCGTGCCGGCGACCCCGGTCGCGAACGTGTCGACGCCGGAGCACAAGGCGCTTGCTCGCGAGATAGCTGAGCAGAGCACGGTGCTCCTGAAGAACGACGGCGTGCTGCCGCTCGCGGACGGTGACCTCACCGTCGCCGTGATCGGTCAGACCGCCTCCACCGTCCCGACCGGTGGCGTGAGTGCCAAGACCGCCTGCGCGTGGGCCTTCCCGTTCGGCCCTCCTGGTGGCACCGCCCTCAACTGCGACGCGCTAGTCGACCCGCTCACCGCTCTGACCGAGCGCGTGACGCAGGCCGGTGGCGAGGTCGTGTATGACAACGGCGCCGACCCCGCGAAGGCCGCGGCCGTGGCATCCGCCGCAGACGTGGCGCTCGTCTTCGGCTACTACACGATGGGCGAGACGAAGGACCTGCCCGATCTGCGCCTGGACGGCAATGGCGACCAACTGATCGAAGCGGTCGCGGCCTCCGCGCCCTCCACCATCGCCGTGCTCAACGCGGGGTCGGCCGTGGAGATGCCGTGGATCGACGACGTGGACGCGGTGTTCCACGCGTGGCACTCGGGCGAGCAATTCGGCCCGGCGCTCGCTGCGCTGGTGTACGGCGACGTCAACCCCTCGGGCAAGCTCCCGATGACGTTCCCGGTCTCGGTCGACGACATTCCCACCGCGGGTTCGGAGGCGCAGTACCCGGGCGTCGCCGACGAGAACGGCATCCTCCAGGTCGACTACACCGAGGGACTGAAGGTCGGCTACCGCTGGTACGAGGCCGAGGGCATCGAGCCGCTGTTCGAGTTCGGTCACGGCCTCAGCTACACCGAGTTCTCGTACGGCAAGGTCAACGTGACGCCGAAGTCGACCACGGGTGACAAGGAGATCCGCGTGCGGTTCAAGCTCACCAACACCGGCGACGTCGCGGGCACTGAGGTGGCACAGGTCTACCTCCAGCTGCCGGACGCAGCGGGTGAGCCCTCGAAGCGTCTGATCGGGTGGGAGCGCGTGACACTCCAGCCCGGTGAGCACCGCAACGTCGAGGTGGCGCTGTCGCCGGAGGACCTGGCCGACATGCACCTCCTCGAGTACTGGGACGAGGACGCCTCGGCGTGGACCACCCCGTCGGGCGCCTTCACGGTGACGGTGGGCGGCTCGGTCGAGGCGGCCGCGGCAGCGACTTTCACCATCCGCTGAGTGCTGTGCCGGGTGAGGTGGCGGAGATTTTCGCCGCCTCACCCGGTGCCGCCGTCTTGGCCGACGGCAGCCGTCACTCGGGCCGCTGCCGGATGATGCGCCGGTCCGTGTGGTGCGCTCGCTGCAGCGCGCGGGGACCGGCGTTTCAGCGCATGGGCGCGGTAGATTACCGATCGGACTTCCGGAACGGAGCAGTACATGGTGGATGCCGCTCGCCCGCGCTCCGCAACGATCGAAGACGTCGCAGCGGCCGCCGGCGTCTCGCGCGCCGCCGTGTCGAAGGTGCTACGCAACGCCTATGGCGTCAGCGACTCCATGCGGAATCGGGTGTCGGCGGCGATGACGGAGCTGGAGTACCGCCCGCGCGTAGCGGCGCGAGCCATGCGAGGCCGCACGTACACGATCGGAATCGAGATCCCGGACTTCGGCAATCAGTTCTTCACGCGAGTGCTCGCGGGAACCACAGCTGCACTGTCGGACACCGCGTACCAGGTGGTCATCGCGCCGGCCGAGCACGGTCTGCGAGAGGGCTTACGAGCGATCGAAGCCCTCGTGGACCGACAGGTCGACGGACTGATCGTCGTCTCGCCGCGCCTGGAACAGAGCGCCTTGGAGCGGATTGCGCGCACCACCCCCCTGGTGATGATTGGCCGACACAGTCCATCCGAGATGTACGACACGGTGGCGGGCGACGACGCGCACGGAGTTGATGCAGCTATGTCGCATCTCGTGGAGCTGGGTCATCGGCAGATCGCCCACCTGACGCTGCACGAGTCAGACCCCCATGAGGATGGTCCGCACAGCGTCCGACTGGCACGCTACCTCGAAACCATGGCTCTCCATGGGCAAGCCGATGACGACCTCGTGTGGCGGTCAGACGAGGGCCAGGAGTCCGCGTGTGCGGCCGTTGAACGGGCGTTGCAGTCCGGCTCCCGCGCCACCGCTTTGTTCGCGGCGCATGACGAGCTGGCGCTCGGGGCGCAACGTGCGATCGCCGAGCTCGGCGCCGAACTGTCTGTCGTCGGCTATGACGATGTGCCCATTGCCTCGCATCCCGCCCTAGGGCTGACGACGGTGCATCAACCGGGCGATTTGATGGGTGCTCGGGCGGTGCATTTGCTGATGGAGCGCTTCGAGGGGCGGACGGTTGCGGCGCATGAGGTGTTCAAACCGGAACTGCGCGTGCGGACGTCCACGCGGCCACCGTCCCTCGATGGCTGACCGACAAGAGCGCGACTGCAGCGCATTTTTCGCGGCGCCCTGCTTCGGTTTGTCCCGCCAGCTTTCGTGAGCATCGCATGCAACGAAAAAGCGAACGCTCGACGTCCCCGACGCGTTGTCCTCACCCATAACCCAGCCGATGTGTTGACGCCCGTCGGCCGATCGACAACTGTGCCGAGTGAGTCCCGCTCCCAGATCATCGCCTTGAGCTTCTCTACCGCCTCGTCCTTGCTGCGCGACGTGCGATACCAACCGCTATACACATCGGTATACACATAGCCGTGTCGGCACAGCGCGCGATGTGGCAGAGGATCGGCCGAGATTCGCGGAAATCAATGCTCACGGAAGGCATCGAAGCCGCAGCGGTAGCTTGGAAGCAGACGGTGCACCAGAG
>NZ_JAEUAX010000021.1 GCF_019511645.1 Microbacterium ureisolvens | reverse complement strand
TAAGAGACAGGGGCGGGGGTGGTGGTGCGACGTAGGTGCCGTTCGCGATCACCTGGGTGACCGGCTGCGTGGTGACGACGTCCGAGATGAGTTCGCGGCTGACTTCCTGCCCGTCAAGGAGATGCACGCGGTAGGTCAGCGTCTTCTCGCCGTTCTGCCCGGGGGTGCGGACCTGCGTCTGCCCGGCTGCCAGGGCGCCGTCATCAACCCGAGTCTCAGTGAACGGGACCACCTCAGTGACGACCTCGTCTCGGGTACTCGCCACCGGCGTGGGTGTCGGAGTCGGGGTCGGGCGTGACTGGCTCGACTCGTCGGAGTTGCGGGCTTCGCTGGGCGAGGGTGCGGTGACGAAGCGCGCGGCCTCGTTGCCGCTGCTACCGGTGTTGGGCAGTACCGCAGCGCTCACGCTTCCGGTGACCAGTAGCACCGCGGCGGCCGCGGCCGTCACCACCATTGCGGCCTTCCGTGAGTTCAGGCGCAACCAGGTGCGGCTGCCCTTCGCCAGAGCCACGATGCCGGTGATGAGGATCACCAGCGCGATCACGGCCACAACGGGCGAGAGCAAGATGATTGGGATCAGCGCGACTGCGCCGATCAGGATCCACGCCCACACGGGCATCCGACGCGAGACGCGTCCCGTGGTCGGCGGGGTCGGCGGCAGTGGCTCGGACCACGTGGTGCCGTTGCTGGTGACGTGAGGACCCCACGCGTTACCGTCCCACCAGCGTTGTCGGCTGGCGTTGACCGGATCGGGATACCACCCAGGCGGCTGCATCGACATTGAATCTCCCCAGAAATCCCTCCGACCCTAGCGACCATTCCGCCGCGACCATGACCGAGTGTCGCGTATACGAACCGGAATGGGCGAAAGCTGACGAGACCTTGAGGATCCACTTTCCTCAGTCAAGCTGTACGCGACTCCGAAGTATGGTCGCGGGCGGAATGTGGCTGGTACGGTCGGCGTCGTGACGCTGGAACTGGGGCCAGACGACAAGCGCATGCGGCTGCGGTACGCCGGCACCTGCCATCTGTGCGGGGCAGCGCTCGATGCGGGGACCGATGCCGTGTACGAGCGCGGCACCCGCACCGTGCGCTGCATCCAGTGCACCTGCACGGTCGAGACCGTCGAGCCAGAGACTGGGACCGCGGGCGCCTCCGCTCGCCGCGAATATGAACGCCGCAAGCAGAACAGGGAACAGCGGATCCGCACCGCGCACCCCAAGCTCGGTGGGCTCATCCTGGCCCTCTCCGACGACCCGCAGAGCACCCAGGCGTGGGCGCAGGGTGCCATCGGCGAGGAACTTCTGGCGCAGCGCCTCACCGATCTGCCCGACACATTCCGGGTGCTGCACGACCGATGCATTCCCGGCACCCGTGCGAACATCGACCACATTGCCATCGGCCCCACGGGCGTGTGGGTGATCGACGCGAAACGCTACACGAACAAGCGCCCCGCGCTCCACGTCGAGGGCGGCCTCATCCGACCCCGCACCGAACACCTCCGCATCGGCGGGCGCGACGGCACCAAACTGATCGCAGGCGTCCAGACCCAGCTCGAGCGCGTCACCGCAGCTCTCGGCGACGAGCCCCCGCCGGTCTTCGGTGTGCTTTGCTTCCTCGAGGCGGACTGGCCCCTCATCGGCGGCTCGTTCACCGTCGACGGCATCCACGTGATCTGGCCACGGCTCCTCATCAAACGGATGACCGAAGCCGCCCCGCAGACCATCGATGTCGACACCCTCCACTCCCGTCTCGCGAAGGCATTCCCCGCCGCGTGACCGTCCGCGGGCACAAATCGACTGCGCGCCGCCCGCCCTCCTCACTAATGGAGGCACGGTCGACGCGCAGATCGGTCGATCGCGCCTGCTAGGTTCGACCGGTCCGGTGATCGAGAAGTCGCTGCGTTCCCAGCGCGCCACCGAAAGAAACGGGGAAACCATGCGGGTTGGACGGGTGCCCTTGCCGGTCGGCATGGTGCTCGCCGCAGCCCTCGTGCTGTCAGGCTGCGCAGCTCTGTCACCGGCAGTCGACCCGGTCCTGGCTGCGCCCACATCGGCATCTAACTCGGAATCGACGGGTACCGAGCCCGCGTCGGAACAGATTACGTTCGTGTCGGTGGTCGATGGCGACACCATCGAGACCAGCGCCGGGACGGTCCGCATCATCGGCATCGACACACCCGAACGCGGCGAGTGCGGCGACGATCAAGCCGCTGCCGCGATCGTCAGCCAGCTCGCTCCCGGCGACGTGGTGACGCTGGAACTGCCCGCAGGAGAGAACGACCAGGACCAATACGGTCGACTCATCCGCTACGTCACCACCGCGACGGGTGCCGACCTCGGACTTCTGCAACTCCAAGCCGGCCACGCGGTGGCCCGCTACGACTCAACTGATGGGTATCCGGCCCACCCTCGTGAGGCGGACTACCGCGCCGCACAGCTGGCCACGCTCAGCCCAGACGGATCCGTGATCACCGTCACCTGTGATGCAGCCTCGGCCGTCCCGCCCGCCGCCACCACCGACAGATGGTGGGAGCAGTACTCCTCCTGCACGAAGCTGAAGAAGAACACCGTCGGGCACCCCACCGGGCCCTTCAATCGCGACGACCCAACGCAGGCGGAGCCATACGACTGGTTCGCCAACCGCACCGGGAACGGTGGCGACGGAGACGGCGACGGGCTCGCCTGCGAGTAGTCACGACGAGAGGAAGGGCGAAGACGCTCCCGATCCGTGAACGTGCAGTGCCCGCGGAGGGAACGTCCGTGGGCGGACTGATCCCTCGGCGGGCGGTGACCGATAGGGGGGCCGTCGCGAGCTGACTTTGGAGAGCACTGTCACCCTCCTCATGCGGGCTCTGGCGATGGTTGGCAGCGCCCAATCGCGCCACTTCCACCTGCGACTTGCGCGGAACGAAGTGGTTCCCAGAGCCGGATGAAGCTTGCGCTTACGAAGGCCCTCAAGGGATATCGGTAATCTGGGGCAGGGCCGGTTCTCGGAAAGGCGATCGCAGGGCGAAAGGCTAAACGTGCTCAACAATGAACAGCTTGCGGCGATCATTGAGGCCGGCTATGAGCAGCGTGGCGTCGAGTTTAAGAGCGCAGGCAACCGGACGGATCGTGCCTTTTTCGCAATCGTTGCGCGTGCTGTTCTCGCGCTCGCGAACCAACGCGACGGCGGCCACGTGATAATCGGACTCAGCGAGGAAGGAATCGACGCGGCCGGATCTGGGCTCAGCGACGAACAACTTGGGCAGTGGCTCTCGTTTGATGACGTATCTGATCAGATCAACGCTTACGCGGATCCGCCCGTCCGCGTGCAACTTGGTCGAGGCCAACTGCCGAACGGCCGTCCGGTCGCCATCATTGAGGTGGCCGAGTTCTCCGAGATTCCGATCCTCAGCAAGAAGGATTACCCGCAGCGCATCACAGCGAAGCAGCTCTACACTCGCTCGATGGCAAAGCCAGAGAGCTCCGCCTCCCTAACGCAGAATGAACTGCGCGAAGTCATCGCTCTGGCCACCGAAAAGCAGTTGGCTCGATTCTTGGAAACTGCTCAGCGTGTTGGTGTGCAGCTCGGACCCACGGAGGTCACCGGAGCTCGCGACCGATTCGCGGACCAGATTCGACAAGCACGCGATGCCGGATTCCATCTGGATCGTGTGCTGCCGCAGATGGTGACCACCATCCGTCCCGAGACCTTTAACGCGCGGCGCATACCCTTCACTGAGCTGCTTCCGGCAGTGCAGCAGGCGACTGTCCGCCGACGCGGCTGGCCGTTCCCCTGGGTGCAACACCCGACGAACGGGCGGAATTGGGTGGGTGAACAGATCACCAGCATGCATCCGGAGACGTGGCAGTTCTATGAGAGTGGCCAGTTCTACGACTGCCGGGCGATCGAGCAGTTCGGGCCGGACTCGGACGGTTTCTTCGATGACCGAGAGCCGATCAGCGGCTACCTTCCAATCTGGATGCCTGTCCTGCACTTCACCGAGGTGTTTGAGTTTGCGGGTCGTCTGCAGCGGTTGCTCTTCGACGGTCAACGCCTCCGCGTCGAACTCGCGTTATACAACATCCGCCGGTTCGTACTCGTGACTGCGCACCCCCGTCGGTCAGGTCTCCACGGCACGTATGCGTACAACGATGACATCTGGGACTACGAGATCGACCTCTCCACGGAGGACGGACTGACGAGCCCCAGAGAGCTCGCCGTCGACGCCGCGCTTGATCTGCTGCAGCGATTCAACTGGAGAGGCGTGACGAGGGAGCTGCTCCGGGGGATCCAGGTAGAGGTGTACGGACCGGAGCAGACGTAGTGCGCACGCACTTTGGTATTGAAGAAGGCTTCGGTACTTGCCGCACTCGGAAGTAGCCAGTCGCAGTCGGGGAACGCGTTTGCGGCGAGTTGATTTCGAGTGGCGCGCGCGGTGTAGATCCGCATAGCCGTCGTGCCCCGACCCGCACGCATGGAACGCATTCCTAATCGCGCACTGCGCGGTAGGGAGCGACCACGAACGGCGGCTAACACGCACCCTTGCCATCCGTATCCGCGCCGTGCGCGTAAGCGGCTCCATCGGGAGCACTCGTCTGCTCGACAGGAGCAGCATCGATGTCGCGCGGCCGGCGTAGGCTCGCGCCGTGGCCACCCTCGACGACGTGCGCAGGATCGCCAATAGCCTGCCTGGCAGCGAAGAGCGCGCGACGACGGGTGGCGCCGCGTGGTTCGTTCGGAGAAAGCTGTACGCGTGGGAGTGCCACCCATGGCACAGCGTCCCCGACGACATTCGTGCGATTCTCGCGACCGAGCTCGTCGTCGCCGTCAAGGTCGCGGACCGGATGGATGGATTCGCTCTGGTCCAGATGGAGCCCGATGTGTTCCTGCGGACGACCACACCCTGGGGCGAGCCGAAAGTGGCTTTCCGGCTGGCCGCAATCAAGGCCGACCATCTGGCCGAGCTGGTGACGGACGCCTCGCGCGTTCAGGCTCCGAAGTATCTCCGCCACGAACTCGATGGCGTCGCACTCGGCGCACAGGCGATCGAGCCCACTACCAGTCACGACGACCATGCGGACGGGAGCGAAAGCCTCGAGCTTTGATGTCACGAGCCGAACTGCCCGAGTTGGGCTCACCCGGTCGGAGAGGCACGTCCGATCCCCTTTCGCGCATTTGCTCGTTGATGGGACGTTGCGAGCGGTGTGCTCCCACTTCCAACGTGCGCATCGGTGGCGGTTGCACGGGTGGTAGATCTCGACCGCGTCAACACACCCGTTACCGTGACCCTGGCAAATCTGGCTGTGCTGTCTCGGCGCCTCGAGTCCTCACCTGGCGAGCGCCCAGAGTCTGCTCGAAGCGTCGTCCGCCGGTTGGGCTCCACCATTCCTCAGCGTTTTGGTGACTCGTGAGGTTTTGGGGTGGCTACGATCTCGGGAAGGAGGTGCGATGGATCTCGTCGAACTGATGCTCGCGGGCGACAGGAACGTCCGCGCTCATGACCGCTCCCACAATCTTGCCGACACTGCACGGTCTTTCCTTGACTGTGTGGCCGGGTGGGACGAGTTCACCGTCGAGCCGGCAAGCCCTGCAGCGGAGCGAGTTCTTGGTGCAGTGATGATGCTCAACCCGGCGATTCGGGGCGGGCGCTCGGCGCGCACCGTCGTGCTCGATGTGAACATCGCCAGCGGGACGCTTGTCGCGAATGCTGCGCGACGTGTCCGGGAAACTGTCCAGCCCGAGTGGCTCATCGCGGTGGTCATCAACACACTGACGAACGCCGACATGCGGTGGAGCATCGAGGGCGTCGACTCGCTTTTCGTGTGCGGAGCCTCATCAGACGCCGGCGAGACCCACTACAGCAGCCAGCACAGCCTCTCTGTTCACGCCCTTTGACAAGAGCCCGTCGACCAGCTCCTCGAGTTGTGGCTTCTTCATCCCGACGGATTTCGGAGCCGTAACCGGGTCCACGACCGTGACGGGCTTGCCTGTCGCGGTTCGAATCACGTAAATCAGCGCACCCTCGCAGTGCGCTCGGGAGAATGTTGCCTTGTTGCGGCGCCCGACGGGGGAGGCGCCGGCGACCCTGATGGCGACCACCTTGTATCCCACGCCGGTGACCTTCGGCGCGATGTGCCGTGCAAGATCCACCGCCTGCTCTGCGGGATCGGTGGACGAGGTGCGCAGCTCGAAGGTGTCCGCGACCGTCGGAGCATCCAGGCTCCCTTCAAGCACGACTGCCTGCACCCGGGGGCTCTTACCGGTGACAACGACCACGCCGAGAACACTCATGCTCGCCAGTATGGTTGCTCGCGTGAGTAATCCAGCGCTGCCGCCCGGGACGACAGTGAACGACCGCTACGTCTTGGCATCCAAGCTCGGCTCGGATGGGGAAGTTTATGAGGCGTTCGACCGGCACCTCGCCCGGACGGTTGCTCTGAAGATCCTCCATCCCGACGGCGGTGCGCCTCAGTCGTGGGACGAAGCCAAGCGGCTCGAGCAGCTTCGCAGCGACTTCATCGTCCCGGTGCTGAACGCCGATGTCGTCCTGAACAGCGACATCCGTTTCATTACCACCGACCTCCTGCCGGACGGAGATCTTGAGGCTGATGCGCGGCCGCATGGCCTTCCGGTCGCCCTCGCCGTGCGGTTCGGCCACGAGATCGCCGCTGGGATTGGCACCATCCACGCCGCCGGGATGATCCATCGAGACATCAAACCGGCGAACGCGCTTCGGCGGGGCGACAGCGTCCTCGTATCCGACGTGGCGAAGTGCATCTTGCTCGACGATGATGGATACGCACCACGGGATGGGAGCTGGTGCACGCTTGCCCCCGAGGCGGCGCCGGATGACGGAGAGTGTTCCGTCGCCACCGACGTCTACTCCCTAGCCGCGACGGTGTTCTACCTCCTGTCCGGTGAATACCCCGTCGACCACCGGGAGACCCGCTTGCGTCAGCAGGAACTCCTCACGAGCGGAGTGCTTCGGGACATCTCAGGCCTTGCCCCACATGTTCCTCGCGCCGTCGCGACCGTCGTCCGACGCGGAGTGAGCGTGGACCCGGGCGCACGCCACGCGAGCCCGGACGACTTCGGTAACGCCCTTGTGACCGCGATGGGTCAGCGTCGCGACTGGCGTCGCGTCACTCACCCCGGACACGCCTACTGTGCGGAGAGCCCCGAATCCGGGGGCCGCACGGCCATCGGCGTGTGCGCTGAGTCCACGTCCCGGAACGTCCGAATGCGCGCGTTCCACCTCGGATCCGGCCGCGCGCTGGCCGGCGTGCAGGAGAGGATCGTGAACCTGCCGCAAGCAATGGCTTCGTTGCGGGCGTATTTCGCGAACCTCGGGTAGCGCGGCCGTCACTCTCGGGGGACCCGAGAGCGCAGCAGCATCCGCAGGATGAGGACTGCGCGGTCAGCACGTTCCCCTTTGCACGCCAGCGCCACGACGACAACGGCCGTCAGGAGGGCGAAGAAGACCGCCGCAATGAGCACGATCCAGGGAATCGCTCCACTCGCTTCCGCAAGGAGCTGAAGAATCCCGCCAAACACAAAGCCTCGCTAACCGGCATCGCACTCCCCGCAAGCCCGACGCCAACTCAGAAAGGTGGTCTGTCAGCGCAGGATCCACAGGCGTCGTCCGTTGTGTAGCTCGAGACCTACGGGGTCCTCGAACATCCGGCCGACGCTCGAACAGGATCTTGCGCCGCGGCTCCCCCGAGATCGACGGAACCGTTACGCATATCGTGATGGCCGGCGGATCGTTGACTCTTCGTCGCGGAAAGGCGTAGCGCTCGTGCAGAGGCGTCCATCCAGTTTATCGCACCATGCACGCCCAACGACGACGCGCCGTCTGCTCGCGCAGCCTCGTCGACATCTCGTATGTAACGGCTATGATCCGTTACATGTGGGATGTCAGAGCTCTATCGTTGGATGAGCTGACGGATCTCTCCGCAACGGTTGCTCGCGAGCTTCGCGCGAGGAGGTCGCCGAACCGAGTTTGCACGGGTTGCGGGCGCGGGTTCGCGGCGCGCGAGGGCGCGCTCTACTGCAGTCCGCGGTGCCGGGTCGCCGCACATCGGTTACGTCGACGGAAGGAACGGAACGTGGGCATCACGGGTATCGGATACGAGGGTCTCACCATCGATGCATTCGTCTCGAAGCTGCGTGTGCGCGGCATCAAGACGCTCGTCGACGTCCGTCTGAACGCTATCTCCAGGAAAAAGGGGTTCAGCAAGCGCGCCCTGTCCGGCGCGCTGGCCGAGTCGGGGATCGAGTACGTTCACATGCCAGCTCTCGGGAACCAGCGAGACAACCGGGCTGGCTATAGCGAGTTGGACTCCGCGACAGCTCAGGAGGCGAGGTCCCGGTTTACCGCAACGCTCGGATCCGATGTTGCGGTCTCCGCGCTCGGGGAACTGGCTGAGCTTGCTCGCACGGGCGACGTGGTGGTCTTCTGCTACGAGCACGATGAGCGGCATTGCCACCGCGAGCAGGTGATCGAGCGGGTCACACGCCTGCTCAAGAACGACCTCGTCGACGCCTAGAACAGCGCCGGCTGCGGCAACACCGCTTCGCTCTTGCGCGGCCAGTAGACGCCAAGCACCGAGAACTTGCCGCGTCGGGCGGCGAGCTCGAAGTTCCCCATGTAGAAGCCCGCCTGGCGTTCCGGGGCGAACATCTGATCAACGAATTTACTGGCTACGCCTGCCTGAACGTCCTTGCCCTCGTAGCGCAGGCGGTTCTGCAGCGACGTCAACTCCCAATCCAGGATTCGCCCCTGATGCCCACCGCAACTCGCGGAGGCACAGCGATAGCGATAGCGGACCTTGAATTGGGGCGCTTTGAGAATCGAGGGAATCGAGCCGCTCATCGGGATGAGCGCCGTCGACTCCTTGTCAATTCGATCTTGCATCTTTGTAAGTTGGTCCGACGTCCAGGGCGGGTGTGGCTCGAACTCGAGGCGGTCGATGTCAGTGGGGTAGACGAGACCAAGCGACGGCGCGGAGCCGTCCGCGGACGCGTCCTTCATGAGCTCGCAAGTCGTCGTGGGCTCCAATTGCCCGACCACCGCGTGCCGCGGCTTCCAAGGAGCGAGGTTGTCTACGACCCGCCAGGAGTCCTGCGTCGGCGAGTAGCTCTCGCGACGCGTGTCAGAGTCCCTGCGGCGAACCTCGAGCTCGATGACGTCGTACTTCTTGAACTGGGATTCGCCGTCGAGCCACCTGAACGCTATGGGGTACAGGCGGATCCATGTGGGCTTGTCTCCATCCATGCGGATACCTGCCACGCACGAGGTGTCGCCATATGTCGTCGAAGGCTGCGGGGTTGCCTTGACCGTGACGAGAACTTGTGCGATCTCCCCTTGAACGCGCATAGCGAGAGAATATTGCTTCAGGCGGACATCGCCGCGAATCTCCACGGTGTCGGAGTGAGTATTCGCTCTTCTGAGGGCCACCGATATTGAGGTTCAGGGCCACGCGCCCGTCGACGCGATCGCGTCCGTGAGGGCCACCGAGTATTCGGGTTCGGGGCCACGTTCCTAGGCTCCTTCTGCCGCGTGGCCTATCACGCGGCAGAAGGAGTGATTCGGATGGTACGCAAGATCAAGGCGAAGCTCGTGCTTCGGTTGCGCGCGGAGGGGCTCACGGGTCGGCAGATCGCCGCGCAGGGCATGTCCCGCACTAGCGTGGCCGCGGTGATCGATGCCGCCGACCGGGAGGGCATCGGCTGGGACGACGTCGGCCGGCTGATCCCGGGCCGGTGAGCGTCGCGCCCGCGGGGGTGGCGCTCACCGGCAACACCGGTGGCCCCGAGAGGGAATATCGAGTGACCCTGAACCGCAATAATCAGTGGCCCTCAAGACTCCAATACTCAGTCGGAGTCGCCCATCGTTGGTACGCGATCCGCGATAAAGGTTGACGTGAACTCGTTGCACCCCGCGTCCTAGGCGACCTTGCCGAGCGCAAACGGGCTAAGGAGGATCGGATCGTGGTGCCCGTCGAGCCGCTTGCGACGATGCGTGCTGACAGGGATGCTCGGTGCAAGCCAGATCAGACGACACCCAATCGGGCAGCACCCACTCTCGCCTCGGGTCGACGGCGGGTGAGTGCCCATACGGGCCAGCTCTTCAGGACCGCAACCTCGTCATCGTCGAGCTCTTGCAGAACAAGATCGAGCTCTTCGTAGTCTTCGAGAAGAATGAGCAGGCACACCTCCAGTAGCGCCGCCTGGGCTTCTTCTCTCCTCAGAGAACGCCGGGCCGAGCGGATCTCCCGACGATCGGCATCGTCGAGAGCTGCCAGACGGTACCGGACTTGCCACGAGTTGATTCGGTGCACAAGGGAGTCCGGCTCCTCCGACCTCAGCCAGTCGCACAAATCAGCAGCACCTTGAATCAGCTCATCACGGTGGCCAGGATCGGACGCAAGATCTGCAGCTGAGAGAAGTCGAAGAACCATTAGATTGGCCTTACCTCGCGCCGCGGCGCGATCATCAAGCACCGCATACGTACCCACGATGTTGCGTAGCCGCAGATTCAGCACCGATGCCATCTCTTCCGGCGTGACCGACTCGTACACAGTTCCCAATTCAGTCGGCTCTGGCGAGCCATTGTCATCGAGCTGATAGATGCGGAAGCGATCACGTTTCGCGGGATCGAATGGGTCGATGATCCGTCGGTGGTTGTCGTCCTCGGCGGGCAGGACGATGACCATGACCTTGTGCGACCCAAGGGAAATGTCGAAGCGTCCGGTGCCGTCCGATGTTCCTTGCACCGCCCTGTCTTGAACGATCCCCTCGTGGAGCGCGAGAAGTACCCGGCTCGTTCTATCGTCAATCTCGAGCGACGCGGTCAAGTCGTCGCTGATCGCGAGTTCATCGAACAATTCGATCAAGTGTGCGACCTCGGCACGAACAGCGCGCAGCTCGGTCTCCAGCTTCGGATCCCCTGCGTGAGGTCTGTGCGAGCGATCGCCAACAACCAATGGGTTCCCCGCGGCCGCCGCAAGGACGAAGTCGAGGTTCTTGGCCTGGCTCCGGAATGAACCCTCGCGCGTCAGGTTCAGAGCAGCGCTCACAAGCTCGTCAATGACAGTCAGTCGGAGGTCTAGTCCGTCCGAGAGTCGCAGGACCAGGGAATTCTCATCCACTCGGCGACCCGTGCCATTGGTGAATTCGACGGCCCCGCAGCGAATCGGAACAGCGAGCTCGCGCTCGATGTAGTCGTGCGGAAAGACGTCCAGATCCAGGTCAAGCGCAATCTCGATGCCCCCGGGCAGGCGTGCAACTACGACGTAGTCGGTCTCAGCAAGCGCGAGACGGGTGGGACGAGATTCGTCGAACCCGACGAGTGAATGAACGGTCAGGCTCTCGGCCTGCTCAAGGAGGTGCGCGTTCCCGCCAGCGGAGGAGCTCTGAGAACGCCCCTGCCACGCGAGGTGCACGATTCCTTCGATCCTTTGTGGCTCCGTGGGAAAGCGAGTGAGTTTGATTGAGAATGTCTTCTGAGCTTCGGTGCCTCCGTTGAGTAGCCGATCGATCTTGAACGGAAGCAGGATCGCGTAGAAGATCTCGCGCTGGGCGCCGCCCTCACGCATGGGTACGTAGAAGTAGATGCCACCGCCGTGGTTTCGAAAGAAGCGAAGCACGTCCCGCTCGACCTGGAACGATTGGCTCTCACGAGACTGCTTGATGCGCGTTTTGGTTACCCGGCCCTTGACCTGTACCGGAACCCGGCCGCCGAGCGTCTTCTTGCTTTGCTTCTCGGAGTCGTAGAAGTCGACGTGGCCATCTGTAACGGGTGTCTTGTCTCCGGTCGCGATCTCTGGACTGAGCCGTGGGCAGGCCGCGATTCGATCGCTAACGGCGTTGACTGCGAGAAGCTCTACGGACACATCACAATTCTCGGGCAGTGGTGAAGCTGTGCCGTGATTGACCCACCTGCTGGGTACGGGCATGGTCGAGGCTTCAAGCGCTCAGGGCAAATGAACGCCAACGCTTAATGAAGACGGTAGCGCTGCGCGTTCGCCGGTCGTTGAGCGAGCTGTCCAGGGAGGGCGGCAGCGCGATCGGAGCTTCAGCGAGTGCGGTTGCAGAGAGCCGGGCCGATGAGGTGCGCGATGGGGGCTCGGTTTGCGAACGCAAGGTCCGAACCCACGGACGCTGCCCCGGGACGAAGCCCGCCCTGACGAAGGTGGCCCGAGCGACGAGCGACGAGCGACGAGCGACGAGCGACGAGCGACGAGCGACGAGCGACGAGCGGCCAGCGACCAAGGACGAGGAAGCGAGCCAACAAGAAAAGCGGAATGCACGCAGGCACTTTCTGTGGAAGTCGTTTCAAGTTAAGCAGTTTAGGTCTACTCTGTTGGAATGCGGGGTGGCCTCGAGCGGTGGAAGCGGGGTGTCGAATCGCAGGGGGTTCGGCAGGCGCTCTCCTACGCCCTGAAGGGGTCGTGTGACTCCCATCTGCGATCGGCCGGGGTGGATGCGCTCGCCGCGTACGGGGGCGGCGACTCGGTGGGTGTGACGAGGTTCACCGTGGAGGCCGGCGTGATCCGGACGGACCTGCTGGACGAGACGGCATTGCGACGGTGGGTGGATGGCTGCGACCCGGTGACGGGGGAGCGACGGGGCAGGGATCTCCGTTCCGCGGACGCGGATCTGATCCTGGACGGCACGATCAATGCGCCGAAGTCGTACAGCGTCGCCGCGCTCATCCATCCGGAACTGGCGGCGGCGTTCGAGGCGCTGCAGGACCGGCTCCGGGACCGGATCATTACGACCTGGCAGGCGGAGCTGAATGCTCGTCGCGGCGCCGGGGGCCGCATCCGGGAAGCCCTGCACCGGGTCGAGGTGGTCGAGTTGCAGCACCGCCGCTCCCGTGCGCTGGACCCGCACATCCATCGCCACCTGTGGCTGAGTGTCAAGGTTCTGGGGTGCGATGGCCAGTGGTCGAACGTGGACTCCCGGGTGGCGATGAAGCTGCACACCGTCATCAACGCGGAGGGAGAGCTGGCGGCCCGCACCGACCCCGACTGGTTGCGCGCGCTCGCCTGCCACGGGTACACCCTGAACGCCGACGGGGAGATCGCTGAGCTGGCGCATGTGGTGCGGCCGCTGTCCCGGCGGTCGACGCAGATCGAAGCGAACCGGGCGATGCTTCTGGCCGCGTGGCGGGCGGAGCATCCGGGACAGGATCCGAGCCCGGATCAGCTGCATCAGATCGACCGGCTGGCGTGGGCGAAGGCCCGCCCGAACAAGCCCGACAGCATCGACGAGGCCGCCTGGGAATACCTCATCATCGACGAACTCGCCACCCTCGATCCCACCATCCTGGAGCCTCGACTCGCGGTGTCGGTGGGCGGCGCAGCGCTGGACGATCTCGACTTCGGGCTGCTCGCGGCACGCGCCGCGGTGGATGCGGATGCCCGCTCGACCGCGTGCGGGGGTCGGTTCAGCGTGTTCGATCTGCGTGCGGGCGCCACTCGCGCGCTTGCCTCGTCGGGCGTCGTCGGCGCGCGGGAGGAACTGCAGCCGGTGGTCGATGAAGTGCTGCGCCAGGCCGTCGAGCTCACCGTCGACCTGTTGGCGGACGAGGGCGACCGGCCCGCCCATGTGAAGGGATACATGGCGGTTTCCACCGCGGCGCTGAAGGTTGAACTTGCCGCCCGACTCGACGCCCTCACCCACCCCGGAACCCCGGCGCCCGACGAGGAGATGGTCGCGACTGCGGGTGAGGTGCTGCGGGAGGGGGTGACGCTGGATCCTCAGCAGGTGGAGGCGGCGGCGGCGATCGCGGGTACCGATCGGCTGGTGGCGGTCACCGGTCCTGCGGGTGCGGGCAAGACCACCATGCTGCGGGTCGCCAAGAGCGCGCTGGCCCGTCGCGGACGGGCGATGGTGGTGGTTGCGCCAACGAAGAAGGCTGCTTCGGTGGCCGGTCGCGAGCTCGGCACGACGGCGTCGAGCCTGCACGCTCTTCTGACGGACCACGGTTACCGGTGGCGTCGCGATGACGCAGGCGCCGAGGTGTGGGCCCGGCTGGCTCCGGGTGACCTCGACTCCGCCACCGGCTTGGTGTACGAGGGGCCGCGACGGTTCCCGCTGGCCGCCGGGGATCGGATCGTGGTGGATGAGGCGGGCATGATCGACCTGCACACCGCGAACGCGCTCGCCGCTGTCGCGGCCGATACCGGTGCCGGTATCGCGATGGTCGGCGATCACCTGCAGGCCCGCCCGGTCGGCCACTCCGGCGCGATGGCCGCCCTCACCCGGCGCGCCACCGCCGCCGTCGAACTCACCGCCGTGCACCGCTTCCGCGACCCGGACTACGCCGCTCTCACGCTGCGGATGCGGGAACCCGCGTCCAAAGAGGCCGCCCTCGCGGTCGCCGCGGAGCTGGACTCCAAGGGCCTGATCCATCGCGTGTCCGACCACGTTCAGGCCTGCGACGTCATGGTTGAGGCGTACTTCCGGTGGACCCGAGACCACCACCGCGTCGCGTTGGTCACCGGCACCAACGATGAAGCCGACACGATCAACGAGGCCATCCAGCAGCGCCGCGTCGATACCGGCGAGCTCACGTTGCAGCGGATCGCGGTCGGACAGGGTGAGCAGCGACTGCTGGAGGGTGACGTGGTGCAGACCCGCCGCAACGACCGCGAGACCGGCGTCGAGAACCGGGCCGTCTGGACCATTCGCCACATCACGCCCACCGGCCTGGAACTGGTCAGCACATCCGACAGCGGCGACACCCGCACCGTCACCCTCGACTACGCGGCCCGCCACGTGCACCTCGCCTACGCGTCCACGGTGCACGGCATTCAGGGGGAGACCACCGACGCCGCTATCGTCGGCCCCGGCGTCGACGCGTCCGGGCTCTACGTCGGGATGACCCGGGGCCGCAGCCACAACGAGGCGATCGCGATCGCCGGGACTGACGCGGAGGCGAGGGACCGGATCGCGGACTGTATGCTCCGCGGCATCCCCGAGGTCAGCATCGACGACTCGCTCCGCGCCGCCCACACCGAACTCAGCCGCGCCGCCCGCCCGCCCGCGACCGTCCCGTGGACCGACCACACCCGACGCCCCCTCGGCCACGTCCTCGACATCGACCGGGTGCACGCCGAGTACCAGCGGCGGGAAGCGACCGCCCGCCGGGAGGTCGACTCGGCCACGCAATGGCTGCACGCCACGTGGCGCACGCTCCTCGACCTCGACGCCCGGATCGCCGGCGACACCGCGGCTGGACACTGCCGCCCTATCGAAATCGACGGCGACCTCCGTGCCGCCCGAGACCGGCTCGCCGACGAGTACCAATCCCGCACCCGCGCTCACGCCGACCTCATCCGCACACACCGCGAGCACGCCCAGCAGCTCGACGCTGCCGAGACCGAACGCCGCATCCGAGCCACGCTGGACCCTGCGCCAAGCCACGCCGAGAACGCCGAACGACGCGTTCGCGCGACGACGCCGACCGTCACGGCGGCGTCCCCGGCCTCGCTGCGGCGGTAATTCAAGGAGAAGGCCCGGCAAGGGCGGCGGACCGGGAAACCGCAGACGGCTTCTTCCTCGCTCTGGTGGTTGCGACGGAATGGGCGGTTCGTAGGCGCGGCCGACAGCGATCCTTTACCGTTACTGACACGTGTAATAGAGTGCGGCTGGCACGTGTAACTCGTGCCTCACTCAGCAAAGGAGCTCCTGTGAAGTTCTCGCATCGTATTGCCGCGATCCTCGCGGCATCGGGGGTGATCGCGGCTGGGTTCGTCGTCGCGGTTCCCCAGGTCGGAACCGCCTCGACCGGAACCGGCGGCAAGGTCTCGGTGACCTATTCGTCCTACAACGTCGACGAAGGCAGCTACCGGCTGTCCTCGCAGGCGGACAAGACGCTGTCCGCCCTCACCAACGACACCACCACAACCGTGCTCGTAGACCCGTCCATTCGGTACCAGACCTACGAGGGCTTCGGGTCCACACTCGAGGACACCACCATCTACCACCTCACACGGCTGAGCCCCACCCACCGTGAGGAAGCGTTGCAGGCGATCTTCTCGGAAGCGAACGGCATCAACTTCAACCTGATGCGCACCACCATCGGGTGCGCGGACTTCTGCCGCACGGCGAAGACTACCGGGTTCTGGACCTACGACGACAACGGCGGCGTCGCCGACCCGACGCTCGCGAACTTCTCCATCCAGCGCGACATCACCGACGGCAAGATCTCGGTCATGCAGGACATCCTGCGCATCAACCCGGAGACGCGGTTCTTCGCGTCGATGTGGTCACCGCCGGCGTGGATGAAGACCAGCAACAGCATCATCGCGCCAGACAACAAGAACTGCGCCGAGCTGCCTGCCAACGCCCACACCGTGCACCACGGCGCGGCGACCGGGTCCAGCGTCGACTACTACCCGGTACTCGCGCAGTACTACGTGAAGTACATCCAGGCGTATCAGGCGCAGGGCATCCCGATCGCGGTCGTCTCGCTGCAGAACGAGCCGGATATCGCCCGCACCTACCCGACGAACTGCTTCACTCCCGCGCAGGAGGCGGACTTTGCGGCGGTGCTGCGCACCGCATTCAACACCGCCGGTCTCACCACCAAGGTCTGGGGTCTGGACGACAATCAGCACAGCGCGTTCCCGGTCGGCGACGACCTGCTGGCCGACCCGGCGGACCGCGGCAACATCGACGGCCTCGGCTTCCACAACTACGAGGGTCAGAAGATGTGGGCGCCGGAGGCGTTCACCGCGCTGTACCCGGACAAGACCACGCACCTCACCGAGATCACGCAGGGTGCGAACAAGCTGATCGAGTACTTCCGGTCGGGCGTGAGCAGCTACAACGGCTGGGGCATGATGTTTCAGTTCAGCACCGTGAACGGCACGCTCTACAACGCCGGTCCCGGCTGGTGGCAGGACATCCCGGTGAACATGAGCGACCCGGATGCCGACACTCCGCCGATGATCATGCCGAAGGCGTCGGACTACACCGACTTCGACCTGCACATGTACTACTACGTCTTCGGTCAGTTCTCGAAGTTCCTGCACCAGGGTGCGCAGCGCATCGACAGCCCGGACCGGATGGGAGACATCTACAACGTCGCCTTCCGCAACCCTGACGGCACGCTCGTGGTTGTCGTCGTCAACCGCGCCGACACGCGTTACATCACCACCCAGGAGTCCACCACCGACAAGACGGTGCGTATCGCCACCCCGGACGGTCAGTTCAGCGACACCATCCCGGGGGACACCATCGCCACCTACGTGATCACACCGACCACTGGTGACCCGGTGTCCCGGTCCGGGTGGACGGCCACCGCCTCCCACACCGCGGGCGCGTTCACCGCGACCCAGGCGATCGACGGGCAGTCCACCACCCGTTGGAGCAGCGGGGCGAACCAAACCGCTGGTCAGAGCCTGACGGTCGACCTGGGTGCGTCGCGCACCTTCGACCAGGTGTCGCTGAACCAGATGGAGCTGTCCGGCGATTTCCCCGCCGGGTACGAGGTCCGGGTGTCCACTAACGGCTCGACGTGGAGCAGCCCGGTCGCGACCGGCGCCGGCACCCCATCGATCACCAACATCGCGTTCTCCCCACAGACCGCACGCTACGTGCGGGTCTCGCTGACCGCGTCCGCGTCCAGGTGGTGGTCGGTCGGGGAACTATCGGTGTGGAACAGCGCATCGGGCCTGCTGCCTCGCGACGGCGCGACCGCGACCGGATCGAGCACCGCCAGCGGCACAGCCGCCAGCAACGCACTGGACGGCACGATGCAGACCGCGTGGACCACCGCGACCAGCCAGACCAGCGGACAGACGTTCACCGTCGACCTCGGTTCGTCGCGCTCCTTCAACACGCTGGAGCTGGACTCCGGCGCGAGCAGCGGCGACTACCCGCGGGTGTACTCGGTGCAGACCTCGACCAACGGCACCACCTGGAGCTCCCCGGTCGCGAAGGGCAACGGCCAATCGCGGGAGACATTCATTGCCACCGGCGCACAGACCGCCCGATACGTGCGGGTGACGCTGACCGCGAACTGGTCCGCGAACCCGTGGACCATCCGAGAATTCCGCGTGTTGAACGCACCGGCAACCACCACCGATCGCGGAGGCTGGACCACATCCGCCTCCCACACCTGGGCGGGCACCGCGGCAGGCGACGTCCTCGACGGCAGTGCGACGACTCGATGGTCCACCGGAGTCGCTCAGGCGGACGGGCAATGGTTCCAGATTGACATGCACCAGAACCGGTGGGTGAACGGCATCCGGCTGGACTCCGCGGCATTCACCGGCGACTACGGCCGGGCAACCCGGATCGAGGCATCGCTGGACGCCACAACGTGGCGCACCGTCGCCGACATCGAAGGTCTCACCCAGACGAGCGTGGTGCGATGGCCGGTCACCCAGGCCCGCTACCTCCGCATCGTCGAGACACTGCCGGCGTCCGCGAACTACTGGTCCCTCGCCGAAGTGGACGTGCTCCGGCCTGACAGCGCGCCCGCCACGCTGACACCGCTCGCTCGCACCGGGTGGACGGCATCGACGGTGCCGACCGGTTCGGGCGCCCCTTCACTGGGCATCGACGGGCTGCTGAACACCCGCTGGGCATCGGGCGCGGCGCTGACCGGCACCGAGCAGTATCAGGTCGACATGGGCAGCACCCGCACCTTCCGAGGCGTGCAGGTGGTCGCGGGCGGCACCCTGTCCGCGGGCACCGACTTCGCCAAGACCTACGAGGTGTGGGTGTCCAGCGGCGGCGCCTGGACGAAGGTCGCCGAAGGCGCCGGCTACGGGCCGGTCATCACGGCGAAGTTCGCATCCACCACGGCACGCTACGTGCTCTTCAAGCAGACCGGCACCAGCACGAACACCTGGTGGTCGGTGGGGGAGTTCAACGTGCTGAACTGACGAAGACGGATGCATGCGGCGGATGCCCCCCGATCCGCCGCATGCCCGCACCTCTCCCGTGGTCAGCCGGAGGCGCGTTCCACCACGACCGAGCGCGTCGGAAGCAGCACCGGAGGGATGGGCTCATTGTGCGCCGCGGCGACGACCGCGCGGGCAAGACCGGTCACGAACTCGCCGACATCCGCCCGCACGGTCGTAAGCGCCGGAACCGACAGCGGCGCGAGCGGGTGATCGTCGACGCCGATCACCGCGACCCGCTCCGGAATCGCGACATCGAGGTCGGCGGCGGCCGCGAGGACACCGAACGCGACCACGTCGTTGTAGGCGCAGATGCCCGTCGCCGAGGGCTGCTCGTCCAACAGTCGGGACAACGCGGAACGTGCGCCCTCGCGTCCGGTCGGAACGACGACATGGACCGGTTCCGGCAGCCCGAGCCGCTCCGCGGCGCGCTGCACCGCACCCCACCGCAACGCCGCCGTCGGGCCGAGCTCCACCTGATCCGGTGCCGCGAACGCGAGCTGGCTGCGGCCGTGCGACGCAAGGTGCTCGACCTGCGTGGCGGCGGCGCCCGCGATGAACTCGTCCAGGCCGGGGAATGCCGGCAGCACTGGAACCTCGAACTGCCGGGTCAACTGCACGAACGCGTCCTCGGACTCGCGGGCCGAGGAGAGCACCACCGCCGGGGCGAGGTCGATGGACGCGCCCTGCGTCTCGGAGTCGCCGAGCTGCCACATCAGGTGCAGGCCGGACGTGGACAGCTCGTCGCCGAGCCGAGTGATGATGTCGGCGGCGACGAAGTCCGACGCGTGCTCGAGCCCGGGGGTGAACATCAGCACCAGCCGGCTCTTGGCGCCGCGCAGCAGCCGGGCGGGCCCGTAGGGGCGGTAGCCGAGCTTGGCGGCGGCCTCGTGCACCCGCTGACGGGTGGGCTCGGGGATCTGCTGACGCGGATCGCCGTTGAGGACGTAGCTGACCGTGGCCCGGGAGAGCCCCGCTTCACGCGCCACGTCGGCGCTGGTGACTCGCTTCTGCATCGTCGCCCTTCCTGCCCTGGGACCGTTCCCGGCCCACTCTACTGACAAATGTAACTGGCACGTGTAATTTGCTTATTGACACGTGCAAGTGACTCCGCTTAGCATCCTGATCACCGGGGACGATAGTGTCCCTACCCGACACCAGGAGGTCCCATGCGGTCCAAGATCGCCGCCATCGCAGCCGGCGCCGCTCTCGCACTCGTGCTGAGCGGTTGCAGCGGCTCAGCCACCCCGTCCGAGTCTTCGGACGGTCCGCTCGAAATCTCATTCCTCACCGGCTCCGCCGAAGGCACCGGCAGCGCATTCACCATGCAGACGCTGGTGGACGACTACGGCAACGACGCCACCCTGTCCATGGACTACCTGGGCGCCGACATGGATCAGAAGATCCAGCTGATGGCCTCCCAGGACGCTCTGCCCACCTTCTTCCAGGTCGGCACCCCGTCGCAGATCGTCGAGCTGTACGAGACCGGCAAGATCATCGACCTCGAACCCGTGCTCGAAGAGCTTGGGGTGCTGGACAAGCTGAACCCGCTGTCGGTGGACATCATCAAGAACCTCTACGGCGGCCACCTGGTAGGGCTGCCGCTGGAGGTGGCGATCGAAGGCTTCTGGTACAACGAGCAGATCTTCGCCGACAACGACATCGAGATCCCTGAGACGTGGGACGACCTCGCCGCCGCGGCCGAGAAGCTGCAGGCCGCCGGCATCCAGCCGTTCGCCACCGCGGGCAAGGCCGGCTGGCCGGTGACCCGCCTCATCAGCGGCTACATCTCCCGCGACGTCGGACCGGACGCGCTTCCGGCAGCCGCCGCCGGGGACGCAGCGTTCACCGACCCGGAGTACGTCGCCGGCGCGCAGGTGATCTCCGACTTCGCCGCAGCAGGGTACTTCGGCGAAGCACCCGACGCGCTGGAGTACGCGCCCGCCGAGGACCAGTTCCTGCAGGGCAACGCCGCGATCTACTACATGGGCTCCTGGGCGATCTCGAGCTTCGAGGACGAGGAGCGCAACCAGATCGGCGCCGACAACATCGGCTGGTTCCCGGTGCCGAACGTCGACGGCGGCGCCGGCGACTCGGCGCAGACACCCGCGAACGTCGGGCTTCCGATGGCGGTAACCGCGAAGACTCTCACCCCGCAGGTGAAGGAGTTCCTCAAGTACCTCGTCGAGAACTACGGCGACGTCGCGATGGAGAACCTCGACCTCATCACCGGGTTCGCCACGGACAAGGCGCCGGAGTCCGAGCTGGTCGCGGAGACGTTGGAACGCGTGAACAGCACGACGGAGTCGATCGGCTGGTTCGAGTCCTCGCAGTCGTCGAAGGGGACCACCGCGTCACAGGAAGGCGCCACCGCCCTGATCGGTGGCAGTCTGACCGCGGAGGACTTCATGGCGCAGGTGCAGGCAGCGCAGTAGACCGCCACACGCCTACGAGGGGTCCGGGGCGCTATCGGCCCGGACCCCTCGATTCTGCAAGGAGATTCCATGGACAAGGTCCTGGGCGATCGTCGGGCCATCCTGCTGTTCCTCAGCCCGGCGCTGCTGCTGTACACCGTCATCATGCTCGTCCCGATCGTCTGGTCGACGGGCTACACCTTCGTCGAAGGCAACCCGATCTCCGGCTTCGAACCGGTCGGCATCGACAACTACATCAAGCTCATCGGCGACCCCACGTTCTGGCAGGCCACCCTGTTCAGCGTCAAGTACGCCGTCGTCGTCACCCTCGCCCAGGTCGCGGCGGGGCTGGGCCTGGCGCTGCTGTACGTCTTTTACCTCCGCCGGTCCTCAGCGCTGGTGCGGACACTGGTGTTCTTCCCGATCGTGCTGCCCACCGCCGCCGTCGCCCAGATGTTCGTGAAGCTGTTCGAGATCGTTCCGCAGCAGGGTCCCGTCAACGCCTTCGTCGAATGGCTGGGTTTCGACGCCGTCAACTGGCTGGGCCAGCCCGACACCGCGTTCCTCATCCTCGTCGTCATGGACGTCTGGCGATCCATGGGCTTTTACGCCGTGCTGCTGTACGCCGGGCTGGTCACCATCCCCGACGATGTCATCGAGGCCGCTCGCCTCGACGGCGCGCACCGCTGGACCCTGGTGCGCCACATCGTGCTGCCGTTCCTGCTGCCGGTGCTGGTGTCCGCACTGATCTTCAGCATCAACGGCAGCCTTAAGGTGTTCGACTCGGTGTTCGCCCTCACCGACGGCGGACCCAACGGGGCGACCACCCCGCTGACCCTCGCGATGTTCCGCACCTCGTTCTCCTATATGGAGTACGGGTACGGGTCCACCATCGCGATGGCCCTCACCATTCTGAGCCTGATCGTCACCGTCGCGATCTTCCGCGGCGCACGGAAGGACGTCACCGTATGACCGCCACCCTGCAAGCGCCGCCGGAACGCCACGCGGTGGCCGAAACGCTGACCTCCGGCGGCCGCCGGTTCACGATCGGCAAGGTGCTGGCCGCGCTCGGCATCACCCTGCTCATCCTCATCGAGGTGCTGCCGTTGCTGTGGCTGCTGATGTCGTCGCTGAAGTCCCCATCGGAGTTCAGCTCACAACCGATGTGGGCGCTGCCTGAGGGCCTGTACTGGGAGAACTACGTCGACGCGTGGACCCGCGGCAACATGGATGTCTACATCCGCAACAGCATCCTCGCCACATTCCCGGCGATCATTCTGCTGCTTGCGGCCGGGGTCATGGCGGGCTTCGCGCTCGAGGTGCTGAAATGGCGCGGCCGCAGCGGCGTGTTGCTGATGTTCGTGATCGGTCTGATGGTTCCGATGCAGATGATACTGCTCCCGCTGTTCGCGATGTACTTCCGCTCCGGACTGCTGAACAACCCGCTCGCCCTCATCCTCACCTATACCGCCACCGGCCTCCCGCTGACCGTGTTCATGATGGCCGGCTACTACCGCTCTGTGCCCAGGGAGATCATCGAGTCCGCCGTCGTGGATGGCGCCAGCATCTACCGGGTGTTCTTCTCCATCACGCTGCCGCTGCTGCGCAACGCCATCATGACGATCGCGATCGTGCAGTTCTTCTTCTTCTGGAACGACCTGCTCTTCGCGCTGACGTTCATGACCACCAACGACTCGCGCACCATCCAGGCGGGCCTGCTGGCGTTCATCGGGCAGTTCGGACAGACCGAGTGGGGGCCCACGTTCGCGTCGATCTGCATCTCCATCGTCCCGACCCTGCTGATCTACCTCATCCTCAACCAGCGGGTGATGAAGGGTCTCACCGACGGCGCAGTCAAAGGCTGATCGGCTCGATCACTACGCCTCGTTCGAGGCGATAAGCGCTGCGTCGCCGGCGTCATCGCAACATGGATGTCGTCGAAGGAGCAGTAGAGGCGCCCCTCCGCCGACATCCTTTCAGGTGGCACTGTCGGATCACCAGGCGGCGACGTAGCCGTTGGCGAAGCACCCTCCGCATCGACGATGCTTGCCAGCGCTGGAGCCCGCAATCTCCGAGGGCGACGTCGGTGGTGAGGCTCTATCCGGACGCGACACCTCTCGGCTGCGGGTTCCACAGCCCTAATCCGACGACCTCACCGGCCGCGGGCTCGTGCGGCACCGGTCCTGCCTCCGCCATGAAACCAAGGGACCGAGGGCAGTGATGCCGGTGGGCACGATGTTGCCGAATTGCTCGACGAGGGTGATGTCACCCGACATCGACATCCTGAGGACGCGATTATGGTGGCCGTCGGTGACCAAGGGACCGCCCCAGATCGCATGCATCGCGTACTGCACGCCGCGGGCGAGGAAGAAGTCGATGTCCGGTGGCGGCGGGTTCTGCGCCGACCAGTCGCCGAGGTTTGCGATGACCGTGAAACGGTCCGCGTCGTCGACACGGTAAATGCGTCGACGTCGTTCGTGTGTCACGTGGGATGTCGTCGCCCACCGTGGTCACGAGCACGTACGCCGTGCGTCCACGAACGCGATGTCGATCGCCCCGCCGGCGGTGCCGAGCGGCACCGGCAACCCGGTCGCTTACGCCGATTTCGCGCCGGTGAGCGTATCGATCCGCATGAGTTGACCGATCTGGGCCCTCTAGGAGACGACGGGCCTGTCGTCGCCTGGACTCCGAGCTTGGGTGGCGGTTGCCACCATGGGGGCGAGGAGTGTCGTTGCTGCTAGCGCTGCGATCGCGGCACCCGCAAGCAGCGTCCTCCTGGTCGTCATGAGTGTTCCTCCGATCGACCTTTCGGTGCCGGCCGCGTGCCATGGGCCACTCGTCGTGCGACCGGCGTGGAGATGGCCGCCACGACATCTCAGAACACCGCCGCGTACTTCCATCGTCATCGCAGCCGGGCAACACCTTCCTTCCGCCCCGTGGCGAGGTCAAGAGCCTCAGACAGCGAAACGCTCCCCGGCGAGAGACCGGAAGTAGGTGGTCTTGCGCCGGGGAGCAGTTCTTTCGCCCAGGGAGGGCGGGAGGTGATGTCAGTCGTAGTCTTCGATACGCCACTCCTCCTTCCAGTCGATGTAGGCCATCGACCCGTCGAACCGCAACGGCAGCCAGACGTAGTCGGCCGTGGATGTGTCGATCGTGGTCAGCTCGTCCATCGGCTCGACATCGCCGCCCTGCTCCTGCCCGAAGTGCTCCTCGAAGGCTTGCAGCGCGGCACTGGAGTCGTCGGTGTAGTGGGGCAGCCACCGGTCACCGATCGCGATGTACAGATCCTTCTTGTGCGGGTGCTGGAACACCGACGAGATCTGGGTGCGGAACGACGTGCGGCTGGGGTCGTTTACGTGCGGGTCACCGAGCACCGTGAACGGGCCGTGGTAGCTGGGCGCGACGGCGATCTCTGACGGGTTCGGGTAGTAGCCGGTGGTGCCCGACGTGATCAGGTAGTGCAGTCCGTCACGGGCGAAGTAGGACGGCGCTTCCCGCACGAAGGGTGGCTGTCGGCGCGGGAAGTGCGTCGAGTAGTATCCGGTGACATCGGTGTAGTCCTCGGTGAGGTCGGCACAGATGAGCTCTGAGTGCACCCGGCCGAAGTAGTAGTAGCCCTTGCCGTCGGTTGGGTCGACCACGAGGTCGAAATCGCCGGCGTTCATCCCAAGCGGGCGCAGCCACGACCTGACGATCCGGTACGGGCCGAGGATCGAATCGGCCTCGAGCACGGTAGAACGCTGCGTCGGCTCACCCGGGGTCATCACCTTGATCCAGCAGACGAACTTCTGCGTGTGCGCGTTGTAGATGATGTGCGGACGGTCCAGGTACTGTGCGGGATGCAACGGGGAGGTCGGGTCGTCCAGGTCGGGCGGGATGATCAGCCCGCGGTCCTGCCAGTTGTACAGGTCCGTCGACGAGTAGCAGCGGACACCGTAATGCCAGATGCCGCTGCCGGGCGTGGACTTCTCCTTGTTCTCGCCGTACCAGTAGAAGACGTCATCGACAGTGATGATCGAGCCGCCATGAGTGTGGATTCGCTCTCCCTTGGTGTCCAACCAGACCTGGCCGGGGGTGATCGAACTGCGGGTGGTCTGCAGCATCCGATTCCTTTCGTCGAACGTGGACGATGTTGCTGTTGCACACCCTACTGGCACGTGTAACCTCTTGTCGATGATCTTCTGACACGAGAAAGCAGACAACATGACCTTGGTCACCGCCGGCACCGTCGCCCCCACTGATATCGAGGGCACGCTCGCTCGGGCTGCCGCGCACAGCCCCGACCCGTTCCCGGACGATGTCGGTTCCGCGCCTGACCGGGAGTGGTGGTATGGCGTTGGGGAGTACGAAGCCGGCTTGCTGCACCGCCTCGTGACGGGCTCGGAGGAGGTCGCCGTCTACTCCGAGTACGCACGCAACTACCGGCGCCCCGCCGGCACTCTGATCGTCGGGGCGATCGTGGCAGCCGGGAGCGACCCGATCGGTATCCAGCCCGCAGGGGCGATGCAGATCTGGGTCGACGGCGCCGCCGTCACCACCCGTGACAGCGACGGCCCGATCATGCTGAACCCGCCGGCCGGTGCGCAGCTGAAGATCGAGGTGACCGCCGCGACTCCCGACGAGCCCGCCACCTTCGTCATCGTTCAAGGTGCCGGCCGTCTCAGCTCAACCCTGAGCGCGATCACCCAGAACGGTCGCGTGGAGAGGCTGCGTCGGCAGCGAGGCGGATCCCAGCCGCCACACCTCGACGTGGAACCGACATTCACCCTCCCGCTCACCGCAGACGGTGACCTGCTGACCGCGCCGGCAGAGCTCCTCGCCCGACCGGTTGTCGCCGCGGCCGCGCCGCCGACGTTCGCGTCCGGTGAGAGCCGTGAGGAAGCGCGCCTCGCCCGAGGCGCCGGACAGGAAGACGTTCACGAGACGGTGCCCGCTGGCCCGGGACTGTGGACCACGCGGCATGCCGTCGCGATGCGGCATATTGTCGTTGCGCCTCAGCCCGAGGCGGACGCGCACGCAGTGGCTCACATCCGCCCGGTCGCTTCCCGCGGTGCGTTCGTGTGCTCCGACCCCAGGCTGTCGAAGATCTGGGCGGTCAGCGCGTACACGCTGCGGCTGTGCATGCAGGGACTCATGGTCGACGGTCTGAAGCGGGACCGGATGCCGTGGGTGGGCGACCAGGCGATCTCGGCGATGGCTAACGCGTTCACGTTCGCAGACGCCGAGATCGCCTATGACAGCCATCTCGCCCTAGGCCGCCCCGTCGAAGGCTACGTCAACGGCATTTCCGACTACTCGCTGTGGTGGCTCATCACCGCCGACATCCTCTGGACATACTTCCCACACCAGGCAGGCGATCTGCCTGGCTGCGTCGAGCCGTTCATCGGCGACCTGCTCAACCAAGCCAACGCTGATGGCCTGTTCGCGCCGACGATGACCCACCACGGGTTCACCGCCACGAACTCCGGGTCGGTGCTGATCGACTGGGGCTATGAGCTGCCGCCCGGCAGCATCTCCACGGCGCTGCAGATGCTTTGGGTCCGCGCGCTCGACAGTGCCAAGCAGTTCGTGGACGGAACCCTCGCCGCACAGATCGCGAACACCCGCGACCGGGCGCTGCGCACCCTCCGTGACCGTGCATGGAGTGCGGAACATGGCGCATGGCGGGCATGCGCCGACGGTGCCTCCCGGCCTGACACGTACGCGAACTTCCTTGCCGTCGACGCGGGAATCAGCAATCCGGTCACCGAGCCCGGGGTGCTGAGCGCGTTCACCGGCAAACGCGGCCGCACGCCCTACATGCAGACGCTTCTGCTCCGTGCAGAGACCCGTGGCGCGGGTCCCGCGCACGTGCTGCAGCGGATCCGCGACGACTGGGGCGCCATGCTCGACCTGGACGCAACCACGTTCTGGGAGGAATTTCCGAACCCCGGCGAATCCCACTGGCAGATGTACGGCCGCCCCTACGCGCGCAGCCTCTGCCACGCCTGGGGTGCGGGCCCGGCCGCGCTCATCCCCGAAGCCGTCTTCGGGTTGCGCATGCTCGAACCCGGCTGGCGACGCTTCGAAGTGCGACCCGGCAACACCGGCCTGGAGTGGGCCGCCCTCGTCATCCCGTCCGCGCTGGGTCCGATCGGGATCCGGCTCACGGAAGACCAGGTCGACTTCGACCTTCCTCCGGGATGCACCGCAATCCTGGCCGGCAACGAGGTCAGAGGCTAGGAGACGCAATCGGCGTCCCGGAAGCAGGGCAGCGCGGACGGGGCCCGGACAATGAGGGCATAGGTGGTACGAGGGCAGGCTGGGCAGCAGAGCGGGGCGGGAGTACAGTGACTCTCGCCCCGCTTGTCTGTTGGTTCAGGTCAGCGTGACAGTTCGGCGCCGGCGTACGAGGCCGGTGTCGCTATCGGCCCCGAAGCGTGTGCTGCGGGGCCGTTAGCTTTTGGGGCACGGTCGACGATGACGTCGGCGAACTTCAGTGAGGCGCCGACGTTGTCCGCGACGATGTCGCGGGTCTCCCGGGACTGCCCGGTCTCCTTGTCGACGTAGGTGCCGAATCGGAGGTCGCCGGCGACGATCACGCTGTCGCCTTTGCGGAGCGAGTCGGCCACGTGTCGGGCCTGCTGGTTGAACACGACGACCCGGTGGAACACGGTGCCGACGTCTTCCCACCTGTTGGTGGTCTCGTTGAGGCGGCGGTCGTTGATGGCGACGGTGAACCGGGCGTATTCGTTGCCCGATTCGGCGTTGCCGTGTTCGGGGTCACTGGTGAGGTTGCCCTCGATGGTGACGGGGATCCTGGTGGTCATCCTTCTTCCTTCCTGTCAGAGACACCGTCGGTGTCTCGGTGGGCGTGGGCCTTCCTGGTCCACGCGTCCCATTCCTGCTCATCGGTGATCCCGTGCCATGAGCGGGGTTTGAGGGGGTCGTGGCCGCGGGCGCAGCCGCCGGAGTATGCCTTCGCGATCCGGGGCAGGGCGAGGCTGAGTCGTTCGTGCCAGCCGATCGGGCCGAACCCGGCGTCGGTGGTGTCGAACGCGACGGTGTGCGCGGTGTGCAGCGCGGAGAGTTCCTCCACGAGCTGCCCGTGCTTGTACCAACACGCCGGCACGACGGATTCGGAGAGCCGGTAGCGGACGGTGAACCACTCCACCCAGTCCCGGAGGGCCGTCCACGCGGCGGGGGCCTTGTGATCGGGGAGGGTGTACCAGTTGATGATGTGCGCGCCCAGCGGCTCCGAGGACCCGTACCGGTGGTTCGGGTCGTGGCCGGCGATGTCGTTGCCGAGCGCGTCGTCGGAATCCGGGGGCGGGGGCAGGTCGCTCATGCGGCGCTCCCGGTGCCGGGCTGCAGTTTCTGCCGCAGCCGGGCGAGCGCGAGATGGGAGGCGGTGCGGCGGGTGCGGTTGCGGGAGAGGACGGCGTCGCGGTCGATGAGCCGGTGCAGCAGGTCGTGGCAGTACGGGTGCATCGCCACCAGATCCTCATCCGCCTCCCCGGCGGTCCAGGCGCCGTCGAGAAGTCTCACCCCGCGGTAGTCGAGATGGTGCAGCTCGAGCTGCGATCGGGTCGCGGCCCTCCCGCAGCCGGCGCAGGTGAGGGGCTGCCCGGTGGCGGTGTGCTGGGTGAACCAGCGGTCGCGGCGCGCGAACCACGCCTTCGAACGGAGGAACTCGTTGCGGTACAGGTTGAACAGTGCCGGGCGGCGACGGTTGCTCATGCCTCAGTCACCCCCTCCACCGGCTCGGAACTCTCGGACTCCGCAACTGCGGCAGTCCGGGAGTCACGGACCCGCGCGGTCGTGTCGAACACGGCCCGCTGCTCGCGCTCGGTCTCCTGCTTGCTGGCCTGGATGGTGTGGGCGTCTCGGCGTTCGTCCCACCCGGCGAGGTCGAGGAGCACGCTGCGGCGGTTACGGTAGGCGAGCAGCCCGACGCTGGGTGGGAGCCGGCGGATCTCGTCGACCGACATCAGCGCGCGGCGCTCAAGATGCTCACTGGTCGAGTGCCCGGCCTCCCGGGTGGACCAGGACCGCTGCTCACGACGAGTGTCGCGGGTGCCGAGCAGGGATTCGATGTCGCGGAGGTGGCCGACGTGACTGGCGCCACCAAGAAGAACCTTCGCGGTCGCGGCGGCCCAGATCGTGTCGGCTTCGGCGCGGGACCAGGACGTCTCCGCCTGGGAGAGGGCCTGCAGCACGATGAAGGTGCAGATCCCGCGGCCGCCGCCGTCGGCCATGATCCTCGGCAGGTTGCCCCAGCGGAACATGTTGGCGATCTCGTCGAGGATGAGCCCGAGCGGGTGGGGGAGGCGGGAGCCGGGGGAGGCGAGCGCGGTGGTGCGGGCGACCTCGACGATGTCATCCAGGACCGCACCGAGCCAGCCGCCCATCGCCGACGCCCCCGACGATGATCCGATCAGGTAGAGCGTGTTGGCGGCGTCGAGGAACTCGCGCGGGTCGAACATTTCATCGCCGGGGTGGGGGAGGAGGGCGTCGCGGATCTGTGGGACGGCGAGTGGGGCGACGGCGCCTTGGACGCCGAACCAGATGGAGGAGACGAGCTTCTCGTCGGCGGAGATGGTGGCGTCGAGGCTGTCGCCCCAGCCGGGGGTGCCGTCGGTCTTGAGGATGTCGACGGCGGCGCGGGTCTGCGCTGGGCTGGTGCCCCAGTCGTACAGTTCGGCGATCGTCTTGTTACCGACGGCGGCGGCGTGTAGCAGCCGGCCGAGGACGACCCCGGACGCTTGCGCCCATTCCTCGTTGGTCCGGGAGGCGCCCAGCGCCGTGCCGGTGATGATCGCGGTGCCGCGTTGCATGGCGACCAGGGGGTCTTCGCAGCCGGCGATCGGGGAGACGCGGAGGGGGTGGCGGATGCCGGAGAGTCCTTGCGGGTCGAACACGTGCACGGTGCCGCGGGTCTGCCGCATCCGCATCGTCGCGGTCAGGTTGTCGTTGGTGGTCGACGTGGTGATGAGTGGGCCGGACCAGTCCAGGATGGCGGAGATCAGCACCCGGTATCCCTTGCCGGAGCGGGGTGGGCCTTCGAGGGCGACGGAGTCCTCGATCGAGACGTACACGTCCTGCCCCCGCGACCTGCCCACCCGCCACCCCACATCGGTCGCGGTCGGCTTGACGAGATCGGGGCGGAGTTGGGCGGCCCGGCGCAGGACGGCTTTGGCGGAGAGATGGTCGCGGATCTCCGAGCTGGTGGCGAACCCGGGCCGGGCGCGCAGATCGGTGATGAACGCCCGATCCGACTCCCGATACCGGCGCACCGCCACCAGCACCCACCATGCCAACCCCGCCACCAGCAGCACCGCCACCACATCCACGATCCGGATGATCGCCACCGGCAGCACGCAGCCGGAGGGCGCGGCGTAGGCGTCGGGGTCGCCGGTGGCGGCGAGGACGAGCCCGGAGAACAGGTTCACCGGGACGGCACGGGCGCCGCAGGTCAGCGAGGTGGTGGCTTCGGCGATGAACCCGAACGCGAGCGCGAGCAGCATCGCCGCGCCGATGAGGATCGCGGCCGCCTTGCCGAGGATGCTCTGATTCATCAGTCACACCGTTCAGAGGCCTTCGGCGGCGGACGCGGCGGCGCTGAGCCACGCGTCCCGGGTACCGGGGCGGAGCGAGTCGAACCGCAGCGGCCCGGCCTTCAGGGCCGGGTCGAACGGGATCGTGTGGACGGCGCGGACGTGACCAGTGAACCCGTCGGCGATGCGACGGGCGCCGGTGGTGCCGGTGGGTTCGGATTGGGTGACGAGCACGACGGCGCGGTCAGCGAGAGCGGCGGAGCGTTCGTCGCGACCGCGGAGCGCATCCAGGAGCAGGGCGGCGGATTCGGCGGATTCGGGGTTGGCGAGGGTGGGGATGATCAGTTGGTAGGAGGAATCGATCATCCGCAGCCACCGTTCGGCGGATTCGTCGTTGCCGGAATCAAAGATCACCATTCGGTAGAACCGGGCGGCGACCTGCATCAGCACGTCGAAATCCGGGGCGCCGATGCGTTGGTCAGTGGCGAGCAATTCCGGGTTGGAGCGGAGCACGTCGTACCGATCCGCCGTCTGGTGGTGCACGAACCGGCTGATGTCCGACACCCCCGCCCCCGGTGCCAGGAGTCCCGGTGCGGCGGGGAGGAGGTCGCGGAGGGTGGTGTCGTACGAGCCCTGCTCGGTGCGCCAACCGAGGGTGCCGCGAGTGTCGTTGTTGTCCCACGCCAACACCGTCCCGCCACCCTCCCGGGCGTACACCGCGGCGAGCATCGCCGTGGTCATCGTCTTACCGACCCCGCCTTTGCCGTTGACGACGGCCAGGGTGCGGCATCCCGCCCACTGCCTAGCCACCAACGCCCGCTCCTCAGCCCGCCGCACCTCCGCCGGGGAGGGGCGGACGGTGATGCCGAGGCCCGCGAGGATCCCGCGCCACCCGGTGAGCGGGGGTGTCGTGTCGGTGGTGGGGGTGAGGAAGGT
>NZ_JAEUAX010000020.1 GCF_019511645.1 Microbacterium ureisolvens | reverse complement strand
CCCGCCCGCCCGCCGTGTGGGCGACAGTGGAACCGTCCACACCATGGAGGTACCGACGAGATGGCCAGATCACGCACGAACGCAGGCGGCAGCTGGGATGACCACGACCAGTCCCTGCGCGATCAGGCCGACGACTTCGAGGACGAACTGCGCGCGGAGATGGTGCAGTCAGGCCTGATCGCGGATTGGTGATGAGCGACGGCGGCGATTCGCGGGCGGCCGAGCCCTACGAGCTTTTCCGCCACGATCAGGCGACATGGATCATCCGAGCCACAGCTCTTCCTGAGTCCGACCCCCGGCATATCGTCGCGGTGATCACGGACGCCCACGCGGAAGGGGTGCACGTGGCCTGGGCACACCCCACCAGTCGTCCCAGTCGATACTTCACGGCCGACGCCGTCCTGCAGGATCTGGCGCAAGGCAGCCGCCCGCAGTCGGGAAGCACTCGGCCGGTGCCGATCCCTCACCTGCCCCCGCGCAAGCGGCGCTGATCCGGCTCCCGCGGCCACCGCTGTGATCATCAGTCGGACGATCATCTGCGAACCGGGGATACGCTTTAGTCATTGGAGCAATCAGGGTGCTCGCCCACCCGGCGTTGATGCGGTGCAGCAATGCCTGACCGACATCACGGACCGTTCGCGGGGATGTACCCGGCGAGTGAGGGATTGACATGGGGTCGATCTATTACGGGGGAGCGGAAGCCCCCATCAGTATCGAGGATCGTGCGCTTGCGCATCTGAAGGTCGTGATTGCGACGAAACTGCGGCGGGGCGAGAGCTTCACCGTCTCCTGGGAGCACGCGGAGGGTGAAGCGCCGGGCAGATCCACGATCTGGCTGCACCCTTCCATTCCCCTGCGGTTCGTATTCGAGGGCATCGAGCCCGCGGATCTCAACCGCGCCTGGATCGAACAGCTCGCGACGGCCTCCTACTCGACGGGCGGAATCATCCTCACCGCCGAGCACATCGAGGCCGAGCCGGCGCCCGCCTCCTCCGCGCCCCCTTCTGTTGCCTTGGGAAACGTCGAGGTTGCCGGCCTGGACGTCGACAAGCTCACTTTGGCCGGCAGGAACGTGAAGGCCGTCCCGGGACACAGGATGCCGGGATCTCCGGGAACGCCGAGCTCATAGCGGTTGCCGGCGTGCGGGTGCGATCCGCACGCCGAGTTCCCCGCCCCATTCATGGGCGCGTTCGACCTCGCCGTCGACCAGCCGGCTGCCTCGGTCGACGAGGAAGCTCATCGGACCGGCGAACCGCTCGCCCCCCGCTTTGGTGAGCCGGCGGTCGATCGCAGCCGCGGCGGAGCCGGTGAAGATCCGGGGCATGTCGACGCGAGTGTCGAAAGCAGCGAATCGTCGGGCGGGGCTGGGGGTGTGAGCGAGCCACTCGCGGATACCGCGTTCGCTCCAGCCGTCGTCGAGATGGAGGTTCTTCTGCTCGTTGTCCGCCCAGACGATGGCCTCGGCTCGGGACTCGGGGCGACTCAGGCCGTGCGCGTGCGTCGGGCCTCCGACGATGAGCATGTCGAGTTCGCCGGCCAGTTCGTCCACCCGGCCGATGGGGACCAAGGTCACGGGGCAGTAGGGACGGATGCCGTCGGCGATTGCCTCCGCGATGCTGCGGGTGTTGCCGAACATCGACTCGTACACGATGGCGACGTGGGCGACGCCCTCAACTGGACTGTCCATCTGCATCCCTTCCTGGAATCGGGATGACGTGAGGAGCGGCCGCTCATCTCGTCTTCCGTGCACTCATCCGACCGGATCACAGAAGCGCGCACCGGGTCGAAGGTCCCGCCGGACTCCTCGCGCGACAGGACCTTCGACCCACCACCGATGCGGTGACACGGCCTACCGTCGCGGCAACGGCTCGAGGGAGCCTGACCGGAGAAGGAGTCGCTCATGGAACGCATCGTTCTCGGCTACGACGGCAGCCCGGCATCCGTCTCGGCACTCTCTTGGGTGGCTGATCGGGCGGCTCGCGAGGTGGCGAAGGTCGGTGTGGTCAACGTCGTGTCGCAGTTCGTATCGGATCGCCGCGCCGCGCTCGATCAGCTCTCGGATGCTGAGGCTTTTCTTCGAGAGCGGGCACCAGGTGTCGGAGTGGACCTCCATCGACTGGAGGGTGGGGTGACGGACGCGCTGACGGGGTTTGCGGCGGAAGCGGATCTGCTCGTCACGGGCATCAACCCGGGCCATCCGATTCGTGCGGCGATGGCGGGCGCGATGCCCTTGCGGGTCAGCGCCCATTCTCATGTGCCGGTCGTCATGGTGCCCGCCGAGTGGACCGCTATCGGGGATCCGATCACCGTCGGCATCGCCGATGACGATTCATCCGACGTCGCGCTCGCCTTCGCTGCACGGGAGGCGGGTGAGGTCGAAGGATCGGTCCGACTGGTGCACGCCTGGCTGATGCCGACTCCCGCGTTCTCGGGAGCGACCGCGCTCGCGGTGACCCCGGAGGATGTGATGGCAGGGCACCGTGCGACGCTGGAGGCCGCCGTCGATTGGATTGCGGAGCGCTTCCCCACGGTGAGCTTCGAAAGTGAGCTCGTGCGTGACAGCCGGCCGGCGGCGCTTCTGAGGTTCGCGCCGCGCAGCTCGATGCTCGTGATCGGCACGAATCACCGGGGTCTGCTCGCGGGCAGTTTGCTGGGCTCGGTCGCGGAGGGCGTGCTCTGGCAGGCGGAGTGCCCGGTTGCCGTCGTGCCCCGGGACCGTGCGCTTCTCTCGCGGCTGACGGAGGACTGACCCATGACTCGCATCGATAGCATCGGCCGCATCGCGCTGCTGGTCCTGCAGGCGTTCGTGGCTGTGACGGCCTGCGCCGGTGGGGTGGTCCTGATCCTCGGCAGCGTGAATCCGGCGTGGTCATCCGTCCTTGTGCCACCGCTCGACTATCTGGAGGGCTCCCCGTTCACGTCGTACCTCGTGCCGGGACTTCTCCTGCTCGTACTCGTGGCGGGTGTCCACGCCGTCGCCTTCGTGGTCATGATCTCCGACTCCTCGTGGGACAACACGATCGCCGCCGCCGGAGGGTTCGCCTGCGTCATCTGGATCGGAGTGCAGATGGTGTTCATCCCGTTCAGCTTCCTCCAGGCCCTGTACTTCACCGTCGGGCTGGTCGAGCTGGGGGTGACGATGGTGCGCTTGGGGATCCTCGAACCCGTCACCCGTCTGCATCGAACGACGTTCGTATCAGTGCGCGGACAGCGCTCGCCCCACGCGTCCGAATGAGTCTGCATCTGCCAGAGACGGACATGCCGATCTCTGCGGCCTTCAACGTCTCACGACCCAGGTCGACGAGGCCGGTCACTGCGATGCTCGAGCTCGAAGACCGCGGCCTGCGTACGGCGCTCCAAGCCGAGCTTGCTCAACAACGACGACACGTAATTCTTGACTGTCTTCTCTGCGATGCCGAGTTCGTCGCCGATCTGACGATTGGTGAGCCCATCGGCGATCAGGCGAAGGATCTGCCGTTCGCGCAGTCCGAGGGAGCCCAGCCGAGGATCGCCGTCTTCGCCGGCCCGCTGCCGGAGCTGCTCCGTCGCGCGTCGTACGAGGGAGTCGCTCATCAGTGATCGGCCTCGGGCGACGGATCGGATCGCGTCGACCAGGCGTGATCCGCCGACGTCTTTCAGGACGTAGCCGGCGGCGCCGGCGAGCACGGATGCGCTTACCGCGGAGTCGTCGTCGTAGGCGGTCAGAATGAGGCACGCGACGGTAGGCGTGCGAGATCGGATGTCGCGACACAGATCGATCCCGTTGCCGTCGGGAAGTCGCACGTCGAGCACGGCGACATCGGGCAGGGTCGCTTCGATGCGGCCGACGGCCTGTCGCACCGTGCTCGCTTCGCCCACGACCTGCAGATCCGACTGGGAGCGCACGAGGTCGGCAAGCCCTCGCCGCACGATCTCGTGGTCGTCGACGAGGAACACGGTGGTCATTGCGACTCTCCGGTGGGAAAGGCGCCGTCGCGTACGGGGACCGTCCATCGCGCTGACGTCGCCCCGGGGACTGAGGCGACGGTGAACGCGCCACCCCTGGCTGACGCTCGCTCCGCGAGATTCTGGAGGCCGCTGCGCCGCTCCGCGTCCGCGATCCCCACCCCATCGTCTTCTACGAGAACGAGGACGGACTCCTCCACCAGGGCGACCTCCACCGAGATGTGGTCGGCCAGGGAGTGGCGCACCGCGTTGCTGAGGAGTTCGCGGACGACCCCCACCACCTCATCGCTCAGCGGGCCTACGATGCCGTGGTCCACCGGGCCGGTGAACCTGATCGCCGGGGGCCTTCGGCGGGCTGCGGACTGATCCGCCACCACGTCGATCACACGGTGGCGCAGCGAACTCTCATCGCGATGGGAAAGTGCGAATACCACCGTCCGGATCTGCGAGATCGCGTCATCGAGCTGATCGATGGACTCGCTCAGCCTGTCGGCGTCCCCTCCGGGGGGCAGCCCGCCGGCAATGGCCTGCAACGTGAGTCCCGTGCCGAAGAGTTGCTGGATCACGTGGTCGTGCAGGTCCCGAGCGATCCGGCGCCGATCGTCCGCGAGCAGTGCACGCTGCGCCTCCTCCCGGGCATGAGCGAGTTCCAATGCGATCGCGGCTCGCGACGCGAAGTCGGCGATGCTGTCGATCTCGGTCGTCGTGAATCGCGGTCGGTCCGGGGTTCGGGCGGTGCACAGGAGCCCCCACAGTCGCCCGCTCGTCCGCAGGGGAGCGGCCACTACCGGCCCCGCGATTCCGTCGACGATCACTCTCACGGGGTCCGGTGACGCGGCAGGCGACCGCGAGTGGGCGGTCGTTTCGCCGGCGACGCCAAATTCACCGGCATACGTCGCCTGCGGATCGATCACGGCGCCGCGCAGCTGTGACTCGTCGCTCCCGCGTGCCGCGGCGACCTGAAGCTCGGAGCGGGCATCGTCCTTCAGCAGCACGACAACCTTGTCGATACCGGGCACCTCGAAGACGCGACTGGCGATCAGATCGAACGCGGTTGTGGTGGAGGAAGACAACAGGGCCGCGGATAGCCCCGCGGCTGCGCCCATCCAGCGCTCGCGCGTTCGCGCTTGATCGAGCAGGCGTGCGTTCTCGACGGCGAAGCCCGCGGTGGTCGCCAGCGCTTCGACGAGCCGTTCGTCCTCTTCGGTGAAGAGCCCGTCACGACGGTTCGTGAGATAGAGGTTGCCGAAGACCTCTCCGCGGACGCGTACTGGGACGCCGAGAAAGGACTCCATGTGAGGGTGGTGGTCGGGAAAGCCGGCCGCACGGGTGTCTGCGGACATATTGGGGAGCCGGATCGGGCGGGGATCGGCGATGAGCGCACCGAGGAGTCCGTGCCCGGTGGGCAGATCTCCGATCTTCGCTGCTTCCATTGGCGTAAGTCCGACGTAGATGAACTCCTCGAGCGCGTCACGCTCGGGTGCGATGACACCGAGCGCTCCGTATTGCGCGTCCACGAGATTCGTCGCCGCTTCAGCGATCCGCCGCAGCACGGCAGCCAGATCGCTTTCCTCGACGACTGCCTGGGTGGCGCTGAGGAGAGCCCGCAATCCGGCCTGGGCGGTGCGAACCCGCTCGGCTTGAACGACAAGGGTCGCAAGAGCCTCGTCCAGGTCGAGGCGTGGTCCGTCCGGGAAAGACAGCTGGTCGATCTCAGTCATGATCGCCTTCCCCTCGGCGCCGAGGCCACAGTACGACGTCGTCCTCCTCCTCACCAGATCCACGGGACTTTCGGTCCTGCGTACGCATCGGCAGGGTGGTCGAATGTGGCGAGGGAAGGGAGTCGCGATGTCCACCTCGACGCCGAAGACTGCCGGCATGCAGCTGAGAGCAGGGGTGGGTGAGATGAACATGGAAGCACCGTTGCCGCTTCGGGTCGGCTTGGGGCGGTGGATCCTCATCGTGGCAATCGGCGAGGTTGTGGGGTTCGCCTTTCCCGTGAGCGTCGGCGTGTGGATGGCATCTTCGCCCGCGGGGACTGCGGTGATCGTCACCGCCGGCTTCGTCGAGGGGGCCGTTCTGGGTGGTGCGCAGTACCTCGCGATGCGTCGGGATCTGCCGGGACTGCGCCCAGAGGTCTGGGTGCCGCTCACCGGCGGGGCGGCGGCGGTCGCATACGTCTGCGGAATGCTTCCTTCTTCTCTCGAACCCATGTGGACGACGTGGCCGGTTCCGCTGCAACTCGCTGCGCTCGCCGTGCTCATCGTCGCAATTCTCGGATCCGTTGGCGGCGCGCAGTGGGTCGAGCTGCGGCATCACCTCCGTGGGGCTGCGTGGTGGATCGTGGGCACCGCGATCGCCTGGCTCGTGGGACTCGGCTTCTTCTTCGCCATCGCGCCGCCGCTGTGGCACGAGGGGCAGTCGGTGGCGACGGCGATCGCGATCGGGCTCTTCGCCGCGATCGGCATGGCTATCGCCATGGCTGCTGTCACCGGCATCACTTTCGGCTTGCTGCTGAGGCGCAACAGCGTCGGCGTGTCAGGAGCCCCGCCGGTCGAGACGACCTGACGACATACGGTGAGCATCGCCTGACCGACTTGCCGCTATTGCGACAGGAGGCGGAGGTCTCGGTCGAATGCTTCGGCGACCGCCGTGCAGTCGATGAAATCCGAGTCGACGTGGATGCCGCACGACAGGCGTCCGGCGTACGACACCGCCGCGATCCCCACGCGCACGTTGGCGGCGAGTACGGCCACCGGCCAGACGTGCGTAACAGTGGCACCGGCCAGGTTCAGAGGGCACACAGGGCCAGGTACGTTCGTCACGAATCCACCCACGAGGTGTTGTCGTTGCGCAAGGCCGTTCATGAGGCGCGCTCCCCACGGTCCGCGCATGAGCTCCAGCGTGCCCTGGGCTCGGGCGGCGATCTTCGCGGTTCGGGTCTGGGCCGCGATGCGCTCCAGTCGTTCGTCCAGAGGCTCCCGGAGCGGCAGTCGAACGAGCATGACTCCCACGGCGTTCGCCTCGTTCCTCCGAGGCAGGGCGACCGGCACCGACACGGGCAGTTCGGGAGGCACCTCCTCACCGGCCGCGATCAGTGCCGCGCGATAGCCGCCGGCAGCGGCCGCCAGCAGGGAGTCGTTCACCGAGGCGCCGCGCCCGCGTGCGTGTGCCGCGACATCCGCCAGGTCGACGTCCACGAACGAAACCCCATGATGCGCGCTCCGGAGGCCGAGCAGCACTGTCTCTCGAATCCCGCGCGCGACGAGCGTCGCGACCGTGCGACGCGTGGCAGACGCAGCGTGTGTCAACGGCGAGCTCGGCCGCGGGTCGTCGTGCACCGTGGCAGGGTGGCCCGAAGGCAAAGCACGTCCCGCCGTCGGACTCGAGTCGAGGAGACGGCGGACGATATCGGCTGCCGCGATGCCGTCGGCGATCGCATGGTGGATGCGGACGATGAACGCGGCGCCGTCGTCATCGCGTCGTCGAGCGATGAGCAACTCCCAGAGGGGGCGGTCCCACGGCAGGCGCTCGGTCATGAGTCGCCCGCACCGTCGCTCCAGCTCGCTCTCTGCCAGCGGCGATTCGAGGCGGACGTGGTGGTCGAGGTCCGGCTCCCGTGAGACCCAATGGTGCCGCCTACCGCCCACGGGCACCTGCCTCAGCGCCGGAATCTGTGAGATCTTCGGTACGAGGTGAGACCGAAGCGCGATCATGTCGACATCACCGCGCGGTCCCACGAAGCCGCCCGGTGACAGCAGCCCCGCTGCGAGGAAGACATTCACCTGGCCGGGTCGATCCAAGACCAGATTCGCCTCGTCGACAGGCCGGAGCTTCGGCGCGACTGACTGGCCGGTGCTCTCCACGATCTGCGTGGTACGCCGGTTGTCCGCCATGCTCGGCCCCCTCCGATGCCACCAGGATCGCCTCGGTCGGCGGGGCCGGTCGGGCCGAACGTCCCGTGGCGTGAAAATGTCCGCGGTGGGATCGCACACCGGGGATGAGCGCCGCGGGCGAGGTGGTCGGAGTGCGTGCTCATGCGTGGGTACGACTGCCCGAGACAATCGCCTGGTGTTCAACTGCGCGGGACCTTCGACCCGCGCGCCGACTGACTCGCGGGCGATGCTGATGTCGTACACCATTCCGTGAGGAGAGACCCATGCGAACAGCAGTCGTCCGATCCTTCGGCGCACCGGCCGAAGTGGAAGAGCGCCCCATCCCGCAACCCGGCCCCGGCCAGGTGCTCGTTCGACTGGAGGCCTGCGGGCTGTGCCACACCGACATCCACGCGATGCACGGCGACTGGCCGGTCAAGCCGGGTTTGCCCCTTGTGCCCGGTCACGAGGGTGTCGGCATCGTCGAGCAGTTGGGCGACGGCGTCACCAGTCGCACGGTGGGGCAGCGTGTCGCGATGCCGTGGCTCGGCCACGCGTGCGGGGAGTGTCGCTACTGCATCGACGGGCGCGAGAACCTCTGCGAGCAGCAATACAACAACGGCTACGCCGTCGACGGCGGGTACGCGGAGTACATGCTGGCAGACGCCAGGTATGCGGTACCCGTACCGGACGGGGTGACCCCATTGGATGCTGCGCCTCTGACATGTGCGGGCGTGACGACGTACGCGGCTATCAAGAATGCCAGCGTCGTTACGGGCGAGACCGTCGCCGTCTTCGGCGTCGGCGGCCTGGGGCACCTCGCCGTGCAGTACGCGCGGCTGGTCGGCGCGAAGGTCATCGCGGTGGACGTGACGGAGGAAAAGCTCGCGCTCGCCGCAGAGCTCGGCGCCGATCACGTCGTGAACGCGCAGACCACCGACCCTGTCCAGGAGATCCGCGACCTCGGGGGAGCGGACGTGGCTGTCGTCTTGGCGGTGGCACCCGCCGTCTTCCGTCAGTCCTTCGAGGCGCTCAATCGCGGCGGCCGACTCGTGCTGGTATCGCTGCCCGCAGATGGCACCATCACGCTGCCCGTGTTCGACACCGTTCTGAAGGGCATCAGCGTGATCGGATCGATCGTGGGCACTCGGCAGGACCTCGTCGAGGTCTTCGATCTTCACGCTGCCGGTCGTACCCGAGTCATCACTCAGACGCGCGATCTCGACCAGGTGAACGACTCCGTCGACGAGGTGCTCGCCGGCACCGTTCCCGCACGATTGGTCTTCACCTATCACACGGCAGATGTCGTGCAGGCCGCGGAACCCCGCTAGTTGATGATCTGGCCCCGCTCCTCGGCGGCGAGGGCGTTCAGCCGCTGTCGCCAGGCACGTCGGGCTTCGGGCGCCTGGCGGGTCCTGGCCTCTCGTCAGTCAGGGCGTGAGCGAGAGGATCGCCGAGGCAACCGCTTTCGGCGCGGAGTGCTGCACCACGTGGTGATGTCCTGGGATCTGCACCAGTTCGGCGCGTGGAGCTCTGTGGCGGAGGTGCCGACACCAGTCCACGCCGGCTATCGGGTCGGCGCCGCCTCGGATGAGGAGGAGGGGCACCGTGAGCAGAGCGACGCGGTCCTCAAGCCGGTACGTGAGCATATGGCGGAGCTGAGTCAGGTACCAGGGGACGCCGCAGCGCAGGTAATCGGTGAAGACGATGGCGTTCACTGTGGGTGGCTCCAGGAGGGTGTCGACCGTGAGCGCGCGCGTCTGCCGGAGGATCGTCCGGTGCCGGGCGTCAGCCACGGGGCCCATCGCCACCACCGAGGTCAGCAATTCAGGCCGCTGCAGTGCGGTCTCGACGACCCACTGCGTCCCCATCGAATGGCCGAGGAGAGCGACGGGGCCGAGTGCCAGCCCCTCCAGCAGCTGTCCGAGCGCGCGGGCCATCGTCGCCACGTCGACGTCGTAGCCGGGTTTTGGGAGACCGCCGAACCCGGGCAGATCCACCGATACGACGGTGCGGTGGCCGGCGAGCTCGTCGTGCAGCCGTGACAAGTAGCGGTGTGAGACTCCAATGCCGTGTACAAGCACGATCGCTGGTTCTCGGCTGGCCGGCGAGGCAGAAGCGAGCACGCGGAATGCGAGTCCGCCGACGGCGACGCGTTGCCTCGTAACGCTCGCGGGGCGCGCGGCGGGCCTCGGCTTCGTCGCCGGCACGTCGTGCTCGTTCAGCGCCATGGGCTCATCGTATGAACCGGCGGGCGACGTGGGCGGCACCTTGACAGGAACCGCGACGGTCTGGTCCCTCGGCCTTCGTCGGACTCTGGTCGGGCAGCGGGCGCCGCAATAGGATCGCAGCACCTTGATGACCCGGAGCCGGAGGCGGCGAGATCGGTCGCCTTCGTGATCGACCGAAGGAGATGGATCTATGGGTACGAAGAACCTTGCGCTGGTGGTCGGCTCGTACGACGACACCGCGTCTGCATCCGACGACTACCAGGCCCTGCGAAGTGGCCAGGACGCCGGTGGCTACGAGGTCGTCGGCGCGGTCGTGCTGGTCCGCGATAAGGACGGCAAGGTGCAGGTCAAGGAGCACGGCGACAAGTCGGTCGGCAAGGGTGCCGCGTGGGGTGCCGGCGCCGGCGTGGTCGTCGGCCTGTTCGCGCCGCCGCTGCTCGCGGCCACCGCGGTCGGCGCTGGCGTCGGGGCGATCCTGGGCAAGATCAAGAAGAACCGCGAGGAGAAGCAGTTCGGGGTGGACGTCGACGAGTACCTCGCGCCGGGAACCTCGGCGGTCGTCGCGGTGGTCGACGACAAGTGGGCGGACAACGTGGAGAAGGCGCTGAGCCGTGCGGACAAGCGCATCAGCAAGGCGATCGACGCCGATGACTACGAGAAGCTGCGCGAAGCGATCGAGAAGTCCGCGGACGACGTCGTGGAGCAGATCAACTCGTAGTACTCGGTTCATCCACGACGGGGATGGCGGCATCGCGACGGGTCCACGGGCGAAGCACGCCACTCGCTCTCCGATTCTGGCTCACGTCCTGGCGCAGTCACCGCCGCGGCGCGTTGAGATAATCGTGGTCGTGGTTTCGTCATCTTCTGCCGTGATCGTGATCGACCTGCAGGTCGGAGTGGTGATTGATTGCGTCGACGCCGCAGGGGTGGTCGCGAGAACCGCGACGCTCGTCGACCGTGCTCGCGCAGAGGGAGTGCCGGTCGTGTGGGTGCAGGATCACGGAGACTTCGCGGAGGGCACGGAGTCTTGGCAGCTCGTCCCGGCTCTACGGCGGCGAGATGATGAACCGCTGGTGCGGAAGGCATACCGGGACTCGTTCGCCGACACCGACCTCGACGACATCCTGACTGGGCTCGGCGTAACCAGGCTGGTGGTCGCCGGAGCGCAGAGCGACTACTGCATCCGTACCACGACGCAGTCCGCCGCCGCACGCGGATACGAGGTGACGCTGGTGTCGGACGCGCATACGACCACGGATGCCGAGCACGACGGTGTCATGATCACCGGTGCGCAGATCGTCGCGCACACCAATATGTACTTCCGTGGCCTGCGCTCCCCAGGGCAGATGTTCGGAATCGATACGCATGGCGCCGTCGCTCTCGGATCCTCGGATATCCGTGAGGAGGTCGGCCGATGACAGCCACGTGGTCGCTCGAGGACCGTCTTCCCACCGCGGAGGAGCATCGAGAGCTCGCAGAAGCCGGCCTGTACGAATCGATCGGCTTCATGCGCCGCGACATGACCGGCATGTTCCAGATCATCCAGCCCCTCACCAACATCACCCACTGAGCCGGGCTGACGGCTAACCCGGCAAGGGTGAGTCCTGCGATCGCTATGCGGGCACTTCGCGTTTGTGGAGTCTGTCCGTGGCTGGCCTCAGATCGCAGAATCGGAGTTCGGGCGTTTGGGTCGCCCTCGCGCAGTACGCCGGCCGGCGAGGAAGGCGACTGCCAGAAGCCCGATTGTCAGGATGACCCACCCGATGATGGTGACGGGGGACAAGAACACGCCGGCACCGGGAACGAACATCGCGTCGGCGAGCGGTTGGTACGCGAACCAGCCGAATGTGACCGGAGTCAGCAACCCGACGATCAGCACGACGGCACCTGCCGCGATCACGATTCCGGCAACCGTCCACGCGACGATCGATCTCGTACGCTCGCTCACGCGTCGACACTATCGAGGCGCCGGTCGTCGTGATCCCGGGGGCCGTGCCCCCGTTGCGAACGTGTCGGCGCAAGGGTCTACCGTTCGAGGATGGTCGCCGCCTCTGCCAAGCCCGAGCTGCACGTGGACACCGTCGAGGAATGGGAGCGCTGGCTGGAGTCCGATCCAGATCCCGACGGAGTGAGGCTGCGCGTCCGCAAGGTGGCGTCGAACAAGCCGGGCATCACATACGCCGAGGCGTTGGACGCCGCGCTGTGCTTCGGCTGGATCGACGGGCAGAAGCAATCACTGGATGCCGACTACTTCTTGCAGGTCTTCACGCCGCGCCGGCCGCGCGGGGTGTGGTCGAAGGTCAACATCGAGCATGCCGCCCGTCTGATCGAGGAGGGCCGGATGCGGCCGGCCGGCCTCCGTGAGATCGACCGTGCGAAGGCAGATGGGCGATGGGATGCCGCCTACCGTCAGCGCGACGGAGAGATCCCGCCCGAGCTCCAGGCGGCACTCGACGCCGACCCGGCGATCGCCGCCGCGTTCGCCGCGCAGTCGGCGCAGAACCGCTTCGCGATGACGTTCCGCGTGAGCAGCCTGAAGCGGCCAGAGAGCCGTGCGGCCCGCGTCGCCCAGTACGTCGCCATGCTCGAGCGGGGCGAGACGATCCACTGAGCCGCGCTCGGCGAAACGAGAGCGCGGAGCTCACCCGCACTCGATTCGGATCCCGCGGCGTGCGGCGAACGGAGGACGGGCCATCGGCGGGCGATCGCCTGCCGCGTGTGCGGGGAGCTGGTTCAAGCCGGCGCCAGTCGCGCGGCCGACTTCGGCGCTTCGCGTGCGCGCAGGGGGCGCCGCTATCGCGCACGCTGACCTCGCAGAGGACGACCTGCGGACTCGCTGAACCGAGTCCAGAAAGATGTCGTCGCGTGACGTTGTGCGACGAGCCGTGACCCACTCGGACGCCGGGTGACATGAGGCAGCGCACGGACGCGAGGACTTTCCCTACCGTCTGGGGAAGCCGCGGAGGGGTACCTGCTCCGCTTCGACACTCCTTGCGAAAGGCCCCCATGGCTGCCACGGCCCCCGTCAGCGAACTCACGACGCGCATCAGCGCGCTCTCCGACGTGCTCGACGACCTCGCGACGAGCTTCCCGCACATCACGGTGCTCGCCCCCTCTGCCGACACGATCGCCTACCTCGACGACGCTGCGACGGGGCGGGCGCGCGGGGATGCAGCATCCGGTCCCGCCGTGGCGCTCCCTGCCACCACCGAGGAGGTGCAGGAGGTCGTCCGCGCCGCCGCCCGACACGGCGTCACGATCGTGCCGCGCGGCGCAGGCACAGGTCTTTCCGGCGGAGCCTCGGCGACCGCCGCACAGCTCGTCGTCTCGGCGGAGCGGCTCGACCGCATCGTGGAAGTCGCCCCGCTCGACGAGGTCGCCGTCGTCGAACCGGGGGTGCTGAACGCCGCGCTCAACGAGCATCTCGCGGCGTGGGGCCTGTTCTATGCGCCCGACCCCGCGAGCTACGAGATCTCGACGATCGGCGGCAACGTCGCCACCAACGCCGGCGGCCTGCGCTGCGCGAAGTACGGCGTCACCCGCGAGTCGGTGCTCGCTCTCGACGTGGTGCTCGCCGACGGCGAACTCATAACGGTCGGCCACCGCTCGATCAAGGGGGTCACCGGGCTCGACCTGGTCTCGCTGTTCGTCGGCTCGGAGGGAGTGCTGGGAATCGTCGTCCGTGCGACCGTCCGGCTGCGCCCCATCCCGGTCGCCCGTCGCACGGTGTCGGCGTTCTTCGACTCGACCGCGGCCGGGGCGTCGGCTCTGTCCGCCATCACGCGCAGCTCGGTGCGCCCCGCCGTCATCGAGTTCCTCGACGGACGCACGCTCGCCAACATCGATAGACACCGCGGCACAGATCTCAGCATCCGTGGCGGTTCGCTCCTGCTCATCGAGCTCGACGGCTACGGGATCGACGAGCAGTTCGCCGACCTTCGTGACGCCCTCGAGGCTGTCGGCGGGTGCGTCACCCAGGAGACGGATGCTGCGGGCCAGGCGCTGTGGGCACTCCGCCGGGGTGGGCGCGGCTTCGACGAGCGCTCGTGGTTCGCCGGCGGCGACATCGCCGTGCCGAAGTCGCGGATCCCCGACGTCTACGCCGCGCTGCCGGAACTCGAGGAGCGCTTCGGGGTCGAGATCGGGGCCGTCGCGCACGCGGGCGACGGCAACCTCCATCCCGTCATCACCAGGCCCATCCCCGACGGCGCCGACCCACTCGTCCCGCCGGCGGAGCTCCACGACGCGTCCGACGAGCTCGCCCGCCTCGCGCTGTCGCTGGGCGGCACGGTGAGCGGCGAGCACGGCATCGGAACGGTCAAGCGGGAACTCGCGGCGCTGGAGCTCTCGCCACGCAGCCGCGAAGCCCAGCTCGCCGTCAAAGCCGCCTTCGACCCGTTCGAACTGCTCAATCCCGGCAAGGCCCTCTGAACCTCGGGGCCTCTGGCCCCGGACATCTCGGCAACCGCCTCACTGCCGACCCGCACCCCTCACAGCAAGGAACATCATGACCACCCGCACCCGACACCCGTTGCGACGTGCCGCCCTCGTCGCCACCACGGCGCTCGCCGCCGTCGCTCTCCTCGCCGGCTGCGCCGGCGGCGCCGCCTCTCAGGCGAGCGCCGGCTCGGACGAGCCGAAGGAGGGCGGCGACCTCACCTTCCTCATCGACTCGCTCGGAGCCACGTGGATCCCCAACTCGAGCTCGATCTCCAGCTACCAGGGTCACGTGTGGGGGCACCTGACCGACAAGCTCATCTACGTCGACGGCGACGGCGAACTCAGCCCGTGGGTCGCGGAGAGCTGGGAGCAGAACGACGCGGCGACGGAGTTCACGATCCACCTGAAGGACGGCGTCACGTTCTCCGACGGAACGCCGGTCGACGCAGCGGCCGTCGTCGCGAACATCGACATCTGGGCGAAGGGCGCCCCCGACAAGGGCATCGCCCGCGTCGGGCTGTTCCCGTCGGCGAACTACGTCGGCGCGGAGGCCGTCGACGATGCGACGGTGAAGGTGACATTCTCGAAGGCGACGCTGAGCTTCATCCCGACGCTCGCGTACCACGGATCGATCCTCATCTCGCCCGAGTCGCTGGCGCTCCCGGCGGAGGAGCAGGCGGATCTGTCGAACGACATCGGCAGCGGGCCATTCGTCGTCGAGTCGTGGAAGGAGGGCGACAGCGTCGTCCTGACCAAGCGCGAGGACTACGACTGGGGCCCCGAGGCTCTCGAGCACGACGGCCCGGCCTACCTCGACACGATCACGTACAAGATCGTGGCCGAGCCGACGCTGCGCACGGGCTCGGTCCAGTCGGGACAGGCGGATGTCGCGTACAACGCGTCGCCGCAGGAGCTCGACGCGCTGAAGGACGAGGGCTTCGAGGTCGCGGTGCCGCGCTACCTCGGCTTCGTCAACGGCTATGCCCTCAACACCACGGCAGCGCCGTTCGGCGAGGAGGCGGTGCGCCAGGCGTTCACGCACGGCATCGACCGCGATGAGATCCTGTCGACCGTCTACACGGAGGACTGGTTCGCCGCCGAGTCATTCGTGCAGAGCAATGTGCCCGAGGCTACCGACCACACTGATGCGTTCGCCTACGACCCGGACCTCGCCGAGCAGCTGCTGGACGATGCCGGCTGGGTGGAGGGCGCCAACGGCGTTCGCGAGAAGGACGGGCAGCAGCTCGCGCTGACTCTCTACCCGAACCCGTATCTCGCCACCTCCAAGGCGATCGACGAGCTCGTCGCGCAGCAGCTCGCCGAGATCGGCTTCACGGTCGACATCGAGGCGTACGACGTGGTGACGTACGGCGAGAAGGTCATCAACAACAAGACCCTGCAGGCCACGGAGATCACCCGCAGCTTCGTCGACATCGGCACCATCCCCGGTGTGCTGACGGCGAGCAATCCGGGCGACGAGGACTGGTTCAAGGTCGGCACGAGCGACGAGACCCTGAACGACCTCGCCGCGCAGCTGGCCTCCGCGACGGACCGCGAGTCTCGTGAGCCGGTGTTCGAGGAGCTGCAGCAGTACGTCCTCGAGAAGGGCTACTTCGCGCCGATCACTCAGATCGTGCAGCGCGTCTATGTGCAGTCGCCCGAAGTGAAGGACGTCACGTACAACGGCCTCGCCTACGCGAACTACTTCACCGCCTGGCTCGACCGTTGACCCGTCGGGGCGCCGCCTCCTCCAGGGACGCGGCGCCCCGGCATCCGTTCCCGATCCCGAGGATGCCGAGATGAAATCCCCTTACGCGCGCTTCGCGCTGTCGCGCACAGCGCAGGCGATCGTCGTGGTGCTGCTCGCCTATGTCTTCACGTTCTTCGTGATCAGTGTGCTTCCCGGTGATCCGGTGTCGAGCACGCTGAAGAATCCCGACAACGGGTTCACGCAGGAAGACATCGACCGCATCATCGCCTACTACGGGCTCGATGAGCCGCTGCTGACTCAGCTGTGGACCTCGTTGACGCGGTTCCTCACCGGTGACTTCGGCATCTCGCTGCGCTCCAACCTTCCGGTGGACCAGCTCATCGCCGAGGCGCTGCCGTCGACGCTCATCCTCGCGTCGACGGCGCTGGTCGTGGCGATCATCGTGGCCGCGCTCATCGCGTGGGGCACGCAGGTGCTGCCCGCGAAGTACGGGCAGGGCCTCCTGCGCGCGCTGCCGTCGCTGTTCCTCTCCGTGCCGAACTTCGTCATCGGCCTGCTGCTGATCCAGGTCTTCGCATTCGGCCTCGGGCTTTTCCGCATCATCGACGCCGAGAGTCCCTGGTCCACCTTCTTCGCGGCGATCGCCCTCGGCATCCCCGTGTCGGCCCAGCTCGCCGAGGTACTCATCGCCAACCTCGATCACGAGTCGCGCCAGGAATACGTCGCTGTCGCCCGTTCACAGGGTCTGCGCCGCACCCGGCTGTTCGCGCGTCATCTCGTCAAACCCTCGGCGCTGCCGACGATCACCGTGCTGGCGCTCATCGTCGGCGAGCTGCTGGGCGGCTCGCTCATCACGGAGACGATCTTCGGCCGCACCGGTATCGGCACGCTCGTGCAGCGCGCCGTCGCCAGCCAGGATCTGCCGGTGCTGCAAGCCGTCGTCTCGCTCGCGGCCGTCGTCTTCGTGATCGTCAACCTCATCGCCGACCTCGCCTACCCCCTGCTCGACCCGCGCGTGAGCCTCGAGCGGACCCTTCGCTCGCGCGACGCCTCACCCGTCGCCGAGCAGCCGATCCGGACCCCGCTCCAGGAGGAGGTGAGCGTCATATGACCGGCGCAGCCCTCACGATCCGACGCCCCGTCACCGCCGGCCGCGCCTTCGCCGCGGTCGTGCCGCCGACCGTCGCGCTGTCGTTCATCGCCCTCGCGGTCGTGCTCGCCTGGGCGAGCGTCCCCGCGCTGTTCACGTCCTACGATCCCGCGGTCGGCGTTCCGGCCGACAAGTTCCTGCCGCCGAGTCTCGAGCACGTCTTCGGCACCGACCAGCTCGGTCGCGACCAGTTCGCGCGCGTGGTGTTCGGCACCCAGTCCTCCGTGCTGAGCGCACTCGTAGCGGTGGGGATCGGGGTCGTCGTCGGCGGCGCGATCGGCCTGGTCGCCGGCTTCTTCGCCGGGTGGACGGACATCGCGCTCGCGCGCGTGGTGGACGTGCTCCTCGCCATCCCGAGCTTCCTTCTCGCGGTGGTCATCGTCAGCTCGCTCGGCTTCCAGACGATCAACGCCGCGATCGCCACGGGCGTCTCGGCCGTCGCGGTGTTCGCCCGCGTCATGAGGTCGGAGGTCATCAAGACCAGGCGGGCGGTCTTCGTCGAGGCATCCGCTCTCCAGGGAGGCTCGCGCGGCCACATCCTCTTCCGGCACGTGCTGCCGAACGCGTCGCGCTCGGTGCTGACTCTCGCCGTGCTGCAGTTCGGCCTGTCGATCCTCGTCATCGCGGGGCTCGCGTTCCTCGGTTACGGCGACCCGCCGCCGGCGTCGGACTGGGGCCTGCTCATCTCCTCGGGCAAGGACTACCCCCGTGCTCCGTGGCTCGTGCTCTACCCGGCGCTCGTCACGGTCGTGACGGTGCTCTCCATCAACCGCATCAGCCGCTGGCTGCGCAAGACCTCCTGACCGGCAGACAGAAGGATCGCTCATGACCACCCCCGACCTCCTCCGCGTCGAAGGCCTGTCGGTCTCATACGGATCGACCCCGGTCGTCTTCGACGCGGGCTTCAGCCTCGCCCGCGGCGAGAGCCTCGCGCTCATCGGCGAGTCCGGATCGGGCAAGTCCACGATCGCCCGCTCGGTTCTGCGGCTCCTGCCCGATGGTGCTCGCGCGCGGGGCAGTGTCGAGTTCCTGGGCACCGAGACGCTCTCGCTGCCGGAGCGGCGATTCCGTCCGCTGCGAGGCCGGCAGATCGGCTTCGTCCCCCAGGATCCCGCGAACGCGCTCAACCCCGTCCGCCGCATCGGCGCGCAGGCCCACGAGGCCGCGGCGCTCGTCGAACCGCGCGACGCGAAGGCCCGGCGCCTCCTCATCCTCGATACGTTCGAGAAGGTCGGGCTCTCAGACCCGCAGCGCGTCCACGACTCGTACCCGCACCAGCTCTCGGGCGGCATGCTGCAGCGCGTGCTGATCGGCCTGGCACTGATTCCGGCGCCCTCGCTCATCGTCGCCGACGAGCCGACGAGCGCGCTCGACGTCACGATCCAGAAGCGCATACTCGATCTTCTGACCCAGCTGCAGACCGAGCGCGGCATCGGCCTGCTGCTCATCACGCACGACCTCGCGATCGCCGGGGAGCGCACCGACCGCATCGTGGTCCTGAAGGACGGGCGAGTGCAGGATGCCGGGGCAACCGGCGACGTGTTCGCGCAGCCCGGATCGGACTACACGGTTCGACTGCAGGCGGACGCGCCGGCGCTCAATCCCGAGCGTTACGCCGCGCTGCGCGCGGACCGGCTGCCGCTCAGCGGTGCGCCACTGCGGATCGAGGTGTCGGGTCTCACGAAGACCTTCTCCGCCGACCGTGGCGCGGTGAAGGCGCTCGACGATGTGTCGTTCTCCGTTCCCGCGGGCACGACCCATGCCCTCGTCGGCGAGTCGGGTTCGGGCAAGACGACGGCGCTGCGTGCCCTGCTGGGCCTGGAACAACCGGATGCCGGCACCGTCTTCGTCGACGGCGAATCGGTCGTCGGGCGCAGCGCTGACGCGGTGCGCGGCATCCGTCGTCATCTTCAGCTCGTGTACCAGAACCCGTTCACCTCCCTCGATCCCTCGTGGCGCGTCGGCGCCATCGTGCGCGAACCGCTCGAGCGGTACCGCGTCGGTGCCCGCCGCGAGCGCGCGGCGCGTGTGGCGGAGACGCTCGCAGCGGTCGGCCTCACCCCGGCCCACACCCGTCGGCGGCCCGCAGAACTGTCGGGCGGTCAGCGGCAGCGCGTCGCGATCGCGCGAGCGCTCATCCTCGAGCCCGACGTCATCGTGCTCGACGAGCCCACGAGCGCCCTCGATGTGAGCGTGCAGGCCGACATCGTCGAAGTGCTCCTGAGGCTCCAGGCCGAGCGCGGCCTCACCTACCTCTTCGTCTCGCACGATCTCGCGCTCGTGCGGCAGGTCGCCGACTCCGTCTCCGTGCTGCAGCACGGCAGGGTCGTCGAGAGCGGCCGCGTCGAAAGCGTGTTCTCCGACCCGCAGGACGACTACACCCGGTCGCTGCTATCGGCGATCCCGCGCCCCGGATCGCGCATCCGCACCGAACTCGCCCGCACCGCCTGAGAACTGGAGTCCTCGATGACCCTCGACACGCTGCCCGCCCTCGCCCGACGAACCGCACTCGTGTCGGCGTTCTCCGTTCCGAAAGGCTTCGGCGATCAGACGCTGCGCGAACGCCGTGCGGACGCGATCGAACTGCTCGGCGGCATCCCGGATCCGTCCGTGCTTCCCGCGCCCGAGCTCGCCGAGGCGACCGCGCGGATACTCGCGCAGCCCGGCCAGCCGGCGCTGCAGTACTCGCGGACGGAGGGGATCCCCGCGCTGCGCGAGTGGATCGCGGCGCGGGAGCGTGTGGCGGTATCGCGCATCGTGGTGACGAACGGCGGCTTCCACGGGCTCGCGCTCGCTATCCAGACGACGGTCGAGCGCGGCGACCTCGTCGCCGTCGACAATCCGATCTTTCCGCTGTTCCTGCGGGGCCTCGAGCTCTCGGCGGCCGACATCCTGCCGGTGCGGGTGGGCGCTCACGGCATCGACGTCGACCAGCTGGGTGCGCTGCTGCGGGACGGCGCGCGTCCCGCAGCGCTCTACACGGTGCCCGACTTCCACAACCCGACACAGGGCTCTCTGGCGCTCGAGGGCCGACGCGAGCTGGTGCGACTGGCGGAGCGGTACGGGTTCGTCGTGTTCGCCGACAACCCCTATCGCGAACTGCGCTTCGCCGGACCCGCCCCTGCGGAGGAGCCGTTCAACCACTCCGAGCGCGTCATCCACGTCAACACGTTCACCAAGACGCTCGGACCCGGACTGCGCCTGGGGTGGCTCGTGCTGCCCGAGTGGCTCGCGCCCGACGTCATCGCGCTGCGCAGTCGTCAGGACTCGCACTCGTCGACCTTCGTGCAGGCCGTCGTCGCCGATCTGCTAACCCAAGAGCCCGGTCTGTTCGACGCGACCCTCGACCGGGCACGCGCGCTCTACGCGTCGCGAGCGCGCACGCTGGCCGAGGCGCTCGAACGCGAAGCGCCCGGCGAGTTCGACGTCGAGGTGCCGGAAGGCGGCCTGTTCCTCTGGCCGCGACTGCTCGATGACCGCGTCGACGCCGACCGGCTCGCGGCCGACGCGAGCGCCGAGGGCGTGGAGTACCAGCGCGGCTCATTCTTCCCCTCCGGACCCGGGACGGACGCCGCACGCCACCTGCGGCTCGCCTTCGGCGACACCGGCGAGCACCGCCTCGCCGAAGCCGCCGCCCGACTCGCTCGCGCGCTGCAGCGCCAGCGCGGCTGACGTGGCGCGCGAAGCGCCGGTACTCGAGCGAGTCTGGGCGGAGGCCTTCCCCGAGCTCTCCCGCGAGGTCGCGCCCGTGCGCACGCCCGAGCCGCGTCTGCTGGCGCTGAACGACGAGCTCGCGCGCGACCTGGGCCTCGATCCTGCCTACCTGCGGTCGGACGCGGGCGTGCGCTTCCTCACCGGGGAATCATCCGGGCTCAGCGCCGCCCCCGTGGCGCAGGTGTATGCGGGCCACCAGTGGGGCGTCTACAAGCCCATCCTCGGCGACGGCCGCGCCGCGCTCCTCGGCGAACGCCGCGACCGCGCCGGGCGGCTTCGCGACGTGCACCTGAAGGGGATCGGGCCGACGTCGATGTCGCGCGTGGACGGCTACGCCGTCGTCGGACCGATGCTGCGCGAGTACCTGATGGGTGAGGCGATGCACGCGCTGGGAGTGCCCACCACCCGGGCGCTCGCCGTCGTGGCCACCGGTGCCCCTCGCCACCACGATGAACAGGTGCTGCCCGGTGCCGTGCTGGCGCGCACGGCGTCCAGTCACGTGCGGTTCGGGTCCTTCCCGTACGCCGGCGCACACGGCGATCCGGCGCTGCTGCGACGCCTGGCCGATCATGTCATCGCGCGCCACTACCCGCGGGCGCGCGGGGCCGACCGCCCGTATCGGGCACTGCTCGGCGAGATCGTGGACGCCAGCGCACATCTGACCGCGCAGTGGATGCGCACCGGGTTCGTGCACGGCGTACTCAGCACCGACAACGTCCTCGCCTGCGCCGAGACCATCGACTACGGCCCCTGCGCCTTCCTGGACGCGTATGAACCGGGTGCGTACTTCAGCTCGATCGATCGGTTCGGGCGGTACGCATACGACAAGCAGCCGGCCATCATGCGCTGGAATCTCGAGCAGCTCGGACATGCGCTGTCGCCGCTCCTGGCCGACGATGGATCCACAGTCGAAGAGGTCGCCGTGGAGATCATCGACACCTTCGACGGACGTTACCGATCGCACTGGGCCGCGGCGTTCCGCGACAAGCTGGGCCTAGAAGATCGCGTCGAATCGTCGGTGGTCACCGAACTGACTGACGCCGCACTGAACCTGCAGGCTGATCACCGCGCGGACTTCACCGGCTTCTGGCGAGACCTCGCCGCTGCCGCCGAAGGCGACGACCGCCCGCTGCGAGACCGCTTCCTCGGACCGGCGCCCGAACTCGACGCGTGGCTGAACAGATGGAAGGCGCTGACGCCGGACGGTGGGCTCATCCGAGCCGTCAACCCGGTCTACATCGCCCGGAACCACATCGTCGAGGAGGCACTCGACGCCGCAACCAAGGGCGACCTCGCACCCTTCAACGATCTACTCGCGCTCGTGCGTGAGCCGTACACCGAGCGGCCTGGCGGCGTCTACCGCCGCTATGCGCGACCCGCGCCAGACGGCGCACCGCGACACCGTACCTTCTGTGGCACCTGAACACGCAACCCCCTGGGTTGTGTCCCTATCTCATCCCCTTTTCGGGCTAGCGCCTGGGCTTCCGGGCGGGACAACTCACCCGCGCATCCCGGTGCGGCGGAACGTCGTCCGGGCGTCGTGGCATTGCTCACGCTGTAGACAAGACTCCGAGGCAAGAAGCGCGCAGTTTACGTCTGGGTCCCACAGGTCGGAAGGGGCGTGTGTTCCATCCCCGACAGCGCAATCGTCAGACCCAGGAAGCTCACGAGCGGCACCGCCAGCGCTGCGAATGCGAGGGGATGAAGTGAACGGCCGGTTATGCCGAGGTGATCCGGGTTTGTGAGCCGTCGCCGCGACCCGCGCTCATTCGACGTGAATATGGCGGCATGCCTGGAACTGCTCGCCTACCGGCGTCGATGTTTTGAGCTGTCGTGGTGAGCAGGCGGGTCCTGGCGATGCTGGCCATCGCACTGGCGATCCGACGATTGATTGCTTACAACGTTCCAGATGGCGCTACAGTGTCCGACGAGGGGGATGAATGGCATCGACATTGCACGACGTGGCGCGGCTCGCGGGCGTATCGATGCAAACGGTCTCCAATGTCATCCGCGACTACCCGCATATTCGTCCGGCGACGCGCGCCAAGGTCGAGCAAGCCATCGCGGAGCTGGGTTACACCCCCAATTTGACGGCGCGGAATCTGCGCTCGGGACGTACAGGCGCCATCGCGCTCGCCGTGCCTGATCTCGCATTGAGCTATTTCGCCGAGCTCGCGGCGGAAGTCATCGCCGAGGCGGAGCGCGCCGGCGTCGGCGTATTCGTCGAGCAGACCGGCGGCGACAGGACGCGTGAGCTGGAGCTGTTGAGCAGTCCCCGGCTCAAACTCACCGACGGCCTCATCTTCAGCGCCCTCGGAATGGGCCAGGAGGATGTCGCGCGGCTGGACGTGCCCTACCCCATGGTGCTGCTCGGCGAGCGCATCTTCGACGGTGCCCTCGATCACGTCACGATGCAGAATGTTGAGGCGGCGCGCGCTGTCACGGACTACCTGCTCGCTTCCGGTCGTCGTCGCATCGCCGTCGTCGGGGCGCACGAGGGGGAGGTGATCGGCTCCGCGGGTCTACGCCTCCGAGGCTATCGGGAGGCCCTCGAGGCAGCCGGCATCCCGTACGACGACGACATCGTCGCGTACACGACTCTCTGGCATCGCTCCAACGGCGCACGCGCCATGCGCGAGCTGCTCGAGAGAGGTGCGGAGTTCGACGCGGTCTTCGGGCTCAACGACACGCTCGCCCTCGGCGCTATGCGGGCGCTCGAGGAGGCAGGCCTGCACGTGCCCGACGACGTCTCGGTCGTCGGCTGGGACGACCTCGACGAGGCGCAGTTCTCCATCCCGTCGCTCACGACGGTCGATCCTGGGCGGCCATGGATCGCACGTACCGCCGTGCAGACGCTGCTCAATCGCATCGCCCAGCCGCAGTCAGGTCACGCGGCGCGCCTGCAGCTGGCGGACTTCCGCATCGTCGAGCGCGAGTCCGCGCCCGCGCGCATAGCCTGACGCTGTTCGCACTTATTTCGAATCGGCGCTTGACAGGATGCCTGGTTCTCCAGCATGCTCTCGTCTGGAACGTTAATCTTTAACGTTCCAGATCGCGAAGGCTCAGTGTGGCGCCCACACGAGAGTTGCTCGCATCCACTCCGAAAGACACCGGTGTCAGCACCGCGAGAGGAAGCACACAGCCAATGAAGTCGAAGGTTCTTGCCGGGCTCGGCGCAGTCGTCGTCACGGCCGCCGCACTGACGGGATGCTCGTCCGGCGGCGAGGCCGCCGCAGCATCCTGCACAAACGAGATCAAGCAGCCCGACGCCACGCAGGTGAGCGTCTGGGCCTGGTACCCCGCATTCGAAGATGTCGTCGACCTTTTCAACGAGACGCACGACGAGGTTCAGGTCTGCTGGACGAACGCCGGCCAGGGAAACGACGAGTACACCAAGTTCTCCACCGCGGTCGAATCCGGCAGCGGCGCTCCCGACGTCATCATGCTCGAGTCGGAAGTGCTCTCGAGCTTCTCGATCCGGGACGCCCTCGTCGACCTGTCGGAGTACGGCGCCGACGAGGTCAAGGGCGACTACACCGAGGGCGCGTGGAAGGACGTCTCGTCGGGTGATGCCGTGTACGCCATCCCTGTCGACGGCGGCCCCATGGGCATGCTCTACCGCAAGGACATCCTGGACAAGTACGGCATCACCCCGCCCACGACCTGGGCCGAGTTTGCCGACGCGGCGCGGAAGCTGAAGGATGCCGGCGCCCCCGGTGTGCTCGCCGACTTCCCGCCCAACGGTCGCGCGTACACTCAGGCGCTCTTCGCGCAGTCCGGCTCCGTGCCGTTCACGTACGACAGCGCCAACCCGACCGATATCGGCATCGACGTCAACGACCAAGGCTCGAAGGACGTCCTCTCCTACTGGCAGGACCTGACCGACAAGGGTCTCGTCGCAGTCGACGAGGCTTTCACGGCCGACTACAACACGATGCTCGTCGACGGAACCTACGCAATCTACGTCGCCGCTGCGTGGGGGCCCGGCTACCTGCAAGGTCTTGAGGGCACGGATGAGAACGCGCAGTGGCGCGCCGCTCCGGTTCCCCAGTGGGATACCGGCAACCCCGTCCAGATCAACTGGGGCGGCTCTACTTTCGCCGTGACGAGCCAGGCGAAGGACAAGGAGGCCTCGGCCACCGTCGCGAAGGAGATCTTCGGCACGGAGGAGGCATGGAAGATCGGCATCGAGAAGGCGGCGCTGTTCCCGCTGTGGAAGCCCATCCTCGAGTCGGACTACTTCGCGAACCTGGAGTACCCGTTCTTCGGCGGGCAGCAGATCAACAAGGAGGTTTTCCTCCCCGCGGCCGCAGGCTACTCGGGCTCCACGTTCAGCCCGTTCCAGAACTACGCCTACGACCAGCTCCAGCAGGAGGTGACCGCCGTCGTGGTCGACAAGAAGAAGGATGCCGGGCAGGCGCTCGACGACCTGCAGGCCACGCTCGAGAAGTACGCCAAGGACCAGGGCTTCACCCTCGAGTGAGCTCATCGGGCCGGCTCCCGACCGGAGCCGGCCCGAACCTCCAATCCGCACCCAAGGAAGGGATCCGCCATGGCGACCAACGTCGTCGACAGACCGGCCACGGCCCGGCGCGCACCGAGCGCGCACCGCCGCAGCGCCATCCATCGCCGCCAGAACATCGGCTGGCTCTTCATCACGCCATTCCTCGTCATATTCGCGGCGTTCCTCGTCTTCCCGCTCGTCTACGCGTTCGGCATGAGCCTGTTCAGCTCGACGCTGGCGACCGGCACGAAGTTCGTCGGCCTCGGCAACTACCTCAAGGCTTTCACCGACCCCCTCTTCCTCGCGGGACTCGGCCGGGTCGCACTCTTCGCGATCGTGATGATCCCGCTGCAGATGATCGTCGCGCTCATCGCGGCGCTGACACTGGACACGCTGGCGACGTGGCTTGCCAAGACGTCGCGGCTGTTCATATTCGCCCCCTACGCCATCCCGGTCGTCATCGGCGCGCTCATGTGGAGCTTCCTCTACAGCCCCCGGTTCGGTCCTGCCGGAACGATATTCGACCTGTTCGGTCTGCCCGCGCCCGACTTCCTGTCGTCCGGCACGATCTTTTTCAGCCTGGTCAACGTCGTCACCTGGCAATGGTCGGGCTACTACATGATCGTCATCTACGCGGCTCTGCGTGCGATAGACCCTTCGATCTACGAGGCGGCGCGCATCGATGGGGCCAATGGCATCCAGATCGCGACGCGCATCAAGGTGCCCATGATCTCGTCGTCGATGGTCATGGTCCTCACCTTCGCTCTGATCGGCACTCTGCAGTTCTTCACCGAGCCGACGGTGCTCCGCAGCGTCGCCTCCGGCGCCTTGCCCGCCGACTACACACCGAACATGTACGCCTTCGCTCTGGCGTTCAGCTACAGCCAGTTCAACTACGCCTCGACGATCGCCTTCTCGCTCGCAATCGTCGTGTTCATCGGATCGTTCGGGTTCCTCTTCCTGACCCGCAGACAGAGCGGACTCAAGTGATGGCTGTCCTCCCCGCATCGCTCCCCGACACGCGCACCGTGTCGACGACCGAGCGCGTGCCTCTCAGTCGCGAAGAGAAGCGCCTTGCCCGTGACGAGCGCCGCCGCGCCGCCGGCGGCCGCCGCATCGGGTCGCACGTGCTGCTGATCATCATGGCGATCTACTTCATTGTCCCTATCTGGTGGCTCCTCGTCGCCTCCACCAAGAGCACCGGGAGCCTCTTCTCGAGCCCCGCCTTCTGGTTCGATGACCCATCCGCGTTCTTTACGAACGTGGCCGGGCTCTTCGAGCACCAGGGCGGGATCTATTGGCGCTGGCTTGCGAATTCGTTCCTCTATGCGTTCAGCGCGGGCATCGGTGCGACAGTCGTCGCCGTGCTCGCGGGGTACGGTTTCGCCAAGTACCGATTCCGCGGACGTGGCGTCATGTTCGGCATGATCCTCGGCTCAGTGATGGTCCCCCTCACGGCGCTTGTGATCCCGACGTTCATGCTGCTGAGCCAGTACGGACTCATCAATACGCCATGGGCCGTCATCTTGCCGTCGCTGCTGAACCCGTTCGGTGTGTACCTCATGCGGGTGTACACGCAGGATGCTGTGCCCGACGAGCTACTCGAGGCGTCGCGCATCGACGGCGCAGGGGAGTGGCGCACGTTCGCGACGATCGTCGTGCCGCTCCTGCGACCGGCGATCATCACGGTGCTGCTTCTGTCGATCGTCGGCACGTGGAACAACTTTTTCCTCCCGCTCGCCGTACTGACCAATCCGGATCTCCTTCCGGTGACAGTGGGTCTCAACCGCTGGCTGGCCCTTTCAAACGCCGGCGCCGGCGGCGAGCAGGTATGGAACCTCATCACGACCGGCGCGTTCATCTCGGTGCTACCGCTCCTCCTCTCGTTCCTCTTCCTGCAGCGCTACTGGCAGGGCGGGCTGGCCGTGGGCAGCGTCCGCTAGTCATCCCCCTCCGTACTCCGTTCCCACGAACAGAAAGCACACTCATGCGTTCCGCACATCTCACCGTCGACCCCCACTTCTCGGTCGGCCCCATCCAGCGCCGCCTTTTCGGCGGGTTCGTTGAGCACCTCGGCCGCCACGTCTATGACGGCATCTACGAGCCGGGCCACCCGACGGCCGACGCCTGCGGCTTCCGCGCCGATGTCGTCGACCTCGTCAAGGAGCTCGGGGTTTCGACGATCCGCTACCCCGGCGGCAACTTCGTCTCGGGGTTCCGGTGGGAGGACTCCGTCGGACCTCGTGAGGAGCGCCCCCGGCGCCTCGACCTCGCGTGGCACTCTACCGAGACCAACGAGGTCGGACTGCACGAGTTCTCGCACTGGCTCGAGAAGGTCGGCAGCGACCTCATGATGGCCGTCAACCTTGGCACCCGCGGCACTCTTGAGGCGTTGGACCTGCTCGAGTACTCCAACGTCCGGGGTGGCACCACTCTCAGTGAGCAGCGTCGTGCCAATGGGCGTGATGAGCCCTTCGCCGTGGAAATGTGGTGCCTCGGCAACGAGATGGACGGCCCCTGGCAGCTCGGTCACCGCTCCGCCGACGACTACGGCAAGATTGCATCGCAGACGGCCAAAGCGATGCGCCAGGTCGACCCGTCGCTCAAGCTTGTGGTCTGCGGATCGTCGTCGGCCCACATGCCGACCTTCGGGGAGTGGGAGCGCGTCGTGCTCGGGCACACGTACGACGACATCGACTACATTTCGTGCCACGCCTACTACGAGGAGCGCGACGGCGACCTCGGCAGCTTTCTCGCCTCGGCGGTGGACATGGACGGATTCATCGAGACCGTTGTCGCCACGGCTGATCACGTCGGCGCGGTGCGGGGGTCGAAGAAGAAGATCGAGATCTCCTTCGACGAGTGGAACGTCTGGTACATCGACCGCTTCCACGGCGTGGACAAGATCGAAGGGATCGAGAACTGGCCGGTCGCCCCGCGCCTGCTGGAGGACGTGTACTCGGTCGCCGACGCCGTCGTGTTCGGCAACCTCATGATCTCACTCCTCAAGCACGCCGACCGGGTGACCAGTGCGTCGCTCGCGCAGCTCGTCAACGTCATCGCGCCCATCATGACCGAGCCTGGCGGTCCCGCGTGGCGGCAGACCACCTTTTTCCCCTTCTCGATTACATCGCGGCTCGCGCAGGGCGAGGCGCTGCAGCTCAAGCTCGAGTCGCCGACCTACGAGACGAAGGTCTACGGGGAGGTGTCCCTCGTCGACGCCGTCGCGACGTTCGACCGCCAGTCGGGGCGTTCGGCGGTGTTCCTGGTGAACCGCAGCCAGGACGAAGCCGTCACGATCACGATCGACATCGCGGCACTTGGCGAGGTCTCGGTGCTCGAAACCCACACCCTGTCCGATGACGACGTGTACGCGAAGAACACGCTGGAAGACCGCGAGCGCGTCGCTCCCCGCTCGAACGACTCCGTCTCGACCGACGCGGGTGAGCTGACCGTCACGCTTCCCCCGGTCTCTTGGACCGCCATTGCGCTCGGCTGATTACACCCGATCGACGGATGCCTCGGGCGCACCGCAGCGCGGCGTGCGGGGCATCCGTCGGCTGCTGTCTGCGGGCGTAGCCGCGCTCACCCTCGCAGCCCCGCTCGTGGCGTGCGCCCCGGCCGGCTCGTGGCAGCTGACGGGCGACCTCGCGACGCACGACCCCGCGCTCGCGAAGGACGGTGACGAGTGGTTCGTTTACTCGACGGGCAGCGGCACCGTCGCCGACGGCAACATCCAGGTGCGTTCCTCGACGGACGGACGCACGTGGCGCTACGCCGGCGAGGTGTGGGAGGAGAAGCCCGCGTGGCTGCGCGAGGAGGTGAACGGCGTCGACAACCTGTGGGCGCCGGAGCTCGTCGAGCACGACGGCACGTGGTACCTCTACTACTCGGCCTCGACGTTCGGGAAGAACACGTCCGTCATCGCCCTGGCGACAAACGCGACGCTCGACCCCGGGGATCCCGACTACGAATGGGTTGATCGTGGCGCCGTCATCGCGTCTACAAGCGCCGACGACTTCAACGCGATCGACCCGGGAGTGGCGACGGATGATGACGGCACGCCGTGGATGACATTCGGCTCATTCTGGAGCGGCATCCGCATGGTCGAGTTGGCGTGGCCGAGCGGGCTGCGCGCCGGTGACGGCGAGCCGCTGCGGATCGCCGATCGGCAAGTGCCGCCCAACGCAGTGGAGGCCCCGTATCTGGTCGAGCACGACGGCGACTGGTTCCTCTTAGTCTCCTTCGACTCTTGCTGCCGTGGAGCCGACAGCACCTATCGCATCGCGGTCGGCCGGGCAGATGCTCCGACGGGGCCGTATCTCGACCGGGAGGGTGTGCCGCTCCTCGAGGGTGGCGGCTCGATCCTCCTTGAGAGCGACCGGTCGCGCGTCGGGCCGGGTGGTCAATCAGTCGCGCACGGCGTTCTGGCCTTCCACTGGTACGACGCCGACCTGGGCGGCCAGTTCCGGCTCGGCCTCGCGCCGCTCGAATGGGATGCCGAGGGGTGGCCCGTCGCCTCCTGGTGACATCTTCGGGCCTGGGCGCTCGGCGCGGGGATGCGGTCCAGGCGGTGGAGCGCGACGGCTCGGGAACCCGCCGGAGCCAGGTCGATCCATTCAACAAGACCGCTGGAGCGTTGCCCGCGAATCACATGACGCCGTGTGGGATCTCGAGTCGTACACCTGAGGCATATGGCGCAGCGTCGCAGCATCACGATGATCCCCCTCCCAGCACGCAGCGTTCTCAGGTGCGGGCGAGGTTGACGGCTCTCTCGCTGAACGCCCGTAAATTGGGCCCGTTGCATCCTCCATCGGCAAAGGTGGGCTCTAAACCCCGATCCCGCGCTGGGAAGTCGGTGTCCCGACTACCGGGCCAATAGCCGTCGCGGCTTCCCGGTTCCTCGCCGCACGCCGCACTTTCGCCTGAGCCGCGCGCACAGCATCCTGGTCAAAGGCAAAGGGGGACTGTACCCCTGGAGGGACTCGAACCCCCAACCGTTTCCTTAGGACGGAACTGCTCTTCCATTGAGCTACAGAGGCTGGCCTGAAGATTCTACCCAGCAATGGCGCCGAGCCCGTGTGCCCTCGGACAGACGCGTGCCACACGGGTGTCCGGACTCGGTGACCCTGTCAAGCCCTTGAGGGCCAGCTGCGCGCGGCAAAACAATGGGCTGATGGTCAACACGGAGCGGTCCGCGTTCGAATTCCTCGGTGACTGGAGCGGCCAGTTCATCGCCACGGCGATCCATAACGGGCACGACATCCGCGCGGAGGTCGCGGCCGAGCTCGTCCTGCCCGATGAAGACCGAGTCCGTGAAGAGGACCCGCACACCGACGAGATCGGGGCACTGGTCCCCGCCCGCGTCGTAGTGCACCGGTCGCGCTTCGAGGTCGACCTGAACCGCGCGCGGGAAAAAGCGGTCTACCGCTCGGCGGAGGAGGCGTGGGGGCTCGAGGTCGTCCGCGACCCACCGCTCGACCGGGCCCTCGTCGCGGGATCCCTCGAGGTGTACGACGCGTTCTACGCGGCGCTGGGCCGCCGGCTGGACGCGGTCGCCGAGCGAGGACCTTTCGTGGTCTTCGACATCCACTCCTACAATCACCGGCGCGACGGCGCGGACGCCGCCCCGGCTCCGTGGGCGGAGAATCCCGAGGTGAACGTCGGCACGGGTTCGCTCGACCGGGACCGCTTCGGATCCGTCGTCGACGCGTTCATCGAGTCGCTCGCACGGGCCGGCACGTCGGCCGGACCGCTCGACGTGCGCGAAAATGTCCGCTTCCGCGGGCAGCAGCTCGCCGCGTGGACGCACGCCCGCTACCGCGACCGGGGCATCGTGCTCGCACTGGAGTTCAAGAAGACGTTCATGGACGAATGGACCGGCGAAGCCGACCAGGCTCGTATCGACGAACTCGCACGCGCCGTGGCGTCGACGATCCCCGCTCTGCGAGAGGCGCTCATCGAGGTGGAGACGCTATGACCACCGATCCCACGCATGTCCGTGACGCCGGCGGGCCGGAGACCGACGTCATCGAGAAGGGCGCGTTCTCGGCTGCCGACCTTGCCGCCGACCACGCCATGGCGTCCCTCGCAGGCACGGTGCGGTTCCTCCTCGAGATGACACCGGTGAACGCGGACGACATCCGTGCGCGGTTCCTTGCCCACCCCGAGGTCGACCCGGTCTTCGAGTACCGGACCCTGGATGTCGACCCTGATGTGCTCGATGCGCAGGTGGCGGCGCTGCCGCTGGACGCCGTCACGGACACCACGCTCGCGGCACTGCTGCGCAACCGCCAGCGCGAGATGAAGCTCCGGGTGGAGATGCTCCGCGCCCGGAACACCTCCGAATTCCTGCAGCTGTCGATCGCCCAGTACGGGCCGGTGCTGCCGGCGCTCGTGGAGACCGCTGACGACCTTCTGAGCCGGCTTCCGCACGGGCAGCTGGAGCGGGACTCGGTTGGCGCGGAGGAATTCCTCGCCGCAGCCAGGGCGGAGATCGCACATTACCGATCGATCGATCCGGATGCCGAGCTGCACGCCGAGATCCGCGAGGATGTCTCCGGCGTCCTGGTCGAAGGGAGCACGCTCCTCATCTCGCACAATGCGGCGGTGGCCGGCGCCCGCGTCAACGCGCTCCTCCAGCATGAGGTGGGCACGCATCTCGTGACGCACGTGAACGGACTCGCGCAGCCCATCCACATGCTCGGGGCGGGGCTCGCCCACTACGACGAAACCCAGGAGGGCCTCGCCGTGCTCGCCGAGATCGCGTGCGGCGGGCTCACCGCGTCGCGGTTGCGTCAGCTCGCGGCGCGGGTCGTCGCCGTGCACGCATTGGTGGGCGGCGCGAGTTTCGTCGAGACGCACCGTCTGCTCACCGGTCACGGACTGCCCGCCGGAAGCGCCTACAGCGTCGCCATGCGGGTGTATCGCGCGGGCGGCTTCACCAAGGACGCCATCTATCTGCGCGGCCTGCTGGCGCTGCTGGACCACGTCGCGCGCGGCGGTGCGCTCGACCTCCTCTTCCTCGGGAAGTTCTCCCTCGAGGACCTGCCTCTCGTCCAGGAGCTCGCAGAACGTGAGCTCCTCGCGCCCGCGCGCATCATGCCGCGGTACCTGTCGGACGCCGAGTCCGCCGACAGGCTCCGCGAGGCCGCCCGCGCCGACGACCTGGTCTCGCTGGTGAATGCGTAGGACCATGAACCTCACAGCGGCGCGGAGCGTCAGGACTCCGCCGGCGCACGTCCATCCGACCCCGGAGGAGCCCCGATGAAGATCGGCTTCGTCGTCAACGACATCGCCACGGAAAAGCCCATCTACTCCACGACCCGACTCGCGATGAGCGCTGCCGGACGCGGGCACGATGTGTGTCTCATGGGTCTTCGCGATTTCGGCTACGAACCGGACGGATCGCTTTCGGCGATCACCGCGACCGCGACAGCCGGCAAGCGCTACCGGTCTCTCGACCGCTACCTAGAAGACGTGCAGGCCGCGCCGCGTGAGCGCACGGAGCTCGCCGACTTCGATGTGCTCATGCTCCGTGCCGACCCCGCGGCCGAAGCGGGGGACAGTGCGTGGGCCAGTACGGCGGGGCTGGCGTTCGGGCGGATGGTCGCCGAGACCGGCGTCCTGGTCGTCAACGATCCGCGCTCTCTCGCGGACGCGATGTCGAAGGCGTACTTCCAGCAGTTCCCCGAGGTGGTGCGGCCGCGAACGCTGATCACGCGCGACGAGGACCGCGTGCGTGAGTTCATCGGTGAGCTCGGAGGGCGTGCTGTGCTCAAGCCCCTGCAGGGCTCCGGCGGTTCCGGGGTGTTCCTCGTCGACATGGAGCGAGAGCCCAACATCGCGCAGATCGTCGAGGCGATCGCTCGGGACGGCTACGTGGTGGCTCAGGAGTACCTTCCCGCGGCGAAGGACGGCGACGTGCGGATGTTCCTCATGAACGGCCGGCCGCTGGAGATCGACGGCGTGTACGCCGCGTTCCGCCGGCGCCCGAACGAGGCGGACGTGCGGTCGAACATGTCCGCCGGCGGCAAAGCCGAGGCGGTGAAGGTCACCGACGAGATGCTGCATCTCGTGGACGCCGTGCGCCCGAAGCTCCTCTTCGACGGCATGTTCCTCGTCGGGCTCGACATCGCGGGCGACAAGCTGATGGAGGTCAACGTGTTCTCGCCCGGTGGGCTCGGCTCGTGCGCCGCGTTGTACGGGGTGGACTTCGCGTCCGCGGTCATCGAAGATCTCGAGCGAAAGACGGGCATGCGCCAGCATTACGGCAGCGAACTGGCCAACGTCCAGCTCGCAACCGCCTGATGCCCGCGAGAATGCGAAGGCCCCGACATCCGATAACGGATGCCGGGGCCTCGAAGCGCTGCGGTCAGCCCTGGTTTCCGAGTGCGAAGCGGACAGAGCCGTCGTTCGCGAGCTCGGCGTCGAGGACGCGGTCCTCGAGTGCGATCGCGGCGGTCTCGTCGAGGAAGACACGGGCGCCGCTTTCGATCACGACGGTGTCGTGCGGCCCGGGGTCGGGCGCGACGCTCAACTCGAATCCGGACGAGCCTCCCGTGTCTCGGATGCGTACACCGCCGTCTTCGGCGAGAGGCACTCGGGCGACGATCTCTTTGACGGCCTCGGCGGCGGTCTGGGTCAGCGTGAGCATGCTTTTCCTTTCCGTTTGCGGTTCCGGACCGGCCACGATTCCGAGATCGGTCGGCAGATGCAACCCCTCCGCGCCGCAGAGCGCGCATTCGGAGGGAGTTCCCACGTTCGGCCGAGCCCGCTAACAAGCACGGGCGGCGACCGGAACGCCAGGATCATGGCCGACGGCCGCCGCCGCCCATGCCCCCGCCCATCC